>NZ_CP045670.1 GCF_017161325.1 Treponema pedis | reverse complement strand
AAGCGTTTTATTATACTACGTCTTTGTATTTTTTTGCAATAGAGGCGCATTAAATATTTTAAAAATTATTTATAGATGTCTTGACTCCCGTTTGTTTTTGCTTTTATCTTACTTATTTACTTTTTTCCTCAATAATGCTATACTTAAAGTTCTTAATTATTTTAAAATTTATTGTTTTGAGGTAGTTTTAAAGGTTTTAATTTTAAAATAGGCTCAATTAAAAAAGGGAAAAAATGGTAACTTCAAATTATTCTGCAACTAATATTACGGTTTTAAAGGGGCTTGAGGCCGTTAGAAAGCGCCCTGGAATGTATATAGGCTCTACCGGCCCGGACGGGCTTCATCATCTTGTTTATGAGGTTGTCGATAACTGTATCGATGAAGCTATGGCGGGCTTTTGCGATAATATTTTGGTAGTGCTGGAGCCTAACGACGTTGTCCGCGTGGAAGATAACGGGCGCGGAATCCCTGTAGATATTCACCCTACGGAAAAAATAAGCGCTTTGGAAGTTGTTTTAACACGGCTTCATGCAGGCGGAAAGTTTGATAAGGGTTCGTACAAGGTATCGGGGGGCTTACACGGCGTCGGTGTTTCCGTTGTAAATGCTCTTTCCGTTTGGATGGAAGCGCGCGTTTATAAAGACGGTTTTGAGCATTATGCAAAATTCGAAAAGGGCGGAATTACGGAGCCTGTAAAAAAATTGGGGGAAACCGAAAAACACGGTACGGTAATTCGCTGGGCTGTGGATTCCTCAATTTTTACCGAAACTACGACTTATAATTTTGAAGTTTTATCTACGCGTCTTCGCGAGCTGGCGTTTTTAAACAGTAATATTTCCATTACGATGAGAGACGAAAGACTTTCCACGCCTAAGGAAATTACCTTTGCTTTTGAAGGCGGTATTTCCCATTTTGTAAAATATTTAAATGAATCAAAACAGGTTTTTCCCAAAACTCCCGTTTTTATTGAAGGTGAAAAAAACGATATTATATGCGAAACGGCTCTTCAATATAATGACGGTTATAATGAAAATCTTCTTTCTTTTGTAAACGATATAAATACCCGCGAGGGCGGAACTCATCTTGAAGGCTTTAAAACCGCCTTAACCAGAGTAATGAACGAATTTTTAAAAAAATATCCCAAACTCGTAAAAAAGATGGATAAGGAAGAAAAACTTACTGGTGAAGATGTCAGGGCGGGGCTTACGGCCATTGTTTCGGTAAAGGTGCCCGAACCCCAATTTGAAGGACAGACTAAAACAAAGCTTGGCAACAGCGACGTACGCGGTATTGTAGATTCTTTTGTAAACGAAAAACTTACTCTTTTCTTTGAACAAAACCCGAACGAAATAGAAAAAATCTTGGAAAAATGTGTTGCGGAGGCAACCGCCAGAATTGCGGCCCGTAAGGCAAAAGAGGCGACAAGGCGGAAAAGCGGGCTTGACAGTTTCGGGCTTCCCGGTAAACTTGCCGACTGCTCAATGAAGGATCCCGCTTCCTGCGAAGTGTATATAGTTGAAGGGGATTCTGCAGGGGGCTCCGCAAAAAAGGGGCGCGACAGTAAAACTCAAGCTATTTTACCTCTTTGGGGAAAAATGCTGAATGTCGAAAAAACGCGCCTTGACAAGGTTGTAAATAACGAAAAACTGCAACCTATTATTGCAACTTTGGGTACGGGTGTAGGAAAAGATTTTAACATAGAAAAAATCCGTTACCATAAGGTAATTATTATGGCCGATGCCGATGTTGACGGCTCTCATATCCGCACTCTTTTGCTTACCTTCTTTTTTAGGTATATGCCGCAGGTTATTGAAAAAGGCTATGTATACATTGCTATGCCTCCTCTTTATAAAATCTCATATAACAAAAAAGATTGGTATGTATATGACGATAACGAGCGGGATTCCGTTTTAAACGAAATAGGGCGCGGAAACAATGCCGCAGTTCAGCGGTACAAGGGTTTGGGCGAAATGGACGGAACTCAACTTTGGGAAACTACAATGGACCCTGCCCGCCGAAAAATGATGCGGGTAACCTTGCCCGATGCCTTGGAAGCGGACAGAATTTTCAGTACTTTAATGGGTGAAGAAGTGGAACCGCGACGTAAGTTTATTGAAGAAAATGCGGTTTATGCCAATTTGGACGTATAAATTTTTTGTAATTTAAGTTAATCCCTTTTATGTAAAAAACATAAAAGGGACGGCTTTGTATTATCTTTAACAAGAAAAATTTTACGGAAAAAATTAAATAAAAAAAACCTTGCTTATTTTGCCGTTTTTGGGTATAATACTTCTCTGTTATGGTTTTAGATAAGTCTGTAGGCAATAATTTTTTCTCCAATCCTCAAGACGTTTTAAAAAACGTTTTCGGCTATGATGAATTCCGCCCTTTTCAAAAGGAAATAATAGAATGTATTTTGAACGGCGAAGATGTTCTTGCCGTAATGCCTACAGGCGGAGGTAAATCTCTTTGCTATCAAATACCCGCTATGCTTTTCAAGGGGTTAACAATCGTAGTTTCTCCTTTAATTGCGCTTATGCACGACCAAATAAGAGGTTTGGAAACCTTGGGTATAAATGCCGCTGCATTAAACAGTTCTCTTGATTGGGAGAAATATTCGGATAATATACGAAAAATTAAAAGCGGTGAGATTAAACTTTTATATGTTGCTCCCGAAACTCTTTTAAGCGATAGGTGCAGGGAGCTTATTTCTTCGATTGAAGTTTCTCTTTTTACTGTTGACGAAGCTCATTGTATTTCGGAGTGGGGCCATGATTTTCGTCCCGAGTATAGGCAGCTTGCGGAAGTACGCAAAATAATTCCGAATGCCGTATGTTTGGCATTAACGGCAACCGCAACCCGTACTGTCCGTGATGATATAAAAAAAATACTGGAATTAAAATCGCCCAAGGAATTCGTTGCAAGTTTTAACCGCAAAAATATCTTTTTAGAAGTAAAACAAAAGCAAAAACCGTTTGAGCAGGCTACCGAATTTTTAAAAGAGCATAAGGGCGAGCCCGGCATTATTTATTGCTTTTCGCGGAAGCAAGCCGATACTCTTTCGGTGCAACTCTCCGTTTTAGGATATGCCGCAAAGCCTTATCATGCGGGACTTTCGGACGAACTTAGACAAAAAACGCAAAATGAATTTATCAATGACGATATTCAAATTATAACCGCTACGGTTGCCTTCGGTATGGGCATAAACAAACCAAATGTCCGTTTTGTTATTCATTTCGATTTGCCCAAGAGCATTGAACAATATTATCAGGAAATAGGAAGGGCAGGCAGGGACGGAGAGCCGGCTCATGCCTTATTGCTTTTTTCGGCGGCGGATATTTTTAAACTGAAATTTTTAATGCAGGACAAAAAACCGGACGAAATAAGGAAGGCGGAAAAAATGCTTACGGCAATAAGCGGATATGCTCAAACGAATAGTTGCCGAAGAAAAGCTCTTTTAAAATATTTCGGAGAATCTGTAACGCCTGAAGAAATTGCCGAAGCTCAAGGAGACTATCCCTGTTGTGATGTATGCTGCCAAGAGAAGATAGAAAAAACCGATGTAACCGTGCCGGTACAAAAATTTTTATCCTGCGTTTTACGTACCGGCTGCCGTTTCGGTGCAAGTTATATTATAGACGTACTTTTAGGCTCAAAACAAAAGCGGGTTTTGGAAAATAAGCATAACGACCTTTCCGTTTGGGGCATAGGTACGGAATTTAACCGCGAAGGCTGGCTTGAGCTTGTTCGCATTTTGCTTGCGGAAGATTATTTAATAAAAGATGAAAACTATTCCGTTTTGTCTCTTACACAAAAAGCAAAGGACGAATTACAATCCCGTACTCAAATATTTTTACCTTTTAATGCTGAAAAAAAGGATTCGGAAGAACCGGAAAAAGAAGAAGTAAAAAAGATAAAGGTTGTTTTGCCCGAAGACAAACTGGATACTGCCGGAGTAAAGCTGCTTAAAATTTTAAAGCAAAAACGGCGCGAATTGGCGGAAGAAGCAAATGTTCCGTCTTATATTATCTTTTCCGATAAAACTCTTATAGATTTGGCGCAAAAAAAACCCGTGTCGATTGATGAGCTTGATTGTATCTTCGGTATAGGGAAAACCAAAAAAGAAAAATATGGAGAAATTATTTTAAAAACAATTGTTACTGCCGGGAAAAAATAAGCTTGCGGTAAAGGAAGGGGAAAGATGTCGATATTTAAATTAATGCTGTCTAAAAAAAAAGAATTGTTAATAATTACAATTTTTATGCTGATTGCGAAATTATTATCGCAAGGAATACCCACCCTGATAAAATTCATATCGGATAATTTTTTTAATACACCCTATTTAATAATCTTATCGGTTGCAGGAGGCTTGGTGTCGGCCGGCTTTGTGCAATATCTTTCCGATTATTTCGCCGATAAATACTATTGGAAATTTACAAACGGTATAGGTTTGGAATTATTAAGAGAATTTTTAAAAATAGTTTTAAATAGCAAAACTCAAGTGTTTTCTAAAATGAGTCCCGACGAACTGTCAAGAATGGCGGCAAGCGATATTCAACAATTAAAAGAAGCGATAATTAAGCAATATTTTATATCAATAAGTACCGTTATCGAAGTAGTTACCTTATTATCATTTATTTTATTATTGGATTATAAATTGGGAGCGGTAACAATAGTATGGTACATATTTTTTTATTTTATAAGTAAAAAACTTGTTGATAAGATAAGCAAAAACAGAATAACAGAAAGAAGTAATTATACTGAGGTTATGGCTTTGGCAAAAGATGCCGTATACGGAAATTTTGATTTAAAATACTATGCCTCTTATGACGGTTTTTTTAAACATTTGGAAAAAATAAATAAAAAATACATTTCATCTCATATTTCTTTAATGCTTACTCAATCGCAATCCCGCTATCTTAAATATATAGGGAATTTTACGAATATAGCCATTATTATTTGCTATAAGGCATTTATTTCAAATAATCTGAGTACGGGTACAATATTGGCTATGTATATGTATTCCATGCATTATTCCAACGTATTTCATAATATTTTAACATTAAGAACATATTCAAAAGACGTTAGAGCTTTAAAAAAGCCTGTTGAAGATTTTTTTAAAGCGGCTAAAGAAGAGGAAAATAAGAGTGCGGTTGTTTGTAAAACAATAGATAATATAAAACTGAATAATGTAGGCGTTTCGTATGAAAATAAGAATATTTTTTCCTCTTTCAGCTGTGAATTTAAAAAAGATTGCGTTTATTTAATAAACGGAAAAAGCGGTGCCGGAAAAACCAGTTTAATTAATGCTATATTGGGTGAAATAAATTATGACGGAAATATTCTTTTTAACGACATCTTGTTTGAAAACATTGATAAAAATTCATTGCGTACTAAAATAGGAGTTATACGTCAAAACATATATTTGATAAATGCAACGGTTAAAGAAAATATTTTGTTGTTTAATGAAAACTATTCTCAAGCGGAAATTGAAAAAGCCGCCGAAATTGCTCATATTAAAGATTTGAATCAACACATAGGCACAAGCGAAATAGATAAGGTTTCGGGCGGAGAAAGAAAGCGTATTGCTTTGGCACGGTTAATATTAAGTATTGATAAAAAAGATTTAATTATTTTAGATGAAACGTTTGCCAATTTGGATTTAGCTACAATGCATTCGATTTTGGCTGAAGTTCTTAATAAGTCTAAAGGTAAAATTTTAATTATTATTTCGCATGATGAAGCCGTTCAAAACTATCTTTCTGCGAACGGTAATTTAATAACATTAAAAATAGGTTAGGCGAAAACGAAGACTGCCTGTTTAAATCGTAATATAAACGCTCTTTATATTCTTAGAGTTTATAGTTTTCAAATTTATTTAAAATCCTATTGACATTTATTATAAGTATACATATAATAAGCCATAAAGTAAGGAGAATGTTATGGAGTTAGGATTTACGGTTGCGGTACATGCCGCAAAAGAAAAGATATGGGAATATTATTCCGATATACAAAAATGGTATCTTTGGGAAAAAGATTTAAAATCGATTTCTTTGGATAAGGGGTTTAAAACGGGTTCTAAGGGAGTAATGGAACTTGAGGGAATGCCTCCTGTTCATTATGCGTTAAGTTTTGTAAAAGAAAATTACGGGTTTTGTGATAAAACGGAAACTCCTTTCGGAAATCTTTATTTTAATCATGAAATTATTGAGGCCGCCGATAAAAAAGTTTCAGTTAAACATTCGGTACGTTTGGAAACGGATACAATGAACGCTGAAAAACTGTCGTTTTTACGGCAGGTATTTTCAAACGTGCCTGAAGCCGTGCTTCTTTTAAAACAGCAGGCGGAACTGTAATGAAAGATTTTCCGTCCGAATATAAAAACGACTGCGGACAATCGGCCGGTTTATTATTTATGCGTACTTACAATAAATGGCACGGCGAAATAAAAAAACGGCTGGCAGATGTAGGAATTACTCATCCTCAATTTGTAGTTTTAACTTCTATCGGTTATTTATCCCAAACGGAATCCGAGATAACTCAGGTTATGGTATCGAAAATATCGGGAATGGACGTAATGTCGGTCTCTCAAGTATTGGGTTTATTGGAAAGGGTGGGGTTTGTTTTACGGAAAGAGCATTCAAAGGATACACGCGCAAAATCCGTGAGTTTGACAAAAGACGGTGTTAAAGTCTTAAAAAAAGCCGTTCCGATAGTGGAAAGCATTGATAAAATATTTTTCGATTTATTAAAAACGAAAAAAAAGGAATTTATGGATTCTTTGTACTTCCTTTCAGGATTTAAGTTTTAGTAGGCTTTAAAATATAATAAAAGAGCGTAAGATAATAAAAGTTTAAATTTCCAACCGTTAAATTTGCAAAACTTTACGATATGCGGGTATTTAACGGTTAGTATCTTGGCGTTTTTATTATTTTATTCCGTAGCTTTTACTTACGGGCAGTACAAAAGAATTCCGTGTCCGTCTTTTTCCACATCGGATTTTTCCCGTATGGATTGTACAATACCGTCGAGTTTTGTATCATCAACAACAGTTAAAACAATTTCTTTTTCAGGTTCTATTTCCATATCGAAAATACGCATAGTTTGATTTAAGCCCGAACCGCGTGCATTTATAATTGTTCCGCCTCTTGCGCCGGCCTGTAAACTTGCATCTACCACTTCTCCCGCTTTTCCTCTATTAACTATTGTAAATATTGCAGACTTCACCGTTTTAATCTCCTCATCTTTAAAATTTTTAAAATTAATTTTTTCATCATTGTTTAATTGTTTATGGTTTATATACATCAAAGGAATAGTAAAGGCTATCCCGAAATTTTTACGTGTAATTTTAAATTTGTTTTCGAGTTTTCCCATAAGTTCATTTAAAAATTCGGTGCGACCGGCAGTTAAAATCAATTCTTTTCTTATTTCTCTAATGCCTAAAAAATCGAGAATTTTATTTTTAACGGTACCGAAGGCAAGCATAACCGTAGCTCCCACCATTCCGTTTTCTTTTGCGTACTTTACTATCTTAGGCGCATGTCCGAAGGGAACTAAAATTATAAGAAGCGAACAATCCTTCATTTTTTACTCCTTGCACTTTTTATTTTAAATATCAAACCCAGTACTTGAAGTGAAATAATCGGAGCCAGTGCAATTGCAGCGATTATTCCGAAGCCGTCAATCAATACATTTGCGGACGGGGTTGCATTCGCCAAGCCTTGTGCAAGCGAAAGAACAAAGGTTGCGCTCATCGGGCCTGAAGCTACGCCGCCTGCATCAAAGGCAATGCCTACGAATAAGTCCGGTACGATAAACGAAAGAATAAGTGAAATTATATAGCCGGGTAAAAGAATATGCCATAATTGAAAAGCAGGTTCTATAATCCGCAGCATAGAAAGCATTACCGCCAAACTTACACCTATGCACAAAAAAATTAAAACTACTTTGCGCCTTATGTGTCCGCTTGTTACGTTTTCGATTTGAACGGTTAAAACATAAACGGCGGGTTCCGCAAGAATTGTAACAAGCCCTATTAAAGCCCCTATAAAAAGAATAAGGGGGCGGACTCCCGCTTCACCTATTTTATTGCCTATTAAAATACCGACATCTAAAAAACCCGATTTTGCACCCCACATAAAAAGGAATAAACCTATAAGCGTAATGATAAGACCGCTTACAATCTGCATTAAATCTTTACGTCTTAATTTTATACTTATAAAATTAGTTACAAAGAAAATCAGCGAAAGAGGAAGAAGGGAAATAAAACATTCCTGCAAGGTATGAAGGAAAATATCTTTAAACGGTTTAAATATTTTCGTACTTATATCCAAATTGAATTCGAAACCTTCACTTGAAATTTGAGCGGAACTGTTTAAGACGCTTAGAGTAAGAACTGCAAGAATTGCACCGGCGGAAGCCATGCCGACAAGCCCGAAAGAGTTTTCTTCCGATTCGGTAGAATTCTTTTTCATTCCCGAAACTCCTAAGGATAAGGCGAGAATAAAGGGCACCGTTATAGCTCCCGTTGTCGTTCCCGAAGAATCGAACGATATCGAAATAAATTCGGCAGATGAAAAAAGAGCGAGTATAAAAATTATTCCGTAAGAGATTAAAAAGGATATTTTTTGCGAAACGTTAAAGACAATCCGTAAAAGACCGAGCATAACAAAAAGAGCGACGCCTACGGAAACTACAAGCACAAGGAAAATCGAAGGTATTTCACCCCGTGTTGCATCCTTTACCTGGTCTGCAAAAATTTGTAAATCGGGTTCCGCAATTGAAATTAAAAAGCCGAGAATAAAGCCTCCCGCAATAAGAATAAAAAGTTTATTCCGTTTTGTAATTTCGCCGCCCATGTGAACACCGATTTTTGCCACGCTTATATCTATTCCGAAAAGAAAAAAAGCGAGGCCGATTATCATACATACGCTTCCAAGTAAAAAGCGGATAAAAATATGATAGTCTATATGAATAAAAGTAAAATTTAAAACAGTAGTAAGAATAACAATCGGTAAAACCGACATTAAAACTTCTTTGAATTTATCGGTTAAAATATTCATGAGTAATTACCGAAATTAAAAAACATATCGTAAGCCTATACCGCCCCTTGCCGCAAAGACCGCAAGGTGTCTGTTGTAGCGGAATGCAGTGGGGTTAAAATATACGCCCGGAGCAAAATCCAAAAATAAGCTAAATTTAGGGACATTTGTAAAAAAAACTTCCCAGCGTAAATCAAAAAAGGTTCCCACGTAAAAAGCAAAATTTTTAGATTTATCGGGATAAGTTTGTTCGACTCCGGGGAATAACCCGATACCGGCGCCTATTTCAAAGGGACAAACGGCTCCCCGTATTATAGGTTCGGCTACGGAGCGTAGATAGCCTATATAAAAATCTCCTCCGAAATGAAAATATGAGTCGTTGTTTTTGATAATAAACCTCATATTAGGAGCGGCCTGAATATCCAGCTGGTCTTTTTTTGTAAAATTATGCGAAAAAGAAATGCCGAAAGGATAGCCTGCGTACACGCCTATTTTATTAGTGCCCGCTTCGTTATCCGCAAACATTTCCTGAACGAAAATAACCGATATGCAAATTAGTATACAGATTGTTTTTTTCATTTTGCCTCCGATGTACACCTTGGGAGCATTATCAATTAAATTTTACACTTGGTCAATAGGAGTCGTTAAATTTACCTGTTGAACATTTTAATAATAAACGATATTATATTATCCGGAACAACAATAAAAATTTGGAGGCTTGTTAGTTTATGAAAATAAAAGTTTTTATGTTATGTTTTCTTTTTGCGGTAGGTTCAATCGGTTTTGCCGATATACGTGATTGCGTATGTATAGTTAAACCCGAATACGGCAAAAAAATAACTGGTTTTATGGAAGAGGCTGAAGGGGAGCTTTCCCGTTCGGGTTATTTCGATATAGCGGAATATTTTAGGGGTGCGGCTAAAGGGATATTCGGCTCGGGATTTTTTATCAAGGAAAAAGGTAATGTGTATGTACTTACCAATTACCATGTAGTAGCCTATGCTTCAGCCGTTACCGTGGAAATAGAAAATGCCGAAGGTGAAATTACGAAAATCGATGGATGTCCGATTGTTGCAATTAATGAACAGCTCGACCTTGCAGCTGCGGAAGTTCCTGCCGGCAAGGTAAAATCTTTTTTAACTTTTGCCGAAAGCGAGCCGCCTGAAGGAACCGATGTGTGGTCTGCCGGTTACCCTGCATTGGGTAAAAAACCTTTGTGGCAGTTGGGGAAAGGCTCCGTAACCAATGCAAAAGCCCGTCTTCCCAAAGAAATAGACCCTAAAAAATCATATTTTATTCAACATTCGGCACAAATAGATTCCGGCAATTCGGGAGGGCCGCTTTTACAAAAAGATTCAAAATCTCCTAACGGTTACACCGTAGTAGGAATAAATTCATCAAGTGCAATTTTTCGCCAAGCGGCAAATTTTTCTATTCCCATTTCTTCAATTAAAATTTTTTTATCGGAACGCGTATTCGCTTCTCAAAAAAATATTGAAGTTTCCGTAGAAACCGCTTTGAAAGAATTTACCGATATTCTTACTCATTTTGAAATTAAAAATGAAGAAGAAAAGCATGAAGAAGAATCCCGGCGTTTGCGCAAACTGGCTCTTTTTATTTCGGAAGATGAAGCGATAAACAACGGGCTTGATATTTATATGGAAACATTAAGAAAGGCTCCCAAACGCTTCCGCAGCGAAATCCTTTCCGCAACCGTTTTCGGTAATCCTATAGACGGAGTAAGAACTGCGATAGCTTATACGCTTTATACTTCGCTTAACCCTGAAAAAAATAACTATAAACCGGAAAAAGAACCGTCTATTACAACTCTGAAAAAAGACGGTAAAAATTATGAATTTGTTTTAACGGAATCGGAGGGAAAAAATAAAAAGCTTTTTACGGTTTGGAAAAATACATTTGCGACATGGCAGCTGGACGGCTTTAATTTCGGAAGTGAAGCAAAAGCCTCTGCGGAAAATCCCGGAAAAACGGATAAAAAAAGCGGTAAGAAAAACGATAAAAAAGCTAATGCCGGTGTTTACATAGATGAAATGCCTTCAAGATTCCGTATAAAGTTAAGCTACACGGGGCTTAAAAATAAAGAAGACGGTTGGAGGTCCGGAGGAATGGCGGGGCTGTTTTATTCTTTTAAATATTTTGAGTTGGGCGGCCAAATAATTATAGGTAAACCTCGGTCTGTTGTAAAACCGTTTCTTTCAAAACCTTCAAAAATCGCCGTCGGCGTTGAACCGGAATTTCGTATACATCTGCCTATAAACGTAAAAGAAGAGGTATATATTATTCCGAATGCCTTCGGCGGTGCCGGAATGTTGTTTCCGGATATAGATATTTTTATGCAATATGGGGCAGGATTGGAATTTATTCCCGCAGCCTTTAATACTTTGTCCGTTGAAGCCGGTTGTATTTTACGCAGTTATTTAACCGGCGTAAAACAAACCGAAGCCGGTTTATTGCTGTCGTTTTCATTCAGGTTTTAGAGCGGGAGAATATTCCGTTTTAATTATAAATTTTTAAGGAGAAAAATTTCATGCAAAAATTACTTAAAAGGTTTTTTATGCTGTCCGTGTTGGTATTGGCGGTATTATCGACATCTTCCTGTATATTGTTCACAGGGCTTAAGGCTCTTTCCGAATCCGGCAATGCAAGCATAAACGGAGAAAAAGTTAATATCAAGACCCTGGGCAGCCCCGAAACACATTGTCTTTCGTTTTACTATTTAAAAGTAAAACCTGAAACGATGTATATCCAATGTGATTCTTCAAAGACCGCTATTTATACCACCCCGCTTTCCCTCGGAGACGGATATTACTGTTTTCCTCCGTTTGAAACGGACTTAAGTTTTCAGTTAAGTTACATGTGGTATGACAATTTTTGGACAAAAACTACAACTACGTTTTCACCCGGATTGGGAACAAACGGTAATATATCGTTTATTACACGCAAAACAGGATTATACTTTATAGGAGCATACGATTTTAAAACCGAGGGAACGGCGGGAGCTCTGGTACCTCTTCCCCGTGATAAACAGGCAAATTACGAATTAAAGTGCCTGAACAAATTAAAATCCAAGCTGAAAAATACCGCATGGCTTCCTCTTATCGAAGCCAGAATAGAGGAGTTAAAAAATGAAAAGAAATAAATTTATTGTCTTATGTATTATTTTATTTATCTTTACAGGATTTATTTTTGCCGATACGAAAGATACAAAGCCTCCGACGAAAAATGAAATAGTACTCGTGTTTTCTGTAAAAGTCTTACCGGCGCCGAATACTGAATTTTTTTTCAAATTATAGAAATGTACAATTCGGTAGAATAGGCAGCGGTGCCGACGGGATTATTGCGGACAAGATACGTTTAGAAGGAGCTAACAGGCGTATGAAACTTTCGGTTATATCGGACGAGGACGCAAAGAGTGTTGACTTCAGTATGTATAAACTTCCTTTTGCATACGGGAAACGGTATATCGAAATACATAATCTTTTATACCTTTTTGCGGGCTCCGGAATCGCTTTTATAAATTTGCCTATACACTCAAAAATAGAAGTGCGGGAAGGAGTAAAATATGTTTATCTCGGGGACTTTATCGTAAAATGCAAGACGCCTTTTTATGATATAAGCGAGGTAAAACGTTCAGATAATTTTGATGCCGCGGCTCTTGCCGTAAAAAAAAGATACGGAGAAGATGCCGAGCTTGAACGAGTTCCTCTTGTTCCGCTGAAATAAGTGAAAATGATGCTTTAAAATATTAAAGCTTTTATAAAATTTGAAGCCTGTATGTGAATTTTAAAATTTCCATACAGGCCGTTTTTTATCTTTTATCGCCCGTTTATTTTTAACAAGCTTATTTTTCCCCTGCAAAAATAACCTCAGGTTCAAGTAAAAAACCGGTTTTTTCCAAGACCGTTTTTTGTATATATTCTATAAGTTTAAGAGTATCGGCGGAAGAAGCGTTTCCCTTGTTTATAACAAAGTTTCCGTGCCACGGAGCTACTTGAGCACCTCCTATAGAAAAACCTTTTAAACCGGCTTCTTCAATAACCTTTCCGCTCGGGCTTCCTATCTTTCTGCTGTTTTTAAAAGTACTTCCCGCCGAAGGTGCCCTAAACTGTCCTTTTTGAATTCTATCTTTACGCCTTAATTCGGTTTGTGCTTTTATTTCCGTTTTATCGGCGCGTTTCATTTTAAATACCGCCGATACAATAATTTTTCCGTTTTCCGGAATTTTTATGCCTTCCGTGTGAATTTGAAAAGGCGATTTTTTATAATCCCAATCATCGGCGCAAAAAAGATATGTTTCAAACTCTATGCCTGACGGGTTAAAAACCATAGTACGTGCGGAAACAAGTATGTCGGAAATTGATTTTTCGTAACACCTTGCATTCATAAAAATCGCTCCTCCGACCGTTCCCGGAAGCCCGCCGAAGTCTTCAAAACCGGATAAAGAATTTTCTCCGGCCCTGTCTGCAAGCTCGTCTATTAAAACTCCCGCCCCCGCTTCTATAAGGATTTCCGTTTTGTTTTCGTTTTTGATTTTTATTTCGGAAAAATGCTGTAAGCTTATTACCGCCCCTCTTATTCCCTTATCCGAAATAAGCAGATTTTTTCCGCCGCCTATGACGGAAATGGGAATGCCGTTTAAACGGAAAAATACGGCACCGTTTTGTAATTCTTCTTCGGTGCGCGGAGTAAAAAAAATATCGGCATTGCCGCCTATTTTAAACGAAGTTAATTCTTTTAAAGGGTAATTAAATTGTAAAGAATTTTCAGGTAATCCGCTTTTTTTCGGTATTTGTTTTAAGTCCATCTATAAGTTATTTTTTTCTGTAAAGTTCAAGATAAATTTGGTCTGCCAGTCCGAAGCCTGCATTTTTAGTTACGTTTCTTCCGAGTTCTTCATACATCATATCGGTGTACATTTTGCCTGCAAAAGATTCATCGCCTGAAAGCGTTTTTCCGCTTAAGGTTTTCCGCATGGAATCAAGCATAATTTTTACAAAATAAGATTCAAGTTCGAGGGCTTTTTCATAAAGCTCGCCGGTTTTATCTATTTCATTTTTTTGAATAACCATGTTTCCCGATTTTCCGAAGTCGGAGGCCATACCCTGAGCGGTTCTCTCGTAATCGGCTTTGCCCGGGTTTTGAAGTTTAAACGAGCTTATATAATCGCCGGGAAGACGGGTATCGCCGAAGGCGGAATTGTTTGTATTTTGAGAAATTATATTTGCGGAATTTTGTGCGGTTCTAAGGTTATCCATTATTAGGCTGAAACTGCTTTGTCCGCTTTCTTCTCCGGGTTGACGTTTTTTTTCGGTTATTGAATTTCCGTTTGTCCCCATATATTCCGCTTTACCCTTTATTTCCGCAATATTCATTTTACTCTCCGGTTATTTTTTTTGTTCAGGCTTTACCGTTTTAAACTTACGGCAGTACCCAGCATATTATCGCTTGTTTGAATTGCCTTTGAGTTAAACTCGTAGGCTCTTTGGGCAACAATCATATTTACCATTTCGCTTATTGTAGAAACGTTGGACATTTCTAAAAATTTATGTTCCGTTTTTCCGAAACCGTTAAAGCCCGGTCTTCCGGGTATAGCCTGTCCCGATGCAGGTGTTTGGCGGAAAAGGTTGGTGCCTTCCGCCGAAAGGCCCGCATTGTTTTGAAATCGGTAAAGTTCTATTTGCCCGACTTCTATAGGGTCGTCAATGTCTCCGACTTTTACGGTAACTCTTCCGTCCCGGCTTACCGTTATTGTATTTTCTCTATATCCTTCAGGAAAAATAATTTCAGGTAAAACGCGTAAGCCGTTTGAAGTTACAAGCTGGCGGTCCGCATCGATTTTAAACGAGCCGTCCCTTGTGTAAGCATAGGTGCCGTCATACTGAAGTACACGGAAAAAACCTTCTCCCTGTACTGCAATATCGCTTGTTACACCAGTTTGCTGTAAAGAGCCTTGTTCAAAAATTCTTTGCGTTGCGGCAAGTTTTGCACCGTGTCCCATTTGAACTCCTACCGGCGTAATGGTATCTTCCGTGGCGGGAGTACCTGCGGTTTTTACCGTTTGATATAAAAGGTCTTCAAATTCGGCTCTTTGTTTTTTAAAGCCGCTTGTGTTTACGTTTGCCAAATTATTTGCAACGGTATCGATATTAGCCTGCTGGCTGTTCATGCCTGTAGCTGCCGTCCATAAACTTCTAACCATAAGTATTCTCCCGATATTTTTCCGATTTTAGGAATTGACCCGTTTTACGCTTTAGTTTTACACTTTATAATAATAAACGTAAAAAACGGTCTTATTTATATTTTCGGCAGGATTTTAAGGCAGGTTTAGATAAATTTAATCGGGAATCGGAATACTGTGCGGCAAACTTGCATTATCGTATGCCGTTTTTCTCTAAATGTTACAAAACTGCAAAAATAAGCAATGACAGGAATTTGAAAATTCCTCACAGCTTTTAAAAAGGGGTTGTATTTTAAAGTTTACACGTATTCTTCTTCATTAAAATTAAGAATAATGCGCCCCTTTTCCGCCTCGGCTCTTATTTTAGCTAAAAAAGAATCGGCAGCCTCGTTTAATTCTTTTTTTAAAATGGGAGAGATAAATTCTTCTTCCTGCAAAACAAGGGCGGCGCGGGTTTTTGAAAGATTACTTAAAATCGCCTTTCTGAATTCGGGGCTTTTCGCATGGATAAGACGGGCAAGTTCTATTCCCGTCATAGGTGAAATTAAATATTGAATATGTTTCGGATTCATTTTTATAATGTCGTCAAGTGTAACGAGTTTGTCGCTTATAGTTCCCGCAAGGTTTTCGTCCTGTTCTTTTATGGAATCCAAGATATTGCTTCCCGTTTTATAGTCTACTTGCCTGAGTATTTCAGCCAAAACGGAAACCCCGTCAATCGAGGCCGTTTTGTTTAAATTAACATCAACCATTTTTTTCTTTAAGGCTTCGCTTACCTGATAAAGAATTCCAGAGTCGAGTTTTTGCATTTTTGCAAGCCGCAAAACAATTTCTTTTTTTTCTTCTTCATCGGAAAGAGAGCTTATATACTCGGCCGCCTGTTTGGCTTCAAGCTGTGATAAAACAATTGCTTTTGAAGAGGGAAGCTCTCCTGCCAAGATACGGGTTAAATTTTCACCGCTCATTCCCTGTAAATATTCAAAAGGGACAGGCTTTTTTTCAGGTACCGCATTTTCTAAGATTTCTTCCGCTCTGGTACTGCCGAAAGCTTCGGTAAGCATAGTTTTTGCAGTTTCAACACCCCCTAAAGAGTTTTTATTTTTAGTATAAACGGCATTAAATTCATTTAAAATTTGCAGAGCTTCCGATTTATCTATACTTTGAATTGTAACAAGCTCCGCAACGACCTTATCCACCTGTTCTTTTGTAAGCTGTTTTAACACGCCTGCCGCCTGTTCCGTTCCTATTATAAATAAAAACTTTGCAACGCGCCTGTAAGGGCTTTCTTTCGGTTTTTCGTCAACGGGTACTTTTATAAGCCCCTTTTCAAGCATTCTGCTTTCAATATCGCTCATACTAATCCTCGTATTCAAGTTTTATCGTCATTTTATCTTTAGATAAAATAGTTTCGGGGAAAACCTCCCGCGCCTGTTCGACAAGATTTTTTAAATCGTTATCCGTATATCTCGGGCTGTAGTGAATAAGGGCCATTTTTTTTACTTCCGCATCTTTTGCAATTTTAGCGGCTTGGGTACACGTCATATGCTTTTTTTCGGCGGCATCTTTTTCCATACCTTTTTCAAACATTCCCTCGCATACGAAAAAATCAGCCCCTCTTACCTCATTTGCAATTGAGGGAAGGTATTTTGTATCGGTTACAAACGCAAACTTGCGCCCCTTCCTTTTTTTCCCCATAACCTGCTCCGGAGTAACGAGGCTGCCGTCTTCCGCATTTACGGAAAACCCGCTTTGCAGCTTAGACCACAAGGGGCCGCACGGAACCTTGAGTTCTTTTGCGGCTTCAGGCTTAAATTCTCCGGGTCGCTCAAATTCTTCAAAAGTATAACCTAGGCACGGTTTTGTATGGTCCAGCTTAAAAGCCCTCACTTGAAACTCGTCCGTAGAAAAAATAATTCCGGGTTCGTTTATTTCTTTTACAATAATTTCGTAATTTATATACATATCCAAAACTCGGCAGCTTGATTCTACATATTCGGCAACTTTGGGCGGTCCGAAAATATACATAGGTTCGTCGCGGTCTACCTGTGAAGAAAGCATAAGTAAGCCGGGTAAGCCTGTAATATGGTCTGCATGAGTATGGCTTATAAAAATCGCGTTTATCCTCTTCCAGCGCAAATTAAGCCGTCTTAATGCTACCTGAGTACCCTCACCGCAATCAAATAAAAATAAATCGCCTTCGCGTCTTAACAAAACGGAAGTTAAATGTCTATATGGAAGCGGCATCATTCCGCCGCAGCCTAAAATAAAAGCTTCAAGATTCATAAAGGGTAATTATACCGAATATTAACTAAAAATGCAAGTTTAAGATAAAGTCGGATATAACTATACCGATAATTTAATTCGAGGACTAAGATATGTTTAAGAAGTATTTTTGCTTTGCGGTATTTACCGTTATTTTAACTTTATCCGCATTTACCGAAACCTTGGCTATCGCCTGCTTTCAAAATGAGGAAATAGATGATAAATGCAGAAACGTTACCGGCAAATTTGAAGATTTACTGTTTGAACCGTTTTTTGAAAGCGGTTTTATTGTTACAAGCCTTCCTTCCGCCGATTTGGAACCGCAAAAAGAAATAAAATTAGGCGAAATAGAGAAATTTTTTGAAGAACCTTCGGATTATATTTTAATTTGCCGTATGCAATACGGAAAAGACCTTGTTTTTAATAAAATCCTCGATAGAAAAATTCCCGATTGGAAAACTTTAAAGGTTTCTCTCGTAAATTTTTCTACGGGAAAAGAAATTTACACAAAAATATTTGATATGACCAAATTTAAAGAAATAGACCCCGAAAAAAAATGCGAAACCGTTTCGGTACAAGTTGCCAAAGAGGCTATCGAAACTATAAATAAAGATAAAAGGAGAAATAAATGAAAAAACTGATTGTTTCAATAGTATTTATACTCTCATTTTCCTGCATATGGGCAGTTTGGGAAGGAAACGGCGGTATAGGCGCCGCTTCGGACTTTCCCGCCGAAGGTCTTTTTGTAAGAAGCGATATGTTTCCCAAACACACCCTTTTGGAAATCACAAATTTGGAAAAAAACATAACGCTTAGGGCTGTAGTTGTAGGGCAATCCGGAATTCCGGGGCTTTTAATAAGTTTATCCCCAGAGCTTGGAGCTAAATTGGCTATCGCTTCGGGAAAAGTTGTTCGCGTCCGTGTTGTTACTCCGTCTCCCGTACAGGAAATAGGCGATGACGGCATTGCCGCCGGGACATCTTCCCCCGAATCTATGGATTTGGATTCCAATCCGGCCCTCTTAGTAGCGTCCGAAACCGAATCTCCCGAATATAAAGCGGAAAAACCTCGCGAAACCGATTCAAAAGCCGAAGAACCTGTAAGCTCTCCCATTGTTTACGAAGAACCGCCTGAAACCGTTCCTCCCGCTGAAGAACCTAAACCGGAGGAACCTGAAAAAGAAATCGTTCCCGTTAAAGAAACCGAACCGGAACCCGCTCCGGCAGTTCCTCCTCCGGTTGAGCCTGTTCCGGAAAAACAGCCTGAAGTTAAACTCGTGCCTGAGCCTCCCGTAACGGTTTATATGGAGCCTGCCGATTTAAGGCCGCCGATTGTGGTTTCAAAAATAACGAAACCTAAAAAAAATAACGAAAAAGAACCTGAAAAAGTAAAAGAAATATCGGGCATTTTAAAACCTGCCGAAAAAAAAGAAAAAGCGGAGCCTCCCGTAACTACCGTAAAAGAGCCCGCAGCTCCTAAAAAAGAAAAAGAGGCGGAAGAACCTGCCGTTTCGGTAATACCTCCTGTAACGGAGCCCGAAAAACCTCAAACCGAACCTGATAAAGAGGTCGGTTATGTCGCTTCTATTGTGCAGCCTAAGGCTGACGAACCTGAGGAAGATAAAAAGCCTGAAGAAGTCGGTCATATTATGGAGCCTGAGAGTGTACCTGAAAGCCCCGCAAAAGAAGAAACCGAAGAAATTTATGAGGTAACGGAACCTGTAAAGACGGAAGAAGAAGCTCCCGCAGCAGTTGAGGAAAAACCTCCCGTTAAAGAGTCTTTAGAATCCGATAAACCGGCAGAAAAATTAAAAAAAGGAGAACTGTATATTCAAATTGCAGTTTATAACGATAAATACTCTGCGGATTCCGCCGTAAAAAATCACGGTAAACAATATCCCGTATTTGTCGAAGAAGACAAAAAAAGAGGAAAAACCGTTTATACCGTATTTATAGGTCCCCTGCAGCGTGAAGAAACCGGGGCTGTAATAGAACGGTTTAAAAAATTGGGCTTTGAAGGAGCCTTTTTAAAAAGAGGTAAATAAAGGAAGTTATTATTTTAACAGCTGTAAGTAAATAAATCTTAACTTTTGAATTATTTGGTAAAAAATTTAAAAATTTTTGTAACTAAAATAAGATAATTCGTTTTATTAAGTGTACATTGAACGAGATGATAGTGTTCAATTTACCTCCTTTGCAGTTTCCCGGCAGGTTTTTACCTGTCGGGTTTTTTATTTTATATACGGGAAACTCCTGATGATTACTCCTTTAAATTGAAAACGCAAATGAAAATTCCCGATATAACTGCCTGTACTGAAGTTTACCCGTGTTCGGGGTTTACCCTATTGGTAGACATTTTTATCTAAATGTGCTAACATCTCTCTTGTAAATTTTACCGTCGAACATAAAATTTGCATAACTTGTATGGACGTCATAAATAACCGGTATCATATTTTAAAAAAACTTGATTCTCACATTCATAATGTAGAAGAGTTTTTGGCTGTAGACCTTTGGTCAAAAGAAAGGGAGCTTAACTTGAAAATTGTTCCTGCCTCAGCTCTCTCCGATGAAGTTTTTTCTTTTATAAAAGACGGATTTATAAATATAAGAACAATAGACAACTATTTTTACTTAAAAAACTACGGATTTGCAAGTTTATATTTATCTCTATTCAGGTCTTTTTCTACGAGGCCCGAAGAAAAATGTTATATACTTACTACGGAATATCTTTCCGATTACACTCCCTTGCTGACCTTTGTTAATTCCTGCTCGATGAAAGATTTTCTTGAAATAACGGTTTCGGTTTTTAGAGCCTTAACCTATATCGGAAATATGGGATTTGAGTATACGGCATTTACCCCGAGCGATATTTTTGTAGTTAAAACCAAGACGGGGTTCAGGATTAGAATTAAGGATATTATAACAAAAAAATTGGAAGACCCGTTTTCCGTTCATTTTGCGGAAGCTGCCGATGCCGCCTATGAAGATAAAAACATAGAAATGATAGGTTATCTTATTCTTTCAATATTGGCGGGAAAATATATTAAAAGTAATTTTTTGCGCTCGCTTGCGGAATTAAAAAAAAACTTCAAGAAGAAAAATCTTAATAAATCCGATTTAAAAATATTTGAATGTTTATGCAATGTTGCTAAAAAAGCCGCCGTAAAAACAAAAGAAAGCAATAAGCTGAAAATAAGTTCTCTGCTTTCGGATATAAACGTTGCGCTAGGATTAAACTATACTATAACCGCCGGGGAAGTTATGAAACCTATTACCTTCCGTCCGCGCATAGTAGGAAGGGAGCGGTATATAAAAGCCGTATTAAAATCCGCCGGAGAAATAAATTCGGGTAATGCTTTAAAAAACGTGTTTATTATTAAAGGCCCCTTCGGAATAGGTAAAACAAGATTTTTAGGAGAGGCCGGATACGAATTATCGCTTGAATGTATAAATGTATACTTTAACTATAATTTAAAAACACACGGTTCCAAACATTTTTGGGACGATTTTTTGGAAAAAGCCTTTTGTAACAACCTGCCTGCGCAAAATATTTCGGAAAAAACCGCGATATTAAAAAATATAGAATATATAAACAATCAACGGCAAAAAAAAGATATACCGCATAAATACGAGCATTTAAAATTTAAAGTATTTAATGAAGGAAAAAATTTGTTTTTTAAATTGGTAGGCCGAATGCCTGTTTTTCTTATAATAGACGATTTACATCTTGCAAATGATTTTGTGCTTGAAACAATTTTATATTTATCGGCTGAAATTACAAAACAGGAAAAATTAGGAATTATTTTTTCTTATGATGAAACGGCCGCTCCGGCATCTTCAAAATTCGAATCATTTTTAAAAACCTTGCAGCTGCATAAAAACGTGGAAACTTTTTCTTTTTCCAACTTTTCCGAAGAAGAAACTACGATTATGCTTAAAAACATTTTACTGTTAAAATATGCTCCGAAAAAAACAGGTTCCGTTTTATACAAACAAACTAAAGGCTATCCGTTATTTATAATAGAAGCCGTTAAAGAATTGATAATGAATAATATTATGTATATCGATAAGCGGTACGGTATGTGGCATATTAGGGAACGGTTTTTTAATGAAAACATATCAAAGAAAATTTCTTTAAATATAGAAGAAACATTAAAAAATCAAATTAAATTCGTGCCAGAAAAAGAAAAAGAGATGCTTCTTACTATGGCCTTATTTCAAAATACTTTTAAGTTGGAGTATTTATACGGATTAATTCCTATGCCTAAAAATAAAATAGATAAGTCGATTAAGATTTTAATAGATAAGGCACTTATATTTGAAATACACTCCGGAAATAAAGTCGAATATTCAATAACGAACAAAACTCTCAGAGATATTTTATATGAAGATACGAATCAAAAAATAAAAATTGCAGGGCATAAAAAAATAATTAAAATTTTACAAAAAGATGAAGCCGTTAACCGGAATGAATTAATTTGGCATTTGGAAAAGTCCGGTAATAAAAGTTTGGCCGCAAAATATTGTATGGAAAATGTAGATAACGCTCTTAAGAATAAAAAAATAAATGAAGCTATTTTAAATTACGGTAAAATTTTGGAGCTTATGGAAGAATCCGATATTGAAATGCGCTGCAAGACAATGCTTACAATTGCAAAATTGTATTATCAGCTTGGGTTAAGAGAAAAAGAAAGAGAAACTCTTCAGATTATATCCGAAATTATCCCTCAAATAAATAATTATGAACTGTTATCTCTTTATTATTACCAATCGGCAAATTACGAATATATTTCGGAACACCAAGCGCTGGTTCTTAATTATTCGGAAAAGTTAAAGCTGTTATACGAAAAATGTAAAACTCCGATTATAACTATAAATTTACACGGCGTAAATTGTATGTATTATAAATTATCGCAAAATATAGAAGCGCTTAAAAAAAACAGTTATAAGGTTTTAAAACTTTGCGGCGATAAAGAAGAGTATTTAATTTATAAGTGCGATGCCTTGGTTTTTTTAGGCTATGCAAATTATATAAAACGGAATTATAAAGAGTCTTTTAAATACTATAAATATTGTTTGGAAACTACAAGGCAATGTAATTATACAAAGTGCGAGCTTACGGCTTTATGTAATATTGCAATAGCTTATGCTTTCAGCCGTAACGGTATACATAAGGCCTTTAAATATATGCACTTACTTATAAGTAAAGCGCGCTCAATGGATATTATCTCGATTGAAATTTATGCTCTTTTAAATTATGCTATTATGCTGGTGGAAATTCATAACAGTAAATTGGCATATAAATATGTCAAAGAAGCTTCCGCAAAAATTATTGCAAACAATATCCTTACACTTGAGTATCCTAAAATATTAACCTTTATGAATACTTCCATGAATTTGTGTAAATACAATGATTTTTTTAAATACAGAAAAGAGGCCGTTCATTTTTTAAAAAATACAAAACTTGAAAATAAACTGTTATACGATTTCCTTTATTATAACTTGCTTGCGGAAACATGCCAATATTTATGGTGTCATACTAAAGGCTTCCGCCTTTTAAAGAGGCTTTTAAAACTTAAAGACTACAGAAGCGATGTCAGCTTAGCTCTTATTTATTTTAGGATAGAAGCTTCACGTATTATATTAAACAGAAAAACGGATATAGGAAACCTTATCAAATATTTCGATATTTATGCAAAAAAACTGAATAAAAATTCTCAAAGCGATTATTCTAAAATAATTTCAAAGAGCTTATTGGAATTTACTATTGCATTAACCATACAGCGCAGCGACATAGATTTTTCTCCTCTTATTTTAAAGTTACTTGAATATAAAGATATACGGTTAAGTACATTTCAATATATTGCGATGCTTTATTTTGAAGCTTATATTGACAAAGAAAATGAAGGTGAGTTATTATCAAGGGCTATTCAAATAAGCAAACATAAAAATAATACCAATTTGCTTATACCGCTTGATATAAGGCTGGGGCTGTATCACAAAAATAAGGGTGATAATATTCTTGCCGTTTTTAACTTTTTGGAAGCGGAAGACGAAATTCTGGAATTATTTAAAAATATTCCGAAAGAGTATAGATTACCCTTATATAATAATTCATTTTATAATATTCCGTTTAATGCGGTACAGGAATTTATTGAAGGAAAAGATATTTCAAAAATAAATCCTGTCAAAAAGCGGATTTCCGAAGAAGAGCTGAATACAATTATTTCGGCTTCTCATATTAAGCTCTTGCAAAAAGATATTAAATTTAAAAAGGCTTTAACTTCCAGATTAATGCAAATAAACGGTTTCGGCAATATGACTCATACCGGCATATTTGCAAAATTTAATAATAATTTTGAAGAGCAAATGCGGAAATTTATGCAATTTCTTTCTTTTCAGCTTCTTGCACCTCAGTTCGGCTTACTCGTTTTAAACAGAATAGGTAAATTGGAAAGTGTCGCTTTATCGAAATTCCATAAAGATGTAAAAATTCTATATGATTTAATTATAAAATTCGGTTACGATAAAATCGGTAACGTTCAAAAGAAGATTAAAAAACAATGTATGATTATTCCGATTAAAAAGAAAAATTCTAACGGTAAAATTTATGACTTGTTGGGATTTATGGTTTTTGTTTCCGGAAATACTGTAAATAATTTTTCGAGCGGCGGACTTAAAACGGCTAAAGACGTTTCGCATTTTTTGGCAATGATATTGGAAAATAATATTCTTAAACAAACGGCATTTTATGATTTTTTAACCGGAGCATTAACCAGAAAATATCTTGATATATCTCTTAAAAATATTTTAAAGAATTCTATAAAAACGAATTCGGTGTTTTCCATTATAATATACGATTTGGATAAATTTAAAACCGTAAACGATTCTTTCGGACATCATATAGGTGATATGGTTTTACAAAATGTAGCTAAAACCGTTTTTAAGGAGTTAAAAGAAGGACAGCTTTTAGGAAGATTCGGCGGAGAGGAGTTTGTTATTATACTTCCGAATATCGGAATGGAAAAAGTGTGTGAAGCGGCCGAAAACTTTAGAACTAAAGTTGAAGAAGCTGTTTTTGATGAGATAAAAATAACCGTCAGCTTGGGAATTTCCTGTTATCCCGAACACGGTAAAACAATTCCCGATTTGTTATTAAAAGCCGACCAGGCATTATATAAAGCAAAAAATTCCGGGAGAAATCGTTCGTGTTTATGGTCGTATAGTATTTTGTCGGAACAAATAACTTCAACCGCAATAGGCGGTTTATTGCTTGCAGATGAAACAAAATATTCCGAAACCGTTAATGCCGCCGCTGAGTTGGCGGATATTCCCAAAATAAAGCAGCCGCGCCATAAAATGTTTTCCGATTTTGCCGCTAAAATTATGCATTTATTTAATGCTGAAAGCTGCGCCGTTATTACGGTTTCGCAAAATAAAAAAACAAAAGCCTTAAAACTTAATATAGCCGCAAAATTGGGCTTTGTTACATACACTATAAACGAAGAGCTTGTTTTTTCGGTGTTAAATACGGGCTTAGGTCTTTGTCGAATAGATTGGGATAATGTTGCCGGAAAAAATATTGTAAGCAATATACCCGAATGGAATTCGGTAGCCGTTGCGCCTTTAACTAAAAACGAAAATATCGCAGGCGTTGTATATTTGGCTTCTCCTGAAAAGAAACGGGAGTTTAATTCTACCGATTTAAACTTGCTGAAATTTATTGCGGATATCGTTTCCGCAAATATTTAGGTGCACATTTATGGATATAATTAACGAGCGTTACGGAATAATAAAAGAGCTTAATTCAAAGACAAACGATATCCGCAGTTTTATAGCGGAAGACTTAAACTCCTCCGAAAGAAAACGGTTTAAATTAAACATTGTAAAAACAACCGCCTTTGAAAATTCTTTTATGGAATTTTTAAGAAATAAATTCTTTTTAATAAAACAAATAGACTGCTCTTTATTTTCTAAATTATATGATTTTACGAGATTAATCAGCATAAACGGCGTTAAAACGATTGAAGATTCTTATATTTATACTTGTGAAAAAGTAGACTCCGCAACTTATCTTTTGGAATTTTTAAAAACCGCCTCATGGGAAGAGATTTTACAAATTACGGTTCTTATCTGCAAGGCTTTAAATTATCTTTGTAAATATGAAATGGAATACAAAAATTTTAATTTAAAAAATATTTATGTTCTAAAAACCGAAAAAAAACTTACAATTAAACTTCAAGATATTATCACATATAAACTTTTGGAAAATATAGAATTAATTGAATATAAAAATATAAATAAAGACTATTTTGAATATGATGTAGAGTCCTTTGCGGTTATTTTGTTGTCTCTACTTGCAAGACGTCAGCTTTCAAATTTGGATATACCGGATTTTTCATCGATAAAAACTTCCTGTTTAAAACTTTGTACCGATAAAAACGATAAAAAAATTGCGGAGTGCTTATTCGGTATTTGCAATAAAGCTATTTCCAGTATGACCGACCACACAACTTATTTATTTCACCATATTATACTGGATATAAATAAACAGTTACAGCGTACATTTTCCGTCGCCTGTAAGGCGGCGCGTAAGGATAAATTTATATCGCCTAAAACTATAGGAAGATATAAAGAAAAAAATAAGCTTCTTTCAAGTTTTTATAATTTATACAATAATGTATCCGATAATAATGTATGTTTTATAACGGCGCAGTTGGGTGCAGGCAAAACGTCTTTTCTTGCCGAGCTTAATTTTTTATTTTCTTTAGAAAAATGCGATGTTTACAATTTTTCCTAATCTCGGTAATTTTAACGAAGAGCAATTCTTGATTCATTTAATGCGCACTATGCTGATGAACGTCCCCTTAAATACCGTAAATGTTTTGGAAAAAGAAATCCTTGAAGGAATTGAAATTTTGACAAAGGGTAAATATCCCGCGCATAAGCTTAATATGCTGAAGTATAGACTTATAAACCGCATTTCAAATTTAATCGCCGAAAGGACGGCTTCAAAAGTTGCAGTGTTTATTGTAGACGATATTCACCTCGGAGCGGATTTTATCTTAAATTTGTTTTTACATTTAGCCGTTGAAAGTGTAAATCATAAAAAAATTATGCTTATTTTTTCTTACGATGAATTCGGAATTAAGCAAAACGTTCAGGCGCAAAAAATGGTTGAAGTCTTGACCGCCCAAGATAATACCCAAAAGATAAATTTATGCAATTTATCCGAATATGAAACCGGTGTTTTAATACGGCACCTTTTACAGGTAAGACATGTACCGTATGTATTGATAAATAAAATATACTCGCATACTTCAGGCAGCCCTCTGTTTGTTACCGAAGTGGTAAAAGAATTGGTATATAACGGAGATATTAAAAAGAATGAAATTACCGAAATATGTATGCTTTCGAATAATATTTTAGATGTCTCGCTGCCGATTCAAATATCGTCCAATATAGAACAAGCCGTTAAAACTCATCTTAAAAATTTAAATACCGAAGAGCTTTTACTTTTAAACGCAATGAGTATTTTTCAAAACGTTTTTACTCTTGATGATATTGTAAATATTGCAGCTTTTAAAAAAGCGGATATAAAAAAATATTTTTATAATTTTTTAGAAAATAATATCATAGCCAAGGCGGATTCGGGGCTTTCCTCCGAATATATTATTGTTAATAATATATTGCACAATACCTTATATGCCGAATTGGACCCGGAATATAAAGTTGCACTTCATAAAAAAATAGCCGGCATAATAAAACAAAAATCTAAAATCAATATAAATGAATATATTTGGCATGCGGAACGTGCAGGCTTGGCTGAAGAAGTTGTCGATTATTGTATTAAACACGAGGCCGTTATAAAAAAAACACACACGGTTTCCGCAGTCATTTCGATTTTTGAAAAAATATATACTTTGATATGTGAAACCGATACGGACAAGCAATTATATGTTTTATTGCTGCTTGCAGAAGCTTATATCGATACCGAAAATGTTTTTGATTGTGCAAATAAAATATTACAGGCTGAAATGCTGTTAAATAAACGGATAAGCAATAAAAACCTGATTGCCCTTCTTTATATAACTAAAACGAACTATGAAATATTAATTAATGTAGATTCCCGTTCAATCGAAAAAACTCTCGACATAGCGGAGCAGGCGGCTAAAAAAGCGGGAGATAAATTCGTAACCTTATCTTTTTTAAAAGTTAAATCTAAATTTTTACAATACAGTCGGAGGCATGCTGAAGGAATCAGGGTTGCAAAAAAAGTTGTAAAACTTTGCGGTGATATAAAAAAATATCAATTTTTAAAAGCCGGCGCTTTGCTTGAACTTGGAAATAATTTTTATTATTCCGGTAATTTTAATAAAGCTGAAAAAATTTATATTGAAGCGGTAAAGACGGCTTCAAAAGCCCGCAATTTTAAAGTTAAGAATTTTGCGCTTAATAACCTTGCTATAATCTATTTAAATTTATATCAAAATTTTTCCAAGGCTCTATCTTTTTATAATGACATAATCGATAAAAGCGAAGAATACAATAATGTTTCAACTAAGGTATTGGCTATGCTGAACATAAGCACTTTAAAAGCCTCCGCAGGCGAATATATAGAGGCTTATGATTTATGTATGGACGCTATAAAAAAAATAAAGCAAAATCAATTATACAACCGTTATTTATTCGCTTACACTTTACTGTATGATTTTTTATCGGTATTTGACGATTATAATGCCGCATTGGCGTGTAAAATAAAAATAGATACTATGATGCAGGATAAAAGAATTTTGCAGCGTCCTGCATATATTATATCGTATACGCAAACTTCGGCAAAAATAGCTTCGGTATTTGCGGAATATGAAAAAGAAAAAAAATTATTGGAAAAGTGTTTGGAGGCAAATAACTTTAGATTTGCGATAAAAAAACTTTTTATGGAAGCCTGTCTTGAAACAAATAAATTGATAAGTAAAAAGACGGACGATATAAGTGTGTTGCAAAATATCTATACCGCAATGTTTACCGAATCTAAATATGTAAAACTGCTGCATCTTGTCTTTTATAATGTATTGGAATCGGTTAGAAGACTTATAATATTAAGGCGCGATATGGACTTTACTCCTATATTGAAATATATAGTAAAAAACAAAATATCCGATTTATCGGATATATTAAAGAGCAGAATGCTTTTTATTCTTTCATTTATTGAAAAAGAAAAAGCCGAAGAACATTTATTAAAAGCCCTCGCTTTAAATTCCGAAGAGTTTTGCAGCTTTAGTATCGATATTAACACGGAGTTGGCCCTGTTGTATTTAAATTCGGGCAATACCGTAATGGGAATTGTAAGATTTGCCGAAGTGCAAAAAATAATAGGGACGGTAATGAATTTAATGCCGATAAATAAACAACGGGCTTTTTTTAATTCAAACCGTTACGGAAGAGCTTTTGATATTATAGACGATTATCTTAACAAAAAACTTAAACCGGATTACCGCAACTATAATAAGAAATTTTCGCTTAAGCGGATACAAACCGTTTTAACGGCAAATACACTTACCTTATTAAAAAATAACAGGGAGTTTTTAACCGATATTGTAAATATTGAAAAATCTAAGACAAAATTTAAAAATAAAACGGCAGAAGATGTTATATTAAAATTTTCCAATAATTTTTTACAAAATATAAAAATTTTTTTGGATTTTATTTCATTGAATTTGCTGGCAACCGCCTATGATGTTTTTATAGTTGATAATGAAAATAATATAGAGTCTTTGTTTTCTTTCGGGCAATGTAAAAGCATAGAAAAAATTGCTCAGATATTAAAAAATTCGGTCGGGAATCAGGATAATGTTTTAGAAAACGAAAATTTACCCGCTCATATTTTACTGCCGATAAAATGCAAAAATATAAATCCTATGGAAAATAATATATGCGCATATCTTGTGTTTATATCGGAACGCGAAATAAATAATTGCAATACTTTCGGAATAGAGCTTTGTAAAATTTATGAAAATATTTTTGCATTTTTAATTGAAAGCTATAGATTGCATTATGAAGCTTCAACCGATAAACTTACATCGGCATTTACAAGAAAATATATTGATATGGCTTTTAATGAATTATTTGATGCCGCAAAAAATACCGGTAAACCTTTTTCCGTTTTAATGTACGACTTGGACCATTTTAAAATAATAAACGACACTTTCGGCCATCAAATCGGAGATGAGGTTTTAAAGGCGACGGCTTCGGCTGCAATGGGAGTTCTAAAAAAGAAACAAATTTTGGGACGTTTCGGAGGAGAGGAATTTCTTGTGCTTTTACCCGATACTCAAATAAATCAGGCCGGTTTTATCGCTGAAAATATCCGTAAGCAAATAGAAGCCTTGAAATTCGAAAATCCTGAAATAAAAATAACCGTAAGCATAGGAGCCGTTTCTTTTCCGCAGCATGCGGTAACTGCCGGAGACCTTTTATTAAAAGCGGACTCCGCATTGTATAATGCCAAGAATTCCGGCAGAAACAATGTATGTATTTGGAATACCGACTTTGTATATAAAGATTTAAAAACCGACAGAATGACGGGTGTAATTACGGGGGATTCTTTAACGGATGCGAAAAATATTTTAATACTTACTGAAGTTACCGCCTCAATAAGAAAAAAACTTGGCAAAGATATGCGTTTGAAATTCTGTTTGTCTAAAATAAAAGAGCTTACGGATGCCGATACCGCCGTTATTATTCCGATAAGGGAAAATAAACCTTCGGAGCGTATTTTAAAACCGGAGCAAACTCCGCGTGCGGAATTTAAACTGAATAAGAATTTTATCAAAGAAACCGTAACTTCCAAAAAAAGTTTTTCCGGAGTTGATTGGGATAATGCCGTCGGGAAAGATAAACTTACAGGAATACCCAATTGGAATTCGGTAATAGCTGCTCCCGTTATATATGAAGGAAAAATAAAAGCCGTTATTTATCTTCTCAAATCCATAAGAAGAAAAGAATTCTCTTCCGAAGATTTAAATATGACGGATTTTTTCAGTTCGTGTATTGCTCCCTTTTGTTAGATAAGGAATATCGGAAATTTTTTATAATTAAATAGTCGGGCAGGGGGGATTTGAACCCCCGACTTCTTGGTCCCGAACCAAGCGCGCTACCCCTGCGCTACTGCCCGTTTTAGGACGGCTATAAAAAATAAAAGCTCACCGTTAGGCGGTGAGCTTTTTCGGGAGCGACGGGGCTCGAACCCGCGATCTCCGGCGTGACAGGCCAGCGCGATAAACCAGCTTCGCTACGCCCCCATAGGCTTGCGTATTCTAGCAAAAGTAAAAAAAAATGTCAATACTTTTTAATAAAAATATTGACATTTTTTCATATTTTAAAACAATTTACGGGCTTCTTCCATTGACATATTTTAAAATAAAACGCATAATAGAAGAATGGCAACTATTATTATATCGGCTTTTATTGTTATTGTTGTACTGGGGATTATTTATTTTATTGCTTCAAAAACCTCAAATTCCGGCGGTCAGGGCAGAGCTAAAACCGTAAAAGGAAAGGCTGCTTTAATGAAAGATGCGGCACGCCGCTTAAATCAAAATCCTCGGGATATTCAGGGTCTGTTAATTATGGGCGATGTGCAATATCAGGGGCAGGAATGGGAAAAAGCTTATGCCGCATATTCCGTTTTAATCGACCATGTTAAAAGTTTGGACCTTGAAAAACAATTCGATATTCCTTTAAGGTACGGTATTTGCGCCTTAAAAACGAATAGAATGCCTGAAGCTAAAAAAGGCTTATTGTTGGCGGAAACTTTAAATCCGCGACATTTTGATGTAAATTATACGCTGGGCTATGTGTACTATATGGAAAAAGATTATGAGAGAGCCCTCCCGTATTTTAAAAAAGCCTTAATTACTCAACCGGATAATTTTTTGGCGACAAAGTATGCAGGCTATACTTTTCAGCATTTGCACAGATACAACGATGCTCTTCCCGCATTAAAAAAAGCATTGGATGTAAAGCCCGATGACAAAGAAGTTTTGTTTTCAATGGGAGAATGTTTTTATGAGGCGGGTGCAAACGATAAATGTTTGAAAATTTTAACACATTTGCGTGTAGACCCTGTTTTCGGCCCCCGCTCGGCTTTATATACCGGAATGATTAGAACAAAGGCGAATCAGCTTGACCGTGCTATCGAAGATTTTCAAATAGGATTAAAGCACCAAAATATTCCTATGGAAACTTCCAACGAGCTTAAATACAGATTGGCACAGGCATTTATAAAGACACAGGATATAGGCAAGGCTCTCCATTTATTAAAAGAAATTCAAATGATAAGCCCCGGATATAAAGATGCCGCCACATTGATTATGAGGTATCAGGAGCTGAACCAAAATAGAAATTTACAAATTTATTTAATGTCGGGACAAAGCGAATTTGTCGGTTTATGCAGAAAAATTGTTGCCAGGTTTTATCCTAAAGCAAAGGTAAAAATTCTGGATATTTCCGTGTTAGCGACGTATACCGATATAGTTGCCGAAGTGGATACGCCGCGTTTTTCGGATACGGTTATTTTCAGGTTTTTCCGCTCGCAGGGTACGGTAGGAGAGCTGCTTTTGAGAGAACTTCATGCACGTCTTAAGGAGGTAAAAGGCGGAACCGGTATTTGTATGAGCGCCGGAACTTTTACGGAAGAGGCTTTGCGTTATGCCGAAGGACGGCCGCTCGATTTATACGATAAGAATAAACTTTCAGGTGTTCTTAATTCTTTAAAGTAAAGACATCAATAAAAAAAAGCAGCCTTAGAAGGCTGCTTTTTTTTATGCCGTTCGGCCTTAATTTTTACAGTTTAAATGAAATACCGGCTTTTAAATTAAGGCTGTTTGCAAAGCTGTTTGAAAGTTTTGTGCCTTCCGTTTTTTCATCTAAATTGATTGTTTCTCCCGCTACGGTAAAAGTTTTTTTAGCTTTTATCGGTGCGAAATATACGGTATCGGCGATGCCTGCAAAAATACCTACGTGTTTTGTAAAGTAAAAACTTGCAGTTATATTCCCGCCGACGCCTATCATAGCATCAAGTTTTTTATAATTAAAATCTCCCGCTAAAGGAATGCTTATCGTTTGCTCGGAAGACATAAGATTAAAGCCCAAACCGGCTCCTAAAAACAGGTTAAAGCGGCTGTCTTTAAAAAATGTGTATCCTGCACCTACCTGCGTATCCATGATAAATGCGCCTTTTTTAAGGCCCGCAGTTCCGCCCTTTATAAGGTCGGTATGAGTTTTTGAAGGGAAGGCTATCTGAAGCATGCCGTATAAATAATCTCCGCGGATATCGACTGCAAAACCTGCCGCATTGTTTTTTTCCGTTGTTGCGCCTTTTAACTGGCTTATGATGGAATCCTGTACCGCATTCCCGCTAAGTTTTCCTTCTTCGGTTTTAGGCTTTACAAGATAATTTGTGTAAGCGGGACCGAAAGAAATAGCCAAATCGGCAAAGAGCATTGCCGTACAGGCTGCCGCCATGATAAAAATAATGAAATTTTTTTGTGTTTCATAGACACCTCCGTAAAAATTACTTCCCCGAAAGGAAAATGTAGTCTTAATAATATAAATATCAGCCCTATCCTATAGTTACAAAAAAAGCGGTACAATTTTAAATTTAAACCGTACCGCCTTATTATTTAAAAACAGAATTTTATTACAGCTTCCATGCAATACCCAAGCGGGCGGTAAAATTATTGGACCACTGGTATTTAATTAAAGATTTAATGTCCTGTTTTTGCTCTTTTGTAATTTTGTAAGTAACCGCTTGTCCGTTGACAAGGGTTCCGTTATAATATCGCTGGTTCATTACAGGTAAAAAATATACGGTATCTTTTATATCGAAAGAAACTCCGATATTTTTAGTAAAGTAGTATCTGATACCTATATCCGCGCCTACTCCTATACTTGCAGTAGACCTTATTTCGGTAAACTGTTTTGCAATCGCTTCCCCTTTGTCGTTCACTATAGTTTTTACAAAAGCCTCCGGCAAATCTCTTTTTGTTCTAATATAGTTTACACCTAAACCGCCTCCGAGAACGATATTAAACGGAGTGTTTTTAAAAAGGGTAACTCCGGCGCCGAGTAAACCGTCTATAATTACGGAGCCTTTTATTTTATCGGAAACATTAAAGGCTTTAAGTTTTGCTCCCAACGGGTCAAAGCCTGTGGGCAGCGATTTTGAAGGAAAGCCCGCTCCTAAATTGAGATAAAGATAACTTATTTTTAAGCTTAACCCCGCAACAAAGGCATTATATACATCGGTCGATTTTTGGTCGGCTAATGTAAGACTGCCTGTTCCCAATGCGGTTTGAAGAGGAACTTCAATCTGCTGTTTAATGGTTTCGGAATTGTAGGTGGTAACCATAGTATGGTTCATATAGCCTATACTTACATCGCCTGAAATATCGCTTAAATTAAATGCCGGTAAGGTAGCCGCACAGCATAATGCCGCCAAAATAAAAATAATTTTTTTCATTTTAATCCTCCAAAGATTCAAATTTTAGGTTAAAACAGTAACCTATTGTTTTATAATAGCACAACGCCCGGCAAATTTCAAGCAATTAAAATTGATTATTTTCTTATTGATTATTCTTTACTAATGATGTATACTTTTTAAATAAAATCTCAGGAGGAAAAAATGAGTATTCACATTGAAGCAAAACAGGGCGAAATTGCGGATAAAATCCTTTTGCCCGGAGACCCGCTGCGCGCCAAATTTGTAGCCGAGAATTTTTTGGAAAATCCTAAATGCTACAACAATGTTCGCGGAATGCTGGGCTTTACCGGCACCTATAAGGGTGTTCCCGTTTCGGTACAGGGAACCGGAATGGGGCAGCCGTCTCTTTCAATCTATGTAAATGAATTGTTTAAAGATTACGGTATTCAAAAGGCTATACGCATAGGAACCGCCGGTGCATTGCAAAAAGATATCGGACTTCGCTCCGTAGTACTGGGTATGTCCGCTTGTACCGATTCGGGGATAAACACTCACCGTTTTAGAGGCTGCCATTATGCGCCTTCTGCGGATTGGAGCCTTTTAAAAAATGCTTACGATTATGCGGTAAAAATGGGAGTTACTCCGCTTGTGGGACAGATAGCCAGTTCCGACGTTTTTTACGATGATTTGGAAACATGGAAACTTTGGGCGGAATACGGAGTTCTTGCAGTAGAAATGGAAGCCGCCGAATTATATACCCTTGCAGCTAAATACGGCAGGCAGGCTTTGGCGGTACTTACGATTTCGGATAATGTTGTAACGCATGAGATTACAACACCTGAAGAAAGACAAAAAACTTTTAAAAATATGATGGAGATTGCTCTTGAGGCAATCATAAAATAAAAAAAATAGGAGAGATTTTTTTATGGACGACGTAAAAAAAGAAAAATTTTCAATTTTACAAATTTTAAAATTTGTAGTTCCTTCCGTAGTAGGTGTGTTGCTTTTAATGACTCCGTTTAAACTTGACGGAGCTTCAACCGTTATGGTATCGGTTATTTCAAAACTGCTTAATAAAGGAATAAATTCGGTTGTGCCGATTTATATCCTCGTGTTGATTGCCATAACGGTTTCGTGTTTGCTTACGCTTATTTATAAAATTGCAAAGCCTTCTTTTATCGAAAATAATGAATTATTAAAGAGGATTTGTAATGTATCTTATTTTTGGGTTATAGCCCGTTTTGCCGGTCTTGCGCTGGCTTTAATGACGGCATTTAAGCTCGGCCCTGAAATTATTTATAGTGAAAATACGGGCGGACTTATTTTGTACGATTTAATCGGAGGCTTATTTACTATATTTTTAACGGCGGGTTTTATTTTGCCTTTTTTAATAGAATTCGGTTTGTTGGAGTATGTAGGTGTATTTTTAACTGCGGTTATGCGCCCGATTTTCCGTTTGCCGGGACGTTCGGCGATAGACTGTATGGCTTCCTGGATAGGGGACGGAACTATAGGCGTAGCCCTTACCAATAAACAGTATGAAGAAGGATATTACAGTGCAAGAGAAGCTGCGGTTATTGCCACAACCTTTTCCGCCGTTTCCATTACCTTTTGTTTGGTTGTTCTTCAAAATGTAGGCCTTACGGATTATTTTGCACAGTATTATTTGACGGTAAGTGTTGCGGGTGTCGTAGCTGCAATTATAGTGCCGCGTATTCCGCCGCTTTCTTTAAAAAAAGATACATATTTAAAAATGCAGCCCAATGCGAAAACCGAAATAATTCCTCCGGGATTTTCAAGGCACCAATGGGGGCTTCATCTTGCGGTAAAAAAGGCTGAAACAAACGGGAATCCCGTTCAGTTTTTAAAAAACGGAACAAAAACCGTGCTTGATTTGTGGTTGGGTGTTGTTCCCATTATTATGGCTGCGGGAACGCTTGCTTTGATTTTATCGGAGGCGACTCCGGTATTTACTTGGCTTGGAAAACCGTTTGAGCCTATTTTTAATTTGTTAAGGGTTCCGGAAGCGGCTGCCGCAAGTTCCACTATGGTTGTAGGTTTTGCCGATATGGTTGTTCCTTCGATTTTAGGGGCAAGTATTCAATCGCCTATGACCCGCTTTATAGTTGCCGCCGTTTCGGTAACTCAGCTTTTATATATGTCCGAAACCGGAGCCGTTATTTTAGGTTCAAAACTTCCCGTAAATTTATCCGATTTGTTTATTATCTTTTTGGAAAGAACGATTATTACAATTCCGGTAGTTGTAGTAATGGCTCATTTATTCTTTTAAGAATTTTTAAAACCGGCACGGTCTTATAAAATTTTACCCTGTCCTTTTTAGGGTGCTTTCAATGTATCGGGAGTAATCTGAGGTTACTCCCGATTTAAATTTTAGGCCGTACGGTTTCGGTTTATTGTAAGTCGGTATACGTGTTTTCGTATTCCGGTTTTGTAAACTTTTCCGCCTATTGACTTTTATTCAATTTAGTGTTATATTCATTTTCCCGTATTGTACGGACTTCACCGTACATTTAGCTTTACATCTTTGAATAAGCGGCGGAGTAAAACTTTGCATCTTATTCTAAAATATAAGGAGTCTAGTTTATGAAACGGACATATCAACCAAGTAAAATGAAGCGCGTAAGACGTTTCGGATTTCGTGCGCTTATGAAAACAAAGGGCGGAAGGGCTATTTTAAGCAGCCGCAGAGCAAAGGGCAGACGAAAGCTTTCAGCTTCCGACGAAAAGAAACCGTTTTAATTTTTTTCTCCGGTGTGGATAATTTCACATTTCCAAGAGAGGAACGTCTTCGCTCCAAAGCAGCTATAAAACACGTTTTCAGTAAGGGTGTAAAAATAACTTGCCGCGGAGCCGCTTTGTTTATTGTGCCGAACGGGTTGGAGTATAACAGGTTTTTATGTACTTTTAAGAGGGGGTTCGGTACCGCCGTAGAGCGGAACAAGGCCCGCAGAATTTCAAAAGAAGCGTATAGAAAGATTAAACCGCAGCTTAAAACCGGCAAAGATTTTGTTTTGCTGGTGTTTTCATCAAAAGACGGTTATTTTGAACGTTTTAATCAATTGGTTTATCTTTTTACCAAGGCGGAAATGTATAAGATGTGAGGCTTATGAAAAAACTTTTGCAAAGGTTTTTATGTGCTTGTATTATCTTTTATAGGAAAGCCGTTTCTCCTCATTTTCCTTCTTGTTGCAGATATTATCCCACCTGCTCGGAGTATGCTCTTGAAAGCATAAAAAAATACGGTCCGTTTAAAGGGTTTGCGATGGCAATATCCCGAATTTTACGATGTAACCCCTTTCACAAAGGCGGTTACGACCCTGTCCCGTAAATCGGATTTTTGAAAAGTTGTTCCGCACTATGGAAAAATTAAGGAGTTTTAATTGAAAAAGAATACCGTTTTGGCAATTGTTTTATCTATGATTGTTTTCGGCGTTTGGATGTATATTCAGCAAAAGTATTTTCCCGTAGAAAATACTATGCAGTCTAAGCCCGCCGTTACCGAAAATACCGAGGTTCCGAAAAATACCTTTGTTCAGTCTGAAAGTAATGAAATTTCCGCCGTAACCGCATCGGAAAATGCCGATGAGTCTTTACGTGAAGAAACATATACCGTAGAAACCGATTTAATCCGCGCCGTTTTTACAAATAAGGGCGGGGATATTGTATCTTACAAATTAAAAGAACACGCTTCCGCAGGCAGCGAAGAGCGCGTGGAAATGATTGAAAATACAAGAGGTTCGGAGCGTGCCTTATCTTTGGCTTTCGGAGGAGCTGAAAGCGCTCCGATTAATTTCCTGTTTCATGTAAAACAGGAAACGCTTCCGGACGGAAAAAAGCAAATCGGATTTTTCCGCGATATAACGGTGGAAAATAAAGCTGACGGCAGTTCTTCCGTTTTTACTTTGGCAAAACGCTATACTTTTATTCCCGGAGACTATATGTTTTCTCTCGAGATAACTATTGACGGAAAAGACGGAATGAAGGGGCTTTCTTTCGGCGATGAGGCTTATACTTTAAGAACTGCGCCTCAAATAGGGCCTGAATGGAATCAGAGTCAGGATAAAAATGAATACCGTTATTTTTCTTATTTTGCAAACGGTAAAAAATATGAGGAAAGGGGAATTTCGGCCGGAAAACAAAAGACAATTACCGATTTGGCTTCGTGGACTGCCGTTTCGGGAAAGTATTTTACTTTTATCGTAATTCCCGACAATCCGATTAAAAAAATGACATTCTCCGGGTTTAAGGCGGAAAATAATGCCGTTCAAAACTCACAAATATTTATTTCGCGTCAACCCGTTGCGGGAAACGCCGCCAACGATTTATATCGAGTTTATATAGGCCCCTGCTCCGAAAAATTGCTTAATACATATAATTCGGCTTTAACGAATAATTACGGGTTTAACAATTTACGAATTGATGAAGTTGCTTCTTCAGGCGGCTTTTTATATCCTCTTGAATGGCTCTTAAAAAAAGCGATGGAATTATTGTATAAATTTATTCCGAACTGGGGTGTTGCGGTTATTCTTCTTACAATTTTATTGAAGATAGTATTTTTTCCGCTTACGAAAAAAAGTTCCGAAGCGACGAAAAAAATGCAGGAAATGCAGCCTCAAATTGCCGAAATTCAAAATAAGTATAAAAATAATCCCCAAAGAATGAATGCGGAAATGGCAAAACTTTATAAAGAAGCGGGACATAATCCGCTTTCGGGCTGTTTGCCAATGCTTATCCAAATCCCGTTTTGGTTTGCCATGTACAGATTATTTAATAACTATTTTGAATTTAGAGGTGCGAGTTTTATTCCGGGCTGGATTCCCGATTTATCCTTAGGCGACAGTATTTTAAAATTCGGGTTTGCTCTTCCGTTTTTGGGCTGGACCGATTTAAGGCTCTTACCCGTAATTTATTTGGTTTCCCAGCTTTTATACGGTAAATTGACGCAAACTCCGGGGCAAACTCAGCAAAACCCTTCAATGAAGATAATGCTTTATTTTATGCCTCTGTTTTTATTCTTTATTCTTTATAATGCGCCGTCGGGCTTGTTGTTGTTTTGGATTTTCTCCAATATTTTGATGTTATTGCAGCAGATTATTATCAATAAATCGATGCAGGCAAAATAAAATTTTATAATTTAGGATGTGTTTTATGACTTATGAATTTGAAGCTAAGACCGAAAGAGAAGCTATAGAGCTTGCCGTAGCCGAATTAGGTCTTGAAAAGGATCAGTTTGATGTTGAAATCTTGGAAATTCAAAAGAATTCCCTGTTTAAAAAAGGACATGCAAAAATCCGCGTACATGTAGATGAAGCTTTACGAAAAGATGTTGTTGCAGGCGGGAATGAAAGGCTGTCCGAATCCGAGTCGGAGTCAATGCAGGCTGCACCTGAAGATATTAGTGCAGGCGCCGAAAAAACACGTATTTTTATCGAAACTGTTGTACAAAAAATGGGATATGATTGTAAAACCGTAACCCTTTCGGCTGATAAAAAACATTTTGCCTATAGGATAGAATCTAAAGATGCCGCGGTGTTAATCGGTAAAAAAGGGAAAAGTTTGGATTCCATTCAGCTTTTAGCCAATGTTTATGCTTCTACGATAGGCTGTTCTCATGCAAGAATTTCGGTTGACTGCGAAAGTTACAGAGTACGGCGGGAAGAGCTTCTCGTTCGTATGGCTTACGATACTGCCGACAGGGTGCGCATGTCGAAGCGTTCCCAATTATTGGAGCCTCTTAATCCTTATGAAAGACGTATTATTCATACAACTTTAAACGCCATTCACGATATTGAAACTAAAAGCGAGGGAAACGGTTTATATAAACAGGTGCGGGTGCTTTATAAAGGATTTTAATTTTAAACCCGCAAGGATATTTATGAAATTTAAAGTATTGTTTCTATTCTTTTTTATTTTTTCGAGTTTTGCCTTTGCGGAAGATAATTCCGCAGACGGCAAAACCGCCGCTTCTAAAAGGTCAGCCGCAGCGGAGAGTCAAGATATTGATATTGAAAAAGCTCTTTTGCCGGTTTTGGATAAAAATACCGCAAAAGAGCTTTTTGAAAAAGGCTCCGTTTTTTCCTATAAATATAAAACGGCGGATATGACGCCGGAATTGAGCCCTTCTTCCGGTTTAATGGAAAAAATAACCGCATCTTTTTTAAAATCGAATTTAAAACCGGTCTTTCTGATGGAAGGTCTTTATCTTTATAAAAAAGCAAACGATAAATCTTTCGATATTTCCAAAATTTTAAGAAGTATTTCGGGCCTTGAGGGAATACAGTATTATTCCCATTCCAGAGGCAAGATGAGAACCCTTTATTCAAAATCTTTTACGGTAAAAGAAGTTAAAAGCGGTGAGAAAATAAATTATGAAAAGATTTCCGATGTGCTTGAAGGCAGTGCCGACGGTTTAAAAATTTTAGCCCGCCAAGAAGATTTAACTTTCGGAAATTATATTTATGAATACGAATACTTCACGGACGGACATTCTTGCGGTATGGTTTGCCTTAATAATGAAACGCTTAAATATTCCATCTTTAAAGTTATTGCTCCGAAAAATTTAAGAGTTGTTCTTGCCGTACACGATTTGGGCGGTTATCTTGCGGTGTATTGCTGCACGGCTGCCGATTTTACAAAATTACCCGGCCTCGAAAAAAAACTTAAAAATTCTTTTTCGTCGCGGGCTGAAGCTCTTTATAAGTGGTTTATAAAGGAATATAACAAAACCGGGAGTTAGGAGAATGAGAATGAAAAAAATGTTGGTAATTATCATTGCGGTAATTTTTATGGTTATAGCTGCGGCAACTGCGGCTGCTATTATGATAACAAATAATCCAGAACGAGGAGATGGAAAAATGAGTGGAAAAATTGAAGCTCTTAAAGAGGACGGTTTATATGCCTCCATCGACACCGATAAGGGCGTTATTGTCGTAAAACTTTATTACAAAGAAACGCCGCTTACCGTTTGCAATTTTGTCGGTTTGGCGGAGGGAACTCTTGACGCTGCAAAGGGAAAACCCTTTTATAACGGTTTGACCTTTCACCGGGTAATTGCCGATTTTATGATTCAGGGCGGCTGCCCCGAAGGTACGGGAACCGGAGGACCGGGATATGAATTTCCCGATGAAATAGTGGACGGTTTAAAACATGACGGCCCCGGCGTTTTATCTATGGCAAATGCAGGTCCGAGTACTAACGGCTCGCAGTTTTTTATAACACATGTGGAAACTCCGTGGCTTGACGGACAGTATACGATTTTCGGTAAGGTAGTTGAAGGTCAATCCGTTGTTAATGCAATTGCCCAAGGCGATAAAATTAAAACCGTTACTATAATTAGGGTGGGAGAAGATGCCAAATCTTTTAAAACCGACCAAAAAGCTTTTTACTCTTATCTTTTGCCGGCTAAAGAAAAAGAAGCAAAGCGCATTGAAGATGCTGAAAAGAAAATTAAAAGTTTAATAAGCTCCAAGTATCCGCCTGCAAAAAAAGACGATGACGGAGTTTTCTTTTTTATAGTTAAAGAAGGAAAGGGAGCTAAAGCTGAGAAAGGTAAAAAGCTTAAAATGAAGTATAAGGGCTCTCTTTTGGAAAACGGAAAGGTGTTTGACGATTCCGATATGCATAAACCCTTGGAATTTGTTGCGGGAGCTCAGCAGGTAATTTCCGGGTTTGACAGCCAAGCCGTAAAGATGAAAACGGGCGAAAAACGTATTATTATTATTCCTCCCGCTTTGGCTTACGGTTCTGCGGGAGCAGGCGGTGTTATACCTCCCAATGCTTATCTTGTATTTGAGCTTGAACTGCTTGAAGTAAAATAAATTAAAAAAAAAGAGGCTTTAAGCCTCTTTTTTTTAAATTTTCTACAAATTACTGAAAATTTCTTATAAGTAATATAGGAGGTCTATATGGCTTATAAGAAATTTATCCATGCTGCGGCATTTATGCTGCTTATTGCAGCTGCGGCCGGCTGCAAAGGTTCCGTTGAACAGCCCGGTTTTATTTCGGTTTTTTCGGACGAAGGGAAAACAGCGGTACTTAAAGATTTTATACAATCCGGAAATAACGAAATTTTACTTACCTTTGGCGGAAAGGTTACATCATTAACGGTAAGAGCCGTTAAGGAAAACACTTCCGAAGAAGTAGCTTGCAGTTTTGAAAAAATGGAAGCTCCCGAAGACGTTTCCGTTTTTCAAGTTTCTCCTCTTTCGGAATTTGAAATAGGGGAAAAGTTTACCGTTATCGGTTCGGCAGCTTGCGGAGAAAACAGTATTTTGGATTTTTCTTTACCGTTTGAAGGCGCCAATGCAAAACCTGCGCAACTTAAGTTTTCGGAAATAAGACCGGGCACAAAGGCAAAAAATTCTTATATTAAATTTACCGTAACGGAAGGCGGGAATTTATTCGGTATATACCTTTACAGTGCCGCCGAAAAAGATAAAAACTATGCGTTTCCCGCAGCGGAGGTGTCTAAGGGAGAGGTTATAGTTTTGCACAGACACTTACCCTCGATTCCAGAAGCGGCCGTTGATGAAATAACTTCCGACGGTGAATGTAAGGCAGATGAGGCTTTTAGCGGTATAAGAGATTTTTGGTGCAGGATAAAAAGATTTACCGTGCAAAAAACGAATGTATTTTTGTTGAAAACATCTAAAACAGGAAAAATTCAAGATGCATTTTTATGTATAAATCATAAAGAAACCGAATGGAAAAAAGCTCAAACGGAAGAAGCTGCAAAAGATGCCGAAAAAGCTGGTGTGTGGAAGCCGGACGGTTCGGCAGAAAACGCGGTAAAAGTGGAAAACTCAGGATATGTTTTTATTAGAGATTTAAATAAAGACTATGAAAAATCGCTTGAACAATGGAGCGTGCAAAAATCGTCTAAAAGAGCTGCCGGGTTAAAAAGCACACGCGGAAAAAAATCTAAAAAATAAAAGTTATGCTTTTAAGATTCTTTACCTTTTACAACGGATTAAAATTAAAATGCGGTTTACATAAGGTTCCCGTAAACCGCAATGTTTTTTATCGGTCTTTTTTTAAGCGTCTATTTCGGCAAGTAAATTTTTCATTATAAATTTCCTGCGCTCCGGGGTGTTTTTGCCCATATAAAATTCCAGAATATTCGGTACTTTTTTTAATGTTTGTACCGTTACGGGTAAAAGTTTTATATCCTTTCCGATAAACTGCCCGAATTCGTTAGGACTTATTTCTCCCAAACCTTTAAATCTTGTAATTTCGGAAGAAGAGCCTAAGCGGGTAACGGAATCGTCTCTCTCTTTTTCGGAATAACAATAACAAGTTTCCTTTTTTGTACGCACTCTGAAAAGGGGCGTTTCCAAAATATAAACCCTGCCTGAAGTTACAAGCTCTTCAAAATAGCTTAAAAAGAAGGTCAAAAGCAAATTACGTATATGGAAACCGTCGTTATCGGCATCGGTGGCAATTACTATTTTAGAATATCGTAAACCCTCTATATCGTTTTCTATACCCAAGGCCATCATCATATTGTAAAGCTCCGCATTTTTATAAATAAGAGCCCGTTTTTTTCCGTACATATTTTCAGGTTTTCCGCGGAGCGAAAAAATTGCCTGTGTTAATACATCGCGGCTTGAAACCATAGCACCCGTTGCGGAATCTCCTTCCGTAACGAAAATCATTGTGTCTTCACCGAATTTACCGTCACCCAAATGAAACTTGCAGTCTTTTAATTTAGGAATTTTTATAGCGATTTTTTTTGCCGCCGCCTTTGCTTCTTTTTTTACCGTGTTTAATTCCGTGCGGAGTTTTTCATTTGCAATAATTTTACTTTCAAGTTTCGAAGCCGCATCGGCATTTTTTTGAAGCCATTCGACAACGGCGGATTTTGTATCGTTTACAATCCAGCTGCGTACCTCGGTATTGCCGAGCTTATTTTTTGTTTGACTTTCAAAAACCGGTGCTTGAATTTTTACCGAAACTGCGGCACAGGTTCCTTCACGGACGTCTTCGCTTTTATAATTTTTTCTAAAATATTCGTTTATACCTTTAAGTAAACCTTCTTTAAAAGCGGAAAGGTGGGTTCCTCCGTCGGAGGTGTACTGCCCGTTTACAAAAGAATAATATGTTTCGCCGTAATTGTTCGTATGCGAAAAAGCAAATTCCAATTGCTTTTCTTTATAGCGGCAGACATCGTAGAGAGTATCCGTGCCGACATTTGCTTCCAATAAATCCAAAAGACCGTTTTCCGACTTAAAGGTTTTTCCGTTAAAACTTAAAACAAGGCCTGCGTTTAAATAAGCGTAGTTCCATATACGTTTTTCGATAAAATCCGTGTTGAATTTGTATTTTCCGAAAATTTCCGTATCCGGAATAAATTCTACAAGAGTTCCGTTTTTAACTCCCGCCTTTGCATTACCTTTTTTTTCGCTTGCAAGTTTTCCCCGTTTAAAAACGGCTTCCGCATATTTTCCGTCACGGACTGCAACTACCCTGAAGTGCTCCGAAAGAGCATTTACCGCCTTTGTTCCGACTCCGTTTAAACCTACCGAAAATTGAAATACCTCATCATTGTATTTTGCTCCGGTGTTAATAACCGAAACACATTCTACGAGTTTTCCCAAAGGGATTCCCCGCCCGTAATCGCGTACTATTACCTTATCTTTTTCCAATTGAATATCTATGCGGGAGCCGTTTCCCATTATAAATTCGTCTATGGAGTTATCTATAACTTCTTTTACTAAAATATAAATTCCGTCGTCCGGGTTTGAACCGTCGCCCAAGCGTCCTATGTACATTCCCGTGCGTAAGCGTATATGCTCCAGCGAGCTGAGGGTTTTTATTTTTGATTCATCGTAAACCGTTTTTTTAGCCGCTTTTTTTTCCGCCATCAGCAGGTCTCCTCATCGCAATTTTCGGCTGCATCTTTATTTGAAAACTTTTTAAAAAGCTCATTTGCCGCCGCCGTTAAATCGGTAATTTTATTTTCGGCATTTAAAATTGCGGTTTTAGAGTCCGTAATTTTTCTGTTTGCTTCTTCAATTGCCGCTTCCGAATTTTTTATAATGCGGTTAAGATTTTCAATTCTTGTTTCTTCGGTTTTAATATCCTGAAGAGTTTCACAATATTCTATGTTATATTTTATTTGTGCCGCCCGTTTTCTGTTTACGCTTATCCGTTTTAGATATTCGTGATATACTCCCAAATTTTCTTCTTTTACGTCTGAAATAAAAGAACCTTCTTCGGTGTAAAATGCGTTTGTGTAATTAAGAGCCGTTCTTTGCAGGACGGAATCTATGACGGAATCAAGCTCTTTAATGCGGTTTGTTATAGTATTTATACGCTTTGAAGGATTTTTTTTAGCGTCCAATTCCGCAAGTTTGGAATTTATAAATTCTCCTTCCTCTTCAAGCATTTTAATCCTGTTGTCGGAATCGGACAAAGAATTGTAAAGAGAGGTAAGTTCTTCATATTCGGTTTTTAAATTTTTATCGGTATTTTCCGATTGTATAACGGCTTTAATCTCTTCAGAAGATTGAATATCCGTTATATTTTTTTCAAGAATTGAGGTTATACTTTTTTCGGCATTTTTTATTTTCGATTTTTGTGCCGTAATTTTACCTGAAAGACCCAAGCGCGAAAAAAAGTTTGCTTTCGCTTTTTGCTGCTCCAAAGATGCGATTGCGGTATTTGCTTCATCTATTACCGCTTCAACGGGGTGTGTTTTATCTGTTACGCTTGAAAAAAGAGCGGGGCAGTTAGGGAAAAAGTCCTTATAAAGTTTTGTTAAAAAGGCTCCCTTGATTTCGGCAATTTTTTTTATTGAAGAATTTTTACCGTTTTTAATTTGGGCTTTAAATTTTTCAATTTCGGCAAACCGTGCGGAGTTATTTTTTATTTCCAAAATGCTGTTGGTACAAAAAGAGCGTTCATCTCGCAGTCTTTGCCAACTTATAAGCTCATTTTTTGAAGGAGTACTTTTTTCCGAGGCGGGGTCCGCCGCGTCAAGCATAAGTTTATTCCCTAAAACCTTATAAGAATCGGCAAGCTCCAAATTAACTTCATTCAGCTCTTTTTTGAGCGCAGATATTGTTTTGGTTATGTCTTTCATACCCTCCATTTTAATATTTTCTAGAGTATTTTTCAATAGATGAATTTCCGGAAGCGGGCAAAACGGTGTTTTTTTGAAAAATTAAAGATAAAAAAACTTTCTATTGACAAGAAAATGCAATTGCAATAAAATACGCGGGAAGGAGACCTTATGCAAAAACCGAATTTTTTAATTTCATCTTTAGGAGAATGTAAAATTCAATCTCCCATCGCCTTATCGAAAATTCACGGAGATTCCATTGCCAATTATGTTGAAGATACGGAATTTATCCGTTATAAAATAGACGCAAGTCTAGGCGAAACGGGAGAGCCTCTTACCAATGCCGATATAATCGAAAAAGCCGGTCCGCGGCAAAAAATATATTTCAGTCCCAATTATGTGCATGCGGCAATAGCAAGCTGCGGCGGAATATGTCCCGGAATAAACGATGTAATCCGCGCAATAGTCCGTTGTTTACGTACCAGATACGGAGTTAAAAGAATAAGCGGAATAAAATTCGGCTACAAAGGTTTTATTTCCGAATACGGGTTTTCTCCCATTCCTCTGACGCCGGAAGTTGTAAACGGGATTCATAAAACCGGAGGCTCTTTTTTAGGTACTTCCCGCGGAGGCGGTAATCGGGTTACCGAAATTGTAGACGGAATAGAGCAAATGAATATAAATATGGTATTTTTAATAGGCGGCGACGGTACGCAAAAAGGTGCTTTGGAAATTTCGCGTGAAATAGAGCGGCGCAAGTTAAAAATTTCGGTTATCGGTATTCCCAAAACAATCGATAACGACCTTTCATTTATTCAAAAATCTTTCGGATTCGATACCGCAATTGCAAAGGCGACTGAATCGGTTTCGGCTGCAAATATGGAAGCAAGTTCGCAAATTAACGGTATAGGTCTTGTAAAACTTATGGGGCGAGAATCGGGTTTTATAGCAACTCATACCGCAATTGCAAGCCATGAAGCTCATTTTGTGCTTATTCCGGAAGTTCCGTTTGCGCTTCACGGTGAAAACGGCTTTTTAAAACACCTTGAAAATCGGCTTAACGAAACAGGTTATGCTTTAATTGTAGCCGCCGAAGGTGCGGGACAAAATTTAATGCAAGTTGAAGATGAAACCGACGCTTCGGGAAATAAAAAACTTGCCGATATAGGAGCCTTTTTAAAAAAAGAAATTGCCGAATATTTTGAAAAAATTAAAATGCACATAAATATAAAATACATAGACCCGAGTTATCAAATCCGTTCCGCAGTTACGGCACCGATTGATTCAATTTATTGTGAGAGGCTGGGAAATAACGCCGTGCATGCGGCAATGGCCGGAAAAACCCGTATGCTGATAGGCTTGGTAAACAATAAGTTCGTTCATTTGCCGATAGAGCAAATCGTATCGAAAAGAAATTATGTAAACCCTGAAGGCTCGCTTTGGCGGGACGCTCTTGATGCAACCGGCCAGCCTACAACTATGATATAGTTTTTTAAAAGCACTTTAAAATTCTTTCGAGGAACCTTGTGTTTTTTAATTATAAGCTTAATGCCGGAATTTTGATTTTCGCATGCTTACTCGATTTTATTTTGGGAGACCCCTATTCCTTTCCTCACCCCGTAAAACTGATTGGAAAACTTATACGGATTGAGGAAAAAGCGGCGCGTAAAATATGCGGCTCTTACGGACAGGGGTTAAGACTGAGCGGCTTTTTTATCGGTTTGTTTAATACGGCGGCGGCTTTTTGTGTAATATTTTTTCCGCTGGAATTAATAAGAGCTCATCGCTTTATTTATTTTTGTACTTCGGTTTTAATTTGTTACACCTGTATTGCCGCCCGATGTATGCACAAAGAGGCGGTAAAGGTTTTCCGTTCTTTTAAAAACGGAATTAAGGAAGCGAGAAAACAGGTTTCAAATATTGTAGGAAGGGATACCGAAAACTTGGACGAAGAGGGAGTTATAAGGGCCTGTGTAGAAACCGTTGCGGAAAATTCCGGAGACGGAGTAATAGCTCCTATTTTTTTTATAATGCTTTTCGGCGCGGCCGGCGGTATGGCTTATAAGGCGATAAACACAATGGATTCTATGTTGGGATACAAAAATGAAAAGTATTCCGATTTAGGCTTTTTTCCTGCAAAACTGGACGATGCTGCAAATTATATTCCCGCCCGTCTTTGTGCTTTGCTTATGCTTATAAGCGCCTGCTTATGTTTTAAATCGGAGTTTAATTTAAAAAACGGCTTTAAAATTTGGCGGAGGGACCGCCTTAAACACGCAAGCCCTAATGCCGCTCACCCTGAAAGCGTCGCCGCAGGTTTACTGGGAATACGCTTGGCGGGACCCAATTACTATGACGGCTTTTTGGAGGAAAAACCGTATATAGGAGACGCTCTTAAACAAATAGAAAAAAACGATATTTTAAAAACCGTTAAATTGATGTATGTTTCCGAAATCTTATCGGTTTTATTATATGCTTTGCCTTGCATTTTTTTATAAAAATTAAAATTCTTGACAATACTTACCATATCGGTTAGTATATGGTTGTGATAGTTCGGTGGAAAGATAAAGAGGCCTTAAAAATATGGAATATGCAACTGGCAAAAAAGTTACCGCCTAAAATACAACAACGGGCGCGTGTAAAACTTATAATGATAGATTCTGCTATTACGTTGAAAGACTTGGAAAATCCGCCGTCAAATATGCTTGAAGCTCTAAAAGGAAATAGAAGGGGGCAACACAGTATAAGGATAAATAACCAATGGAGAATATGTTTTATTTGGAATAATGGAAATGTTATTATTGTCGATATAGTAGATTATCATTAAGGAGTCATGATAATCGGCTAGGTAAAATATAGCATCTTTATTTATCTTGGAATTTGCCCTAAGGCAAATATTGTATATTGTATATGCTTTTTTAACTCGGGTTTACAAAAGTGTTTGAAAACTTTTTGTAAGAATTGATACTACTTAAAAAAGGTTTTTATGGGAGTTTTTATGAAATATAAACTTAAACCCGTACATGCGGGAGATGTTTTATTGCAGGAATTTATGGAACCTCTTAATATAACTGTTTATAAACTTGCACAGTATACCGGTATGTCTCAAACTCGTATAGGTCAGATTATAAAGAAAAAGAGAGGAATTTCCGTAGATACTGCGTTGAGATTGGCAAAAGTTTTTGATACGAGCGCGGCTTTTTGGCTTAATATTCAAAATAAATATGATATTGATATTGCTGTCGGAAAACACTCTAAAGAAATAGAAGCTTTGCAGCCTATTAAGCATATTGCATTTCAATCATAGCTTTTGCTTTCTTAACCTTTCCTCAAGTTTTTCGAATGTTTCGCCCAAGTCTTCAAGTAAGATTTCGGCATAGGAGTCGAACTGTGTAGGTTGATTATTTACTACGGCAATTTTTCCGCCGTTTCTTATAGTATAAGCGGGCAGGGCTGCGGCAGGATAAACTTGAAGACTCGTTCCCAATATAAGCAAAAAATCGGCCTTTGAACACTCCGCTTCGGCATTAAAAAGAGCTGCGCGCGGCAGAGCTTCTCCGAAAAAAGTTATTGCAGGTTTTAATTGGCTTTTGCAGTGAGGGCATTCGGGTACGGCGCCGGTTTTTGCAATTTTTGAAACCTCTTCAAAGGTTTCGGTATAATTGCAGTTAATGCAATAATGAACGGAAGGAGAGCCGTGAATTTCCAAAACATTTTTACTTCCCGCCTTTTGGTGAAGTAAATCTATATTTTGGGTAATAACGCATTTTAAAAAACCTGATTTTTCCAGCTCCGCAAGAACGGTATGGACTACCGCAGGCTTTTTTTCATCAAGCCCGTAGATAAACTCCTTTGCCATGCTGTAATAAACGGAAGGGTCTCGGAAAAATACGTCAATGTCGAACATTTTTTCGGTATCGGGCTGTTTATATAACCCGTCTTTTCCGCGGAAATCCTTTATACCTGCAAGGGTACTTATTCCGGCTCCCGTAAATGCTACAAAATGTTTTGCATTTACAATCATCGAAAAAAGTTGTTCGTATTTTTCTTCATCTTTCATATTTTCCCCCTTATGAAAGGTCTTTTAAAAGCTCCATTGCTAATGCTGAATTGGTACGATTTTTATGTAGCGGATAAGGTCATTATCCATTTCGTGTATTATAAATTTATATTCGCCTATCTCCGTTTCCAAACCGAAGTGCGGGGTTTTGCCTTCGCGTTTTAAATAGTTGAATAAGTAGCCTGCAACCGTGTTTCCGTAGGCTTCATCAAAATCGGAATCCAAACGGTGATTTACCTCACGAATACTGGTTCCTCCGTTTACGATGTAATCGCATTCTTCTTCGCCCGTATATTCGGTATTTTGAATTAAAAATTTCTTTATTGCAAAAAGAACGGCAATTGCCGCAACGCCTAAAAGAGCGTCTATCATACTTCCGTGGTCGGCTATGATTTTTCTTGCAAGAGTAAACAGAACAACCTCAATGGCGCTGCTAAGAGTTTGTTTTATTAACATTTTTACGAATTCCAGCCCTATTACGAGGGAGAAAATCATGGATAAAAAATCGGAAAACTGCGGCATTGTCTTTTTTTCTACGGCTGCAATTACCATATCTTTTAAATCGAAAAAGATTTGAATTGAAAGAAGCAGAATACCTACAAGCATTGCAAAAGAAAGGGCTATTTCTATTCCTCCTGCAATACCGGCAGCTCGCCTTCTTAAATTTTGATGATGTAAAAATATCTTCAATTTTTTCATTTGCTTTTCCTTAAAATTTAAAAATTTATCCGTTTTAATCCGATTATTGCGAAACATTATCGGCGTTAAACCGCGGAATTAAATATCTTTTTTCAGTTACAAATTGCTCAAATTGCTATAGATAATTTTTCACAGATTCCGAACAAATATCCGTCATTTGTGATTAAAGCCGCATTATTTCTTCTTGTCCAATACGGCATAATACATATTATAAATCGAATTATTATTTTTAATTCCTTCCGCTAAAGATTTTTTCCGTAATTCTCTAACACCGATAAAGTCATCAATCATATCGATTTCATCTTGAACTTATTGAATACAGTCCATATCGGTTAGTACTCCCGCCTTATAATATTTCCATAAAATATTTGTAATTTCGGCTATAAATAAATCGTGTGCAATAATTCAAGAAGCTTGATTATATACATTTTTAAATTTACCCGTTTTTCCTCTTTTTAAGTTTTTCACCAATCGTTTACGTCTTTCGGTATTTGCTTTTTGTTGATTTAAGCCCTTTTCAAGTAAACCTACAGCTTATTAGGCCGTAGTCCTATTTTTACCTTTTACAACGGTATGAAATTTTCCTATGAACGTCTTCAAGACAGGCTATTACTTGTAATAAAGGCATAGTCATCTCCCGCATACAATATACAGCTATTTGTATATTATGTCAAGCAATTTTTATCTTTTTCGGTTTGCCGAACTGCTTAGATTGCCGTATCGGCTTGTAATCGTTTTGGAAGCCCGCTTACGGTTATGGTTTGAGGCTTGTTTTTAAGTGTACACACTAAGGGCTTTTACAATTTTTCTATTTCTTCTTTGGTTAAACCTGTAGCCTGCATTATTTTTTGTACCGAATCGCCAAGCCGTTTTAATACTTTTGCCGTTTCCAATTTTGTTTGCCTCGCCCCGTCGGAAAAGCCTTGTGCTATACCTTCACTTCTGCCTTGTGCTATACCTGCCTGCATACCTGCTTTCCAGCCGTCGTTTCGGGCATCTCTTTCAAATGAGTTGATTAGCATATATTCCCTCCTCAATGTTTCGTTTTCTTTTATTTCTCTTACCCGCTGTTCTATCTTTCGGATAAAGCCGTCATTACTTTCTTTCCCATTCATATAGTGTAAAAATGCTTTTAACTCTGCGTTTGCTTCTTTTTCCGCCGCTTTGCTGTTGATGATGATTTTCGTTATACCGTCGGGAAGTAAGAGATTTTTGTTTTCGGCGCATGTACTCTTAAAGGTGTAAACGGGCAAGCCTTTTCCCATATAATCAAAGGTGCAGAAAAACAAGATAAACGAGTCGGGCAGGTTTTCGTAAGGTTGGTTCCGCTCCAACACGCTTACATCGATTGCCGATTGGTAGTAGCGGATACGGCGGGCAAGGTCGTTTTTATTGATTGCCTGCATTTCCACATCGTAGATTGTACCGCTTAGAGTTTTTGCCCATACGTCGAAGCGCACTCCTTTGGCTCTGCCAGCGTCGGCAAGGGTTTTTTGCAGTTCGATTTCGGTTATCGTTTCGGCTTTACCGCGCAAGACGATGTTAAGAAGCGTTTTGCAGATATCGGTGTCTTCCATAACGCGGTAAAACATATAATCATCGACAATTGTCAGTTCGTCAAAGCTCTTACTCATCAGGTCTGTCCCTCCTCACTGTTAAGTATAGCATAATATGCGGGGATTTAAAAGGGGGAGAGGCGAACCGTGTTGTAAGGGGAAGGTTCCCCTTAGCCCCCTTCGGTTTTGTAGGGGGAAAGAGAGACACTTGTCAGACGCAAGTTTCCCTCTTTCCCCCTACGACCCCCTATCTCCTTTTCAACGCTGCCAAAGGGGTGTCCCCTTTGGAATCCCCGGTATTTAACCGTGTGATGTTCGATTAAAAAGGTACGTCCTGTACCTTTTTGGGCTTCGAGTTTTCTTACAAGAAAACTCGCGCCGGGGCTGTTCCGGCGGACGTCCTGTCCGCTCCCGCTTAGGTTTGCGGCAAAGGCGCTGACGCGCTTTGCTTGTGTACGAGGGGGTGGTTTGCCAATCGGTAAGGCGTTTGCTTTGCCGATGTTCCTATAAAATAAGCAAGGCTCAAAAATTGATATTTTTCCGCTTGCTTATGTTCCGCCGTTTCGCAACGTAGTGAGAAACGGCATATAATATTGAGAGTTTGTTTTACAAACTCGACCGGCATTTTTAGACAATGCTATTTGCATTGTCTAAAATAAGCCTCCTTTTTTAACGGGTAATGTCCAATTCCCCATTACGTGTATAGACCGTCCATCGTTATGCGGTAACTCTGTCTTACCCTATGTGGTTCGTCTGTCTTACCCTATGTGGTTCGTCTGTCTTACCTTATGTGGTAAGACCGACTAACCTTATACCGTTACACTGTGCGTTTAATAAGCCCCTCTATTCCCTCTTTACGTACTCTGCGTGCTCTGCGGTTTGTTTTTATAACCGCTAAGACCGCTAAGAGCACTAAGGACGCTAAGGCTTTTTGTGGTGCCGTGTGCAAGACCCCTATTCCCTCTTTGCGTACTCTGCGAGCTTTGCGGTTTTATTTTAACCGCTAAGGATTTTCGGAATAAGTGTATGGGTTTTTCCTTCATACTTAAAATTCGGGCGATAAATAAATTTTAATAATTTTTTTAAAATTGTGTAACTTTTTTTAAATTTTGCTTGACAGGTGAAAAATTTTATGTTAGAATTATCTCATCACTTAAATTAAGGAGGGATTTTTTCTATGAAAAAAATTCTGTCAATTTTAATTGCTTTGGTTCTAGTGGGCGGAGCTGTATTTGCCCAAGATGCACCTGAAATGCCTGCGCCTGTATTTAAGGGCAGTGCTACACTGTCGTGGGGTATTGATCTCGGTTACGGTACCGATAAATACGGTTCGGCACTGATTTCGCACGGCTTTTTAAATGAAGCAACGGCTTCGGTCAGTTTGCCCTTTGTAAAAAGCGGTTCTAAAAAAGGTGAAGGAGATGTTTATGCTCTTATTAACCTTGACGGCGTAAAACTCGGACTTGAAGCCGACTTAAAAGCAGCAAAGGCTACAGGAAAAATTGATAAAGTTGAAGCCAAAATCGTGTTTTACGGTGCATATATTACCGTATACAATGCTCCCGAAATGAAAACCAAGTATGCGGCGGACGCAACTTCGTTAATAACCGATGATAACTACGGTATTTTTAATTCCGGTTTCGGCGGCTACGGTACGAAAATCGGTTATGCAAACCCCGATTTGATGGACCTTGACGTAGGTATTAAATTTACTTCAAACGGTTCATGGAAGGACAGAGACGGATCTTTAGGTGCCGAATATGTTGAGACGGTTACCGTAAAGGCTAACCGTGTTAACGGAACAGGTTCAATATATGTAAAAGACGGTCATGAACTTAGAGATATGAGCGGTAAGGTTGTAGCAACAGGTCCGGGTTGGAAACGTGTTCCCTCCGGTCAGTACATGATATATAAGAGCTCTTATTATCGATACAGGATGAACGGTCATTACGGTTTAGGTATAGACTTCCACATGGCTCCCGTCGAAAAATATTTAACTGTTGATGCAAATTTCAATATGACATTTGACACGGCCGGTTCGTACAGAACGGATGTCGAATCCAATTTTGATGATATGCGCGTTATGAATGTAGGCGCAATGATTAAATCCGAGCCTATTGACGGATTAATGTTTAAGTTGGGCTTTGACGGAGGCCATGCCTTTAAGAAGACCTCGGATGTTTCAGTTCCCCTGTTTGCATGGGCATTGGGCTTCGGAACGGAATATAAGAATTCAAAGGCCGGAACAATAGATGCAGGTTTATATGTATCTTCGGACGGAACTCCTTACGGAAACGGCAGTACATTTGATCCGTATAAATTAAATCTTGTATCTGACGGAAAAGGCGGAGTTGAAGAAAAGCCTCTTGCTGACGGAAGTAAACCCGGACGCGGTATTACCGATATTGCCTTTACAGTCGGATACTCAGGTCTTCCTGCAGTTGAAGGCTTGGATTTACATGCAAGGTTAAATGTATTCGGTCTTCTTCATAAAATTTCAAAAGAAGACAGAGAGAACGGTTGGCTTCTCCCTCTCGGTTTAAATGTAGGTGCAGGTTATAAGGCTATGCTTACGGATTCCATTTGGATTAAGCCCTATGCAGACTTGTGGGGTGAAACAAACAGCAGTATTTATAGTGATGATACTCCTAAAAGCGAACAAAAACGATACTTTGGTTTAGCTTATAAAGTAGGTCTTGCCGTTAGCCCTATGGAAAGACTTACCATTGATTTAAACTGGTCACACGGAAAGGCTTTTGCTCCGGGTGCTGTAATGGGAAACGGTTTAATGTTCGGTGCAGGTCAATGGAGGTCAGCTCCTTGTCAACATAAAGCCGATAACGGACGCTTTATTCTTTCCGCAAAAATCACATACTAAGGCTTTGTTTAACTTAGCTTAGTTTGCCGTTTTGCGGCAAGTATCCCTGCAAACTTTTTTGTTTGCAGGGATTTTTTTTGCTTTCCGCTTAAAATAAGCGGCATTTACATTTCCTATTGACTTATTTTTTATTTTTTGATAACTTATAAATATAATTTTGATATATCAAAAAATAGGAGAAATTTTATGAAACAAACAAAAAGAATTATTTTTATAATGCTTGCCTTTTCTGCCGCTTTATTTACTTTAAGCTGCACAAAAAAAGACGAAGCGGCAAGTATGGGGCGGGAAAGTAAAAAAATACGGGTTACCGTAACCGTCGGTATGATTGCGGATACGGTAAAGGAAATCGGCGGGCAAGAAGTTGAGGTTACGGCTCTTATGGGAGCGGGTGTTGACCCTCACCTTTATAGGGCAAGCGCGGGTGATATTACGAAGCTCGAAAAAGCCGATTTAATTTTTTACAACGGGCTTCATCTCGAAGCGAAAATGAGCGATGTTTTAAAAAAACTTTCCGAAACCCGTAATACCGTTGCCGTCTCCGAAAGTATACCTTCGGAAAATCTTCTTCCGTTTGAAGAATCCGAATTCGACCCCCACGTATGGTTTGACGTTTCTTTATGGAAGTATGCGGTAACTTCGGTTTATGAAGGTTTGTGTAAAACCGCCCCCGAAAAAAAGGATATATTTACCGAAAATTATAACGCTTATTTAAAAAAACTTGAAGAGCTTGATTCTTATATAAAAAAGAAGGCGGCTGAAATCCCTGAAGAAAAACGGGTTTTAGTTACCGCTCACGATGCTTTTAACTATTTCAGTAAGGCTTACGGTTTTGAAGTAAGGGGCTTACAGGGTATAAGTACGGTAACCGAAGCCGGTACGAAAGATGTTCAGGATTTGGCGGATTTTATTGCAGAAAGAAAACTGCCTGCAATTTTTGTTGAAAGCTCCGTCCCGGAAAAAAATATAAAAGCCCTTCAATCCGCAGTAAGCTCCCGCGGGTATGAGGTTCAAATAGGCGGAGAGCTGTTTTCCGATGCTATGGGAGATGAGGGAACCTTTGAAGGAACATATATCGGTATGCTTACGCACAATATAGATACTATTGCGGAAGCAATGAAAAAATAATTTTTGCCGCCGGTGCGGGGGTTACCGTACCGGCTTAAAAACGGAGCTCTGTCTTTAAGTAAACATAGCTCCCGATTCGGTTTTAACCTAAGAAAAGATAAAACACTTGCGATGATAAAAAACAATAAGAATAGTCAATCGGCTGCCGATAAGGATTGCCCTGCGGTTTCCGTTTCCGATTTAACAATGGCTTATCGCGAAAAGCCGGTACTTTGGGATATCGATATCCGAGTTCCTCAAGGCTCGATGGAAGCCGTCATAGGGCCTAACGGAGCGGGAAAATCCACTCTGTTAAAAGCTATAATGGGAATTCTTCCCGTCGCTTCGGGTGAGATAAGGGTATTCGGAAAAAGCTTTAAAAGCCAACGGAAGCGTGTAGCTTATATTCCTCAGAGAAGCTCGGTAGATTGGGATTTTCCCACTACGGTTTTCGATGTTGTGCTTATGGGTTCTTACGGAAAACTCGGTTGGATTAAACGTCCCGGTAAACTTGAAAAAGAACAAACTTATTCGGCTCTTGAAAAAGTCGGTATGGCAGAATTTGCTTCAAGGCAAATAAGCGAGCTTTCAGGCGGACAGCAGCAGCGCATTTTTCTTGCAAGGGCACTTGTTCAAAATGCGGAGCTTTACTTTATGGACGAGCCTTTTCAAGGTGTAGATGCCGCAACGGAACAGGCAATAGTAAGATTGTTAAAAGAATTAAAGCAATCGGGCAAAACTCTTTTGGTAGTTCATCACGATTTACAAACCGTAAAAGATTATTTTGACAGGGTTCTTTTGTTAAATGTTCATTTAATAAAAGAAGGGGCGGTAGAAGAGGTTTTTACACAGGATAATTTACGTATAACTTATGGCGGGCGGGCTGCGTATTCTTCGGAGCAGATATGTGCGGTATAACGGCTTTTTTTTCGGATTATACCTTACGGAATGTTTTTTTAGGTACAATGTTTTTAGGAATGGGCTCGGGCTTTGTCGGAACTTTTGCAGTTTTACGTAAGCAAAGTTTACTGGGCGATGCCGTCTCTCATGCGGCTCTTCCGGGGATTGTAATTGCTTTTATAGTTACGGGTTCAAAAATTACCCTTCCGCTTTTAATAGGTGCCGGTATTTCAGGATTGCTGGGAGCTCTTTTTATAAACCTAATTGTAAACACTTCAAAATTGGATACCGATGCCGCTCAGGCGATTGTTTTGGGTGTTTTTTTAGGTCTGGGTATTTTACTTTTAACCTATGTGCAAAAATTTCCGGGTGCCGCAAAGGCGGGGTTGGATAAATTTATTTTCGGACAGGCGGCGACAATTATACACAGCGATGTTACAATCATTTTTTATACCGAATTGATTTTATTTGCAGTTATTTTATTGTTTTGGAAAGAGTTAAAAGTTTCCACCTTCGACAACGATTTTACTCATTCCATCGGATTCCCTCCGAAAATTATAGAAGCCGTTTTAACGGTTTTAATTGTTATTACTATAGTAATAGGGATACAGGCTGTAGGAGTAATTTTGATGAGCGCCTTGCTTATGGCCCCTGCCGCCGCCGCAAGACAGTGGACAAACAAGCTGGGTATTATGTGTACCCTTTCATCGGTTTTCGGTGCCGTTTCAGGAATAGTAGGTTCGGTTATCTCTTCAAGGGTAGTAAAACTTTCTACAGGGCCCGTTATTGTTTGTTGTTTAACCGCTATAGCGGTGCTTTCCGTTTTTTTAAGTCCTACACGCGGTATATTACATAAATATTTAAAAAGATTTAAGGCGTAAAATTTATGAATATGGAAATTATAGTTATTGCAAGTCTTGTTTCTTCATCTTGCGCTTTATGCGGAGTATTCTTAGTTTTACGTAAAATGTCTTTAATGAGCGACGCTATAAGTCATTCAATTTTAATAGGAATAGTTTTGGGCTTTTTTATAAGTAAAAGCTTTAATTCGATGCTTCCGATTGCAGGTGCCGTTGTTGCCGGGTTTGTTTCGGTTTTATTTACAGAGCTTTTGCAAAAAACAAAACTTATTAAAAGCGATGCGGCAATAGGTTTGGTTTTTCCTTTTTTATTCGGTTTGGGCGTAATAGCCGTTTCGCTGTATGCAGGCAATATTCATTTGGATACGGATTCCGTTTTATTGGGAGAAATTGCATTTGCTCCGTTCGATAGAATAAATTTCTTAGGGTTTTCTTTACCTAAGAGCTTGATTCAAATGAGTTTAATTTTAATCTTCGATTTAATTTTATAATTTTATTTTTTAAAGAACTTAAATTTACAACCTTCGACCCCGCTTCCGCGCAATTGTCCGGTTTTAGTCCCGCTAAATTACATTACGGGCTAATGTTTGCGGTAACGCTAACCTGCGTAGGAGCCTTTGATTCCGCAGGAGCGGTTTTGGTAACGGCCTTAATGATTGCTCCTGCCGGAGCGTCTTTATTGCTTACCGATAACTTGCTTTACACACTGATTGTTTCCGTAATTATCGCATGTATTGCATCAATAAGCGGATTTTACCTTGCAATTAAAATAGACGGCAGTATCGCCGGGGCAATATCCTTAATGACGGGAATTATATTTGCGGCTGTCTATTTATTTTCACCCGGGCACGGACTTATTTTTAAACAAATAAAAAAAGAAAATTAAAAATCGAATTTTTTGTAAAAATGCTTGTTATTCATTTACTTCATCATCAGGGTTCCGAAAGTATGAAGTATGAATGCAGAGAAGAACATTTAACCGAGCATATAAATATGAGTAAAAAAACGGCCGGGGCGGTTGTAATGCAAGCCGAAAAAATGGAATATATAAAAAAAGAAAACGGAATTTTAGTTTTACTGCCTAAAGGAAAAACGGAGGCGGTAAATTCTCTTTTAAATATTTAAGTGAAGTCTTTCCGTTTATTTTTCGAGTTTGTCGTTTCGGCAAACATCGATTGTTACAAGCCCGTTTGTAGGGCAAGGGCTTACAAATGGACTGAAAACTTTTTTTGAGTAATTTTTTTTAAAGTTTTTATAGGAGGATTTTATGTCGCTTATTTCCGAAATAACTGCTGAAAATTATTTAAAAGCCATTGTAAAATATTTATCGGATAATAACGGTACGGTAATTACAAACGGAGAAATTGCAAAACTTTTAAATGTAACCCCGGGCACCGCAACTTCTATGGTAAAAAAATTGGAAAAGGACGGTTACATAATGCACAAAAGCCGTGCCGGCTGTTCTTTAACGGAAAGAGGAAAAATGTACGGTCTTAATATTTTAAGGCGGCATAGATTGATAGAAACTTTTTTATATAAAACGCTTAATATGAATTGGGAAGATATTCATAACGAAGCGGAAAATATTGAACATGCCGCTTCCGATAAGCTGATAGATATAATAGATTTATACTTGGGAAATCCCGAACGGGACCCTCACGGTGCGGTTATTCCTAAAAAAAACCAAAGCGAATATATAAAATCGGATTTTTCATTAAAAGATTCGGAGTACGGAATTAAATTAAATGTAGTAAAACTTACCGGTTCAAAAGAGCGGTTTGAATATTACAAAAAAATAAATTTAAAATTAGGCTCCGAAGCGGTTTTAATAAACAAAAATGAAGCTTCGGGTTTAGCCGAAATATTATTGGACGGAAAAAACTTATCCTGTTCCGTCTTGCTTTTAGAAAATATTTTTGTAGAAAAAAAATAAAATCGTAATTATATATAAATTGTCTTGCGGTTTACCGCTTGACAAAACTAACCGGCGGTTATATAATGACCGATAGTTAGGAGTATGCCGTAATGGGAATTTATGAAAGAAAAGAGCGGGAAAAAGAAGAGCGCAGAGCCGCTATTTTATCCCATGCAAAGACACTGATTCACGAATGCGGGGCGGCTTCCTGCAGTATGCAGGATATTGCAAACCGTGCGGAGGTAAGCAAGGCAACTCTTTATCTTTATTTTAAAAGTAAAGAAGACTTAATGGACGCCTTGGTAAGCGAGGCTTGTCAGGACTTCGTAAATTACGTAAATGCAAGAATTGAACCTGAAATGAGCGGAGTTGAAGCCTTGCGTACCCTTTGGCAAAGCTATATAGATATTTTCGGAGAATTCGGCGATATTTTTATATGTATAGGCCTAAAAAACAGCTTTAATGCCGAATTTAAAGCTGAAGAAAATTTAAAATCCGAAGAAGAACCTTTTTTCAGACTTGTAAAACTGATTGAAAAAATAATAGAAAAGGGTGTAAAAGACGGAACTCTTCTTAAAAAAATCAATCCGCAAAAAATCACCGGAATTTTAATTCTCATTGCCTCTGCGGTTGTGCAGAATACGGCAAATTTGCCTGAAGATATGCGGAATTCAAAGGCGATTATTTCGGAAATGCGCACCGTATTTGAAATTATATTGCGCGGGTTGGCTTCGGATAATGCGGATAATTCCCTTTTATCCTTATAATAATAGATAATTCCGATAACCGGAATATACGGGAGAAGGTATGGATAAAAAAGACGATACTATTAAAAAAAATACCGTATTTAAACGTGTGTTTTCTACAAAACGCTTTTATGAGCATACTAAAACAATGCTTATAACAATTTTAGCGATTACATTATTTTTCGCTCTTCAACTTATACGGCTCAGATTCGATAATAATAACTTTCGCTTTATTCCTAAAAATGATGTGTCCCGTGTAAATACCCAAAAAATTACCGATATTTTCGGAGATGAAGTGCCTATTTTAATCGGCCTTGAGCGGCAATTTTCCTCTATTTTGGAAAAACCTTTTTTAGATGAGATAAAAAAATTGGAGGAAAATTTAAAAAAACTTGAGCTGGTAAAAAACATCGTCCTTCTTACAAATACAAAACACATAGAAGCCGGAAACGGAGAAATTATTACCGAGCCGTTAATTCCCGAAAATTTTTCCGGAACGGAAGAAGAAGTAAAAATAGTAAAGCGTAAACTTAGAAGCTGGCCGCTTTATACTCGCAGCTTAGTGTCCGAAGACGTAAAAGCTACTCAAATTCTAATTTTTTTAAATGTAACAAACGAAGAAAGCGGTTCGCCTGAAGCTGTAGAGGCTTGCAGAAAAATAATAGCTCTTACCGATGCATGGAGTTTCCCGGATTCAAAAATATATTTGACGGGGACTCCCGTTTTTAACGAAATAGTAAATCAGGCTACGGCACATGATTTAACCGTTTTAGTGCCTCTTGTAATTGCAATAGTAGTAGCGGTTTTATTTTTATCTTTCGGCAGGTTTTCGGGAGTATTTTTACCTCTTTTAACCGTAATTGTTTCGGTAATTTGGGCATTGGGAGCAATGGCCCTGTTTCAAGTGCCTCTTTCCATTCTTTCAACTATATTGCCGATTATTTTAATTGCAGTCGGCTCCGCTTACGGAATACATGTTATAAACAATTATTATGATGAAGTCGTTCAAGATGATGTAATTTCAAAAGAAGAGCATAAAACGCAGGTTATAAGGGCTTTAAGGGAGGTAATACGCCCCGTGTTTTTAGCGGCTCTTACGACTTTTGCAGGTTTTGTCTCTTTTTGTTTTACTTCGGTTGTTCCTATTTTTGAATTCGGTATTTTTGCAAGTTTCGGAGTAATGTCCGCCTTTTTAATTTCCATTACCTTAATACCCAGTATTTTAATAATACGCGGCCCCAAAAAGGCTTCTATGAAATGGGCAAGAAAACATAATGAAGAAAAATCCAGTAAATTCGATAGGGGTATTTCAAATACCTTTGTAATAATTGCACAGCACAGCCGTTCCGTTGTGGTTTTTGCAGCAGTAATAGTGGTCATTTCCGTGTTCGGCTTAAAAAAATTGGTCATAGACAATGTTTTAATGGAATATTTTGATAAGGAAACTTCCGTAGTTCAATCGGATTTATTTATGCGGGAAAAATTCGGCGGTTCAAAGTTGCTTAATTTACTTATTACGGTAAATGACGGAAGTACGGTTATACGTCCGGATATTTTAAAAGCTCTTGATGATATGGCGGTTTTTTTGGAAGAGGAAGTGAGCGAAGTCGGAAAGGTAACTTCAATTACGGAATTATTAAAGCGGATTAATCAAGTGTACAATGCCGATGAACTTCCGGAGGGGCTTTCGGTAAAAAGTGCGGAAGAAATTATCGATGCGGAAAAAAATAAGTCTTCCGATACGGATAGTAAAAACGCTGAAGACGAAGATTTTTGGGGATTCGGAGAAGCGGAAAATGATACGGTCTCTTTTGAAGAAGAAACTTCTTTAGAGGTAAGAGATAAAAAGTCCGAACGTTTTTATAGCCAAAGAGAGATTATGAATTTTTTAACCGATATAATCGGAGAAAGAAATACGGCCCATATTTCCGCAGAAAAATTATTGCAAGGCTTCGGAAAAAAAACAAATTATGACGGACTTGCATATTATGAAATTCCTGTGAGTCCTGAAAAATACGGAAAAAAGACTCAAAGTGAGCTTATAGGAGTTATAGAAAATTATCTTATTCTTTTGGGAAAAAATGCGGAAGAATTTGTAGATAATACGGCTTCTCCTAAAATGTTAAAAGTAAATATTCAGCTTAGAACGGTGGGGCAGCAAGATACCGATAGGGCTATGAGCGCAATAAATAAATTCATCGAAATGAAATTTCCTAAAGATGTAAAAGTGGAAACGGGAGGCTTTGTTTTAATTGAAAAATCTCTTAATCATCTTGTAGTGGAATCGCAATTGATTTCCGTAGGGGTTTCTCTTTTTATAGTTTTTTTAATTCTTTCCGTATATTACCGCTCCGCAATTGCGGGCATAATCGGAATAATTCCTTTAAGTCTTTCAATTTTAGCCAACTTCGGTTTTATGGGCTTTTTAGGAATAAAATTGAATATAGGAACGGCAATGGTGGCAAGTTTTGCAATAGGAATAGGAGTGGATTACACAATTCACTTTTTGGCGGCATATCATAAGTGTATTTTAAAAATGGGGGATACCGGGTCGTTTTTATATTCGGCATTTTTAGGGTCGGGAAAAGCTATTTTATTTAACGCAGTTTCGGTAGGAGCGGGCTTTGCGGTTTTAATGCTTTCAAAGTTCAATATGCTTGCAGAATTGGGTTTTTTAATCGCCCTTGTTATGGTTACAAGCTCTTTGGGAAGTTTAACCGTACTGCCTATTTTGCTTAATTTACTGAAACCTAAGTTTATAAAAAAAGTTTTACCTGTAGATAGATGAGAAGCGGTACTTTTATTAATTGATATTTTGGAGGCATAAAATGAAAAAAATAATTTCGATTATTTTATTGGTATCAGGTTTAGGCGGTGTTCTTTTTGCTGAAACCGCTGAAGAAATTGTAAGCAAGGCAAGAACAAAGTCTTCCGTTAATTCCGTGGCAACGCGGTCTAAAATGGAGATACAAAAAAGCGGACAAACTCTTAATATTTTGGTAATTGACCAGTTTTCTTCAAAAGATAAGGACGGAATGCAGCGTACCTTAATCAGTTTTAGAGAACCGGCAAATGCAAAGGGGACACGTTTTTTGATGTTAAAAAAAGCAAACGGTTCTGCGGACCAAAGGATTTTCCTTCCCAATCTCGGGAAAGTAAGGCGTATAGCTTCGGAAAACGAGGGCAGCGAATCTTTTATGGGAACCGACTTTTCATATAATGATGTATCTTTTATGGATAGGGACGTTTCTCTTGATACGCATACGGTGTTACGCGAAGAAGAATTGGGCGGAAAGCAATGTTATGTAATTGAAGCCGTCCCTAAAGATAAAAAATATGCATATTCAAAAATGTTAATGTGGATTGAAAAAGAATCAAACACCCTTTTAAAGGGCGAATTTTATGATGCAAAAGATAAGTTGGAAAAATTGATGGAGCTATCGGATTATAAAGATGTAAACGGAATAATGACCCCGTTTACGACAAAACTTTCCAGCGTTAAGGTAAATACTTCTACTATAGTTCATATAGAAAAAATTCAATACGGAATAAATATTCCGGACAAACTTTTTACTTCAAAATATTTGGAAACGGGGAAATAAATTGAAATCCTTACACACAAATATAAAGAAAACTATTTTGAGTTTTCTGTTGTTTTTTTCCGCATATTTTTTGCTTTTTCCGCAAGAAGACGTTTCTTCGGATTTTAATTTCGGGGAAACGGAAAATAATCAAGAAGGGAATTTCAGTGTAGGTATAGGCGGTTCCCTGTATGCGGGGGCTAATTTCTTTTTTAAAGATTTTAAGAATTTAAAAACTTATAAACCGGCTCTTCCCGTATGGGGTAATCTTCATATTGAAGCCAAGGCGCCTCTTACGGAGGCTTATTTCGGTGTTGTGCTGAACGGTAAAACTCTTCCCGTTCGACTTGGAGAACAGGCGGAGAGTTTACCCAAGCCTATAATTCCGCCGTGGATTGAGCAGGCTTATATGCAGGTAATTACCGATTATATAGTTTTCGGCGGAGGAGTAAAAAAAATGACTTGGGGAAGAGCCGACGCTATGAGCGTATTGGACGTGCTTAACCCTAGGGATTATACCGATTTTTCCGAACTTGATACGGAAAAAATAAAGATACCGCAGCCTATGTTTTATCTTTCGGCTTATATGCCGTTTGAAACTAAATTAAGCCTTGTATATCTTCCTATTTTTGAACCGAATCGATTTACGGTTGACGGACGGTGGAAAAGTGCCGATTTTTCTCCGAGTGAAGTCGAAAAATTAAAATCCGTAAAAACAAATACTTATAAATATTCTCAAGGCGGAGCAAGATTTACGTTTTCTTTAGATGGAGTATTTGACGGAGGATTGCAGTATTTTTACGGGGTGCTTCCTTTTCCCGTGTTAAAAGCGGTAAACGGAAAACCCGAATTTAGCTATAACCGTTATCACCACGTCGGAATGGACTGCGGCATCGCTCTCGGTCTTATAAACTTGCGCGGAGAATTTGCCGCCAACATTACAAACGACTTAAAAGGCGATAACCCTTATATTTATAATCCTAACCTTGCATGGAATTTAGGATTTGATTATGCACTGCCCCTTTCAATAAGCATTGCTGCTCATATCGCGGAAACAATCCGTTTAAACCGAAAACATATTCAAAGCGGAGCGGGTTCTTTAGATATGGAAAAAGATTTAAAAACAACCGATACGAGGATTATGTTTACGATATCGCAAAAACTTGTACGCGGTTCCTTGGAGTGGAAGATTGTATCTATAATCGGAATTGAAGATAAAGACTTTATGATTTCTCCGGGGCTTCATTGGCAGGCGGGCACTATTTTAATAGATGCGGATTTGGGATTTTTCGGAGGTAAAAAAGACGGTAAACTAGGAAGATTCCGTGATAACCATTTTGTAAAGTTAAGCGTAGGATACGCATTTTAATTGCTCCTATTGAAAAAAAAGCCCGATCTTACTAAAATAAGTTATTGTGAAAATAGGATTTATTGCCGAGCGGGCAAAGCAATTAAAAATATCCTCTCTTTCCGTTTCGGAAGGTTTACGGACAGGCGGCTTCAGCTCCGCCTTCCGCGGGCACGGTATAGAATTCGATTCGGTACGTGAATACGAAGCGGGAGATGACGTTAGAAGCATAGATTGGAACTTAACCGCCCGAAGCGGTAAAACTTTTTTTAAACTTCACCGTGAAGATCGGGATTTAACTGTTTTTTTATGTATTGATTTTTCGCTTTCAATGGAAATAAGCTCGAATTCGATTTCTCCCAAAGAAAAGGCGGTGGAAACCGCCGCTCTTTTAGCCTTTGCCGCCCGTAATATTTTTTCACCCGTAGGAGCCTTGTTCTTTTCAAGCGAAAAAGGCCCTCTTTTTATACCGCATGAGGGAGAAGATTATATTCTTACAATTTTAAAATCTATGGAAAATTTTGCGGTTTCGGTAAAATCGGATTTGAATATGCGCGGAACAAATCTTGCTTCTTCTTTAACTGCGGTTTCAAAGGTATTACGTTCCCGCTCGCTGGTAATTGTAATTTCCGATTTTAAAGTTGAAGGTTTTGAAAAACAGCTCGGTTTTTTGGCATCGAAAAACGATGTAGTCTGTATAAGGCTTGCAAGTGATATGGATTCTGCTCTTCCTAAGGCGGGAACAATCCCCGCAAAAGATTCCGAAGCGGACTTTAAAATGCTGGTTCCTACCGGTAATAAAAATTTTCAAACCGAATATGCAAAGGCTTATTACGAAGAATTATTGCGTTGGAAAAATTTATGTAAACGGTGTCTTGCTCACCCGATTTTGTTAAATATAAATGATGACGCTGCAAAAGTTTTATCCAACTTTTTTTTATCCAAACAAAATAACAGGTATGTTTTAAAAAATAATATAGAAAAAATCGGAGAAAAAATATGGAAGGAATTTTAATTCCGCAGCAAGTATTTATAGGAGATACTGCCGAATTTTTGTTTCCGATAGATATTTTAGCCGACTTTAAATCACCTGTGTTAACATCGGGAAATTTTCAAATAGGAAAAATAAAGCAAAACGGCTTAATGCAAATTACGGATATCAGAATTACTCAGCAGGAAAAAAAAGACTATATTTCAATTACATTTATTCCGTGGGAAACGGGGTATATTTCTTTTCCGTCCTTACGTGAAGCGGGTATATATGATGAACTTCCTCAAGTATATATTTCTTCAATTTTGGAAACAATGCAAACGGATATTTTGCAACCTCCGCGGCCTCCGGTTTTAATACCGGGAACCGTAAATTTACTTTATACGGCCGGTGCTGCGGCCATAGTAGGTATAGGAATTTTTATATTTATTATAAATGCCGTACGTAAAAGATTTTTTACCGATTCATTTTTTCACACTCAAAAAAAACGCGTACGTATATTATACAAGCAGTTAAAGCGGCTTGAAAAAAAATCTAAAACAAAACCGATTCAAAAAAAGAGCGGCGAAGAAGTTGTTTTGTTCGGAAAAAATTGGCTGAAAGAATTTGAAAATGCGGTTAGAATTTATTGTTTTAATATAACAAATACGGCATATACGAAAAATGCCGACGCCTTTAATGCTTTTACATATTCCGAAATTCTTTTTGAGCTTAAAAATAAATTTAAAAATTCATACGGTATATACTTTGAATTTGAAAAAATATTTTTACGTTTACAGGAACTGCGGTTTGATAATTTTCTTTTATCCGAAGTTAATATCGAAAAAGAATGTATAAATTTTTTAAGCAGGATTTTTAATCTTGTAAAAATAACCGAAATTGAAATACGTAAAATTGAAACCGTAAAACAGGATAAAAAGAAGGTAAGTTATGCTCAGTTTTAACCGGCCGATTTTGTTTTTATTATTTTCAGTATTCCCTATTTTCGTAATTTTAAAAAAGTCAAAGATTCTTTTTTCACCGGAATTTAAATTAAATTTAGTTAATTGGAACGGCATTGCTCCTAAAGTAAATCCGTTTACGGCTTTTTTGTATTTTATTTCGCGGTTGTTGTTTTATGCGGGAGTGATTTTTGTAATTACAGCTTTAACCGAGCCTGTAGTATTTAAAAATAATCAAGTATACACGGATTCGGGAAATTCGATAATGTTTTTGGTGGATATAAGCCCTTCAATGGCTGCAAAGGATATTAACGGAGAAACCCGTATTGACGCGGCAAAAAAAATTATCCGCAAATTCGTACATAAGTATCCCGGAGACTCTTTCGGAATTACGGCTCTTGCAAGTTCCGCCGCTCTTATTGTTCCGCCTACAATTGACCATAAGGTTTTTTTATCGCGGCTTGACTCTTTATCCATAGGAGAATTGGGAGACGGTACTGCAATAGGTATGGGTATTGCCGTTTCTTCGGTTTACACGGCAAAAACAAAACCCAATTCGGCTTATCTTATTTTGCTAAGCGACGGTGAAAATAATACCGGCGAAATAAATCCCAAAACTGCGGCGGAAACTTTAACTCGCAAGGGGATAGGTTTTTATGTTATAGGAATAGGGAATTCGGGCTATACGGTTTTGGAGTATACCGATAAAAAAAACGGAAAAACCTATTCCGCTTCTTTTTATTCAAAATTCGATGAAAGAGAATTAAAAAATATTGCTCAATACGGAAACGGAAAATATGCTTCGGCAAATTCCGTTGAAATGCTTGAAGAAATTTTTTCCGTTATTTCCAAACAGGTTCCGGCCGCTCCTTCGGATTTTATTAAAATAACCGAAGAAAATTTATATTCTTATTTTTTGTTTGCGGCAATTTTTGTTTTGCAGGCGCATGGGTGATACGCCGTATATTTTTAAGGATTGCTTTATGATAAAATTCGAAAATTATTTTTATTTGATTTTTATTTTAATTTTAATTCCCATATTGATTTTATTTTTTATAAATATACGGCAATTGAAAAAGTCGTATTCCAATATTTTAAATTCCGACAAAATAATTGCCGGAATAAAATTGCGTACATTATTTTTTTCTTTAGCATGGATTTTTTTAATTTTATCTCTTGCATGCCCTTTATGGGGTGCAAAACCCGTGTCGGTAAGAAGAAAGGGCGTTTCGGTTATGATTGTTGCCGATATTTCAAAAAGCATGACGGCTCAGGATATTAAACCCAGCCGTTTATCGGTACAAAAGCAATTTTTAAAAATGTTTTTGGAAAAATTAAAACGAGCTTCCTGCGGATTGGTTATTACTAAGGGCGAGGGTATTTTAACAGTGCCTCTTACGTATGAAAAACATGCAATGTTTTCTGCAATAGATTCATTATCGCCGCATATTTTTTCTTCATACGGAACTAATTTGGAAGCCGGTATTTTATTGGCCTTAAATTCTTTCGGAGAAAAGAGGGGAAATTCCAAAATTATAATATTGTGTACGGACGGAGGAGAAACGGAGGGATCTCTTTTACGCGCCGCAGAAGCCGTAAAAAAAACCGAAGCTGTGTTATTGATTGTAGGATTCGGAACCGAAGCCGGTACAAAAATTTCGGTATATGATGAAACGGGCTCCGTAAAACTTATAGATTCAAAATTGGATGAAAGTTTTTTAAATGCAGCTGCAAGCGCTTCGGGGGATAATTCGAAATATTTTAGAGCAACTCAAGTCGGTGCAATTGCGGATATTCTTAAAATAATCGATGCGGGAGTTGACGATGTAGAAAAAATGATTTACATTCAAGAACCGGTAAAAAGAAATTTTGAAATGCTCGTAATTTCTTTTATTTTTATCTGCTTAGGAGGGTTATCGTTTTATGGCAAAGAAAATTAGATTTATTTTATATATTATTTGCTGTTTTTTAATCCTTGCATGTACAAAACAGGCTAAAGCGAAATTGGATTCCCTTGCAGGTTATATGGCGTGGAAACAAAATGATTGGATAAGCGCTTCTTCATCATTTTTGAATTCGCTTGCACTGGCTGAACAGTTAAATGACGAAGAGATAAAAATATATTCCAATTTCGGAATAGGCTCCGTTTATCTTATGCAAAATGAAGACCTTTCCGCATTTAAACGTTTTGAAAATATTAAAAATGCAAAAGACAATCGGTTAAATTCTTCTCTTTATTATCAGCGGGGAATTATAGCATTTAAATTAAGACAATATGATAAAGCTGCCGATTGTTTTAGACAATCTTTGGAATTCGATTCGGATAATGTAGACGCAAAAATAAATTATGAGTTAAGTAAAAAGTATTCGGAAAAATCCGAAAGTAAAACTCAAAGCGGCGGAACTAAGGGGGCTGCGGAGAAGGAAGACGGGGTTTTTGACAAGGCTGTTATGGACTTAATACGTAAAAAGGAGAAAGACGAATGGCAAAAAATTACTCAAGAAGAAAAAAAAGCCGCCGCATACGATTTTTAATTCTTTGTTTTATATTTTTAAATTTTATTTTATATTCGGAAACTAAAACTTTGCCTCAGCCGGAGTTTCAAAACGATGTTTTGTTTTTAAATTCTTTTTTTACGGCTCAAATTAAATTGGACGCCGATTCATTTTCCGATAATGAATTTTTAAAATTTCCGCAATTAGTTATAGAGGATGCCGCTCTTGAGCTTGTAGAATCGGAAGCAAGTAAATTATATGACGGTATTTTAATAAAAAATAAATATAAATTAAAAAAAACCGGAGATTTTACCTTGGAACCCAAATTGATATTGGGGAAAAAAATAAAAAAACTTAATAAATTTTCCATATATGTTGAACCTCCCGAACTTTCCGTAAATACGAAATTTAAATGGAAAATATTTTCGGATAAAAATAAACCTGTTTTAGAAACCGTTAAAGGGGGTAGATATAAAATAGTCCTTTTCGGCTTTTTTTATATTCCGAATACAAAAATAAATTCCATTCCGTTTTGGGAAGTGAATTGTCAGCCTCCTGAAAATTCCATTTTAGAAACATGCGGAAATGAAAATTTAACTTATTTTCTTTTTAGCGAACAAGGCTGGAAACCTGTAGGCTGCTTTTATTGGACTCCGCTTGAAAGCGGCGAACAGCGGTTGCCTTCTCCAGTTTTATCGATACCTTCTAAAAATAATACCGTTGAAAAAACTTTTATACCTGCGGAAAAAATATTTGTACGCAATGCGGGTATAGTACAAACCGACGAATTTTTAAATGATGAAATTGCAAAAAAAACTTTAGAAAAAACCTTTGACGGGAATTTAGATGTATCGGAAAACTCGCGGCAAAATAAAAATATAGATTTTAAAACATTAACCGAAAAGGCAAAACTGATTGCGGAGCTGAGGCAACAGGAAGCGAAATTTATATTTCCTATGAAAATAAAAAACCGCAGACTTGAAATTGAAAAAGAATTAAATATTATTCAATCTTTTTCAGTTACTTCTATTGTTTTAAAAAAAGCGGGTTTAATATTATTGTTTCTTTTTATTTTTGTCATTTGTATTGTTTTTGCTTTAAATAAAAAGAAAAACCAAAAATCTTTTAATTTTGTATTTACCGTATGTATAGTTTGTGTATTTTTTCTTATAGCGGTATGTTTATATTTTTTTATTAACGGAAAATATAAAAAAGCCGTTTATGTTCCGTCAAGCGAAAAAAAATCACGTTTTATTTATCAAATACCTGAAGTATCGGGTACGGCTGCGGGAGAATTAAAAATAGGAGAAACCGTGATTATAAAGAAACAAAACGCTTTTTGGCTTTATGTAGAAAAAAGCGATAAAACAAGCGGCTGGAAGGATATTACGGAATTTATAATTATTGATTAGGGAGGGATTTTATGCCGAAAAATTTTGGAGATATATTATATGCATGGGAAGAAATGACCGGAAAGCCTTATGGGAAAAAACAAATAAAAAAAGACAGGAAAAATAAAAATTTAGTTGAAAATAAGATAAAGGCGGAAAATGAAAAAAAAATAAATCCCATGGAGCTTTGGCTCAGACGTAACGGCGTTTATGATAAGGATGCCGTAACGGAAAAAAATAAAATAGATTATGCCGGCTTACGTAAACAATTGAGGGAAATGCGGCATGAAGACGAAATTGATTTACACGGTATGACTTGTGATGAAGCGGAAGCCGCTTTAAATGTTTTTTTTGAACAAGCTAAGCGAATGGGTTTTAAAAAAGTTCTTATTATACACGGAAAGGGAAATCATTCGCAGGGAGGGGCGGTGCTTGCTCCTTTTGTGCGTTCGTATTTGGAAAAGCAAAAAGCGGCGGGAGAAACGGGACACCCTAAAAGTGCGGACGGAGGCTCCGGCTCTACTTGGGTTATTATAAAAAATTAAGCGGATTTGAAAATTTCGTCATAAAAAGGTTAGATTTTAAGCGGTAATTGTAAAATTCGGGTAAAGTCTTGCGTAAAAATCGGTTTTTTTGTATAATAGCTAATTAAAACGGGGGTTTAAATTAAGCTCCTGAAATAGGCGTCGCTTAATTTAAACTGCCGAGTTTGCCCTTCGGCAAACGTCGTGATTGTATGCCGTTTCTCATTGCATTACGAAACGGCGGAAAATAAACAATCCTCAAAATCCGAAGATTTTTCCGGTTGTTTATTTTAAGAGGGGGTTTAAATTAAGCTCCTGAAATAGGCGTCGCTTAATTTAAACTGTCGAGTTTGCCTTTCGGCAAACGTCGTGATTGTATGCCGTTTCTCATTGCATTACGAAACGGCGGAAAATAAACAATCCTCAAAATCCGAAGATTTTTCCGGTTGTTTATTTTAAGAGTATGGAATTTGGTTTTGTGTAAAATTACGGCAAGCTTATTTTATAAAAATGCTTGTAAGGATAATCGCTTTATAGGGAGGTAAGGTATGTATCTTGAGTTAAAAGACGGAATATCTTTATACAACAATAAAAAGTACGATGAAGCCTTAGTATTTTTTTTAAGTGTTTCAACCGAAGACAAAAATATTAAAACCGAGCTGGATTATTATATAGGTTTAATTTATTCGCGTTTAGTTCAATATGAACATGCATTGGAGTATCTTGAACAGGTTGTTACGGCTAATACCGATATTGCAAAGGTATATCAGTGCCGGCTTATTTTAGCCTTTATTTATGCGAATACGGAGCGCACCCGTCTTGCCGAATTTGAGCTTTCAAAGCTTATACAAGGCGGCTATGAATCGGCTCAAGTGTTTTCTTCAATGGCCTATGTTTCTTATGAGCATAACGAGGTGCAAAAAGCCATAGATTATTATGAAAAAGCTTTGGAAACGGACAGCGAAAACAGTACGGCTCTTAACGGCCTCGGCTATATATTGGCGGAAACGGAAAGGGATTTAACCCGAGCATTGGTTTTATGTAAAAAAGCTTCGGAAAGGCAACCCGATAATCCGGCATATTTGGACTCTATGGCTTTTATTTATCACAAAATGGAATTACCTAAAGAAGCCGCTTCATATATAAAAAGAGCAAAGGAGCAGCTTCCCGAAAATAAGATAATTTCGGCTCACTATGATATGATTATGGATACGGCTGATAACTGAAGAACGTAATCATGCGGCGGTTATTATATTAACGAAAAAAAACACCGCTTTTATTTTTAAAGGTGTAACAAAGAATAGCAAAAAAATTATACTTTAAGAGGAATGTAAAATGAAAAAAATTATTTTTTTAGTCTTTATGAGTTTATATCTTGTAAGCTGCACAACCTTACCCTTAACCGGAATATACGGGCATAATATAGCAAACAATGTTGAAGTTAATACATTGGAATCGGGGTTCGATATATCGTATTCTATAGATTTTAATATCGGAAAAGATGCAAAAAACGATTATATATCTTTTACGCTGTATAATACCGTACATAAATATCGGCTTGATTTTTATGCAAATAAAGAAATTAAAAAAATAATTACCGATGTTATAGCCTTAAACGAGTATGTCGGGCAACACGGAAAAAAATACGGCTCTGAAAAAATAGGAACGTCTTTGCTTTATTGTTATTCTTTTTCCGGTATTGACGGAAACGAAGAAATAACACGCTTGGACGCCAATGCCGACGGAAAAAATGCCGTTGAATTCAGTTTTTTGGTAAAAGACAAAAATACATATCTCGTTTTAAATAAATTTCATATAAAAAGAATTTATGGAGAACAAACGCTTGATGATGATGTGGAAAGCATTCCGTTTTATTATAGCGATATAAAAAAATTATACGATTTTATGAATAATGCGGAATATATTGACAAAGTACGCTCCGAAAAAAAAGCGGAGTTAAATGCGGAGCAAAAAGTTGATGTTAATACAAGTGCCGTTGATATGATTAATCGGTAATTTAAATAATGGCAAGTATTCAGGATAATAAACATATTAAAAATTTAAAAAATAAATTACCTCCCAATAATATAGAAGCCGAAATGGCCGTTTTGGGTGCGGTATTGCTTGACCCGGACGTTTTCGGTCTTATTCGTCCTATTTTACCGGTTGAAGCTTTTTATTCGCCGCAGCACCAAAAAATATATAAGGCGATTTCCGAATTGGATACGCGCGGGCAAAAGCCCGATATTCTAATTTTAACGGATACCTTAAGGTCTTTAAACGAACTTGAGCAGGCAGGCGGTGCAGGCTACATTGCTTCTCTTACGGATGCGGTGCCCAGCTCGGCAAATATAGAATTTTATGCCAAAATGGTTTTGGAAGCGTCCATACGCAGAAACCTCTTGCGCGTTTCCGCTAAAATTTCGGCGGATGTTTATGATGAAACCGTTCAAAGCCGTACCGTTTTGGAAGAAGCGCAAAAAAATATCTTTGAACTTACCGATGCGGGAAATGCCGCTACCTTTAAATCTCTTTCTCAAGTTATTATTCCTACAATAGATTTACTTGAGAAAATGCACAAACATAAGGGCGAATATACGGGTATTCCGTCCGGTTTTGAAAATTTGGATTCTCTTACTTACGGATTTCAAAATTCGGAATTTATTATTATAGGTGCCCGGCCTTCGGTAGGTAAAACCGCTCTTGCTATGACGATGGCCGGAAATATTGCAATAGACAAAAAAATTCCTACGGCGTTTTTTTCTTTGGAAATGTCGGATATGCAGCTTGTTCAGCGTTTAATTGCTTCACGAGCAAAAATAAATTCCAATAAAATGCGCTCTGCAAATTTAAGTACAATAGATTTTAGAAAAATTGCGGAAACTTGCGGAGCCTTGTATGACGCCCCTTTTTATTTGGTTGATATGCCCAATATGAAGCTTTTGGATTTAAGGGCAATGGCAAGAAGGCTTTGCAGCCCTCCGTATAATGTAAAAATAATTTTTATAGATTATCTTACGCTTATAACGGGTGAAAATTCGTTAATTCCGCGGCATGAACAAATAGCTGAAATTTCGCGCTCTTTAAAGAGTTTAGCGCGTGAGTTAAACATTCCTGTTGTAGCTCTTTCTCAGCTGACCCGCGATGCCGAAGGTAAAAAACCCGGTCTTGCCGATATAAGGGAATCGGGCTCTCTTGAGCAGGACGCCGATGTTGTAATGTTTTTGCATAGAGAAAGACAGGAAACCTCAGATGATTCCGAAAAAACGATTTCAACGGAGCTTATTTTGGCAAAGCAGAGAAACGGCCCCATAGGCACCGTGCCCTTAGTGTTCTTGCCTCAATATACCACCTTCGGTATTGCCGCAAAATCAAACGGTTAACCTTTTAGACTAAAAAAAAGCACCGGAAAAACTTTTTCGTCTTGCCGGTGCTTTTTGTATAGTTTTCTTCGCTTTGATTTAAAAATCCGAATCGTAGTTTACAGTATCTTCTTCGCTGCTTTCTTTTGCGGATTTTTCTATATCGTCTTTAAAATTTCCTTCTTCGTCAAGCTCGTATTTACCGAATTCTTTTTGAAGTTCCGCGACGAGTTTATTTAGATTTTCCTGCTTTAGAATTTCGATTATATCTGCACATTGGGCGGGGGAAAAGGCCATACGCATAGCCGGGCAGTTTGCTCCTTCTTTATTTGTTTGAGTTGCATTGCCCAGAATAAAATACGGACGGTTATTTGTTATAAGTTGAAATTCGCAGCGCAGCTCCGCTTTTCCGAAGCGTCCCGCTCCTAAAACGCCCCATGAAAGTTCTATAGGCGTCTTACCGTAATATGCTTTTTTCTTATTGTTTGCGGCGTCTATATTTTTATTTTTATATTCTTCAATGTAGAGGTTCATTCCTTCAATAATAACTTTGCGGTTTTCTTCCGTAAGAGTTACCCAAATATTGTCGCCTAAAAATTTATGATGAAGCATTACGGTATTGGACCTGGGGCTGAATACAAACGTAAATTCGGCGGGTTTAATTTCGTTTTTTGTTCTTTTTACGGTTCCCGCCATTACTTTGGCAATTGTTTTAGGCGAAAAATCTCCCAAAAAATTAGGGTCATCTTTTTTTTGAAGTGTTTTACAGGATAGCGAAAAAAACACTATCAGTAATCCCGGCAATATACTTAATTTTATTTTGTTCATTTTGTACCTCTTTGTATAAAAACCGCTTTAATTTTGTTTTGTTACATTTAATACCCGTTATTCCGGGCGTACTTCAAAGGTTTGCACCTTTTTGTTTAATACCGTTAAAACCAAAACCGTGCCTTCAGGAACACCGTAAGGAATATCGCATTTACCGCCTGCATTTTTAAAGTTCACAAGCTCTTCCTGTTTTCCGTCGGGGTAAACGGCATCAAGTGAAACTTTTACGGGGTACGGATATTTAGGCAGGTTAGGCGAGTAAACCCCGTATATCGTGTTTCCTTTGTTTTCGGGGAATTTTATCGAAATTTGAATTTGCGAAAAAGCCTCCGTTTCGGAATTGGGAGCGGCGCTTTGGGACGTTACCGAAGGAGAAGTCAGTGAAGAATCGGTTTCGGCTTTAACCGTAAAAATAAGTTTATTGTTAAGCATTGCGGCATAAACTTCCTCAAGACCGGCTCCTTCCAATTTGGGAACGGTAACTTTTTCGTTTTCAGGCCCCTTGCTTACGATAAATTCTATTTCGATTCCTTCATGAATTTGAGTGTCGGGAGAGGGATTTTGCTCAAGAATCGTACCTGCCGGAATAGAGCTGTATTTATACATAAGGGGTTCTTTTATTGAAACGAGTTGTTTTCTGCCTGCGGTAAAAAGTGAGGCAAAGTGCTGTTGAACGTCGTTTAAACTTTTTCCTACATAATTTTCCACCCTGTCGATTACAGCCCCTCGGCTTACTATTACGTTAATTCTTCTTCCGGCTTTTACAATTGTGCCTGCCGGAGGGTTTTGCTCTAAAATTGTTCCCGCATCGTCGGGGTTATCCGAAAATCTAAGCTGAATGCGCGGATAAAGTTCTTTTACTTGCAGCTTCAGCATAGCTTCAGCAAGCTGCTCTCCTTCGATGTTCGGCACTAAAACCTGATCCGCCGTTTTAAGAGATGTAAAAAACACAATTGTTGATACCAGCATAACAAAAATAAGCATTACAAGCGAGGTAATTATAATTACTTTTCCGTTTCCTTCGATTCCGTCTGCAATATCTGAAAATCCCATTTTTCTTTCCTGTTTATAAATAAATTTATACGCCGTGATTTTCTCTTAAAAAAGAGAGTTTATTAAAATTTAACTGCGTACTGGTATTATATCAAATTTTTTTCTTTTTGTCATTTACTTAAAATAAATGAATATGGGATTCGGAATAAATCGGACGGGTTTTAAAGTTAAAACCTTCACTTTAATTACATCTTTTAGGTCTTTATACAAGACAAAAAAAGAAAAATATAGTAGAATATACTTAATCGGAGGATTAAAATGATGAAAAAGCTTTTGGTTTTTTGTTTATTTTTAACTGCCGTATTTTCGGCTGCCGCTGCAATTGAAGTGGACAGACCCGAAATAGATACGGTAAAAAATCGGGTTATAGAATTTATTAACTATACCGGCGAACACGATACGGTAGATTCCGTAGAAACTATACGTGCAATAGGTTCCGCATTGGGCCCGGCAGTAAGACAAGGCCGTGCCGGAGATACCGAAAAATATGCGGTTATTCACTGTGTAGACCCTGCCGTTAAAACGGGTTTCGATGCCGATATTTTTATAATCGGAAAAAATGCGGGAGTTGACCATATTAACAATTTACGTTTAATGATTGCAGGATATTTATCCGCCGCCTACGGTTATTCTCAAAAAGATGCTGCGACAATAGCTCACTTTGTTACCGTATATAATGCGGTTTACCGCTCCAATTTTTCATATTTTAAAGAAAAGTATAAGCAGGTTGTTTTAAATAATTTAACTGCGGAAAAAGCCGGTATAGCCTTGCGCTACGACCAATGGCCCGGTCAAACTCAAATTGTAATTCCGCTTACTGACCAAAAATATTCGGGCACTTTAAGCTCAGTCGATACTTCTTCAATTTCGGATAAAAATGTCGTAGAAAAAATGCGGGAAAGCGATGATAAAGAAATTGCTGCAAGAAAAGATATGGTCGATTTAAAAGAACGTGAAAGCGGTGAAGCGGAAAAAAGAGCTGAAGAGATAAAAAAAGAAGCTGCCGAAAAGAAAAAAGAAGCGGCAACTCAGCAAAAAGAAGCGGATAAGCAAAAAAAAGAAGCGGCAACTCAGCAAAAAGAAGCTGATAAAAAACAAAAAGAAGCCGATAAAAAACAAAAAGAAGCCGATTCTGCAAAGGCTAAGGCTGAAAAAACCGGCGATGAAAAAGACAAAGCCGCCGCCGATAAAAAGCAGGCTGAAGCCGATAAGGCGAAAGAGCAAGCCGATAAAAAGCAGGCTGAAGCCGATAAGGCGAAAGAGCAAGCCGATAAGGAACAGGCCGAAGCCGATAAGGCAAAAGATGAAGCCGATAAAAAAGCCGATGAAGCGAAAGACGAGCAGGAAATGGCCGATAAAAAAGCCGATGAAGCGCAAGAAGACAGAAAAGATATAGCTTCCGATACTCAAAAAATAGTCGAAGAAAAAAAAGCCGAAAAAAAAGCCGAAGGAGATGCGGCTATTGCTTCTGCAATTCCCGGCTACGGTCTGAAAGTTGTAGATGAAGCGAAATTGCTTTCGGAACTTGTTCTTTTAGATTTAAAAACCGAAAACGAACTGAAAACTTCAAGTATTGCAACGATACGCGGAAGAAGTCTTTATGTTGTAGGTAAAAATCTTCTTGCAATTGCAGGTACCGAATCGGGTAACGGTGTAATTGCTTTGGTTTTAATCGATTCCAAATCGCTTGAAATCGTTAAACAAAGCGGTGAAAATATTGCTGCCGACAGCGTTTTAATAAAAAACGGAGATGATTATTATGCCGTTATCAATAACGGAGGAAAATACAATCTCGGCAGATATAACGATAAATTGGAACTTCAGGCAAAGTCCGCAATACAGGTACTTCCTTATACGCCGGTTACAATAGGAGATAAGGGCTTACTTGTACAAGATTCAAGCGGAGCCGTCCGTTTGCTTAAACTTACCGATTTAACGAATATTGTAGTTACAGAATAAGGAAAAAGCCCCCTTGAGAATTTATCGGGGGGGCTTTTTCTTGCTCCTCGGACTTTATTTTCCCCCTTTTATTTTTCCGAAAAAATTGTTATAATATTATTTAAGTGAAAACAGTGTTAAAATACGGAGAATTTTTATGAAACTTGTTTTAGTAAGACACGGCGAAAGCGAATGGAATAAACTTAATTTATTTACCGGCTGGACCGATGTGGATTTAACGGAAAAAGGTATTGAAGAAGCAAAGGAAGGCGGCAAGGCTCTTTTAAGCGAAGGCTTTGATTTCGATATTTGCTATACTTCATATTTAAAACGGGCTATTCATACGCTCGGCTATATTTTAAGTGAAATGGACAGGGAATGGCTTCCGGTAATTAAAACGTGGAAGTTAAATGAAAGACACTACGGGGCTCTTCAGGGGCTTAATAAGTCGGAAACGGCCGAAAAATACGGTGAAGAGCAGGTAAAAATTTGGCGGCGCTCTTTTGATATTGCGCCTCCCGCTTTGGAAAAAAACGATAAGCGCTGCCCCTATCTTCAACAACAATATCGCGGTATCCCTCAAGAGGAATTGCCCCTTACGGAAAGTTTAAAAGACACTATCGCCCGCGCAGTTCCGTATTTTGAAAAAAACATAAAACCTCAAATGCTTGAAGGAAAAAGAATTTTAATTACCGCACACGGAAACTCGTTAAGAGCCTTGGTTAAGTATTTTGAAAATTTAAGCGATGAAGAAATTATATCGGTAAACATTCCGACTGGAGTTCCCTTAGTTTACGAATTCGATTCCGCTTTTAAAATCTTAAAAAAAGGATATTTGGGAGATCAGGAAAAAATAAATGCGAAGATTAATGCCGTTGCTGCGCAAGGAAAAAAGAAGTAAAAAGATGAAAGTATTGTATATGGGAGAACAATCGCTTCGCGAAGTTTCCGTACCCGTAGAAAAAATAGATGAAGAACTGAAAGACTTTATTACCGAAATGTTTAAAACCTTAAAAAAACAGGACGGAATAGGTTTAGCGGCTCCGCAAGTAGGGCGGAATATAAGGCTTTTTATAGCAACGGTGGGAGGCGAAAAATATATTTTTATAAATCCTCAAATAATAGAAACCTCGCAAGAGCAATGCTCTATGGAAGAGGGCTGCTTAAGTATTCCTAAAATATACGAAGTTGTGCAGCGGCCTTCAAATATTCGAGTTCAATTTATGAATATAGAAGGGAAAATAAAAACCATAGATGCCGACGGGCTTTTGGCAAGAGTTATTCAGCACGAAAACGACCATTTAAACGGAGTACTTTTTTTAGACAGGCTTGATGAGGCAACAAAAGAACAGGCCGTAAAAAGGTTTGAGCAAAAAAAAGCCCTTCTTTTAAAAAACAGGGTTTAAACGATGAGAATTCTTTTTGCCGGAACTCCTTCTTGTGCGGTTCCCGCCTTAAAAACCTTGGCGGAAAATTTTGAGCTTTGCGGAATACTTACAAACCCTCCGGCTCCGCAAGGGCGGTCTAAAAAACTTATTGCTTCCGAAGTTGCCCTTGCCGCAGAAGAATTAAAGATAAACGGAACATTAAAAGGTTCGGTTCCCGTTTTAACTCCTGAAAAATTAAATGCACAATTCAGAGAAGAAGTATTAAATTTAAAGCCGGATTTACTTGTCTGTTTTGCTTACGGCAAAATATTCGGACCGAAAACTATGGAGCTGTTTCCTTTGGGCGGAATAAATATTCATCCTTCTCTTCTTCCGCGCTGGCGCGGCTGTGCTCCCGTACCCGCTGCAATTCTTTCAGGCGATAAAGTTACGGGAATAACAATTCAGACTGTTGCGCCTAAGGCAGACACGGGAGCCGTACTTGCGCAAACCGAACTTGCCGTAGAAAAAACGGATACGACGGAAACTCTTTTGTCCCGCTGTGCGGAAATTTGTTGCCCGCTTTTATCCGAGGTGCTTTCCGACTTTAAAAACAAGTTAAAAAATGCAAAAGCCCAAAACGAAAACGAGGCTCTTTATTTTTCAATGATAAAAAAAGAAGATGCTCTAATAGACTGGTCCGAGCCTGCGGAAAAAATAGAGCGGAAAATCAGGGCTTTTACTCCTTGGCCCGGAACTTTTTCGTATAAACAGGGTGAAAAAATAAATATCATCAAAGCCGAAAATTTCACCGATTATTCCGAAGAAGATGTAAAAGGTAAAAAAGCCGGTACAATACTGGGTACCGATAAAAATTCAGGTATTTTGGTTTTAACCGGCAAAGGTGTTTTAGCGGTTTCCGTTTTACAAAGGCAAACAAAAAATAAACTTTTTTGGAAAGATTTTTTAAACGGTTCCCCCTTATTTTTAGAAAGCGGTTTTGATATAAACTGAAAAAAAATGTATAAAAAAGAAAATTTAAATCTTACCGAAGGCGTAATTTGGAAAACTCTGATTATCTTTACTCTTCCGATTTTGGCTGGTAATTTTTTTCAGCATTTATATACCGCAGCAGATGCCGTAATTGTAGGAAAGTTTACGGGGAAGGAAGGTCTTGCTGCAATTGATTCCGTACTTAGTTTATTAAAATTGCCCGTAAATTTATTCAGCGGTTTATCGGCAGGTACGTCAATTTTAGTATCCCAATTATTCGGTGCAAAAAAATATAAAGAGCTTTTAAATACACTTCACTGTTCGACGGCTCTTACTCTTATTTTAGGAGCGGTTCTTTCCGTTATAGGCGTTCTTATATCACCGGCCTTGCTTTTTATAATGAATATACCTGAAGATATTTTTGAAATGACTTTAGCCTATCTTAGAATTTATTTTGCAGGTATGGCGGTTTCTCTTTTTTATAATATCGGTGCAGGTATTTTACGGGCTATGGGAAATTCCAAAACACCGTTTTATGCTCTTATAATTTCTTCCGTATTAAACGTTGCTTTGGATTTAATTTTTATAGGTATTTTAAAATGGGGAATAGGAGGCGCCGCCTTTGCTACCGTACTTGCACAATTTTTCAGTGCATTGATAATTTTTTTTGCTCTTACTGAAAAAACAAGTTTAAGTCCGTTACAAATAAGTAAACTGAAGGTTCATAGATATGACGCAATACGTATTACAAAAACCGGTCTTCCTATAGGAATACAAGCCGCTTTTTTCCCTATAGCAAATATGATTATTCAGGCAAGGGTAAACGGTACCGGAACCGAGAATATAGCTGCATGGGCACTTTGCGGAAAACTCGACTTTTTGATTTGGATTTTACTTGAAGCTATGACGGTTTCCGTTTCAACATTTGCCGCACAAAATTACGGAGCCGGGAAATATAAGCGCGTTATAGAAGTTACCCGAACGGGCCTTATTATGTCGTTAATCCTTATAGGGGCGATTTGTACGGTTCTTTATTTTTGGAATGTTCCTTTAGGTAAGCTCTTTATTAACTCGAAAGATTATCAAGTTCTTAAAGTAATGGAACGGCTTATGCGTATTTTAGCTCCGTTTTACACAGTTTTTGTTTTTACGGAAATTTTTTCTGCGGTAATTCATGCTTCAGGCGAAACCTTTAAACCTATGATTATAACACTTTTGGGTATTTGCGCTTCCCGAATTTTATGGATATTTTTTATTGTTCCTTTAAATCCTGTAATAGAAATAATAGTTTTAGCCTTTCCGATTTCGTGGACGTTGACAAGTGTTGTTTTTACGGTTTATTTCTTTTTTTATAGAAAAACTCTACAGTCTTTTAATTTAAGCTCTTAGAATTTTTAGCACTTTTTCTTGTAAACGTAAAAAAAACTTCGGTGGAGTAGTGTCATTACGGACAATTGACTGCTTCCGATAGAAAAACGGATTTCAAATGTTATGGCTTATAATATTTATACCCTTTCTCATTGCATTACAAAACGACCGAAAATAAACAACCGCAATATCTTATAAAATTTGTAAATTTATGCTATAATACAAAGCGGAGGGTATTATGGATTTCAGCAGAAGATTGCCTATAGGCGTACAAAGTTTTGAAGTTATGCGTAACGATAAATTTCTCTATGTCGATAAAACGGAATTCATTTACCGTCTCGTTAATTCAAGCAGGGTATATTTTTTAAGCCGTCCGCGCCGTTTCGGTAAAAGCCTCTTTCTTTCAACGCTTAAAGCCTATTTTTCTGGACAAAAGGAGCTTTTTAAAAATCTGGCAATTGAAAATTTGGAAAATTCACAAAGTGAGCCTTGGAAGGAGTATCCCGTTTTTTACTTGGACTTTAATGTAGGTAAATACGACTGTGTAGAAGCCTTAACGGAAAACTTAGATTTATTTTTAAAAGAAAAAGAAGAAAAATACAATTTACCCGTTCAAAATACTCTTTCCTACGCAAAAAGATTTGCAGTACTTTTAAAAACTGTATATGAAAAAACCGGTAAACAAATAGTATTTTTGGTAGACGAATACGATAAGCCTCTTTTGCAGACAATGAATGTAAACGAAAAATTAAATGAAGAATACAGGGCAATTTTAAAAGCCTTTTATTCGGTATTAAAAAGCTCGGACAGCGTTATACGCTTTGCCTTTTTAACGGGAGTTACCAAGTTCAGTAAGGTAAGTATTTTCAGCGATTTAAACAATTTACGTGATATCAGTATGGAAGAAGAGTTTACGGCAATTTGCGGAATTACTCAAAACGAACTTGAAAATACTTTTAAACCCGAAATAGAAGTCTTGGCGGAAAGAAACAGGTTAAGCTATGAGCAGTGCATAAAAAACTTAAAACAAAAATATGACGGTTACCGTTTTTATCAAAATTGCGAGGCGGTGTATAACCCTTTCAGTTTAATAAACGCCTTTGCAAAAAAAGAATTGGGAGATTATTGGTTTGAGACCGGAACACCTACATTTTTGGTAAGATATTTAAAAGATTATAAGTATAATATACCCGATTTGGACGGAAATGTGGAAGTGAACGCATCGGGATTATCGGATTACAGGGCGGAAAGCGATTCTGCAATACCTATTTTATTTCAAGCGGGATACTTAACTATAAAGGGCTACGATACTGTAGTAAAACTGTATAGGCTAGGCTTTCCCAATGATGAGGTAAGATACGGCTTTTTATACAACCTTTTACCCGGTTATTCAAATGTGCTTTACTCCAATGCGGCATTTTCCGTTGCACAATTTTACCGCGACATTACTTCAGGCAGGGTGGAAGAGTTTATGCAAAGGTTAAAGTCCATAATGGCGAGTATTCCCTACGATAATGTAAAGAAGGAAAGCGGAGAAAGTCTTGCATTAAGGGAGCATAATTTTCAAATATGCGTTTATTTGGTGTTTGCCCTTATGGGACAGTTTGTAAAAACCGAAACGCATTGTGCAGGCGGGAGGAGCGATTGTACGGTGGAAACCGAAAATACGATTTATATTTTCGAGTTTAAATTAAAAGGAAGTGCGGAGGAAGCCTTAAAGCAAATAAAAGAAAAAAATTATGCGGAAGCGTACAGGGCTGAAAACAAAGAAATAGTTTTAATAGGCGTAAGTTTTAATGCGGAAGAAAAAACAATAGGAGAATGGCTTACGGAAAAAGTCCGATACTGAAAAATAAAATACCTCCGACATAATCGGATAAAACTTTCAACCGCTTATTTTATAACGGATTACATAGAATAACCCGAATAAAATCGAAAAATTCTCCCGCCGCCTTCTCGGGCATTATTTTCATTTTTACGAAAAATCTGGGCGCCATTGCAACAAAAACATTTTTTAAGTATTATATCGGTAGTACATTTAATGACATAAAGGAATTCATAATGAAAAACAATATCAATTATTTTACATCTGAATCGGTAAGCGAGGGACATCCCGATAAACTTTGCGACCAAATTTCGGACGCGGTTTTAGACGCTTGCTTAAAAGACGATAAAGAAAGCCATGTAGCCTGCGAAACCTATGCATCTACAGCCTTGGTTCTCGTAGGAGGAGAAATAACAACATCTACATTTGTAGATATTCAGGAAATAGCGCGAAACATTGCCCGTGAAATAGGATATACAAATACCGACTTCGGTTTGGATTGCCATTCTATGGCGGTTATGAATATGATTCACTCCCAATCGCCCGATATTTCACAAGGAGTTGACGGTAACGGTTTGGAAGAATTTAAGGGACAGCAGGGAGCAGGCGACCAGGGAATGATGTTCGGGTTTGCCTGTAACGAAACACCGGAACTTATGCCGGCTCCCATTATGTTTTCCCATTCGGTTTTGCGCTATGCGGCAAAGTTAAGAAAAGAAGGCATTATAAAATGGCTCCGTCCCGATTCAAAAACTCAAATTACGGTAAAATATGAAGGGTTTAAACCCGTTAAAATAGATACCGTTGTATTATCTCACCAGCATTACCCCGATGTGGAATATAACGAATTAAAAAATACTATAATAGAAAAAATTATAAAACCCGTGCTTGAGCCTACGGGGCTTTTAGCACCCGATACGAAATATTTTATAAATCCGACGGGACGCTTTGTTGTAGGAGGCCCTTTCGGAGACACGGGGCTTACAGGACGTAAGATTATCGTAGACACTTACGGCGGAATGGGAAGACACGGCGGAGGCGCTTTTTCCGGCAAAGACCCTTCCAAAGTAGACCGTTCGGCTGCATATATGGCCCGCTATATCGCAAAAAATATAGTTGCTGCAAAAATTGCGGAGCGCTGCGAAGTTCAGCTTGCCTATGCCATAGGAGTTCCCTTTCCCGTTTCGGTACGGGTAGACACCTTCGGTACCGGCGAAGTGCCTGAAGAAAAAATAGAAAAAGCGGTAAAAGATAATTTCGATATGACGCCTGCGGGAATTATAAAAACCTTAGACTTAAAACGTCCGATTTACCAAGCAACCGCAGCTTACGGTCATTTCGGAAGACCGGAATTTTCTTGGGAAAAAACGGATAAGGCGGAAGCTCTAAAGCGCTCCGTTTAAAGGGAAGTTATAAGGATAAAAACAGCGGACTTAAGAGGAGTTTTGTTTATGATTAAAAGAGTTTTAGTATCCGGCGGAGCCGGGTTTATAGGTTCGCATATTGTTTGCGACTTGGCGGAAAAAGGTTATGAACCTATAATCTTAGATAACTTTTCCAACTCATCGCCTAAAATAATTCCGATATTGGAAAAGATAACGGGTAAAAAACTGCGGCTTTACACCGTTGACCTAAAAGACAAGTCTGCCGTTTGCTCCGCTTTTGCCCAATCAAAACCTGATGCCGTAATTCACCTTGCAGGCTATAAGGCTGTAGGCGAATCCGTAGAAAAACCGCTTAAATATTACGAAAATAACATTTCGGGAATAATAAACCTGCTTTTTGCAATGCGGGAAACCGGAACGGATAATTTTATTTTCAGTTCTTCCGCAACGGTTTACGGAGAACCTGAAATAATTCCCATACCGGAAACTTCCGCTATTTTCGGTGTTAATCCTTATGCTAAAACTAAAATAATGTCGGAAGAAATTTTACGCGACAGTGCTTTTGCAAACAAAAATATGAGCGTTATTTCTTTACGTTACTTTAATCCTATAGGAGCGCATAAAAGTGCGGATATAGGAGAACTTCCTTCGGGAATACCGAATAATTTATTTCCGTATATTGCTCAGGTTGCCTTGGGTAAACTCCCGCAGCTTAATATTTTCGGAGACGATTATCCTACCCCTGACGGAACCTGTATTCGCGACTATATTCACATTTGCGATTTGGCCGAAGGACACTCGGCAGCTTTAACAAAAATCAATTCAGGATTAAAAGGATTTAATGCTTTTAATTTGGGAACGGGACAAGGTTATTCGGTTTGGGAAATAGTCCGTGCTTTTGAAGAAGCTTCCGGAATAAAAATTAAAACCCAAGTTACTTCAAGAAGGGCAGGAGATGTTCCCGTGTTAAAAGCGGACGTTAAAAAAGCCGCAGAAGAACTTAACTGGAAAGCAAGGCGTAATTTAAAAGAAATGACCCAAGACGGTTGGGCTTGGTATAAAAAACACCCTGCCGGTTTTGAAAGTTAAAAGAAAGAACTTTAAAAAGCAAAGGTCTATACTTTAACTTTTATCAATATATTATTAAAATACCGTTTTACGGAGGAAAAAATGAAAAGATATTATATAGCGGCAAATTGGAAAATGCATATGACGCGGCTTGAGGCTTGTAAACTCGCCGAACAAATGCGCGAAGGTTTAAAAGACGGAAAAAACAAATATATGATAGCCCCTTCTTTTACACTTTTACAAGACGTTGCAAAGATTTTGCAAGGCTCAAACATTTTACTTGGAGCTCAAAATATGAGTGCGGAAGAAAAAGGCGCTCACACCGGCGAAGTTTCCGTTTTACAACTTTTAGACGTAGGAGTAAAAACCGTTATACTGGGCCATTCTGAAAGGCGCCACAACTATTGCGAAACGGATTCCCTTATCAATAAAAAAGTAAAACTTGCTCTCAGGCACGGTCTTGAAGTTATCCTTTGCGTAGGAGAACTTTTAGAAGAGCGCGAAGCGGGCAAAGCCGAAGAGGTTTGCGAGGCGCAAATTATAAACTGCCTGGCAGACGTTTCTGCCGAACATCTGAAAAAAGTAACAATCGCTTACGAACCTGTCTGGGCAATAGGCACGGGAAAAAATGCGACACCCGAAGATGCCGATTTAATTCACTCTTATATAAGAGACGTATTGAAAAAAATGTACAATGAAAAAATTTCAAAAGATATGATAATTCAATACGGCGGTTCGATGAAACCCGAAAATGCGGAAGGCTTACTTAAAAAAGAAAACATAGACGGAGGTCTAATAGGCGGGGCAGGATTAAAATCCGAAACGTTTTTGCCGATTGCCATGTTCGGCTGTTAAATTATGAAACTTAATTTTTTTATAAAAAAAATTACAGGTTTTCTCTTTTTAATATTAGCTGCGGGAGCGATTTTTGCACAAAGCATAAGTAAAAAACAGGATATTGCGGTCTTTCCTCTTTCATATTACGGTTGGACTATACCCGAGATTTTATATGAAGGTATCGATGCCGAAATTATGAGGAATTTTTTCGCTCTTGAGCGGTTTAATATAATCGCAATGGAGCATAGATTTTCCGCTTTGGATTTGGAAACATTTAATGCCGCAATTATAAAATCCCGTGAAACCGATACCCCCATACCGGAAGAAGTTCTTATGGGGCATGAATCTTTTACGCGCACCGACTGGGAAAAAACCGTCAATGCTTACTATATAATTGTGCCTATAGTACAAAGCTATACTTTAAAAATAATCGAAGAAGAAAATAACGACGATGAAAATCCGTACGGAGAACCCGTATTTACTTATAAAGTTAAATTTTCGGTAGAGTTTCATATTTATTCTATGCAGAAAAAAAATAAAATCGCTTATTTTGTAATTGAAGAAAAAGCGTCCTCTAAAAACCTTGAAGAAGCTCTGAACTCGGCGATTACATTTTTCGGAATAAAATTTGAAAGGGCATTACGCGGTATTGAAGATTTCAGAATAAAAACTGGCGTTATAAAAACTGAAAAAAACAATGTTCATTTTGAATTGGGAAACGATATAGGAGTTAAAAAAGGCGATGAATATGTAGTTATCGGTTACGATGAAAACAATAACGAAGCGGAAACGGGTTTTGTTGTTGTAACCGATACGGAAGAAGACTTTTCTACAGCTCTTACTCTTTTTTCAAATCGGCCTATAACAATAGGAGACCAATTAAAAGAAGTGCCCCGTTTTCCTGTAGAATTCAGGATATTCTTTACAGGCGAGTTTACCTTAAAAAAGGCGGGCGAGGCTAAGAGTTCTTCCGTGTTTCAAACGGGTCTTCATGTATCGCACACAAGAGGCTTTTACCGTTTTAGACCGTGCTATGCGATAGAAGCGGGTTTTTCCTCCGCGAAAATAAGCGAGGGTATACCGGTTTCCGTTTTACTGGGTATGGAAATTTGGAACACATATTTAGGAAAAGTGCAAATTTTACCTACAGTGCAAATTTTTTATACCTCTCTTGCCTCATATAATCAGGCTGAAAGGTTTAAACCCTATGAAACGGGAATTAAAACCTTTGTTCATACAAGCTGGCTTATAACCAGAGATATAAAACTGGGGTTTGATGCGGGATTTAAGGCGGGACTTGCTTTTAAAGAAATAAAAGGCTCCTTATTTAGGCCCTTGGTAGGAATAGGCCTTACCGTAAAGTTTTAATTTAATCGGTTACCTGAAAAAAAAGCGGGGCTTTCGTTTTCGGAACCTGAAAAACGTTAAACCCCGCTGAAATTCGTTATTACGTTAAAATTAATTATTTTCTTCTTTCGCCTTTTCAATCTCCTTAACCGTAGGAAAGCTTACCTTTGTAAAGGTCATAACCGTTTTAACTGTTGTTCCGGTATGATCTTTACGTTCAGAAGTAAGCGTTGCGGTTTTTCCTTTGATTACAAAGGTACCGCCTTCAGCTCCGCCTGTTATCAATTTGTTTCCGTCAACGGTATATGCCATGGGTCCGCTTCTTACAAGACTGCCGTCTATTTTCCGAGCCACGTACATAATATTATTGCCTGTAAAACAAAAATATAGAGCAAAAGAACTCTCTAATGGCTCTGATACGCCGCCTTCCGTAATGCCTGTTACTTGCCAAACACCCTGAACCTTCCATGTCCTTGAACAGCCTGAAGACAATGCTATAATACAGACTGCAAAAATCAGCATTCCGATAAAGAAAACCTTATTTTTATGTTTCATATAAAACTCCTTTTCTGTAACCTTCTTTTACAGAATTTTTAACTTTACTTCCATAAAACTTTTTTTATCCGGTTCCGTCTAAATTTCATGAGTTTTAAAATATAGACCTTTTAAAAAAAACGTTTTATGTATATGTAAAATTTCTTTCATTATACCCCCCCCCCCCCCATTTGTCAACCCCCTTGACACGGTTTTTTAAGTTTTTAGACTATTTTATCTTAACTGTCAGGATAAAAAGCTTTTGCCCGGAATTTGATGAGGCAGCGATAAATTGCCGTAAGCGGTTCGTTCCCGTTTTAATTGAATATCCGGTGATAAGATGTTATAATAAATAAATATGTAAAAAAAAAAGATTTGCCGTCCGATAAAAGAAAGAAAACCGGGACGTTGACAAATCTGCAAGCCGCGGTACATCTTGAACTTTTCCTTTGGTTAAATTATACTTTGCTTAATCCTTAATTTTTACGAGGCTAAATATGAACGTTTACAGATTTTCCGTTAAGCTTAAACAAAACGGCTTTATTGAAATGCCGAAAAACAACACACTTTCCGAACAGGCGAAGGTTTTAGGTTTTTCCGCCGTAAAAGATATTTCCAAGTCGCAGCTTTATTTTGTACGCGGAAATCTTTCAGCTTCGGAAGAAAAAGTTTTAGCGGAATTTTTATTTTGCGATGAGCTTTACGAATATTGTCTAACCGATACGGCTGAAAAACCGGAAGGCGGTAACTTTCATATAATAGAAACCGCATTAAAAGCGGGTGTAACCGATTCTTCTTCGCGCGAAGCTTTGCGCGCCGTAAAAGAGTTGGGCATTAAAGGCGTTCGGGAAATTACAAGCGGTTCATCTTATAAAATAACCGGCAATTTAACGGAAAAAGATTTACACCGTTTGGCAAAAAATCTTTTATGCAACGAAGTAATCGAGCGGTATAAACTGGGTGCTATAGAACCCGCATGGACTTCGGAAAATCAACCGAACTCAAACGTTGAAATTTTCGATATCGCTTTAATGGACGATAAACAGCTTTTAGAACTTTCCGAAAAAAGACGGGCAGCCTTGGATTTAAAAGAAATGAAGGCTGTTAGAGAATATTATCGAAAAACAAAAAAACAGTGTACCGATGCGGAATTTGAAACTATTGCACAAACTTGGAGCGAGCACTGCGTACATAAAACTTTTAAAGCAAAAATATATATCGACAAAAATTCTTTAAACGAAGAGCAAAAAAAACTTTATCCTGATTTTTGCATAAACAGTATAATTAAAACTTATATAAAAAAAGCAACCGATGAAATAAACGCCCCTTGGGTTTTATCCGCCTTTGTAGATAATGCCGGAATAATAGAATTCGACGATAAATACGAAATTTCCTTTAAGGCCGAAACGCATAATCATCCTTCGGCAATTGAACCTTTCGGCGGTGCAAATACCGGTGTAGGAGGAGTTATCCGCGATGTTATGGGAGTTTCCGCACGCCCCTTTGCCGTAACCGATGTTTTGTGCTTCGGTTTACCCGATATGCCGGCGGAAAAAATCCCCGAAGGGACGCTGCACCCTAAAAGAATTATTTCAGGCGTAATAGAAGGTGTTAAAGACTACGGAAATAAAATGGGCATTCCTACGGTAAACGGCGGAGTTCATTATCATGAAGCCTATACTTCAAATCCTTTGGTATATTGCGGTTGTGCGGGAATCGCTCCGCGCGGAACTCACCGTACAAAACCCTTCAAGGGAGACCGAATAATTTCGCTCGGCGGAAAAACCGGACGAGACGGCTTACGCGGAGCGACATTTTCTTCTATGGTTATGGACGCAAGCACCGGAGATGTTGCAGGCTCTTCCGTACAAATAGGAGAACCTATTATTCAAAAAAAAGTTCTTGAAGTGCTCCTTTCAGCCCGCGACAGGGGGCTTTACAACGCAATAACCGACTGCGGAGCGGGAGGCTATTCTTCCGCCGTAGGCGAAATGGCTTCCGTTTTAGGCTGCGATGTAGACCTTTCAGTCGTGCCTGTAAAATACGCAGGTCTTGCTCCTTGGGAAATTTGGCTTTCCGAAGCTCAGGAACGTATGGTAATTGCCGTTCCCGAAAAAAATTTAGATGAACTTAAAAAACTTTCCGCCGAAAACGATGTGGAGCTTACCGATTTGGGCTTTTTTACCGGAGACGGAATTTTAACGGTACGCTTTGCCGATAAAAAAATCATCAGCTTGGATTGCAGCTTTTTACATTCAGGGCCGCCTCAAAAAGAATTAAAAGCGGCTCCTCCTAAAACCGATAACATATCTTTAATAATGAAATACCCGGGATATAAAACTCCCGACTTTGATAAGGCTTTAAATTCCATATTAAATCATCATGCGGTAAATTCGAAAGAAGATATTGTACGTCTGTACGACCACGAAGTTCAAGGCGGAACAATTTTACGTCCGTACGGCGGAGCTGCGGGAAATATTCCGCAAGATGCGGCGGTGGTAAAACCTATGGAAACGGACGGGAAAAAAGGTGTTGCGATTTCCAACGCCTTAAACCCCGGACAGGGGCTTTGCAATCCGTATGCAGCCGCCGCCGCCGCAATCGATGAAGCCGTAAGAAACGCCGTCGCCGTAGGAGCCGACCCTGAAAAAATTGCAATCCTAGATAATTTTTGTTTAGGCGCTCCTACCCGCCCCGATACAATGTGGACGCTGCTTGAAATGGCCCGCTCCTGTTACGAAAATGCTGTAATGTTCGGTACTCCCTTTATTTCGGGCAAAGATTCTTTTAATAATGAATACTTAACTTCCGACGGAAAACGGGTTGCAATTCCTCCTTCGCTTTTAATTTCGGCAATAGGAATTGTCCCCGATATTGCAAAGGTTCCGGGAACGGAATTTAAAAAAGAAGGCTCTTCGGTTTACCTTGTAGGAAAACCCGAATTCGGTTTTGCAGGTTCCGTGTTTGCGGAGCTTTTCGGTATTCCCGCCGAAATGGAAAAAGAAAAGGCGGAAAGGGTTCCTCCCGTAAAAAAAGAAACACCTGAACTTTACAAAAATCTTCATAAGGCAATCTCGCAAAACTGCGTTTTATCCTGCCACGATTTAAGCGAAGGAGGGCTTGCGGTAACCTTACACGAAATGAGCCTCGGAGGAATAGGGATAAAGCAAAAAAAAGATTTGGATAAGATTTTAAACTGTCCGCAAGTTGCCGTTCTTTTCGGAGAAACTACGGGCTGCCTTACAGTTGAAATCCCGCAAGATAAAAAACATATTTTTGAAAAAATTATGGAAGGCTCTACATTTTATTGCATAGGCGAAACTTATAAAATATAAGCTGTATTTTACATAACTTACAGGCGAATAAAATAACCGCTTTTTATATCGATTGACAGACAATCGAATTTAAGATAAAATAAAAAAATGAATCCGTTTGATTTAATGAAAAATGCAAAAGAAATTCAAGAAAAGATTTCTTCGTTAAAAGAAGATATGGAACATGAAAGCGTTGAAGGCGTTTCAGGCGGAGGTTTGGTTAAACTTAGATTAAAAGCTTCATTGCAGCTTGAATCCATCGAGCTTGACCCGATAGCCGTAGATAACAGGGACGTACAAATGCTTGAGGATTTAATTAGAGCCGCTCATAATGACGCCGTAATAAAATTAAAAGAGCTTATCCAATCCAAATTCGGACCTCTTGCGACCGGACTGCCGCTATAATTTTTCAAAATTTAAAATATGAATGCAATAGAAGATGTCATAGACTGTTTTTCAAGACTTCCGGGAATAGGAAATAAAAGCGCCGCAAGAATCGCTTATCATTTACTTAAACAAAGTCCTGAAGAAGCTAAACGACTTGCAAGAGCCGTTTCGGTTTTGCACGAAAAAATTCACCCTTGCAGTATTTGCGGCTCTTTTACCGAAGATGAAATTTGCTCCGTATGCTCCGATAATACCCGCGATAAATCTACGATTTGCGTAGTAGGTTTTCCTCAAGATGTAAATACAATTGCGGCAATACCCGAATACCGGGGGCTTTTTCATGTACTTGGAGCCTTAATTGCACCGCTTGAAGGTATAGGCCCCGACAATCTTAGGATTTCGGAACTTATTAAAAGAATACACGAGGGCGGCGTTACCGAGGTAATACTGGCTACAAATCCGACAATTGAAGGCGATACGACAGCTTTATACATTCAAAAAGTTTTACAGGATTTACCCGTAAAAATCACACGGCTTGCCTCAGGTCTTCCCGTAGGCGGCGACTTGGAATATGCCGACAGATTAACCCTTGCCCGCAGTTTTAACGGACGCGTCAAATTTTAAGTTAATATAAAATATTCGGGTAGTAACAAAATAAACTGAAAAACTCGGTAAAACAATTTATAACGCCTCTTTGCCTTTTTCCGAAAATATGTTATACTTTTACCTTTACGGGAGAAACAATGAATTACTCTACAATGCAGAGATTGCGATATAATTATAAACCCAAAATGCCTGATGTCTTTTATAAAGACTTCGCTTCAATAAAACCTGAAATAGGGAAAAGCACTGCGGCGCTTACCAATCAGGAAGAATTAAAAGAACTCTTTCCCAATACTTACGGAATGCCGGTTATAAAATTTGTAGAAGGAAAATCCGGCTGCACTTCAAAGCCTTTAAAATTCGGTGTAATTCTTTCAGGAGGACAGGCCCCGGGAGGGCACAATGTTATTTCGGGGCTTTACGATGCTTTAAAAAAAAGCAATAAGAATTCAAAACTGTACGGATTTTTATACGGGCCTGAAGGGCTGGTAAAGGGCAATTATATCGAAATAAAAAAAGAGCTTATCGATAAATACAGAAATACGGGCGGGTTTGACATAATCGGTTCGGGCAGAGCAAAAATAGAAACGGAAGAACAGGTAGCCGATTCCATTAAAAATGTAAAAAAAACTGGGGCTTGACGCTCTTGTAATAATCGGGGGAGATGATTCGAACACCAATGCCGCATTTTTGGCAAAGTACTTTATTAAAGCCGAATTACACACTAAGGTTATAGGAGTACCGAAAACCATAGACGGTGATTTAAAAAACGAATACATAGAAATTTCTTTCGGTTTTGATACCGCAACTAAATTATATTCGGAGCTTATAGGAAACATTTGCCGGGACGTTAATTCAGCCAGAAAATATTGGCACTTTATAAAACTTATGGGCCGCTCCGCAAGCCATATTGCACTTGAATGTGCCTTAAAAACTCAACCTAATGTCTGTTTAATCGGTGAAGAGCTTGCAGAAAAAAAATGGACATTAAAACAAGTTACCGAATACATTACCGATATTATTGTAAAACGCTCGCAAAACGGAGAAAATTTCGGTGTAGTTTTAGTTCCGGAAGGGATAATTGAATTTATTCCTGAAATGGACGAACTTATAGAAGAACTTAACGATTTAATGGCGGCCAATGCTGCAAGTTTTACGAAATTAAAAACCTTTACCGGAAAACTGAATTGGCTTAAAAAGAAACTTTCAAAAAAAGCATTCAATTTATTCGACAGTTTACCTGAAACAATTTCGTTACAGCTTTTAATGGATAGAGACCCTCACGGAAATGTTCAAGTCTCCCGTATTGAAACGGAAAAACTTTTAATCAGTCTTGTTACAAACAAAATAAAAGAGCTTAAAAAAGAAGGAAAATTTAACGGAAAATTCAGCACTTATGCACACTTTTTCGGTTACGAGGGCCGCTCCGCCTTTCCTTCAAATTTCGATTCCGATTATTGCTATACTCTGGGGTTTACCGCATTTTTACTTGCGGCAAACGGATTTTCAGGTTATATAGCCTCCGTTCAAAATTTAACCGATGAAGTTAAATATTGGCAGCCTTACGGAGTTCCGCTTTCTATGATGATGACAATGGAAAAAAGAAAGGGAAAAACGGTGCCTGTTATTAAAAAATCGTTAATCGATTTAAACGGAAAACCTTTTAAAGAGTTTGAAAAAAACAGGGATAACTGGGCGATAAACACGGTTTACAGATTTCCCGGTGCAATTCAATACTTCGGAGATTCGGAAGTATGCGAAATACCCACAAAAACTCTTTTACTTGAAAAGGGAAACTTAAAGCAAAAACGAAAGGGGAAAAAAGCAAAATAAATTTAAAAAAGCTATGGTTATTAAAAATAAACCGCATTGAAAATCTCCCGTATTTGTGTTATAGTACTTAAGCAATGTTTAAGCTTAAAAAATTTTAAACTCGCATATATTTTACTTAAATACGATATATAAAAGGAAGGGATAAATTATGAAAAAATTAACGGCCGCAGCGCTTTTAAGCGTTTTCTTTTTTTCTTGTTCTACAATAAAACAAACTCAAGATGCAATTTATTCGGGTTCCACAAAGACCGATAATATTTTGATTATAGAGCAAATAGAAAAAGATATTATAAAACAATATGCCGAAATAAAATCGGGAGGAAATACGGATTTGTCGGCAAAAATCAAAGCCGACTTGGATATACTTTTAGCGGTACCTTCTACCGATTCGGAATATAAGGCAAAGCTTTATGCTCTCTATGCCGATTATTTTATTTTAAAAAAAGATAAATCGGCTGCAAAAAAAATGCTTAAAAATGCGGAAAACAACAATCCGTACGAAGAATATGTCCATCTTGCAGCTTCGCGCCTTATTTTAAAAAACGAAGAGCGAAAATATTATCTTGAAAATGCAATAAATCAAAAAAGCAATTCTTACAGACTAATCTGCGAACTGGGATTTGTGTTTTATCTTATGGAAGATTATACAAATGCCTTGGTAAATTTTGACGCATCACTTGATTTTTTACCTGAAGAATATACTCTTCTTTACGGAGCGGAACGGGATTATTGCCGCAAATTTTACAAAGTGGATTCCGACATAAAAAAAGAAACTGCGCGAATTTTGGAAAGAAGTAAAATTCTTTTATCCGATATGACTGCCTTAACACAGGGAGAAACAAACGCTTTGGATTTTATAACCGGGACTAATGCGTGGAAAGTTTTAATGCTTGCGGAAAGGTTAAAAGCCGCAGGCTGGTATGCCGCCGATGCGGATATCGCAAAAGATTATGCAAGACGTAAAGATGCGGCTCTTTTTCTATGGCATTTAATCGCGGGGAACGATACGGAATTGTTAAGTAAATACAGCAGAAAATATTCAGGGAAAAAAAGCCCCGTTAAAGATGTGAACTCTGACGGAATTTATTTCGATTCTGTTTTAGGAACCGTTGAAGAAGACGTAATCCCTCTCGTAGACGGAAATAAATTCAATCCTGAAGGTTTTGTAAGCGGCTTGGAATTTTATAATTGGCTTAAAAAAGCTGAAGATTTAAATTAAGCCCGTTTAATACCCTTTACAATATAAACTGGATTTTCACCTTTAAATAAACCGGCCTTTCCCATTGAAGCCGTTTGAATTAAATTAACCTCCGTATCGGTGTAATTAAATTGCTTTAAAAGGTCTAAACACTCGTTTAAATTTTTAATTAAAATAAAGTCGGCACAAAGAATTCCGTTTTTTTCCAAACCGTTTTCCAAATAGGTAAAGATGTTTTTTAACTCTCCCGAGCTTCCTCCGATAAAACACTTATTGAATTTAAGATGAGCATATTCTTTTTTTAAAAGAATTTCCGGAGCTTTTCCCTTTATTAAATTGATTTTTACTCCGAATTTTTCCGCATTGCGCTTTATAAGAGCGCAGGCTTCATCATCGGTTTCAACTGCGGTAACGTTTGCACCGTTTAAAGCCGCTTCCACCGAAACCGAACCGGTACCTCCGCCTATATCTAAAAACTCATCGCCTGCTTCAATATTCAAATAGGCTATAGAAAGATTTCTTATATTGAATTTCGTCATAGGTACCGTAGAACGTATAAATTCGCTGTCTTTAATATTTTTCATTTTCCACCATCACGGTATTTAAAAAAGATTTTACCTTAATTTTTTCTCCGATATTATAAACTTCTACACATTCATCTTCGTAAGAAAGATTATAACCTACATAAATTTTACCGCAAAAAGTGTTACGCTTTAATTCTTGCGATATAAAATCGGGATTATTGGTTTTATCCGTTAAAATAAAAAAAGCTTTGTCGTTTTTCATTTGCGTAAAATCCGCGCTGCGGCCGTGAAGCGAATAAAATTTTAATGAATGCCATTGTTTTTGCAGTTTACACATAAAATACTGCATTGAAGAAATACCTGTAAGTATTTTCTCCATATTAATGTTTTTCGTTTTTAAATAAGCGGTTATTCCGAAAAAACACGGGTCTCCGGAGGCAAGCACTAATACTCGTTTTTCTCCAAACGGTAAATCAATAATATCGGTTAAAGATTTAAGTTTTAAAACGCCGCTTTTAATTGTTTTTAAGTCATCTGCGATGCGCTCAAATGAGGCAACGATGTCCGCATTTTTTATTTCTTCCAAGACTTCTCCGGTTAACAGTCTTATATTTCCCGGTCCCGCTCCGGCAATAATTAAACCCATAGTTATTTCCGCTTTTTATATAGTGGAGTTTTCCGCAAATTTTTGGCTTGCTTTGTTTTTTATCATATTGTCTTTTGCTCTGTCGATAGTATCTTTAAGTTTATTGTCTATTTTAGGATTAAAAACCGCAAAGCCCATCGCAGTCCCCAATTTATAAGAAAGATTGTTATTTTCGTAATTTAACACTTCAATAAATTTTTGAAGCAGTTCATAAATATCAAGCTGAGTGCAATCTTGAATTAAAACGGAAAACTCATCCGTTCCAGTTCTATAACAATCACCGTATTTTAAAAAAACATTCTTTATCAATTCCGCAACTTTTATACAGGCTTCATCACCCTTTTCATGCCCGAATTCTTCGTTTATATATTTTAAGTTATTTATATCGAAAACAATTACCGCAACTTTTTCAGATACTATCGCCTTATCGGTATCTGAAAGAAATGAAGATTTATTTTTTGTGCCTGTCATAAAATCTTTGGAAGCAAGGTCTTTATGAAGTATCGCCTTTTTATTTTGCTCTATCATTTTATGTAAACTGTTAACGGCGGAAACGAATAAAAAAGTTATAAAAACCAATGCTGAAAACGATGCATAAGAAGCGGAATATTGTTCTTCATCGGTAAGGTAAATAAAGAAATCTATAGACGAACCCGCAATTAAAAATAAATATGCCAAAAAAGGTAATTTTACATCTTTGCGTTTATCGCGTATTAAGGAAATGCCAAGTGTAATGTAATATGTCAGAGCCGAAACATAGATACCCAAATGGACGTAACTTCTATATATGTAAATATCTATAACCGAAAAAAATTCCAAAATAATCAGGACAAAATATGTTATACTGAATGCAATTATAACTTTTAATAAAAATGAACGCAGCTTTAAATCTTTGATATTTACGGCATATATAAGCGAAGGTAAATTGATAAACATTAACGATAATATAGACATCATAAACAGTACTTTCGGATAACTTGTTACGAATATTATAAGCTTGTTATCCGAAATATACCAAACGGCAGCCAGTACCGAAAAAATACAAATACAAAGAATATGCATAATTTTATCTTTATATTTTCTGAATACCCAACATAAAGGACTTACTACAAGCGGAAAAACCAAACATAAAATACCGAATTCCAAACCGAGAAAGTATTTTTTCATTAAATATTTATTAAAATTTTGATAATTTGAAAGATAAACTTTAAAAATTTTACCTCTGTTTTTTTTGTACGGATACGAAAAAAACAGGCTCAGCTTCTTCCCCTCATAAGACTTTTCAAGTTTTACTTTATGCCACAAGGCGGCGGGGGATTTCATAAACGGTCTGGTATCTTTTTCCATACCGTATTCATAAATCTGGGTATCATCAATAAAAACGGCAACGCATTGCTCGGAAGTATAAAAGAAAAGAGTATCTGTAGTTTTATCAAGGATTTCAGGAAGCTGTCTTTGGATTTTAATATTTGTAAGATTTTTAAATTTTACGGGCAAGTTAAATACCGAGTTACACTCGGCATCTTCTCTATCTACGCAATTCCACCTTTTAGAAAACTCATCCGGTAGATGATTGGAAATATTCATAAAGTAATGAATGCCGAATAAAAAAACTGCAAATATGAATGTTATCAATAATGATTTTTTCATGCCGAAAATCCTCTAAAGTAAAATTGTTCAAATCATACTTCATTATATCACATTACATCAAAAATAACAATGTATTTACAATATCAAAAATCTAAAAATTTCAGGAACGCCTTTAAAACATCTGTTTTTAAAGATGTCCTATTGTAATTTCATCACGTATTTTCAGCCATTTTTCAAAAACTTCCGCAGCCGTAATCCTGTCTTTTCTGCCCAAATCTCTTGAAGCTCCTAAAAGCCTTGCAGCTAAAACATCATCGCATCTCAGTTCTCCGAATTGGGAAAGTTTTTCCTTAGGACGGATAAATAAACAAACGGGAAATTCCGAAAGCTCATGCGAAAACTTAAGCTGACCGCGTTCATCTAAAATACAAGAACGTTCCCTGTTAAGTCCGCTTATTTCTTCCTCTTCGGAAAGAATAAAAAAGATTCCCGAAAAGGCTCCGGGATTTTGCACGAAATAATCATATAAGGCTTGCCTGTACCGTCCTTCGGCAATTACGTAAAAAGATGAATTTTTTCTTAAATTTAAAATTTCCGAAACGGTAAAATTAAAAAAATCGGAATTTTGTTTTTCTTTATTCTCTTCTTTGCCGTTCTGTTTTAAAACGGCATTGCAGGAAGCTAAAAATTCCGTATAGCGTTTAGGTAAAAATTTTATATTTATATTTTCGGGATTTGTAAGTTCAACGGTGTTATAGCCCGCATTTGCAAAAAAACGGCTAAACGTATTGGAGTATGAGCTGCAATGCGGATAAGCGCTTAAAACCGCAACCGTAATATGTTCATTTTTGACATTTTGCGGTTTATAAAAAACGCCTCCGCAAAATTCTTTACCGTTAGTGTTAAAAATCAAATCCTCTTTTGTAAAGTCCGAATAGTTTGCAGGGTAATCGCGTTCAGGTGAAAAATAAAAAGTGCAAAAAAAGACTCCGCTGAGTAAAATAAGCATAAAAATACGCAAAAAATACGAAAAACCGGAATAAAAACCGTTGGGAAGACCGTTTAAGAACATTACAAATCTTGCAAATTCTGTTATAATACAGATTACAGCTATGGCGATAACAGGTAAGAGAGAGACCGTTATGCCCTGCCCGAACATTATAAAAAGAAGAATAACGGCGGCAAACCATGGAAGAAGAGGAACGGCGCCGGCTTTTTTCAACCCCTTAGAAAACGGGCGCAAACAGGGCGGAATAAGTAAAATTAAAACGAGTATCTCACTAACCAAAAAATCGGACATAAATTACCTCATAAAAAATTAAAGGAGCTTATATGACGGACTGCCTTGCCGAAAAATTAAATTTAGACGAACTGGAATTTTTGTTCCCTGAAAATAAAATCCGGGAATTAAAGCATAACGGAGTTGAACCTCAAATCGTAGGTCAAGACCGAGCCGTTAAAGCAATAGAATTAGGTCTCGGCATTACTGGGGAAGGTTATAATATCTTCGTTATGGGAGCTCCCGGAACGGGACGCAGAACCGTTCTTTCATCGCTCTTGAAAAATTATAAACCTAATCGGGCAAAACTTCAAGACATAGCTTATGTTTATAATTTTACCCGTCCCATAGAACCTGCCGCTCTGTTTTTTCCGGCAGGTAAGGGAAGAATATTCCGTACTATGCTGAAAAAAGCCGTCGAAAAAATTCATACCCGAACTCTTCAGCTTTTAAAATCGGAGCTTTTTTCCGCGGAACAAAAGGCGATTATAACTCAAACGGATAATGAAGAAAATACCCTGCTGATGGAATTTGAAACGAAAATGTTAAAAGCGGGTTTTAAAATGCTTCAAATAAAAGATGAAAATAATCAATCGGTAGATTTAATTCCTGTTATCAAAGGAAAAGAAATTCCTATGGGAGAATTACAGTCAAAGGCTGCACAAGGAAAATTCCCTGAACAGGAATTAAATATTTTGCGCGAAAAGTATTACGCTTCGCTTGATGAAATGTCCAATCTTTTTTCTTTTTTACGGGAAAAAAGGATTGAGGCGGATACAAAACTGACGGAACACCAAAAAGAGTCGATTAAACCGATTGTAGAAGAAGAATTAAAGCCTCTTTTTCAAATGACTGAAACTTTTAACTCTTCCTGTAAAAACGGAAAACAAAAAGAAAATACAAAAAAGATTTTAAAATTTTTAAAACGCATTGAAGAAGATTTAATTAAACGAATGAAAATATACAGCAGCGAGTTTAAATCAAATAAATTAAAAAAAGCCTTTTTGGGACGATATACAATAAATTTAATTTGTGAAAACAAAAGCGATAAAAATTATGTGATAACCGAAAATCTGCCCAACTTTACAAATTTATTCGGAACTATAGAAACTCACTCCGATTCAAATATCCCTGAAATTAACGGGCATTTAAAAATTAGAGAAGGCGCTGTTCACCGAGCTTTCGGCGGGTACCTTATCGTGCGTTTCCGCGATTTACTTGAAGAAGAAGATTCGTGGATGTATCTTAAAAGAATTCTCCAATCCGGAAAAATAGAAATACAAATGCCTCCTTCGGGGAACCATACACCGAGTGTTTTTAAACCGGAAGCCTTGCCTGCGGATTTTAAGGTAATTATTATAGGCGGTGAATATACTTACGATATTTTGTATCAAGAAGACCCTGATTTTTATAAACTCTTTAAAGTTTGCGCCGAATTCGATTCCGTAATGCAAAAAAACGATGAAAATATAGACGCTTTGATAAGTCTTGCGGATTATTTATGCAAAAAAAAGAATACTCTTCCGCTTACGGATTCGGGCTGTGCACGTCTTGTTTCTTATTCTTCGGAACTTGCAGGTTCAAGAACTCTTCTTACCGCACAGTTTACTAAAATTTCCGACTTAATTATTGAAGCGGATTTTTATGCAAAAAAACAGGGTAAAAAAGCAATTTGCAATGAAGTTTTAAATGATGCTATAGAAAAACGCCGCTATTTTCATTCTCTTCCCGAAGAAAAATTTACGGAAATGGTTCAACTGGGAGAAATTTTAATAGATGTTGCAGGCAAAAAAATTGCAAAGATAAACGGGCTTGCCGTAGAAGAGCGCGGGTATCATGCTTTCGGCGTACCGGTAGCTGTTACGGCCCAAGCCTCTCCGGGAACAGGGGGTATAGTCAATATCGAACATGAAGCCGGACTTTCGGGTGAAATTTACGATAAGGCGCACTTAATTATTACCTCGCTTTTACGTCAAAAATTTTCGCAAAACACACCTCTTTCAATTTCGGCAAGTATTTGTTTTGAACAGTCTTACAGCTACATCGACGGCGATTCCGCCTCTTGTGCAGAATTTTTAGCCCTGATTTCGGCAATAGGAGAATTCCCTATGCGGCAGGATATTGCCGTAACGGGAAGTTTAAACCAGCATGGAATGGTACAGCCCGTAGGCGGAATAAGTGAAAAAATAGAAGGCTTTTTTAATACATGTAAGATTTTAGGTTTTACCGGCAGTCAAGGTGTAATGATTCCGTACAGCAATAAAACAAACCTTTTTTTACCTAAAAAAATTATCGAGGCTGCCGCCGAAGGAAAATTTAATATTTGGACAATTAAAACCATTGATGAAGGCATTAAACTTTTATCCGGTCTTGACGAAAAAACGTATACGCAAAAAATTTCTTCCAAACTGAATGAGTTTTACGAAAAGGTAAAGGAAATAAGTATAAAAAAGTAAAATAAGTATTTATACCTTTGCAAAAGCCTCATTTTTATGCTATACTTTTTATATGGAACCCTTGCGCAAACTGCCCATAGGCATACAAAGTTTTGAAGACCTCATAACAAGCGGCTATCTTTACGTTGATAAAACGGAATTTATCTGGAAGCTGGTAACCTTCGGTAAGCCCTATTTTTTAAGCCGGCCGCGACGCTTCGGAAAAAGCCTCTTACTTTCAACAATGGAAGCCTATTTTTCAGGCAAAAAAGAATTGTTTACAGGATTAAAAATTGCCGAATATGAAGTGTCCCAAAAAGAGCCTTGGCAGGAATATCCTGTCTTGCGTTTTGATTTCAGTCTGGGACAATATGACAGCGTTAAAGACTTGGAAAACAGATTGGACTTTATGCTTTCGGAATATGAAAAAATATACGGCACATCGGAAGCAAAAGATTTTGCCTCGCGGTTTTATGCCGTAATAGCTTCGGCATACTCCAAAACCGGGAAAAAAGTAGTAGTGCTTGTAGACGAATATGATAAACCCCTTCTTTCCACACAGTATATAAATGCCGAATTAAACGAAAAATACCGAAATATTTTAAAAGGTTTTTACGGAGTGTTAAAGGCAAGCGACGGACATTTACGCTTTGTATTTTTAACGGGAGTAAGCCAGTTTTCACGATTAAGTATTTTCAGCGATATGAACCAGTTTATCAACATAAGCACCGATGACGGTTTTGCGGAAATTTGCGGCATTACCGAAGAAGAACTGAAAAACACTTTTACCCCTGAAATAAAAAAACTCGCTGAAAAAAACAACCTAAAGTTTGATGAAGCAATGCTTGAGTTAAAAACTCATTATGACGGCTACAGATTTTCAAAAAACGGAAAACATTTATACAATCCTTTCAGTTTGTTAAGTTGTTTATCGGCGGAAGAAATTGAAAATTATTGGTACCAAACAGGCACCCCGACTTTTTTAATAAATCTTTTAAAGCAAGGGAATTTCGATATTCGAACCTTGGATAACACTGAAAGCGTTTCATTGGATTGTTTACGGAACAGCGAGCCTAAACTTGAAAACCCTATACCGATTTTATTTCAAGCGGGATATTTAACGTTAAAAGAATACAATCCCCGCTTCCGCTCCTTTTCGCTTAAGTTTCCGAATGAAGAGGTAAAGTATGCGTTTTTAGAAAATCTTTTGCCCGAATATTTAAGTAAAAAAGCGGTGGGAGAATTTTTTGTAGGAAGGTTTGTAGAAGATTTGAAAGCGGTAATGTGGAAGAATTTTGAGGCGTTTAACGGCCGTTATGCAGGGCTGCCTTACAGCTGTGCGGATAAAACGAATTCGGAAATGAGGGAAAGGGACTATCATATAGCCTTGTATCTTGTTTTTACGCTGATGGGGCAGTATACGCAAACGGAAGTGCACAGTTTAAAAGGAAGAGCTGACTGTATAGTGGAAACGGAGGAGAGCGTGTATGTATTTGAAATAAAACTTTTAGAAAAAGGAAGTGCGGAAGAGGCTTTGGAGCAAATAAAAGAAAGGGGTTACGGCGAAAAGTATAGGGCAAAAAATAAAAGTATAAAACTTATAGGTGTAGCCTTTGATGAAAAAAAAGAAAACTTAGGCGAATGGAAAATGGAAAATATTTAATAATCGGAGAAGATTAAAAAAATGAAAAAAAAGATATTTTTATTGGGAACAATTATTTTAATTTTTACCTCGTGTGCAGCCATTGAAGAAAGCACAAAAAACGGTTTCGGGAAACCCCGAAATATTGAAACTCCAGAATACAGAGATATTCAGGAATATACAAGTTTGGGCGAAGATGAATCTTTTATGCGCTCAATAAACAAGGCTAAAATCGGTGCTATACGGCAAGGTGTTATAGATATCATCGGACTTTATTCCGAACAGGCAAATCAGGAGCGTCTAAAAGAAATTCTATACAATACGGAAAATCCCAACCGCTATATAGTAAACGCCGATATGAAAATTTTACAAAAATCCAAAAACGGAAATCTTTATATTTGTAAAGCCGTAGTTCCTGTAAAAATGCGGGAAGTTGCCTCTCTACTTCAAAGTGCCGGTATAAGTGAAAAAAGCGAAAACTTGCCGGCCCCTAAAACAATAGACGATTTGGCCTTCGGAGAAGGCGCAATAAACGATAATGAAAATTCGGCAGCCCGAAACCATAAAGATGCGGATACCGTTCTTGCCGAAGCTATAGCTTCTTCTCAAGGTAAAGAAAATATTCGGTTTTTAAATAATTATATCGAAAATATTACTTATATGGTTTTTAATGCGGAAAACTCAAGTGCGGATAGATTTTTATTAAAAAGCGGCGTAGAAACGGCAAACGGTTATCTTTTAAAACAAGGTTATAGAGCCGTCGATGCGGCCGAAGTTGAAAAATTAAAAAAAGACAACTCTCTTATTTATACCGAAAGCTCTTCGGAAAATCTTTCGGTTATTCAATTCATTGCACAAAAACTGAATGCCGACATTTATATGGAACTTGACGCTGTAACCGAAGGCGGATATGAAAACGGAGGTTATTACGGTTCTGCAAAAATTACATTAAAAATTTTTAATCCGTCTACGGGAGAACTTTTAGGCTCCGTGCCCTATTCAAGCCCCAAAACTTTCAGTAAGACAAGCAGTTACGACGCTCAATCGAATGCAATTCAATCGACGGTATATAAAGCTTTACCGCTTGCAATTGACCAGGCAAAAATCCTTTTGGCAAAAGCATATTCAGGGGGAATAAGATACGAAATTACAATTAATGATACGCCGGACAGTAAAAGTATGGCAAGATTCAGAAAAGAATTAAAAAACAATGTACGAGATTTAAAAACTCTGCATCAATCGGCGGCTCAAACAAAATATGCCGTTTTTCTTTTCGGTACAATTGACGATTTGGAAACAATTGTTTATGATACTGCCGAAGCCGTTCCGGGTTTTGAAAAAATGGAACTTGTAGTGCTTAGAGGGAAAACCTTAACTTTTAAATCGGGATTTTAAAATCGCTTAACCGCATATTTAAACTATTGAATTTGTTTTTAATTAGGCAAAAGCCTATTTAAAATAAAACTTTTTTGCTAGGAGGCAAAAATAATGAAAAAAGCAATAAATGTAATTATCGGCTTAGCTGTAGCGGCAGCTATTTTTTCAGACTGTGCATCGAAGGGGCCTAAAACCTTAGGAACGGTTTCTGCAAATGTAAAAAAGCCTGAACTTATCGACCACAAAAATTTAAAATGGAACAAAGATGTTCCCGGTTGGGTAGCGGAAGAACCGCAAAGCCTTCAAAAAAATTCGGACTACAAAGACGTATATCTTTTTAAGTTCGAATCGCCGCGGTCTAAAAGTTTAGAAGGTGCCGAACTTTGGACAAAAGATTTTTCCGTTCCGTCCGAAATGGCAAGAATGGTAAAAATGAGAGTTGAAAGTAAGGCCGCTGCGGCAGCTGCCGGCGATAAAGATAAAATCGACGGATATATTGAAGATGTTGTAAAAACCGTCACGGACACAAAACTTTCAGGCTTTAAAAAAGAAAGCGATTATTGGGTACAAATGCGTTATTTCGATTCGGAAGGAAAACCCGAAGCCGATGATTTTACTTATATCATATTGTACAGTATTCCTAAAAAAACTTTGGACAGACTTATAAATGATGCCGTAAACGGTGCAGATGAAGTTAAGCCCAAAACGGAAACCGAAAAAGCGGTACGCGACAGAGTTCGTGAAGCTCTTAAAGAAGGAATTTAAAAATTTCATTACGGCAAATTATGGATCGAGGTTGAGCCTCTTTTCATAATTTGCAATTAAAAATAAAACCTATGCCTCAATTAAATAAAAAAAATATTTTTTATTATATCTTTCAGTGTAACTCTACTTATTTTTTCATGTGCTACAAATTCCGAGATAAAAAACAACGGAAATATTCCCGACTGGGTATTAAACGTCCCTAAAGCCGATTCTCAATATGAATACTTTACCGCTTCCGGAACAAATAAAAATTTAACTCTTGCCGAAAATGATGCGAAAAATAATTTAATCGGTGAAGTTTTAAAAATATTCGGGGTTTCCGTTAAAGCGAATACAACTTCAATACTTTCAGGTGATATTAACAATATCGATAAAATTATTGAACGGGAGATAAAACAATACTCCGGAGCAAATATAAAAGGCCTTAAAATAAAAGAAAGATACATAGAAAAAAACATTAGCGATTCTACGGTTTATCTTTTGGCAGCTTACGATAAAACGGAGCTGCAAAAAGAAAAAATGCGTCTTTTACATCTCGCGGAAGAAAAAACAAATGCCGTAAATCTTCCCGTAAAAAATGCCGAAAAATTTTATTCCGAAAAAAAGTATTTTGCCGCCGCTTATAATTATGTACAAGCCGCTTGTGCAGCTTTTAATTTTAAGCTTGAAAATGCCGAAATAAAATTTGAAGCCGATATAAAGAATGCAAAACAAAGCTTAAAAAAAATAGAGCTGAAACCCGCAACGGAAGTCTCCGTTCAAGGTAAGAGCGGAAAGTTTTTACCCGCATTTAAAATAAATTGTTTCGAAGAAGAGCTTCCTTTAATTGTAACATATACGATAAAATATGTTTCGGCCGGTGCAAAACAAAAAATATTTACGGAAAAAATTGAAGCCGGAACGGACGGTATTGCGGAATTTATTTTACCGCTCCAAGAAAGTGCTTGTACGGGAACGGTAAAAATTGAAACGGATATTGAAGAATTACGTAAAATGTTAAAAGATACGAACGAACATTTTGCAGAAAAAGAAATAAACGAACTAAAAAAGATTGCAGTAAAGTCCGCCGTCGGTTTTAACTATACGATTGAACAGGAAAAGGAAACTCAATTTATTCAAAATAAAAAAGTTGATGTTTTTGCCGAACAGTACGGCAAAGACGGAAAACGTTTAATAAAATCGGAAACGGAAAAAGCCGTGGTTGAAATTTTACAAAAAATGAATTTCGATGCGAAAAAAATAAATTCTAAAAATTCATTTGCCGAATTTATTATTTGTGCAATAGTAAGTATCGACAATATTGAAATAATCGATTCGGGAGTTTTTGCAAAATTAACTGCTGAAGTTGAAATTCATAATTTAAAAACCGGTGAAATAATTTATGCACAGGATATTTCAAAACGCGGTGCAGGATTTTCCGAAACGGAAGCAATATCCTCCGCATCGTTTGCGCTGGCAAAACAAATAGCCTCCGTTTTTGCAGCAAAAACGGAATAAAAAATTACGGGAATTTAAAATGATAGGAGCGGTTATAGGAGATATTGCAGGTTCCGTTTATGAATTCTCAAATAAAAAACCGCTTTTAAAAAATATTATTTCAAGTGAGTGTTTTTTTACCGATGACAGCATTTTATCAATTGCCGTTGCGGATGCTTTAATATATATGAAAAAAAACGGTTTTAAAAATTCCGCAAGTATTTATCGTCTGTATCTTTTAGAATACGCAAGAAAATATAAAGATGCGGGGTACGGGAAAAGATTTCATGCATGGTTTAATTCAAAAAATCCGCAGGCATATAACAGTTACGGGAACGGTTCGGCTATGAGAACCGGAGCCGTAGGCTATGCCTTTGATACGCTTGAAAAAACACTTTCGGAAGCGGCGGAAGCTGCAAGCGTAACTCATAATCACCCTGACGGAATAGCCGGCGCCGAAGCGGTTGCAGGCTCTATTTTTCTTGCAAGGAGCGGTTCTTCAAAAGAAACTATAAAAGAATTTATAGAAAAAGAAATAGGTTATCCTATTAAATTTAATCTTAAAGAACTTCATAAAAATTATAAGTTTGAAATTGCATGCAAAAATACCGTGCCTCAAGCTGTGTTCGCTTTTTTAATTTCCGATTCTTTTGAAGATGCAATTAAAAAAGCCGTTTACATAGGCGGAGATACCGATACGCTGGCATGCATTACAGGTTCAATTGCCGAAGCATTTTATAAAAAAATTCCTAAAGAGCTTATCCGACAAGCGGAAGATAAAATAGGTAAGACTCTCTTTGCAACGGTAAAAGGATTTCAACAACTTTTCGATTGGGAAATTTAAAAAACGGTATAATCAACCGGCACTTTTATATTCCGGGTTAAATAAAGCCCTGTATATTTTACTTAAAAAATATACAGGACGTTTTATTCTATTTTTTATATTTTTGCTCAACAAGCCGTTTTACAAACTCGTCTTTTGCAACATAGGGTATTGTAATGTGTCCGCAGCCTGAATAGTTTTTGTTGTATTCCATACTGGTGGTAATCGAGTTTTCGTTCCGTGCCCAGTTGCGTCTTGCAACTCCTCCCATTACGTCCCACATAATTGCGGATTTTATAATTTCGTCAACCCGCTCGCTTCCGTCCAAAACAAGCCCGAATCCGCCGTTAATCGACTTACCTATACCCACTCCTCCGCCGTTATGGAGGGCTACAAGGCTCATTCCGCGGGCGGCATTTCCGGCATAGCACTGCACGGCCATATCCGCCATCACATTGCTTCCGTCTTTGATGTTGGAAGTTTCGCGGAACGGCGAATCGGTGCCGCTGACATCGTGGTGGTCGCGTCCCATCATAACCGGCCCGATTTCACCCTTTCGTACCATGTCATTGAATTTCAAAGCGATGTCCCGTCTGCCTTCCGCATCTTGATACAAAATGCGTGCCTGCGTGCCGACAACGAGTTTATTCTTTTTGGCGTCGCGTACCCAGTAATAATTATCGCGGTCTTGTCCGCGGCGGTCGGGGTTAATGCAGCTCATTGCGGCGGCATCGGTTTTGTCGAGGTCTTCCGGTTTTCCCGATAAGCAAACCCAGCGGTAACGGCCCGTAACCGTAATCGAAGAGTTCAGGCCCCATGAGGTCTTCCACATACGAGGGGAAGATAAAGCCGTCTTTTTCGTCTACGCCGTTTTTGGAAACTTCTTTAACGCCCGCGTCAAAAACCGATTTGAGGAACGAGTTGCCGTAATCGAAAAAGTAGGTGCCTCGTTTTGAAAGTGTTTTAATCAGTTCAAAATGATGTTTTAAGGTTGAGTCCACACGCTTACGGAATTCTTCTCTGTTTTCGTAAAGCATTTTTGTGCGTTCTTCAAAGGTCATCTTTTCGGGGCAGTAGCCGCCTTCATAAGGAGCATGGCAGGAGGTTTGATCCGAAAGTAAATCTATGTGAATGTTTTTATCTACACAATATTGTAAGAGCTCTACGATGTTTCCGTGATAGGCAATTGAAATAGGCTCTTTCTTTTTTAAATACTCGTCTACTTTTTTGAAAATCTCATCGAGGTTATCGGACATTTCGTGAACCCAGCCTTGTTCGAGACGGGTGTTGATTCTCGATTTATCGACTTCGGCAAAAACGCCGACTGCATTTGCAATTTCGCAAGCCTTAGGCTGAGCACCCGACATTCCGCCGAGTCCGGAAGAGATAAAGAGTTTTCCTTTTAAATCACCGTCCGGGGCAACGCCGAGTTCCTTGCGGCCCGCAGTGAGAATCGTATTGAAAGTGCCGTGTACTATGCCTTGCGGCCCTATATACATCCAGCCGCCTGCGGTCATCTGCCCGTAGTTTGCAACGCCCATTTCTTCCGCTATTTCCCAGTCTTTATAATTGTCGAACATTCCGACCATTAAAGCGTTTGTGATAATAACGCGCGGTGCGTCGGGTTTTGAGGGGAAAAGCCCCAAGGGGTGCCCCGATTCCATAACGAGAGTTTGCTCTTCGGTTAATTCTTCCAAATATTTTTTGATAAGCCGGTATTGAAGCCAGTTTTGACAAACGGAACCGGTTTCACCGTAAGTTACCAGTTCGTAAGGGTAAAGGGCAACATCAAAGTCGAGGTTGTTGTCTATCATAACCTGCATGGCTTTTGCGGCAAGGCATTTGCCCTTGTATTCATCGATGGGTTTGCCGTAAATATTTCCTTGAGGGCGGTAGCGGTAAGCATAAATGCGTCCGTAAGTGAAAAGCTCATCCAAAAATTCGGGAGCGAGTTTTTCGTGCAGCTCTTCGGGAACATAGCGGAGGGCATTTTTTAATGCCGTTTCGGTTTGGCTCTTACTTAAGTTAAAGCCGCGGCTCGGAGCCCGCCTGATTCCTTTTTCAAACACGGGGTCGGGCGGAAGCACCGCATCAAGTTTAATCGTCATTGCAGAAGCGATTTCTTTGTTTGTAATCATACTGGTTCTCCCTAAATATTAAAAATTATATAATTCTTTTTTTAAGGATTAAGTATAACACGAATAATTAAAATATTCAATGTTATTTTAATCGCCGAGGGGAGGCTCTTACCGCATAAAAATTAAAAATCAATTTACAAAACGATAATAGTGATGTTATAGAATTTTTTTTATATGAAAAAAAGACGCCTTCCGTTAAATTGAATGCCGTTTTTCTTTACAGTATTTCATATACTATACAGCTTTTTACAATTCGGAATTCCTATGTTTTGTAAGTTTGTTGTAAAAATGCATGAATGTAAAAGAAGACAAGATTTATTTATCCGTCATAAACACATTAAATTGGATTGTCTATTTGAAATTACTGAAATACACATTACGCAGTCTTCCGACAAGATAGAAGGTATTGTTATTACAAGCAGCCGTATGAAGTAATTAAAAGAAACTTATCGAGGAAGGGCTCATTATCGAAAAAAGCTGGAGTAGAAGCGCCTTGCCTCAACACACACAGGCAAACAGCGAAGCGCCTTTGCCCCCGCAACCGGCCCCAAAAAAAACTGTCGCGAGTTTTCTGCAAGAAAACTCGAAGCCCAAAAAGGTACAGGACGTACCTTTTTGGGCGGGGTTCTTAGGCGATTGCAAGCCGGCGCAGCAATCTAAGCCCCTAAGCGGTTCTTTTGAAAAGAGAGGGGGTCACAGGGGGAGAGAGAAAACCCTGCTCGGAACGGGGTTCTCTATCCCCCTTTTAAATCCCCGTATCTTATGCTATACTTAACTATGAGGAGGGTAGACGCTATGGCAAGCACTTTAGAAACACTTGCACCGCCTGAAAAATTCACCGTCCGCAACGACTATGCGTTTAAAAAAGTCTTCGGCACGGAAAAGAATAAAGACATTCTCATAAAATTCGTCTCGCTTGTAACCGGAATGCAAGAAAATACTTTTGCCGATGTACGGCTTGAAAACACGGAGCTTACTACCCGCTTTTACGATGAAAAAACCGGCAGACTCGACATAAAAATCAAACTGCACTCAGGCGAAAAAATCAACCTCGAAATGCAAAACATCTGGTTCGAGTACTTTACCACACGCAGCATTTTTTATTGGACGCAGCTTTTTCTCGAAGACTTCAGTAAGGGAGCCGATTACAGCGAACTCAAAAAATGCATAGCGATAAACATCCTCAACCAGCCGTTTCACCTTGCTAATAAAATCCACTCCGTCTATAAGATTTTGGAAACGGAAGAACACAGCGAGCTGGACGGCATGCTTGAAATCCACTTTTTGGATTTAACGAAAATAGCAAAAGAACAGCGCAGCGAACTGGAAAAATGGCTGCTGTTTATACAAACCGACGAGAAGGAGGTGAGGAAGATGTTGGCAAAAGAAAATCCTTTAATGCAAAAAGCCGAAGACACGATGGAAGAATTCTACACTGTTGAAGAGCAACGTGCCCTTTACCAAGCTGCATGGCGATACGAGAGCGACCGCGTTTCTATGATAAATGAATCAATGAGAAAAGGTATAGCACAAGGCTTTTCCGACGGCGTGAGGCAAAACAAACTGGAAACGGCAAAAGTATTAAAGCGGCTTGGCGATTCGGTACAAAAAATAATGCAGGCAACAAATTTAACCAAAAGCGAAATAGAACAGCTGTAGTTTCCTCAACATTTCCGTTAAATAACCAATGCACACAGCCGTTTATTTTCAATAGTATTATCATTCGATAAAAAACAATCTGGCGTAACCTCAGCCGCCTTCTTTTTTACCGTTTTTGGTAATACACGATATTTTTTCCGAAACGCCTCGGAAAAATGACTTATATTTGTATATCCTACGGCACATGCCGCTTCGCTTACATTGCACGTGCCGCTTTCTATCAAATGGAACGCTTTTTCAAGCCGTTGTTCTCTTACATATTCATAGACCGTCTTGCCGAAAAAGAGTTTAAACGCCTTTTTTAATCTACAGTCATTCAAGTGAACCAAACGGGAAAGCTCAAGCAGTGTAGGAGGCGATTCCAGCCTATGGAGCAAAATCTCTCTGGCCTGTTTTAAACTGTCCGTTTCCGTTTTAGACAAACCGCCCGCTCGGTTCACACAGCCGTCAAAAAGCAACCGCTCCAGATTGACGGACAAGAGCTCCAGTACACAGCTTTCGACCAGCAAACGATTTATTGTATCCCGCCCTCCGGAAAAACACCTGTCCAATTTTCCTAAAATATATTCTTCCTGCATATCCATCGTAAAAGAGCGGCATGAATAATCCCTATTCCGGAAATCCTGAAAACCGATTCCAGATTTTCCGCCGACGGCTTCACACAATCCGTCAAATACACGGGGACTTGCCCAAATGGAATAAAGCTGCACATCTTCACCGCTTTTATATTCGGAGCGGCAGCTGACGGAATTCATAAAACCGAGTGCGGCATTACCGGGACGAACCTCTACAAGTGTATGCCCCACTTCGCCGCAAACAGTGCCTTTCCGTGTGTAACTCAGTTCAAACAGCGGGGATAAAGCCGCCGTTTCTCTTTTTGTTTTATCCGTACATACTCCGGCGGACGCAGCTATGTGCAATCCCGGCCGAACGGCAAGCATCCGGCGCGGAAAAATATCCGAAGCTTCATATTTAAACGGGAAATACGCCATTAAAATTTTCCTATAAATAAGCAAGCGCAGAAAATATCAAATGTCGAGGATTGATGATTTTACCGCACTTTTGCAAGCGAAGCTGAAAAAGTGCATACAATACACGATGTTTGCATAAAGGCAAACTCGCCGGTGTTTTTAAGCGGTAGTATTTCTACCGCTTAAAATAAACCTTCGTTATGCGTAAAATTATAGTTAGATATAACTAATATGTCAAGTTTTTCTATATATTTAGTGCAAGCCGGTACTGTCCCGCTTTGGGTAAAAAAACTCCGTTACGGGGCAGAAACAAGCAAAAAATAAGCTATACTAAAAACACTGATTTTAATCGGTAATTTCACTTATAAGTTAGCCTAATAAAATTTACGGCACCGTTATTTTGAAGGAAATGAAAATGAAAAAAAGGATAATCGGACTTTTATGTCTTACACTTGTACTTTCTCTGACAGCTTGTTTTTCAAAGAAGGACGAAAAGCAAGGCTCATCGGATAAGGCAATTCAAAACAGTGCAAACACGGGAACCGTTGTTGTAAAGGACATGAAAGGAGACGTTACTATCCCTGTCGAACCGAAGCGTATTGTTGATGCAGCGGGATTGACGGAGGAGCTTTTGATTTTGAACATGAACGTGATTGCTTCGGCTAACACCAGTATGTTTGACGGGGTATCCGTTCCGGAGCATTTAAAACAGTCATTTGCCGAAAACAATATCGAAGTTGTAGGAAATTATTCCGGAGCTTCTTCGACGGGCGATTTAAATCTTGAGAAAATTGCGCAATTAAAGCCAGACCTCATCATTATGAATATCAGGCATGACAAGGTGTACGAACAGCTTAAGAACATCTCTCCTACGGTTATGATTAACGACGACATCAGCTATGTAAATTGGCGCGGCCGTTTTAAACAGTTGGGGCAGTGGTTCAATAAAACAAATGATGTGGAAAAATGGCTTTCGGACTATGACAGTAAGGCTGCCGGGCTTTCGGCAAAAATCAAGGAAGCGGTCGGCGATAAAACCTTTGCCGTTTTGGAAGCAAATTCCGTTCATTTCGGTTCTTACTATGTTTACCGCACCGGAGGACCGGGTGAATTGATTTATGACGAACTGAAACTCAACCCCTCGGCGGGAGTGCCTGAGAATGTTTGGGGAGAGGTTGTTGATGCCGAATACTTCTCGCTGATTGATGCGGATCACATCTTCTTTTTCAGCGATGACGGTACTGCCGGAGACACGGGAAAACTTGCCGCATGGAAAAATCTTAAAGCCGTACAAGCAGGAAATGTGCATTTCGGTAAAAATGAAAAACAGTATAACATGGCATATACGGCTACGGGCAAAGCCCTCTATCTGGAAAAACTCGCAAATGCAATTTTAAATCGCGGAAATGTTGAATAATGGATAGGCTTCGGCTGAAAAAAGAATGCGGGTACACAGTACCGCACCGTGTACCGCATTGTGCGGCACACAAACTCCCGCACACAGCAGCACACAAAGAACCCTGCAAAGCGGCGAATGAAGCGCCCGTACAAAGAAGACATAGACTGTCTGCCGCATCGTTTATGCTTTTAATCGGCGTATTAACGGTGGTGTTGCTTCTTTCGATTGTGTTTTCCGTCTGTACCGGGATAGCCGGAGGAAACATTGAAACCTTTGCACATACCATCATGTATCCTGCCCGCGCTTCCGGCATCGGTAAAATCATAATGGATATGCGCATGCCGAGAGCATTGACCGCCTGTATTACGGGAGCCACCTTTGCTCTTTCCGGTGCCGTCATGCAGGGGCTTACGCGCAATCCTTTGGCTGACGCAGGTCTTTTGGGAATCAATGCCGGAGCGGGATTTTCCGTTGCACTGACCGCCGTTTTTTTGCCTGCCGCTCCGAAAATCGTTACGATAGTTTCGGCTTTTGCAGGGGCGGCGTTTGCGGCGACCCTCGTCTATGAATTCGGTGTCGGAAAGAGAAAAACGGAATCTTTTAGACTGATTTTAGCGGGGGCTGCGGTTTCAGCCTTACTTACCGCGCTGAGTCAGGCGGTTTCTCTTGCTTTCGGCATTACAAAGCCCCTGTCTTTTTGGAGTGCGGGCAGCTTATCGGGAGTTACATGGCAGAGTTTACGGCTGATTGCACCGTTTATTATTACGGCAGGCGGCATCGCTATGCTGCTATCGGGGTATTTGTCGGCATTGACTTGGGGGAAGACAGTGCCGCCGGACTCGGTATCAATGTCCGTGCCGTCCGGCTGATATGTATCTTTGCGGTACTGCTTTTAGCCGGGTCAAGCGTTTCGCTTGTAGGAGGGATATCCTTTCTCGGGTTGATTGTCCCGCATATTTCCCGCTTTTTTGTCGGCGGAGATTATAAGAGGATACTGCCGATATCCGCACTTTTAGGCGGTATTATCCTGGTCATAGCGGATATAGTAGCCCGCACGGTCAATGCCCCTTTCGATACACCTGTCGGGGCACTGGTATCCATAATCGGTGTACCCGTCTTTTTTGCACTTACATACCGGAAAGGGATACATACCTTATGAAAAAAGCATACAAAAACTGTGTACCGCTTGTCCTTCTTTTGCCGATTGCAGCGGGGGTGCTGGTCTCCGTAAACAGCGGATACGCAAAAATACCGCATTCCGTGCTATTTAAAAGCCTATTGTTCCCCGCCTCGGAGGAAGCCTCCGTAGTTGCCGTACAGTTCCGGCTTCCGCGGATTGTGCTTGCGCTTTTATGCGGCATGGGGCTTGCCGTTTCAGGCTGTATTATGCAAACGGTAACGGGAAATCCGCTTGCAGACCCGGGAATATTGGGCATCAATGCCGGAGCGGGATTTGCCGTGATGTTGTTTTTAACCTTCTTTCCCGCATTGCACATACGCACAATGGTCTTTCAGCCGATTTTCGCCATAGCGGGAGGACTGTGCACAACCGGAATACTCTACCTTTTTGCCGAACGGAAAGGAAAACTGAATCCTACATATTTCTTGCTGGGAGGAGCCGGTCTTACAGCACTTTTTTCCTCTTTTATGCTGATTATGGCTGCAAATATGGATAACAGCAGTTATCAGATTGTCGCACGGCAGCTTGCGGGGAATATGTGGGGAACAAGCTGGTATCAGGTTAGGGTTTTACTGCCGTATCCGGTTATCCTGCTTCCGATTCTTTTTACAAGAATAAACATCTTGGATATCCTTACTTTGGGAGAAAATTCCGCCTTATCCCTCGGTGTCCGTGTGGAAATGGAGCGAAGAGTGCTCTTGTCAGCCTCCGTTGCTCTCACATCGGCATGTGTTTCCGTCAGCGGCGGGATAGGCTTTGTCGGTCTTGTTTCTCCGCACATAGCGCGGAAACTCATCGGCGGCAGACATCGAATACTAATGCCGGTGTCCATGCTTTTCGGAGCGCTCCTGCTGCTTTCGGCGGATACGGTCGGACGTGCGGCTTTTCAGCCCCGCGAAATTCCTGCCGGCATCGTAATCGCCTGCCTCGCAGCCCCGTACTTTTTGTTTTTACTTCATAAGCGGTTTTAAGGAGAAAGATTTATGCAATCCCGTATGCAGGCAAAAGAATTATCCGCAGGATATAACGGCGAGAAAGTATTTGAAAACCTTAATTTAGATATTCCTGAGGGTAAAATCACAACGCTTATCGGGGCAAACGGCTCCGGAAAATCCACCATTTTGAAAACGCTGTGCCGTATCCTTTCTCCCGATTCAGGCTTTGTATATCTGGATAAAGAGGCAATTCATACAATGCCGGCGAAGATTGTTGCGCAAAAACTTGCTCTTTTGCCGCAAGAAACGCAAAGCCCTTACGGTATTACGGTAAGTGATTTGGTTGAATACGGACGATTCCCGTACCGCTCTTCTTTCGGCGGCCTCAGTATGCAGGATAAAGAAATTATCGGCTGGGCACTTGCCTGTACCGGCATGACAGAGTCGGCTCACCGTGAGATACGAGAACTGTCGGGCGGACAGCAGCAGCGGGTGCGGATAGCTATGGCACTTGCACAAAAAACGGACATGTTGTTTTTGGACGAGCCGACAACCTATTTGGATATTGCCCATCAGTTGGACATTCTGTATCTTTTGCGCAAGCTCAACAGGGAAAACGGTGTAACCGTCGTAATGGTTCTTCACGATTTGAATCACGCCATTATGTTTTCAGACTTTCTTGCAGCGATAAAAGACGGAAGATTATACGCTTTCGGTACACCGGCAGAGGTTATCACTCCGCAAACCTTGCATGACGTTTTTGATATCGAGGCGGAGATTATAAACCATCCGGTGTTACATGTTCCCGTATGCTTCCCGTATAGGAAAACGGAACGCTTATTTTAGACAATGCAGATAGCATTGCCTAAAAACGCTGTCGAGTTTGTAAAACAAACTCGCATTATTGTATGCACTTTTTCAGGCTTCGCTTGCAAAAGTGCGGCAATTCTGCAATCCTCAGAATTTGAAAATTCTTGCGGTTGCAGAATTTATAGGAACGCTTATTTTAAGCGGCTAAAATAGCGCCGCTTAAAAACACTGCGAGTTTGCCTTTCGGCAAACGTCGTGTATTATATGCCGTTTCTTACTTTGTTGCGAAACGGCAGAAATTCATCAATGCTCGAAAATTGATATTTTCTGCGCTTGCTGATTTTATAAGAACGCTTATTTTAGACAATACAGATAGCATTATCTAAAAACGCTGCCCGAGTTTGTAAAACAAACTCGCTCTATTGTATGTGCGCTTTTCGCGCACAAATTGAACGGATAAAAAATAGGCTGTTTAAAAACATCGGTTTTTAACAGCCTCAAAGATAATGTATAAGGAGAAAAAATGAAAAATAAAATAGTAACGAGCGTGCTTATGTTGTTTTGTATACTGCCGTTTTGCACAAGCTGCAGTAAGTCTAAAGTTGTTTATACCGCAGGCGATTATACCGCTTCGGCGAAAGGTTATGCGGGTCCCGTTGCGGTGGAAGTAACATTTGACGAATACAGTATATTGTCCGTCAAGATTATTTCGCATAATGAAACTTTAGACATTGGAGACCGTGCGGTAAACGAGCTGCCCGCAAAAATTGTCAATGCCCAATCATGGGAGGTGGACGCTATTACTGCCGCAACGATTACGAGTAAGGCGATTTGCAATGCGGTTAAGGATTGTACGGAACAGGCAAAAATAAAAAAATAAAGACAGGAACACCTCACGTATTGGCCGGCGGTTTTTCGTCTTTGTGTATACAAGGCGGAAAGCCGGCAAGGCTCGAAAATTGATAGTTTCTCACTCGTTTCTATAAAACACGAAGTAAGCATTGTCATGAAAGCCGTTCAGCGTTAGAGTTGAAGGGAGTGACGACACTGCCTAAACATCATAAGTTGTAACAAAAAAACTTATCCGGTATTAGTTATACAAGCAAAATTACTAATTAATTCAAGGACGCGTTCTCTTCGGTATAATACACTTTATAAAACTTGCCTTTTTCATCCGTGCCTTGTTCGATATTTTGGCGGTTACCTGAAATGACGATTTGTATTTTTTTATCCAGCCTGATAACTCGCTTAAACGACCGCTGCTGTTTTTTCCGGGCAGCTTCGGAAACAGGGAATTGATTGTCTATTGAAATACCGTTTTCATCTTCGCTGCGTTTTTTATACTGCCGGAATTTTTCGATTATCTCCGGCTCCGTCATAACCTCGTTGGTAAAATCATCTATAGCAAACTCATCTTTGGCTTTAAAAAAATCTAACGATTTATTTAAAAGGCCAATTTGATCGGCTTTTGAAACCTCAAATTCTTTAGGCATTTCTTGTGTAATAAAGTTTTTTGCTAAGGTCATAAGGTTTTGTGTATTCGTATATGCATCTTGCCGACGGCGGACATGCAAAAAATCATCAAGCCAATAACGGGCTTCAACTCCTCTCCCTGTATTATCCACTACCGCAACCACATAACCGCTTTCCTGTTCTTTGTTGAAAATCAGGCACCCCTTATCCAGTTTCTTTATGTTAATACCTTTTTCGCTTTGCAAGTTAAAATTGTCATTTTCATGCAATACTTTTAAAAAAGTATCTTTATTTTCCGATTTGAATAAACCCACCGCATCAAGCGTTTCACCGTCTAAAATACAGTCTTTGAAGTAGACAGTATAAAACTCCCCTCCTTTGATTTTAGGATGTGTACTTTGCTCGTAGAGGTGTTTTGCCAGATTTACAGATTGTTCATAAAGCTGTTCCTGATTATCAAATATTTTTGACACATAGGTATATACTTCGTTCAGAGCTAAATCACTTTCATGATGAAACTGATAAAACTCTTCGGAAGTAAAAGGAGTAAGGAAGTAGGATATTAAAATTTCATCCATCAAATCATTATCCAATATCGAACGAGAAAAAGAGATATTTTCACCTCGTAATTTATTGCCAACTTTGTGTACTGATGCATTTTCAATATAAACGTCAATAAGAGAAATCATATCTTTTTATACTCCTTTAATTTTTCGTCAATTAAACGTCTAAACTCATTTTTTAATTCGCTATCGATTTTTTGTATACTTGTAACTTTTAATTTATCTTTGCGCGCTATATCAGTTACACCTTTAAATTTAAATAAACCATCTGGGGTCGGCTTATTTTTTAATGCATTAGAAAAATTTATCTCAACAATATAGCGACCTGATATTCCTCTTATATTATATTGGTATTCTATTTTCAATTCTTCAGCAAGAATAATTTCTTTCAAGGTATCTTCCTGTAGTTCATTGATTGTATCTAACTTATTTCCTTGTAGTTGCATCGTACACTCTTTTCCTTTTTTATCCTGACATTCTACTGGTAATTCTAAAGATTCATCATACATATATTTAAATAATTTTGCATCACATTCTTTAAAAATAATAGATGAACCTATATTGGTAAAACTCAGTAAAAAGTTTACTCGCTCTTTATTTTTAAAATCAGAAAATTTTGTTTCAATAGCAATACTATCTATTTTACCTCTTTGAATAAGTATTTCTGACAATTTTTTAACAATTCTTGTTGCAACAATTCTAGCCTGCTTTGAATTATGTTCCTTAATAAAGTCTAATGTCATTGTTTGCCTATCTACTGCTGCAGTAACTTTTGCAGTACTATATGAAGTGCTAACCAGTGCTTGTTTAGTAGGCTCTTTCTGGGCTAATTGTACTGTAACACAGAAAATATCATCGTCACCTTGTGGATACTTTGGTTCAAACGAAAGTATATCAGCTTTTAAATCGGTATGTAAATCAGAAATAGTAATCATATCGGCAATAAATATATCTTTGGTTTTTGCATCCTTATCCAGTAACCCAAAACGTAAAGAGCTTAAACTTAACGGCTTATCTTTAATATTCACGATATCAACAATAGATTCAATGTCGATTGGACTAAATAATATACTGGTCATTAATTGAAGTATTTTTGTTTTTGCAGCTGTCTTAAAAATAATCCCCTTGTTTTTTAAAAACAACCTGAGATCATCAGGCAGAATAGCATCTGAATTTAAAAAAGGCTTTAATGAATCACCGTATGGAAGATACTCTATTAAGTGCGGCTCTATTCTTAACTTTTTTTCCTTATTTCGAGTTTCATCAAAATGACTATCTTTCAAATTATCTGATATATCTATTGGGATTCTTGATAAATCTCTCGAATTGCATAAATTCAATTTTTCAATTTCTATTTTCTTAACCAATTCGTTATTTTTATAGTTACGAATAATTTCATTTACTTCATTATTATATTGTTTATCATAATCTGAAAAATATATCTTATAGTCATTTGCTAACCCGCTTGTAAGGCGTATTAATAGCCATATTAGTTTTTTCAACCTTTCTTTGTTGTAGGGATCAGAACAAAAAAGCAAAACACTGATTTTCTGTTCATCTTCTTTCACAATCGGTAATATTGAAGAATTAATATATTGAGGCGGTAAATAGGTATCTCTTCGCCCTATTTTATTCATCTGTGAATTGTCTTCTGTAATTGGATATAAAAATTTTGTAACTAGTTCTTTTCTATATTCTCTAGCAGTAATAATAGAACTGATAATAAAATCAATTTGCTTATTATCGACAGTATAATATATTAGGTTATCACGTAAATACTGAGTTTGAAAACAATCTGATAGGCTCTGTATTTGTTTACCGTTTTCAGATGGAGCAAGCGAAAGTACAAATTGAATATAATGTTCAACAGTTTCCTCTATGTTAAATTTATTTTTATTAATGAGACTTTGTCTTACAATATTAAAATCATCAATTTTCTTTTTTACTTCTTCTGAAAAATTAGAAGGATATGTAGATACTACATCAGCATTCACATAAATAATATCCTGCTTATTATCTTTTAATGGACTATCTCTATTACCCCAATAATCTAATTGAAAAACTTTATCCTTCTCTAATTTTTCATCGTAAATTTTTACCTGTTCTTGAAAATTAAAGGCATCCCAACCTATCAATTTTAAAATATGCTTAATAATTGTAGATTCTGTATTTTCATTTACTGTAGTAGAATCACGAAGTAATATTGAATATGGAGTGGTCTTTAAATAATTTTCAACTGCATTTAGTGCATTCATCAAAGAGTTTTCAAACTCGATACGTGTAACACTTTCCCCTTTTATAGATTTATGGAATACATCTTCATTCATTGCTTTAGCAAACAATCTTCCTAATTTAATACCAATAAGAGGTTCTTTTCTGGTTTCAAAAAATTCATTAATTTTTAAAACAACTAAATTTTCAAAATCTTCAATTGATAGATTCCTATTTGTAATCAAAACATTTCCAATCTTATTATTTTCAAGTCCTCGTAGTTTTGCGTCAACACAGCCAACTAATATTAATTCATACTCATCAACATCATTTCCACTTTTTTCTACCAGCTCATTTGCCCAATGTTCAGCAGAGGAAAATGGAAAGACATTTTTTGATGACTTTACCTGAACAAATTTTTTCTTATTATTTTTGTATGTCCATCGTATATCAACTTTTTCAGATTCATCATTGGGCTCCACGGAAACAGTTTCCCAATCCAATTTAAAAGAATCTAGTAAAGATACAAGTGATTGAACCAAATACCCCTTTATTGCATAGCTTCCATTCATTTCATTTCTCCTCACGTATATATAGTTACCTATTTTAATTCTACAACCATTTCTGTAATATCCTTTTTTTCTTATCTGCACAAGCGGACACTACCGATTTTGCAGCAGTGATAGCGGCTTCGTAGCTTTCGATTTCTTGTACAATATGCTGCTGCTCCTCAAGAGGAGGAATACATAATGAGATATTTGAAATAATCTCTAATGATAATTCTATTTGTCCACTTGCACCGTTTGCCATTTTTTCTATTGTTTTAAATCCTATTCCTGCCAACGAATATAATATGAATTTTGGAATAACATTTTGATTTAAACGACAAATGGTAATATGAGAATCAACCGTAAATTTACCTGATAACTCGAAAAGCGTTACACGCCCTGCGGTGCCGATTCCTGTAGAGTTAATAAGAATATCTCCAGTTTGTAATATTCTATTATCAACATCAAAATGTTCTGCTGCAAAATACTTAGTTTCAAAATCAAAATCAGTATATCCTCTTGCTTGCCCTGACTTTATAATTTGCAAATTTGAGTTTCCATAAATAGGAGATTTACCTCTTTTCATTAAGCTGCACATATCTTTGATTTTCATCATTTCCCCTTTTACTTCACTCATTATTTTTTCAATTTTCCGTTTATTTTCTTCAATAGTTTTTTGCGCAGTGCCGTATTCTCCATTAACCTTTTCACATTCGGCAACAATGTGTTGCTGAATATCAAGAGGCGGGAGCGGGATTTTTATATCGGAAATTGAATTTGAAAGATTTAGTATATTCGATCCGGTAGCTTTAGACCGAATAATTTCACGCATAGACTTTTCATTGAGGATTTCAAATATGTATTTAGAAGCAATACCATTTTTTGCACGAAGTATTCCCATAAAACCACCGGCATAGTAATTTGTGTTTTCAGTAATACAAGTGAGTTTTCCCACATGAAGCCTACTTCCGCTAGAAAAACACATAAAACAATCATTTTTACGTAATTTTTTCTCATTATCAAACACAACACTATCGGAAACAAATATTTCTTTTGTAACGGTAAATGTACCATCTAAAGAAATATTATCAGCAGTTAAAATAATATTTTTTGTTCTCTCATTGGTTTGCATATCTTTATCATAAGTTACACCTCTAATAATTTCCGCAATCTCTCCCAGCCTTACCAACGGATACTTACTCTTAATTTCAACTTTTTTATCTGCGGTGAGTTTAAGAGCTTTATCAAATTTTACTCGGTTAAAATCAAGCATAAAAGGTAAAGGGATGATCGAAGCAAATTCTTTTAAATTATCCGGGATTATTACAGGCTTTTTTTCAAAAGCGGTACGGATAAGCGTATTCAGTTTTGCGGTGTCCTCAAAATCGGCAGGATTAAAAAGCGGTGTTCTAATATGCCGGATACCCTTATTATGTGTAAGCTCGTCATCTTCTCTTTCATTAGTAACGCCGAGATATTTAATCCCCTCATTCCCCTTTGCACCGCTCCATTCGTAACCTAAAAAAACTTTCATTTCTTTAGTTGCGGCAGGCGATCGTATCACAACCACCTCTTGCCCGTTCGTCATAGTCAAGCAAAAAAACAAAAGCTTTTCCTGTTCAATTTGACAAACCGAATAATAAATATGCCGTTCAAGCTCATCGCTTTGCATTTCTTTTGTATATTTACCGCTTATCTTCTTTTTTTGAATAGCTTTTGCTTTGGTATCATTTGAAAACTCTTTAATATACTCCTTAAATATTTCATAAGAGCCTAATGCTTTTTTCCAATCGGCAGTATAGGTAAAAAGAGCTTTATAATCTTCCGTCTTTACACCTACATGCCTACAATAGGCTTCAAATAACCGATAATCTTCAAAGACAATATCTTTATGCTTATCATTGTGAAACCAGCTTTGTACACGGTTTTTGTAATGGTCAGCAAGTAAGGGCTGGGTTTTCTTTTTACGCAAAAAAAGTGTTACCGTATTTGTGCCCGTTTGACCGAAAGTTCCAGAACCGAATTCTGCAATAGCGATAATATCAAAACTGCTCAAAATAATTTCACGACATTTAATATAAATACCGCCGTTACTTAAAATGGAAGAAGGGAGGATAAGAGCTGCAATCCCCTCATCGCACAAAAGCTGTGCAGCACGTTCGATAAAAAACGTTTCTATGGCATTATTTTTAACCGTATCGTTTACGAATTCCGTTAAACTAAAGCGGTTTTTATCGGCAGAGCTTAAGGTTTCTAAAAATCCCTTTACGCTGTAAGGAGGATTAGAAATCAAAATAGAATAGCTGTTATTTTTAACGCTCTTTTTGCCGGTTATACGTGAAAGAGCATCGGCATAGATAATATTTATATCATCCTGCCCGTACATAAATGCAGCAACTTTAGAAACCTTAGAAAGCCGGTATTCTTTTTCGACACCGGTAATTGCAGAATAATATTTTTTTAAATGTTTCTTTTCTACAAATCGTTTAATCTGCTGTGCATATTCGTTTAAAAAATGTCCCGCACCGCATGCATAATCAATAACATGGGGTGCGTGTTCCTTTCCGTTTATTATCGTTTGTAAGGGTAAAGACGAAACGATAAAGCGTACCAGCGGCTGAGGGGTAAAAAACTGCCCTTCGCTTTGCTTTACCCCCTGATTTAAAAAACCTTCAAATAAATCGCCTAAAAACTGATTTTGTTCCTCCGTTTTTAATTTGATGTTTTCAAGCATTTGAACCACTTTTAAGAGGATAACTGCATTTTGGCGGAAGAGGTTTTCATTGTGTACTTCGATAAAAGAAAAATCGCTGTTTGTAAAAAACTTTAATTGCTTAAAATATGTTAAAATGGTATCACGTGTTGCATCGGGATCATTTTTAAAAAGATAAAAAGCATTGTATATATCATCGTTATCAATATAGATAACGTCTTCCGATAAAAACTGCTCCATCCCTGTTTTATATAGTTTTTGCAAACGGTCTTGTAAGCTAAAATAATCATCATAAGCGGCTCCTTTCCAATGAAAGGCTAAGTTCGCAGCGTTTTCTTTTTCATCAACGACCTTTGCTAAAAATAAATTCACCAATTTATCAAAAGCATTTTCTCTCCCTGATACATTATGCTGCCGTAATATCTTTGCAAATTCGTGATATTTTTTCTGCATTGAGGAATAATCAATTTCTTTTAAATCTGCAACGGTGTAATTTTTTTTACCGATTCTGTATGCCTGCATATCATCTTCAAAAAGCCCTACAGAAGAAAAATCCTTTTTATACGTTTCTTTCCATACGTCAAAAAGCTCTTTGCTGTTTCCCGCTTTTGCATAGGTTTTAGGGTGTTCCAAAGTCTCTAAAAGTTTTTCATTATCTTCTACCTTTATAAGATGATATTCGTTTTGTATGCTACCGTCTGCAAAACCGCTTGTATAAAGACAGAGAAAACGTGTTGCCCGCTCTTGCTGAAAGTAACTGAAAAGCTGTCCTCCGTCTTTTAGAGTTGTCTCCCACGCATGAGTAAATTCTTCCCCTTGCGTTTTACATTCGATAATCAAATAGGGTTGATTGGGCGTTCCATCCGCATCCTTATCGTAGACCGTTATATCCGCCCGTCCGCTTTTTCCCGTATGCCCCAGCTGCCAGCTTTTTTCAAGAAAAATTGTGTGCGGCTCATACCCCTTTTCAAGTAGCCGGCACACACATTCAAGCACCACAAAATTCTCATTTTGGCTAAAATTGGTTGTTGTATTGGCACCGGTATCTATTTCCGGCGGGTAGGTGATGGTTTCGTTGGAAAAATCAACGGTTATACCGCAATTATACTTTTCAAAATGTTTTGAGAATAGTAAGTTCGATTGAATAAACCTTAAGTTTTTTAATACTTCCGGTAAATTTGCCTTTGTTATCATGCGCCTCTATTTTGAATCCTCATAAAATGCCTATTTTCTACAGTATAGTCGTTTTACACAAAAAATTAAAGAGGGCATGAGGAATTGTGAATTAAGAAAACTCCGTCTTTTCGCGGCATACTTAAAATACGGGGATGTAATGGAAAAATATGAAGGCTTATTTTAGACAATGCAGATGGCATTGTCTAAAAACGCTGCCCGAGTTTGTAAAACAAACTCGCATTATTGTATACACTTTTTCAGCTTCGCTTACAAAAGTCTAGGAATTCGACAGTCCTCGAAATCTAATGATTTCTGCGGTTGTCGAATTTATATGAAGGTTTATTTTAGACAATGCAGATGGCATTGTCTAAAAACGCTGCCCGAGTTTGTAAAACAAACTCGCATTATTGTATGCACTTTTTCAGGCTTTGCCTTACAAAAGTGCGGGAATTCACCAATGCTCGATTTTTAAAAAAATTTGCGCTTGATGATTTTATAGGAACATAATAAACGATGGTTTCTGCCTTATGTATAGGAAACATCGTTCTTGCAAGAATATCAGTCTACCATGAACAAAAAGACACCCCTACGCTTTTACAATCGGAACCCATAATTCCATTGTGTAGTTCTTATCATACATATCGCCTTCCCGATACACTTCAAAATCGGGAGTGCCCGCATGGCGTAAACCCTGCTCGGGGAAAAACGTTTCCATAACATATTTCCATCCTTGATGAATACAATCGGGTACGGGACCTTTGAGCTGAACAACTGCATATTCCGCTTCCGGAATGTGCAGCACGGATAAACCGAGTGCTGCCGCCTTTTGCCCATCGATACAATCATACGCTGCCATGTAATTAAAAACCGTGCAGTCCTTTACATCATAACAGAGCCCGTAACTTTGACCGCTTCCGATTTTTGCCCGTTCTTCATACGGCACTTTTTTAAAGAGCTTGTCCCACACTTGCGGAAAATCGGTCGTTTTATCCGTTTCGACTTTTACGCCGGCAACCGTAAACGCTTTCTTTTTTTCAATCTTAATTTCCATAGTTTGTCCTCCATTAACCGTTAAGGATAATTTGAGCGGAGAAAATGATTTGAACTCTTTTCCGTTTCTTACTTCACTCGGGCTCGCACCGTGAAATTTTTTAAAAGCCGCCGCAAAAGAATCGGGGGATTCATAGCCGTATTTAAATGCAATGTCTATAATTTTTTCATTGCCGTTCCGTAAATCGGCGGCGGCGCGGCTGAGCTTTCTGAAACGGAGGTACTCATTGAGCGGGTAACCGACAAGTATCGAAAAGAGCCTACTGAATAACGGATAAGAATAATGAGAAAGGCGCGCGACTTCTTTTTCATCAAGCTCCGTATCAAGAGTACGTTCGAGATAGTCCATTGTTCCGTTAAATGATTGTATACTGTTCATAGTTATTTTCCCGCTGTTTTATAACGCCGTTTTTTACCGGCATTACTTTATCAGTATTATGGAGAGTATATAAAAAAATAAAACCGCCGTCCCGATATTTTTTGTACAAAATTCATTGTGCGTCTTAAGAGCGCAATTTTAACTGCGACTTCCCCTGTATTTTTTTAACGCTTTTTTTATATCTTTGATTGCCCAATCGTAGTGGCTGGAAGTTGCGGAAACGCAGTAGCTTCCCAACGTAGTCGTTCCCGTCCAGTTAAAATATTTTTTTGAAAAAAGCTCATCATTGGAAAAACCTTCGATGAGCTTCATAACTTCTTTATGAGTTTTTTTGAGCATTTTTTGCGAATCGCCATAAGGCGTGTTTTGATGCTTTTTCCAAAACTCAATATTCATTGCAGGATAGGTTTTCCAATTATACGGTTCGGGTAAAAACGGTTTTGCCTTTTCCTTTGTATTCGATGTAACCCAATCAATGAGCAGGCAGTGCCATTCATAAAGATGAGTCAGCACATCGCGCACATTTTTATCGCGTTCGTTCGGTACAATATCGGCGGTTTGTTCGGCCTCGCTCATTCCGTCAATGAGCTCCCACAAGGTTGCAAACTGCAATTCGGCGGCTTCCAATAAATCTTTTTTTGTTGCAGGTCTCGACATAGTTTTCTCCTATAATAAGTTTTTCCAGGAAACTCCAGAGCCTTGCGGCTTTGTTTTGCAAGGAAGTATCGGCTATTTTCTTTTACTTCCTTTTAGTGATTTTATTTAGTTGTTTTACTTTGACAAACCGGGGATTGCTTAATCAAAAAATTTTAATAAATCTCTTTTGGGTTTTATCGCATACATATCCAATATTTCCATAGAATTTGTGTGCCTCTACCCTTGTTTCTCCTGAGTTTAATCTAATAAATTTAATTGATTTTTTTTGTGCATTCAATTCTAAATGCTCCATCAGTTTCTTTCCAATACCTTTTCCTTGAAACTCTGGCAAAACAGCCAATCCTAGAATGTTCAAACCATCCTCTGAGTAAAGGCTCTCATAAATCTCAGCCTCTATAAAACCAACAACTTTATGTGAATCCTCATCCTCATAAACATAAATCCAATGATGATTTATATCGTTCGACAGTTTAGCGATTTGCCTAACCACTAACTCAGTAGAAGCTATGTATCCTAAAGAAATATCGCATATTTTCTGTATTGATTGAGCATCTTCTTTTTTTATGTTTCTAATCATTTCAGCACCTTACAACTTCTAATTTATCAATTTCTCATTCATCTTATTATATCGCTTTTCCTACATTTTGTCATTTAATCAAGCTGAATATTTGTTCTTGCAACCACTGTGTTTTTTCTTAATCCGCTAAAGCGGATAGCGAATCAAATCCTATAATAAGTTTTTGCAAGCGGTTTATAAACAAACCGCATAAAATAAGCGATGTTTTGTGTGTCGCACAAAACTTAAAAATAAACAGTAAGGCTCAATTTCTGCCGAACTATTTATCATATCTCCTTGTAAAAATATGTAGTCTATTATACTACATCAACCTGTCAGGGAGTGTCAGGTTAAAAAAAAGAATTTAAACTTTTCTATGCCTTTTCATAATCCCTTCTGCAAGACGGGAGATTTCTTCTTTTAAACTTTCCGGTTCAAGGATTTCTACTTCGGTGCCGAGCGACAGGATAAAACCGAAGCCCCACGAGTCAAGGGGAATATCGGCATTGAGGGTATATGAGCCGTCCGAATTTTTTGTGATACGTTCCGGAGGAAATTCATCGTAGAGTCTGTAGGCAGTTTGCGCGGTACATTTTAATTTAATGGTTGTAAGGAGAGGAGGGGCTGCCTCTTTATCGTCAGGTATTTTATCAAGTAAGTCCGCACGGTTAAATGTTTTTAAAGTCTTTATAATAGAAAGAATACGGGTTAATCTAAAAAGTCTGTAGGCATTTTTTTCCGTACAATAGCACTCGGCATACCAAGCCTTCGATTTATACAAAAGGCGCAAGGGGTAGACGGTACGCTCACTTTTTTCTCCGTAAGAGCTGAGGTATTCCAGCTTGACGGCTCTTCTTTCCAAAATTGCCTGTTTGAGGGTTTCAAAAACTTGATGATCGTTTTTGTTTTCCCAGCGTGAATAATCGACCATAATCCAATCGGCATTTTTTTGAAAAATTGCGGATAAACGGTTTACGATAGATTCGGTATGTATCTCATCAACCGGTGAAAGGCATTGCAAAGCAAGCAGTATTTTTTCTTGTTCTTCTTTTGTCAAAATCGATTTATTGATTACGTAGCTTTCATCAATAAAAATACCGCCGCCTGTACCCTGCATTGTATACACGGGGATTCCTGCACTGCTCAAAATATCTATGTCACGGTAAATAGTACGAACCGATACGCCGAATTTTTTTGCAAGTTCTTGTGCAGCTGTCTGCTTTCGGTTGAGGAGGATAAATACAATTTCAAAAAGTCTTTCCGAGCGCATAGGTAAATCTATTCTAAAATTCCGATTCTTTTGCGAAAACTTATGTTTTGTTTTCCTTTATTATATAATTTTCAAGAAGAGTTTTCAATAATACTGAATTGCAAGCTGCCGTTAGACGGGATAATTGTTATTAAAAAATGTGCATCATTAGAGATTGGAAAGGCGGCACACCGGTACATAAAACGATACTTATCCGTACGGCTTTATGTACCTATCCGCCCGGCTCCCCCTGCTTCCATTCCGATATTTTTTTTCGTTAAACGCATTGATATGAATTTTTTATTCAATTAAACTTATTTACAAAAGATAACATAAAAAGCGAGGAATATAATTTTAAATACGTGTATTCTATCTCTTATAAGAGGTCAAATTATGAAATGGTTAGAAAAATTAAACAATGCGCTATCATATATTGAAGAACACTTGGAAGATGAAATTTCATTTGAAAAAGCGGCGCACGCAGCGTGCTGCTCCGTCTACTATTTTCAAAGAATTTTTTCTTATGTAGCAGGAGTTTCTTTGTCCGAATATATTCGTCGTAGAAGAATGACGCAAGCGGGATTTGAACTACAACGAACGGGACAGAAAGTGATAGATGTTGCACTTAAATACGGTTATTCATCACCGACATCATTTAATCGTGCTTTTCAGAGTGTTCACGGAATAGCTCCTTTTGAAGCTAAGAACATCGGAAGTAAATTAAATGCTTATCCGGCTATACAATTTTCAGTCAAGGTAACGGGAGGAAATGGTATTGCCTATCATATTGAAAAAAAAGAAGCAATACGCATTGTTGGGATAAGGACACAGTTGTAATTGCTGATGGTGATAAAAGAATAGTCATTTTCTTTTATGCGTAAAGCCCGTTCCTATAAATTCGACAGTTGAAAAAATCTTCAGATTTTGAGACTGTCGAATTCCTGTGCTTTTGTAAGGCGTTAGCCTGAAAAAGCACATACAATCCGCAAGTTTGCTTCGCAAACTTGACAGTGTTTTTAAGCGGCGCTATTTGAGCCGCTTAAAATAAACCTTCCTTAAAATGCAACAGTTGAACAAAGTTTGAACTTTGGAAACTGTTGCATTCGTGCGCGAAAAGCGCACATACAATATTGCGAGTTTGTTTTACAAACTCGGGCAGCGTTTTCAGACAATGCCATCTGCATTGTCTGAAACAAGCGTTACAATTCATTCCGCACGGGGCGAACATACTCGTATCAATTTCTTTCGGCATTTTCACGGTCAGCCGTATCCTTTTCTTACTCTTGCGGATTTATTCCGTCGGTTTACGCTTCTTCAATTATCCACTCACCGACGGTTTTCTCTTCGGCATTAAAACTTACTCCGATTAACACGATTTTTTTGTTTCCCGCCCTGTACCGTTCCGCATAGTTTTTTTCCTTGATTTGCTGCAAGGCGGCAGCTGCGGAATCTTTTAACTTGAATTCAAAAATATACACCGCCGTTTCGGTTTCTACCGTACAGTCGCTCCTTCCCGTTGATGACGGAGTTTCCGTTTTTACAAACTGCCCCATCAGTGCAAAGACTAAGTATACGCATATTTGAAAATTGTGTTCCCTTAACGCAATGCTTTCCGTACTTTCTTTTTTTACCGTGTCGTAAGGTACGCTCGCCATTATCGATTTTAACCGCTGCATAAATTCGTTTACCTTGCCGGCTCGTAAGTCTTTAGTAAATGTAACAACGCTAAACGCCGTATCGGAAAAGTTTACATTTGAATAAGCGGGCAAAAGGTTATATAAGAAACCGTAGCGCACTTCGTCATTGGGAAAGCCCAAGCGGTATATCTTATAATCGGTATCATAATCTTTTATTGTCAAATATCCCGCTTGAAATAAAATAGGAATTGCCGAACCTGAGTTCGCCCGGTAATCGGATAAACCGGCGGCATCCATTTCCACATGTCCGTCCAAGTCGGGAATATTATAGGAACAATCTTTTAAAGAGTTTACCAAAAAAGTCGGTGTGCCCGTTTCAAACCAATAATTTCCCAATTCTTTTTTTGCAAATGCATTTATTACACTAAACGGATTATACACATTTTCACCTGCTTGATGAAACCGATAGCCGTCATATTTTTGTTTTAACTGCAACACTATTTCATCATAAGAACAAGCCGCTTTTTCCTGTAATATCTTAATTTCAGGTTCAAATATTTTTTCAAGTTCCGTTTGTGTAAGTCCGCATACGGAGCTGAAATCTTCTTCAAAACTTATATCGCGTAAATTATTTAAGTCGCTGAAAATACTTACCTTACTGAATTTTGTAACACCGGTTAAAAAGGCGAACCGTACATATTGGTCTACACTTTTTAACACCGAGTAAAATGCCTTGAGTGTTGCGCGGTATTCTTCATTTAATGTTTCGTTTACATTCATTGTTTGTAAAAGCGGTTTATCGTATTCGTCTACAAGCACAACAACCTGCTTTCCGGTTTTTTCATACGCTCTTTCAAGGAGTTTTTGAAACCGTAAAGCCGGTGTGTCCGATATGCCGCCGTAGATTTCTTCATATCTGCTTAACTCAAAATTAAGCCGCGCTTTTAAATCGTCCTTTGAGTTAAACTCCCCGACATTAAAATCAAAATAAAAAACGGGATATTCCTGCCACGGCTCATCTGTTGCATTTTCATATTGCTCGACTGCAAGCTGTTTGAATAATTCTTTTTGCCCTAAAAAGTATGCTTTTAACGTCGAAAGAAAAAGACTTTTACCGAAGCGGCGCGGGCGGCTTAAAAAATATACCTTGCCTGAATTTGCGAGTTTAGGAATAAATGCGGTTTTATCGACATAAAGAAATTCTTTTTCGCGTAAATCTTTAAAACTTTGTACGCCGATAGGCAGTTTTCGGTTAAAATCCATAAGCGTCCCTCTGCCGTTATTATAGCATATTTTTCAGGATTGTAAAAGAAGAGTTCTTTATAGAAATTGCCGATATAATCATACCGTTTGTTCAGCCGGTTTTACAAATCCTGTTTCCGTCTTTTTATCCGTGTCGGTTCTCGGTGTTTTTATTATAAGTTTTCTATTGGCCGCTTCATCAGTTTCACCGTTCCCAAAGCGATTGCAAACAGGAGCCGCAATCTAAGCCCCTACGCCTTCACGGACAGGACGTTCGTTAGAAGAGTCTGTCTCGAGTTTTCCGTAAAAAACTCGAAGCACCAAAAAACTTCGGACTCTAACCTTTTTATGCCGGATTTACAAGGGGGAGAGCCTTTTTCCTCTTTTTTTTAAATTTTTTTTTAATTTTCATTGTTATTTTGCTTTTTTTGATATATAATGATATAAAGATTCACTCAAATTTAGCCTGAAATTTAAGCCTTATTTTATTTACAAGGAGAACGTTATGAAAAAGATATTTTTTATTTTGTTGGTGCAAACGGTTTTATTTACAGCTTGCAAATTGAGCTTAAATGAAAACGTCGGCGAGGTTGTTTTAAACTTCGGAGAGAGCGGACGTGCTATAGGAAGCGACGGTTTACCCGTATTCGGAACGGTTCCGGTAGAAATAAAGGTATACAACACCGAAACGGAAGACCTTATTCTTACCAAAAGGGTTGAAAATGCCGGAGAAAACATTATGTTTCAAGTGCCGACCGGTATAACAATAAAAATCCGCGTTTATCTTATAACGCCTTCAGGCTCTTGGCAGGGAGAGGCGGTTCATGCGGTTATTTCAGGTACCAATAACGTGCCCATAAAATTAAACAAAAAAATAGCGGACTTACACGGGCTTTTATTTACTCAACAGGATACCGGGAACGGTTATAAACTTACATTTACACTGGGGACTAAAACCGTAAACGCCCCGTATTCCGACGGAGAAAGACAAGTCTTTACCCGCGACAACAGGGGACGCATGTACGTTGCGTATAAGGACACCACAGACTGGAAATTACAGCGTTATACGGCGGAAGGAGAGGAAGACGGAAACGCCTTTGAGTTAAAGGATACTTCAATTCCGCCTCAGCCGGTTACCCCCTCGGTTATTATGAGCGATTTTACGGCGGGGGAAACGTATCTTGTTGATACGAGCGGAAAGGTGTACGTGATAGAAGATTCTTCTCTTTCTGTACTATCGTCGACTACTCTGAGCCATTTTAAGAATGTCGCCGCAATTGATAACGGGCAGATAGTGTATTTATGGGAAGATATGCCCGGTGAACCTAAAATTTACGTCGGTTCAAATAACAGAGATATCAAAGATGATATTAAAATCGGGAATTTACCTGACGGTAAGGTAACCGATATCTTTATAAGAGGGAACTATGCTTACGTGCTTTTTAACGCTTTTAATGAAAAAATAGAGAATGATAATAAACGGCTCTATTCTTTAGGAGGAGTGCTGCGCTATAACATAAATAATTTGGAAGAGCCTCCTTTAAAAATCGGGTTTAATGATGCCCCCGACTTTGTAAACGACGTACTTAACAACTACGGTTACGGAAACTATTTTTACGGGGCTGTAAAGGTTGTAGGTTTTGACGAAGACGGTCTTTACATAGCCGACGACGGCTTTGCCGCCGCCTATATTAACGAAAAGGCGCGCATTATAAAAAACCGAAACCGCATTGCCTACCTCGGTTTTAATACAAATGCCCTTATCTTTGCGGAAACCGTCGTAACTTGGTTTAACGAATACGATGAACGGCGCTCTCCTAATACAAAAGCTCTGTTGTGGGAAAAGGGTGTGCATGGATTCGATTATAGCGGTGCCCTTAGTATAGTTAGTAATATATCACAACAAGATTATGGCGATGTTTTTTGTTTTGACCAGGACGGTAATTTGTATGTAGGTAAACAAAACGGTCCAGCCTACACTATTGCGCAATTTAAACTGAAGGAAAACGGTGAGGAATATAATACTAACCTTATAACACCTTCTGGTCTTTCTACAACTTCTGTTCCTACGTGTTTTGCAGTAGACGTATCCGGTGCTAATGAAGATATAAAAAACTATTTGTATTATGCTTTTAAAGATAGTAAATATAAAATCAAACGGTTAAAATGGGACGATGCTTTTAGCACTGCCGGTGATGATAGCGGTTTTACTCCTATTACTTTTGACCCCGACGAAGAGGTTACCGCCCTTGCCGCAAACAGAGACGGTCTTTTTGTTGCGGTAACAAAAGGTAACCAATGAAAACGATAATGGTGAAAGCTATAAAATTACGGTAAAAAAATATGAACATAGCGGCAGCTCAGCCGGTGAGGCAACGGTAGTAAATGAAACGGAAACCCATTGGAACTATTATGTTGGTAGTACTGCTGAAGACGCTAACAAATATATAAGTGAAAACTTAAATGCGCTGCATATTAAAGACGGCTTTTTATATGCGGTAACGACAAAACGTATCGGAGTTGTATTAAAATCAGGTGGAGATACGCTTCGCCCGGATAAGTCGGTTATTACCGGCAAGCTGATTATTATAGGCAAGACTTCCGATTTTTCCGTAAGTCCGGCTCCTCTTTATCAAACTACACTTACGGGTGTTGATGATATAAATGCTGCTACGGTTTCAGGTGCATTTTCTCCGTACCGCTTTATTGCCCTTAAACCGAAAAAGCTTATTATCGCTTCGGACGGGTACTATGCTAAAGATAATACCAGTGCTAATATGGTTCAAAAAAATAATGTGGTTATTTTTAATCTTGATACGTTTAACATTCAGTCCGTCAACGCTGAGATAGAATTTTCTAAAATAATGACTGACACATTTGAATGGTAATTATTCTTGGCACCACTTATTACGCTTTCCGTTCCCGTTTACGGCACGGAAAGCGTTTTACCGGAACTGCTCGATTCCCTTGCAGGGCAAAGCCTATTTACGGACGGAAAAGCGGGCGGAGTAGCCGTTCCCTTTGAGCTGCTCATTGTAAACGACGGGAGCCCTGACGGGACTTTGCTCCCTAAAATCATAAAGCCCTATAAAAAAGCCTTGGCCGCCTTGTGCGGTTCCGTCCGCATACTTGAGCACCGTAAAAACCTCGGCACCCTTGAAGCCCGCCGTACCGCCTGCTTACATGCGAGCGGCACGTATACGGTTTTTGCCGACTCCGACGACAGCCTGCCGCCCGATTCCCTTGCCCTGCTTATTAAGGCTGCCCTTGCTTCCGGTGCGGGCATTCAAGTTTTTTATGCGGAAAACTTTTCCGCACGGAGCTTTTACGCAACGCTTTTAAAGACATTCCGCACACCTTTTGTACCATGGCGGAAGACTTGCTTATTTACTTTTTTATTCTTTTACATGCGGCGGACTCCCGCTATTACGGCATAGAAGAAATCGTATACACCTACCGACTCGGGCGCGGCATAAGCTCGAACCGCGAAATAACCTCCCTCGACCAATGGGAGCGCGCCTGTTCCGCCGCTTCCGTATTTACGATAATCTTTTCCCATCTCGAAGAACACCCTCTTACCGTTCCCAACGCCGAAAAAATCCTTTTAAGCCTAAAAGACCTGTGCCGCTCCCACATGAAAATGAACCTGAACCACTTACAGCGCGTCAGTCCCGCCCTGCAGCCCGAAGCAAAAAAAATCTTATGCGAGTATTGGGGAGAGGGAATCGATTGTTAATCCAGCCGGTTTATTATAGAACAAAACCTTATTTTACTTAACCCGCTAAATTTTTATCTGAAAATTGACCGTTATCTTCTTCGATATTTTGAAAATTATATATTATTTCTCTATTTTTATAATATTTTGACTTAATATGTGCTGGAGATAATAAATTTTATAAAAATTATAGAGAAAATAGAGAAAAATTATAGAAAAACAGGGTAAAACTATTGACTAAATTGAGAAAAACTGTCATACTCTAAGAATATGTTTATTATTTTTAGGGAGAATTGTTATGAATAAAGAACAAAATAATCGATGCAAAATTAGAACAATCAATAGCAAGTATTTGCTAATCTGTTTTGCGGTATCCGTTTTGACCTCCGTTACCGCATGCCGCCATAAAGGAAATACTCTTACACCCCCTGCAACTTTATCTGACGATAGTACGCCCCCTCCGGCAGCACCCGTGGAAAGGCTTTCCAAACCGGTAGTTAATACAACCGCAGAAGATAGTAAGGTAACCCTTTTATGGGGCGGTATTCCTAATGCTTCCGGTTATAGTCTTGTTTGGAACGGAGGAGCCGAAGAAAAACTTCCCGCCTCACAACTTTCAATAAGTAAAACCGGGTTGACTAACGGTACGTCTTATAACTATAAACTGAAAGCTGTCGGTCAAAAGGTAGGTTCGGTTACTTATACCGATTCGGAAGAAACTTCCGGAACTGTTACACCAGCTTCTGGCATTACGACTTACACTGTAAGTTTTGATACGAAAGGCGGCACTCCCGCTTCTTATCCGCAACAGAGTATACAGCACGGTCAAAAAATACAAAAACCCGATTCCGACCCTACAAAAGATACTTATATTTTTAAAGGCTGGTATAAAGACCCTTCTTTCGGCGGTACTGCTTGGAACTTTGAAAACGATATTGTAACTGAAGCTATGACCTTATATGCAAAATGGGATAAAGCATTTGATATAGATGTCACAACTAAAACTCTTAAGAAATATAACGGTGAAAAACCCAAGGGAAAGCTGGTAATACCTCGTAATATTTACGGAAAGGATATTGAAAATATAGGAGAAAATGCTTTTAAAGATTGTACGGATTTAACCGAAGTGGTTATTGAAGAGGGAATCAAAACTATAGGTAAAAACGCTTTTTCAGGTTGTAAAAAACTTGTAAAAAGCTGGCAAGTATTGAATTGCCAAAAGTAACCGAAATAGGTGACAGAGCTTTTGCCAATACCGAAATAGAAAGCATTACAATTCCTGAAGTTACTAAAATAGGCAGTTCGGCATTTTCAGGTTGTAAAAATCTTAAAACTGTAAATATGCCTAAGGTTACCGAGTTGGGAACCGGAGTGTTTAAAAGCAGCGGTTTGGAAACCGTAACAATTCCTAAAGGTATTACAAAGATTACGGATTCATTATTTGAAAAATGTGAAAATTTAAAAACTGTAATTATGTATGAGAATGTTATTGAATTCGGAAGCGGTAGTTTTGAGGGTTGCAATAAGTTAAGTAAACTTATCTTATCTCCAAAACTTGTTAAAGCAGGTTCTAGCGTCTTTAAATCCAGCGGTATAAAAAGGGTAGATTTTCCAGAAGGGTTTAAAGAGCTTGGAAGTAACGCTTTTGAAAAATGCAAGGACTTAAAACTTGTAAGTTTGCCTTCAAGTGTTACCACTGTAGGAGCAAATGCATTTAATGAGTGTAATCAAAATGCAGAAGTGTATGCAAAAACAGCTGAAGTTCAAACTAAAGCAAAGGGTAAAGGTCTTCCGGATGGAAATATAAAAGTAGGAGCCCCTCCTGTAACCATAGACTGATTTAAAACTGAGCGAAATTGACCTCCTCAGCCCAGCCCTTGTCGGCTTGTCCGGCAAGGGCGTACAGCCTAAGGCTTTAAAACAAATTTAATAATAACGGTTGCCGCACCGGACAAAGCGGAGCAATTCATACCTGTTTTACTTGAAAAATTAATTTATATTAAATCGGATATTAAAATCCGCAAAGTGTATAGGCGTTTACCAAGTTATCCAAATTAAAATCATCATCTTTAAGCAGTATAATTTGGAATATAATGCCCTCTCCTTTTCGGTATATTGTATTCGCTACAAAATGTTTATAATTTTTAACATCAGAAGCAACGGGAGAAACCGATATATCTAAAACGTTGACGTCCGCTTTTAAATATTTCTTCAGTTCCGTATCCTGTATAATATTTGAAGAATGTATATCGGCAAGACTCGGTTCTTTTCCTGCAAGCTTTTGTGAGGTTTGATGAATAAAGGCATAAGCTGCGTCAAAACCCGAATCCTTAGTTTCTTTTGCAAAGGCATAATAAATTATGCCGGAACCGTCTTTAAATTCAAAAGCTTTTTCAATCGGAATACCGAATTTTTTAGGAGGGTCAATCTCTTTTAAATAAGAAGCTTTATTAACGTTTAATCCGTACTTTTGAAATTTAAATTTGGCTTTTTTAATGGCGGCTTTTTCAGCTTTTGCGGAATTTTCAATAGCTTCCATATCTCTTTGTTCAAAATCGATTTCTTTTAAAATTGAAGAATGCTTTTTAATTTCATTATAACAAATTTTTGCATAGTTATAATCACCGATTCTGCAATAAGAGCTGCATATATAACATAAAGTCTGCGCCGCATAAGTCGGTTCGTTCCCTATATACAAAGCGAAAGCTTTTTTAAAAAAACGCAGTGCATGAATTTCCTGTCCTGTAGAATACAATAATGCAGCTAATCCATAATAACCTTCCGGGTTGTTTGTATCGGTTGTAATAACATAATTGTACGCATCAATTGCATTATCAATCATTCCGTTGGATTCGTAAGCCAGCGCAATATTAAGGTGAAGCATAATGTCCGACACCTTTAATCTCTTTGCGTCCTTTATGGCTTTTTCAAAGGTGTTTATAGATTCAACTTTTTTAAATTGCAGGTAATATACCAATCCCAACATGTTGGCCGCATCAATAAAATCCGGGTCCAGTTTAAGAGCTTCTTTTAACTCTTCTTCGGCTTTTTCGTAGTTCTTGGACTGATAGTGCTCTGTCGCCTGTAAATAAGCTTTTTCAGCTTTTTTATTTTTTGTCGGTTTAAGCATTGTATGTGTAACGGTTTCATCGGACATCAAACTCAGCGCAAACAAAAAATAAAATAACAAACTTGCAAACTTCTTCATAAATTTTTCTCCTATAAGTTTTTAATGCTATAAGATAACACTTGCGATTATACTTTATAATTTACATGCTGTCAATGTTTTTTAAAGTTCTTAAAAAAAAATAAATTTTCGGTTTAAGAAGGTAAGATTTTACTTTTGAATAGGAAGAAAAATTAACGCTGCGGTGTTTATTTCGGCAAACGCTGTAATTAAAAATCAATTAATATTTTATATAATTGCGAAAGATTTTTTCAAGGGGACAGGTTTATTATATGTTCCCGTTTATTCCGATAGACCGTTTTTAAACTGTAAAGACGTTTATACCGATATTTTGTTTATTCCTGATAGTTAAAATTATCGATAATTTTTCTAATAAAAAGATAATTTATTTACCGTTTTTAACCTTGCGTTTTCTGAAAAATAAGTATATAATATAAGACGTATTACAAAATAAATATTATTGTCAGGAGGAAAAGTATGGCAAAAAAAGTTGTTATCGTAGGAGGCGTTGCGGGCGGAGCTTCCGTTGCCGCAAGAGTACGCCGTTTGGACGAAAGCGCGGAAGTTATTATGTTTGAAAGAGGACCTAACGTATCTTTTTCCAACTGCGCTTTACCCTTCTTTTTAAGCAGAATTGTACCGAAAAGTGAAAATCTTGTTTTGATGAGCCCGGAGCAGTTTAAAAAGCAATACAATATTATTGCAAAAACTTCGCATGAGGTTATCAAAATAAATGCAAAGGCAAAAACCGTAACGGTTAAAGACCTCGCTTCGGGAAAAGAATTTGAAGAATCGTACGACACTCTGGTTTTATCTCCGGGAGCCTCTCCTTTGGTTCCCAAATCGATTAAGGGGGCGGATAAACCTCATGTTTTTACCGTAAGGAATGTAGTCGATATTAAAAAGATAGACGATTATATTCAAACCAATAACGTCAACGATATTGCCGTTATCGGAGCCGGATACATAGGTGTTGAAACTGCGGAAAACTTGCGTCTTGCAGGGAAAAACGTAGCCCTGGTCGAAAAATTAAATCAAGTTGTTGCCCCCTTCGATTACGATATGGCGCAGCTTTTGCATAAAGAAATGTACGATAAGGGTTTAAATCTTATCCTTGGTGACGGCATAAAAGAAATAAACGATGATAATATAGTTTTGGAAAGCGGTAAAAAGGTTACCGCAAAGGCTGTAGTTCTTTCTTTGGGTGTATATCCTGAAACGGAATTGGCGAAGTCGGCGGGCATTACATTGGGAGAGACGGGAGCTATCCTTGTAGACCATAATTACCGCACCAATATTGACGATATTTATGCGGTAGGAGATGCCATAGAAGTAAGCCACTTTATTACAAACAAAAAGACCCGTCTTACGCTTGCAGGTCCCGCTCAAAGACAAGCCAGAGCGGCAGCCGATGATATGTACAGAATTCCTCACAGAAATACCGGCGTTATCGGCTCTTCCGTTATCCACTGCTTTGATTATAATGCGGCATGCACGGGGCTTAACGAAAAGGATTGTAAAGCGAACGGAATAAATTACGATTACGTTTATCTTATCCCCGGTGATAAGGTAGGTCTTATGCCCAATTCAAATCCGCTTTTCTTTAAACTTATTTTTGAAAAGCCGTCAGGAAGAATTCTCGGTGCACAAGCTATAGGAAAGGGTAATGTAGATAAGCGCGTTGATGTTATCGCCTCGTTTATTATGCTGAACGGAACTCTTGAAGACCTAAAAGAATTGGAGCTTTGTTATTCTCCCATGTTCGGAACGGCAAAGGATATTGTAAACCATGCAGCCCTTGTAGCTCTCAATATTTTAAACGGAGTATTTAAGCAAGTACCCGTTACTATGGTACGCGAGCTTGTAGAAAAAAACGCCTGCATTATTGACGTAAGGGAACCGCACGAATTTGAAGCGGGACATATCGTTAATGCAATAAATATTCCGTTAAGTCAGTTTAGGGAAAGAGTGAAAGAGATTCCTAAAGATAAACCGGTATATTTGCACTGCCGCTCAAGCCAAAGAAGTTATAATGCAATTTGCGCCTTGCAGGGATTAGGTTATAGAAATGTGTATAACATTATGGGCTCTTTCTTGGGATTAAGCGTATACGAATATTACACCGATAAGATTCAAAACCGCAAACCCATTGTTACGGCATATAATTTTAACTAAAACCGAAAAACGGTACCGCCGCTTTTTGACAAAATTTTAAAGCGGCGGTAATATCTTGAAGTATCTGCGGAAAGTTAATTCGTAAAAATTATTTTATACCGTTTTTAATTACATTGCAAAAGTGCGGGAAAATAAACAATCCTCGGAATTTGAAAATTCTTGCGGTTGTTTATTTTAAAGGGAGGTTAAAATTAAGCTCCTAAGATAGCGTCGCTTAATTTTAACATGCGAGTTTGCCTGTCGGCAAACGTCGTGTATTTTATACCGTTTTTAATTACATTGCAAAAGTGCGGGAAAATAAACAATCCTCGGAATTTGAAAATTCTTGCGGTTGTTTATTTTAAAGGGAGGTTAAAATTAAGCTCCTAAGATAGCGTCGCTTAATTTTAACATGCGAGTTTGCCTGTCGGCAAACGTCGCGATTGTATGCCGTTTCTCACTTCGTTGCGAAACGGCGGAAAATAAGCAATGCTCAAAAATTGATATTTTTTCCGCTTGCTTATTTTATAAGGGAGGTTAAAATTAAGCTCCTAAGATAGCGTCGCTTAATTTTAACATGCGAGTTTGCCTGTCGGCAAACGTCGTGATTGTATGCCGTTTCTCACTTCGTTGCGAAACGGCGGAAAATAAACAATCCTCGGAATTTGAAAATTCCTGCGGTTGCAGAATTTATAGGGAGGTTTTTTTGGAAAATAATAATTTAATAAAAAAAACGGGGTTATCCAAGTTTGCTATTTTAAACTTGGTAATAGGAGCCATCATCGGCTGGGGCTCTTTTATTTTACCCGGAGTTTCTTTTTTACCTAATTCCGGAATAATAAACACGGCACTAGGACTTTGCATAGGAGGCGTTTTCGTTATAATCATACAAAAAGCTTATCAGGTTATGCTTAGATGCCATGTGGGGGAGGGCGGTGAATTTTCGTATACGCTTTCCAATATGGGAAAGGTGCACGGGTTTGCTGTCGGCTGGTCGCTCAGTCTTTGTTATTTAAGTATGATTCCCCTTAACGCCACGGCTTATGTTTTAATTTTGCGTAAAATTTTCGGTAAGGTAATGCTTTGGGGATATATGTATAATTTCGGCCCGACAAGCGTATACTTGGCGGATATTCTTATTGCTTCCGCTCCCATCATAATTTTTACTTTAATAAATTTACGCGGATTGCAGTTAAGCAGTAAAATTCAAAATATAATGAGTTCTTCGCTTGTAATAATAGTAATAGGATTATTTTTTATAATTCTTACAAAAAGCGATTTAAAAGCTTTTTCGGAAAATTATTTAGGCTTTGAAAAAATTTCTTTTATAAAAGCCGCTTCCGTCATAGCCATTATTCCGTTTTTATTTGTAGGTTTCGATGTAGTGCCGCAAGTTTCGGTCGATTTGGGTTTTAGCCCTTCAAAAACGCATCACACGACAATTCTTGCAATATTTTTCGGAATTTTATTATATAATCTTTTGAATATGATTGCAGGTTTAAGTTACGGTCCTGCCGAAGCGGCTCAAGTCGAATGGGCGGTCGGAAGCTCCGTAACGGATAAAACAGGAATTATAGGTTTTTTATTTTTACTGGTTGCTCTTTTTTCCGCCGTTACCGGAGGCATAAACGGTTTTATGATAAGCAGCAGTAAACTTTTCGGCGCTATTTCTCAAGAAAATTTAAGCCCGAAATTTTTAGGTGAAAAAAACGAAAAGGGGATTTATCACAAAGCGATTTTATTTATTGCAGCCGTAAGTTTAATAGGGCCTTGGATAGGACGTGAAGTAATTATTTTAATTGTAGATATGGCGTCTGTTTTAGCCGCATTGGCATATACGTATGTCGGTTTTATAGGAATAAAAAAAAGTCTTTCGGTATTTGAAAAAATTATGTGCATTCTTACTTGTCTTGTGGGAGCCGTTTTTATCGGTTTGCTTTTAATACCGGGCTCTCCCGCGCAATTGAGTAAGGGGTCTATGATTTTTTTAATTGCATGGGGACTATTGGGTGTACTTTTTTACCGTTTCGGAACAAAACAGCGTAATTCATAGTAAATTGTTTATTATATTGGGGAGGTTTTTAATGAAAAAAACAGAAAACATTATCGGGTTTGCCGTGCTTATACTCGGCATTGTATTAGGTTATGCGTTTTTAAAAACGCAAATGCTGTTCTTCCGTTGGATGATAGGCATCGGAATAGGTTATGTTTTAACCAGAGCCTTTTTCGGATTTGCAGGAAGCGTAAACAGAGCGTTCCGTACAGGTTCTACAAAACTTATGCGTACTCTTATGCTGATGTTTACGGTAACGGCTATTCTTACCGCATCTTTTTTGATTTTCGGCGACCCTAAAGCTTTTAAGCTTTCGGTTCACCCTATTAATTTAGGTTTGGTACTCGGCGGTTTATTGTTCGGTTTCGGAATGAGCCTTTGCTCATGCTGTGCTTCGGGCTCTTTAACCGATATAGTAACGGGGCTTCCTCGCGCTGCGGTTACGCTTTTCTTTATGTGCCTCGGTGTATTTTTAGGATTTCCGTTTCAAGCTAAAGCCTCATGGGTAAAAGATTCTGTCATAAGTACGGGAAGCCACAAGGGCGTTTTTATACCCGATTGGTTTTCTTCGGACGGAAAGGGCGGCTACTTGGGAGCGATACTGGTAACCGTATTGTTTGCTTCGATAGTAAGCGTTCTTTCGTATATGTATGAGAGGAAGAGAAAAAACGAAAACAGTTTTTCCGGTGTAGGAGATGAGCGGGCTCAAGATGAAGTACAACAGCTTGATACTAAAAATTATAAATTTTTCAGCAAAGAAAATTATGAACACATATTTTCAAAACCGTGGTCGCTCGGAACCGGAGCCTTTGCCTTTGCCGTTTTATTTACCTTGTTGATGGGAGTAACGAAATCGGGTTGGGGAGTTTCCACACCTTTCGGTTTTTGGTTCGGAAAACTGTTATATGTTTTCGGCGTAAGTGCGGAATCCCTTGCAGAGTTTACTGGTAAAACACCTGAGTTTTTTTCGGGAGCGGTTTTTGCAAACGGAGGTTCAGTACAGGATATAGGAATTATTTTCGGAACTCTTGTATGCTTATTGCTTGCGGGGACATTTACAAAAACTTTTAAATCCGAACTTAAAATTACATTTATGGACGTAATAGTTTTTGCCGTAGGAGGTTTTACTATGGGTTTAGGCACGCGTCTTGCAAACGGCTGTAATGCGGGAGCTCTTTATACACCCATTGCAAACTTTTCACTTTCCGGCTGGCTCTACCTTATTGTGGTAACCTCAGGCGGAATTTTGGGAAATATTCTTTTGAAAAAAATGAAAAGAATAGGTTAGATACGGCCTGTTAGAGGATAATCGGCAAAAGTAAAAATACTGTTGCCGATTACTTTTAACCGATTCATCACATTATTTAAGATGTAATAAATCCGTTCCGACCGCTTCGGTAAATCTTATATCGTGTTCAACTAAAATAAGAGCAGGTTTGTATTTTAAAATCATTGTTTCAATTTGAATACGCGAAATAATATCAATATAGTTAAGCGGTTCGTCCCAAATATATACATGAGCTTTTTCACAAATGGATTTTGCCAAAAGTACCTTCTTTTTTTGTCCGCTTGAATAAGTTTGCATATTACATTCAAATAATTCGGGCGGAAAGTTTAATTTATGCAGTGTTGTTAAAAAAACGGTAGTATCTATATTGTATTTTTCAATAAATGCAAATAAACTTCCCGATAAAAACTGAAAGTTTTGCGGAAGATACGATATTTTTAAACCTGAGGCCTTGTTAAAAGAGCCTGTAAATTCAAGAGCTTCACCTGTAAGCAGTTTTAAAATACTCGATTTGCCCGCCCCGTTTTTTCCGTTTATGCAAAGACATTCTCCCCCGCAAAGACTAAAATCGACCGGAACAAATACCTTCTTTCCGTCATATAATACCGAAAGCTTTTCAGCTGTTATCAATTTTTTTGCGTGATGAATAAGCGGCTTCATAGGTATATCTTCAAGACGCTCAATGTTTTTTAAAAGTTTTGCTTTTTCGGTTACGGCTTTTTCCGCATTGTGTTCAATATTTTTTGCACGATTCATCAGTTTTGCCGCCCTATGAGAAACGAAGCCCTTGTCTTCGGCTCCTTTTTTTGTTTTTTCTTTTAAATCGGCCCAGCTCTTTCTTTGTCGGGCTGCTTCTTTTAAGCGTTTGATTTCTTTACGCAGCCGGATATTTTTTTCAATTTCATAATTATCCCGCCGTATTTTGTTTTCTTCCCATGTATCGTAGTTTCCAATCTGCACGGTTATATTGTTTTTTTCTATTGCCAATATGTGATTGACTGTGCGGTTTAAAAAATCTCTGTCATGCGAAACTAAAATAAAGCCTCTTTTTCGTCTGAGATATTCGGCAACCGCTTTTCTGCCGTACATATCCAAATGATTAGTAGGTTCGTCTATAAGCAAAAAGCGGTTTTCATATACAAACATTGCGGCAAGAAGAAGCTTTGTCCGTTCGCCCGCGCTTAGGGTAGAAAAACTGCGGTAAAGTACGGCACTTTCCGTATCTAAAAGTGAAAGTTCTTTTTCGAGTTCTTTTATCTCAATATCTGGAAAACGCTCTTGAAGTATTTTATAGCAAAACTCTTCCGTATTTGTAAAGGAATACGGAAAATATTCGAATTGCACGGGCGCAATAATAGAACCCGTATATTCCAGTTTGTTTTGCAATAAATGCAAAAAGGTAGTCTTGCCGTATCCGTTACGCCCGATACAGCCGAGCTTCCAATCGGTGTTTAATTGTATTGTAAGATTTTCAAAAACAGGCTCTGTTTGCCCTTCGTATGCAAATGTAAGATTTTTAATATCTATTAACATAATAACCTCTCTTTTATTACTCCGTAACGTTTTATAAAACGTGTGATGTGAGAATATTCAATTTGTACAGTATAAGAGGTTATTTATTCATTATAGTGTTAAAGCTCCTTATAATAAGATATAACATAAAATTTTATTGATGTCAATTATGTAATGCGGGGTTTATTGCATAATTGATAGTCGGCGTTACTGTTAATATAGGCTTGAATTTTCCGATACTTTGAAATATACTTATTAAAAAAACGTGCGAGTTTACCTTTCGGCAAACGTCGTGTATTGTATGCCGTTTCTCACTTCGTTGCGAAACGGCGGTATATTCTTTTTCCGAATATATGGAAGAAAAAAATATTTTTATGAAAATATGAAAGCATTAAAACAATGCTATCCCGAAAACAAAATTATTGGTACGGTGTTTAAGGTGAATTGCCGTAAATAAAATGGAGAGAATGATGTTTCCCGATTACTTAGACGGTGCAAAAGTTAAGTTTTATACAAAAAAAGATAACTTCGGAATTGTAGATTATAACGGCGGAGAAAAAATGATAAATATAAATTACCTTGCAATATGCAAGTATGACAATACGCAAGGATATTATCTGTTTTTCTGTGATGAAAAATTTACGACAGTCGGTGATTATCTTTTCTACAGTATAGAAGAATGTAAAGAAACAGCTGAAAAATCAAAGAAAAATATTACATGGATTGAAAAGACTCATCACAAAGCGGAGTTTAGTTTTGAAGAGATTAAGATGTTGTTATTAAAGAGTATTGGAGAATATAACTGCGAAGCGGAACTAAGTCTTTATTTTGAAAACAATCCTTATGAATATATGATAATTATTTATAAAGACCATTGTTCTTTTCAGCGATGCGGTGCAAAAGAGATACAAAGCGGTGAACGAGTATTTAACACATTGGACGAATTATATAAAGCAAAGCAGGTGGATGATATTGTCTTAGCAAGGGATTGGGATAAAATAAATGCATTTGATTGTATGGATTTTGAACTCTTGGGCTTTTGGAAGTAGAGGGATAGGGGTATTATATGATTACAGGCATTGATTACATTTTATATACACAGAAAAGAAAGGGTGTATTCATTCACGAAATGAAAAAAATCTTTTTCATTATGGGACAATCCTTATTTTGTGATTGAGGCTGAAGATGAAACAACAGATATTTATGTTGCCAAAAGTAAAGCAATGTTTGATCTTATGGATGAAAAAGGCTTTTATACAGATAAAATTTCCGATGAAGGTCCTTTTTTGATTATATTTAATAATAGTTATACAAAAGAGCGTCATAGAATAACTTTAATTCTCCCTAAAAATATCGAAACATCGAAATTTACAAGAAAAGTATTTAACTGGCTTAAATCTATTTTATAAAAAGTTGAATTTTTTGAAGAGAAGGAAATACGGATGAGCGGTCAGGAATATTGGAATTACTGGGAAAAGTGTATTAAGTATTTAGAAGAAAAAAATACATCGGAAATAACAGCTTTCTCAAAAAAACTTGCTAAAGACTTTGGTGTCTCCGATGAATTGATGGAAAAGATTTTTGCAGTTAATTTAAAAAGCTATTCTAATAAAATTGATGTTTATATGCAGCAGTGTATTGAAAGAGCAAAAAGAGAATCTGCAAAAGCTCTTTGTCTTTACTATGATATAGATAACGGTTGGGACAGTACTATATATATCTGTAAAGATTTTTGTAGAGATAGTAATAAATGGATTTCGTCAAAAAGTCGGATTGAAATAGGTAAAGCAAGAGGGTTTTCAGGGATTTATAAAAAAGAAGCTCACGCTGTGTTTTTTGCGGATGGCATAAGCACGGGTATTTGCATATTACTTATGGTTAGAACAACATTGGCATTCAAAGATGTTGTAGAAAAATATAAAGACTGCTGATTGCATATTGGAAGTACTTGTACGGACAGTGATTTTGTAAAAGTACTTTAAATTTAAAATGATTTATTGAAGGTTCAGCTGTGTTCCGGCTTGTTGGATTTTGGTAATGTATGTTACGGGAGGTTTAAATTGTATGACAAAAAAGAGCGGTAAAATGACAAATGCGGTAGATACGGATAAGTATAGATTACATGCGCAAGAACTTATGCCGTTATTTTGTGAAGAGAATTTAACGGATAATAAAGTTGTAGAAATAAAGGGAAGGTCGAGCGAGTACAAAGTTGTCGTTAATAATTATTGCGGAGTTTATCAAAGACGTAATATTGTTTAGGGCAATGGCAGGAAACTTAAATGTGAGTTCCACTGTTGATTTGTAAGATTCGCAGTTCTTAATAATATAAATTAAAAATATCGACTTATATTTAATAAATGTCTCACTTATGATATAATTTATCACAATAGGAGGATTTAAAAATGAAAAAATATTTGGAATCGGAAGCTGTAGAATTAAAAGAAAAATATACTGATACGATTGCAAAAGAAATAGTATCTTTTCTTAATGGAGACGGCGGAACAATCCTTATCGGAGTAAAGAATAATGGAGCAGTCGTTGGTGTCAATAAAATTGATGAAGTATTAAGAAGAATTTCCGATGTTATAACAGCACAAATAGAACCGAATCCTCAAGACGAAATAAGATTAGAACTAAGATTTGATAGCGGAAAAACAATCGTTTTAATTCATATCCGTAAAGGCAGAAACCATATTTATTGTCAAAAGAAGTATGGCTTTTCTTCTACCGGATGTACTATAAGGATAGGAACAACTTGCAAAGAAATGACTGCAGAACAAATAAAAATAAGGTATGAGCGGAAATTTATTGACAGCGAATACATGATTAAGAAAAAATCAAATTTAAAAGAATTATCTTTTAAAGAGCTTAAAATATATTATTCTGAAAAAGGTTATCATCTGGAAGACCGAACCTTTGAAAGTAATTTAAACTTACGAAATGAAGCCGGAGAATACAATTTATTAGCTGAATTATTATCGGATAAAAACAATATTCCTTTTATATTTGTAAAATTTCAAGGAAAAAACAAAGCTTCAATCTCCGAAAGGAGCGACTATGGATGTGGGTGCCTTTTAACAACCTATAGCAAAATAAAAAATAGATTACAAGCTGAAAATATATGTATCTCCGATACCACTGTCAGACCGAGAAAAGATATTTATTTATTTGATTATGATGCCGTAAATGAAGCTATCCTGAATGCATTAGTCCATAATGACTGGTTAATTACCGAACCGCAAATATCTATGTATAATGACAGATTGGAAATATTATCACATGGAGGGCTCCCAAACGGGTTAAGTAAGAAACAATTCTTTGCGGGTATAAGTAAACCGAGAAACATAACATTGATGCGAATTTTTCTGGCGATGGGGCTGACGGAACATACAGGGCATGGAATACCGACAATCGTCGAAAAGTACGGAAAAGAAATTTTCGAAATTGAAAGTAACTATATTCATTGCATAATTCCATTTGAAAAAGAAGTTCTTGCCGTGCTTCCGAATAAAAATGTCGGTTTGAATGTCGGTTTGAATGTCGGTTTGAATGTCGGTTTGAATAAAACGGAAAAAATAGTGATTGAACTGTTAATAGAAAATCCAAGTTATACGTCTATCGATATTGCAGCAAAAATAGGAGTTTCCAAAAGAACAATTGAAAGAACTTTTAAGACTTTGCAAGAAAAAAGTATAATAGAGAGAATCGGGTCAAAGCGTGACGGGAACTGGATTGTAATAGGGTAAAAGAGGAGCTTTATGAAATTTAACTTCGGCTGTCGAAATCTCGCTTTCGATACGGACGATGTTGTTAAATGGTGTAAAGCAAAAAAACTCAGGGAGGAAACTTATGATTTATATATTAAAAAATAAAAAAATGCCGTGGGGGAATTACGGAGAAATACTATGGCAGGGAATTTATTTCTTCGATAAAAAGAAAAAAGAACACTGTCATTTAAGAACGGCTCCTTTTTGTCCCGAAATATACAGAAGTCAATACGATAGAGAATGCCCCGTTATTATAGTAAAAGAGCATATAAAAAAACTGATAGAAGAAAGTTTTTTAAATTTTAATTTTAAAAAAATCCGAAAAGATAAAATTGTCAAATTGGACTGGCAGGATTGGGATTTATCCGCAGATGAACCGAAACTGTACCCATCAGGCGATATGGATGCGGAAGAATATATTACAAACAGAAAGCCTAATGAGCTCTTATCGCAGGAGTTGGGAAACTTGTATGCTTTAATCCCTGAAAAAGAGGGATATGCGTATTATGATAAAAAAGATACTAAAGAAAAATTAGTAAAATCGACACTGTCCGCAAAAGATATTTTTGTAGTACATTCATTAAAAAGTCAGGAAATCTATGTGAGTGAAAAGATAAAATCATTTTTAGAAACAAGATTTTCCGATGAGATTTATTTTGAGCCGGCAATACTCGGAGAACCTGAGGATTTTCATAAAATCACGGAACAATTTTTAAAATTGAATAGTTTAAAAGAAAAAGCGGATAAAATGTCGGATTATGATTGGCAAAAATGGCACAGGTTAAAGACGGAAGCGCAAAAGCTGATTGAAGGAATCGAAAACTTAAAAAGCGAAACTGCAAAAAAGAAACGAAAAGAAAAAATACTGCTTTTACTGAATCAAGCAAATGAACTGTATCCGCTAAATGATGAAAAACGGATGCATGGATTTTTGGAGGAAATTCAATGATAAACTATTGCACCATATATGGGGACAGCGATGAGCGGAATCTGTATTTAGACACGGTATTATTCAAGCATTTACAAAAGAAAAATGCAGAATATTCCATAAAAATATTGAAGGTAATTTCGGGAAAGGAGACTGCGGCAAATAAAGTGTTTTTTTCGTTTTATGTGATAGAAGATAAAATGCTTCAATACATATAACTTTTTTATTAAGATATAATGTGATATAATAATTGAACTTAAACAAATTATTGCGATTAACCGGGCAAGCTGATAATACATGAAAAATCGAAAAAAATAAGAACGGCATATTTGCAGGAACTTGGATTAAAATGAGCGAAATATCAAATATAAAAGAGAACAGTAAAACCGTAAAAATATGCGATGAATGCGGAAGTCCATTTTTGGTATCTTCTTCAAAAATGGACGCTATATGTCCTAATTGCGCTCATATATTATATGGATATCCGAATTGCAAGCATATCTTTAAAAACGGTAAATGTATAAAGTGCTTATATAATAAAAATGCGAGCGGATATATAAAAAAATTATTTAATGAAGGAATAAACGAGGAGTAAAATATGAAGTATTCTAATTGAATACAAACGGGCAAAAGCCTCTCAAAGTTTTACAATCCCGTTAAAAAAATATCGGAGGTTAATAATTTTATGATGAAAAATAAAAAAAAACTGTGTTTATGTATTTTATTTGCTTTGATTTTCATACTCGCCGTTCTTGTAGGATACATCAAATTTATAGAACATCGGTCTTTATCGAGTTGGGTAATTGAAAAAGCTTTTTGGTTTATGGGCACAAAAAAACTGTCGGTTCAAATTGCCGAAGCGGGTTTAACCGAATTACAAAGATTACAAAAACCTGATAAAACGGACAATCCGTCCGAACTGCTCGGTATGCCCGTAACGGAAACCGAAATCGGCGGTATGCAGGTTTTTATCTGGAATGATTTTTACAATCAAAATCAAAAAATAATTCTGTACATTCACGGCGGGTCATATATTAACCATGCCGTAAATCAGCATTATACCGCCGTTACAACAATTGCAAAAGCGGCGGGAGCAAAAGTTATTTTTCCCGTTTATCCGCTTGCACCCAAAACAACATATAAAACGGTGTACCGGCAATTAAACGAACTCTACAAAGAAATACTTAAAACTTCGGCGGCGGAAAAAATAACCGTAATAGGGGATTCCGCCGGCGGCGGACTTGCACTCGGTTTTGCGCTCTACCTTCGCGACACGCAACAAGCACAGCCTGCACGTCTCGTACTTTTTTCTCCTTGGGTCGATGTAACTATGACTCATCCTGAAATAAAAAACTATGAAAGTACCGACCCGATGCTTTACGGTCCGTATCTCGCACTTGCAGGTGAAGCATGGGCGGGCGGTAAAGAAAATATAAAAGAGCCGTATGTAAGTCCGGCTTACGGAAACTTTAACGGTATCGCGCCGATTATTATGTTCACAGGTACCCATGACATTCTCTATCCGGATATACTAAAATTTCATTCTTTATTAAAAATGCAAGGAGCCGAACACTCCATAGTCATTGCGGAGAAAATGAATCACGCTTATGCACTGTATCCTATTCCCGAAGCAAAACAGGTTCAATATGATATTGCAGCATTGATAAAGGCACAATAAAATTTATAAAGCCCCGTTAAAAAGACGGGCGTTGCGGTTTGTGATACAAACCGCCGCTCTGTACGCGGCTCCGCTTTCGCTCCGGTACAAACGTGCAGAAATTACTGCACGTTTGTGTACAACCCGTACAAGTTTTAAAAAACTTGTACGGTTCCGCTCCCGCCGCTAACGCAAAGCCCCTATAACCAAATTATAAAATTTTCTGTTTTATACTAATCTCCCTTTAAAATGACACACAACTTTCAGATTTTAAAACTTTTATTATTTATTCATCTTACAAATTATTTTATTTTTTGTTATAATAAAAATATATTACAAAACGGCAGGTAATATCGAAAAAAAACAACCTTACACGAAATTTAATAACCGGCGTTGTAATAAAATAAATCGGAACATAAGTGATAAAAAGCCTGTTATCATTTATGCCTCAATATATAAAAGAAGATAAATAAAACACTTGAAATATATTTTTAAGTTTCACTTATAAAAACACTTGAAAGGTTTTTAAAAATTTGATAATTTTTTTAAAATGTTATAGGAGAAAATCTATGAGAAGAAAAGACAGGGAAATAACCGATTGTAAAACAATTAAAATGATTATAGAACAAAGCGATTGCATAAGACTTGGATTTATTGACTGCGGAGAGGTTTATATTATTCCTCTTAATTACGGCTATGAAGAAATTGACGGACGGTTTATATTTTATTTTCACGGTGCCGGAAAAGGGAGAAAAATAGATTTAATACAAAAAAATCCGAAAGCGGGCTTTGAGCTTGATACTAATCATAGTCTTATATCGGGAAATACGGCTTGCAGTTACGGATACGCATACAGGTCCATAATAGGAACCGGAACGGTTCAATTTGTAAATAATACGGAAGAAAAAAAACATGCTCTTACCTTGTTGATGAAGCACCATACGGGTAAAACGGACTGGCATTTTGCAGAGGCGGATATTAACTCCGTTTGTGTTTTTAAATTAACCGTTATTAATATGACTGCAAAGGAGCGGCCTATGCCCGGTCAACACGAACCTGAAAATACATAAAACCGATTGACGGATATACTTAAGATAAATAAAATATAAGGAAATATTATGGAACATAATAAAAAATTTATAAATGTGCTTTTCAGAATCGAAAAAGCGAATCTTTTTGAAAAACTTCTTGTAAAGCTTAAAAATTTTGACCGGTACTGTGCGGAAGAAAATATCGATGCCCATATAGAAATTGTATGCGCGGGAGATATTGTAAATAATTTTCGCAGCTTGAATAACGAACTTATAGGCACCGGGTACGATGTTGCTTTATGTAAAAACGCTTTGGGCGGCGATGAAATCAACTATAAAAATGTTCGTACGGTAAGAGCCGGCATAGGAGAAATTATCGTAAAAAAATCCCAAGGTTATGTAGAGTATACTATAGAGTAAACTCCGCATAAGCCTTGGCCCCGTAATTTCTTATTTTTGCTGCAACAAGGTGCCCAAGTGTTCGTGGCTGGTTTGCACTACATCGAGTATTGCCCCTGTTTCGCGTAAAAGACCGTCTATCTTTTTAAGAGAATAAAAACCTTCTCTTATAGTAATATCCTGCTCTTTTATCGATGAAGTAATTTCCGTAAGGAAATCGCTTGCCTTGTTCAAAGTTATTGAATTTTCATCAAGATTGTTTAAAACCCCGTTAAACGAACTTTGAAATTTAGAAAAAAGAGATATAAAAAGGGACATACTGTCATTTATTTCACTTACGGACTTACTTAATTCATCAAGTTTTGATTGAATATTTTTTGCAAAATCGCCCGTTTGAGTTGCAAGAGAGCGTACTTCATTTGCAATAATCCTAAAACCGCTCCCGAAACTTCCCGCTCTCGCGGCTTCAATTGAAGCATTAATTGCAAGAATTCCGGTTTTAACCGATACCTCTTGAATACTTGAAAGCATATCTTTTACCTCCGCCGTTCTATCCTTTAACACGGTAAAAGCATCGGCGGCATGTTGCGCATTTGCTGCTGTAGCTTCAATTTGTTCAACCCGTTTATGAACTTCCCTTTGAACATTTTCTCTTTTTTCCAAAACGGTTCCTATCATCTCATCGATTTTCCCTGCATTTTCCGCAGAAGAACTGCTTTCTTTTTGTATTTCTTCAAATAAAGAAAGAATCGTATTAAAACGTTCCTGCAAATTGTCTATCGATTCTTCAATTATATCAAACGAATTTGAAGTTACAAAATCCAGAACGATACCTCTGTTATATTGAACAACTATTTTATCTACCAAATCCGAGAAATTTTCAACTATTTTTTTATTATCTTCATTCATAAACCGTTCCTGCTTTAAAATAATCTTTCCAAATAATCGATACCGCACTTCAAATTCGATATCCAATTCAAAAAGTTATTCACCTGCTCGTCTTTATAAATGGCACCGTGTTGCGGTGCTATCATAATGGGATTTAATGCGCGCACTGTTTCCGCCCATCTGCGTGCGATACTGTTTGAGGCCATATACCGCACATGAAAACCTTCTATAAGCGGAATATGCTTTGAAAAGTCTTCAACAAAAGTAGTTTCATTATCGTCTTCAAAAACCGCCGCTCCTATATCGCCCGTAAATAAAATGCGGGAGCGCTCATCGTAAAGTCCGAATTGGCCCGGAGAATGCATAAAATGTGAAGGAATACAGCGCATATATGCTCCTGAAGGAAGTGCAATATTTAAGCCCTTATCCGGAATGGCGATAATTCTTGAAATATCTACTATACCGAAATGCGGCATAAACCTTACCCATAAACCTGAAATATATACCTTTGCCTTTGTTACACCCAACCAAAGAGCAATCCCTGAAGATACGTCCGGGTCTTGGTGTGAAAAGAAAATAGTATCGATTTTATCCACCGATATAAAACGGCTTACTGCCGTTACTACGCGCGAAAAAAGGTGAACTCCGCCCGGGTCAAGCAATACTCCTCGTCCATGGTCTATAATAAGGTATTGCATGGTTTGGACAGCACCTTTTCTGTTCTTACTTTCCGAACCCAACCAAATAAATTTATGGTCGTTATCTTCATATAAAACAATTCCGTCAATATTGTTCGCGTCTTTCATCTAAAACTCCTTGAGGTATAACTTTGTACGTGATAAGTATACTATATTATTGTGTCGATTGCAAGTATATCCAAATTCTCAAATTATACACTGATTTATCTTAAAAACCTTACAAATAACGGCTTGTGTTTTCAACGGCAGATGTAAATTTACTAAAGGTGTTTTGTAACAAATACTTTTAAGGTATTTAAATAAGTTATTCCGTTTCTTATACCTCTCTTAAAAGAAATGCGGCGTACAGAGGAAGAGTAAGCACCTCCGCCTCTTCTATATTTATTTTCCCTATATTGTAATCGCCTAGCTTTATTGCGTTTTTAAGATGATATTTTTCTTTGTTTTTTAATACGGTTTTTAAACTCTTTGCATTTCCGTTTACAGCCTTTACTTCAACCGCCGTTGCATTTCCTTTGTAGCGTATAAGAAAGTCTATTTCCAGACCGGAATCTTTTCTGAAATAATACAATTTTCTTCCCATTTTGTAAAAAATATCGGCTATAAGGTTTTCAAAAATTGCGCCCTTATAAGCGTAAAGTTTACCGTTTAAAATATCAAAAGAGGTTCCGTCTTCAAGCATTGAGGAAAAAAGTCCCGTATCGCTCATATAAACTTTAAAAACGTCATCTATGCAATATCCGCTGAATGGAAGTTCCGTAGTTTCCAAATTAAAACAGCGTGTAATAATACTGGCATCTTCTATCCACTGTAAACTTCCTGTATATTTTGATGCACTGCCTCCTTTTTTTACCTCCGAATATTTAAACTTTTTATTTTCTCTTGCAAGTTGTCTTGGAACGGATTTAAAGCATTCTACAATTTTTGATTTATCGGTTGTTTGAGCGTGTTTCAGCATATCATCTTCGTATGAGCGGATAATATCTTTTTGTACTGCAAGGACCGTGTTTATCTGTTTTGTTTTTACAAAAGCGTTGACTGCTTCGGGCATTCCGCCCACTACCGTATATTGGAAAAGCAGCTGCCGCATTCTTTGATGCAGTGCATCGGGTACGGGCTTTACTTCCGTAATACGGTTTTTTAAGACTTCTATAATCTCTTCGGGAATTTCGTTTGCCCAAAGAAATTCTTCAAAATCAAGAGGATACATTTCAAGAGAGGTTTCATACCCTACAGGAATGGATTTCGGAGCTTTCCCGTACCCGCGGACACCCAATAAAGAGCCTGTTGCAATTATATCAAATCGTCCGTCCAAACAAAAAAATTTAAGAGCGGTTCTTGCTTCCGGGCATTCCTGAATTTCATCTAAAATAAGAACCGTTTTTCCGGCTTTAAAAACAGCCTTTTTGCCTATCATAGCCGAAATTTGCATTATAATGTTGTCTGTTTCAAGCGAACCGGAAAAAGCGGTTGCATAGCTCGGATTTTCAAAAAAATTTAAGTAAATTATGTGTTCGTAATTATTTTTTGCAAAATTCATTACGGAAAAAGTTTTACCGCACTGTCTTAATCCTCTTAAAATAAGAGGTTTTTTATTTTCCAGATTTTTCCATTCCGAGAGTTTGTTTTCTATTTTTCTTTTTAACACAAGAAAGCCTCCGATATTTATTATACGTAAGTTTTATTATTTTTCAAGGGAGTTTTTTATAAATTCGGCGTTTTTTTAAGGGACTTTTTATAATATTTATTATTTTTTTCAAGGGAGTTTTTTGTAAATTCGGTGTTTTTTTAAGGGACTTTTTATAATATTTATTTTTTAATGAGTTTTTCCGGTTATTGCTTTTTAAGGTTTTGTATATATTGAAATTTTTCATGCTATCGGCAAAAATAAACCCGATTTACCGTAAGTAAACCGGGTTTATATGCCGAATTTTTTAATTTTCCGTTTGCTTTTCCGCAGTTTCCGTTTCCGCCGTTACGGCGGAAGTTCCGCCGCTAAGCGATTCCAAATTATTTTCGGCCGCAATAATTGCCTTAAATTCATCGTTTTCTATCGTTTCTTTTTCCAAAAGTCTTTGTGCTATATATTCAAGCAAAGGCTTTTTTTCGTTCAGCATTTTTATGGCGCATTCGTAACGTTCATCAATTATTTTAGCAATTTCCTCGTCAATATATTGCTGTGTCGTTTCAGCATATTCACGTACAAGTTGAGGTTCGTTATTTCCGAGATAACCCGCCCCGCGTTTGCTTAAGGCTACGTTTTTAAACTTTTCACTCATACCGTATTCCGTAATAAGGCTTCTTGCAATGTCCGTAGCTCTTGCAAGGTCGTTCGCGGCTCCCGTAGAAACCATATTGAAAGTAACCTGCTCGGCAGCCCGTCCTCCCAGCAATACATCAATTTCGGCAATGAGCTGTTTTTGGGTTACGATGTGTTTATCGTCTTCAGGTATATGGAATGTGTATCCTAAAGTTCCCGTTCCGCGAGGAACAATTGTTACCTTATGAACCTTGTCGGCTCCTTCCGTAAATGTTCCCAGAATTGCATGACCGGTTTCATGATAGGCAATAATGCGCCGCTCTTCTTCGCGGATAACTTTGGATTTTTTTTGTAAACCTATCATGGCTTTTTCAACGGCTTCGTCCAAATCGCTCATTGAAACTTTTTTTCGTCCCTTGCGGACTGCAAGTAAGGCCGCTTCATTTATAATATTTGCCAAGTCCGCTCCGGAACAGCCGCTGGTAATTCTTGCTGTTTCCGACAGATTGGCGGTTTCGTCAAGTTTAACGTTTTTTGAGTGAAGCTCTAAAATCATTTGTCTGCCTTTTAAATCCGGGCGGTCTACTACTACCTGTCTGTCAAACCGGCCGGGACGTAACAGAGCGGGGTCTAAAACGTCAGGACGGTTTGTCGCCGCTAAAAGGATTAAACCTGTGGTATTATCAAAGCCGTCCATTTCGACTAAGAGCTGGTTTAAAGTTTGTTCGCGCTCATCGTTTGAAGACATGGAATTTATTCTCGATTTTCCGATAGCGTCCAATTCATCTATAAAGATTATACACGGAGCTTTTTCGCGGGCTTGGCGGAATAAATCGCGTACACGGGAAGCTCCGACGCCTACAAACATTTCAACAAAATCCGAACCGCTTATTCTGAAAAAAGGAACACCCGCTTCACCTGCAACGGCGCGCGCAAGTAAAGTTTTTCCGGTTCCCGGAGGCCCTACAAGTAAAACGCCCCGAGGAATTTTTCCGCCTATTTCGGTATATTTTTTAGGATATTTTAAAAAATCCACAACTTCCATTAATTCTTCTTTTGCTTCATCAACGCCTGCAACGTCTTTAAAACGTGTAGTAACCTTTCCTTCGTCTATTGCGGCACGCCTTGCTTGACCGGGAGAAAAAAAGCTTCCGCCCAAGCCTCCCATATTATGCGTTACCCGCTTCATTACGGCCCTCCAAAATAAAATAACTATGCCGAAGGGTAAAAGCCATTGCAAAAGAATATCCAAAAAATAATTTTTTTCGTTAGGTTTCATTGAATAAATAATTTTCTTTTCATCTAAAAGGCGTAAAAAATCTTCGGTAAGGATTCCCGCTGTTGTATATTCATTGGAAGCTCGGGGAGAAGAAAAAGAAAAAAGTTTACTTGAAAAAGATTTATCTTCAATTTCGGCAGTAGTATAGCCCGTAAAATAAACGGGACCCAATACTATTTTTTTTATTTGCCCTGACGCAACCCTGTCTTTAAATTCCGAAAAGGGAATCATAGCCGCTCTTTCCAGGGCTATAAATTGGTTTACCAAAATTATAATTACTACTACTAACGGAAGTAAAAGCCACATCGAAAAAAACGGGGGTTTGGACATATTTTTGTCGTTTTCGTCATTGTCAAAATTAAAAAAGTTAAAAGGATCATTTTGATTTTTGTTTTTATCCTTATCTTTATTTTCGTTGCCCATAAATTCTCCAAATTACGATTATCTATTTAAATATATAATACACAAAAAAACGTAAAAAGTCGATAGGAAGGGGAAAATATCGGTTTGTTTTTTATCTTCCCGATGACATAAAAAATCAAAAATATCAAGTTGTTTTTTTAATACGGTACAAAACATAGCCGTAAGGTAAAATTTAATTATCTTAAAGCTTTTTATTATTCATTTTATATTGACAAAAAAGGAGAAAATATATATAATAGAGATATATCAATTTTCGTAAGAATTACGAAGAGGAGTTTAAAATGACTAAACAAAGAACATCTATTTTAATTACAGGAATATCCGCTTTATTGCTGACAATGTTTTTAACGGCTTGTCCCGTAACACCTGCAAAGCCTGCCGATGAAAAAAAATCGGAAGTAACACCCGAAAGCGTCTTGAATTCGGTTTTTGAAGTAAAGTGGTATGGTAATGATGGGTATCCTAATGGGAATAAACATTATTATATTTATATAGGTCCGGACGGTACCGTTTATGAAGCTGAAAAAGATAATGGGGCAGAGTTAAAGAAGCCTGATATACCTTTGCTTGGCGGTAATGCAAAAGTTGAAAATAATCAGTTTGTACAAGGCGGTCAAAAATACCCTTATACGCTGAAAGACGGTGTTTTGACTGTAGGAGAACCCCGTAAGAGCGGCAGCTTCGGTCTTGAAGCCGTTAAAGTAACTTCACCTACAGGGCAGGAAATAATGGCTGTTCAAAAGAACGGAGCTGAAGCAGAGAAGCTTCAATAATTTTTACAATATACAACATAATAAAAGCCGTAAAATTTTACGGCTTTTATTTTTAAATTTTGATAAATAAAAAAAATATCCGTGAAAATGAAGAGGAGTTTAAAATGAGTAAACAAAGAAAATCGGTTTTACTTGCAGGAATAACCGCTTTATTAGGTTTAATGCTTTTAACGGCTTGTCCCGTGAAACCTGCACGTTCTGAAAAACAAACCGATAAAAAAGAAGAAGTTCAAGAAAATATTTTAGATACGGTATGGGATATAACCGCATTCTATGGAAAGTACCGTCCGGATACTTCTCCGCACCGCTATATCTATGTTTCAAATGACGGTTCCGTATACGAGGCTGAAAAAGATAAAAATACCGGTTTTTTAAAAGAACCTGAACAAAAATGGCTTGAGGGTGCAAATTTTAAAAGCAATATATTTACTTTTGAGGGTGTAGATTATACTTATACGCTGAAAAACGGTACTTTGACTGTAGGAGAACCAGGTAAGAAGGGCGGTTTCGGTCTTGAAGCCGTTAAAGTAGATTCTCCTACAGGGCAGGAAATAATGGCTGTTCAAAAGAACAAAGCTGAAGCGGAACAGATTCAATAGTTTTTACAATATACGACATAATAAAAGCCGTAAAAATTTACGGCTTTTATTTTTAAATTTGATAAATAAAAAAAATATTCGTGAAAATGAAGAGGAGTTTAAAATGAATAAACAAAGAAAATCGAATTTAATTGCAGGAATAACCGTCTTATTAGGTTTAATGTTTTTAACGGCTTGTCCGGTAAAACCTGCAAGTTCTGAAAAACAAACCGACAAAAAAGAAGAAACCCAAGCCGATAAAAAAGAAGCTCAAGAAAATATTTTAAATACGGTATGGGAAGCCGAAGTGCTGTGGGGCGATTCTTATCCTGAAACAAATAGCGAGCATTACTATATCTATATTGGAGAGGACGGAACTATATATGAAGCGATAAAAGCTTTAAATCAGGAGAATTTAAGGAAACCTAATCCCGATTTATTTGGAACCGTGAAATTTAAAAATAATAAATTTACGGTAGATGGTAAGGAAGTCCCTCACAAGGTAACAGGAGATATCTTAACTGTAGGAGATTTTACTCCCAATCAAGGAAATTTTAACCTAAAGGCAAAAAGAATTACCAGTCCTACAGGGGAAGAAATTAAAAATGCTCCGCAAAACTGAAATTATTTAAAAAATAACAAGGCGGTAACGGAAAATTTATTTTCACTGCCGCTTTTTTCTTTTTTTTAAGCAATTTTTTTTATGTTTTGAGCGTTTATTCTCTTGACAAAATTAACAAAATTGATAAATATGAAAGTGTATTCAAAATTAAGGAGTTTTTAAATGAAATTAAGATTAACTATAGGTGCGTTAGCGTTATTGATTTGTGCGGCTTTTTTAAGTGCAGGTTGCAGAGGCCAGGCAGGAGGCAATGTAAGTCCGCCGCGTGTTGCCGTTGCCAAGCCCGCAGCTGACGGTATTTTCGATAAGATATGGGAAGTTGAATCGGTAGATTCCACGTCGTATGGCAAGGTCGGTATAACTAACTACTATATTTATGCGGATTCCGCAGGTAAACTGTATGAGGCCGTCAAAGATACGGTCGGTAATTTGCGATATCCCAATGAAGGAGAGCGTTTTTTTGGTTTTGTAGATGTAAAAGACGGCTATTTATATACACCGAACGGTAAAAGTTCTTATGAAGTAAAAGACAGAGTTCTTATAGTTCATTTGAATAAGGGCGGTTTAAAGATTGTAGATGTAAAAGCAAAAAAGGCGGATACCCGCGGAACACCTTCTAAAGACATGATTAAAAGCTGTTTACCCCGATAGCCCGCTTTATTTTTCGTAATACCCGTGAGTAAACCTTTTAAAAATATTTGTTTTTAAAAGGTTTACTTAAATTTCGACTGCGATATTTTTGCAAGTCATTGATAAAAATTTAAGGCGTCTTTTAAAAAGTTTTTCCCGCTTTTTTAAAGGTGCTTTTAGAATAAATAAGGAAGACTGTAATGTAACTTTATTTTACGGTCTTTTTTATTTTGATAAAACCGAATGTTTTAATTTAAAGAGGTGTTTAAAATGAAAAGACGAAAAAGATTTATTTTAGCCGTTTGCATATCGGCGGTGCTTACAATTTCGATTGCGGGCTGCAACGGTAACGGCATAAACTCCAAAAAAGACTCTGCCGTTGTAACCCCCGGAAAGTCCGGCACTGATACAAGCCCTGAAAAGCCTTCCGAACTTTTGAATACGGTATGGGAGGTAACGGAGTATTTGGGTCAAGGTTATCCTAAAGACGGTACACATTTGTACATTTATATCGGCCCCGACGGGCAAATCTATGATGCGAAAGCGGAGAAGGGTGGAGATTTAAAAAGGACTGATGACCCTGTAGCTCTGTTTGCCGGCTGGACACTTAAAAACGGTAACTTCTATTTTAATAATAGAAAATATTCTCATACAGAGGAAGGTGATACTCTTGTTGTGGGAGACGAGCATAGCGGGTTTAAAGCAAAAAAAACTACGGATTACACGGGTGATGCCATTAAAAAGGTTAATGAGTAGAATTAGGCGAGAGTATTAAGCAATCTTTGAAAAAAGCCGTAAAGTGTGATTACTTTACGGCTTTTTTATTGTATAACACTCAAGCCTTCTTGTTTTTTTCATACCGTTATGCTAATATAACTTATGGCACACTGTATATCGCTTGAAGCTGAAAAAATTTTAGATAAAGAATTTAAAGTCCTCGATAAGGGATTTATAAGATTAGTCGATTATCTGGGGACGGACGAACGTATTGTACAGTCCGCACGGGTATCTTACGGGCAGGGTACGAAAACCGTCCGGGAAGATGCGGCCCTTATCGATTATCTTTTAAGGAATAAACATACATCTCCCTTTGAGCAAGTGGTTTTAACCTTTCATATTAAACTTCCGATTTTTATTGCCCGCCAATGGATTAGGCACAGAACCGCCCGCCTAAACGAAATTTCAGGCCGATATTCCGTATTAAAAAACGAATTTTACGTTCCGGAGCCTTGCGATATAGCTTTTCAAAGCTCCAATAACAAGCAGGGCAGGGGAGCGGAACCTGTTTCCGATGAATTGAGCGGCGATGTTATCCGGGCTTTAACCCGGCAGCAGGAAGATTCTTATAAAGCTTATTGCGGGCTTTTGGATAAAAATATTGCCCGCGAATTGGCGCGTATAAACCTTCCCTTATCAACCTACACGGAATGGTATTGGCAAATCGATTTACATAATCTCTTCCATTTTTTACGTCTTAGAATGGATTCCCATGCTCAAAAGGAAATAAGAGTTTATGCTGAAACGATGTTTGACATTTGTAAAAAAGTTGCTCCGCTTGCCTGCGCCTCTTTTGAGCGGCACGAAAAAAACGGAGTTAATTTTTCGGCAGAAGAACTTCAGGCAATACGTAACTTGCTTGACGGAAAAGAAAGCGGTTTAACCGGAAAGGCTTCGGAGCGCTTTAATGAAAAACTTAAAACCGGAAAGCAGTTGTAAGAGGTTTGTATTTATGGAAGAAACAAGGTGTAAAACTGTCATAGATAATTTTAGAAAACAAATGGCTCAAAAAATTGTAGGAAAAACCGAGCTTATAGACGGGATCCTTACGGGCTTTATTGCCGGAGGTCATATTTTACTTGAAGGAGTTCCCGGTCTTGCAAAAACGCTTATAGTAAAGACTTTTGCACAAACCGTAAATGCCGAGTTTAAACGTATTCAATTTACTCCCGACCTTTTGCCCGCCGACTTAATAGGTACTCTTATTTATCAGCAAAATCCGGGGCAATTTTCCGTACGCAAGGGTCCGGTTTTTTCAAATATTATTTTGGCGGACGAAATAAACAGGGCGCCTGCAAAGGTTCAGTCCGCACTTTTGGAGGCTATGGCTGAAAAACAGGTTACTATCGGAGAAACCTCGTATAAACTTCCGTCTCCTTTTTTTGTATTGGCTACCCAAAACCCTATAGAACAGGAGGGGACTTACCCTCTTCCTGAAGCCGAGCTTGACCGTTTTTTACTGAAACTTTTTGTTCCGTACCCTTCGCTTGAAGAGGAAATCGGTATTGTAAACAAATTTTCCCGTTTAACCGAAAAAGATGGCGATGAAGAAGAAAAACTTTCGCCCGTTTTAAATTCCGAAGATTTGGCGTTATTGCGGCAAACTGCCGAAAATATAAAATGTGCGGAAGAGATAACAAGGTATGCCGTTTCAATAGTTGCGGCTACTCGTCCTGCAGAAAATGTAAAACAGGATGCCTACTCGCGCGGAAATTATTTAAGCTATATCCTTTTCGGGGCGTCTCCGAGGGCGGCAATTGCAATTCAAAAATGTGCAAAGATAAGGGCTCTTTTTGAAGGGCGGGGTTTTGTAATTCCCGATGATATTAAGTATGCGGCTTACCCCGCCTTACGGCACCGTTTAAAACTTTCTTACGAAGCGGCCGCCGACAATCTTTCGTCCGATGACATTATAGAAAAACTTTTAAGCGTTGTTCCTCAGCCTTAAAAATTCCGAAAAGCTTGAAATTTACAACTTATATTTATAAATTTTTAATAAAAAATCCTCTTGACATTTTTTTTTCTTTATGGTATAAACTTCCTTATATTTTACAGTAAGCTTCTTGTTTACTTATGGCTGAAAACCGTTTCTGTCTTATTGAGCGGTATTTTAAGCCGGTGTTCTTTAGGAGTTTTGCACCGCCGTAAAACCTTTTTTAGGCAGGCTTGTGCCGGTATTCATTTTATGATGAATCGTGAATAAATTCCGCAGGATACCAAACCAGTCATCGAAGCGGCGGTTTTGATGGTCATCAGGTGGATCCGAATATTATCCGAAAACCTATGGATAATAAACTAAAAGTGCTTTAAATATGAGCCTTCCGTCTTATCTGATTTTAATCACACTGCATGTTTTTTCGATTCAGGCTGTTAAGCTTGTTTTTCGATTTGAAAGACTCGTTAACTTTTGAAATCTCGTCATTTATAATGCGGGAAATATTAGACTTGCCTACGTCTTTTAGGAGGATATCATGGCAAAGGAAAAATTTAACAGAACGAAAGTTCACATGAACGTTGGTACCATCGGTCACGTTGACCATGGTAAAACTACTCTTTCGGCGGCAATCATTACGTATTGTGCAAAGAAGTACGGTGATAAGCTTCTAAAATATGACGAGATTGATAATGCGCCGGAAGAAAAGGCTCGAGGTATTACAATCAACACCAGGCACTTGGAGTATCAGTCCGATAAAAGGCATTATGCTCACATCGACTGTCCCGGACACGCCGACTATGTTAAAAACATGATTACCGGCGCCGCTCAGATGGACGGTGCCGTTCTTGTAGTATCCGCACCCGATTCGGTTATGCCGCAGACAAAAGAGCATATACTTCTTGCACGTCAGGTAGGTGTACCCTCGATTATCGTATTTCTTAACAAGATTGACCTTGTTGATGACCCCGACCTTGTAGACTTGGTAGAAGAAGAGGTTCGCGAAACTTTGTCTTCTTACGGCTTCCCTGAAGATACTCCGATTGTAAAGGGTTCGGCATTTAAAGCCTTACAGGACGGAGCTCCCGCCGAAGATACGGCTTGTATTGAAGAGCTTCTTAAAGTTATGGACGATTACTTCAAGGACCCCGTACGCGATTCCGATAAGCCCTTCCTGCTCCCGATTGAAGATATCTTTACAATTCAGGGACGCGGTACCGTTGTTACGGGAAGAATCGAGCGCGGTGTAATCAAGATGAACGAAGAAGTTGAAATCGTAGGTATCAGACCTACCAAAAAAAACCGTTGTTACCGGTATTGAAATGTTCAACAAACTTCTTGATGAAGGTGAAGCGGGAGATAACGTAGGTCTTCTTTTACGCGGTATTGAAAAGAAAGAAGTTGAACGCGGGCAGGTTCTTGCCAAACCGGGTTCAATTCAGCCTCACACAAAATTTGAAGCTCAAATTTATGTTCTTTCAAAAGAAGAAGGAGGACGGCACAGCCCGTTCTTCTCCGGTTACAGACCTCAGTTCTATTTCAGAACTACCGACATTACGGGAACGGTAAATCTTCCCGAAGGTACGGACATGGTTAAGCCCGGCGATAACGTAAAGATTCTCGGCGAGCTTATTCACCCGATTGCTATGGACCAAGGTCTTAAACTTGCTATTCGTGAAGGCGGACGAACTATCGCTTCCGGTCAGGTAACTCAAATTATCGAATAAACGATGTAAAATACGGCTTTTGCCGGTTTTTCCGGCAATCGGCCGTTTTACATCTTTTCGGAGGAAATGATGATAAAAGAAAAAATTCGCGTAAAACTTCGCGGATTCGATGTAGAATTGGTTGATCAAAGTTCAAAAGCTATTGTACAGGCCGTTCAAAAAGCCGGTGCAAAGGTTTGCGGGCCTATTCCGCTTCCGACTAGGATTAACAAATTTACGGTACTTCGTTCTCCTCACGTAAATAAAAAATCGCGTGAGCAGTTCGAAATGAGAACGCATAAAAGGCTGATAGATATTATCGAGCCTTCGGCGGATGTTATGAACGCTTTAATGGCTTTGGAATTATCCGCCGGTGTTGATGTAGAAATTAAACAATAAATATGTATGGTAGACGGCCTTTAATCAGGGGTGCGTACCTTAGGAGTGTTTAAATGATTGGACTGATTGGTAAAAAAATCGGTATGACGCAGATTTTCAACGAAGTCGGGCATCTTATGCCGGTTACTGTTATTCAGGTTGAACCCAATACCGTGGTGGCTTTGAAGAATGAAGAAAAATTCGGTTATTCTTCCGTTGTTCTCGGTTTGGGCGAGCTTAAAGAAAAGCATACGAGTAAACCTTATGCGGGGCAATTTACCGAAGGTGTAAAGCCTTTACGCCTTTTAAAGGAATTCCGCGGCTTTGAAAAAGAAGTAAAAGTAGGGGATAAGCTCGGTGTGGAGCTTTTTGAAAAAGTTTCTTATTTAGATGTTACCGCAATTTCAAAGGGAAAGGGTTTTCAGGGTGTTATGAAACGCTGGGGTTACGGCGGCGGTAGAGCAAGTCACGGTTCGAAATTTCACCGTGAAGCGGGTTCTACGGGACAATGTACAACTCCGGGTCGTTCTTTTAAAAACACTACAATGCCCGGCAGAATGGGTTCCGATAAGGTTACCGTTCAGAATTTGCAGGTTGTAAAAATTGATCCTGAATTGGGTGTTGTAATGGTTCGCGGTTCTGTTCCGGGTAAAAAGGATGCTACGGTATTCTTAAAATCCGCAGTTAAGCGTGCAAGATAAGGACGGTAGAAGACATGGAAAAGAAAGTCTATTCAGTCGATGGTAAAGAATTGAGGACAATAAATCTTGATGACAAGGTATTCGGTCTTCCCGTAAATGATGATGTTATTTACTACGCCATCAATAATGAATTAGCCAACAAGCGCGTCGGAACGGCTTGTACAAAGGGGCGGGCGGAGGTTCACGGTTCCAATGCCAAGCCTTACAGTCAAAAAGGTACGGGGCGTGCCAGACGAGGCGATAAAAAATCTCCCCTTTTAGTGGGCGGAGGTGTTGTTTTCGGACCGAAGCCGCGCGATTTCAGCTATTCTATGCCGAAAAAGGCAAAAAGATTGGCTATGAAATCCATTTTGAGTTTAAAAGCTCAAAACGACAGGCTTACGGTTGTTGAGGATTTTACGGTAGAAAGCGGTAAAACAAAGGATTTGGTTAAAATTTTAAATAATTTTGCAAAGAATGAACGTGCCGTTGTAATTTTAAAAGATGATGACGCTTTGCTTAAACGGGCGGGACGAAATATTCCTCATCTTTCGTTTTTATCTTATAACAGGCTTCGCGCTCATGATTTGTTTTACGGAAGAAAGATTATTATGCTTGAAACTGCCGCAAAAAATCTCTCTCAATTTTACGGATGTAAGGAGGCCGAATAATGGAATATAATGATATACTTATCGCGCCTGTTCTTACCGAAAAAAGTACAGAGCTTCGCGAGCAGGGAAAATATGTTTTCAAAGTGGCAAAAAAGGCTACAAAGATTCAGATAAAGGAAGCAGTACGCCGATTGTTCAACGTTAAAGTTACCGATTGTACTGTTGTTAATGTTCGAGGAAAGCTTAAAAGGCTTCGCTACAAAGAAGGCAGAACTTCTTCTTGGAAAAAAGCAACTGTAAAACTTGCCAAAGGCGAAACGATTAAGGTTTTTGAAGGTGCATAAGCTTAAAATGCTTATGTTTTAAGGGGATAGCAAGATGGCTCTAAAAGAATATAAGCCGATGACGCCCGGACTACGCGGACGGATTGATTTGCGCAAAGATGAAATTACGGCTCAAAAGCCTGAAAAATCTCTTACAAAGGGGTTTAAAAACAGAGCGGGTCGTGATTCAAGAGGTCGCATTTCGGTTCGCGGGCAGGGCGGCGGACATAAAAAGAGATACCGAGAAATCGATTTTAAGCGAAATAAATATGGTATTCCGGGTACTGTGAGAACGATTGAATATGATCCTAACCGCAGTGCAAATATTGCATTGATTTTCTATGCCGACGGCGAAAAGCGATATATTATCGCTCCTAAGGGATTAAAAATCGGGCAAAAAATTATGAGCGGGGAGATGGCGGCTTTAGATGTTGCAAATGCTCTTCCGCTGGAGGTAATCCCTGTAGGTTTTACCGTTCATAATATTGAGCTTACAATCGGAAGGGGCGGACAGATGGTACGCTCGGCAGGTGCCGGTGCGTTGGTTGCTGCAAAAGAAGGCGAATATGTTACCATAAAACTGCCTTCGGGAGAAACGCGTTTAGTACATAAAAAATGTTATGCTACCATAGGCGAAGTCGGCAATGAAGATCATATGAATACAAGTCTTGGCAAGGCAGGACGCTCAAGATGGCTGGGTATAAGGCCTACCGTACGCGGTATGTCTATGAACCCGATTGACCATCCGTTAGGCGGCGGTGAAGGTCGCGGAAAGGGAAGGCATCCCGTTACTCCTTGGGGGCAACCCTGTAAGGGATACAAAACCCGCAAAAAGCGCAATCCTTCCGATAAGTTCATTGTCTCAAGACGAAAGAAAAAGTAGGGGAGAGTGAATAAGTGTCAAGATCAGTAAAGAAGGGGCCTTTTATTGCGAAGAGCCTTTTTAAAAACGTAAACGAAATGAACAAATCGGGTAAAAAGAGGCCGATAAAGACTTATTCCCGATGTTCTACTATTATTCCCGAGATGGTCGGTAACACCATTTCGGTGCATAACGGCAAGACGTGGATTCCGGTTTATATAACCGAGAATCTTGTTGGGCATAAACTTGGCGAATTTGCGCCTACACGGACATTCCGCAAGCACGCAAATTCGGACAAGAAGGTTGGAAAATAGGTGAATGAAGATGACTGAAAAAACAGGATATCGGGCAACAACTAAATTTCTTATTGCTTCACCTACTAAGGTAAGACCGGTTGCGAAGGTTGTTAAACACAAGCCGTATCCGGAGGCAATGGCGATTTTGGAAAATATGCCCCAAAAAGGCGCAACTCTGATTTCTAAAACAATGAAGTCTGCCGCTTCTAATGCTCTTAACAGAAATAAGCAATTAGATGAAGATATGCTCATTGTAAAGGATATTATGATTGATGAAGGCCCGAGGCTGAAGCGTATTTGGTGCAGGGGTAAAGGCCGTGCAGACATGCTCTTAAAGCGCATGTGTCATATCACAGTTGTCGTTGACGAAAGGGCAGGAGAATAAAATGGGACAGAAAGTAAACCCTACAGGATTAAGACTTGGTATAAATAAAACCTGGGTATCCCGCTGGTATGCAGGCCCCAGAGATTATGCCGATTTATTGCATGAGGATTTAAAAATCCGTGCTATGATTAGGGATATCCCCGAGTGTAAAAATGCCGACATTGCAGAAGTTGAAATTATCCGCCACCCTCAAAGGATAACGATTATGATTCACACTGCAAGACCCGGCGTTATTATCGGTGTAAAAGGCGCAAATATTGAAAAAATCGGTGCCGCGATACAAAAAAAACTCGGTAAAAAGGTGCAGATAAAAATTAAGGAAATTAAAAGGGCTGAACTTAAAGCCGCTTTAGTTGCCCAAAATGTTGCGCACCAGCTTGCAGGCAGAGCTTCTTTCCGAAAGGTATTAAAGCAGGCATGTTTTAATACTATGAGGTCCGGAGCTCAGGGAATAAAAATTAGAATTTCGGGACGCTTGGGCGGTGCCGAAATGTCCCGAACCGAAGAAATGAAAGAGGGAAGAGTTCCTCTTCATACGCTTCGTGCGGATATAGATTACGGTTTTGCCGAAGCCGAAACCACTTACGGAAAAATCGGTTGTAAGGTGTGGCTTTACGGCGGAATGATGTTTGGCAGTGAACAAAAAGAAGATGCGGGAGCCTTGCTTAAAAAGCAAAGGAAGCCGCGTTCCGAAAAGCCTGCTCAAACAGGGAGGCAGTAAATTATGTTTAGTCCTAAACGAGTAAAACATAGAAAGGTTCAGCGCGGAAGAATAAAGGGCGAAGCCACGCGATGCAACAGCATCGATTTCGGCGATTTCGGTCTTGTTTCTCTTGAACCGTTTTTGCTTACAAACAGGCAAATTGAAGCCGCCCGTGTTGCGTTAAACCGCAAGATTAAGCGCGGCGGAAAGTTATGGATTCGTGTTTTTCCGGATAAACCTTATTCGAAAAAACCGGCTGAAGTCCGAATGGGCGGAGGTAAGGGTGCTCCCGAATACTGGGTAGCTGTAGTAAAACCCGGAACGGTTATTTTTGAGTTAGCCGGTGTAGAAAAAAACTTGGCTGAAGAAGCTATGCTTCTTGCGGGAAGCAAACTTCCTTTCAAGACAAAATTTGCCGAGCAAATTCAAGCCGACTAAGGAGCGTTAAGAATGAAGATTAAGTCAAAATACAAAGAAATGTCTTATGCTGAACTTGTTTCAAAACGCAATGAGTTAAAACAAAAGCACATGGAGTTAAGATTTCAAGCTGTTGTAGGACATTTGGATAATCCGGTTCAAAAACGAACTATGCGTCGCGAGATTGCAATGTTAAATACATTTATACGCCAAAAAGAATTGGCTGGTGAAAACGTAAAATAGGAGCAGGCCCGTGGAAACTAAAGAACAAGTAAAAAAAATCGGGAACCGCGAGTTTGTCGGTATCGTAACCAGCGACAAGATGAATAAAACCGTCGTTGTCGAAGTTCGAACCAAAAAACTTCATAAGTTGTACAAAAAATACGTATCGAGCAGCAAAAAATACAAGGCTCACGATGAAGAGAATTCGGCTCACATCGGCGATACGGTACGGATTGTAGAACACAGACCTATCAGCAAGGATAAGTCTTGGCGGCTCACGGAAATTATTGAGCGAGCTAAGTAAACGAGGAGTAAGGTAAATGATACAGGTAGAAACAAGATTAAACGTTGCCGATAACTCGGGTGCTAAACTCGTAGAATGTATTAAGGTTATCGGCGGTTCAAAACGCAGATATGCAGGAATTGGAGATATAATCGTTGTTGCCGTTAAAGAAGCGTTGCCGACATCGGTTATTAAAAAGGGTACGGTAGAAAAAGCGGTTATTGTGCGCGTTTCTAAAGAATACCGCCGCCCCGACGGAACATATATCAGATTTGACGATAACGCTTGCGTAATTGTTGATGATAATAAAAATCCTAAGGGAAAACGTATTTTCGGCCCTGTAGCCAGAGAGCTTCGTGATTACGATTACATGAAGATTATTTCTCTTGCTCCGGAAGTCCTTTAAGGAGATGTTTATGGCAGGAAAAATCAGAATTCACCGTAACGATAATGTTGAGGTTATTGCAGGTACCGAAAAAGGTAAGCGCGGAGAAGTTGTAAAAGTCCTACAGGATAAAAACAAGGTTATTATCCGCGGTCTTAATATGGTAAAAAAAGCCATGCGCAAAAGAAATCAGCAAGACCAAGGCGGTATCGTCGAAATTGAAGCTCCGATTTCAGCTTCTAATGTTATGATTTTATGCAAAAAATGCGGAAAAACGCGCATTGCATATAAAATAGAAGACGGCAAAAAGAAAAGAGTTTGCCGTAAGTGTGGAGAAGCGTTATAATGAGTAATTATGTACCTCGGCTTAAGAAAGTCTATACGGAACAAATCAGCCCTGAGCTTAAAAAGGAATTTAACTATACTACGGTTATGCAAATTCCGCGGCTTAAAAAAGTCGTTGTAAGCATGGGTGTTGGTGTAGCTCTCACGAACAGGAAACTACTTGATGCTGCAGTAACCGACCTTGAAATTATTACAGGTCAAAAAGCTGTGAAAACAAAGGCAAAAAAGAGTATAGCAAACTTTAAACTTCGTGAGGGAAATGAGGTGGGGGCAATGGTAACTTTGCGCGGAGCTAGAATGTATGAATTTTTAGACCGTTTTATAAATGTTGCATTGCCTCGTATTAAGGATTTCCGCGGAGTAAACCCGAACGGTTTTGACGGCCGCGGCAATTATTCAGTAGGTATTACCGAGCAAATCATTTTTCCTGAAATCGATTTCGATAAAATCGAACGTATTTCGGGTTTGAATGTAAACGTGGTAACTTCCGCCAAGACCGACCAAGAAGCAAGAGCTCTTCTTGCAAAGTTTGGTATGCCCTTTAGGAAGTAAGAGAGGATTTCATGGCTACAACAGCGAAAATTAATCAAGCGAACAGAAAAGCGAAGTATCCGACACGACAGTACAACAGATGCAAGGTTTGCGGAAGGCCCAGAGGCTATTTGCGAAAATTCAAAATGTGCCGTGTTTGCTTTAGAAAATTGGCAAGCGAAGGGCAAATCCCCGGCGTTACAAAGTCAAGTTGGTAGGAGGAGCGATAATGAGTGTTTCAGATCCGATAGCAGACATGCTCACAAAAATTAGAAATGCTGCTTCCGCCGGTCACGAATCGGTTGATATTCCATCTTCAAGAGTAAAATGGGAGATTATCAGTATTCTTAAATCGGAAGGGTATATTAAAAATTGTAAAAAATTAACCCAAGACGGTGTAAACAATATCCGTGTTTTCTTAAAATATGACGATAAAGAAGCGTCCGTAATTCACGGCATAGAAAAGGTTTCCACACCGGGACGCCGAGTATATTCAGGCTATAAGAGCTTACCGAGGGTTTTTAACGGCTACGGTACTCTTATTGTATCGACTTCAAAGGGTATAATTACCGGAAAAGCGGCTGGCGAAAGCCAAGTAGGCGGCGAGCTTATTTGTAAGGTTTGGTAGGAGGCGGATAATGTCAAGAATTGGAAAACTGCCTGTTGCTATTCCTGCAGGTGTAAAGGTAAATGTTGCAAACGGTGTTTTTACCGTTGAAGGCCCTAAGGGTAAACTTTCACAAAAATATCACCCGGATTCGGTAGATATTAAAGTTGAAGGTGAAGAAGCTATAGTAACCCGAAAAAACGATGAGCTTCAAACAAGAGCTTATCACGGTTTGTACCGAAGCCTTTTAAACAATATGGTAAAGGGTGTAAGTACCGGCTTTTCTAAGACGCTTGTTATAAACGGCGTAGGTTATAAGGCTGAAGTACAGGGAAAACTGTTGGTGATGGCTTTAGGTTATTCAAACGACTTTGCCGTTCTTATTCCCGAAGGTATTGAAGTAAAAGTCGACCAGCTTAAAGTAACCGTTTCAGGTGCTTCTAAAGAAGCTGTAGGCGAATTTGCTTCACAGGTAAGAAAGCTCAGAGGTCCTGAACCGTATAAGGGTAAGGGAATCCGTTATGAAGATGAAGTTATCATCAGAAAAGTCGGTAAGTCCGGTGTAAAATAGGGTAGTATTATGGACAAAAAACGTAATGATAAAGATAGAAAAAGATTTAAGCGTAAGGTTCACATCCGAAAAAGAATTTTCGGTACTGCCGAGCGTCCCCGCATGACGGTGTTCCGAAGCAATAAACGTATTTCGGTTCAGGTTATCGATGACGTGCAGGGAGCAACATTGGCTGCCGTTTCCACAATGGAACAGGAGCTTAGAGCGCTTAAAGTTAATGTTGAATCTGGGGCAAAGGTCGGCGAAGTAATCGGTAACCGCCTCAAGGAAAAAAATATTGATACTGTTGTTTTTGACAGGAACGGTTATTTATACCACGGTGTAGTAAAAGCCGTTGCCGACGGTGCAAGAAAAACAGGAATTAAGTTTTAGGAGAGGTTATGAGTCACCAAAAAGAATCAAAACGTGATAATCAACATTCCGAAAAAGAATATGTTGAAAAACTCGTTAAACTGAACAGAACGGCAAAGGTTGTAAAAGGCGGACGCAGATTCTCGTTTTCCGCCTTAACCGTTGTAGGCGACCAAAAAGGCCGTGTCGGTTACGGATTCGGTAAGGCTAACGATGTAAGCGATGCAATTCGAAAAAGTATCGAAAAAGCAAAGGCTAATATGGTAACCTTTCCGCTTAAAAACGGAACAATTCCGCATGAGGTTCAAGGAAAATTCAAGGGTTCGTGCGTTCTTTTGCGCCCGGCCTGTTCCGGTACCGGTATCATTGCAGGCGGTACTATCCGTGCAATAATGGAAGCGGCGGGAGCTACCGATTTGCTTTCCAAATCGCTCGGCTCAAGTTCTGCCGTAAATGTTGTAAAAGCGACTTTTGACGCTGCCGGTCTTTTAATGGACGGCAAAAAGATTGCTAAAAGCCGCGGAAAAACCCTTGCGGATGTATGGGGGTAAGATATGGCAAAGAGAATTAGCGTTAAATTGGTAAAAAGTACAATCGGGCAAAGACATCATGTCCGCGCAACGGTACGCTCTTTGGGTTTAAAAAAGCTTAATTCCGTAATGGAACATGAGGCTAATCCCGCTATTTTGGGTATGGTAAAAACCGTTTCCCATATAGTAGAGGTTAAGGAGTTAAACTAATGTCCGAATTTAATTTAACTGTTCCTTCGGGAGCAACACATAAAAAAAAGATTGTAGGACGCGGTTCGTCTTCAGGCTGGGGTAAAACCTCAGGTAAGGGACATAAGGGGCAGCAGGCCAGGTCAGGCGGAAAAGTTTATGCAGGCTTTGAAGGCGGACAAATGCCATTATACCGCCGCGTTGCAAAAAAAGGTTTTTCAAATTATCCGTTTAAAAAGGAATTCCGCATTGTAAATATAGAAATGCTGGAAGCCCGCTATAATGACGGCGATACGGTTAATAAGGAAACTTTGGTAAAAAAGGGTCTCATTAAAAACGCTTCTTTGCTTGTAAAAGTTTTGGGTGTAGGAGAAATAACGAAAAAATTAACCGTTGACGTCGATAAGGTTTCCGGCTCGGCGAAGGAAAAAATTGAAAAGGCAGGCGGAACAATAGTTCAGTCTGAAGCATAAGAGGCGGTAAAATGGCTAATAATGTATTTGCGAATATGTTCAAAATAAAGGATTTACGAAGTCGTATTTTCTTTACGATCATAGTTTTAGCGGTTTTCCGTCTGGGCTCGGTACTTACCATCCCGGGTATCGACCCTAATGCCTTGAAAATTTACTTTACGCAAGGGCAGGGTAATGCCTTTGCGGACCACATGGACTTTTTCGTAGGCGGTGCATTTTCCAATTTTTCGGTATTTATGTTAGGCGTTATGCCTTATATTTCCACCCAAATTTTAATGCAGCTTGCGATGATAATTTTTCCGCGGCTTAAAAAAATTGCGGAAGAGGACGGCGGAAGAAAAAAAATTCAAGTTTGGACAAGGATTCTTACCGTCGGCGTTGCAATACTTCAGTCTACGGCGGTTGCAAGCTGGGCGGGAAGTATCCCCGGTGCGGTTATAATTTCCAACCATATTTTGCAAATATTTATTGCAATGGTAACCGTTACTACGGGAACTATGATAACAATCTGGATGGGCGAGCAAATTACGGCACGCGGTATAGGTAACGGTATTTCCATGCTTATTTTTGCCGGAATTGTAGCGCGTCTTCCTCAGGCTATTTGGGAGCTTATTAAATTGGTAAGTTCCGGCAACACCGATTTAAACCTTGTGTTCGTCATTATTGCCTTTATAATGTTTGTAGCTATTATAGCTTTGGTAGTTTATGAACAGCAGGGACAAAGAAAAATACCGGTGCATTATGCAAAACGGGTAATCGGAAGAAAGATGTACGGAGGTCAAAACACCTACATTCCTTTTAAGATTAACCCGTCGGGAGTTATTCCGATTATTTTTGCATCGTCTTTTTTGACGTTCCCGCTTATGCTTTCGCAGACGCTTGGAACGAAAGCGGCATGGATTGCAGGTATTGCGAGGTTTTTGCGTTCCGACGGTTGGGGGTATAATATCCTATATATTGTTTTGATAATTTTCTTTGCTTACTTTTATACACAAGTTACATTAAATCCGATGGAAATTGCAAAACAGATACGTGAAAACGGCGGGTCTATTCCCGGCATAAGAACCGATAAAACGGAAGAGTACTTACAGAAAATTTTAAACAGGCTGGTATTGCCTGGCTCGCTTTATTTGGCGGCTATTGCGGTTTTGCCTACTATAATTCAGTGGGCATTCAGTTTTCCGCGCGGTATTTCAACATTGATGGGCGGTACTTCACTGCTTATTTTGGTAGGTGTAGATTTGGATACAATGAGTCAAATTGAAGCATTGCTTAAAATGCACCACCATGACGGCTTGCTTAAAAAAGGCAAGATTAGATCTAGGAACCTATAGAATTTTTTTTAAGAATGATATAAAATATGCGGAAAAACTGCCGGTATTTATATCGTCTTTAAGGAGTAAATATGAAGGTTAGAACAAGTGTAAAACCTATTTGCGATAAGTGCAAGGTTATTAAACGTAACGGTATTGTACGGATTATTTGCACAAACCCGAAACACAAACAGAGACAAGGCTGTTAACGGAGGAAACTGGAGAATGGCTCGTATTGCGGGAGTTGACCTCCCAAATAAACATGTTAATGTTTCATTGACGTATATTTATGGAATTTCTACTTCATCGGCAAATAAGATTTGTGAAAAAACGAAAATTAATCCGATGAAAAAGATGAATGATTTAGATGAAGCCGAGTTGGCGGCAATCCGCGATGTTATCGACAAAGAATATAAGGTAGAAGGCCGATTAAGAACGGAAGTTGCCTTAAATATCAAGCGTCTTCAGGACATCGGGTGCTACCGCGGTCAAAGGCACAGAAAGGGTCTTCCCGTACGCGGACAGAGGACAAGGACTAATGCCAGAACACGCAAGGGTAAGAAAAAGACCGTTGCAGGAAAGAAGAAGTAATCGAGGGGAGCGTAAAACATGGCTACAGTAAAAAAACGAAAGAAAAAAAGAGCGTATATGAAGGCAATGTTTATATTCAAGCAACCTTTAATAACACGATTATTACGATAACCGATTTAAAAGGAAATGTTCTTTCTTGGGCATCTTCCGGAGGATTGGGTTTTGCAGGGGCTAAAAAATCTACACCCTTTGCAGCTCAAACCGTTGCGGAAACCGCAATTCAAAAATGCCAGCCTTACGGTTTGCATGAGGTTCATGTTTTCGTAAAGGGTCCGGGAGCCGGAAGAGAATCGGCTATCAGAACGCTTGGAACAATGGGATTAAAGGTTCGCTCCATAAGCGATGTAACTCCCATTCCGCATAACGGTTGCCGTCCCAAAAAGACGCGCCGAGTATAGAAGGAGACGTGAATGGCCCGTAAAAATCTTTTAAAAGGATTTAAAAAGCCAAAAGGCTTGGAATTTGATCGCCAGGAATCAACCGAAAGCTATGGCAAGTTTACGGCATCCCCGTTCGAGACCGGTTTCGGAACCACGATTGGAAATTGTTTGAGGCGGATTCTTTTGTCCTCAATTCAGGGGTATGCCATATCGGCTGTGCTTATAACTTCGTATGATGCCGACGGTGTTCCTCATACGATTTCCAGCGAATTTGAAAATATTCCGAATGTCTCGGAGGATACGCTGGAAATTTTAAACAAATTAAAACAAATTCGATTAAAGCTCTCGAATGAAGCTGAACAGGGCGAATTTCATTTTGAATTTAAGGGGCCTGCGTCAATAAGCAGCAAGAACTTTGCCGTTGAAGGGCAGCTTGAAGTTTTCGGAGAGCCTTTCCATGTAATGGAATTAATGAAAGGCGCCAATATTTCACTTGATGTTCAAGTGGATTTTTCCCGAGGGTATGTACCTGCAGAAGTAAATGAAAAATATGTAGATATTGTCGGAACAATTCCGCTGGACGCAATTTACGGACCTGTCCGAAAGGTAAGTTATGCAATTGAGCCTTGCCGCGTAGGGCAGCGTAACGATTACGATAAACTGATTCTTGAAATTTGGACGGACAGCACGGTTTGCCCTGAAGATGTTTTAGGAGAAGCTGCAAAAATTGCAAAAGAGCATTTTTCCATATTCATCAATTTTAACGAAAAAGATTATCGCGGTGATGATGAAGATGACGCTGAAGATAATGCGATTAAAAAACTGTTGGACACTTCGATTAACACGCTTGATTTTACCGTAAGGGCGAAAAACTGCTTGGATATGGCGGGGATTAAAACCTTAGGAGAATTGGCGCAAAAAACCGAAGATGAAATCAGCAGTATGCGCAACGTCGGTAAAATGACAATGACGGAAATTCATGCTAAACTGGCTGAATACAATTTGCGTTTGGGTATGACTGATTTCAGTCATCTAAAAAATACGATTAAAGCATCAAGACATAAGGAAGAAACAGATGAAGCATAAAAACGGCTTTAATCCGCTCTCGCGTACAACCGCACATCGCCGTGCTTTGCACCGGAATATGGTTACATCGCTATTTAAATACGAGCGGATTACTACTACAAAACAAAAGGCGATGGAAGTACGCAGGACAGCGGAAAAATTGATAACCCGCTCAAAAGTTGATACCTTTAATAACCGCAGACATGCCGCTAAGTATCTTTGGGATAACGATATTCTGAAGAAGCTTTTTACGGAAATAGGCCCCAGAATGAAGGATAGAAACGGCGGTTATACCCGTATTTTAAAAATCGGTTTTAGGGAAGGCGATGCCGCAGATGTAGCGATATTGGAACTTGTAGACTACGACTTTGAAAAAAAGGAAAAAGATTCAAAGAAAAAAGAAGATTCCAAAAAGGCCGAACCTAAAAAATCCGTTTCCGAAAAAAAGAGCGGTTTTAAACCTTCAAAACCGGATTCGGAATCGAAAAAAGGTTCCGACAGCGTAGTCGATAATAAGTCAAATCGGAGGTACAACCGTGTCAAAGGCTCATAGAGGTAAGGGAATCCGCGCAGAACAAAACCGCGGAAGGGGAACATGCCCCGTATGCAATAAAACCGGTATTAAAGTTTTATACGAACAGGAAATTAACGGTACAAAAACAAAAATTTGCAAAATTTGCAGAGCAAATATGAAAAATAAAAAGGCCGCTGAAGCGGCAGCTTCCGCACAAACAGATAAACCCGCCGGAGAATCGGCAGAATAAATTTTTAGCCTTTTTTATACAACACGCCTGCCCTAGATGCAGGCGTTTTTTTATGGAAGCGTGGTTTTTAATTTTTTTTAACGGTATTGAATATCTAGAGCTTACAAAAAAAACGTGTTTGTGATATACTTAAAAGTAGCTTTGAAAATAGAATTTTTTGGTGTAATTCTCTTTTTTGCATGCTATTATGAATCGTTTTTTACTTTAAAAATACGAACAAGTAATATTTTTATTGATTATAATCACTTACCTGACAGGAGCATAGGTTTTTCTTCAGGTAAAAGATTTGTATTTGTAAAGGGCTGCCTATTTATGCTCCCGGTAATAATTGTAAAGTAAAGCGTTCTTTTGTGTCATTATAAGTTTATATAAATTTTTAAAAGTTAGGATATCTTAAATTATAAATGATTTTTTTATAATAAAAGTATGTGGAGGTGTATTAAGCATGAATAATAAGCAAGCATTTTTTTATTTTTTACGGTTTACAAAAAAACATATCATACTATTTATTTCCTTCGCTTTTTGTTTTTTTTCATGTATAGGATTAACCTTATATATTCCTCAAGTTTTTCAAAAATTTATTGATGGAATTGGACTTACCGTTTACGGAAATAAGACAATAATTTTATTAGGTCTTACATACCTCATTATAGTTTTGGCAGGAGAACTATTACAAAATTTGAGAGATATTCTAAGCACAATTTTTTCATGGAAATTAACGGAGAAAGTACGACAAGATATTTTTAGAAATATTTTAAATTTAGATATTGAGTTTTACTCACAGCATAGTGCAGGAGAATTAACCGAATGTATTGACGGAGATAGTGAGGCTCTGGCATCCTCAGCTTCCAGATTTTTACTTGATATAGCGGCAAATATTTTAATTCTTTTAGGAGTTCTGCTTATTATTTTTTTAATATCGGTAAAATTGGGTTTACTTTTTTCATTTTTTTCCTGCATAAGTTTTTTTAGTATGCTAAAACTTTCGGAAAGCGGTACTTATGCCGTAAAGGAGGTTAGAAAGACTGAAGAAAAAATAACTTCTCTTGTAACGGAGGCAATTACAGGAAGAGAAGAGCTTCATATACTTAAGGCGGAAAATAAAATATTACAAAAGTTGACCTCCTTGTATATGGAGCTTTTTAAATATAAAAAGTCTTTTAGATTAAGGTTTATTTTTACTGTTGAATTAAATAATTTTATTTTACTTTTAGAAAAATGCGGTTTAATTATTTTCCTTTTTATTTTTTATAAAAATAACTTAATAAGTCTGGGCCAAAGTTTTATGTTGTATAACTATTTTATGTTTTTGGAATGGCCTATTCAAACTCTTGCCGAAAAGTCCACAACTTTTCAAGGTTTAAGCGCCAACATAAGCCGTATTTCTCGTCTCATTAGCGAACGACCTAAAATCGGATTCGGAAGTAAAAAAATGGATAGCGATACATATTCAATTGAATTTAAAAATGTTTCATTTTCTTACAGTTCGCGTGAAAAAGTTTTAGATTCAATAAATTTTAAAATTGAAGCCGGACAGCATTGCGGTTTACAGGGGCGCACCGGCAGCGGTAAAACAACTTTAATAAAGCTTCTTTTAGGTTTATACGTTCCGTCTCAAGGCTCTATTTTATTTAATGGGATTCCAATATTTGACTTTAGTAAAGAAGAATTAATGAAAGGTATAGGCTACGTGAGTCAGGAAATAACTCTTTTTTATGCGAGTATTCGGGATAATGTCCGTATGTTTGATAAGTCTATAAGTGATGAGCAAATAAATGAGGCTTTGAAAAAATCGGGAATGTATGAAAAAATTTCTGCACTGCCGGGCGGTCTTGACTATATTTGCGAGGACGGCGGTGCTAATTTTTCTTCAGGAGAAACACAGCTTCTTGCTTGTGCAAGGCTTTTTTTAAAGAAAAGTAAAATAATAATCTTGGATGAGCCTACTGCAAAACTGGATAAAGAAGAACAAGAAAAATTGAGCATGGCTTTTGCTGAGCTGATAAAAAATAAAACCGCAATTTTAATTGCACATAGAAAGGAAACCTTACAAAATATGGATTGCCTCATTCTTGAAAAAGGAAAATTGGAAAGTGTTAAAAATCTAGGAGGCTGGTATGAAAGGTAATAAAGAAAAGACTACTTTAAAGAACTTACTTGTTTATTTTTTTACGCATAATTTTAAACTAATGTCGGCAGCTTTTGCTTCTTATCTACTTTTAAACTTGGCAAGTTATTTTTTGCCTGCATGGATTAATAAGCAACTTTTTTCATTTTTAGAAGGCAGAATTCAACTTCCTCTAGGAATTTGGATTGTTGTTATTTTTCTTTTTTCAAATTTTTTAATTTTATTGTTGGGACAATTTATAAACGCCTTGTACGGTGAAAAATTGAGAGTTTATATCAGAAATTATCTTGCCGATAAAATGCTTTCAGCAATTTTATATCGGCCTAAAGCTTTTAAGCCTGAAGAATCGCAGGAGAAACCTCTTATAAATTTAGAGAAGACCCTCTTAATTTTTGTTATTTTATTGCAGATATAAACAGTCTGACAGCATCGCTTATAATTTCATCGGCAGCTTTAGCCGCTATGTTTTCTATGAATATTATGTTTACAATTGTTTCGATTATAATTATAATTGTAAATGTTATATGTTTGACTTTTTTGCTTCCTCTGTTGGAAAAATATTATGAAGCTCTTTTAAAACTGAAATCGAAATCGTCAGGATTTTTAACAGCCTCAATTTATGCGATTCAAGAGATAAAAACGAATAACAAGCTTGATTCTTTTATAGAGGCGTATTCGGAAACAAATAAAAAAACAGGTAAAGCTTCAGTAAAGGAAAAAGCCGCCGGTAAAGCGTCGGAAAGTCTTTATAAAATAGGCCATGAACTATTTACGGTATTTTTAATTTTATTTTATGCTTTTAATTTAAATAAGATAAATTTTTCAACGGGAGACTTTGCTTTTTTTATGGGTCTTTCCGTTTCATTTTCGTCTTTTTCATATTCCATTGCACAATTTTTAGTAAGCAGAAAACAACTCAATGTTTCATTAAGGCGTATATCGGATATATCCGATAACTACACGCAACACTCTTCTGTTAAATTATCCTTAGATTTTAAAAATATAGAAATAAAAAATCTAAGAATAGAATATCCTGCTTCCAATTTTAAAATTGAAAAATCTTTAAGCATAAATAAAGGCGATTACCTTTTGATTAAAGGAGCGGTTGCCTCAGGCAAAACTTCTTTTATAAAGGCTGTTTTAGGTCTTCAAGAATTTACGGGAGGTGAAATTTTTATAGACAACAAAAAAATTGATACATTAGAGGAAATATTTAAAGCGCCGTTTGTTATGTATGTACCTTCCTCTCCTCAAATTTTTAATATGTCTTTAAAAGAAAATTTATGTATGGGAATAGATAAAATAGAATCGAATAATGATATTCTATATTCGATTGAACAAGCGATAAAAATTACTTCTTTAGAGAGAGACGTTCAAAATATGAGCGAAAAGCTTGAAACAATAGTAGGCAATTATTCGGGCGGAGTTTCGGGAGGTCAAGCTCAAAGAATCGGGATTGCCAGGGCTTTATGTTGCAATCCTAAACTGCTTGTTTTAGATGATTGTTTTACTGCTATAGATAAGATTATTGCAAATGAAATACGTGAAAAAATTTCACAAATACCGGATTTGACTGTCGTTGAGTTTGTTAATACCGATGTAAAAGCCGAATTTGTGAAGGATATTGTATTCTAAATGCTTTATAATATAATTATTATTTTTTAAGAATTGTAAAATCACATATTTTATATTATACTACAAAGCGGAGGAAAGGTTATGAAAAAATCGAATTTATTTATTTTACTTTCAAGTATTACCACCGTTTCCGCCGCTTTCGGCAGCGGGGTCTTGTATGCATACATTTTGGCAAATAGTGTAAGTTATGTAGAACTTGGTGTTTTAACTTCCGTTATGCTGATATTAACAATAATTTTGGAATATCCTTCAGGTATTATTGCGGATTATATCGGACGAAAAAAAACGTATGCATTAGGAGCTTTTTTCGCTTCACTTTTTTATATTTTGCCGGTGTTAAATACTTCGTTTATTATTCTTCTTATTGCAATGATATTCGGTGCGGCTTGTGACGCTTTTTTTAGCGGTTCTTTGGAAGGCTGGCTGCAATCTTCTGAAAACAGCGATAAAGATAAAAACTCCATTCCTGCCTTAATTATAAAGTCAAGGCGCATAACTACGGCTCTTACAATTTTCGTCCTTTTAATTACCGGGATAATAACGAAAAGAAATTTTTCTTATCCTATAATTCTTTTATGTTCAAGTGCCGGTTTTATGGCGGCTTGTTTATTAGCTGTTTTTACCGGAAACGATACAAAGAGCGAATTATCAACCCCCTCTCTTCTTGTAAAAGAATCCTTTAAAGAAATTTTTTCAAAAAAAGCGCATTGGCCTGTTTTTGTCCTGCTTGCCACCGCATTTTCGGTATTTTCAATATATTGCTTATTCTATCAAAAAAGGGCGGAAAATTTGGGCTTAGGGGGAAGCAGTCTTTTATATGTAAAAGCCATTGCCGCTCTTGGCTTGTTTTTGGGAGCCTTGTTGACGGGAAGATTAAAAAAAGTAAAAAACATAAAAAATGCCTTTATTTTTATATACGTTTTAATGATTATTTCTTGGATATTATTTATACCCGCATCATCGATTCTTTTTATAATTGCAATACTGTGTTATAATATTGCAGCTGGTGTGGTGTTACCGTTTTATTTTTCAAATATTTTACCTATGTTGAATAAAGAAGTCGTTTCATCGGCAATTTCATTATTGAATGCTCTTGCTTCGGTTCTGGCCGTTTTTGCAACAATGATAGGAAGCTGTTTATTGCAATATTACTCTTTAAAAATATGTCTTATGTTTACGATTATCATTTTACTGTTCGGCTTTATCGTTACATTTTTGACCGCACCTAAAAAAAGGATATTAAATAATGCACCCCGATTTTTTGGTTTGCACTTGTAAATGCAGAATTTGGAACGATATTCCGAACACAAAAGATAAAGCCCGCACTCGTTTTAAGTGTATACGCTGCGGAAGAAGGGTGCGGCTTGTAACCTGTAAACACTGCGGGGCAAAAGATTCTTTTGAAGTTACAAAAGGAATAAGCAAAAAATCGGGAATGCGCCCTGTTTATCGGTTTAAATGTAAAACTTGCGGGAGCGAATTAGGTATTTTCCTTGATTATTATGAAGAGCCCGAGGTTGCTAAATAATTTATTGCATTATGCAACAATATGAATAGAGAGAATACTGAGACTTGACAGGATTAAAAAAAATCTTATAATAAAAAAACATGTTTGGTGTATGAGTATGTCTTTAAAATTTACAAATTATCTTGAAGTTTTTGAAAAAGTGAGTTATATTATGTAGACAACAATCCAACAGATATCGAATTTTTAAAAGATCATGATTTTTTTCTTTCAGATAATGAAGCAAATAGTATAAATTATATTCTATCATTAACTGACAGATGTAATTTACGATGTGATTATTGTTATCAATCATGGAAAAATGAACATGCAAGGATGTCTAAAAAACTATTGATGATTTTATAATGAAGTTATTGATTGACATTAAAACATATTCTTATATTAATGATATATTTATAATTTTTTGGAGGCGAATTTTTATTAGAAAGGGATATAAGATAGGTGTATTATAAATTCATATCAAAAATTATCAAATTCGGATTTTTGCAATATTTTAAACAAAAAAGTTTTTGAATTACCTGAAATGTGTTTGAGTTGCTATGACTATCCATATTGTGGAGGTAAAGAAATATATTTTAAGTGTGACGGAATTTATAGTCAAAAATAAATTCAACGGTTAAAAATTAAGAACTATTTAATGCGTAATGACCTGCTTATTTAATTCAAGCGAATATTATGCAATTAAATAAATTTATTAATATGAGGTATGCTGCATGAAAGTTATTTGTACTAAGAAACAACCTGCAGAGTTAAAAACTCGTGGGTGTGGATCAGGATATTTCTCACACCAAGAAGGTAGCGACTGTGGCAAACGCAGAAGCGGAAATCACTAAAAGAAATCCTCTAAAAACATCAGTTTTTTTCAGGATACTCTAGAGGTCGGATGAAATCTTTATAAGATTTCTATTTTCTTCATCGCCAATTAAGTTTATGGGCGATGTTTTTATTTAGCCTATCCGTTTACCATATCGGTTTAGGGTAGGCTCTATTTAAAGGAAAAATATTATGCTGAAATTTTTAAAGAATAAATACGGTATTGCCTATTTATTCTTCCAGCCTATTTCTACTGCGTTAGAAGTAGGAATTGCTTATGTAATGATGATCTCTATAGATTATGCAACAAGCGGAAGTTTAGAAAAACTGCATTTATATTTAATCAGTTTTTTAGCTTATATTGCAATAGAATTTTTTGTTGACCTTTTTACCGGAGTTCTTCAAACAAGAGCTTTGGCAAATGCAAGTATGGATCTTCGCAATGCTTTAATGTCAAAAATCCTTAGAATGAATACGTCCGAATATGCCAAAAAAAATTCGGGTTCTTATGTGGCGTATATGACAAAATATGTAGAAAAAATGGATTATAATTTTTTCTATAAAATCTGCGATCTTTATCCGCAAATTCTTCAATTTTTAGGTTCGGTTGCATGGCTCCTTTTTTTGGATTGGAGGCTTGCTGTTTTTGTACTGGTTATAGGTTCGATTCAACTTTTTGTTCCAAAGTTTTTAGTTGCACCTACCGAAATGGCTCAGGGAGAATCGGTTGAAGCCGGTGAAAAATACACAATAGCAATTAAAGAAATTTTTGAAGCTTTTGACTTAATTAAATCATATAATTTACAACAGAAGATAGAAGTTTTACACAAAAATGTAAATAAAGAAAATACAAAAAAACTTATAAAAATTGATTTTATGAATATACTTTCAAATACTGCTTCTGAAGCATTTTCAAATATAACCTATATCGGTATTTTCTTTTTAGGGGCAGTGCTTGTTCTTCTGGGATTTTTTAAAGTTTCCGTAATTATTGCTGCAAGTCAATTAGTTGTTTTTATAGTTTATCCATTAGGTAATTTAACCCGGTTAATTACATCAATCTTTGCGGCAAGGGCAATAATAAAAGATTTAACTCCGATATTGAATATGGAAGAAAAAGCGGTTGACTTAACTTCAAAAAAATCGTTTGAAAATGAAATTGTTTTTGAAAATGTAAGTTTCGCTTATCCTGAAGAATCCGAAGATGATGATGGATTGTCTTTGGAAGAAACAGAGGCGATTGAACCGAATTTTGTTTTTTCAAGTTTTAACTTGCAGATAAAAAAAGGCGAAAAAATTTTAATAGTCGGTAAAAGCGGAGCCGGAAAATCTACACTTTTAAGTCTTCTTTATAAAAAATTTACCGGATATGCAGGTTCAATTAAAATTGACGGTGTAGATATTCGGAATATATCCGATGAAGATTATTTTAATTTGGTTTCTGTTGTGCATCAGTCTCCTTTTATTTTTGATGACACGATAAAAAACAATATATCTCTTTACAGCGAATTTGATGAAAATAAAATTGAAGATGCCGTTAGCCGTGCCGGTTTACAAAAAGTTATTTTGAACCTCCCTGAAAAGTACGAAACAAAAATCGGAGAAAGTGCTTCAAAAATATCGGGCGGTGAAAAACAGAGGCTTGCCATTGCAAGGGCTTTAATAAAAGATACGCCTATATTGCTTTTGGACGAAGCAACTTCCGCTTTGGATAATGAAACGGCAGCAAATATAGAAAATATGCTTTTATCCGACAAAACTAAAACCTGTATTATAATTTCGCACCATGTAAGCGATTTACTTAAACAAAGTGTAGATAGAATAATTACGGTTGGCGCTTAGTCGGTTTTTGATCCTAAATAAAACCCGCACTCGTTTTAAATATACCCGTTGCGGAAAACGGGTAAGAATAGTAAACTGTAAATACTGCGGTGCAAAAGATTCTTGGGAAGTTACAAAGGGAATAAACAAAAAATCGGGAATATGCCCGATTTATCGGGTTAAATGTAAATCCTGCGGAAATGAATTGGGTATTTTTCATAGAATCCGAATTAGCTTTATAATTTGATAAAATCGGGACGGTGTTATGCACTATAAAACACATATAAAATATTTTTTATTTTATTCTTCTGTTATTTTAATTTCAATTTTTGTCTGTTTGTTTTGGGGCAGTTTTAAGATAAGCTTTACCGAAACTCTTGAAGTTTTGTTTTCAGTCTTTAAAAAAGAAAACGGCCCCTTTTCTATAGGTAAGCAAATTATTTTAAATATCAGATTACCGCGAGTAATTTTTGCAGGTCTTGCGGGGGCGGTCTTATCCGTGTGCGGAGTTTGTATGCAGGGAATTACCGGAAACGACCTTGCGGAACCTTATATCTTAGGGATTTCATCAGGCGCTTCCGCCGGAGCGGTTTCGGCAATAATTTTACATTTTTTTTCGATTTTTTCTCCGTTTAATATTTATATGGGAGCTTTTTTGGGAAGCATTTTTGCTATGGGCGGAGTTCTTATTTTAAACGGAAAAAGCAGAGACCCGGTAAAACTTATACTTATGGGAGTCGGTGTCAACGCTTTTTTCTCCGCAATTACGACATATATGATTTACTCGTCGAAAAATGAAGCTCAAGTCCGTTCCGCTATGTTTTGGACTACAGGCAGTTTATCAGGTATCCAATATGCCGACTTAATTTTACCGGCTTTTGCATTGCTTGCGCTTGTTATTATAGTTTTACTTTTAAATAAAGAATTTAATCTTTTATTATTGGGTTTGGAAAGCGCAGTCGAAACCGGTTTGAATATAAACCGTGTACGCTTTGCCGTTGTACTTGTTACCTCCGCCGCCGTATCCGTTTTGACCGCAAAGGCCGGTGTTATCGGATTTATAGGTCTAATTGTTCCTCATATAGGCAGAAAATTTATAGGTGTTATGCACCGACCCTTAATTTTATGGAGTGCGGTTTTCGGCGCTTCAGGATTAATGATTGCCGATACATTTGCACGGACAATGTTTTCACCTTCCGAATTACCTATCAGCGTTGTTACGGGATTGGCCGGAGCACCTCTGTTTATCAAAATTTTAAAAAAGAGTTTTTGATATGGAATTGAAAATAGAAAATTTAAATTATGAAGCAGACGGTAAAAAAATATTAAAAAATATTTCCGTTAATATTCCTTCAAAAAAAATGGTGGGGATTCTCGGGCCTAACGGTGCAGGGAAAAGCACTTTATTGAAACATCTTTATAAAAATATTTCGGTTAAAAATAAAATATTTCTTAATTCGAAGGATATTTTTGAAATTCCTCAAAAAGAGTATTTCCGCATTACCGGTGTATTAAGTCAATTTAACGGAGAATTGGATATGAGACTCTGTGCCGAAGATATTGTTTATATGGGAAGATATCCTCATAAAAAGATATGGCAGGATTACAATAAACATGACGCCGACATAGTTGAGGCCGCTTTGGCACGTACCGGAATGTTGTGGGCAAAAAAACGTAATTTTTTTTCTTTATCCGGAGGTGAAAGACAACGTATTATTACGGCAAAAGTCTTTGCTTCGGAACCTGAGGTTATAATTTTAGATGAGCCTGATAATCATCTTGATATAAAATATAAAATGGAATTTATGAAAATGTTTGCCGAATTTAACGGAACGGTTATCTTATCTATGCATGATTTGAACCTTTGCGTAAAATATTGCGATGAAGCTGTTTTATTAAAAGAAGGGGAAATTTATAGGGCCGGTAAACCTAAGGAAATTATAACCGAGGAGAATTTAAAAAGCGTTTACGGTGTAAATTTTAAGATTCTTTTTGAGCCGGAATTTATTGTTTATATTTAAATTGCTTATTTTGCTTAAAAGGTGCCTGTTGCTTTTACCTTGCTGGAACTTTTTTGCCGTTTTTTATATAATAGTTTTTATTATTTATGGGAGAAAAAAAATGAAAAAATTAAGTAGAGTTTTATTTTGTTGTACTGCACTTTTTATTTTGATAACGGGTTGCAGCAAAAAAGAAGAGCCCCTTATGCAAAATACGGCGGAAGTTTCCTGGAGTGAAAATTTTGACGGAAATGAAATAAAATTTTCCGTAAAGGTCTCTCCTTCCAGCGCGGTATCTATGAGTATGGCAACAACCGAAATGATGTTGGCTCTCGGCTTGGAGGAGCGTATGGCGGGAACGGCTTTTTTGGAAGAAGAGCTTTTACCGGGACTTAAAAGCGCTTACGATAAGGTGGAGGTTTTAGCCGAAAAGTGGCCTTCATACGAAATCTTTATGAGTAAGTCGCCTGATTTTGTTACAGGCTGGCCCGTTCCGTTTACAAAACGTGGGATAGAATACTCAAACATAGTAAAAAATAATATTCCGATTTTTATTCCGAATTCTATGAAAGAAATAAATGCCGATTTGGAAACTAACTTTAACGATTTATTAAAATTCGGCGAGATATTCGATTGCCGTGAAAGGGCTGAAAATTTTGTAAAAATGCAAAAAGAAAAACTTTCGGCAATTCAAACCAAACTTGAAAAACTTCCGAATAAAACCGTTTTTATTTTTGATTCCGAAGACGGAAAGCCTTTTACGGTTTTTGAAGGCTATACTGCAAATATTTTAAAATTGATAGGTTGTGAAAATATTTTATCGGGTAAGGGTGTTGAAAAAACTTGGGGACAGGCCGATTGGGAAGAAGTTGTTGCAGGGAACCCGGAGGTAATAATAATCGTAGACTACGGAGTAAGCATAAGAAACGATGACGATTTTAAGGGGAAGGTAGAAAAATTAAAAGCAAATCCGGTGTTAAAAGATGTCAGTGCCGTAAAAAACGGAAAATTTATAAGAGTAAAACTTTCCGAAATTACGCCCGGTGTTAGAACAGTAGATGCATTGGAGCGCATAGCCTCTGAAATTCACGGGCTTTAGTTTTATTTTACATATAGTAGTAAAATTTTAAAATTTATTTAAGAGATTTTATTAAACCTCCAATTGCAGCTTAATTACAGGAAGCTGCAATTGAGGTTATTAAAGCCGATTAAAAAACGTAAAAAACCTCGTAGGCTAAAAATGTAATACATTTTGTTTAACAGGTTGCGCCAACCTGCTTGACAAAAATTTTATTTTACAGTAATATTTATACATTAAATTTTAAAACTTATGGGAGGTGCTTTATGACAACAAAAATATTTTTAACAAGCGGTAAAGGTCTTACTCCCGGAAGCTCTTTGTAAACCGCATTTTTATCAAATCAATTTTATTTAAACGATTCTCACCTTAAATTCTTTATATTTTAATTCTTTAAATTTGAATTTTTTGTGATGTAAATCCGGGAGATAACTACTCTTTAAAGGAAACATTATGAAAACATTTTTAAATTTCGGCTTTGAAGATTTTTTTAAAGATAAAAAAATTGAAAAAGAGGTAGGACGTATTATTTTTTTCGGAGGAAATTCCTATAGAATAATATGTAAAGAAGGCGAAAAAGAAGCCGTTTTAAAAGGCTCTTTTAAAAAAGAATGCGAAAGTTCCGGTGTATATCCGGTTGTAGGAGATTGGGTAGGATTTACCCGGCAGGAAAATTCCATGAGTGTGTTTATAGATTTTTTATATGAACGCAAAAATAAAATTTCAAGAACCGACCCGGGAGCAGGTATTGAGCTTGAGCAAATTATTGCAGCTAATATAGATACGGCTTTTATATGTATGTCCTTAAATAAGGATTTTAATTTAAATCGCCTGGCTCGTTATGTTTTCGCTTTGCAAAATATTGAAACTGTTTTGCTTTTAACAAAGGCTGACTTATCGGACAATCGGGAGCAGGCTAAAAATTTGATAAAGAAAATTTATCCTCATTTAGAAGTATACTGTGTAAGTATTTATGAACCTGACAGTTTAAAAAATCTAAACAAATACTTTAAAACGGGAAAAACTTCAGTGCTGATAGGTTCTTCCGGTGTAGGAAAGTCGAGTCTTATAAACAGCGCTGCGGGGCAAGAAATTTTACGTACAAATGAAATTAACAAAAAAATCGATAAGGGTACTCATACGACAACAAACCGGCAAATAATTTCTTTGGGAGAAAATTCGGGGGTTATAATGGATACTCCCGGTATGAAAGTACTCGGTATATGGGACTCAGGCAGTGAAGAGCATTCTTTTTCCGATATTATTGAATTAAAGGCTAAGTGCCGTTTTCGTGATTGTACACATACATGCGAAAAAGGCTGTGCCGTTTTGGAAGCTGTTGGAGCCGGTATACTGGACCGTGCAAGGTACAGGCTCTACATACAGTTAATAAAAGAGGATAGAGGAAGAATACGCAGAGCAAAACGTCAGGAAAAATTCTTTAAAGCGAAGGAAATAAAGTCCAAGTCGGCAAAAAGACGCTTTAAGGAGAATGAAAATATAAAGCAAAGTTTAAAAAAAGATTGGGAAGAGCTGTTGGAAGAATAAGGTGTTTTAAAGCAAGCTGTTTGCGCTGCCTTAAATAAACCTTCCTACAAATTCTGCAACCGCAAGAATTTTCAAATTCTGAGGATTGCGGAATTTCCGCCGTTTTGCAACGAAGTGAGAAACGGTATACAATATCCGACGTTTGCCGAAAGGCAAACTAGCAGTTAAAATTAAGCGACGCTATTTTAGGAGCTTACTTTTAACCTTCCTACAAATTCTGCAACCGCAAGAATTTTCAAATTCTGAGGATTGCGGAATTTCCGCCGTTTTGCAACGAAGTGAGAAACGGTATACAATATCCGACGTTTGCCGAAAGGCAAACTCGCAGTTAACGAGGCTGGGCAATATTACCAGCCGAAGTTATACCTTCTTGAAAAAATACCGAAAAAAAATGCTTTTTTCTCGGGTTTAGTATTGACATTTATTTGAAACTATGTTAAAATCCTTACCGTTGCAAACGAAATCGGGCTATTAGCTCAGTAGGTAGAGCAACGCCCTTTTAAGGCGTGGGTCTCAGGTTCGAATCCTGAATAGCTCAAAGCGGAATCGGTTTTAATATCGGTTCCGTTTTTTTTAATTATATTAACTTGGTTAAAAAAATCTTGATAAAGAATAGTTTTCCTATTGACATTTTATTTAAAATAGTGTACACTCTCTAAGCCTTGAATAAGGAACATTCCCCTGTAGCTCAGTAGGCAGAGCAAGTGGCTGTTAACCACTGGGTCCGTGGTTCGAACCCGCGCGGGGGAGCTAAAACAAGCTGACCAAATTTTTGGTCAGCTAATTTTTTTAAAGGTAGGTGCGATATGTCCAGGGTTTGTGAAATATGCGGAAAAGGTTCAATGACCGGAAATTCCGTCAGTAAATCTAAAATACATAAAAAAAGAGTGTGGAAACCTAATTTGATAGATGTAAAAACCGAAATAGACGGCAGAACGCTTACTATTAGAATGTGTTCTCGTTGTTTAAAAAGCGGTTACGTTACAAAAAAAGTTTAATTTGTTTTTTTTCATAATTTACTCCTTTGTATTAGATTTTAATTTAGAGTTCGCCGTAAGGCGGACTCACCCTTTCTTTTATTTTAATTACCGTAAGATTTTTATTTTTTCAAGTATTTAAGCCGGCTTTAAAACTTTTCCGTATGTTTTTATGCAGCTTACTTTTAAGTTTTAAGCCGCATAAAAACATAACCTATCTATCTTTAAGAAAATACTCTTAGAATTTTAACCCAATTTATAAGTTTATTTTTTCTTTAAATATTTTACACTGTCAAGAGCAACCGCTGCAATTATAATAAGGCCTTTAAATACAAATTGCAGGTTTGTATCGATTCCTAAAAAGGTTAAACAATAAGTAAGACTTGTAAAAATAATAACACCTAAAACCGCCCCGCTTATTTTCCCTATACCTCCGTTGAACGAAATACCTCCTACAACACAGGCTGCAATCGCATCAAGTTCATATCCTTGTCCCGTTCCGGCACTTGCATTCGCTCTAAAGGCTTCAAGAAAGGCCCCTATCCCGTAAAAAAATACCTGCCATTACGAACACACCCATAGTTACGCGGAATACGCTTATTCCGCTTACGGCTGCCGCTTCCGAATTTCCGCCTACCGCATACATATTTTTTCCGAAAGTAGTTTTATTCCAAATAAACCATGCGGCAATAATTGCAACAATTGCAGGAATAATCAATTTTGGGAATGTAATAAGTTCTCCGTTTATAACTCCTAAAATCCATCTGCCTCCCAGCAAGTCTTTTATGCCGTTATCTATTGAGCCTACCGGCGTTCCGCTTGTTCCGAAAAAAAGTAAACCGTAAATTATCAATTGACTTGCAAGTGTAGAAATAAAGGGATGAATTTTTAAACTTGCTGAAAAGTATCCTGCAAATGCGCTGAATAAAACGCAAAGTAAAATCGAAATAGTAAGAGCCGAAAATAAACGTATAGCCATAGGGAGAGCGGTAAAGTCCCACGGACCTAAACCGAAAAAAGTAACGATATTTAAGCCCGGATGTAAAATCAAACCCGTTATAATTGCTCCGAGAGCAACCATTCTTCCTACACTTAAATCGGTTCCCGCTAAAAGAATTAAACCTGCAACACCGAGTGCGTAAAACATTCTTGTAGACGATTGTTCTAAAATTGTAAAGATATTGGGAAGAGAAAGAAGATTTCCGCTTCCGGAAAGCGGTGCGACAATAATACATACAATAAAGAAAACCAAAATTGCAAGATATAATCCGTTGTCAAGTAAAAATTTTGAAAGTTTGAATTTGTAAATATAACTTCGGAAAGCTAATGAAAGGTTTTCGGATAAATTTGTTCTGCCGTTTCGCAGGCTTATATTTTTTTGAACATGGTCGATAAAGGCTTGATTTTTTGCATCTTTTGAATTTTCCATAGCTTGAATGTATTTATTTTTTGCATCGGATAATGCCGAATCCGTTTCGAATTTATGCGATGCCAAATCTTCCGAAAGAGAGCGTAAGTCTTCAACGGATGACCTGCCTGAATATGCTTCCTTTATTTCTTTTTTACCGTTTTCATCTTTTTCTTTAATGTCGGAAATCTTTTGTTCGTATTCTTTTTTATATTGTTTTTGTTTTTCGTTTTCTCCTTTAATAAAAGATGAAATATTTTCATTAAAAATCTTGTTTGAATATTTTACGGCTTCAGCGGCAAGACGTTTTTCTTCGCTTTTGTTTTCTACTGCAATTTTTTTTGCTTCTTCTATAGATTGCGAATATTCGTCTATCAGCATTTTTTTGACGTCGGAATCAAGAAGCCTGTTTCTCTTTGCCGCATAAATTTGGTTTTTTAAAAACGCCAAAGCATCAACACCGTCTTTACGAAGTGCATGAAGGGCTTTACCGTATTCGATTATTTTTTCATCTTCAATAAAAGAAGTAAAATCAGTGTTTTTCAAATTTTCGTTATTTTCATTATTCATAAAATTACTCCGTTTCCGTGGTTAAAATATGAGTATAGCAGGTTTGATATAAAATTACTAGGTCTCTTTTTAAATTAAATATTCGGTAAAATTGTCGTAAATTCGAATATTTTTAAAGAAAAGACAGGCGGTCTCTACTTATTATCACGGCATTTCGAAAGGAAGTGGAGTAATAGATTTTTGTAAATTTTTATGTATATATAAATTTTAAGCCGGTTCAGTGTTTTTTATTTACACTCTAAAAGAGTATTACAGTTTTTCTATTTCTTCCAATAAAAGCGACATTTGAATAATAAATTCATTTTTACAATTCGCTCTCTTCTCAGTTTCGCCGTTTTAAGCTTGGTTTGTCCAGTTCCGTCGTAAAAATCTTGTGTAATCCCCGCTCTTCCGGCCTTTGGTTTTATGTACTGCATATAAGTGCTTCAGCACTTGCCTGTTTTGACATTTTGAACGGTTTATGCTGTATTTCCGATTTTTCTCGGCGTGTAGGCCGAGTAAAGACTCCTTTCAGTTTAAAGCCGTTTTACAGGCGGTTTTAAAATATTTAAGTTTTTAAAAACCGCCTTGTAATATTTTCAGCATTTACGAAATATATTTTGCATTATATAAAATTCAATATGAAAAGGCAAGCGCAGTTTATATTTTAAGTCCGACTGCATAGGTTTTTATTTATATGTATATTGTAAGAGCAATATACGTAAAGCCTCACGGTTTGCAACACCTAAATTTTTACAGGCAGCCGCCATATCTTTTTTTTACCACCGAAATACTTACATGGTGTTCGGCTGCAAGCTCTTCGTAAGTTTTACCTTCAGCAAACGAACCGAAAATAAAATCTTTTTGGCGGTCAGAAAGACCGTAGTTCGACAATTTTAAAATAGAACCCTTAGGCGGAAGAGGAATTTCAGTTGAAACTATTTCTGTAGGAGGTAAAAGATAAGCAAGGTTTGATTCCAATTTTTTATAAAGACAAAAAAGAAGACCGAAATAAAAAAGAGTAAGAGAAATCTCGAAAATAAACATTTTTATATTAAATGAAAAATACAAACCTATACTTATAACCGCCCAATAAGTCAGTAGGAAAGTTAATTTTTGTTTATAATGAGTTTTAAAATCTCCGTTTACAAAACATATAGTACAACCTGAAGCAAAAAGAAGGGTTCCGATGCCTATAAACCCCATGTGTACGGTAACACCCGCCTCCGTAAAAAACATTATGTACGTAAGAATTTTATTGCCGGGGTATATAAAAAGAATAATACAAAAAATAACACATATAATATTGATAACAAGATCAATCCATTTTACAACGGGTAAAAACCCTACAAAAGGAACTTGAGCTGTAATATTCATAACTATCGCAGTACATAATGCAAAAATACCGGATATATACATTATGCGGCTGGCGGTAAAAAACTTACTCATTAGTTCTTAATTATAACGATATTAAAAAAAATAGCAATAGTCTAACGATTTCAAAATAACCTTATTTAAAAATTAAAAGCGTACGTTGTCGGCTATATTTTTTGTACTTACCTAAAAAGCTCTGCTTTTTTTAAGTAACTAAAGTTCTTTTTCACACTGTTTTTATATAAATTTGTTTTAAAGTTGATATATAATAAATCAATACTAATAATATTTTTACCGCCAAAAGCGCAAAGGTAGTTAAATTTTTAAGGTATTTTACTAAGCAAACACCTTAATATACCTTTGCAAAGTTGAGCTTTGCTCAATACTCGGTGTTTTTTTGAGTTTTAAATATTTTTTTTTCTCGCTCTTCTCTTTTAATCATTAAAATTGATTTTAGGTATAAACACATATCACTATTGAAAAAAACACAATTGTAATATATAATAACCGCAAATAATAAAATTTCAAATATGATTAAACTGAAAGATATAGGAAACTTTGAAACGGTTCCTAAAATTGCCGAAGACATTATTAACGGGAATATCTCTAATTTAGAATTGCATTTGAAAAGCGGTTGGAATATTGAAAAGGAAATTGTTATCAGTAAATATATTGATTTATTGCCTATTGATTGCGCTTTGATTATGGAAAACTTTGAATCGGTAAAATGGCTTGTAGAACATGGAGTAAATCTTAATAAAAAAGATAATCCGGCCTTTTTAAAAGCCGTACGCTATTGTAACGAAAAAATAATTCGCTATCTCGTAGAAAACGGAGCCGCTGTCAATGGAGTAAACGCTGTAAAATCGGAGGCTTTTCAGGAAGCTTTATACGGCAATCGGTATATCAATTTACCTCTTATTCATGAACTCGGGCATAGAGTGGAAAAATACGGAGGTAAAGCTTTTCGGTCAAGCGTTGCAAAAAGAGATTACAAAGCTCTCAAGTTTTTTATTAAACACGGAGTTGATATCAATTATCAAAATGCCGACCAAGTGTATCCGTTTAAGCCGACACCTCTTTGTGTGGCTGCACTATATACGGATTTAAAAATGTGTAAATTCCTTACGGAAAGCGGTGCCGATGTTACCCGTAAAGATAAGTACGGAATGCGTCCTTACAGCATAGCCCTTGAAAAGGGCGATTTAAAAATGGCTGAATATTTTAAATCTTCGGAGCCTAAAGAATATCATTCCCTTCAAAACAAAATGGACGAGCTTAAACCGTATAAACTGCCCGCAGTGCTTATCGACTTTCTGCAATCCGACACCTTATCTTTTCAATTGGAAAATTGCGATTTTAAGTCCATCGACTTTTTTTCTCTTACGGATACAATTCCGCTGAAAATCGGAAAACAAAACTTACTTCGTATTTCAAAATCTGTCGGGGATTATCGGCATATTCATATTCTTTGGAATCCTGAGAGCAGTCAAATTGCCTATTATGATATGGAACACGAAGAATTCGCAAATATATGCAAGGCGGAAGATTTTATAAAAGATACTTCGCTCTATTTACAAAAAATACTGGACGGTGAATTTATTTAAGTTTTATCTTTAAACTCTTGGAAATTAAATAAAAGGTATAATGATTTTATGATAAAGGTTTTATTTGTATGCCATGGAAATATATGCAGAAGCACTATGGCGGAATCCGTTTTTACTTATATGTTGAAAGAAAAAAACATGGAAAACAGGTTTGAAGTTTTTTCCGCTGCAACAAGCAAAGAAGAGATAGGCAATCCTCCTCATTACGGTACGGTGAAAAAACTGAAAGAAGAGCGCATACCGGTTGTACCGCATAAAGCGGTTCAAATGACAAAGGAAGATATTGATTACTACGATTATATAATCGGTATGGATAGCGCCAATATAAAAAACATCGAAAAAATTGCAGGGGGAAAAAGTGAAAAAAATAAGAAAACTTCTTTCCTTTGCCGATTCGTATGCCGATATTGCAGACCCTTGGTACACAGGTAACTTTGATAAAACATACGAAGATATTGTAAAAGGCTTACAGGGATTTTTAAAAGAAGTGATTTAAAAACTTTCGTTCCGCAAGGCTGAATATTTTTGTTTGCTGCACAAACATAATAAATCTTACTGCAATTAAAATATAATAAAGATTTTTTTAACCGTTTAATATTATACGAAGGAGAGAATGTAAGTTATGGGAAGATTTTATATAATCGGTTCGGTTGCATTTCTTGCAGCTGCATATTTCGGAATTGTAATAGGAATGTATTTTTATCTGAAGCGCACGGTTATAAATGGAAAGGCTCTGATAGATACGGCTGTAAATAAGAGCTCTCGCGCGGATAAAATGGGACTCGGAGAATTTTCAGTATACGGTGCTATGCTTATTATTGCAAGTATATTCGTAATACGTATCATGCAAAAGGGTGTACCCGCTTCTTCCGTTTTTGCAAGATATATACTTATTCCTCCGATTATGGCATTTTTTAATGCAAGAAAACGCACCGGAAAATCGCTGTTTGCATTGATAGCTTCTTTCGCGCTTGCATTGTTTTTTATAATGGTGTATGCACTTATAGGTGTGCCGCCTAAGCCCCCTTCTTTCAGTATTGATAATAAGACAATTACGATGGCACAAACGACTGTCGCCGATATGATAAATACCGGCTTCGATATCTATGTTAAAACAAAGGACAATGGCGGCACTGATTATAATAAAATACTTTCCTCAGGCGCATTTAAAAAATATTCAGCCGACCGCAGTATATACATTGAAAAAGGATTTTATCTATACACGGATACAATTCCTTACTCTTCTTATTTGCTGGTAAAAGATAATATCATTATAGGAAGTATCGGATTATTCGGTCATAAAACGAAGTCAACCGTATTGGAAGATTGTAAAATAATACAATTTAAAATGGATAAGGATTGTATTTCCGCCGCAAAGGCTAATTCCGTTTTATGTGAATTAGAGGGTGTAAATCTTTTTTCCGCTATAGAACGGGAAAAAATGAAAAAAACATTCGGTAAAAAATTATGGGACAGTCCTAAACGGGAAACCTGCGATAAACACTATGGAATAGGTTGGTTAAGCGGCAGCAATAATCTTTTTTGGAATGAGTATTATACTAATATTTTTATTGATGATAATTATCAAATGATTGAGTTTGAATTGACCGGTAAAATTGCACATTGACAAATTACGAATATACTTATTGAAAAAAAATAACTTCCGTTTATACTAAAAGATTTTGTTTTTGTGATTAGGCGGCGGAAGTATTTCTATAAGTAGCGGTGAATTATAAAAACTTCCGTTAAAGGATAAAGATTAAATATTTTCCGCCGCAATAAATTTACGGTATTTTTCGGTGTTAACACGAAAGGCTACAATAGGTTCATTGTTACCGTCAATTGCCCGTGCAAGAGCGGCTCTTACTTCTTCCATCATCCTATGGGAATCTATTAACCGTGAAAATCTGGCGGTAATGCCTATTGCTATAGGTTCGGAAATATTATATTCATCTAAGATATTTTTTATTCTGCCGTATATTTCTTCGCATTTTTTCATAGCGCCGTCTAACCCGGTGTCTTGAAATATTACGGCAAAGCCGTCATCTTCAAATTCGAAAATCATATCTTTTAATTTAACAACTTCGATAAGCATATCGGCAATTTTTTTTGCAACCAAACTTTCAATTGTAAAATCTTTTAACTTTATAATCGAAAAAGCGAGCTCCTGTTCGGAAGCGCCGGAGTGTTCCAATTCATATTGAAGACATTCCATTAGTTGGGCTTGTGTGGGAATACCGGTAATCGGAGAATATAAAACGGGCGGCCGTTCGCTTAAATTTTCCATAGTAGTATCGGAGGTATAATTTAAAGAATCGTTTTTACCTTCTTCCGAATTTTCTTCGGCGGTCTGTAAGTAGGTTATATCTACCGGCTCGTTATATTCTTCAACTTTAGTATCCGATTCGTAAGGAAAGGATTTGGTAATGCTTAAATTATCCAAGTCTTCAAGCGTATAGGTTTTACCGTCATACTCATCTTTAACCGAATCTTTTTTCTCCGTATCTTTATAAAAATTATTTGCGGGAGCGGAATAAGAAGAGGTTTTTAGCTCTTCGGTATATCCGTTATCCGTACTTGAAAAAAGATTGTTTTTTACGCTTTCACTGCTGTCATCATGTAAATCTTCTTCTTCGGTTTCCTTGGGTAAAACGGTTGCATAAATTTTGCCGCTTGCTTGAGACAGTTTTTCCATAAAAATTATAATTAAGGTTAAAAGTAAAACCGTAAATATTATAAAAAAAGAAGAACGCGCGAGGGCATAAATTATTTCGCCCTTTAAAGTCGGAACGGCAGCCGACAGTTTAAAGGTTTGAGCCGCAGCCTGTTTTGTTTTTAAGCTTATTTCTCCCGTGAAATTTTTGGTAAAAAAAGAGGCAGTCTTAACGGAAACTGTTCCCGTATCATCGCTTTGAATAATTTCCGAATCCTTTGACCATGAAAGAAAAATCTTTCCTTTAGAATCATAGATTGCAAAGCCTTTAAGAGCAAGTTCCGCGGCGAGTTTTTCCGCTTTTTCTTTGTAAACGGCTTCACCGAATTCTTCATTTTCCGCAGAGGAAATTAAATATTTTGCAAAATAAGCGAAGGTTGTTTTTGCTGAAACGTTACCCCTGTCGGCCTCGCTTATAATTCCGTAAACAAATCTTCCTACAGTTCCAACTATTATAAGAACGGCTATTGCCGCATAAATTCCTGCCGCACGTGAAATTAAACTGCCGTCGTAATAAAATCCGTTGTTCTTTTTATTCATCATTCTACAGTATACTCCAGAATTTCAGATAATGCAAGTTCTAAATTTAAAAAATTGCGATTTTTATTATACAATATTTTTGATTTATATGTAAGATAGGGTAAAATAGCGGTTTTTAAATTAAAGTCGTTTTTTTTCGCATCGGAATTAAGCTTAAATATAAAATCATAATAAGGGAATTGTCTAAATTCTTTTTTTTGCCATAAAGAAACGTTTTCATTTATATTGAATAACTCGGCATACCTGTTAAGTAATTCCGTTGTGTAAGTAATCTTTCCTGAAGCCGTTTTTTTTTCTACATTGCCTCGAAACATTAAAGCGCAAAATTTTGTTTCACCCGGAGAAGTTTTTAAAGCTTCTTTAAAAAAAAGTTTTGATAAGTATGTTTCCCTTGCATAAGCCTTTCCGTTTGTATAAGCAAAATCAAGCCCCGCAAATCGAAAATTTTTAAACCCCATTGCAATAGCCGCATATTTTGCCGCTCCGGCTACCGTTCCGGTTGAAGTATTGCAGTACGGGAAGGGTGAAAAATTTGAAGCGTATTGAGCAAAAGGATGAGCGCCTGCCGTAAAAAGTATCTTATTTCCGTTTTGTAAAAAAGTTTTTACCGTAAGCGGGTTAGAACATAAATCGAAAATTCCTATTGTAGGATTGATATCCGCTTCCGTGCCTAATTTTAAATTTGAGGCGGGTTTAAAACAATGAAGATAAGAAAAAATTTGAGGGTCTATACTTATAAAAAAATCGGCCGTAATTCCGTAGGCATTTAAAACGGAAAAAGCCGTATCGGCTGCAAATAAAACAAATTCTTTTCTCTTTTCCTTAATTGTTTTAATAGCATTTTCAAGACAGGGGCCTGCACCCAAAATATAAGCCGTTTTATTTGTGTCCGCCTTAGGCATTTGAGGTAAAATATTTGAAGCCGTTTTTAAATTAAATAAAATATTTCGCATCCATATTTTACCGAAACGCGCTTGAGTTGCCGTATCACTTTGAATAATCTTTAAAGATTCTTTTATTTTTTGTTGAAAGACGCTTAATTTATCTTTATAATAGTTTTCCCACGGCAGTAAAAATTTTACTTCAAAATTGCCGTGCAGAACGGGAATATAATTTTGAATCAATTCGTTTTCAAATTCGGCATCTTCAAACGGCGGCAGTACGGTAAAGTTTGAATTTAAAAAGATACCGGTAAAATCTATTTTTGTTAAAAGATGTTTTAATGCGGAAAAGTCCGTTTCAACCAGTGCGCAAGGTTTATTTTTAAATGTATTTAAAAAATAGTTTATATGTATACCTGAACCCAGCCCGCAAAAGAGAACGAAGTTTTCATTTCCGGAAAACAATCTTTCGGCTTCGCGTTCCGGATTATATTTTGAATGTAATAAATTCCCCGTTTTAAAGCACGGAATAAGCTGTCCGGTTTTTGAAGTTTGAAACTCGGAATAATCGCAAGAAGGTTTTGCATTTTCTATTTTTTTTGAAAGAGCGGGGAAGCGTTCTTTTAAGGTTTCCAAATTTTTTTTAAGTAAAGCTGTATCAGTCATTTTTTAACCTTTTTAACTGCATATTTATAAAATCCTTTATTCCGCTTTTAAGTTCCGATTTTGCATTTAAGGCATTTTCGGTATCCGCATTTTTTATAAGCTTTATATAAGATTGAAAGGCAATTAGTTCACATAGTTCTATTTCTATGGATTTACGATTTAGATTTTTTAGACAAATGTCCACTTCATTTAAAAAAAATCCTGAATTTATTTTTTTTTCCATTCTTTTATAAAATTCATAAACAACGATTTTTCTGTCGAGTTTGCTTTTTTTTTCACTGTGTACTACAGATATTTTTTGAGCGGATTTAAAAGAAGAGTTAAAATCGTTTATGGAAATTCTTTTTATATTTTCTATTGTTTTTCCTTCGCTGCCGATTCTGAAAATACGCTCGGCTCTTTCCGAATTCATTTGCGAAAACCATTTTGCATAAATTTCAAGCGAACGCGTATCGAAATTTGAAACAGCCGCAAATTGTGAAATGGGATTTATTTTAAAAAAAGAATTCTCTTTTGATTTTAAACTTTCATGAGGCTGCGCATGTGAAAAACCTTTAGAACCTTCCAAATCAAGACCGGAGATATAAATGTTTCCTTTTGTGTAATCTAAAAGTAAATCGACTGCCGTACCTGAAACCGTTCCGTTCCGTTTTGCTTTTTTAGGTAAAATATTAAGGCCCGTAAAAAAGTAAGCTTCTATCAGAGAGCCGTAAGTTAAAAATACGCAAGGGTTCTTTGCCAAAATATTGTAGGGGATTTTCGCTTCGGGCGGGAATGCAACGGGAATTTTTGAAGAAAGCGGCTTTGATATGACTTGCAGCCCAAAAACCTCCGTCCGTTGAAATACAAAGGTCAGGATTTATTCCGTATGCCGATAAAGCGGGCACTGCTGAAGCCGCTGCCGATATGAATTTTTTATTGAGCATATTTTTTCCCGTTTTTAAAAAAGTTTTTAAACTGCACCCTGAAGCGGCAAAAAAAGAGTCTTCATTATAAAATTCAAAATTGTTTATGTTTTCGGCAAACAAAAAATTATCTGTAATGTTTTTCAGCCACCGTACTCCGAAAAAACTTCTTGTTGCAATTACGCTTTGAATCATTTTGATTGAGGTCGCTATGGTTTTCCATACAAAATCCGCAGCTTCTTTCCAAAACTTTTCCGCAGGTTTCCACGGTAAAAAAAGCGTAATGCATAAAATTCATCGGGAATATTATTTAATAAAAAAAAATCCAAGTTTCCATGTACCGGCCGCCAAACGGAATTCCAAAGTTTATCCGATGATAAAAAATATGTATCCGTATAGCGTATTGCAATTAGTTTTGCATGGGGAAATTTGTTCCGCAAAACAGGCGCAAGGTAAGATTCTCCGGGTTCTGTAATTATGATGATTTTAGGCGAACCTGTTATAGTTTCCGAAAATCTTTCGGCTTCTTTTTGAGGATTATATGCAGAATGTAATTTTACGGGTATTTGCATTTATGTTTTAACTCCGCTCGGGAAAGCCGATAGAATAAATCGGGTAAAATATTCTCAATCAACTTTTAGATGTTTATTATAGCATAGAGAGTTAAACCAATCAATAGAACCGTTAAAGAGAAGGTTTTCGATAAATCTCTTTTAAGGGGGAGAGGACAACTTTTTCGGATAAAAGTTTTCCTCTCCCCCTTAGACCCCCTCTTCTTTCAAAAGAACCGCTTAGGGGCTCTGCCCCTAAGAACCCCGCTTACGGCTGGGGTTTAGAGCGGGTTGGCGGCAAAGGCGCTTCGCTGTTTGCCTGTGTGCGAGCTCTGCGGTTTTATTTTTATTTAACCGCTAAGAATGCTAAGAGCGCAAAGGGTTTTTCAGGGGTACTGCTGTTTGCAAGCTCTCTATTTCTTCTTTGCGTGCTCTGCGTGCTTTGCGGTTTTATTTTGTTTTGTCAATCGGTAAGGCGTGTTTGCTTTACCGATGTCCTTATATGTGTATAGACCGTCTATCGTTATGCGGTAAGACTCCCTTACCCTATGTGGTTCGTATATCTTACCTTATGTGGTTCGTCTATCTTACCCTATGTGGTTCGTATATCTTACCCTATGTGGTTCGTATATCTTACCTTATGTGGTTCGTATATCTTACCTTATGTGGTTCGTATATCTTACCTTATGTGGTTCGTCTGTCTTACCCTATGTGGTTCGTCTATCTTACCCTATGTGGTTCGTATATCTTACCCTATGTGGTTCGTATATCTTACCTTATGTGGTTCGTATATCTTACCTTATGTGGTTCGTATATCTTACCTTATGTGGTTCGTCTATCTTACCCTATGTGGTTCGTATATCTTACCTTATGTGGTTCGTCTATCTTACCCTATGTGGTTCGTATATCTTACCCTATGTGGTTCGTATATCTTACCTTATGTGGTTCGTATATCTTACCTTATGTGGTTCGTATATCTTACCTTATGTGGTTCGTCTGTCTTACCCTATGCGATAAGACTCCCTTACCTTATGCGGTAAGACCGACTAACCTTATACCGTTACACTGTGTGTTTAATAAGCCCCCTCTTTCTCTCTGCGAGCTCTGCGGTTTTATTTTAACCGCTAAGGTTTTTCGTGGTGCTGTGTTTTACCCCTCATTCTTCTTTGCGTACTTTGCGTGCTTTGCGGTTTCTCCCCATTCCCCCCCCCCTGTGCCCCTCCCTTTTCAAAAGAACCGCTTACGGGCTCGATTTAAAATAGAGCATTAAAAAGGCTTTAACTCCGCTATAAGTGAGAATAAAAATTCCGTTTTAAAAAAATACTGTTAACTTGATTTTTATAAAACCTTGTTATATAATATACAAATAGTTATATTTTCTTTTTTTTATGTAAAATTTGGAGAAAAAAATGCCTAAAAAACAAAAAGGAGCCTCTATAGGAACGGTAAAATTTCCGATAGGAGCAAAGTTGGTTATCATAATTTCAATACTGACGGTTTTATCCATCGGTATAATTACTGCATTAGTTACTTGGTTCGGTACGGAAGATGTCAGACTTACGGCTGAAGAAAACAACCGTACGGTGAATGTGCAGGCGGCTTCAGCGGTAGAAAAGGAATTGACGTCAATTAGAGCAAATGCTTTTTTACTTTTAGATATTCTTAATATTTCGGAAACTTCAAGCAAGTTTGCAAAACATACAGCCGATTTTTATTTTGAAAGAAACCCGTCCGTTGCCGCCGTTCTTGTTACCGATTCAAAAAGGTCGGGAGGTCTTGAACGTAAACTGCTAAACACATCCTTCTTTTTATCCAACGAACTTGAAGTTTCCGTAGTAGATAAATTTTTAAAAGATAATACCGATAAGGTAATTCAAACCGAAGGCGGAATAATGCATGTGCTGAACGCTTCGCCCGATTTTAATATGCCTATGATGGTTTTGTTTTACCCTTATCGGGAAAAAGGCTTGGAACAGGGTTTAGCGGTGTTTTTTTCATCGGAAAAACTTTCCGACATCTTGGGGGCGGGAACTGTTCAAACTACATATCTTGTAAACGGTTCGGGCGATGTACTGGTTCATTCCGATTTTGAAATAGTCAAACACAGCGCAAACATAAGCGGTTTTTATCTGTTTGAAAAAATGAGAGAAAACGGCGATGCGAACCGTCAAATGCTTTTTTCCGACGATACCGGAAAAAAGTTTTTCGGTTCTTATTCTCGCCTTAATTTGGGCGACATTGCAGTGCTTACCACTGCCGAAGCGGAAAAAGTATTGGAGCCCGTTATAAGAACTACCCAAAGAAATATTTACCTAGGTATTACGGTTTTAGCCTTATCGGTAATTTTTGTCTGGTTTTTTTCAAAGTCGATAAGCACCCCGGTTAAACTTTTGGCTATGGCTGCAGGTCAAATCGAAAAGGGAGAATATGAAATAAACCTAACTCCCGAAACAAATGACGAACTCGGGCTTTTAACTAAAAGTTTCGTGCAGATGGGTAAGGGCCTTGCGGAACGTGAAAGGTTAAAGGATTCTTTCGGCAGATTTATCAACAAAGAAATAGCCGAACTTGCAATGCAGGGAAAACTTGCCCTCGGAGGTGAAACGAAAAACACTACCGTTTTTTTCTCCGATATACGTTCTTTTACGGCAATTTCGGAAAAACTTCAACCTGCCGAAGTAGTTGAATTTTTAAATGAATATATGACGGCAATGGTGGAATGCGTAAATAACACGCACGGCGTAGTTGATAAATTTATAGGAGATGCAATTATGGCGGTTTGGGGAGCGCCTACAACGGCGGGAAGCCCCAAAGAAGACGCTTTAAACTGCATACGGGCTGCCTTACAAATGCGCGCCGCCTTAATTATCTTTAACCGCGGACGGGGAGGGGATAAAAAACCTGTTATACGTATAGGTTGCGGCATTAACTCGGGACCCGTAGTTGCAGGACAAATAGGTTCTACAAAAAGAATGGAATATACGGTTATAGGAGATGCCGTAAATCTTGCCTCCCGTACCGAAGCTCTTAATAAACCTATGGGAACCGACATTCTTATAACCGAATACACATATAACTTGGTTAAAGAAGAAGTTCTCGTAGAAGAAATGCCTTCCGTTACGGTTAAAGGAAAAGAAAAACCTTTACGCATGTTTGCCGTCGTAAATATGCCGAACGAAACCGGAATTCCCGGTGCAGGAGCGAAGGGGCCGAAAACACTGAATCAAGTAAGACAAGTATTAGGTATTCCCATTCCCGATTTTGCAAAGGTGGATATAAATGAAGACGAAAAGAAATATAACATCCAAGCCTGATACTTCGCCGATATTACTCGATTTTGCAGTGGTTTTGCTTTCTCTTGCAACGGCTTTTGCGGCCTTATTTCTTTTTATAAAAAATCTGACCGTAACGCTGGAGCGAAATGAAAAATCAATCGGAACCGTTACATTTAAAAAAAAGACGGTTCAGCGTAAATTTTTAGACAGGGCTGTTTGGGATAGGCCCGTACAGCATTCACCCGTATATAACGGAGATACGATACGTACGGCCGGTGCCGCGGAAGCTAAAGTCTTTTTATCGGATAATAACGTTATAGACATAGGTTCTGATACAATGATTCAAATCTTTGTAAAAGACAATGAAGAAGCGGAAATAGGATTAAAAGAAGGCGCCGTATCGGTACAAACATCAAATACAAAAATAAAAATTAACTCAAATAACGCTTCCGTAGTTGTAAAAGAAAACTCGCTTTTACATGCCGATAAGGCCGATACCGAAAATTTAAGATTAGTAGTTGAAACGGGAGAAGCTGCCGTTTCGGAACAAACTGCGGACGAAAATATTGCAGCCGGTCAAAATACAAAAACACTTCAAAAAGACTCCGTTTTTCAAAGCGGAACCGAAGCTGCAATAACAATGATAAGTCCTTCCCAAAATGTTAAAATTTTAAACCAAAATACCGAAAGGTCTTCAGTTAATGTTTTATTTAAATGGCAAACCTCTCTTCCCGAAAATGAAGAACTTATTTTAGAAACGGCTTCCGTAAGCGACTTTTCTCAAAACAATCGTAAGTTTTCGGTAACAGGTTTAAACGAAATAAGCATAGAACAGCCTGACGGCAATGTATATTGGAAGTTATATCCTAAAAAGCAAAGCGGAAGACAGGCTTTGTCGGCACATGGAAAGTTTACGGTTTTACCTGCACCGGTACCGCTTCTTTTAATCCCTGCAAAAGAATCAAAATATTTTTATAAAAATACACCTCCTTCCGTCAGATTTTTATGGAAAGGAAATGAATCGGCCGCTTCTTATTTGTTGGAAATTGCGGATAATCCGGATATGGTTAATCCTAAATTTACAAAATCGGTTAATATGGAATCTCTTGCCGTTTCCGCCTTAAATGACGGAATTTGGTATTGGCGTGTAACTCCGTATTATTTGACGGCAAAGGAAACCGATGTCCTTTCATCTGAGGTTTTTTCTTTTAAGATTGAAAAAAGGAGTACTTTACCCGAACCTGAAGCTCTGTTTCCGAAAACCGTTGCTGATACGGCAAGCTCAAAAAGTCTTACTTTTTCGTGGAAAACTGTTGAAGAGGCAAAAAAATACAGAATAATAATTTCGGATAACGAAAATATGGTAAACCCGCTTATAGATACGGTTACAGCCGATAATTATTTGGAATTAAAAGAAGCTGCAAAACTTTTGCCTAACGGTACTTACTATTGGACGGTTTTCGGAACGGACGAAAAAGGTGCCGTTTTAACCGAAAGTAAACCGAGAAGTTTTAAAACGCTTGATACGGAAGTTACTTTGCGCTCGGTATTTCCGCCCGACGGTTATATTATTGCCGACACCCTGTGCCGCGATACCCGTTTTACTTGGAAAACGAATTTAACGTCCGAACAGCATTTTCAAGTTTCGGATACCGAAGATTTTTCAAACATAGTAAAAGATATAAAAACTTTTAATACCGGTGTTGACGGAATCGAATTAAAAACGGGAACTTGGTATTGGAGGGTAATAAGCTCGGCGGAAAATTTTCCGATAAAAACGGAAACAAAAAAAGTTATAATTGCCCCGCCTTTTGAAAAACCGCAGCTTGTCAATATCGGTGCGGATAAGCGTATAATCATACTTCAAAATCGGCTTAATAAATTTAAGTGGACTGAAGTAAAGGGTGCGGATTATTATCAAATAAAAATAAAAAAGCCCGGTTTGGAAAAAGATGTTCTTTACGAAAATTTATTTATAACCGAAACCGAAATCGAACTTGATTTTAAAGATATTGCCGACGGACCTTATATCGTAAGTATACAGGGCTTTGCTTCGGCAACGCTTAGCTCAAGCCGCCGATACGGTCTTGCCGAAGATAGCGAAATATTTTTACGGCATTTAAAACCGGTAGAGCTGCTTTCGCCTGTAGATAATGCCCGAATTAACGGTGTTGAAGCTATGCTTAATCCTGGGAAGTTAATTTGGGCTTCATCGGAAAAACCGGAAAATGCGAATTTGCTGGTTACGAAAACCGGAAGTAAGGAGCCTGTTTTATCTTTAAACAACCCCGGCTTTACCGTTAAACTTCCCCCTCTTGAAGCGGGAAAATATACATGGCGGGTTACGGCGTCAACAATAGAAGGCTTGGACATTTCTTCCGAAAAAAATTTTGAGTTTACGATTTTGCCGATACCTCCTTTACAAGCCGTAAAATTTATTTCGCCTAAAGAAAATGCGGTTCTAAATGCTGCATTTTTTAAAGAAAACAGAACTATAGATTTCAGTTGGAATGCAATAGAAGAAGCGACCGTATATCTTGTAGAAATATATACTTCAAATAAAAAAAGTAAATCCGTATACTCGTCGAAAATAGGTGCGGACGGTAAAAAAGAAATTTTACTTAAGTTTAGAGAGCTTGCACTTTTATCGCGTGGAAGTTTTTATATTGAAGTTAGGGCTCAAAGACATTTAAAAGACGGAAAATTGTTCCAAGACGGTATTGTTTCCAGGCTTAAATTTGAAATAAATTTACCCAAAAGGAATAATGTAGAAACAAATGAAACGGGGGTTTTATATGGAAAATAGCAAGAAATTTAAGGCTGCCGTTTTTCTTTTGTTATTTTTACCGCTCGGCATACTTGCGGAAAACGGAGTTTCCGGTAAAAATAACTCGGATAAATCTACGGCCGGTAAAAATTATTTTATCCGCGAAGATGATAACGGTACGGTACTTATACAACGCTTATCGTGGGAAAGTGTCGAAGATATTTTAGCTTATGAATTTGAGCTTGAACAAAAAACCGGCGGCTCCGTATGGAAATTATTGGAAAAGAAGAGAACTAAAGAAACTTACATAGACTTATCTTTACCCCCTGCCGGTTATCGCTATAGGGTAACGGTTATAAATTTATTGGAGCAGCCTGAAGCTACAAGTAATTATAGATACTTTGATGTAAAAATAGCGCACCAGCCTGAAGTTACGTCCGTTTCTCCTAAAACCGTTCATTTCGACGATATTTACGATGAATTTGTAACCGTATACGGTAAGAATTTTTATAATGACACGACTTTCAGTTTGGTAAAAATCGGCGGTGAAGCGATAAAAGGCGAAATTATAGAATTGGATAAATCCGGTACAAATGCAAAAATTAAATTTAACATCAATAAAATAGAACCCGGCAAATACGGATTTACCGTTACCGATATAAGCGGGTTATATGACGACAGTCAAAAAATGACGTTTAAATTTCAAAAGCCGATAGATTTTTATATTTCCGGAGGTTACGCTTTTACAGGCTTTATTAAAAATAACGTATTTAAAGAGTATTTTAATACGAATTTTGCCGCTTTAGGAGGCATTATACGTATGACGTTTATTCCGATAAAAAGGACTTACGGAACTTTCGGCTTTAATATAACGGGTTCAGGTATGTATTTAAAAAACAAACAGGACGGATATGTTCTAAAAGCGGGCTTCTTTTTTTCCAATTTTAATGCGGTTTATTTATTGCCGATTATACGGCATAAATTAAATTTTGATTTACATTTGGGTACGGGAGCGGCCTTTATTACACAAACACAATTCGTGTTTGAAAGTATAGATATTAAAAGCCCGCAGATGTGGTTTTGGGGCATGACGGTAAACGGCGGAACGGCTTTGCAAATATATCTTGTAAAAAAATTGTACCTTGAAATAAATCTGGACCATATAATTGCATTTAGAAAAGACTTTCCGCTTTATACGATTCAACCGTCGCTTTCTTTGGGTTGGGAATTTTAAAAAATATGAAACAAAGCGATTATTATATTATTCTCGGGGTAACGCCCGGCTCGTCAATTGCCGAAGTAAAAACCGCATTTAGAAAAAAGGCAAAACTTCTTCACCCCGATTTAAATGCGGTATTGACGGCGGCACAAAAAGAAAAGTCGGAAGCCGAAATGCGTCTTCTTTTATGTGCTTATCAAAATATTTTAAAAGAAAAAAGTTTAGGCGAAAACTTTTCGGAAGATTCTAACTTTTTTACAAAAAAATCACAAGCTGAAAGTTTCGATTATCGCTTTTGGCTTTTAAAACGCAGCGACTACGAAAGCCGTGCAAAGCTGATTTTTTTCGATTTGTTCCACGGTCTTGAAAGCGAGGCCGTTGAGGAATATAATACAAGGCGTTCCGAAGCTCGAGGGTTTTATCTTTCGAAATATTTTAACCGCGAAGATTTTATGGATTGCGGTTTTGTTCTTGCAGAAGAGCTTTATTTGCGCGGAGAATATTATGAAGCGTTTTTGCTTTTTGAAGAAATTTTTCATTTGGAAAAACAAAAACCTTATTTTAAACATTTTTTTCCCGAAGTAATGATTTTAATAAATTCCATTTTGCGGGATAAACTTCACCGCTATGTAGAAGACGATTTGGCTGCGGACTGTTATGAGGCCGCTTTGGATTTCGGCTTAAAAAATTCCGATAAGGCTAACATTCATCGGCGATTAGCCGAAATATATAATAAACTCGGCGATAAACACAGGGCGGATATCAGCTTCCGCGAAGCCGTAAGGTTAAGCCCTAAGTTGGCCGAAAGTAAAAAAAATAAACGGTAATTCCGGTAATTGGAGTAATTATGATTATTATAAAAACGCCCGAACAAATAGACGGGATTAGAAAATCGTGTAAGGCCTTGGCAAGGCTTTTTGAAGAATTAAAACCGGTAATTGTGCCGGGAAAAACGACAAAAGAATTGGATGATTTTTGTACCGCTTATATTAAAAAAATAGGCGGAAAGCCTGCATGGTATTCGGAAGGTTTTCCCGGAGCCGCCTGTATTTCTATAAACGAAGAAGTTATTCACGGATTGCCCGGCAAGAGGGTTGTAAAAGACGGAGATTTGGTTTCAATGGATATAGGAATAGACTTAAACGGCTACATAAGCGATGCCTGCGTAACATATCCTATAGGAAATGTAAGTAAGGACAAGCTGAAACTTTTGGAAATTACAACGAAGTGTCTTTATGCGGGAATTGAAGCCTGCAAAGCGGGAAACAGGGTTTCCGATATTTCAAAGGCGGTTTATAATTTAGCGTCGGCTCATAATTACGGCGTGGTATACGAATATTGCGGGCACGGAGTAGGTTTGGGCGTACACGAAGACCCCAGTATTCCGAATGTAGTTGAAAAAATGCGTCCCAATCCGCGTTTACGTGCCGGAATGGTAGTGGCGATTGAGCCGATGATTAACATGGGTACTGCGGACGTTAAGGTAAAAGAAGACGGCTGGACTGTGATAACGGCGGATAATTCCGTATCATGCCATATGGAACATACGGTTGCAATTTTTGAAGACCGCACGGAAATTTTATCGAAACTTTAAAAGGAGAATTTATAATGACATCTATAGTTTCATGGAATGTAAACGGGATAAGAGCCGTAGAAAAAAAAGGTTTTTTGGATTGGCTTAATACCGAAAATCCCGATATTCTTTGTATTCAAGAAACAAAGGCCCGAAAAGAGCAGCTTTCATCGGAATTAACGGAGGCGGATTTGCCTTCGGGGAAATATTTTACATATTGGGCCGCCGCAAAAAAAGCCGGTTATTCCGGAACCGCAATTTTTTCTAAAAAAGAACCTCTTTCGGTGCGAACTATGGGTTTAAGCGAATTTGATGATGAAGGAAGAGTGCTTGTTGCCGATTTTGAAAAATTTTCGGTTATTTCAGCATACTTTCCCAATTCTCAGGACGGCGGAGCAAGGCTCGGGTATAAATTGGATTTTTGCTCGGCTATGCTGGAATTTTGTAATTCACTTAAGAAAAACGGAAAAAATATAGTGCTTTGCGGCGATTATAATATTGCCCATAAGCCTATAGATTTGGCTAATCCGAAAGCCAATGAAAAAAATCCCGGTTATCTTCCCGAAGAGCGGGAATGGATGGATAAATTTACAACTTCGGGCTATACCGATACCTTCAGGCATTTTTGCAAAGAGCCTGAAAATTATACTTGGTGGAGCTACCGCTTTAAGGCCAGAGAAAAAAATATAGGGTGGCGGATAGATTACGCTTGCGTAAATGATGAATTTGTTGCTAAAATAAAGGAATCGATTATTTTAAAAGACATTACAGGTTCGGACCATTGCCCTGTAAAAATAGTTTTATAACTTTTAAACTTAAGCCTTTAATATTTTAAACCGTTTTTATAAATAAAAAGAAAAGGCAGGTAAAGAATACCTGCCTATTTTGTAGTTTTACAAGTCCGAAGATAAGCGGGGCGTTTAAAACGGTTCTCCGCTTACTTTGCCTTCCGCCTTATTTAAGCGGTTTGTGGCAGAACCAGAAGTCATAGCCTTCGTACTCTTTAAGACGTTTATCGGCTATTTCTTTGCTTCCGGGGGGCGGTACGATTACCCTGTCTTTGATAAGACCGTTTTCGGGCCAATCGGCAGGTACCGCAACGCCGTTATTATCCGAAATTTGCAGAACTTTGGCGGCACGTAGAATTTCTTTCATATTGCGGCCTACTTCTTGCGGATAATAAATAACAAGTCTCAGTTTTCCTTTAGGGTCAACTATAAACACAGCTCTGACCGTATTCGTTCCTTTTCCGGGGTGTAAAAGTCCCAGTTTGTTTGCAATTGAATCATTTGCGGCAATAACGGGGAATGTGATTTCAACTCCCAATTTTTCCTTAATCCATTCAATCCATTTTAAATGGCTTTGAACTTGGTCAATTGAAAGACCTACCAGTTTTACACCGATTTTTTCGAATTCGGGTAAAAGGTTTTGAAAAGCAACAAATTCCGTGGTACAAACCGGTGTAAAATCGGCAGGATGGCTGAAAAGCACAAACCAGCTTCCTTTCAGGTCGCCAGGAATATTCATCGGTCCATGTGTCGTTGCAACACTCAATTGAGGAAAATCATCGCCTAATAAAGGCATATTCATTACTTGTTCCATAAAATAAACTCCTATTGTAAATAATATACTTAATTTTACAAAACGGGTCAAATTTTTTTTTACATTTTTTAAGAGCCGCTTGTATCGCGTATCATAAGCGGGCGTCCCTTTCGTACCATAGGCAGCATAAATTTAAAAGTTGTACCTATACCGTAATCGGAATAAACATGCACGTCTCCGCCGTGTTCTTTTATAACTTTATAGACCATTGTAAGGCCCAAACCGGTTCCGTCCTGTTTTGTAGTAAAATAGGGTTCGAAAATTTTATTTAAATTTTCAGGCAAAATTCCATATCCGGAATCGGAAATCGAAATTACAATCGTTTCCTGATTAAGTTTTGTTGTAATATCCAAAAAACCGCCTTCCGGCATTGCGGCACTTGCATTTGTAATAACATTCATAAACGCCTGCCGCAAAAACCTTTCATCTCCCTGAATTAAGGGTAATCCGTCTTTTAAATCAAGTGAAAATGCAATTCCCTTATCGGAAAATTCTTCAAAAAAAGTTTCGTATAAATTCTTTAAAATTATATTTACATCTACCGGGGTAAATTCCAATTTAAGAGGCCTTACGGAAAATAAAAAATCGACGACTATTTTATTAAGCCTTTCAATTTCTTCTTCAATTACATTTATATGTTTTTGAGCTTTTCGGTTTACGGATAAATTACAAGCCGTAAAATTCTTTTTTAATAATTGTAAGTGTATACTTATTGCCGCAAGGGGGTTTTTTATTTCGTGTGCAACGGCAGCCGCCACATTTGTAAGGCTGGCTAAACTCTCCAAACGGCGGTTTTTTATTTCTTCATTGCGTTTTTCGGTAACGTCTGCAATTAAAATAATGGTTCCCATTATTTTTTTTTCTTTTACAAGAGGTAATACCGATACTTCAATATATTTGGGTTTATCTGCGGAAATTAAATGAAACTCTTCGGTAATTTCGCCGGATTCATTTTGTATAGCTCCTGCAATAAATTTACCGATTTGTTCTTCTTCTATATATTCCCAAACATTTTTTTTCCTGACTTTCGGTTAGCGGATTTGCTAAAATACGTTCCGCCGCCCTGTTGGCGGTTACTATTTTATTGTTCGGAGAGGCTACAATTACTCCGTCGCTGATGGAATCCATTACAGCGTCTAAAAGAGAATATTCTTCTATAAGCAATTTTACGAAATTCTTTAATTGAACTTCGTTCATACTTTGAGATTTTTGTATTGCCCTTCTCATAAATTCTCTCATACGGCAGCCTCCTTAATTTGCTCGGCCAAATTTTCCAAAGCGGCCTGCGGAGAAATATTAAAAATGTCGACGGAAGTTTCGGAAGTTTTTATAAGCTGCGTAATTTTAAAATACGTTTCCGTTTCAAAAGCCGTACATTCACAATCTTTTAAACCGTTTCCTAAAAACGATAAAAGCGCATTTAAAAATAAAATATAAATTGTATGAGGCTTAAATTTATTCAACATGGAAACTATTGAGCTTATTTCTTTTTTGAAGTCGCCGTAAGTATTTTCCGCCTTATATTTTGTTACGGCATTATATAGGGCATGAGGAAGAATTTTATTTTCTCTATCTATGAGCATAAAAACAAATTCGTAAAAAAGAGCTGCCGCCGTTTTAATTGTTTGAAATTCTACAGGTAAAAATCCGTAAAGATACGAGCTTAAAAGATTAAATTTAGCGGCGGCTTCCGGTTTTTGGATATCTCCCTTAAACACCCGCCTTATAACCTCTTCCTGAGAAGCTTCGTCCCGTTCTATAAAATTATATGTGCGTACACGGGATAAAATTGTAGGCATAATAGCTCCGCGATGAGCTGTAGTTAAAACAAAAACGGAATATGAAGGTGGTTCTTCAAGTATTTTTAAAAATGCGTTTCTGGCACCTTCCTGCATTTTATCGGCATTTTCTATAATCAATACTTTTTTTGAGCCTGTAGGCATTAAACGTACCCATGAAGAGGCCTTACGCACTTGATTTATGGGAATGCTGTCATACATACACTCTTCTTGAAGTTTTTCGCTTTTTTCAATTAAAAACGAAATTTTTTCGTTAAAAACCCGCTTTCAAGATTTTCTATCGGTATTGAGGTAAGTTCCGAAACGGCTTCTTCAATTTCCGCAACAAGCGGAGCCGCTTTTAAAAAACGCTGTTCATCGGTATCCCAAAGACGGGCGTCGAAGCGACAGGTAAGTTTTCTAATTGAGCGTAAAAATAAATATCTTGAAGGCAGCGTAATATTATTTAAAAAAGTTTTTGCCGCTGCGTTTATTTCAAGAGTATGGTCTCTTGCTCCCAGTATAAGTACATCAGGGGAAATAAGTTCTTTTTGCCGCAAACAGGAAGAGCAGGTACATTGCCAATTTCCGTCCGTTTCGCAGCAAACCGAGCGGGCAAGCTCCAATGCGGCGGTCAGTTTGCCGGAACATACATTTCCCGAAAATAGTATTGAAGGAGGCAGTTTGTTCCGTCTTATATCTTCCGTGAGCATTTTTGCGGCAGGCTGGTTAATTAAATTTTCAAACAATTTAAATTTCTCCTTAAATTTTAAAATACGGAATTCCAATTGAAAATAAACGGTGAAAGAATTTTCGCAAATATGCTTCCGTCCAACAGTTTAGCTGGATTTACTACGGGTTGAAGGTGTATAAGCATAAGCAAAACCGCAATTAAAAGAAGTCCTTCTATAAGGCCTAAAAAAAAACCTAAAGCTCTATCCAAGCTTTTTAAAGATTGATTGGAAAAAAGTGAGCCTAAAAGAAGTTCTATAAGTTTTATAACAAGGTATGTTGCCAAAAATAAAATTAAAAAAGCTATAACTGCGGAAAGTGCTTGCGGTCCCATTAAACCGGAGATTATCGGAGTAAAAAGTTTATAAAATAAAACCGCAACAAGACCGCCTACTATAACGGCTGCTTTGGAAAAAAATTCCGCTATAAAGCCGCGGATAGTAACCTTTATTATAAAAAAATATTAAAAGAGCCGAAAAGACCAAATCCGCAATTCCTATTCCCGCATTCATTTATTCTCCATATATTAAATAGCTTATAATTTTATTGTATAAAAAAGATTTTAAAATTCTTTAAAAATTTAATTTTTATACCGTTAAATATAACAGAATATCGGAATTTTGTCAGCATTGCATGAAAATTTATATTAATTTTTGCAGTTTAAATAAGGCGAAACGGGTAGCGCTAAAAGATAAAATTACGGGAAAATTTTAATTTAATGTAAAAAAAAAGGCTTTTAAAAGTTGTTATCTTTTAAAAACCTTGCAAATTTTTATCTTTTTACTATAGCCTCGGCCGTTACGGTTGTATCGGCGGTAACGGTAAGTGTAAGAGTTTTATTTTCAGCTTCTGTAGTTTCTACAACAGGGCCTCCTCCGAAATTCCATCTGACTCCTTTATAACCCGCTTCAAGAGTAGCGGTAAACGTTACGGTTGTTCCCGATTTTACGGAGTCTCCCGACTTAATTTCTTTATTGTTGGCAACCGCTTTTACCGTACAGCCGTCGCCTTTTACACTGAAAGTTACCTTAAAGTATCCGGAATCCCTTCCGGTATTGCAGCTTGAAATAATAAGCGGCAAACAGATTACGATAAGCATACTTAAAAAGTATATCTTGTTTTTCATAAATAACCTCTCATATTGATAATTTTTTAAGAGTAATCTTTTTTGATTACATAACAAATAGAACAACAGTTTCTATAAAAGGTTAGTGAATTTCGGATTTATTTACAACCGAATTTTCATTTTTTTTACATTTTATGCAATACGGCACCGTTTTATAAATTCTTTACGATAACGGGCGTTACCTTTTTGTGTAAATTACGGTATATTTATTACATTTATAAAAAAAACGGGCAATACCGGCTAAATTAAAAAACGGATTTAATCGGCATTGCCCTTGCAAGTGAACGGCTTTTAAAGTTTACCGTTTTGCAGTAATTTTAACTCCTTTTATTACAGCCTTATATCCGTTATCATACATAGCTTCCGCATAAATTGCAGGGATATAATAAGAGCCGCCGTAAGTTACCGTACCCATAAATTCAAAAGTTTTTGTTTCAGATTCGGTTAAATTAAAATGAGTATAAATATGGGTATCGCGGAAGTCCTGATAATCATAAAGTTTTTTAACGGAAGAACCGTCGCTATAATCCTCTTCTTCCTCATCTTCTTCGTTTTTGCTTTCTTCAGAGGTGCCCAGCCGTAAATTGGTCATTTCCCAACCTGTAGGGACGGGGAGAGATAGGGCTACATTATCGACATCGGCGTTCGATATATTTTTTACGGTAATCTTTAGTTTAAATCTGGCTCCAAGCTGTAAGTTTTCAGGCTCTATTTTCTCTTCGTCTTCCGTAAAAAAATCGGCTTTAATATTCAAATTTGAAGAAAAATCCGTTTCTTCGCCGGGGATCAGTTTTCCTGAAACATTTATTGCAGCATAAAGCGGACTACCGCCCGTGTTCTTTATTTTCAAATTTTTTGTTGTTTCCGATTCTACAGGCATTTCAAAAATCTTTGAAGCGCCGTGTATTGTTTCTTTAAAGGTTGTTGTACCGCAGACGATTTCGCAGCTTACTTCTTTAGATTTATCGAATTTGTAATGAGGTGCAAGCGACAGTAAAAGCCATGCGGTTTCCTGCGTGGAAAGCCATTCATCGCTTGACGAAACTTTTGCAAGTTTTTGAATTAGGTTTGAAGTTCTGCTATTATCACCCGTAATAGTATAAGCCGACAAAATAAGGGCCGTATCGCGGATATTTGAAGAATAGTTTCTGCCTGAATATCTGTAAACCGTTGTAGGCTCATAAACCTTTTCTAAAAGCAGTCTTGCCGTTTTTATATGTCCTGAAAGGGCATAAGAAGCTGCAAGCATTGACTTGGAAACTTCGTTAAGAGAATCTTCCATATTTTTTAGGCGGTTCATAGCTCCTATATCCGGACTTCCGGCAAGTGCAAGCGTAAATAGCCTGTAGGCTTGGTTTTCCATACTGTCTATAAAATTTGAAGACCAGTTTTTTGCAAGTTCCGTTTGGCGGGTAAGCCATGCTTGGTAAACGGTTTCGTTTACGGTATAACCGGCTTTTTTTGCTTCAAGCATAAAATGTCCCGCATAATTTGTCGCCCATGTACTTTCATCTCCGCCACCGGGCCAATAGGAAAAACCTCCGGAGCGCAGCTGATAATTTTGGTATCTGTCCAAAACGGAGAGGATATTTGTTTTTACATCTTCCGTTTTTTTAGCATCGAGGACAGCCATTAAGGGAAGATAAATTTGCGGGAAGGCTTTGGAAGTTATCTGTTCCATACAGCCGAAAGGATAGTCGATTAAATAAGAGAGCCTTTTTTCAAGCCCTAAAGCGGGCATTTGCGAAATCTCAACGGTAAGTTTTTTTGTTCCGGTTTCACCCTTTAAAGAGATATCCTTTGACCATGATTTTCCCCCTTGTACATTTACAAGTTCAAGTGAAGAATAAGGGGTTCCCCTTGAAAGCACATCTATTTCCGTTTCGGCCTTGGCGGGTTTTACTCCTCCCGCTTCAGCTCCGGCATAAAATTTTGCAATACCCGTTTTATCGGTTTGTACGGTAAAAGAAACCGTAGCATCGCCTCCGGCAGGTACCCTTACTTGTTTTTCTTCCGAAATTTTTACAACACCTTCCGATTTTAAGGAAACCTTTGTATTTTTATCCGAATTTGTTCCGTTAAAAACCGTTACGGGAATTTCTACCGTTTCTCCCGCTCCTACAGTCCGCGGCAGGGTAGGCATAACGATTAAATCGCTTTTTACTTTTACGGTTTCTTCGATTATTCCGTAAGCACCGTCTTTTCCCGCTACAGCCATAATTCGCACGGCTCCTATGTATTGAGGCATTTCAAATTCGATTTGCTTTTTTTCCTTAGCCTTGATTTCATAAGGGCCGAAGAAAAATACTACGGGTTTAAATCTTTCGGCATTTTTTACTCCCTTTCGGTCAATGCCGCCGCCTCCTCCTACAGCCAATAAGGATTCGATTTCACCGGAATAAGCTCCTATAACATAATTATAAATATCCCAAGAAGAAAGCTGGGAAGATTCTTTTTTATAAAAGTAATCCCACGGGTTTTGCGTACCGAAGGCTGTAAGTCCCAATAGCCCCTCGTCTACTACCGCAACCGTAAAGGTCATCGGTTTTCCGTTTTCTTCGCTTACCGTAAATGCCGCCTTGGAATTGGGCTCATAAGAAGAAGCCGTTTTAATTACGGGCTTTAACCGTGTTCCTGCGTCTTCGACCGCTATAGGTGCAATTCCGTATAAACGTATAGGTAAACTGTTTTTTGTCTGACTGTGCTCCTGAATAAGGCTGATATGAACATAAATATTCGGAGCCATTGACGGTTGCAGTTTTACCTTATATGAGGCTATTTTCCCCGAAGCTTTAATCCATTCCTGCTTTAATACCTTTCCGTTTTTTTCAAGCGTTACAAGAGCTCTGGCTCCTTCGTAACTCGGAAAGGTAATTTCCGCCGTATCTCCTGCGGAATATTTTGCCTTATCCGATGTAAGCATTAACATAGAATCGCTTGATTCATCATTTGTTCTGCGGCTGGCCCAGCCTTCCCAATCGAAATAAACGATTTGAGCTGAACTGTGTTTTCCTTCGTTATCGTGAACGGCAATAAGATAGCGTCCCCAATCTCCGTCGTCCACTTTAATTTTTAAATCAGCCTTTCCGTTTTTCGCCTGAATATCCCAGCTTTTAATAAAGCGGGTATTTCGGGAAGAGGTATAATTTACGCTTTCATAATCGGTTTCCCACCACCAATACCATTCAAGTTTGTACAGTTTTACCGTAAGCGGAGTGTTTCCCTTTACGGGGTTGCCTTGAGGGGTTAAAACCGCAAAGTTTAAAGTGCGGTCTTTACCCGTAAAAAGCATTTCTCTATATTTGTCGTCGCTCTTGGGTATTTCCATTCCCACATATTGAGAATACGGCGAATAATCGAATGTTTTGTTTTCAATGGAAAAAGCTCCGGAAGGCTCGTAAATGCGTGTTTCAAAAACGGCTTTTAACTTTCCGGGAGTTTTTTCGCCTGCAAAAAGGTTAAGATTTATATCGGTTTTGCCTTCCGAATTTAATCTGCCTTCCCATACCTTATTTACGCCGGACTTAACCTGCAATTCCGGGTTTATAAAGGTATAGTTTTTATATTTTTCAAACGGCGTACGGTTTAAAAAATAGCGTGCGGAAATTTCCGCTTTTAAATCCGATGCCTTTGCTCCGTGAAGCCATTCGCCCCTTAATTTTACGGAGTTTTCTCCTGAAGTAAGAAATTCCGCCTGCGGTTCCAAATTTACGAAAAGCCGATTGGGCACAATCGCTTCAACTTTTAAAGACTTGCTCCAAGTTTTTCCGCCTGCGGTTACATAAGCCGTCCAAGTACCGGTTTTATCGCTTTCTCCGGTTTTAGTATTTATTTTGTAAAAACCGTTTACCGAAGAAGTAAGGGTTTTAAAATCCGTTCTTTTACCGAGCGGGTCTTCAAGCGTAAAAATTACAGGGAAGTCTTCAGGCAGTTTTTTTTCGGAATCTTGAAGAATAAATACCAGATGCATATCATCACCGGGCCGCCAAACGCCGCGTTCTCCGTAAATAAACCCCTTTATTCCGCCCTTGCTTTTTTCTCCGTCAACTTCAAAATGGCTGGTGGAAAGTACATCGGACTGGAGAGTAATCCAATTAAAATCTCCGTTTTTTTCAGCTTGAATAAAATATGCATCTTTTTCGTTTTCAAGCATTAAAAGTCCCTGAGAATCGGTTTTACCTTCTCCGGCTTCTTTTTGAGCATACGTAAACAATTTAACCGTTACTCCGCTCATAGGTTCCGCTGAAATCAAATCGGCGGCCGCAATGTACAATTTATTTTCACGGTCGCGTTTTACCGAAAGACCTATATTTGAAACCAAGATTACCTTTGAAGTTGTAGAAAATTCTCCGTACGAGGGAAGATAATAAGCCGGATGCATGGGATTATCCCGCATACTCCAAAATTTATAACGCTGCTCGTTCGTTAAATCCGCATTTTCCCAATAGTCGCTTTCAATATCCTTAAAACCCTCAAGCTCTACGGCATCGCGCGGAAAAGGTAAACCGGAAAAATCTTCGGTATTTGAAATAGGCTCATATTTACTGTGCTTTTTTATAAAACTTACTTTAAGATAAAACATTCCGCCCGGAAATTTTTTAATAAGTTTTGTCATATCCAAAGAACGTACCACATAGCGGTTTTTCATAGAAGAGTTCCACTCAAAATCGAAAGACTGCCTCCAAACGGGTTCTCCTACTCTTTTAAGTTCGTTTATTCCGGAAATAGTGCTGTTTACCTGAAAATATTGAAGCATATTCTTATCGAAAATTTGAAAGGCCTCAACCGTAAGACCGCTTATGTTTTTTGTGGACACCAGTACTCTTGCATTATCTTTAACCGGTAAGATATTTCCTCCGGCTGTAAATTCCACGGCAGGTTTTTCCCAAACGGTTTTTACCGAAAAATCGGCTTTTTGGTCAAGTTTTTTTCCTTTAGCATTTTTTATGCCTTCTAAGACCGAAATTTTAGCATCGTCGGGCCATACCATATTTTGTACGAATACCTTAACCTTATATCCGTCAATACTCGTCCAATAAGTATACCCTCCGGAGCTTGTAACATTTATAAAACCGCGTAAATCCTGAGATTCGTCAAGACGGTCGGAAAAGCTGATACAAATTTCGCTTTCGTTTTCCTGTGTTATCGAAGTTACCTGAAAAACGGATTCGGCAGAAACCGTAAATTCTTTTTTGCCCGCTTCATCGGCTCCCAAACTTTTTAAGTCCCAAGATACTATTAAATTTTGAAAATATTTTTTACGGCGAATTTTATTTATATTGATTTTATATGTATTTGCCGAAGAGCCCTGACTGATATTTACGGGTTGCTCTTCTTTTAAAGAATTTCCCTCAAGTTCCGCCTTTACAATCTTGCCGACGGTTTCAATACTGACGGGAATATCGGTTTCACAAGTCGCTTCAAAATAAAAAACCGTATCGTCCTTTTCATCGGGAATTAAATCCGCATACGTTATTTTAAATTCCGGTTGGGCTATGATAAATGAGGCGGAAAGACCTTTTATGTTTGCCTTGTTATTTTGCAACAGCCCTACATCTAAATTTAAATTAAGAGAATTGTTAAAATCGTAGGCTTCGGAAGGTGTAAAGGTAATTTGTTTTGCTCCTACGGCTTTCCACTCGCCTTTTACCGCCGGAGTAAGAACGCAAGCTTTTTCAAGGTTTTCGATATAAGCAATGTCTTCTTTAAAAATAACATTTATGGGTTCAAGTCTTTTTAATGCCGAATAGCTTATACTTTCAATATCTTCCATCGCATTACTCTGAAACGGTTCACCTTTTTTGCAGGAATAGGAAAGAAGAATAACACATACAATAATTGCGGCGGTCAAATAAGATTTTGCCGACCTTATAGCCTTAAGAAGGCCGTTTGTCCTTTTAGTTTTCATGAAAAAATTATAGCATAAGAACGAAAATTTTTCAATTAAATTTTAATGTAAAATACATTATTGTGATATGCACCAACTTGACGAAAAATTAAATTTAATGTAATAAATGTAATAAATATAAAAAATAATATAATAGGAGAATAACTATGCAGGAAAAAAAAGATTCGCTTTTTGTATGCGGGGGCTGTAATGCCAAAATAGGAGCGGGCGTTTTAAGCGGGCTTTTAAAAAGTTTACCGAAAACCTTTTATCCGGGGCTTTTGGTAGGTTTCGACAGTTCGGACGATGCCGCGGTTATAAAAATGAGCGAAGACCTTGCAATAATTCAAACCTTGGATTTTTTTCCGCCCATGGTTACGAATCCGTATATTTTCGGACAGGTTGCCGCAACAAATGCTTTAAGCGACGTTTATGCGATGGGCGGAGAACCCGTATGCGCCCTTAACATTGTCTGCTATCCTGAAGAAGGTATTGACGGCGGGTATTCCGCCTTGGAAAAAATTTTACTCGGCGGAACTGAAAAAATAAAAGAAGCCGGCGCAGCTCTTGCGGGCGGGCATTCCATTCATGACCCGAAACCCAAGTACGGACTTTCCGTTATGGGAAAAATTCACCCTGAAAAAATTTGGAAAAACGATACGCCTCAAGAAGGCGATGTTTTGTTTTTAACAAAAAAACTGGGAGTCGGAATTATAACTACGGCTTACAGTGTGGGAGAAGTGCCTGAAGAGGCCTTTAACGAAGCCGTAAAATCGATGACAACTTTAAATAAATATGCGGCGGAAGTTTTGCGCAATTTCGATATTCACAGCTGTACCGATGTTACCGGATTTGCTCTTATCGGGCATTTAAGCGAAATGGTAACCGGTAATTTTACGGCCGTTTTAAATTCAAAAGAAATCCCTTTTATAAAAGAGGCTTATAAGGCTGCAAATGAATTCTTACTTACGGCGGGCGGACAGCGGAACCGCAATTTTGCGGCGGGCAAGGTTTTGTTTAATATAAAAGATTTTGCAATGGAAGAAATTCTGTTCGACCCTCAAACATCGGGAGGTCTTTTATTTGCCGTAAGCAAACTGGAAGCCGAAAAAATAAAAGACGAATTTAAAAAACGCAATCTTCCTCTCTGGCAAATCGGCGAAATACATAAGAGGGAAGAAGCGGCGATTAAAATAAATTAAAACGGGAAATTTTAAAGGAGCCCTTGCAAAGTTTAAAAAACTTCGTAAGGGCAGGTTAAACCGTTGCCGCAATTATTCCTTTGTGTAAATCGAAAGGATTTCGCAAATATAAACATAGTGAAAATCCCTTTTAGGATACGCATTGATAATAATTTGCGGGTCCGAAAATAAATCCGGGTCAAAGCGGCTTCGGTAAAGTTTTCTGCAAACAATATTTATTTTTGCCTGTTCAAACCCGACGGCTCCTTCTTCCAAAAGTACGGGTTTTAAGCCTGTAACTTCCGCCTTATCAATATCGCGTCCCGATTTGGTACCGCATATCGAAAGAGCCTCTCTCATCTTTTTATCTTTCGAATCAAAAAACGAAAGAGTAATATAGTCTTCTCTTTCGGCAAATTCATAAGTGTAACGCGTCGGACGGATAACAACACAGGCGGTAATTTTATTCCATAAATAACCTATTCCGCCCCAGCCTGCCGTCATAGTATTCCACTTTTCTCTTTCGGTACCGGAGCCTGCGGTTACTAAAAAGCCTTCTCTGTGCTCTCCCGTAATAGAAGTTACGGGTTTAATAAGTTTGTCTACAAGTTCAGGTGTAGCCTTTTGCATTTTAAAATTTTTCATTTTTTTTCTCCCATTGTTTGACTATTTTAGGCCGTTTTTACGGCAAAACATTCACAGCAATTGTTATAAATTTGTTCCGCAAGAGTTTGCATATTTTTTCCTAAAATTTCCGAAACGGCGGCATACACATATTCTATCAAAAGAGGAGTGTTTAACTTACCTCGAAAAGGAGAAGGTGCAAGATACGGTGAGTCCGTTTCCAAAAGAAGTCTGTTTTCGGGAACACACCTTATAAGTTCCGCCGTTTTTTCTTTATCGTAATTTTTTTTAGGATAGGTAATATTTCCCGAAAATGAAATATACCAGCCGCGTTTTATAAATTCTTTTGCTTCCTCAATTCCGTAAGAATAACAGTGTATTATTCCCTTATGATAACCGATTTCATCTATACACGCAAGGGTTTCCTCAAAGGCCGCCCTTGAGTGAACTATTACGGGAAGATTTTTTTCGCGGGCGAATTTAAGCTGTTCTTTAAAAAGAAATTCTTCGCCTTCAGTGTCCGCAGTTCCTTTTTCTTCTTCCGTATTGTTTTCCGCAGCATGTCCGTTCCAATACCTGTCAAGCCCGCATTCGCCCAAGGCGCAGTATTCCGGTTTTTCGGCGAGGAGGGTATTTATATCGGCCTTTAAAGCTTTTATGGATTTTTCAGGCTCGGCAATGCTTAAAGCGTGCGGCCAAAGTCCTGCCGCAAACCGAATAAATTCAGGAATTTTTTCTCCGAATGAGCGGACTAAAACTTCCCGCCTTTTTTTTAAATCGCCAGGTTCGGTTCCTATATCCATCAAGAATTTAAAACCTTTATCCTGCATTTCTTTTAAAAAAGAAGGGTTCCCGCCGTTTTTTTGTAAAATGGAAAAAATATGCGCATGAGAATCCGAAAACATATTGACACTCCGTTTGTTTTTGTGTATTATATCAAAATCGCTGAAGTGGTGGAATAGGTAGACACTAGGGACTTAAAATCCCTTGGCAGTAATGCCGTACGGGTTCAATTCCCGTCTTCAGCATGTAAAAAGGCGGGTTTTATAAGCATAAAGCCCTCCTTTTTTTTATTCAAGCCTTTAAGTTTTATGTAAGATAATAAGTCTTTTTCCTTTTGGAAAAAAAGGCATTTACTTTTTATATAAAATCTCCGGCAATTTTAAAAAAGCTATTGACATAATAAAAGTTATCTGTTACAATACTTACCTACATCGCAGGGTAGAGCAGTTGGCAGCTCGTCGGGCTCATAACCCGGAGGTCGGAGGTTCGAGTCCTCTCCCTGCTATCTTTTTAAGACGCTATTTAAAAAGCGTCTTTTTTTTTAAATAATTTTTTCCCCGATTGACTTTTTTATCGATAATGGTGATATTTAAGCTATGGCAAAAACAAAAGAAATTATACCTATTGAACAATTGATGCCGCAAAAGCTGAATTTACTTCCTTTGGCGGGCAGGCCTATTTTCCCCGGAATATTTACACCGTTTTTAATCAACAGTCCTGAAGATATAAAATCGTTGGAAGAAGCTTATAACGGCGACGGTTTTATAGGGCTTTGTCTTTTAAAAAAAGAAACCGAAAACCCTTCAGTCAATGATTTGTATAAAATCGGCAGTGTTGCAAAAATCGTGCGCAAAATAAATTTGCCTGACGGCGGCTTAAACGTATTTATTGCTACGCAAAAACGCTTTAAAATACGCAAAGTCATAAGCGATGCAAATCCGATGACGGTAATAGTGCAATATCTTGAAGAAGAGATGGCTGAAGACAAGGAATTTGAAGCCCTTACAAGAGCCTTAATAAGCGAAGTAAAAGTTATCTCCGAAAACAATCCTCTTTTTTCTGAAGAAATGCGGCTTAATATGGCAAACATAAATCACCCGGGAAGAATTGCCGATTTTACAGCCAGTATTTTAAATATTTCAAAAGAAGACCAGCAAAAAATTCTTGAAATTCTTAACGTAAAAAAAAGAATGGAAGAAGTTTTTATTCACATAAAAAAAGAACAGGACTTACTTAAAGTTCAACGTAAAATTCAGGAAGATTTAAACGTACGCATAGAAAAAAATCAGCGTGAATATTTTTTAACCGAAGAATTAAAATCCATTAAAAAAGAGTTGGGAATTACAACGGACCCTAAAATCAAAGAAGAAGAAAAGTTTGAAAAGCTTATTAAAGAATTTAATTTTACGGGTGAAGTAAAAGAAGCCGTTGATTCCGAATTTGAAAAATTTAAAATGCTTGAGCCTCATTCTTCGGAATACGTTGTTACACGCAATTATCTTGAAACTATTTTAAGTCTGCCTTGGAAAAATTCCGAGCCTGAAGATTATAATTTGGAAAAGGCCGAGAAAATTTTAAATAAAGAGCATTACGGACTTGACGATGTGAAGGAGCGCATTTTAGAATATTTGGCTGTACGGAAATTAAAGAACGATACAAAAGGCTCAATTATTCTTTTGGTAGGCCCTCCCGGTGTTGGAAAAACAAGCGTAGGTATGTCGATTGCTCATGCAATGAATAAACCTTTTTTCCGTTTTTCTGTAGGAGGAATGAAGGACGAGGGTGAAATTAAGGGACACCGCAGAACTTATATCGGCGCAATGCCCGGCAAAATTCTGCAAGGTCTAAAAGTGGTAAAAACAAATTCGCCCGTGTTTATGATTGATGAAATAGATAAGATGGGTTACAGTCATCAGGGAGACCCCTCAAGCGCCTTACTTGAAGTTTTGGACCCTGAGCAAAATATTAACTTCAGGGACCATTATTTGGATTTACCCTTTGATTTATCGAATATAGTTTTTATTCTTACGGCAAATACACCCGATTCCATTCCGCGTCCTCTTTTGGATAGGACTGAAGTTATAAAACTTTCAGGTTATATAGATTCCGAAAAAGTGCAAATTGCAAAAAAACATCTTATCCCTAAAAGTTTAAAAAATCACGGTTTAAAAAAAGAACAGGTTTCTTTTAGCCGGGAGATTCTTTTATATATTGCAAATGCTTATGCCCGCGAAGCGGGAGTGCGTAATTTTGAAAAGAACATCGATAAAATTCACCGTAAAATTGCCGCAAAAATAGTCGGTAACAAAATTGAAGAAGATGAAAAAATCGTTGTTACAAAAGAAATTATAGAAGAAATGCTGGGTAAGCCGATTTTCCGCGATGACGATATAAAAAAAGCCGACAAGGCCGGTACGTCAATCGGGCTTGCATGGACTTCTATGGGCGGGGATACTCTTTTAATAGAATCTGCAAGTATGCCCGGTAAGCCGGTATTTAAAATGACGGGGCAGGCCGGTGATGTTATGAAAGAATCCGCAGGTATTGCTCTTTCGTGGACGCGTATGTTTTCCGCAAAAAACAAAATAAAACCTCCTGAATGGTTTGAGCGGCATATTATTCACTTGCATTTGCCGGAAGGAGCTACTCCGAAAGACGGGCCTTCTGCAGGTATTACTATGGCAACGGCATTGCTTTCACTTTTTTCCGGGAAAACTATAAAACAAAATTTGGCAATGACGGGAGAACTTTCTCTTACTGGTCAGGTTTTAGCTATAGGCGGTTTAAAAGAAAAAACCATTGCGGCCCGCCGAAACGGAATAAAAGATATTATAATTCCGCAGGCAAACGTACGCGACTTGGACGAGATTCCGGATTATGTAAAAAAAGGAATTAAATTTCATTCCGTAAGCAGAATTGAAGAAGTTATAGAGATTGCGTTTGAAGGTAAATTGCCTGCCGATTAGGCTGCCCGCGCATAAAAAGCGCAGCATTCTGAGGATAACAGTTATAGCGGTTTGTAAGATAATAAGTTTACGGTTTTTTCTCGGTTTGTTTATTCGTGCGAAAGATTAATCACTGCGGGAACCGTAAACGGTATCCGGCTTTTGAAAACAACAACCTTGCCGCTTTGCGTAGAGGTTGTTGTTTTTTAATTAAGCACCTTAAACATTCTTTTACGCTGTTTTCCTCTCGTATCGGTTAAAGTTAAAATATGCGTGCCGCTTGGAACCCTTATCTTCATTTGATGATACGTTTGCGTACTGCCCAAATATTCTCCGTCTATGTCCCAGTAAATTATTGCCGAAGAATCTTTATGCATAGCATGGGCGACAAGCGCTCCGGAAGAGCCGTCCAATTCGGTAGGGATATAAATATTTATTCCGTTTTCGGGAAATAAAATTTCAAACTCGTCTTGCGAGTCTGCGCGGCTTTCTTTAAGACGGGGCGGCAAGGGAGAATAGTTATGGTGAGTTTGCATATAAAAATATTCCGCAGCGGCGGGAAGAATAAACCGGTTTTCTATTTTGGGAAACTCTTTTATATCCGAAGCCGACGCTTGAAATTTTCCGTCCGGTGTAAGAGAAACGGCCCTGCAATAAGGGCATACTCCTCGAGAATGCGCATTAATCGGTTTTAAAGTTTTTTTTACATTACTGCAAAATTCCGAAGCGGGAAATCCTGAGTGCATACATACCTTAACGGATTCAAAATCCGTTCCGTTTAAAACGGGCCATTCGGTTTTAGGTAAAATATTAAACACTTCAAAGAGAATAGGTGCGGCAAGTTTTGTACTGATTATCTCAGGTCTGCCTTCTCCCGTAGCATTTCCGCACCAAACGCCTACCGCGTATTTTTGCGTAACTCCTATTGCCCATGCGTCCTTATTACCGTAACTTGTTCCCGTTTTCCATGCAATTTTTTGTCCTCCCGAATAAAGCTGCCAAATCGACTCTTCTTCGGGACGGTTTCCTTCCGCAAGTACATCAAGCGTCAATCGGCACGCTCCTTCCGAAAACGGAAATTTCCCGCATTCTTTTCGCATACTGCGGAGCATAAGTTTTCTGTAATTTTCGGTAATTTCAAAAAGAGTAACTTCTCCTCCTCCTAAAATCAAAGGAAGGCCGTATTCTTCTGCAGAGCGGGTAAATGTAGTAAATCCCGAACGCTTTAATAAATCCAAAAAAGCCGGAATTGTAAACTCCCGCAAGGCTCTTATAAAAGGGACGTTAAGCGAGTACGAAAGAGCTTCTTTTGCAGGGATTGCACCGGAATACGAGTGTGAATTGTTTTGCGGACTGTAGCCTGCAATTTTGGTAGGAATATCTATCATCAGTTGATTCGGTAAAATCATTCCGGCATCAAGCATAGCTGCAAATAAAAAAGGCTTTAACAAACTTCCCGAGCTTCTTTTTGCTTGAACCATATCTACATGCGGGTTTTTCCCTTTTTCCGAATTAAATCCGGTATTACCTATATAGCTTTCAATATTTCCGGTTTCGGTATTTAAAATCAGAATTGCAATATTGTTTACACCGCTTAAAGAAAAGTTTTCGAATTTTTGCTCCGCAATTCTGAAAACCGTTTGCTGAAGCTCCGCATTTAAAGTAGTAATATGTTTTTCATTGCCCGCTTTATTTTTATATTTTGCTTTTAAAAATTCCAAATAATGAGGAGCAAGCTGCGGAAGAGGGGACGGTTTTTCGGGAATATTTTCTGCAAGTGAAAGGTTGTAAGTTTCATCATCTATTTTATTTTGTAAAAATAAATTATACAGGAGTTTATTGCGCTTTGCTTTTAATATCTCCGCATGTTTCCCGGGACGCACGAGAGACGGCTGGTTGGGAAGTACCGCAAGCACGGCGGCTTCCGCCCAAGTTAAATCGCCTGCACTTCTTTTAAAATAACGAAGCGAAGCCGCTTCAAGCCCTACAACGTTTCCGCCGTAAGGAGCGTGTGCCGCATAAACGGCAAGTATATCGTTTTTTGAATATTTTAATTCCAAAAAAAAAGCTTTTATCGTTTCCTTTAATTTTTGTACGAACTTGCGTTTTGTGTTTTTTTCCGAAAGGCGCGAAACTTGCATTGTAATTGTAGAAGCTCCGGATACCACCTGTTTTGAAAAAAGGTTATCAAAAAATGCCCGCACAACCGAGGCGGGGTCAACACCTAAGTGAAAATAAAAATTTTTATCTTCGTAAGTTAAAAGAGCTGTCTTATATTTTTGAGGTATGGCTTCGCTTTGCGGAAATCGCCACTGCCCGTCGTCGGCTGCGGCGGCTCCTAAAAGTTTTCCGTCGGAGCTGTAAACGGTAAATGAATACACGGAGTTAAACCGGGGAGTAAATATTAAAATAAAAGAAAACATAAAACAGGCACATAAAAAACTTATGCCGAAGGGTTTTATCGTTTTTAAATTCAAAAAAATTTAATATTCATTTGCAGCTCGTAAGTATAACAGAAAAAATAAAAATTAGCTATACCGACAAAAAGAAATGTATTTATAATACACAAAGCCTTAAAACATTGAGCGGTTACTTAAAATAATGACTATTTTCCTTTAAAAAAATGACTTTCGGCACTTTTATTTTTTTACGCTTATGTTAAAATACTTTATAAGTTTTATAAGCGGGAGTAAAATATGAAAATACTTGAAGTAAAAGGTGTTTCAAAAAAATACGATAAAAAACAAGTACTTACAAATATTTCATTTGATATTGAAGAAGGCGATATCTTCGGTTTAATAGGACCTAACGGAGCCGGAAAATCGACACTTATAAATATTATCACAGGCATTTTAGAACCTCTTTCGGGTGAAGTATTTATAGGCGGATATAGTATTAAAAAAGAAGCGATTAAGGCAAAACGGATTATGGGGCTTGTACCGCAAGAAATTGCATTAAGCGAAGAAATTTCCGCAAAAGATAATCTCGAATTCTTCGGAAGTTTATACGGCCTTTACGGAAAAAAATTAAAACTTGCAGTAGGCGAAGCCCTTGAACTTGCAGGTATTTCCGATAAGAAAAAAGAAATTGTTAAAAAATTTTCAAGCGGAATGAAAAGGCGGCTTAATCTTGCAGCGGCGATTATGCATAAACCGCGCCTTCTTGTTTTAGACGAACCTACCGTAGGCGTAGACCCTCAATCGCGGAACAGTATTTTTGAATATTTGCGTACAGTCAATAGGGAAGCTGAAACCTCAATTTTATATACTTCCCACTATATGGAAGAAGTTGAAGAATTTTGTAAAAATATTTTTATAATTGATGAAGGAAGAGAAATTGCTTCAGGCTCTTTAAATGCGGTAAAAGAAAGAACAAGCCATACCGTAACCGTTGAGATTAAAGTAAGCGAGGTCTTTCCCGAGTTAAGCGATAAATTAAGCTTGTTGGACGGAGCATTAAAAGTGGAAGACGGTTTAGACTTTATTAAAATTTTATACGAACGAAAAAAAATGAATTTGGACGAAATTATAAAAACCGTACAAAGCTCTTCGGTTTCAATTAAAATGTTAAAGGTCAACGAACTTAATCTCGGCGAAGTTTTTTTACAGCTTACAGGTAAAAAATTAAGAGAATAAGGAGAAGAAAATGAAAGCTTTTTTACGTTTTAACGCCGTCCTCATTAAAAATAATTTATTTGTATTTATCTTTTTAAATTTATTTACACCGGTGCTTTTAGTAGGATTTTTAGGTACGATGAAAAACAATAATATAAAATCGAATACTTTAAAAAATCCTTTATCCGTACATATAACCGATGAAGATAAAACCGATTTGTCTTTAAGTTTTGTAAATGCATTACAATCTGAAAAGTTAAAAACTGTAATGGATTATAAAGATGAAAAAAATCCCGAATATGAAATTATAATTCCTAAGGGATATAAAACCGCTGCGGAAAATAATGCCGAATTCGATATTATTATACGTGAAGCTAAAAATGCCGGCAGTGCGGCAGGAATACTTTTAGCTTCAATTATAAAAAATATAAACACTTCGCTTATTACAAATTATAACATCACTAAAAATATGGAAGATATTGCAAAACAAAATGCCGATTTGTATTCGGAACTGAAAACCGAATACGAGGCTTTACGGCAAGAGCTTATAAAGCCCGCCGCAAATATTAAACTTTATCAAGCGGAATTTGCTTTATCCGGCTACGGTGTATACGCAATATCGTATATAATACTTATTATTTTCACTTTTGCAATACAACCCGCATACAATTCATATAAAAAAACGGATTCCGCTTTTAAAATAAGACTAGCCTCATTACCTTTAAAACGTGGAAGTCTTTTTACATTTAAAGTAGCGGCACAGTCGGTAAATGTTTTTGTTATTACACTTATTTATTTACTCTTTTTCAGAATTTTAAATATTGCATTTACTCAAAATATTTTTCTTATTTTATTTTATGCGCTTATCGTTTCATTCTTTTGCGGAAGCCTGGCCGAATGCTTGGATTGCTTTAGGAATAAAGATGCGGTAATAGGTTCGGCATCGATTTTATTTTTCGGCGGGTTTATAATTATGGATATTATTACTCCCGTTTTAAAGGAGAGATACAAGTCTGCTTACATATTGGCCGAATACAATTTGGTTAATATAATAATATTGCCTTTAAAAACATTAGCGCTTAAAAGCTCCGCTTTTGAAATTGCAAAGAGTTTTTTATTTTTATTTGTGATGAGTTTTGTATTTTATATTTGCGGACTTTGTATTACCGAATCTAAGAAAAGATAGAATTTAAAGGAGATAATAATGAAGAATTTTTTTATTTTGGTTGCAGTACAAGTAAAACGGTTAATTAAAAATAAGGATATACTTATAGGTTTTATAGCTCCTTTTGTACTGATGTTGATTGTATTTATTATCACGGTTAATCTCGGCAAGATTAAAGAAAAAGATAAAGAAACCGTAAAAAATGATTTTTCAGTTCGTATGGATAATATAGGCTATACTGTAAATGATAAAGCGGATTTGTGGAAAAAATTTATAAAAGGGGGTGTTTTATTTGAAGATATGGCAAAAGCGAAAGACGGTTTAGCTAAGTCGGAAATTATCGGCTTAATTATAATTCCCGATGATTTTTCGGAAAAAATAAATAGGCGAATAAAACCTGAGTTGGAAATATTAACGAATGATAATACCGGTATGAATAGTATTGTACAACTTATCAATATAAACATAAATAATTATCTTATCGATTCTTTTATAAGGTCTTCGAATATTGCAAAAAATACAAGTAAAATTTCAGCTTCTTTAATGAATGTAATATGTAGACGTCCCAATAATGTAGATATAATTAATATCGTATTAAAAATGATAACACTTATGATTTTATATGTAATTTGTATTTCTTCTGCAAGTATTTTAAAAGATATTGTAACCTTTAGGGAAAGCAAGATGCTTGCAAGAGCGATAAGCAGTCCGAATTCGGAAAGAGCTATTGTAGGAAGTATATTATGTGCATTTGTATTTTTACAAGTAACGATAAATATGATTTTCTTTTTTATCTTTGTAAAAACGGTAAATTTAAAAATTGCAGGACTCGGGATTATTTTTTTAACTGTAATTTCCGCCGGCTTTTTTTCATTGTCGCTGGCCGTTTTATTTGCACGGATATTTAAAAAAGTTTCACAGTTAAATACGGCATCAGGACTGATTCTTATAATTACAATGATATTATTCTTTTTAGCTCTTTCCTTCACAATGGACGATATAGGTATAATCAGCGTCCCTGTAATACTTAAACGGTTAACGCCTCTTTCTCCTTTATATTGGCTTGTTGAAATGCTGGATAAAGAAAAGCTGTTTCCCAATTTAATTATAGTTTGGCTAATGATTGCCGCAATATTTACCTCAGGCAGTTGGAAACTGAAAGAATTTAATGCTTAAAAAGACGTTAAAATCTGCGGTGTTTCGTATTGCTTGTTAAACAGGATACCGCAGATTGATGTTTCGGTCAAAACAAAAACTTCGGCATTTTACCTTGCAATTGACATTTATTTATCTTTTTGTTATAATAGATATTTACATGCCCCGATGGTGGAATTGGTAGACACGCTAGTTTCAGGTACTAGTGCTTCACGGCATGGGGGTTCAAGTCCCCCTCAGGGCAAATTTTATGACGGGAGAGGTAAGGGTATGTATGCAGGCAATTTAACCGAAAAAATAATTATTATACGTCTGCTTTTAAGTTTTTTGGCAGGCTGCTGTATCGGAATGGAGCGTTCCGGTAAAAGGCAGGTTGCAGGTCTTCGTACTCATATTCTCATCTGTATGGGTGCATGCGGAATGATGATAATCTCTCTTTGGCTTTCACAAATCTATAAAGATGCGGACCCCGGAAGAGTTGCGGCTCAAGTGGTTTCAGGTATGGGTTTTTTGGGAGCCGGTGCAATCTTAAAAATAGGCGCAAATGTAAAAGGCTTAACTACGGCGGCTTCAATTTGGGTAATTGCCGGTATAGGACTTGCTTTGGGAAGCGGCCTTTATATTATGGGTGCCGTGATGACGGGGCTTTCTCTTTTAACTCTTTCCGTTATGAATAGAATTGAACTTATGATATTCCCTTTGAGGCAAAATAAATTCTTGGAAATTTACTTTAGGGGAATGGTTCCTCCCGTAAACGAAATAAGCAATATTCTTTCCGAATATGCCGTTTCGATTATATCTACAAATATACGTACTTCAAAATCGAAAAAAGAACCTTCAAAAATTCTTCTTTTTATAAACACGCCCAAGCGGCTTGATATAAAACATCTTACGGAAGATTTGGAAAAAATTGAAACTGTAGATACTTTTCTTTTAAAAGAAAAAGCATAACGTAAGGACTTATTAAATGAATTCAACGGCAAGTTTTAATATTGCTCAAAATAATGACGGCGGTATAAAAGAAGAATTCTCAAAAATGATTTTATCGGCTTCAGGCTGGCGGAAAATATTTGCCGAATCCGGAAACGAAGAAGACGGAACGGATAAGATAAAACAACACGATGCGGCTATTATTTATTATGCCGCCGTTTCATTTTTGGAATTTTTAAAAACGGAAAATAAAAATATAGATGCAATCGTTATAGGAAGAGATGCGCGTCCTACCGGTGCCGTCATTGAAGAACTTTTTATAGATTCACTGTCTTCATGCGGATATGATTTAAAAGTAATAGGTTGTGCCGCGGCTCCCGAGATTATGGCCTATTCAAAATCAATAGGAGCTGCCTTTATTTATATTTCCGCAAGTCATAATCCGATAGGGCATAACGGAATAAAATTCGGCCTTAACACGGGCGGTGTTATAAATGCTGAGCAAAGTAAAGTTTTAATTAAAATTTTTACCGAAAAATGTAATGCAAAAGATGCGGAGAGAGAGGCTTTTAAAATCCTTTCTCAAAGAAACGGCGAAACTCTTAAAATAAAAGAAAAAATCGAAACCTTTAAAAAAGAAGCCTTAGCGGCTTATAAAAATTTTTCTAAGGAAGTAATTACAAATTCTTCATGTATTGAAACACAAGAAAACTTTTTTACCTTATGCAAAAAAAATTCTTTTGAAGCGGAAAAGGCGGGAAAACCTTTAAGTATTCTTGTAGATTTTAACGGAAGCGCGAGGGCAGCCTCAATAGACAGAGAATTTTTTAAAGAAGCCGGAATCTCTTTAATCGGTATTGCGGAAAAGGCCGGCGATATAAGGCATGCGATTTTACCGGAAGGAAAAAACTTAAAATTTTGTGCCGATAAAATGGAAGAGCTGCATAAAACCGGCTCCGACAGCTTAAGTAAAAATTGCTTTTTGGGTTATATGCCCGACTGTGACGGCGACCGCGGAAATATTATTTATTGGAATGATGAGCTTAACAGAGCATGTATTCTTGAAGCTCAGGAAGTTTTTACTCTTTCCGTAATTGCGGAATTGGCTTATTTACTGTATACGAATAACGAAAATATGCCGGGTATGAATGTAAATAAACCGATAGCCGTTGCGGTAAACGGACCTACTTCTTTGCGTATAGAAGAGGCCGCCGCCTGTTTCGGCGCAAAAGTCTTCCGCGCGGAAGTAGGCGAAGCTAATGTAGTAAACCTTGCAGAGGAATTGCGCCGTAAAGGTTTTACTGTGCGTATTTTGGGTGAAGGTTCAAACGGAGGGAATATTACCTATCCGTCATCAGTGCGCGACCCAATCAATACCGTTTTTGCACTTTTAAAATTGCTTTTAATAAAATCGGAAAACGGTAGAAGAGGGCTTTTTCACATTTGGTGCGAAGTTTCGGGAAATAAGGCTTTTTATAAAGAGAGCTTTTCTTTAACCGATATTTTAAAAACGCTTCCCGCTTATATGACTACGCCTACAGGAGAAAAACGGGCTCTTCTTAAAATCAGGACGCTTGAGCATTCGGTTTTAAAAAGAAGATACCAAAAAATATTTGAAAAAGAGTGGTGTATAAAAAAAGATGTGTTAAAGAAAAAATTCGGAATTGAAAAATATTTGAGTTTTTGCAACAACGGAACCGTTCAACAGGAAAACCTAAAAGATTTCGGAGTTTCCGGGAAGGGCGGTTTAAAAATTCAGTTTTATAATTCGGAAGATAAGCCTATTGCTTTTATTTGGATGCGCGGCTCCGGAACGGAGTCGGTGTTCAGAATAATGGCCGATATCAAAGGAGCTTCCTCGGAAGCGGAAAAATATTTGGTAGGCTGGCAGGGAGAAATGGTAATCCGTGCCGATAACGAAGACACAATATAAAAAAATTACACTTTATAGGAGCCGATTATGGGAATCAGAGGAGAATTGTTTACAACGCAAATTCCTGCGGAAAACAGAACTTATTTTTTTAATGTAAAAGAAAACACAAAGGGTGATGTCTTTTTACAAATTGTAGAAAGCAAGGCTTCGGAAGGTGTAGGCTTTGACAGACATGCGGTAGTTATTTTTGAAGATGAGATGCGTGCATTTCTTCAAGGTTTGGATAAATCAATTGAATTTATAGAAAAAAATCGAAAAGAAAAATAAAAGCAAAAAAGAATGCCGAAAGCAAAAAAATCGGAGCGGAAAAATCTTCAGGAAAAAATTTTTTAAATCGGGAAAAACAAAAAAACTTTTCCGATAAAAAAATGCGGATTAAAAAAATAGTAAAAAAACGGGACGATTTTGAAAAGAAATAAAGCGAAAACAGGTAAATACAGGCAAAACCGGATAAGTGCAGCTGTTTACCTGTGAATAGAATAAGAGAAAAAATAAGAATTTTCTAAACATACAAAACGGAATAAATATAAAAATTCCGTTATGCCCGAATAAAATTCGTTAACTGTTTTTTCGCCGTCGATTTTTTTTACCGCCTTTCCTTTTTTATATTTTTTACGTATAATACTTAACGTATGGCAAAATTTAAACGGAAAACAAAAGAAGAGCGTTCAAAGGAAATAATTGAAGCTGCAAAAACCGTCTTTTTAAAAAAAGGGTTTCATAATACCACAATGGAAGATATTGTTGCGGCTACAAGTCTTTCAAAAGGCGGCGTCTATCAATACTTTAAAAGTACAAAGTCTATTATGTTTAAGATAATGCAGGAAGGAAATTATTTTCGGTATAAACGTAATGAAGAAATTTTTAAATCCGCAAAAAATACTGATGACCCTTATGAAATTATAACTCGTGCCATGATGGAAAAAATCTTTGACGATGTTCCCGAAAAGCGGCTTTATCTTATGTTTCTTGCAGAAATCTTATACGATAGAGAATATGAAGAACTTTTTTTAGAATTGGAAAAACAGGCTTATAACTTTATTTTTGAAAATCTTAACTCTTTATTTAAAAAAGGTTTTTTAACCGATAAAAAAATGGAATTCAAATCGAATAAAAAAGGTCAACTTTATTCCCGCATTTTTAACGGAATCCTTATAATATATGAACTTTTCAGAGATAAAACCGTTTTTAATAAACAAAAAAAAGAGATTCATGATATTATATACTCCTTTGTAGAAAAAAGTTTTACAATAAAATCATAAAATTATGTCAGCAGATATTGACTTTATTTTTTCTTTTTGCATAATATAATCGACGCTAGCGTCGGTTGTGGAGGTCTTTATGACGGATAAGAGAGAGCATTTAATTCGGAATAATATATTTAAACTTATGATGGAATTGAGTATTCCGGGTATTATCGGAATGTTTGTTATAAGTTTATACAGCTTTGTAGATGCATTTTTTGTAGGGAAATATGTAGGTAACACGGCTATAGGGGCAATAAGTTTAGCTTATACCTTTACATTGATAAATAACGGTATTGCGGTTTTAATCGGAATAGGTTCCGCGTCGGTACTTTCAAGGGCTGTAGGAAGACAGGACCGGGAAACCGTAGATTCGATTATGGGGCATGTTCTTATTCTTACCTTAATTTTTTTCATCGGTAACTACGGCGGCAGGACTGATATTTGCACCTCAGTTTTTAAAGCTGATAGGAGCCGAAGGAGAAATGCTCAGGCTTGGAACTCTTTATTTGAGGATTGTATATCTGGGGTCAATATTCGTAAATTTCGGACAAGCCGCAAATATGGTTATGCGCGGTGAAGGTAAAATGAAGCTTGCAATGCTTTTAATGGGAATAAGCGCTGTTTTAAATATTATTTTGGATGCGGTTTTCGTAATCGGTTTAAATAAAGGTCTTGAAGGCACCGCCGTTGCAACCGTTATTTCTCAAATAGTTCTTGCAGTATCTAATTTTTGTTATTTTGCATTTTGCAGTAAAATAGTTAAATTTAAAAGGTTTAAACTGCAAAAAGCTGTTATAAAAGAAATCCTTGCTGTAGGATTTTCAGCTATGCTTATGCAGATTTTTGCTCTTGTACAACAGTCCGTAATGTATTCCGCCTTAAAAAAATACGGAGGGGAAAATCAAGTAATTTTAATGGGCGCTTTTTTTAGATATTTAATGCTGGCCTTTATTCCTTTATGGGGAATAAGTCAAGGTTATCAACCCTTTGCAGGGACCAATTTCGGGGCTCAAAAATTTTCCAGAGTAAAAAAGGGAACCGTCCTCTTTTACGGGTTCGGTTTTTGCCTTGCTCTTATATTTTGGCTGGTGTTTTTAACAATACCTGAAAAAGTTTTGGAAATTTTTATCGTAAATAACAAAGAATTGGTAGCTTTAGGAAAAGTCAATGCTATGCTTTCTTTTTCATTGTTTCCTCTGTCTGCAATTATGATTATCAATTTAACCCTGTTTCAAGCACTCGGCAAAGCAAAGTATGCAGGGCTTTTGGTTATATTCCGCCAGCTGTTGCTTTATGTTCCTGCCGTATTGATTCTTCCGATATTTTTCGGAATACGCGGAATTTGGATTTCCACACCCTTGGTAGATACCTTTGTTATGATTTTATCTATGCTTATAGTTGTTAAACTTTTTAAAAAAGAGCTGAATACAAAAAATCCGCAACAATCTTAACGGGTAAACAAAACAAACCGCAAAAACAGCCGATGAGAATTATGCTTTTTTTTAAGTATAATTCTCATCTTAAAGTTTTAATTGAAGTAAAGCTTTTAAAATAAAAGCCGGCCTATAAGATGTCCTTTTTATTAAGCGGTACTTCCGGTATTGAGATTTTTTTTTAGTTTATTATTTCAGTAAAACCGTTTTATAATCCGTTTTTTTAAGCGTTTTCAAATACCGAAATGCCTGAAAGCAGACACTCTTTTAAGGCTGTCCGTTTTAAAAATATTGTAAAAAGTTTTTTTAATTTATTTATAACCGTGCCTCCGATAGCAATTTCAATCGATTTATGTTATACTGTCCCATTAAAACAATGAGCCTTTTCCGGGTAAACTTTTACAAGATGCTATTTTGAGGAAAAAAATATGAATATGGAAAATTTAGACAAAACGGAAACCGAAGAAGAAAATAAAAATAATGAATTCTCTTTTGAAAAAAAATACGAAAACCTTCCCGTTATTGCAATAATAGGAAGACCCAATGTAGGAAAGTCCACCTTATTTAACCGCTTTTTGCATAAACGCCGCTCGATTACCGACCCTACTCCGGGTGTAACACGGGACCCTGTAGAAGCTCAGGCGATTATAAACGGAAAGCCCGTTTTACTTGTCGATACGGGAGGCTTTAAGCTGACCCGCAGCGGAAATAAATTTGAAGATATGATGGACGAGCTTGTAAAAGAAAAAACTATTGAAACCTTAAAAAAAGCCGATAGAATTTTGCTTCTTCTTGATGCGGGCCTTACAACTCCCGAAGATGAAGAATTTATCCGGTTTTTAAGACCTTATTTTAATAAGCTCATTGCAGCCGTAAATAAAACGGAAGGCGGGCGTCTTACCGCCGAGGCTTATAACTACTATGCTTACGGGTTTAAATCTCTAATTTGCATAAGTGCGGAACACGGAGATAATATTTCGGAACTTGCCGAACAGCTTACGGCCGGATTGGATTTCGGTAATGTAAAAGAAGCGGAAGCGGAAAATATAATCAGGATTACCCTTGTAGGAAAACCCAATACGGGGAAGTCCACTCTTGCAAACTATCTTACGAATTCCGACCGCTCAATAATTTCAAACGTGCCGGGAACTACACGGGACATTGTAGAGGGAGAATTTACATATAAGGATAAACGCTTTATTATTCAAGATACCGCAGGTATAAGACGGAAAGCTAAAGTAAACGAAAATATAGAATATTATTCCGTAGTCCGTTCGATAAAAAGTATGGATAATGCCGATATTGTTTTTCATTTAATAGATGTGCAGGAGGGTTTAACCGAACAGGACAAAAAAATTATAGACCAGGCAAGCGGCAGAGGTTTGGGAATTATCTTTGTTTTAAATAAATGGGACGTAATGGAGCAAACTCAAAAAGCTTTTAAAACTGAAGAAGAAAAAATAAAGGTTATGTTCGGTAAGATGGAATACGCTCCCGTAACTGCGATTTCGGCAAACACAGGAAGCGGAGTTAAAGAGCTTTTACAAATTGCAATTAGAATGTTTAATCAGTTGAATAAAAAAATTGAAACTTCGGCATTAAATATCGCTTTACAGGATTGGCTTCAGGCGGCTCCGCCTCCCCAAGGAAGGCAAAATTCTTTTACTTTTAAATATATGCTTCAAACTAAAACCCGTCCCGTAGAATTTTTACTTTTTGCAAACCGTCCCGATGCGGTAACTGAATCTTATATGCGCTATATTCAAAATAAAATAAGGAAAGACTTAGGCTTTGCGTTAATCCCTATTTTACTTAAAATAAAGGGAAGCCGAAAGCGCTGGGAAGAGCGCTTATAAGTTTAACTCGGTGTTTACATTTATGGAAGGATTTTCGATAGGAGAAGTTGAAAAACTGACAGGAATTAAGGCTCATATTTTGCGTTATTGGGAAGAAGCCGTGCCGCTTTTACAAGTACAAAAAGATTTAAACGGAAGGCGGGTTTACAGTAAACGCGATTTGGATTTTATTTTTAAACTTGATTATTTAATTAACAAAAAAAAATATACTCTTGAAGGAGCCGGCAAAGAATTGTTAAATCAGGCCGCTTTTGCAAGCAAGGAGGCGGCTGCCGTCTCTCAGCTCAGGAGCGAACTTTTAAATATTTATAAAATTATAAAAGAGAAAAAAGAGCTTTAATTTTAAGAGCTTATTTTTAAAGACGGCTGTCAGTTTGCCATGGCTTTACATACCGCAGTTTTAATTTCTTTTGCGGAATTTAAACTTTTAATACTTTCATACAGTTTTTCGGCGGCTTTTACATTTACGTTTTCCATAAACTTTTGCATTTTTAAAATTTTTCCTGCCGGCATACTGAAATGTCTCAGTCCCATTCCTAAAAGTAAAAAGGCCGCTTCTTCATTAGATGCCATTTCGCCGCACATTGAAACCAAATGACCGCGTTGGTCTTCAATAAATTTTTGAGAATCAATTACGTGTTTAATAAGCCTTAAAACGGCAGGTTCGAAATAGTTTGCAAGAGAAGAAACCTTAGTGTTTTCTCTATCGGCGGCCATTGTGTATTGAATAAGGTCGTTTGTTCCGATTGACATAAAATCTATAAGCGGAGCATATAAATCCGCCGCAATTGCTGCGGACGGTACTTCAATCATAATACCTAGGCCTGTGTATTTTGCATTAAGATGCCCGTTAGCGGAACATTCCGCTTCGCATTCTTTAATAATTTTTTTTACCTCAATAATTTCTTCGGCAGTTGAAATCATAGGAATTAGGATATAAACATTTCCGAAGGCTCCGGCTCTCAGAATCGCCCTTATTTGCGTTTTAAAAATTTCGCGGCGTTCAAGACAATAGCGGATTGCACGCCAGCCCAAAAGAGGGTTTTTTTCTCCTAGGCTTTCCTGTTCTCCGAGCATTTTGTCGGCTCCGACATCGAAGGTTCGGATAACTACAGGCTTTTTTTCCATTACTTTAACAACTTTTTTATATGCTTCAAACTGTTTATCTTCTTCAGGAATTTTTCCGTCTTCTAAAAACAGAAATTCGGAACGGAACAATCCTATTCCGTTTGAAATTGTAACGAATTTGTTTTCGATTTCTTCAGGGAATGCTATATTCGCATTTACCGAGACTTTTACTCCGTCGGAGGTTGTAATTGAAAGCCGTTCCGTATAGTTTTGCTGCGCACTTAAAAAAAGCCTTATTTCTTCATTCCGTTTTTCAATACGTTTTTTATATTCCGCAATTTCGGAAGCGGGCGGATTAAAAAGCACAAAACCGTTGTCGGCATCAAGAGCGGCGGGCATATTAAAGCGGGCAAAATCCATACAGCCCTTTACGCCTACCAGCATCGGAATATCCCAAGCCCGCGCCATAATTGCAATATGGCTCGTAATGCCGCCTTCTTCCATTATAATGCCTGCAATACCGGCATTTTTTACTAAAAGAGCTTCCGAGGCTTTTATAAGTTTTGCCGCAATAATGGAGCCTTCCGGAACTTTTTCAAATCTGGAATTATTTGAACCGCGCGTAAGAAGTAAATGAGCAAAAACGGAATCAAAGGCATCGCGTATGTCATCCGCCCGTTCCGCCAAATACTTATCTCCCGAATTTTTCAGCATATTTGCAGTTTCTTCAACTTTATTCTTTAAAATATATTCTATATTTAATTTCGATTTTTCCAATTCGGCAAAAATTGAATCTAAAAACATTGTATCGGAAAGCATCATAATATGCGTATCGATTATATCTTTGCCGGTTTTATCGCTTTGAGTGTTTGAAACAAGCTGTTCCAATTCACTTTTTGCAGTATTAACCGCATCGATAAGTCTATTTTTATGAGCAATAACTTCTTTATCCGAAATTTTATAAGAAAGAATAACCGTTTCAGGCAGCTCCGTTATGCAGTATAAGGGGCCGGCTGCCAAACCGTCCGATGCAATAAATCCGGTAAGTTTTTTCATACCTTTATTATATCCTAAAAGAAAGGAGTTTGCAATCGGTAATATAACGTCTTTTTTAATCCGTTTTATCAGGTAATTCCGTTTAGAACCGAATATTTATCCGGTATTTATAGATACTGATTAGGTTTGCGGATTTTCGCATAAAGCATAAATAAACCTATTGACTAATTTTTTTACTTAGTGTATTATTTCCCTTTACTATATTCTATAGTGTTATTTTTATAGAATGTTTTGGGTTTAACCCGGGAGGTTATAGTGGTAAAAATCAGATTAAAAAGAATCGGAACAAAAAAACGCCCGTATTATCGAATTGTCGTTCAAGATGCCCGTGAGCCTAGGAACGGAAAAACTATTGATGAAGTGGGCATTTATCATCCGATTGAAACGGCTGAAAAACAAATTTCTTTTAACGGCGATAAGGTAAGAAGCTGGATAGGAAAGGGAGCTCAGCCTACGGACACGGTCAGACGCTTACTTAACAAAAAAGAATTCACCTTATAAGTGAAAAGGAATGCAAAATGCAAAAAGATTTAATTGAGTACATTGCCAAATCTTTAGTGGACGAGCCTTCCGCCGTTGAGGTAAAAGAGAGCGAAAACGAAAAAGGTATTGTTTTGGAGTTAAAAGTAGCTTCAGGCGATATAGGCAAGGTAATCGGAAAACAGGGACGGATTGCAAAATCGATTAGGACCCTGCTTAATGCAAGCTCAGGAAAGTCCGGTAAGCGTTATTCGCTTGAGATTTTAGACTGATAATGGAGCTTCTTGCAACGGGACGAATCCGCAGCCCCTTCGGTGTTGAGGGATTTGTAAAAGTTGAAAGTTTTTCCGGAGAATACGAACATTTTTTAAATTTTGATAAGATTTTTTTAAGTATACCGGAAAAGAAAATTGAAAAGGGCATAAAAGAAGGCTGGTTTGAAGTTGAAAAAGTAACTTTGCGGGCAGCCGATGCTCTGTTAAAATTAAGGGGGATAGACAGCCCCGAAGCCGCTAAATTTTTGGCGGGTTCTGAGTTGTTTATCCCCAGAGACAAGGCCGCCGCCTTAAAAAAAGGTGAGGTCTATGTCAATGATCTTTGTAATTGTGTTCTTGTATGCGAAGGTACCCGTATCGGAAAAATTACGAGTGTAGCAGAAGGCGGGGGTGGTTATCTCCTGGAAATTTTAAAAGAAAATTCCTGTGAAAACACCGGTAAAACCTCCGAGGCTGCCGCGGGGCAGGTTATTTATATTCCGTTTAATAAAGAATTTATCGGAAATATAGACTTAAAAGCCGGAACCGTGGAGCTTATGCACCGCTGGATTCTTGAATGAGATTCGATGTGCTGACCTTATTCCCCGAAATACCGAGAGCCTTTTTCGCTTCGTCGATAATGGCCAAGGCTGTAGAAAAGGGAATTATTAGCTGCAATTTTGTAAATATCCGGGACTTTGCTTTTGACAAGCACCGTTCGTGCGATGATTTAACTTACGGAGGAGGAGCCGGTATGCTTATGCTGCCTGAACCTCTGGCTTCGGCATTGGATTCCGTAAACGCGTTTAATAAACGGGTTATTTACGTAACTCCGTCCGGAAAACCGTTTAACCAAAAATATGCCGAAGAGCTTTCCCGCGAAGATGAACTAGTTTTTATCTGCGGAAGATATGAAGGTATCGACCAAAGAATTATCGATGAATATGTTGATGATGAAATTTCCGTGGGCGATTATGTAATGTCTTCGGGAGAGCTTGCAGCCTTAGTTATAATCGATGCAGTGTATCGGTTAATCGACGGAGTTATATCGGGCGAATCGCTTGAAGAAGAAAGTTTTTCGGATTTTTTGCTTGAGTACCCGCAGTATACAAGACCGAGAAATTTTCGGGGCAGGGAAGTTCCCGAAGTTCTTTTGTCGGGGCATCATTTGAATATTCAAAAATGGCGGTTAAAAAAGCGTATTGAAAAAACGCTTAAAAACAGACCTGAACTTATTGAAAAAGCGAAAAATATGCCCGCTTGGACAAAGGACGCAGAAAAATATTTTAAGGAGTTAGAAAATGAGCGAACTTATAATGAAGATTGAAGCACAGCAAAAGGCTGAAAACCCGCCCGTTTTCCGCGTAGGAGATACGGTAAAGGTTCACTTTAAAATTGTTGAAGGTAAAACCGAACGAATTCAGGTTTATGAAGGTTTGGTAATTTGTTTTAAAAATTCGGGAATCGGAAGAACATTTACCGTAAGAAAGAATTCTTACGGGGTAGGTGTAGAGCGTGTTTTTCCGCTTCATTCACCCCGTATCGCTAAAGTGGAAGTTGTACGCCCCGGAAAGGTGCGCAGAGCCAAGCTTTATTACATCAGAGAAAAAATCGGTAAGGCGGCAAAGATTAAAACGCGTATCGAAAGCAAAAAGGCATAATCTTTTTGAAAATAAAAATGTCCTTAGTTCTTTAACGGAACTGAGGACATTTTTTTACGTTTATCGGTTTAAGCGGATTATGTATCGTTTTTGAATAAGTTTTCGGCTTTAATGCAGTTTGTTTTTTATTTTAGACTTGTATTGCCTAATATAATAAATTTGATATAATCTTTATTAACTATGATTTACACAACGGAAAATAAAGTTTTTTTTACCGCTCCTAAAGGAGCGGCGAAGGGTTTTCAAAGTTTAAAAAACGGAGATACGGTTTCCGCTAAAATTTTAAGTTTAAAAGACGGGGGTACTGCGCGTATTTTTTTTAACGGAGCCGTTTTTGAAGGAACCGTTTCGGGAGGCCTTAAAGAAGGCGATTTTTTAAAAATGCGCGTTATTATAAAAGAAGTTTTAGGAGAAGCCAAGGTTTTCCTTGTACCCGAAACAAAGGGTGAAGTCCAAGTTCAGTCTAAAAATTCCGTAAATTTTTTTTCGGAATTGGGTTTACCTAAAACCGAACTTTCTTCTGCGGTTCTTAACTTTTTGACCGCGAGCGGAAGCCGCCTTAACGGAGACAGTGCTTATAAATTATTTGCTTTTTTAAAAGATTTACCCAAAAAGAAAACTCTGTCGAAGGCGGTGTTTTCCGCGGGACTTATACTTAACAAGGGAATAGAATTAAATGAAGATGTTTTTAAAACGGTATATGCCGCAATTTTCGGTGAAGAAAATTCCGAAAGCGGAGGAGAGCAAAAGGATGAAACTCAAGAAGATGAAAATGAGGTTTTGGAGCTGTTAAATCATTTGCATAAGGGCGGTTTAAATTGGGCGGTTTTTCCATTTAAAAAAGAACTTGAGGATACAAGTTCTTTCGGTGTTGAACGACCGGATAAGGGAAATACGGAAACGGCCGAGAAAAACGGTTTATTTGTAAGCGGTTCTCTTGCTTTATTGCTCGACTTAAATTTAAAAACCGTACGTTTAACGGTTTTACATTGTAAATTTAAAAATGAAGATTGGGTTTTTATTTTAAAAGATAAAATTTTTGCCTTTGAATGTGAAAATATTAAGTTTACCGAAAAAGAAATAACGGCTGTAAAAGAACTGTTTTTAACTTGTTTGCAAGAAAACGGTTTAAACGGTATTGAAGTAAGATACGGAATAAATAATGAAGCGGAATTTAAAGGCGTTGATATAATGATTTAAAACAAAAAAAATAACCGCCTTTATAAACTAAAGGCGGTTAAAAGTTTTTAGGTAATTTCCATAAAGTTTAACTTATTTTATAGCTTGAGCTCCGAAACCGCTTACGGCACCGAAAAGTTTTAAAGCATCGCTTTGCGGATACTTATTTGCAAACATCGAAACATCGGATGTTATCTTACCGGTTTGATTCATACCCATTGCCCTTCTGAATTCATTTGCAGGAGAATTCGGGTCATAATCGGTTTTTTCCTTATATGTTGCATTTAAAAACCCTTCCAAATAAGCCTTGTTTATAGCATTTTTTAAGCCTTGTACGTTTTTAAGTTCTTCATTGCCTTCCGCACTGTTAAAGCGGTCAACATCTTCAAAGTCTTTTACCCAGATGTATTCAAAAGTTCCTAAACCGGGCAGGGTTACATCGGCCTGTTTATTCATAAAGAAGCGGTTGTTATCTACGAGTACCTTTCTTCCTTTTTCCATTGCTTCGGGGCTGTCGATACGGCATCGGTCAATCGCGGAAAGAGCCGAAAGACCTATAATATTATGATGGCAGTTTACTTCAACCTTTGTCATAACACGGAAGCCGTAGCCCATATCTTCAAACGTATGGGTGCGCGGCCAAGTAAATAATACGGTGTTATAAGCAAATTCCAAGGTTATGGAAGTCGCCTTGTTTTCTTTTCCCCAAATTTCGCAGGCAGCCATTGCATTTGCGGTAAATACGTTGTTGAGGATTTTTACATCGCCCGAACCTCCGAATTGAATGGCAAAATTGGAAGCATTGTTGAATAGACAGTTTTGAATAAGTACGTCGCATTTCATAATGCTGCCGCCTAGTATTGCCTTTTCGGTAGTCAGAACCTTAGTTTCTTTTCCGTTTATGCCCTGTCCGGGAGGCAACACAAGCATTCCGGTTTCAACGCCGGCAGGTTTTCCCTTTGTAGGATGATAACCGTTTGAATCGCCCTTATCGAAAATAATACCGTCGATTACGAGCTTTTTACCGTTGCCGTTTTTAATATCGAACTCCATCGTTTTATTTGTTCTTCCGGTTCCGTTGGACGATACGGGCGGCATAACAAGCGTTTTATACTTTAAAATATCCCGTTTTGAAAAATCCTTGGAATAGCCTCCGTAAATTTCAACGGCATTTTTAATCATAATAAAACCCTTGTCCCGAACGCCGTAATAATTACCCTCTGCGACATAGATTTTGTCTCCCGCTTGAGCGATTTCGGCCGCCTTTTCAATGTTTTTAAACGGGGCATCCTTTGTACCCGCATTTCCGTTCCTACCCGTTTCTTTTGAAACATAGTACTCTGCAGCGTTAATTGACATTAGAATAACGCTTACAAAAACAAAAACACTAACTGTTTTTTTCATATAAACCTCTCTTATAGTTTGATACAACCATAATACAACAAAAACGGAAAAAAATAAAACAATTATTAAAAAAAATGAAAAAAAAAGAGAGTATTTTATTTAAATTTAAGAATTTATAAGGGCTTTTTTGTAAATTATAAAACTAACCCTTCGTTACGTATAAAGTTTTTCATTTTATCTTTATTTCGGAAAAGGTCTTCTTTCCCTTCCGTGTAAAAACAAAACGGAGCCAGTTTTTCGAGGAGGTAGTTTAACCTGTCCGAATCAAACGGAACGGAATCTTTTAAAAGCATTATTTTTTCGTAATCGGTTTTTTCCAAATATTCGCTTTTTGACCAAAGAGGCTCTTCCAGGCGCTCTCCCTCGCGGACACCGATAATTTCTATTTTAATATCTTTTTCAGGTTCAAAGCCCATGTAACGGATTAACTGCTTTGCAGTTTCAAAAATATTTACGGGTTCTCCCATATCAAGAAGATAAGATTGTCCTGATTTTCCGACTCCGCCGGTTTGAAGCACGAGGGAGCAGGCTTCCGGAATAGTCATAAAATAACGCGTCATTTTTTTATCGGTTACCGTTACGGGGCCTCCCGTTTTTATCTGCTCTACAAAAAGAGGAAAAATAGAGCCGCGGGAGCCGAGAACATTTCCGAAACGTACAAACATATAAGCCGAATTTTCGTTGGAATTTTTTGCTTTTTCCGCAGCTTGTAAAACCGATTTTTCATTTAACATTTTTGAAAGACCGTAAGCGGAAACGGGTTCTACGGCTTTATCCGTAGAAATTAAAACAAATTTTTTTACTCCGAATTCCAAACAGGCGTCTAAAAGATTTTTTGTTCCGAAAACATTGTTTTCGATTACGGCTACGGGGTTTTCTTCCATAAGCGGAACGTGTTTATAAGCCGCCGTATGAAAAACGGCATCGCATTTTAATCTGTTGATAATGTAGCGCATATAGTTACGGTCTTTTAATTCGCCTATAATCGGCACTATTGTTGCTTTATCTCCTACTCCTCCGGATTGAAGCAGCTTTAATTCTTTATGAATTTGATAAATGGAATTTTCTCCGTGTCCGAAAAGATAAAGCCGTTCCGCACCGCCGGATAAAAGTTGGCGTGCAAGTTCGCTTCCGATTGAGCCTCCCGCTCCGGTTATTAAAACACGTTTTCCCCTTAAATATGCGAGGCTTTTTTTTAAACTTATTTTTACGGGTGTGCGGCTAAGTAAGTCCTGCGGGTCAATATCTCTTGCCTGCACTAAATGGGCGGAACCGTCTATAATTTGCGAAATTGCAGGTAAAAGTTTTATACGTGAAAATCCGGCATTTTTGAGTATTCCGAAAATTTCGCGTAAACGTTCGGAGCTTATACTCGGAATTGCAATTAGGGCTTCCGCTCCCGAGTCGATTCTGATTAAGCGCACCGCTTCCGATATTGAACCTAAAACCGGGACCCCGTCAATTTTTGTTCCTATCTTTTTCGGGTCGTCATCTAAAAAGGCCGAAACCTTGCCGAAAATTTCTTTTGAAGAAATTTCTTTTGCAATTGCGGTTCCTGCAAAGCCTGCTCCTACAATGTATATGGAAGGGTTTTGTTTAATCGGAAGATTTGTCATTTACATCCTCCCGTTTTTTGCCCATTTGACTGAGCTGAGTAAACCCGAAATCTATAGCAAAGGAATTTTGGTACATATCCAATTTTACCTTTGCTCTTCCTTTTCTTCTATCTACTTTTATTATTTGTCCTTCAAGCCCCTTTAACGGGCCGTCTAAAATTTGAATGCGGTCATTTTCGTCAAATACCGCAACGGAAATATTCGCTACACAGCCGAAGGAAATAAAGTGTTTTAATATGTCCAAGTCTTTTCCTTTCAAAGGCAAGGGCTCCTGATTATTCGGTAAAAAACGATAAAAGCCTTTTAATTTTCTGACGGAATGGTAAGTATCCGGCGTAATTTCTTCCGACCTTATAAAAACATAACCGGGAAAAACCGCCGCTTTTTTTTCGGTAAATTTTCCGCTTTTTTTTATTTTTAAAACTCTTTGCGGGAAAATGATAGAGTATTCCCTTTCGAACTCCGCTTCATTTTTTTCGCCGGATTCTACAAAAAGGTTTTCTTTCCCTGTACTTACCTGCACGACATAGTAATTCATAGAAAAGAAGTATATCATAAAACACGGAATAAATAAAGATATGGCATTATTTATACCATATCTTTATTTATTGTAGAATATATAACATTTAGTTCATCATATTTTAAATTTATCAACTTCCTTTGCTAAAGCTTCTATACTTTGTTTATTTTTCCGTGTTATTTCGTTTACTTCCCGAACCGCATTATTTATCTGAATTGCTCCTGAGGCCATTTCACGCATACTGTCTGTGATTGCACCGGCCAACTCGTGCAGTTTGAGCATTTCTTCGGTAACGCCTTCTCCGCCTTTGAGCATCTCGTGAGAACCCGCTTTGACTTCTGCGGTTACTTCATTGATATTACGAATTGCATTTAAAACTTCCTTACTTCCGTTTTCCTGCTCTCTCATCGCTTCCATTATCATACGGCTCATCTTTTTTACATTTTCCGCAAGTAAGAAAATAGCGTTAAACTTTTCTTCTACCGACTTGGAAGACTCGGAAAGTGTTTCGATTTCACCCGATAATGTTTTTAATGTTGATGTGATTGTTTTGCCTTGTATGGAGGATTCTTCAGCAAGTTTACGTATTTCATCTGCAACAACTGCAAAGCCTCTTCCGGCATCTCCTGCATGAGCGGCTTCAATTGCCGCATTCATAGCCAAAAGATTAGTTTGACTTGCAATATGCTGGATAACTGCGCTGGCTTCTATAAGAGCTCCCGATTCTTCGGTAATTTTTTGTGTAATGATATTTGAAGAAGAAAGGGTTTCTTTTCCATCGGCAGTAGCGCCGGCTAAAGATTTGATAACAGCGTCGCTTTTTTCTAAAGTGTGCGTAATTGACGAAATATTGGCCGCCATTTGTTCAATGGAAGCGGAAGATTGGGCTACACTTGAAGCTTGAGTTTCAATTCCGTTGTTAAGTTGTTTTATAATGCGGATAATATCTTCAACCGTATCCGATGTTTCGGTAACACTTGCGGACTGCATTATGGTTTGTTGTTTAACACCTTCAATGTGAGAATTTATTTGATTTATAGAGTTTGCAGTGTCCTCCATATTGTTTGAAAGATTTAAACCTATGTTTTTCATTGTATTTGAAGTGCGGCTGATTGATTTTATAGATTCTCCTATCTTTCCTATAGTTTGGTTAAAGTATTGAGAAAGGTCGGTTATTTCATCATTGCCGTAAATGGGGAGTCTTACAGTTAAATCTCCCTTTCCTTGGGATATATCTTTAAGTGCCGATACGGCATTTGTAATAGGTTTTACAATTGTGTATGCGGTAAAAAATACAATAGCAAGAGTTGTTACTAAAATGAAAAGGCCTATAGTATATATCGATTTTTGTAAGGTTTGAATAGTACCCATAAATTCTTCTACCGGAGCATTTACTATTACAGTCCAGCCCGTTCTTTTTATTTTTGTAAAAGCGGCTATTTTGGAAATATTGTTCCATTCGTAGAATTCCATACCGGAGTGCTCGGAGGCGATTGCTTTTTTTTCAAAAGATGCAACCGAAATTGAGTCTTTATCGGTTACGGCTTCAGTTATAAAATTGATTTGTTGAGAAACTCTTTCATATATTTTATGGCCTATATTCGTTCCGGTCGTTCCCAGAATATAACAGTACCCCGTTTTTCCTACTACAATATCTTTTATAAATTCGGAAAACAATTGACCCGTTACCGAAGCATTTAAAACCCCTATAATTGTATGATTATCGTCATAAATCGGGACGGCAAAAATAATAGCCAGTTTTCCTGTTGACCTTGTTATAATGGGTTCGGAAACAAAATTTTTACCTTTACACGCTTCTTGGTACCAATCCCTGTCGTTTACAATAATTGCTTCTCCTTCATCTGTGTAGCGTTTACCTGACAGGTCATAAATTTTTAACTCGTTTATGGATTTATGAAAATCGGCCTCTTTTTTAAGATAAGCCATCTTTTCATCATATGTTAAACTGTTATTTCTAAGTACCGGAATTCGTGATAAGCCTTCCAAAAATTGAAAAAAAGCGGTTATTTTAGTGTCTATTACTTTTGCCGTATCTTCCGCTTTGTCCGATAAATGAACTTCAACTTTTTCTATAACGGCTCGTTTTGTTATTTGTACGGCTAAAATTCCGAGTATGGCAATGGCTGTTGAAATTAAAGCTCCGAATATGATTACCAATTTTAATTTAATAGAAAATCGTTTTTTCATTTTATTCTCCTTCAGGTTACCGGCATCGTAGGCGGAAACTCTTACATCTTTACATCTATGTGTGAGTTTTTAATATAGTCCCCTCTCTTATTGCCGTTTGTAAATTTTTATACTTTAAATTTTTCAACTTCTTTTACTAAAACTTCAATACTGTCTTTATTTTTTTGAGTTATCCAATTTACCTCTCTTATTGCATTATTTATTTGCATCGCACCTGATGCCATTTCGTTCATACTGCCTGTTATAGTAACCGTTAAACCGTCCAGTTTATTCATTTCTTTGGCAACATTTTCTCCGCCTCTAAGCATTTCTTTCGAACCGGCTTTTACTTCCATTGTTACCGTATTGATATTGCGTATGGCATTTAATACTTCGTTACTGCCGTTTTCCTGTTCATGCATTGCTTCCATAACGCTTTTACTCATATCCTTAACGTTTTCGCTAAGAGAAAAAATTGCATTGAATTTTTCTTCTACCATTTTGGAAGATTCCGAGAGAGCCTCAATTTCACCCGATAAATTTTTAAGTGTTGAAGTAATTGTTTTTCCTTGTACGGAAGATTCTTCCGCAAGTTTGCGTATTTCATCGGCAACAACTGCAAAACCTTTTCCGGCTTCTCCTGCATGAGCAGCTTCAATTGCGGCATTCATTGCAAGTAAATTTGTCTGGCTTGCAATATGTTGGATAACGGAACTGGCTTCCAAGAGAACTCCCGATTCTTCGGTAATCTTTTGTGTAATTGTATTTGAAGAAGAAATAGTTTCTTTTCCGGCTGCCGTAGCATAAGCCAATTCTTTTATTATTTTATCGCTTTTGCTAAAGTACCTGTAATGGACGCTATATTAGCAACCATTTGCTCAACCGATGCCGAAGATTGAGCTACACTGGCCGATTGTGTTTCAATACTTCCGTTAAGTTGTTTTATTGTGCGCATTATTTCTTCGATTGTTGCGGCGGTTTCCGTAACGCTTGCGGCTTGTGTAATGGCTTGCTGTTTAACTCCGTCAATATTTGCACTTATCTGATTTATGGAACTTGCCGTTTCGGTCATATTGGTAGATAACTCTTCTCCTATTTGCCGCATAGAAGATGTATTTTCTCCTATTGCTTTTACGGACGAACCTATTTTATTGATTGTTTCATTAAAATATTCAGACAAATCGGTTATTTCGTCATTGCCTTTTGTGTAAAGCCGGACGGTTAAGTCTCCCTCTCCTTGAGCAATGTTTTTTAAAGCGTCTACCGTTATTTTTATCGGTTTTACCGCTTTATGAGAAACAAAATATACAATTAAAATTGCGAGTATGATAATTATTAATCCTGTGAGACCCAATGTTATACGAAGTTGTGTAACGGCATAGAAAAATTCATTTGCGGGGGCGTAGCAAAACACCGTCCAGTTTGTAGATTTGATTTTTGCGGAACAATTGAGCATACGTTTGCCTTTAAAATGCACATAAGAAATTAAGTCTTCATCGGATTTTACGGCTTTTTCTTCAAATTCCGCTATGTTTTTTTGTGAAGCGTCGGTTTTTGCGGCTTCTATTGAATTATATTGAGATTTTACAAGTTCAATATTACGGTCTGCAATATTAGTTCCGGTGATTCCGAGTATATAACATTCGCCAGTTTTACCTACGATAATGTCTTTTATTATATCGGAAAGTTCAGTGCCGTTTGTTCTTCCGCATAAAACCCCTATGATGTTTTTATTATTATCATAAATAGGAGTTGAAAAATATACGGCTAAAGTATTTGTTGCTTTTGAAAATTCCGGTTCCGAAGCGCATTTTTTGTTTTGCATAGCTTGGCGGTACCATTCTCTTTGTGAAACGTCTAACCGTATGTTGCCGGGTAAATATTCCGTTCCCGTTTTGTCGCACAGTATGAGAGCTTCAAATTCCGGATTAAAAATAAGTTCTTGTTTTAAGGCTTCGGCTTTGTCGGTATAAGGAATATTTGTTCTGAGAATTTCAAGACGTGCAATTGATTCAAGTGTTTTAAAATAACCTGAAATACGTTCATTGACTATTTTAGCGGTATCATCGGCTTTTTCCGTTATTTGAAGATATACCTTTTCTTCTATTGCTTTTCGTGCAATCCTTGCGGCTAAAACTCCCAGAATGCCTAATGAAATAAAAACTATAGTGCCGAAAATAATTGAAAGCCTGTTTTTGAGCGAAGATCGTTTTTTCGTTTTGTCCATAAAATAACTCCTATTAATTTTATTTGTCGGTTTATAATAATTTCTTTTGTTTAAAACTGTAAATGTACAAAAGAAATTTTATTTTACATTCCCGTATTTCGGTGAATGTATTGTAAAAACTTTCTTTTAAATTCTCATAGGAGGCGGTAATTTATAATTGCCGATATTTTTATATTCCGGTTTGATAAATCGATTTTTATGCGGTTGACAGGTTATTGCATGAAGCTGAACGGTTAAATTATTATGCCGGGCGGTTTTTATAAAGTACATATAAACCATAAAATTTGATTTTAAACAGGCCTCACAAAATTTAAACCGCTGCTTTCTTTTGATAAGCGGGCTTCGTTTAAAAATATGAATAAAGATAGTATTTAATTCAAAGATGACGTTATAAAATTTCGGGGGGGGGGGGGGGGTAGTATAATTATTTTTGCATTCATGTCAATATCCCTCTTTGAATTATTGTGAGTCGATTATATAATTATATATAATTTTTTTCAATAGCTTAAACGGTATTTTTATTTATTTTTATAAAAAAAACAATAATTTTTTTTGAATTTTGAAATATATTATCGAAGAGAGGTTGGGTAAACCGAGATGTTTTTAACAATACGGTTAAAACCTTATTAGAGTTAAGGCTCTATGTAATTTTATTACAGCTTTTTGACAACAAATCTAATAGTTGTGTTAAACCCCATACTGCTGTAAAAATATTTTGCATCTTCATTTAGTTCCCAATGGGTCAGTTCTATTTGTGCCGCATTTTCTTTTATTGCAAATTTTTCGATTTCTTTCATAAGCTCTCTTCCTATGCCTTTCCGCCTATATTCGGGGATTATACCTATTTGGTCTATATGTATGCCTTTATATGCTTTTCTGACAGGATTTTCCCGGTAATCTCTGATATAAAATAAAGCATAACCCGTATCTTTTCCCTCATAATCTGCAATATAACAAAACCAATTTTCTTCTTGTAATTGTTTTTTTAGGAAGTTTACCGTTTCATTATATGAAAACGGTTTAAAATATTCAGGATATAATTTATAATGAACATCGTGAACGGTTTTGTTTATTGCTGCAATACGCTCCGCATCTTTTGATAATCTGCATTTTACGCTCATAGTACCATTATGCCTGTTTATATAACCGCTGTCAATCCTTTTATCCGATAATGATTTTTAAAACGGTTTTGTCCGATTTTTTATAAACCTTATTGACATTAATTGTAAAAATCTATATACTGCCTGTCTGAAATTACCTAAGGGTAACATTTTATTCAGTTTTTAATTATAAGGAGTTTAAAAAATGGTAAAAAAAGTATTGGCCTTATTTTTAGCGTTAATTCCGCTTTCATTGTTTGCGGAAAACGGTACGCTTAATTTTGCCGTATCGAAAAATGTCGGAGTTTTAAATCCGCATCTTTATTCACCCAATGAAATGTTTGCACAGGATATGGTTTACGAAAGTCTTGTTGAATTCAGCGACGACGGAAAAATCTTGCCGTGGCTTGCAAAATCATGGAGTATAGGCAAGGACGGCACCGTGTACAGGTTTGTATTGCGCGATGATGTGGTTTTTTCAAACGGAGAAAAATTCGATGCAAAGGCCGCCAAGGCAAATTTTGATGCCCTTTTGGAAAACCGCAGCCGCCATGCATGGCTTGAACTTGCGAATATTTTGGAAAATTGCAAAATTGTAGGCAAGTACGAAATTGAGCTTACTATAAAAAATGCTTACGAGCCTACATTGAGGGAGTTAAGCCTCATAAGACCTTTCAGGTTTATCGCACCTTCCGCAATGATGAACGGTTCCACAAAAGACGGAATAAAGGCTCCTATCGGAACGGGACCGTGGAAATTGGTAGATACCAAACAGGGCATAAGCGATACATTTGAAGTAAACGAAAAATACTGGGGTAAAAAACCTTCAATTAAAAAGGTTGTTGCAAAAATAATCCCGGAACCCAATACTAAGGTTATTGCATTAAAAACGGGGGAAGTGGATTTAATTTACGGAGGAGGGCAAATTCCTCTTGACAGTTTTAACGAGTTAAAAAAAGAATTTAACAGTGCCGTTTCAAAGCCGCTTTTAACCTTAGTTGTAGCATTAAATTCAACACGCTTTCCTACAAATGACAAAACCGTAAGAAAGGCTCTTAATATGGCGGTAGCAAAAGATTTAATGGTAGAAAAGATATTTTTTAATACAAGCAAGAGGGCGGACTTTTTGTTCGATAAAACATTGGAAAATACCGATATTTCCGCACAGGCTTACGAGTTCGATATTAAAAAAGCTAACGATATGTTGGAAAAAGCGGGTTATAAAATGGGTAAGGATAAAATCCGCTATAAAGACGGTAAAAAACTTGAAATTACCCTTATATATATAGGAAATAATGCCGTTTATAAATCAATAGGTGAAGTATTGCGTGCAAATTTTGCCAAAATAGGTGTTGCCCTTGAATTAAAGGCCGATGAATCCACAATCTTTTACAAAAAACAAAAAACCGGAGACTTCGGAGCTATTTTTAACGAAACTTGGGGAGCTCCTTACGACCCCCAAGCCTTCTTAGCCTCAATGCGTCTTCCTTCTCATGCCGACTATCAGGCTCAACTCGGTTTATCCGATAAAAAGCAAATCGACGAAAAAATCGGGCGAATGCTTGTATCGCTTGACCCGAAAGAAAGACGGGAGTTAACTCACGAGCTTCTTACGGCATTTCATGAAGAAGCGGTTTATATTCCTCTTTTATATGAAACGAATAAGGCCGTTTGGAATAAGCGGCTGGACGGTGTAAATATGCACATTATTAAAAACCGTGTGCCCTTTGCCGAAATGAGTTTACGTTAATGCTGAAATTTATTATAAAACGCCTTTTCTTTGTTGTACCGATTATGTTAGCCGTAAGCGTGATGATTTTTGCAATCTTACGGCTAAACGGTACCGATGCGGCAATGAGCTATCTTAATGCGTCAGGCATATCGCCTACCGATGAAGCTCTTGCCGAAGCAAAGAGGGTGCTTAATTTGTATAAACCCGTTTGGGAACAGTATAAAATTTGGTTTAAAGACGCTCTTAATCTTCACTTCGGCAAATCCTACATTACTGGAAGAGATGTAACGGCGGATATGGCTTATTATTTGCCCGCTACGCTTAAACTTGCGGGCTTTGCTCTTGTCCTTACCTTGGCTTTTTCCGTACCGCTTGGTATATTGTCGGCTGTCTTTAAGGATAAATTTATTGATTATGCTGTAAGATTTTTTTCTTTTCTCGGAGTTTGTACACCGAATTTTTGGCTCGGGATTTTATTGATTTTACTTTTTTCGGTTCATCTTAAAATTCTTCCTCCGTTCGGAATAGGAGGTTTCAGCCATCTTATAATGCCGGCATTTACAATATCTTTTATGTCGATTGCAATCAATTCGCGTCTTATCCGTACCAATATGCTGGAAATTAAAAACCAAAGACACGTAACTTATGCAAAAATGCGCGGTATTCCGCGTATACGCGTTCTTTTCAGCCATATTTTCCGAAACGCTTCTTTGCCGATTATTACGGCATTGGGTATGCACTTGGGAGAATTGGTAGGGGGCGCAATGGTTGTAGAAAATGTATTTGCATATCCCGGAGTAGGAAGGTATGCGGTTGAAGCTATAATTAACAACGATTATCCCGTAATTCAATGCTTTATTCTGGTAATGGCGTTTGTTTTTGTACTCAGCAATTTGGTGATAGATGTAGTTTATGCGTTAATAGACCCCAGAATAAGGGCAGGTGTAAAATGAAAAAAATAGGACTTTATGTCGCAATTTTTGCGGCTCTTATAATGATTTTCGTTTCGGTTTTTTCGTATTGGCTGGTGCCGTATGACCCTAATGAAATAGACTTACTTGCAAAATTCGAGCCGGCGGGAAAAACCCATTTATTCGGAACGGACCACCTGGGCCGCGATACTTTTTCACGGCTGCTTGCGGCGACAAGCATATCGCTTAATTCCGCATTTGTAACCCTGTTTTTGATATTATCCTTAGGTATTTTAGTGGGAGGAACGGCAGGGTTTGCAGGAGGAAAAACCGACCAAATTTTAATGCGGATTTGCGATATTTTTTTCAGTGTTCCTACCGTAATTTTGGCATTGTTTTTGGTAGGAATTTTGGGTGTAGGACTTACCAATGTAATTATTGCCATTGCAGTGTCCCATTGGGCGTGGTATGCAAGAATCGTACGCAGTATCGTATTAAGTTTAAAAAACAGCGATTATGTGCTTATAACGATTACCTCAGGTGCAAGCACCTTTACGAATTTTAGAAAAAATATGTTAAAACCTATCTTGTCCCAATGTGCGGTTTTAGCAACTCTCGATATCGGACACATTGTTCTTCATATTTCGGGTTTAAGTTTTTTAGGGCTGGGTGTAAAAGCCCCTACTGCCGAGTGGGGAATAATGATAAGCGACGGGAAAGAATATATTTTCAGTCACCCCGAACTTATAGTATATCCCGGGTTTGCAATATTTTTGTGCGTTATGAGTTTTAACATAATAGGCGATTTTTTACGCGATAAATTCGATGTAAGCGAAGCGGGGCACTGATGAGCATTTTAGAAGTTAAAAATTTAAGCGTTAAAAACGGCGGAGAAGCTCTCGTAAATAATGTAAATTTTTCGATTTGTACGGGAAAAATTACAGCCTTAGTCGGTAAAAGCGGAAGCGGCAAGACTCTTACCTCTCTTGCAATGCAGGGTTTTACGCCGTCCAACTTAAAAAGCTCCGGGGAGATATTTTTGGATAACCGGTCTATAGATATTCAAAAATCCCGCGGAAAGATTTTTATGAGTATTATGCAAAATCCCAGAACGGCGTTTAACCCTCTAATGTCTATGAGCGCCCATATTACGGAAATGTTAAAATCAAACGGTAGTTTTAACAAAACCGGCAAGGCCGAAATAGAAACGGCTCTTTGCGATGTAGGTCTCGGACTTGAAGTATTGGGCCTGTATCCCCACCAAATGAGCGGCGGTATGCTCCAGCGGGCAATGATAGCCTTAATGCTTTTAAGCAAGGCGGGTTTTATTATTGCCGATGAGCCTACAACCGATTTGGACCTTGTTGTTCAATCTAAAATTTTAGAGCTTTTAAGAACTCTTGTAAATAAAAATTCTTTGGGAATGCTTTTAATAACGCACGATTTCGGAGTTGTAGCAAAAATTGCGGATGAAGTAGCCGTTATCGATAAGGGCTTACTGGTCGAAACCGGTACTGTAAAAAGTATCTTTGCCGAACAAAAAACCGAAGCGGCGAAAGAGCTTATTAAGGCGCATTTATCGTTTTACGAAGGAGGCGGAAAATAATGAGCGTATATACGGAAGGTAATATTCTTGCCTCAGTTAAAAATATAAATCATTCTTTTGAAAATTTTTCATTTTTCGGAAAACGGGAAAAAACTCATGTTTTAAAAAATATTAATTTCGATATGGAACACGGTGAAGCTCTCGGCTTACTCGGTAAATCCGGTTCGGGTAAAAGCACTCTTGCGAAAATTATGATTGGTCTTTTACAGCCGAGCGCAGGTATCGTAGAATTCGGCGGCAAGCCCTTAGACTTGTCGAATTTATCGAAAAAACGTGAATTTTATAAACAGGTTCAAATTGTTTTTCAGGACAGTTTAAGCGCTGTAAACCCCCGTTTGACCGTAAAAGAAATTATAGAAGAGCCTCTTTTATATTTAACGGCTTTAAACAGGACGGAAAGACTTGAGCGGATACAAAACCTGATGAAAAGGCTCGAAATAGCGGAGGATTTTTTAGAAAAAAAAGCCGTGCTGTTAAGCGGTGGGCAGCTTCAGCGTGTGGCGGTTGCCCGTGCCATGGCGGTAAATCCTAAGCTGATTATTCTTGATGAAGCCTTAAGCTCTCTTGATACGCCTCTTCAAAGCGGAATTCTTGAACTTTTAAAACGTCTTAAAGGCGAAGTTTCGTTTTTATTTATTACGCACGATATAAGACTTGTAAAACTCTTTTGCGATCGCGTTATCCTGCTTGAAAACGGAGAAATTGCCGAAACGGCTCATGCAAAGGCCGAATTTAAAAGCTGTATAGGAAGAGAGCTTCAAAGTGCGGTTTTGCCGCCCTTTCCGGTATATAATGATTGAGCTTTTTTAAAGTACACAGGATAAAAAGTAAATTGATAATACCGTGAAGCTTTCGGGCTTTACGGAAAAACAGCCGGCATTTACTAAGTAAGTATTTTTTACTTTAAAACACCGGCTGTCGTCTTATCCGAAACCCTCCTTAAAATTATATAAAGTAAAGGTTTACCGTAAGTCTCTTTTAAAACCTGTATGAGTGAATGCTGTTATCTATTCCGCAGGTAATCAATTCAGGCTTACCGTCGCCGTCGACATCAATCAGGCAGGGATTCCCCGTTCCTGAAACGGGAAATCCTTCAAGCGGAATAAAATTCGAACCGTAAGCGTAAACGGAATTTCCTCCGCCCGAAATCAAAACATCATCAAGTTTATCGCCGGTTAAATCCGCCAGAGTAATAACATAATCATCGGCATTTTTTTGCTTTAAAGCGATTTTATCGACTATCCTGCATTGAGTATCTATTTTATAAAGATATCCCGCATCTGCAATTAAAAAGAACATTTTTAAGTTTTCCGAATAAACCGGCTGTACCCTGCACGAAACATTTAACTCTATAGAAAAACCTTCATTTTCATTATTGAAAGCGGGCTTTAAGCTGAATTTTCCTTCTTCGGTTAAAATAGCCGTCCAAATTTCTTTTTTCTCATTTTTGTACAAAACGGGTTGAACCGCCGAAATGGATTCAAGTTCCGAAGGATAGCCGTCTTTTATTTTTCCGTCCCTATCGAAAAGGTAAACCATACTGTCGAAAGAGCGCGGTGCTGCGGCAATCGTATCATCGAATACAAAGGGCTGATTTTTAAGCCTTGTATCCATAGGCTCCGAAAAATATGTGTTTGCATTTTTATCGGCGAAAAGAAGCAGCGGTTTATTTGCAACCGGGAGGACAATTCCGTCTTTTAAAATCACGGGCGGAACGGCAAATTTTTCTCCGGTAAGAATCGGAAAGTTTGCCGCCGCTTTAAGCGAATAATCGGTTTTATAAATAGTACCGCGCGAAGAAACGGCCCAAACCGAATTTATTCTGCCTTCCGTAAGCTGAACATTAAGATACGCTTTATCGTCAAGTTTTAAATTTGTTAAAGTTTTATCGGCAAGGTTTAACGCGTATACCTTATTTCCTGAGGTCCAATAGACAAAGGGTACATTATTCGAATTTTTTCCGCAATAAATATTGCCCGTTATTTTTTCCGAACTCTTATAAGGAAAGGCTGCAAGCTCTCCCAAAGAATGAGATTCCGTTCTTTGAGTATGGAATTCAAATGACAACCTTTGCGACGAATCGGTTTTAATGGATAAAATACCTTTTCCGTAATCTTTTAAAATCGGTTTAAGAGCGTTTATACTTCTTAACAAATTGGGAATTTGTTTTTCTACCGTGTAATAAACGAAGATGGAAGTTTCAGGCGGTATTTTTGCAAGACTTTTCCAATTTTCGGTTTTTACTAAAAGATTGCCCGCCTTTACATCGTTTATAAGGGAAGCTACGGCTTCCGCACTTTGCGAAAGGTATAAAAAGCCGTCATCTATTACATAAAACGGGCGGGGCAGTTCCACTTTAAATGCCCGCAAAAGCGATTTTAATAAATCCGGGAATTCTATACGCGGAATTCGTAAACCGTCAACCAGTGCGGAAACATCTTTTTCTATAAAAATTGAAGAAAAAATGTCTTCAAGAGCGGCTCTGCATTTTTTTTCGTCCTTTAATGAAACAAAAAATACGGGCTGTTCGGAATGCTCAAGTCCGAATAATCCTATTTCATCTCCCATCCATGAAAATAAAAGCTCGTTTATGTCTTTTTTAAAAAGAAATCGGCTTGCGCTTGAGGCCTTATTATACGCATTTAAAATTGAAGAATTAAATAAAATATGTCCGTTATCAAAAAGAAAATCGGGGCTTCCCATGTTGATAAGCGTTATATAATCGGTCGATTTAGGCAGCCGGTTTAAAATACCCGGAATAAAGGCTTGTCTTTTTAAAATATTTTTCAAACCCGAATCTTCCGTTTCCCAATTACAGTTACCCGAAACGGATAGAGCTTTTTCGTTTAAGTTTATGTTTATAACGGTATTTTTATCGAAGGCGAGATTTTTCATTGCATTGGAAAAAACCGAGTTATCATCTTTTATGCCGTTTTTAAAACCGTTTATATCGGATAAAATGCTTACCGAATCTTTTTTTGAATTTTTTATAAATTTTTTTATCGACTCGGTATTTTCGTTTTCGTTTTCGGTAAAGGCTTGTAAAAAAAGTTCTTTCGATGAACTTATAATTACGGAATCTTTAAAGGTTCCTATATAAATCGATAAACCTTGTACATCATAAATCCAGTACTCAATATTATTTTCACTTATTGCCTGTAATTCCTTTATAGAGGAAAATAAATCAGGCTTTATTTTTAAAACGAGAGGCAGGGCGCGGGTTGCTGCGGAGCGGAAACCCAGTTTTGCAAAAATAAGAAAAGCCGTTTCGCCCGAATCCGTTCCGTAAGCTGCCGCGTCCAAACGGATATTTGAAGCGGTTTTAAACCACCAAGAAGAAAGCTCGGGAGAAGCTCTTAGAGAACGTATTAAGCCCTGCATTTGAGCCGTTTCGGAAGAAGCTAAAACAGAGTCAAGCGTTTTTACCGAAAGAGTTTTTTGAAAAAAATCCCCCAAGGACGGCAGGTTAATATAAGCATAGTGTCCTTCCGGTATATGCTCCGCAGGCTCAGCGCCGTCGATTGCTGAGTACAATAAAAAGCCTGCAAGTGGAATAAGAATAATTAAAAACAAAACGGCAACGGTCTTTATTATTTTACCGAATACGCCGCCTTTTTTCTTTTCTTTTTTTAAAGCTTTTTTGCTTTTTTGTTCTTTATCGCCTTCGGGAAGAATCAGTTCGTCTTCCGGAACCTTGTTACCGTCTTCGGTATTTTCCGTTGCCCGGGTTTCTTCCTTATCGGTTTCATTTAAATTGATTTTTTCTTCCGCATTTACATTTGTATTTGCGGTTTGTATTTCTTCGTTGTTTTGTTGAATATCGGACATTTTTTCCTCGCTTAGATTAAACATTATAAAACTAAAAGGAGAAAAAATCAATCCTTATTTTTTGTTAATTTTGTCAAAAGAGAATCCAACAGGTGTGAAAATTTTTGTATTTCTTTTTTCCCGAAAGTATTTGTTTTTTCAAGCTGAAGTCCGTTTGCCTGAAGTTCGTACATAAAATTTCTTGCCGATAAAAATGTGTTTATATTGTCTTGTGTAAAATGTGTCCCCCTATCGTTAATTACAACGACACCCTTATCTATAAGATTTTTCGCCAGCGGAATATCGCGCGTAATCGCCAAGTCGCAAGGTTCGGCATTTTCCGTAATATAAATATCCGCCGCCTGTTCCGAGTTTTCCGTAATAATCATTGTTACGGTTTTTAATTTAGGAAGCGGAATAGGGCGGTTAGCGGCAAAAATTGCAGGACAATTTATGCGGTGTGAGGCTTTGCAAATGATTTCCCGAATTCTTATGGGGCAGGAATCCGCATCAACCCAAATTTTCATTTTTACCGTCTAAAACCTTATCGATTTTTTCCATCATACGTTGTGCGGATTTTTCAATTTCAATGGAATCGGGGATTTCTCTTGTATGAGCGATTCCGTTTTTTACGGCAACAGGTGCCGTATCCGCTTTTAATTGTTCTTTATACAATTCATCGGTAATTAAAATTCCTGCAATAATAGCGAGTCTTACAGGGTCTTTAACCGAAGAGGTTTGTCTTACCTGTTCGATTGTGTGTACATAATGAGTATAAATTGTATTTAAGTATTCATCGGTTTCGTCGGCTTGAATGGCAAAGGAAGTTCCCAACAAATCGATGTTCAATTGGCCTTTGCTCATTTTCCCCCTAGAATATATCCATTTGTTTATTTATTTCGGACGGAGAACCTAAAATATCGTCCAAGTCTTTTTGTAAGGGATTTGCTTCGGGTTTTTCTAAAACAGGTTGAGTTTGCCGCGGCTTTTCGGATTGAGCTTGAAGGGGCAATTCTTCCGTTTGTTTTTGTTCATTTTTATCCTCTTCCGTTTGTTCCGCGCTTTGTTTTTCTAAAAGTCCTTCGGGAACCCCTTCCGGAGATTTTTCCTGTTCTTTATTTTCGGGCGATACCGCGCTTTCGGACTGTTCCGTCGGGTTTTGTTCACGGTTTATTTCGCCCTGAACGGTTTGTTTCTCCTGCTCGGAAAAGGTTTGCCCCGTTTGAGTCTTTGTTTCCGCAATGCGCTTTGTGCTTACGGAATTTTCAAACGCACTTAATTGATTAAGTGCGTTGATAATTCCCTGCTCGATTTTGGTTTGGTCGTCTTTAAAGGCAACGATTAAATTCTCCAACTCCGAAATACGCCTGTTTTTAGCTTCAATTTCTTTTTTTAGAGAATCGTTATCGAAAGAAAGCGTTTTTATAAGATTTACAGCTTTTTCAACTTTGCCTTCAAGAAGTTTAACCTGATCGATATTAAGCATATTATAGCCCCAAAGCTTTTTTTGAAACTTCAACTACGGCTTTGAATGCCGCAGGGTCTTCAATCGCCATATTGGAAAGAGCTTTTCTGTTTAACTGGATACCGGCCTTTGTTGCTCCTGCAATAAAGCGGGAATACGACATACCCTCCGCCCTTACTGCGGCGTTGATTCGGGTAATCCAAATTCGGCGCATATCATTTTTTTTGTCTTTTCTGCCGACATAACTGTGCAAAAGAGCCTTTCTTACGGCATCTCTTGCGGCTTTAAAATTCGTACCGCGTCTTCCTCTAAAGCCCTTTGCCAATTTTAATATTTTTCTTCTTCGTGTGATTCTTCTATCGCTGCTTGTTGATCGTGACATTTTAAACTCCTATAAACTAACCGTAAGGTAACAGCTGCTTTCGCATTTTCATGCTGTCTGCGTCCGAAAGAATAGCCGTCTTTTTAAGGTGGCGTTTTCGTTTTTGGGCTTTTTTAGTCATAATATGACCCTTATTCATCTGCTTATATTTTACCTTACCTGTAGCTGTAAGAGAAAATCTTTTTTTTGCAGCACTTTTACTCTTCATTTTAGGCATAAATACCCTCCAAATTATAACTCTTATTTTTTCGGTTTGGGACTTAATGTCATAGACATTGTACGTCCTTCCATGGCAGGCTTTTTTTCTAAGGCATAAGCTTCTTCACCGCCTACCATTTCCAAAACCTTGTTTAAAACTTCGTAACCCAGCTCTGTATGAGCCAATTCGCGTCCCCAAAAACGCACGGTTACTTTAACCTTATCTCCGCCGTCAAGGAATTTTTTAATATGTGCAGATTTAAATTCAAGGTCGTGAGCATGTATTTTAGGCTGCATTCTGATTTCCCGTAATAACTGCTGTTTTTGCGTTTTCTTGGAGTCACGGAGCTTTTTCTCCATTTGAAAACGGTATTTACCATAATCGATTATTTTGCAAACCGGAGGTTTAGCAGTCGGTGCCACTTCAACAAGGTCAAGCCCGGCATCCGCCGCCATTTTCATAGCTTCAAGTGTGGGAACAATACCTGCCTGTTCTCCGTCACTGCCTATTAACCTAACCTCTCTTACGCGAATTTGTCCGTTTATCCGCAAACCCTTTATTTCAGCCAACGATTCTCCTCTGCACTTTTCCTAATGTGCGTTTAATAAAATTTCGTACTAGTATAGTTAAAAACGAAAAATAGTCAAGAGGTTTTATTTTTATAGAAAATACGGGCCGTATTAAAATAGCTTATGGCGAAAAAGTTTTCCTCTTTTATATAAATATTTTATACAAATAAATGGTATAAATTAAGTGATTTTATCTTAAATGATTAGCTGTTTTTATTCTAATGTTATTTTTATTTATTCCGATATTTATTGTATATGTAAACTTTTAAAACTTAATTTTTTAGAGTTTTTATATTGAGATTTCGGGAGGAATGAATGAAAAAAATTATATTGATGCTTATTACTCTTGCCTGTTTTACAGGTCTTATGTATGCTCAAGGAGAAGTAATTAATGCCGAGACTTATGCTTCGTATTACGGAGAGGCTTTTCATGGAAGGCAAACGGCAAACGGTGAAATTTTCGATATGAATGCTTATACGGCAGCTCATAAAACATTACCGTTCGGCACAATGGTAGAGGTAACGAATCTTGAAAACGGTAAAAAAGTAGTTGTAAGAATTAACGACCGCGGTCCCTTTGTAGGTAATAGGGAAATAGATATATCTAAGGCGGCCGCAGCGGCTTTGGATATGCTTTCAAGAGGAGTAACGCGGGTTTCTCTTAGAAAAATAGATACTAACGATAAAGCCGCTTTCGGTGTTTCCGGTACGGCGGGAGGTATGCAGTCCGCTTCTCAGTCCCAAACTTCGCAATATCAGCAAGCTCAGAATTCACAATACGGTTCACAAGGGGTCGTTCAGGGACAACAATACCCCGGTCAGACTCCGCAGTACGGTGCGCAACAGACCCAAGGTCAGCAATATAATTCTCAGCAGTACCAAGGCTCGCAGGAAACCGCGCAATATCAGCCTCCGCGAATGCAAGACCCGCAGTACGGCTCACAGTCTCAGTACGGCTCTCAATACGGGCAGAGTCAAAGTCAATACGGTTCGCAGTACCAGCCTGTACAAACAATGCCGCAATATCAGCAGCCGCAGCGTGAGCTTGTATATATTCCGACAACTCCCGCCGAAACAAGCGGAGAGCTTTGGAGAATTCAGCTCGGTTCCTTTGCACGCGAAGAAAATGCTATGAGGCTTATTGTGCAGCTTCGTAAAATAGGATTTGAACCGGCTTATGAAAAAACCGAAACGCATATTCGTGTTGTTTTATACGGAATACGCCCCTACGATTTGGAAAAGGTAAAAGATGTGCTGAAAACTCATAATTTTAAAGACTATGTTTTAAAACAGGAAAATTGGTAAACCTCCTATAAATAGATTTGCCCGGGCGGCAGCGATGCAGCTCGGGCTTTTTTTTACCCGGAATAAATTTAATATCTAGCGGGAGTGTTATAATTTTACTTTTTCAGTTTTTCCCGTTAAAATACTTTCTATTTCTTCTATTACAAAATCCGGAGTTGAAGCTCCTGCTGTAATGCCCACAGAACCGTAATTAAAAATTTCTTTCGGCAGTTCTTTTGCATTTTCCACTAACCATGCAGGTTTTTTTAAATCGATGGCCGTTTGTAAAAGTCTTTTCGTATTTGCCGAATTTTTTCCGCCTATTACTAAAATCGCTTCCGTTTCCGAAGCGAGTTCTTTTAAAGCCTCTTGGCGTTCCGAAGTGGCCGGGCAAATTGTATTAAGCACTATTAAATCAGGGAGCCTCATTTTTAAAATTTGTGCAATTGCATCGTATTCGGATTGTTTGATTGTAGTTTGTGCTATTAAAACGGCTCGCGTCAGATTTCCTTTTAAATCGGGTAAATTTACGGATTTTGCTTCTTCCGCATTTTGAACAATAATACAGGCGGAGCGGGTTTCGGAATAAACATAACCTGCAATACCGATAAGTTCACCGTGATTTTTATCGCCGGCCAAAATTATTAAAGAGTCTTTTGCATATTTTTTTGCTCTTGTCTGGCTTGAAACTACGCGCGGGCAAGTCGCATCTATTACTTCCGCTCCCGCCTTTTTTATTTTGCGTAATTGTTCCGGCGAAACTCCGTGTGCCCTGATTACAACCTTTGTATTGCCGTAATCTTCATCGTCTGAAAATTTTTCAGGTTCGATAAAATCAATTCCGTTTCGGGCTAAATATTCAAGTGTTGCAGGATTATGAATTAAGGGGCCGAAAGTAAAAACTTTAGAATATGTTTTTTTATTTTCGGTTTCCGTAAATTGCCTTCTCTTAAGCGGAAGACCGTTATCCGAAATACCTGCGGCGTTTAAAACCGAATCGACTGCACGGCGAACTCCCATACAATAACCTAAAACTTTTGCACGTTTTACAATCACAGTTTTTAAACCTCCGCTATTGAATGGTTTCATCTATAAAAATGCGCGGTACTCTTTTATTTATTCCGCAGGTAAGTTCATAGGGAATTGTTCCGGCCATTTTTGCCAAAGAGCTTGCGGAATTATTTTGCGTTTCTTTTGATGAAGAGCCGAAGATACAAACTTCGTCCCATCGCTGTACCCACGGTGTAGGCCCTAAATCTATCATACATTGGTCCATACAAATCCTTCCGATAACGGGAAAAAATTCCTTTCCGATTCTTACCTTTAAACCCGGTGAAAGAGAGCGGATTAAACCGTCCGCATAACCTATAGGAAGAGTGGCAATATAAGTTGCGTTTTCCGCAGTCCAGCGGCGGTCGTAAGAAACCGTAGTTCCCGGTTCAATTTTTTTAATCAGAACAACTTGGGTTACAAGCTCCATAACGGGTTTTAAATTTATAAGTCCTTTTAAGTTTTCCGAAGGCGGATAACCGTAAGCGAGTATTCCGGGTCGCACCATATCGAAATGAGCTTCCGGATATTGTAAAACGGCTCCCGAATTGGCCGCATGAATTAGCCCTGCGGTAATACCCGCCTTTTTTATTTCAGTAACTGCGGTTTTAAAAAGAGAGATTTGTTTTTTCGTGTATTGAAGGTTCTCTTTTTCGGTAGAATCGGCTACTGCAAAATGAGTACAGACACCTTTTAAATTAAGATTTTCGGCACGTGCTATTTGCATTGCAAGTTTTACCGCTTCTCCGGGTGTACAGCCTATACGAGTCATTCCCGTATCGATTTTAAGATGAACTCCGGCCTTTTTATTCATCGCCGAGGCGGCGCGGTTAAGTTCGTTGATAAATTCTTCGTCTATTACTAAGGGTTGAATATCGTATTCCAAAAGCTGCGGTATTTCTTCAAGTACGGGAAGGCTTAACGAAATGACGGGTGCCACTATTCCCGCTTCACGCAGTTCCACGGCTTCCTGTATTGAAGCTACGGCAAGGTAAGAAACTCCTGCCCGTATAGCCGCAACGGCAACTCTGACGGCGCCGTGTCCGTAAGCGTCCGCTTTTACAGGTAAGCAAATTTGCGTACCGTTTTTCAGTTTTTTTCTTATTTGTTCAATATTATATTGTAAATTATCCAAATGGATTATTGCCCGCGTTGCTCTCATAACTTTTAAAGATTGTATACACTTATGAAAAAATTTTCAAGAAGGGAAAGCCGAGTGTTAAAATAAGCCGTTTGTTGTTTTAAGCGGAGTTTTCCGTTTATTATGCAATCTGAATATAGTTTAAAAAATTACATAAAACTGCTTGACCAAAGTTTAAATTTAATCAATAATGGAATAATGAAAAAAGCTTTTATATTTTTCTGTTTTTTTGCTTTTGCTTTAACACATGTTTACACATATGAAAATGAAACAAATTGGAGCGGAACGCAGTCCGGCGATTATGTAATTTACCGCGATTATTCGTGGAAAGAACCTTCATGGATAGGTTTTTTATATTACAACGCGAATACGGTGGGAGCCTTTTTATATACCTCAGGCGGAAAAACTTTCGTAAAAATTCTTTTTTCGGGAGAAGAATCCGACGGAGAATTCGTTATTACGGGGCAAAATATAATTTCAGGTATTAACAATGATAGCGATTATGTTTATGCCGTAAATTATTTAATGGAGATTTTTCCTAAATTATATAATTGGCGTACCGAGCCTAAAAACGAAAGTCTTGTGATAAAACGTGCCTCCAAATTTATAAATGAATTGCAGTTCGGCGGCGAGAACGAAATTCGGTTTTGCTCATATATTCCGCTTTTTTATATAGAAAGTATTTTAAATAAAGAAAATATGCCTGTTTTATCATTGGAAGAAATAGGGTTGGCTCAGGAAACCGATACTTTTTTTAATTTTACTCCGCTTAAACCTTTAAACGATAAACCTTCAAAATTTAAATTGGACATAAGTGCTAAAAAAAAGACCTTTCCTACGGCATGGGGAAGCATTTCTCTTGACTCTCAATGGAAGCAGGACGCCGAAAACAGCTTTTTTTTAGAAAATGAAGCTTTTTTGGCGGTTACCGTAATAGATTTAAAAAATGTTAAAGAGAAAAAAAACGATTTACTTATAAAATATCTTTCTTCTTCCGGCAAATCCGTAAGAGTTTTGGCAGAGAAAACCGATATTTCAGGTACAAATGAAAAATTTAAGATTAAAAATCAAGTTTATGATTCCGAAACAAAAAGCATTAAGTATGCCGTAAAAAGCGTAAGATATGCCGGAGATGCAAAATATATAATTACCGTTTTAACCGTAAATAAATCCGTATATGAAAAGTATAAGGATTATTTCGATAATTTATTTTAATTGAATGGAGGGGAATATGCCTACAACATTGCTTGAATATTTTAAAGATTATTTGCCGGTTTTTGCGAAAAATACCAAAGGGGCTGTGGAAATTACCGGAGAAAACGTTTTTCAAAAGGGAAATCCCGAATTAAAAAAACTTATAGATTCCGTTATCGAGAAGGTAATGTTGCCTTCTTCGGAATTTAGGCATAAAGAAAATCTGGAAAAATTTTTCGATGCGGTAAATGCGGGGAAAAAGGGAATTATTCTTGCAGAACATTACAGTAATTTCGATTACCCTATGCTTATTTATTTAATGTCCAAGACGGGAGAAAAAGGTGCCGCTTTGGCTGAAAGATGTGTCGGTGTTGCCGGATTAAAATTGGGAGAAGATAATAAATATATTGCATCTTTTACCGAAGGTTATGATAGACTTTTTATTTATCCGAGCCGTTATATTAAAGCTATTGAAAATCCCGATGTACGTGAAATTGAAATTAAACGGAGTAAACAGATAAATATAGCTTCAATGCGGGTGTTGGAAAAATTAAAAAAAGAAGGCAGGGTTGTTGTAGTTTATCCTGCCGGTACACGTTACCGTCCGGGTCAGCCCGAAACAAAACGCGGTGTAAAAGAAATAGATTCTTATATAAAAATGTCCGATATAATGCTTTTGGTTTCGGTAAACGGAAACTGTCTTACAATTTCGGAAACGGGCAATATGGGGGACGATTTAGTTTGTGAAGACAGAATGATTCTCGACGCAAGCGCCGTTATTGATTGTACCGAATTTCGTGAAAGCATAAAGGCCGACAATATCGGACTTGAAGGCCTTGAAAAAAAACAGGCTGTCGTAGACCGTGTTATGGAAATTTTAGAGGAAATGCACGAAGAAAACGAAAAAGACAGATTAAATCCCGGCCGATAAAAGTGCGGCTTATAGGTATTTTGAAGATTCGGTAAAAACTTAAAACGGTTTCCGTTATGTTTTTTTCCGACGAATATCAAACATCGTTTTATAGGAGATTATTTAATGACACACACAAGTTATGTGGAAGTTCGCTCTTATGAGCTTGATTCTTATAACCACGTTAATAACGCAGTTTATTTAAATTATTTGGAACATGCGCGTATGGAATTTTTGCGTGCAATAGGTTTTGATTATGTAGGTCTTTTTGATGAAGGTTATATGCTTTATGTTTCGCGTATAGATATAAAGTATAAGTATTCCGCAAAACTTTATGAAAGACTTTCCATAGAGTGTACGCCGTTAAAACTCGGAAAACTTTCAGGTTCTTTTTCTCAAGTTATAAAAAACGAACAGGGGATTGTCTGTGTCGAAGCGGAAGTTACTTGGGCTTGTGTAGATAAAAACGGTAAGCCTTCAAAGGTGCCTGAAAAATATCTTGTAGAAGGAATGAAACCGTAAGGTTAATTTATACGATATTACCGTGCTAAAATGTAGCTTTAGGCAGGTTTAAAACCTGCCTTCCGCCGTTGTAAAGTTTAATCGCGCGTAATCATTACCTTTCTTGTTTCGTCAATGTCGGGGCCGGCAATTCTTATAAAATACATTCCGCGTGCAACAGAAACTCCAGAATTGTTTTTTCCGTCCCAATAATAAAAATGCGTCCCGCCGCTTTTTTGAGAACGTTCCAAAGTTTTTACTATGTTCCCGTCAAGCGTCATTACCTGTATTGTAAGGGTTCCCTTCTTTTGAACGAAAATTTGAATCGAGGTTTTTTCACCTTTGTCGGGATTTATTACATTGTTAAAAATTGAAACCCCTCCGCGCTGGTGCCTGACGCCTATAACAACGAATTTCCATACATCAAAAGACAAAATGTCGGAAGGATTTTTTAGTCTTGCACAGGGTAGCCACCCGTCATACAAAAACATAAACTGCGCTGTGCCGCCTTCTTTAAAATTGGAATCCGTATCGACTACCGTAAATTTTATTTTACCGCCTTCGCTTTCTCCGGAGTAGTCGCTGAAACTTTTAATTCTACTTGCTCCTATAATTCCGTCCGCCGGCACTTGTGCCGAAGGGGGATACCAAAAGCCTGGGTTATCAACGCTTAAATAAAGTTTTACGTTATTTGATGTACCTGCAAGAGCCGTTACTATCATTGTGTTTAATTTGGGCAAATCTTTTTCTCCTGAAAAATCACGGATTGTTCTTGAGTTGGCTGCAAATAAAACGTTCGTAAGGCCTATGCCCACATCGGAGATGTTAGATTTACTATAATCTTTATCAAAATGAGATATTTTTACAGTTAACCCTTTTTGTAAAATTTGATTTGCCGATATGTTTTTATCTAAGGTGTATTTCCAAACGGCGAACGTTCCTTTTCTGGTATATAGGACAGATGAGGTACTGCTTGCAATAGTTGAGCCGCCGTTTTTTATTTCCAATTTTGAGTGTGTAAATTCGTTTTCTTCCGTGTCCCGGCTAAAAACTATATAAAGTTCGTTACCGTTTACCCGCATAAAAGAGTTTTTAAACTCGAAGGTGTCGACAAAGACCCAGCCGTTTTTGTTTGTTTGTTTTCCGTCATTGTCTTCGCTATCTTTAAGTTTATAATATTTAGCGAAGTCGCCTTCGTTTATTTTTATGTTGTCGGTATATACTTTTAAATATTGCCCGTTATTATCTTGGGAATTATCAAGATAAACGGCTGCATTGTTGCTTCCGTATACCGTAAGCTTGTTTGAAGAGCTTCCTGATAACGTTAAATTTCCCGTTACTTTTATTTTATTGCTGAAGTGCAGCGTTTTACCGCCTTGATTACTGCAAGTTAAATTTCGGAACGAAGTTTTATTTTGTTCCGTAGAGCCCGTTACGGTTATTGTGCTGCTTGAGGGATCCAAAATAACATCACCAGTTGAAGTGAATGTGCCGAGGTTTTTTAATTCGGATTTTACAGTTATTTTTTTATTTGCAGTTAAAGTACTGTTATAGTAAACAGTAATATTTGTCGCTTGTAATTCTGAATTTAATGTTGCGGCTCCTGTTATCTTAAACGTATTTTTTACTTTAATAGCTGTAGGAGGGTTTTCAGAAGTTACGTCTGTATCCCCGCTTCTATTTATCGTTAAATTTTTAAAGCCTCCGTTATAAGTTTCCGCATCATGAAGCTCCAAGTTTCCGCTGCCGTTAATTTCAACGGTAGAGCCTTCTTTAAGAGTTATTTTGTTGGGCGATTGCTTAAACCAGTTTTTTTGGTCAGAAGTATATTCCAGTTTTAGTGTACCTGAAATATCCATTTCGGATTTACCTGAAGCTGCGGAAATTATTTCCCTGTCTAAACCGAGATAACTGCCGCTTTCTAAGGTTACTTTTGCCGTCTTTGCATTAGATGAGTTTGTGAGTTTCGGACAACGACGCTCGGGTAAATTGCCTGGAATTTTAACATTGTCCTGTTGTGAAGGCACTGCTCCCAAGTCCCAGTTTTTCGGGTTTTCCCACTTGGTAGGTTCGGAGCTGTCACTTCCCGTCCATTCCAAATTTACAGGCGAAAACTTCCACCCGCTTACAGGTGTTTCATTGTCAGGCCGCTTGCCGTCTTTTTGTTTACTGTTTTTTGCCGTAAAGTTGTTACTGCCCGTTATTTTAACCTTATCAGTATCAATTTCAAGGAAGTCTCCTTCTCCGTTACCGGTTAAAGTAATTTCGCTATGTGAGTTTCCTCCTTCTATTTTAAGAAATTTCTTTTCACCTTCCGTACCTGAAAGTTTTAAAGTCGTTTTAATTTCAATTTTTCCGTCCAGTTTAAGCGTTTTACCGCCAGCGCTTTCCATAATTAGACGACCTATTTTTGTCTTTGCTTCTGAGTTGTTTCCTTTAACGGTAATTTCCGGTCTATAAGCTGAAAGAGTTATATCTCTATTTTCTGCATTAAAAGTTCCGTCATTTATAAGACTTTCTTTAATTGTTATATCATCATTTTGTATACTGATACTTCCGTTTGTGCTTATTTTTAAGTTATAGTATTCTCCTGTGTAAATATTTGAAGTGTTGGAGGTATATTCTATAGTGGAACCGGGATTTAGTGTTAAGCTGTTATTAAGCCATATTTTTTGACTGTCAGTACCTTGTAATTTTAATGTGCCGGAATTATTTAGTTCGGTATTGTTACTGTAAGTTGTAATTTTATAATTTTTTAAGTCCAGTTCCGCATTTAATTCAATCGTTACCTTTCTTGCCTTTGTGGTATTTCCTATTACAGGCCACCTTACACAATTTGCAGGTATTGTTACTTCAGTATTATCCGTAGGGCTTCCGGAACCTAATGACCAGTTCCAATTGGAAGGGTTGTTCCAATCGGTATCGACGTTGCCTGTCCATGTTGCAAGCGTTTGAGCCTGCAATATTGCGGGTAATAAAACCGCAAAAAAGATAATCGATTTGATTTTATTTTTTTTCATTTGTCTCCAGAGTGTAAAATAAAAAAGAGATTTTATACAGTTTCCGATTATAGCAGAACAATTAAAATTCTGCAATAAGTCTGTAAAAGCGTTACAATTTATAATATTTTATATAATCAAAGGGTTTCTAATTAACCGCTCGGTTTAAAATAAAGGAAAATTCGTACTGTATATTAAGTTTACATTTTAAACCTACAGAATTTATATAAAGCCCTTATCTGTTTTTAAAAAATCTGCTTATTATTGATTTTTTTAAAATTATGTTCCGAGCGTGAACTTTGTTCGATGTATTTTTCTATATCTTTATTTTTACCTGCAACAAGAATTGTATAGTTTTTATTAAAAGTAAAATCAGGGCCGTTTATAAATTCGAATTCGTCATTTTGGTTTTCACGGTAGGCAACGACATTTAAATTATAGTTGTGCCTAAAGCCGGAATCTTTAAGCTTTTTATTTTCAAGTTCATTTAATATTTCAACTTCTGCAAGAGCGAAATCTAAAGAAAGCTGAATATAGTTAAACAATTTTTTTGATAAAAGCATAGGTGTTATATGATGAGCGGCTTCTTTTTCAGGATATATTACTTGAGCTGCTCCGGCTAAAAGTAAGAGTTCTCCATGAGAATCGGATTGAGATTCTACAATTATATTTTTTATTCCCATTTTATGTAATATATGGGTAGTCATTATAGACGGCTCTAATTTATCATCAAAATCAAGTATTGCAATATCGATATTTAGAGGAACGATTTTTTTTAAAGCCTCATCATTTATTACATCTGTGATATAGGCTTCTTTTGCTTTGCTCTTATATTTTTCTATTTTTTCTTCGTTTTTATCGACGATGATAATTTCAGAGCCCGTTTCATAAAGTTCTTCTATCATTCTTACCCCGAAGGTTCCCAGACCGATTATTACAGCTTGAAGCATATTTCCTCCATAATGTTATCCTACCATCACGGTTTCTTTAGGGTACGAAACCGTATTCAGACTGTTTTTGGATTTGTTTATTTTTAAAGCCATAGCGAACACCCCTGTTCTGCCTATGAACATTGTTAATATTATAATTATTTTTGCTGCAAAATTTAACTCTCCTGTAATTCCGCGGGAAAGACCTACAGTTGCAAATGCCGAAGTACATTCAAAAATAATGTCTATGCTTGAAAAAGTGCCGTTTGTAAGTTTTACATTCTCCGCTAATGCCAATAAAAATATTGAGCAAAAGAGGATTATAAAACTTCTGGATATTATAGTTATGGATTTATTTACTATTTGTGCCGATATTTGTCTTTTTTTGTAAATTACCGCATTGGCTTCCTCATCACCGTTAAAAGCATATAAGAAGGCAATAAAAACGGTAGTGGTTTTAACTCCGCCTGCAATGGAACCTGATGAGCCTCCTATAAACATAAATACTATATGTAACAAGGTAGACGGAGGCGCAAATTTGTTTTGCGGTAATGTTTCAAAACCTGCCGTCCGAAGCGTTATTGATTGAAAAAGAGAGTTTAATATTTTTTGCGGCAAGGGTAAATTATTAAAAGCATAATTAAATTCAAAGATAAAATTATATACCGCTCCCGTAATAATTAAAAATAAAGTCGTTAAAATAACAATCTTTGTATGCACCGATATGTATTCTTTTTTTGTATAAAAAAACGATTTTATTTTTTGTACAAGATTTGTTATTACGGCAAACCCTATACCGCCCAGTATAATAAGAATCATTATAACGGACAGTATATATTTATTTCCGGCAAATCCGCTAAGCGAATTGTTCATTGTGGAAAATCCTGCATTGCAAAAAGCTGATATTGAGATAAACAAAGCATTAAAAATAAAATTTTCGTCTTTTGCAAGATATAAACCGCACATAAGGAGTATAAATCCTATAAGCTGGATAATAAGCGTATAAGTTAGAATCCGTTTTAATATTCTGCGAGGCCGGTATTCAATATCATCGATAAAAAAATCCCTAATTAGTTTACGGTTTACTATCGATACTTTTTTTGCCGGTAATGCAATATAAAAAGAAACAAAGGTAATAATTCCCAATCCTCCGAATTCAATTAAAAGCATAATTATTATAAATCCTGTGCGTGAATAAATGTCCATAGAAAGCGTTGAAAGTCCCGTAACACAAACTGCCGAAACCGACGTAAACAATGCATCAATATAATTACATGGGATTCCGTTTTTATATGCAAAAGATTTTGAAAGTAAAAAAGAACCTATAAGTGAGAGTAAAATAAAATATAAAAAAAGAGTTATTTTTTCCGATAAAATATTTTTCTTAATTTAAAACCTCCTGATAAAATAAACAACCGCAGGAATTTTCAAATTCCGAGGATTGTTTATTTCTGCACTTTTGTAAGGAAAGCCTGAAAAAGTGCATATAATATCCGATGTTTGCCTAAAGGCAAACTCGGCAGTTAAAATTAAGCGACGTTATCTCAGGAGCTTAATTTTAACCTCCCTATAAATTCTGCAACCGCAAGAATTTTCAAATTCCGAGGATTGCAGAATTTCCGCCGTTTCGTAATGCAATGAGAAACGGCATACAATACACGGTGTTTGCCTAAAGGCAAACTCGCAGTTAAAATTAAGCGACGCTATTTCAGGAGCTTAATTTTAACCTCCATACTGAAATTATAACGCAGCAGATGTTTTTATAATACTATCTTAATATTCTTTTAACGGACGGCTTGGCTTTACATTAAAATTAAACCCGTACGGTTTTCCGCTTATTTTACATAGTCTACGCCCGCTTTCCAAAGGGAAAGACAAAGCCGTGTTTTTTGTTTTTCTTCTTCCGAATCTCTTTCACGGATAATTATATTATTTTCAGGGTGGGGCATAAGACCTAATACGTTACCTTTGGGATTGCAAATACCGGCTATATCGGATACCGAACCGTTAGGGTTAAAAGGATATTTCCCGTTTGCAGGGTTTTTACCCGTTTCGTCCGCATAAATTAGGGCAGCTTGTTTTTTTTCAAAAAGGATATCCAATGTTTCCTGCGAATCCGTTAAAAACCTTCCTTCGCCGTGGGCTATCGGGCAGGTTATGTTTCCTTTTAAATCCCTTGTCCAAATGCAAACCGATTTTTGAGGAATCATTGTAGTAAATCGGCACTCAAATCTGCCTTGTTTATTGTTTGTTAAAGTAGCCTTCCTGTTTTTATAACCGTCTTTGGCCGGTTTATCGCTTCCCGATAAGCCGCCCGGTAAGATACCGGATTTTACCAAAACTTGAAAACCGTTGCAAATTCCTATTACGGGTTTTCCTGAAAAAACGAATTCGCTTACTTCATCGAAAAAATAATGACTTAAGTCAAGTGCAAACAGTTTTCCGGCTCCAAGCGCATCGGCATACGAAAAACCTCCCGGAATTACAAGAATAGAATAATCTTTCCAGTTTTTTTCTTTTGCTTTTAGAGCGTTTATATGGACGATTTCAGGCTCCGCTCCGGCGGCTTTTAAAGCCGTACAGGCATCGCCGTCTCTATTTGTTCCCGCCGCATGTAAAACTAAGGCTTTAGGTTTCATTTTACAATTTCCTTAAGTACGGATTTTTTTAATTTAAATATTTTCATCGGATTCTGCAAAAAGGAATAAGTCTTTTATATCGTAGAAAAACGAAGATTCCAGCGGAGATTTTTCCTGCCCTTCGGAGGTAAGCTCCATGTTAAAAGAAATTTTAGAAGATTCAAACCCTTCTTTTTCCGCCGTTATCGAAAATACGAATTGTTTTGTAATTCCTTCCTCTATTGCAGGAATGGATTTCGGACAAAATGTGAATGTGCCCGGCGTTTTATCGGAAATTGTATAAGGATTATCCCATAAAATATTTATTTGCGGTACTATGTCGTTATCCAGCTTTAAAGTTACGGTAACATTATCCATAGGTTTAAAATTGCTTCCGTTAAGAATTTTACCGCTTATTGTAGGAAAGTTAAATACTGGCGTATTTTCGCTTTTGGCCGTGATAATTTCTTCATGCGGCCTGCGTGTGGATAAAACTCTGTGCATTCCTTCTATTACAAGGGCTGTAATATCGGCCATAATCTGATTTTTTTCGCTTCCGCCGAATTTTAAAAAATGCGCAAGCCCTCTGCCGGATTTTATATAACGCGGTTTTACCCTGTTTAATACATAGCAGATAGTATCAAGTCTGCACTGCATGCAGCTGCAGGTAAGCCATTTTTCGTTATTTTTTTCAGCTTCATCAAACATCTTGTTTACTTCATTGAAAACTATATCTTCCATGACATTGTGAATAATCATATAATGCTCCTTATTTTATTCCGACTTACTGCTGCTGCACATAGAGGAATACAATATGTATTCTACTCTAAATTTAAAAATTCTGCAAGATTGTCGGGAGAACATTTTAATATTTTTTTTATAAATTTTCGGCGAAACGGCCAGTCTTATTTTCCGCAGTGCAGGTACGAATGTTCCGATAAAATCTTCCGAAAAAATAGCGGAACTTTTATTAAAAGTAGTATTTTCGTCGCGGATAAATAAGTCGGATTCAAATGAAATTTTTTCGGGAATATCTATAAGCACATCTTCCGCTTCTATTTTCTCTTTTAAAAAAGTCGAAAGTTTTTCCGCAATTAAAACCTCTTTATTTTTTCTGTCTTTTAAATCTTCCAATCCCGTATGCCGCTTATTTAACGGATTAAACGGTATTTCTACCATTATACTGAACAAAATTCCTTTCCGTAAATCTTCCGCAAGCCGCTTTTCTTTAAACTTGCATGAATCAAGTAACTTAAATATGCCTTTATCGTCCTGATGATATAGGGCTTCCGCAGAAAAAAGTTTTTGCTCAAGTCCCTCAAAAAGAGCTTTTTTCATCATTGCGGTAGCAATACGAACCTTTTTATGCCAATATACCGCTTTATACATAAGATATTTTGAAAACAATACACTCTCTACGCTGATAATAGCCTTTGAATCTATTTTTATTCCGTTTTGTTTATCCGGTAAAACTTGCGATAAGATAAAATCCGTATCCTGAATCCCGTAAGGTACGCCGCAATAAAAAGCGTCCCGGTTAAGGTAATCCAATTTATCCGGGTCGAGAACTCCCGAAAGGATTTTTTGAAAAAAGCTTGTTTCCGTATCTTTGCTTTTTTCTCCGGAAACTATTGCGGCGGCTTGTACCGCATTTCCTCCCGCTTTTTCGATAAGAGAGGAAACTGCCTTTTGTAAAATAAGTTCCGCAGTTAATTCTTCGTGTTCTTTTAAATTAAGCTCTTTTAACGAATGTGTGAACGGGAAATGTCCGGCATCGTGAAGAAGGGCTGCCGCTAAAAAAGATACGGCTCCGCTCCGGCTCACCCATTTTTCGGCGCCTTTTTGAATAAGAATCTTTAACATTTTTAACGCCGCATTGTAAACGCCTATACTGTGAGCCGCCCTAGTATGGCTCGCTCCGGGGTAAACCAATTCTGCGGGCCCGAGCTGTTTTATATTATAGAGCCGCATAAAAATTTCGGTTTTTGTTATTCCGTAAAGCTCTTCCGTCATCGGTATATTATTCCATATAGGGTCCCTAATTGTTTTAGAAAAATCGTATAATTCAAGCATAAAGTAATTGATATTCTAGCATAAATTTGGTATAATGTCGAGGAATAGTCAATTTATTTGTAAAATGACTGTAGAAATGAAATAAAGTTGCCGATAATTTAACTGCATCGTTATTTTACTTGAAAAAACCGTTATTTAGGTTTGACAAATAATGATTTTTTTAATATAATAAACGACAGAATTTTGTAACGCAACAAAAGGAGTTATAAATGAAACATGGCGGTTTAATTTTTGCGGGCATCGTTTTGGTGCTTTTGTTCGCATTTATGCCTTTAACGGCACGAGACGGATCTGTTAACTATCAGACCTATATGGTTGACGCTTTTGATGAACCCGACGGTCAGGAATGGAGTTACCATGCTGTCGGAAGTAAATTCGTTACTGAAGGCTATCCGAAAATTAAGTATTTTGACGGAATGCCTCGGGCTGTACGTGTAATGCAGGAAGAACCCGAAAAAGCAAAATTTTTAGGACTTGAGGTTAAATTTAACCGTAAGGGTGATAACTGGGTCGATATTGTTCCTACAAAAGACGGCAACCCCTATGAAATCCCGTTTAAAGGGCATATTCACCGCTTGGATATGTGGGTTTGGGGTGCAGGATATTATTACGATTTGGAAATTCTTGTCAGGGATTGTGAAGGCAGAGTTCATACTCTTCCGATGGGACTGGTTAATTTTAAAGGCTGGAATAATATGCATGTTACGGTTCCTACAAATATACCCCAGTCGTCCAAGTATTTGGGCAATAAAAAACACCTTTCGTTTGTGGCTTTCAGAATAAGAACAAGACCCAGTGAAAGAGTTGATGAGTTTAAAATTTTCTTTGACCAGTTTAAAGCTCTTACGGATGCGTTTATGGATTCTTTTGACGGCTATGAATTGTATGAATCCGATTTTAACGGAGACAAGGACGGCGGTGAAAACAACGGCGGCAGCGATGCCGAAGGTAAATAACTCGTAGGAGGGGATTAACATGAAAAAGCATTTTGCTGTAATTTTGTTTTTAACTGGAATCGTGTTTTTCGGATTTGCTCAGGAAGAAGCAAATACCAATGACGATAATAAATTTTCTACTATTGATGCTGCAGACCCTACAAGAGTGGGAATCGATACTGCTGAGCAGAGGATTAAAGAAGTTTCCATCGATAAGTTTGAAACCGAAGGTACATGGAATTCGAAGATATCCGCTGATGAAGGCGTAATTAAAGCCAGATTATTTAATGGAAATCCTAAGAATAAAAAAGCTATTCCCGCGGAAGAAGGTCTGGGATTGCCCGATTCAAAGGTTTTGGGTGTAAAGGTTTCTTACTATAGACGAGGTTATAACTCCTTTGAAGTACATGCTACAAAGCCTCTTCCTGTAGAAGGTATTGCAAAAACCGCCAGCGTTTGGGTTGTAGGAAGAAGCTATCCTCACGTTTTAAAACTTCTTGTTGAAGATTATTGGGGAAAACGATTTGAGCTTTATGTAGGAAAGTTAAATCATTCCGGCTGGAAGCTGATGACAGTTGCAATTCCTCCGCAGAATTCGGCAGGAAAAACGGGGATTATCCAAAAGGACTATCACTACGGAACAAGTATGGGTTTAAAGATTGTAGGTTTCCGTATTGAATGCGACCCTGAAGAAGCGTACGGACATTACTATATCTATTTCGATGACCTCCGTGTTGTGAGCGATTTATACGAAGTTGATATGCGTGATGAAGACGATATGAACGATAACTGGTAAAATTTAAATCCGTTATACATAAATTATCCGGAAACGGATTAAAAATAGTTTATATTTTAAAACCCTTTAAGGAAATTCTTAAAGGGTTTTTTTATACAATGTAAACCTGTCTTTTTTCCCTACAGGTATAATAAATCCGCATTTTTTAAAAAACCAGGAAGTGTACGAAGCATATTTTCCGGCTCCGATTTTTATTAAATCTTTATTGGTAAATTCCTCGGGAATTTTTTTTAAAATAGGTGTACAAATTGAAGAAAGGCTTTTAAATTCTTCAATATCGAATATTTTGGTAAGTTTTTTATTGATAATTCCGGGTCTTTCGCTTCGGCGCTTTTTACCGTCCTTTGCGGAAGCGGATTTTTCCGCCTTTATAATTTCATTTTCTATGTAAACTAGTTTTAATTTTAGTCTGCCGCTGTCGAATAAATGATATATGCCTGAAAGTTCTTTAAATATTTGAAAAAAACTTCCTTTTTTCGGGCTCTTCCTTCGGCGGATTTCATGACCGTCCTTATTTAAAACTGTTATAACGGATTTTAGAGGAATGGGATAGATTATTTCTACATTCCTTAACGGTAAAAATTTTTCCAGCTTTACACGTAAAGCCGCCAAATTTGAAGTTTGAATTTCTATAACCTTACCGTTTTTGCATAAAATATCGCAAATGCTTCCCATAAGGGGCTGTTCGGTTTTTCCTCCCTTCGGACAAAAAAACTCTTTTAATTGTTTGTGCAAATCCGTTTCATTATAAGTATTTATCATTTAATATGAGTAATCCAAAAGTTCTTCGGCTGTAAGCTGTTCCAAAATATAAAAGGTTCGTATAATTCCGCACTCTTGAAGGGTTCGTTTTCCCGCTACTTGATATGCAATCATTTTATTGGTAGGCAGCGGTCCGGAAATAGGATTTCCGTTTATATCTATGAGGTATCCTGCCGGAATGGAGCGGTTTATTTCCTGTTTTTCACCGTCGGGAAAGACTATGTAGTATTCATAAAGCGTCATACGGAAGCCTTTTTCTTTTTACGGCGCTTTTTTGTTGCCGTATTCGAATTTGTGTTTTGAGAAACGGAAGCGGTGCGTTCCATAGCTACCTTTATGCCTAAGTCGTTCAGACAGCTTTTAACGGCGAATTCCAATTCTCTGCGCTGAGGATTCATAGGCAAAATAAAATGCCTGCATTCGGGATATACTTGCATATAAACCTCTTGGGGAATACCCTCGGGGTTTGCAATCAGTTTTATATAGTCGAATAAAAGAGCTTTTAAACATATTCCCTGTTTGGATATATGTTTTTCGGAAAGCTTTGTATCAAGATTTTTTAAACTTTCAAAATATTCTTCTTTAAATTGTTCGGAAGAATCTATAAAAGCACAAGCCCCCGGCTGCATATACACATAGATACGATAGTGTAAAAGAATTTTTACTATGTCGAGGGAATGACCGCTGAATATGATTTTGTTTATCTCTTCCGTCATTCTTGAAGGTGAAACAAATTCCAAAAGATGCGAGTTTTTTTTGATTTGCATTTGTACGAAAAAAGGTATTTTGGAATTTGTAATAGCCGCATATTTAATTGCCCTTAGAATGCGCACGGGGTCTTCGGCAAAAATAACGGGAAGCGGTATTATCGGTTTTATTTTTTTTGCCATTATATCCTTTACGCCGCCTACATAATCTATTATAAGTTCATTTATAGGGTCATAATAAAGGGCATTTAATGTAAAATCGCGTCTGTGTACGTCTTCGTAAATTGTACCGAATTTATTACCTACCGTTCCGTCTTCCGTAGAACGGAAAGTACATACTTCATAGATTTTTTCTCCGAAAAAAACGTGTACCAGTCTGAACCTTTTACCGATAATTCTTGAGTTTCTAAAAATACGGCGTATTTTTGAAGGCTCTGCGGAAGTTGCAATATCAAAATCCTTAGGCGTTTTACCTATCAGCATATCGCGTACGGCACCGCCTACTATGTATGCTTCAAAACCTTGAGAATTTAAACGTTGAATAATTTTTACGGCTTCGGCATCTACCTTTTTACGCTCTATAGAATGTTCATTCTTTGTGTAAACCAAAGCCTGCCGAACCTGTTTTCCGTCAGCATTTTGACCGTATCTAACCAGCATTTTTAAGCTAATATTTTGCAACTAAAACGCATTTATGTCAATTACCGCCCGCACGTTTTACCGATATTTTTTGCGTTTTTTTTACATTTTATGTATTTTATAATAAAATGAGGATATATGCACTATAGGATTGCGTATAGTGAACAAAATTTCAAGTTTATATTTGAATATTGTAACGGGATTGTACGGTTTACCCTGTTGTATTTTATAACCCCCTTTTAAATTTATTCCGAATGTGTTAGTATCTTCCCCGTGAGTAGTATGACTGAAAGAAAGAAAAGTATAACCGAAATGATTTCTACCGATATTGTTGTTTTAAATGATACCGAAAAGCGTTTTGTAGAAATTTTTTTTAACCGGTTAAGCGGAAAAAATGAGACTGCCTGTTTGGAAATAGGGAAAAAACTTATGGATTTGGAGCGTATGTCTGCAGCAATTTCAAGATTTCCGTCAATACATGAAACCAGTGTGCTTGCAGGCGAACAGCGCTCTCAACAAACCCTTATAGATAATCTTTGTAAAACTCCTCCGGATTCAAGAATGCTTTCTATGCCGACAAAGGCCGTTTTGGGTCGAGGTTTTGTAGTGGCGAAATTTCATACCTTTTCGGCTCTTACTAAAATTGCTTCCAAGTCGGCTTTTTCGGAAGAAGAAGTTGAACAGCTGCGTGTTGTAACCCTCGATATTATGTTTACTATAATGGCCGAAGATGTTTATATTTCTATTTTGGACAGCAATATTTTAAATACCGACAAGCGTGCAAAGGCTGCGGAGGCGTTGACTTATTTGTGGGAGCACCGTCTTGATAAAAATACAACGGCGTTTGCTCCCGTATTAACCAGGGTATGGACAGCCAGAGACAAAATTGCTCCCGTGTTCGGTACTATGATGGGAACAAGCGAACTGTTTTTGCTTTCCGCCGAATTGGGAGAATCTTGGCAAAGATTTATGACGGAAAAACTGGCAAATGAGGCGATAGGGCAGGCGATGGAAGAATTTATTTTCGGTATTTCTTACGAAGATATTTCTTTTTGTGCGGAAAGAACTTATAAGACGCGGAGTTTTGTCGGTGGATAGGAGCGGAGTGGCGGCAATGCTGAATAAGAAATTTGATTTTTCCAATACGGACCCGCGCCTTTTTTATTCTTCTTATGTGCAAAGACGGAATAATGCGGACGCCCGCAAGAGGTTAAATGCGGAGGGACCTAAAAATACACTTGAAGATTATTATATAGCTTTTTTGTTTGAAAATGATTTAAAATTAAAGGATTCCAAATCCGCATATAAAACGGAAGGTGATAGCCGGCATTCTTCGTTTTTTTAAATTTACGAAGGATTTTGCTATTGACATTTTTCCGTTTTTTTTATACTATTCTGCGGTATTTTACGGGCAATAGCGCAGTTGGTTAGCGTACAAGTCTGGGGGACTTGGGGTCCCCGGTTCAAATCCGGGTTGCCCGATTTAATTTATAAATTTTATTTAAAATATGTATGCCTGCTTTATTATCCTAATGTATAGAGCGGGCATAAATTTTATTCGGGGCAATAGAGGTTTTTATAAAATAAGTTATCTTAGTGTATAGTGAATCTTGAAATTGCCTTTTGCGTAATATTTTGTTATAATAATGTTGAAGGAGACGATATTATGAAAAAATATAGATATATTATTTTTGCCGTTTTTGCAATGAACCTTGTTTCATGCAAACCTTCTATTTTTTCATCGCTTTTTTCTAAAATTAAGATAAAAGCCGGTCCCGAATTTAACGTAAACGCCGGAACGCTTGACGTAAGGCTTTCAAGTTATCTGTCTGCAAAAAAGATTATTGAAGATATAAGTAAAGATGAAAAGTTTGCTAAAAGTAAGATTTTCGAATACCCCGGATACCAAGGAGAGGGTTCCGCTTTTTTGATACGCTATCCTATAACCGGTTTGGATTTGGATATGAGTAAAAACTTTAATGCGGTTAAAGAGGCGGAAAAAGAAATATCCGTCGCCTTGGAAGAAAAAAGTTTTACTTTTAAAAATCCTCCTAAGTATAGTCAAGAAATAGATTTGGGAATATTGCCAAATATAAATATACCGGTTTCCGGAGAGTTTAACCATGAGGTTGATATAAAAGAAATTGTTGTGCCTGTAAATATAGGCGTGTTTGAAAAAGCTAAAATCAGCGATGGGGAACTTACTTTTAAAATAGATGTTCCTTCCGGAGGACAAGGTCTTACTTTCGATTATTCAAAAATAAAAATTACTCAAGACGGAGAAGGCTTGGAGATAACCTTAAATTCTGAGGGTAAGGCTGATTTAAAGGAGAAGATAATAAATAAAAATAAGGTAAAGGTAGCGGGCAAGATAGAAATAAAAAGTGATAATTCTACACCCGTCCAAAATGCTACTTCCAATTTTGAAATAAAAATTAAAAAGTTTGAATACGTTGAAGTAAAAATGCCTGATAATTTTAGTCCTAAGGTAACGAAAAAAACTCCCGTTTCCGACGATTTAAAAAAATGGGTAAAAAATGTTCATTTTAAAGAGTTAAGTACAAGTATAACCGTTAAAAACAATTTACCTGAAGGAAATGATATAAAAATAGCGGTTTCTTCCGAGGCTTTCGGAATAAATAAAGATAGTACTAATGAAGCTACATTTAAATCCGGTTCCAGTGAAACAAAAACAATCAAAAGAGAAAACTTTGATTTTTCCCCTAAAGATAAAACGGATATAGACTTTACTGTAGATATGACTGTCGGTGACTATTCCGAATCTTCAAAAACTTTAAAAATAAAAAATGTCGAAGCGGGAAAACAGGTTTCTTTCGGCGGTAAAATTAAAGTTACACCGGATTGGGAGTTTGTCGTAATAAATCCCAATGAAAACGGTATTTTCAAAGGCTCATACCCGAAGGCTCAAAGCGATAATATAAATTTGGGCGGATTTGAAGAATTTCAAAAAAAGGGTATAAGATTAAATAATGTAAAAGGCTATGTCTATATAAGCTCCGATATTTTAAGCAATAAAAATACGGATTTAAACGGAAAGGTTTCGTTGGACTACCTTAATAAGGAAACAAATAATCAAGAACAAACTTATCTTTTAGGTTCAGAAGGAACTGAGGAAAAAGTAAAATTTGTTCCTCCGCTTCCCGATTTTTTCTATAACGCAAACAACGGTTCAGTGTATTCGGGCTCTCTCCCTGAAGCAAGTAAAGAAGCCGACCTTTCCGAGCCCTTCGGAAAGGACAGCACGAATTTTAAATTTAATTATGAACTTAAATTAAATGAAATTAAAATTTATAAAACAGACATTAAAGGCAATGATGGAAAAACCTCGAAGATAAGCGGCGATTTACTTTTAGTAATTCCCCTTTCTTTTAACACTGCCAAAGATATCGTTTTGGGAAAAGTTGACGGTTCGGGAGACTTTTTTAAGCGTCCCGATTCGGGTAACGGCTTAATCGATAAGGCGACAAAGGCCGTAAAAGAGGTCGTTCTTAAACTGGATTATTATAACGGTTCAGGCATTTCTTTAGATGCGGTATTGACGGGTAAAAACGGCAAGTTTAAAAAGAATGTGCAGCTTAAACCCGGAAAGGGGCTTGTCTCTGTAGAAATAACCGAAGAGGATATTGCCGATATAAACAAAACCTATCCTTTTGTTGTGGATATGGAAGTTGTCGCTCCTAAGGGTTCGCATGCGGTATCGCTTGAAAAACCGGTTACCGTATCACCGTCCGTCAGTGTAAAATTGGACATCAACGAAACCGTCAATGTAAATTTAAAGTAAACCGATTATAGTGCGGGTTTAAGTTTATTAAATTATGAAAAAATTGTTTTTAACGGTTACAGCCGTTGTCTGCTTATCGCTGTACGGTTTTTCTCAAGAAAGCGTTTCTTCCAAAGAGGGGGAAACGCCTGAGGAAAGCGGTATTCCGCAGGAAAAGGACGGTTTAAAAAACGGCGAAGATATAATAGATTCCCAAACCGAAAATATGTTGGAAGAGATAAGACGGCGGAACGGCATAGACGGCATTCCGTTAAAAAAAACTGACAGCGGTATAAAGAAAGATTTTTTTGCAAACGGAAGAACAAAATTTGAACTCGGGATAGACTTGGCTGCCGGAGCTTCTAATTCTTATTTTTCCATTAAAGATTTTTTTACTCCCGAATTTGAAATAAATTTTGACAAACTGTCCGATAGCTTACCCAAGGCCGGATTTTCGACAAACGTATTGGCTTATCTTAATACCTTTTTAACTATACGTATAAAAGACAAGTATGAATTCGGCACTTATGTAAGTGCGAAAGGCTTTTCTCTTATTAACGTACCTAAGAACCTGATTGACTTTATTGTAAAAGGACCTCCCGAAAACGGTAAAATAGCCGGAGAGATTACCAATATGTCCAGTTCTTTTGTAGATACTTCGCTTTTTTTCGGTATGAAGATAAAGAATTTTAAATTTAAAGTAAGCGGTTCATATTTTGTGCCGCTTATGTACGGCGAATATAGCCTTGTAAGTTACGAATTTGAAAACAATGCCTCTACGGGAAGGCTTTATGCAAAGGGAAAATCAAACGCCGTTCTTTATACCGATATACCTATTTTTAATAAGAATTCGGGTAAGTTCAACTTGCAGTCGGTTAATTCAATGTTGAAAAACGGCGGCTTCGATATAGGTTTTGACGGCTCATATAAATTTAACGATATTGCAACGCTTAATTTTTCGCTTAAACACATACCTGTTGTTCCTGCCCGCCTTAATAAGGGGTTTTCCCATATTTCTGAAGGTAAAATCGAAATCGATTCCATTATAAAATATTTATACGGACTTCTTTCCCCTATGCAAAATGAAAACATAAACGTAAAAACACCATTGGTAGACTTTTTTTCGTCAGGACCCGTTTACGATTTACCGCCGAAAAGGATTTTAAGACCTATAAAATTTAATATAAGCTCGGATATTTATCCGTTTAAAAATAAGTATCTTATAATTACACCCGGCATCGGCTGTCATTTTCTCCGCCCGTTTTATATCGATATTGGGCTGCGTTTGGAAAGCCGTTTTTTAAAAGTATTGGGTTTATATTATGTGTTTTCAAGAGAAGATAAAATTTGGAAAAATAAATTAGGCTTTTTTTTCGATAGCCGTATTTTTAGATTTGAGGTTGCCGCCGCCGCAGTTTCTCCGTCTTTTACGGGCAGCTTTAAAGCCGTAGGAAGAGAAGTTAATGTTTCGGTGGTTGTGGGGTATTAAGAAATTATGGTAAAAGCTGTTTTTGCGGGGTCTTTCGACCCGCCTACTTACGGACATCTTAATGTAATTGAACGTGCTCAAAAAATATTTACCGAAGTGCATGTGGTAATTGCAGTGAACAATAATAAGCGTTGTCTGTTTTCGGGAGAAGAACGCCGGGATATGATGACCGCACTTGTTGAAAAATGGAATAATGTTATAGTAAGTACATGGAGTACTTTAATTGTAGACTATGCCGTTAAAATAGGTGCTCAAGTGTTAATTCGAGGTGTTCGTAATGTTTCGGACTTTTCGTACGAATTCGATTTAGCGTTAATGAATAAAGGTTTAAATCAAAAAATTGAAACGATATTTTTACTTCCGGACCCGAAATACTTTGTTTTAAGGTCCAGCTCCATAAAAGAACTGGCGTTTTTCGGCGGTGATTTATCCGGAATGGTGCCGCCCCTTGTCGAAAAGGCTTTAAAAGATAAGATAGATTTGCAATTGACGGAGAGGTAATGAACTTTTGTAAAGGAAAGCCTTCAGTTTACCGATATTGAACGTATGGAAACTGCAAAAGAATTTGTAGAGCATTTATCTGCGACTCTTGAATCTAAAAAACGGGAATTTAACACGACTCTTCTTCCTCAAATGCAGGAAAATTATAATATTCAAAGTACGGCAGTTCAAGCGATAAGAAGTATTTTATTAAAAAAGCGGGCCATACACGATGACCCGTATAAATACGACAGCCGTATGACCGAAATAGAAATACCCAGAACCGAGCCTTTTATGGATTCCGAAAAAACGAGCGTGATAGGTTCGCGCCTGTCGCATTACGAAATGATGCTCGATTTTTTAAATAATTATTATCAATTTAATACCGATTTTTTGGGGCCCAAAAGAATATCGATTTTATTTGAGTTAAACAATACATTTTTATGGGGTAATTTTTCCAACACATCAAATCACCCCAATACCAAGGGCCTTGTCGATATTATGCGCGGAATTTTTACAAGTCCGGATACTCTCACTTCAAGTTTACTGAAAGATTCCGTTTCTCATTTGGCGAAAAGCGAAGCTGTTATAAACGGCCTTTTAAAAGAACTTACCGTGTTTCACCGTGAAGAATATAAGCTTTTAATCAGACGTGAAATTATGCCTAAGATTAACATTTCGCCCAACGATTGTTTAAACCCTTCAAATGCTTTAAAAGAAATAAAAAAAGTTTTTTCCGTAACTTTAAAAAAGCAACCGTTTTACACGGATTTGATTATCGAAATAATTAAAGAAGACTGCGGAAACGATTCCGTAAGACTCAGACAGGAAATATTGAATAAACTGTATCCGAAAAAAAGTGAAAAGGTTGAAGAAAAATATGAAGAAAATCACCGGCGCAGTTTATTGGCCGGTTTAAAATTTTTAGGCAATACGGCGCCGCATTTTAAAATTGCATTGGAAAAAATAAAATCAAATGAAGAGCTTATTCATAAATCCGGCCGGAGCTTTTTTAAAAGTATCATAAAAGCGATAAAACAGGCTTTTAATATTTCAGGAAGAGACAGAGAAATTACCGTTACAATATCGGATCCGATTACTCAGACCAGAAAAAAACAGGTTATAAATTACAATTCTTTTGAAAAAGAAATGACGGGAAAAATAACCTTATTTCAAAGCATTTCGGCTGCAAGTCCTGCGGTTCAGCGAAAAATCGGTGCAATGAACGATGAAGTCCTTTTGAATTTGCTTACAAAATATATAAGTGAAAGTAATGAGTTATTAAAAGAAATGACAGGCCTTGACGAATTTTATAAAACAGTCAAACCTGAACTTAGAGGAAAAATTCGCGGAATAAAAATTGAAGTAACTACAATTACAAATTCGATTATAAAAGCAAATCAATGCAGGGCTGAATATACGGCCTTTGCCGAAGAAGCCGAACAAATGAAAAAACTCGGTATAATTTAACTTTATGGGAGTAATTGATGAAAAAGACGCTGGCTGCAATTATTTTAATGCTTGTTTCCATATGCTGTTTTTCGGAAGAAAATGTTGAGAAAAAAAACGGAGAAAAAAAACGCTTAACCGTTTCAATTTCTACTGGTATCCCTATGCTTCACCCGCATATTTCGTTTAATGCGGACGAAGCTCAAATGCTTACGGCATTATACGAAGGGCTTGTCGTCTATGACCCTTATACCTTACAACCCGTTCCCGCAATTGCGGAAAAATGGTCGGTTACCGGCGGAAGGACTTGGCGCTTTACTTTGCGGAAAAATGCCAAGTTTGAAAACGGAGACCCTATTACGGCAAAAACATTCGTTGATGCATGGCTTAATCTTTTAACTCCGGGAGCCGGGTATCAATATGCTTCTCTTTTGGACTGCATTGACGGAGCTGCGGATTATAGAACCGGAAAATTAAAAAATAAAGAACAGGTCGGTATAAAGGCGGAATCTGAATACGTCCTTTTGGTATATACGAACAGCCCTTCCGAGCATTTACCGAATATTTTATGCCACCATGCGTTTTCGGCCGTGTACGGAAATCAGCTGAAGGAGGCGGGACAGCTTGTAAAACAAAGCGGATTCGATTCGGCTAAAAAAGGCATTTAAGCCTGTTTCAAGCGGCGCATATAAAATAAGTCGGTTTACCGACGGCGAAATATTTTTAGAAAAAAACGAAAACTATTGGGACACAGCTTCAGTTCAAATACCTGAAATATCTTTGGTTTTGAATTTACAGGAAGAATCGGCAGCCGAAAAATTCAATAAGGGCGAAATAGATTGGCTTTCCCGCGCCGATGTACTTTCTAAAATAGGAGACAGCCGTTATATTCATATAGACCCGTTATTTGCAACGGAATATTTTTTCTTTAAAACATCTTCTCAAAAAACTAAAAACAAGGAATTCAGAAAAGCCCTTTTATTGGCAATCCCTTATGAAGAATTAAGAAACGGGTACTTGATTCAGGCTTCTTCGCTTATTTTTCCGCTTGTAGGTTATCCTGAAGTTGAAGGTATTACGGAATATAATGTATATAAGGCTGAGCAGCTCATAAACGAATTAAAATTAACGGAAGATGAGAAATCATTGATAATAAAACTGCCCGATACCGCTTATTATAAAGAGCTTTTTAAAATTTTAAAAAATGCTTGGGGAAAGATAGGTATAAAAACGGAAGCCGTTTTTTCTTCTTTTGCAAAATATTATGATGAGCTTAAAACGGAGGATTATAATTTAGGCATAATTTCATGGATAGGGGATTTTGCCGACCCCTTGGCTTTTTTAGAGATGTTCAGACCCAAATCGACTCTTAATGATTCAGGCTGGAGTAATACGGAATTTGAACAAATGCTTAGAAGGGCAGGGTCGGAGACTCAAGTAACGAAACGTTACGGCTATCTTGCAAAAGCCGAGCAGCTTCTTTTGGACGAAGGCGTGGTGATTCCTATTTCGCACAATACAAGTGTCAATATTATCGATACCTTTTCTATAGGAGGCTGGTTTTCAAATGCAATCGATATTCACCCGTTTAAATTTATTAAATTTTCATCACCTCAGCCTATCCCGGGTATCGTAAAAAACTATCTTAAAAAATAGTAATACGGGAACTGTAGGCTGAACACGGACAGCTTAAAACTGCGGTTTTAAGCTGTTTTACCGTAAGGCTTTCCTGTAAGTCGGATAGAGTTGAAAATGAATAGAGAGGAAATATAAAACCGATTCAATATGCCGCTTTTTGCATAATCCCGATATTTTACTTTTAGATGAACCTGAAGTAAAGGTTGACATTGTTTTAAAAGATAACATAAATTCTTTTTTACTGCAAATCAATTGTGAATTTAAAGCAAGTATTTTAATTACCTTTCATGATATGTATAAATTAAATAATATACAGTTTTTAAAGTATGCTATTCTAATTAAATAGAATTCATCGTATATAATAAAGCGCATATCCATTGACGCTATTTTTTTATTTATTATAATCTTTCCGTATGAGGTACAAAATGAAAAAAATTATTTTTCTTATATGTATGACGGTTTTGATTTTTTCGTGCGGTACTGAAAATACGGCCGGAAAGAAAAAAGAAGCGGTAAAAGATAACTATTTCGGAACTGAGGTTGTAGACCCTTACCGCTGGCTGGAAGACGATAATGCTCATGAGGTTATTGCGTGGGTAAAAAATGAAAATGCAAAAACCGATGAATTTCTGTCAAAGATTCCTTTCCGTGATGAATTTAAAAAGCGTTTGGAAAAGATATTGAATTATGAAAGACGTTCGGGATTTTTTAAGGCCGGAGAGTATTATTATTTTTCCAAAACGGACGGTTTACAAAATCAGGGTATTATATACCGTCAAAAAAATGCCGGAAATGCGGAGGAAGAAGCCGAAGTTTTTTTCGACCCTAATACATTAAGTGAGGACGGTACTGCGGCTTTGAAAAGCATGTCTTTTTCGGAAGACGGAAAATATATGGCTTATTCAGTTTCAAAAAGCGGTTCCGATTGGGAAGAAATTTTTGTTATGGATACGGAAAAAAAGGAACGCTTGGAAGACCGTATAGAATGGGTAAAATTTTCGGATTTATCGTGGTATAAAGACGGCTTTTTTTATAACTGCTATGATGCTCCCGAAGGAAAAAATGCTCTTACCGAAAAAAACGAATTTCAAAAAGTAAAATATCATAAACTCGGAACTTCGACAAAAGACGACAAGTTAATATTTTCCGATGATAAAAATCCGTATAAGATTTTTTCCGGTATTGCCTTTGAACCCGACGGCATTCTTTTTGTTATTGCACAAGCTCTCGGAAATGAAGGTAATTCGTTGTATATTGCTGACCTGAAACGGGGTTTTCCGGAAGCGGAACTTTCTTTTAAACAATATAATCGGGGAGCCGGAGAGGCGGTTTCGCCTGCCGGAATAAGCGGAAAATATTTATATCTTTTAACGAATGAAGGCACTCCTTTTTATAAACTGGTAAGAACTTCGATAGATAACCCTTCCGCGGAAAGTTCGGAAGATGTTTTAAGCGGTCAGGATTATCTTTTGTCTTCATGTATAGTAACGGAAGACAAGATTCTTGCTTTGTATTTTAAAGATGTGCAGAATTTTGCGGTTGTATATGATCTCAACGGCAAAAACTCTGTAGAAGTAAAATTACCTAAAAACGGAAGTATAAGCTATCTCGGTGCGGATGAGGAAGACAACACGGTTTATCTCAGTTTTACTTCTTACACGACGCCGGGAAAGATTGTCAAGTATGATATAAAAAAGAATATTTTAACCGATTTTTTTGTTCCTTCTATAGATTTTAATCCGAATGATTATGAAGCAAAGCAAGTGTTTTTTACAAGCAAAGACGGAACTAAGGTTCCTATGCACATTGTTTCAAAAAAAGGGATTAAACTTGACGGAAATAATCCTACTTTGATGTACGGATACGGCGGATTCGGAGTCGCTCTTTCTCCGGTATTTTCACCTTCAATAGCGGTATTTTTAGATGCGGGCGGAATTTACGTATGCGTAAATTTACGCGGAGGGTTGGAATACGGAAAAGAATGGCATGAGGCCGGGAAAAAAATGAATAAACAAAATGTTTTCGACGATTTTATAGCTGCAGGAGAATATTTAGTCGAGAATAAATATACATCACCTGAAAAGTTGGCAATAGAAGGCGGTTCCAACGGAGGTCTTTTAATAGGTGCCGTAACTAATCAGAGACCTGACCTTTTTGCAGTTGCAATTCCTCATGTAGGCGTATTGGATATGCTCAGGTATCAGCATTTTACTATAGGCTGGGCATGGATTGACGAATACGGCTCAAGCGAGGAAAGTAAAGAAATGTTTGAATATCTTTATGCATATTCTCCGCTTCACAATATAAAACCGAATGTAGAGTATCCGGCGATACTTATAGCAACCGGAGACCATGATGATAGGGTTGTTCCCGCTCATTCTTTTAAATATGCTCAAGCTTTGCATGATATTTGTACAAGCAAGAAACCTATTTTAATACGCATTACGGAAAATGCGGGACACGGTGCAGGCAAGCCGACTGCAAAAATAATTGAAGAAACGGCGGATATTTATTCATTTATTTTTTATCAAATGGGTGAAACTCTTTAAAACCTTTTTATCCCCGCTTATAAAAGCGGGGATTTTTATTTTCGGATTAAAACCGATAGCGGCGATTATTCTTCTTAATTTAAAAAAATCAAAAAAAATAAAAAAAACATTTGACAAATCGGAATTTGTGTGTTTTAATATTATATAGCATGAATGCTTTTTATTTGTTCCAAAAATAGGAGGGAATAGAATGAAAAAATTTATTAAATTCTTTTCATGTATGCTTGCAGCGGCTTTGGTATTTGCTGCATGTAACGGCGGGGGAAAGAGCGGCTCATCAGATAAAGCTGCCGTAAAACAGGGTGCAACTGTTGATAAAGTTATTTACTCCGTAGCTACAGATCAAACTATTGCCTTAAAAGATGTTATTGAAGGGAAAGCCGATGTTTTGTTTTCGCCTATGCCTCCTTCATTGATTCACGGTTTAAGCGATGCAGATAGGGAAAAAATTGACATCTATGGTGTGCCTTCAGGCTACTGGACGCTTCTTTTTAATCCGATTCCAAATAAAGCCCCTTATACTTGGAAAGAGCAAAGCGGAGAAGAGTTTTTTAATCCGCTTGCGATTCAAGAAGTCCGCTATGCTTTTAACTGGATTATCAATCGTAAAAAACTTGTAGATGAACTTCTTTTAGGTGAAGGAAAACCTATGTATACACCTTGTCAGGTAGGTTTACCGGGTGCATATCGCTATAATATTTTAGCCACAAAATTCGGTATTAATGAAGCGGGCGATGAACAAAAGGCATTGGATATGATAGAAAATGCTATGAATAAAGCAGCTTCTTTGCCTGAAAATAAGGGAAAGCTGGTAAAAGAAGGCGGTAAGTGGCTTTATAAGGGGAAACCCGTTACCATTAAATCCGTAATGCGTGTTGACGATCCGCAGGGAAGACTTCCGGCAGCACGTTATATTCATGCCCAAATTGAAAAAGCCGGTATTACCGTTGAAGGATTAGAACGGGATAGAAAAACCGCAGGAGCTCTTGTTTACGGAGGAAATCCTGCTAATATAGATTGGACTATGTATCTTGAAGGATGGGGTTCAGGTGGTTTCTATGTAACATGGGAAACTCCCTTGTGCCAAATGTATGCACCGTTCTACGGATATATGCCTGGCGGACAGGAAGCTGATTTTTGGAATTATGAAAATGCTCAGCTTGATGTATACGGTAAAAAAGCCGCTTACGGTCAATATTTAAAAGCAGACGATTTTTTTGATGAAACTCAAAAAATGTGTGCTTTAGGTATCCAAGAAGCTATACGTGTTTATGTAGTTTCAGATAACCAGCTTTTTGTAGCAAATAAGGCTAGGATAAAATCAAGGCTTTTATATGGCGTTGCTAACGGTTTTAATGGTTGGACAATCCGTTATGCTGATGTAGATAAAGACACAGATGGACCATATAAAGATTTGCGCGTATTGCGTGTTTTATTACACTCAGCTCAAGGTTCTTTATTCATGACTGAATGGGATCCGGTTGGAGGTCAAGGCTTTAGCGATACGTTTTCTTCCGCATTTTATTTGGCAACCAACGATGTGGCGGCGTTTGACCATCTTGCTACGGGAAGATATGAAAATTGGATTTCCGTTACCGATGTGGATAATGCAAAATTTGCTCCTAAACTTGTAAAAGACAAAAACGGAGATATGGTAATGGGAGGCGATATTCCCGTTCCTAAGGAGGCTGTTGTTTATAATTCGGCTTCCAAAAAGTGGGTGCCTGCCGATACAAGTCAAACCGTTTCCTCTGCGGCTACTGGCAAACTGGTAGACGGTTATTATTGGCATAACGGACAGCCTGTAGATATTCATGATATTCGTTTTGTAAGTGCTTTAAATGTGGATTGGTGTACAAAAGACGGTGATAACGATCCTTATTATGATAAGCCTTTAAGCGATTCTTTATCTACCCATCTTAATACAACCAAAGGTATGGTGTTTAATGAAGACGGTTCAATAACTACGTATAAAAATTATTTTCATGCCCCTATACTGCGCTATACTGCAATAGTTGTAGGTGGTATAGAGCCTAAAGCTCTTAACCCGGGACGGTCTACCTGTGTACCGTGGGATATTTATGAAGCATTATCCGAAATAGTGGCTCACGGATCGAAGAGCGGTACCGTTTATAACTTTGCCAAAGACGGCGGTGAAGGCGGCGTTGAAGCGAATATCAAAAATCCCGACTGTGTAGCCGATATTAAAGCAAAATTGCAGGATTTTATAGCTGAAAAACATATACCCGCTTCTTTAAAAGATTTTGTTACCGAAGATTATGTAATAAAGCGTTACCAGGCCTCTATCGATTTCATCGATAAGTATGATCATGCGGTAATCAGCTCAGGGCCCCTTATGTTCGAAAAAATCGATACGCTTACAAATTCCGTTATTTTGAGCGCAGTGGATAATTATCCTTATAAGAGCGATTATTGGCCTATGATTTTCAGAACAGATCTTACAGTAATAGATCATATTAAGGCTCCCGTTAATCCTTCTTCCGATAAAGATGCGGTATTTGAAATAACCGTTTCAAAATATGCTTTCCCAGAAGTGGAAACAACTCCTTTGGATAAGGGAACGGTAAAAGGTTATCTTCAGCTTCCTTCAGGCGGAGAAAAGATTTACGAGTCGAAAGCTATGGGCGGCGGTAAATTTACTATTACTGTACCCGCTTCCGATCTTGCCGGCTTTGAAAAAGGCGTAGAGCATATAATGGTAGTTTTATCCAGTATAGCCGATGAACCGCCTCAAGCTCAGTCTGTAAGTTTTACCGTGCTTAAATAAAAATTAAGGCGTTGATTAATTTTATAACAAAAGCGCCTTGGATTCATTTGAATTTCAAGGCGTTTTTAATTTAAAAACTTTATAAAAACTTTATCTGCGCCTATGCGTCTGTTGACGTTTTACATCAATGAGGATACTTTTATGTACAAGTGGTATGCGTTAAAGCGTATTTTACGTGGTATAATAATATACGCTATACTTATCTTTTTGTTTTCTTTTTTGTTTAATCAAATAAATGAAAAAGTACAGCGAAGCCAAATAATAGAGATTGTTCGCTCTGAAGCTAGAGCTCTTAAAAATATGACGGCTGAGCAAATTATGAAATGGAAAAAAGATCAAGAATTAATTTTAATTCGTCAATATAAACTCGATAGGCCTCTTTTTGAACGTGTTTTAAATAATGCAATGCGGGTTTTAACATTTAAATTTGGAAAATCAACGGTAATTAAGTCTTTAACAGGGTCTCAAGAAGTTATAAAAATTATTGGGGAGGCTTTGCCTAGGACCTTATTGATTTTTACAACATCTTTAGTGATTAATATCATTCTGGGGACTGCTTTAGGTTTACGGAAGGCTCAAAATCCCGGTCGAAAACTGGATAAGGTTTCAAGTCTTATTACCCTTATCATATCCGGCTTACCTACATGGTGGCTTGCCATGCTTTTAATTTTCTTTTTTGCATATTTGATACCGATTTTTCCCTCAGGAGGATTAAGTACAATACCTGTTCCTGAAGGTATTAACTTTTTTATTGACCGCCTATGGCATATGGGTTTACCTATGCTCACTCTTATTCTGTTGGGTTTTTGGGGTACGGGATATTTTGTGCGTAATATTGTATTAGGTACATTACAAGAAGACTTTATTATGTCATCAAGAGCTAGAGGTATACCTGAAAAAAAAGTTTTATATGGTCATACACTGAGAACTTCGGCGCCTCCGTTGGTTACAATGGTTTTGTTGTCTTTTTTAAGTTCTTTTTCAGGCGGTATTATATTTGAAGGTATTTTTTCTTGGCCCGGGTTGGGAAATTTATATTGGGTTGCCGTTCAACAAAATGATGTTCCGGTATTAATGGGAGACTTAGCAATCACAACGGGACTATATCAATCGGGATTGATATTACTTGATTTGGTTTATGGATTCCTCGATCCCCGAATAAAAGTTGGAGGCAAAGCATGATAAAAAGAGACTCGTTTGATAGATTCCTTGAATTTTGGTCTGAGTTTAAAAAGGAAAAAATAGGTTTAGTAGCGTTATGTCTTTTTGCTACTCTTATTATATTGATTATTTTTGAGCCTCTGATTTTACCTTTTAGAGAGGTTAACGGTAATTGGCATAATATTTCTTATTGGGAAGATAATCCCGCTTCCGCTCCTCCTGTTTGGTCGGAGTTGTTTAGTAGTAAAAAGTCAGCACGGACGGAATATATTCTTGATCCTACTATAACTGAGGAGAATACCCCTCAGTTCGGACAAGCAAAAGTTTATTCGTTTACATATAATTATAAATATGACAGACCGCCTAATAATGTGGTTTTTAGAGCGGAATTGAACGGTAATATGATTATAGGCATTGAAGTTATACGTCCGGATGGAAGTGTAATAGACTTTGAAGCCTTCCAAAAAGGTGGTATGGATAATTTTCATTTCCGAAATACGGTTTTGACTGATGCACGTTCTACAATGCAACAATTTGCTCAAAGTTATGGGGCATCACCTTCTTCCGGCTCTGCAAGCCCTGTTGTTTTGCTTTTTTCGGAAGCAAACAGAACAATGTATAGGGATAAAAAGCCGTTACGTGGTGAATATATTTTTAAGTTAATTGTACCTAAGGATGCGCTAAATAACCCTAAAAATAAGATTGAAAATCCGCGTGTTATTATTCCCGGTTCCGTTTCTGGTTTTTTGGGTACGGATATTAATAAGCGTGATGTTTTTTCAGGGATTATTGCAGGATTGAAATGGGCCTTGTTTATAGGGCTTATTGCAAGTATAGTTTCCGTTTTTGTAGGCGTAATTTACGGTATTATAAGCGCATATTTGGGTGGTTATGTTGATGTTTCTATGATGTTTATATTTGAAATATTTGTATCGGTTCCTTTAATCCCGGTTTTAATTGTTACATCTTCTATATTTAAACCTAGTATATGGATTATTATTTTATCTCTTATTATATTTAGCTGGGTAGGTTCGGTAAAAACCGTACGTTCAATGGCTTTACAAATAAAAGAAGAAACATATATAGAAGCAGCCAAGGCTCTCGGGGCTACTAAATGGCGTATTATTTTTAAACATATAACGCCGCTTTTATTGCCGTATTCTTTTGCTCTTATGGCAAGTTCCGTTCCGGGTGCAATTCTTACGGAATCTTCATTGTCCTTATTAGGTTTGGGGGATCCGACGATTGTAACTTGGGGGCAAATTTTACATGATGCACAAGTTTCAGGAGCTGCCTTAAACGGCTTATGGTGGTGGATTATTCCTCCAGGTTTATTTATAGCTCTTATGGGTATGATATTTGCATTCTTGGGCTTTGCTATGGATAAAATTCTTCATCCTAAATTAAAAACAAGGTAAGAGGGGAAAACTATGGAACATAAAGAAAAAATTCTTGAAGTAAAAAATTTGCGATTATATTATCACACCTCTGCCGGAATCGTAAAAGCTTTAGATGATGTAAGTTTTGATTTGCATGCGGGTGAGACCTTAGGTCTTGTAGGAGAATCCGGCTGCGGAAAAACAACTACAGGTATGGCTCTGCTTAAAATGCCGTCGCCTCCGGGTTTTATCGAAGAAGGCTCGCAAATTATAATTAACGGAAGGGATATAGTTCCCTTATCCGATAGCGAAATACGTAAAAATGTGCGTTGGCAGGAAATCTCGATGGTTTTTCAAGGAGCTATGAACAGTTTAACTCCGGTTTACACAATAGGAAAACTTATGCTTGAAACCTTACGCGAGCACAAAGAAATGAGCGATAATGAAGCCTATGCCCTTATGGAAGAATATTTAGGCTATGTGGGCTTACCGCCTGAAATCCTTAAGCGTTACCCGCACGAACTTTCAGGAGGAATGAAGCAGCGCGTTGTAATAGCCTGCGGCTTATTCTTAAAACCGAAACTGGTTATTTTAGATGAGCCTACGACAGCCTTGGACGTTATCGTTCAAGCCCAAATTATCAATCTTTTAAAAGAGTTAAAACAAAAATTTAAATTATCGTTTATTTTTATTACTCACGATCTTTCCCTTGAAGCGGAAATTTCAGACCGTATTTGCGTTATGTATGCAGGAAAAATAGCCGAACTCGGAACGAACGAGCAAATCTACGGCACAGAACCCATGCATCCGTATACTCAAAAACTCTTGCAGGCAACTCCTCTTTTAAGAAAAAAGGTGGACGAACTTTCCTATATTCCGGGAGCTCCGCCCGACCTTATTTCCCCTCCTAAGGGCTGCCGCTTTAATCCTCGCTGCCATTGCACGACGGATAAATGTTTTGAACTTGAACCTCCCCTTGTTGAGGTTGAACCCGGACACAAAATAGCATGCTGGAGGTGCGTAAAATGAGCGATAATGAAAAGAAAATAAATCCTGACGATTACATTCTTGAGCTTAACAACATAAAAAAATACTTTGAGCCGCATCTGGGCTTACTGCAAAGTTTATCCGGAACACAGGTAAGAAAAATAAAGGCCGTCGATGACGTTACGCTAAAACTGCGGCGAGGCGAAATATTCGGTCTTATAGGCGAATCCGGTTCGGGTAAAACCACTATCGGTAAAATAGCTATGAAACTTCATTCTCCTACTGACGGTAAAATTATTTATAACGGTGAAGACGTTACTGTAAGCGATAAGGATAGTACCGAAAAATACCGCCGCCAAGTACAAATGATTTTCCAGGACCCTTACGCTTCTATGAACCCGCGTTTTAAAATACGCGATGTTATGGAAGAGCCCTTAATTATCCATAAAATTAAAGGCGGCAGAAAAGAAAACGATGCGAAAATTATCAATGCTTTAAGCGAAGTAAAACTTAATCCTCCCGAAGAATTTATGGGGCGGCATCCGCATATGCTTTCGGGAGGACAAAGACAGCGTGTCGCAACGGCAAGAACCCTTATCTTAAACCCTGAAATCATTGTAGCCGATGAGCCTGTTTCAATGATTGACCTTTCCACCCGTGCGGAAATCTTACATATGATGCGCGATGTTCAAAGGAAACTGGGCTTAACCTATCTTTACATAACTCACGATCTTTCTACGGCAAGGTACTTTACCGATAGGATTGCGGTTATGTATTTGGGAAGAATTATGGAGATGGGAGATGCCGACGATGTTATCGATAATCCTATGCACCCGTATACGCAGGCCTTAATCGAAGCGGTTCCTGAGCCTAAATCCGGAATGCTTGAAGTTATTAAGCAGCTTCCGATTTCGGGAGAAATTCCGTCTCCTGCAAATGTTCCGTCAGGTTGCCGTTTCCATACGCGTTGTCCTTATGCAACTGAAGAATGCTCAAAAGAAGAAGAGCCCGTCCTTAAAGATATAGGTAACGGACATTTTCATGCTTGTAGACGTGCGGATGAAATTAAGGCAATGAAAAGTTAAAATATTTTTCCGGAGGGACTTAGCCCTCCGGCTTTTTATTTAAATAAAACCTGCCGATGTTAATTAGGAAGTCCGTTTACCCGTCTGCTTAAAAAGCGGTTAAAATAAACTTTTTATGGGAGTAATTATGAAAACAAATACCGTAAAAAATCCTTTGTCTAAAGACGGCCGAACCTTATTATTTACGCGGCAGGATAAAAGGTCGTTGGATATACTTAAACAAAACGGAGAATTTATAAATAAAAAGGAATACATACAGGAACGTTTGGAAGACATAGCGCCTTATATATTAAAATGCTATGATTGGTTTGTAAACGAATCCTCTAAAAGAGTACAAAAACCGGATTATGTCGGCTATCAAATTTGGTGTTCCGTCAGCCCTAAAAACTGTCTTTATCCTACGGAAAATGAAATTGTATATATTTTGGAAGTTCCCGATAGCGAAATTTTATATTTTAACGGTTTAAAGTGGGACTATATACTAAATCTGCACTATGTCCCCGAAACGGCGGAAGATTTAAGACTGTATGAACAGGACATAAAAAATAAGGGCTTTAAAAATTCTTTTGAATTTATAAATGGCAGATATGCCAAACTTTATCCCGAAGAAGAAAAGCGGGTAATAAACAGCTGGAGCCGGATTTTCGATATAGAAAACTGGAATATTTTTGAAGTACAGGCCAATATTTGGCGGATAAAATCCGAATGGATAAAAGATATTATACGCTGCGGAGAGCAAATGCCTTCAGATAAGTTTCAAGTCCCTTATTTATCTTAAAAAAGCATGTAACGCAAATAAAGTAAAATATATAAAAACTTTAACCTCATAAATTTTATAAATACAGGTAATTGCCGTTTTTGCCGATAAATGTTATTATGACGGCTATGAAAAACAAATTTATTTTTACATTGCTTTTGTGTTTTTTAATTTTTTCATGCAAACAAGAACCTAACGCCTACCTTACCGATAATATGGGAGAGCTTGAAGAAAAACAAAAAACTCTTTTAGCCGTTTTATCAAAAACGAAAAACACTGAAGCAAGTTTTGCAATTAACGACAAAATTGCGCGTAATTTAAAACTGAAAGATAAGAAAAAATCTCTTATTATTTTTTTATCTTCACTTATAGAAAACGATAAAGAAAACGCTTATAAAGGTTATTGGCTTTTAATGCTTGCAAACGAATATTTGGAACAAAATATGTACGAACCTGCAACTTATTATTTTGAAAGAATTATAAAACTTGAACATGATATGGAAATATCCGGTAAATCCGTCCAATATTTAAGTTTAAAAAATTTAATCAATATTACCCAAGAACCTAAACGGCTTGTAGAATATTATTCTATGCTTTTGGCAAATTTTTACGATAAAATAGACCCCGCATATTCGTATTTTATGCTTGCCCAAAACTACGAAAAACTTGGAGAATGGAATCCGGCAATTCAAAGTTACTCTAAATTTATAAGCCTTGGAAGGTTTGATTTAGTAATTCCGGGTATACCCGATAATTACGGATATGCGAGAAAAATCGTAGACTATAGCGCCTCCACTAAAAGCTGGACAATGGAAAACCTTGATGAACTTGTAAAAATCATTCAAGCAGGAATAGCTAAAAGCGATTACGTAACGCTTGAAAAATACCGATCCAAGGTAAACTTTTTTTCTATGGCGTGGAAACAGGAACTTTCAGATATTTACGGCTCTCCCGATTTCGATTTAAAAAATTTTATGTACGGGAAACACATTAGAATAGAATCCAAATTGGACCCCTCCTCAACACCCTATGAAGCATACCTTAGAACTTCGGGATGGAATCAATATTCCTCAATTTGGTATTTATATTTTAGAAAGGTTAATTTTCCTGCCGACCCTGAAATTCACGGACGATGGGAGTGGGCGGGTATTTATTACGGAGAAAAAATCTAGGTGAATATTTTAAACTGTATAAACTTAAAACAAGGTAAAAAAAACTTTTATAAACCGTTTTTTAATCTTCTCCTTTTTGTTCTTATTCTTTTTTATTTTTCGGATAATGCAAATGCCGCGATAACGGATAAAGAAACTCAAAATATTTTTAAGAGTTTAACTTCTTCCATGCAATATGTAAGAAGAAATTCTCTTCATAATAAAATGCTTATTCCGCATAACTACCCGCTTATCGAAAAATTCAGACGTCAGTATTTAAACGAAAACGGATTAAGATATTTGGAAGCGATTATGCAGCGTTCGGTTCAATATAGGACTTTTATTATAGAAGAACTACGCCGCGAAAATTTTCCGATGGAGCTTTTATTTTTACCTGTAATAGAATCCGGATTCTATTCCAAAGCCGTTTCAAAATCCGGGGCTGCCGGTATTTGGCAGTTTATGAGGAACAGTATAGGCGGTTACGACATTCACATAAACGAATGGCTCGATGAACGATATGACCCATGGAAGACCAGCATAGCGGCAATAAAAAAATTAAGCTGGAATTACGGTTATTATAACGATTGGTATTTGGCCTTGGCGGCGTATAATTGCGGAGTAGGGGCCTTGGATAAGGCTATAAAAAAAGCCGGAAGCAAAGATTATTGGTATTTAGCGGAACACGGATTTTTAAAAAATGAAACGGCTCTTTATGTTGCAAAATTTTTGGCTATTGCCGAAATTTTAATGCAAAGCGAAAAATACGGAATAAATTGGGGAGCCCCCGTTCCGCATAATGCTACTGAAACTATAACCGTAAAACGTTCCATAGATTTAATTTTACTTGCGGAAAAACTTGAAACGGATAAAACCGTATTTTTGGAATTGAATCCGTCTTTAAAATTCAATATAACTCCGCCGGATGTAAAATATAATTTAAGGGTTCCTTCCGAACACAGAGAAAAAATAGAAGATTTATTAGCTAAAAATTCTTTGTTAATTAGATATTACAGTTATAGGATAAAATCGGGTGATACCCTTTATGCTCTTTCCAAGCATTACGGAGTAAGCGTACAAAGTATTTTGGATTATAATCCCGGCGTAAGGGTTTCTTCATTAAAAGTAGGGCAAACCTTGCAAATCCCCGCACTAAAAACTGTAGCGGCGTATTCCGGCAAAAAAAATACGGAAAATCCGAGTTTTAACGGCTCGTATACTATTAAAAAGGGCGATACCCTCTGGTCTATAGCTCTGAAATATAAGGTTCAAGTCGAAATCCTTGCGGAAAAAAACGGTCTTGATATAAATTCCGTTCTTTCCTTAGGTAGAACGTTAAAAGTGCCGATAAACAGTTAGTGGAATTTGCTGATTGCCTATTTATGATTATAAAAGAGGTGAATAAATGAAAAAAAAGTTTATACTGTTACCGATATTATTGTTAATTTCGGTAAATATAAAAATTTTCTCTTACGAACCTGCGCTGGAATCTTCTTCCGTCCAAAATTGGAAAGAAGGCACAATTTTTTCGGTTATAAGTCTTGATATAGATAAAAGCGGTCTTCAGTTACCCGGCGACAGGAATGCCTCTTTTGAGCTTATAGAAAGATATATGCCTTCTCTTTTAAAAGATATTTATCTTTCCATAATAGTTGATTCTTCCCATAGATTGGGTAATTATCTTGCGGAAAAAAAAGTAAACCTTAATAACTTAAATAAAATAATAGAACAGGGAAAATTTACCTCTCCGAGTTTTTCAACCGATTTAAAAAAAGCTCTTGTAAAAAACGGAACACCTATGAGCGAACTCGCAAAGCTTTTTATAAAGCATAAAACTCCGTATACTCCGGCCATTCCTCCGAGTACAGCGGTAAGCAAAACTTATTCGGGTATTTTAATTGACGCACGCGGAGCCTTGCCTGTACACGGGGAATATACTGAAGAGCAATTAAATCCGTGTATTTTCCCTAAAATTTGGAATACGGAAATGTCCTGTATTTACGAAAAAAATATGGTAGAGCCGGAAATCGCCGCAAAAAAGGGAATAGCCGTATATTCTTCAACTTTGGACGAAGCCGAATACCGCGACAGAATCGGAACAAATCCTTTACGTATTATAGCCCGCGGCGTATTCGGACAAAACAGAACAGACCCTATTATTTCTCTTTCCGACAGCGCTCAAATCCTTTCCCGTCCGGAAAATTTAAAATTGTTGCGTGAGGGAAAAATAGTAATTATTTGCGATGAAAATATGCTTACGGTAACGGAACCCTTTACTCCGCCCGATGAAAACTATTATTTTGTTTATCATGATATAGAGCTTCTTTTGGAAAAGGAAAAAACAAACGGAATTGAAGTTACAAATCCCAATAATAAGGTTAAAATTACAATGTACGATATACGCTTTGTTGCCGATATGCCGGACATCCTTCCTGAAGAAATGGGAAAAATTGATATAATAGCGGAAGCTCTTTTAAAGGTAGGCCCTTATGCAAAATTTTTAATTGAAGGTCATACGGCAAATTTAAACCGTCCCGCCGATGAAAAAATTCTTTCGGTTAAACGTGCCGAAAAAATTGCCGATGAAATTTCAAAACGCGGTATAAATAGAGAGCGTATTTACACCGAAGGTTACGGAAGTACTCAACCGATTGCTCCAAGCGATACTGAAGAGCATCGTGCAAGAAACAGACGCGTTGTTATTACCGTTATCCGTGAATAATTTTATCTATATGATATTCTCGGAATATACTTAAATGATACTTTTTAATAACTGATTTGTTTATATGTTTATTGGGAGATAAATAATGAATTTAAATTACAATTTAAAAAAGATAGCTTTTTTTTGCTTTTTAATTTGCCTTGCGGTGTCTTCGGTTATTTCATGTGCAAGTATCCCTACGGAAGAAACGGTTTCGCCTAATCTGACTCCTACGGAAATCAACCAAAAGGCTCAAGAGGAACTGGATAACGGCCGTGTACGGGCGGCCTTAGCTTATTATCAAATTTTAATAGGCCGATACGGACAGGATATGTCCATACGCACCGGTGCGGAATATGAAATTGCTCATATTTATATTAAACAAAAAAAATGGCTTGAGGCCGATGATATGCTTAAAACTATTATAAGCAGATATGAAACTTCAGGCGGGGCTTCGCTTTCTCCTAAATACTATGTATTGGCAAAAAATGATTATGCGAGGACTCAAGAGTATATAAATAAGAAAAAGCTGCGTAAAAAGGCTCCCGATACAGGCAGTACTGAAAAAATAAAAGACGCTGTCTCCGATACCGCACCTCAAGTTCCTCAGCATAACGATGAAAAGGCCGTACAGGAGCAGCCTAAAGAAGCGGATTCCGTCCGAACGGATGCCGAAACTTCAAATAACTGATTTTGTCTTATAAATTATTTATTAAAAGCCGGAGTTTAAAGTTCCGGCTTAAATTTTTATCGTTTTTTTAATCCAATTCAAAATATCCGTTTTTACTTCTTCTTTGTTTGTTTCGTTTAAAAGTTCGTGTCTTGCTCCTTCATACAATTTCAGCTCAAGATTTTTTATTCCGTTTTGTTTATAAATGGAATAAAGCTTTTTTATGCTTTTTCCGTTTGATGAAACGGGGTCTTTAGAGCCTGAAATAAGTAAGACAGGCAAGTTTAAAGGAATTTTAGTCATTTCATTACGGTTATGTATTTTTTTAAGACCGTACATTAAGTCTTTATAAAATCCTGAGGTACACACAAAGCCGCAAAATTCATCATTTATATATTTTTTTACTTCGTTTTCATCTCTCGAAAGCCAATCAAATTCGGTTTTAGCTCCTTTTATTCCCTTATTATATGAGCCGAAACTCAATTTATCCATCATTTTGGAACAGCTCTTTTTTCCGTTTATAAGTGCGTTTATGTTTGCTAAAATCGAAGCAATTCCTATAATGGGATTGGGGCCTGCCGAACCGCTTAAAATACATGCGTTTATCGTGTTTCCGTGATTTTCAATATAGCTTTGTGTAACAAATGAACCGAATGAATGCCCCAGCATAATTATCGGAGTATTGGGATAAATTTTTTTTATTTCTTCGTTGATTTCTCTCTGGTCGTCAACTACACGGTTAAAACCGTTTTTGTCGGCAAGAAAGCCTTTAAGTCCGCTTTTGTCCGCCGTTTTTCCGTGTCCGCGGTGGTCTGCCGAAAAAACCGTAAATCCGCATTTACACGCATCTTCAGCGAAACCGTCGTATCTAAGCGAATGTTCCGCCATTCCATGCACTATATGAATAGCCGCCTTAGGTGTTTTTTTCGGAAGCCACTGATGTAGGGCAATGGAAACTCCGTCGCTCATCGTTTGATAAATACTTTGCATAAGTCCCTCTTTTTCAATTAAATTATATAACGCTTCGGGAAAATTTTCAATTAAATTAAAAAATTGCAGTTTTTATTTATTTTAACCTATATCTATATCTGCAGGGTCTTTTAATAAATCGGAAGCAAAAAGCCGTTCCAGCTCTCTTTCCGAATAACGTTTGGACAGCAAAAAATTTTCCTTTACGGTTTCTATTGTTTCATTATCTAAAATTAACTTTTTATCATCGCGCAAATAAGCCGCGAAGTCTTCGAAGATTGAAAGCGGAAGCCACGGAAAGGCTATTTCGAAAATATTGAACCATTCACAGTACGGAAGGATATTATCGCGCGTCATAGGTACGCCTTGAGCCTTTAAGCGTTCTCGTTCGGTGGGATGCAGAGTAAACATTTTTTGATTAAGCAGTTCGCAATATTCCTGCGATGAAAACAGAGCTCCTACTTTTTGTATTAACAGCATTTTATGAACGGAAGGAATATCGGCTAAAATGGAAGCTGTAACCAAATTCATTCCTTCACAGGCGATATCATAAAGTTTTTTATCGGCCGCTTCAGCAAATTCAATAGTGCGTTTTATATCGCCTTTTTCCAAAAGAGGCTGTAATATTTCCGCATTAGTCACTCTTATACCTCCGAATTTAGACTTTACCATAATAAAGAAAAAAAATCAAGGTTTGACTGAAAAAAAATAAGCACTTGGGTTACCTTAATCTAACTTTTATAAAAAGTATAAAATATTCATTAAAACGGTATAAATTTTTTATGATTGGATTAAAGCCGGTATTTTTCCGTAAGGTTTTTTAAAAAGTATTTATTAAATTATATTCCGCCGTGCTCTGAGATGAAAAATTTTAAATAGGTTTATTGACAAAATATTGATTTTATGATAGTTTTTTATAAATAAAAAGGTTGGTATTATTCAACCTGAAGAGAGGAAAATCTGGTGAACATTTAGCCGGTATATGTAAAGTTAAATAGCTTAAAAGAATTTTATATTCCGCTATTTTATTTAAAGAAGATTTTTTTAAGAAAAAAGGTTTATATAAAAATGATATTTATAAAAAGCATTTTTTATTAAGCCTTTATAGAAATGCTTTTGTTTACACAAAGGCGTTTTGTCGGCAAATCTTCTTTAAAATTTGCATATATAAGAATTTGCATTTTTTGTATCTTATTTTAATCGGTTAGGAGTTTATCATGATACGCAATTTTTTTAGGTGCTTTTGTACCGTTTTTAGATTTGCCGCATCTTCTTCAGCGGCTTTAACTGTTATAGCAATATTTACAGGTCTTACTCTTCCTTTAAGTGTATTTTTTACCGAAAGGCTTATTTCATCGCTTATTTTATTTTTACAAAATAAAGCAGTGATAAACACCGTTTTTTTAAACGGAGCTATTCTTGCTGTAATTATCTTATTTATGAATCACGTAAATTTTATAAGCCGCATATTTTTTATTTATCTTGAAAAAGCGCTTACCGTGAATTTATCTAAGGCAATTTTAAATAAAATCGTAAGAATAAATTTTGCAGCCTTTGAAGAGCCCGCCTTACATGATGTTTTAAGCGAGCTGCGTAAAAACCCGTCGGAAAAAGTAATCGGTTTGTTTAAGGCCGTACGGGCATTACTTGTCGATTGTATTAAACTTTTCGGAATGGTTTTTATATTTTTTAAAATTTCGGTTTTTCTCGGAATAGGTTTTTTATTTTTTTTTAATTTTGGATTTTTTTAATGAAATTATCGCTGTAAAAAAAATTCAAAATATTTATAAAGAACAAGTTTATGATGAGCGCGGACTTGAAGACTTAAGCAATTTGCTTTCAAATAAATTTTCTCTTGTTGAATTAAAAATATTTTCGGCAATTCCTTTTATAGTTAAAAAATTTAAAGAAAAATATAAAATTCTTTTACATGAACGTATTTCCGTAACCTTGCGTGCATATAAGTATAATATATTTGGAAACTCTCTTATAATTTTATGGGCATCGTTTTTACTTTATATTTTAATTTCTCAAATTTTAAAAGGTAATTTGCAAATAGGAATGTTTGCGGCTCTTATTACTTCTCTTACCGAAATTTTAAACCTTGTTATTTTTATGTCCGAAACTTTTTGGGCTCTTACCGATGAAAATTTAAGTATAGATTTTTTATATGAGTTTATGAATATTCCCGATGATATTCATTTTAGGAAACAAGCCGAAAAAACGGTTGGAGGAGAAAAAAATATAATCGAGACCGATTTAGCGATGAAACCGCTTAAAATACGGTTTGAAAATGTTTGCTTTTCATACCCTAATACGGAAAAGCAAATTTTAAATAATATTTCGTTTGAGATTGAAGCCGAACATCATATTGCGCTTGTCGGAAAAAACGGAAGCGGAAAAAGTACTCTGATTAAATTGATTGCAGGATTATATAAACCGGTATCGGGTAATATTTTTATCGGTGATAAAAATATTACCTGCCTTTCGCAAGCCGATATTCATAAGGCCGTAAGTATCGTTTTTCAAGATTATGCAAACTATCAAATGACCTTACGTGAAAATATTGCTCTTGGGGCAATCGAATTTTTAAACGATGATGAATATTTAAAAAAAGTCGTTTCCCTTGTCTCATCCGACTCCGTTTTTGGTAATTTGAATTTACAGCTCGGTAAACTTGAAGAAGACGGAATTGATTTTTCAGGCGGACAATGGCAAAAAATTGCAATTGCAAGAGCCCTTGCCGCAAACAGTTCTTTTATTATTTTTGATGAACCTACGGCTTCTTTAGACCCTTCCGCCGAGCGTGAGATGTATTTTAATTTGGAGAAAATAATAAATAACCGCGGCTGTATTTTTATTTCGCATAGGCTTGCAAGTGCAAAAATGGCGGATAAGATTTTTGTCTTGGATAAGGGTTCTATCGTTGAAGAAGGTACCCATTTAACGCTTATGAATGCGGAAGGTTTATATGCTTCTATGTATAAATCTCAAGCTTCATGGTATTTATAATCCCTATTATTGGAATGGAGTTATATATGAAAAATAATTTATTATATAAGAGTTTTAAATTTACTTTTAAGATAAGTCCTATTGCGCATATTGTCGTAATTATTGAAGAAATCTGGCAAGCCTTGTTTCATTCGGGAGCGGCTCTTTTAATCGGCAAACTGATAGATACGGTTATACATTTTACTCAAAGCGGAAGTAATTCGGCTGCATTCATTAAATACGGAATTTTATTTGCAGGTATGTATTTAATGAATGAATTGTGGGCTCTCGTTTATAACGGAGCGGTTAATATAGGTATTTACGAAAAACCTAATAACTATGCCAATCTTTTGCTTGCACAAAAGGCTTCCCGTTTAAATTTAATCGATTTTGAAAATTCGAATATTTTAAATATGTATAAATATGCAAAAGAAAACATTAAAAATGAATATCTTTCCGTGTCTTCCATGAAGGCTGTTTATATTTTTTGCAGATTAATTGAAATGTCATCTTTAACGCTGGTGCTTGCTTTTTTCGATTACAGACTTTGTTTTATTGCTCTTTTTTCGGTGTTTCCTTATTTTATTATTCGTCTTATACGCGGTAAAGAGATGTATAAATATAAAACAATTAAAATTCCCGAAGAGCGACGTTTGGATTATTTATGGAGTTTATTTACCGATAAACGTGCCGCAAAAGAATTGCGTCTTACTGGTGCCGATAATTATGTAAAAGACAAATGGCTTACAAAAAATAAAGAAATCTTTGACGGTGTTTTTAAGTTGCGTAAAAAAGATTCGGTTTCCGTTTTATTTTGTGATATGCTCAGTTCCATAGGTTATGCCGTTTCAATTTTTCTTTGTATAAGTCTTGCCGTAAATAAAAAAATTTCCGCAGGCAGCTTAGGCGCTTCAATAGGGGCTTTTACCGCGCTTCAATTTTGTATGATGTGTTTTTTGGAAGCGGTAGGAACAATTCCTTCTCTTACTGCATATACAAAGCATTTTTTTGAATTTATGAATTTACCTGAAAATTATGCCGTAACGACAAGAGGAGAAAATATTATTAAATTAAATAATTATATAGAAGTAAATAATATTTCTTTTTCATATCCCAATTCCGAAAAAAATGCCGTAGAGTCCGTATCTTTTACGATAAACAAAGGGGAAAAAGTTATACTTGTCGGAAAAAACGGTTCGGGTAAAACCACTCTTTTAAAATTGATTTTAGGATTATATGAAGTAAAAGACGGAGAAGTGCTTTGGGATAAAAAAAATATTTCAAAAATAAATAAAGAGCAATTATATAAAGATGTTTCGATTGTTATGCAGCAGCCTGTTCAATATAATTTTTCTTTACGGGAAAATATTGCAATTTCCGATTTAAAAGAACTTAAAAACGATAAAAGAATTATTTCGGTTTTAAAAGAAACCGATTCCGATTATATTTTGGAAAAAACCGAAGGTCTTGACGGGTTATTGGGTCGTTCTTTCGGCGGGGCGGAGCTTTCAGGCGGACAATGGCAGCGTATTTCTTTGGCAAGATGTATTTTTAAGGACGCTTCCTTTCTGGTTTTAGATGAGCCTACCGCCTCTCTTGACCCTATTGAGGAAACTCATGTATTAAAAACTTTTTTAAATTTAGTAAAAAATAAAACCGCAATTATAATTTCTCATAGGGTAGGGCTGTGTAAATATGTAGATAAAATAATTGTTATGAAAGAAGGTTCCATTGCCGGAGTAGGAACTCACAATGAACTTTTAGGCAGTTGTGAAGAATATAAGAGCCTCTACTTAAGTCAGGCGGAGCTGTATTGATATTGTAAACGGTTTTATTATAAGCCGGTTTTTTAAATACTTTAAGCGGTTGTAAAGAACCGTTTTATGTATGAGAAATTATAGCCGGCTTATGGATATGAGAATTTTATAAAGGCTTTATGTTTTATACTCTTTCTACGCTTTTAATTATTCCGCCGCCTAAAACATATCCGTTTAAATAAAAAACCGCCGCTTGACCTTCGGCTACGGCTTTTTCGGGTTCGTCGAATACAGCTTTAAATTCATTTTTACCTAAAGGGATTAGTACGGCTTTTTTTTCCGTTCTGACGGTATCTTGTTTTTACCGTAACGACGGTTTCGGTTTTAATTTCGTCTACGGCAATTAAATTTACGTTTTCCGCAATTAAACTTTTTGCAAAAAGGGAAGAGCTTTTACCTACCGTAACCGTATTATTTTCCGCATCTTTTTTTACAACGTAAACGGGATAGCCCATTGCGATGGCAAGTCCGCGCCGCTGTCCTATTGTATAATACTGCAAGCCCTTGTGGCTGCCTACTTTATTTCCTTCCGTATCTAAAAAGTTTCCTTCTTTAAAGGAGTTTCCGGCAAGAGTGTTAATTACCTTAGTGTAGTCATCACCCGGGACAAAACAAATATCCTGACTATCCGGACGGTGAGCATTTAAAAGCCCCGCTTCTTCGGCAATTTTTCTTATTTGAGGTTTTTTAAAGCCTGCAAGAGGAAATATAACCTTTGAAAGTTGTTTTTGAGTTAACGATGCTAAAAAATAACTTTGGTCTTTTGTAGAATCGAGAGAACGTTTTAATAAAAATCTTTCCGTACCGAATGCGCCGCTTTTTTCCACTTCCGCATAATGCCCCGTAGATATTAAATCGAAGCCGTCTTCCAAGGCCTTTTCCAAAAGAAGTCCGAATTTTATTTTTCCGTTACAAATAAAACACGGATTTGGAGTTCTTCCTTTTTTATATTCTTCTATAAAATAATCGATTATTATAGCTTTAAATTTTTCACGGAAATCATAAACTATATGTTTTATCCCAAGTTTTTCCGCCGCAGCTTTTGCATCTGCAATATCGGCATCTTGGGTTTTATTTATCGTCTCCGACGATTCCTTTTCATTTTTTAAAGAAGATAAAAGCTGCATAGTAACGCCTGTAACTTCGTATCCCTTATCGAGAAGAAGTTTTGCCGCAACCGATGAATCTACACCTCCGCTTAAACCTACAAGTACTTTCATTTACAAAAAAGCTCCTCTATGTATGAATCGGTATTTAACATCATTTTTATTCCGGTATTTACCAAATCCTGTTCCAATTGAATCCGAAGTGTTTTATTTTCTTCGGTAATGCTTGTAATTTCCGCAGTTTTTGCGGAACCTATAACCCGTCTGTTTAATTCCGCTCCGCAAAATCCGATTGCGTCCTTTAATGTATTTTTTAAATAATTTGCGATAAAGGTTTTGTTTTTATATGCGGAATCTTTTATACCGCTTTGTAAATATTGCGCGCCTTCCGTAAAAAAGTTTGTAAGAAAATCGTGTTTTGTTTTAAACATAAAATTTAAAAAAATATTTTTTTTTCTCTTCGGAAATTTCTTTCGTATATTTTACATAAGTTTCCGCAAATATAAAGTGAGCAAGTACATTTCCCAAATCATAACCTATGGGGCCGTAAAAAGCAAATTCAGGGTCGATTATTTTTAAATTTATATTTTTTAAAGAAGAGCTGCCGTTTACAAAAACGGAAGCGGAATGTAAATCTCCGTGAATTAAACTTTGCGGATAATTACAAAATCTTTCTTTTAAATGTGCGGCCGCCGCCGCTAAAGGTGTGTTGTTATAAAATTTACTTTTAAGCCATTGTTCATTTTCTTTAAATAAAATATTTCTGCCGCGTAAGTCGTTGTAGGGGTGAGTGAATACAAGCTCTTCCGTTATTTTACATAACTCAGGATTATAAAATTTTTTTGCCGCTTCCGATTTTTTTTCATAACCTATAATAAGTTCCGTAAGAGGTAAGGTTGTTTTTATAATGAACTCCGAAAGTTTTTTTCCAAGCTCGGGAAGAATCGAAGCTTTCATTAACTCTTTTTTTAAATTGGTGTAAGAGCCTATATCTTCCATTATTATTATAGCCATAACTTTATCCGAATAAAAAACTTTCGGAATAAATTCGGGAGCGAGTGAAAACTGAATTTTTAAAACTTCCGCTTCGCGTGCACTTCTGTCGGGATTTAAAAATCCGTCCGGTCTTACCCGCGTTTGTACATCGGCTTGTTTTAATATAAGGGACTTTTGTGTTTTTAAACCGCTATGTATATTTTCGGCATTTGAAGATTTTTCAAAAATACGATAAACATAATTTATATTTCCGTCGCCTATTTCTTCGCAAACTAAATTTTCATTTGAAGAAAAGAAATCGGTATGTTCAAAAACATAATCTATTATGTCATCGTTATTCATTTTATAATGAGAACTGAAGCGCATATTTTAAGTTTCCGTTTTTAAATTTTATTTTTTACTTGAAGTTTTTTATCATCTTCAATTATTTTTTGTGCATTTGCCTTTATGTAAAGGCTTACCGCTTGAGCGACTTCTTTATCGTAAAGTGAAAAAATCTTTGCCGCAAGTAAGGCGGCATTTTTCGGTTCAAGTACAAGCGCAGGTGAAATACCTGAAGGCATTCTTAATGAAGAATAAATATCCGCTCCGGCAAAATTTTCCGAGTAGGGCGGGCAGGCAATTGTTGGAGATTTAACAAATCCGTCTACAAAGCCCGAAAGAGCATTGCTTCGCCCTGCAATTGTTATATAAATTTTAGGACGGCTTAAGTTTTCGTATTCATTTAAAATTGAAATAAGGTGTTCCGCAGTTTTATGTGCCGAACCGATTCTGATTACATAATCGATGCCGAATTCTTTTAATTCTTCCGTAATTTTTTCCGCATGAGGTATGTCGGAAGAAGAACCGGTTAAGATAATTACAAGAGGTTTCAAATTATACCCGCCTTTTTTAAATTTTCTTCAATCCGTTTTTCAATAGGATATTCACCCCGCTCAAACTTCGTTCCGGTCAGTTTTTCGTAAGCGGTGATATAAAGTTCTACAGCTTCATTCCAAATGTCTTCTTCCAGTTCGGGTATTTCTCCGTCGCCGCGGTATCCTTTTGCGGCATAGGCCATGCGTATAAATTCCTTATCGAAGTTTTCAGGTTCTTTTCCTTTATGTAATCGCTCTTCATAAGATTCCAGCTTCCAATACCGTGAAGAGTCCGGTGTATGCACTTCGTCAATTAAAAGAATTTCACCTTTGTTATCTATCCCGAATTCATATTTTGTATCTACTAAAATCAATCCCGCTTCTTTTGCTCTTTTTTGCCCGCGCTCAAATAATTTTAATGCGGCATTTTGAACATATTCCCACTGCGGTTTTGTCATATATCCGTTTGAAACTACTTCGCTGCAAGTTAGCCGCTCATCGTGTCCGGTAGGTCCTCCTTTGGTAGTGGGCGTAATAATCGGTGAAGGAAGCGCTTCATTTTTTTTCAAGTCTTCGGGAAAATCATAACCGTAAATGTTTCTTTCTCCCAAAGAATATCTGTACCAAAGAGCGGTAGATGTAACACCGGTAATATATCCCCGTACAATTACTTCGATAGGAAGAGGTGTTACCTCGTTTACGATTATGCAGTTGGGATCCGGTGAAGAAATTATATGATTTTTTATTATATCTTTTGTATTTTCAAACCAGTTGAGAGAAAGCTGATTTAAAACCTGTCCCTTGTACGGAAGAGCTGTAAGCATTTTATCAAAGGCGGAAATTCTGTCCGTAGTTACTATAAGTCTTTTTCCGGGTTCAGGAGAATACCAGTCGCGAACCTTTCCCGCTTGCCGTGCAGGAAGAGGTAAATTCGATTCTTTAAATGCGAGATTTCTTAAAATCATTTTTCCCTCCACAAAATCGTTTACAAGGTTTATAATTTAAACCTGTCTTTTATTCAGTATATAATAACTTTAAGTAATTTTCAAGTAAGAGGTGCGGCCGTAACTTGATAATGTCTTGCACTTGATGATTGCAGTTGAAGCTTTATTATCAGGTTTCAGGATAAAATATTTAGGTATCTCTTGTTTTTTATCGCTGAATACAATATATTGAATAAACGGAATTATAGTAATTTTATTCCTGAAAATATCGGTATTATCTTGAAATTTGAACTTACGGATAATATTATATGAAACGGTTCAATTATAAAACATAGGAGTTTAAAATGGGAAAGACTTTAAAGGTCGGTTTAATTGTTGTAGGTGTAATAGCGGCTTTAATATTTTTTGCTTACAGTTTTTTTGGAGGTTCGTATAACTCGATGGTTACTGCCGAAGAAAGTGTAAAATCCGCTTGGAGTCAAGTGGAAAACGTTTATCAAAGGCGGTTGGACCTTATTCCGAATTTGGTAAACACTGTAAAAGGTTTTGCAAGCCATGAAGCAAAGGTTTTTACCGATTTGGCGGAAGCAAGGTCGAAGGCAGGCGGAGTTATGCAGGTTTCCGATGAGGTTTTAAATAATGCCGAATCGTTTGAAAAATTTCAAAAAGCTCAATCCGAATTGGGAGGTGCCCTGCAACGCCTTCTTGCGATAACCGAAAATTACCCTGAGCTTAAATCGAATGAAAATTTTTTGGATTTGCAAAGTCAGCTTGAAGGAACCGAAAACCGTATTGCGGTGGAACGTAAACGATACAATGAAACGGTTCAATCTTATAATGTTCTTATTAAGCGTTTCCCGAAAAATATTTTGGCGAATATGTACGGATTTAAAGAAAAACAATATTTTAAAGCCGATGAACAGGCTTCCAAGGCTCCGGAGGTTAAATTTTAATTTATGAAAAGAGATAAACTGCTTAAGCTGCTGCATATAAAACCCGCTGAGTTAAACGGAATTAAAACAGCCGTTGCCGAAGCTGAAAAGAAAACGACGGGAGAAATAGCGGTTGCTGCAATATATCAAAGCGATTCTTATATGTTTGTAGAATTGCTGATAGCTTTTTGCACCGCCATTGTTTCATTTTTCGTTATGCTTGCGTTTTCAAATAAAATTTGGAATTTTTTGGAAACAAAATTTTGGCTTCCTCATCCTGCCCGCTTAACGGCGTTTATAGGACTCGGTATGTTAATTGTAACTGCTGCAGTTTATGCTCTTTTAAATATACCTGCGGTAGACAGATTGGTTATTCCTAATAAATTAAAAAATCGGCGCATATATGCAAGAGCCTTACAGCATTTTGTAGAAAGCGGAGTTTATAAAACGGCGGATAGAACCGGAGTGTTAATTTTTATTTCGGTACTTGAAAAACGTGTTTTTATTATTACCGATTCCGCCGTTAAAGAAAAAATTCCGCAAAGCGAATGGCAGCGGATATGTAAAATTATAACGGACGGCTTAAGAGCAAAGCAAACTGCAAATTCCGTTATTGCCGCCGTAAAAGAGTGCGGAAAAATTCTATCAGCAAGTTTTCCGAATAAACAAACCAATCCGAACGAGCTTGCGGACGGCTTGGTGCTTTTAGAGAGTTAATTTATGAAAAAGTTATGTAAAATAATTTTTAAACCTTTTTTTATTGTAAGTATTTTTCTTTTTGTAATTCGGATTTCATCGTTTGCTTTAAATGTCCCCGCTCTAACGTCTCCCGTAATTGATATGGCAGGCATTTTATCGGGAAGTGAAAAAAGTGAAATCGAAAATTTTTTATATAAAGTTAATAAAACTTCGGAACTGCAAGTTGCGGTTTTAATTATTAAGTCTTTGGAAAATGAGGGTTTGGAAGATTATTCCATGCGTGTTGCCGAATCTTGGAAGTTAGGTTCAAAGGAAAAAGATTCCGGAGCATTGCTTTTGGTTTCAATAAATGAAAAAAAAATCAGGATTGAAACGGGATACGGGTTGGAAGGAACATTAACCGATGCGGTATGTTCAAAAATTATACGGAATGCAATTGCTCCTCATTTTAAACAAGACGATTACGGAAAGGGAATTTTAGAGGGCGTAAAATTTATTTCAGGTGCGGCATTACAAGATGAAACGCTTTTAAAATCTCTTTCTTCACAAGACGAGAAAGGGGATTTTTTTACAATAACGGATTATTTTTATTTAGTTTTTTTTGTAATTGTATATATTCTCGGGCTTCTTATTACCCGTAATCCGTTTTGGATTTTAATACTTCTTTTACGTTCGGGCAGAGACGGAAGTTCCGGCGGCGGATTTTCAGGAGGAGGAGGCCGTTTCGGCGGCGGCGGAGCCTCAGGCGGTTGGTAAAAGTATTTTTGTCGGAAATAAAATTTTACCGTTTTATTAAATTTTATTTTTAATGTATTTTATAAGCCGCAAATCGGGATATTTTAAAATAGCTGTTGCAGTTTTAAACTCCCTTAATGTATCCGACTTGCGGCGGTTTAAAAATTATTTTATAAAATCGATATTAAATTCGCCTGTTCCCTTGTCTATGTATATTTTATGTTCCGAATTTTTATTTCCGATAACAAAGTCATTGCCGAAATTTTTTCCGTTTATACGGACTGCATTGTGTCTATAGTTTCCTTCTATATATACTCCGTAATTTTCGGAGCTTTCTTTTATATTAAGCAATACCGAACCGCTTCCTGTAATAAAGCCGGAAGTACCCCTTAAAATTCCGTCCAGTGAAAAATCGCCGCTTCCCAAATTTGCTTTCGTATTATTAAAAATACAGTTTTTAAATTCGATAAGTCCGCTGCCGCCTGAAATCTCCGTACTTTTATTTACATTTATGTTTTTTATTTGTACATCGCCTGTATCCGTATCTATGTCAAGATAATCGATACGGCTGTTTTTTAAATCCAAATAAACACTTCCTCTTTCGTTTTCTATTTTTATATTTCCTTCCGCCCCTGTTTCAAAATAAACGGAACCGCTTTCCATATCGAAATCCGGATTTTTTATGTATCCGTTTCCCGAACAAGTTACGGAGCCGCTTCCCATATCAAAGTCGGCTCTTTCGGTTATTATACAATTCGTCAGTGTGCAGCTTCCGCTTCCGGTATCGAATTCTCCCGTTTTACATTTGAGATTTGAAAAAACGTTTTTACCCGAACCGGTATCTGCGGAAAAGTCTTTGCACTGTATATTATTTACGGTAAGTCCGCCGGCACCCGAATCAAGTTCAATACTTTTACATAAAATATTTGAAATGTCCGTATGGGCATAAGATGAGGAAATATCCATATCGGTTCCATGTAAGTTTTCAGGTACGATAACTTCAATGTAAATAGGCTTGATAAACGTTTCCGCATCGTACAGTCTTTTTTCATTGCGTTCAGGTCTTCTTTCCGTCAATTTAAATGAAGAAAAATACTGTTCGATTTTTACGGCCTTGTCGGGTAAGCCCTTTATTGTATATGTAACGGAAGGTTTGCCCGATTCGCTTTTTACAGTTACGGCTGCAAAAAAAGCATCTATTTTAATATGTGTAACGGACGCGGGTATTTCACCGGTAATAATAGCGGCACTGTGTTTGCCGCTTTTTAATTCTTCTATGTAAGATTTATCGAAACGGTAAATGTCGTTTTTATCTTCATCCGAGTACAATGGAAAAACAGGTATGAGCGCGGCTGAAATAATAAGGCATATAAGCAGTATAACCGTTTTTTGCCGTCTTATTTTTTGATGTATTGCTTTAAATTTATTCATAAGTTTTCTCCGTATATTTTAAACGCGATTATAAAATTAAAAAATGAATTTGTCAATTACCTTAACTCATAGAGATTAAATAGCTGTAGCTTTAAAACTGCAAAACCTCTTTCTTCTCCTGATGACAGTATACGGTTTTTATGTTATAGTTTTGCTATTATGAAAAATATTGTACTTGGTGTTACGGGCGGAATTGCGGCGTACAAGGCTTGTGAGATAGCTTCGACTTTAATAAAGCATAATGTAAATGTTGATGTTATAATGACGAAGAATGCGGAAAATTTTATAAATCCTCTTACTTTCCAAGCTATAAGTAAAAACCGTGTAATAACGGATATGTTTGAAAAAATAAACTATTGGGAAATTGAACATATCGCACTTGCAAAAAAAGCGAATCTTTTTTTAATTGCTCCGGCTACCGCCAATATTATTGCAAAGATTGCAAACGGAATAGCCGATGATATGCTTTCTACAACCGCATTGGCAACAAAGGCTAAAATTATTATAGCACCGGCGATGAATACCGATATGTATGAAAATCCCGCTACACAACATAATTTGGAAATACTGAAAAAAAGAGGCGTATTTATTATTGAGCCTATATCGGGAAACCTTGCCTGCCGCGATATCGGAAAAGGAAAAATGGAAAGTCCTGAAAAAATAGTAGAGGCCGTTTTATTTTATTTAAATAAAACCGATACTCTTGCAGGTAAAAAGGTTATAGTAACGGCGGGAGCTTCTATTGAAGATATAGACCCGGTGCGTTTTATTACCAACCGTTCTTCCGGAAAAATGGGTTATGCCCTTGCTTCACAAGCCGCCTTAATGGGGGCAAATGTTGTTCTTGTTACATATAAGACGGATTTAACAATTCCTTATGGAGTGGAAAAAACAATTAAAGTAAGAAATGCAGAGGATATGTACAATGCAGTATTATCGGAGTATGAAACCGCCGATATTGTAATAAAGGCCGCCGCCGTTGCGGATTTTACGCCTAAAAAAATTGAAATGAATAAAATAAAAAAAAGCGGAAACGCTTTTAATTTGGAGTTGGTTCCCACAAAAGATATTTTAGCGGAATTGGGAAAAAGAAAGAAAAATCGGATTTTAGTAGGCTTTGCCGCAGAAACCGAAAACATAGAAACTTATGCTTTGGAAAAAATGAAAAAAAAGAATTTGGATTTAATTGTAGCCAATAATGTTTTACTTCCGGAAAGCGGTTTTGCCTCGGATAATAATACTGCCGTCATATACAAAAAGGACGGTATTAAGTTGGAAACGGGAAAGTTGACCAAAAGAGATTTAGCCGGCTTAATTCTTAGAGAAGCGATAAGCGGCTATCGGAAATAATCGGACGTGTTTTATGGTTGTAAAAAAAATTGCGGTGATAACCGGAGGTACAAGCGGCATAGGATTGGAAACTGCAAAAGCTCTTATTAAAAAAGATTGGTTTGTATATACCGTAAGCCGTAGAAACTTTAATTTTTTCCCCGAGGAAAAAAGTTTTCATTTTTCTTCGGATATTACGGACGAAACTGCCGTTAAAACCGTTTTTGCAAAAATATGGGAAAGGGAGAAGAGATTGGATTTACTCGTATGTGCGGCAGGCTTCGGAATTTCGGGTGCCGTGGAATTTACGGATATTGAACGGGCAAAAAAACAGTTTGATGTAAATTTTTTCGGAGCTTTTTTGTCTTTACGTACGGCCTTTCCCTATATGCGTATGCAGGGTTTCGGAAAAATTTTAACCGTCGGTTCAATTGCAGGTGAAATAGCAATTCCTTTTCAAGCCTTTTATTCCGCTTCAAAAGCCGCTTTGGGAAAACTTGTTGAAGCTTTTAATGCCGAAGCCTCTCCTTTCGGTATTTGCTGCTCCTTAATTATGCCCGGAGATGTTGCCACTCCATTTACCGAAATTAGAAATAAATCGGAAGAAGGTAATGATATTTACGGCGGAAGAATAAGCCGGAGTATTTCTAAAATGGAAAAAGATGAAAAAGACGGTATGAGCGCGGAAAAGTTGGGCGCATTTATTGCGTTTTTGGCTGAAAAAAAGAAGCTGAAATTTTGTTATCCGTATAACGGAAAATATGCGTTTTTATTATGGCTTTACCGAATTCTGCCCCGCAGTTTTGCTCTTTTTTTAATTAAAATAATTTATGCGGAATAATAACGGGTAAAATCAACAGACCGCCAGCTTTATCTTGCAGGCCTATTTATTCTGTATAAGGCCGGCTTATTTACTGCCGAAGACTTTATTTTTTCTTTTTGCAGTTAGTCAACGGCAGATGTAACGGGTTTTACAACTTCAGCTCGTTTAATCTTTTATTTACGAAACTTGCCGCCTGTTTGGGGTTTGCCTTACCTTCGGATTTTTGCATAACCTGTCCCATAAGCCAGCCCGCAACATTTGTTTTTCCGTTTTTCCAGTCCTCTACGGCGGCGGCGTTTTCGGCAAGGACTTCTTCTACTATTTTTTCTATAACCGAAGAATCGCTTACCTGTTCCATTCCTTTTTCCGTAATTATTGTAGAAGGCTTTTTGCCGCTTAATACCATTTCGGCAAAAACTTCTTTTGCCTGCTTACTCGTAATTTTTCCGTCTTCCAAACAGTTTACCAAATCTGCAAGGTCTTCAGCTCCGAATTTTAATTCGTTTAAGCCAATATTGCTTTCGTTTAAAACGGCAAGCACTTCGGCGAGTACCCAGTTGGCCGCCTTTTTCGGGTCCTTTGATTTTAAGGCCGCTTTTTCAAACCATTGTGCAAGGCTTTTATCGGAAGTTAGGGTTTGTACATCGAATTCGGAAAGTCCGTATTGTTTTTTAAAGCGAAGGCGTTTTGCTTCGGGCAATTCACCGACGGAAGAGCAAACCTTGTTTATAAACTCGCATGTTAAATTCAGTGCTCTTAAATCAGGCTCCGGTATAAACCTGTAATCTTCGGCAATGGTTTTTGTACGCTGAATTACGGTTTTTCCCGCAGGCTCGTCCCAGCCCATAGTTCGTTTAAATCCCGGCTTAAATTCAATCCTTTCTCCGCTGTTGTATTCGGCAAGCTGGCGGGCGGCTTCATATGTACAGGCGTCCTTTATTGTTTTAAACGAATTCATATTTTTAATTTCGGAAATTTGAGTGCGGAATTCTTTGCCCCCGTCTAAAATTCTTAAGTTGACGTTTGCATCGCAGCGCATAGCCCCCTCTTCCATATTACCGTCCGTTACTCCGACAAATTTTAAAATTTCACGAATTGTTTGCATATAACGCGCCGCTTCTTCCGGGCTTGACATATCCGGCTTTGAAACAATTTCGATTAGAGGAACTCCCGAGCGGTTATAATCTATGTAGCTGTGGCTTCCTTCAATGTGTAAACTCTTGCCTACGTCTTCTTCAAGGTGAATTCTTTCGATACGCACTTTTTTAAACTCGGGTTCTTCGTTTTGCCCTGCAAGGTTTATTTCGATACTGCCGTCTTCGCAAAGCGGCGTATAAAACTGGGTTATTTGGTAACCTTTTACAAGGTCGGGATAAAAATAATGCTTACGGTCGAATTTGGAAAAAGCGTTTATTTTACAGCCTAAGGCGTAACCTGCCTTAATTCCGGCCTCTACATATTCTTTGCTTACAACCGGAAGGGCTCCGGGTAAGCCCAGACAGCACGGACACACGCGTGTATTCGGAATTCCGCCGTAGCGGTTTTCGCAGGAGCAAAAAGCCTTTGTTTTGGTTAAAAGTTGACAATGTATTTCACAGCCGATAATAATTTCGTATTCAAGATTCCCCGCCTTAATCATTTTTGCCTCCGAAAAAGGGTTATCTAAAATGTGTTTGAATTTTAGAAAGAAGTAATCATAGCATAAACGGCAATTTTTTGGAAGTAGGTATATGCGGTCATTTTAAAGCATACGAAAAATAAGGTTTTATAAACAGTCATACATATACAGTAAGCCCTGAACGCTTGCTCTTATAAAGGCAAGCCATAATTTTACCGATTGTGCGGAAAGTGTTTTTTTACCGTTTTGTAAACCTTTTATATACGAAGATAAGGCAGGTTCTATCTTAAAACCGAGTTCCAAGGCTTTGCGTATCGATAAACCGTGTATATCAAAACTTAAATCCGTATATTGCTCAAAACAGGAAGGAAAAAAAATACCGTTTTCTTCTTTTAAGAAAGCAGCCGATAAGGCCTTTTCAAAATTGCCTTTATATTCTTTTGCAAAGCCGTCGGGAAAAATAAAAAAATTGGGAGCGTATATATTTTGAGTTTTTACCGAAGTATTTATACTTGATAAAAAAAGGTCGGTTTTTTCGTTTTTAGGTTCAAGCCGTAAAACTATTTTTTGAATTGCGCTCATACTTGCCTTAACCGCTTCATCATATGAAAAAGCGGAGCTTAAAACATTTCCGCATTTTTCCACATTGTTGCGGGGAAAAACCGTTTCATCTCCTTCAAATAAACGGGGCAGTACGTCCCTTACACCTTCGGTTTTTAAGGTCATCGTTTAAACCGTAAATTTTTTTAATTTTTCCGGGGTAAGAAATCCATGCGCGCTCCGCGCTGAATCCCGCTTTAACTTGCTTTTTATCCGTAAAATCTTTTTCGCTTAAAGAAAGGTTTTCCGATTTTTCTTTGCCCGAATTTACGGGCTTTGCACTTGTATTTTCAAGTGCAGCTTTATAAAGGATTTTAGCCTCGTTTATAGCTTGGATATTTTCTTTTACGGGAACAATTAAAAAGGGAGAGCCTTTTTTAAGTTCTTCAGGAAATTCGCCTAGGGCAAGCCGTATTGCCGCTCGGGTAACATTAAAAGTGGAAGAGTAGGGTACCGTCCACCCCGACATATAACCGCCTGAAAGCCTTGCCGCAATTTCGCCTACACAGGCATAACGTTTGCCGGTTTTTTTATCTTTTTTACGCAAAAAAATATCGCCCTTTGCGGCACCGTGCGTAAGGTTTAAGGCTTTTATACCGAGTTTAAAAACGCGGATAAGTTCTTCCGTTTCTTCTTCGGAGTGAGCGGAAGGAATTGTGTGTCCCATTTCAATAAAATAAGGCGGAAAAAAAAATATGGCGGTCTGCAATTGCGGTAACAAAAATTTCGGAATTATAAACAAGGGCTTCAAGCGAAAATTCTTCTCCGTCTATAAATTCTTCGGCAATAACTTTTCCGCTACGGGAATATTTTACGGCATCTTCCGCAGCGGGGATAAGGCCGTCTTCGGCATAAACCAGACGGCAGCCGCGCGCCCCCATATTATCGGCGGGTTTTACCGCAACGGGGAATTGAACGTTTGCTTTTTTAAAATTTCTGCGGCGTTTTGTATTTCTTCTTTTTTAATTTCCGCAAACTCAGGCGATGGTACATTTGCATTTTTAAAACAGGAGCGCATTTTTATTTTATCGCTTGCGCATTGAGCGGCTTTTAAACTATGGCCTGAAAATTTACACTCTTGCGCAACGGAGGCTACCGAAACCGAAAAATCGGTTGCGGCGGTAAACACCCCGTCCAAACCTTCTTCGGCTTTAAGTTTTTTTGCAAGTTCGATAAGTTTAGGTATATCTTTTAAATCTATAGGGAAAAACTTATCTGCAAGGTTTGCGCAAACCGCATTCGGGTTTCCGTCTACGGCAATTACCTTACAGTTTAATTCTTTTGCAGCTTCAATTGCCTTACCCTGCATAACGGATGCGCCTAAAATTAAAATACTTTTTTCGGTTTTCATTATTTTGTATCTCCTTAAAAAACTTTAACGCTTTTCGCTTTTTTAAAAAGCATTTAAATTAAAATCCTGTAGGCACATCGATAAAACAGGTTTCGATACCCGTATCGCTTTCCAACTTTTTTGCAACGAGCCTTACGCCTACGGTTTCGGTTTGGTAATGCCCGCCTGCAATTACATTTATTTTATTTTCAAGAGCGGTATGATACGTAACATGTTCGATTTCGCCTGTAATATATAAATCCAAATTAAGGTCAACGGCCTCGCTTATATTTTCCGCAGCTCCGCCTGAAATTATTCCTACGCTTTTTATTTTCTTTTTTCCGAAAGGAAGAATATCGGCAGGCTTTTCTCCGTCGGGGAAAAGAAGAGAAACCGTTTCGTCTATTGAAAGCCCTTCGTTATTTTTTAAAGGAAGGTTTCCGTAAAAGCCTATATTTATTCCGTGATATAAACCGAATTCTTTTTTATCTTCTAAAGAAAGCCTTGCCGAAAGCCCCGCATTGTTCCCGTAAAGGGGGTGAGCGTCCAAAGGAAGGTGAACCGCATATAGGGCAATGTCGGAATCCAAAAGCATTTTTATTCTTTCGTAATGAATACCGGTTATTAAAAGGCTCTTACTCCAAAAAAGTCCGTGGTGAACAAAAAGCATATCGGCTTTTCGCTCCTTTGCAATGGAAATAACCGCCTTACACGCGTCTACCGCAAAGGCCGCCTTTTTTATCTTTTTACCTGAATTGCCGACTTGTAAGCCGTTTTGCGAAACATCGGCAGTTTTAAAGAATTCGATATTTAAAAGATTTTTAAAATATAAGTCAAGTTCAAATGCGTTCATTTTATACCGCCTTAAGCCGATTATAACCGAGTTTAAAGTAATGTGCAAGGCGAGGTGTAATGATTTTTATACCTTTATCGGGCGGAAAAAATTGAAAATATTTTAATAAAAGGTAAGTTTTATGTTGCTATTTCGTGTTTTTTGTGATATTTTGTGATATAATAGAATAAGCGGAATTTACTAATGGTTGGATAAAATATTTATAACTATAGGAAAATCGTTAAGGGTTTTAAATTTTTAAAAGAGACTTTAATATTTTTTAAGGGAGTGTGTTATTATGCGTAAGTGTTTATTTTTTTTATCGGTAGTATCGGTCTTTCTTTTTTCGGCTTGCAAACAGTATAAGGCAAGTTTGGAAGAATATTTAAGCTATTGGTCAAGCCAAGCCTATATAAGCTCTATGCACATAGACTCAAGCGTTCTTATAGACGAACAGGGCTTTAGAAGCATAAGCTCCGAAGCGGACTTAAGTATTGCCCTGACTCTTCAAAATCCGAAAAAATTCGAATTTATAATGCCTTCTGTAGGTGAACCGAGACAAATAGTTTCTTTTTCCCAACCTGAAGGAGCCGGTTTAAGCGATTACAGCCTGAGCCAAATAGACGGCAACACTTTAAAATTAAATTTTAAAAGCGATTTTTTAAAAAAACACGAATGGGGTAAGGAGATAAGCCCTACGATTACCTTATACAGTACGGACGGAAGAAAATTTAATAAAGCATACGATTTTACATTAAGAGTAAACACCCCGCCTCCTTCTCCCGCCAAGGCGGTACTTGCCAAAACTAAAGATGGTAAGTTCTACGTTATTTGTCTTGAAGTACCCGGTATGGGGGAAAAGGTGGGAGATGCTCTTTTACACAAGGACCTTTCAAAAATACTTATAAGTGATAACTCTTATAATTGTTCGGTAAACGATACGCAAAACGGTTTTACCCCCCCCCCCCCACTCTTTTATTAACGCTTCCGACACGGTAAAACTTGACGGCGGCGAAGAGGTTCCTACAGGGAACTGGGTGCCTTATTATAAAACAAGTGCACAAGTAGGAGGAGGGAAAATATCGTATAAGATACTCCTTAAAGACAGTAAGGGCCTAACTTCCTCGGAATTTACTGCCGGCACTCCTTTAAATAAGGCAGCTCCGGTTAAATTAAAGTATGGCGATACTGAAATTTCTCCTGGCAACGAAAGTACTCCATTTGAAATCGGAACAAGTTCAGGCGAAACCATAACACTTATAGCAACATCGGATACTGCCGGTGCAAAAATAAAGGGTACTAAAAAACTCAATGACGGTGAAGACACACATATTGAACACTCTTCTCCGTTTGATATAAAATTACAAAGGAAAGGCCCTGATGATATCTATAAACTTATTCTTTATGCGACAGCGGATAACTTTGCCGACAGTGAGGTGAGAACCTATTATATTAAACTTACTAATGCAGTAACTATAACTGAAGGCCCTGGAGCTTGGAAAGAGTTAAAAAACGCGGTAGCGGATGCAGCACCCGGCGCCACAATAACCATAAAAGGCAAAATTACGGCAACGAATGATTCGGGCAACAACGGTCAAATAAAGATAAGTAAAAAACTTACGATAAGGGGCATAGGCGGTAATGCCGTACTCGACGCAGGTGGCCAGTCGCGTATCTTTAATGTAATGGACTCATCAGCGGGCAACGTAGAGCTCACCCTCGAAAACTTGACATTGCAAAACGGCTATGTTACCGGTTCCGGAGGAAGCGGCGGCGGTATACTTGTTAATAACAAGACAACACTGACGATGACGAACGTTACTATTAAAGATTGCAGTGCTCAGGGCTCACCAAACGATTCAAACGGCGGCGGTATATATTCGAGCGGTACCGTAACTATGACCGGCGGCAGCATACAAGGCTGTACGGCAAAGGAAAACGGCGGCGGGGTGTTTGTGAATACGGGCGGCACCTTTACTATGACCGGCGGCAGCATACAAGGCTGTAAGGCAAGCAAAAACGGCGGCGGGGTGTATGTGAGCATAAGGGGCAATGGTGCAGAAACCGCTTTTAACATGCAGGGCGGCACTATTTCCGGTAATACGGCTGCAAAAGGCAAGGGTGTATATTTACAAGATACCACCGGCGGGGCTAGCGGTATCGGCAACTTTATCATGGGCGGCTCTTCCGTAGTCGGAAAATGGGAAAGCGGCGTACTTAGCGACGGCAACGATGTGTATTTGAGCTTTGGAAATGGTCCGGCTAGTACTCTTGTCAGTTTACGAATTGATAGTGATAAGCCTTTAACAAGTGGAAAAGCCGCCTGCATTACTCCGGGGGCGTATGGTATGAGTGATGACTACACGGCAATAAGAATGAGCAAAGACGGTGACGTAGGGGCGCATGTGTCCAGATTCACCGTAACGCCGAACGGTACCGAAAACTGGACAATTGATGAGTATGGGAAACTGAAAAAAAAGCTGCCGTAAAGAGAATAGGGTAAAAGGGGGCGACTTCCTCGTCCCTAACCCTTAGCGGTTAAAAATAAAACCGCAGAGCACGCAAAGTACGCAAAGAGGAATGAGGGGTTGCAAAACATGGTACCCCGAAAAGCCTTAGCGGTCTTTGCGCTCTTAGCGGTTAAAATACAACCGCAAAGCTCGCAGAGTACGCAAAGAGGGAATAGAGGAGGTTGCAAACAGCGGCACCACGAAAAGCCTTAGCGGTCTTTGCGCTCTTAGCGGTTAAAAATAAAACCGCAGAGCACGCAAAGTACGCAAAGAGGAATGAGGGGTTTATTAAACGCACAGTGTAACGGTATAAGGTAAGGGAGTCTTACCGCATAGGGTAAGACTGACGAACCACGTAACGATAGACGGTCTATACACATAATGGGGAATTGGACATTACCCGTTAAAAAAAAAGGATGCTTATTTTAGACAATGCAAATAGCATTGTCTAAAAACGCTTGTCGAGTTTGTAAAACAAACTCGCAATATTGTATGCCGTTTCTCACTACGTTGCGAAACGGCGGAAAATAAACAAGCGAAAAAATATCAATTTTTGAGCCTTGCTTATTTTATAAGGATATCGGTAAAGCAAACACGCCTTACCGATTCGCAAAACCGCCCCCTATTCCTTACAACTAGCATGAACACTGGGGCACAAACTCATAAAAGTGAGCCCCCAAGCCCTGCAAACCAAGCGGGGTTCTTAGGCGATTGCAAGCCGGTGCAGCTCCAAGGTAAAACTTTTATCCTGAAAAAACCGTTCCCTTCCTTATTAACAAAAACCTGCAATTTTGCGGAAAAGAGAGTAAATAACGGAAATATCGATGCCGGGCGACTATTCCGGTTTAAAAATAACCCTTTAAAGCCCGCCAATCGCTTAGCCTAAGCTCAACTTCGCAAAGTAAAATAAAAAGCGGGTACTTAGCAAGACACCTTAAAAACTCCTTATTTTTCAATATAATTTCTATAATTTTCGATTAAATCTTAAAAAAAAAGTTGACATATGAAAATTTCTATGATAGAATTTTTACGTAAGCGAAGGTAAACGCCTTTGCTGAGGAATTTTATTTGGAGGCTTTATAATGAAAAGGAAAGCATTGTTTGGGTTTATTTTATTGTCCGCATTGATTATTTCAATAATCGGCTGCAATAAAAAAGACGACGGATCTCAAATGTCTTCTAAAGATATGGGTGCCGCATATCACATCGGTATTATGACCGGAACCGTTTCGCAATCCGAAGATGATTTACGCGGTGCGGAAGAACTTATCAGACTTTACGGCTCTGTAAAGGATGGCGGAATGATTCAGCATATCACCTATCCCGATGATTTTATGTCACAGCAGGAAACTACAATCTCTCAAATTGTAGCCTTAGCCGATGACCCCAAAATGAAAGCGATTATCGTAAATCAGGGAATACCGGGAACGGCTGAAGCTTTTAAACGCGTACGCGAAAAGAGACCCGATATTCTTCTTTTTGCAGGCGAAGCGCATGAAGACCCGCTCGTAATCGATGCCGCAGCGGATATGGTAGCTTCTCAGGATTTTATCTCGCGAGGTTATACTATCGCATGGGCTGCAAAACAAATCGGAGCGAAACACTTTGTTCATATTTCCTTCCCGCGCCACATGTCCTATCAAACTTTAGGACTCCGCCGCCAAATCCTTGAAGAAGCATGTAAGGATTTAGGTATGGAATTCCATTTTGAAACCGCTCCCGACCCGACCAGCGATGTAGGAACCGCCGGTGCCCAACAGTTTATTTTGGAAAAAGTTCCGCAGTGGGTTGAAAAATACGGAAAAGAAACTTGCTTTTTCTGTACAAACGATGCTCATACCGAGCCCTTGTTAAAACAGCTTTTTGCATACGGCGGTATGTTTATCGAAGCGGACCTTCCTTCTCCCTTAATGGGTTATCCCGGAGCTTTGGGTATAGACTTATCTGCGGAAAAAGGCGATTTCCAAAAAATCTTAAAAAAGGTTGAAGCGGCGGTTATCGAAAAAGGCGGAAAGGGCAGATTCGGAACATGGGCTTATTCTTTAGGCTTTACCGTTTCGGCGGGTTTGGGCGAATATGCGCGGCGCGTTATTGACGGAGAAGCAAAATTACACAATATGGCTCATCTGTCGGAAGCTTTCGGAAAATTTACTCCCGGAGCAAAATGGCTGAGTGCCGCATACATCGATGCAAGTACCGGTGTCCGCTCAAAGAATCATGCGTTAATGTTTATGGATACCTATGTTTTCGGTCAAGGGTATTTGCCGTCAACACAACAGGAAATTAACGAAAAATACTATAACATTAAATTTTCCAACTAACACTTTTTACCGGAAAACACTGATTAGGTTTACCCTAATCGGTGTTTTCTTACTTTTTTAATGTAGGACAAAACGGCATGAACACAAATAATTTTTTAACGCTGGAAAATATCACTAAAGATTTTTCCGGTACGCAGGTTCTGCAAGGTGTCAATTTTTCACTGAAAAGCGGAGAAATAATAGGCTTGGTCGGCGAAAACGGAGCCGGCAAAACAACCCTTATGAGCATCTTGTTCGGAATGCCTGTTATTAAAGATACGGGAGGATACGGCGGGCGGATTCTTATCGACGGGAAAGAAGTTATTTTTAAAAGCCCGTTTGACGCTCTCGATGCCGGAATCGGAATGGTACATCAGGAATTTTCACTTATTCCGGGTTTTTCGGCAGCGGAAAACATAATGCTTAACAGAGAGCTGCAAACTCCTTCGATACTATCCGATTTATTTACCGAGAGGCTGAGTGCCTTACGGCGTAAAGAAATGAACGAACGCGCTCAAAACGTATTAAACGAATTGGGCGTTTCTATAGATGCAAAAACTTTAATTTCGGAAATGCCGGTAGGGCATAAGCAATTTACCGAAATTGCCCGCGAAATCGATAGAGATAATGTAAAACTCTTGGTTTTGGACGAACCGACGGCGGTTTTAACGGAATCCGAAGCGGAAATTCTTTTAAAAGCCGTAAAACGATTAAGCGAAAAGGGTATTGCGGTTATTTTTATCTCGCACCGCTTGCAGGAAGTTATAGACATTTGTGATAGGGTTGTGGTTTTACGGGACGGAAAGTCGATTCAAGATGTAAAAACTTCCGAAACCGATATTCCGAAAATTGCCGAGGCAATGGTGGGAAGGGAAATTACTCAAAACACCGCCGCTTCGGAGAACAGGCAATTCGGAGAAACCGTACTTGAGGTAAAAAATCTTTGGGTAGATATGCCCGGAGAACTCGTGCGTAATGCCGATTTTGAAGTGAAAAAAGGTGAAATCTTCGGTATAGGAGGGCTTGCCGGACAAGGTAAAATCGGTATTCCGAACGGAATTATGGGTATATTCCCTTCAGGCGGAACCGTAAAGTTTAAAGGAAAAGAAATTGCTTTAAACAATACAACACAGGCGCTTTTGGACGGACTTGCCTTTGTTTCCGAAGATAGACGCGGGGTAGGATTATTACTTGATGAAAGCCTTGATTGGAATATAGCTTTTACGGCAATTCAGTCTAAAAAACAATACTTAAAAAAATATTTAGGCGGTTTTATAAAACTGAGAGACGAAAAAGCTATGCACGCCCTTGCCGATAAGTATATCGATATGCTTCAAATAAAATGTACGGGAAGCCGGCAAAAGGCAAAAGAACTTTCGGGCGGAAATCAGCAAAAAATATGCTTGGCAAAAGCGTTTTGTTTGGAGCCTGAGCTTCTTTTTGTTGCGGAACCGACCCGCGGTATAGATGTGGGAGCTAAGGCCCTTGTTTTGGACGCTTTAAGAAAAATAAATAAAGAAAACGGAACAACGATTGTTATGATTTCAAGCGAGCTTGAAGAATTGCGCTCGATTTGCGACCGGGTTGCAATCGTATTCCGGGGTGAAGTTGCAGGAGTGCTTTCTCCTAAAGAAGCTCCGGCGGAATTTGCCCTCTATATGGCAGGAGTAAAGTAATGGAAAAAATTAAACAGTTTATTGCCGATTTCGGTATTCCGCGTATAATTATCTTATTATTTTTGCTGTCCCTTTTTATTGCAGCTCCTTTTGTAAAGGTAAGTATCGGGGCTTCGCTTTCGGATATTGCAAACCGCTTCGGAATGAATGTTTTAATGGTACTTGCAATGGTGCCGATGATTCAAACCGGCTGCGGGCTTAATTTCGGGCTTTCTTTGGGAGTAATCGGAGGGCTTTTAGGCTCAACCTTAGCAATGCAGCTGCAATTAACCGGTCTTTTAGGATTTTCGACGGCTTTATTCCTTACCGTTATCTTTTCAGGGTTAATAGGCTTCGGTTACAGCTGTATTTTAAATAAGGTAAAAGGCGAAGAGATGACCATTGCAATGTATATAGGTTTTGCAACGGTTACATTTATGGCTATTTTATGGATTATTTTACCGTACTCGAATCCGAGCATGGTTTGGGCATATTCCGGAGAGGGATTGCGAACAACCATTACCCTTGAGGGTTATTGGCTGAATATTTTGAATAACTTTTTAGCGTTTAAAATCGGCTCTTTTAGGGTACCGACGGGAGTTATTCTTTTTGCTGCCGTTTGTATGTTTTTGATGAAAACCTTTATGCGCACCCGTACGGGGACGGCGCTTACGGCTGTAGGTTCAAACCCCGACTTTGCCCGTGCAAGCGGTGTCAGTATCAATCGAGCAAGAACAATAAGCATTATTCTTTCTACAATCTGCGGCGGTATCGGTATATTGCTGTATCAGCAAAGTTTCGGTTTTATTCAGTTGTATAAGGCTCCTCTTTATATGGCATTTCCTGCCGTTGCGGCAATTTTAATAGGAGGGGCTTCGGTAAATAAGGCTTCAATATTAAATGTTGTTGTAGGAACGATTCTTTTTCAAGGTATTCTTTCGATGACGCCGTCGGTTATTAACAGTGTTTTACAAACCGATATGTCTGAAGTTATCCGTATTGTGCTTTCAAACGGAATGATTTTATATGCGTTAACGCGTAAAACACAAACGGCGAGGTAAACTATGGTTAAAATAAGTAATAGATTAAAGAAATTTTCACCGCTTGATTTCTTAGCGGATAATATCGTTTCGCTTTTGTTTCTTGTAATTTCATTTGCGGCAATTCCCGTTTCGGGGCTTTCCGCACACCACATAATAGGAGAAATTTTAACCCGAATCGGAAGGAATTCGTTTTTAGTGTTCTCGCTTATCTTGCCCATTATGGCAGGTATGGGTATCAATTTCGGTATGGTGCTTGGTGCTATGGCAGGGCAAATAGGTTTAATTTTTGCTATGGATTGGAATATCGGCGGAATTTACGGGCTTGTTTTTGCGGCGTTAATAGGTATGCCTCTTTCGGTAGTACTCGGCTGGGTAGCAGGTTCCATTTTAAACCGCGCACGCGGCAGGGAAATGGTTACCAGCTATATTTTGGGCTTTTTCTTTAACGGCGTATATCAGTTTATCGTTTTGTACCTCATGGGTTCCGTTATTCCGATGCATAATAACGCAATACGGCTTTCACGCGGTTTCGGGGTTCGTAATACGCTTGAATTGGCTCCTGTCCGCCAAGTGCTGGATAAGACTTTTTCTTTCAGTATTGCAGGTTTACGAATTCCCGTGCTTTCGTATCTTATTATAATTGCTCTTTGTCTTTTTATTGTCTGGTTCAGAAAAACGAAACTCGGGCAGGATATGCGGGCTATCGGGCAAAATCAGCACGTATCGAATTCGGCAGGTATCGCCGTAGAGCATACCCGCATTGTTTCGATTATAATTTCGACGGTGCTTGCCTGTATCGGGCAGATTATCTTTTTGCAAAATATGGGAAACATGAGTACCTACAATGCACACGACCAGACGGGCTTTTTTGCGGCGGCTGCGATTTTGGTAGGAGGCGCTTCGGTAAGCCGGGTAACAATAAAGAACGTATTTATCGGTGTTGTACTTCTTCACTTTTTGTATATCGTTACGCCTATGGCAGGACAGCAGCTTTTGGGTTCCGCAATGATAGGCGAATATTTTAGGGATTTTGCAGGTTATGCGGCAATCGCTCTTTCTTTAGTTTTGTATGCTGCAAGAAATCAGCGTAATGCCGAAAAAAAACGTTCGGAATTGCGGGTGCAATCGGAGGGAAAAAAATGATAAGGATTCAATCGAAAAAACTGAAACTGATTTTAAGGATTTCACTCGGTGTATGTTATGTCATGCTTGCGGTTCTTATGTTTGTTTCAGGCAGAACACATACGGTTTTATTTGAAAATAAAAAAGCCGATGACGGAAGTTTTACGCACCTCGGCAGTATCGAAATCAGCTTTGACGGTAAAGAACCGCAAGAACTTTTTAAAGGCGAGCGGGATAAAATTCTTTTACGCGGTCAAAAGCATAAAATTATTGTCAATTTTACCGACGGGAGAGAGCCTTTTAAGGGAGAATTTAAAATTCCATTGTTCGAAGATACCGTACTTCTTTCGATTCCGGCGCTTGTAAATAAGATTCCTAAGGCTGTTATTCCTTTTGAGTCCGAGTCCGATGCGTCCAAGGAGGAGTAAAATTTTATATATTCCGTTCCGGCACTTTTGTGAAGGAACGGTTTTTCTTTATAAATTTCCGATGACAATAAAAAAAGGTTAAGCCATAAGACGAATTGTTTAATTGCAATTTATATAAATTCTAAAAAAAATATAAGAAAAGGTATTGACAAGATTTGTAGAAAGTGGTATAAACAAGACCGTTCGCCGGGTTAGGCGAAACCGTTAGAAAACGGAAGAAAAAAGTAGAAGTAAAGCGAAAATGTAGGAAGAATAGAGGCGTTTTTGCTTGAAGATGAAAAAAAAAAGAATACACTTTACTTTAAGTAAAAAATTAAAAAAAACTTTTAAAAACTACTTGACACAAACTGAAAAGTTATGATATAATCCTTTTTGCTCGCTAACGCGTTAAGCCGTGCGGGTAACGTTAAGAGAGAAGCTCTTAGCCTGATATTTGACAATTAAGAGGGAAGGAAAAGAACGCAAAGACATAAGTGTAGACCTTTAAAAGACAACTTTTAAAGGAAAACTTAGAATTAAGGGAAAATGAGTATCGGAAAAATAAGCTTAAAAAGAGTTCTTTTTCTATGTTAAGAAGAAGAGTTAAAAATAAGCAATTCCTTAAAATGAATAATTTGAAAGGGAACAAACTTAATTAAAATCGGGCTCTCTTTAAGGGAGCTTGAAATAAAAATAATGGAGAGTTTGATCCTGGCTCAGAACGAACGCTGGCGGCGCGTCTTAAGCATGCAAGTCGAACGGCAAGGTAAGAGCTTGCTCTTACCCTAGAGTGGCGGACTGGTGAGTAACGCGTAGGTGACCTGCCCTGAAGATGGGGATAGCTAGTAGAAATATTAGATAATACCGAATGTGCTTATACGGATAAAGCCGTATAAGGAAAGGAGCTACGGCTCCGCTTTAGGATGGGCCTGCGTCCCATTAGCTTGTTGGTGAGGTAACGGCCCACCAAGGCGACGATGGGTATCCGGCCTGAGAGGGTGAACGGACACATTGGGACTGAGATACGGCCCAAACTCCTACGGGAGGCAGCAGCTAAGAATCTTCCGCAATGGACGAAAGTCTGACGGAGCGACGCCGCGTGAATGAAGAAGGCTGAAAAGTTGTAAAATTCTTTTGCAGATGAAGAATAAGGAGATGAGGGAATGCATCTTCGATGACGGTAATCATGCGAATAAGGGGCGGCTAATTACGTGCCAGCAGCCGCGGTAACACGTAAGCCCCAAGCGTTGTTCGGAATTATTGGGCGTAAAGGGCATGTAGGCGGTTATGTAAGCCTGATGTGAAATCTACGAGCTTAACTCGTAAACTGCATTGGGTACTGCGTAACTTGAATCACGGAGGGGAAACCGGAATTCCAAGTGTAGGGGTGGAATCTGTAGATATTTGGAAGAACACCGGTGGCGAAGGCGGGTTTCTGGCCGATGATTGACGCTGAGATGCGAAGGTGCGGGGAGCAAACAGGATTAGATACCCTGGTAGTCCGCACAGTAAACAATGTACACTAGGCGTTGGAGCAAGAGCTTCAGTGCCGACGCAAACGCATTAAGTGTACCGCCTGGGAAGTATGCCCGCAAGGGTGAAACTCAAAGGAATTGACGGGGGCCCACACAAGCGGTGGAGCATGTGGTTTAATTCGATGATACGCGAGGAACCTTACCTGGGTTTGACATCAAGAGTAATGGTATAGAGATATATCAGCGTAGCAATACGACTCTTGACAGGTGCTGCATGGCTGTCGTCAGCTCGTGCCGTGAGGTGTTGGGTTAAGTCCCGCAACGAGCGCAACCCCTACTGCCAGTTACTAACACGTAAAGGTTGAGGACTCTGGCGGAACTGCCGATGACAAATCGGAGGAAGGTGGGGATGACGTCAAGTCATCATGGCCCTTACGTCCAGGGCTACACACGTGCTACAATGGTTGCTACAAATCGAAGCGACGCCGCGAGGCCAAGCAAAACGCAAAAAAGCAATCGTAGTCCGGATTGAAGTCTGAAACTCGACTTCATGAAGTTGGAATCGCTAGTAATCGCACATCAGCACGGTGCGGTGAATACGTTCCTGGGCCTTGTACACACCGCCCGTCACACCATCCGAGTCGAGGGTACCCGAAGCCGCTAGTCTAACCCGCAAGGGAGGACGGTGTCGAAGGTACGCTTGGTAAGGAGGGTGAAGTCGTAACAAGGTAGCCGTACCGGAAGGTGCGGCTGGATCACCTCCTTTCTAAGAGAAAGGTAAATAATTAAAGAAAGCGAATGTTTTCTTTAATAAAACCGTATAAATTGTTTTAATCTTCAATATACGGTAAGTCTTGAAGTACACAAGACGCTCCCTTACTCTTTTCCCCAATGCCTGTTCTTTTCCTCTTCCTCTTTTTTATTTAAATCTGAGGGGATATAGCTCAGCTGGCTAGAGCGGCGGCTTTGCAAGCCGTAGGTCAGGGGTTCAAATCCCCTTATCTCCAAAGCCTTGAAAAAGGTTTTAAGTTTAAGTGTAAATTTAAACTATTTGATATTTGAAATAGATAGGGAAGGGAACGAAAAAATGAAAGTAAGGCGGTTTATATCGGAGTATAAGCGTAAAATCGGTTAATTAAATTGACTGTGAGAGTTTATGTAAAGATATAAGCTGTTAAGAAATAAGTTCATTCTTTGAAAATGAGAAAGAAGGGACGATAATATGGTCAAGCGAAAGAATAGGTTTATGGTGGATGCCTAAAGGAGCTGTAAGGCGAAGAAGGCCGTGGTAAGCTGCGAAAAGTTTCGGGGAGGAGCACACATCCTGAGAACCGGAAATAGCCGAATGGGGTAACCCGTCAGTAGTGATACTGACATTACGTACCTGAATAAAATAGGGTAGTAAAGCGATACTGAGTGAACTGAACCATCTAAGTAACTCAAGGAAAAGAAATCAAAAGAGATTCCGAAAGTAGCGGCGAGCGAAATTGGAGGAGCCTAAACCCTTATAAGGGAGTTGAAGGACTGCATCGGCGTAGGACCGACAAGTTTAGAGAAAATCAATTTATAGCAGAAAGGTTTTGGGAAAGCCTGGCGAAGAGGGTGAAACCCCCGTAAGCGAAATAAATTGAACTTGTTGATGCGGCACCTAAGTACGGCGGGACACGAGAAACCCTGTCGGAAACCGGGTCGACCACGATCCAAGGCTAAATACTAGACAGCTACCGATAGTGAACAAGTACCGTGAGGGAAAGGTGAAAAGAACCCCAGCTAAGGGGAGTGAAATAGAACCTGAAACCGTAAACCGACAAGATGTTACAGCCCTTATAGAGGGTAGTAGCGTGCCTTTTGTAGAATGAGCCTGCGAGTTACGGTATGCAGCGAGGTTAAGGAATAGGAGTTCCGGAGCCGGAGTGAAAGCGAGCCTAAATAGGGCGTGTTTCAGCGAAAGCTGAAGTTTAGTTGCATGTCGTAGACCCGAAGCCGGAGTGATCTAGTCATGAGCAGGTTGAAGCAAGGGTAAAACCTTGTGGAGGACCGAACTATAATCTGTTAAAAAAGGTATGGATGACTTGTGACTAGGAGTGAAAGGCTAATCAAACCCGGAAATAGCTGGTTCTCCCCGAAATGCCTTTAGGGACAGCCTCATACAAAATTATCGGAGGTAAAGCACTAGTTGGACTAGGGGGTGTCAAAGCCTACCAAACCCAGTTAAACTCTGAATGCCGATAATCAACGTATGGGAGTGAGACTGCGTGCGCTAAGGTTCGCAAGTCAAAAGGGAAACAGCCCAGACCGTCAGCTAAGGTCCCCAAATACTGCTTGAGTGTGAAATGAAGTGTGGATACAAAGACAGCCAGGAGGTTGGCTTAGAAGCAGCAATTCCTTTAAAGAGTGCGTAACAGCTCACTGGTCGAGTGTTCATGCGCAGATAATGTAACGGGGCTAAGCAGTATACCGAAGCTACGGGTCTTACGCGTAATGTGTAAGGCGGTAGGGGAGCATTCCATTAACTGAAGAAGGCGTACTCGCGAGAGATGCTGGAGGAGATGGAAGAGAGAATGCAGGTATAAGTAACGAAAAGAGAGGTGAGATCCCTCTCCGCCGAAAATCTAAGGTTTCCTGGGTAAAGGTAATCTGCCCAGGGTAAGTCGGCCCCTAAGGCGAGGGCGAAGGCCGTAGTCGATGGGAAATCGGTTCAAATTCCGATACCTTTTATAATTTCGAGGGCAGGACGCATGAGGTGAAACCCGGCCGGAGAATGGTAGTTCCGGTCGAAGTATCCGAGCCGTTAAAAAGGGTAATAGGCAAATCCGTTATCCTAGGTAAGGAGCGACAGCGAGTGAAGCTACGGCAGAGCGAAGCGGGTGTAATCAAGGTGCCGGGAAATACTGTCTAAGGCTAGGTTATAAAAGACCGTACCGTAAACCGACACAGGTAGATGAGATGAGAAATCTAAGGCGCTCGAGAGAACTCGCGTTAAGGAATTCGGCAAAATGCACACGTAACTTCGGAAGAAGTGTGGCCTCCTTTTTTAAAAGATATGGGGGCGTCACAAACCAGGCCCAGGCGACTGTTTATCAAAAACACAGCCATCTGCGAATCATCAATGAGACGTATAGGTGGTGACACCTGCCCGGTGCCGGAAGGTTAAGAGGAGGGGTTAGCGGGTAACTGCGAAGCTCTGAATTGAAGCCCCGGTAAACGGCGGCCGTAACTATAACGGTCCTAAGGTAGCGAAATTCCTTGTCGGGTAAGTTCCGACCCGCACGAATGGTGTAACGATTCTGGGCACTGTCTCAACGCGAGACTCGGCGAAATTTATATACCGGTAAAGAAGCCGGTTACCCATAGTTAGACGGAAAGACCCCGTGAACCTTCACCGCAACTTATTATTGGGACTTGGTTTATCATGTGTAGAATAGGTGGGAGGCTGTGAAACTTGGCCGTTAGGTCAGGCGGAGCCGACAAGTGAAATACCACCCTTGATAAATCAGGTTTCTAACCTGTCCCGTGAAACCGGGATAGGGACAGTGGTAGGCAGGCGGTTTGACTGGGGCGGTCGCCTCCTAAAATGTAACGGAGGTGCGCGAAGGTCTCCTCACGCCGGTTGGAAATCGGCGCAGCGAGTGTAAAGGCACAAGGAGGCTTAACTGCGAGAGTGACAGCTCGAGCAGATACGAAAGTAGGTCTTAATGATCTGGCGGTAGCGAGTGGAAGTGCCGTCACTTAACGGATAAAAGGTACTCCGGGGATAACAGGCTGATATTCCCCAAGAGTTCACATCGACGGGAATGTTTGGCACCTCGATGTCGGCTCATCGCATCCTGGGGCTGAAGCAGGTCCCAAGGGTTTGGCTGTTCGCCAATTAAAGCGGTACGTGAGCTGGGTTCAGAACGTCGCGAGACAGTTCGGTCCCTATCTGCTATGGGCGCAGGATACGTGAGAGGAGCTGTTTTTAGTACGAGAGGACCGAAATGGACGAACCTCTGGTGTACCGGTTATCCTGCCAAGGGTAATTGCCGGGTAGCTAAGTTCGGAAGGGATAACCGCTGAAGGCATCTAAGTGGGAAGCCCGCCTCAAGACTACGTATCCCTAGGGGTTTAACCCCTCTAAAGACTCCTTGCACACTACAAGGTTGATAGGTTGGAGGTCTAAGCATAGTAATATGTTAAGCCGACCAATACTAATAAGTCGTGAGGCTTGACCATATTATTGTTTCTTTTTTCTTTTCGTTCTCTTTTTTATACCTTTAAAATGTTCTTTTCATACATTTTAAAGCTTTAATCAGTTTATTTTGCCATGTGACCATAGTGGAGAGGTAATACCCGTTCCCATCCCGAACACGGAAGTCAAGCTCTCTTACGCCGATGATACTGCAGATTATGCGGGAAAGTAGGTTGTTGCCTGGCTTTTTTTATTTCAAAACAGCAACCATATATTTTTATATCCTTGCTGTTTTTTTTATTTTATTGATTGTTTATATTTTTAAAATATTGTATAATGTGTCAATTAAATTTTAAAGGAATATGTTTTATGAAAAAAGAAAAATTAACCGTATTGCGTTGGTATGATATAGGAGCTCTTACATTTATTCTATTTGCGTATGCAATTTATACATCTACGGCGTTTTTGATTTCGTTTATGGTGCAGCCTGAAATTTCGGGAAACGTTATGCCGGTTAAAAATGCCTCCGATTTTTCGGATTATGATAATTATTTTACTTTGCTTCTACAGTTAATATTTTTATTGCTTGGTTTTATTTATTTAAAATTTAGAAAATTCGATTTTAAAACTTGGCCCGTTAAATTTTCCATAAAGGCTTTTATTTGGGGCGTATTGTTTTTTTTAATTATATCGTTGTGTATGGATATATACAATTTACTTGTTTACTATATTCCGTATTTGGTTTTTCCCGGCGTATTTATGCAAGTTATTTCCGGAATTAAATTTTCTACGGTTCTTTATGCTGTTTTAAACGGCTTTTATGAGGAAATATTTTTTCTGGGAATTTGTACTTCCGTACAGACTAAATACAAAAAATGGGCATTTCTTTATTCGCTGATAGTAAGAATAAGTTTTCATACATATAACGGAATATATACTGCTGTAGGGTTAGGCCTTATTTTAGGTATTCTTTTTTATTTTTTATATGAAAAAACAAATCCTAAAAATCTTTTACCCTTTTTTATTGCACATGCAATCGCTGATATCCTGGGGCTATCGGTGATAGGCTATTTTTATTATGCATAAGGTAATGCATAGAATTTTAAAAAGGGGCAAAAGCCCCTTTTTTATTTTTCAAAATTTCGGTTATTTTTTAAAACGTTTTACTTTTTTTGTTGTAGTCATCTCAAGCGGTTCCGTAAGATAAGTCGTTTTTGTAATGCGCTGATAAGGTAAAAGCCGTTTGTTTATACCGTCGATTATTTTGTCAATTTCAGTTTGGACGGCACTGTCTCCGTCTTTACTTCCGCGGGTTACATTTAACTTTTTATAAAGTTCTTCAGCCGGATATACTAAGGCCTCAACTTCTTCACCATCAGTTCCTATATAACCTACGGCTGTAATTTGTTCAATTTCATTGTAGTACAATTGGAACATATTTTCTATTTCTTCGGGGAAGACATTTTTTCCGCCTGCAGTAACAATCAAATTTTTAGCCCTGCCGCAGAGGTATAGATATCCTTCATCATCAAGCCAGCCCAGGTCTCCCGTTCTGAACCAACCGTCAGGTGAAAGAACCTTTGCGGTTTCTTCAGGCATATTATAATACCCTTGCATAACCATCGGGCCTTTTACGGCAACCTCTCCTATACCTTTTTCATCCGGGTCAAGAATTTTCATTTCCATATAGCCGATAAAATATTGCCCTACACTTTTAATTTTAAAATGTTCTTTAGGATTTAGGGCTATAATAGGTGATGTTTCCGTCAGACCGTAACCTTGGATAAAATCTATACCGAATTCGTTATAAGCTCTGAAAACTTTCGGTGCAAGAGGTCCTCCGCCGCAAATTGCAATACGTACCGAGCTTAAACTTGCTTTATCCAATATTGAATGAAACATCTTGTTGCCTGCATTTATGTTAAAAACTTTTTTTATAAAATACGAAATTCCCATCATTGCCCGTATTATGCCGAATACTATAATGCCTTTTGCTTTAATGCCCTTAAAAATTCCTGCAAGCAATTTATTAAACAAAAGAGGAACTCCCAACAACATAGTAATTTTTCCCTGTTTGAGCTCCGAAAGCATTTTTGAAACCGCAAGAGTTTTTCCGAATACCAATTCCGCTCCTACGGAAAGAGCTTCAATAAATACGGCAAGCATTGTATATGAATGGTGCAGCGGTAGAAGAGCATAAAAAACATCCGTATGAAAAATGTTTAAATTAGATTGAGCGATGTAGCAGTCTGAAACCAAATTCTTATGCGTTAAAACAACACCCTTCGGATTACCTGTAGTACCTGAGGTAAACAAAATTGCCGCCGTATCGTTTTCTTCCGCTTTTTCCAATTGAGGGGTTCCAGCCGGTTTTAAATTATAAATATAGATATCCTGATATGTCCTGCTTAAAGAAAAAAGTTTACCTGTATAGTTTTCGGTTTTTGCTTTTTCTTCGAAGTGCGGAAATTTTTCTTCGTCTACGAAAAAGAGAATAGGTTTTGCGGTTTTTAAGAGAACTTCGATTTCTTCATTATGGAGCCCGTAATCTATAGGAACGATTGTAGCTCCGGTAAAAAGAGATGCCAAATACACTACTGCCCATTCAGGCGAGTTTTTTCCCGTAACTGCAATATGTTTTCCTTTTCCCGCCCCGTTTTCCGTCATCCAATAAGCAAGTCTCTTTATTGCCTCTAAGGTTTCAGAATATGAAAGGGTGATACGGTCAGGTTCAAAAACGGTAAGACAGTTACGTTCCGGGTAGCGGGACGCTGTAATTTCAAACATTTCAGGAAGGGTAGGCCACTCTCCCGTAAAATTTTTTCCTCTAAATTCATCTAAAAAAGCCCAAGGTTTTTTGTTAAGTTGTGCCATTATAGTCCTCTCAGAATATTGTGCTAATATATCACGATATTAGACCCGATAATATGGTAGAGGTTGCAAAAATTATGAAAAAAATTATTTTTTATATGCTTATTGTTTTGTTCGCGGGATTAAATTTGTTTTCGGAACAACCGCCTGAATCTCCGCGTCTTAGTTTTATAAATGCCGCTTATAAATATTTAAAAACTCCTTATAAATATGCCTGTGCGGATAGCGGCGGAATGGACTGTTCGGGGCTTATTTACAGAGCTTCCTTGGATTCTGTAAAAATTGCTTTACCGAGAAGCGCTTCCGGTATTGCTTCTTTTGCCGAAAGAATAGAAGATAGCGATATTCAGCCCGGCGATTTGCTGTTTTTTAATACTACAGGAACTGCGGGAGAAAAAATATCGCATGCAGGACTTTATATAGGAGGAGGAGAATTTATTCATTCCGCCTCACAGGGGCCTGCCATAGGCGTTATAATTTCTTCATTAGAAGAAAAGTATTGGAAAAATTGTTACCGTTTTGCAGGAAGGATTCTTCCTAAAGAAGAAATTTTTAATTAGTTTTTAAATATGTAAGCATTGTTGCTTTTTAAGGCTGTTAAAAAAAAGCAGCTCCGTTTTACACGAAACTGCTTTTGTATCGAAAGCTTTATTACCACCTAAAGTGTGCAAACGCTTTATTAGCTTCCGCCATTCTGTGAACTTCTTCCTTTTTCTTAAAAGCCGTTCCTGTGTTATTGTAGGCATCGATAAGCTCTGCCGCCAAACGTTCGGACATTTCATGTCCGCTGCGTTTTCGAGCCGCTCCTATAATCCAGCGCATAGCAAGAGCTTCACGGCGCGTTTCAGGAATATCCATAGGAACTTGATATGTAGCGCCTCCTACACGGCGCGATTTAACTTCAACTACGGGCTTTACATTGTCCAAGGCCTTGGAAAAAACGGCTAACGGTTCTTCGCCGGTTTTTTCCTTAATTTTGTCGAAAGAATCGTACATGATTCTTGTTGTAATGCTCTTTTTTCCCGAGAGCATCATTCTTCCGATAAACTTGGTTACAACAACACTGTTGTACTTGGTATCGGGAGCGGCGGGTCTTCTTACAGCAACTTTTCCTCTACCCATTTTTTACCCCCTAAGCCTTAGGCCTTTTTGCTCCGTACTTGGAGCGGCCCCGTTTTCTGTCTTCTACACCGAGAGCGTCTTTTGTTCCTCGTACGATATGATAACGTACACCGGGAAGGTCTTTAACGCGTCCGCCTCTTACAAGAACTACCGAGTGTTCCTGAAGGTTATGACCGATACCCGGAATATAGGCTGTTACTTCTATACCGTTGCTTAAGCGTACACGGGCGACCTTTCTTAAAGCCGAATTGGGCTTTTTGGGAGTAACCGTTTTAACGCCGGTACAGACACCTCGTTTTTGGGGGCAAGACTGCAATGCAGGACTTTTTGTTCTGTTTGCGGCAGTTTTGCGTCCCTTTTTTATCAATTGATTAATTGTAGGCATAAGCCTTAACTCCTTAATTATCCGTCAGCACTACGGAATATAATACGTGAATTTAGATTATATCATAAAATTGCTATTTATGTCAACGGCCTTTTTTGTTTAATCAGTATTTAGGGTTGTATCATGAGGAATCGGATTTTCTTCAATTTTTATTTTTCGGACATTTCCCATCTGGAAATTATCTCCGATTCTTGTTTCTCCAAGACAATACGAGCAAAGAGCTGCAGGCATTGGAAAACGTAATTCCATACCCTGAACGGTTGTTATGTTTTGTTTTTTTTCAAACAAAAGTGTGCTAAGTTCAAACGCTCCTTGTCCCGTAAGACCGTTTACATGCATAATTACGGCCCGCGGGTTTACGGTATTTATCCTTGCGGCGAAGACTTCCCGTTCGGCTTGGGAAACTATATCCCCCTTTGTTATTACCACTATATCGGCGTTTTTTAAAAGCGGTCCTATTTTTTTTGGAGTATTAATTCCTGAAAGGTTATCTATAACGCATACTCCCAAAATGTTTTCTATGTAAGGCGAGCATCTATTACATAGCCCTGCCGATTCAGTAATTAAAAGATTTAATTTTTCTTTAATTCCCCATTGTACGATTTCTTCGATATTGGAAACGAAAAAATGGTCGGGACATAACGAGCCGGAAATACCTTTTTGAACTGGGATTCCGGCCCGTCTGTAAAGTTCATCGTCTTCCGTATAAAGGCAGTCGAATTTTACAACTCCGGTTTTAATTCCGGTTTTATCGAGGGCTTCAATTGTTTTTAAAATTATACTTGTTTTCCCGGACGAAGGAGGTCCCGAAACTACAGCTAAATTCATTTTTATCTCCGCTATTTCCGCAATGCAGCCGTTTCAAAATCTTTACGTAATTTTTCTAAAAGTAATCCGATGTCGTTGTTGTGTAAAAAATCCCAGCCTACCCATATAAATTTTTTATCCGCTGAAAGGTTGTTGTTGACATTGGGATTTGTCGAAGGAAAAAATCCGCTTTGTGCGAAAATGTTTCCCGTTTTTTCCGAAAGAAAAAATCGGCAAAGGGTTTTGTGATTTCGGCATTTTCGGTTTTTACAAGCATAAAAATCGGAGCGATGATTGCACCGTCTTTAGGCCAAACCGCTTTTAATGCGGAATTTTCCTTTATCATCTTAGAAAAAAAGAACGGAGCGATGTTTATTGCCGGTACGCTTTCTTTTTTCCCTTTTACCATTTGAGCCGGGTGTAAGAATTTGCCGCAAGCTCCGGCTAATTTTTGCACTCCTTCATCTCCGAATATTTTGTAAACGGTTAAGATAACGGCATTAAATAAATCCAAATCTTGGAAGGGGAGTGCAACGGAATTTTCAAATTCGTCTTTTAGTAAGTCCTGCCAAGTTTCAGGAGGCTTTCGTCCGTTTAAGGTTTCCGTGTTTACAATCATAATTGCAGGAACTGCTCCGATAATTGCATAGTTGTTTTTACCGTCGCGTAAATCCAAATCGGCGTTACAAAAATCCTTATTCATTTTTTCTATTTTGCAATTAAATGTACCGTCTTCAATAAAGCGGCCCATAAGGTTTTTATCGAAAAACAGCTCAAAACCTGCGGAAAGTAAAATATCCGGAAGATTTTCTTTTTTGCCTGTTTTTACCTGTTCGCAAATCCAGTCGATTCCTAAATTTGCGGAGCGTAAATCGTATGTTATTTTATAATCGGCGGTTTTAAGTTTTTCTTCATTTTCCGTTTTATATTCCGAATAAAATTCTTCAAATTTTTCCAAAAGAGGAATTTTAATGGGACAAGGTAAAACTCCTTCAATTCTTATGTTTCTTTTACCGCCGTCTTTCATTTCAGCTGAATTTATATCTGTTTTTTTTAACCCGGTAAGAGTATTTATGGTTCCCGTTTTAATTACGGCGCACATTTCAGCTTCACATTTTTCCGTATCAAGTTTTTTTGAAAGAAGAGCTTTTTCTATGCTTATCTTTTTTCCCATCATTTTACGCATAATGGGGTTATTTAACGGCGTAAATCCTTTTTTTACGAAATATGGAATGAGCTGCGGATATTTTTCCGTAACTTCAAAAACCGTGTCCGTAAGATTAAAATAATTGTTCATAACTTATTCCTTAAATATTTAAAATCGGCAATTTGCGCGGTTCGGTTATTTTATTGTAAGTGATAAAATAATTTTTTCGCTTAAAATTTTATTTAGAAATATAATCTCCCGCAAAGTCCATTACCGAAACGGCCCCGTAAGGAGCTTTTTCCTTATCATTAAAACCTATACCTACTTTTTTAAATTTTTCATTTAAAATATTTATACGATGCCCTCTGTCAGGAACTCCGTCATCGATTAAAAGCTGTGCAATTATTTCTTCAGCGGTTTTAGGTCCGTAAGCGCAATTTTCACCTATTGTTATGCTCCATTTGCCGTATAAGCCGATTCTTTTATCAGGCGTTGAGCCGTCGCTTCCGATATGCCCGATATGACCCGTTTTTGCCTGGTCGTCTGCAAGCATTTGTGCGGCAAGAGATAAACCTTTTTCAAGCGACAGTGTTCCCATAGGAGATGTTTTGTTGAGAACGTTTATACATTCTTTAACCGCTGCAGCTCCTTCATTCGTTATAATGGGGATTGTACCAGGTGCTTTATAAAGTTTATCTTCAAAATATTTTATTCGCGGTGATAAAACTTCTTCCGCATATTTTTTCGGATTGCTTCGAACCTTATTTAATTCATTTAGAATCTCTTTTATCAATAAAGATTCTTCAGGGAATGTATTTGCTCTTGATTTACAGCTTATAACCGATGAGATAAGCATAAAAGTGCATAAAAATAAAATGTGTTTTTTCATATTTTTCAGTATAGATTTTTTTTGATTATAAATCAAGTATTTGTTGTTTTGTTCGTGCAAGGGGGCTTTGTTCTGTCCTGTTAATTATAACTTAATTAAGCATTTTATATCTTTATAACGGTTTCATATTTAAAGCCGTTTTCCGTCATTGAAATTAGTCCCGTGTAAAGCCCGTTAAAAAAAACGGCGGCTTTTTCCGAAGGGAAAAGAAGAACGTGCTCTTTTTGTAAAGAGGTGAACCAATCGATTTTTATTTTTTTTCCGCAATGAAAGTCGTTTAAGTATTTTTCCGATATGAATAAACTTTTTAAATTTAATTTTTCCGCAATATCAGGCGTAAAGTTTAATATTTTATTTTTGATTTCTTCCGCAGAAAGTTCTTTTTGTTCCGAATAATTTTTTTTGCAATCTCCGTTTTCGCTTTTTATTTCCCAAGTTTTAGGCAGCTGTGAAAAATCGGGAAGTAATGTAAAGCCGGCGGCTTTTTCAAGGGTAAAAGGTCCGACTTCAGTTCGCCTAAGAGCTTTAACATAACCGCAAGTTTTCATAAAGGCGGCTAAATCGCGGACAAGGGAGCGGATATATGTTCCCTTTGAGCAGTCAACCGAAAGTCTTGCGTATTTTACCTTGCCGTCAAGTGAGGGGATTATGTTTATTAAACCGATATTGAAAATTTCAATCGGACGCGGAGCTAAGTCTACCCGTTCTCCCTGCCTTATTCTGTCGGAAGCTCTTTTTCCGTTTATTTTAATTGCGGAAAATTCGGGCGGTACTTGTTCTATCTTTCCTATAAATTCGGGTATTGCCTTTTCTAGTGCCGAAAGGGTCGGAAGTTCGGCCGTACGTATAATTTCGCCCTCAGTATCCAGACTTGATGTTTGTATTCCGAATTCCGCCCAAACCTCATAGCTTTTTTTGCCCGCCGAAATTATGCCGGCAAGATGCGTCATTTTATCGGAAAGCAAAACCAAAAGACCGTCGGCAAAGGAATCGAGGGTGCCGGTGTGGCCCACTTTTTTTGTTCCCAATGCTTTTTTTACGGCAGTCATAGAGGCAAAGCTTGTAAGTCCCGTTTGCTTTGCAAACGGAATAATAAAGCCGTTTCTTTTTTGCATTTATGCTTTAAGAGCTCTTTTCCGTATCGGAATCTGCGGGAGAAATTTCAAGGCTTTCCAGCTTGTTTACCATATCAATACCTTCTTTTATACTGGTATCGAAAATAAAATTGAGCTCCGGGCATTGTCTTATATGTAATTTTTTTGCCAAATAAGTGCGTATAAACCCGCCTGCATTTTCCAGACCCCGTACGCCCTGTTTTGTTTTATGTTCATCTAAAAAACTTGAAACATAAACCTTTGCATAAGCAAGGTCTTTGGAAACTATTACGCGGTTTACCGAAAGCAGGGAAAAAACCCGCGGGTCTTTTATTTTATTTGAAACAATCAGAGAAGAAATTTCCTCTCTGATTTGTTCGCCTAAACGGGACAATCTGAATTCACTCATTATGTATTTCCTCTTGCGGGATTTCAGGAGCCTTATATGTTTCGCTTCCGCTCAGTTTTCTGGCAATTTCGATTATTTCGATAACTTCCAATTGGTCGTCAACTTGAATATCATTAAAGTCTTCGATACAGATACCGCATTCAAAACCTGCGGCAACCTCTTTTGCATCGTCTTTAAAGCGTTTGAGCGATGAAATTTTTCCCGTGTGAATAACAATACCTTCACGTATGACGTGAACCGTGCAGTTTCTTTTAACGGTACCGTCCGTAACGTAGCAGCCTGCAATTTTTCCGATTTTCGGAACCTTAAAGGTATTTCTAACTTCCACAGTACCTATAACCTGTTCTTTAAGGTCCGGTGAAAGCATTCCTTCCATTGCATCTTTGATTTCATTTACCGCAGTGTAAATAACGGTGTATTTTCTTATATCGACTTTTTCCTGTTCAGCCAACAGTTTTGCCTGCGGAGTAGGTCGTACGTTAAAACCTATGATAATTGCATTCGAGTCGGCTGCCGCCAGCATAACGTCGGAATCGTTAATTGCTCCCGCCGAAGCGTGGATAACGTTTAACCTTATTTCGGGAGTGGACAGTTTTTCAAGCGATTGTTTTAAGGCTTCAACCGAACCTTGCACATCGCCTTTTATGATTACTTTAAGCTCCAAAACTTCGCCTTCGTGAATTGTTTCGTACAGATTATCCAAAGTAACCTTTTTAACGTTGCGGGAGTCTTCAAAGCGTTTAAGTTCCTGTCTTTTATCGGAAATTTGTCGGGCAATCCGCTCCGAATCGGTCACTTGGAAGGGGTCTCCGGCATTGGGCATTCCCTCAAGTCCTAAAATTTCTACGGGCATACTGGGTGAAGCCTCATCTATTTTTTCTCCGCGGTCGTTAAAAATAGCCCTTACTCTTCCCGAATAAATACCTGCCACATAGGGGTCTCCCGTACGCAGGGTTCCGCGCTGAACTATAATTGTTGCTACGACCCCGCGTCCGTGGTCGATTCTGGATTCTATAACCTTTCCTTCGGCGTTGCAGCCGTAATTGGCTTTAAGCTCAAGCACTTCCGCTTGCAGTAAAATCGTTTCAAGAAGGGTGTCAATTCCCTGTTTTTTTAATGCGGAAATTTCTACAAACATCGTATCTCCGCCCCATTCTTCGGGCATAAGGCCCAATTCCGAAAGGCGTGTTTTAACCTTGTCTATGTTTGCTTCGGGTTTATCCACCTTATTTACCGCAACTATAATCGGAACCTTTGCGGCGCGGGCATGGTTTATAGCTTCTATGGTTTGAGGCATAACACCGTCATCGGCGGCTACTACCAAAACTACAATATCGGTAATTTCCGCTCCGCGTGCGCGCATCATCGTAAAGGCTTCGTGTCCCGGCGTATCAAGGAAGGTTATTTTTCCTCCCTTGGTATTGACGGTATAAGCGCCTATATGCTGAGTAATTCCTCCGAATTCGCCTGCCGCTACGTTTGAACTTCTGATAGCGTCCAAGGTTTTGGTTTTTCCGTGGTCTACGTGACCCATAATAGTTACTACGGGAGGGCGCGGTTGAAGCTCGTCCAATTCATCAGCCTTTGTTTCTATAACGGTTTCATCATAAAGACTTACTATTTTTACATCGCATTCATATTCCGAAGCTAAAATTGCGGCGGTATCGTAATCTATGGATTGGTTCATTGTAACCATCATTCCCATACCCATTAACTTGCCTATAAGCTCGGAGGCTTTTAAATTCATTTTCTTTGCCAATTCCGAGACGGAAATGGTTTCCATCATTTCTATTTGCTTCGGAACATTATGAATTTTTTCTTTTTGCTTTTTCTTTTGGTTTAAAAGCTTTTCTTCAAAAAATTCATCTTCTTTGTCTTTTTTACTGTATATTTCCTTTTTCTTGGTATATGCTTTTTTATTGTTTTGTCCCTTGTTTTTTTCTACAGGTATGGGAGCCGGAGCGGGTCTTTGGCCTGCGAAGCCCATCGGTTTTCCCTGACTTCTTCCGTCCTGCTTTCCGCCTCTGTTTTGTAAACCCTGTCCGCTTCGGTTTTGCTTTTTGCTGTCCGAATAAGCTCTTGCCTGGCTTCCGGAAAAATTGCTTTCACGTCTTTTTCCCTGGCCGCCCAAGTGCTGATTTTTGCCTGTATTTCTGTCGCCTCTGTCCCGATGATTTTTTCGGGGGTTATCGGCGAGGTTTCCCGCTTTTACATTAGGACGTTTTGTCAAAAAATCTATCGGGGCGCCGGTATTTACCTGAGCTCCGGATTTTTCTTCTTTTTTCGGAGGAAGATTATTTTTAGCTTCTCCTGTTTGAGCGGTTTGAGGCTTTTGTTCTTCCCGTTTTTCGGAATGAGGCCGATTTTGCTGCAAGGCTTCTTCTTGCTGTGCGGCTTTTTGAATTTCTTTTCCTCCGTCTTTCGTAGAGTCGACTTTGGGCTTTACGGTTTGAGAATCCGCTTTTTTTACCGAAACAACCTGCTTAGGCATATCTTTAGATATTGAAGCCGAAAGTTTTTCTTCCGCATTTTGTTCGGGTTTTTTCGGTTTTTCAGAGACAGGTTTTTTAATAACCCTAACCTTTTTCTTAGGCTCCGTTTTTTGTTCGGAAACAGGTTTGTTCTTTTTATTAAGAATTACGTCCGGTTTGTTTGTTTTTTCAATATCTTCTGCCATAAACTATTTTTCCCCTATAATTATTCTTCGTCCTCGTATTCAAAAGCAAGCTCTATACCGCAATTCGGGCATTTTGTCATATCTATTGTAATCGGATGTCCGCATTCGGGACACTCAAATTCTTCATCTTGATGTTCTTCTATATCTATTTCTTCGTTTTCATTTACCGTGTTTTCTTCCCGCTCTTCATCTTCTTCTACCACTTCAACCGCATTTGCAATAATATCGAGAAGAGTTTCGGCCATATCTTCGGTCATACCCTCAAGATTTTTAATTTCATTATCTTCTTTATTTATCAGGTCTTGAACGTCTTCTATTCCGTTATTGTGAAGAACCGCAACTATATCTTCCGTAATACCGGGAAGTTCGGAAACATCGGAAATTTCTTCATATTCGTCGTCTTCTTCGGTTTCTTCCGCAAATAAGCCCTCTACGGCCTTAATCGCATCGGTATAAATATCCATTTCTTTAAATTGCTCTTCGGTCTTTACGTCGATATTCCAGTCTACAAGTCTGTTTGCAAGTCTTACATTTAATCCCTGTTTTCCTATTGCAAGCGATAATTGGGATTCGGCAACTATTGCCAAAGCAAGTCTTTTTTCCGCATCAAGGATGATTACCTTTGAAACTTCCGCCGGTGAAAGTGCGTTTTTTATATAAACTTTAGGGTCTTCCGAAAATGGGACAACGTCTATTTTTTCATCGTCTATTTCGGCAATTACCGCTTGAATTCTCGCTCCCTTTGCGCCTACACAAGCTCCGACAGGGTCTACATCGTCCCTTGTGGAAGAAACGGAAAGTTTTGTTCTGAATCCCGCTTCGCGGACAATATGATGAATTTTTACAACACCGCTTTCTATTTCCGGTACTTCAAGTTCCAATATTCTTTTTACGAACTGACTGTCGGTTCTTGAAAGAATCAGCTGCACTATATTCGACTGTCTGTGTTTTTTTACTTCTTTTACAAGGGCTTTAATACGGGTTTCTTCGCCTGCGGCGGCATTTCTTCCGAAATGGTCCCGCGGAGATTGAAATTTTTGCGGTAAAAGTCCTTCTACCTTGCCTAAGTCCACATAAATATTACCGTTTCGTTCACGATGATAATAACCTATTATAATTTCGCCTACCTTTGTACTGTATTCGGCATAAAGCGAATCTTTTTGCATTTCCCGCAAGCATTGGGTTGCTCTTTGCATTCCTACACGGGCTGCATTGATTCCGAAATTTTTAGGGTCCACTTCTACAAGAAGCTCATCTCCTATGTCGCAGTCGGCTGCAAGTTTTTTTGCATCTTCCAAACTTATTTCGAAAATTTGATTTTTAACGGTTTCCGCTATAGTTTTTTTTGAATAAATTTTTCCCGTTTCTCCGTTAAATACGGCATTAATATCCGTTCCGAATTGTTTTTTGTAAGATGCTTTTAGAGCCTGCTCTACAATATGTAAAACAAAATCGTCATCTATTCCTTTTTCTTGTGCAAATACCTGAATTGCCTCTGTTATCCCCATCGACATTTACTATCTCCTATTTCCTAAAGATTACATCTTGCTTTTTTTATATTTTCATACGGAATTACAATATCCGTGTCATTTACCGTTAGAGTTACGTTTTTTTCCGTTACTTCTTTTAAAATACCGCGCCTCCATTCCGTAATGGCTGAGTCCCAAATCTCGGCCTGTTCGCCTTTAAATGCAAACAGTTCGGTAGACCGTTTTATAACTCTGTTTATTCCTGGTGAGCTTACTTCCATTACAACATCTTGAGATGAAAGTATAGCTTCAAGACGGGCTTGTAAAATTCGATGTATTGAAGCGCAATCCTTTACGCTTACGCCTTTTTCGCCCTTAATAACCGCTTTTACCTGCCAACTGTCTTGCCTTTTGAAAACATTTAAATCTACAAGTTTAAACCCCGAATTTTCTACAAGCGGTTCGCAATCTGAAAAATACGGAATGTCTTTTTTTAAAATAAATTCCAATTCTTTTCTCCAAAAAAAAGATTTGTATACAAAAAAGGAGCCGTGTGAACGACTCCGCAATTAAAGGATATTCTGTATGTTCTACGTGAAATATTACCATAAATTTAAAATATATTCAAGTGGGAAAAGACCTGTAATTTAAGGAATTCCGTATTGATTTGCCCGATTATGTATAACGGTTGTACCTTTAAGATTATAAGACATAAAATTTAAGGCGGCCTTTTTATTTACGGTAATATTTAGCCTGTGCATTCCATAGCTCATAATATTTTCCGCTTGTGTCGGCGACAAGCTCATCATGCTTTCCGTATTGAATCAGTTTTCCGTTATCCATAACGGCAATTCTGTCGCAAAATTTGCACGAGGATAATCTATGGGAAATATAAACCGCCGTATTGTTCAGCGTTATGCCGTCAAAGTGCATATAAATTTCCGCTTCCGAAATAGGGTCCAAGGCTGCGGTCGGTTCGTCTAAAATAAACACATCTCCTTGATGGTATATAGCCCGCGCCATTGCAATTTTTTGAGCTTCGCCGCCTGAAATTTCTATACCGTTCGTTTCAAAGTTTTGGTATAAATAAGAGTCAAGACCGTGTTTTTCATAAAATTTTTTCATTCCCGTTTTTAATAAGGCGTCGGTTGCACGTTCTTTATCATATTCATTCGCACTTGCAATATTTTGTCCGGCAGTAAGTGCAAGTAATTTAAAGTCCTGAAACACTACTGAAAAAATTTTAATATATTCTTCATAATTATATTCTTTTATATTTATCCCGTTTAAAAGTATTTCGCCTTCCGTCGGGTCATATAAACGTATTAAAAGTTTAACAATGGTACTTTTTCCCGAGCCGTTTTTTCCTACAAGAGCAAGTTTTTTTCTAAAATCTAAGGTTAAATTGAGATTTTTAATAACATATTTTTCAGTGTCGGGATATTTAAAACTTACATTTTTAAATTCGAATAAAAGACCGTTTTCTTTTTCGGGAATGACGGTTCCGTCCGGTTTTGTATTTTTTAAATTGTAAAAATTAAAAAGCATTTTTCTGTATTTATCGGATGGAATAATTGTGTTTATTGCGTCCGAAGCTTCGTATATTTGAGATGAAAAAATATTTAAAACGCCTATGTAAAAGAAAACTTCGCTTAACGGAATGGAGCCGTATAAGGCTTTTACACCTACAAATAAAACTACGATACAAAATATTGCCCCATCCAAAATTTTTTCCGCGCCTATCGTTATTGAAAAAAACTTAGCCATAAAGTTGTGTGAAGTTTTTTGTATTGCCTGATATTTTAAGCTGTAGTTTTTAGCTAAGTCGTTATTGTAAAGTCTGATATCTTTTCCCGTTTTATAATCGTAAATTAAAGTAAGAAAGGTATTTAGATAACGGTAAGTTTTTTTTGTTTTTTCTGAAATATGTTCTCCGAATTTTTTGTAAATATAGTTTGCCGAAAAAAAAGTAATTATAGAAGAAGTTATAAGTATGACTAAAAAGATAATATTGATTGCAAAGCCGGAAATATTTCCGAAGCCCTGACCGTTAAAAAGTTTTTTTGCAAAATAAAGGGCGACTCCCGCGCCGGTAATTCCTCCTATAAGCATTCCCGTTTTTTTAATAAAATCGTTGGGATAAAATACTAAAAATCTTTCAAGTTGTTTAATTGAAGTAAGCTCATTTTGTAATTTGTTTTTTTCGGTAAATTCATAATTTAAATTTAAAAGGTTTAAGGCTTTTTTCATATTATGTTTTTTTAAAAAACGTTTTAGTCTGTATTCCGCTCTGTTTTCAAAAATTCCTGAAATAACGGATAAGAGCATAAATGCCGCCAATAGGAATACGGTATCGGGTAAAATTTTTTCCATTGCGGTTTTTTGTATAACAGCTTCGATAATTATCTTTGATAAATACAATATAAAAAAAGGGCGTACGGCTTCGATAAGGTAAAAAAAGATACTGTTTAATAAACACATTTTCTCCGTTGTTTCGCAATAAACAATCATTTTAAAAAAACGCTTAATTATCATTATTTTCTCCTTTTAATTCTTCTTTTTCTTCTTGGTAATATTTGCTTTGGATTTCATACATTTCGCGGTATTTTGAGCTCCGGCTCATCAATTCGTCATGAGAGCCTTCTTCTATAATTTTCCCGTATTCCAAAAATATAATACGGTTACAAAATCTTGTGGAAGCTAAACGGTGTGAAATAAAAATGGAGGTTTTATCTTTGCTCATAGAGTCGTATTCTTCATAGATACGGCTTTCCGCAATCGGGTCGAGAGCCGCTGTAGGTTCATCAAGAATATTTATCTTGGCGTTTTTGTACAATGCGCGTGCAAGGAGCATTCTTTGGTTTTGACCTCCGGATAAGTCTATCGCCTCGTCCCGGCTTGTTTTAATAAGAAAAGTTTCTTTGCCGTGGGGAAGAGATTTAACGGTTTCGGCTAAACCGCTCGTTATAATTGCATCGTTTAATTTTTGTTCGTCAAAGGTTTCACTGCCGGCGATATTTGCCGAAATTGTTTCGGGGAAAATATTTATATCCTGAAATACCGGTGAAAATAAACTGTAGTATTCCGTTTTTTTAAAAGACGATGCCGGTTTTCCGTCAATTAAAATTTCCCCTTCTACAGGTTCAAGTAAACCCATTAAAAGATGCATTAAAGTTGTTTTTCCCGCACCGTTGACTCCTACAAGAGCAAGTTTTTCGCCCGGATTTATTTTTAAATTAAAGTTTTTAAAAATCCAAGCGCTTTTTTCGGAATAGCGGTAAGAGATGTTGTTGAATTCGATGGAAGGTTTTCCGCTTACGGCATTTTCAAGTAAGGAGCCTTCCGAATATTTATCTTTGGTTTCAAGGAAATCTCTTATGTGGTCGGCTTGAGCGCTGAAAACAATTAAATTGTTTATTTGTAAAACAATTGCGTCCATCCATTTTGAAAATTCCATAACAAGTGCAATGAGAAAAACAAACTCGGAAATTGCGATTACTCCGGTACTTAATTTATAAATTAAATAAATGTATGCAAAAATATCGCGGGTAAATACGGTTAGCGCATTTAAAATCTTTCCTCCTATTTTAACGAGAGTTTCTTTTTTTAAATATGCGGAATGCTTTTCATGGTATGTTTTAAAATTTTCAATAAGCCAGCTTTTCATATTGTACATTCTGATATCTTTGGAAAAAAGTTTGTCCTCAGCGGTTTGAATAATATAGTTTTCTTTTTTTTCATCCGCCGCTCTGTCATTCATATTTTTACGTGTGTATTTTCCCGTATATATTCCGTAAAGTAAGTTAAATAAGCCGGATACTAATATTATGATTAGGAGAATAATGTCGATTTTAATAATGCCGGGGCTGAATATAATTAAGCCCGTTACGGCGGTTAAAAAAAATGAAAGATTAAATGCTAAAAAATGGAAGGGACCTCCGTTACTTCCGCTCATTACAATATTTTTTACTTTTATTAACTTTGTTTGTACTTCTTCCGAAATTAGGGTTTGATAGCGCATATTAAACATTTTTTCGTTTATCGGTACGGTATAAAGATAAAAAAGAGGTCTTGAGCCTAATGCCATCATCGAAGTTTCAAATACTTGTAAAATTATTTTTAAAGCGGTAATAATTAGGGCCGCAAATATAACGGACATAAGAACGGTTTTAGGCTCGGAGGAGGTTTCAATTCCCGCAATAATAATACGGGGGATTCGTATGGTTTCGTAAATTTGCAGAATACGCAGCGGGACGGAAGCTGTAAGAATAATAAGACCTATAGGGAAAACCTTAACCCATATTTTTGCATAAAACAGGATATTGCTTAAAATTCCGTGAGTTTTAATCTCTTCTTTCATAAATTAAGCCCTCCTAAACATTTTGTAGGTTAATTATAACATATATGTTAGGATATGTAAAGTCCGAATTATTTATTTATAAATAGAGCACCTTAAAAAAATCAAGGTGCCCGATAACTTTACAAAAAATTTAAAATATAAGAGTTTTTAAGAAGATTAATCTCTTCCGTACAGCATATTCCAAAATATCAGTTTATCCGTGATTCCGTTTGTGCAGTAATAGCTTTCCATACGCCATTGCCAATTTATTCCCAATGTATTGGGAGAATTCATTCTCGCTTCTTTTCCTGCAAGCAGAATATCCTGCATTTGTACAATTGCAAGTTCGGCCGGGGAGGAAAAACAAAGTTTTACCATAGCGCTGCACAGCTCTTTTTTAATATCATCGCTTTTTAATTTTCCGTATAATTCACCGTCAACCGGAATTCCCGTAATATAAGAATAAACGAGGGCAAGCTGTTCTTCGGAAGAATTTTCAATCCAGCCTATGAGAGTGTCATTGTCGTGAGTGCCTGTGTAAGCGATACAATTTGCCGGCATATTATGCGGTAAATACGGGTTTAAAAGTTTTCCTCTTTGTTTTTCATTTACATCAAAGGCGAATTGTAAAATCTTCATTCCGGGAAAATTAAAATCGTCTCTTAGCCGTATTACCTCATCGGTAATTACTCCTAAATCTTCGGCTATTATCGGAAGCCTGTTTTTGTATTCCGAATTTAAATCATATAAATCTTTTTGTATTTCTTCAAAAAAATGATGGTCAGGTCCCTTAACCCATTTTCCGGAAACCGCATTAGGCGCATCAGGCGGAATTGACCAAAAGGCTTCAAACCCGCGAAAATGGTCAATGCGGATTATGTCAAAAAGTTTAAGCATTTGACGTATGCGTTTTTTCCACCAAAGATAGCCGTCCGCTTTCATAGCTTCCCAATCATAAAGCGGATTTCCCCAAAGTTGTCCTATTGCAGTAAAAAAGTCGGGCGGTACCCCCGCAACAGCCGTCGGTCGGCCGTTTTCGTCCAGCATAAAAAGATTTCTGTTTACCCAAACGTCTGAGGAGTCCAGAGCTGCAAAAATCGGAATATCGCCTATGAGTTTTATATTTTTATTTTCCGCATAATGTTTTAATTCGGTCCATTGCGCATAAAATAAAAACTGAATTATTTTATGTATTTCTATTTCTTTTGAATGCAGAGCGGAAAAGTTTTTTACGGCTTCTTTATTGCAAAGTGAAAGATTTTTTTCCCAGCAGGTATTCCAAATTCCGGAAGACCCGTTTTCTTCGTTATTTTTCTTGTCGTAAAATTCTTTTATTGCGGTAAATACGGCAAAATCATCAAGCCAAAATTTTTCTTCGTTGTAAAATTGTTCTATTTTATTTTTTAAATTAAAATCTTCTTTTGTTTTTTCCGAAACGGTTTCGGCCGCTTTTTTAAGCATAGCCGTTTTATGATAGCTTATAAAGCCGTAATTTACTGCGGAAGGTATGCAGGATTTTTCGGTCAGATTTTTGTATGTGTTTAATTCTTCTTCGGACAAAAAGCCTTGTTCGCGTAAAACATTAAAACTTATTAAGTACGGATTTCCCGCAAAGGCGGAAAAGGAGGCATAAGGAGAATCTCCGTATCCTGTAGGCCCTATAGGAAGCATTTGCCACACGCCGAGTTTGTTTCGGCTTAGCCAATCTATAAACTCAAACGCTTCTTTTCCGAGCGTTCCTATCCCTTCATCATTGGGAAGAGATGTTAGATGTAAAAGTATTCCCGATTTTCTGTTCATTTTTTCTCCAATAAAAAAATATTTTAAAAACTTTTAATTTTTGAATAATATTCAGCCTGTGCTTTTGCCGAGTTTAATTTATTCTTTCCGAGGTTTCTCCGTCAAAAAAATGAAGAGCTTCCGTATCGAATGTAAAATTATGAACTTCATCGACCGCATATTCAAAATAACCCGGTTCGCTCATTACGCATTCCGTTCCGTCATCGAGCCGTGTATATAATAGCTTTTCTTTCCCGAGCATTTCAATAACCTCTATTTTTGTATGAAAAGAATTTCGTTCGCTTTTTTGAGCAAGGAATCTTTCCGACCTTATGCCTAAGTATACTTTTTTCCCTTCATAAGAGTTAAGCCGTTTAGCGTCTTCTTCTTTAGGAGCGACTTTTATTAAACCCGAATCGTTTACAAAGACTCCGTTTTCGATGCTGCCTTTAAAAATATTCATTGTGGGAGAGCCTATAAATTGTGCCGTAAAAAGATTGGCCGGTTTATTGTAAAATTCTTCAGGCTTACCTACCTGTTGAATTTTTCCCTTATTCAATAAAACGATTTTTGTTGCCATTGTCATAGCTTCGGTTTGGTCATGAGTTACGTAAATTGAAGTTGTTTCCATTTGTTTGTGCAATCTTACCAATTCCACTCGCATATGTTCCCGTAATTTTGCGTCAAGGTTTGAAAGAGGTTCGTCCATTAAAAATACGCGCGGTCTTCTGACCATTGCCCTCCCTAAAGCTACGCGCTGGCGTTGTCCGCCTGAAAGGTCTGACGGCCGTGAATACAGGTTATCGCTTATTTGTAAAATTTTTGCCGCTTCTAAAACCCTATTGTGTATAATTTCTTTTTTTTCTTTTTTCATTTTTAAAGAAAATGCCATATTATCATAAACCGTTAAATGCGGGTATAAGGCGTAGGATTGAAAGACCATTGCTATATGCCTGTTTTTAGGTGCTACCTTGTTTACCACCTTGTCGCCGAAGATTAGCTCTCCTTCCGTAATTGAATTTAAACCTGCAATCATTCTAAGCAGGGTGGATTTACCGCAGCCTGACGGCCCTAAAATAACGCAAAATTCTTTATCGCCTATTTCCAAGTTGATATGGCGTATGGTAAAATTTTCTCTTCCTTCATATTTTTTTCCGACATCTTTTAAACTGACTTTCATAATTAACCTCCTGAACCTATCCTTTAACCGAGCCTGCACTGAGACCCGAAACCAGTTGATTTTGTAAACTTATAAATAAAATTATAATCGGTATTGCCGTTAACAAGCCTCCCGCCGCGAGTGCCGGAGCATTCATTGTTCTGGCATCATTTATCAGCGTGAATAATCCTACGGTAAGAGTGTAGTCTTTTGAATTTGTAAGGAGGATTTTCGGCAGCATATAATCCATAAACGGGCCTATAAAAGACCAAAGGGCTATAATGGCAAGCATGGGACGGGCAATAGGCATTATAACAAGCCCGTATACTTGCATATTTGAACAGCCGTCAATACGGGCCGCATCGTCCAATTCGGTAGAGATTGAATCTATATAGCCTTTTAAAATAAAGGTATTGCTTGCAATTCCTCCTCCCGTGTAAATTAAGATTAGCATGGCCTTTCTTGAAAAAAACGGTATCGCTTCCGAAATAATCGAATGAAGGGTATAAAATGCCGTAAGCCCCGTAAAAACCGGTATTATTTGAATAAGCATGATACTCATAAGAATTATTTTTTTACCTGTAAATCTGTATCGGGAATAAGCGTAACCCGTTAACGATACGATTATAAGTGTAAGTAAGGCCGTAGAAATTGCAATTATAAGAGTATTTCGTACCCAAAAGAAAAAATATGTTTTATTAAATAAATAATCGAAGTGTTTAAATGAAAACTTAAATGTTTGCTGTAGAGAAATATTTTTTCCCTGATTTCCGTTAAAAGCGGAGATAACTATAACCGCTAAGGGCCAAATAATTAAGACAGCCCAGATTATCATAAGCGAATATGAAAGTGCAAGAAATATTTTTCCAGTTGCGGTTAGAGGCTGCCTATCCGACAGGTAAAGTGTTTTTTGTTTTTTCATCTTAAGTTCCTCCTTTCGGTTTAATTTTCTTTAAAAGACTTTGTTCTTTTAAAATTTAAAAAAGCTATAAACATAAGAACAAGCGAAATTACCATTGTAACCGCCGCTCCTATTGCCTGATATTGATTTTCTATGGTAAGTTTGTAAATATAAGAAATCAATATATCCGATGCCCCCGCCAAATTACCGTATTTACTGGGATTAAAAGGGCCTCCTAAATTAAAAAGATATATAATTGAAAAATTGTTAAAATTAAAAGCATATTGAATTATTAAAAGAGGTGCCGTTTGAAAGAGTACTAATGGAACGGTAATTTTTATCGCTTTTTGAAATCCAGTAGCTCCGTCAATGTCGGCCGCTTCGTATAAGTCCTTTGGGATTCCCTGTAAAACTCCGGTTGAAAGTAAGAAAATATAGGAAGAGCCCAACCAACTTTGCAGCAGGATAAGGCTTGTACGGGTAAGATGAGCGTTATTTTTTATATCAAGGGATAAGCCCGATATTTTTTCGATAAGCTCCGTAATAAGGCCCCCGCGTGAAACCATTATTGAAAAAAACATAATAGTTATAAATGCGGGAACCGCCCACGGTAAAAGATAAATTGTTCTAAATACGGCTTTGCCTCTTATCCTTTCTTGATTTACAATTAAGCTTAAAATAAAACCTATTGCGATTGAAAGGGTTGAAGCTCCTACAGTCCAAATAAGAGTCCAGCCTAAAATAAGATAAAACGCCTTTCCGGCTATTCCGCTTCCCGCAGCAAGAAGTTTATAATTTTGTAAGCCTATCCATGAAAATTTATTTTGATGAGTCGGGTCCATATTGGTAAATGAGATAAATACCGTAGTTAATATAGGGACAACTATTATAAATACTATTATTATAAGGGCCGGAAAAGAAATAAGGTAGGGGAAGCCTTCTCTTTCAATCGAACGCTTACTTTCAAACCAAGTGTTCCTTCTTATTCCTTTTACCGCATTTAATTCTACATTGCGTACGTCTTTAAAAGAGATTATGTATAGCAGAACCGAAAATACTGTAAGGAGAAGAGATATAATTCCTTCAATCATAAAAATAATTGATTTATCTATTTTCGCTCCTCCTCCTGCAAGATTTATAAGTCCTGTAATTCCGCCGCCTTGATAATTGGTAAACCCTAAAATATAGGGTACGGCAATTACATAAATAAAAACCGTTCCTAAAAAGAAAAGAGCTGCCTTTACATATTGCTTGTTAAACAGCTGTCCGAGACCCGGAATAAGAAATGTAAAATATGAAATTAAGGGAATGTGTTCCGGCTCTATGGGGGTTTTACGTCTGATAGCCGAAATATCGGCTTCTAAAACACGGCTCTTTGTTTTAATATCGGTTTTTATGCGGTATTTTAAATTTTTTATTTCTTCTTGAATGCTCATTTTAGTATCTAAAAAGGAGACGGAAGTAATATCGTCTTTAAAAGAACGTTTTTTTGCCTTTGATTCCGTTTTATATGCCTTTTTTGAAATAAGCTTTTTTGTCTTTTTTTCGGCAAGGGATTTCAGGTCGTTATCCAATTGTTGTTTACGCTCTAATGTTAATGTTTTTATTTTTTGCAGTATATCAAGACGCTCCGCCTCATCTATTTTTATAAGTTTTTCTTTTTGCTTGGAAAGTTCATTTTTAAGATTTTCTATATGTTTAATGAGTTCGGTAATATGTTGTATTTCCAGTTCGGCAATTTTATATTCCAAAACGGCATCATAGGAAAGCTCAATAAAGTCCTTATAAAAGGTTTGTTTTTGCTCTGCCGAAAAGACTTTCTTTTTTAAAGGAAGGATTTCCCTGTCTTCAGAATTTGATTCGGAAAAATTTTTTAGTTTTTCTTTTAATTGTTTTTGAAAGAGTTTACGTTCGGCTTTAAATTCCTTTAATTTAATATTATAGCTGTTTGTTTTTTTAATGCCCTTATTGTTTTTATCCGTTCCGGGTCCGCCTCCGCAAGACTTAAAAGATACATATTTTTACGAGGGTGAGTACCGCCCGTATTGTCCGTAAGAGTTTTTGAATAAACCATGTTCCCTCCATAAAAAAATTACAATTGTGTTACTTTAACATAATCTTTTATGCCGTCTTTATCTTGACGGTATTTTTTTATCATTGAAATAAAAAGTACCGTATATAAAATAATAAAAGCATAATAAAAAAATGAATTAAATTGTAATTTTATAATAATGTTACCGAGTTTTGTAAAAATCATTCCGCCGAAAACAAGTTTTGCAATATTGTTAATGCCGTATTTTTGTATCGTAAAAAATATGTAAACGGAAATTACAACAGGCAGCGATATTTCAGCTATATATATCATTAACATATAATTTATAAATTCTTTAAATTCTGCGGTTCGATTTATTTTTAAATATACCTCGTAAAAATCCTTGCTCTTTATATTTACAACGGCTTCAATCGAAGCCGTGCTTATAATAAGAGCCGCTGTAATGAGTATTATTAAAAGCTGTTTGTTAAACGGTTTGATACACATATTAGTTTAGGGGGCTTGTAAAAGTATTTAAAAAAGCCCCCTGTTTTAAGTATCTTACATGCTAAAATTTGTCATCATTGCATCAAAAGACGCTTTTAATTCTTTATATGCTTCCTCTACGGTTTGCGGATTAACGCTGTTCCATGAGAGAATTGCATTTCTCCATGTATCCCAAACCTTACCCCATTCTTTAAATAAGGGGCGGGCAGGGGAGAGTGTGTATGAAGCTATAACCGCCTTTATAACTTCTTTTTCCGTCTTTTCGAGGTCAAGTTTTTCATATACATCGGCAGGGACATTTTCCAAGATTTTACCCGTTGCTTTGAAAAATTCTGCGGCATATTTCGGATTAACGATTTCTTTAATCATCTGCAGTGCAAGAGCGTATTTATCGGCATCTTTTTCTATTCTGGAGTTAATTGCAAGACCCCAGCCGCCTTTCCAGTGCAAAAGCGGTTTACCGTTTAAAGTGATATGGTCTATGGGGAATATTGCAAAGTTGCCGTTTGTTTGCTCGGAGATGCTTGCCGTATCCCACGGGCCGCCTAAGCGGATAACACCCTTGTTGCCGTTTGAAAATTCCGTATCGATATATCCCCAACCCGCTTCAGGGTCGAACAAGGGTGTTTTATTTTTATAATTTAATTTCCAATATTCATAAATTATTTTTATAGCTTCTTTTTTATCGTTTGAAAGGTTGTTAAATTCGGAAGTAATATCCGAGAAAAGTACGTTGTCGCTTTTTTTGCTCAAAAGTTCGATATTTGCGGAATTTGTTGCGGCAACACCGTACCAAGCGTCAAAAAGCGGAAGTAAAATTTTATCGGCATCTTTAGTATTGGAAATTTCAAAGGGCTTGGAATAATCTATTCCGTCTTTTTGCGCATTTGTAACGTTAACGAAGGTAATAAGGGTTTCAATGTTTAAGGGAAAGGCAAGGTATTCGTTATTTATTTTTAAATTACCGCCTAAACCCGAATCGAAATCCGTCCAGCCGCCCAGTTCCGCTGCAAGTTTTTTAGAATCTATTGACGCAAGAACTTCATTTTCCGCAAGGCCGTAGAGCCTGTCGGCAGGTATTGCGAATAAATCGGCTACATCTTGGTTTGAAGCATCGGTAGCGTCAATTTTATCCAAATGGTCGAAAGCTCCTACTTCTATAAGTTTAATTTCGGTATTCGGATTGGCTTCTTGCACGCGCTTTGCCGCCGCTTCGTAATAAGATATCCAGCCCTGTTCGGCCTGTACGGTTAATACGTTTTTTTCTTTTTCGTTTTTTCCTCCGCACGAGGTAATTAAACCGGAAAATAAAATAATACCGAAAAGGAAGAGATTTACGGCATATACAGTTCTTTTACATTTCATATAACATACTCCTTTAAATAAAATGTTATTAACGATTAAAGTATAGCATACGTAATTTGTAATTGCAAGGTTTTTTTTATAAAATTTATATAAATTGACGGGTTCGGATATTGAATCGGGCGTTTTATAGCCAAGGAAAATTGTCATAATCGTTTTTTTTCATACCGGAAACGAATTTATTTCCGTTAACGAAAAATCTTAAATTTTTCAGCGTCCAAATACCTTTGTCCGGGATTCCTATCCTCGGCGAACTTTTAATTTTTTTCGGAGTTTTACTGTTTTTAAAGTCTATATATAATTCACTTTGTTGCATTTTCATCATATTGTGAATGCTTGTTATACCCATCGCCTTTGTAAGTTTGCCGGGGCCGTTTGTAAGAACCGTTCCTTTTGTACCTCTATTTTTTTCCATTTGCGGTATTCCTAAAACGGGTTCAATTGCGCGGATTAACACCGCTTGAGGATTGTCTTTTCCGCAAGATACAATATTAAGCATTTTATGGGTATGTATCGTATAAATATAAATTGTTCCCGCTTGCGAATACATAGCCTCCACCTTAGGTGTTCTTTTTCCTCCGAAACTGTGGCAAGCTCTGTCTGTAACTCCCAAATAGGCTTCCGTTTCGACTATGTATCCTCCGGCAATTCCGTTTTCGGTTTTTATGAGGAGAAGTTTGCCCAACAGAGCCTTTGCAAGTTCTTCGGTTTGCAGATTGAAAAAATCCGCTTCTTTCATTTTTTCTTTTCCGTTTTTTTCCCGTCGGATTTAAAAGAAAGAAGTTTTTCGGTTTCAAGTCCCGGTTGTAAGTCTATGCGCCAATAAAACAAATTGCGTAAACCGGCAATCGGGTTTTTTGCGTCTCCGGATTTTTCATAAATGGGTAAAATTACCAAATCGGCGGTTTCATTTGTTTCAATTGTGAAAATATTTTTGCCGTGCGGGTCGTAAATTTGTATCCATGAAACCGATTCAAATTTATTGTTGTTTATGTTTGCCTCTTGTTTTTGGTCGTTTGCATAAACGGAAACTTGAGGCTTTTTTGTTTCTATAGGACTTGTAGCTAAGTCGATTTCCACCATAAAATAAGCCGAAAGGGTTATCTTGCTTTCGTTTTTTAAGATATATTGTACTTGTACGCCGTAATCGCTGAAACCGTATTGTTTACGTAAGGAAACCGGCAAATTAAAAGACCTGAATCCGCCTTCGGTTCTAAGCTGTAATTCGAATTTAAATCTGTCGGTTTTTATGTCCTGATATAGGTTTTCCGAAAAGACGGGGTTTGCAATTGCGGAAGAAAATTCTCCTTTTTTTACTGCTTCAAGTTCATCTGCGGATAAAAGATGGTCTATAAATAAGCCCGTTTCTTCTGCGGAAATGTCGGCATAGTTTCTATATGCGTTAAAAATATCCAGCTCGAATATTTTTCCGCCTGAGCTGTGAATATACATATTTATATTATCCCTCTGCGAAATAAATTCTCTTACTCCGTCCAAATCGAAATCAAGGCTTGTAAGCGAGGGGGTAAAAATACCGTTTATTCTGGATTGTTTTTCGGCAAGAAGTAAGCTGCGGTAACAGCAGTTTCTAAGCTGCCTGTTGTATCTTTCATGTCTTGCTTCCAGATTAAATAAGATACCGCTTTCGGCACGCCACAGCTCCATAAGCGCATTGCGTTTTCTCGACTTATCTCCGCGCATTTGGTTTATAAGACTGTGAACATGCATTATTTTTGCATACATTGCGTAAAGGTGAGATTTATTTGCAACCAAGTGTTTTACCGAATTATTTACAGGCTGATTGGAAAAAACGGCATTTGATTCTATAAATCCTTTTTGATAAATTGATTTTTGTTTTATAAGCTGTTCGGCCGTTACCATTGAAATACCCGAATCGGGATTGGAGGTAAGTTCTAAAAATTCGTCAAACCATGATTTTCCCGTTTGAGATTTATCTAAAAATTTAACTACGGTTTCAGGCGATAAAAAAATTACTATCGAGTTTTCCGTAACGGAAGAGGCGTATGTTAACATTATATCGTAAAACACCGAGGGAGAGGCTTCCGTGTTTTCAAATTCTTTTGTGGCGGGAATTCCGAAAATTATTTTCCCCGAATCTTCCATACATACGGGAGAAAAAGCGTTTAAGTGAGCTTTACTGAAAAATCTCGTGTCTAAAAGACAATAATCAATATCGCATTTTTTTAAGTTGGAAATAATATTGGGATTCCATGCAAAATAGGGAAGATAAATTCCGCGGGGGCGTTTATAAAAATGTTTTCGCAATATATCGGTCATATATTCTATTTGACCTATTAAATCCGACGGCGGAATCATTGAAAGGAGCGGTTCGTAAAAGGCATTTCCTATTATTTCAATTTGTTTTCTTTTCAGCATTTCCGAAAGTACATTGAAAAAATGGGAGTTTTCTTTTTGCGCCCATTCTAAAAAGCCTCCGCTTAAAGCGAAGGAAAACGGAATTGACGGTGCTCCGTATAAATTCGAAAAAATATCCTTGTAAATTTGTGTGTAATCGGATTTGGATATGGCATCTATTACGCTGTAATCCGTATGAAGAGTAAAGCATATTTCAATCTTTTTTTTACGGTTGTTTTCCACAAAACTTTCCTTAAAATTTACTTAAATTAAAAATAAATAGCCATAGAAAATATAAATTTTCTAAGGGTTTAAAATTATAAAATATACCGATATTGTTTGTCAATCACTTTACCAAACCGAAAACCCATGAAATATCGGTAACATAAAAAGCGGTTGTCAAAAAGCCTATTCCCAATAATACGAGGGTATAAGCTTTTATTTCGCCGTGAGCATTTCCTTCTTCCGTTTTTTGTTTTATTGCATTCAGTATTTGCGAAAAAATTAAAAGCCCCGTGCAGGCGGAACCGATTATAATTACGGCTTCCATGTATGAGCCTGCCTCATATAAAATAAAAAATACCAAAGCCCAGCTGAATACGGTTTCTTTTTTTTCGGGAGTTGAAAATTTGGAAAATAAAATATTGTCCGCCGTTTCCGAAAGAGAAAGAATTAAAACGGAAATTACCGGTAAAATAAAATTCGCTCCTATAGGTAAAAGTGCATAGATATTTATAAACCATAATACGCTTACCGAAAGAAACAGTTTTGCAAGAGTTTTTAAAATAAAAACATATAGTCCGGTTTTGTTTTCGGAATGAATAAAAACGCGTTCAAGTCCTATTCCGTAAACAAAGATAAGGGAAGAAGCAAATGTATAAAATAAAACGGTCAAAAAAATATTCATTATTTTACGCTCCTGAACGGTAAAATCGAGCCGCGTTTTATTGAAAGAATAATCCATGCGGCGAGTGCCGATAAAATAAAAGCTCCGGCAGTTGTTCCCAAAAAACGCATAGGAGGATTTTCGGCGAAATACGGGAGATTAAGCGTTAAAAAGCCGGAAGGGGAGGGGATAGAAAGGGTTCCGAAAGCAAATATTTCCCGCAGCAGCGAAAGAGACAGCGCTAAAACGGAATATACAAGCGGAAATTCCAAAGATTCTACATTGTCGTGATAATCTTCCAAACTTAATAAAATTATATATGAAAATCCTAAAATATAGATGTAAAGTTGAATACTTCCTTGAATAATAGGAAATAATCCTTGTAATAAAAAATTTAAAAAGGCTGCTGCTGCTGCAATAAAGGTTTTTATAAATATTTCTTTGCTTTTTTTTAATCCCAACATTTCCGTAATTATTTCCGCAAGAAGTCCTGAAAAAAATATAACCCAAACGCAGCCTGAGAAAACAAGCCCGTAAGCGAAATTTGAAGATGCGGGAATAAGCGGACATAAGCCGAGCATAAAAGGCGTCATAGTTTTATTTTGTATCATTTTGTAAAACCTCTTTGTGTTATCCATTGTTTTTCTATCTTTTGCCGCATACTGTTTATTATGAGCGGAGTAATTCCGTAATAGTCGGGTTGTTTATTTAAATCTATATTTCCCGCCAATCCGCAAAATTTTACCGAATTTTCCTGCTTATCTTTTGCATTATATTCTTTGCAAACGAACATTCCCTGATATGTTCCGTATTTCCCCGTCATATTTACAAAGATAACGCTTATGGAAGAGCCGTTATGTTCCGCATTAAAAATAGCATTGAAAAAATTCGGTGCTGTAATTTTTTTTGAAGAAGTTTTTAACAGCTTGGCATTTTTAATTTCGGTGCATAAGGGAGAATGGGCAAATACGGTTTCTGCGGATTTTATATAAATTTCTTCTTTCAGAATATAACCTAAATGAGACGTTCCCCACAAAATCAAAACGGCGGCTAAAAAAATACCGGATAAAATTCCGCTTTTTTTTAATTTTTCTTTAGTTTCATTATTCATAACGTTTCCTTTTTAAAGTTTGAATTTTTACTTCCATTTTTTCTATAAGCGGCGTAAAGATGTTTGTAATCAGTACGGCAAAAAGTATCCCTGAGGGAGAAGAGCCCGCTCCGCAAATAAAGAATGCTGAAACTCCCGTCAAAAACCCCGAAAACGCCTTACCGTATTTTGTTTTGGGTGCGGAAGAGGATTCCGATAAAACAAAAAAGCCGTGAATAAAACTCCGCTTGTTAAAATTGCAGATAAAATATCTCCCGAAAAATAAATGCCCGTTACTGGTACCTGTGCAAAAATCCAAACAAGGAATGCATAAACCGCAATAAAAATAAAAGGTAAAATATAATCGGTGATGCGCAGTGAAAATAAAACTATTGAAGATATAAGTGTTATAAGATTATATCTGAAAGCCGGAATGGGAGAGGATGAATTTAAAAATAAGCTTATATATCCTTCAGGCAGGGTTACTCCGACTCCGTGAAGTAAAATGGAATTAAGAGTTGATGTAATTGTAAAATCGGCCTTTACGCGGGAAAGAGTTCCCGAGTCCAGTACGGCAAACATACCGCCCTTTTCTTTTAAAAGTGCAATTTGCGAAAGTACGGGCGGAAATACCGAGGGGCGCGAAATATAGGCGATGCAAACGGCAAGGGCTGCCGGATTTACCCAATTTGAACCCGTACCCCCGAATAGGGTTTTTGAAATAAAAATTGAAATTGCACTTAAAAAGAATGTAAAAATAAATCCTATTTCCGAGGGCATAAAAAAACCTATTAAAAGTCCCGTTATAACGGCTTCGGAGGAAAATTTAAATTTTTGCAAATTAAGATATTGCATAAAATATTCTACAGCGCAGGAACCCGCCGCGGCAAAGAGAATATTTAAACCGGCAAAAAAGTCTCCCATTGCAATTAAAACCCCAAATTGAATTAAAAGAAGCGAGATTATAATAAAATTTGCCTTTTTGGAAGTAAAGCGCGTATAAATAAAAGGCGATGAGCCCAGTCTATTAGCCGATTCGGTATTCATTTTATATTCCTCTCTCTTTTCAGTTGTTCACGAGTTTCGGCAATTATTGCGGATAACGGAATTCTTGCAGGGCAGCATGATGAGCAGCATGAGCATTTTTTACATAAACTTATCTGTTTTATGATTTCATCATTGAGGTTTCCGCTTTCTATTGCTTTTACTATTTTTTTAGGTTCAAGATATAACGGGCAAGAATTAAAACAAAGTCCGCAGTTAATACATTCCGAAGGCGAGTAATGTTTTACCGTTTCTTTTCCGCAAATATGAATGGACTTTAAATTTTTTGTAACGGGAATATCCAAATTATCGATTGAAAACCCGCACATAAGGCCGTTTAAAATAATATGTTCGGGATTGGATTTAAATCCGCCGCATTCTTCTATCAGATTTCCTATAGGAGTGCCTATTCTTGCTTTTAATACCTTAGGTTCGTTTACGGCTTTGCCTGAAATAAGTACGTATGAGGCGGTAATGGGGTTATTTGTACGGACTGCTTCGTATGTTTGAAGTGCTGTAGAAATATCAAGCCATAAACTGTCCGTATTTTTTTTAGGAATGTAGTTTCTTATAAAAGGATAGCATGGACTTGCTTTTATAAATTCCACTGCGGAATTACCGCACGCTTCGGAGATTTTTTCCAGTTTCGCTTTATCGTTTTTACCGAATTTATGAATACATACTACAGTAGACGCATTTAAAATTTTTGCGGCTATTCCTATTCCTTCGGCAACCTCATTATAAAATGTATCGAATAAAATCGCGTCCAAACCGCATGAAGGGTCTTTATCAAAAAGGTTTATACAAACGGATTTTCCGCCCGATTTAATTGCGGAGCGTAATTGGTACGCAAGAGCTTCTCCCGTTGTAGAGGCGGTATTTAAAACACCCGCAAAATCTATTGCATGTAAAAGTTCTGAAGATGCGCTGTTTTTCCAAGAATAATTTGCCGCCGGTTTACCTAAAATATCGAAAGAGCCTTCAAGTTTTACGGCAACCGAGTGAATGGTTCTTCCGTCAGGTAAATCAAATCCCACAAAATCGTATACTATGCCCGGTATTGAAGAGTAGGCATTTACGGCTCCGATTCCGCTTCCGCGTGCAATCATCTGTCCTTCTCTTACAAATTCGCCCCGTAAAACAAGAGGTTCCGGTACTTTTTTCCCGCCGTATGAAATGGGAATAAAGGCAATTTGCGGTAAAAATGCGTTTCCTTCAAGAACAGTTGAACTGTGCGGGTATTCTAAAAGCTCTTTTCCGCATCTAAAAGTTAAAAAATCCGTCATTTGTTTAACACTCTCAATAAAATAATTGTAACCGGCATAAATGAGGAAAGTACGGCTACCAGTAAAGCGGCCGTATTAAAGCTGTTAAGCGGAAATTTTCTTCCCGTATATGCTGCGGTTATAAAACGCCCCTCCGAATAAAGTAAATCTTCAATTGAAGGGCTTTCTCTAAAGGCCAAAGCCGTTTTTATAAATTCATCGTCAAAACTGAAAGCGGTTCCCGCATTTTCCGTTATCATTCCGTTACTGTCTACCGAAAAATCCGAGTATTTAATTTCATTATAATTTTCCGTGTTCTCATTCGATTTAACGTACGGCTTTATGTTGGAATTCCATAAATCGGAAATCAGATTGCCTAAATCCGGTAAGTCTTCACCGGTTCTTATTTCTTTAAGTTTATCAAAAGCCTGTTTTGAAAATCCTGTAATTTCAACACCGTTAACCGGAACCGGCAAGTAAAGGATATTTTTGTATGCCTGAAGCGTTTTATTAAAACCCATGTGTAAAATAAGGCTGGAAAATATAATAAAAAAAGCCGCCGCTCCTGAAACGGTAAATAATTTTTTGGATTCCCAAAATTTTGCAATCGATTTGGGATTCATTATATAAGGAGTTATTGTTTTATGAAGTTTTTTAGTTTCCGAATTTTTATGAATAAAAAAGCGTATACGTTCGGAAATATAAGTAAAAGAAGCTGCGGCAATAACGGCTAAAATAAAAACCAGCAGCGATATATTGCTGTTGAATTTCGCAACAACAAATGAAATAAAGGGTAAAAAAACCAAAAGCGGATTTTTTTTAATTCTGCTGATAATTTGCTCCTTTGTAAATTTTAAATACGAGCCTACCGCTTCCGTCCAAAAAGCAAGTGTGAACATCATTAAAATAGATGCGGACAGCGCTAAAATTCCTGACTGAATGCCTGCATAAACTATAAATGGCAGCGAGGCGAATAAGTAAAAATCTTTACGGCTTGTAAAGTAAAATGCAATTAAAAAGAATGCGGCTGCCGATATAAATTGAAAAAGTGAAAAACCCGCTTTTCTTTCTATATAAAAGGCTTCGGTATTATTTTTTAAGTATTTAAAAAATTGAGGCGGAATATTTTCGCTTATGTGAATATACATATAGCGTATATTTTCCTGGTCGTTTATAAACCACGCCGCATATCTTTCTTTATCGGTAAAAGGAAAGCCGGTATAGTTGTTTTCGTCCAGTTTTGCAAAACGCTGTTTTATCGTTAATGAGGATATTATATTTTTTATACCGCTTTCTTCGGCAGCCTTAAGGATTGCACTTTCATCGGCACTCATAGGTAAAAAAAGAATTCTGTAAGAATGCCAAATCGTGTCTTTTTCGGTTACGGGAATAAAAATTAAAAAAAACAAAGAGCACAAAAATAAACAGCTTGAGGCAATATCCAAACTAAAAAAATAATTTTTTGTTTTTTTCATCTATGTACTATCCGAAATATGCAAATAAAATTGCGGTAATTGTGCCTAAAATAATTCCAGCAACGGCTTCCACGGGTTTATGTCCCTGAATTTCGCGCACCGGTTTAAACGAGTAAGAAGAATTTATTTCAGAAAATTTTGCTCCCAAATCGTTTAATGCTCTTGCCTGTAAACCGCTGGACCTTCTGACGCCCACCGCATCGCGTATAACTATCATAGCAACAAAAATTGCAAAAATAAATAAATCCGAGTCGAATCCGTGTCTTATACCTATGCTCACGGTCAACGAGGCGACCAAAGCGGAATGACTTGAAGGCATACCGCCCGTTCTCCATAAAATAAGTTCAAAGAAATCCAAAGGGCTTCGTATGGAAGAGTTAAACATTGCAAATATAGTTTTTATAAACTGACTTAAAAGCCAGCTTGTTACAGCCGCCAAAAAAATGGGACTTGAAAAAAGCATAATCAGCTGTTCTTTTTGTATTATTCCGAGCATACTTCTAATTTTCTACAAAACGGCTCTTTTGTCAATACCTGTAAGGCCATATAAAATTGAATTAAAAAAAGAAGCCTTTTATAGGTATTTTAAATGTATTTTCAATACCTCTTAATAAAGCCCATATAATGGTGTATAATATTAAAATGAACGGAGAAAACGGGGTTTTTATTATAGCTGAAAACGATGAGGGAAGACGTATTGACAGGATATTGCGTAAATTCTTGGCAAAAACACCTCTTTCAAGGATATATTCCGCAATTAGAACCGGAAAGATAAAAATAAACGGGAGAAAGTGTAAACCCGATTATATAACCGTAAAAGGCGATAAACTTGAAATCCGTACCGCTTTTTTTAATGAGGATAACGGCAAAAAATGCGGGTTTTATGAAAAAATTCCTGTTGTGGCGGATTCGGAAGAAAAACCGGCTGTAATTTTGCGTACAAACGATTTACTTTTTATAAATAAAAAAAACGGAGAGATAGTACATGGAGAAAAAAGCCTTTGTCAAGCCGTGTTAAAGCACTTTCCCGGAACGGAAAACAGTCTTGCATTTACTTCAGGTCCTCTTCATAGGTTGGATAAAAATACCTCGGGGATTATAACATTTTCTCAAAGTTTAAAAGGTGCGCAAGAATTTTCCCGTGCTCTTAAAGAAGATAAAATAGAAAAATATTATCTCGGAATTATAGAAGGAATAAATATAAAAAAAGAATTAAAGAGCATTATAGACGGTAAAGACTGTTTTACTTTAGCCGAACCTCTGGCGGTTTTAAAAAGTGAAAATATTGCTTTAGTAAGGTTTAAACTTATTACGGGAAGAAAGCATCAAATACGTATTCAGTGCAGCCGCCTCGGAACGCCCCTTTTAAATGACATAAAATACGGTTCAAAACAATCTTTTTACGGCGCGAAAAGCTATTTTTTGCATGCTTATAAACTTAAATTTAAAGAACGTCTTTTTGACGATGTTCCCGACACGATAACGGCTGCCTTGCCGGAAGATTTTTCCTTATTTTTAAAAAAATTCGGGGATTTGTCCTTTCCTCTTAATTTTGATTCATAAAAAACGGATAAAGTTTTAATTTATCGTTTTATGAGTTGCCCGTAACGGAGGTTTTTTATGTACCTCTCTACAAATTCCAGCTTACTTTTTTAGACAACCGAAAGTTTTTATACAAGAAACGGAACCAAATAGAATGGTTTGAAAAATAATGATTCTTTCTTGAGTATGTCTTTTTGTGAAATCAAATATGTTTTCTTCACATTATTTGAGTACTTCCGTGAAAACTCTCTAATTGATTCATATTTTCCTGTTCCCGAAGACTTTATCTCAAAAGCATTTATTTTACTACCTTCCGCAGTTAAAAAGTCAACCTCATAATAATGGGAGCTGCCTTTTTTTTCCCATGTATGATAATACAATTCTCTACCTGATGCAGTTATTATCTGTGCGACAAGATTTTCATAAAGATATCCGAGATTTGCAGGTAATTTATCTGAAAGTAATTTGGCATATATGTCGTTTTCCGTTACAGGCCTGTCAATAAACATCAGCGTGACAAATAAACCTGTATCGCAAAGATATAATTTATAGCTTTCTAAATCCTTTGTATCCCGCCAAGATAGCTCCGGGATTTGTCGAATTAAAACATGGCAGTACTGTTTTTGAATCCAGCAAATCAAATAGCAGTTCCGCATTTTTTTTGCTGTTTCTTTTTCCGATGGCGGTAGTAATTCTGTACTTTTTCGATTTTTTTGCAAGCTGAGCCGGGATTGACCTATACATTGCGGTTATTCTTCCCGATGAATCTATTTTCTTAAAGTCATCTTCATATAACGAAATAATTTGACGCTTTATCTTATCTATATCTGAAAAATTCTTTCCGTTCACATAAGCCTCTACAGCTTGCGGCATGCCTCCTACTGCCATATATATTCTTAAATCTCTCATAAGTTTGCGATTTGTGCTTTGGCCAATCGCTTTCTCCGTTTCAAAAATCCGTTTTAATAAAGAATAATTATGGCCGGCGGCTTTACAAAACTCTTCATAATCCATTGGATGAACCGGTATTTTCATTTCTTCGGAAGGAATTAAAATATTTTTTACATTTTTTTTGATGGAAATTAATGAGCCCGTTTCCAAGTAACTGTATCTTCCGTCGGAAACCAAATGCTTTATTGCCTGTCGGGCGCGCGGAAACATCTGGACTTCATCAAAGATTATGAGGGAATTATTCTCATACAGTTCTATGCGGTTTCAGCTTGAAGCCTTAAAAAAAACAAGTCCAAATTTCCGACATCATCAAAGCAGGCTTTTATGTTATTTGTTATTTTCGAAAAATCCAGCAAAATATATGATTTATATTCATTCATTGCGAAGTTTTCCGCAATTGTCGATTTTCCGACTCGCCGTGCTCCTTCAAGCATAGCCGCATATTTATCTGAAAACTTTTCTTTCCACTCTAATAACCTTGCATATACTTTTCTATTGAAAAACACGGAGTAAACCTCCTTGTTGGAATTTACTTATACTATATTTTTGCAGTTTCTTCAAGGTTATTTTTGAGTAAAATTGCACTTTCTTCAATATTATTTTTAATTAAAATTGCAGTTTCTTCAAGATCTTTAACTCCCGTTTACTTATTCGGACAAAATAAAGTTAAAATACGCACCGACGCTTTGTTTTCTGTCTTTTACGGTTTAATTTCGGACTTTAAATAACTTCCGGTTTAAATTTAGGTCTACCGTAGAGCAATTAACCTTCCATATTTGCCGATATAACGCCTTTTTTTAAACTTCCTTGCACTGTAACACAATGACCGAAAAACATATCGTCATCATCAAAATAAGCTGAAAAGGAGCCGCCCGCCGTAATTGAGATTGTTTTAAGTTCAATCCGCCGTGCAAAACTTTGTTCCGTTATTTCCGGGGCGGTCGGTTCCGCCGATTCGCGCCATTTACCTGCAAGCGGGGTGAGTTTTTTTGCCGCAAAATCGCGCATCTCCCTGTCCCATTTTTCCTGTTCCGTCAACATAGTTTTCATGGCTGTTTTTGCCTTTGACCAACCGCTTTTATTATCCTTATTTACTTCCAATGAAATATTCGCCGTTTTGCCTTGCCAATAAACAGTGCCTTCAAAACAGTTCAATTTTTTATTAAGTGTCAATTCTCCCAATGTGTTATCCTGTAAAATGACGGGTTTTTTATATTCTGTAAGTATTTCTTCCAGTTCGGGGCAGGGCGGATTTTTTTCAATAATTTCCACAACAAGAAATCGGTTTTGGGAAGATTTTAAAATACTTTCGGAAACATTCTCCGATATTTTTGTGCGCACCTTTAAACGGTAAATTGTATTATCCTCAAAGCGTTCCCAAATTCTCCCTTTTTCATGTTCATTATCACTGACGGGATATACCAGACGCCCTTCTTCTTTATGCAATAATCCTGTTGTGCAATCCAGATACGCCAAAAAGTAAACTGCGGCATCCCAAAAGCCGTTTTTCTTACGTGCTCCGCCGCCTTCATGTCTGAGAACCAAAATTTCATGTTCACGTTTTTCAAAAGTATTTTCCCATACTTCCTGCGTCATTTTGTTTTGTTCCCGCATATATTCAAGCAAATTCATTATATTTTCTCCTAACGAAACCTAATTTATTTCTCCGATATTTTCGGCGGAAGATTTGTCGAATGTTCTTTACACCAAGCTTGTAATCCCAATTCAGGCTCATAGCAATAAGTTATTTTTTCTTTAGAAAGCTGAGTGCCGGTCGCTAAAACTTCGCAATCATTAGATAAATTCCATAAGGCCGTAATGTCTTTAAGTCTGTTGCAATTACTGAATTCTACATATTTTAGATTATGAAGTCCGTAAATCGGCGGTACTTTTTCAATTTTTGAGCAATATTCAATTCTTATAGATTCCAATTTTTTCAGATTTGAAAGAAATCCGAAATCATTCCAAGAGGAATTATTCTTAATACGAATGTTTTTCAGTTCGGACAGCTCTTTAATCGGAATCGGCTCGCTCGGTTTATTGCCGTATATATAGAGATTTTGAAGCGGAAGTTTTGTTATACGCTCAAAAGATTTCAATGTCGTACTTTCCAAATTAAGAGTATTTAGATAAAACATGTTGGCCAGTACGTTATCGGCGTCTTTTTTCAGTCCGCCTTCAAGAGTGAGTTTTTTCAGCGTATCCCGATATGAGATAAGCGGTGTTATATCTTTTTCCACCAACCTAAGGGACTGCACGCATTTTAAGTATTTTAAATCCTCAAGGTTCTCTCCGAAACAACCTTCAACGACTTCCGAAACCGCTTGTACGTCGGGCAATAACTTTAACATTCCGGCGGCAGTAACACGAAATTCGACCTCGGGGCGTAACTTAAAAAAACCGTTGAGTAAATACAAATCCTGTTTTCCCGGAGTATATCCGCCGTACGGTCTAATGAGCTTAATGTCATCTTCTTTAAGAAGTTCTAAAATATCTTTTTCCGTAATCGAATTATTAAAATCGCGTATCATAACATTTGTCGTTTTAAATGCTCCCATCGGTTTATCCTTTTTTTGTGTATTTATCGTTTAATCTTCCTTAAAATTGAACAACTGAACAAAGTATGAACTTTGGAAGGTGTTCAATTAGTGCGCGAAAAGCGCACATGTTTAATAAGCGATGTTTGCCGAAAGGCAAACTCGACGGTTAACGAGGCAGTCCTGTTTGGCTGCCGAAGTTATACCTTCGTTTTAAGAGTATATTTGCCGTTACCGGTATAAATATAAGTAGCGGAACGGCATTGATTATAAAAATAGGCAGCAATTTAATACAAATCAATAAAACGGTTCCTCTTTTTTTGTTTATACCGCTTCCCCAATTTCCATTGATGAGCGGGTATACTGAATCTAATATGTTACGATACCATTTTACAAAAGTATTATTTTGATATTGCGGATTTATAACCAAGATGTAAAATAAAAATAACATAACAAATATATATATAATTCCGAAAATAAGAGTTATATTTCTTGTCTTTTTTGCAACTTCAATGCAGATTTTGTCTTTCTCCTCTTGACTCAGCTTTTTCAAAGTTTCATTTTTTAAAAACTTTTTATTAAATCTATATAGTATGTATTTATATTGAACGGATTTTCGTATATCAATTTTCATTAAAGCCCTCATATTCGTGTAACATAATCAATATGTCGCTCATTTATTTCTTCAAAATATTCGTCCAAATGACAGTATATTTCCATATCCTTATCTTCAGAATCACGTAATACCATGAATCGGCTGTTTTTTTCCGCATTAATGAAAACAAAGTTATGTTCGCCGTAGTAAATCTGATAACCCTCATTTGCCAACAACCATACTTCTCCAGTTTTGAAAGTTAAAATATCTTTTTTAATGCGATAGGATTGTCCCGCTTTTAATTTCATAATATTTCTCCAAACCTCAAATAAAAAGAATGAAATCCCATACATTATAGTTGATTTTTATCGGGATATCAATATTGGTATGTTCACATACTTTTAGCGCGTTATTCTTATCATTGTAAACATATAACATATTCGTTATCGCCGCAACTTTTAATTTATTTTCTTCCAATATTTCTTTTTAAAATCATCCAAGTACCTTATGTTCTTTCCATAAACAAAGATTCTGTAGGCAGTGCGCTCGTCTTGTCCAAAGCAGGGAACATCATTTCGCATGAAAGGTATAAACATTTCATTCAACTCCTTTTCGGCGTTCAAAATCTCTTTGCTATCCCATGTAAAAGCTGCCAAGTGGGAATTATCGACGTTCCCTTCGGAAATTTGTTTAAGTACATACTGAACGGCTTCTTCTTCGTTATCAAAATGCTTTTCTATATCCTTATGTCCCCTCTCGGAATATCCATAGACATAGTCATATCCGTCCCGCTCTAAAAACTGTCCTTCCAATGCCTTATATTTCCCAATGGAAAAGGAGTAATAGCACTCTCTTTCCATAAACTCTACCAGCTTATCAATCGTTTTTATTTGAGGTGCAATACGATTCATTAAGATTCCGCCGATATAATTCCCTTTATTTCTGCCGATACAGGCAGTCGCATAAGTCATCGGGGCAACGGATGTAACGCCTCGGTAAGAAGGGTCTGTCAGAATCGGCATGGAGTAATACGCATTTTTTTTGTTCTTTAAATCTATAAACCACTTGCCGCCGATGTATTGTCTGAAAGTTTCCCCGATATAAATAGTAATGCAATCCAATGTACTGCTGTCTGCAATCAAGTCGCGGGCATCGGAATACCGATTAAGAATCCATCTTTCCAAATCATTCAATGAAGCCAGTGTATAATCAAGAATCAAACGATTTTTCCCGGCAAATTCATTTGTAAATCGCTCCATTTTATCTGATATACAAAATATCCATTCCTGAAAATCTTCCTGTGTATATGTCATCTCTTTACCTCTTCCGTAAGTTCAAATTTGCTTAACTGTTAAAAATCAAATTTCAATAAAACTTTTCTTAAATTTCGGACAATTCGTTTATTTTTCTTTTAAATACTTCTTCATTCATTCATTCATTCATTCATTCCATTTTTGATTGCCAACTCTGAAATTCCGAATTAACCTATTCCCAAAGTGTATGTCGTGCATATACTTCAAATTGATTTGGTCTATCATCACCGAAAAAAATAACTTCTATCGTATAGCTTTTCCAAAGCATGTACGGATAGGTCTGCATTACAAGAGAATAATGTCCTTTTACTTTGTTTTCCTGATAACTAATCGGAGAAAGTGAAAAAACATCTCGCACATTCTCTTTTTCAAAATAATCAAGGGATAATTCGGAAATACTTTTATCGCATATTTTGACATCATCAATCATCCTGCTCTTTGAGGTTATGCCGAAGTATGTAATAATACAATCTTTAATTCTTGCCTTGTCTTGATATCTTGGTGTCAAGTTCACATATCCATATCCTTTTCCGTCTTTGACAAGCTCTACCGTTTCGCCAAAGACAAAATGGCTTTCTCTTTTATTTTCAATAATGTCGTTTGGAGCCTTTCCCGAAAAACTGAATCCGTTTGAAAGTAAATCATTCGCTTTGGTATGTCCGACAATAATCTTATATTTTCCAACTTGCACAACAGGTGCTTTTACAGGCAGCCCTGTCACGGTAAGTGTTAATGCACAGGCAAATATTGACATTAGAATCATACCCATGACGGCATTTGCGGCGGCTGAAAAATCACAGTTATAGTTTGTTTTTTTTATTGCAGGGAATATAAAACTTAAGAGACATTTCCCAAAACTGATGACGATGCTCATAACAATAACGATTAAAAATTCTGTCCACAGCCAAAATGCTATCTTGTTATTTACAAAGTATTTACCGTAAAAAATAAAATATGCTGCTATACTGGCTATTACTACTCCTATTATGTAAGAATTTACTTCATTTAATGCGGATTTATCCGTGAAATCTTTATATATGTCCGTTCCTCTTCCCTTTAGAGCATGTCCTATTTTATACATCCACTTAGGTACATCTCTGTTATTTTTCACCGCAATTACAAGATGAATATATAAAAATATTGTAAAAGCTAAGGTAAGAATCATTGCAATAAAAAAAATCAGAGCTCCCATAAAAAATCCCATTTTAATCACCTCCACTTAAAAAAATCAAGCAAGTACCTGTATTTAAGGAAGACAAAAATACTATAGTCTTAAAAAATACCGAGTTTTGATAATTGATAAATAATACGTGCTTATTGTTGATGTCAATTTTCATTATATGGAATCCGAACCGTCATACTCAATATGAACTATGCCTTTTTCCTTGTCATCGGCTATAATTTCCAGTACATCATCTTGAATTAGTTGTTTTAGGATATTTGCATTTCTTTCATCAATTTTAAAAATAATTTTCTTTATTTTTTTTACGCCATTTGGATGTACAAAATTTACAGGTTTTGGGTCAATACTGAAATAACTCATTAAAAACGGAAAATCTATCCCCTCCGGGAAAAAACACTTGTACTGTAAAACTCTGTTCTTTGTGTCAATTCTTTTGAGATTATTAAATAAAACTCCTTTAATTCCGTTACTTTTTAGAAATGCAACCTCTTCATCTAAGCTGCCGAAATCTTTTTCTATACAAAATCCGCATAAGCCTTCATCGCAAGTGTCCCAATAATTAAATCTTTCCATTTTTTTATTTTTGCCGAATAATTTGCTTAATAGCTTTACTATTTTTGGCATTCCCGTGTTTTGCAATAACTCAATATAAGCTCCCTCGCTAAAATATATTAACGCATTGATAGGATTTTCTTTTCTTCCATATTCGACCTCAAATCCTTTGCTTCGCCATTCTTCAACTGCCGATTGTAAATTATTTACTTTGTATATGATATGACCGCTTCTCATTATTACTTCCATAAATTCAGTTATGCTATTTTATACTAATTTTTCAATATGATTTTTAACACTTGCTTTACTTCAGCAGTTTCAAAACGAAAAATGAAATAGTCGTAAAAATTATTGCAACAAACCCTTTTATAAATCCGATGAAATGAAATTTATAATTTTTATTTCCCTTGTAATTCTCTGTTTTGGGCAACACAAAGTATTTCAGTGATAAAAGACAAATAAATAGCCAATCAATAATTAATAAATCAACTATATTCCAGGTCATGCAGATTATCCACAAGTGAACAAATATTTTCCGAAATGATAACTCTTGTCCTTTATATGCTAAGATTGCAAATGCAACCAATAAACTAAAAAGTATTATAAAGCTGACACTCGCAAATATCAATCCTTGCATTTTGTGCTTTTTTGACGGTTTGGGAATATTTGCAACTTCTCTTACATCTTTCGGATAATCGTGTTCAATCGTAAAAGGAAATACTCTAACCGATATAGATACCATAATCATCCAAAGCCCCGACCAAATAATAATCTCTATCAATATTATTTTAATATCCAATAACATCTCTCCTCAAGTTAAAATATCCGATATCCAGTGAAGTTCGGCAAGCGCTTTCTGTGTCCATTTTGCATCTTGCATCATACTTCTTCCGACTCCTATTAAATCCGCTGCATGCTCTTTCAATAAATTTTCAGCATCTTCGCCTGTCTTGATACCGCCTGTGAGCATAACCGGTATCTTGACTGCTTGTTTTGCAGGCTTACTTAACTCAGCAAACCATCCCGGTTCCGTCTTTCCTTTGACGGTATAAACGCAATGACCGCCTGAAATATCAAGAAAATCAATGCCATTCCGTTCAAAAATATGTGCTGCCGCAGGAATATCTTTTATCTCACTTCCGCCTTTCATATAATCACATGCACCAAAGCGAAGTGCCACAATAAAGTTGTTACCGACTGCTTTTCGCATAGACTTGATAATTTCTATATGAAATCTGGTTCGCCCTTCCATAGTGCTTCCCGTATATTCATCTGTTCTGTGATTGGTAAGAGGAGAATAAAACTGGTTCAATAGATAGCCGTGTGCCGCATGAATTTCAACGCCGTCGAAACCTGCTTTTTGTGCTCTTACAGCAGCATCTGTAAAAGCATAAATTAGTCTGTTTATATCCTCCTTTGTCATTTCTTTCGGTGTCGGCATATTAGCTCTTACCACTATTTGACTCGGTGCGATAGGTATATCTTCCGTATCTCTTGCGATACCGCCTGCGTGACTTATTTGTGCTAAAATCATGGCTCCCTCCTCATGAACGGTCTCCGTAAGTTTTTTATATCCTTTGATAACCGAATCGTCAGCCATGGAAAGCTGTCCTTTTGATGCCATTCCTTCCGGTGAAACATACTCATGCTCAACTATAATCATCGCGGTAGCCTTTGCCCGTTCTTTGTAATAATCAATTTGCGTTTCAGACGGCATTCCATAAACGGCTTTTCCGGTTGCCATAGGCGGCATAACAATTCTATTTCTTAGTATTTTACGGTTAATCTCAAGCGGTTGATTTATGAGCATTTGTTTTCCTTCTTTCTAATACAAATTATAATTTATCAATTTATGTTTTGTCATAATATATTTTTACTTTTAAATATTTATGTTTTAAATAAAATCATATTTTTTTCAAGCGGCGCGCTGCACATCGGCTTAAATACATTAATAATATTTTACGGAAGTATTTTATCACTTGTTTTATCTTTTAAAAATCTAACTAAACCGTTCATTATTTTCTCTCCCATAATCTTCAAATTTATTTCTATAAGCACTTGATAATATTATACCGTTTTTAAGGCATTTTTTCTACCGTTTGATTTCTTACTCACTCTTAAATCTTTAAATAGAAATAGGTGAGGGAAAGAACGGAAAAGAAGAGTGCGCACAAAAAAGGATATTCTTTGCCGTTAAGATTTTTTCCTTCCATATTTTTCATTGTACTTGCACTTTCTTTTTAATTTTGAGCAAAAAAAACAGTAAACTGCTTTGATTTACTGTTTCATAAGTTTTGTGATACCTTATGCGAAAATGTAATTATTAAATTTTAAGCAAGTATTCGTTTTCTTCATTAGCTTCTTCAAGTTCTAAGACCTCAATGTTTGGATAATAAGAATGAATAATGAACGGGTCGCTATTTGCAATTTTTAATGCTTCTTCCATTGAATTTGCATTTATTATTTTAATAGCTTTATCACTATCTACTAAAGGTCCGCATAATAACAATTGTCCCCTTCTATTTATTTCCTTTAGATGTGCCACATGGTCGTTCAACAATTTATCCGTAAGAGTGTTTTTCTTTTTTCCACTTAATATAACTACATATTTTTTCATCTTTAATACATCTCCTTTTTAATTTACTATTTCGGAAGTTGATATGGTATAGTTTTTATTTAATTATTTCATTTCGACAAACTGGGAGTTATCGAGTTACTCGAAATATATCCCTTTGATTTCATAAATATCGTATATTCAAATCCTGCTTGTTTAGAAAATTTCTCTTTTACTCGATGAGTTTCTACAAATCCTAAACTTTTGTAAAGTTCAATTGCTACAATATTGTTATTTGCTACATCAAGCATAAAACAAGGGTGTTCTTTTTTTTCCATAATCCAGTTTAAAAACTGTTTCATAATACCTCGACCACGATAACTATTCAATATCGTTACAAACTCAAAGTATCCACAATTAGGATCCACTTTATATGGTTTTCCTAAAATTTGATAAAGTGTTATCCCCATAATTGTCCCCTTGATAAATCCAAATTCTTGACGAAAAATACTTTTGTCTTTCTTATAAAGTCGAATTCCGCCTTCTCCAATACCACAACACGCTATCACTTGTCCATTGTCTAAAACAACTTTAAACTGATTCAACCTTAGTATATTCAACAGCAACTTTTTTATTGAGGTTTCGCTTGTATTAAAATGCTTAAAATGATGTTCGAACCCATGATAAATACAATGAACAATCCCCTCATAATCTTGTGGTTTTGCATCTCTAAATTCCATATAATCTATCTCCAAAAATTCTAATTTAACGCACTGTAGATTATTCTCATTTTACATACTACATTTGAAATGCCGTTATCCAAAAACATATTCCGGCTATAAGTGAAAGCGGAGTCATAACATATTTTTCTTTCCTACTTTTTGAAATCATGTTCATAATAGTATTCAAAGATAGGTAAGCGGCAAAGAAAAAACAAATATATTTAGTAACCTTAAAAGACAACCACAAGGAAATAAAACCTCCGGCTTGCAAAATAATTATCATTGCAAAAATTTGGATAGCCACCGAAATGACTGCCACAACTCTAAATTTCTTAGGTAAGATTTTATGTTGCCCGCCCATTGTAAATTCGCCCAAAGGCAAACCGCAAGCAACAAGAACTGTCATAGTTGCTATAACTCCAAATAATACTGCACCTAATATTGAAAACATAAATCAATATTCTCCCTTCGTAAAATACAAAAAATTTCAGTTACAAATTTGTTATATTATACCATTTTTAAGCCATTTTTTCTATATCAACTTTCTGTGGTACTTGACAGTTTCCTATAAAGTTAAAGTAAACATCAACTTGTTGTTTTCGGTCTTTGCCTTTTCTTCCTCCTGTTGCTTCATGAACTACAACTTTTTCTATATATTCATTTATCATCGGTACTGTCAGTTCTTCAATATCGGTATATTTTTCTATCATTTTTAGGAATTTATCGGTGTCAACTTTTCTCTGATGAGTTTTCCATTTCTTGTTCAAAATACCGTATTTGCTTTTCTAAGTTTTGTTGCTCCGTATCATAGGTATTAAATAATCTATCAAAGTTTTTTACAGGAATTTTATCAAGTACATGGTCTTCATATAGCTTTGGGATAGCTTTCAAGTAGTTGCTTTTGATTGGTGATGGAATTACTTTCTCCTTGCATTTCATCATCACGACTTAAACGCTCATAAAGGGCTGTTTGTCCTGTTCTTTTCGTATTTGACATGAGAATTACCTCCTTTCCAAGTTTTTATTATTTTCTCTGTCCCTAAGAGGTTAATCCTTTAGGATCTGTAACACAATATGACGAGTGCATTTGCATTAGGTTCGGCTTTACATAAAATCTCGTCTTGCCGGAACCTGAGCCACCGATAACCAATACATTTTTGTTACGAGCATATTTAGGATTAGCCGGTCTGCCATTCATGGTTAATCGTTCTGTTTGCGTAAGCAGGATATTGTTTTGAAACTTTTCATCCATATACGGCTCAATATCCTTCTTCGTTCCCCAGAGAGCGTTTTGTCAAGTACCTTTTTTGATTTATTGACGCTTTTATTTTGAAAAAATAAATAAGAAAAAACAGCAAACCTTTGTGATTTACTGTTTCTAAAATTGTTCTATTCAATTAGACAAACTGAGATTTATCAATTTATTTTTCTTGATTAGAAGAATTATCGTCATCTTTATTCTTATCTTTATTTAAAAAAGATCCTCCAATAGCTATAAATGATGACCCTAAACATAGAAAAATTGTAGCCATAATATTTCTATTTGTTATAACCGTAGCCGCAAAAAAGCTTATTGCACCTATAAAAAAGCATATAGCACCTACAAAAAAGCATATTGCTATTGTTTTATTCTTATCCATAAATATCTCCTCAACAAGTTCTAATTTGTTTCACTAGAAACTTTTGGTATTATATCATATTTTACTTAGTTTTACAACCCTAACTCTTGCTTCTTTACCTGTGTTAGTTCCCTGTTTTCTTGCAATAATTTTTCTATACAGCTTCTGACACTTTCAGCTTGTGCCACTTCTTTTCGCAGGTCATTCTTTCTGTTTAATCGCGAGCAAAGAAAAAACAGTAAACCGCTTTTAATTTACCGTTTCTTAAATTACTACATTCATTTAGACAAGCTGTAATTTGTCAGTCTGTTGCCGATACGAGCATTACTACATATCTGTTTAGAGTCTTATCATAGACACTCCAGCAGCATGCTCCATACCATTCATGCCCGGCATCAAAAAAATCAGACCAGTCTGTTGTCCATTCATAGATATCAAGTGCATCGGTACCGTTTGGAAACAAAGCTTCATTCACTTTTTTAAAATCTTCCGGCTTGTTTCTTCTGCCGTGCACCGGTTCCATCAATGCATACCGGTAAGGAACCGTAGTTCCAAAGTTCTCGTCGTTTGGTTTCCACTCAGCATCATAAAAAACGTTGCCATAATAATCAATCTTTACAATATTCGGACAGTAGAAAAAATCATGTGGATTCAGCGGCGTCGGTTGCGCCTTATCAATGTCATAAACCAAAGGGTGCAATTTATCAGCAAGGTTATCACCAAACATTATTCGTGCGTTTTCTTTATTCTCTATGCTTTTTTCAACCAGCCGGTCAAAGACAACACGCAATGCTTCCCTATGAGATTTCATCTCCTCATAAGGCTTATCATCACATAATAAATGATAGTCAACCTCACCGACTAAATGATATTCGGTATCCGAATCATATTGTTTTATAAATTCATAGAAAGCGTCATTATCTATTTTTTGCATAGTACATACCTGTAAACTGGGAGTTATTGATTAATACACTCAATTATTGGTTCGATATATTTCTTATCAGTCCAGTCACATTTTTTATCTTCGGCTGCCATTAATGCCCTTTCCCATATTTCGTAATCAGCAGGAGCTTTCTTTGCAACAGCCTTCCTAAGTAAATTACACAATGTTCTATCCCTGAATGACATTGTATCCATATCCCACGCCCCCCGACAGTAAAAGACAGGAATATCAGATAATGTACCTTTCATGTTATGCGATCTGATTTGTTGAAATGCATTTTCTTCATACGGGGAAGCACCACAACAAAATACAATTAACTTCTTATTTGATAACTGCTTTATATTCTTTTTCAGAAATGACAAACCGGCAATTCCAGAAGCATATAATCCGCCGCCGAAAATAATTATATCATAGTTTAGGATATCGTTAATTACTGCTTTTTTCGTTTCAACACAAGAAAAACCTGTTTCTTCTGAAATCCAATTTGCATATTTCTTTGTAGCTCCATATTTTGATTGATATAGGATTATTCCGTTCATAAATTCCTCCATAAATTCCAATTTACCTATCTCTACGGACTTAGATTTGTGTTCTAATTTTTTGACTTATTTCTATTTATCAATTCTGTTATCACGGAAATAATTATCATTGCAATGATGACACTCGTCCATATTATCCACATATTACTTGTTGCTCCGCCACCGGCATCAATACCATAGGTTTGAAACATATTTCCCAATACAAATCCGATTGGATATGAAACGGCAAATACAAATGGTATTATTTTCAATTTCGTGAAGCAAAAAATAATCATTGCTAAAAAAATGGGCAAAAACAATATAAGAGGAATTTGCTTCATCCCGTGTATTTCAAATAATGCATATCTGATAATGATAAACGAAATAAGCAGTATAAATAATGACAACAAACCGGTCCTGTTAATTCTTTTCATGCTATCACCTCCACAAATTATCATTTACCTAATGCGTTTCCCAATTTTCATTTTCTTACGCCATTCCGGTGCCAATCCATCATCAGACCAATATTCATCCATATCAATAATCAAATTATCCTCAAGATGGATAAAACTTACTACATGAAAAGACTCGCTATTATCTGTCGGAAAAACTCGACAAGCTAAAATAATGATATCTTCATTTTCTTCAACTCTCTCTATTTTTCCGTTCCAATTCCCCGGATATTCACAATTTGCCCTTATATACTCATCTAAGGTAAAAAACTCATTTGTGTAATGCCATTTTATAACGACATTTTTTTTGAAAAAATTCCTAAGTTCTTCCGCATTTTGTGATAAAACCGTTTTGAAAAATCTATCTATATCCATGGTAATCACCTCAAAACCAATTTACTTTTTCTTCTCTAAATAAAGGCGTTTCACTCTCTTTGTAAGGATTGTAGTTATTGCAATTACAACCAAACTCTTTTAATGCTTTTATCTTATTATCGGCTGTCCAAACAATCAACGAGATACCGTCAAACTCTTCAACTTTCCCCTCATTCATTTTGCTTTTGAAGTGCCATTCTACAATAGTTTGATTATCCTTATGAAAAAATTGCTTTATATCCCATTCAAATACTTTTCCTCTTGTATTCCACTCATTAAACCAATGCTTTACGATTTGCCGATTTTCATACTTAGGACACCAACTCTCAATATAAATTACATCATCCGAAAAAATATCATCTATTCCTAAGTCTTGTTGTGTAAGCCACATATCAAACCATAAACGAATGATTTTCTCTTTTTCATTCATAATTTTAAACACCTCCAAAATCAAATGCTTATTTAATATTATACCATATTTTCAATTAGTTTTACAGGTCTAACTCATTCCTCTTTACCTGTGTTAGCTCTCTGTTTTCTTGCAGTAATTTCTCTATGCAGCCTCTAACAGTTTCAGCTTGTTCTACTTCTTTTCGTAGGTCATTCTTTTTGTTTAATTGCGAGTAACAAAAAAAACAGTAAAGCGCTTTTGATTTACTGTTTTTTGAATTGCTATGTTATAGCTTTTATTTAATTGTTTGAATTGGATAAACCGGAAGTTGTCTAGAATATATTATATTTTAAAAACCAATACCAAAAGTTTTATGGGATACTTTTAAACCTATCATTTCCCAGAATTTTAGTCCAAATTTCACAAAATTAAAAGAAACTGATGTTACAATGTTCTCTGACACTATATATCCATCTTCAACGGGTTGATTTATGCATTCATTCCATTCTTTCATTTATTCTAACGTAAAATTTTCTTCTAATAAATCAATTTTATTAGCTCCTATCATAAACGGTTTACCAATAAGTGAACCCTCTTTTAAAAATAGAATAGGAGCTATTGATATTGCGCCAATTATTTTATTTTTAAATTCACTTATAAAGTTTATGATATCTTTATCTTCTAGAGCTGAACGAATATCACGAGCTCCTGGTAATAAAAGACTGTCATATTCATATAAATTCAGTTCATTAATTATCTTATTTGGTAAAACATCTAATCCTTCTTCACTTTTTACTATATCTTTAGTTTTTGCAAAAATATCAATATTCTTTTTTCTAATGCTAAAATCTCCAATGCTACACTTATTTCAAAATTACAAAACTGATCATATATTAGAACTGCAGTTTTTTTCATAAATTACCACCTCCTTAAATTCTATTTTCCAAAATTCTATAAACTGGAAGTTAGCTAAAATATTTTTTCAAACACTTCACATACCATAGGTGCTTGTTCATAAAACTTTTTCCCTATGCTCTTATACTCATGATAAAAGAAATCATCATGAACCTTTCTCCAATATTCATAACTTCTATCACCTTCTCCTTCATGCCATGCATGTTTCGGTGTAATTAAGTAATAAGGCATTATATATACTACCTTTGTTTGCGTAATACATACTGGATCTCCAGAACCATCTAAAATAATATTATATTCTCCTACTTGTGGTACATGTTCTCCGCTTTCATATAGTTCATATGCTGAAGTTGTAGCTGTCTTAACATTGCTATTAACTAATTTAGCTAATTCATCAGCCATTTCTTTAGTATTTCCAAACCACCAAGCTTCATATTTTACATCTTTGGATAACTTCTTTTCATCACAAAATTTATTCCAAAATTCCTTTACTTTATCGCTCAATTAAATCACCTCCCCAAATTCTAATTTGTTTCACTCAATATTTATAATATTATACCATATTTTAGCCCAGTTTTATAGGTCTAACTCATTCCGTTTTACCTGTGTTAGTTCCTTTGAATGTTCCTGTAACTGCTTTATACAGTTTCTAACACTTTCTGCTCGCTCTACTTCTTTTTGCATTTCTAAGATTTGGTTGTATAGGTTCTTTTTCTCTTTCTTCAAAGTGCCTACTTCCAATTTCCACTTAGATATATTTAAAGTTTTGCTTTCTCCTAAATGTTCTTTCAAATACTTCCTTGCACTTTCAAATAAAATAATCTCGGCGGTATGCTCATTGTAGAAATTATCCTGTTTACTTTTCTTCAGCTTGATATAGGCTTTGTAGGTGTCTTTATGCTTCAAATATTTTTCTGCTTGGTTGATAAGCTGTACTTTGTCATTGATTTTCTTCTCGGTATCTTTCAAGGCTCTTGTTGTATTGTAGTTCTTACCTCTTAATGCTGATATACTTTCTTTCAGTTCAGATCAGGAAGTGATGTTTTTTTTAAGTACTGATAACTTTCAATATAATTTTTTAATTCGTTTTCATTCTTTCTTTTTAATTGCGAGAAAAGAAAAAACAGTAAGCCGATTTAATTTACTGTTTCGTAAGTCGCTATGTTATTGCTTTTATTTAATTGTTTGAGTTCGACAAACCGAAAGTTGTCTATTTCCTTGCTTTTTCGTTTGTATGGGCATAATAAATCATTTTCGGATTGTAGCTCATTATAAGTTCCCAATCTTCTTTCAGCTTAATATTTTCATCATACGCATCAAGATATTCAATGGGTTCTAAGTCTCCTACAAAACATGAACCATCATCTAAAATCAAGGAAATACTATCCGGACTATGACTTGTTGTAGATATAATTTCTCCCTCTATTCCTATACCTTTAAGAATGTCTCTGCTATTTTTCTCGCTGAAAATAATAGCCTTATCCGCATCTATCGGTTCATATTTCAATTTTTTTTCTCTATTAAAAATATAATCCGAAAAATGAATATGGGGATATTGTGTGTCCATCAATAGAAGTTTTACACCTTGCTTCATCAGTTCACTTACTAAACCTATATGGTCAGGATGATAGTGGGATGCCAATACATATGTGATATCACTAAGATTAATTTTATGCTTCTTTATTTCCTTATAAAAAGCCTGCATTGTGCCCGCATAATCAGTATCAAAAAGTAAATTACCGGTATCTCCCTTAATTAAAAAAGTGTTTGTATTTCCATATCTTAATTTAGTTATCATCTCGCTCCTCTCTCTCCTCACACCCCACACAACTTCTAATTTATCTCTCTACATAGTTAGTAATATTATATCGTTTTTAAGCCGATTTTTCTATCGCCGGATTTCTTACTCACTCTAAAATCTTTAGATAGAAATAGATAAGGAAAAGAACAGATACAAAAGCCGTCTATTTTTCCTTATTCTTTTAAATATTCTAAAACGGTAATCAAATCAATTTAATTATATCCTGCAAGTTTCAAATTAAGTAAAACCGGCAACTCCATTAAATTATCTTGCTATTAGTATGTTGTCATTTTCATCTAAACGGTCCACAATCGTAAACGCATAATACGCAAGATTTAAGTTGATGCTTCCGAACAGAGGAAACACCCAATCTCCTTCAAGCGGAGAATTCCAGACAAAATGTATTATAACCGGAGTTAAAATGAAGCCAAATGCTTTAAGTCCGGAAATTGCAGTACTTTTTTTAATGAGAGCGATAAGGCCTACTGCGAACACTACGCCGAAAGCAGTATGACTGCCGAGAGCATTGGACACCCTTTCGAAGGCTATCGAAAATCCGCTGTTCGTCTCGCCGAAAGTACTCTGAAAAATATAAGCCCAATCCTCCAAAACCTGAAATCCGAAGCCGGAAATCATTCCGGACACAAAAGCTTCTTTTAATGAAATCCCTCTACATAACAAGTATACCAAAAGTACGACCGCTCCCTTTGCAATCTCCTCTGTAAACGGTGCCGTCAAAGCCGCTCCCCAGCTGTCAAGTATTTCCTGCGGCACCTTTATGCAAAATAAAAAGTATGAAATAAGCGAGTTCCCTTCGCCGCCCAGATACAACGGCAATGTAAATCCGAGTATAAAGCTGAGCAAAACCACATTACCGGATACTTTTAATCTATTTACCGAATAACGTATAAAGAATGCAATCGGCACGGCATACAACAGCACCGTACCTGAAGCAGTCAAAAACGCCGGAAATAATGCTGCGGCCTTGTCCTTCTCCGCAAACTGGCTGAAATAATCACGAAAACCGACAAATATCAATGCTACGGTTATGATAACGAGCAACTTGTGTCCGTAATTGTTAATAAATTTCTTCATATAAAATCCTCCGCCTTCACACTTTATTTTTTATCTCATCAGATTTGTTTTTTAAATATAATTCTATATATTCCATTTTTAATAAATCGTAACCATTACATTTCCAGTAGCTTCTAACACTTCTTTATAAAATGCCTTCATATTTTGAAAACAATTCATTAAATCATCTTTTATGTCATCGGTTTCTTCTTCATAATCCCAAATATCAGGATATAGTTTTGCTTTTTTACATTCTTTCATGCTGAAATTTTCCATAGCTTTTTCTATATCAAAACCATCAAGAGCTGACACGATGTCCGCTATCTTTGATTTTTCCGTATAAGCGATAAACTCTTCTACATCATCAAGCGAAGACACACCTACAACAGCTTCACTTAACGGATTTCCTTTAATCGAATCATCACTGGCATGTCCGGTTAAAACAAAATGAAGTACGTCCCACATTTTGTCTAAATCACATAATATCTCCGCTTCTTCATTCCAATCTTCCACTGCTTCGAAGACCTCATCGTCTTCCGCATTGAAATTTTTAAGTGATTTTAATTGCTCGTCACTGATTAGCTGATAATTTGCTATCATTCCCATTTGTATTACCTCAAAAAAATACTAATAGGAACCTCTAAAAACCTCAGTTTTTAGAGGTTTTCCTTAAGCTTATTTGCGATGTTTTTATTTAAGTCATTATATTGTAAAGACTTAAATAAAAACTCGTCGGGTACCTCTAAAAATCTAACAGAGTTTTTAGAGGTACCCTAATGTTATTTCTTAAATCAATTTATATAATTATACCATGTTAAAGCATTTTTTTCTACCTACGGTGCCTTATCAACTATACTTGCAAGAGCATTTTCCACAATTTTTTTGAAGTTTTACTCTCTATATTTTTTATTTGTTATTTTTAACTCTTTCCGTTACCTTTTTCATCAATTTATGTACAAACATTAGATTAAGCAACATTGCAATAACGCATAGTATAGATGAAATTACTATATCAATAAGTGAATATCCACACGTATGGGCCGCTTTATTTATTAAAAATATGTTTATCGGTAAAAGCATTATACTTGTTACTAATGCGGGAATATACCTTTTAATTATAATGCTTTGAATTATATGAATAAGTAAATGTAAAGAAAAGGCAATAAACGCTCCAATCCACACAATATATATACGAAAATAAATACTTACACCGGTTACGGTTATGCATAACAAATATTCCTCTAAAACGGCTACCGAAAAACCTTCATTACTGAAATTTTCGCACAGCATTGAAAGTTTGTTGTATTTTTTAATAATATCCGTATTTTTGTCTAACCATATCCTAAATCCTATTATTTCTTCCATCTCATGAAACATAAAAATAACAGGGAACAGCCATAATATATTTTGCAATTTTTTATCTCCTTTGTCGTGATTAGTCATTCAATCAAACTCACCTCTCTTATAACTTTTGATTTACCTATCTTTAAAAACTGAGATTTATTTCTTTTTCTTCGGTTTTGGTGCCGGTAACTCATCATACATTGAATTGAATAATCCGGTTAAAAATTCTTTGTTATCTACCTCATCTACCAAAAGCATTTCCTTTGCTCCATCATATGGTAACTCATACTCTGCATTCGGCATATATGCTATTGCAGATTTAACAGGTTTAACTAAAAATCTATCATCATAAATTCCACCTACGATTTTGCCACGATAGTAGATGATATATCCGCCCATCATCGCTTTGTATGTTATTTCTTTCAATTCGGATAATTGCTCTAATATGAAATTTAAATACTCCTTGCTTGATGCCATATTACTCTCCTGATTTATCATCAAAATTTCAGCAATCCATTTTCATCAAATTGAAAATTCGGTCCCCATGGAACTTCCCAATAGTATCCGTCTAAATCCGAAAAATACGCGTGATATCCACCCCAGAAAACTTCCTGCGGCTCTTTTACAATTTTTCCGCCTGCTTTTCTTACTAATTCAATTACAGTATCTACATCTTCTTTATGTTCAACATTGTAAGCTAATGTAATTCCTGAAAATCCGTTTCCTTTTGGCGGATTATTTTTATCAATATCTTTTGCTAATTGTTCCAAAGGAAACAGTTCGAACTTTGTTCCCGGAGTATCAAAAAAGCATACCGGCGGATTATTTTCTCTGCAATCAGTCTTATATCCTAAACCGTCTCTATAAAACTTGATTGACCTTTCCATATCTTTAACACCTAAACAAATACAAGTAATCTTGTTCATCGTTACCTCCTCAATTCAAATTTACCTCTGTTAAATAATTACTAATAGTATATCGTTTTTAAGGCATTTCTTCAATGATAGTATTTTTGATAGTATTTTTTATTTGTCTCCCCAAAGCCAATACCGTTTTCATATCGGATACCGTACCTGTTCCGAAAGGATTGAGCGATGTGTTCCCTGTAATAGTTTTATATTCTTTTGGTCTTGCTTTAAATGATATACTATCTTCTTTAGTTTTTATATCCAGATATACCAGCTTATCGTTTACAACTTTTATTTTACATGACAGGATTTTTCCCGACATAACCTCTTTTTCATTTTTCCGGATTCTTATACTGAGATTATCTAAAGTTACAATAAATTTATTTGCTGCATTTTTCCTAACTTTCTTAATTAAAAAATACGTCAGATAAAGTGCCGGTATAAATACAAAAAATTTAAAGAGTAACGGTAAGGTTTTAAAAGAAGCGTACATTTCCAAATAAAATAGCAGCAAATACGTTGTCAACACAGGAAATATAATACTTACCGGAAAGCATAATCCCATAATCATATCATCTTTTGATGTTCCCGCTGTAAATTCAAATTTTTTCATTTTTGTTTTATCCGCTTATATCATCCTTCTACAATTTTTAATTTATCCGATTCGTAACATTAACCGCTTTTCAATGATAAAATCCCACGGACAAAAAGATACACGCCTATTATGCACAAAACTATAAATGTAAATACGGCAATTCCAAGTATCACATTTGCCCATGTATGTCTTTGTGCGTATTCAATAACAAAAGCACTTACGGACACAATAGAAAGAAAATAACCCGCAAATATTCCGATTAGCCAAATGAATGGAACGGCATTTATCAATTGTGTTGAAACATCTTTTTCTGCAAGATGATTTATAAAAATAAAATAAGAAAATATAGCTGCAAAATAGCAAAATATATTGATAACGTATAGGTACCTAAGGGCATGATGCCTGTGGAAATATATCATTACCGTTAGAAGAATTACCATAATTATCGGCACATATAGACGCCATAAAGCATAATCATCATTTACAATAATAATATTCACCTCTCAATCAAATTTTTATTATAGAATTATACCATTTTTAAGGCATTTTTTTCTACTGTTGAATTTCCGCTTAGCCTCAAGTTTTTAGTCGGCATAGGGAAGGAAAAGAACGGAAAGGAAGAACAAACACAAAAGGCTATTCTTTTCCGTTAAGATTTTTTCTTCTCTCTTATTCTTTCTTTTTGATTTTAAATAACAAAAAACAGTAAACCGCTTTTGATTTACCGTTTCTTCAAGCCTCATATTATTATGGAGTATTACAAATCAAGTTTCATAAAAATAGAATTGTCCATTGGACTGTTATTATAACTTTCTATCCTGTAAAAACCATATTTTTCATACAATCTTATTGCAGTTTTTAAAAATGGAAGAGTGTCTAATAGCATATAAGAATATCCTATATCTCTTGCTTCCTTAATAATCTTTTCAACTAAAATGTTTCCTAAATTTTTACCTCTGAATTTTTGTCTTATATAAAGACGCTTCATTTCACAGTTTTTATTGTCAATCTTTCTTAATCCAATACAACCCGCCAACTCTTCATCATAATAAAGTAAATATAGCCTACCGTTAGGTATGCCATACTTTTTTTCCAAATCACTTATTTCTTCATCATAATTTTGAATATCAAGGTATTTTTTGAATGACTTATCATTTGAAATTAACATCTGAATGTATTCTGAAAATAGAACTCTTACTTCTTCGGGCTTGTCGTATCCATATATAATTTCTATACTCATCATTATCCCCCGGCTTTCTTTTATTCTAATTAAAAATATTTACCGTTTATTATACCGTTTTTAAGCCGATTTTTCTACCGTCGGATTTTCCGCTTACCCTCAAATCTTTAGTCGGCATAGGGAGGGAAAAGAACGGAAAAGGCGGAAGCAAAACAGCCTGATTATTCTTAATTCTGTTTGTTCGGAGTGTACCGCCTTTAGCAGCTTGTGTTGAAAGGTATCCTTGCTGCCGGGGTTAAAAATATCTCGGTTCCCTCATCCGTATCAGTTCCAAAACCCTGCTCGTAAAAGTGTAAATCCCAAACCTATCCGTAAGCGGGGTTCTTAGGGGCGGAGCCTCTAAGCAGACGGAAAAGATAGGAGGGGTTTGGGGAGGGAAGAAAACCCGTTCTGCCGGGGTGCCTTCCCTCCCCAAAATCAGCCCCTAAGCCGTGCGGGAAAGAGAGAGGGGGTCTAAGGGGGAGAGAGAAAACCATGCTCGGAACGGGGTTCTCTCTCTCCCCCTTAAAAAAACCATTTTTTTCCCTCTTTTCCTTTGTTTTTTCCGCAAAAGCGTGCTATAATGTACAATGATGAAAACAGTGAAAAATATAGACAGTACACACCGCCTAAAACATACTCAACAAAACGCCGGGCTTCCGCATGAAAAAAAGCGGCTGGGTACTTGACAAACTCAAAACGCGCCCCATAATTTACTCGACACTCGACACTCGACACTCGACACTCGACACTCGACACTCGACACTCGACACTCGACACTCGACACTCGACACTCGACACTCGACACTCGACACTCGACACTCGACACTCGACACTCGACACTCGACACTCGACACTCGACACTAGCATAAATCATACCCAAAAAACCGCAATATCCGACACGGATATCCGCACCGCCATACTTTTTCACATTTTGCTCAGACAAAACGTAAAGATAAAAAACACTCATATTTCCGCCCACAACCGCTCTCCTCCCCATGAACAATTAACAATCGGCACATCAACGATCAAACACTATATATCCGCACAAGCGGAAAGGAGATTTTTTATGAAAACATTTAAAACAACAGGATTAGCACTGATAGTGCTATTGGCAATGACAGTCCTTTCCATAGGCTGCCCCAACGTCTCAGGAGTAAAGCCCACAGACAGCGGAAACTCAGGTACCGGAGGAGGCACAGGAGGCGGCACCGTCCCGCCTACGCCCGGCCCCTACGTAAAAGTCCCCTATGCCGACCTTGAAACCTACTTGAGGGACACCGCCTCAATCGAAAAGCTAAACTACATCGAAGTAACCGGCCCCATACCGAAAGAAGCTTTTAAGGGAAGCGACGACAATCCGGGAGAGTTGGGACAAAAACTTAAAGACCATTCGGATAAAAAAGTAGCCCTTAAAATCGCAGCCTACCCCGCAGGTCTTACCAGTATGGAAAACTGCTTTGCAGACTGCACCGGTCTTACAACGGCACCGGCTATCCCCGAAGGCGTTACCGATATGGGCTGGTGTTTTTATGGCTGCAAAAACCTTACAACAGCACCGGACATCCCCGCAGGCGTTACCGTTATGTCCGGCTGCTTTTCAGACTGCAAAAACCTTACAACAGCACCTGCTATTCCCGAAAGTGTTACCGATATGTCAAACTGCTTTGCAGGCTGCAAAAACCTTACTAGAGCACCGGCTATCCCCAAAGACGTTACCGATATGGAACGCTGCTTTCAAGACTGCACCGGCCTTACTACCGTACAAAACATTCCCGTAGGCCTTACCAATATGGGATACTGCTTTTACGGCTGCACAAGCCTTACTACAGTGCCGGACATCCCCGCAAGCGTTACCGATATGGGATACTGCTTTTACGCCTGCACAAAGCTAACCGGCGTAACGCTCAACTGCAATTACAGTGCCGGCAAGTTCGACAGTGCCTTTACAAACTGCGGCAATCTGGCAGACGGCAGCATAAAAGTACCGCAAGACCAGCTTGACAAATATAAAGCCGGCGCCGGCGATATGGGCACCGCAAAGGAAAAGTTTGCGGCAATCGCCCCGTAACGGGTGGAACATAAGGACATCGGCAAAGCAAACGCCTTGTCGATTAACAAAACAAACCGCAAAGCTCGCAGAGCACGCAAAGAGACAATAGAGGACGTGCAAAACACAAGCACCCCGAAAATCTTAGCGCCCTCTGCGCTCTTAAGCGGTTAAGAAAAAACGGACATCGGCAGCCGTACAATCAATTGATTACTCGACTACCGATTCGCAAACCACCCCCTCGTACACAAGCAAAGCGCGTCAGCGCCTTTGCCGCAAACCTAAGCGGGAGCGGACAGGACGTCCGCCGGAACAGCCCCGGCGCGAGTTTTGTGCAAACAAAACTCGGAGTAAGAATTGTACAGGACGTACAATTCTTACTCACCGTGCGGGAAAGAGAGAGGGGGTCTAAGGGGGAGAGAGAAAACCCTGCTCGGAACGGGGTTCTCTCTCTCCCCCTTAAAGGAGAATAACTATGTCCAAAAAAAAGTACGTGTGGGAAGTATACCTACGACCCAACACATTGACAAAAGAAAATGACCGCGACTGCATCGCCGACGTACACGCACATGCAGACACACAGCACAACAGCGACATCGCCGACATTATCACCAAAGAGCGCACCGAATTCCGCAAGGAAACCATCTTGAACATTCTCGCAATGCGCGACAAGGCGGTTAAAGACCTTATTCAAGAGGGCTTGAGCTTTATGGACGGCTTAGTGCAAATAAGCCCGCGCGTCTCAGGCGTATGGGAAACCGAAAACACCGCCTACGACGAAAAAGTACACAAGCGCACCGTAGACCTCATTCCCACCGCCGACTTACGCACCGCCCTTGACGCAATCGGCGTAAAAGTACTCGGCGCAAAAGAACAAAGCGCCCGCATAACCGCCGTAACCGACACCGCAACCGGCTTAAAAGACGGCACGCTCACCATCGGGGACGACATCATCATCGACGGCGAGAAACTGAAAATCGACGAAACCGACAGCGCGCAAGGTGTCTTCTTCAAAGCCGCCGGCGGCACCGAATACAAAACGACGCGCCGCCTCTCGGTAAACAACCCGAGCCAAATCATCGCCCGCGTACCCAAAGAAGTGCCTGCCGGCGCGGTAACGCTCATCGTGCGCACAAAGTAGTCAGGCGGAACAAGCCCGCTTAAAACCGTCCGCGAAATCGTATACGGGTACCCGTGCGAGGCGAAGACATAAGGCGAAGTCATAAATTGAAGCGTTTTTTGAAGACCCTTCAATACGGCGAGTGGACACCCTTCAATAGAGCGAGTGAAGAGGTTTCAATACGGCGAGTGAAGACCCTTCAATAGGGCGTACCGGAGGACATCGGCAAAGCAAAACGCCTTGCCGATTGGCAACACACCCCCTCGCACACAAGCAAACAGCGAAGCGCATTTGCCTGAAAAACCCGCCGGGGATTCCAAAGGGGACACCCCTTTGGCAGCGTTGAAAAGGAGATAGGGGGTCGTAGGGGGAAAGAGGGAAACTTGCGTCTGACAAGTGTCTCTCTTTCCCCCTACAAAACCGAAGGGGTCTAAGAGGAACCTTCCCCTTACAACACGGTTCGCCTCTCCCCCTTATAAGGACATCGGCAAAGCACCCCCGATATTGCTTTGTATCATTTTTATAATCTCCAGTTAGCGGCCCGCTCTCTCGCCTTGATAAATGCCGAGTAAATACCTTCCTTATTTATCAAATCGTTATGCTTGCCTTCTTGAACCAGTTTGCCGTCATCAATTACTAAGATTTGGTCGGCTTTTTTTACGGTAGAAAGTCTGTGAGCTATGGAAATCACCGTATGCCCTTTGGACAGCTCCTCAATCGCCGCTAAAATCTCGTATTCATTTTCAGGGTCAACCGAGCTGGTCGCTTCATCCAAAAGAATAATCGGCGCATTTTTAAGTAATGCTCTGGCAATGGAAATTCGCTGCTTTTCTCCGCCTGAAAGGGAACTGCCTCCCTCGCCGACCGGAGTGTTATAGCCGTCGGGAAGTTCCATAATAAAATTATGGCAGCGCGCCTTTTTAGCGGCTTCAACCACCTCTTCGCGACTTGCATCGGGATTTGCAAAGCGGATATTGTTTTCTATGGTATCTTGGAAAAGATACACATCTTGAAAAACAAGCGAAAGATTTTTAAGTAATTTTTCAACCTTATAATCCCGTATATCCTTATTGCCCAATCTGATTTCGCCGCTATCGATATCGTAAAAACGGGATATTAAATTGATAATTGTCGTTTTCCCGGAGCCTGACGGCCCTACGATAGCTGTCTTTGAGCCTTGCGGAACGGTAAATGAGATATCTTTTAGAACGGGATTTTTTTGTCGTAGCTGAAACGTACCTTGTCAAAGACAATATCCTGGTTTTCCATGACTTCTAAAGTACCGTCGTTTATTTCGGGAATATCTAAAACCTCATTCAAATACTGCATATTGGCGGGATTTTTAACCATCAGGATTGCCGCATTTTCAAGTTGTTTTAAACCGCCGAAAAGCATAAAGCCCGCCGCCGAAACGGTGAGCGCCTGTGGCAATAATACTTCACCCTTCGTATAAAGATAACAGGAAAAGAGTGTAACAAGCAGGCTCGAAAGATTGATAACGGTAGAAAAAATTCTCGCATAAATAACAAAAACCGTCTCGAAATGTACTTGAGAAAGTCTGAGTTCCTCGGAAGCGTTTTTCAATTTAGAATGAATTTCTTCCACAACCCCTGCATCCGCAAACGGAAAACTGCGAAGCACGGGAATACCGCAAATACCGTCAATAAGAGCGTCGCTCACCTTGGTAATTGCAGCGTGTTCACGTATAACCTCTTTCTTAGCCTGATGTACCATAAGAGATACGCAGAGCCAGATAAGTGTTAAGCATATAAGGGTTAGAAATCCGATTTTAGCATTTACACCGAACATCCCGATTAAAAGGAAAAAGGAGAGTGAAACACCGGAAAGACTAAAGTCAATACTCATTGCAGAGTACATTTCGAGGCTTTTCATAACATTGGTAAATGCCGCCATAATTCTTGAAAGACTTTGTTCGGCAAAATAACCCATAGGGGCTTTTTTTAACTTTTCGCCGACCGTAAGCCGGTAATCCTTAAAAATTCCGAAAAAAACGCCGTCGCTTAGACTGCTTTTTGCCCAGCCCGTTAAAAAATTAAAAAAGAAAGAGGCAAACAATACTGCGAAAATCGTCCGAATATGAGCGCCGGTCGTTTCCCCCATCCAACCGAATGCAAGAAAGAGCGCAAAAAACCCGAATAAAATCGAAGCATTTTGCAGAAAAATAAGGAACATTCCCGCTTTAAGACGATTTTTATACTGTCCTGCTAATTTAAAAGATAATGTGATAAACTTCATATGTTATTACTCCCCTAAATATTGTTTCCAAAGATTTGCATAGAGCGGTTCTTTCATCAGCTCATCATGTCTGCCCTTGGCTATAATCCGCCCTTTATCAATTAAGATAATTTGGTGTGCCTGCTTAATCGTGTTCAACCTGTGAGCAACTATCACAAGATTTTTTCCCTTTACAAGATGCGATATCGCTTCTTGAATGAGCGCTTCATTTTCGGGGTCTGCATAGGCGGTCGCCTCATCTAAAATAATGGTGGAAGCGGGCTTCAGAATGGCTCTTGCAAGGGTGATGCGTTGGCGTTCTCCGCCCGACATTGCGCCGCCCGCTTCGCCCGCCTTTGTGTTATACCCTTCAGGGAGCGCCGTGATAAACTCATGGCAATGCGCAGCCTTTGCCGCCGCAATAATCTCCTCTTCAGTCGCATTCGGTTTTCCGAGACGAATATTATCCCTGATACTTACATCGAACAGGAAGTTATCTTGAGAAACGAAAGAAATCTCTTCGGCAAGCTGCTTAAATGAAATGGATTTTGTTTCCGCACCGCCGAGAGAAATTATGCCCGATGAGGGGTCCCAAAACCCTGCCAAAAGCTTTGCAATTGTCGATTTTCCGCCGCCTGAAGGACCTACAAGCGCAGTTACCTCACCCGGCTTGGTCTCAAAGGAGATATCGTGCAGCACCTCATTACCGTCAGTATATGAAAAACTTACCTTTTCAAATTTGATTCCCTTATCAGCATCGATAGCAGCTCTATGTTCCGCATCGGGGCGTTTTTGAATAGGCATATCAAGCAATTCTTGTATATGCCCCCAGTTGCCGGAAGCCATCTGAAAGAGTTCAAAGCTCGTCATTAGTGCAAAAGCCTGCGGCAGTATGGAAATAGGAAGGGTAAGGGCTAAAAGCAGGGTTTCAATACCTATTTGACCCTGTCCGTAAAAATAAAAGGCTAAGGGCATACTCATCAGCTGCGGCGTCATCATCGCCGCAGTCATCAAGGCTTTACCTAACCAGCTTTGTTTCCACCACTTCATCGTGGAAAAATGATAGAATTTGACCGCATCGGCAAATTTTCCGTAAGAGAGCTTATCTTGCGCAAAGGCTTTGATTACCGGAATTCCTCGAACATATTCCGCACTTCTATCGGCAACATTTGCATAACTCGAAAGCCAAACAGCCATTCTGCCGCGGTATTTATACATCATCGCCGCCATACCGGCAATGACAATCGGCAAGGGCGCAAAAATCGATAAACCTATACGCCAATCGAAAAAGAATAAGATGATGATACAAAGCGCCGGATGTAATAGACGGCTCGGCAACTCCGGCATGAGATGGGCTACCCAATCTTCCATATCCGACACTCGCTCCATAAGAATTACCTTAATCTTGCCGACGGGATTATCCACCAAGTACCCCATTGGAATGACTTTCAATTTTTCAAATAGGGTCTGTCTGAGTTTTGCAAGTATGGAAAAGGATGTTTTATGCGAAATGGCTGTGCTGAATCCGGTACATATAAAATAAAGCAGTAATGAACCCATTGCTAAAAAAGCATATTTCAAAAGTTCGTCAAAACCTGCCGGATTGTTGCCGGCTCTTTTTATAAGCCAACCGGCAGCATAAGCGCTAAAGAAATAGGTAGCAAAGCTAAACATCTCTCCGACACAGGCAAGAATAACGGAAAGGCGCATCCTGCCCTTGCACTCCGGAGCAACACTCATAAGAGCCTTGCTCAAACCGCCCATACTGATTTGTGCCTGCTTTTCACTTTGCTGCACCTCATTCTTAATCCGCTTCATAATCTCATTGGGAATATCGAGGTTTAAACTTTCGACTTCCTTGATTAAATCTTCGGTTTGCTTGGCCTTCTTGCCGTCCGAAGTACGGTCAAGCATTTCGTCAAAATCGGTTTTTTTGTTATTCATATAAATCGCTCCTCTTGTTGGTTTATGCTAACTTATAGTTAAAAAAATTATTTTATTTTGCCTTTATTATAGCTTTCAATAAACAGCTTTACTATTTCTACAAAGAACTCTCTGTTATTGATAAAGTTTTCCCGTGCTCCGTCCAAAATTTCGCAGCCCAGAATAATCGTATTCATAAAAAAGAGTAAAAAATCGTCGGTAAGATATGTATAGCTTTCTTTTTTTATCCCTTTAACGCCGGTATACGCAGTTTTTAAGGATTCTTCAACCAAAACCGGAAATAAATTTTTTAGCTCCTCATTATTTTTTTGAGCTTGGAGATAGATGGCATATACGCTCATAAGCTCACTTTCGTCGAGTATTTTATCGACAATCATCTGTGCTGCGGCATTTTCATCTAAAGCTTTCGGATAATCCGCTAAAAATTCATTAATCTTCTCTACGCGATACGCCATGCCTTCTCTCATTAAGTCATGTAATATTTCCACCTTATTTTTGTAATGGTAATACACGCCTCCTCGAGACAGTGATGTTTCGGTAATAATATCTTCCATTACCGTGTCGGCGAATCCTTTCGTTAAAAAGACCTTTTTTGCCGCATCCAATATCTCTTTTTTTCTGACCTGACCTACTTTTTGTTTTGTTTCTTCCAAAGTAAACCTCTCCTTATAAATAAAAACCGACAATTTTGTCGGTTTTTATCATAGCGATAATTTAAGTTATAGTCAACTAACTATGTAAATAATAGTTTTTATTTATGCCGTTTATTATCCATAGCCTTTTGCCGGTATCTTTTGCGGGTTGTCAAAGCATTTGGTTTTTCATTCTTTCGCCTTGCTTGATACTTTTCCTCACGGTTTTCCCGCTTTGTCGGTTTTTTTACATTTCAGATAATTTCCGTGCAACCTGTCTTTTTTCTTTTTGAGTATTTATTCTTTTATGCCTTTAATTTAGGAAATTCAAATCAGCTGGTAAATTTTTATATATTCGCTCTAACTCTTCTCGTTCGAATGATTAAAAACAGGTGAAGAACTCTGCCTTATACTTATTTTGTAATTCAAATTCTTTTTCTGTTATATAAAAAGTAATTTCATTTTTTTTTCTTATCATCAAATTTAATATTTTTTTCTTGCGAGTTATTTTCTAATTTTAATTCAAAACGAATCAGATTTTTATTATTAGGATTTTTTATTAATGTAAACAAAATCTCATGTATATCTATATTATATGTTTTAGAAATATACTCTTGAATTTCTTGATAATCTTCTTCTTTAATTTCACTGTTTATCGGAACTTCTTGCTCTGCTTTGTATTTTTTATAATAACCGACAAAAAAATTGAAAATACAATTAAAATCATTAAAAAATACATTTTTGTTCCTAAAACCCGACACACTTAGTTGTGCGTATAACACCTTTTCACCCTATCCCTATTATATCCCACAATCCGTTATTCACTCAACCTAATCTGCCGGAAAAATTTTACAACATGACTTTCTACCATAATAAAACTCGTACAATCAATACCTCAAAACCGAATTAGACCTGTTTTTATTAAGCCGCTTCCATCAGGCGGAGGTGTGTAGTGCAGGCTGCATAAACTGCTGAATGACGTAGTGTTTACGTTCAATTGATTTTATCTTAAATAAAGCAGGCTGAATCGGTAAAAGTAGATACATCTGATGCATATCGTCTTAAAACATAACATCGGAGATACGGTAGCGGGAGGAGGGTAGTGCCGAATGTTTCGGAAGCCTTTTGAAAATCGGTGAGCCGAAAACACCTCTATTAAAAAAATAAAGTTACAGAGTATACAGAACGGCTGATAAATCCGTAAAGTCATGTATCAATAATCTTATTTAAATTTCGGCGAGAAAAACAGTAAAGCGATTTAATTTATCATTTGTTGAATATGTACATATAAAATCGGCGTTTTAGCAATTATCGAATTGCGAAAGTGTTGATTTTGTGCATGTTTTAAATGGAATGAAAACGTGTATTGAAATAATGCGAGTTTTGCAAAAATAAGTATGTAAGCAAAACTCGCTGCGTTTTTAATCGGTGTAACAACAGCGGTTAAAAGAAGTCTACCTTTTTATTTATCGGGACTGTTAGAGTTTCAAAGTAGGCGTTTCGCATAAATTTCTAAAAACGCTTTTTAATTGGTTACGGATTTGCTTTTTAAGAATAAATTCTCCGTCCTTGTCGAGTTAATCCTTATGTTCACGGTTATTCATCTAAGAACTTCATTAAAAAATCGGCAATTATACATGCGGGCTTTTCTTTTGCAAGGGCTCCGGACGCTTCAGCCGTTTTTTTCAGCTTTTCGGGGTTGTCTAAAAATTCTTTTACGATTTTTGTAAAATTATCGGAAGAAACTTCATCTCCTTTCAGTACGGCTGCAGCTCCGTTTAATTTAAAAAATTCTGCATTTTCAATTTGGTCCCCTCTGGAACTTCCTTTTTCCAAAGGAATTAAAATCATAGGTTTTCCCGCCGCCGCGGATTCCCAAACAGTGTTTGCTCCCGCTCTGGAAACTATAATTGAAGCGGCTTTTAAAATATCCGGCATTTCATCTTTTATAAAAGCATACGGTTTATAATTTTTACATATAGACGGATTTAATTCCGCCGCCTGCGACTTTTTTAACTTTTCCGAAATTTCTTTTCCCTGCTCAATATTTTTTTCACCTGTTTGATGAACTACTGTAAAGTGTTCCGCTAAAAATTCTATGGAATCAAAAATAAGGTCATTTATTTGGCGGGCGCCGAGGCTTCCTCCTAAAACCAAAAGAATGGGTTTATCCGAGTTCGCTTTTATAAAATCTCTTCCTTTTTTTTCGTCTGCGGAATAAAAAGAAAGTCTTACCGGGTTGCCCGTACAAACCGCCTTTCCTCTGACAGCCTTACTCAATTGATTTATTGTTTCGTTATAGGAGGTCAAAATATGAGAAGCGAATTTGGAATTAAGTTTGGTTGCAAGACCCGGAGAAAAATCGCACTCATGTGTAATAATAGGAATTTTTAAAAGTTTCGCCGCGGCGCAGGGCGGTACCGAAACAAAGCCTCCTTTTGAAAAAACAAAAGCGGGTTTTAATTTTAAGAGAATAAAAAAAGATTTTATAAATCCCGCCGCCGTTTTAAATATATCTATAAAGTTTTCCAAGCTGAAATAACGCCTAAGTTTTCCGGCGGGTATACTTATGAATTTTAAATTCGAAATTTTTTCTTCGGATTCAACAATATTTTTATCCGCACCGCCGTTTGAGCCTATCCAGTAAATCCTGTAATTTGTTTTGGAGCTGAAAATCTCCGCTACGGCAAGACCGGGAAAAATATGACCGCCCGTTCCTCCGCCTGTAAAAACAACACAATTCATTTTTTCAGTTTATCACAACGTGTATGTTTTGAAAAGTGCCGGACCCCGTATTCCCTGCTAGACTAAACCTTTTTTTTCGTGTAAATTTAAAGCTATGGGAAGACTTAAATTATATATCGATTACGTTAAACACCAATTGCAAAAAAGAAAAGAAGCAAAACAAAATCCGCAAATAGATACCGAAGAAATAAAACAGGAAATTTGGGAAGCGGATTTTTCAAAAAAAACACAAGCCCGTTTTTAATTCGTCCGATTTAAGCGTATATTGCGTTGTCGGCAGCCCGCATAAAAGGAAGTTCACAGAAGATTATGAAAAAGAAATAAGTTCTCATCGGTTCGGTTTTTAATTTCTTCTATTTCTCCTCTTTCCCATAGTTTATCCGATACTTTTGCAAAGAAGTTTTCATTAAAATTTTTTGATTTTTAATCAATTCTTTCAATAGTAAGCAGTTTATTCTCCTTATATTAATTATACCAAATCGGTGTATACTGCATAAACCGTATCCTTTTTAGAGGCAATAGCGTATAATCTGTCTTTTACTATAATCATCTGCTGATAGACCGTTATTTTGTAATCGCCGAATTCGAGCGCTTTAACTAATGTGCCGTCTTTTCGGTGTAATAAAATCGGTTTATTTTTCTCGTTGGATAATAATACATAATCCCGATAAAACAAAAAGTTTGAGGTTCCCCTGCTGTTATAATTATAGACTGTACTGCCGTCTAATAAATTAACCGCCCAAAACTTCCCGCCCTTGCCGTCCGTTCCAAAATACAAAATGCCGCTTTCCGCTTTGACTTCCGTATATAAATAAGCGCCGATTTTCGTTTTCCAAAGGATTTCACCGGAGCAGCTATTTCGGCATGCCATCATAAACGGAGAATGCATATAAACTTCCACATTGCCGAACGGATATATTTTGCGGTCATTATATATTCGAGCAATCGGCATCGGCGGCTGCCCGATTTCCACTAAGCTTGTATCGGAAACTTCAATCAGCTTTGCAATCGTTGGGGCAAATCCTTTATACGCTTTGGTATTTAAAATGATTTTGCCTTTCTCCTCATAAAGTTCCGAGTCCAAAGCGGAAACAAATCCCTGCTCGTAAAAACACAAATGCGTTTTGCTATGTTCTTTAAAATTTTCTGAGAACAAATCAAGTAGAATATAATTCGGCTTCCTTTTATCCTCCGCGGATTGTTCCGCGCCGGCAAAGCTAAAAGCGCAGTGCAGGACAGCTATTTTTTCTTTTATCCTATAAATACCTATTATGTTATGAGCCCTGAATGAAATTCCTTCTAAAAGTAACGGATATGCTTTCATCTTAATTTCCTCTCTTCGGTATTCTTGCCGGTTCGCCGCCGTTCTTTTGGGCCGGCTCTCCGTATTCCTAAAAATCCCGTACTTCGTCAAAAATCTGCAACAGCTTTTCTTTATCGACCTGCAATGATTCCGGTAGCAGTTCCAAAAGTTCGGTTAACGCGAAATAAATATCCTCCCGCTCGACCGTTTCGATAAAATATTTGCGTTTGTCCATTTTATTAAAGGATTCGGTGTATGCCCTCACTAAAGTTTCGGCGGTCAGGGCAGCTTCCGGCGGAGAGCTTTGTTCCAATTTTAGTATTTCCGCCCTTGTCTTTCTGTACAAATCGGCCGCTTTCTTGGCGGTGGCCTGCGGAATATTTTCCTGTCCGTCCCAAGAGCGAAACGGATTGTCAAGGTTTTGTGCCAGCCATTCCGGTTTTCGCGGCTTTTGTATCCAAAGGTTAAGCCCCGCTTTCTTTTTGTAAAGCTGCTTGGCTCTTTTCGCCGCATCTTCCGGCAAACTGCTCATCCAAAACCAGTTTAAGTTGGGTAAACGTTCAGGCTCCGGAATGTCCTCGGCGGAAAAGCCGAATAAATCATTGGTGGTAAGTCCTTCAAGTTTTGTAAACTTAGACATCATAGCGAAGTTAGAAAGAGTTCCGGGCTTACCCCATAGCCGCAGTTCCCTCAGTCTTGGGTAAGCCGCTGTAATTTCCGCTATATCGAGTTCGGAAATTCCGCTGCAATGCAGATTTTCTAGCCTCTCTAATCCTTGTACTTTGGGAATTGTTTTATTTGCCGTTAAAAGCAGCCTTGCTCCGTTTTCTGTAGCGGATATTTTACAATTCTTCGTCGTCTCGCCTAGCAGAATAAGCTGTTCTAACTCATCATTCAGATAAAGCTCTTCGACGCCGTTCATATCAATGGAAAGTTTATGCAAATGCGTGCCGGCAAAATTCAACGTCTTTTGCTGATGGTTTTCAAGTACCAGCTCATCCAAAAACGGACAGATTCGCAAATATTCATACAAATCGGCATGCCACCTTTTGCAAGACAAATAGGACAGGCAGGGAAATGCCTTTAGCTCCAACGCGCTTTCAAAGGAAATCGAATCATCATATAAACAGCGCTTGGAAACACTCCATTGCTCGCCGGCGAATTCAATCTTTTCCTTGCTTTTATCCGCCTTTTTAAACGCGTCCCTTTGCTCCTTCGGGATTTCCTGCCATTTAAGCTGGCGATACACGTCATATCCGTTTCCCCAAAAATAAGTGTATGAATCGGTACTTTCATCGGTTAGAGGTGTGATATTCCCTGCCAAAATATAGTTTGCGGGTATCTCCGGCTCGACATTATCCAAATGCAAGCCCCTTTCCCAATACATAAAATCCTTATAAAGAGGCTGTAGCGTCGCTAACTCTTCCTCTTTAAGCGGCTGGTCGCCTGACCAATCCAGAGAAAGAAGGACTGCAAACAGCTTTTCCTCCTTATTTTCTATCTTCGTTATCTGACAAGCCGTATATTTTTTTTAGATATGAGTTATAAACGCAAAATACATCTCCGCTTTTAGCTTTCATTTTTTAAATTCTCCTTGAAACGGGTTTTAGGACAAAATTTTTAAGCCATATTTTTTATAATTTACTACCTTACTGTCAACAGATAAAAAATAGTAACCGGACCTTATTGATTGCCAAATCATAATTCTATCAAATGGGTCTTTGTGTTCTATTGGTAATTTATAAAAAGTAATTAATTCATCACTTTTAAAAGGCCTGCATTTTAAAAAGCTGTTTTCTACTTCTTCATAGAAACCTTCAGGTTTCATTCCATTTAGAGATAATTTTCCCATGTTAAATTTTATTGATATTTCCCATAAACTGGCCTGACTATAAAAAACCTCATTTTCATCTGCTAATAGTTTATTATAAACCGACTGAGGTATTTTACTTGTATCAATAAATGCCCATAATAAATAGTGCGTATCTAATAGGATTTTCATAAATTAATAAACTCTTCATCCGTTATTGTCCAATTCTCACTAAATTCAACTTTTACTTTCCCTTCCAATGTACCGAGCTTCTTCATTTTTATTCTTTTATACTCTTCAATCGGAACAATTACAGCTATTGTTTCTTTTTTTCGACCGAATGAGATACCGATTTCGTTACCTAATTCCACTTCTTTTAAAAGCGCGGAGAAATTTGTTCTTACTTCGGCTACCGGTAATGTTTTCATATAAATATAATAATATACATGTACAACATTGTCAAGTTGTGCACATTGTATTTCAGTATTATATACGGGTTTCTTTATCTTAAGAATTTTTATTAATTGGTATTTTAAAATTAATAATAAAACATTTTATCTATTTCATTGCGCCGTAGGTGTCAACCTAACAGTGTTTTAAACCGCAGGTAGCCTGACTGCCTGTCGGCTTTAAAAACTGTGTTAGGCATTTTTTTGATACGTGTTTGTTTTGAAAAGTGCCGGGCACCGTATTCCCTGCTAGACTAAACCTTTTTTTTCGTGTAAATTTAAAGCTATGGGAAGACTTAAATTATATATCGATTACGTTAAACACCAATTGCAAAAAAGAAAAGAAGCAAAACAAAATCCGCAAATAGATACCGAAGAAATAAAACGGGAAATTTGGGAAGCGGATTTTTCAAAAAAAACACAAGCCCGTTTTTCCGAAGAAAGGGGAGACGGTTATGAAGCTTTATTTAAAACGGAAGATACGGGTTCGTTTTTTTCTCTTGAACTTAAACGCAAGCACTTATATGCTTGGACCTTAAATAATATGTTCAGGTACAAGGATTTTGTTCTTGATGCCGAAATAGAATTGCCTAAATTTAAAGAAGATACCGTAAAAAATATAAACGATAACGGGCGTACCGATAATGCCGGTGCCTGCGCTGCGGGACTTTTATTCCGCCATATAAGCGACAAGGCATTTTACGCTCTTTTAATTTCCGATAAGGGCTGGGTAAGGCTTGATGCGGTTGTAAACAGTACTCCCATGCCGATTATCGGCTGGACAAAACCCTTGTGCGAAATTTTAAATTCGGTTTTTAAAGTTAAAATAATTTGTGCGGGAACAGGTATTACAATTCTTATAAACAATACTTGGCTGGGTAAATTCGATTCGGATATTGTTCAGGCGGCCGGAAAAATTGCCTTTGCAGGACAAAACTGGGAAACTTACCCGCAAGTTCAATTTAAGCTTAAAAGTTTTAAAATAGTTTCCGAAGCGCTTTTAGTGGAAACCGCCGATTCCGCTGCAAATGCGCCCGAAACGATTTCCGCCGAAAGCTATATTAACTTGGCGACTACTTATTTCGGAATGGGTCAGTATGTTGCGGCAATTTATCAAATTAAACAGGCTTGGAAATTAAGGGAGCCGGTATTTCAAGATTATATATTGGCGGGGAGAATTTATTTTGCCCAGCACTTGCTTGAAGAAGCCGAAAAAGAATTTTTAAATGCCTCGGAGCTTGAGCCCGACAATGTTGAGGTTATGCAGGAGTTGGCAAGTGTTTATTATCGGGGAAATAAAATAAAAGAATTAAAAACCTTGTTTAAAAAAATACCTCAAACGCGGATAAAAAGCTCCGTTTTACTTTGTTCTTTAAAGGGGCATTTATTGAATGCCGAAGGAAAACATGAGGAAGCTGCGGAAATGTACGGCGCCGCTTTTAATCTTGAGCCTACAAAAGGTTTATTAAAATATAATGAAGCTAATGAACTTTCGCTTGCCGGCAAAAGAGAAGAGGCTGTACAGGCATATATAAAGGCCGGAAATCTTTTTTTAGCCGGAGAAGAGTACAAGGATATGGCCGATGTAATTAACGCTCTTGAGCGGCTTGACCCGGATAATGAAAACACCTTATCTCTTGCCGGTAAATTCTACTATGCAATTGAAAACAAAACGGAAGCCTTAAAAAACATTAAAAAACTTTGTGCCGGTAAAACAAAGGATTCCGCCATATGGTACTTGTACGGACTTCTTTTACAAGCGGAAGATTCCGAAAAATGCGAAGATAAAAATGCAAATGAAGCTATAAAGGCCTTTAAAAAAGCCTTTAAACTTGAACCTGAAGCGGGACTTTATGCGTTCCGTCTTGCCGAAGCCCTTTATTTAAACGGAGAAGACTGCTCGGATATATTAGCCGAAGCCGAACGTTTGGATACCGGTAACGGATGGGTTTACAATTTAAAAGGGCTTTGTGCAATGGATAAAGACGATTTTTCTACAGCTGAAGCGGAACTTGAAAAGGCCCGTAAAATTCTTCCCGATGAAATAGTTATTTTAGAAAACTACATGGAAGCGGTTAGACTTCAAGGCCGTTTAAAAGAGTGCGCTCCTCTTTTCGATATAGAAGCGGGAACCGCCGACCTTGCCGCCGAAAGAAACCGGGCCAGGGCTTTTCATATTTTTGCAAACGCCTTATTTTTTGATGAAGAATACGAGCTGGCCGATGTTTGGTATCAAAAAGCAATTAAACTCCGTCCCGCAGATGCGGAACTTCTAACGGATAAGGCGGAAAACTCTCTTCAAATAGGTTTTTTAAACGATGCGGATGACCTTTTGGTAAAAGCCTTGGATATGGAACCTTCCGAACGTATTTATAGGCTTATTGCCGTAGTTGCGGCCGAAAAAGGAGATTATGCAAGGGCGGAAATTACCTTACGTACGGCTATGGAAGAGTTGGGCGAAAGCGAAGAACTTAAGGCCGATTTGGAAAACCTGTATAAACAGACAAAAAGAAAGATAAATTAAAAACCGTCGGTTAAATAAATATTCATAAAAGACTTTTCAAAGAAGTACTGAAAAAATCGGTAATTAAAACGATACGGTCTTTTTTTAAGAAAATAAGCATTTTAAATAATTCCCTCTTGACAAAATTGAATATAAATTTATTATTGAATTTAAATTTGTTTATTCCGGATAACTGTATCCAAGGGGACAATTTATGTTTAAAGAAATAATGAAACTTTTTACAAAAAGCGGGAAACGCTCTCTTGTACTGTCGGCTATATTTTTTGCGCTGTACGGGCTAAGCTCTTCTGCGATGATTGTAATTGTATTTTTTCTTTTGTTTAAAATTACAAAAGGAAACATATCGAATTTATACATGTATTTTACTGCACTTGCAATCTCGGTAGTATTTAAGGGTGTATGTAATATGCTTGCCGATTTGGAAAAGCACAATGCGGGATTTGATATTGTACAGCAAATACGCGAAAAAATGATTATAAAACTCAAAACTTTCAGTTTGGGGTTTTACACCGATGAGAGACTGGGCGAAATAAGTACGGTGCTTCATAAAGATGTAGATACGATGTCTATGGTAGCGGGACACGTATGGCCGAGAATGATAGGGGATTTTTTAATTTCCGCCGTTGTGTTTGTAGGACTTGCAGTTTCGGATATCCGCCTTGCAGCGGTTATGGCGGCGGGAGTTTTTCCCGCATTAGGCTTTCTCGCCTTGAGCCTTAAGCGTTCCGAAGAAAAAGAACATACTAACAACTCCGCTTTGGCGGATATGGTCAGCTTGTTTACCGAATACGTACGGGGGATTCCGGTATTAAAAAGTTTTTCAAACAATAAAAATTTAGATATTTCTCTTGCGGAAAAAACGGAAATTTTCGGTATGACAAGCAAGGCTGCTTCCGCTTTTAAAGCTAAGCAGTTGTCGATTTTTGCATTTTTATTGGATATCGCTTATTTGGGATTATTGATAACGGGAGGAATCTTTACATTAAACGGAAGCATTACGGTATTGACCTTTATTTTATTTGCGGTTATCTCAAAAGAATTTTATAAACCCTTTGCTTTAATGGAAACTCATTATATGTATTATGTGTCCGCCGCAGACAGTTATATACGGCTGGGAAAAATTTTATTTGCACCTTCCGTAGCCGACAGACAGGACGGCTATATTCCTTCAGGAAATGAAATTTCCTTTGAGCATGTTTATTTTTGCTATGAAAAAGATTCGTTTTTGCTTTCGGATATTTGCTTTAATATAAAAGAAAATACAACTACCGCACTCGTAGGCGAATCCGGAGGAGGAAAAACAACGGTTACGAATTTACTCTTACGTTTTTATGATGTTGAAAAGGGGCGTATCACCGTAGGCGGTACCGATATACGGGATATTCCTTACGATGAGCTGTTAAATCGTATCGGTATTGTTATGCAAAATGTTCAGCTTTTTAACGATACCGTAGAAGAAAACATTAGGGTGGGGAAAAAAGGCGCTTCCGAAAAGGAAATAATTGACGCTTGCAAAAAAGCCCGCATTCACGATTTTATTATGACGCTTCCTGAAGGCTATAAAACCCATATCGGAGAAAACGGAGGTCTTTTGTCGGGAGGACAGCGGCAGCGTATTTCCATTGCCAGAGCATTTTTAAAAAATGCTCCTATTTTGATTTTAGATGAAATGACCAGCAATGTAGACCCTGTAAACGAATCGCTTATTCAAGATGCCGTAACCGAGCTTGCAAAAAACAGAACCGTGCTTGTTATTGCCCACCGTTTAAAGACGATTAAAAATGCGGATAATATTTTGGTTTTTAAAAAAGGCATATTAACCGAAAAAGGTACTCATGCGGCTTTAATTGAAAAAGACGGTTATTATAAAACCTTATGGCAGGCACAGGATGGTAAATGAGCTTTAAATAAAATAAGGTTAGAGTCGGGCTAAGATAGTATGTATTGTATAAATTAACCTTGCATTAGCGGCTTGTATATACGCTTAATGCAAGGAATAATATTATTTTGCTTTTGCCGGCTCGGGGCGTATAAAACCTACCTTTGCAGGTCTTTCTACAGGCTTAAATTTTCCCGCGTCTTTTTCCATAAACAAAAAGCTGTGTTCTATGGCATGGACGGGACAAGCCTTGATACATTCCCCGCATCGTATACATTCCGGACTGTTCGGCGTTTTGTATGTCGGAATATCTATCTTACATGTTCTTTCACATTTTCTGCATTTAATGCATTTATCGTTAATTTTTAAACGGTATAAACTTATAGGATTGAAAATGCCTAAAAAAGCTCCTAGGGGGCATATAAATCTGCAAAAGGGTCTGTAAAATATTGTCGATAAAATTGCCATTATTATCAATACCGTAAATTTGACGCTGAATAAGGTTCCGAGTGCTGCAACCAAAGTTTTATTTACCGCAATTAAAGGCAAAGCTCCCAATAAAATTCCCGACGGGCAAATATATTTACAAAAGTACGGGTCGCTTGTTCCGTATTTATCTTGAAGAGCAAAAGGTAAAATAAATACGAAAAATGCCAAAATCAAAAATTTTAAATATTTAAGTACGCCGGCTATTTTTTTCGGTACCTTTAATTTTTTTACGGGTATTTTATCCAATAAGTCTTGAAAAAAACCGAACGGACAAACATAACCGCAAAATAATCGTCCTGCAGCTATAGCGAATAAGCTCAAAAGACCTACAACATAAAAAGCCAAATTGAATTTACTGCTTCCGATTGTTGCTTGAATCGAACCGATTGGGCATCCGAAAAGGGCTCCGGGGCATGAATAACAATTTAAAACCGGAACACAGGCTTTTTTTAAAGGGCCCTTATAGATTCTTCCTTCTAAAAACCCTCTTAAATTTCCGTCTACGGCCAACATTCCCAATGCGTGAATTATATGCCGTTTTTTATTTAAAGTTTTTGTTTTTTCATTTTAGCCTATTCCTATGCATTCCATACAGATATTTATTGCTTTTTTAAGCACGACCGAAACCTCTCCTCGGTAAATCCCGAAAAGCATCATTCCCAGGGATAAAACAATTACAATTGCCGCCGCCATTTTCTTATTCAATTGATTAACTCCTAATTTTAAAATTTAACTGCTTAAAATATAAATCCGCCAATCCGAAGATGACGAATTCCCGCCTATTAAAACTCTTATAAAATAAACAACCGCAAGGAATTTTCAAATTCCGAAGAGTGTTTATTTTTACCGTTTCTTATTGCGTTGCGAAACGGCATATTACGGCATCGATTTTGCTTTTAAACAAAACTTTAAATTTAATCCGTGCAATGTAATAACGTTGTGCAGATTAAAAACATGCCCGAATCCGTTAAACAGGACTAATTTTTAAAAGAGCTTTTTAATTTGAGGGATTTTGAAATAAGTGCGGTAAGTACAAAATCTGAATAAAAATAACCGCAAAGTGTATTCTTCTTTATAAAATTTTTTTGCACATCGGCGATTACTTTTTTGTAAAACGGCACAGTAATTCCCCGCATACTTCAAAAAAACAAACAAAAAGCTTTTAACTTAACGTTTGCTCTTCCCTTTATTTATAACATAGAAAGGCGGCTACGGTTACCTGATTGTACCGAATAATCGTTAAAACGGACTATCCGGTACGATATTGTTTTATTTTTTGACCGTATTTATAGCTTTTTCCATAGCTTCGGTAAATTCTTCAAACGTTCTGCTTCCTACAATCAGGTCTTCTTCCGAAGAGGCTATTATATTTCCTTTTTTATCTACGAAAATGGTCATCGGCCAAGCGACTAAGCCTCTAAATAACGGCTTAAAGCTTTCATTGTTTTGGACAACCGTATAATTGCAGCCTGCATCTTTAATGAGTTTTTTTGCAGTTTCAAGAGCATCTTGTTCTTTCGGGCTTACATCTCCGGTTATTCCTATAATATTGCAATTCCTATCTTTGAACGACTCGTAAAGTTTTGCAATTTCCGGTAATTCTGCACGGCAGGGAGGGCACCATGTTGCCCAGATATTTATCATAGTAACATCGTAGTTTTTTAAAATATCGCTTGTTACCTTACCGCCTTCCAAATCGATTGTTTCGAATTTTAAGTTTTTGATTCCCAACATAACGGATTCAGGACTTATAGGGTCCGTACAGGTAATGGTGTCTCTTATGGGTTTGACTTGAGAAATCATAGTTTTGTAAATTTCGGCAGATTCGGCGCTTAAGCCTTCCGCATTAAACTCCGCAATCGATAAAATTTGAGTAAACTCCTTTGTTTTTCTGATAACATCGTTGTAAGGATATCCTGTAATTTCTTCAAGGGGCTTATTTTCGATTAAAGGTGTTTTTAAAACAATCAAACTGTAAATGGGTTTTATCTTGGGAGCTATTTCCGCATTGAATTTTTCGTGCTTTTCTTCACGCGAAAGTTTTTTGTCGTTTATGAGTTCGGTATAAATTTCTATCAACTCATCAGAAAAAAACTTGTATTCATATGCCGCATACAGGGGACTTTCGGGAGCCTCGTTTTTACCGTCGACCGCATTGGTGTCGAGGTTGTCGCCGTAGGCGTCAAAAAATGCCGGTCTTTTAAGCTTAAAGCCGATAGGCATAAAATACCGCCAGCCGGCTTCTTTTTCTTCCTCTGTAGGCTCAAGTTCCTTTGTTCCGCCTGCAAACAATGCCGCCGTTAAAGTAAAAAAAACGGCTGTGATAAACAAAATTTTATAAATTTTTTTCATGCAAATCCTCCTTGAAATAGAAATGCAGGTATATTATAACAGAGCTTTTGTTATTATACAAGGTAAATTTTATCGTAAAATCGGTTTTATTGTAAAAAAACGGTAAAATTTTAAGAAAAATTTGTAAATTTTTATAAAAAAATGTATTTTTTTTGTTAAAACCTATTGACATTTATGTAAGAATATGGTAACTTGACTATAGGCACAGATTAAGGGAGGTTTCCCAGACCTCTCTTGCAAAAGCGTTCATAAAAGTATTTTTCTATGAATGGTTTATACTCTATTCTTGATCCCTCCGGCTTGCATACTCCCGGAGGGATTTTTTTTTGAGTTTTTCGTTAAATTTAAAAAAAATACGTATATATTAGGTATGGAAGAAATAAAAAAAATTAACGGATTTGTGCATAAACCGGATTTGAGGGAGAGGCTTTTGGAACGCGGCCCGGAAAGTTTAAATGATTCCGAGTTAATGGCAATTTTACTTAGAACAGGACTTAAAGATAAGCCCGTAAAGGCATTAGCTGAAGATATAATTTTTCATATAGATAAAATAAAACCTGAAAAAATAGAAGGATATTTACGTTCCGTTAAGGGTATGGGGGATTCTAAAATTGCATCTGTAATGGCCGCAATGGAATTGGGCCGGCGTTATTACAATACTCAAGGAAGAGTAATAGAACATCCTTCGGATGTCGTGCCCTTATTGCAGCATTATGCGGGACGTTCTCAAGAGCATTTTATTTGCGTTTCACTTAACGGAGCAAACGAGGTAATTGCGGCAAGGGTTGTGAGTATAGGAATTTTGACAAAAACTCTGGTTCATCCCCGTGAAGTTTTTTCCGATGTAATAAAAGACCGCGCCGCTTCCGTAATCGTAGCTCATAATCATCCGTCGGGTAATTTGTTGCCTTCAAGGGAAGATATTTTACTGACAAACCGTTTATATGAAGCGGGAAATATTTTAGGAATAAAACTTTTAGACCATATAATTCTTGTCCCTTCGGGAGATTATTACAGTTTTATTCAAAATGAAATAAGCCTTTCTGAGCATTTTACGGAAAGCGGTTTAGGCGGTATGAGAACTTCCTCAAATTATTAACCTGTTATCCGTGTACAAAGTTTTTCTTTTTTAAAAACTCCAACTTTGTTTCCGAAATTATTATGGCTGCAAAAATTAAAATAAACCCCGTTACGGAATAAAAATCGATTTTTTCTCCGTAAAATATTATTGAAAATATTATACCGAATACCGATTCAAGTCCGAGTATGATTGCAGCGGTGGACGGTTCCGTATATTTTTGTCCGATATTTTGTAATAAAAGGGCAAGGGTCGTACACATTATCGATAAATACAATATCGCCGAAACCGAAGAGGTGTTCCAAACGGTTTTGCCGTTATCTTCGAAAATAAAAGTAGTAATCCATGAAAAAACTGCGGCGGCTCCGAATTGGATTATTGTCATTAAAACGGGTTCTTTACGCTTACTGAAGCGTGTAACGGCAACTATATGGCTTGCAAATAAAAGACCGCTTAGCAGGGCGTAAAAGTCGCCTGAGGTTATACTTGAAGAAGAGGCAGCCAAGTCCTTAAAAGATGTAATACCGATTCCGGTTATACATAACAATGCTGCGATTACATTGAATTTATCCGGTCGCATTTTATTTATTGCCCACGATAAAAACGGAACTATAACACAATATGATGCCGATAAAAATGCACTTCTTCCCGGAAGTCCTCCTGCGGCGGTAACTCCGAAAGTTTGACTTGAATATGCAATAAACAAAGCAAAGCCTACAATAAAGCCGTTAACAAGATAGCTTTTGTTTATCGTTTTCAGTTTTTTAAAAAAGATTATGCATAAAAGAATGCAGGCTATACTGAATCTGATTGCAAGTAAAAAATTAGGCTTAAAAAAATCCGAAGAAGAACTTACCACAACTAGGGAGCTTCCCCATACTATTGCCGTAACCAATAGGGCTAAACGGGATAATATTGAAATTTTGGAATTCATCAAAGTTAATCCTTAAAAATATATAAAATTTAACTTCGGTTAAGGTGAATAGTAAATTCGAATACAGAATAAGGTTTTGTTTTATACTTTAATCTTCGTGATTGGTTTATAGCGGTTTTTATAAAAACTGCACTCTTCAGCTTCGACTAAAGAGTGCAATAACAGTTTATTTAGCACATTGTAGCGTACATAACCGCTTTTATTGTATGCATTCTGTTTTCGGCTTCATCAAAAACTACCGATTTGGAAGATTCGAATATTTCGTTTGTTACTTCCATTTCGGGTAAGCCGAATTTTTTATTGATTTCCTGACCTTTTGTCGTTTTAAGGTCATGGAAAGAAGGCAGACAGTGCAGGAATATAGCATCTTTGTCCGCATTATCCATAGCGGCCTTGTTTACCTGATAGGGTTTTAAGAGTTTAATTCTTTCTTCCCATACGCTGTCGGGTTCGCCCATAGATACCCAAATATCGGTATAAAGAACGTGAGCTCCCTTTGTTCCGGCATTTACGTCATCGGTTAAGGTTACGCTTCCGCCTGTTTCGTTTGCAATTTCTTTAGCTTGCTTTACGAGGTCTTCCGTCGGGAAAAGGTGTTTCGGCGAGCAGGCAGTAAAATGCATTCCCATTTTTACGCAAGCAATCATCAAAGAGTTTGCTACATTGTTTCTGGCATCGCCCATATATGTGAATTTTAAGCCTTTAAGATAACCGAATTTTTCTTCAATTGTCAAAAGGTCGGCCAACATTTGAGTCGGGTGGAAAAGGTCGGTTAAGCCGTTCCATACGGGAACGCCCGAATATTCGGCAAGGGTTTCTACCAATTCTTGGCTAAAACCTCTGTATTCAATTCCGTCGTACATTCTTCCCAAAACGCGGGCTGTATCTTCGATTGATTCTTTGTGCCCCATTTGAGATGAATTGGGGTCAAGATACGTAACACCCATACCGAGGTCATAACCTGCGACTTCAAAAGAACATCGTGTTCTTGTAGATGTTTTTTCAAATAAAAGAACAATGTTTTTTCCTTCCAGATAGCGGTGAGGAATTCCTGCCCGTTTCATGTCTTTAAAATTTTTAGACAAATCGAGTAAATAGCGGATTTCATCCGTAGTGAAATCCAACAATTTTAAAAAACTTCTGCCGCGCAAATTCTTTGCGCTTTTTCCGCGTATTTCTTTCAGCATTTTTAAACTCCTTATAAAGTTTTATAAACCTGTTGTGAATATATCAGGTTTCCGAAAAAAAATCCAGTACCTAATAGACTTGCGGTTTTTTCCCGCTTTGCGGAAAGTCTTTAATTTATAAAAATTTTATATACATTTTTTTACGCAGCCGATTACATATTCATCGTCTTTTTCTGGTATGCTTGCAGGGTGAATAAAAAAGTTTCCGTCTTCTATAAAGCCTATTATAGGAATTTCCATTCCGCGTAATTCCGTTTTTATTTTTTCTGCGGTTTTTGCCGATTTAATTTTAATCGCCCATGAGGGAAATCCCGTATCCGGAGTACTTCCGCCGCCTAAAGAAAAAGGCTTTTTTATAACTTCCGCTTTGTTTTGCGGAAGCATGGAAACTATTTTTTCCGCGCGCTTTTTTATTTTTTCGGTTTCTGTATTTAACGCTTTTGCCGCAGCCGATTCGCCTTGATTTAAATAAAAAACCAAAGTTTCCTGCATTAAACTTGCAACAGCCCTTCCTACACGGTAAGTCCGCATAAGCTGATTTTTTGAAATTGTTTTTACATAATCGGCGTTACCCGCTACCCAGCCTGCCTGCGGGCCTCCTAAAATTTTATCTCCCGAAAAACAAACCAAATCGGCTCCTTCTTTTAAAATGGAAGAAACGGAGGGCTCTTCCGGTACATTTAAACTTAAATTTCCGGAACCCTGGTCAACCGCTAAGATAACGTTTTCAGGTAAAATTTCTTTTATTTCTCTTATTTCAGGCTGTCCGGTAAAGCCCCGTATTTTATAGTTTGAGGTATGAACCCAAAGCAGCATAGCGGTGTTTTCGTTAATTGCCTTTTTTATATCATCAAGGGTTGTTATATTGGTTGTTCCGACTTCAACCAATTTACAGCCTGCCATTTCTAAAATTTCAGGAATTCTAAAACCTCCGCCTATTTGTACTTGTTGCCCTCTTGAAACAATTACTTCTTTGTTTCCCGCAAGGGCCTTAAGCATTAAAAAAACGGCTGCGGCATTATTGTTAAGCATAACTGCGGAAGCCGCTCCGGTCAGAAGACACATACATTCATTTAAAAATTCAAAGCGCTTTCCGCGGCTGCCGTCGGTTAAATCCATTTCTATCGAAGAATATGAAGAAGCGGCTTCCTTTGCAGCGTCCCAAATTGTTTCAGGCAAGGGAGAGCGTCCGAGATTGGTGTGCAAAATTATTCCCGTTGCATTTATTACAGGTGTAATACGTTTGCGCAAAATAGGAATGCATAATTTTTTTACTTCTTCGGCACATTCCGTAATCGAAGGGACGGCCTTACCTAAAAGAGCTTCTTTTCTTACCTTTTCCAAATATAAACAAGCCGCTTTTGCGACGTTGGGCTTTCCTATTTTTTTTATTGTTTCTTTTAAAATACATTCATTTAAGATTTTTTCCGTTTGCGGAATTTTTGCAAGCGGATTTTCGTTTGTTTTTTTCATACGGGCAGTATAAAGCAGAAAGAGCCGTATGTCAATAAATTAAAATAAAATTATTTTTTTATTATAAAAAAGCGGGGGTGGGGGTATTGACAAAAAACTCAAACTAGACATTTTGATTGCAATATACTATAATATTTTCGATGAGTATCAAGAAAAATTTTAAAAATCTTTCACGGGAAGAAATCCTTTTAAAGATAATAGAAACGGAAGCTCTTTTGCACACTATACAGGACGTTGACGTTCTTTTGGAGCAAATACTTGCTCAGGCAAGAAGCGTTGTAAATGCCGATGCAGGCTCTATTTATATTGCAAAAAACGGAAAGCTTATAATTCATTATGCGCAAAACGATACTCTGCAAAAAGAGCTTCCCGCCGGCCAAAAACCTCCTTATGTTTTTTTTGATTTTCCCATTAACAATTCGACGATAGCAGGCTGCGCCGCCAATATGAAAAAACTTATAAATGTGCCGGACGTTTATAACATAGGTAAAGATAAGCCGTATAAATTCGGCAAAGGTACCGATAAGGCTACCGGTTATAAAACCGTTTCCAATTTGGCAATTCCCTTACTTTCCATATCCGGAATGCTTTTGGGTGTTTTGCAGGTTTTAAATGCTTTGGACGAAAACGGAAGACCCAGAGCCTTTACCCATGATGATGAACTTTATTTAAGTCATTTTGCTTCAAATGCCAGTATTACCCTTGAGAGGGCTTTACTGACGCGTTCTATGATTATGAGAATGATTAAGATGGCCGAGCTTAGGGACCCTATGGAAACGGGAATGCACGTAAATCGAGTTGCAAACTATTCGGTGGAAATTTATGACCGTTGGGCTTTTAACAATTCGGTTCGGCAAAAAGAACAAAACAGCTTTAGAGATGCTTTAAAAATTGCCGCAATGCTGCACGATGTAGGAAAAATTGCAATTCCCGATGTAATTTTAAAAAAGCCCGGTAAATTAACCGAAGAAGAATTTTTTTTAATGCAAACTCATACTTGGGTAGGGGCTAAGCTTTTTAATAAAGATGAATCCTATCTTGATACTCTTTCAAGTGAAATTGCCTTAAATCATCATGAAAATTGGGACGGTTCGGGGTATCCGGGGCATATCAATTTGGAGGACGGCTCTCCTATAAAAATCAATCCGCAAACGGGCAGGGCTCAAGGAAAAATAGGCGCAGAGATTCCCTTAGGAGCGAGGATTGTCGCCTTAGCTGATGTTTATGATGCTCTTTCTTCAAAGCGCACATATAAAGAGGCTTGGGGTGAAGATAAGATTCTTAAAGAGATAAAAAAAATGTCGGGAGCAAAATTCGACCCGGAACTTGTAAAAGCGTTTTTTGAAGTGCTTCCGCGTATTCAGGGAATAAAAAAACGTTTTGCCGATTAGACGCCTTTGTCTTCGGAATTGTTTTTTATATAAAAAATTTTTTTAAAAATTCCTTCCAAATGTTCGGTATCGAATTCGGAAGCTCCTGCGGAAGATAAGAGTTTTGTAAAAAAAGCTTCGTTTTCGTTTTTGCCGCCTGTTTTAAACATTCCCAAGTCCGTAAGATATGAGCATATTTTTTTAGAAGTTTCCCGTATTTTTTTTAGGTTTGATTTTTGCTCAACGGGAATTTCCGTGCGGCGGTAATTTTTTTGCGAAGAGTAAAGGGAATATGCCAATATTAAAACCGCATGGGACAGATTGTAAGAGCCGAAGTTTTTTTCCGCCGGAATGTTTATTGCAAAGGTACATTGGTTAAGCTCTTCATCGGTCAGTCCGGTTCTCTCATTTCCGAAAACGATACCTAAACTTGTTCCGTAAAATTTTTCTATATTGCCGCAAAGTTCTTCCGGTGTAATACCCCGCGTTTTTCGTTTTTGTCCTGTGCGGCGGGTAGTGCCCGCAAGAGCGGAGCAGTCCGCCCCCGCTTCTTTTAATCCGTCGGCTGTAGGAGGAAAAAATTTTGCCTTTTTCCAAATATAGTCTGCGTGTAAGGCAAGTTTCAGTACTTCCGTTTCGTTGTAATCCGTTTTATTGCCCGTTATTCTAAGTTCGGATAACCCGGTGTTTGCCATAACCCTGCAAACCGCCCCTATGTTCATACTTGTTTCGGGGCGGCATAAAATAATAACCGTTTTAAAACTCATAAGCTCCGTTTCCGTTTAAAAAGAAAATACACTTTTTACGGAAAAAATTAAAGGGCATGATATTTTCTGTTTGAGTCTTAAATAAGCCTCAGTTTTGAAATGAGCTTGCCTGCATATTATAAAGCTCCGCATAATATTCGTTGTTTTCCATCAATACGGAATGAGTATCAAAGCCTTCAATTTTTCCGTTTTTTAAAACTAACACCTTATCCGCTTTTTTTACGGTAGAAAGACGGTGAGTAACAAAGAAAACGGTATTGCCTTTTGCCAATTCCAAAAATCTTTCGTAAAGAGCGAATTCGGAACGGGGGTCAAGGGAGGCTGTGGGTTCGTCCAAAATAAGAATTTTAAAATTACCGAAAAAGGCTCTGGCTATTGCCGATTTTTGCCATTGACCTCCCGATAAATCGCGTCCGTCTTCAAATTGAGTTCCGAGAAGAGTGTCCGGTTTGCATGTTTTGTCAAAGCCGGCTTTTTTTAAAGCGGATAAAATTTTATCATCGTTATTTAAATTTTTCAAATCGGAAAGTCCTATGTTTTCCCGTACCGTTAAATCAAATTTTGCATAATCTTGAAATACCGCTCCGATTATTTTTCTGTATTTGAAAATATCATACTCCGTTATAGATGTATCATCAAATTTTATTTGCCCTGAAGCAGGTTTGTAAAATCTGCAAAGCAGCTTCATCATTGTAGTTTTACCGCTTCCGTTTTCGCCTGCAATTGCAATTTTTTCTCCGCGGGAAACCGAAAAGGAAATATTTTGCAAAGCGAATTCTTTGTTCGGTTTATACTTAAACGAAACATTGTCGAAAATAATTTTATTAAAACAAGTATCGGATAAGAGTTTTGTTTCGCCTTTATTTGCAGGAAGAGAAATAAAATCGAAGTATTTTTGCATATACAAAAGCGTGTCGTATAAAAGACTTGAGTCTTCCACTAGACGTGAAATACTTTGCGTTGTGTAAAGAATGCTTGAAGAAAAAACTAAGATACTTCCTGCCGGGTGTATTCCGAAAAAAGTGTTTTCTATAATTTTATTAAAAACGAAAACGCTTATTATCGTGCTTACCGATAAAAAGAAAACCGAGGCTAAAAGTTTTTTTAAGCGGTTCCGCTTTATTCCCTTACCGATTTTTTTAAAGGCTTCGGTATATTTATCGATAAAAAAATCATAAAGTCCGTATAACTGTACATCTTTTATGTTTTCTTTTGAAAGCAGTATACTTGAATAATAGCTTAATTTTCTTGCGTCCGGAGTATTCGATACCAAAACCTCAAAAGCTTCTTTTTGTATTCCGTAAAAAACAATACTTTGAGGAATTATTGCAATTAGCATTAGTATAGATATAATACTTCCGAAATCGGCAAGTAAAACAAGCATAGATACCGCCGTAATAAGACTGCTTATTATGCTTGCTCCGAAAACCAGTAAATTTACGGGTCTCCAGCTTGCTTCCTGACACAGAATATCAACATCATCATAAAAACGGCTGTCTTCAAAAATGTATAATTCCGTTATCGTTTTCGACTTATTCATAAGCGAAGTGTTTAAATAAAACGTAAGCTTGTCCGTTAAAAAGCCCTGTATTGTAGTGTAAACCGGCTGCAAAATATTTGAAAGCAAAAAAGCCGCTGCCCAAATAAATAAGATTATAAGAAGGCCGTTTATGTTTTTTTCTAAAGCCGCATTTATAATTTTATTTGCGGAATATATGAGAAGAGACGGCATTAATGCTTGAAGCGGAATTATCGCCGAAAGTAAACTTGAGCGGAGTTTATCGGCTTTAAATATAACCGATAAACTTTTAAAATATAATTTAAAGAAATTTTTAATCATGAAAAACTATCCTACCTTGTTGTTGAGTATATTTAAAATGATAGGGAACCTCTAAAACTTTTTGTTTTAAGAGGTTCTTAATAGTTAATCATATTTACATCTCCCGTTTTTTAAAGAATCTTTGCAATTATTATTTATTGCAGAATTATACTAACAAGTTAAGGTAAAAATGTCAAGAGACGAATTTTTATATAACCTATTTTGTCAATACGTTTTTTGCGATTTCATCATTGGGGTTAAGCTCAAGGACTGTTTTAAAAAATGCTTCCGCCTCTTCTTTTTTTCCCTGTTTTAGGGCGAGGGTTCCGAGATTGGAAATTATTTTTATATTTTCAGGTGCAGATGATAAGGCATTTAAAAGATGTTGTTCAGCTTCGTTAAATAAATTAAGTTCCATACAGCAAATGGCCGCTTCATTGGATATTTCGCAAAAAAACTCTTCTTCACGGTCCGTTTCATGCAAAAGCTCAAGGGCTTTTAAAAGAGCCGCCTTTCCGTCTTCCCAGCGCTCCATACGTCGCAGTGCCCAACCCAATAAAAACCAGCCTTTGGGACTTTTGGGATTATGCTGTAAAAATATTTTAATATTTTCGGCCGCATCTTTATCATTACCTTCCTGCATTAGGATATAGCTTTGCGAAAAAAGTTTATCGTCAAGCGATTGGCTTTTAATCGAATTTAAAAGCTCAGACGCTTTTTGTTTTCTGATTTCCGCCGTGTCGGAAACCGATGTTTCTATTTGCAAATAAGTTTGTAAAAACGATTTTGTTTTTTCATATTTTCCGTGCTGCATAAAAAAATAGGCGGCGTTAAAAAAAGCCTCGGGAAGCGGCGGTTCCGTAACGATTAATTCATTGTAAAGGATTTCCGCCTTTTCCGTATACATTGATGAGTTGTTTAAGGCGGAAGTTTTAAAGCCTTCCGATGACGAGGTTTTACAAAATGCCGCTCTTTCTTCCATTAAGAGAGCCAAGTTCAGCTTCGTAACCTTATCTTGAGGAAATAAACCCTCCAAGGCGAGTAATAATTCTTCGGCGGTATCGAAATCTCCGTTTTTACTTTTTATTATAGCCGCCTCCGTCATTTCTTTACGTATATCGGGCTTGAGCATGTTGAATATTTTTCGATAACGCTCTATATGAATATTTTCCCGGTTATATGCAAATACCGTAAGCATTCCTGCAAGGAGCATTTCAGGCTCAAGGTCTTCAGGCTTAAAATCGGAAGGTTCATAAAATTCGGGTAATTGAACCGGCAGCGGAATCGAGCCGTCAAATCCAGGAAACATTTTTTTTGCCTGTTCTTCAGGTACGGTTACATATAAAAGAGAGTTGAGGCTGTTATACATTTTTTCTCCTAAAATTTAATCTTAAAACCGATTTTTAATAAATTTATATACCGCATTTTTAAATTGCGGGCAGAGAGTCCGTCTGCTGAATTTGATTGTCGATATTTTCGCCGTCTTCTTCCGCTTGAGGTTTACGTACAACGGAAAAATAACGGTTTAAGTACATTTTGTACATCATAGGAATAGTTTCGCTATAATAATCTATGGCTATTGCCACAAGGTCTTTTCTTCCTTCCACGTGTTCGGCTCTTAAACTTTTTCCCTTTATTCCGAATACTGCGGGAGGGTCTTCAAAAGTAAATCTTACCGTTACATCTTTATTGATTAAAAAGTTTGCAACGCCTACGAGAAGAATTTTTGCTCCCGAAAACGAAATATCGCGCAATATACATCTTCTGGGGATTCCGTCTACAAAAACAACGGTTTCTTTTTGAACGAGCCCTATTTTTCTTGAATTTTCCACATTTAAAACTACTCTGTCGTACTGTCTTTTTTTTGAATTGATATTGGCTTCAAGAAGAATCCCAAGTTTTTCAATTAAATCGTCAGGTGCACGCTGCGTATATTCAAGACTGATTAAAACAAGCTCATGATTTCCGGCTTCATAAGATGAAATGCCTATCAGTTTTGCCGATACGAAAAAAGAAAGAGTATCTTTTGCTTCAGGTTCAAAAAAGGTAAAACGCAGGCTTATTGCCGTAGTACCTGCTTTGAGCTTTTCGATAAAACCGCTTTTTTTTCCGCAAATAATTTTTGCTTTAGTCATAGACGCTGAATTTATAATACACGGCCACTGTCCGCCCGAGCAGCGGATAAATGCCTGACGAGGGTCCAAATTAAGAGCTAAAATAACTTCCCGCGAGAAAGTTACATCTATATCTTTGTATAAGTCGTAATATCTGTTTAGTTGTTGACTTGATGCAAATGCCATGCGCATATAATAAACTTTATTCGGTAAAAGGTCAAGATGAAAATAATGGAGAAATGTTAAGAATGTTTAATACAGTTTTTCATAATGTTGTACAAAAAATTCGGGTTTTTGCTTGACAAATATTTTATTTTAAGTATACTGTACGTATAATCAATTGAATAATTATTCAATTGAGCAATGGAGGGCTGAATGAAAGAGATTGTTATAAGTGGGGATAAACGGAATCGTGTTAAAACCGTTTTGGAAGGCTTGGAAGCGGGAAATTCTCCGACTCCGGTTTCCGCAGGCATGCAGGAAGATGATTTTACGGAAGGTTTTAACCCGGAATCGGTAGCACATGCAAAACGGAAGATGCCCGATGAAGAAACTATGAGCGATTTAAGCGATTTTTTTAAAAACTTCGGTGATTCCACGCGGATAAAAATCGTTTCGGCTTTAATTTCAGGCGAGCTTTGCGTTGCGGATATTGCGGAAGTTTTGGAAATGTCGGTATCGGCAATTTCACATCAGCTTAGAATTTTGCGCCAGGCAAAAATCGTAAGAGCCCGCAGAAACGGGAAACAAATGTATTATTCCATTGATGATGAGCATGTTGCAATTTTGTACAGCTTAGGGTTGGAACACATAAGAGAGGGAAGATAATGGCATATTATAAAACAAATAAAGACGGAGACGGCTGTTGCAGTCATTCAGACGGTAAAGAGCATAGTAATGCGCATATTTATGAAGTTCACGGACACGATAAAAATGAACATTACGGAGAGAGTTGCGGGGGAAGCGGTACTTGCCGGTGTGAAGATACTCATAAAGAAGGCGGAGTACGTCATAACGGTGAAAATGCCTCTTCCAAATGCGGCTGCGGAACCGGGCATGGCCGTTCGGCTTGCGGGTGCGGCTGTGAAGAAAATTTCGGCTCTTTAAAACAAACGGCTTTTCAATTCGGAACGGCAGCTGTTTTTTTTATTTTAGGAATTTTATTTGCATTTATTTTTTACGATATAAAACTTTTTAACTTTTTAAATTTAAAACTTTCTTCGGTATTTTTTCTTGCTTCATGGACAGCTGCGGGTTATAAGGTTTTGTTTACTTCGTTTAAAAATATTTTACGCGGTAAAATTTTCGATGAGAATTTTTTAATGAGTATTGCCACCATAGGCGCTTTTTGTTTGGGCGAGTGGAGCGAGGGAGCCGCCGTTATGCTTTTTTATAACTTAGGCGAACTGGTTCAAAATTCGGCGGTGGAAAAATCGCGTAAATCTATAATAGGTTTAATGGATTTACGCCCCGAGTTTGCCCGAATTTATAATCCTGAAGACTTAAACGGAGAAAAATTAATTAATCCTGAAAGTGTAAAAATAGGTACTCTCATTTGTATAAAGCCCGGAGAAAAAATCCCTCTTGACGGAATTATAACGGAAGGAAGTGCGGAACTTGATACCTCTTCTATGACGGGTGAAAGTCTTCCGCGTGCGGTAAAAACGGGTGATGAGGTTCTTGCAGGTTTTGTAAACCTTACGGGGGTTATTATAGTAAAAACCGAGCGTGACGTACAAAACACCGCTGCTGCGAAAATGCTGCGCTTAATAGAAAATGCTCAAAACCGGAAAGCAAAGGTGGAGCGCTTTATAACTGCATTTGCAAAAGTGTACACGCCTATTGTTACGGCAGCTGCGGTTTTAATTTCGATAATACCGCCTATTTTGAATTCGCTTATTTTTTCAGCTCCTTTAAACGGTTTTGAAAGTTTTTCTCCGTGGATTTCACGCGGGCTGGTCTTTTTGGTAATTTCCTGCCCTTGTGCATTTGTAATTTCCGTGCCTCTCGGATATTTCGGCGGAATAGGTGGGGCTGCAAAGAAGGGGATTTTAATTAAGGGGGCGGATTATGTTGACGCTCTTTCAAAGGCGGGCGCTGTAGTTTTAGATAAAACGGGAACTCTTACAAACGGAGTTTTAAGCGTTCAAAAAATTATTCCTTCAAAAGGAGCCTCCGATACGGGTATGATTACGGCGGAGCAAAAAGAGGTTTTAACCTATGTTCTTGTAGCGGAAGCCCATTCAGGACACCCAATTGCAAACGCAATCCGTAAATATGCCGCAGAAAATTTAAGCGTAACGGAATATGAGGAATTTAAAAAAGCCGATATTCAAAATTATTCCGAGATTGCGGGAAAGGGAATTTCCGGACTGTATAAGGGAAAACCTCTTTTTGCGGGGACGGAATCTTTCGTTTCGGATAATTTTAACGGCGGAATTTCCCGTTCGGAAAATAGCTTAAGCGGAACAAGGGTTTATGCAGCCTTTGACGGAAAATATTTGGGCTGTATAGTTTTAAGCGATACGGTAAAGACCGATTCCGAAGATGCGGTAAAGGAGCTTCAAGCTTTAGGAGTAAAAAGAATCGAAATGCTTACCGGCGATAACGAGGTTTCCGCAAAAGAGATTGCGGAAAAACTTAAGATAAGATATAGTGCAAATCTTTTGCCGCATGAAAAGGTGGAGCGGTTCGAGACTATTTCTTCTGAAATAAAAGCTGAAAATAAAAACAGTACCGTAATTTTTGCAGGAGACGGAATTAACGATGCGCCGGTTTTGGCAAGAGCCGATGCCGGAATTGCAATGGGCGGAGTCGGAAGCGACGCTGCCATTGAAGCTGCCGATGTCGTGTTAATGAACGATAATCCCGTTTTAATTGCGGAAGCGATAAAACTTTCCCGTTTTACACGTAAAATTGTGTGGGAAAATATAGGCTTAGCGTTTTTTATAAAAATCGGCTTTTTAGGTTTGGGGGCTTTTGGAATAGCCGATATGTGGGGAGCGGTTTTTGCCGATGTAGGTGTCGCTCTTTTAGCGGTTTTTAATTCTCTTAGGGCTGCGAAATGCCGTAAGGCCTAAATTTCTTATAAACGGATTTATGCCGTATAAAGTTTTTTTTTAATTTTATACACGGAAATTTTTCTTTTTAAAGTTAAATAAAATTAAACCTCTAAAAACATAAGTTTTTAGAGGTTTTTAATAATCTATTTTTTTGATTTTGAGGTCTTTGGCTTTTTGGGAGACGCCGTTTTTTTTGCAGACGTAACGGAAGCGTCCGTTTTTGTTTTAACGGATACGGCGGGTCTTGAAGCTGCCGGAAGCTCGATGTTTAATTTTTTACTTAACTGTTCCAGCATATCCTTTGTCATTGTTTCGAGGTTATATTTCGGTTTCCAGCCCCATTCTTTTTTGGCGCAGGAGTCGTCAAGAGAATTGGGCCATGAATTTGCTATAGCTTGTCTTACAGGGTCTACATCATAGCTTATCTTAAATTTCGGAAGATGTTTTTTTATTTCTGCGGCAATGGTTTCCGGGGCGAAACTCATTGCGGTAATGTTAAAGGCGTTTCTATGTTTTAATTTTGCGGCATCGGCTTCAAGAAGTTTATGAATTGCCATAAGAGCATCGGGCATATACATCATATCCATTAAAGTGCCTTTTTTTATAAAAGAGGTGTAGGCATTATTTTTAAGCGCTTCATAATAGATATGTACGGCATAATCGGTAGTTCCTCCTCCGGGGAGCGCTTCATACGAAATAAGACCGGGGAAACGGACGCCTCTTGTATCTACTCCGAATTTTTTATGATAATAATCGCAAAGAAGCTCACCTGCAACCTTCGTAACTCCGTACATTGAAGTCGGGCGCTGAATCGTATCTTGAGGAGTTTTATCGGCAGGTGTAGAAGGCCCGAATGCGGCAATGGAGCTTGGAACGAATAAAGTATAATTTTGTTCTCTTGCAATTTCGAGCATATTATACAAACCGTTCATATTTATATCATAAGCAAGTTTAGGATTTTTTTCCGCTACTGCCGAAAGGAGAGCTGCCAAATGTATAACGGTATTTACGCCGTACTTTTTACAAATCTCCAAAGTTTTGTTTGCTTTCAATACATCAAGTTTTTCAAACGGACCGCTTCCTATAACTTTCGGCACGTCTTTTTTTTCGTATGTCGGAAGCGATAACATTATCGTTTCCGTACTCTTTTCGCAAGTACATAACCAATTCGCTTCCTATTTGACCGAGCGAACCGGTAACCAAAATTTTTCTCTTGTTCATATTTACTCCTTACGGTTTTGCAAGTCTTCCGATAAAAAGTTTCCTGCATAAACGTTTATGTAAGACCGATTTTACCACCTTTTTATTTTATGTGCTAGTAGGCAGGTATAAAACTTTAAAAAAATATTTATATTTTAAAAAGTTTCGGTAACATCTATTGAATAATTACCGAAATTGTGTACAATTAAAAATTCGACGGGAATTACAATGTAAAAATAAATGTTGTAGTTAATTGATTTTTGTAAAAAGTTTTTATTGGAGATAAAAATGCGTAATAATAAGTTTTTAAAATCTGTTTTTATATTAAATTTTGTTTTCGGATTATCCTTTGCCGTTTACTCTCAGGAAAAACCGGACGCTTTAAAACTTTACAGAAACGGACGGAGTCTTGATTCCATCGGAAGAAGGGACGATGCCCGTAAGGCTTATTCGGAGGCCATAAGTATTTGCCGAAGTGAACTTAGCCTCAATCCGAAAAATATGGATTCTTATGCGGTTTATACATGGTGTCTTTTCAGACTGGGGCGGTATAAGGATACCGAGATAGCCTGTAACGATGCTTTAAAAGTTTCCCGCGATGCGAGAATAATAGAAACATTGGGAGAAGCTTCTTTTTATCTCGGTAATTATAAAGAATCTTTACGCAACATGGAAAATTATATTGATATGGCTCCGAACGGGGAAAGAATAAGTGTTGCGCATTTTTTTGTAGGTGAAATTTATAGGATTATGGGAAAATACAATAAGGCAGACATTGCTTATTCAATTGCCGTACATCTTGAACCCGGAAACGGTTTGTGGTGGTACAGGCTGGGTATTGTGCGAGAGGCGGCAGGTGAAAAACGAAGCGCCTTGGACGCCTTTCAAGCCGCTTTAAGAATTTGGCCCGATTATAAAGACGCCATAGAGGCCGTTAAAAGAATAAGAATTTAAATGCGGCTATATAATGTAGAAAAAGTATAATTTTAGTGTTATAATAACTGTATAAAACAAAGAGACTGTTTTAAACTTATATTGATAATCTGTCAAAAGAATTTATAGCAGTGCGGGTTTATAAAGAAAGGAATCTTGATGATTGCCGTCATATAGCAACGGTAATTACGGTAACTGGACGGTAAAATTTAATGTCATCGCGGACAATTCAATCTTTGCAAAACAACATCTTAACGTGGTGCGGTATGAAAACCGCTTTTACTCAAATTGAAAGCGGAGCATATCCTTTTAATATTGCAGGTCTTTCAGGCGGGCTTTTAGGCTTTTTTTTGGCGGAATATTTTTATAAAACCAAACGCTCCGTTTTGATAATTGTTCCCACGGAAAAAGAAGTGGAACAGGTTTTAGCCGATTTGGATTTTTCAAATATAGAAACCCGTGTTTTACCGTGGTGGGGAAGTCTTGCATATAGACCGGTTTCACCTTCTTCTTCGGTTTTTGCGGAACGGGCTGAAATTCTCTCTCTTCTTTTGCAAGCGGGAGAAGAAGGCGGGGAGGCTGACGGGAGCGTATCAAAAAAAAGTGATGAAAAAAATCCGCGTATTTTTATAACTTGTCAGCGCTCGTTTTTAACGCCGGTGCCTCCCGGAGAATATTTAAAAAAAAATAAATGCTCTTTAGCCGTAGGAGGCGCGGTAGATATTTTAAAAGTTGCAGAGCTTTTAACTTCTTGGGGTTACACAAGAGTTCCGCGGGTAAGCGTGAGGGGCGAGTTTGCCTTACGAGGTGAAGTGTTGGACGTATGTCTTGCTTCGAATACTTCTTCGTTAAAAAATGCATATAGAATTCAATTTGATTTTGATAAAATTGAAAAAATAAAAACCTTTGATGTAAACAGTCAAAGCTCTCTTGAAGAAATAAAGTCGGTAACCTTTTTCCCTGCAAAAGAAGTTATTTGGGATAAAGAACGTATTTCGGTTTTGGAAAAAAACTTAAAGAATTTAAAAGAGTTTTCACCTGATGCCTTACGCATAATCGAAAGACTTAAAACTTATAAAACATTTGAAGGCGAAGAAATTTTTTATCCGCTTTGTTTTGAAAAGCAAACTTCAATACTGGATTATTTCCCTAAAAAAGATATAACGGTTTTTTATATCGATTACGACAGACAAAAAAATTTTTTTGAAACATTGTCTCGGGAATATCTGGGGCTTTATAAAAAAGCAAAAAATCAATTTGACGAAAACGAAAAACGTAAAGCCGTAATTCCCGAATTCCCCGAACCTCAGCATATTTTATTTCAGTTCGATAAATTAAGTCAAAATTATACGCGTTCCGTCTTTTTTAAAACCCTGAACGAAAAAAGTTCTTTAAGCGGCGAGGAGTCTTTTATAAAATTTTATACTGAACCTGCAAGAAGTTTTTTCGGTAACATAGTTTATTTAAAGGAAGAACTAAAAGCTCTTTTAAATTCCGGCTGGACGGTTTACGTATTTGCGGAAAGCGATAACCAAGCTCTGCGTATTCAGGAAATTTTGCATGAATCTGCCGTTCATGTTTTACCCTTTAATCTTTCGGCGGGTTTTTCAATTCCGGAGCTTAAAATTCTTGTAATTCACGAAAACGAAATTTTCGGACGGCGAAGAAGAATCCCGAAGTCGGTAAAAACCGCAAAAAGCAGCGTAATAGATACATTTATAGAATTAAATCCCGGCGATTATGTTGTTCATGTTAATTACGGCATAGGAAAATTCCGAGGCATAGAGCGCGTAAAAATTGCCGATACCGAACGCGATTACATAAATCTTTTATATGCAAACGATGAAACCGTTTTTATTCCGATTGAACAGGCCGATATGGTTCAACGTTATATCGGAAATGAAGGCGAAGCGCCGCATCTTGATGTGCTTGGTTCAAAATCATGGGAAAACCGCAAGACCAGAGTAAAAAAATCGGTGGAAGATATTGCGGCAAAGTTAATAGACTTATATTCAAGGCGGAAAGCAAGCAAGGGGTTTGCATTTCAAAAAGACGATGAATGGCAGCTTAGCTTTGAAGCCGCCTTTCCTTATGAGGAAACGGACGACCAGCTTACCTGCATTGAAGACGTAAAAGCGGATATGGAAAAACCCGTCCCTATGGATAGACTTATTTGCGGTGATGTAGGTTACGGAAAAACCGAAGTTGCAATGCGGGCGGCTTTTAAAGCTGCAATGAGCGGTAAACAGGTTGCATTTTTATCGCCTACTACAATTTTAACCGAACAGCATTTTGAAACCTTAAATAAACGTTTTAAAAATTTCCCCGTAAAAATTGCACGTCTTTCAAGATTTATTTCTAAGGGTGAACAAAAAAAGGTTTTGGAAAAATTAAAACAAGGCGAAATAGATGTACTTGTAGGCACACATCGTATTATTCAAAAAGACGTTGTTTTTAAAGATTTGGGTTTAATGATTATAGATGAAGAGCAGCGTTTCGGAGTTAAAGATAAAGAAAAACTGAAAGCCTTAAAACATAATGTTGATTGTCTTTCGCTTTCGGCAACTCCTATTCCGCGTACGCTTCACATGTCGCTTTTAAAAATACGCGATATGAGCGTAATTACAACGCCCCCTCAAAACCGTAAACCGGTTGAAACGGTAATAGAAGAATTCAATGCGGAAAAAATTGCTGATGTTATCAGGCGTGAATCGGCGCGCGGCGGACAGGTCTTTTATCTCCATAACAGAGTCGAAACTTTGGAAGATACTCTTTTTATGCTTCAATCGCTTTTGCCCGAAATTATGATTGAAACCGCACACGGGCAAATGTCTCCGAACGAATTGGAAGAAATTTTCGAACGTTTCAGTTTGGGCGGTTTTCAAGTTTTAATTGCAACTACAATTATAGAAAACGGAATAGATATTCCCAATGCGAATACGATTATAATCGACAGAGCGGATATGTACGGGGTTTCGCAATTGTATCAGCTGCGCGGAAGGGTGGGGCGTTCGGATAAAAAAGCTTATGCCTACCTTTTGTATCCGGAAGATAGAGCCTTATCGGAAGTTGCTATGAAGCGCTTACAGGTAATTTCCGATTTTACGGAGCTGGGTTCCGGGTTTAAAATTGCAATGAAGGATATGGAAATACGCGGAGCGGGGAACCTTTTGGGACGTGAGCAGTCGGGAGATATTTATTCCGTCGGGTTTGATTTATATTTACGTCTTTTAGATGAAGCTGTGCAAAAGCTGCAAAACGGAAATTACGAGCCTATGCAGGAATCCGTTATAGAACTTGAATACTCAGGTTTTATTCCCGATTCATATATAAACATTCCGGAAACTAAAATGGAAGTTTATAAAAAAATTGCGGCGGTAAAAACTCAGGAAGATTTGGACGGTATTTATGCGGAAATTTCCGACCGCTTCGGGCCTGCACCTGAAGAAGTGGAAAGCTTATTGGCTCTTTCCGAAATTAAAATTATTTGCAATACGCTTTCAATTTCAAGTTTAAAAGAAAGAAAATCGAAGGTAAGAGTGGAGTTTGCCCGCGTTTCTAAAATTTCCGTTGATAAACTTTTACGTATGATAAAAGAATCTGACGGAAGAGTAACGCTTGACCCTAAGGCTCCGAATGTTTTAATTCTTCAAACAGGGAAAATAGGTTTAAAAGAAAAAAGCGAGTTTATCCGTGAAAAATTAGGCCGGTTGATGTAAAATAAAAACGGTTTTATTTTAAACGGATATCTTTTAAGCGGAGTTAAAACGGTTTAATTGTATACGGCGTTTACGCTTTTTCCGTAAGCCATTCTCCTACCGTTTTTTCTTCCGCATTAAAACTTACGCCTATTAAAACTATTTCTTTGTCTTCAGCCCTGTATGCTTCAGCATATTTTTTTTCTATTATTTGCTTTAAGGCTTCCTCCGCACTTCCTTTTAATTTAAACTCGAAAATATAAATCGTATTTTCGGTTTCCACCGTACAATCGCTTCTCCCGCCTGCACAATGCGTTTCTGTTTTTACAAACTGTCCCATAAGGGCAAACACCAAATAAACGCATATTTGAAAATTATGCTCCCTTAATGCAAGGCTTTCTCCGCTTTCCTTCTTTACATTATCGTAGGGAATACTCGCCATTATGGACTTTAATCTTTGCATAAACTCTTCCACCCGCCCGGCTCTAAGGTCTTTTGTAAAACTTACTACGCTGAACGCCGTATCCCCGAAATTTAAATTTGAATACGCCGGTAAAAGATTATGCAAAAAGCCGTATCTTACCTCATCATTGGGAAAGCCTAGCCTATACATCTTATAATCACTGTCGTAGCTCTTTATGGTTAAGTATCCCGCTTGAAATAAAATAGGTATTGCAGAATCGTTTCCCGCCCTGTAATCCGATAATCCCGAGGCGTCCATTTCCACATTTCCGTCCAAATCGGGTATATTATAATTTGCCTCTTTTAAAGCATTTACCAAAAATGTAGGCGTTCCCGTTGCAAACCAATAATATTCAAATTGTTTTCCGTCAAACACATTTAATAAGCTGAAAGGGTTATACATATTTTCCGTTCCGTCCGCAAAACAATAGCCGTCATAATTTTGTTTTAATGTTTTTATACATTGCTCATAGCTTAACCTGTTTCTTTCCGCCAAGACTTCTATTTCGGGTTTAAAAGTATTTTCAAGTTCGCTTTGAGTAATTCCGCATATTCCCGAGTAATCGGGTTTTAAGCTTATATCGTTTAAATTGTTTAAATCGCTGAAAATACTTACCTTACTGAACTTGGTAACTCCCGTTAAAAAGGCAAAGCGTATAACGTGGTCACAGCTTTTTAATACAGAATAAAAGGCTTTTAAAACGTTTCGGTATTTTTCATTTAATTTTTCGTTTACATTCATTGTTTGTAAAAGAGGTTTATCGTATTCGTCAACAAGCACGACTGCCTTTTCTTCGGTTTTATTATGTAAGGTTTCTAAAATAAATTTAAATCTGTCTTCAGGAGCGTTCTTTGTTTTAGGTATGGAATACATAGTTTCAATTGACGATAAATTCGAATCGATAATCTCGTAAATTGATTTTTCAGTTTCGTAATTTTTCGGGCTGAAATCAAAGCGGAGAACCGGATATTTTTTCCACGGGGTGCTTTGAGCGTCTTCCGATTCCGCAATTTTTAAGCCCGTAAATAATTCTTTTTTGCCTAAAAAGAAGGCTTCCAATGTGGAAAGAAAGAGGCTTTTACCGAAGCGGCGCGGACGGCTTAAAAAATATACCCTGCTTGAATTAACGAGACGGTAAACGAATTCCGTTTTATCGACATAGAGAAATTTATCGCTTCGCATAACTTCAAAACTTTGTACGCCTATAGGCAGTCTTCTACTGAAATCCATAAATACCTCCGCTTTATATTTTAACATAATTAAAAAAAATTTATAAGGGAGTCTTTTATAAATTTAAGTATGCCGCTTAAGCATTTACATTTTAAAGTCGGCGCGTTTATTCTTTCCCACTTGTCTGTTTTTAAACTAACGTATATAATAAATTACTATTAACAATAGGAGTTACCAATGAGAAAGGAACACGATCTGCTTGGAGAATTGGAAATACCTGCAGATGCTTACTATGGAATCCAAACTTTTAGAAGTACGGAAAATTTTAAAATCACGGGGCTTAAACTTTGCGATTTTCCCGATTTTATTAAAGGGCTTGCTTATACGAAAGAAGCGGCAGCTGAAGCAAACCATGAGCTTGGCTATTTAAGCGATGAAGTGTACAAGGCTATGGTGCAGGCTTGTAGGGAGGTTGCCGAAGGAAAATTCGACAAGGAATTCGTCGTCGATATGATTCAAGGCGGTGCCGGAACTTCAACAAATATGAACGCCAATGAGGTTATCGCAAACCGTGCAAACGAAATTTTAGGTAAACCTAAGGGTTCATATAATCCCTGCCACCCTAATAATCATGTCAATTTTGCGCAGTCCACCAACGATGCTTATCCTACGGCTGCAAAACTCGGAATATGCTTAAACACAAAACCCCTAATCGAAGAACTGAAACGCCTTATACTTTCTTTTAGAAAAAAAGCGGAAGATTTAGGCGACAATATAAAAATGGGACGCACCCAGCTTCAAGATGCGGTTCCTATGACGTTGGGACAGGAATTTGAATCTTATGCGGCTTCTTTAGAAGATGAAATTGAGCAAATAGAATTCGCTGAAAAAAATCTTTATACAATAAATATGGGCGCTACGGCAATAGGTACGGGTATTAACTCCGACCCTATGTATACTCCGAAGGTTACGGATTACCTTTCTAAAATCTCGGCTCTTCCGTTAAAGGCTGCAAAAAATATGATAGCCGCTACGAACGATACATCGGGCTTTGTTACTTACTCTTCCGAATTAAAACGCCTTTCGGCAAAACTTTCTAAAATATGCAGCGACTTACGGCTTCTTTCGTCTGGACCCAGAACCGGGCTTTACGATATAAGCCTGCCTCCGATGCAGCCGGGCTCTTCCATTATGCCGGGAAAAGTAAATCCGGTAATTCCCGAAGTTGTAAACCAAATTTGCTACCGCGTTATAGGAAACGACACGGCGGTAATTCTTGCAGCGGAATCCGCACAGCTTGAACTTAACGTTTTTGAGCCGGTTATGATTTATTCTATTTTTGAATCTATTAAACTTCTCATAAACGGAATGAAAACTTTGAGGGAACGCTGCATAGACGGAATTGTCGGAAATTACGAGCACTGCAAAAACAGCGTATTACGAAGTATAGGTTTGGTTACGGCTTTAAATCCGGTTATCGGGTACGAAGCTTCTTCCGATATTGCAAAGACCGCCTTGCGCGAGAACAAGGGTGTTTATGACCTTGTTTTGGAACGCGGCCTTCTTTCAAAAGAAAAACTGGATGAGGTTTTAAAACCCGAAAATATGACTAAACCCAGAAAGTTAAAATAATGCTTTACCTGCGCCGTATGATAAGCGCAGGTAGATTCTATACAAGACGGATTATTTAAGCTGTAATATGAATTTTTATTTTACAGTTATACGGACGAAACGGCGGTTTAAACGATATTTTTCATTATAAGTTTAAACCGCCGTTTTTTTGTTGCCATTGAGGCTTCAGCTTTTTAACTTATATAAAAACGAAAACTTTAATTACTCTTTAGGCCAAGTCAGCTTTTGCTCGCATATAGCGGCAAATTCTTTTGCCACTTTTTTTGCGTCCGCAAGAGGAATAACGGCTTCCTGGTTTAAAGTTTTTTCAAAAAACATTTCTATTGATTTAAATGTATCGGGCAGAGGATAAAACAAAAAAGCAAAATTTATACCTTCCGGTTTTACAACGGTAAATGCCGAAATCGCTTCCTGCGGAGCTTTACTGAACATTACCGTCGATTGGTTTTTTGCAGTTATAATATTAGATTCTTTAAAGCGCAAAGGTACTTGAAAGCCCTTGGCACGAAATACGGGTTCCGTTGATTTATGCGGAAAATTTGCAGGTTCAACCAAAAGAAACAGTTTTTTACCGTTTGTTTGGAAGGTCAATCCGTCTCCCGTCATATAAATATCTTTTACAGTCGAATACGAAATAATTTCATATACGCTGTAAGCTGATTCTTCTTTAAAAAAAGAAGATACGATGTATCCCTGATCCATAGGCAGTTTGTTTTGCGCATAAGCTTCAAAAAGATCTATAGCTTTTAAAGTGGACATAAATAGCTCCTTTTATGTTTATGGCTTTGATTATACACTATTTTGTGTAAGTCTGCAATATGTTATTTAAAAGTTTTAATAAAATTCAACTTAATTCGGGTAAAAGGCTTATATCGTAAAACGCTTACAAAGTAAGCGGCTTACTTTGTAAGCTGTCAATACTCATTTGTATTTTATTTGGCAATTACTTTTTCAACAAAATAGGTAAGGCCTTCTTTTTTTATAATTTTAACGGAAGAACCTTTTTCGATTTCGCCCGAAACTGAAAGAGCATTCCACGTCGTCCCCTTATATTTGATTCTTCCTTCTTTGTTTTCATAGACGGTTTCCGATACTTCGGCAAAGTCGGCCGCAGAGTTATCCGATTTTTTATCCGGATAAAACATGGAACCTTTAAAAACGGAAGTGAATTTTTTTCGCAAAAAAAGTAAAGAGAAAAGCGAGCATACAATGAAAACAAGAACTTGAAGCCATAAAACTTCCGGAACAACAAAAGCAAATACGGCAGTAAGAATTGCACCTAAACCGAAAAAAATAATTACCAGTCCCGGAACAATTAATTCCAGTCCGATACAGATAATTCCGGCTAATAGCCAAACGGACCATAAATCCATAAAATCCTCCTATTCGGCCAGTGCTGTAAAGCAATGTGCAGAGAAAAATCTCTGCACTTTAACTTATTAAACCGTCGGTCCGGGTATTGCTTAAACCCGGTACGGTTAAAACTCCGCTGAAACTAGCCTTTAATGTTATAACGCTTCTTAAAGCGGTCAATTCGTCCTGCAGTATCTACAAGTTTTTGTTTTCCCGTAAAAAACGGATGACACTGCGAGCAGATTTCAACCTTAATATCTTTAGCCGTAGAACGTGTATTGATTACATTGCCGCAGGCACAAGTAATGGTTGTTTCTTCATATTTAGGATGAATATCTTTTTTCATTATAAACCTCCTAAGGTGTATCGAAAGATTATACTAAATTTATTTGTTTTATGCAATAGTATAGAATAAATAAATTTTTATGAAGTATTTTCGCTTATATTCCGAAACTATCCGCTTAACCTTTTTACTTCTTCGATTTTATCGCGGAGAACCGCCGCTTCTTCAAACATCAGCATATCGGCATATTCGGCCATTTGAGCTTCGAGTTTTTTAATGAGTTTTTTGCGGTCGGCAGGATTGAGTATATTAAAACTTGAAATAATGGGTTCCGCTTGAGCAATCGCCGCTTCTTTTTTTATTTCGTTTTCACGAGTTAAAATATCTTCTACCGCCTTTTTAATCGTTTTCGGCGTTATATTATGTTCGGTATTATATGCCTGCTGAATCGTGCGGCGGCGTTCCGTTTCCGCAAGGGTTTCTTTCATTGCGTCGCTTATGCGGTCGGCATACATAATTACCTTTCCGTTTTCGTTTCGGGCGGCGCGACCTACAATCTGAATAAGACTTGTAGCGGAGCGTAAAAACCCTATTTTATCGGCATCAAGGATTCCGATAAAAGAAACTTCCGGCAAGTCTATTCCTTCGCGTAAAAGATTAATTCCTATAAGGACGTCAAATTCCCCCGCACGAAGGCCTTTTAAAATTTCAACCCGTTCAATTGTTTCCACCTCGCTGTGGATATATTTTACTTTAAGTCCGAGCCCTGTAAGATAATCGGTCAAATCCTCCGCCATTTTTTTTGTAAGAGTTAAAATTAAACTTCTCTCGTTTAAGCCGATACGTTTTTGAACTTCTTCGTAAATATGCTCCATTTGACCTTCACTTTTGTGAATCTCGATGACCGGGTCTAAAAGGCCTGTGGGGCGTATAAGTTGTTCCACTACGCGTACGGAATAATCAAGCTCTTTCGGGCCCGGCGTTGCGGAAACAAAGACGGCCTGATTAAGCATTTTTTCAAACTCCGCAATTTTTAAGGGTCGGTTATCCAAAGCGCATGGAAGACGGAAGCCGAAGTCTACAAGGTTTTGTTTTCTGCTGCGGTCGCCTTCATACATTGCTCCCACTTGAGGAAAGGTTACGTGGCTTTCGTCCATAAAAAGCAAAAAATCCTTAGGAAAATAATGAAAAAGCGTTGCCGGAGGTTCTCCAGGTTGACGGTTTGCAATGGGAGCCGAATAATTTTCTATACCGGGACAATAGCCCATTTCGGAAAGCATTTCAATATCGTATTCCGTACGGGTTTTAAGCCTTTCCGCTTCCATAAGTTTCCCTTGTGCTTTTAAAACCTCAAGCCGAGTTTCCAATTCTTTTTTAATACGCTCAAGAGCGTTGGGAATTGCGTTTTCAGGTAAAACAAAGTGCTTTGCAGGATAAATTGAAAGCTCTTCATATTCTTGAATTACTTCGCCGCTTACAGGGTGAAATTTTCTTATCCTTACAATTTCTTCCCAATCGAATTCTATGCGGTAAGCTTCTTCCATATAAGCGGGAAAAATTTCCATAACATCGCCTTTAACGCGAAAGCGTCCGCGCTCCAATACGGCATCATTGCGCTCGTATTGTAAACCTATGAGCTGTTTTTTAAATTTTTCGATATTAACCGTTTGCCCCTTTTCGATTGTAATGCGCAAATCGCGCCAAGATTCAGGCAATCCCAAACCGTAAATACAGGAAACCGTAGACACAACTATTACATCTCGCCTCTCCATTAAACTGAAGGTCGCCGAAAGGCGCAGTCTGTCTATTTCATCGTTTATTGAGGCGTCTTTTTCTATATAAAGGTCGCGCGCCGGTACGTAGGCTTCGGGCTGATAATAATCGTAATATGATACAAAATACTCAACGGCATTTTCAGGAAAAAAGCCCTTAAATTCGCGGTAAAGCTGTGCCGCAAGTGTTTTATTATGGCTTATAATAAGCGTAGGTTTTTGTACCGCCTGAATGATATTTGCCATGGTAAATGTTTTTCCTGAGCCGGTAACGCCTTTTAAGGTTTGAAATTTATCGCCTGCAAGGATACCGTCCGCCAATTGTTTAATAGCCTCAGGCTGGTCGCCTGACGGAGCATAATCGGAAATAAGTTTAAAGCGCTTCATTTGTATTTAATTATAACGAAAATTTCCTTTACGGAAAAGGTTTATATTCATTTACGATTGTAATTGCGGAATTGATTTTTTTATTTCCGGACATTTCCTTCGCAACGGCACAGGCTTTTTCTATTGCCGCATTATTATCCGCAACACCGTGCAGAGTCAATTCTTCTCCGTCTATTTCCGCCTCTAAAAAATAAATTTGAAGTTTAATTTCAAAGGAAATGTGGTTTACTATTTTTTGAGCAAGTAAAAGTTCTTTTATTCTTTTTTCGCCTAAAATTATTTCATCGGCCGAAACCGTTTTTTCAAGTCCGAATTTTATAATTTCCGCCGCCGTTTTAGGTTCTATGAACCCCGTATTTATAACCATATTATATTCGGAAGAATCTTCATTTTCCGTATTAAAAAAAGTTTTATGGAAACCGTCACGGTTATTATCGCTTTCTTCAATTAAGTCTTTCGCTTTTTTTTCAGGCCAATTAAATTCGTCCATAATGCGTGCGATACGGATATTGTCGGCAGCTACCAGGCGTACGGAATACAATCCCGGTACATTCCGTAAAATCGCAAATCCGCCTCGTCCTATAAAGATACAGTTGCCTCGAGAAGCGTGCTCATACACGGCTTCTCTTAAATAATCGAAATATGCATCTCTGTCGCGCGAAAGAGATGCCCAAAATCCGGGCTTGCGTTCATCGTATTTTTTTAATTGTGCTTCTGAAATTCCTCTATTTAATAAATCCTGTTCCAAAGATTTACGGTCAATAAAATCGTAATTTAAAATATTTGCCAATTCTTTTGCCGTTTCATCTCCGAAAGAAGCGATTTTTCGTGAAATTGTTATAATTGCCATAAAACCTCCTAATTAAATTAAAATTTTCATCTAATTATAATAATAGAATAAACCGAAATTTAAGATATGTCAAATGGAGAATTGCGAATTTATGAAAAAAAATAAAGAAATTTTATGGAAACCTGTTGACGTAAAAGAAATTTTTAATACGCGCGTATGTACTGTTTGTGAAAAACAAAGTATTTCCCCTGACGGTGAAAAAAAGACCTTTACATCCTTAAAGGCTCCCGATTGGGTTATTATAGTTCCCGTATGTAAGAGCGAAGAGGGAGAAAATTTTGTTATGGTACAGCAGTGGAGGCATGCGGCTGAAGAGGTTTTTATGGAATTTCCCGGCGGGGTTATCGATGAAGGCGAAGCTCCGGACGCCGCAGCAAGACGCGAGCTTTTGGAAGAAACGGGAAAAGAGGCAAGGGTGTTAAAGCATTTGGCGGTTCTTTCTCCGAATCCTGCAATTATGGAAAACGAGTGTCATATTTTTTATGCCGAAACCGGAGAGGAATCTTTATCGCAAGAACTAGATTCGGACGAATTTTTAAATGTTGTAAATGTTCCGGTAAAAACTGCAATAAAAAATATGGGAAGGCCGCCTTATACTCATGCTATTATGAATGCCGCGATGTTTTTGTATATAAAAAATTACGGCTTATAATTAAATGATTGACTTATTTAATCTATTATGTTAAAAATATATTAAAAATGTCTAATATTAGGCATTTAATGTAAGTGCTTATACTATAGTTAAAATTATATATATAGATAACGGCAAAGTTTATTAAAAAAAGTTGACGGTTTAGGAATATTTTTGTACTGTAAAAACATTTATTAAATATCGGGAGGTATTTATATGAAAAAGAATTTAAAACCGATTATCTTTACGGCTATTACGGCGGTGCTTATTTTAACAGCCTGCGATGATAATTTAAAAAACATGTCTCATAAAAGACTTGTGCCTATTATACCCGCTCCGGGGCAGCCCTTAAGCGTTACCGTAAATTTTGACGCGCAGGGAATGGGTAAAACGCCAGAGGTCTTTATTACCAAAGTAGAAAGTAAAATACCTGTAGAAAAAACTCCCGCTTTGGAATTTTCGGGGTATGATTTCGGCGGCTGGTATAAAGAAAAAGAATGTACGAATCCATGGAAGAACGATACGGATATTGTAACCGAAGATATTACCCTATATGCGAAATGGACACAAAAAACAGATGTGAAAGCAATGGATTTATGGCAAAGTAAAACCTCTCCCTATCCTAATGATTATTACAGAATTCCCGCCCTTGCGGTTACAAATAACGGAACCCTTATTGCGGTAACCGATTTGCGGTACGGCAATAATTCAGATTTAGGGAATAACCATCGAATAAGTCTATTGGCTAAATATTCTTACGATAACGGAAGGTCATGGAAAGATGAAAAATTTATTAAACAAGTTCCCGATACTGCCGATTACGGTTACGGAGATTCCGCCTTTGTTGCGGATAGGGAATCCGATGCTGTTCTTCTTTTATGTGTTTCGGGAAATGTTTCTTATCAGGCGGGAACAAAGAGTAATCATCAAAAAGTAAAGCAATTTGTTTCTTCCGACGGGGGGGGCTTTACGGAAAGCGATATAACGGATACTATTTTCGGCTTTAACAATACATGGGAAAGCTTATTTTTCGGTTCGGGAAGAATTATGCAGTCGCGTTATATAAAAAACGGAAGCCATTACCGCATTTACTCAGCCTTATTAAGCCGTGGTTACGGGAATGCCGTGTGCTATTCGGACGATTTCGGTAAGAACTGGAATGTATTGGGGAATTCGAATACTTCTCCCATACATAATGGAGATGAGCCTAAGGTGGAAGAACTGCCTGACGGAAGCGTAGTGCTTTCAAGCCGCAAGGATAACGGAAGGTATTTTAATATTTTTACTTATAATGCTGATAAAGTGTCGGGTACTTGGTCAGGAGTAAAAGAGTATAATTCGGGAAATTGCAGAGGAACAAACGGGGAAATTCTTGTAGTAAAGGCGCGTAAAAAAGATACGAAATCTCCTGTATATCTTGTACTGCAATCCTTTCCCGAGGTTTCCGACCGTAAAAATGTTACAATTTACTGGAGGGAAATCCCGAACGGTACAATTTCTATAGATGAATTTGTAAAATCTTCCGAATGGAAGAAATATTTGGTGGAAAACGGGCCAGGTGCTTATTCCACTATGTCAGTGCAGAGGGACGGAGGTATAGGTTTTTTGTACGAGCGCAATACACGCGGAAGCGGTCTTGATTACGATATTGCTTATAGAAATCTGCCTATAAGTACAATTACAAATAATGAGTACGGCCCTATTTTTTTAGGGACCGGTTCTATGGCCTGCCCGTATACCGATTTGGAGGGTAAGCCCGCATCGGAGGAGGATAAAAATTATTATTCCGGAGAAAAACTTCATTGGAAATAAAAACCCGTTAAAAAAGCGGCAGGGAAGAGGTTTTCCGCCTTTGATGTTAAACCTTTTGAAGTCGGTTTTACGTTATCGGCTTACCGTAAACGCATATCTTAGCCGCTTTGCGGGTATGTAAAATAAATTTCTTTGCGGAAGGAACCTCGAAAGGGTTTAATAATCTTTTGCAAAAAGTTTTTATGGAGTGTTATATGAAAAAAACTTTTTTTATATTATTAAAAAAGACGGCCTTACTGTTTTTTCTTTCTCTATTTTTTGTAAACTGTAATAATAAAAATTCGGCACAAAATACGGTGGAGCTGGAATTTTGGGGTTTCCCCAATTTTACTTCCGAAACCGGAAAAGACGGAGACTTTGAAAAAAGCCTTATAGCGGCTTTTGAAAAGGAGAACCCTTCAATAAAAGTAAGATTTACGCTTTTGGATTTCAGCGAGGGTCCTGGAAAAATAGAAAAATCCATTACTTCGGGTAATCCTCCCGATATTATATATGATTCTCCGGGGCGCATCATCGTTTGGGCAAATAAAAATTTGCTTGAACCCTTGGACGATATTCTTGCAACTGAAAAGCCTTATATAACTACGGGGCTTTTGGCGGTTTCCGCAGGGAAGGACAGGCGTACATACATGTATCCCATTCATGAAGTACCTTTTTCGATGGCATTTAATAAAGAAATGCTTGAAGACTTAGGTCTTATAGATTTACTTCCCTACAAACGCCGCGACCGCAGTTGGACGGTTGCCGAATATGAAACCCTTCTTAAAGAATTAAGAGCAAAACTGCCTGCAAACAAAACTCCCGGTGTTTTTTATTACAAAAATCAGGGAGGAGACCAAGGTACGCGGGCTTTTTTAGTTAATTTATACGGTGATGCAAATCTTTTAAACGGCGATTATTCCGAATATATTTATAATTCCCCGAATGCGGTAAAAAACGTTAAGTGGACATTAAATGCAATAAAACAGGGTATGCTTTTAGACGGAGCCGATTTAACTTCAAGCGATGCGATTAAAATGTTTATCGAAGGTAATGCAGCTCATACTATTTTGTATTCACCTCAATTAAATAAACTTAATGACGGTAAGCGCAAATATAAAAATAAAGATTTTACTCCTATTTATATGCCGTTTCCTAACGACTCCTCCTCTCCTTCTTTGGAATTTCTTGCAGGAGGTGCCTGTATATTTTCTAAAAATAATGCGGAAAAAATAAAAGCCGCTAAAAAATTTTTGCATTTTGCCGCTACGGATAAGATTTGGGCAAAGCGTTTAATAAAGGCATCGGGAGGTTTCCCTGCAAGTTCGAAAATAGAAATTGAAATAGATGACGATGAAATATTATATAATTCGGTTTTGGAACGCTTTTTCGGGCAATATTATAATAATATAAACGGCTTTTCGAAGATGCGGGAATATTGGAATACGGCTTTAAAAGAAGCCGCTGCCGGTAAAGATGTTCAAGAAGTTTTAAACGACTTTGTACGGAATTCCGATAATAGTTTAAAAAACCGGTAGATGTACACCGTTTATGCAGGCGGCTTTTAGCTTAAACCGTTTGAATGTTTTATAATTAGGAGTAAATTATGAAAAAAGAACCCTTATTTACGGATAAAAAGTTAAGTTTATTTTCAATAAAAAATAGAATGATAGCCGCATTTGCATTTTTTTCCGTTTCGATTTTAACTATTTTGTGTATCGTTTCGGTACAGCTTGCGTCGTTTTTCTTAATGCGCAATACCGAATATTTTTTAAAGGAATTGGTTTTTAGTTCATCAAAAATTTTAGATGAACGGGCAAAATCCATTTTCGGAAAACTTGAAGCCTTTTCCAATATTCCAGAAATGCAGGAAGACTCCGTATCTTATAAAGAAAAAATAAAACTTTTTAAAAATGAAATTCAAATGCAAAAACAGCGCGGTTGGCTTCATTTCGGTATAGCAGGTCTTGACGGACTGTTGTACCGTACGGACGGTAAACGTGAAAATATTTTTTCGGAGGATTGGTTTAAAAAGGCTGTGAAGGGTAAGTATGTGCTTACGGAGCCGAAAATATCGGCGGAGGCGGTACATATATTTCAATAGCCGCAATTCCCGTGCGCGATTTACAGGGAAAGATTACGGGCGTAATAAGCGCATATCTTTTAGGTGATTCGCTTTCAAATTTAATAAGCGATATTATTGTCGGCGAAACGGGAACAGCTTATCTTATAAGCCCGGAGGGAATTATTATAGGTAACCGCCGGCCTGAAATTTTGTATAAAAATATTTTTACTGAAATATATGCGGAAGAAAAAAACGGTTTTTCGGATTTTTTAAAAAAGGCTTTAACTTCCGAAGTCTCCTCGGTTAATGTTTCAAAAATAAACGGGGTTCAATATATTTCCGCGGTATCGTCTATGAGGTATTCCGATTGGACATTATTGATAACGGCTCCTTCCGGAGAATTTATTTCGGAAAACGTATTTAATTTAATCCGTATTTTTACTTTAATAGCACTGGTAGGATTGATATTGGCAGTTATCATAGGCTTTTTTATAGCTCGAAAAATTGTAAGACCGATTAACCTCATAATAGATGCGCTTAAAAATATTTCTCAAGGAGAGGGCGATTTAACCATAAAATTGCCGGCAGGCGGCGGAGATGAAACAAGCGTTTTATCTTCATATTTTAATCAAACTATTTTTAAATTAAGAAATTCGATTCAAAAAGTAGGCTCAGGTTCTAAAGTAATGGAAGAGGTCGGCTCCGATTTGGAAAGCAATATGCTTTCGGTAAGCGAGTTTGTTACGCAAATTACTTCCAGTATAGAAAATTTAAATATAAGTTTTACCGAACAGGAAAAGAGCGTTTCGGAAACGGATGCCGCTATAGAGCAGATAATTACGACTTTAAGACTTTTAAACGAAAGCATTGTAAGACAGGCATCGGTTGTAGAAAAATCTTTTTCCTCTTTCGATAAGATGACTCTCAGCATAGGTGCCGTAGGCGGAAACGTAAAAGAAACCCGTGAAGCTATTTTAAATTTATCTTCCGCAACTACCGACGGGCGGGAAACTCTTATAAAAGCGAACGAAATTTCTCAGCGTATTGCGGAGGCTTCCGACGGTTTAATTGAAACGGGTTCCGTAATACAAAATATAGCCAGTCAAACAAATTTACTTGCAATGAATGCGGCTATTGAAGCCGCTCATGCAGGGGAAACCGGCAAGGGTTTTGCCGTTGTTGCTTCGGAAATAAGGAAACTTGCCGAAGAATCCAGCGCTCAGGGAAAGAAAATTTCGGTAACGCTTAAAAATTTAATAGGTGAAATTGAAACTCTTGCAGCTTCCGCCTCAAATGCCGTTGAAAAATTTAATTTTATTGCAGGCTATTCAAAGGATGTAAGCCATTCCATTGAAGGTGTTGTTCATGCAATGGAAGAGCAGGAGCAAAACGGAAAAGCCATTTGGGAAATGATTAAAGATGTAAGCAATATGACAAGCGAAGTTAAACACAGTTCCGGAGAAATGCTTTTGGGCGGAGAAAAGATTATTGCGGAAACCGCCCGTCTCGGAAATTTAACAGACGTTTTACGGGAAAATATGAATGAAATCGCCTCGCAAGTTGATTTGATAAACGATGCTACAAAAGAATCTCTCGATATTGCCGTAAAAAACAAACAAAGTATAGATGAGCTTGCTGCGGAAGTAGGTAAGTTTAAAACGGAATAGCAATATAAAAAACTTATTTTTTCTTTTTGCGCAAGATTTTCCAGCGTATTTTATTCGCGGCATTAAAGAGTTTATATAAAACCGGTTTGTATATAAAATCGTAAGCTCCTATATATTTAACAAGAGTAGGATTGTAACCGGCTTTAAATTTATGAAAGCCTATCCATGGATCGTCGGCTTCGGGCTTAGGCCCCAGACTTCCCCATAAATCGAACATGGAACAGCCCGTATTTTTTCCGTATTGAATAGCCTTCCACATTATTAAATTGTTGGGCATTACTTCGCGGCGGTTATTTGAGGAAGCTCCGTAAGGGTAATAAAGTTTTCCGTTAAAATTAAAAAGAATCCATGCGGTTAAAACTTCGCCGTTATAAACGGCTTCAAAAATACGAAGCTGCTCTTTCGGTAAAATTTTAAACATTTTTTTAAAATAAGAGGCATTATGATTAAAAAAGCCTTGTCTTTTCGTCGTTTCTTCCATAAGACGGATATAATCTTCCATTCCTTCTTCGGAACTTTTATCGATTACGGTTACGCCTTTTTTTTCGGCAAGGCGTATATTATACCTTGTTTTTGAATGAAACGATGCGGTTAATTCTTCTTCGGATTTATTTAAATTTAAGTGAAAATCATAAAGTGTAAAAATATGTTTTCCCCGAATAATTTTTCCCGCTAAAAAATCTTTTTCCTTTTCGATAAAAATTTTTTCTATTTCTTCGCAGTTATCTTCTTTTACTGAAAGACAAAAATCGGGTTCAAGTTTGATAAAAATCGCATTATGTTTTTTTGCAAGGATTTTTAAAATATCTTTTTGGAGCGTAATGGGAGCCTTATCCGAAAAAACGCCTTTTGCCGCATATCCTATAGTGTATTTTGTTTTGGGAATTTTAGAAAAAATTATTTGCAATGCCGCAAACATTTTTCCGTTTTCAAAAAAGCCTATACGTTCCGGGATTGCTCCGATAGAGCGTTTAAATTCTCCCCAAGCCCATGATTGGATAGGGTGATTTACGGTTTTATCGAATTCTTCCCTGTATTTTTCAGTTAAAATAAGAGTTTCCTGCATTATTTTCTTCCCTTTTCTATATATTTTGCAGGGTTTTTAGGGATTCCGTGTTCCCGTATTTCGAAATGAAGATGCGGTCCCGTAGAAAGGCCTGTCGAACCTACTGCGCCGATGAGTGTACCCGATTTTACGCTTTCATTCAAGGACACATAAACTGCGCTTAGATGTCCGTAAAGACTTTCTCTTCCGTCAGTATGAGATAATACGATATGGGTTCCGTAGATATTGCTGTATGAAATTTTTTTTACCTTTCCTGCGGCACATGCCATAACGGGTGTACCTGTAGGGGCCGCCAAGTCTATTCCGGGATGATAGCTTTTTTCTCCGTTAAACGGATTTGCCCTCATACCGAATCCTGAAGTTAAGACTCCTTCTTTTAACGGAAATTTATAAAAGGGTTTAAAGAAAAAGGCTCTTGCAGTGCCGTCGAAAACTTCGTTTGCAAAGCATAAAACCTTTCTTTTTTTTAAATTTCCCGTTGAGGTATCATAGATATTTAATTCTACGGGTTCGGCCTTGTATTTTTCAAAAAGGGCAGCATTTAATTTTTCAATACTGGAAAGAGGGTTTTCAGGTAAATAGACGGCAGGCAGGCAGGGTAAAATAAGGGGCTTACCTGTAATATCGGTTTCTACCGATTCTATTCTGTTAAGAGTTACTATTGCGTCATACGGAATTGAGCAACGGGCTGCAATTTTTATAATCGAGTCTTCTTTTTTAGGGGTGTATAAGAAAAAAGCGAAGGGGAGGTCTTTTCCCTGTTTTCCCGCCGCAATAGCTCTTCTTGCCAATGAAACGCCTTCGTTGTATTGGATAAAAAGTTCATCTGTAATTTCCAGGTTTTTAATTTCAGGGTAAACGCTTTTTACATAGCTTCCATTAGGAGTTTGCGAAAAGGTGCAATGCAAAACAAATAAAAGCGAAAATACGATAATCCGGTTTTGCTTATTGAATTTCAAAGTTATGCTTTTTCCTGAGGTAAAGCAAAGGCTAAAAAGCCGTAAATTATAAATACGGCTATGACCGTTAAAAGGGCTGCAATATTGTAATAGTTAAAAACCGAGTATACCGCCAGAGCCGTGCCGCCTGTTACGGTTATTATTTTTGATAAAGAAATAAAGAGCCTTCGGGGGCTTTTTTTGTATGCGGTTATTATCTTTTTTATTAAAAGGTAAAGAATACCGCAGCCGAAAATAAAGCCGGATATTATCGTGTATAATGCGGCGTTTTTTACTGCAAGTATCCAAAGCGGGTACACTACCGTAAAGCCTACAATTACACTGACTCCTGCGATTACAATAAAGGTTAAAAGCCCTGAAAATAAGGCTCCGTAACCTTTAAGAATTTTTTTTAAGTTCATCGCTCCCCCGAGACTCGTCTTTTTTAAACAGCGCTTTTAAAGCACTATTCTTCAGATATTGCTTCTACAGGACAAACTCCCGCACAAGCACCGCAGCTGATGCAAGCATCAGCATCAATTACGCGTTTGCCGCCGCTTTCGCTTATAGCACTTACAGGGCATTCGCTTTCGCACGAGGCACAATTCGTGCAGGCATTAGAAATTTTATAAGCCATTTGCATACTCCTTATTTTAAATTTCTACTCATAATATAACATTTATGCTGCAAAAAAACAAGGGGCGGTACGGTTGATTTTTCCGTCTATTGACTGAACCGTTTTCTTTTTGTACAATGAGGTTTATGAAAATTTGGATTAAATATCTGATAGGTATTTTGCTCGGAGGCTGTTTTGCTTTTTTTGCTCCCGCCGACGGCGAATTCTTCAATTCCGCAATTAAATTTTTAACGGACCTTTCCGTTCAATTCGGGCGGTATTCGTTATATCCCGTTTTATTTTTCGGTTTTACGGTAAGTATTTTTAAACTGCGAGAATCTCGCAGTTTATTAAAGTTGGCAATAACGGTTTCACTGTTTATCGTTTTATCTTCATTCTTTATGTCTTTTTTCGGTCTTATATCGGTTTTAATAGGAAACCCTTCGCGTATTCCCATTTTTGTAGAAGAAACCGCCAAGATTGAACGTTTGGGGATTATAGATTCGTTTTTAACCTTATTTCCTTCAAGTGCGTTTGAAGCTTTTATAAACGGCTTATATATACTTCCCGTATGTATTTTTGCAGGGTTTGCGGGAGCCGGCTGCGCGGTGGATAAGAATATCTCTAAACCCGCCTTGACGCTTTTCGATTCTCTTTCCAGAATTGCTTATGCCGTTACCGCATTTTTTGTTGATATGCTTTCGATAGGTTTAATTGCAATTTCGGCAAATTGGATAATTCAATTTAAAGGTATGCTGGCTACGAAGTTTTTTGCAGGTTTTATAATGCTTTTATTCATAGATTTTGTAATAATAGCCTTGGTTATTTATCCTGTCTTATTAAAAATTATTTGCAGGGACGTAAATCCCTATAAAATTCTTTATGCATCGATAGCTCCCGTTTGCGCCGCTTTTTTTTCAGGCGATACGAATTTAACCTTACCCGTACTTTTACGTCATTCAAACGAAAGTTTAGGCGTTCGCCGAAGAATTTCCTCCGTAAGTTTGCCGGTTTTTTCCATTTTCGGAAGAGCCGGGAGTGCAATGGTGGTAACTATCAGCTTTATAGTTATTTTAAAATCGTATTCGAGTTTGGGGCTTGTAACCGGAGATATGTTTTGGCTGGTTTGTATGTCCGCTTTATTTTCTTTTTTCCTGGGCAGATTTCCGATAGGAGGAACATATATTTCCCTTGTTGCAATATGTTCTCTTTACAAGGGATTTGAATCCGGATTTTTAATTTTACAGCCTGCCGCATTTTTTATAGGTTCCATAGCGGCTGCAATTGATTCTCTTACGGCAATTACCGGAACATATATAGTAGGGCATATTTTTGAAATGACAAATCCGCGCGATTTGAGGTTTTTCATTTAAACTGTCTTTAAAGGCATTTAAATAAATTTTTAAGGCATTGAATGGGAGAAAAGTAATGAACTGTATTTTTTTAGGTCCGCCGGGAGCAGGTAAGGGGACTTTGGCTTTTGAGGTTTCAAAGTTGTACAAGATACCGCATATTTCTACCGGAGATCTTTTTCGCACTGCAATTAAAAATCAAACCGAATTGGGTAAAAAAGTTAAGGCGGTTATTGATTCGGGAAAATTGGTAAGTGATGACCTTACGGTCGCATTGGTAAAAGAAAGACTGGAAAAAGATGACGCGAAGAGCGGATTTATTCTTGACGGTTTTCCCAGAACCACCGCTCAAGCGGACGCCTTGGAAAAAATCGTAAAAATCGATTCGGTTGTTAATTTCGATATTTCCGATAATGAGGTAATTAAGCGGCTTTCCGGCAGAAGAATTTGTTCTTCGTGCGGAAAAAGTTTTCATATTGAATTTATAAAACCTAAAACCGAAGGAGTTTGTGATTCGTGCAGCGGAGAGTTAATTACACGTCCTGATGATAAAATCGAGGCTATTGAAAACAGGTTGGATACATATCGCAAGCAAACCGCTCCGTTAATAGATTATTACGGAAAAAAGAATTTAACCGTAAATATTGACGCACGTCCCTCATCCGATGAAGTTTTAAAAAATTTTATATCGAAGTTTCCTTTATAAAATTTTAAATGCAAATAAAACGGAAAGGGAACCGATAAGTTTTTGCTTACCTGTTCCCTTTCCGTTTGTAAATCGGTTTTAAATAAATTTTTATGTCAATTTAACTCTGATAAAACGTTTTTTTCCGGCACGTAAAATTAACTCATTATCTTTATCGAGCCTGTCGGTTTTTATAATGGCTTTTATATCGCTTATTTTTTCTTCCCCTATAAAGGCTCCTCCCTGCTCCACCAGACGGCGGGCTTCGCTTTTGGTTGAAGCCAAGCCTGCTTCCGCGAATAAATCCAATACACCGATACCTTCGGCAAAACGGCTTGCGGGAAAGTCTACCGTGGGCATAGCTTCTTTATTTCCTCCGCCTGAAAAGGCCGCCTTTGCCCCTTCCAAGGCTTTTTCCGCTTCGGTTTTTCCGTGTATTAAAAAGGTAACTTCAAAAGCCAACCTTTCTTTTGCCGCATTTATATTGCCTGCACAAACGCTTTCAATTTCGTCCATAGGTAAAAAAGTAAAAAGCTTCATAAACTTTTTAACGTCCGAGTCGTCCACATTCCGCCAATATTGAAAAAAATCGTAAGGGGAAACAAGATTCGGGTCTAAAAACAAGGCGCCCTTTTCACTCTTTCCCATTTTTTGCCCGTCGGAGCGTGTAATGAGGTTAAAGGTTAAAGAAAAAACTTCGTTGCCGGTTTTTCTGCGGATTAAATCGCTGCCGGCTACCATGTTCCCCCATTGGTCGTCTCCGCCTATTTGAAGCGTTACACCGTAATTTTTATTAAGCGTTAAAAAATCATAGCTTTGTAAAAGCTGATAGTTAAATTCCAAAAAGGAAAGACCCGTTTCCATACGCTTTTTATAAGCTTCAAATGTGAGCATTTTATTTACGGAAAAATGAGAACCGATGTCGCGTAAAAAATCTATATAGTTTACATTTGCAAACCATTCTTTATTATTCATAAAACGTACTGAAGCGGCATCTTCCGCTAAAAATTTTTCAAGCTGCTTTTGAATGGCTTCCGCATTTTTATCGAGTGTATCGTAATCAAGCATTTTTCGCATTTCCGTTTTTCCGGACGGGTCGCCTATGCGCGCCGTTCCGCCGCCTATTAAAATAATTCCCTTGTGTCCTGCCCGACACAGGTGTTTCAATGCAAAAATCGGAACCAAGTGTCCTATATGAAGACTAGGCCCCGTCGGGTCCGCACCGTTATAAAAAACAATCGGGCCGTTATTCATTTTTTCCGAAAGTAAATCCAAATTGGTACACTGTTTGATAAAACCGCGTTTTTCTAATGTTTCTAATGCTTCGTTCATAAAACGAAGTATAAAATAAAAATTTTTTAATGTCAACTACGAAATTTGTATTTGAGAAATTTTGAAGTTTAAAAAAATGAAATTTCTTAGCAAACCGGTATATGAAAAATAATCGGCTGTAATTTAACTTGTGTTAATTTATAAATTAAATAAATCGCATTGAGTTAAGTTATATCAAAATGTTTTTTGTGATAATTTTATATATAAAACCGAATTTATATTTACAATAAAACAAAAATTTAAGCCTGTCTAAACTCATAAATAAACAGATGCCTATAAGCAAAAATGTCTTGCAGTGGAATATTTTAAATATAGAAAATATTCACTAAATGTAGATATGTAAATGCATATGGATTGTTCTGAAATTTGTAATGTTTATTTTTCTTCCGCTTATTTTTAAATCGGAAGGTTTTAAACTTTATTACACTCCCTTGAAAAACGCTTGCGATTATGCTATTATACATTTATGAAAAAAGGAATCTGTAAGTTTTTTATTTGGCTTTTTATTTTCGGTATCTTAGGAGGTACGGCATTTTTTTTCGGTTGGATGCAATTTGCCGTTCCCGCCGGAAGCTACGGAGTTATGCTTTCAAAGTCCGGCGGCTATTATAATAAGCCGATAATGCCCGGAGAGTTTACATGGCGCTGGGAGCGGCTTGTTCCTACAAATGCGGAGATACTTATATTTAATTTGACTCCGCTTGAAATCGAATATAAAACTGAAGGGGCATTACCTTCAAGCGAAAAATTTTCCGTAATTATGGAGCAAAAACACGATTTCCGTTGGGCATGGGGGCTTACCGTTTCCGCTTCCGTTAACCCTAAAAGTTTAATCCCTCTTGTAAAAAATGCAAATATAAAACTTCAATCCGATTTGGATTCATACCTTAAAGGAAAAATCGAAGAAGCTGCACAAAAGACGGCTAATGAATTTATCGAATATTTTATTCAAAATACCGAAGAATATGAAAAAGTAAAACTTCAGTACGGTGCATTTCAAACTAAAATTTCAAATGAGCTTCAAAAAAAGCTCGGTGATGAAATTATAGTTAATACCGTACGGCTTTCCTCAGGTTTTGTTATGCCCGATTTATCTCTTTATGCGGCTATGCGTTCCGCATATATAAATTACGAAAAAAAACAGGCTGAAATGCTTGCGGAGCTTACAACCGCGGAAGGAAAAAAATCGGCCTTGCAAAGGTTCCGAATGGAAGAGCTGAAAAACTGGGGAGAACTTTTAAAACAATATCCGACTTTAATAGATTTTTTAGCGGTAGCACGGAATGACGCTGCGGAAACCTTAAAAGCCTTGCGCGAATTGCAGGGAAAACAGGAAGTTAAACCGCAGGAATAAAGCTTATAATTTTATTTTATGAAAGCGGAAGATAAAAAAACTCTTTATAAATTTTTTCTCACTGCATCGGCTTATATTTCAGGGTTTAAAACGGAAGAAATCGAACCTGTTTTTTCGGATGATTTTACAAAACCGGAAGAGCCTATTATACAGCCCGTAAAAACTCAAAAAGATACGGTTCGGATTCCGGGGCACAGCGGCGTTTCGGAAAAGGCTTCTAAGGAAGCCGTCGGAGATGTCTTTTTTTCCGCCGATAATGAGATGCCGTATAAGAAGGAGCCTGAAAATCAGGCATTAAGTCTTTTAAGAATTTATAAAGAAATTTCCGTTTGCAGAGCTTGCCGTCTTTGCGAAAGGCGTAAAAATACCGTGCCGGGAGAAGGCCCTGAAAATTTTCAAGGAGGGCTTTATTCAAATGCGGAAGGGCAAAACGCTTTTTCGCAGCTTAATGAAAAAATAGAAGTTATGGTTATAGGCGAAGGGCCCGGAGCTGATGAAGATACTCAAGGGCGTCCCTTTGTAGGCAGGGCGGGGCAGCTTTTGGATAAAATGCTTGCTGCAATTCAACTATTCCGTACTCATAATTGCTACATAACGAATGTAGTAAAGTGCCGTCCGCCGAATAACAGAGACCCCCTTCCGGATGAAACTGCCGCCTGCCGCGGTTTTTTAGACGGACAGATTGCTATTATTAAACCTAAGGCGATTTTGGTGGTGGGAAGAGTGGCTTTGCAAAATTTATTGCATATTTCGGACGGTATCGGAAAAATGCACGGGCGCTTTTTGGAATATAACGGCATTCCTCTAATGGCTACATATCATCCGAGCGCCTTATTACGCGATGAAAATTTAAAGCGCCCCGCATGGGAAGACTTAAAATTATTCCGCTCAAAATTAAATGAAATTAAAAATACTTTTTAAAGGATTAAATAATGGCTAAGTGGCTTCAGCTGAGTTTTAATCTTCCCGTTTATCAAACCTTTACTTATAAAAATCTTGACGGCAATTTTGAATCCCTTGTAGGAAAAAGAGCGGCGGTTAAATTCGGTTCAAGGAATTTAATAGGCTGTATTATAAGCGAGTCGGAGAGTCTTCCTAAAAATATTCCGGTAAGCGAAGATAAAATAAAACCTATAAACCGCGTAGTCGATAAAGAACCTGTTTTCGGACAAGCCCAAATAGAACTTGCGGCATGGATTTCCAAATTTTATATTTGCAGTTTCGGCGAAGCCCTTTCCGCAATTTTGCCTTCAGGTAAAAGAGAAGCTTCTTTTGAAAACTTAAAAATACACGGAAGCGGATTTGAAGAAGAAAATTTTCTTCTTTCCGAAGAGCAAAAAAAAGCAATAAGCGAAATAAGCGCTGCGGATAAAGCCTGTTTTTTTTATTTATACGGACTTACGGGCTCAGGTAAAACCGAAGTTTTTTTGCAGGCTGCCGAAAATGTGATAAAAAAGGGTAAGTCCGTAATTTATCTTGTCCCCGAAATAGGCTTAACTTATCAAGTAATTACCGCTGCCGTAAACCGTTTTAAAGATTCCGCAGCGGTTTTACATTCGGGGCTTACAGGAAGCGAGAGATTAAACCAATGGATGCGTATTAAACGCGGAGAAGCTTTAATGATTGTAGGAGCAAGAAGTGCCGTTTTCGCTCCGGCTGAAAAAATAGGCCTTATTATAATTGATGAAGAACATGACGGCTCTTATAAATCTGGAGCCTCTCCCCGCTATCATGCAAGGCAAACGGCTATGTATCTTGCGTCAAAGCATAACTGTCCGCTTGTAATGGGTTCGGCTACGCCGTCACTTGAAGCGTGGAACATGATTCAAACAGGAAAAATAAGACTTCTTTCTTTGACAAAAAGGCTTGCAGGCGGTTCTCTTCCTTCAATTCAAATTGAAAATTTATCGGGTTCAAAGGGCTCTTTAACAGCACGCCTGATTGAAGAAATCCGTAAAACAAAAAATATGGGTAAACAGACAATTCTTTTTTTAAACAGGCGCGGTTTTTCACATTTATTTCGCTGTAGATATTGCGGTTATGAAATGCTTTGTAAAAATTGTTCGGTACCTATGACCTTTCATAAAAAAGAAGGTGTAATGAAATGCCATTATTGCGGTATGCAGGCTAAGCCTCCTTCCGCCTGTCCTGAATGTAATTCGCTTGATATAGGTTACGCGGGATTCGGCACGGAATTTATTGAAGAAGAAGTCCGCAGAACCTTTCCCGATTGCAGCGTTGTAAGGCTTGATACGGATACGGTTACGAAAGCTAAGGATTTGGAAAATGCCGTTTCGGACTTTAGGGAAGGTAAAATAGATATTTTACTCGGCACGCAAATGATTGCCAAAGGGTTAAATTTTCCGAAAGTAAGGCTTGTAGGAATTATCTTAGCCGATACGGGACTTCAAATGCCCGATTTTCGTGCGGCGGAAAGAAGTTTTGCTCTTATTACCCAAGCGGCCGGAAGGGCAGGGCGGTATACCGATGACGGGCTTGTAATTATTCAAACCTTAAAACCGGAACACCCTTCAATTGTATGTGCAAAAGACCATAAATACAAAGAATTTTATGAATACGAGCTTTCACAACGTAAACTTTTAGATTTTCCGCCTTTTAAACGGCTTATAAGACTTGTTTTCCGCAGTAAAGACTTAAAAAAGTCCGAATTGGCTGCTGAAGAAGCCTCCCGTATTTTAAAAAAACTTTTGCCTGAAGGTGCCGAGGTTATGGGGCCTTCGGAATGCGTTCTTTCGCTTATTTCGGGAAACTATAGACAACAGCTCCTTTTGCGCTCCGATAATTTCGGGTTAATTAGAGAGGCTTGCGAAAAATTTGTTAAGGGTTATAAACCTCTTTCGGGTATTTATATAGAAGCCGATACCGACCCTGTCAGTTTGATGTAATAGCGGAGGAAAGGTTTTTATAGGCAAGCTCCGCAACCGCCTGTTCCGCTTCTTTTTTGGTTTTACCTGAAAGGGGGCCGTAAGTATGTCCGTTAATACTTACCGAAAACCAAAATGTTCGGTTATGATCAGGACCTGATTCTTTTTTAAGTTCGTACTTGGGAACGGTTTTAAAGTTTTTTTGTGCAAATTCCTGTAAAACCGATTTATAATCTCCTACGATTTTATTTTGCACAACGGCATTTATTGTGTCGGATAAAAGATTAAGTACAAATTTTTGAACGGCTTTGTAGCCTGAATCCAAATAATAGGCTCCTATTATGGCTTCTACTGCATCGGCTAAAATAGCCCGTTTTTCTCTTCCTCCAGACATCTCTTCACCGCGTCCTAAAACTAAAAATTTACTGATATTCAGCTTTAAAGCAATCTTGGAAAGGGCTTCTTCAGATACGACGGAAGCCTTTATTTTCGCTAAACTTCCTTCATTTTTTTCCGCAAACGATTCATAAAGATACGAAGCGGTAACCAGCCCCAGCACGGAATCTCCCAAGAATTCCATACGCTCGTTATTTTCGCGAAAATTATTATGCTCGTTAGAGTAAGACCTGTGATGAAATGCAAGATTAAGCAGGCGGAGATTTTTAAAATGCAGTCCCGCCTGCTTTTGAAACTCAAGGAGTTCTTGCTTCCTTTTGGTCTCAATCCCAAATTTAATCGGAAACAAGGACAACTTCATTTTAAATAAGCTTAACCTTATTTTTGTTGAGATTTAATAAATTCGTAGGCATCGCGGACGGTTTCAAAATCGTTTGCTTTTTCGTCCGGAATGGTAATTCCCATATCTTCCTCGAGTGCATATACAAGCTCGTAAGTATCCAAGCTGTCGGCACCCAAGTCCTGCCTGAATGAAGAATCCAAAGTTACTTTCGATTCGTCAATTTCCAGTTTGTCTGCAATAAGTTTTTGAATTTTTTTAAACAATTCATCCATAAAATACTCCTTTAATCCAACTTATCGGGATTAATAACTTGTTTTCCTTTATAAAACCCGCATTTGGGGCATACATGGTGCTGCATAATCAAGTTTCCGCATCCTGCGCATTCTACAAGATTCGGTGCATGAAGCCTCATATTAATGCCTCTTCGGCGGCGTGTTCTAGCTTTTGACGTATTCGCTCTGGGTACAGCCATTTTAAATTCCTCCAATACAAAAAGTATCTAAGTTAAATTTGCGGTTTTCCGCTTGCAGCCGGCTAAGGTACAGCTGCCGTAAACAGTGAAACATTTTACAAGAAACGTATGAAAAAGTCAAGCCCGTTTTTATATCTTATTTTTTAAAATCACCGATAATTTTAAAATCTATTGACTAAATAAGTCTAAATGTGATATTCTACACTACCCGTTTAGGGATTTTATTTTATAAAAGGATGTACTTATGAATTTGATACCTCTGTTGCAAACGGCGCAAGGCTTCGGTTCTTACGGAATTATGATTCCTATGCTGCTGGTTTTTGTTATTTTTTACTTTTTGCTTATACGTCCGCAAAAAAAGGAACAGCAAAAAACCGAAAGAATGATTTCGCAGCTTCAAAAAGGCGATAAGATTATCACTATAGGCGGAATACACGGCACTGTAAGTTCCGCCAAGGAAAAAACTCTTATTATTAAAGTTGATGAAAATTGCAAGATTGAAATTAACCGTTCTGCAGTCGGTGTAGTTTTAAAAGACGAACCCGCCCGCCCCGCTCCGGATTTTGCAGGTAACGGTGAAAAGAAGGGGTTCTTTTTCGGTAAAAAGAAAAATACCGAAAGCTCCTCAAATTCGGCCGAGAATTCCAATTCCGCAACCTTTTCCGACGATTCGAAATAAAACATACGGGAGTTTTAAAATTGTCCGATTTTGGAACTCCTTTAGAAAGTAAATAATTGGGAGAAAAATAATGAACAAAAGAACCAGATTTATAATTGTTCTCGTTGTTATCGGTTTGTGTTTTGCCTTTTTATATCCTACTTTAAAGTGGTATTTTTGGACGGATAAAGAAGATAAGGCTTTGGCTCTTGCTTCCCGCGAAAAAATTAAGGATTATTCGGAAAATATGGCAAGAGCCGATGTTGATAGACTCATTGAAATGGCAATGTCGGGTTCAAAAGAACCTCTCTCTAAAGAGTATGACCCCTTAATTAAAGCCGCCAAGCAAATGAGAAAAAATTTAAAAATGGAAATACCCGCACAGTGGACTGCGGAAGATGTTGTTGCCAGTTTTAAACTTTCTTCAAAAGAAAAATTTATTCCTGCAGCTCAACCTTTTTTGGAAACTTCATACAGGGAAGCTATTTTAAGCACAAAGGGATACCAAGCCAATGCGGTAAAACTCGGTCTCGACCTTTCAGGCGGTATGCTGGTTATAATTAAGGCCGATTTGGATGCCGCCGTTTCATCTCAAGGTGAAAGTAACGAAACTCTTGCAGAGTCCAAAAAGGCGGCAATGACGCTTGCAATGGAAACTTTACGCAGCAGAATAGATAAGTTCGGTCTTACCGACCCCGTTATAAGAAGACAGGGCGATGACAGAATTTATATAGAAATGCCCGGTGCTGCCGATGCCGATAAGATAAATTCGATTATTATGGGACGCGGTCTTCTTTCTTTTCATATTGTAGATGATGAAGCTTCGGCGAAGTTTATAGAATATTACCGAAATAATCCGGGAAAAACCTTTGATGCCGATTATAACTTACTTGATTCTTCCGTTATACCTGAAGATTGTATGGTTTTAGGTGTTTATCATAAGGACGCTTATGGAATTGATGAGCGTGATGAAAATACGCCGTTTTTGGTTGTAAAAAAGCAGGCCGGACTTGAAGGAAAGCATTTGATAAGTGCCAATACGGCTGCCGATAGCACATTGAATACGCCTATAGTTGAATTTACTCTCGATGCGGAAGGCGGAAAAATATTTGCCGATTTAACCGCTCAAAATGTGGGAAAACGGCTTGCAATTGTTTCCGATAACAAAATTAAGTCGGCTCCCAACATTAAAGAGCCTATAACCGGCGGTAGCGGAAATATAAGCGGCTTTTCGGCAACCGAAGCTGAAAATTTAAAGACCGTTTTACGTACGGCATGGCTTAATGTTCCTTTACAGCTTGAGACACAGCAGGTTGTAGGAGCGAGTTTGGGAGATGAAAAAATCAGAGAAGGTATTAAGGCTTTGCAATGGGGTTTACTGGCTGTTCTTATTTTTATGCTTATTTTCTATAAAGAAGCTGGGATTAACGCCTGTATTGCGCAAATACTTAACCTTTATATAATGTTCAGTATTTTATCCGCCTTTAACTTAACTCTTACATTGCCGAGTATTGCAGGTATGATTCTTACAATAGGTATGGCGGTAGACGCAAATGTTGTAGTCTTTGAGCGCATTAAGGAAGAGTTGCGGCTTAATAAAAGCCGTGAAGCTGCCATTAAAGCCGGGTTTGAACATGCTCTTTCCGCAGTTATGGACTCCAATATAACAACCTTTATTGCGGCTTCTTTTCTTTCGATATTGGGAACCGGGCCCATTAAGGGGTTCGCTTACAGTTTGGCAATAGGAGTAGTTTCCTCGGTATTTACGGCTTTATTCGTCTCGCGTTTAATTTTCGACTTCGGAACACAGACATTAAAGATAAAAAAAAATCCATATAAGCTGGAGGAAGTTGTCAAATGAATAAAACAATTAAATTTTCAAAATTATTTATTCCTTGTGTTATATTAAGTATTATTTTTATAGTATTCGGTTTGGTCGGATATTTTACAAAGGGTATTAACTTCGGTATAGATTTTCAGGCAGGTTTTATCGAAAAGATAAAAATTGCACCTACCGCGCTTGAGCTTTCTTATGAGGGGCCTCTTACGGTTTCTTTTGCTCAAAGCAATTCCGATATTTCGATTACGGCAACTTCTTTGGACGGGCAAAATAAGGCTTATGTTTTTAAATTTTCCGATAATCCCACGATTAAGGAATTTACTGCCGGAGTATCCGAAATAGAAGGCTTAAAAGTAAATATGCAGGCTTCTTCCGACACTAAACTTAAAGAGCTTTTTTCCGATTCCGAATCTTCGTCAAAGCTGTCTAAGGAAATTTTCAGGTTGCATTATATCGATAATACGGCTAAGCTTATAACTACGGACGAGGTAAGACATGCTCTTTCTTCCGTACCGGCGGTTTCGGTACAGCAATTAGGTTTACCGCAGGACAGATATTTTCAAATACGTCTTCCCGATGACGGGAGCCACGAAGACGCCAATACCGCTTTACGCTCAATAATCGGGGATTCTCTTACCGCAGCTTACGGTAAAGAAAATATTGCGGTTATGAGTACGGACTTTGTAGGCTCTCAGTTTTCTTCCGCCTTGGCTAAACAGGCAATTTTACTTGTAAGCGGAGCTTTGATTTTAATTTTTATTTATGCAATGTTCCGCTTTCAATGGAATTTTTCCGTTGCCGCTATTTTGGCTTTAATGCATGATACTTTGATTATGCTTATGTTTATAACATGGTCGCAAATGGAATTTAACTCTACAACGATAGCGGCTATTCTTACCATTATCGGTTATTCCATAAACGATACAATCGTTATCTTTGATAGAATCAGAGAAAAGATAAATCTTGAACCGAAACTCGAATGCAATGAAGTTTTGGATACCGCCTTATCCGAGGTGCTTACAAGAACTCTTATTACAACGATTACGACAATGATTGCAGTCGTTGCCTTATTTGTTTTTACTACCGGCTCAATGAAAGACTTTGCCCTGGCGCTTTTAGTAGGTCTTATAAGCGGTACATACTCTTCAATTTACACCGCTTCGGCATTTATCGCCTTTACATCAAAGGGTAAAAAAGCGAGCGAAATGATAACGCGAGGGAAAAAAGCTCCCGGAGAGCTTTCAGGCGTTACAATTTAAATTTTTAAAAATAAAAAAAAGAAAACTGCGGTACTGTTTGGCGTGCCGCAGTTTTTTTTCTGAACCTGAATATTTAAATAATGGACATGGAAATTATGATAACCGTAAAACATCTTTTTAAAACTTATAAAATTGCAAAACGGAATGAAGGTTTTCGGGAGGCCGTTAAGGGGCTATTTAATAAAAAGTATGAACTTATTACCGCCTTACAGGATATAAGTTTTTCCGTAAAAAAAGGTGAAACTGTGGGATATATAGGGCCTAACGGTGCGGGTAAAAGTTCTACCATAAAGATTTTAAGCGGGATACTTACTCCCGATTCGGGTGAGTGTACCGTAAACGGTTTTATTCCTTGGAAAAACAGAACCGCTTATGTAAAAAATATAGGAGTGGTTTTCGGTCAGCGTTCGCAGCTTTGGTGGGATATTCCCGTAATAGATTCCTTTGAGTTATTAAAAAATATTTATTCGGTGCCCGAAGGTGTTTATAAAAATAATTCCGAAGAGTTAATATCTCTTTTAAATTTGGAAGAGGTTATCAAAACTCCGGTGCGCCAGCTTTCGTTAGGGCAGCGTATGAGGTGCGAGCTTGCAGCTTCTCTTTTGCACAGTCCTGAAATTTTGTTTTTAGATGAGCCGACAATAGGGCTTGATGCGGTTTCAAAATTGGCGGTACGCAAATTTATTTCGGATTTAAATTTAAAGCGGAAAACTACAATTATTTTAACTACGCACGATATGCAGGATATACAGGCGATTACGGATAGAATTATTTTAATCGGAAAGGGTATGCTGCTTTTGGACGGAACTCTTGATGCTATAAAATTAAACGGTATGACACTTGATGAAAGTTTGGCGGCTCTTTATAAGCGATTGAATATAGATACCGATTATTCCGGGCAATAAGTATATGAAAAAATATTTTGCGTTTTTTAAAATAAGATTTATTGCCAACTTACAGTACAGGGCTGCCGCCTTTGCGGGAATAAGCACTCAATTTGCTTGGGGGTTTTTAACCGTATTTTTATTTAAAGCCTTCTACGAAACTTCTCCGCAAAATTTTCCGATGAGTTTTTCCGCAACCGTTTCTTATATTTGGATTCAGCAAGCCTTTTTAGCTTTTTTTGCCTTATGGGTTTTTGAGCCTGAGGTTAATGATGCAATAGTTAAAGGTTCTGCGGCATATCTTATGGTGCGCCCCGTAAGCATTTATAATCTATGGTTTGTAAGAACTCTTTCAATGCGTCTTGCACGGGGGCTTTTAAGATGTTTTCCCATTTTGATTACGGCATTATTATTGCCTCTTCCTTACAGCCTTGTTTTACCGAATTTATTTACATTTTCTTTATTTTTGTTTTCGCTTATTTTAGGGCTTTTTACGGCAACCGCATTTATAGTGTTAATATACATATTATCGTTTTTTACAATATCGCCACGAGGTTTGCAAATGCTTTTTATTTCCGTATCGGAAATTCTTGCAGGACAGGTAATCCCGATTCCTTTTTTTCCCGATAAAATACGTGCGGTAATAGAGGTTTTGCCTTTTACAGGTATTCAAAATATTCCTTTAAGAATTTTCGGCGGCGATATAAAAGGCGTTTATGTTTATTATAAAATTGCTTTGCAATTGTTTTGGCTTATCGTTTTAATTTTATGCGGAAAAATAATTTCAAAGGTTGCAGAAAAAAAACTTGTTGTACAGGGCGGTTAAAATGAAAAACGGTTTAAAACTTTATTTTAATTATATTTCGGTTTTGCTTAGAAGTACTATGCAGTATAAGACTTCTTTTTTTCTTTCTTTAGCCGGGCAGGTTTTATTGACATTTAACGAAATTATTGCAGTTTATTTTTTATTTGCACGGTTTAATAATATAAAGGGCTTTACTTTCAGCGAAATAATGCTTTGTTTTTCGATAGTGTTAATGAGCTTTTCCGTTGCGGAAAGTTATGCCCGCGGTTTTGATTCGTTTTCAAATTTTATAGTTACCGGAGACTTCGATAGGCTTTTATTGCGCCCGCGAAGTTTAATTTTACAAGTATTGGGAAGTAAATTTGAATTTGCCCGTGTGGGGCGACTTATTCAGGGCATTGTAATGCTTGGCTACGGAATCGCTTTTTCGAATATAACGTGGAATGCCTTAAAGATTTTTACTTTAGCTTTTATGCTCTTAGGAGGGGTCGCGGTTTTTACGGGGCTTTTTTTAGTTTATGCGGCTTTATGTTTTTTTACGGTTGAAGGGCTTGAATTTGTAAATATTTTTACGGACGGAGCCAGAACCTTCGGAGCTTATCCTGTTTCGATTTACGGAAAAAAAATACTAAAAGTTTGTACGTTTATAATTCCTTATTCTTTATTTCAATATTACCCGCTTTTGTATTTGTTCGGTAAAACACAAAAAAGTGCAATACCTTTTTTCCCGCTTTTAGCATTTTTATTTTTAATTCCGTGTTATGCCTTGTGGCGGTATGGTGTAAAAAAATATAAATCGACCGGCTCATAGGGTATTTAAATTGTATACATACTTTACCGAATTAAGATAAATCGAAAAGGCTCATCTATTTTTAAATCCGTTTATATTCCTCTTCCGCCTAAGGGTTCTATTTTAAAATTGTCGAACTACGGTCTTTCTGACCGCCAAAAAGATTTTATTTTCGGTTCGTTTGCTGAAGGTAAAACTTACGAAGAGCTTGCAGCCGAACACCATGTAAGTATTTCGGTGGTAAAAAAAAGATATGGCGGCTGCCTGTAAAAATTTAGGTGTTGCAAACCGTGAGGCTTTACGTATATTGCTCTTACAATATACATATAAATAAAAACCTATGCAGTCGGACTTAAAATATAAACTGCGCTTGCCTTTTCATATTGAATTTTATATAATGCAAAATATATTTCGTAAATGCTGAAAATATTACAAGGCGGTTTTTAAAAACTTAAATATTTTAAAACCGCCTGTAAAACGGCTTTAAACTGAAAGGAGTCTTTAATGAGTTCATTTAAAATTACATTTCCCGACGGAAGTCAAAAGCAATTTGTACAGCCCGTTTCCGCCCGAGAGCTTATTCCGTATTTAGGTAAATTGGACGCTCCCATAGTAGGCGTTAAACTTAATAATTTGGTAGTGCCTCTTAATAAAATAGTCGATGTTCAATCCCGCATTGAACCGGTAACCCTTGCAAATAGAGAAGGTTCAAATATTTACAGAAGAACCCTATGTTTAATTTTAGCGGCGGCGGCAAAAGAGATTTACCCGGAGCTTAGGCTTTTAATGGGGCATAGTTTGGATTACGGTTATTATTATACCTTTGAAGGAACAAAGTCAAAAAAAATCGATTTAAATTCAATAAAGAAAAAAATGGATGAGTTTGTTCAAGCCGATATGCCTATTGAAACCGTATGGCTTTCTTATGAAGAAGCGGTTGAAAAATTTGAAAAATCGAATCAGCCTGAAACTTATCGCCTTTTAAATTATACGAGTAAGCCTAAAATTTTAGTAAACCGTTTAGGTTCTTATGAAGACTTATATTTTCAGCCACTGATGGATAGAATAGGCGAAGTTAAGGTTTTCGATTTGATGCCTTATGGGGACGGTTTTTTACTTCGCTTTCCTAAAACCTCTTCATATTGCGAGCTTTCTCAATTTAACGATATACCGCAGCTTTTTGAAATTTATAAAGAATATAAGGCGTGGGGAAAACTGGTCGGAGTTTCTTCCGTAGGGCAGCTTAACGATTTGATAACTTCCCGCAAAATAAAAGAATATGTAGAGATTACGGAAATTCTTCAAAACAATAAACTTGCGGAAATTGCAAAAAAGATTACCGCAAAAAAAAGTGCAAAGGTAATTCTTATTGCCGGGCCTTCAAGCTCGGGAAAAACAACTTCGGCAAAAAAACTTTCTATGCAGCTGCAAGTTTTAGGCCTTTCGCCCAAGGTTATAAGTCTTGACGATTTTTATTTAGGTGCTGCAAAGGCTCCGAAAAATCCTGACGGTACCCCTGATTTTGAATGTGTTGAAGCCTTGGATATCGAACTTTTAAACGATTGTCTTTAAAGGTGAAACGGTGGAAATGCCTTCCTATGATTTTAAACTTAGCGCCCGACGGGCGGAAACAAAGCCTTTAAAAGCCGAAGAAAACACTATTTTTATCCTCGAAGGAATTCACGCTTTAAACGATAAACTTACTGCAAAGGTCGATTCTTCTCTTAAATTTAAAATTTACCTTTCAGCATTAACCCAACTTAATTTGGACGACCATAATAGAATTCCTACTTCCGATAACCGCTTGCTGCGCCGCATTGTACGGGACGCTCAATTTAGGGGAAGTCCTGCTTCGCGTACAATCGGAATGTGGGGAGATGTCCGTTCAGGCGAAGCGAAATATATTTTCCCGTTTCAAGGGAATGCCGATGCGGTTTTTAATACCGCTCTTGATTATGAATTGGCGGTATTAAAGGTTTACGCGGAACCTCTTTTAAAAGCGGTAAAACCTTTTCAAGCCGAATATAACGAAGCGTCCCGGCTTTTAACCTTCTTAGGAAATTTTTTGCCGCTGCCCGCTCACTTTGTACACGGACAGTCTATTTTGCGCGAGTTTATCGGCAACAGCGATTTTTCTTATAGATAGAGTAAAAATATAAGCCTGTTTAATTACCGAATGGAGCGTGTTGCGAATATGGTATTAAAAAACAGGCTTACTGTTTTGTACGGTATTTATATTGAGAATTTTTGTTTCATTTGACTGAAAATATTTGCGATACTTTCTTCTTCCGCAGCCGCATCTGGCTCGTGGTATTCTACCAACTCCGCAGGGATTTCATCGAGAAACGGAGAAGGAGCGCATTCGGTTAAGCCGCCTTGCTTACGCCTTTGACGGCAGCTTGTAATAAAAAGTTTTTGTCTTGCCCGTGTAATTGCAACGTAAAAAAGGCGGCGTTCTTCTTCTACATCACCTTCGTTTTCTTCCATACTTCTTGCATGAGGAATAAGACCGTCTTCGGCTCCTGCAATAAATACAACAGGAAATTCCAAACCCTTGGAAGCATGGATTGTCATTATATTTACTTCACCTTTTTCTTCTTCCGTATCGTCGCGGGTTAAAAGCGTAATACGGTTTAAATAGTCATAAAGATTTAAATCCCAATTATCGGGATTTTTTTCCCAGTCTTCCATAGAGCGTAAAAAACTTTCTATATTCATCATTTTAAATTGAGCGGCCTTTTCGCTTTTTTGAAATTCTGCAATAAGATATTCGTTATATTCAATAGCTTCCAAAAGTTTTCGAACCTTTTGAGCAAGTCCCTTGCCCGATAAAAGGTGAGAACGGTGTTCGGTAATTAAATCGGCAAAGTCCTGTAAATCGGTAATGCTTTTACCCCGCATTTCTTCAGGAGGGTTTTCCAAAAGAAGGCGGGCGGCAGTACGTATAGAGCATTTATTTTCCGTAGCAAGAGCGGAAAGAGTTTCTATAGTTTTTTTTCCGATACCTCGGCGCGGTGTATTTATAATACGTAAAAGGTTTATATCGTCGTCCGGGTTTGCAATTACCCTAAGGTAACTTATTACATCTTTAATTTCTTTGCGTTGAAAAAAACTTGTTCCGCCCGACATTCTGTACGGAATGTTAAGTTCCAAAAAAGATTCTTCCAAGGCTCTGCTTAAACTGTTTGCTCTAATTAATACTCCGAAATCGGAATATTTAAAATGCTCCCTCTCCTTTAAACTTAAAATCATATCGGCAATAAAATCCGCTTCGGCGGCTTCATTTTCGGGGATAAAAATCTCTATCGGGCGCCCCGAATCTTTTTCAGACCAAAGAGCCTTTTCTTTACGGTTTGTGTTATGCGAAATAACGCCGTTTGCCGCCGCCAAAATCGTTCCCGTTGAGCGGTAATTTTGTTCCAATTTAATTTCCAAAAGATTCGGAAAGTCTTTTTCAAACATTTTGATATTTTCAAAACTTGCGCCGCGCCAAGAGTAAATGGATTGGTCGTCATCTCCTACGACACAAATATTTTCATTTGCAATCAGGCGCATAAAATTATATTGCTGTGTACTGGTATCCTGAAATTCGTCTACCATTATGTAGCGGTATCTGTTCCTATATTCTTCAAGGACTTCAGGATATTCCGTAAAAAGTTTAATCGGCAGCATAATTAAGTCGTCGAAGTCCACCGCATTGTAAAGTTTAAGGCCTTCTTGGTATTCTTTGTACAGGGCTTGATAAGAATCGTGTTCACCGCGCCAATCTTTCCTTCCCATTTTTTATATTGGAAAAAAGCACTCCTATTTTATAAACGTCTAAGGCATCTTGAGAAAATTTAAGTTCTCTTCCGCAATCTCGTATAAGTTGATTTCTATCGGTTTCATCGTAAATACTGAAATTGGAACGCCAGCCCAGTTTTTCAATATTATTTCGCAAAACCTTTACTCCGAAAGCGTGAAAAGTACTGATTGTTAAATTTTGTAATTTTTTTCCGGTTAATTCTTTTATACGTTCCTCCATTTCTCGGGCTGCTTTGTTTGTAAAAGTAAGAGCCAAAATTTGCGATTGAGGAATGCCTTGTTCAAGCATATTTGCAATTCTAAAAGTAATAACACGCGTTTTCCCCGAACCGGCTCCCGCAATAATTAAAACAGGGCCGTTAATCGTAGTTACCGCCTTAAATTGTTCAGGATTCAAGTCTTCCATAAATTTATTCCTTAAATAAAATAAACGGCCTAAAGGATTTTTAAATTCCGATGGGTGTTTATTTTTAGCCGCTTTGTAATCAAAAATGCATACAATAATAGGAGTTTTACCTTAAGCAAAACTGCAAGTGTTTTTAGGCGATACTATTTGTATCGACTAAAATAAACCTTTCTTATAAAATTATCAACCGGAAGAAACATCGGTTTCTGAGGATTGATAATTTTCCCGCACTTTTGTAAGCGCAGCTGAAAAAAAGTGCATACAATAATAAAAGTTTTGCCTTAAGCAAAACTGCAAGTGTTTTTAAGCGATACCGTTTGTGTCGCTTAAAATAAACCTTCGGATTTTAAAAACAAAGACAAAGCCGTGATAAAAAATATAACCGGCAGAGTTTCAAAGAAAATATGCCACAATGGAAGTGAAATGTTTCCTATCTTTAGGGGCTCCAGAATTATAAATCCGAAATATCCTGCGGTTTGCAATAAAATCGAAATATACAGAGCAAAAATTCCGAAAACAAAAAAAATCATATAAGACTTACGTGTTTTATGCCAAGTTAATATTCCGAAAAAACCGCTATAGCTCCGAATATCAGTTTGGCAAACAGTAAAACTCCATATCCTTCCGCCGTAAATGCAGCCAAATTATTCATATTGACACTCTCCTTTATTTTTAAATTTAAGAAAACTTATAAGTTCCGAATATGTTTTTATATCGGGAAAAATAGACGGAGTATTAAAATTAGGTGAAATTAAAATATGAGCGTCCAATGCAGCTTTAAAAAAACATTCATATTCCGTTTCTTTTATTTTCGGGAAAAGATAAATGTTTTCAATTTTCCAAAAAGAGCCGCATAATTCTTTTGCCTTATTGTATTGCTTTTCCGTAGAGGCCGTAGTTTTTTTTTGCGGCATATCGATAAATTTAATTAAATCGAAAAAAGAGCGTGCAATGGCCGCTTTTTCCAATGCGCTTACAAACGAACTCGGAGGAATTTTTAAACTTAATTCTTTTTTAAAAACCGCAATTTTTATTGAAGTGCAAAACGGCGGCTGAACAAAAAAACAGTTTCGGCTTTTTAAACTTTCCGACGAGGGTAAAAAAGGTTTCCATAAATTTTCCGTATAAGTTTTTTTCCCTGTTTCCTCTTGCATAAGCTCCAAAACTTCTCTATCACAGGTGTAAAGACCTATTTCAGTATGTTCCGGAAAAAGAGCGTTTAATGCTTTTTGTAAATTATAATCCGCGGAAGTGGGTAAAAAGGAATAAAGCCCCTTATCGGTAAATTGTTTTATTATAAGAGCCGCCTTATTGTTTTTCCTTCCGAGTATTGCTCTTCCACCGTCCAAGTACATATCCAAAAGTCTGACATTTTTTTTCGGTATATAAATAAAATCCGCGAGTTCTTTTTATGTTACCGTAACGGCTTTTAATTTCCTCATATAAATTCATTCAGTATTTCCGTTTTTATGATTTATTTTCCGTATCGGTGTTTAAAATATCCGCCGCAACGGCATTAAAAAAATCTTCCGCCTTTTGTTCATTGTTTTTTCTTATCAGTTCCTGTACTTCCGCAATTCTTTCTATTTCTCTTTGTAAGGCCTTGGTTTTATCACGGTCTATAATAATAGTTTCCCCGTCCGTAAGTTTCATATAAATTTGTGTAAAGGTTCCGAAGCGTGCAGGCTGTTTAAAAGTATCAACCGTAATACTGTGAATTGCGGAAAAATTTATAAGACGTTTTTTCGCTAAAAAAATAAGCCCGCGTTTTAATACTGCCGTTTTTTCATTTAAATTAAACTGCCATGAATTTTCATAAAGTGAAGCAAATAAGAATACCGCTCCTATTACCATTGCCGTTATGGAGTGCTCTCCCGTCTTAATTGATGAAATATTTATGCTAAAAATTAAAACGGAAAATACAAGAGCCGTCCAGCGCAGCCAAGGCTTTAATGCGGCAAACTTAATTATTTCAGGATTGTAAGAGTTAATCTTATTCATAATTTAATTCCCGATTATTTCTATTTCGGCAGCTTTTCCGTTCCTGTCCGATGAGGCTTCTCCCGTAGGGTTAGGCATTTTGAAAATTCTGAATTTTACCGGAGAGCCTACCGTAAGTAAATCGTCTTTGTATTTTTTTTCTATGTTTGTAAATGAAAAGAAAAAATCTCCTTTTTCATTTTCTATTATTCCGTAATGGTCCATTAAGCGCTTTACTTTTCCTATAACTTTCGGATGAGGATTTTTTTCTTCAATTGCCTTTATCCAATAATTGGGAGGAATTCTGCCGTCCGAGCTTATTTCAAAATTATCCGACAGGGCGTTCATAATTTCGAGAAGAGTATTATGACTGTACGAGCGAGGTTCGAATTCGGGCATAAAATTACGAATGGATTTGCCCAAATCGGAAAGGCTTACCCAGCCTTCTTCGGTCATCTTCGAATTTCTATAGGCATGAAAAATAAGAGCTTCAAGCGAAACGGCTTTCTTTTCCATTGCACCGTCGGCTTCGTATTCATAGCTTTCATCGAAATTTTCTATATATTTAAATTCGTTGCATGCATTTACCCAAAGAGGTTTGGCATTCCTTCTTCCTATACCCAAAACATAAAGCCCATACTCGCGTAATTTTAAAGCAAGACTGTAATAGTCGGAATCCGTGGAAACTATACAAACCGCATTTATTCCCTGATTTGTATTTGCCAATTCAATTGCGTCCATAATTATGGTATTATCGGTTGCATTGGGACCGTTTCTGAATTGCTGAACGGGACGTATGGGAACTTTTTCAAGCCATATCTTCCAGCCGTTCATATTAGGTGTAGTCCAGTCTCCGTAAAGTCTTTTTATTAAAACATCGCCTTCTTTTGAAACTTCCGAAATTATTGCTTCAAGATACGACGGTGTAATATTATCTCCGTCAATTAAAATTGCGTATTTTTTTTCCATAAAGTGTATTATAATAAAATATGCGTGTTAATTCAAGAGAACCGTTATAAGCTTTTACCTATAACTTAACAGTCTTTCCGAATACCATGTTAAGACATTATCCCTTTACACAATTTACGGCTTTTTGTATATTAAATTTATGTCAAAAAAGAAAACCGGAGAAACCGCTTTTAAATGTTCTAATTGCGGATACACTCAGCCCCGCTGGCTCGGAAGATGCCCCGATTGCGGGGAATGGAATACATTTGAAGAAGTTACACTTAACGAAGACTATACGCCTTCCGTACGGGGGGGAGAAGGACTTTCAGCCGAAAAATTTTCAAAACGGGCGTCTTCAATTCCGCTTGAATCCGTTGAAGCAAACGATGCAGTGCGTTTAAGTTCGGGTATTCCGGAATTCGACAGGGTTTTGGGAGGAGGAGCGGTAAAGCGTTCAGCCGTTTTAATAGGAGGAGAGCCCGGTATAGGAAAGTCCACTCTTCTTTTACAAGCCGCAGCTTTTTGCGGAAAAAAGGTGCTTTATGTTTCAGGAGAAGAATCGGGCGGACAAATACGTGCCAGAGCCGACAGGCTGGCTCTTCCGTTAAAAAATATCGAACTTTTATGTACTTGTAAATTTGAAGACGTGGAGCGAGTTTTAAATAAGGTAAACCCCGTTTTTGTAGTCATAGATTCCATTCAAACTATGTATTCCGCAGATGCAGGTGCAATTCCTGGTACGATTAATCAGCTAAAGCTTTGCGCTCACGAGCTTGTGTCTTGGGTAAAAGAGAGAGACAGCGTACTTTTTTTAACCGCACATGTTACAAAAGACGGAAATATAGCAGGGCCTAAGGTGTTGGAGCATTTAGTCGATACCGTAATTTCTTTTGAACGTACCGAAGATGATGTAAGATTTTTGCGGGCATTAAAAAACCGCTTCGGTTCCGTTGACGAACTTGGTATTTTTTCCATGGACGAATTCGGCTTAAAACCGATTGAAGACCCTTCATCTCTTTTTATAACTGGAAGAACGGGAGCCCTTCCGGCAGGTTCCGCGGCAGTACCCGTTTTTGAAGGCTCAAGAGTCTTTATGGTGGAAATACAAGCCTTAACCGTACCCGCAAAAGGTGCCGTTACCCGCGTGTTTTCAGATAAGATAGATTCCGCCAGAGTAAGCCGCATAGCCGCCGTTTTGGAAAAAAGAATAGGTTTACAGTTTTCGGACCAGGACATTTATATAAATGTTGCAGGCGGAATAAGATTGCGTGAACCCGCTGCCGATTTGGCTATAGCCTTGGCCCTTTATTCCGCAAGAACAGGTCTCCCTGCAAAACAAAATGAAGCTTATATAGGAGAGCTTAGCCTTGCGGGAGAAATACGACCGGTTAAGCGGCTAAAACCGCGTATTAAAACCGCTCAAGGAATGGGTTTTATAAAAGTATTTTCGCCGCCTTTTTCCGATTCGGAGCCTTTTGATATTGATATAAAAAACGTTTTTACTGCGGAAAATTTAAGCTCGGTTATAAAAGAAGCCTTTAAACCGTAAAGACTTTAGCTTCTGATTAATTCTTTTTTTTAAATTCGGCTCCGTATTATACTGAATACGGAGTCTGCCTGTAAGACAAAATTTATTCTTTTTTTGTAATTTTTACGCCTATGGATTGAAGCCTTTCTACAAGATGTTCGTATCCGCGCTCAATTTGATAAACATTGCGTATAATGCTTTCACCTCTGGCGCAGCAGGCGGCAAGCACCATAGCCATACCGGCGCGGACATCCGGCGAAACAAGTTCGCTTCCGTGTAAGGCGCTGGGGCCTGAAATAACTGCGCGATGCGGGTCGCATAGGGTTATCCTTGCACCCATTCCTATTAGTTTATCTACAAAAAACATTCTGGATTCAAACATCTTTTCATGAATTAAAACCGTGCCTTCAACTTGAGTTGCAATTACCGTCATAATACTGGTTAAATCCGGAGGGAAACCCGGCCACGGAGCATCATCTATTTTAGGAATCATTCCGCCCAAGTCGCAGTTTACCTGCATACGCTGCTGGTCAGGTACCGTTAAAGTTGACCCTTCAAGTCTCCAGCCTATACCCAGCTTGCCGAAAGCCACCTTTAGAGGACGCATATCCTTAGGTTCCACATCGGTAATTTTAAGCTGTCCGCGGGTAACGGCTGCAAGTCCTATAAATGAGCCTATTTCCATATAATCGGGACCTATTTTATGCTCCGTACCGCCCAGCTTTTCCACTCCTTCGATAGTAAGAATATTGGAGCCCACGCCTGAAATTTTAGCTCCCATTTTATTCAGCATTATGCAAAGTTCCTGAACATGCGGTTCGCTTGCCGCATTTGTAATAATTGTAGTTCCTTCCGCAAGACAAGCCGCCATAACCGCATTTTCCGTAGCGGTAACGGAAGCTTCATCTAAAAACATATCCGACCCCTTTAATTTGTGTGCAATAAATGAAAAATTTTGGTCCGTTTCAACCCTTGCGCCGAGTTCCGTCAGAGCTAAAAAGTGAGTATCCAGTCTTCTTCTTCCTATTACATCTCCTCCGGGAGGGGGAAGGACGGCCTTGCCCGTTCTTGCAAGAAGAGGTCCTGCAAATAAGATAGATGCCCGTATTTTTGCCGCCAATTCTTCAGGAATTTCACTTGATTTGATTTTTTTCATTTGAAGCTTAAAAATATTCTTTTCAAGTTTTTCGGTTATGCCTCCCAAAGCCTCAAACACTTTAAGCATTACAAAGACATCTTCTATTTCGGGAATATTTTTTAAAATAACGGCTTCCTCCGAAAGAAGAGCCGCCGCAATGCAGGGAAGTGCCGCGTTTTTATTGCCGCTTGCCTTAATTGTTCCCTTAACGGGAAAGCCGCCTTGAATTATGTATTTGTGCATAAAATTTCTCCGGTTTATTGAATTGTAATTACCGAAGCCCTGCGGCCGTCGGCAGTATAAACATAGTTTTTATTTGTAGAATCGGGCAGCTGCATACTTCCCGAAAAATAGGCATAAAACCAAGTCCCTTTAGGTAAATTTAAAGCAAGCTCATATCTGCCCGGAACAACCTCTTCCATTTCGTACATAAAAGGGTCCCAATTATTGAAAGTCCCCGCCAGTTTTATTCTTTGTTTTGCTTCTCCTATATATGTAAACCTTACAAGGTTTTTTCCTTCTATAGAAGTTTTATATTCTTTATAAAAAGGAACGTTTACGACCGATACGCTCATTCCATGAGTATAATCGAAAACCGAATCGGGGTTTTCAGGGTCCGAAGACCAAAGGCCGTCGATTACAAGTCTGTAGCGGATTTCTCCTATGCCGTCAGGAATTTGAAAAATATAAAATAAAATTTGATTTTCGGCATCGCTTTGAAAATCGGAACGAACCAATTTTTTAAAGGAATGGATATGCCTGTAATCTTCATGGGCAAATGAAATCCCCGCATGTCTTTTTCCTGAAGCGGTAAATATTATATATCTGCCTTCAATTTTAGGTATTCCTACACGAGATATAGTTTCTACAAGTTGACCGTATACATATTCATCCTGTTCGGCAAAGACGGAAATAATGCTTAATACCGAAACTAAAAAAAATATAAATTTCTTTTTTATCTTCCTCATTTGAAAACTCCGCATTTAGAGTTTCGGAATATATACGGAAAACTTAATAATTTTCTTTATTTAGCCGTTATCAAAAAAATCCTCTTTTAAAGGGAAAAAGACATAAAAAAAGCTCTGAAGATTTACAAAATACTTCAGAGCTTTTCTAAAGCATCTCCTAGGGGAATTGAACCCCTGTTGTCGGGATGAAAACCCGATGTCCTAACCACTAGACGAAGGAGACATAAACCGGCACATAGCCGACGAAAAGAGAGTATATAGTATTTTTATAATAATGTCAATAGGAAATATAGAAAAAATAAAAAAAATCTACACAGGATTTAAGGCTTCTTCTACGTTTCTGGGAGCCGGATTTCTGTTTCCGAAAAGGCGTGCAAGTTTAGGCATAACCAGTCCGGCCTTTTCCAATATTTCTTTATTATTGAAGATATTTACCGTTTCGCCGGAGGCTATTATTTCGCCCTTATTCATAATAAAAATATTATCGGCCCATTCATAACAAAATTCCTGATCGTGAGTGGAAAAAATTATTGTCTTCCCTTTTGCGGAAAAATCGTCGAGAATATTTTTAAAATTTTCTTTTACCCTGCTGTCCAAACCTGAAAAAGGTTCGTCGCAAATTATTATTTCAGGCTGCATTACCAATATTCCTGCAATTGCGCAAATCTTTTTTTGCCCCAAACTTAATTGATACGGAGGGTAATCTTTTAAATGGCCGATATTAAGCTCCGATAAAATTTTATCTACAGCTGAAGCCGTCGCGTTTTTATCCTTCCCGAGATTTTTTAATCCGAAGCCTATGTCTTCATAAACGGTGGTTAAAAAAAGCTGATGGTCGGGGTAGTCGAATAAAAACCCAGCCTTTTTTCTAATGGAATTTAAATTCTTTTTACAAACTTCTTCGCCTAAAACGCTTACGCTTCCCGTTTGCGGCAGTATTGTTCCGTTCAGATGATAAAGAAGGGTTGATTTTCCCGAACCGTTTAAACCTACAATTGCAGTCTTTTTTCCGGTTTGAAATTCCATATTTACATTTTTTAGGGCCTGTCTGCCGTCGGGATATGTATAAGATAAATCTTTAATTAAAATAGCCATTTTACCTCCGCAAATCTGTCAAAAACAGTTAGAGCTATAAAAATTGCAGCACAAATTATAAGATATGCAATATTCCGTAGCGAATTTATTTTTTCGGTTTTAAATTTACTTTCCGCAGTAAAACCTCTGGAACGCATTGCGTTGTAAACCTTTTCGCCGTGGTCGGAGGATTTTAAAAAAAAGCCGCCTATCATTTCTCCATAGCTTGAAAGTTTTGTAAAAAACGGTGCATTATCGAAACAGCGTGCATTCATAGCTTTTGAGGTTTTATCCACATCTTCACGTATCATAAAGAAGTATCTAAAGGTAAGTGCAATGATTTGGTTTAAAAAATTAGGAAGGCCTAATTTTAAAACACCTTCAACCAGGTATAAATAAGAATATCGTGCGGAAATAAATGAAACGCTCATCATAGCGCACATTAAACGGATAATAAGTTTTTCCGAGAACTCTTTTTGCTCAAGAGAATCCCATGAAAATCCATGTATAAAAAACGGTATGAGCACCATAATTATAAAAGGTAAAACACCTAAAACCGATTTTAAATTCCTTATTTTTTCTTTGGAAAAAATAAGGATAACACCTATAATTATTATAAGCCATATTATAAGAATTTCCAAATGCTTAACAGCGGAAAGATAAAATAAAAATAAGACCAAGATTGTTAAAGTTACTTGCGGAGCGGAGCGCAAATTTAAAATTTTCATTGTAAATTGAAGAATCCCTTAATTTAATATTGTAAGCACAATATCACATTTATAATAAAATTACAACAAGGGGGATTTAAAATCGTTTGAGCCGTAAGTGCTGCAATTTTAGTTTACGCTTTTTCCGTAAGCCATTCTCCTACCGTTTTTTCTTCCGCATTAAAACTTACGCCTATTAAAACTATTTCTTTGTCTTCAGCCCTGTATGCTTCAGCATATTTTTTTTCTATTATTTGCTTTAAGGCTTCCTCCGCACTTCCTTTTAATTTAAACTCGAAAATATAAATCGTATTTTCGGTTTCCACCGTACAATCGCTTCTCCCGCCTGCACAATGCGTTTCTGTTTTTACAAACTGTCCCATAAGGGCAAACACCAAATAAACGCATATTTGAAAATTATGCTCCCTTAATGCAAGGCTTTCTCCGCTTTCCTTCTTTACATTATCGTAGGGAATACTCGCCATTATGGACTTTAATCTTTGCATAAACTCTTCCACCCGCCCGGCTCTAAGGTCTTTTGTAAAACTTACTACGCTGAACGCCGTATCCCCGAAATTTAAATTTGAATACGCCGGTAAAAGATTATGCAAAAAGCCGTATCTTACCTCATCATTGGGAAAGCCTAGCCTATACATCTTATAATCACTGTCGTAGCTCTTTATGGTTAAGTATCCCGCTTGAAATAAAATAGGTATTGCAGAATCGTTTCCCGCCCTGTAATCCGATAATCCCGAGGCGTCCATTTCCACATTTCCGTCCAAATCGGGTATATTATAATTTGCCTCTTTTAAAGCATTTACCAAAAATGTAGGCGTTCCCGTTGCAAACCAATAATATTCAAATTGTTTTCCGTCAAACACATTTAATAAGCTGAAAGGGTTATACATATTTTCCGTTCCGTCCGCAAAACAATAGCCGTCATAATTTTGTTTTAATGTTTTTATACATTGCTCATAGCTTAACCTGTTTCTTTCCGCCAAGACTTCTATTTCGGGTTTAAAAGTATTTTCAAGTTCGCTTTGAGTAATTCCGCATATTCCCGAGTAATCGGGTTTTAAGCTTATATCGTTTAAATTGTTTAAATCGCTGAAAATACTTACCTTACTGAACTTGGTAACTCCCGTTAAAAAGGCAAAGCGTATAACGTGGTCACAGCTTTTTAATACAGAATAAAAGGCTTTTAAAACGTTTCGGTATTTTTCATTTAATTTTTCGTTTACATTCATTGTTTGTAAAAGAGGTTTATCGTATTCGTCAACAAGCACGACTGCCTTTTCTTCGGTTTTATTATGTAAGGTTTCTAAAATAAATTTAAATCTGTCTTCAGGAGCGTTCTTTGTTTTAGGTATGGAATACATAGTTTCAATTGACGATAAATTCGAATCGATAATCTCGTAAATTGATTTTTCAGTTTCGTAATTTTTCGGGCTGAAATCAAAGCGGAGAACCGGATATTTTTTCCACGGGGTGCTTTGAGCGTCTTCCGATTCCGCAATTTTTAAGCCCGTAAATAATTCTTTTTTGCCTAAAAAGAAGGCTTCCAATGTGGAAAGAAAGAGGCTTTTACCGAAGCGGCGCGGACGGCTTAAAAAATATACCCTGCTTGAATTAACGAGACGGTAAACGAATTCCGTTTTATCGACATAGAGAAATTTATCGCTTCGCATAACTTCAAAACTTTGTACGCCTATAGGCAGTCTTCTACTGAAATCCATAAATACCTCCGCTTTATATTTTAACATAATTAAAAAAAATTTATAAGGGACCTCAGAGTTTATTTGTTTTATTCCGTCAAAACGGATATATGGAAAATCGGTAAAATGGAGTTGACAGACCGTAATGACGTAATTATAATGACTTCATGAGCGGAAAACTACATAAGGATTTTACCGATAAACAGCGGAAAATTATTGCCGTTTTTGTTTTGTTTTTATTCACTGTGTTAAGTATTGTTGTTTATATTTTTTGGGGAAAACCTATAATTGACTTTGTAACAAATGCGCAACGTGTTCATGAGTATGTAAGACTTAATCCTGTTTTGAGCAGGTTATTTTTTTGTACGGCGGTTTTTTTTCAGGTAATTTTTGCTATAATACCGGGAGAACCTTTTGAATTGGGGGCAGGTTATGCTTTCGGTGCAATCGAAGGTTGTATAATTTGTCTTGTAGGAATTTTTGCGGCAAGTGCGGTAATTTTTTTAACGGTAAAACGTTTCGGAAGGCCTGTTGTAGAGCTGTTTATTCCCCCTGAAAAAATAGAATCGGTAAAGATTTTTCAAAATAAGAAAAAGCTAAATCTTATAACTTTTATAGTCTTTTTTATCCCGGGCACACCTAAAGACCTTCTTACTTATACGGCAGCTCTTACACCGATTAAAATGAGGGATTGGCTTTTTATATCAACGCTTGCCCGGACACCTTCAATTATTACTTCTACGGTTGCAGGGAAGGTATTTGCGGAAAACCGTTATATGCTTGCTTTTATATTTTTTGCCGCAGGAGGACTTATAGCTGTTTTCGGAATGTTTATTTTCCATAAAATAAACGGAAAATAAAAAAGCTTGACATTATAATAAACTATGGATTATAAGTGCATAAGGCGGAGTTTCACCCGCAGAAGAAGTGAGCCGTATTTTTATCGGCCGTCTTTGACTGTTCCGACTGTTCCACCGAAGAAAGACTGTTGAAACTGAAAAACGGCACGGCGGCGGAAAAAACGGACGGAGAACTGAAAGAATTTTTGCAGTACATGAGCCGGAACAAACTCCTATGCGATATTTATGAAAAAGATAAAGGGAAGGGTAAATAAACTTAAAGAAACGGAAGAGATTTTTATCCCATTACCGATTTAAATATAAATGCATGAAACTTTTTTGGCCTTTGTTGTTTATATAGCCGGTATCTTCTTTTTTTGAAGTATTGCAAGACTAAAATCCTTGCAATTTATACCCGATATTTAACTAAAGAGGTTATAATGAAAAATACTTTTAAATTTATTTTTTTTACGGCATTGTGTTCAATACTTATCTTATCATGCTCTCCTAAAACCGATATCTTTATTCAACCTTCCGGAGATACGGTAGTAACGCTCGATATAAAAACATCGGCGGTTATGGATTCTCTTTTAGAAAATGTATCAAATTTTTCTAAAGAAGAAAGAGCTGAAAACAAATCTATTTTTAATGCTGAAGAAATTAAGGGGCAGCTTGAAGAAAAGGGTGTTAAGGTGCTTTCAATAAATACCGAGTCTCTTGCGGGAATAAATGCCAAGCTTAAAATTTCAAAAGAGCAAATGCAGGAGGAACAAGCCTTTGTTAAAACTGATATGAAAGAAGGAACTCTTTTATTTGCAATAGGGCCCGATAATATCAAGGAGTTTGTAAATCTATTGTCTTCAGATGATAAAGAATATGTAGAACTTTTAATGGCTCCTGCAATTACCGGTGAAAATCTTGATTCTGAAGGTTATATTGAGTTGATTAAAAGTGCTTACGGAGAAAAACTTGCCGCAGAACTTAAAAAATCGGTTATGAAAGTTTCCGTTACCTGTCCTAAAAAAGTACAGAGTATAAGTGTTAAGCCTTTCGGAAGAGGACAAAAAGAGGGAAATAAGGCTTATGCAAATATTCCCTTAGCGGAAATTCTTTGTGTTCGCGATGCTATTTTTGTTGAAGTAAAATTTACTCCGTAATAATCGATTTTCCCAACCTTAAAAGAAAATTGCAAAGCGGCAGTTAAAACTACCGCTTTACTTTTTTACTCATATCATATATTATAAAAGTCTTATGCAGAAAAAAACAGCCTTTCGTAAGTTTGCAGCTTATTATAAGCCGTATAAATTTTTATTTTTTTTCGATTTACTATGTGCCTTTGCAGTCTCGGCGGTAGATTTGGTCTTTCCGCAAGTAATACGTTATCTAACCCGTATTATTCCGCAAATGGGATATGCTCAAGGGTTTAAGCAAGAGATAATAAATTTAGGCTTGATTATTTCAAGTATTCTTTTAGGGCTTTATATTTTAAAATATTTTGCCCAGTATTTTATAACATCATGGGGCCATATAATGGGTGCCCGTATGGAACGCGATATGCGAAATGACCTTTTTAATCACTTGCAAAAACTTTCGTTTTCTTATTACGATAACCACAATACGGGCGATATGATTTCGCGTATTGTTTCGGATTTATTCGATATTTCAGAGCTTGCACATCACGGGCCTGAAAATCTGTTTATTTCGGCAATAAAAATTCTCGGTTCATTTATTTTACTTTTATTTATAAATGTAAAACTGACCTTAATTTTAATGTTTGTAACCTTTGCAATGATTATATTTACTTATTTTGAAAATAAGAGAATGCAAAAAGTATTTATGCTTAACAGAAAAACCGTTGCAGGAATAAATTCTCAAGTTCAGGATTCACTTTCCGGAATAAGGGTTGTTCAATCTTTTGCAAATGAAGAATTGGAAAGTAAAAAATTTTATAAGGCAAACGAAGCCTTTGTTCATTCAAAATATTTAAATTATACGCAAATGGGAAGATATTTTGCGGGGAACGGATTTTTGCAGGGTCTTTTTTTTGTTATTACCGTAGCAGCCGGAGTTTTTTTTATTGCAGCCGAAACCTTAACCGTTGCGGATTTAACTATTTACGTTTTATATATTAACATTTATATTGCTCCTATTAACGTTCTTTTAAATTTTACCGAAATGCTTCAAAAAGGTTCGGCAGGGTTTAAACGTTTTTTGGAAATTATTGAAACGGTTCCGTCCGTTACCGAAGATAAAAATGCCGAAGAATTAAAAAACGTAAAAGGCGATATTAAATATGAAAATGTTGATTTTTCTTATAACAAAAACAGCAGCGTATTAAAAAATATTTCAATAAATATTCCTGCAGGAAAAACGGTTGCCCTTGTAGGTCCGTCAGGAAGCGGTAAAACTACAATTTGCTCTCTTCTTCCCAGGTTTTACGATGTAACAAGCGGAAAAATTACAATAGACGGAAAGGATATACGCAGTTTGACGCTAAAATCTTTACGCGGAAATATAGGAATTGTACAGCAGGACGTTTATCTTTTCGGAGGAACAATTAAAGAAAATATAGCTTACGGAAACCCTGAGGCCGGAGATGAAGAAATTATTCAGGCTGCAAAAAATGCGCATATTCATGATTTTATTTTAAGCTTAAAAGACGGATATGATTCCTATGTAGGAGAGAGAGGGGTAAGGCTTTCAGGCGGTCAAAAACAGCGTATTTCGATTGCACGTGTATTTTTAAAAAATCCTCCAATTCTTATTTTAGATGAGGCAACTTCGGCTTTGGATACGGAAAACGAAGTGTTGATTCAAAAGGCAATCGAAGAGCTTTCGGAAAACAGAACCGTAATTGTAATTGCTCACAGGCTTTCAACTATCAGAAACGCCGATACGATTTTAGTAATTACCGATGAGGGAATTGCGGAAAGAGGTTCGCATGCGGAGTTATTAAAACTAAACGGTATATATGCCGGTTTACGTAAACTTGATGAAATTTAAACTATATGAGGAGGAGAATATGCCGGCAGGATTTAACGGTATTTATAAATTAAAAAAACAATTTAAAAAAACTACATTTTCGGTTAAGTCTTCATTGGAAGAACTGCGCAAAGAATATGAAAATATTTTTTACTCGCCGCATACTCCGAATAATGTTGAAATTTGCGAAAAAGAATTTAAAGGAATACATACCGATTTATTGCGTCCTGAAATGGCTGTTTTAGGAAGAACCGTTTTGTATGCTCATGGCGGCTCATTTATTTCAGGTTCTTGTAAATCTTACAGAAGTTTTTGCGCTTCGCTTGCTCATGAATCTTCCGCAAGTCTTTATTTGCCGGAATATAGATTGGCACCTGAATATCCTTTTCCGACGGCATTGGAAGATTTATACAATGTATATGCCCGTTTAGCCGATGAAGAGAAAATCGACATTGAAAATATTATACTTGCAGGCGACGGTGCGGGCGGAGGCTTGATAATTGCTTTAATTCACTATTTAAAAAGTAAAAAACTTCCTCTTCCATCATTTGTTGTTTTACTTTCGCCTTGGGCGGATTTAAGTTGTACAAACGAAGAATTAAATTTAAACAGAAAAAAAGACTTTGTTTTTTCTAAAGATTCTCTTTTGCGTTCCGCAAAACTTTATACTTACGAAAAAAACTTAACCAATAATTTGGTTTCGCCGTTATTCGGCAGCTTTGAGAATTTTCCTAAAGTTTATATTCAATGCGGCGGACATGAAATCCTTTATGCGGATTCCGTTTTGCTTAAACAAAAAATTGAAGAAGCGGGTGGAAGTGTAGAGCTTGAAATTTATAAAGGAATGCCTCATTTATTTCAAGCCTTGCCTGATTATTTTGCCGAAGCTCATCTTGCTGTCGGAAGTATAGGTAAAAGAGTAAACTCGTTTTTTTGCAAAAATGAAGAATAAAAATTAAACTATATATTTTAATATAATTAAAGGTAATAAAAATGGAACTTGTTTCGCCTGCGGGCAATTTTGAAAAACTTAATTATGCATGGGAATACGGAGCCGATGCGGCCTATATCGGATTAAAAAATTTTTCTCTAAGGACAAAGGCCGATAATTTTTTTGATGATGAATATAAAAATATTGAAGCTTTAAAAAACGAATATAAAAAAAGAGGTTTAACTAAAAAACTTTTTTGTGCAATTAATATTACATTTCATAATTCGGATTTAAAAGCGTTTTTTGCGGAAGCGGATTACTTTAAAAAATATCCTTTCGATGCCTTTATTGTTCAAGATATAGGAATTGCAAGCGTTTTAAAAAAAATGTTTCCGGATATTCCGCTTCATTTAAGTACTCAGGCAAATTGTATAAACTATGAAGCGGTAAAAGTATACCGCTCTCTCGGATTTTCCAGAATTGTATTGGGTCGGGAAGCGGATTTAAACGATATTGCGGAAATAAAACAAAAAGTGCCTGAAATGCAGCTTGAGTGTTTTGCACATGGAGCAATGTGCATCGCTTATTCAGGCCGCTGTCTTGTAAGTGCATATTTAACAAATAGAAGCGCAAATGCAGGTTCCTGCTCTCACTCATGCCGCTGGAATTACAAACTCCTTTCTTCATTAAAAGAAAATTCCGCAAGTTTTGCAGTTGAAGAATCGGAAAGAGCCGGTGAATATTTTCCGATTGAGGAAGGAGAAAATTATACCGCAATGTTTTCTTCAAAAGATTTATGTATGATAGACCACTTGGATAAATTAAAACAAGCCGGTGCCGATGCAATAAAAATCGAAGGTAGAATGAAAAGCATTTATTATACCGCATTAACTGCACGTTCTTATCGTAAACAGCTTGATTACTTGGATGGTAAAATAACTGAAGCGGAGGCAAAGCCCTTTGTAAATGAACTTTACAATACCGCGCACAGAGAGTTTGCAACAGGTTTTTATTTTTCTTCGGAAGAAGCGAATAAAACTACCGCAGGGGAAACAAAATCTCCTTATATGCTTGCAGGTACGATAGGGGAAAAAATATCTTCCGATGAATATGAATTTATTTCTATGAATAAAATCAATGCCGGTGTTGAATTGGAATATGTAGGCCCCGATATTTGTTCGATTAAGGACAACGGATATATTTTGTTGAACCCGGAAACGAAGGAAAAAATGGATTGGGTTTGTCACGGACACGGTTGTATTATAAAAACGGCACAACCTGTTGCGGAAAAATTTTTAGTACGTTGTAAGGTTTAAAGCGAGTTTTTAAATTAAAATAAACCGGGTTAAAATATGAAAGAAGAGAATAGTTTTAAATTGACATTACAATCGGAAGATAATAAAACTCTTGCACAAAAATCCATAGGAGAAATTTTAAAAGAGTATCCTTTTGTTGAAGATTTTTTTAACGAAAACCGTTTAAACGGATTAAAAATTTATGAGAATCTGGAAAAAACTTTTGAACGGTTTTTGCTTTCAGTTTCCGAAGAGAAACTTGAAGAAAATGCAATAAATAGACAAGTGCTTTACGATTCTTTTTTTGAATATGTAATTCAAATGAAAAGTTTTTTGAATTTGGAAAGCGACAATACCGTCAAAAGTTTAACCGTTTTACCCGGTACCGATAAAACCGGAAAGCCTGAAAGTTTCGGAGAGCTTGTTTTACATACTTCGCAAATTATTTCAATCGTAGGCCCTACGGGTTCAGGTAAATCCAGGCTGCTTGCAGATATAGAATGGGCTGCGCAAAAAGATACCCCTACAAATAGAACCGTTTTAATTAACGGAAAATTGCCCGATAAAAGTATACGATTTTCCGTTAATAATAAATTGGTTGCTCAGGTTTCACAAAATATGAATTTCGTAATGGATTTATCCGTTGAAGAATTTATTGCTTTACATGCGGAAAGCCGATTAATCGAAAATAAAAAAATTATTACCGAAAATATAATAGAAGCGGCAAATAATCTTGCAGGAGAAAAATTTAACCTTTCTACCGCTATTACAGCTTTAAGCGGAGGTCAGTCGCGGGCATTGATGATTGCCGATACGGCTATTTTAAGTTCTTCTCCGATAGTATTGATTGATGAAATAGAAAATGCGGGAATTGACAGAAAAAAGGCTTTGGAGCTTTTAGTTTCAAAAGAAAAAATAGTTTTAATGGCAACTCATGACCCCGCCTTGGCTCTTTATGCGGATAGACGCATTGTAATTAAGAACGGCGGAATTGCTGCGGTAATAGAAACATCGCTTGAAGAAAAAAAAGTACTTGCCGAACTTGAAATTATAGATGAGAGAATTCAATATTTGCGGACTATGTTAAGAAGCGGAAAACTTTTAGCATAGCTCTTCTTTAAAATCTATAAGCCTTACCTGCTTTCGACCGAAAGAAAAACTCTGTTCGGAAGGCATGCATTCCAATCTCCTGGTTCTTTAAGACGGGCGGCGGAAATACATGTTTTATTTTTACAATCCGAGGCCGCAACAAAGGCTTCTCCGTTTTCTATTTTAATATTTGTAATTCCTATTGAGCCTTCGACATAGATATCCGCCGTTTCTTCCATAGAGTAAATCCATTCCCCCTTAGGGGTTTTTATACATAGATACGGTTTTGAAGAAGATTCCGAATAAATGAAAAATGAGTATAGAAAAATTATACTGAGTGCCGTTGCTAAAATTAAAATGTCGGCAGGTTTGATTTTTTTAAAAAATTCTTTCATGTTTTAACCTCTCGGCGGTTTTTTTTGCCACCTGTTTGCGCAGTAAATAGCCTGAAATTCCTTTTGTAAAAAAAGCGTCGAGTTCTTTTTTGCTTTTCATAGTAAGCGAATATCCGAGCTGTATTAAATAAGAAGGGTCTGAAAAGTCGTAAGCCGCCGTGTTTGAATCCAAATCTAAAATATAAGTCGGGCTGTCTTTTTTTGTATAGCCTGCCGCACTTACGGCAGTTTCAAGGCAGCGGGTTAAAATCGAGATAGCCGATTCAAATTCGGTTTCAGGCTTTGTTTTAAAAACTCCCAGAGTTACCGCTAAAATATTTTTAAATCCCTTTTCTTTTGCAATCCAAACGGGTGTATTATGTCTTACGCAACCGTCTACAAATAATTTTCCGCTATAGCGGTACGGACTAAAAAAGCCGGGGTATGATGAGGAAGCTCTCATTGCGTCCGCTAAAAATCCGCTTTTAAAAATAATTTCTTTTCCTTCGCAAAGGTCTACCGCATTACAGTAAAACGGAATTTGAGTTTGTTCGAAGGTTTGGTAACAGGAAAGTTTTTTTAAACAGGGTATAGCTTTTTTTCTCCGGAGTCTATACCCTGTTTATTTATAAGATTGTTTAAACCGGCCCCCAATTGTAAAATCTTGGAAATTTTTGTATGTCCTAAAGAAAACTTTGATACTTCTACATAGTCGCTTAAGTTAAAACCGTTAGAAAAAAACGAAATCATTTCGTTTACAGTCATACCGGAGGCATAAAGCCCGCCTATAACGGCTCCCATTGAACAGCCTACAATACAATTAGGTTGAGGATAATTTAATTCATTAAATGCTTTTAGCATTCCTACATAGGCGATGCCTCTTGCTCCGCCTCCCGATAAAACTAATGCCCATTTCATACAGTGAGCAATTATATATGCAAAGCGGTTTTTATTCTAGCTATTGATATAAGAATTTAATTGTATGCTGCCGCCGTCTTTCAGGTTTACCGTTACAATCCTGGCTTATAGCTATACCGTGTCATAATCTCCGTTATAAGCATTATACAATAATAGAAAATTTGCCTTAGCGGTTTTGGCGTTTGTAAAAAGGACTGTGAAAGAGGAGAGGGCGGGTAAGATTTAAGGCTTGCGTATAAGGATAACCTTTAAGATTTAAGGTTTTAATGAAAAAGCCCGCCAAGGCGGGCTTTTATTTTTAAGGATTAATTTTATCGTGTAATAAAACTTTGCGTTCCGATATAAACTTAAAGTTTAATACATTCCCATTCCGCCCATATCGGGTGAGGGCATTGCAGGAGCTGCCTGTTTTTCAGGAATATCGGTAATTGCACATTCCGTGGTTAATAAGAGGCTTGCAATTGAAGCCGCATTTTGAAGTGCGGAACGGGTAACCTTAGCAGGGTCTATAATACCGGCTTTTACCATATCCGTCCATTCCATTTTGGCTGCGTCAAAACCGATACCTTTTTTCTCTTTTGCCTTTTCCGCTATAACGGCACCGTCCAAGCCTGCATTTATTGCAATTTGTCGTATCGGCTCTTCTAAGGCTCGTTTTACAATTTTAAAGCCCACTTTTTCATCTTCGGAAAGAGAAGTCGTTTCGGCTTTTTCAAGGGAAGCAATGGCCTGAATAAGAGCAAGACCTCCTCCTGCAACAATACCTTCTTCAATTGCAGCTCGGGTTGCGGAAAGAGCATCTTCAACTCTGTGTTTTTTCTCTTTCATTTCCACTTCGGTTACGGCACCTATTTTAATTACCGCAACACCGCCTGAAAGTTTTGCAAGGCGCTCTCGAAGTTTTTCGCTGTCGTATTCCGAATCGGTGGCTTCAAGCTGTCCCTTAATTTGAGCTACTCTGTCTTTAATATCCTTGGGCTTTCCGGCTCCGTCTATAATCATTGTATTTTCTTTATCGATTTTTACACTCTTAGCTTGGCCCAGCATTGAAACTTGCGCCGCTTCAAGTTTAAGACCGAGTTCTTCGGAAATAACCTGACCGCCTGTAAGAACTGCAATATCTTCAAGCATTTCTTTGCGTCTGTCGCCGAACCCGGGCGCTTTTACGGCACAAGTTTTTAAGGCTCCGCGCAAGCTGTTTACAACCAGAGTTGCCAAGGCTTCGCCTTCAACATCTTCAGCAATGATAAGAAGAGGTCTTCCCGCCTGAGCTACTTGCTCCAACAGGGGTAAAAGGTCTTTCATTGTAGAAATTGACTTATCATAAATTAAAATATAAGGATTTTCAAAAACGGTTTCCATTCTGTCGCGGTCGGTAACAAAATAAGAAGAGATATAACCTCGGTCGAACTGCATACCTTCAACATAATCGGTAGTAGTTTCCATAGTTTGGGCTTCACCTACGTCAATAACACCGTCTTTTCCTACCTTTGCAATTGCATCTGCAATAATTTTTCCGATTTCGGTATCGTTATTTGCCGAAACGGAGGCAACGTGAGCGACTTCTTCAGTTCCCTTTATTTCTTTTGAATTTTTTTGAATATCTTCTACGGCAATTGCAACGGCCTTATCGATTCCGCGTTTTAATTCAAGCGGAGTCATTCCGGCGGCAACGGCTTTTAAACCTTCTTTTACCATAGAATATGCAAGAACGGTAGCCGTTGTAGTTCCGTCTCCTGCAACTTCGTTTGTTTTTGTTGCAACTTCTTTTAAAAGCTGAGCTCCCATATTTTCGAATTTGTTTTCGAGTTCAACTTCCTTTGCTACGGAAACACCGTCTTTTGTAACGGTAGGAGCCCCGAAACTTTTATCGATGAGAACATTGCGTCCCTTAGGGCCGAGTGTAACTTTTACTGCATTTGAAATTTGTTCGACACCGGCAAGTAAGCTCTTTCTAGCTTCTTCATTAAACAATAATTGTTTAGCCATTAAAATATCTCCTTAAAACTCATTTTGAGAGTGTTTTTAAAATCTTTCTATAAGATACAAAAAAAACGCAAAAACGGCAAGAGGGACGGAATTTGTAAAAGATGCCTGCATTATTTTAATCTGTATTGATAAATTCTGTAAACTATGTCCCTAACGGCTCCCGTTTTTTCAATATCGGTTATCATTGGAATATTATATTCCCAAATTGTTGAACCTTCTCCTTCGGTATACCCTTTTTTACATGCATTATGATATAAATTGGCATAAATTGCAGCTGAAACTCCCTTATTATGGTATTCGGGGTCTACAAAAAGAACAAAGGTGCGGATTCTATTCATTTTTCTTTTATAATAAAAGAATTTAAAAATACCGAAAGGAAAAATCTTTCCGTTAAGGTGTTTTAAAACATCGTTATAGTCGGGTAAGGTTACATTAAAGCCTATCGGTTTACCGTCATTTGTTCTTGCAATAAAAATCAAATCGGAGTCCGCATATTGAATAAGCTGCTTTAGCACCATATCTATTTCTTTGCGCGTCATAGGCATAAAATCTTCCCATTCTTCAGGTTCCGCTCTAAGAAGAATCCTGTGTATGTCGTCGGCATCACGTTTAATGTTCTTTTTTAAATCTATTTTATCTACATGAAAACCGTAGCGTTTTGAAACAAGGGGTACAAGCCTCATATAACGCTCGATGTTTATTTTATCAAGTTTTGCATGATAAGCATAACAATCCCAATATTTTACAAAACCGTATTCGATAAAAAAGCGATTATAATACTCTTTATTATAGGTATTCATAATATAAGTGCGATTTTTAAAGTTGTCCGTTATAAAGCCGCGATTATCTTCACCTCCTGGTAAAGATAACGGCCCCTTTATTCTATCCATTCCTTTTTCCGAGAACCATTTTTTTGCGGCATCAAGCATTGTTTTTGCAGCTTCATAATCTTCTATGCACTCGAATTGGGAAATATAGCCTACTTTTAACTTTTTATAATCGTTAAGTTTTTCGTCTATACCGAATAAAATTCTTCCGATTGTTTTGCCGTTACGTTTTGCAATCATTTTTACGTGAGGGCCTGCTTCACATAAAGAATTTCCTATACCGCATACATATTTTTTATATTCGCTTATTATAGGCGGCACCCATGCTTTATCGTCTTTATACAGTTCAAAAGGGAGGACGGCGAATTCGTCTAAAAGTTTACCGCCGGTTACCTCATATAAAATAATATCTTCCATAATTGTTACCTGATGCGAAATAAAATACTATTTTTGTCAGATGTTTGTCAATGGAATTTTTTTTGTGAGAGAATAAAAAAACGTTTTTTATGTTATAATAAAGAATATTTTTTAAGGTAATTTAAAAAGTTGTTATCTGCGGTTTTCATATAATTATTCCGAATTCCTTTATTTACCCGCTTGCCAAAAGCTTCGATTAAGTGTATAATTAAATTCAATCGGAGGAATTTTATGAAGAAATCCATATTGCGCATTGCATTTGTTGTTCTTGTTTTTTCTCTTTTTACGGCAGCTCCCGTTTTTACTCAAAAAGTAGAGGAAGCTGATGTATATTACGTTAATGTGCAGATTTTAAAAATATTCCCTCATCAAAAGGGATATTATGTAATTTACCGCAGAGCCGGTTTGGAAACGGGAGAGGTTTTTATTCCTCATGAATGGTTGACGGCCTCGGACGGTAGGGCGAAAATGGAATTGGTAAATACAAGAGTAAATCCCTATTTATCTTTTTATATTAAAGACGGGAAATTTGACCATATAAAAATTGCAGCACCAAGAGATTTAACAAGCCCTATTTGGGGAGCGCTTGCGGCCCCTCAGGAATACGACTCGAAATTTGAAGGTGTTGAAAGCCTCGAATTAAAATTTTAATTTTAAAAAATAAAGAAATTTAAATTTATTTTGTAAAAATTAATATAAGTTTTTTCTCCCCTGAGGTGGATTCCGTATTGTCTCCTTTGTACGGTTTTCCTTATTTCACCTCGGGGGTTATTTGTATGTAGGTTTGTTTTAGGTGGAATAAATTTTACCGCTTAAAAAGGCTTATAGCTTTGTATACGGTAAAACTTTGCTTTTACTAAGCCGGAGTGCCGTTTACAAGCCGTTTTCAGTATTGTTATGAAACGATGGAGGAATTTAATGCAGGAAAGAAGTGTGGATATAATTAAACCGCCTGTAATTCCGGAAAAGTTAATTAAGTTTTTAAAAGAATACGATAATTTTATCATTGCAGGGCATAAAGAGCCTGACGGTGATTGTATAGGAAGCAGTATAGCTATGGCTCTTTTTTTAAGGCGACTGAAAAAAGACTGTTTTTTAATGTCGGCGGGGCCTTTTAAACGTACCGAAATAAAAAAATATGAGCATCTTTTTTCTTCCGAATTACCGAAACTTGATAAATTTAATTATAAGACTGCGGGCCTTATAATTGTGGATTGCTCCGGATTCGATAGAATAGGAGATATTGCCCCTCTTTTAAAAGATTTTCCATATATAGTAATCGACCACCATGCAACCAACAGCGAAAAATCGGATAATTCCCTTGTAATGACAACGGCTCCCTCCACCACTTATTTAATTCAATCCGTTATAGAAGAACTTGCAGGTGCCGTTACGCAAGAAGAAGCCGAAGCTCTTTTTTTCGGGCTTTGTACCGATACCGGCTTTTTCCGTCATTTGGACGAACGCAGCGCAGAAGTTTTTGCTCATGCTTCAAGGTTGATTGCGGCGGGGGCTAATCCCAAAAAAACGTTTTTGCAAATGAACGGGGGAAAACCCTTTGAATCGAGACTTCTTATTTCGCGCATTTTAAACCGTATGGAAAAGCATTACGGAGGAAGACTTATTACAGCTTATGAAACTTATGAGGACACTCAAAAATACGGGCTTGAAGGACGGGATTCGGATATTTTGTATCAGCTTATTCAGTCTATTGAAGGTGTGGAAGCTATTTGTGTTGTACGCCAGGAGTCTCTTACTCATTGTTCCGTGGGCTTCCGTTCTCTTGACAAGATAGATGTAAGCAGTATAGCTCTTTCTTTCGGAGGCGGCGGGCATAAACAGGCCGCAGGACTTTATATCGAAGGTACAATTAAAGACCTTATGCCTAAATTTATAGAAGCTTTTAAACCTCAAATGCAAGGTTAAATTTGTTATGGAATTGCGCGAAGATTATAATCTCGGAAAACTTTTAAAATACGAAAATGTTGCATGGTTTGATGAGGCTTCCAATATCGTCAGGATTTTGGATAGAAGAATTTATCCGTTAAAAGAAGAGTTCGTTATTTGTAAAACTTGCGAAGATGTTGCAAGGGCCGTTTCCGATATGGTTACTCAAAGCGGAGGGCCTTTTTCCGCAGCTGCAATGGGAATGGTTTTAGCCGCTTTTCAATTTAAAAATTTGCCTAAAAAACAATATATAGAAAAAATGAGGTATGCGGCACGGCTTATAGCTTATGCGCGGCCGACTACAAGTGCCGAGATGGAGCGCTGCACATCGGAATCTTTTAAGGTTTTTAATACATTAGTCGAAAAAGATGTGTCTTCAAAAGATATTATATGCGCTTTAAAACTGAATGCGATAGAGCAAAATAACCGGCGTTATAAAAAAAATACGGCGGCGGGAGCCGCCTTTGCGAGTCTTGTACCCGATAATTCTTCAATATTAACGCAATGCTTCGGTGAAACTACCGTGGGAGGCTTTTTAAGGCGCTTTAATGAAACCGGTAAAAAGATAAAAATTTTTTGTGCCGAAACAAGGCCTTTTTTTCAAGGAGCCAGACTTACCGCAAGTTTAGCTTTAGATATGGGCTTTGATGTAACCGTCATTACCGATAATATGCCGGCTTTTTTAATGGCGGAAAAAAAGATAGATTTTTGCGTTTCGGCGGCGGACGTAATTACAATGGACGGTTATATAATAAACAAAATAGGTACGCTTCAAATTGCCGTTTGTGCGAAGTATTTCGGCGTTCCGTATTATGCGATAGGTTTTCCGGATAAAAAATATCAAACGGTAAGCGGGGTAAAAATAGAATACCGTAATCCGGAAGAAGCCTTATACGCAATGGGTGTGCGTACGGCTTTTCCTTCTTTTTCGGAAAATTCAGGCGGCGTTTACGAAGGGGTAAAAGGTCTTTATCCCGCCTTTGATATTACGCCGCCTGAATTATGCACCGGTATTATTACAGGTTCTTCTTCTCTTTTTTAAACCGTCTGAATTCAAAAAATAAGTAAATTAAAGCGCAGGTATTAAGAACGGTTAAAACCGCAAGAGTTTTACTTGGCCGTTTTGTTTTTCCTGTCGGCAAAACCTTTGCGGAGCCTTCTCCGCTTTCTTCATAAGAGGGCTCCCAATAAGCTACATGTCCCGCTCCGTCTTCCGCCATTGCGGAAACCACTTCAATTTTAGGGTCGAAGCGGTATAGACCGTTTTCATCAACGGTTCCTTTTTGAATTTCTTCCGTGCCTCCGTCGGAATAAAGCGTAACTGTTGTTCCTGGTGTAAAGCCTCCTCCGTCGTACTCTACCTTAAACACTCCCGGCTCTATTAAGTCAAGGAACATGGCATGAGCAAAAAGGGAAACGGAACAGGCCGCACAAAACAATAGAATAAATATATTTTTTTTTCATTTTTAACTCCTTTTGTATTATTTAAACCATTCGGGTTTTGCCTTTAAAATAAGGCGGACGGCAAAGCCGGTAAGAACGGCTTCTACAAGCATAATTACGGAGTGTGAAATGAAAAGAGCGATAAAAGTTTCTTTTGCAAATTTCCCTCCCGTAAGCAACAGTCCGGATAAAACCGCAACTACAAAAATAACCGATAAGCCTCCTATTACGGCTCCTTTTAAAAAGACATTTTTTGTTTTCCATTTTTGAAAAATAAAAAACGAAAGATATGAAGAAATCGAAAGCATAAGCGTATTGGCTCCGAGCGTCGTTATGCCGCCGTGCTGAAAAAGAAGAGCTTGCAGGAGCAGGGCGGGGAAGAACGCCAGAGGGGCCTTAAAACCTGCGATAATTCCTATAAGCCCGCACATAAGCGGGTGTACCGAACTTGGCGGTATGGGAATCATAATTAAAGATATGGCAAAAAATGTTCCCGCCATTAAACTTATTTTAGGTATATCTTCTTCCTTTGTGCCTTTAGCTGCAAGCGCTATACTTACGGCTGTTGCCGCATAAGTTACGGCACATACCGTAGTCGATAAACCTCCGTCCGAGATATGCATAAAAACTCCTTTGTAGTATAATCGTTCAGAATTGTACTTCTAAATAATTATACTACAAATTGCCGAAAAATACAATCTTATAAAAGTACGCCGGCAGAAACAAGTTTATTTTTTACTTTAAGTTTTTATTCCGCTATCTTGCACAAATAGAAATTATGTTATAAAATAGTATGTAGGTTAGAAAAACTCTTGTAATTATTTACAGGAATTAATCGGAGGAAAAAAATGAGTGCAAAAATTATCGACGGTTTTCAGATAGCGGCGGATTTACGAGCCGATATTGCAAAAGAAGTTGAAGAAATTAAAAAACAGGGTGTTCAGCCCACATTGGCGGTTATTTTAGTCGGTAACGACCCGGCTTCCCAGTCTTATGTAAAAGGAAAAACAAATGCTTTGCACGAAGTGGGAATGAACGACAGAACCTTCCGTTTAGCCGAAACTACAACGCAGGAAGAATTAATTAAACTTATTAAAGAGCTTAACGGTGATAAATTCGTAAACGGTATTTTGGTTCAGCTTCCTTTACCGAAGCAAATCGACCCCGATTCGGTAATTGAAGCTATAAGCCCGGAAAAAGATGTAGACGGATTTCACCCTGTAAATGTAGGAAAGCTATTACTCGGTCATGAAACCTTTATACCCTGTACCCCGCACGGAGTTATCCATTTACTGAAAAAAGCCGGAGTTGAAACAAAGGGAAAAAATGCCGTGATAGTGGGTCGTTCAAACATAGTAGGAAAACCTCTTTCGGTTCTTATGATGAATAAAGATGTAAATGCGACCGTAACGGTTTGTCACAGCGGAACAAAGAATTTGGGTGAAGTTACAAAGCAGGCTGATATTTTGGTTGCCGCTATGGGTAAACCGAAATTTATAACCGCCGATATGATTAAACCGGGAGCGGTTGTTATCGATGTAGGCGTAAACAGAATTGACGACAGTACAAAAAAATCCGGCTTCAGGCTTGTAGGCGATGTAGATTACGAACCTGCATGCGAAATCGCTTCCGCAATTACCCCCGTTCCCAGGGGAGTAGGGCCTATGACAATTGCCATGCTTGTTGCCAATACGCTAATTGCGGCGAGAAGACAAAACGGAATAAAATAACTTTAATACAACAATTTAGGTACTCACAAATTTGACATATTTTTTTGAAACTTACGGCTGCCAAATGAATCAGGCCGAGTCCTCTTCAATGGAGCAGCTTTTAATAAATTCCGGCTGGACTTCCGCGCCGGATGCTGAACATTGCGACCTTCTCATTATAAATACCTGCTCGGTGCGTATAACTGCCGAAAACAGAGTGCTCGGCAGGTTAGGGCATTTTTCCGGATTAAAGAAAAAACGGAAATTTTTTGTTCTCTTGATAGGCTGTATGGCGGAACGCCTTTACGAAGAAATTCAAAAAGAATTTCCTCTTGTCGATTATGTTGTCGGAATGTTTGAAAGGAATCTTCTTCCGAAAATTTTTGACGAAATAAAAATACGTGTAAGCGATGACGATTATCTTTCGGAATTTAAAGGAAAAAGTATAGACGAAAAACCGGTTTCGGGCTATCATTTTGCACAATTTTCCCATAGTCCGAATGCCTTTCAAAGTTTTGTTCCCATTATGAACGGCTGCAATAATTTTTGCACTTATTGTATTGTTCCTTATGTCCGCGGCAGGGAAGTATCCCGTCCCGTCGATGAAATATTAAACGAGATAGATATTCTTTCAAGAAAAGGAGTCCGCGAAATTACTCTTTTAGGGCAAAATGTAAATTCTTATTGCGGAACGGTTTCACGGATAAATGGTGAAAACGGCGGAAATAACACTGTAGATTTTCCGGATTTATTAAGATTGATTGCAAAGCGGGCGGAGGAAAAAGATTCCATCAAGTGGATTAGATTTATGTCGAGCCATCCTAAAGATATGTCCGATAAGCTTATAGAGGTAATTGCTTCGGAACCCCGCGTATGTAAACTTGTACACTTGCCCGTGCAGCACGGTTCGGATAAAATTCTAAAACGCATGAACCGGGTTTATACGATAGAACATTATAAAAACAGAATTAAAAAATTAAAAGAAACCGTACCGGATTTGGCTTTAAGCACCGATATTTTAATGGGGTTTCCGGGAGAAACCGAAGACGATGTGGAAAAAACTCTTTCTTTAATGCGCGAAATAGAATTCGATTCAGCCTTTATGTATCATTATAATCCGCGTGAAGGAACAAGGGCTTTTAATTTTCCCGACAGAATAGAAGAAAGCGTAAAAATTGAAAGGCTTGGGCGTGTAATAGACTTACAGCTAAAAACCACCGCAAAAAAAATGCAAAAGCGTTTGGGTAAAAAACTTTTTGTTTTAGTAGAATCGCATTCGCGGAATAACAAGGAAGAGCTTTTCGGTCATACGGAATTCGGCGAGATGACCGTAATCGAAAACAGCTTTCCGAACGGACTGCCTGAATCGCTTATAGGAAATTTTGCCCTTGTAGAATTAAAAGAAATTAAGGGTAAAACTTTTAGAGCGAGACTTATCGAAGAAGATTAAAAGATATTAAGGGTATTTTATAAAAGTTATAACTTTTTTTAAAATACCCTTATTTTTATAAAATCTTAACTCTTTTAACCGTTAGCGGGATATCCTTAGCTTTTCGTTTATTACATAGCCTTTTCTGTCGCGCTTCGGACTTTTAGGCATTTCCCATACGAAATGATTCGTGTGCAAAAGGCTGTGTGCCTTATGGCTGTTGGGTTTTCCGAAAAAATTATCATATAAAGTTTTTATATCCGCGTTTTCATGCGAATAGCGCAGCTTTGAGTTTTTATCAATAAAATAAAGGTTTTGCCCTCTTTCAAAAGCCAACTCATATCCGTCATGTATGGGCTGTCCGCCGCCGCCTACACAGCCTCCCGGGCATGCCATAATTTCTATAAAATCATAATGTTTTTCACCCGATTCTATGGAATCTATAAGGCGTCTTGTATTGGCAAGTCCGCTTGTTACCGCGATTCGTAGGTCCGTACCCTTTAATTTAAACGATGCTTCAATAATGCCTGAATCCTTTAATGAAGAATTTCTTACAACATTAAAAGCGTCGGGAGGGCAATTTTCTCCCATTATCGCATAATATGCGGTGCGTAAGGCGGCTTCCATAACGCCTCCCGTGGTACCGAATATAACTCCTGCACCGGAAACATCATGAAAAAGTTTATCGGGCTCCGTTTCTTTGATAGTATGCGGAAGTATATGAGAAGCCTTAATCATTCTTATAAATTCTCTTGTAGTAAGAACACAGTCCATATCATGACCTGCGTACTCTTCGTAAAACAGCTCCATATCGATTTCACTTTTTTTTGCGACACAGGGCATAACGGCTACGGAAAATATATCTTCAGGTTTTTTGCCTATTTTTTCCGCAAAATAAGATTTCATAACGGCTCCGAACATTTGCATAGGAGACTTTGCGGAGGAAAGATAAGAAACCAAATGCGGATATTGACTTTTTATAAAGCGTACCCAACCGGGGCAGCATGAAGTAAACATCGGCTTATCTTTAAGTTCTCCTTTTGAAAACCTTTCAATAAATTCATAAGCTTCTTCCATAATCGTTAAATCTGCCGAAAAGCATGTATCGAAAACATAATCCGCGCCCATTTTTTTTAAGACACCGAATATCTTATTTACCGAGGCATCTTCTATTTTAAGACCTATTTGTTCTCCCCAAGCCGTGCGTATTGCAGGAGCAACTTGAACAACAACTGTTTTATCGGGGTCGGCAACCGCTTTCCAGAATTTTTCCGTATCGTCTCTTTCCCGTAAGGCTCCGACCGGACAATGAGTAATGCATTGTCCGCATAAAGAGCAATCCGCTTCCGCTATTGTTCTTGAGCCTGAAACGTTTATTGTTGTTCTTGCTCCGGTTCCTTCCAATTCCCAAATATTAAGGCTTTGAATTTTATCGCATACTTGTATGCAGCGCATACATTTAACACATTTTTTTGAATTTCTTATAAGAGGGAAATTTTTATCCCACGGTTGTTCTTCAAGCTGTTCTTCGTATAAAACTTCCTGAATATTTAAGCTGTTTGCCAAAGTTTGTAAGGTGCAATTTCCGCTTCTTACGCAAGTTGCACATTTGCAGTCATGTTGGGATAAAATCATTTGGACGGTTCTTTTTCTGTCTATACGTACTTTGGGACTATTGGTATAAATAACCATACCTTCTTCAACCGTATTATTACATGAAGTAATCAGTTTATCTTTTCCTTCAAGTTCGACTACGCAAACGCGGCAGGCGGCAATTTCATTTATTCCTTTTAGAAAGCAAAGTTTCGGAATAGGAATTTCGGCTCTTTCCGCAGCTTCCATAATAGTCATTCCTTCATCGGCGGTTATTTTTATGTTATCTATAGTTATATTTACCATAATCGTTCACGTCCTCCTTTAAATATTCCGAATCCGAAGTGGTCGCATTTTAGGCAGCGGTTGGATTCCTGATAGGCTTCTTTTTTACTCATACAGTGTTCAACTCCGTCAAAATCTTTGATTCTTTCGCAGGCCTCTCTTTCTCCGAGTTCCACCCGTCCGCAGGCAACGCGGTCATCGATATTTGGAGCGGGTATTTCAACATCGCATGTTATAATGTGTTTAAAGCCTAAGTATTCATCGATGTTAGCCGCCATAACTTTTCCGGCCGCAACGGCTTTTATTACCGTGGCGGGCCCCGAAGCGCAGTCGCCTCCTGAAAATAATCCAGGCAAACCTTTAAAGCCTCCGTTAGGCATTGTAAAAAGTTTGCCTTTATCGGTCGGTATTCCCGAAGCTTCGTAATATCGGGTTTCAATATCCTGTCCTATTGCAACTACAAGAACTTCGCAGGGAATAAATATATCCGGCTCTCCGGTAGCAATTACGGATGCCCGCCCGTCTTTTATACGGGAAATCATTTGCGGAGTAACCCAAACTCCTGTCAGTTTTCCGTCTTTTATCTCAAGTTTTGAAGGAGCTTTTAAAGTCATCATTTCAACGCCTTCCGCTAAGGCTCCTTCAACTTCGGCGGGAAGAGCCGTCATATCCGCAGTACGGCGCCTATAAATACATGTTACTTTTTCTGATTTTAAGCGAACTGCTGTCCGCACGGCGTCCATAGCAACATTTCCGCCTCCTATTATTGCGGTCTTTTTTCCTTTTAAATTCATACCCTTATTCATTCCGGTATCTCGAAGGAATTGAACTGCGGAAATAACGCCTTCGGAGTTTTCTCCTTCAAGTCCCAATTTTTTGTCTGTCGAAGCTCCTATAGCTATTACTACGGCATCGTTATTTTTTATAAGCTCATTAAGGTCTATATCCGTTCCTATTTTCGTTCCGTTAATTATTTTAACCCCCGTTTCAAGTATGGCTTGAATATCTTCATTTAATCTGTTTTTGGGTAAGCGGTAATTGGGTATACCGTAGCGCAGCATACCGCCTAGTTCGGGGAGCATTTCATATACTGTGGTTTGGTGTCCCATTAACTGAAGATAATAAGCTGCGGAAAGTCCTGCGGGGCCGCCTCCTACTATCGCTATTGTTTTTCCTGTAGGCGGAGCGCACGGCGGCGGCGGAACTTTTCCTGCAAACTCTACGGCAACTCTTTTTAAACCCCGTATATTGACGGCACTGTCTACCATATTCCGTCTGCATCTATGCTCGCAAGGATGTTCACAGATAAAAGCGCAAGTACTCGGAAAGGGATTGTCTTTTCTGATTAGTCTGACGGCATCTGCATATCGGCCTTCTCTTACAAGGGCTATATATCCCGGAATATCTACATTTGCGGGGCAAAGGGCCACACAGGGGACGGGCTGAGCTGTAATACAACCGCATCTTCCGTTTCTTACATGGGCTTCAAAATCTTCTCGGCAATATATTATACTTTTATAAACCATATCGGCGGCTTCATACCCCAAAGCGCAATCGGCCGTTTCCCTGATTGTTTTTGAAGTTTCTTCAATAAGGTCCAGGGTTTCCATTGAAGCTTTTCCGTTCAGCACATCCGTTAAAATATGTTTTAATTGTAAAAGACCTATACGACATGGAACGCATTTACCGCAAGTTTGTGCATGACACATTTCGATAAAAGCGCGTGTTATATAAACAGGACAAAGTCCCGGCGGACTGGCCTCAATTCTATGTTGAAGATTTTTATAAAGCTCTTCAATTACAAGTTGAGATTTGTTTTGTGAAAATATTTCAAGCCGGCTCATTTGCATACTCCTTATGGCATAACTTACTTACCGCTAAATTTTTTATAAGTCTGCATTGTACAGTATGTAAAAAAAAATAGCAAGGGTTTTATAAATTATTTATAGCGGTAAACGACTTTTTTATAAGTTGAAGTCATTTATGTTAACGAGAGGAACTTCTTTACCTGTAGACTTATTAAATAAGTTTTAGTATAATGCCCTTGCATAAATTTAATTTATATAAGCGGAGAAAACCCGATGTTCAGTAAAAGAATTCAAAAAATTAAAAAAATAGATTCGTATGCAAAAGTAAATTTTATTATTTTATTTTTTGTTGTTCTTTTAATTTTCAGTATTTTGTTTGCTACCCGTGAAAAAATTATAAATTATTCTTACGGTCCCGTTGAAAATTTTAAAACAATGATAACCGTTATTTCGGAACCCGTAACGATAGTAGGGGAGGGGAATGAGGGGGTCTTTCTTCAAAACAGAACGATAACTTTAAGTCCGTATAAAATAGGAAAATATGAAGTGTCTTTTTCTTTTTGGAAAGAAATTTATGACTGGGCTGTAAACGAAAGCGGGTATAAGTATAATTTTCACTCGCCCGCACAACCCGGAATTTATATGACGGCAAGCAGCAGGGTTGACGCTTTTTATGAAATACCTGAACTAAAAAAGAAGGCTGAAGAATCGGGAGCCGAATATAAAACGGTAGAATGCGGATTTTATCCTGCAACGAAAATGTCATGGAGCGATGCAATTGTTTGGTGTAACGCTTTAAGTGAAAAAGAAGGCCTTGACCCCGTATATTATTATAACGGTCAGATTATACGCGATGCGCTGGATATTACAAAAAGCGAAAATCCTGAAGTAAGATTAACGGCTTCAGGTTATAGACTTCCGAGCGAAGCGGAATGGGAATTTGCGGCCAGAGGCGGAGATATGTCGGCTCCGGATTGGAATTTCGGATATGCGGGTACCGACGATTTTTCCGTAATTGACGATTATGTATGGCATTCTGGTAACAGTTCTTTTTTTAATTTAGGTGCGGAAAGCGGAATTATCGATATTCATCCTGTAGGCCAAAAAAAACCGAACAGGCTTACACTTTATGATATGTCGGGGAATTGTTGGGAATGGTGCTTTGACAGGTATAATGCACGTTCTGCAGGAGAGTTTACGAATCCTATGAATAGGACCGGTGCCCGTTCCCGTATTATAAAAAGCGGTTCCGCCAAAAACATACCTGCATTTTCAAGGGTAACATCTTGGGGTTATGCAACGCCTGTAAATCCGGGATATATCTTGGGTTTTAGGCTTGCACAAAGTATTACAAAGTAAATCACACAAATTGACGGCAAAAATACACATAAAAATTTAAGCGCATTATTTATTGCGCAAAGAGGAATTATTTATGGAAGTAACTGAAAACGAACAATCTGTAAATGCTATTTTTAAAATTGCGCTTGCCGCAGCCGAGTTATTGGTCAGAAACGGAGCGGAAATGCACAGAGCGGAAGAAACTATTTTAAGGATATGCGCTTCCCGCGGGATTTTAAACCCTGCGGTTTCCGTAAGCCCTACGGTAATTTTAATCGGAGATGACACAAGGGACGGTGCTACATATATTAAAAATATAAAAAGCCGGGGCAGCAATATAAAGAAAATATCTCTTGTAAACGATTTTTCAAGAAAATTTACGGCCGGAGCTATAGAACCTAAGGACGCAATGGAGATATTGAAAAATATCGATAATCAAAAAGGGTATCCGTATTATTTAATTTTAATAACCGCAGGGGTAGGCTGCGGTATTTTTTCCATGCTGCTTGGCGGTACCGTAAATGATTTTGCAGTTACCTTTTTAGCTACCTTGGTTGCAGTATATTTAAACGATAAAATTACCGCATTTTCAAAGACTATCTTTTTAGGAAATTTCGTTGCAGGTTTTTTTGTAGGTATAATAACAGTAATTTTTTATCATATAGGATTTGTAAAAAATTTGGATTTGATAATAGTAGGGGCTGTCTTATCCTTAGTTCCGGGCGTTGCTTTTACTTCAGGTATCCGCGATTTTATTTTAGGCGAATTGATTTCGGGCCTTGCAAGGACTTTGGAAGCCGTATTGGTAGCGGTTGCAATAGCCTTCGGTATAGGTGCGGTATTGTTTGCATATTCCCTTTTCGGAGGAATTTAATGCCTTTATATGTTCATTTTATTGCATCATTTATAGCAAGTTTTTGTTTTTGTTTTTTGTTTAATGTTCCGAAAAAGAATACTTATTTAAGCGCCCTATGCGGAAGCATTTCGTGGGGAATCCTCATATTTTTACAGGAACATGGAGTAAATTATATTTTTGCGGTTTTAATAGGAGCCCTTGCAGTAGGAATCCTTTCGGAAACATTTGCAGTATTACAAAAAGCTCCTGTTACCTGTTTTATAGTTATAGGAATAATTCCTCTGGTACCCGGCTTTAAGGTTTATAAAACAATGCTTTATTTTGTAACCGACAGGCTCGATAAGGGAATTGCGGAAGGAGTTCAAGCTCTTTTTATAGCGATTGCAATATCCATAGGCTTAACCATTTCTGCATCGGGGCATACCTTATATAAAATATTAAGACGGAAATTAAAGCGAACTAAAAAATAATTTTTATATTCTTTTTATAATTATTATTTGTAAGAGCCGTACGGGATATTTTTTTTCTTGTATAAAATTAAAAAAGAGAGTTTTATTCCGTACGTTTTTTCCAAACTTTGTTTTGAACGGTCCATCGGCATAATCCGGACGTCTCGTCTTCAAAAAAATCAAAGTCTGCGTAATACCATGCCTTACATCGAAGGACTGTAAATACGGGAGTAAGTGTTTTTAACTTTAAATTATTTATTTGCGAAAGAATGTAATCCGCAAAACTGTCCGCTTGTCCCAATACGAAACCTTCGATTTCATTAAACTTAAAAGAGTTTACGCATGGGCGTATTATTAACCCCTTGTGTGAAACGGGGGGAAGTATTTCGATTAAGCTATGTTCTTGTGAGGTTTTAAAAACGGGAACGGTTTTTCTAAACGGAAAATTAAGTAAACTTTGAATTAACCTTTGTTCTTCGGATAAAATCGCCATAAGATTATCGGGTAAAAATAAGCATCTTTCAATCATTTTGCATAATCCCGTATTTTCTGGTTAAAATTTTTAAAAAGACCGCTGTTAAATTTCTTTTCGGCTCCTACGGTAGACGGAGGACCGTAGGCAGGCATTATGATTGTATCATCGGATAATGACATCAGTTTTTTTTGTAAATTGCTTTGAAGATTTTTTGCGGCATATATGTTGGAAGTTTTACCCATCATACCGGCAGATAAAGAAGCCCCTATAAAAACCGTATTTTCAATTTGGAACATATAAGAATCCGCAGCATGACCAGGTATAAAAAAATATTTTACCTGAAATCCGGCAGCTTCCGTAACTCCGTCCCCGCGTAAGGCTATCGTTTTTACATTATCGATAAGAGGATTTCCCGCATAAACATCTGGAGAATAAATTTTTAAAATTGTTTTAAGTCCGTTTTCGTTTGATTTTCTGTGATTGCGCGTAATAAAAACCGCCGAAAGGTTAAAATTATTTTTTTCTATTTGACCGATTAAAGCTTCCGTAATTTTACACGGGTCTATTATTAAGGCTTCTTTCGTATTTTCGTTTCCTATAAGATACGTATTTGCAAAAACGGAAGGAGCAAAGTGAAAATAAATTTTCATTCCGACCTCTCTCCTTCGGTAAAAGTCGCTTCACGTGTGTTTGAATATTTAAAGGAAACTTCATTTTGCCGTGAATATAAAAATACCGTTTTTTTTACATTACAATTTTGAAAAGAAGTATAATTTAAATTTGAAAACATAAACCTTGAATTGTACAGGTCGGAATCGTTAAAGCAAACTTTTTCTGTTTTTATTCCGTTAAAATTATTTTGCAAAAGTTCGGAATTTTTAAAATTGGTATTTGTTATTTCCGAACCTGCAAAGGTTGAAAACTGAATATCGGAATTTTCAAAATCGCAGTCTTCTATTTTGCAAAAATCGAAAAAACACATTCTCATATTTAAATTTTTAAAATTACAGTTTTTAAATTTTCCGTAGGAAAAATTGCAGCCCGTAATTTTTTTTTGTGAAAAATCTACACCTATAAATTCAAACCCTTTTAAATTAAAACTGTGAATATTTTTTGCAGTTTTTAAACTATCGGTAAAACAGGCGTATTCCGGTTTTTCACAGGCTTTAAACATCGTAACCTTCCTTTGTTCAGCAGCGGATTAAAAAAGCCTTATCAGGCAAATTTTGCATAAACTTAATTCATTATAGCCCGTAAAAAAAAATATTGCAAGCACAGTCTTTTTTTAAGTAAAGGGCACTCTTTTTAGATTAAAAAATGAATTTACGGGTTTATTTATACTTAAACTTTTCTTACATATTTTAGAGATATTTTTATTTTCTTACTTAATATCGCGGCTTTTTTTGCCGATAATAAAAGAGTATTGGAGAAAATGTTTTGCGTACGGGATTTAAGATACTTATCAGTTTAGTTATTTCTCTTGGATTTTTTTACCGGATTGGTATTTTTTAAAAAATTTCAGGATATAAGTCTATTATAGAAACGGAAATTTATCAGCCGGCTGTCCTTAATGCCGTTTATGATAATCTTGGGAAAATTGCCGAAAGCTCCGAACAGTGGCATTCCAAGAATAAGAAAGAATTTTCAGGGTTTATTGAAAATGAGGCCGTTAAAAGATGTGTACGGCAAGAGCAGTCTTCTCTTGACATAAAAATGGTAAGCGATGCCTCCGTAAAGTTAATTTCTTCCGTTCCGGGGCTTACGGGAATCCGTATAATCGACGGTGAAACGCAAAAAATTCATTTTAGTACAATCTCAACGGATATTTTAAACAGCTCCGACACGTTAATTTCATACACAAAATACGGAAAAGACGAAAAAGATGTGCCGTTTCAATTTATTTCCGTAGGAAAAGAAGAGCAAATAAAAATTACGGCGGATTCCAATACAAATTCTTTTTTATACAGCTTTCCTTTTTTCGATTCTTATGACACATATAGGGGAATTGCCGTTTTTTATGTTTCGGAAAAAGCGTTTTTAAAAAAGCTTATAAGCGAAAAAACTCTTTCGCTTACCGATAATTTAACTTTATTATCCGATTCGATACATTCCACTCTAGGAATTTTAACGGGAATGCCTTATTCCTCTTCTCAGGAATTAAAACCTCGTATTATTTCAACTTGGAAAAATTCTCCCGAAGTATTTAACATCGTTTCATTAAATAACAATGATGAATGGATTTTGGTAAGCCGTCCGTCGTCTTTCGGTTATACCGGACAAATTTGTGAAAAAACGCTTTTTTTATTTCCTCCGGCCGTAAAATATTTTTTAACCTTTGCCGCAGGGATAACGGTATTTCTTATTTCGTTCCTCTTGCTTAATATAAAACAGGATAAATTTGATATTGTTCACACAAAAATTCAAAAACTCCATTTGGCAATTTTGCAAAATTATATTAAAAACAGTGAAAGCAAAAACCGTAAAGAGCTTCAACAGGAATTGGAATACCGAAGACATGACGCCAATTCGGAAATAAAAAAGGGGCTTGGTAAACGGTTTTTAAAAAAGAACGGTAAAAAAGTCGATGAATTTTTACAAAAAAATTGGGAAGAAATATTTTCCGTAATAAACGGAAAATTTGCCGAAAATGAGGTAAAGGCTAAAAACGCGTCTTCCGATTCTTCAGGTTTAAAAATTGATAATGAAGAACTTGCGGCCTTATTAAGGCAAATTATTGCAGAATCAAAATCGGGCAATTTTAATGCGGCTCATACGTCTTTTACAAAATCGGAAAGAGAGGCGGGCTCGGCTCATATAGAAGAACTTAAAAAAACGGAGGAAGCGGCGCCTGTTGAAGACCTTGAAGAGGCGGCGCCTATTGAGGAGCTTGAAGAGGCGGCGCCTATTGAGGAGCTTGAAGAGGCGGCGCCTATTGAGGAGCTTGAAGAGGCGGAGTCTGTTGAAGAGCTTAAGGAGGCGCCTGTTGAGGAAATTGAGGAGGCGGAAGCGCTTGAAGCTATTGAAGAGTTTGAAGAAGCGGCGCCTGTTGAAGACCTTAAGGCGGAACCTATTGAAGAGCTTGAGGAGGCGGAGCCCCTTGAAAATCTTGAGGAAATTAAAAATGAAAAAACTCAAACCGGTTTCGGCGGAGAAACAAAAAGCTCTCCGGAAAACCTTGAGGAATTGGCGGAAGTCTGTGACCTTGAACCTTTGAAAAAAGAAGATGAAACCGCCGAAGAACTTGTAGAACTCGATAATGCGGAGCCTTTTGAAGAGTTGGCGGCTGTTGATAAAGTTGTAAAAACCGTTTCTCTCGGCCGTACGGAATCTTCCAATGAGCAGGATAAGCAAAAACCGGAAATAATAATAGAAGAGTTTACCGAAGATTTACCCGACTTTAACAGTCCGGAAAGTTTTGAAGAAATCCCCGTATCGGGAGAAGATAAACCCGTAAAAGCCGTTTCGGAACTTGATGCGGCCGAACTTGTTGAAGACCTTACGGAAAGCGAGCTTAAAGAAATTCCCGTCATTGAAGAACTTAAAGAATTTGACGGGGCAATGTCATCGGACGATATAAACCTTGACGACCCTATGCAGCTTTTAAATGCAACAGGGTATACAATTTCAGGCTTGGATTTTTCGGATTTAAATATTCCTATTTCCGAAATAAAAAGTGCCGAAGATGAAATTGAAGCTGAAGAAGTAAGATACTTGGACGGTGAATACGATTTTCAAAAAGCTATGTGGGGAAGATATAGAGAGTCCAATGTGAAGGAATTTTTAGAAATTTCAGGAGGATTGGAAATTCTTCCTCTTTTAGATGAAGCTGACGAAAGAACCATTATAAACGAGGGCGGAATTTTCGTTATAAAAAAGAATGAAGGTGTAGAACCTGCAAATAAAGATTTTAAGGCTCTTGTTGATTCGGTATTAAAATAGGATTTTCAATGCTTAATGCAAGATATAAAAAAATAATTTTCTCTTTAATTTTTATTGTATGTATTATTTTTTGCTTTGCTTCCGATGAAGAAGATAATCCGTGGTTATATTTAAAAGCTATTCAGGAAAGTTATAATGATATCGTTGAAGACTTTTTTTTCGATTCCGAAGCAAACGATTGGTGTATTAAAATACGGGGCTCTTATTTATATTGGGCATCAGGCAGGCTTTTGCCTAAAAATCATTCTTCAAAATGGATAAAATGGAATCCTTTTATATCGTATTTTTATCCTGAAAACGTTCCGAATCCGCAGGATTATCCTGAAAACTTTATCGAAGCCTTAAAACCCAAATCTTTAATAAAACACAGGAGGTATGAGCCTTCGCCTAATTATTCCTTTCATCATCTTGTTTATCAGGGTAAGACAAAACGTGAAATTATAAAACAGCTAAAAAAAATTAAATTTTTCGGAATAGATATTTGGATACATAAAAGAGTTGCGGAGCCTTTAAAAAGAATCGAAAAGAAAATTATTTTGTTACAAAAAAACAGTCCGGAAGTACGGTTATTTGTAAAAAGCATAGGCTCATGCTGGGGGTTTAATTGGCGTGTAATTGCGGATTCCGGAAAACTCAGCAATCACTGTTGGGGAACCGCAGTGGATATTCTTCCTAAAAATTACCGTAATAAAAAACTTTATTGGTTTTGGGAAGCCGTACATAATGATAATTGGATGAAAGTTTTGCCGCATAAACGCTGGAATCCCCCCGATTCCGTTATTAAAATTTTTGAAGATGAAGGTTTTATTTGGGGCGGTAAATGGACTCTTTGGGATAATATGCATTTTGAATACCGTCCCGAACTTTTATATATACGCGATTTTTTCCTTTCTCAAAATCCGGATAAATTGACAAAGTCCGTAAAAGCGGATAAAGACAATGCGGTACATAAGACTGAAAAAAACTACGGCGGTACGGCTGCTAAAAAAGGCTCCGCAGCTTCTCCCATTTTCGATGCCGTAGTAAATACGGCAAAACTTATAATGCAATTGCAATATTTTATAGAAGAAACGGAATATAGATATGAGAGTGCCGCCGACTATTTTAAAGCCGAATTGACTGAAAAACACGAAGATATGGAACCTCCAGTTCCCGAATATGCGGAAGAAATGAATGAATAATAGCCTTATCTATTCCACTTTTTGACTTATTTATGTTATAATTTTTTCCGTTTATGAGTTCTTATATAGTTACCGCCGAAAAAATGGTTTTCGGTGCATCATGTATTACATCAATCGGCGGAAAAACGGTATTTATTCCGTATTCATTGCCCAACGAAACGCTTAAAATCTTTATAACCAAAGAGCATAAAAATTATTCGGAAGCAAAAATAGAAAAAATCTTAAACCCTTCCGTTCATAGGGTAAAACCCGAATGCCCTTATTTTTATGATTGCGGAGGATGTAATATGCAAATTGCAAACGATGCGTATCAAAAAGAGCTGCGGTATGAAGCGGCTCTTGAAGCCCTTGATAGGGCTTTAAACCGGGGCGGGGGAGAAAGGCTTAATATACGGTCCGATTTTATTTCGGGTAAAAGTTGGGAATACAGAGCTCGGTTTCAATTCCATATAACGGAAAACGGGCCGGCACAAAAAAAATATAACAGCTCTTCTTTTGTTCTGATAAAGGATTGCCCGGTCGCCCTTCCCGCAATCAGAGATTTTTTGAGGCGGGAGGTAAAAAATTCGGAATTTTTTCACGGTACCGTATTTAAGCCGGGTGAAAGGATTCATCTTTTTTCTTCGGACGGAAAAATTTTTACGGGGAACGGCTCGGAAGATTGCAGCGTAAAATTATGCGGAAAAATATTAAAATTTAATCCGCTGGGCTTTTTTCAGTCCAATTTGGAAATGACGGAAAAACTTATTGATACCGTTTTGGTTGAAGTTTTAGGTAATGTTAAAACATTGGATAGAATTTTGGATTTTTATGCAGGCGTAGGCACTTTTTCGATATGTGCAGGTGATGCGGCAAAGGAAATTCATCTTGTGGAACATAATAAGCACGCTTTGAATTATGCAAAAGAAAATTTCAACCTTAAAACTTTAGGAGAAAACCGCCGTACGAAAATTTTTTATCATGCAATTGACGGGGCGGCTTGGGCAAAAACGAAAGCTTCCCGTCTTTTTTTCAATCTTGCTTTTATAGACCCTCCGCGCAGCGGTATTGACAGCGCTTCGCTTAATTGGTTTTGCCGAAGTAATATTCCGCTTATTTGCTATATTTCATGCGACCCCGTAACATTTGCGCGCGATGCCGCAAAACTTATCGGTTCAGGCTATAAACTGAAAAAACATTTTATCTTTGATTTTTATCCTCAAACTCACCATGTCGAAACTTTAGGAATTTTTGAAAAATACAAAAGTTAAAAAGTGTTTTCTTTAAATTCCTTATCGGTAATTTCAAATTTGAAATTTTCGTTTTTTAAATCGGATAAATGCGAAACGGTATTATCTTTAAAAAAGAAAAACGCTTCGGCTTCGTACTCCGGTTTTTCCAATTCGTTTAAAAGCCTTTGACTTTTTTCTCTGCCCAGAACAAAACAGGCTGTGGAAAGGACGTCCGCATAAACGGATTTTTTACATAAAATCGAAACGGCGTTTAAATCGTTTTTTACGGGATATCCCGTTTTTGAATCTAAAATGTGATGATATAAAACCCCTTCTCGGATAAAATAGCGTTCGTAGTTTCCGGATGTTACAAGTGAGCGGTCCGTAACTTCCATATTCATTATCGAATTATTCTTTCCCAAATTGGGATTTTTTATGCCTATTTTCCAATTTTTATTTGAAGGATTTTTTCCTATAACCGAAATATTTCCGCCTAAATCTATGAGAGCGTTTTTAATTCCTGCACTTACTATAAGTAAAGATGCTTTATCCGCAGCATAACCCTTTGCTATTCCGCCGAGGTCAAGACGCATACCTTTTTTCCGCAAAAAAATCGTTTTATGCTGCGAGCCGTTTTCACTTAAAATAATATCCCGATAATCTAAAAGCGGTAAAACGGCTTCGATTTTTTCTTTTGAGGGGATAAGCTCTACATCCCCGTTTTGCTTATCGGGATAAGCCGTTTCCGCTTCGTTAAAGCCTATGTTCCAAAGTTTTACCAAAGGCCCTATTGCAGGGTTAAAAGCTCCGTCCGTCTTTTCCGCAAAAAATATCGAGGTTTTTACCAAAGAATAAAGCTCTTCGGAAACTTCTACGGGTTCAATTCCGGCAAGTCGGTTTACTTTTTCAAGTTCTGAAATTTCATATTGGTTCGTATGCTGAATATCGGAGTTTGCATTAAAAAGAGATTCAAGACGGAAAAGCTCCGTAAAAACCGAATTTAAAATTTCGTGCGCCTCTTTTTCGGGTTTTTCGGTTAACAGTCTAACTCTGCAAACGGTACCCAGTACGGCATCGGTTTTGGCGTATTCTTTTAATTCTTGCGGATAGTGAGAAAAAAACAAAACGAAAAAAAATAAAACGGCAAAAAATAAAATAAGTACCGCGTAAAACGGTTTGAATTTTTGTGAACTCATAGGTTATTGCCTTTTTTCGTTCGTATTTTGTTCGGTAGAAGTTTTCCGCTGCTGTATGTTTTGCATTATAAACGTAATTGCAAGTCCTATTCCGCTGCAAACTATAAAAGCATCTGCGGCGTTAAATGTAGGCCATCGTTCCATACCGAAAATTCCGAAAAATTTCACATCTATAAAATCGACTACACCTTCGCTTCTGAAAAACCTGTCCAAAAGATTTCCGAAACCGCCGCCTATTATTCCGCATACAAACCAGCGTTGCAGTTTTGTAAATTCATCGGATTTAAAATAAAAAACAATCAATATAATTAAAAATATTACAGGTAAAGCTCCTAAAAAAAGGCGGCGGGAAAGCTCTCCTAAATCCGCTCCGAAGCTGAAAGCCGCTCCTAAATTATAAACCAGACGTAAATTTAAAAAATCGCCTAGAAAAGAGCGAAATATGGAATAAGGTTCCATATACTTTACAACTAAAAATTTACTGATTTGGTCGACTGCAATTACAATTGCGGTCAACAAAAACGGAAGAAATAACTCTTTTTTGTTTTTCATTGAATTTTTCCTTACATCATATAGAGATTGTGTTCTTTTGACCGGCGCGTATTTACATAGCGTGTAAGATCGGTCATATTTTGTACGATTATTCTGTCATCATAAACGGAAATTCTTCCCTGGTCTATGAATTTACGAATGCTGTCTTCGGTTTCTTCTTTTGAAATTCCTGCCCATCTTGAAACTTCATCTATTGAAATATCGAAGGTGCGCATTTCAGTAGAACGGTCGATATTAGGCGTTGTTTCATCAAGCATTAAAAAAACATCGGCAATTCTTGCCGATTTATCTTCTATAGTTAAAATCATAAACCTGCGTTTTTGCGTGTAAATGCGCTTAACAAAGGTTTTTAAGAGCCTCATTGCAATTACGGGATTTCCGGTCATTAAAATTTCAAAATTCTCTTTGTTGAATTCGAGTGCGGTTACTTCATCATAGGCAATTGCCGATGCGGAGCGCGGCGAGTTATCCAAAATAGCCATTTCACCGAATATTTCGCCCGGTTGTAGAATATCCAAGTTTTTTTCAAAACCGTTTATAATTTTTATAAGCTGAACACGTCCCGATTGAATTAAATAAAATGAAGAGCCTGGTTCAAATTCGGAAAAAATAACCGAACCTTTCGGGAATTTTTTTGCAAACCGCGAAAAAGAAGAAAAAAGATCCGACATATTAAACTCCTTCCATCAGGTCCGAACATACCGCTTGAAGCTCTTTTATTTTTTGAGTTAACGGAGGGCTTGCAAGCAGGGCGGCTTTGTCGTAAAAGGCGAGCGCCTTATCCGGCCTATTCATATTTTGATAACAAATACCTAAATACATTAAAGCGTCCGCAATTTTAGAGGATTTCGGGTTTTGAGATATAAAACCGGTTAAAAGCTGTAAGCAGCGTACATATTCTTTTTGCTCTAAAAGGCATTTTCCGGCTCCTATATAGGCTTCCTGTGCAATATCTCCTGAAGAGCCGGCTTCTATTATGTAATGATATTGGTCATAGGCCTCATCATATTTTCCTTCCGAAAATAGGTCTCCTGCCGTATTTAAAGAAAGATAAAGCGTTCCGTCATCACTTGAAGCATTTTTTTCAGGCTGTGCGGAAATTTGCCCGGCTTCGTTTTTCCCTTCGGTTGTTCCGAAAGTTCTTCCGGCTACTTCCGAAGCGCTGCGTATAATCTGTTCCACCTGTGTAATATATTTTCCGTTAGGATAAATTGTTTTGTACCGTGTTCCTACCTGTCCGGCTGCATGATAGTGCTGAGAACCGTAAAAAGCATTCATAACGTTAAAAAGCCCTTCTTCCGGGTTTGATTCTTCTTCGCTGTCTAAAAGAGAAGATAACTGTCTATGAATGGACCTTAACTGTTTGGAAAAAACCTTAATCATCTGTAAAATAATTCTGGTGTTTGATTGGGCAAAAGCTTCGAATTCCTTGCTCGTAAAAGAGTAAACAAGAGAATCCGTTAAAACCATAGCGCTTTCTTCCCTGGGGAAATTACCTAGTGCGGATTTTACACCGAAAAATTCTCCCGTTTTTATGTAATCGGTAACTTGAGCTCCGGTTTCTATATCTATAGAAGTAAGTGCGATATTTCCCGTCTTTAACAAAAAAACGCGCTCGTCAAAATCTCCTGAGAAGTAAACTACCGAATTTGCCTTGTAACGAATAGCCTTAGGCATCGCAGCCTCCAAAACTAAAAAATGCTTATAGCTATTATATCATATTTGTCAATAAAAACCTAGTCCTTGATTTGACTTTTTTATAAATAAAATTTGATAAAAACAGTTGAAACTATTTGATTTTTTTTATTTATTGGGGTATAATTGTTCTATGGCACAAACTCAAAAACTTTTAATCGATAAAGATAAAATCGAAACGGCGATTAGAATGGGCGTTCCTATTACGGTAACGTCCTATACCTTGCCCAAAGAAATGGAAACGTATATTGCCGATGTAATTACGGAATTTTTAAAACAATTACATCACAGCGATATGGTTGATTATGTAGTCTATTGCAGCAACGAGCTTTCGACTAATGCTAAAAAAGCAAATACGAAACGCTGCTATTTTAAAGAAAAAAGTCTTGATATTTCCAAGCAAAACGATTACGAATTGGGTATGTCCAAATTTAAAGAAGATACGCTTTCTAATTTGGAATATTACCTGACTTTGCAAAAAAAAGCCGGACTTTATGTAAAGGTTTCTATGCAGGTAGTACAGGATAATTTTATTTTGGAAATTTCCAATAATTCTCCTATTACACAGCAGGAATTTAAAAGAATTTTCGACAGGCTTGTTCGGGCAAGGCAATTTTCTTCTCTTGATGAAGTATTTACTCAAGTTTTGGACAGCAGCGAGGGCGCCGGTTTGGGGCTTGTAATTATGGTTTTAATGTTAAAAAAACTCGGGCTTAGCGAAAAGGCTTTCAGTATAGATGTTGTAAACGGAGTAACTATAAGCCGTGTTACAATTCCTTTAAGTACCGGTTTAAAGAAACAGGCGGAACCTCTTACAAGAGCAATTGTAGAATATATAAATGAAATTCCTCAATTCCCTGAAAATATTATGCAAATACAAAGGGCTATTAACGACCCCGATTCGAATATGCAGCAAATTGCAACTCTTATAAGCGGAGATATAGGGCTTGCTACGGACCTTTTAAAATGCGTAAATTCTACGGCGTTCGGCTTGGTAAAGCCGTGTATGGATATTGCGGAAGCCGTAAAACTTATGGGTCTTAGAGGAATCCAGAATTTGCTTTATTCGGTAGGAACCGTTAAACTTTTGGAAACGAACGAAAGCGAGCAAAGACAAATTTGGGAAGACGCTTATAAGTTGGCATTTTTTTCGTTTAATACTGCAAAACTTACAGGTAAAAGAAACCTTGTGGAAAATGCTTATGTTTGCGGGTTATTGCATAATTTAGGTAAAATAATTCTTCAACTGATGTACCCCGAGCTTATGTTAAAACTTGCCGAAATTCAAGCTGAAAGAAATATTTCTCCTCAAGTTATGGATATGATTATGAGCGGAATGGAACAGGCCGAAATAGGAGCGGCTCTTGCGGAAAAATGGCATTTTCCTACACCGATTGTAATAACAATCCGCTATAAAAATAATTTTGAAGCGGCTCCGGAAGAATATAGAGAGCTTGTTGAAACTATCAGATTGGCTGATTTTATGCTTAATTATTCGCAAGGAAATATAGAATTTTATCAAATACCTAAAGTATTATTGGATAAGTTTAAAATAAAAACCGAAGAACAGTTAAAAGTTATATGTAAACGTTTTGAAGAGGCAGCAGATAAATAATTAAAATATATAAAAATTCTATTTAAAGTAGGTATATCGTTTTATATACGGGTTTATTTACCGTTTTCTTTTTTCATTAAGTACTTTTCATAGAAATCGGACTTTCTTTTAATTTCGGCATTTAACCGTTTTAAGCCTTTTTTCTCAAGTAAAGTTTTTTCTCCTGAAAAAAGAGAAATTCCCAATCCCAGCCCTTTTGCATTGAACCCTATTCCCATGCTTTCCACAATTGTGGGAAATAAATCAAAGGTTGCAAAAAGGCGGTTTTTGTTTTTATTTGAGGTTTTCGCCGAGTTTATAAAGACATTATAGGTATGTCTTTCCTCCAATTTTACCGTAATCGGATATAAGTCTCCTCCCATATAAAGATGGTCTCCGGCAATTACTATCGTAGTGTTTTTATAAAAATCCTGCGTTTTTGCCCATTGTATAAAATCATAGGCTTTTTTTGAGGCTCCCGCATATACATTATGAATTTTTTCAAAATAAGTATCGGGGCATTTTTCATCTTTGTACCCTGAAGGAGAATGAGTATCGGCGGTAAAGAAAATATAAGCGAAAGGCTTATCTTCTTTTGCAAGAGCGCTTATATCTTCCCGCGCAAACCGATAAAGTTTTTCATCTTCAAAACCCCACCAAACATTGTAGTCTTTTGGAAGCCTGCCTTCTTGTTTGTATTCATAAGAAGTTTTTACTTTAAAGTTTTTGTGGTTTTCGAGAAATTGGCCCAAGCAGCCGAACTCTTTATCGGAAGCCATACTGAATACCAGGTTATATCCGTTATCGTATAATAAATCGCCTAAACCGTAACCTCCCGTTATAAAGTTATTTATTTTAAATTTTGAAAAATTAATTTTATAATCTTCGAACGGACCTATTGAACCTATGGGAGGAATTTGCAAAATAAGGGGAATTCCCATATTAAGACATACTAAAGATGCAATTGAATGAGTAGCTCCCGCCGTTTGTGTTGCTCCGCCGAGTTTTTCCCCATTGCTAAAGGATAACTCATTTTCCGCCAGTTCAGTCAGCTCCGGAATCAGATTGTTTTTTAAAAGACCTCCGTATTCTTTAGATGTTGCCGTTATTTCCATTGATTCCATATAAAGAATAATCAAGTTTCTTTTTTTTTCGGGAAAGGTGAATTTTACTTTAGCCGGATTTATGTAGTTTTTTTCATAAAGCGTACTTGAGGGCTGCATAATGTAATAAATATATTGGATATATTCAAGTTTGTATTGAGAATATATACCTATAAAAAAAAATTAAGATTGAAAAATAAATTACGGGGTGTTTACAAAGTATCGGAACAAGTTTAAAAGTTTTTCCGTTTTTTAGTTTTAAGACCGCTTTTTTTTCTTTTAAAATTAAAATAAGGGTAATTAAAGAAAAAAGTACCGGTACTGCAATGACTTTAATATAAAAGCTTAACATTATCGTACCGGTTGTTCCGTCTATGGGCGTCATTGCGGTAAAAATAACTTGGTCGATATTTATATTGGGAAATACTCCAAGTATCCAAACAATCAGCATTAAGGTTATGCTGTATAAAAATACGTATAAAACGGAAAGTACGGCGGTAATCGCTTTTTCTTTTTTATCGGCGAATAATATATTTTCATATACAAGCATAAAAACCCTTGAGGCGATTATATAAAATTAAAAAAAAATTATCCCGTGTATTTATCGAAATAACCTTGTATAAAAATTATAGGCGTACCCTTGTCTCCTGAACCTGAAGTAAGGTCGGAAAGCGAGCCGATTAAGTCTATTAAGCGGCGCGGCGTTGTCCCTTGCGATTCCATAGAATCTATTTTTGAAGACGCTTCTTTTTGGTGTTTTTCTATATAATTTGCGATTTGTTTTTGCTGTTCTTCTACGGAAAGACCTTTAAAATTATTATCCGCAAGGTATTTTAATTTTACCTCGTTCGGCTTACCGTCCAAGCCTTTTGTATATGCAGGAGAAACTACCGGGTCGGCAAGCTCCCAAATTTTTCCGATTGGGTCTTTAAAAGCTCCGTCTCCGTAAACCATAACTTCAATTGTTTTACCGGTTTTTTCTTTTATTATACTTTGAATTCTTTCTACAATAGGTTGGGCATTATTAGGAAATAATTTAATTTTATCGTCGCCCGCCTTATTTGAACCTAAAAGACCGTATTCGGCATTAAAACCGCTTCCGTTTACGGGTTTGTTTAAAATATCGTCAAGGCCTAAAACGGTTTCCGCTCCGGCTTTTTTTAAAAGTTTTTTTGTACGATTACGCGTGTGAATGTCGCATGTTAAACAGAATTTAGTATGCTCTATAATTTTTTTCGGGTCATTGGATAAGATTACAAAGGAGTCGGGGTTATGTTTTTTCATTATCGATTCATAATATTCTATGTAGTCAATACCCGTAAATTTATGTTTATGGTCTCCGAATTGTTTTCTAAATTCGTCATGAGTAAAGGTGTTTGTCCACGGATTTACATCGGAATCTTCAAAAACGTCCGGGTCTATTAAATGGTTTCCGACTTCGTCGCTGGGATAACTCAGCATCATAATCAGCTTATTTTTTGAACGGGCAATTCCTTCCAAACATACCGAAAAACGGTTACGACTTAAAATCGGGAAAATTAAACCGATTGGAGAAGAGCCGAATTTTTCCTTAATATCTTTTGCAATGTCGTCTGCCGAAGCGTAGTTTCCTTGAGAACGGGCTACCACAGATTCGGTTACGGAAAGAATATCCTTGTCGTTGATTTTAAAGCCTTCGTTTTTTGCCGCATTTAAAAGCGTTTCCGAAGCTATGAGAGCGATGTCATCGCCTTCGTTTATGATAGGAGCAATTAAGCCCCTCGATGTAGTTCCTACAAATTTGTTCATTATGAACTCCTAGAAAATATATTATATGTAGTTTTTTTTTCGGTGTCAAGTGTGGGAATTTATGAGTTTATCGGATTTTTAATGGATTATAGGTTTAAAAAAGGCTTAGGCGGAAGGTTTAATATTAAAAAACCGTATACGGAACGATTTTTTCTATATTGAGGTAAAGCTCCAATTCGGCTTTAAATAAACCGGATTCTACATAAAGACGGGGATTTTCTTTTATTAAAAGCTCTCCTATAAGTTCTTTCGGTTTATTTTTAATTACTTTCCGTGCATATTCCCGTACTGCATTTTTGACAGCTTCAGTATAAGCATTATAAACACCTTTAAGCTCGTCGGAACGCTCTCCGGTTCCCCGTCCTTTTACCGTTTTATGTGAAATGCTTTTCCAAAATTTCATACGTACGGCTTGAGCTTCCGATATTTTATATTCGACCCAACAATAACAAAACGGATATTTTATTTTTACGTCTGTAATAACAATATTTTTATCGTTTTTTTCTATTTGAACTATCGGAACAATTTCAAAAAATTCTTTAACTCCGCGTTTTTTATCGTAAGGCGTATATGAGAATTTCCAACCGTAAGTCATACCGCCGAGAATATGGCCGGACAGTTCTTTTAAAGCTTCTTTAGGAGGAAGTTCGGCATCTTTTGTTTTTCCGTCAAAGCTGCCCGGTTCGGTTTCCAAAAACACCCAAACCGGAGAGCGTACGATTACTGCGGTATCTTTTGAAGAACCTGAGTAAGAATCCGCAAAGCATAAAAGAGAAAATAAAAAAATAAAGCCTAAAGATATGCGGAATTTTTTCACGCTTATATTATCGGAAAAATCAGCGGTTTATTGAATTCCAAATTTTAAAAGGGTTTATTCCGAATCGGATTAGTATATAAAGCCAGCCTGCAAAAAGCCCGATAAAATGCGTAAGATGTGCAACTCCGTCGTTTGCAGAAAAAATGCTTATAACTTCTATAACTGCATAACCTAAGATTAAAAGAGGTGCCGGTATAGGTAAGACTCCCCAAAGATAAATAACCGAAGATGGAAAAAGTACCGCATACAAAAGAAGTATTCCGAAAACGGCACCTGAAGCTCCTATCAAGTTTATATTATAAACACCTAAGGAGATATAAACCAAAAAACTTAAGATTCCGCAAAGCGTTCCTATAAGAAGATAATATAAAAGAAATTCTTTTGAGCCCATTTTTCGTTCAACCGGTATACCGAAAAATACTAAGGCAATCATATTAAATAAAAGATGAAAAAAATTCTCATGTACGAATTGGTAAGTTAAAAACTGCCAGTACATATCATATTTAATGATATAAAGAGGAATGAGTCCCAAATACAGCTGAAAGTTAAAAAATACTGATGTAAGCAAAAACACGGCGGCATTTATTCCTATTATTAAAGACACCGTGTTTTTATAAGTATACTTAAATGGTTTTCGTAAAATATTCATATAATCAATATCTCTAATTTTTTAGTTTAAGGCAAGTTTTTTTTTGAAATTGAAACACGGTTTCTTCCCGATTGTTTTGATTCATACAGGGCTTCGTCGGCTCTGTTTACCAAGGAGGCCGCTTGTTCAAAATCGAAAGTATAGGCGGAAGTTCCCGCAGAAATTGTAACTTGTATTTTTTCGCCGTTGTATGTAATTGAAGTATTTTCGACGGTTGAGCGTATTCTTTCGGCAATTTCTTTGGCTCCGTCTATAGACGTGTTATCCAGCATAACTACAAATTCTTCACCGCCGTATCTTGCCGCCATATCCGTACTGCGGGTAGAGTTTTTAATAATGTCGGCAACTTTTTCCAATACCATATCTCCGGCGGCATGCCCGTAAGTATCGTTTACTTGTTTAAAAAAATCTATATCGAACATTACGATTGAAAGAGGAACTCTGGGCGGGAATGAATTATTTATTCTATCAAGCCTTTCGTTTAAAACCGTGTAAAAAAAGTGCTTGAGTTTTAACCTTGTCATAATATCCGTTGTAGTCATTTCAAGAAGCTGAGAATTGTTTATTGCAATTGCGGCAAGAGAGGCTATATTTGATATGAGCTCACATTCATATTCTCCATAAATATGCCCGGCTTCCATTTTTTCTCCTAAAAGCAAAAAGCCTACCATTTTATTTTTTGCTTTTAACGGAATAAAAAAAGAGGGTTTCAGTTTAAAAATCAAATCGGTAATTTCATCGGGCATTATTTTTGATGTAATTTCATCAAATGATAAACCGGCTTTTTCTTTTTCGAGAAGGCGCAGCATAGGATGATTTACTTTTATTGCATATTTACCGCCTTGCAAAATATCGAATCCGTAGTTTTCCCGGTATAAAACAAAACTGTCATCATCAAAGGATTTTCTGGTAAAAATTGCCGCTCCCAGTGTTTTAAGCTGAGCCATAACGCTGTATAAAATGGCTTCGATAAGTCTGTCAAATTCCAGCACGGAATTTAAACTTTTTGAAACTTCCAACAATTGTTTTAAGTCGAAAATTTCTTTTTCCTGCAAAGATAGTTTTTCATTATTGTTTGCACCGTTTTTTTTATAAAACTTTTTTTTCCTATGTTTATTTTTGGTTTTTATACTCATTTATTCACCTTTTTAATTTATAATTTCCTATACTAAGCCGGGAATATCCAATATAACATAATGTTTTAAAATTTCTATAAAGTTTTCAAAACTTGTCATACTCTCTTCAAAGGCGGAAAATCTTTCCTTATTTTTCGTGGAGATTATCATAGCTTTTAAGTTATTTACATAGTCGGGAATAGCCTTATGAGCGTCTTTTTCGATTATGCCCGCCGCTTTGAATAAGTCGAAATAATGTTTACCCGCTTCACGTACTATTGATAAGGCTTTAAGATTTACCGCATCGATAATTTTTGAAAGATTTTTTTCAAAATCTCCCCCGGTTTCAAGCCGGGTAAGATATCCTTTTATTAAATCTATTGAATTTTCATTTCGTCCGCTCATAAATTTTTCAAATTCATTAAGCTTATCCAAAATTGATGAACAAAAGTAATAATCCGTAGATAAGTCTTTTTGGAAATTTTTATCTTCAAAAAAGCCTTCCACAATCAGTTCCCTTAAAAACGGCTCTATTTTCGGTTCAAAGAACATTTTTGTATAAGTTTTAATAATTTCCAACGGCTTTATCCAATCAAGAGAAAGGTTGGTTACGGCCTGTATGCGTTTGTTCAATTCTTCGTTATAAATTGCAACGGTAAGCATCTCCGTATTATGAAAAAGATTGTCTATAAGGTTTGCCATTTGTGCTTCTTGTTGCATTTTTAAAATCTTTTTTGAATCCGCATTGAATATTGCGGTTACTCTCTGTTTATATTCTTCGATTGCGGAAAAAGCTATTTTCGGTTTTATAGAGTCTTCAAAAAGAGGGTCTTTTTTTATTAACTTTGCAAGATTGCGTAAAGAGTGCATTCCTAAATTGTTTTCTATAATATACGAAAAATTTTGCAAGGCTCGTTGTATAAAACTTTCTTCGCGTTTTAATTCTTCGGGGAGTTTCGAGTTAAGAAAATATAATCCGCTTATAAAATCTTCGTCAATAATTATCCTTCTTATAAGATAATCCAAATCGAGAATTTCCTGTAAAACTTCTTGTCCTTCTATATTTTGAAAATTATATTGGTCCCGTATTGAGTTTGTTCCTATGAACGGCTCAAAGCCTGAATCGAAATGAGCGAAAAAAGAATTAAATTTGAATTCGCATAAATCGAAAAAAGCATACAATTTATTTACAATGGAATCGAAACGGTTAAATTTGGGCTCGGTTAAATTAAACAATAAGTCGTTAAAGGCCTTGTTTTGTTCTTTAACCTTTGCATCGAAATTCTCATCAAGAAAATTTTCAAATTTTTCACAGCGTTTTTCAAGTGTAAGACTTGCTTTTAATTCCTGTTGTTCTTTGGAAAAGCCGCTTTCTACGATTTTGTCCAAAAACAAGCCTGAAATTCTGATATCGCTTGAAGCTATTGATGCTTTTAAAATTGAATATATGGGTAAGACAGTCCTGTAAAGCTCATAAATAATGATGGGAAATCCTGCAAGAATTGTGGTTTCAGGTCTAAATACGGGATACTTTGCCTTTTTAAGTTCGGAAGCTAAGACCCGTAAAGCTTTTTGGGTCTTATAATCTTCAGTATTTGAAGAAAAAAGAGATAAGAAAAAATCTATTATCTTTTGAATGAAATTAGATAAAAATATCACGAAGTTTATTTTATCACAGTACGGTTTAAGTTTCAAGTAAGGCAGGTATTATTTTAAATGGGCTTACATATTTACGGTAAATAAAGTTTATATAATTGTAATACCTGTTTAATACCGTATTTTTAAGTTTTATTCCGTTACGTTTAAAACTTACACCCTAACCGTTTTCCAATCTTTTACAGTTCTCTTTCTTACGTCAAAGCCCGCGCCTATAAGCACAACAGGTTTTCCGGAAGCCTTGTATTTCCCTTCATAATTTTGCTTTTTTATCTGCTCTATCGCTTCATCGGCACTTCCCTTTGTTCCCAGCTTAAATTCGAAAATATAAACCGCATTTTCCGTTTGCACTACACAATCGGCTCTTCCCAAGGCGCAATGTACTTCGGTTTCTACAAACTGCCCCATTAAAGCGAATATGAGGTAAACGGCTGCTTGATAATTTTGCTCTCTTAATGACGCATTTTTTTTACTGAAACTGTCATAAGGAATACCGGAAATAACGGCCTTTATTCTCTCCATAAAACCGTCCACATTTCCCGCTCTTATATCTTTTGTAAACTCCCAAATCGAAACTCCCGTATCGCTCGGTCTTAGAGCCGTATATGCGGGAATTAAGTTTTCCAAAAAACCGTAGCGCACTTCATCATTCGGAAAGCCCAACCGGTATAAGCCCGCTTCATCGATATATTCTTTTATTGTTAAGTAGCCCGCCTGAAATAAAATGGGCAAGGGCTCTTTAGCCTCGGCACGATAGGTTTCAAGGCTTGCTTCGTTCAGTTCGATTCCTCCGTCCAAGTCGGGAATATAATAGTGCCCCTCTTTCAAATAATCGACTAAAAAAGTTGGTGTCCCGGTTTTAAACCAATAATGTTTAAAAAGTTTCCCGCTTAAAACGCTTAAAATGCTGAACGGATTATAAACTGAAATCGTTTTTTGACAAAATAAATAGCCGTCATAAGTCTTTTTTAATTTTGCAAGAGTTTGTTCATAAGTTAAATTGTTTTCTTCACCTAAATTTTTAATTTCAGGTTCAAAGTTTTTTTCAAGTTCGGTTTGGGTTATGCCGCAAATACTTGAATAATCGGGAAGCATACTTATATCGTGAAGATTGTTTAAATCGCTGAAAATGCTTACCTTACTGAATTTGGTAACGCCCGTTAAAAATGCGAATCGGATAAATTGGTCTGAGCTTTTTAAAACGGAATAAAAGGCTTTAAGCGTGTTGCGGTACTCTTCGTTTAAGCGTTCGTTTTTTCCCATTGTTTGAAGAAGAGGTTTATCATATTCGTCAACGAGGAAAACCACCTGCTTACCCGTTTTTTTATAAGCGGCTTTTAATGCGGCTTCAAATCTTGAAGCAAAGGAAGTTTGCTCCGCATTTTCTATTCCGTATTCTTTTTCGATATCCTTTAAGAATAAATTAAGCCTCTCATCAAGAGCGGTTTGTTCGCTGTATTTTCCTACATTAAAATCAAGATAAAAAACGGGATATTCCCGCCACGGCTCTTTTTTTGTGTTTTCGTACCGTTCGATTGCAAGCCCTTTAAACAATTCTTTTTGCCCTAAAAAATATGCCGCAAGCGTTGAAAGAAAAAGGCTTTTCCCGAAGCGGCGCGGTCGGCTTAAAAAATAAGATGATGACGACTGTACCAATTTCCAAACAAATTCGGTTTTGTCAATATAAAGATAGTCGTCTTGTCTAAGTTTTTTAAAACTCTGCACACCGATAGGCAGTTTCCGGCTGAAATCCATCATAAATAACAGTTTAGCATAAGGAAGGTATGATGTCAACATTCGGTTTATTCAAGTCCCCTTGAATTTCTATTATATTTTTGTTATTCTTTACTATTATGTTAGATTCAATAATTAAATTTCTTTTCGGTTCCAAACACGAAAGGGACATAAAGGCAATGCTGCCTGTTCTTCATAAAATTAACGAAAAAGAAAATTGGGCTTTACAGCTTTCCGAAGCCGATTTTAAGGCGAAAACGAGCGAATTTAAAGAAAGGTTTGAAAAAGGTGAAAGTCTCGATGCCTTTTTGCCCGAAGCCTTTGCAATGGCGCGGGAAGCGGCAAGACGCATTTTGGGAGAGCGTCCGTATGATGTACAGATATTAGGCTCCCTTGTTCTTCATTCAGGTAAAATCGTAGAAATGAAAACCGGCGAGGGTAAAACTCTTATGAGCGTTGCCGCCGCTTATTTAAACAGTCTTTCGGGAAAGGGTGTGCATATAGTAACCGTAAACGATTATCTTGCGGAGCGCGATGCGGATTGGATGCGTCCCGTTTACTCTTATTTGGGGGTAACGGTCGGAACGATTCTTTCAAATATGGATAACGAAGCCCGCCGCGCTGCTTATAATTGCGATATAACTTACGGAACAAACAACGAATTCGGGTTCGATTATTTACGCGATAATATGCAAATGAGTTTACGTGAAAAAACACAGCGGGAATTTTCTTTTGCGATTGTAGACGAAATAGATTCGATTTTAATAGATGAGGCCAGAACGCCCCTTATAATTTCGGGAGCTGCCGAAGACGATACGCAGCGTTTTTTTGAGGTTGACCGCCTTATCGGACAATTAAAAGAGGTTGAAAAAAATCCGGAAACCGGAGAGTATCCTAACGAGGTGGAAGGCGAAGAGGTCATAGGCGATTATACGCTTGATGAAAAAAGCAAGCGGGTTTCTTTTACCGATTCCGGAATGCTTCATATTCAGGATATTTTGCAAAAAAACGGACTTATAAAAAACGGCAGCCTTTTCGATGAGGAAAATTTTGAGTATATTCACTATTTTACACAGTCGGTAAGAGCTCATATTTTATATCATATAGATGTCGATTATGTAGTGCAGGACGGACAAGTGCAAATTGTAGATGAGTTTACGGGGCGTGTGCTTGAGGGTAGACGTTATTCCGACGGGCTTCATCAGGCAATTGAAGCTAAGGAGCATATAAAAATTGCTCAGCGCAATAGAACTCTTGCAACTATTACCTTTCAAAACTTTTTTAGAATGTATGCCAAACTTTCAGGTATGACAGGTACCGCAGACACGGAAGCCGTTGAATTCAATAAAATTTATAATTTGGACGTAGTAGTTATTCCTACGAATTTGCCTGTAGCACGTAAAGACGAACATGATGTTATTTTCTTAAATGAGGCGGATAAACTTAATGCTCTTTGTAATGAAATCGCCGATGCACATAAACGCGGACAACCCGTTTTGGTAGGTACGGTTTCGATTGAAAAGTCCGAGCTTATTTCCAAAATGCTTACCAAACGCGGAGTAAGGCACGAGGTTTTAAACGCTAAAAACCACGAAAGAGAAGCCCTGATTATTGCCGAAGCAGGAGCAAAGGGTTCCGTAACAATAGCAACGAATATGGCGGGGCGGGGTACCGATATTAAGCTGGGCGGAAACCCCGAGATGCGGGCGAAAAAAAGAACGGGAACGAATCCGAATCCCGACTATTATGAAAAAGTTTTTGCCGAAGAATATGCAAAGTGGCAAAGCGATTATAACGAGGTAAAAGAATTGGGCGGACTTTACGTTATCGGTACCGAGCGTCATGAAAGCCGCCGAATTGATAACCAGCTTCGCGGACGCTCTGGAAGGCAGGGAGACCCCGGAAGGTCTAAATTCTTTTTATCTCTTGATGATGACTTAATGCGTCTTTTCGGCGGAGAAAATTTAAAGAATATCATGTCTAAAATCGGTATGCAGGCCGGAGAGCCTATTGAGCACCCGTGGATAAATAAGAGTATAGAAAAAGCTCAATCAAAGGTGGAAGCCCGCAACTTTGATATACGAAAACACTTACTTGAATATGACGATGTTTTAAACGAACAGCGCTCTTATATTTACGGTCAAAGAAATGCTATTTTAGCCGATGAAAATTTAATTGAAAGGATTTATGCGACAATACACGAGTTTATCGAAGAGAAATTTGCGGAATACCGCAGCGCCTCAAAAGCCGAAAAAGAAGAGTTTTCAAAAACTCTTCAGGATTTATTTAAATCAAAATTTTCTTATAACCTTACAGAAAACGAACTTGACGGTATCGATAAAAAAGACAATACGGCGGAAGTAAATTCTCTTGTAGAGCATTTTAAAAAAGAGCTTGAAGAAAAACAGGCTTTAGCGGGTAAAGAAAACTTAAATATGTTTATAAGATTTCAATACTTGCAGGCAATAGATAAAAAATGGCTTGACCACTTGGAAAATTTGGAATCGCTGCGTGAAGCCGTTTACCTTCGCTCTTACGGACAAAAAAATCCTCTTACCGAATATAAGCTTGAAGGTTATGATATTTACTATTCTATGCTTGATGAAATAAGATTCGAAATTGCTTCGAGACTGGTGCGTGTTCAAATCAGTTTGGACGACAATTCCTATGCTTCCCGTCAAACCCGTCTTGTTCAAGGAAGTGCGCAGCACAGCTCTATGGGCTCTTTTTCCGAAGGTACGGTGCTTTCAGGTAAAAGCCGCCCTGATAATGCCCAAGTAGTGCGTACAATGCCCAAGGTCGGAAGAAACGACCCTTGTCCCTGCGGCAGCGGTAAAAAGTATAAGCAATGCTGCGGCAGGAATGTATAAACATTTTAAAGAAAAAACTTCGGTAAAACTATATTTTTTTGATATGTTTTTCCCGTTTCCGGAAAACTGCGGATACTTCTCCGCAGTTTTCTTTTTTGTATACTAACCGAAAAAGAAGGTACGGAAAAGATAGAAAGGCGTCTAAGGGAAAGGGAGGAAATGACTGTCTTTTAACGTTCTACGATTTTATAAGAAAGTTAAAACCTACTTTTTAAATTCTTTTGTTCTTTATTTTTATTAATGATAAGAGGCTTGCATTCCATACCATTCAAAAGACTTCCCGCTTCCTTCCGCTTTGACAATTCTGACAATTATATGAGTTTTTGTACGCTCGGAGTCTATCACAATATAATAAACCTCTCCATAGGCTATCTCATATTCATCAAGTGCTTGCCAACATAACCATGATAACTTTTTAGACAGTTTGGTAATGGATTTAAAATCTCCTATGATAGTTAATCCGCTTGTTTCATAATTCTTCTTTCCATTTTTTTTCATGTTATCAACAAAATTGCTTGCAAATTTGTCCCATTCATTGCTTGTCATAGAGTTTTCCGGAGAGATAGTAACCTCCCCGCGCCAACCTCTTTCATAGTTGTAATATGTTTGAGTTTCAGTGCCAAAAATCCGTATTATTCCTATTAAAAAAACGGCTATAACCGATAATTTAATTTTTCTCATTCTAAAAAAATCTCCTTAAAAATATATTCAGCTTCCCGAACTGGGGAAGGAAACGGTTGGCTGTACCTGAAATTTTAACAGCCTGTAGAGTAAGTTATACTTACCTTTCAGTAAAATTCGTTTATTGATGTGAAACATGTTATTTTCTTGATAAAATTTACCGGCGTTACGGATATAGAAAAAATGTTTTAAATCTTGTATAAGATGTTTATATTTATGTAAGTGATTATTAAAGTACTTCTCAATTAAGCATTTATAAGTATAAATTAAATTTTTCCCGGGGGGGGGGGGGTAGTATTTTCCTGTTTTTATCCAGTTTTTTTGAGTGAATATTTAACTTTTTTCCCAAGTAAATACCGTTTTCTACCATAGGTAAACAGTATAGGAGGCAATACGGTTTTTGTCAAGTGGAAAACACACATCTACGGCAAGGGGTTTAAATGTTTTACCGACGTATCGCCATAAGTTATTTTTTTTCTAAATATAGCAAAGCACGCAAAGAGGAATGAGGGGGTTGTAAAACACAAGCACCCTGAAAACTCCTTAGCTGTCTTTGCGCTCTTAGCGGTTAAAATAAAACCGCAAAGCTCGCAGAGCACGCAAAGAAGAACAGAGTGGCTTACAAACGGCAACACCCTGAAAAGCCTTAGCACCCTTTGCGCTCTTAGCAGTTAAATAAAACCGCAAAGCTCGCAGAGAGAAAGAGGGGGCTTATTAAACGCACAGTGTAACGGTATAAGGTTAGTCGGTCTTACCGCATAAGGTAAGGGAGTCTTACCACGTAAGGTAAGACAGCCGAACCACATAAGGTAAGACAGAGTTACCGCATAACGATAGACGGTCTATACACGTAATGGGGAATTGGACATTACCCGTTAAAAAAGGAGGCTTATTTTATAGGAACATCGGCAAAGCAAACACCTTACCGATTCGCAAAATAAACCGCAAAGCTCGCAGAGCACGCAAAGAAAAAAATAGAGGGCTTGCAAAACACGGCACCCCGAAAATCCTTAGTGCCCTTTGCGCTCTTAGCGGTTAAAAACAAAACCGCCCCCTCGCACACAGGCAAACAGCGAAGCACCTTTGCCCCCCCCACTTGACATTTTTTTTTTATATAATGGAGCTGTTTTTTTTTAGGAGGAACATATATGAGCGAACTTTTGGAAAACCTGCAAAGTTTTAGAGAAGAAACCTCTAAATCCGACAATACGCGGTATTACTCGTGGATTGACTGTAACCTCGTCTTCAGACAAAAAAAGACCGCTGATGACGTTTTGGCTAAAGAACTTTTTATGTTCTTGGCAAGTTGGGGTATGTTAAGAAACTCCTTTCTTCTTAACCATAACCGGCGCATCTTACTTCCGGTAATAAACCTTCTTAAAGACCCGCGTTTTAAAATACTTCAAAACGCAAGTATCGACACGGTTGAAGCCAATGCTTCCCTTATAATTACCCTTAAAAATGAGCTTTTCTCGTGTTTAGACTCTTTAAAAAATAAGGACGACAGAAACATTACCGTTACCCTTATTTCCAAAATTATTACGGGCGCCTTTGCCTGCTCCGTAGCCTACGACACCAATGTATGTAGTGCCCTCCAGGCAATACATCTGTGTCAAACCTTTAACAAAAAGTCGATTTTGGAGCTTTGTACCTTTTACAAAGAACACCCCGAACTTGAAAAAATGAGGCTTAAAATACAAACCGAAGACGGCATAGACTACCCGCCCATGAAAATCCTTGATATGGCTTTTTGGAAGCCGGGAGAAAAAAAGTAAAAAAGCCCTATCAAGGCGCGGGGCATAAAAAGCGCCTTAACGATTTTTTCATAACTAATCGATTTATATAGGAGGATTAAAAATGAAAAAAATTATCTTAAGTATTCTTTTAACTGCGGTTTTCCTGGCGGGAGCCTCATGCAGCGAAAAAGAAGGAAGCGGTGTAGGGGGCTCAAAGCCCATGGCGGCGGATTATTTCAGTTACACTCTTAGCAAAGACGGTAAGGCTGTTGAAATAACCGGATTTTCAAACAAAATGAAAGAAGAGTTTTACGATAAAAAAGGGGAAATGTGGAATCTTACCGTCCTTCACTACCCCGGTAAGATTGAAGGCTTACCCGTAAAAAGCATAACAGTAACCGAGCCTTACAGAAAATTTAATCCGGAAGCCAAAAGTCTTGAAGATGCGTTTATCCCCTATGATGCGGTAATTATTCCCGACAATGTCGAAACGGTTTATATTAAAGCCCCTATGGTGCAGGGGGGAAACCTCTCCCTGCTTTGTGCAAAAAAAATAATACCGGGTAAAAACGCCAAGTATAAAACGTATATTGAGGACGAGTGGCTTAACGCCTATTTCTTCCTTTATTTGGAAGAGTTTACGGCGCCACAATCGGCGGAACATTTAGGTGCCTATGCAGCTTGTACATTTACGGAAGTAAAAATTCCCTCCCATATTAAATTTATCGGTACGGAAGGGCCGTCTAACGGTGGCTTTGCCGAGTGCCCCAATTTAAAAGAAATTATAATACCCGACGGGGTTAAAATAGGCGGTCATGCAACCTTTGAAAAACTTGCCTTATCGGTAAAAACCCAAAAAAGGCTCCGCGAGCTCGGCTACAAGGGCTCATTTTAACCTGTTTTAAACGCTTTTTAACCCCTTTTTAAAAAGCTCTCTGCCTTTTTTCTCTTGCGTTTTTAAGCGGTATAAAAGGCAGGGCAACCTTTAAGTTTATTACCCTAAAAACCCGTTTAACACCTCTCCCAATCTTATCGGATTATCCTTATTTACTTCATGCCCCGCCTTTTTAATAATGTTCAATTCCGCATTCGGCAACACCGTTTTTAAACGCAAGGCGCCCTTTGCTCTCCGAGCGGTTAAAAATAAAACCGCAGAGTACGCAAAGCACGCAAAGAGGAGTAGAGGAGGTTGCAAAGCACGGCAGCCCGAAACCCTTAGCGGTCTTTGCGCTCTTAGCGGTTAAAATAAAACCGCCCCCTCGCACACAAGCAAACAGCGAAGCGCCTTTGCCCCGAACCCAAGCGGGAGCGGACAGGACGTCCGCCGGAACAGCCCTACCGCGAGTTTTCTTGTAAGAAAACTCGGGCTTTACCGAAGTACAGGACGTACTTCGGTAAAGCGGGATTCCAAAGGGCAGAAGCCCCTAAGCGGTTCTTTTGAAAAGAGAGGGGGTCACAGGGGGAGAGAGAAAACCCTGCTCGGAACGGGGTTCTCTATCCCCCTTTTAAATCCCCGTATCTTATGCTATACTTAACTATGAGGAGGGTAGACGCTATGGCAAGCACTTTAGAAACACTTGCACCGCCTGAAAAATTCACCGTCCGCAACGACTATGCGTTTAAAAAAGTCTTCGGCACGGAAAAGAATAAAGACATTCTCATAAAATTCGTCTCGCTTGTAACCGGAATGCAAGAAAATACTTTTGCCGATGTACGGCTTGAAAACACGGAGCTTACTACCCGCTTTTACGATGAAAAAACCGGCAGACTCGACATAAAAATCAAACTGCACTCAGGCGAAAAAATCAACCTTGAAATGCAAAACATCTGGTTCGAGTACTTTACCAAACGCAGCATTTTTTATTGGACACAGCTTTTTCTCGAAGATTTCAGCAAGGGAGCCGATTACAGCGAGCTCAAAAAATGCATAGCGATAAACATTCTCAATCAGCCGTTTCACCTTGCTAATAAAATCCACTCAATTTATAAGATTTTGGAAACGGAAGAACACAGCGAGCTGGACGGAATGCTTGAAATCCACTTTTTGGATTTAACGAAAATAGAGAAAGAACAGCGCAGCGAACTGGAAAAATGGTTGCTGTTTATACAAACCGACGAGAAGGAGGTGAGGAAGATGTTGGCAAAAGAAAATCCTTTAATGCAAAAAGCCGAAGACACGATGGAAGAATTCTACACTGTTGCGGAACAACGTGCCCTTTACCAAGCTGCATGGCGATACGAGAGCGACCGCGTTTCTATGATAAATGAATCGATGAGAAAAGGCATAGCTCAAGGCAGAAGTGAAGGCTTTTCCGACGGCGTGCTGGAAACGGCAAAGGTCTTAAAACAACTCGGCGATTCGGTACAAAAAATAATGCAGGCTACCGGTTTAACTAAAGAAGAAATAGAAAAGCTGTAGAGCAAAGTACCTTAAAACTCTTAGCGTTCTTTGCGCTCTTAGCGGTTAAAAATAAAACCGCAAAGCTCGCAGAGCACGCAAAGAGACAATAGAGGGCTTGTAAAATACGGCACCCTTAACGGACTTTGCGCTCTTAGCGGTTAAAAATAAGCGGAAGAGCATGGCAAAGTATTGAGCAAAACCGTAACTTCTCAAAGGTACGGTAAAAGGGGTGCGGAACAGGGCTCCTTGTATATATGGAAAAAAATAAGTACAATAAAAGGCGGCGAGCAAAAAAGTTTATGCGAGGCTTATCCTAGAGGAATAAAAATTTGAAAAAACTGGTTATCTTAGCTTCCGGTAACGGAAGCAATCTGCAAGCTGTAATTGAAGCGGTTGACTTAGGCAAAATTGATTACTCGATTGAAGCTGTAATATCCGATAAAAAAGAAGCCTTCGCTTTAAAGCGTGCGGAAAAGGCAGGTGTAAAAGCCGTATATTTTCCGTTTAAAAAGGGTACCGATAGAAGAGCTTATGATAAAGAACTTGCAAAAACCGTAAAAACTTTTTCTCCGGATTACGTGCTGCTCTTAGGTTGGATGCGCATTTTAAGTAATCCGTTTATTCTTCAGTTTAAAGATAAAATTATAAACTTACATCCTGCTTTGCCCGGAACATTTCCCGGTACTGAAGCTATAGAGCGGCAATACAAGGCTTTCCTTGAAGGTAAAATAGCGGAGTGCGGAATTATGACACATTTCGTGCCGGATGAGGGGATTGATTCAGGCCCTGTAATTTTTACCGAAACAGTCCCGCTTTTTTTGCATGATACTTTGGAAGAATTTGAAAAACGCGTTCACGAAACGGAACATAAACTTATAATAAGGACATTAAAATGGAAAATGAAAAATTAATGCCTGAGAGCATTGAAACGGACAAAATTAAGAAAAGTAATTTCTTGCCTGTAATTGCAGGACTCTTTGTAGGCGTTTTGGTTTTATCGAATATTTTAGCGGTAAAAATGATTCAAATAGGTGTTTTCGTCTTTGACGGCGGAACCCTGTTATTCCCTTTTTCGTATATCTTAGGCGATGTACTGGCCGAAGTGTACGGGCATAAAACCGCACGGAAAATTATTTGGGCAGGTTTTTTTTATGCTTATTTTCACTTCTTTAAATATTTATCTTGTAAGTATTCTTCCTTCCGAAAAAGAATGGCTTCTTCAAAAAGAATTCGATGATATTCTTTTACAAATGCCGCGCATTACGGCAGGAAGTCTCTTGGGCTATCTTTTGGGAGCAAATTCCAATTCCATAGTTTTATCGAAATTAAAGGTCTTAACACGAGGAAAACATCTTTGGCTTAGGACGATAGGTTCCACTGTAGTAGGAGAATTTATCGATAGTATTGTTTTTGTTGCCGTTGCTTTTTTAGGCCTTTACGGTCTTCCTGTTCTTATTGTTATGGCTTTTTCAAATTATCTTTTTAAAACCGTAATTGAAGTTGTTTTTACTCCTCTTACATATAAAGTAATAGGGTTTGTAAAAAAGCGCGAACAGATTGACGTTTATGAATACTGGGAAAAACCGTCGATGTATTAAAATCGTATAGCCGGTATTTCGGCATTATACTTTTTTCTTAAAAATAGAATCCAAATATTTTACGGTTTCCTCGGCTGTTGTTTTCCAATTATATCGGGAAATCCAGCCGAGTCCTTTTTGTATAACTTCTTCGCGGCGTTCTTTATTTTCTTCGGTGTCTATTAAATTTGAAATTGCATTTGCTATTTCTTCAGGTTTTTTAGGATTGAAAAATACCGCCGCCTCTCCGGCCATTTCTGGTAAGGCTCCTGCTGCGGCACAGGCAACGGGGATTCCGCAAGCCATAGCTTCAATAACGGGTAAACCGACTCCCTCCGCCATGGACGGAAAGACGCAAAGGTCTGCGGAAGCATAAAGCTGAGGAAGATTTTCATGCGGAAAATACCCTGTAAGCAAAATATCTGATGAAAAGCCCGATTGAATTACCGCATTATGAACGGTTTCAGTATTGTCTCCGTCGGAACCTGCAATGACAAGTCTATGAGCTGTGCCGAATTTTTTCTTAAAAATCGAAAAAGCCTTTACAAGTTCGATGTGGCATTTTTCGGGGCTTGTTATACGGGACGCATAAATTATATAGGGCTTTCGGATAGAAAAGGGCTGTATAAATACCGCTTCCGAATTGTCATTTTCACGGTATTTAAATAGAGAGGTATCTATTCCGTTATAAATAACCTTTGCTTCCGAATCGGTAATACCGTATTCGGCTAAATCGGCTTTGATGAATTTGGAAGGACATATAATTCCCGAAGCATTTTTTAATGTGCGTTTTGCACCGATTTTTGCCAAGAGGTTTAAATTTGCCGATAAAAGACGCTGAATTACAAAAATAGACGGTACCGTAAGAATGGGAGGCAATAAATCTATCCCTGAGGGGTAAATTACCGCATCGTATTTTTGTTTTTTTATAAATGAATTTAAATTTTTAAAATGCCACATTTTTTCGGCGAAGTTCGTGTCTGCAATGTCTATTCCGGCAAAGCTTATATAATCGATGTCCGAAGTATAGGTATACTTGTCCAATTCCGGTCCGAAGAGTTGAAATTCGTAATCGGTTCTCGGTAAATTTTTTACGAGCGATAATATATATGAACCTATTCCGGACCTGCCGTGTTCGCAGCCGAATGCATTTATTCCAATCTTCAAAATAAAGCCTCCGGTATTTATTTTATCATAAATTTCATTTTTATTCTATAAAAACGATACATATTTCGTATGAACTTTTTTAAATGTATTCTTAAAATAGAGTTTCGGCTCTTTGTTTAAGAAAGTTTATTATTAAGGTCAAAGCAGTGGGATAAAAAACGCCTGCCCCGTTTAGGGCAAGCGTTTTTGCTTTTTATTTACCTATGTGTTTTTGTAAGAATTTTTCCATAGCTCGGTAAAAGTCGAAACGGTTTTCTTCGTTGCTGAAGCCGTGTCCTTCATTATCCTTTACCATATATTCAACATCTATGTTTTTCTTTTTTAATGCTTCGACAATCTGGTCGGAGTGTTCTTTTTTTACCCTCGGGTCGTTTGCTCCCTGGGCTACGAAAAGAGGAACTTTGATATTATCGATGTGAAATATCGGAGAAACCTCCGTAAGCATATCCTTCTCCGTTTCGGGATTACCTATCATTTCATACATCATTTTTCTTCCCTGTTCCCAATACGGAGGCAAGGTTTCAAAAAGAGTAAATATGTTGGAAACTCCTACATAGTCTATTGCGCAGGCATATAAATCGGGTGTAAAAGTTACGCCTGCAAGAACGGCATAGCCTCCGTAAGAAGCGCCGTAAATTGCAATGCGTTTTGGGTCGGCAATCCCTTCCGCGATAAGCCAGTTTACACCGTCGGTAATGTCGTCCTGCATTTTTTTGCCCCATTGTTTAAATCCCTTTATCCAGAATTCTTTTCCGTATCCTATCGAGCCGCGGAAGTTCATCTGTAAAACGGCATAGCCCCGGTTTGCCAAAAATTGGGTTTCGGGACTGAAGCCCCAATAATCGCGAGCCCAAGGTCCTCCGTGCGGATTTATAACTACCGGCAAATTCTTTTCGTTTTCTTTTCCGACAGGCAAGGTTAAATAGCCGTGTATTGTTAAACCGTCGGAGCTTTTATATTGAACTGGTTTCATAGATGCCATATTTTCAGGTTTAATCCACGGTGCAACATCGGTAAGAAGAGTTAATTTTTTCGTTTCCTTATTATAAATATAAAAACTGCCGCTTGTTTTATCCGAAAAGGTTCTTATAATAAATGTTGTTTCATTTTTATCGGAAGATACTACATTTATTTCGATATCGGGCAATTGTTTTTCTAAGTCTTCCTGCATTGCCTGCCTCTCTTCATCAAAAAAATGAACATGGCGTTTATCGGTATAATAGCTTACGCCGGTTATCGTCTTGCGTTTTTTTGAATAAAGTATCCTGTTAACATCGGCTTCATCGCTTTCAAAAATCATTTCGCCCAATTTTTTCGTTTCCGGGTTAAAAGTATATAAGGCCGCCTTATCGCGGTCTATATTTGAAGCTACATACAAGTCTTTATTGTCGAATGTCATTAAAAGAGGGTTAAAATTATCTTTAAAACCCGTTTCCATAATTTTAACAAATTGCTCCGCTTCGGTTTTGCGATATAAAAGCCCTGTATTGACCCCGTCGGTTGTAGTTGCAACTCTTAATTTACCTTCATGGTCGGTCATCCAACCTGAAATATTTCCGGGATTTTCGGCAATCATTGTTAAATCGCCTGTAGCAATATCGATTCTGTATACATCAAATATTTGAGGATTGCGTTTGTTCATAGCAATAAGCATTTCATTTTCTCGGTCTTCAAGATCATCTACAATCTCTACCGTTACATTATCAAAGGGAGTAAGAGCTTTTTCGTTTGTTCCGTCTTTATTTACTACAAACAGTTTATAGTTTTCATCTCCGCCTGAGTCCTGTAAAAATGCAATAACGTTATCGCTTTTCCAAAAATATGAAGAAATATCCCGCTCTTCCGCAGAAGTAATTTTTACGGCATTATCATCTCCCAATTTTTGCACGAAAATATTAAGCCTGTTTTTCCACGGTTGTAAAAAGGCGATATGTGTTCCGTCCGGAGAAACGGAATAGCCGGTTTTTTCCGGATTGCGGAAAAAGTCTTCCAAAGGTATCGGCTGTGCGGAAGGCTTAACCGAATTGTTTGCCGTACAGGCGGACAATAATACCGCCGTACATAAAAATAATAATAGTTTTTTCATTAAAACCTCCATGAATAAATTATCCCGACCTCAGAGCCGGAATGTAAATAGGGGCGTATTATAAACTATTTTGTTAAGTCTGTCTACTTAAATTGGCTTGTAAACTCCGGGCATTGTATAAATAATTTATATTCGGTAAAGGGGAAAATTATATGCTCTTTGGCGGATTTTTAATAGTATTTTTATCTTCCGTTTTTATAGATTCCCGAATATTCAAGCGCTGTTGAAAATTTATTCCGTTTTTAGTATGATTGGCACACTGCAACGGAGGCTGTTACAATGAAAAAAACCAAAATAGTATGTACCATCGGGCCCGCATCCGAATCGGAGCGTGTATTAAAAGAAATGTTTAAGGCAGGTTTAAATGTTTGCCGTCTTAATTTTTCTCACGGAACACACGAAGAGCATAAAATTAAAATCGACCGCATAAAAAAAGTAAGAGAAGATTTGGGGCTGCCTATTGCCATTATGCTTGATACAAAGGGACCTGAAATAAGACTGGGTAATTTTGAAAAGCCTGCGGAAATCGTACAGGGACAGGAGTTTATAATAACCTCACGAGAAGTAACGGGAACAAACCAAATATGCAGTATTTCTTATAAAAATCTTACTAAAGATATAAAACTTAAAAGCAGAATTTTAATTAACGACGGAATGCTTGAGCTGCAAGTAATAGATATTTTAAACGATACGGATATTGAATGTGTTGCCGTTAATTCGGGAACATTAACAAGCAAAAAAGGAGTAAATATTCCCGGCTTACGCGTAAATATTCCGTATATGAGCGAAAAAGATATTGCGGATATCGAATTTGCAATAGAAAATGACTTGGATTTTATTGCCGCTTCATTTATTCAAAATGCCGACGATGTAATGCAAATTAAAAATATCTTAAATAAACACAACAGTACAATTGCCGTTATTGCCAAAATTGAAAATCAGGAAGGTCTTGATAATATAGATTCCATTTTGGAGGTTGCCGACGGGATTATGGTGGCACGCGGCGACTTGGGTGTGGAAATTCCGCCTGAAAAAATACCGCATGAACAAAAAAAACTTATACGTAAAGCCAATCTTGCGGGAAAACTTGTAATAACCGCAACTCAAATGCTTGAATCTATGACCCATAATCTGCGTCCGACACGTGCCGAGGTTACGGACGTGGCAAATGCAATTTTAGACGGAACTTCGGCGGTAATGCTTTCAGGTGAAACCGCCGCCGGTGAATACCCCGTAGAAACCGTTGCAATGATGAATTCCATTGCGGTTACCACTGAAGCTACTTTGGATTACGAAAAACTGTTTTTAGAAAATGCCTCGCTTCATGAAACTACAGTTACCAATGCACTTGCACGGGCTACCTGTTCTACCGCTTTAAGTTTGGGTGCAAACGTAATAATTACCGCCTCCGCTTCAGGCATTACTCCGAGGGCTCTTTCCAAATTTAAACCGAAAATACCTATTATTGCAATTACACCTTCAGTACATGCTATGCGAAAACTTTCTTTGGAGTGGGACGTATATCCCGTACTTTCTCCGATAATACACTCTACGGATAATATGTTTAATATATGTTCCCAAATTGCAAAAGAGGCGGGTTATGTAAAAACCGGAGACCTTGCAATTTTAACGGCGGGTATTCCTATCGGACAGTCCGGTTCTACGAATTTATTAAAGGTTCAAACAATAGAATAAAGACACCCTTTGCTTTAAAAGTCTCTTTTTGATACAATAAGAGTTATGGTTGATTTACATACACATTCCACAGCTTCGGACGGTACTTTTACACCTGCGCAGCTTATTAAAGCGGCAAAAAAGGCCGGTCTTTTTGCAATAGCTTTAACCGACCACGATATTCTTGCAGGGCTTGACGAGGCCGAAGCCGAAGCGAAAAACTTAAATATTATTTTTATACGGGGAATTGAAATCAGTATAAACTGGCAGCCGGGAGAGTTTCACCTTTTGGGCCTTGATTTACGGAAGCCTTCCCGTGAGTTGGATAAACTTTTAAAAAAACTTCAAAGCGAGCGTGAAAACAGAAACTTTCTTATTGCCGAAAAACTTAGAGGTGAGGGCTTTAATATAACCTACGAAAAGGTTAAAGAATTTGCAGGCGGAAAAGGAGGGGTAGGGCGGCCGCATTTTGCGGCATATATGGAGGCACATAAAATGGTAAAAAATATGCAAAAAGCCTTTGACAGGTATTTGGGGAAGCACTGCCCCTGTTTTGTGGAAAAACAAAATGCCGTTTTTGAAGAAGCCGTAAGTGCAATTGACTCTGCAGGCGGGATACCCGTACTTGCGCACCCTATGTCCTTATATCTTTCGTGGGCTCATCTTCCGAAGGCTATAGAAAACTTAAAGGAGCGCGGACTTATCGGAATTGAAGCGTGGAACGCTTCCACGCGGTACAATGACTGTAAACGTCTTGAAGCCCTTGCCGATAAATTAAATATGCCGATAACGGCAGGAAGCGATTTTCACGGAACAATACGTAAGGATAGAAAACTGGGGTTTACCTCAGGCGGTATAAAAATCGAAAACCGTTTTTATGAAAACTTGCGCTCTGTTCACCCGGATTTACCGCCCTTACCTTTTGACGGAGAAATTTAAATGATTGAACTGATAGCTTTTTTAGGAAACTACGGAAAAAAATATGAAAATACCCGCCATAATGCCGCATGGATTTTTAGCGGCTTATTGGATATAAGTTGCGGTGTTGTATGGCAAAATAAATTTAAGGGGCAATATGCAAAAATAAACCCTTCTTATCCTGAAGGAAAAATCGTGCATTTATTAAAGCCTGAAACTTTTGTAAATTTGTCGGGAGAAAGCGTAGGAGCCGCCGCTTCGTTTTTTCGGTTAAAGCCTGAAAATATTTTAATAGTGCACGATGAACTTGAATTAAAACCGGGCATATTAAGTTTTAAGTGGGCTGGAGGCTTGGGCGGACACAACGGGCTTCGTTCCGTAAAAAGCGCTTTGGGTACTGCCGATTTTTTCAGACTTAGAATAGGAATAGGACGGCCGGATTTTTCCGATAGGGGCGGGGAAGAAAACCCGGATATTGCAGGCTATGTGCTTTCAAAATTTGCTCAATCGGAACTTGACATTTTAAACTCGCAAGTGCCTGCATTAAATGTTTTTTTTAAAGAGCTTTTACAGGCGGAAGAGCCTAAGATTTTATTAAAAGAGTGGGCAAAGGTATTACCTAAAACTTTTTAAAAAAACGAATGTAAAAGGTTTGTATAATACAGACAAACGGGCGTTTCTAAAAATCCGACAGGATTTTAAAAGAGACCTGCGAATAAATTTTTAAGTTAAATTTATAAACCGCCCTTGTCTCCGTTCTTTCGGATATGGCTTTATTTATATTGAGGATTTAACTTATAAAATTCTTCCGGTAAAATGTCCATTAAAATTGTATCGTGATACTCCAAATTTCTTATAATACTTTGGCGTATTACTCCCGCTTTTTTAAACCCGATTTTTGTATAGCATGCAATTGCTCTTTTATTAAAAGAATATACATTAAGCGATAAATTATGCAAATTAAGTTTTTTGTAAGCATAATTTATTAAAAGTGAAAGAGCTTCAACTCCGTAGCCCTTATTCCAAAATTCTTTATTTCCGATAAAGATGCCTAAATTTGCAGACCTATTAATATAATCGATACCGCTTAAGCCTGTGCTTCCGATAAGGGAGTCGGTTTGTAAATCTATAATACCGTAATTATGTTCTTTGGAAATACGCTGGAGTATTTCATATTCCGTCTCTGCCGATAAAGACATGGAAGCCATTGTAAGATTATCGGAAACTTCTTCATCGTTTATCCACATTGCATATTTTTCCGCATCTTCCGTTTTTATTGGAGACAAATAACACTTTGAGCCTATCATTTTTTTTATGTACATATAAACTCCACGAAAGTTTATCTTTAACTATTTATAACGGCCGTATTATAAATTACGGTATTTAAAAAGTCAACGGGTATTATCGGTTCGTATTTTGCCCGCCTTTACACTTATAAGGATTTTTTGTATACTGCCTTTTAAAGTGCCGTTTTATTTATACCGGTGCTTTTCTATTTTTATTTTAGGAGATAATATGGCTTTTTATAACGAGGAAGACAGCGAAGAGAAAAAAAATAAAAAAACGAAGGACAGGATCAGCTTACACAAAAATTTTTAAACACGCGCCAAATTCTTTTAACGGGAGAAATAAATAAAGAACTTTCGGAAAAAATAATCAGGCAGCTTTTATTGATGGAATCCATTTCCGCAACAAAACCCATTTATATTTACATTGATACACCCGGCGGAGATGCGGATGCCGGTTTTGCTCTTTTCGATATGATAAGGTTTGTTAAACCTCCCGTTTATACTATAGGAATGGGATTGGTTGCAAGTGCCGGCTCTATTATCCTTCTTGCCGCAAAAAAAGAAAGAAGACTCGGTTTACCTAACAGCCACTATCTTATTCATCAGCCTCTTTCAGGCATTAAGGGGGTTGCAACGGAAATCGAAATTCATGCACGTGAACTTGAAAAAATGCGGGTAAAAATAAATAAACTCATTGCGGAAGAAACGGGCGCAGATGAAAAAAAAGTTGCAAAAGATACCGACAGAGATTGTTGGCTTGATGCGGAAGAAGCGATTAAATACGGTCTTATTTCTAAAATAGCGGCGGTAAGAAAAGATTTAATCTGAATTGAATAAAGAAGGCGGTTTAAATTTTACGGTGTTTTATATGTTTTGGCCTGTATGTAAAAATAAGTCCGAACAGGTATTATTTTAACCGTTTTTATAAGCATTCTATATTATGTTTTCTTTAAAATAATCAAGCGGTTTTTAATTTATAAAAATCGAAATGCTTCATAATAGTTTATTTTACTCTTTTAAAAAGAACTTTGCGGGAGCGCAGGTAAATGGAAAGAGTTTAAAAATTATTTATAGATGGGATATGAAGAGAGATGGTACCCCCGTATTTAAGAAGCGAGCAATCTAAATTCATCTTTATATAAATTAAAGAACTTGTCAACAAGAACCGGTTTAAAGTTTAAAACGGCTGGGTTAAGATAACAAGCAGCCTGTTGTAACAGCTGCACCGGAGAGCCTTTTTTGTAGGTATTAAAACGCTTAAAGTTAAAATAGGTTTGATACTGATGAGCCTTGTTCAAAAAGTCTTGCGTACCGGAAAAATATCGGCAGGCATAAAACTCATCTTCAATAAGCCGATGAGAACTTTCCACATCGCTTTGATACGTCTTAGCACCGACAGGAATAGTTTTATGTGTAGAACGGAAGGAAAGCTCAATAATTTTAGTAAAAAGTGTTTTTTTCAGGCTGTTCCAAGGAGCGGCAAATTCAGTACCGTTATCGGTTTGGATCGTTACTTCAGCGGGTTTTACGCCATAGTGCTTTAAATGAGTTAAAAGTCGGTATATAAAAATGGAGGTAGCGGTCGTACTATGTTGCTGTGTATAGCCGATGAATAATGCCCCTGTTCTGATACATCGAGCGGTTATTTGGTATTTTGGTAAGTGAAAGCGCATAAAATCATCATAAAATTCAGGAATATCGTCCAAATACTTGATATCTACTTGTATTTTTTCAAATGCACGGTATTTATTTTTAATCTCCCGCGGCAGTTCCGATCCCGATGCGTTTTTTTGTCTGGGAGTTTGTAGTATTGTTTCAAGTATTTGACGATTGTCTTACCGGAGTAAGGAATGCTATACTCTTGTTTAATCATTGCACCGTTAATGCGTTTATTATCGGCTGCCGCTTTTTCTGCTATGCTTTTAATCTTGAATTGCCAATACATCTTCATCATGCGGGGACTTTTTTCAGGTTTTTTAGACCGGTCATTAAGACCTGCGCCTTTTTTTTCATCCCATCGTTTTCTCCATTTTCTTACCGTTTTTACGGTAGTTTGAAAGTGGTGTGCAGCTTTTTTGTTGCCGCAGTTTATCGCATAGCTGACCAGTTCTTTTCTTAACAATGAGGGGTCTTTACTGTTTTTATAAGATGTGTAATAATCCATTTCGATGGTATCTCCCTACTAGAAGTTTTGGTTAATCTATTTTGCCCAACCGCTACGGCTGAGGCAAGGGGGGATACCATCTCTCTTCCTTGAACAAAAAAATGTTAAAACCTACTTGACTTTTACCGATAATAGAGTATAATAAAAGATAAGGTAAGGTAAAACCTTACTGGTACGGGTTACCATATCTTAGTAGTATGTGAAACCTGTACCTCCCTTAAAAGCCAAGTTTATTACTTGGCTTTTTTTATTATAAAGTCCGCCATTTTTAATTCTTGTATATTCCCTTTATAAATTAAAAGAATATCTGTTATCTTATTGTTCGGATCATTAGCCTGTCTTTTTATGCCGTTTATCAACACATCTTCAGGCATTTCATCAGGAACATTTAAAACGGTTTTTGTTAGGTTCTGTCTTTTTTGACTGCTTACAAGCCTGCCTTTAATAGCACTAACCGTCATTTTTTCAGGTTCTTTTATATCCCATAAAAAACCATTAACGAAAACATCGGGATTACTCCACTCTTTTTTATACTTATCTTTTATATTCTTAATTTCAGGTATAACCTTAACTTTATAACCTGCATTTGCAAGAGCTTCTACTACAGGTTTGTTTTTCTCCCAATCGCTAGGAGGATTTTTACACAAGTCATACCAGCCGTCGCCTTTACTTTTATATCTTGTATAATCTTTCCAAACACTGTCATAATCGGCGATAACATTTTCTTCCCGATTAAATTCTCCGATTATTCCATACTGTATTCCGCGCTCTATTTGCCCTTCGGTCAACATCCACCAATTGCCGTTATCAATCGGATTCCCGCCGAAACCTTTTTGAAGTTTAAAATTTTTCCTTATCTGTTTCATCGGTGTATTTACAATTTCGGTCCCGTGTCCAATCTCATAATCATAAACGGCGCGGAATGTTGTTCGGCAATTAAAATGATAAGGCGGGAAGCCGTAGGTACTCCAATTCGATTTTTTAAGATATTGTATGTAAAGAGCCAGGAAGAAGAATACTTTTTTATATTATCCGAAAAATCAAATTCGCCGTATTTGATTTAAATTTCATAAAAACCTCTGCATAAGCGGGCTTGCAGCATAACGGATTAAGCCCTGTTTTTATCCTTCTTGACAATTATAGCCTAATTATTTATTATATAGCTCATGAATAAAAAAATTACAGCCGATGAGCTTAGGTCTAAATATATTGAATTCTTTAAAAGTAAAAACCATGCTGAAATTTCAGGGCGCTCTCTAATTCCGGAAAACGACCCTACGGTTTTGTTTACTACCGCCGGAATGCATCCTCTTGTTCCCTATTTGATGGGAGAACCTCACCCCGCCGGAACACGTCTTACCGATACGCAAAAATGCGTGCGTACGGGCGATATAGACGATGTAGGGGATGACTCGCACTTAACATTTTTTGAAATGCTCGGCAATTGGTCTTTAGGCGATTATTTTAAAAACGAATCCATAAGATACAGTTTTGAATTTTTAACCGATGAAAAATATCTGGGTATTCCTATCGAAGACCTTTCGGTTACCGTTTTTGAAGGAAACGAAGAAGCTCCCCGCGATGAAGAATCGGCTTCCATTTGGAATGAACTCGGTATTCCGCGCGAGCGTATTTTCTTTTTACCTAAAGAAGATAATTGGTGGGGGCCTGCGGGAGAAACGGGACCTTGCGGACCTGATACGGAAATTTTTGTAGATACGGGAAAACCTGCTTGCGGAAAGGATTGTAAACCGGGTTGCCATTGCGGTAAGTATTTTGAAATATGGAATAACGTTTTTATGCAGTTCCATAAAAATAAAGACGGAACTATATCTCCTTTAAGCCGCTGCTGTGTAGATACGGGAATGGGTGTTGAAAGAACCGTTGCAATGCTTCAGGGAAAACCTTCCGTTTACGATACGGAGGTATTTTCTTCAATAATAAATTCAATTGAAAATTTAAGCGGAGTAAAATATAAGGCTTGTGAAAAATCGGATATGTCCATAAGAATAATTGCCGATCACGTAAGAACGGCCTCATTTATTTTAGGAGACCCCAAAACTGTAACCCCTTCCAATATCGGAGCAGGCTATGTTCTTCGCAGAATTATAAGACGGGCAATCAGGCACGGTAAAAAACTCGGCATAGAAGGAAACTTTTTACAGACGGTTGCCGCCGCCGTTATAGAGCAAAATAAGGCTTTTTATACTGAACTTAAAGAAAAAGAATCCTTTATTTTAAACGAATTAAAAACGGAAGAAGATAAATTCCTTGATACCTTAAAAAAGGGTGAAGCTGAATTTGAAAAACTCCTTCCGAATCTTTTAAAAAACCCGAAAAAGGTTATTCCGGGACGTATGGCGTTTAAACTGTACGATACTTACGGCTTTCCGATTGAACTTACGGAAGAGCTGGCTTCGGAGCACGGTATGACTGTAAACCGTGAAGAGTTTGAAGACGCTTTTAAAAAGCATCAGGAACTTTCGCGGGCGGGGAGCGAACAGGTGTTTAAAGGAGGCTTAGCCGACCATTCCGAGCAAACTACGGCATATCACACGGCAACGCATCTTTTACATAAGGCTTTGCGTATGGTCTTGGGAGAGCATGTTCAGCAAAAAGGTTCCAATATTACCGCAGAACGGCTCCGTTTCGACTTTTCTCACCCTGCACCCATGACGGATGATGAAAAAAAAGAGGTGGAAAGACTCGTAAACGAGGCTATTACCGCCGACTTGCCGGTAACAATGGAAGTTATGCCTTTGGAAGATGCCAAGAAAAAAGGCGCTATGGCATTATTCGGTGAAAAATATGAAGATGTTGTAAAGGTTTACAAAATAGGAGATTTTTCATTGGAGGTTTGCGGAGGCCCTCATGTGGAACATACGGGAACTTTAGGGCATTTTGTAATACAAAAAGAGCAGTCTTCTTCAGCCGGAGTGCGCAGAATTAAAGCGGTTTTAAAATAACTCCTTTAGTTTTTAATCGGAAATGACGGTTTTTCGATTTTTCACAGCGTAACCTATCCGTAATCGGATTTGTTATTATAAAAATTGTATTTTTACGAGGATACTTATAATGAAGAAAGGTATAGTTATCGGAATTTTGTTGTTTTGTTTTTTCGGTGCCGCTTTTGCACAAAGCGATTTACAGGCGATTGCACAGATTAATCTTTTTAAAAAAGAGCCTGTTACGCTCGGGCAGCTTAAAAAGTTTGTTTCGGAAGCTGAAAAACTTGTAGACAAAAAATTGACTGTAGAAGAACGGAAGAGGGCCTTGGATAATTTAATCGGACAGAGGTTATTATTACAGGCCGCCGAAAAAGAAGGGTTAAGAGCTCTCGATTCCGAAGTAAAAGATTATTTTAACAATATCTTGGCAAGTCAAGTCGGATATCCCATAACGGAAAGCGAATTTGCAAAGCTGGTAAAGCAAAAATATAATCAGTCTCTTGATGAATTTTTTAAAAGCAATACGGGAAGCAGCGTTGCCGAAGCGAAAAAAATGCTCAAAGAGCAAATTCTTATTCAAAAATACGTTACATCAAAAAAAGCTGAAGAAATTCAGCGTATGTCGCAGCCTACGGACGGCGATATAAGAAGGCAATACGAATTAAATAAACAGAATTTTTTCAGACCCGATACAATGAAACTTGTAATAGTGGGTGTGATGAAAAAGGGAAATGATTCTTCGGAACGGGACCAAATAAAAAAATTAAATGAAAAAGTTAAAAAGAATGTAAAGGTCATAGCGGATGTTCAAAAAAATGCCGAAAAAGAAGGCTATGCCGTACAAATCCGCTATGCCGTTAAAAATGCGGCCGGAGCCGAAGCCCTCGGGTTACAGCCTGAAGCCTTAATGCAAATTTTTGAAAATCCCGTTAATTTTGTTTCCGATATTACGGAGATGCAGGATAATAGACAGTTTTTTGTTATTACCGAAAAGTACGATTCTAAGTTATTGACGTTAAGCGATGTTATTGACCCGAATCAACCTATAACCGTTTACGAATATATTAAAAACGTTCTTTCATCTCAGCTGCAAACCGCAGCTCTTCAAAGAGCAATTCAAGGGCTTATGGAAAGTTTACGTACTGCGGAAAATACCGTGCTGATTAAAACGGGTTCCGATTTGGACAAGATTCTTTCTTGGTAAAATAAAAATAGATGAATATAGGAAGAAGAAGAGGACGCATTCTCGCTTTTCAAGCCTTATGTGCTTGGGACGCGGGAGCCAGCGTCCTTGATGATTTATTGACCTTTTCATGGCGCAACGGCGAAGACGGCTTTTCAACTGAAAATTCGGGCAGCGGCAATGCTTATCTTTTTTCGAAAATGATGGTTCTTGGAACAATTGAAAATATTGAAGAAATAGATAGATGTATTCAATCCAATCTCGATAATTGGTCATTGGAGCGGCTTAATTCCGTAGATAGGGCGATTTTACGTTTAAGCGCTTATTCTCTTTTATATCAAAAAGATATTCCCGCACCTATTATTATAGATGAGGCTATAAACCTTGCCAAAGAGTTCGGTACGGACGATTCTTATAAATTCGTAAATGCGGTACTTGACAGTATCAAAAAGACCGCTTAAACTGAAAGAATGAAACCTGATAAAAAGATTTCTTTAGCCTTATCCATCGTTTTTCTTTTTTCCTTTTTTTTATCGTGTTCGGGTAAAACTAAGGAGGAGATTTTTACTGAAAAACTTAATACCGTTGACAGTTATATTATTCAAGGGAATTATTCCAAGGCATTAAAGAATTTAAAATCATTGCAAAAAAAAGCCGTAAATTCGAAAAATTATTTAAGTATAGTTAAACGTCAATTAAAACTTAATGCGGTTTTTGATGCGGTTATTACTCTCGAAAAGGGTATAAAGGCCTTTCCCGCTTCCCCCGAGCTTGCGGCTGTTTTAATTTCGGTGCTTATAGATTCGGGGAAACCTGGGGAAGCCGTCTTATATTTTCAGCATATTGAAAACTCGGCTTATGCTTCTTTGGGGGCGGAGGCCGCAATTACTTCAGGTATGGAACCGGATTTAAATAAGGGCTTGTTAAAAGCCGCTTTTGATGTTACCGACGAGCAGGTTTTTTTAAAAAATGAAGCTCTTCAACTTGCTTCCAAAGGAAGGCTTAAAGAAGCCGCTTCTTTACGTTCTTTAATAAATGAAGAGACCGCTCCTGAAGACCCGTATTTTTGGAGCTGTCTTTCGTACGACTTGGGACGGTTTGAACCTGTTTTTAACGATTTATATTTTTCTCTTGTTTATGCCGATAAGGACGGCGGTTTCGGTAAAAATGCCGATTTTGCACGCCGACATTTAATGCTTGCTGCCGACGCATCTTTCGGGCAGGAAGATACGGAGCGGTCAAGAAGTTTTTGGCAAGCTGCGGCCGACAGAGGTGCGGGGAAAATGCCGATTATATTTTACAATCTGGCTTTAACCGCTCCTGATGAAGGAGAGAGAGCCGATTTGCTTCTTGAATGTATAGAGCAATATTCCGATTATTACCCGGTAATTGCGCGCTATACGCGGGAATATATAGCTTTACGGGAAGCCGCCTCGAAAGACGATATAGCTTCTTATTTGGAAGAGCGCGGATTTTATTCTATGCAGATGGAAAAAACTTATTTTACCTCGCCTAAAATGAAATACAGTCCGCAAACTCTTTTAATGCGCGCTATGGAAAAACCGGATTTCGATTTAAAATTCGTCATTGAGAATTTCAGATACGGCTTGTTTAAAGACCGTTCCGAAAATTCCCTAAGGCGCGGCACAGGAGATATGTGGAAAATTGTAGAAAAATACGGTTCTTCTCCGGTAATTAGGGAATATGCAAAATGGTACTTTTCCAATTTAAGGGATTTTGATGCTTGTTTCAGCGTTGCCGAAATAGGCAAACGTACTGAAGATTCTTTTTATAAAGGGCTTTCATTTGCGGTAAGCGGAGACTTTGAAAACGCTCTTTCGGAATTTGCCGCCGCAGCTTTAAACCCTGAAAATGCTTATGCGGCAACTGCAAATACGGCTTATATCCAATACTTACAGGGAAAACCTGAAACTGCAATTGAAACTTTTTCGCTTGCTGCGTCTATGACGCAGGATAAAAAAAAGCAAAGCAGGCTTCATTATGAAGCGGCTCTTATTCTTGCGGAAAGAAAGGCCTTTAACCGTGCAATAAGCGTTTTAGGTTATTCGCTTGAATTAAATCCGCAAAACTATCAAGCGGAAGTTTTATTAAAGCGTTTAAAACAGGCTCAATGAGGTTTTATATTATGCAAAAACCTAAAATGATTCTTTTTGATTACGGCAATACTCTCATTTTTGAAAAAGAACTTAATTTGGAGAGGGCATATAAATCTCTTTATAAATTCATTTTAAAAAATCCCTTAAAAATAACTTGTCAAGAATTTTATGAAAAGGGAATTGAAATCGGTGATAAGATATGGAAAAAAGCTCTTCCCAATGATTTGGAAATTCATCAGCATTGTTTTTTTAATTCGCTTTTTCAAAGTTTGGGTATTGAATTTAATTTATCTTATGTCGAGCTTGAAGGTATTTTTTGGGAAGCTCTTGCCCCATGTATGCCTATGCCTAATATAGAACGATTGCTTTTTCACTTAAATAAAAACAATATAAGGTCGGCTGTAATAAGCAATATTTCTTTTTCGGCGGAGGCTCTTAAAAAACGAATAAATAAATATTTACCCGATAATAATTTTGAATTTATAATCGCTTCAAGCGAATTCGGGTTTAGAAAACCGGAAGAGATGCTTTTTCAAGCCGCCTTAAAAAAAGCATCTCTTAACTCAAATGAAGTATGGTATTGCGGAGATAATCGCAGAGCCGACATTATAGGAGCGGCTTCCGCAGGAATAAAACCCGTTTTGTTTACTACGGAATTGGGCTGCCCATACCATAACGATTCCGATGTCAATCCCGATTTTGAATTTTTACAAATAAAAGATTGGAATGAATTGGCGGAAATGATTTAGCGGAGTTGAAAAACTTTCGCTTCCGAATATTTACAGTTTTTTTTTCGTTTCCTAAAACCCGCTTTAGATATTCTTCCTTAGCTTTTATTAAACTCATCATTTATTTGTATTTTAAGCTATACGGAATTTGTATGTTGCATTAAATAAGCTTATAGGCTATACTGTAAATAAATGTATTCGGGAGCATAAAATGAAAAAATATATTTTATCTTTTGACCAAGGAACTACAAGTTCGCGTGCAATTTTATTTGATAAACAGGGGAAAAAAATTGCGTCGGCTCAACAGGAGTTTACCCAAATTTTTCCCAAACAAGGCTGGGTAGAACATGATGCTATGGAAATTTGGGGAAAGCAAAGCGGTGTGGCCAGGGAAGTTTTAGAAACCGCAGGAGTTCACCCCGATGAAGTTGCCGCAATAGGAATTACAAATCAGCGCGAAACTACAGTAGTTTGGAATAAAAACACCGGGCGTCCCGTTTATAATGCAATTGTATGGCAATGCAGAAGAACGGCAAAAATATGCGATGATTTAAAGGCTCAAGGGTTTTCCGAAACGGTCCGTAAAAAAACGGGTTTAATAATCGATGCATATTTTTCAGGTACTAAAATAAAGTGGATATTGGATAATGTCAGAGGAGCGCGGGAACTTGCGGAAAAAGGAGAGCTTCTTTTCGGAAATATCGATACATGGCTAATTTGGAATTTAACCAGAGGAAGGGTGCACGTAACGGATTACACAAACGCTTCCCGTACAATGCTTTTTAATATACGGACTTTGGAATGGGATAATGAGTTATTAAAAGTTCTTCAAATTCCTAAATCTATGCTTCCTGAAGTAAAGCCTTCAAGTTTCGTATACGGTCATACCGATGAACACACATTCGGCGGAGCGAAAATTCCGATTGCAGGGGCCGCAGGAGATCAGCAGGCGGCTCTTTTCGGGCAAGCCTGTTTTGAAGCGGGCAGTGCAAAAAACACTTACGGCACAGGCTGTTTTATGCTTATGAATACCGGAGAAGAAATTATAGAATCTGAAAACGGATTACTTACGACCGTTGCTTTCGGCTTTGACGGCAAGGTAAAATACGCATTGGAAGGAAGCAGCTTTGTCGCAGGTGCGGCAGTGCAATGGCTGCGCGATGAGTTAAAAATTATTTATAATGCGCACGAAACGGAATATTATGCAAACCTCGTAAACGATACGAACGGGGTTTATTTTGTCCCGGCTTTTACGGGTCTCGGAGCTCCTTATTGGGATATGTATGCGAGAGGAGCCTTGGTAGGTTTAACTCGCGGGGCAAAACGGGAGCATATTGTACGCTCCGTTTTAGAAGCAATTGCATATCAAACAAAGGACGTTTTATCCGCAATGCAAAAAGATTCGAAGATAAATTTGCATTATTTAAAAGTAGACGGAGGCGCTTGTGCAAATAATTTTTTAATGCAGTTTCAATCCGATATTTTAGGAGTTCCGGTTTTGCGCCCTTCGGAAAAAGAAACTACGGCTTTGGGCGCCGCCTACCTTGCAGGATTAGCCGTAGGTTTTTGGAAAGAGCAAAAAGAAGTAAGCGAAATTCAAAAAATAGAAAAAGAGTTTGTGCCTGAAATGCAAGAAGATAGGGCGGCTCTTTTATACTCAAATTGGCAGCGCGCGGTGGAAAGAGCTTTAAATTGGGAAACGGGGGTAAGTTAAAATTTATACTTTCCCGCAACGCTTTTTGAACGGATTTGCAATAAGTAATCTTTAAAAACACCGATTGGCTTTTTTCGAAGTAAAGTGTAAAACTAAAGAAAAAAAATAAAGAGCCGATACAAAGTGTAGAGGTGTTTAAATGGTACGAGGCTGGTATACGGGAGCAAGTGGAATGCTTGCTCAGCAAAGGCAATTGGACGTTATCTCAAATAATCTTGCAAACTTGGATACGACGAGTTTTAAACGGGACGTCGCAGTTCAAAAAAGTTTTCCCGAACTGTTGATTAGACGGCTTAATGATGACGGCGTAATGAAAAATCCTTTCGGCTCCTCGGATATAGCTCCCATAATAGGTAAGCTCGGCTTAGGCGTTGAAACGAATGAGATTTTTACAACATTTGAACAAGGTTCATTAAAGCAAACTCACTCTCCGTCGGATTTGGCTCTGGAAGGAAAGGGCTTTTTTGCAATTGAAACACCTTACGGCGAAAAATATACACGTAACGGGAATTTTATTGTCGGTGTGGAAGGCTATCTTATGACAAAGGAAGGCTATCCCGTTATCGGAGAAAACGGCAGAATTTTTCTTCAAGATATGGAATATACAATAAATCAAGACGGACAAATTTATACGCGTCCTATTACGGAACCGGAAAGCGATTCCGTTTTTTTGGATAGATTAAAAATAGTTGAATTTGAAAATGACAGATATCTTACTAAAAACGGCTCAAGTTTTTATTTAAGCACTCCTCTTTCAGGTGAAGCGATTGCTTCCGAAGGTCCTTCGCGTCCCAGTGTAATTCAAGGGTTTATCGAGGCTTCCAACGTAAATGTAGTAAATGAAATGGTTAGAATGATTGAAGTAAACAGAGCTTATGAGGCTAACCAAAAAACAATACAGGCGGCCGATACTATGATGGCGAAATTATGGAATGAAGGTGTTAAAAGGTAAATAATCGAAATTTACAAGGTGCTAGACCAAGCCTCAAAATAGTGCTAAAATAAGCCGATGTACGACATAGTGATTATCGGAGCGGGAGTTGTAGGAGCCTGCACTGCATGGGAACTTTCAAAATACGAATTGAAAATTTTAGTGCTTGAAAAAGAATTGGAAGCGGGTTGCGGAACAAGCAAGGCGAATAGCGGAATTATTCACGGAGGCTATGACGCAAAAGAAGGCTCATTAAAAGCAAAACTTAATGTACGCGGCAATTTTTTAGTACGCAGTTTAAAAGACAAACTTGGCATTCATTTTTCGCAATGCGGTTCGCTGGTTATTGCGTTTTCCGAAGAAGAAATGAATACCGTACATGAGCTTTATAAGCGGGGAATTACAAACGGAGCGGAACTTCTTGAAATTTGGGATAAAGAAAAACTTTTAAAAGAAGAGCCCAATATTTCAAAAGAAGCAATAGGAGCTTTATATTGCGGAAGTGCGGGAGTGGTATGTCCCTTCGATATGACGTTTGCATTTTTGGAAAATGCAATTACAAACGGAGCCGAATTTCTGAGCGAACAGAAAGTTGTTTCAATAGAAAAAATAAACGAAGGCTATTCGGTAAAAACGGAAAAAGATTGTTTTAAAACAAAATTTGTTATAAATGCCGCAGGTCTTTATTCCGATAAGATTGCCGAAATGGTCGGCGATAAAGACTTTAAAATCTTACCGCGCCGCGGTGAATATAGAGTTTTCGATAAAAGTTATGAAGGACTTGTAAAAAAGATTTGTTTTCAAGCTCCTTCAAAAATGGGAAAAGGAATTTTAGTTCTTCCGTCTTATTACGGAAATTTTTTAACGGGCCCATCTGCGGAAGATATTAAAGAGGTTGACGATACCTCCGTTTCGGCTTTAGGACTTTCCGCTGTAGATGCAAAATCTTTAAAAACCGTTCCTTCGCTTAATTTTAAAAATACAATAAGAATTTTTTCAGGTGTTAGAGCCTGTCCCGACACGGGCGATTTTATGATTTATGCTTCAAAGAATTCAAAAGGTATTATTCATGCGGGCGGAATAGAATCTCCGGGTTTAAGCTCGGCTCCCGCAATAGGAGAATATATTGCCGCTCTTTTAAAACAGGAAGGGAAAAGCTCGGGCATTGAATTTACCGAAAAGAAAAACTTTAAAGAACTTCGCTCTCCTATACCTCATTTCGCATCGCTTTCCGAGGAAGAGCAAAACGAACTTATCAAAAAAGATAAAAAATATTCTCACATTGTGTGCCGCTGTGAAACGGTAACGGAAGCGGAAATAGTACAGGCAATTCACCGTCCTGCGGGTGCAAGAACGGTGGACGGGGTAAAACGGAGAGTGCGGCCTGGTTCGGGAAGATGTCAGGGCGGATTTTGCGGTCCTTTAGTTTTACAAATCCTTTCGCGGGAACTTAATATTCCGGTTGAGCAAATAAAAAAAGAAAGAGCCGGAGCAAGAATAATTTACGGAAAACTAAAAGGCGGTAATAAATGACGGAAGGTAAAAACTCGGTTTACGAAGTTGCGGTTATAGGCGGAGGGCCTGCCGGTTTAGCAGCCGCTTTGGAAGCGAAAAAAAACGGAGCTTCTTCGGTTTTAATAATTGAAAGAGATTTTGAACTTGGCGGTATTTTAAACCAATGTATTCATTCCGGTTTCGGCCTTCATGAATTTAAAGAAGAGCTTACGGGGCCCGAATACGCCGAAAGGTTTGTTGAACAGGTTTTAAATAATAATATAGATATAATGCTTAATACAATGGTAACAGGCTTAAATTCTCAAAAAGAAATTACCGTTGTAGGGAGCAGCGGTGTAAAAAAAATAGCGGCAAGGGCCGTTGTGCTTGCTATGGGCTGCCGCGAAAGGACTGCCGGGGCAATCGCTTTAAAAGGCTTCCGCCCGGCAGGAGTTTTTACCGCAGGAACGGCGCAGCGGCTTATGAATATGGAAGGTTATTGCGTAGGGAAAGAAGTTGTAATTTACGGTTCAGGCGATATAGGTTTGATTATGGCACGCCGTATGACTCTTGAAGGAGCTAAGGTAAAAGCCGTAGTTGAAATAATGCCGTTTTCAAGCGGATTAACACGCAACATTGCTCAGTGTTTGGAAGATTATAATATTCCCTTATTTTTAAGCCATAACATTTCTTTTGTTCACGGAAAAGACAGGGTTACGGGCGTTACGATTTCGCAAATAGATTCTTCATTTAAAGAAATTGAAGGAACGCAAAAAGAATTTTCCTGTGATACGGTATTACTTTCCGTAGGGCTTATTCCTGAAAACGAATTGTCGCAAAAAGCCGGTATTTCTTTAAATAAAATAACGAGCGGCCCAATTGTAGACAGTACAATGCAAACCGAAACGGAAGGTATTTTCGCTTGCGGAAACGTACTGCATGTTCATGACATAGTTGATTTTGTTACACGCGAAAGTCGTATTGCAGGAAAAAATGCGGCCTTTTATGCCTTAAATATATCTCAAGAAAAAACCGGAGTAAAAACACTTGCCAAAAAGGGCGTGCGGTATATCATGCCCAATAAAATCCTAACACAAAACAAGGACGGTACCGTTTTATTTTTACGTACCGATGCGGTTTATAAAAATGCGGTGCTTAAAATTTGTGCCGAAAATTCAAACGGAGAAGGCGGCAGTGTTGTGCTTGCAGAAAAAAAAATGAAGCAAATGGTTCCGTCGGAAATGATAACCGTTCCGGTTTCTTACGAAAAGTTAAAAGACATTAAAGGCGAAGTAACTGCGGAGGTAATACAATGATTTCGGAAGCCTTGCAAAAAAAAGAATTTACCTGTGTTTCCTGCCCTATGGGCTGCCGTTTGACGGTTTATAAAAATGAAAAAAACGAAGACATTGTTGAAGGTTATACTTGTAAACGGGGAATAGAATACGGTTTACAGGAAATAAAAGACCCAAGACGCAACATAAGCTCTACAGTTATGATAGAAGGAAGTTTCCTTCCGTCAATTCCGGTAAAAACCTCGGCACCGATTCCTAAGGGATTGATTTTTAATGTAATGGAAAAAATAAACGGGATTAAGGTAAAGGCCCCTATAAAAGCGGGAGAAATAATAATTAAAAACGTCCTTAATACGGGCTCCGATATAGTTGCGGCAAGAACTATGGAAATAAAAAATTTATTATAAGATTTGTAAGTATTGCATAATTAAAAATCGGAATTATCGTGGAAGCCCGGAATATTGTTGAATATTTAATCCGACGGATTTATTTTTTCATATTGCACATCATTGATATCTTGCAATTTTGCATAGCTTAGTACCGACAATTTGCCGTAAGTCTCATGATATTTTTCGTTACAAATTAAAATCAACGGAAAATAAAGATTTTTATATGCTTTATGAGCAAAACATAACGCTTAAGCCTTAAGGAGATATTCGTTCAGTTCATTTGCTTCTTCAAGCTCCAATATTTCAATATTCGGATAATACGCATTGACGGTAAAAGGGTCGCTTTGTGCAATCTTTACCGCTTCGTCCATAGAAGCGGCATTTATTATTTTTATTGCTTTATCACTGTTTACTAAAGGGCCGCATATAAATAACTTTCCTTTTTTATTTATATCCTTCAGATGTTCCACATGTTCTTTTAATAAGGATTCGGTAAGAGTATTTTTCTTTTTTCCGCTTAATATAACTACATATTTTTTCATAATTTATAAAGCCTCCGCTGTCCATCATATCTTTTTTTTTCATTTTTTTCTAGCCCTTTATTAACGTCCGTATTACAAAATTGATTTCCGTGAATCCCGTCAAGTTTCGATATTGTATAATCCCGTATTTTATGTTAAACTTAATTTTATATAAGAACATGATTGTTAAGATTAAAAAATGAATAAAGTTAAAATAAAAATAATTTCGGCTTTTTTTCTCTTTACCGTTTTACGGCTTCAAAGTCAGGGTCTTGATACTTATTGGACCTTAGTTGTGGCCGGTAAAAATATAACTACACCTGTATTTTGGAACGGAAATATTTATACGGCAGGAGAAGACAGGGCTTTAAATTGTATTACTTCGCAAGGAAAATTTTTATGGCGGCGGAATACTAAAGAATTTCCCGGTGAATTTTTATCGGTTTCTTCTTCCGGTCTTGTTTATCTTGTTACGGCAAAAGGAAATCTTGAAGTATTTTCTTCGCAAGGTTTTCCGGCATGGCAATATAAACTCGATAAAAAGCCTATTTTTCCCATTCATACCGCACGCGACGGAAGATGTTTTATAATTCAAAAGGATAACATAATTTGTCTTACTCCCTCGGGAAAATTGAAATGGTCTCTTCCTCTTTCTTCCGCTCCCATATCTCCTCCCTCCGAAACAGGCTCAAAAGATATAGTTTTGGTTTTAACCTCGGGAGATTTTCTTCGTATTTCAATTTTCGGAACCGTAGTGGAACAGCATCGGCTAAAAAAAACTGTATCGGCTGTAGGGGAGGCTCCCAACGGTTATATTTTAGCCTGTACGGATAAAACGGTTTCGTATTATAAAACGGCGGGAGGCTCGGAAGCGGCTTGGCAGGTTACGGAAAACGGAATTTGTAAAAACGCTTTTTATAAAAACGGAAAAGTTCTTTATTTATTCGAAAACGGAAAGGCCGTTTTTAAAACTCTTGAAACGGGAGAGCTTATTTGGGAGCTTTCCTTAAACGGAAATTTTTCGGACGGCGTTAATTGCCGTGTCGAGGGTAATGAGTTTAATATTACCGCAAAGGGATACGGCTGCACAATTACCGACAGCGGCAAAATTAAATGGGAAAAGCAAATAAATGAAAAAAGTTTTTTTCCTCTTATAACCGAAAACGGACTTTTAATCGGTATTACAAAAGAATTTTTAAATGCTTACCGTGTAGAAACAAAATTGCTCAGAAGGGGAGCAGGCGGCAATGTTACTGAAAGCTTTTATTCAATAATAGATGAAAAAGAAAAATCCGCAGCGGAAGAGCTTCCTTTTTTTATAGAATATTCCACTGTAGGTGAGCTTTTGGAAGTAATTACCGATGAGATTAAAAAAGGCTCCGTAGGTGAAAAAGAGCCGCGATATGCTTTTCAGTTAAAAACGATTTTGCAAAATAAGCGCAAGGCCTCATATTTTGCGCAGGAGTTTACCTCTTTTGACAGAGCGAATGCTGCGGAGCTTTTGGGAAAACTCGGTTCTTACGAATATAGAAATATTTTACTCGGCGAGATAAATTTAAGTAATGATTCTACGGTGGACGCAGGGGTTTTACGCGGACTTTCATACTTGGCCTATGACCCTGACGGAAAAACGATTGAAGGTATCGATTTTCTTATTCAAAAGTCTTCTTATGAAGATTCCGAGAGAATGAAGGCTGCATGTGATTGTCTTGCAGCATTAACAAAAACGGGTAACCGGGAAACCGCAAAGTCCGCAATAGCGCTTCTTTTTTCGGTAAGTACGGGAAGATATTCAAGTCTTATTCAAAATTATGCCCGTCAAAAAATAAAGACGATAGGAAAATAGACCTTTAAGACAAACGGTCAGGAACTCTTTACTAAGAAGCTTTTTTTGCCGATATTGTATTATATGAATTTATTTAAAACCCCGCGTGAAATTATTATAGGCGGGAAAGGAAATGTTAAATCTCTTACCTTAGGCGGCTTTTCGCCCGTGCTTTTGCAAACTATGTGGAAGGCTCCTCTTTCGGGGGCTGATTTGACGGAAATTGCGCGGCAATTGGGAGAGTTTGCACAGCTCGGCTGTGATATTGTCCGTTTTGCGGTTCCCGATGAAGTTTCCGCCGAACTGTTTGTAAAATTAACATCTCTTACCGATATGCCGCTGGTTGCGGATATTCATTTTGATTATAAACTTGCTTTGCGCTGTATGGACGGTTTTGCAGCCAAAATACGTATAAATCCAGGTAACATAGGTTCAAAGGAAAAAACCGAAGCGGTTATAAAAAAGGCTTTGGATACGGGTACAGCCTTACGCATAGGCGTAAATTCGGGCTCTATTCCCTCCGATTTAAAATTAAAGATGAAAAAAGAACTTGAAAAGATAAGCGGATTAAAGCGTAAAAAAGCTGAAGAAGGGCTTGAAACGCTTGAAAAGGAAAAAGCCCGGGCATCGGCCCTTGTAGAAGCTGCAATAAGAGAGCTTGAAATATTCGATTCTCTTAATTTTAAAAATGCCGTCGTTTCTATGAAAGCTTCTACCGTGCACGAAACCGTTCTTGCAAACGAAATATTTGCGAGAGATTTTGACAATCCGCTTCATCTGGGAGTAACGGAAGCGGGGCCCTTAATAAGCGGAATAGTAAAAAGCTCCCTCGCTTTTTCCCGCCTTTTAAACGAGGGTATAGGAAGCACAATCCGCGTAAGTCTTTCCGATTCTTGCGAAAATGAAATTATAGCTGGCCGTGAAATTTTAACCGAATGCGGAAAGCGCTCAGGCGGAATAAGATTGGTTTCCTGCCCGCGCTGCGGAAGAAAAGGTTTTGATGTTCAAGCCTTTGTTAAGCGCTGGCAGACAAGACTGCTTGCGGAAAAAAAAGATGCTTCAATTGCCGTAATGGGCTGCGTTGTAAACGGCCCGGGCGAGGGTAAGCATGCCGATTTGGGGATAACGGGTGCGGAAGATTCGGTTATAATCTTTAAACACGGAGAAATAAAACACAGGTTAAATCTTTTAGGTTTAAACGCGGAAGAAAAAATTAAGGTTGTAGATACGGTATTTGAAAAGGAGCTTAAGACTTTATGAAAAAAAAATATTTTCAATTTTTAAAAAAACGCGGGTTATACATTTGTTTCTTTTTTTCGGTTTTTGTTTTGTCGCTTTCAGGGTGGGAAACCGAAAAAGAAAAAGATAAAACGTGGCATTTATTGGAGCTGGGTAAATTACAAATGGAAAAAGGTGAATTCGGAGAGGCTCTTCATTATGCCAATTTGGCACGCGATGTTCATAAAAGGCAAATAGAAAAAAAGTACGAATATATGTTTAAGGCCTTAAAACCGAAACAGGTAAAACACGCAGGAGATAATATTTTTGAAGTTTACTCCGTTTTAAAAGAGCGGGAAGATTATGATGCTTGTGAAATTCTCGATGAGATTTTTTTAAATCACCCGCCCGTGTTTTTTGATAAATCTATTTCCAAACTTATGTCATGGCTTGAAAAAAAAGACTCCTTCCCGGAAACCGATTTTTTAACCGGGCAAATTTATTCCGCCGAAGGCGAATACGGTCAGGCGCTTCACTATTTTAAAAATGCCTGGGATTACCGCCTGTTTTTGGAAATACCGGATGCCCGTTTCGATATAATTTACGCTCTTGCAGACACTTCAAGACTTTTGCGCAAATATGATGAACAGGAAAAATATCTTTTGCTTGTACTGACGGAAGACCCGGTTTACGGCACAACCAGTTTGGAAAGCGCCACACTTAAGGCAATGGTAAGAACTCTTACAGCGGAAAACTCTTCAGAAAAGTTCTTTTTACTTTACAGGCACCATAACAGCATTGCGCTAAAAGCGTATATTGATTTAACGGATATTTACTTGCAGGCGGGAAATAAAGAAAGGGCTTTAACGGTTGCGGCTTTAGCCGCAAGCATAGCCGTAACCGATTTGGATGATGCGGTTTCAAAAGTCGATTTTAATTACGGTTATAAAAACATTCAAGACCTTTTACATAAGCTGAACCGCAGGCAGGAAATTCTTAAATGGGCGGAAACTCGGAATTTTTGGAAAGCTATTTTAAATTTGGCCGACAGTCTTGCGGTAAATAATTATAAGAGGCAGGCTTCCGACTTATATCAAAAAATGGCGGAAAGTATACCGTCAATAAAATATGCACAGGAAGCCGCTTATAAAAAAGCCAAGTTGAATAATACTGTAAATTGATTTTTGCCGAAGGCATAGTTTTAAAAAGAGTTAAAATACCGTATTATAAAAACGTTTTTTTTATTTTTCTACTTGTAATCCAATATTGTTATCGTGTATTATACGTAAAATACTGCGGAATGATTTTTGTAAATTTTCTGCAAACTAACATTTTCTAGGAGTTCTTCATGGGTATAAAAAAGAACAATGAAGTAGGCGGCTTCTTAAAAGGAGTCGAGAGGATCGGAAATAAACTGCCGCACCCTGCAATGATTTTTTTACTTTTAAGTATTGCAGTTGTTATTATTTCCGCATTTGCAGCGGCATTCGGTAAACCCGTTACCTATTTTGATGCAAGACAGGGAAAAGAGGTTACCATAGGTGCAGTTTCGCTTTTAAATGCGGACGGATTCCGTTATATTTTAAACAGCGCAACAAAGAATTTTATGGGTTTTGCTCCTTTGGGAACCGTTTTGGTTGCTATGTTGGGTGTAGGTGTTGCCGAATGGACAGGACTTATTAACACTTCGCTTAAAAAACTTCTTTCCAATGTGCATCCTCGTATTTTGACGGCTGTAGTTGTATTTGCAGGTGTTATGAGTAATATTGCTTCCGATGCCGGTTATGTTGTTGTTATTCCCTTAGGCGCTATAGTTTTTGCAAATGCCGGAAGGCATCCTATGGCGGGTCTTGCGGCGGCTTTTGCCGGTGTGTCGGGCGGTTTTTCCGCAAACCTTATCTTGGGTACAACCGACCCGCTTTTAACCGGTATTACGGTAGAGGCCTTGCATAATGCCGGCATGGATATTCCTCTCGACCCGACTTGTAACTGGTTTTTTATGGCAGCTTCTACAGTTCTGCTTACAATCGTCGGAACCTTTGTTACGGAAAAAATCGTAGAGAAAAATCTCGGTACATATACCGGCTCTTATAAACCGGACAACGAGCCCGTTTCGGAAACCGAAAACAAGGGTTTAAAACTTGCCGGTATTTCTATTTTAATTCTTACGGTTGTTTTAATTATAGGTATGTTCGGACTTCCCAAACTTCCCTTTCTTGCAATTTTACAGGAAGTAGATGCAAAAACCGGACAAAACAGTTTAAGCAACTTTATGCACGGCGGATTATTACCCGTTATCTTAATTTTATTTTTAGTTCCCGGTTTGGTATACGGCAAAAAAACCGGAAAAATAAATAACTCTCATGATGTAGTAAAGGGAATGACCGTTGCTATGAGTTCTATGGGCGGTTATTTGGTGTTAAGTTTTTTTGCGGCTCAGTTTGTAAATTATTTCGGTAAAACCAACCTCGGAACTATTATTTCGGTAAACGGAGCAAACTTTTTACAAAGCATAGGTTTTACGGGGCTTCCCTTAATTATCTCTTTTGTTATAATTTCGGCCTTTCTTAACCTGTTTATGGGTTCTGCTTCGGCAAAATGGGCAATTATGGCTCCTATTTTCGTACCTATGATGGTAAATTTGGGACTTTCACCGGCTTTAACTCAGGTAGCTTACAGAATAGGAGATTCAAGTACAAACCTTATTACGCCTCTTATGAATTATTTTGCAATGATTGTCGTATTTATGAAAAAATACGATGAAGATTCCGGTCTCGGAACTCTTATTTCGACTATGCTTCCGTACTCTATTGCCTTCCTTCTTTCATGGATTGTTTTAATGATTGTATGGTATGTGCTGGGTATTCCGCTCGGACCCGGAGCTTATATAGGTATTTAAACGGGGATATGTAACTTTTATCCTGTGTTATTTAAAATACGGCGAAAAACTTCCTTAAAAGGTTTTTTCGCCGTATTTTTTATGCCCGATTTTAAAAGTTTTCCGTTTTAAAAATCGGGAAGGTAGTTTGCCCACTGTCTTAATGAAATTGCTTCTTCAATATGAGAGACGGAGATTTTTTCCGAAGATTCCATATCGGCTATAGTGCGTGAAATTCTTAAAATTGCATGACTTCCCCTTCCCGAAAGTTTTTTCGTTTTTGCAAATAAAGAAAAGGTTTTTTCGGCTTCTTCAGTCATTAAGCAAACGGACGGTATATCCTGAGGTAAAAGTTTTGAATTCCAATAAATCGGTCCGTTTATCTTTTTCAATTTACGAATTGTCATTATTCTTTTTAATTGAATTATTTTTGCGTTTTTAATATTTTGCCGCATTTTTTCCGTAGAATATTTTACCGGTTTTAAAAGACTTTCAGGCGGAGGCGGAAAAACGGGGATTCTTATATCCAGGCGGTCAAGTAACGGGGCGGTGAGTTTTTTCCAATACCTTTCTATTTCGGCAGGCATACAGGTACAAACCTTTCCTTTTGCTCCCAAGTTTCCGCAAGGACAGGGGTTAATTGCAAGCAAAAGCTGAAAACGGGCAGGGAAGGTACTGCTTTTTCCTGCCCGGCTTAAAGTTACCGTGCCCGTTTCAAGCGGAGCTCTTAAAGTTTGAAGAACGCTTCCTTTAAATTGAGAGGCTTCGTCCAAAAAAAGAGTGCCGCCGTGTGCAAGGGATACTTCTCCCGGCATACACTTTCCGGCACCTCCTATCATTCCTTCCAAACTTGCATTTTGGTGCGGCATTCTGAAAGGCGGTCTTTTAAGTAATACGTCTTTACCGTGTCCTGAAGGTAATAAGCCCGCCGTACTGTAAATTCTGGTAGCTTCCCGGGCGGTTTGTTTATCCATATCCGGAAGAAGGAATTTAAACCGTCTTAAAGAAAGGGTTTTTCCGCAGCCGGGCGGCCCGTAAGCTATAAGGTTATGTCCGCCTGCCGCGGCTATTTCAAGGGAACGTACCAATTTATCCTGTCCGCGTATGTCTTCAAACCCTTCGGCTGCGGAAGGCTTTAAGTCAGACTCCGCATTTAAAGAATGATTTTGAGAATTACACTCTTTTAAGTTTGCGGCTCCGCAAGTTAAAACCTTTGGTGCCGAAGAGTGAAAATTTTCATCATCTTCTTCGTTATCGTTTGACCATATAAATTCCGGTATCTTTATGGAAGTTCCGTCCGAAAAAGGCCGGACATAAGGCTTTTTCAGGGTTTCATTATAAAAGCCGTCCCTTATGCTGCAAAAACAGTTTAAGGCTTCGATTAAAGTGGAGGCTCCGAAAACTTCCGTATTTTCCAAAATGGACGCCTCCTTTTCGTTTTCTTTAGGAACTATAAAGTATTGAATACCCGAATCGGTTCCCGAAGAAATTGCTCCAAGTATTCCATGTACGGGACGTACGGCTCCTGAAAGCTCCAATTCGCCCATAACCATAATACGTAAATCCTCTCCGTTTTCCCGTAATTCGCAATCTTGCGGTTTAAAACGGTTTTTCGTATTGCTTTCATCTTTTCCGCTTTCTTTTGCCGTAAGAATTGCCAATGCTATGGGTAAATCAAAGGCGCTGCCTTCTTTTTTTTGGTCGGCAGGGCTTAAGTTGATTAAAATTCTTCCTTGCGGAAAATTCAATTCGGAATTCCTTATTGCGGCTCTGACCCTTTCCCTCGCTTCTTTTACGGCCGAACCCGGAAGTCCTACTATATCCGTAACCGGTAAGCCCCGCCTTAAATCGGCCTCAACCTTGATAATTTCACCTTCATATCCGAAAGACGAAAAACTTAAAATTTCCATACAAGACCCCTACAGTTTTTACTCTTCTATTCTTATTTTATAAGGAAAAAAATGCGTATTGCGGAAAAATTTTTAAAAAAAGAGGAAAAATTTAAACGGGAGGGGTATGAGCTTTATTTATAAGAATATGCTTAAACAATTGTTTAAGGAATGTATAAAAATTATTACCCCCAATGCGGCTGCATAATGAATTTTCTTTTTTAGAAAAACGTAAAACAGTCTGAATGCGGCTCCGGCAAAAAAAGCGTATGCCGTATTTAATACACCTAAATAAATATGAGCTGCGGTAAAAAAAACAATAGGCAATATTTCCGTTAAACAAAAATAAAAAGTCTTTTTATTTTTAAATTTAAAGCAAAGGGTTTTCAGGCGGAAAGGAAGGTAGGCTCTATACAATACTTCCTCGTAACCTGCAAAAAAGCAAATCCGTAATAGTTCGGAAAACGAAAATGCTCCGTTTTCGTATCGGGCGGAAGATTCGGTAAGCATAGGGGGCAGTATAAAAAAGGAAAAAATAATTATAAATTCGGTTAAATTTACTATCTTCTTCTTATCATAATTCATAATTTATGGTATTATAACACAAATAGAAAATTATGTATATTCTTATTATTTGTGTTGTAGTATTTTTTTCTCTTGTTGCAATTTATTTTACCAAGACCCGCCTTGAGCTTTTCGGTTTTCTACGTTTTTTTGCGGAAGGAAAGGATAAGGGATTTACTTCTTCGGATTTATTGTTGCTTTGGCGTACGGGTTCTTATGCAAAAATTAAAGATAAAGAAAAGCTGTTTTGGTCGGTTTCCGCATTGGACGACTGTATAAAATGTATTGCCCGTCAAGTCGATGTTTCTTTTTCAGGAGAAACGGGAGCTAAATTGCAGTCCATTTTAAACCAATTATACGCATATCGAACGAAGGTTGAACTTGAACAGGTGCAAAAAAGGCGAAGATTGGAATCGACTCATGAAATTTCTCCAAGGCAAATTTGCATTATAATTGTACCGAATGAAAATACGGTTTACGCAAAACTGGTTGCGAATAAAAAAGATTCTCTTATTTTTACCCTTTTTGACGCTTCTTCCGAGAGGGCAAAGACCGTTAGGTGGCAGGGCAAACCTATAAGGGTTTATTTTTGGAGGCAAGGCGATGCGGGCTATATTTTTTCTTCAACTGCAATAAACGCACGTCAAACAGGAGATTGTATGGAGCTTTCCGTAAATCATTCAAATAAAATTGTACGCACTCAAAAGCGGAAGTCGGTTAGAGCCTCGTGTAACTTTGAAGCCCGCTTATTTCCGCTTCATGATACGGATGTTTATACTTCAAAGTATCAGACATCGGGCGGAGTAAAGTGCGTATTAAACGATATATCCGAAGACGGAGCTATGGTTTTTGCCCGCGGGAAAGCGGCAAAGGGTGTGCGCATAAGACTTCAGTTTAAAATAAAGGATATTCCGATTGTAATGTGCGGAAGAATCGTAAGGTTTATGTATGATATTCCTTCAAATAAATCGCGTATTCATTTTCAGTGTGAATTTTTAGACCAAAAAATGAAAAATGTAATTTTATCTTATGTTTATAATATTGCCTCCGAAGACTCAAACGAATTTATAACTTCGGTATTTAAGGAAGAACCTGAAGATTCGGAAAACGGTCTACAGTCAGACTTAGGTCATTCCGATAATATGAAATTAACCGACTTGGAAGAGTAATTATGAAAGAGAATTTAATTAATTTAAAAAAGCATTTTACGAGAAGCCTTACAGCCGTTTTTCTTTGTTTCTTTTTTTTGAATTTATACCCTGAAACGGCCGACACTTTAACCGACTTGCGTTCCGATTTTGTGCTTGCAAATATCGAAGACAAGGTGCAAATTTTAAAAAATGCCGAATTAAGCGGAAGTAATTTAATTCCGCTTTATAAGGACTGCGTTAAATATGTTGAAAATTCTTATGCAATTTTAGGAGACGATACGCGTCTTTTAACGATAGGAATAATCGGGGTAACCAAGCTCGGCGAATTGGGCGAAAAATCTTCGGCGCAGGATATACGATATTTATTTTCTACGGTGGAAAATGAAGAGTTTAAAATTGCCTGTTTAAAAAGTTTAAGTGTTTTACTCGAAAAAGATTCAGGGTTTACGGTATACTTAAATTCGCTTTATGAAAACTCTCTTTCCGATTTACTTGCAGGGAAAAAACTTAATATAAATCTTCTTATTGCTTATGCGCAAGCCTTGGGGAATTTTGCCGATACCTCTTCGTTTGAAGTTTTATTTAAAACTCTTCTTTATCCCGTAAATGAAACTCTAAAAAAAGCGGTAAAAACCGCATTAAATAATATTTCTTTTGATTATTTTTATGAAATAGCATACAAAAAGGCGGAAAAAAACGTACAATATATATGGACGCTGTATTTATTGGCAAAGGAAAATAAAAAAATTCCCGGCGGGCAATTGGGCGAAATCAGTGAAACCGTTTTAAGCTACGGAATCGAAAATTTGGAAACGGAGCGCGAGCTTGCGGAAAAACTTATTGAAGAAACCTTGCCCGTTCTTGCCGATTTAAAATGGAGCAAGGCTTCTTCGGGAGTAAATAAGTTTTTTTATTTTAAACAGGCGGCTTTAAAGCAGGCCGGAATTTCTTATGAAAGTTTAATTCCGGTTATAGACTGTATGGGGAATTTAGGAACTGCGGAATCTTCACAAAATTTGTCGATATTTTTAGGCGTGTTAAATTCGGAAACCGAAAAAACAAAGCAATACGACGAAAAGCTGATGCTCAGCGTAATTACGGCTTTGGGAAGGCTTGGAGATAAAACCGCATTTGACTACCTTTTGTACGTGGAATATTTGAACTATTCGGAAACGGTTAAACAAGCTTCTCGAAATGCCATAGAGGAGTTAAAGTGGTAAATGAAAAATTAAATTTAAATATCGGCGGCTTGCCGTTCGGCAACGGGTTATTTTTTTCTTCCCCCATAATTTTTACCGGAACTTTTGCCCTTTCCGCTTTTTATTTACTTTGTTTTATACAAACTTATGTTTCATTTTATGTGTGGAGCTCCCTTTTTATTTTTACAAGTGTAAGTTTTTTAATCTTATGTTTTTTTAAACGCATTTTTTTTAATAAAAAAAAATTGCAAAAAGCTCTTCTTTTTTCTTTTGCCGGGCTTTTAATAGGCTGTATATCCTTTTTAAGGCTTCTTATTTTTTACTCGCCTCAGGCAACTCTTGCGGAGGCTGAAAAAGTCGAAGGTGTAAAGCTTGTACTTACGGGAGACCCCCTTCCTGCCGGAGAAAAATATTATTCCGCCGATGCAAAACTTTTTTCGTTTACATATAGGGGCGGACAAAGTTTTTCCGCCGAAGGGAATATAAAAAATATTTTTTCCTTCCGAAATGGTTAAGCAAAATAACGCTTTCGGAGTTTCGGTATACAAGGGAAAAACCGATAACGCTTGTAAGAATTTTTCAAAAGGCGCCGTTCTTTTTGCAAGAGGGCGGTTTATTGAAAAAAAAGAAAAAATTTCTCCGCCGGTTTTTTTTACGGCAAAAGAAATTCCTGAGTTTTTAGGCTGGATTTCTTTTTTTTCCGGAATTCGTGCAAATCTCAGATTTAATTTAATGCGCCTTTTGGCGGGGTGGGGGAGCGCAGGAGGTTTATTGCTGGCCCTTCTTTCGGCAAATAAAGATTTTTTGGATACCGCCTGTTCCGTTTCTTTTAAAAATGCGGGGTTGGCTCATATTTTAGCCTTATCCGGAATGCACGTCTCTTTAGTAAGTCTTACCGCGATACGTATGGGTACTGTTTTCGGTAAACGCAGTTTTGCAATTAAGTTTTCGCTTTTTTCGATAATTCTTTTTGTATGGTTTGCAGGCTCCGCTCCTTCTTTAAACCGCGCCTTAGGTATGATGATTATTTTGGTTGCCGGAAAATCGCTTGGTCTTCAACCCGATATGCTTTCGGTTTTAAGTTCAATGCTTGTTTTGCACATAGCTGTAAAACCTGAAGACTCTCTCAGTTTGGGTTTTATATTTTCATACGGAGCCCTGTCAGGAATTTTACTTTTCGGAAAAGCCTTAACTGAGGTTTTTTAAAGGAAAAATCCCTGAACGGGTTTTAGGCGGTCTTTCGGCATCGCTTGGAGCCCAATCGTTTACGGCTCCTGCGGCGGTTTTTAAAATCGGAGTGCTTGCCCCGATAGGAATACTCGCTTCCGCAATTATAAGTCCCTTGGTTTCCGTTTTTTTAATTTTGGGAATGACGGGGATTTTTACGGCTTTTATTTTACCGTCAAGCGGCTTTATTTTTAACTTTATTTTGAATTTTTTATACGGTATTATTTTAACACTTGCCGAAACTTTTTCACGTATGCCGCTTATAAGGGCGGAAACCTTTATCGGGAAATTCTTTTTTTCGGCGGTTCCGTTTTCGGCAGGTGTTACCGTAATGCTTTTTGCATGTTATTTAAAAGAAAAAAGAACCGCGGTTTTTAAATTTAACGGGGTGTAATTTTATCTCGGTTATAGCTCTTGTCATTTTAGATTTTTACTGATATAATGATTTTGGAGATTTTAAGTGTGCAGCTTTGTTTTTCAGGGTGTCTGATTGTGTGTAAAACCATCGAACCGGGCAATTTGCGGCGATAAACCGCCTTGGTTGAGCTCAAGGAGATAAAATATGCGCAAAAATTTATTTTTTTTACTTGTAATATTATCGGTTATTTTTTCGGCTTGTAAGCAATATAAGGACAGTTTGGAGGACTATTTAAGTTATTGGTCAAGTCAAGCGGCGGTTTATGAACATATACTTCCCGCGAATATAAAGGACGGCGAAGGTTATCCTTCGGTAAGCTCTTCGGGAGACGTTTCGGTTATATTAAAGGTGCGCAATCCTAAAAATTACCGCTTTATTTTAAACGGAGCCTCTCTTTCACCTATAGTTTTTGAAAACGGCGTACAAAGTGCCGATTATACTCTTACACAGCAAGGCAACAATCACTTGATATTAACTTATAAAAAAGACTTTTTACAAGCGAATGAGCACGGCGAGAGAAATTTAAATCCTGTCATTACCCTTTACGATGCGGATTCGGGACGGAAATTTCAGGAAACTTATACTTTTAAACTTAGAAGCAACACCGCTCCTCCCGGGCTTAAGGAAGGTGATGTATCCGTCTATCAAACTAAGAGCTCAGGCGATAAGTATTATGTACTGGGGTTAAACTTATCGTTTATGAACGCCGTTTCAGGAGGCGGTTCTTCCGCTCCCGTTCACGGAGATATAAAAAGCATTTATATAAACGGCACGGAATATAATTTAAGCTTAAATTCCGGTATGATAGGTTTTAATAAACCGGATAGCGCGGATTTTCTTACCGAAAATGAGATTGAAGAGGTAGTGAAGTCTCCGTCTTGCCCCGAGCCCGATAAACTTCCTCCGAACGGTGCCGCTTGGCGTCTTTATTATAAAACAAACGTAAAAGCTCATAACGGCTCCGGTATGGGAGGCGCTATGAAAAGGTATAAGGTACGGTTTTCCGATGAAAAAGGTTTAACTTCGCCTGAGTATATTGCACATACAAAGAAAAACGCTCTTCCTCCGGTAAAATTATATACCGATGATGGGTATACTGCGGCAATTTCACAAGATGAGAGTAATCCGACTAAAATAGCCTCGTCTTCGGGAGGTATAACGGTCTATGCCAAAACCGAAGCGAATATTGTTAATATTAAGGAAATAAGGGCTACGATTTATAAAAAAGCTGCCGGAAGCTCCGAGTATGAGATACACTACAGAAGTAAAACCGAAAAGGAAACTTCGGCCAATATCAATTTTACCGCCGAACAAGGGTCTTATTATAAAATTTCCGTAGAAGCCTCAGGCGAGGGTTTTGAGGATAGTAATTTAACTGAATATTATATTCAGTGTACAGGCGGTCAGTAATTACGGCAAGAAAGAAACTTAAAACCGTGTTTTACAGGTTTATCTCCTTGCCGCAATTAAAAGACTTACACCTTATTCCGTTTTAAACGGCAGGTCAGCCGGTATTAAAAGTTTTTAATAAATTCTATAGCCGAATCCGCTGCGGTTTTACCGTAAATACAGATATCCGCTACGGCATTACCGCCCAAACGGTTTGCTCCGTGGATTCCTCCGGTAACTTCTCCCGCGGCATAAAGTGCCTGAATGACCTTTCCATCCGTGTTTAAAACTTCCGCCTTTACATTTATTTTGATTCCGCCCATAGTGTGATGAACTGCGGGAGCTACTTCAACGGCATAGTACGGAGGAGAGGAAAGAGCTCTTACCATATCGCCTTGAGCCCTTCCGAATTCTTCATCTTTTCCTGACGCCTGATAGGAATTATAGTTTTTTACGGTTTTTTCAAGCTCTTCAACCGGAATATTCAGTTTTGCCGCCAATTCCGAAAGCCCGGCTCCTTCCGTAAGCAAGCCTTTTTTTGCATAACCTTCTATCGCTTTTAAGGATTCCCGCACTCCTCGGTCGAATAAAAGGTAAGCGGTCTTACCTGTTTGCTTTAATATCGCTTTGGACATAAGGTCCCGTGTAGCCATTTCATTGTTAAAGCGTTTACCTTCACGGTTAATCATAATAGCTCCGTTTCCGCGAACCGCTTCGGTTATCATAATACCGTTTAATGGAACTACGGTCGGGTGAGTTTGAATTTGCTCCATTTGAGTTAAGGCTATTTTCAGCTCTTTTCCCCATTCAAAAGCATCTCCCGTTGCCCCTTCGTGGTTTGTTGTTCCGAAACCTTCAAATTCGGGCCGATATTTTGAAACCATCTTGCCGTTCGCTCCGAAACCTCCCGTTGCAATTATTACGGCTTTTGCGTTTACCGTGTAATCTCCGTTTTCGGAAGAAACTTTAAGACCTGAAACTTTTCCGTCTTTTACGATAATGTCGGTAACGGTGCTTTCAAAGCGGATTTCAACGCCCTTCGATTCCGCCGCTTTTTGAAGCACGGAAATAAGATGGTCTCCTACGGCGGCACCTCCTTTAGGGCGGTGAGTACGTTTATTTGTAGAGCCCGCCATTTTTCCTACGTCCGATAAATCGGCTCCGAGGCTTATAAGCCAATCTACGGTTTCGGCGGAATGTTCCGCCATATTTTTTACAAGCTCCGCATCGTTTAAATTCTTTCCGCCTTTCATTGTGTCTTCATAATATTGAGCATTTGAATCTGCAATTCCCAGCGCCTTTTGTACCGAGGTTTCGGAGGCGTTTAAGCCTCCCGTTGCAAAGTTCGTATTTCCGCCTGCAAGTCCGCGTTTTTCCAAAACTATTACGCTGAGGCCCTTACTTGCCGCTTGAACCGCTGCGGAAAGACCGGCTCCGCCTGCTCCGGCAACTACGATGTCGCAAGACGCATCGGTATAAGTTTTTTTTGATAAGGACGATGAGGCTTTGCCGCTTGCAAGAGCTAAGGCGTGTTTTACCGCTTCAATTACCCCGTTTGATACATACGTTGCCCCGGATACGGCATCGATATTGTTCACATTGCCTTTTTCCAGCACCTTGGCAATGATTTCGTTCATTGCAGGTTTTGCAAAGTGGCTTTCGGATTCGGAAATAACCTTACAGGCGGTAATTTTTCCGTCTTTAACGGTTATGGAAACCGTAATGGGACCGTTAAAGCCCTTGCCTGTTCCCTCCCACTCTCCGTCGGCGGGTTCCGCCCTATAGCCGCTTTTTGCGGCAAAGAAAATTGCAATTACGGCAATAATTAAAAATAATACCGGTGCGGTATATAATGAGTATTTTTTCATATAGTCTCCGATTTGCAGGTTTTAAATTCTGCTTAATAGATTTTTGCGTATAAATTATACAGCCTTCGGGTAGAATATTATATATTTTTATAATTGTCAACCTTTTAAGCTGTCCGATTGACGGTTTATAGGGAATTGCAATATGTGATTAACAATTCTCTTGTTTTTTTCCTGCAAAATAGTATATTAAAACGGTATGCACAGACAATCGTTATTGCGCTTCGGAATAGATGTCGGCTCTACAACGGTTAAGGTTGTCGTTTTGGACGGAAGCGGAAAAATTATATTCAGTAAGTATGAAAGACACAGGGCGGATATACGTTCTACTATAATTTCCGTATGCGAAAAAGCCGTTGCCGAAATGGAAAAGACTTACGGAGAAAATATTGATGTTTCCGTAATGGTTACCGGTTCGGGCGGTTTATCGGTATCGCATTGGCTTAACATTCCGTTTGTGCAGGAAGTTGCAGCTTCTACCGCCGCCGTCCGTAAAACTATTCCCCGAACCGATGTGGTAATAGAGTTGGGCGGTGAAGATGCAAAAATTACGTATTTTGAAAGCTCCAATATAGAGCAAAGAATGAACGGAACTTGTGCGGGCGGAACGGGAGCCTTTATTGACCAAATGGCGGCTCTTTTGGAAACCGACGCATCGGGTTTAAATGAGCTTGCAAAAAACGCTTCCACCATATATCCGATTGCGGCACGCTGCGGTGTTTTTGCTAAAACGGATATTCAGCCCCTTATCAACGAGGGTGCAAGGCGGGAAGATATTGCCGCAAGTATTTTTCAAGCCGTAGTAAGCCAAACGATTTCAGGTCTTGCCTGCGGAAAACCTATCCGTGGAAAGGTAGCGTTTTTGGGCGGCCCTCTTCATTTTTTAGATGAGCTTAGACATAGATTTATCGTTACATTGGCATTAAAAGACGAAGATATTATAATTCCTGAAAATTCGGAACTTTTTGTCGCCTTAGGTGCCGCGGAAAGTATTTTTAAAAATACACCTGTAAAGGCGGACTTAAAAAACGTAAAACCTCATAAGGGTTTTTCTTTGGTTAAAGAAACGGAAACAAAAAAGACGGACTTAAAAAACGGAGCTTTTTTTGACGGCTCTTTCGAACAAAAAATACACTCTATAAATTTAAGTCTTTTTAAAAAAGACTTATATAAGATTGCCGACTCCGAAATGACTGAGGTTCAAAGGCTTGCCCCTCTTTTTAAAAACGAAGACGAACTTAAAAATTTCAGAATACGCCATGCACGGGAAATGGCTCCTTCCGCAGATATTTTTACTGTATCAGGTGAAGTATTTTTAGGAATGGACGCGGGTTCAACCACTACGAAGGCGGTTTTAATCGATAAAAACGGTAAAATCCTTTGGAGGTTTTACGATGTAAATGCGGGTAATCCCGTAGAACTTGCAATAAAAATGCTGAAAGAGCTGTATACAATGCTTCCTGAAGATGCTTTTATTGCCCGCTCCGTTTCGACCGGGTACGGCGAGGGTCTTTTTCAGGCAGCTTTGGGAGTAGATTCCGGAGAAGTTGAAACCATAGCCCACTACCGTGCTGCGGAGTTTTTTCTTCCGGGAGTAGACTTTCTTTTAGACATAGGCGGGCAGGATATGAAGTGCCTCAGAATGAAAAACGGAGCAATAACTTCAATTCAATTAAACGAAGCCTGTTCTTCAGGCTGCGGAAGTTTTTTGGATAACTTTGCCCGCTCTCTGGGAATGTCCGTAAAAGAATTTGCAAATAAGGCTCTTTTAGCTCCCAAGCCTGTGGATTTGGGCAGCCGATGTACGGTTTTTATGAATAGCCGTGTTAAACAGGCACAAAAAGAAGGCGCTTCGGTAGGAGATATTTCCGCAGGTCTTTCGTACTCGGTTATAAAAAACGCCTTATTTAAAGTTATAAAATTACGCGACGCCTCCGAAATAGGCGGAAAAATAATAGTACAGGGCGGAACATTTAATAACGATGCGGTTTTGCGCGCCTTTGAACTTGTTTCGGGAAAACAGGCTGTACGCCCCGATGTGGCGGGTCTTATGGGAGCATACGGAGCCGCCCTAATCGCAAAAGACCAATGGTTCGATTTAAGCGAAGAAAAAAAAGAAATTTTGGACGGCAAAAAAACCAAATCGGGTATTGCCTGTGCGGAAGAGCTTGAAAATTTAAAAATAGACCTTAAACTTTTAAGGTGCGGCAAGTGTGCAAACAACTGCCTTTTAACTGTAAATGTATTTAACATAAACGGAAACAAACGCTCCTTCATTACCGGTAACCGCTGCGAGCGCGGGGCGGAGCTCGGCAAGGAGTATGAAGAATATACCGAAAAAAAAGAAAAAACTGAGGAAAAAAATATTCCCAATCTTTTTGATTGGAAATATAAAAGGCTTTTTTCATACAAGCCTCTTCAAAAAAACGAAGCTCCGCGCGGAGAAATAGGAATCCCGCGCGTATTAAATATTTACGAAAATTATCCTTTTTGGTTTACTTTTTTTACGGCCTTGGGCTTTTCGGTAAAACTTTCCCCGCGTTCCGGAAGAAAAGTTTATGAAGCGGGTTTGGAATCCATTCCCTCGGAATCGGTTTGTTATCCTGCAAAAATTGCACACGGCCACCTCGAAATGCTTTTAAAGGCGGGGATAAAAAATATTTTTTATCCCTGTATTCCCTATGAAAAAAAAGAAGATCCCGGGGCCGGAAATCACTATAACTGCCCCATTGTTACAAGCTACCCCGAAGTTCTCAAAAACAATATAGACGTTTTACGGCGGGACGGCTCAATTATCTATCTTAATCCCTTTTTACCTTATTACGATAAAAAACGGCTTACCGAAAGGCTCTTTGAAGAATTGAGAAGTGTTTTCAATTTAACTTATGAAGAAATAAAAACCGCCGTCGAAAAGGCTTGGACGGAGCGGGAAAATTATAAGGCTGAAACCGAAGCTAAGGGTGAAGAAGTTTTACGCATAATGGAAAAAGAAGGTATAAGCGGCGTAGTCCTTGCAGGACGCCCCTATCATCTGGACCCGGAAATAAATCACGGAATTCCTGAAATGCTTCAAGGTCTCGGTCTTGCGGTTTTAACGGAAGATTCCGTAGCCCACTTGGGACAAATAGAGAGACCCTTACGTGTAGTGGACCAATGGTCGTACCATAACCGCCTATACCGGGCAGGCAAATTCGCTTCGGAAAAAGACAATTTGGAGTTTATTCAGCTTACGAGTTTCGGCTGCGGTTTGGACGCCGTAACCGCGGACCAAGTGCAGGAAATAATAGAATCTAAGGGTAAAATGTATACCTTAATTAAAATAGACGAGGGGTCAAATTTGGGAGCGGTAAGAATAAGGGTAAGAAGTCTTTTAGCGGCGGTTAAAGAAAGAAAACGCGGCAATACCCTTGTTGAGAAAAAAAGCTCGGCATATCGCCGTATCGTTTTTTCAAAAGAAATGAAAAAACGATACACTATCTTAGCACCGCAAATGTCGCCTATTCATTTCGATTTGGTAGGAGCGGCAATTTCGCATTCGGGTTATAATTTTGAAATACTTGCGGAAACCGATAAAACTGCAATCGAGTACGGTTTAAAATACGTAAATAACGATGCCTGTTATCCCGCCATAATAGTTGCAGGACAGATGATTGCAGCTTTAAAATCGGGCCGTTATGATTTATCGGCTACGGCATTGGCTATTACACAAACTGGCGGCGGCTGCCGTGCTACAAATTACATAGGCTTTATAAGAAGGGCTTTAAAAGATGCGGGACTGGGCTTTGTACCCGTAATAGGAATAAGCGCCCAATCAATTGAAACCAATCCCGGCTTTAAATTAACTTTAGGAGTACTTCACAGGGTGGCAAGGGCAATGTGTTTGGGAGATTTACTGATGCGCGTATTATATAGAACACGTCCGTACGAAGCCGTTCCCGATTCCGCAAATGAACTTCATAAAAAATATTCGGTTTTAATAAAAGAAGCTTTAAAGGATATGAAAGGGAGCGTTTATAAAAAGATAATCCGCGATATAGTAAAAGACTTTGATTCCCTTCCTTTAAAAAAAATAAGAAAGCCTCGTGTGGGAGTTGTAGGCGAAATATTGGTAAAATTTCATCCGGAAGCAAACAACGATATTGTAGGAACAATCGAGCGAGAGGGAGCTGAATGTGTAGTTCCCGATTTACTCGATTTCTTTTTGTATTCTTCAATGTGCGGAATTTATAATAGCACATATATTGAAAATTCAAAAACCAAACAATTTACTTCAAGATTTGCAATTTGGCTTATCGAAAACTATAGAAAACCGATAAAAGAGGCTCTAAAAAAAAGCAAACGTTTTATTCCGCAAGACACTATTTATAAACTTGCGGAATCCGTAGACGGCATCTTACAATTGGGAAATACTACAGGCGAAGGCTGGTTTTTAACCGCCGAAATGATAGAGCTTATACACTCAGGTGTACCTAACATAGCCTGTATTCAACCGTTTGCCTGTCTTCCCAACCATGTAACGGGAAAGGGAATGATAAAAGAATTACGAAGGCGTTATCCCCAAGCCAATATTTCGGCAATAGATTTCGACCCCGGAGCAAGCGAGGTAAACCAGCTTAACAGGTTAAAACTCCTTCTTGCAAATGCCGAACCCGGGAAACATCCCGATGAAACGAAGGTATAAAATTTTAAGTTAAACATTATTTAAATCTGAAAATTCTCCGCTCTGAAAGCGGGGTAATTGATATTTTCCTTTCTCTAGTGCATAATAACAAAATGAAAAACATTATTTTAACCGGCGACCGCCCTACCGGAAAACTTCATATCGGGCATTATGCGGGCTCCTTAAAAAACAGGGTTGCCTTGCAAAATTCGGGTAAATACGATGAAATTTATATAATGATTGCCGATGCGCAAGCCATAACCGACAATACCGATAATCTTGAAAAAATCCGGACAAATGTCATTGAAGTTGCATTGGACTACCTTTCCTGCGGGATAGACCCCGCAAGGTCTACCGTTCTTGTACAAAACTACATTCCGGAACTTTGCGAGCTGACCTTTTATTATATGAACCTCGTAACCCTCGCCCGCCTTGAACGTAACCCCACCGTAAAGGCTGAAATACAAATGAGGGGCTTTCAAAATACAATTCCCGTAGGATTTTTAACCTACCCTATAAGTCAGGCGGCGGATATAACTGCATTTAAGGCTACTACCGTACCGGTAGGCGAAGACCAGCTTCCTATGCTTGAGCAAACTCGTGAAATAGTACGCTCCTTTAATTCGCTTTACGGAGAAACCTTGGTTGAACCTAAAGAACTTTTATCTTCCAATAAGGCTGGCGGAAGACTTCCGGGTACTGACGGAAAAGCGAAAATGAGTAAATCGCTGGGCAACTGTATTTATATTTCGGACAGCTGTGAAGAAATTAAAAAAAAGGTTATGGGAATGTTCACCGACCCCAACCACTTGCGTGTAGAAGACCCCGGAAAAGTGGAGGGAAATCCCGTTTTCACCTATCTTGACGCCTTCGTCCGAAACGAGCATTTTGAAGAATTTTGGAAAGACTATTCCTGTCTTGATGAAGTTAAAGCTCATTATAAAAAGGGCGGCTTGGGAGATGTTAAAATAAAAAAGTTTTTAAACAGCGTTTTGCAAGAAGAGCTTTCTCCGATTAGGGCAAGAAGAGCGGAACTTCAAAGAAACATTCCGCAGATATACGAGATTTTAAAAGAAGGCTCAAAAAAAGCGCGAATAAAAGCCGCGGAAACCTTAAGCGAAGTACGAAATGCTATGCGTATAAATTATTTTGACGATATCGAGCTTATAAAAGGCAAAGTTAATCCGTAAAAATAAAAGGATTTCCGTATTTAATAAAGGCAAGAATTAAAAGGTGCAGCGGATAAAACACATAGAAAAACCACTTTGAAATTTTTGCCTTTACGGAACCCTTTTTAAAATTACCCGGTTTGCCGTTGTAAAGACAAAAAAACGGAATCAAAAAAAAGAGACCTATGAAAAACAGCTTATACGGAAGAATTTGCGGAAAGTCTTCAATAAGAGAGGGCAAGGCATTTTGAAGGGCAAATATAAAAGGATTGCCTTTTTCCAAAAGAAGCATAAAATAACCGGCCCAATGATGTATAAAAAGCCAAATTAAAACTACAGGTAAATATAAACCGATTGCAATAAAACGTTTTTTATAAAAAGCGTAAAATAAAACCGTAAGCATAATAGGCAAAAACCGCCAATCGCAAAACCATGAGCTGAGAAAAAGCAGAGATAATCCGAATAATTTTAAAACCGCACATATTTTTTCCGTTTTTAATAAAACAAGGGTGCAAAGGCATAAAAATAAATTGAATATGATACTGGTTTGAAATTTATAAATCGAAAAAGAGCCTATTGAGAAAATACCGTAGTCGAAAAAATAATAAGGCACATGAGAAATAAGGGCAAAGATAAAAAGTCTTATCAAATATTTTTTTACACTTCGGGTATAAAAAAAGCCGTCCACTAAAAGCATACACATTATAGGCATAGTAAACCTGCCTATACCGCGTAAAATCTCGTAAAGTACATATAAAGCAAAATTTTCGGTATAAGGGCGTAAAAATACCCATGCCGCATGGTCTATAACCATTGCACAAATTGCTATAATTTTAAGCTGAAAGCCGTTTAGTCCGTTTTTAAGCACACCGTTTTGCATAAGTAAAGCTATTTTTTCGGCGGTAAATGTAAATCGGGCAATATGGGAGCGGTATCTTTTACCATAGCGGCCTTGTTTTCATTTTGAATTTCCTGATAAATTTCCTCGCGGAAAACCTTAACCGAAGGCGGAGCGTTTACGCCTATTTTAACTTGGTCGCCCCTGATTTCGATAATCGTAAGCTCTATATTATCGCCGATTAAAATCTTTTGATTGGTTTTTCGTGAAAGTATAAGCATTATTTCCTCCCCGCAGCATTTAATTCTGCAAGAATATCATGCTTTGTGTTCCACTTTCCGTCATTCATAACGGCTTGTAAGCCCTTTTTATTTTTTTTGTTTATAATAAGCGGGCCTTGTAAATTTGCCGTAATAGGGTTTCCTCCCGGAGGAATTGTTACAAGAGCGAAGACTAATAAATCAGTGGGGGATTCAACCTCAATCGGTTTTAATATATCATCGCTTATGTCAAGTTCATAATCCGGTCTAAATATAAAAGGGTCGATTGCAATAAAGGCAAGGTTTTTATCTTCAAGTGATTGAACCCAAATAAAGGGCTCCTGCTCGGAATCAAGTAAGGCATATTTATGAAATTCTTCAAAACCGTAAAAACCTTCAGCTAAAGTAATAATTTGCTCTTCGGTAATTTGAACGGTTCCCATAGTTTTTGTCTGTATTTCCATATTTTCCATCCTAAAATCAATATGCGCTTTAAGCCTTTTATAAAAGGCTTAATTTTAAGGTCTTTATATTATACTGAAAATATCCGTAACCTGCAAGTAGCATTCACAAGTTTAAATCGGACTTAAGTCTTTACCACTTGCAAAAAAATGAAAATTATGTTTATTATATCGGTTATGAATAGATTCGGAAAACTGGTTTATATCTATATAATTTTTATATTTATCATACTTACGGGAGGCTCTTTTGCTCTCGGCAAGATGTTGGCATATACACAAAATATAAAACAAAGCGAGCTGTTCGCCGATTTTAACCCCGCTCTGCCTTCACGTATATTGGATATACGCGGAGACCTTATCACCGAATTTTCAATGGATGAAAAAAAGGGACCTTATAAATTACGGCGGTATTTCACCTTCGTTGATACAAGCTCTGTTGGCGCGTGAGGATAGGGTTTTTTACGAACACGGGGGCTTTAGGATTAAATCGATAATAAGGGCCGTTATCGGTCAGCTTACCGGTCACTCCCTGGGAGGAGGAAGTACCATTACCCAACAAATTGCAGGTCTTTTATACTGTGATAGAACCAATAAAAGCATTAAACGCAAAGTTTTGGAATTATGGTGGGCTCTTCAAATGGAAAGGCGGTATTCTAAAGATGAAATAATGATGCTTTACCTGAACGAAGTTTACTTCGGAAGCGGAACATACGGTGTAAGCGCCGCCTCAAGGTTTTATTTCGGACATTCCGCAGCCAATCTTACTCCCGCCGAAGCCGCCATTTTGGTTATCCAGCTTTCAAATCCCACTAAGTATAATCCGTTTGAAAATCCCAACAGGGCAAAAGAAAGACAGGAAAATGTTCTTCAAGGTATGGTGGACTTGGGGTATCTTACAAAACAGGAAGCAACCGATTCTTTTGAAGAGTATTGGTCGAATTTCGATTATACGAGGATTGCTCTTTCGGCTTGGCTTACTCGTGAAGATAAGGCAAGATGGTTTTCCGAATATGTACGGCGTAAACTTGAAAGTATGATGTACGGAACGATGAATCTTTATAAAGACGGATATACCGTACATACTACTTGCGATTTAAGGCATCAGGAAATTGCGGAAGCGGAATTTCAAAAATATCTTAAAGATGTTAATACGCGTCTTTCAAGGTCTTCTTCCGGTTCTTTTGACCAAACCGAAAAGTACGGCAATATTACCGCTCTTCTTTCGCTGTGTTTCGGTATGGAAAAACTGCATTTAGGAGAAAAGCAGCTTCAAGTAAAAACAAATGCTTACTACAGAAATAATTTAAACAATACTATAGATGTTTTATCTTTAATGTGCGGTATCGATAATTTAAAGACTCTTACAAAGCAGGTAACCGCAAAAACTCAAGAGCTTTTGTCGGAAAAGGTTGTTGAAGGAACCTTCCTGTCTATGGAAACCGAAACGGGCTATATTACGGCAATTATAGGCGGAAGCCAATATAATGAAGCGAATCAGCTTATAAGGGCAACTCAATCCAAGCTGAAAGTAGGAAGTTCCATTAAACCTCTTATTTATTCCGCAGCGATAGACGCAAGGGTAATAACACCCGCTACAAGAATGGACGATACGCCCCAAGTTTTTGAAAGTGCCGACGGGGTACAATATGTACCTAATAATTATAGCGGTAAATGGAAGGGGACGGTTTTGGTTTACCAAGCTCTTCCGCTTTCTTTAAATATTCCGGCAATTAAAATTTTGGAAATGGTAGGATTTGATGCCGCAATAAACAGAATTTCGGCTCTTACGGGTATTGCGGACCCTATAGAGATAAATAAAACTTTCGAAAGGGTTTATCCTATGGCTTTGGGAATAAGTGCAATTACGCCCGTTCAATTATTACGGGCCTTTGCGATTTTCGGAAATCAGGGTAAAGCCGTTGAACCTATTGCAATACGTTCGGTAGAAAACCGTGAAGGCAGTACGATTTTGGACCCCGAACTTGATTTAAGAATAGAGCAGAGAAAACTGGGAAGCGCAATGCAGGTAATAAGCCCTCAAAATGCTTACGTAATGACTCAAATGTTGAAAAAAACTATGACTCTCGGAACTCTTTACGGGGCTTCGGCGGCAGGTAAAAAATTTGAATATAAAGATTCAAAAACGGGAAAAATTTTTCAAATGCCTATGGCGGCAAAAACCGGAACGACACAAAACTGGTCCGACTCGTGGGCTATAATATATTCTCCATACTATTCAACGGTAGTTTGGTACGGTTTTGACAGGGGAGGGCTATCTCTGGGGACGGAAAGCTCCGGGGCGGTTCTTTCAGGTTATGTTGCCGTAAATTTTATGAGAGAAGTGCATAGAGGAAAACCTTTTAAAGATTTTGTCGCTCCAGAATCTGGAGTTGTTACGGTTGAAGTCTGTAAAAAATCGGGTATGCTGCCTTCGGAGCACTGTTCGGACGGAACGGTATTTTTAACTCTTCTTTCGGGAACGGCTCCTACGGAAGTTTGTACGGAGCATACTGCCGGTATGAGATTAAAAAATATAGGAATCGACAGGCTTAAAGAAAGAGGAATGCAAAGCGGCGAAGAAACAATAGATATAGACCCTTCACTGATTTCAATTGACCCGTCGGTATTTACCGACCCGGCTGACGGTGAGAAAGCCGGAGATACGGAAAATACCGAGGATTCCGAAGAAGAACTTTCAACGGAAGAAGAGCCTGAAGCAGGCAAAACGGAAGAAAACGGTAATCCGTGGATGTAACTTATTTTACATAAGGTAAATAATCGCCGTATCCGTTTTCTTTCATTTTTTCGTAAGGAATAAAGCGGAGAGAGGCTCCGTTTATGCAATAGCGTAAACCGCCCTTATCCGCAGGACCGTCTTCAAAAACATGTCCTAAATGAGCTCCGCCCGTTTTACTTACAACTTCAGTGCGGTTCATACCGTGGCTTTTGTCTTCCAAGTATTGAAGTGCGGAAGTAGTAATGGGTTTTGTAAAACTCGGCCAGCCGCAGCCTGCATCGTACTTATCGGAAGAAGAAAAAAGAGGTTTGCCGGTTACTATATCGACATAAATTCCTTTTTCGTCCATTTTGTCATATTCGCTTGTAAACGGTCTTTCCGTAGCCTTTTCCTGTGTTACTTCATACTGTGTTTTTGTAAGGTTCTTTTTCAGCTGCTCTTTGGAAGGCGTTTTAAAAGAACTTTCATCATATAGGGGTCGAAGTGCAAGCCCTAAATCGATATGACAATAACCTCCAGGATTTTTTTCAAGATAGTCCTGATGGTATTCTTCGGCAAGTATAAAATTGCGTAAAGGTTCCACTTCAACTGCAATCGGTTTGGAATATTTTTCCTGCATAAACTTTACGAAATCTTTTATTTCAGGTAAAATAGAGTTATCCGTGTAATAAATACCGGTTCTGTATTGCCGCCCCGTATCATTACCCTGTTTGTTAATGGAAGTAGGGTCAATGATTTTAAAATAATGGGCAAGTAATTCCTGCAAACTGACGATGGAAGGATAATACTCTATCTTAACCGTTTCGGCATGGTCGCTTGAAGCTATTTGTTTATAGCTTGTATTATCGGTTTTTCCGTTTGCATAACCTGTGTCGGTTTCTTTTACACCGGGTATTTGGCGGAAATACCCTTCAACTCCCCAAAAACAGCCGCCCGCAAAGTATATTTCTTTTGTATTCTTTGCCATAGTCATTCCTCCGTAAAACGAATTTCCTTTTTCTTCAGCCTGCATTTTCGTACATCCGGATATGAAAACGGCCGTTAAAAAAGGTACAATCAATTTAATAAGATTTTTTGTTTTTAGCATAAATATTACTCCTAATAAGAAATTTTATACTAAACTAACAATCTTTATATAAAAAAGCAACAAAAAATATTCTAAAGCTCTTAAAAAAAGACTTTTTATTGCCGAATTTTTTAAAATTTTAAAAAATTACATAAATTTTACCGCTTTTTATTTATAAATCTTCCAAGGTACCCTGTTTCATCGCATATATTTCCATACTGTCGCCTAGTTTAAAAATTTTGCTTATTGACGAAACAATGCGCCAAAGTATTCCGTTCTTTTTTAACGGAAAAAATAATTTAAACCGCTCCGGATGATGCCCTATCGAAACCGTTTTTAAAATTTTAAAGCCGTATCTTTCAAGCTGGCTTTTAACGGTAACGGAATCCCAAATGGAGTAATGGTCCGTCGGACTTTGAGCAAAGAATTTTTCGGGAGAAAATTTCCCGGTAACGCCTGAAAGATTCGGTGTAGAAAATGCGAAAATTCCTCCCGGCATTAAAAGCGAATTTACCCTTTTGAGAACCGAATCCAAATCCTGAAAGTGCTCTATAACAAACCACATTGTAACGGCGGCGAAGGTTCCGTTTTCTATAGGTACCGAAATTCTATCATAGCCTGAGCCCGTTATTCTCTTTTTATAGAAGAATTCAAAAGATGAAGGCAGGGCGGGAAATGCCGAAACAAAGGCCGGTAATTTTAAAGTATTTTTTACATATTCTACTGCGGCTTCGGAAATATCCGTACCTACGGCCTGCCAAAGGGAATACTTTGCGGCTGAAATAAAGGGCCCGTAAGCGCAGCCTATATCCAAAAGTTTTTTTCCGTTATCGAAAATATTATAAGTGCGTTTTTTATAAAAAATATCTATATAAAGTTTATCGATTATTTCCATACGGCGTAGGCCTTGCCGTCTGATGGATTCAAAATCTTCCAAATAAGTTTTTCCGTACTGGGCCTTGTATTCATCAAAAAAATAACTTTTAGTGTACTTTTTCGGTTTACTTATTATAAATGAAAGATAGTACATTCCGCATTTATTGCATCTGGCAACGGTTCTGTCCGGAGTACGTGCCGTAATTTCGTAGCTGTTGTTTGTTTCTTTCGGAAAATCGTTTCCCGATTCTTCCTCTCCGCAAATGGGGCAGCAATATTTTCTTCCGTAAGATAGATTTTCTATAAGCTGCGGCAGGAATTTGGGTTTGGATTCCGGCGTTATTATAGAAGGTGTTTTTATACCGCGAGAAAAAGCCGATGCAAAGCCGCTTGCCGAAGGGATTCCCGGCGGCATTGTGGTAAAACCCGCCGAAAGCCCGAGCTTATAATGATACTCCGTAGGAGAAACCAAAAGAACATAACAGCCGGCAGCAAGGGCTTCAAATGCGGTAAAGCCGTAATGTGTAACTACCAAGTCCCATTCATATAACCGTTCGCGTAAATTTTCTATTTGCGAATGAGTTTTTATTTTCCCTTCGCATTTTTTTATATCTTCGAAAGTTAAATTAATGTCAACGGCGGTAACATCGAAATTAAGCGAAGCTAAAACTTTGGCTGAGGGTAAGGCCATTCTGTAAGAATTTTCTCCGCCGCAAACGACAAGTACCTTTGTTTTTTGAGGATTTAAATGAATACGTTTCCCGATTAAAGAAAAATCTTTTACGGTAATTTTTTTTCGTTTTAAAGGGAGAGGAATAAAGGCCGGAGAAAAAATATTTGCCCTCTTTTCAACATCGCATTCATTTTGATTTCCGGTATTTAATGACGGAAGTATATCCAGGATAAAATCCGCCATAGACCTTCCGGAGCCGCCCTCATCGATGACGGTAACGGGACCGCATTGCCTAAATTTCGTCATTTCTTCCGATGAAGTTCTGAATCTGTCTAAAACTACTAATGCCGCATGCTCAGGTATTTCTCTCGTTATTATATCGTAAGGAATCGTACTTAAAATTTGTTTGGAAAAATTTGGCGCATCTTTTTCGGGGATATAAACCAGACATCTTACCTTTCCCGAAAGAGATGTCATAATATCGCAAACCCTTCGTAAATGACCGCTTCCCCTGCCTGCAATTACCGAAGGACAAAAGACTACAAGCCTGTTTACAAAGTCGGCCGCATTGATAATATCATTGGGCAAAAAAGGCTCTTCTTTTTTATGAAGCTTTAGATACTTTATCATTTGTTTTGCTTTTTCGTAATCGTCCGCCGTATCTATGGTAGTATGTATATTTGGAAAATACCAATTGGAAGGAGCGGCCTCACGCACACATCTATAAATATCCGAATGTCTATAAATTGAAGGGCCTACATGTTCTCTTTCATAAGAATCGGAGGAAAGTTTTCCCCTTTGCAAAAGAGTATCGGCTTTTAATATTTCTATGCCTGAACCTACGGGAAGGCCCGTATATGTAAAATAATCCGGCTCTCCCAATTCATAATAGCGCCTCATAGAAGAAGAGGCGGCCTGTACAAATAAAAAAGGATTGTCTGCCGTAACGCGGACAACCATTTTTATTTTTTTGTTTCCTGCGGAAGAATTTATAAATTCTATTGCATTGCAAAACCGTTTTAACACATCATCTTCAGGTCCTTCAACGCAAGTATACCCCAGAATATCGGCAATAGGTTTAAATTCTTTTTTTGAATTTACATCGCATGCCAAAATAAAATGCTCTGCCGGAAGCTCCCGCATTGCATTTAATACTCTATAAAGAATAGGTTTTCCGCCTAAATCAAGCAGGGCTTTACGGAATAACCGCTTGGAATTAAGTCTTGCCTGAACAATTACGGCGGAACCTTCGTACAATCCTATCATATTGACGGCTCCCAATTTGAAATAAGCTCTGAAGGTGAAACCGTAAATTTATATCTGTTTACGTTAACCCACAGGCTTACATGTTTAAAATATTTATATGCCTTAAAAATATTTAATCCTGACTGTTTTGCGTAATGGAAAAAACGCTTGCCCGGTAAATACATTCCGTTTTTTCCAAAAGCGGGGGCAAGATTTTTTAAATAAAAAGTCATATAAGAATTATCGGCGGAAATATCTTCTATAGGAAAATCCCCAGTATATTTTATTTTAAGTATATTAAAAATCATAATTTCGTTTCCGCAAAGATGTGCCCTGAAACAAAAATCCAAATTTTGCCAATACGGATTTTTAATGGTATAATCAAAGCCCCCGGCTTCTATAAATTTTAAGCGGTTATAAATTCCCGTAAAGTCGGACATATAAATTGTTTTGGTAAAATCTTTTTTGCATAAAAACTGTTCGGTGGAGAATTCCTTTCCCATAAGAGAGGGGACATTTTGTATCGGCATAGCCGAATTTTTTGAGCTTATTAAAAAAGGAGCTGCACATATAATTTGTTTTTCTTCAAGCTTTTCAATTAAATTTTCAAAATGAAGCACTGAGGGCAAAACCATATCGTTCCAAATAACTAAAACATAATCGGAAAACACTTCCGAAATGCCGAGGTTAATCATTTCTCCTGCCGATACTTCTTCGGAAGGTACGATAAATTTTACCTCAGGGAATTGGGTTGAAAGTGTTTCAAGTTCAAAACTGCGGGTTGAATTTTCTACAAACACAATTGAAGTTAAACCCATCGAAATTAAGTTTTGAAACAGAGAAGCTAAATAATATCTTGCACCGCGGTTAAGCACTACTACGGAAATTTTTTCTTCCGTTGTCCCTGCGTTTTTTCCCAATATAGTATACGGAATTTTATGTTCGTTAAAAATTGTAGGTATAGTATTCATCGCAAAATTCGCATAAGCCTCCGTACTTGCAAGTTAAATGTTCTTTATAAATTTTAAAAGCGTTTGCTCTAATTGAATCAAAACTGTCCGTAAAAGCGTTACCTAAAATATTTTTACGGTAAATATCTTCTTTACAAAGAGGAACGCTGCCGTCGGATAAAATATACATATCCCGTTTTATGTGCCAGCACGGATTCCTGTCAAGCGGAGAAAGGTCCGCAACGCGTTTATCTTCCAAAACATTACAAAACGTATCGAACTTTTGAATTATTACGTTTACGTTTAATTCCTTCCAAAATCTGTAAAAAGGCTCCGTTTCAATTTCGTTTTCGTTCATACGTACAATTTGTGCAAAAACGGAATCGGGGAAAATTTTATTTAATGTGTCGGTAAATGTTACCGCCTGTTTAAGTTTTATATTAGCTTCGTCTTCTTTAAGCGAATGAATTTTTGCATACATTAAAGAGCTTACGGCATCAATGCACACAATCCAATAAATACTTTTCATAGAATTTTTACGCGGAGAAGAAGAGCTTACAACAGCTTGTATTTTTTTCGTTACGGCTTCGGTCCAATGAAGACCGCTTGTTTCAATTAAAACGGAAAGTTTGGGATACGATAAAATTTTTTCTATTATTTCTTCAATGCCGGGGTATAAAGAAGGCTCTCCTAAAATCGAAAGCGAAATTACGGCGTCATCGGAATAGTTTGCAATTTTTTCAATTAAAGAAAGGGCTTTTTCTTTTTGCATAAGAGTTTTTTCTTGCGGGATACGCGGCTTATAAATTGAAGCGGCTTCAATTTGCGGGACAAGCTCAAGCGAATAGTATGCAGGCAGGGTAAAAAGGGCTTCAGTATTTTGTAAAATTAAATCGGAATAATTTTCGGAATTTATTTTTGAAAAACGGCTGCATAAAAGAGAGTTTCGTTTTGTATCCGAAGCAAAGCGTAATCTGAGATGTCTTAAATCCGCAGGAGCGATTAGGGTTTCTATATCGTAATTGTTAATATCTTTTTTTATCGTTTCAAAAATAAAATTCCGCTCAATATCAAAGTCCGAACATGTTTTATCTTTAGATACTTCGGCAAGAATTTTACAAAGCCCGGAGGCAAGGATTTCAGGTGCAAGGCCTTCAGGGTAGCCGTCTACAAAGCTGTATTCCGCACGGTACTCAATATGGTTTTCAAACAATTTTTCGGTTAATTTTAAATCAATACAGGGTAAATCGGCGTATAAAAAAAATGCATGTTCCAATTCCGTATCGGTTTCGGCAAACCGAACCGCTGCGGAAAACACGGTATGAGGTTTAAAATCGTTTAAAACGGTAAGCCGGTATTCAACCGGATTTAAATTTACAAGTTTTAACAAGGAAGAAATTTTTTCTTTGTTATCCGGGGAGGCTAAAATCAATAACTTTCCGCAATTCGGAAAGGCCGCCGCATCGGTACATACCTTTAAAAAAGGTGTAATACCCGCATCATTTTTTATAAGAGCATATTCCGAAATATTATATGCGCATAAAACCGAAAAAGACTTCATACGATAAATATCGGCAAAAAAACAAACATCATAAACGGGAGCTCCTTAATTGCGGTATTTTTCGGCGGCTTTTAAAACCTTTTCTTTTGAAGGATATAGTTGTACGCTCTCTCTTTGTATCCAGCCCGTTCCAAGGTTTATCCAAAGTTCCTGTTCATCTTTGTTTTTTACTATTTTCAATCCTTCGACGGGAAAAATATCGAGACGGCGGGCATGCGCTATAGCTATACCGTCTTCTCCCGGTTTGTCGCGTAAGGAAACGTAAGTTTCAATTATAAGGGCAAAGCGGTTTGCATCGTTCATAGCCGAATCGGAAGGAAGGTCTACTTCTTTCAGCCTTTCCTTTTTACTGCAAGAACAAAGAGATAAAAAAAATAAGATAAATAAAAGACTTTTTAAGTTTTTCATTTTGCCGTGTCAGCAGTTTTTATTTAAAGGAAAATAAATCTTGAAAAGAGCAGGTGAGAACCGGCTGCAAATAAACACGCATAGGCTATTATTTCGTCATAATTTTTTAAAATATTAAAAAAGTCGGGCAAAGTTTTGGTATTGGGCAAAGATTCCAAATAGCGGCCTAAAAATACCGCCGAGCCCGCCAAGCCCGCAACGACGGGAATAAAATCCCCTAAAATGATTATATTTGTTCCGACAGGGGTTAAAAGTTTTGAAATCGCCGTAAAGCCCGAAAAAATCGTTATTAAAAGTAAAAAGGTCGATTCGCGCATAAACGGAAAAGGAATTTCCTTATCGGCAGGTTCGTCCCCTTTTTTTGTCTTATCGAAAAAAGCGAGAATAAGCCCCATAATCAGATTTGTTGCTATAGAAAGAAAATAAAACGGTAACATTTGCCCTCCTTGAGGTTATTAAAATTTTAAGCGAGGCTTAAAACCTCATTTACAAGTATAAGAAGTTTTAAGTAAAAAATCAAGTAATACGGCCGATTTGTTAAAATATATATCAAACTATGTTTAAATACCGTTTTTTTATCGATTTTTTTACTTAAATTTAAAAAAAATCAGCTTATAGGGCTTGACAAAAAAATAACTGAGTAATAGAATATTTTTAAAGTATAGAGTAAAAGAGTTTGACTACCGATTTTATACAAAATACATGTGTGGAATAACGATATTTTAATTTATACTTAAAAAAAATAAGTCTGCAAGGGAGAGGTTTACCTTACAGCAAAGGAGAAAAAAAATGAAAAACCTGGCAAAAATTTTATTTGTAGGATTGGCTGCATTGCTAATCGCATCTTGCTCAACTGTTCTTCCTGTAGCGGGAGCAACAGGACGAGTCGGCTCCAAAACAGGTGAAGCTACACAAAAATTTGTTTTTGGATTCCCTCTGAAAGGTGAAGGCGGAATTTACCAAGCCGCCAAAAACGGAGGTATTACAAATGTAGGAACTGTTGATATTCGTATCGATTATCCTGCAAGCCCCGCTTTAGCGGCTTTTTATTTTGTTGTTACAACAGTTGTACACGGTGAATAGTTAAAGCCGTACCGCCCGATATTTTCGGGCGGTACTTTTTTTAAGACTAAAATGAAAAAACGGTATTTTATTTTAACTGCCTTTTCAGTTATTTCTTTGTTATTGTCCTCCTGTACAACGGCAGGTTCCGGTAGAATTAGGGTAATGACTTCTTATATGGAAAACTCCTATATGAAGTATTATATAAGACCCGGTAAAATGCTTTCCGCAGATTTTAAAATCGATAAAGCTTTTGTTAATATAGATTTCAGTTATCAAAAAGATACACATGTGTATGTTTCAGATGCTTATACGAATTTTACTTTAAACTATAAAACGTCATTATATATTAAAGAGGCTTCTTTTTTGCTTGCGAATAACGAAACGGTTAATTTATTAAATATTAAAACTCTCGACAGAAATGTAAATGAAAACTATATACGCGTTTCTACAATCCTCAAAAAAGAAAATTTACAAAACGTTTTGGAAGCTCTTGCCGAACAAACCGCCTTATTGGAAGTTACCTTGGAAGACGGGACAAAAAAAAGGTTTACCTCAACTTCGGATTTATCGGAAAGAATTAAAGAAGCTTTTGCAAAGTAAATTTTTTATAAAACCGGTTTTAAAAAGGACCGGTTTTATTCTCCCAACAACTCTTTTATTATTTCATTATAAGTTTTATCGTAGTAAAGCAGTCCGTAAATGACGCTTGCCGAAAGTATATTCCTTCCGTATCCTCTGGTTTCCGCATATTCCAAACTTTCCAAAAATAAATCAATAGGCAGTTTATCCGATTTATTCAGCCAGCGTTTTACGGCATTAGGTCCCGCATTATATGCAAAAACTGCATGCATAATTTTGCCTCCGTTTCTGCGCATTATATCTGCAAAATAAAAAGCTCCCATACGGATATTAGTGTCAGGTTCATTTAAGTCGTAGTTTTTAAGTTTTAAGCGGCGGGCAATATCCGCTGCGGTAGGTTTCATAAGCTGTGCAAGTCCTATTGCACCGGCATGTGAAACGACTTGAGGTTTAAAATAACTTTCGCTGCGTAAAAGGGCAAAGAGCACATACTCGGGTATATTGTATTCCGTTGCATATTTTCGTACCGATTCGAAAAAAGGTCTGGGGTAAATAAGTTTTAAGTCCTCAAGTGAAAATTTTTCTCCTTCCGAATTTACGGCAAAGGTTATAACGGACATTGAATCGGGATAAAGCCCGTTTTTTGCCAAGATATCGGAAAATTCCGCCGCTTCATTTACTTTTATTTGCGGGTAAATTTGTAAAATTGTCTTATAAATTCTGCCGTAAAGCTTATATTTTATAAGACCTCTTAAAATCTTTATTGCCTGTTCCGAAGAAAAATCCGGGTTTTGATTTCGCTTAATTTTTCTGTTGTAAAGAGAATTTATAAGAAATTCGGAATCGGACGGCGTATAATTTAAACGGTATGCCGCTAAAGCTTTGTAGTAAAATCCGTTATGCGGTTGTGTCAAAATATTTGTGTAAAGCTTTTTACCTTCTTCTTCAGGCATATTTAAAAAACGGGCCGATATGTAAGCGTTTCTTGCCCGCGCTTCAAGAAGATTTGTTTTTTTTAAAGCCTCTTCAAAGAGAATCAATCGTTTTTTATCTTCCATGGCGAGAAGCTTCATACATGCGTATGCCGTAAAATTTTCATAAGAATAAGCATTTTTCCATAACGGTGCGGAGCTGCAAAGCTCTTCAAAAAAACTGTAAAAGTTTTTATTTTTTAATACGTCTAAAACATACCAAAGAGCGTTATCATAATCCGAAGGGCTCGGAGCATATTCAGCCGCTTTTTTAAAAAGCTGTAAGGCTTTTTCCGTATATTCTTTTTTACCTGTTTTTAAATTTAATCTTGCGGCATAAAATGCAAGCATATATTTTTCGGTTAAAAGATTTTTTGTTTCTGGAGTATTATTGAAAACATTTGTTTCAACGGAAAGTAATTTTTTTTCAAACAGGGCGGCGGCTTCGGTGTAGCCGGCGGCGCCTTCCGAGCCGTATAAGGCGCTTTTTCCCGCATCCGATAAAATATTTCTGTTTTTTAAATAAGGTAAAAGCTCCGGGTTTTCGATAAGCGGTTTAAAAATTTCCCAAGCGGCTTGATACTGCTTATTAAAAAGTAAGATTCTTCCTTGAGTTATTTTAATAAAGCCGGTATTTTTGGTATCCCTGTAGTTTTGCTTAAGGGTGTTAAAAACTTTTATCATTTCATCGTCAATACCGACGGAGGCAAAATAATCTTCAATTGAAATATTTAAAAGTTTTTCCGCTTCTTTAAAGTTATTAAGGAGAATAAGGAGTCTATATTTGTCGGCTGTAATCTTTTCTTTTTTTTCTTTTGACGGCTTTTCATCTTTTAAGCGCTCTTCAAGTATTTTTAGTTTTTCTTCGTTTGAACAAAGCCGGTAAAGTTCATCCAGACTTAATTCGTTGTAGGGGTAGGGGGAATGTTTCGCAGCATATTCAAAATAGGTTTTTGAAACGGGGGCGTATTCATCGCCGCCGTCTTTTAAATAAAGTCCCGTATAATACACAGACCCCTCGTCCGTATTTTGCAGCTTTTTTAAAGATTTATTTGTAGGAGCTGAAACTTGAGAAAAATTACCTGTAAAAAGTGAGTCTATCAATCGGCTTTCGCTTTCCGTATCATATTTCCCCGCACATGAAACTGAGCTTATGCAGGCGGTAAATAAAAAAAACGCAGCCGTACGTTTAAAACCGTTTTTTTTTATAAGTCCTCCGATAAATTAACCCGTCCTTATTTTAAATTCGGCAAGGACGGGCTTACCGTCTTTTTTATTTAGGCGGAATATCTATGTATGTTCCCGAAATAATTAAATTCGGATTTTTTATTTTGTTATGGTTCGCAATTTTTTTATAAAGCCACGGAGTTTTATAAAATGACTCCGATAAATCCCAAAGAGTATCTCCCCATTTTATTTTATATCTTACGCTTCCGTCCGCATTAACCTTCGGCGTTTTTTGTTTTTTTGCAGCTTCCTGAGCTTCTTTTTCCGCCTGCCGTTTCGCTTCTGCGGCGGCACTTTCTTCCGCTTTACGTTTCGCTTCCATAGCAGCCGCTTCTTCTTCAGCTTTACGCTTAGCCTCGGCCGCTGCGGCTTCTTCTTCAGCCTTCCTTTTTGCTTCTGCAGCAGCTTTTTCGGAAGTATCTTCTTTAGGCGGAACGGAGGTTGTGGAATTCATATCGGTTTTTTTTACGGTTTCGGTACTTTCCGCTACGGTATTTGAAGAAGCAAGTATGTTTTTGTCCATAAACGGGATTTTTTTTGTTAAAAGTAAAATTGCAAAAACAAGGGCTCCGATACAAAGTATAATTAAAAGTATGATTACCCATAACGGAAATTTCTTTTTTTCTTTTATTTCCTCCGTTTTTTCCGTTTCTTCAAATACCGAATAATCGGTTTCCGATTCCGGAATAATAATATCTTCTCCGTTAAGGTCTTCACCTACGGAACCGCCCATAGAAGATAAATCGAAGTCGGGCACGTCGAATGTATCTTCGTTAAGCGTTTTAAGCGATACTTTAAGGGATTGTTTGGAACCCGAGCCTTCATCAACGGCTTCCGCTGAAAGATTTTTTTCTTCGTCAAGTTTAATTTTTAAACTTATCGTAGGCTCTCCTGCCGCGCCGTCCGAAATTTCTTCGACTATGAGGGAACCTATGTATTCAGGTTCGCTCTCTTCACTTTTTTTAAATAAATTTATTTGAACGCTTCCTTGATTTTCCCTTACCGTAGTAAGCTCGATAACATGTTCCGATGATGCATTTTCATCAAGAATCGGAAAAAACGTTCCGTCTGCAAGTTTTATTCCTATTTTAGAAGTCATTGGAATTCCTCCTTTGTCTATTTTAAACACAAAATCGTTTCTTGTCAATCGCCTGAAAGGCGGGTTTGATATTTTAGAGTTTACCGGCAAAAATCGGCCTTTGGCGGTTTATAAATTTTATCAAAAGATTTATTCCACTTGAAAAGAAAAAGTTTCCGTTTTTTCATTGCCTATTATATCTCTTGCATTTATGGAAAGGTCAACCTTACCGGTGGTAAGATTGATTTTACCCAAGTACATAAATCCTTTTTTTTGATATAAGGCTTTTGCGGTTAACTTCGTATTTTGCAGATATATGCCGTCTTTACCGCTTAAAAGTACTTCAAAAAAGATAATTTCGGTATTTATTCCGTTTATGAAAATACTTACACGGTATGGAGCCAAAGGTGCGCCGTTTTTTTCCGTTTTGTCGATTATAGATGCGTATAAGTCGTAAGAACCCTTTTTTACGGTTTTTGCTTACCGAAAGATTTACGGGTTGCCTTCCTTCGGATATTAAAACCGTATTTTGTATTTGCGGCGGTATTTCATCTTTTGCAGAAGGAATTAAAAGAGGAAGAGGATTTATAAATGCATTATTTGTAGTGTCCAATACTTGAAAAATTAAAGAATTGGGTTCGCTCCATGCGGAACTTCCGGTCTGTCCTATTACGGAGCCCGTATCTATTACGGCCCCTTCCGTAAAAATAAGTCTATCGGTTAAATTTCCGTAAACCGTTTGCATTTCGTCATCATGTATAAAGATTGCGGTGTTGCCCAATGTACACGGAAAGGTGTGATTATCGTCTTTTTCTTCCATAGTTATTAAATGTTTGCCGTAATTTGCGATGCGGACTGTTCCGGCATCTTTAAATGTAATACCGTTGGAAAATTCGCCGTACGCTTCTTCGGCCTGTCCGAAGAGGGTAAGAAAATTAACGGTATCGGTAGGCCAAGACAGCGTATATGCGGAAAAAAAAGTTATGCAAAAAAGAAAACCTTGTAAAATATTTTTTTTCATTTTATTCCTCTTATTTCGAGAGCCGTAATTTTTGTATCCGTTCCCAAATATATTTTATCTTCATCTTGAATTAAAAATGTATGTTTTGAGTTAAATTTTGTTTTTCCGATTATAAAATCGGGAGGGTTTATTGCAATTAAAGTACATTCTTTTTCATTTTGCAATAATACCGTCAAAAGACCCGTTTTCAAGTTGGAACCTATATCGGCTATATTTCCGTTTTCGTTTAAAAAAATCGTTTTTAATTTTTTAAAATCGGCTATTCCTATTCCGTCGGCTGATTCAAAAACGGCAAAATTTCCGGTTAAATCGAAATTTATAAACAGGCGTTTGTATGAATTGTTTTTTAAATATGTATGATGTACTATTTTGTAATGGGAGCCTGTTATATTTATCAAAATAAGTCTTTGTTTTTCCGCTCCGCATATACAGACCGCTTTTTTTCCGTCTTCGGAAATTGCAGCTCCTAAAATAATCTGGTACTTACTTCCTCCGGGAAAAAACGAAAAAACGGTATTGCCGGAATTATCCAAGCAAACGAATTTTCCGTCGGAATATCCTATAACCGTTCCCTCCGAAGAACAGTTAAACGCCGTAATTACGGCTGTGTGAGCATATTTCCATATTTTGTTTCCATGTATATCATATTTGCAAACTGAATTTCCCCCCGGCTCAAATAAATAAATTCTGTCTTTATCAAGATGTACATATCCCGGACTGTTTACGGTTAAAAGTTTTTTCCCTTCCGGAGAGTAGATATCTGCGGATAATGGTTTATTGGAATATTTTGTCCAAAAAACCGAGGAAGCGCTCATTCTTTCATTAAAATTTTCAGTGCGCAAAATCGTTCCGTCTTCCGAAAAAAAACCGAAACGTTTTTCCGCAGTGAATAAAAATGTTTTTTTTCCTTCAAAGTTTTTTTCTTCAATTCCGCCGTCCGCATTTCCTGCGGAAGTATGCTCTTCATTTATTTCGGCCGCCCAAATCGGTATAAGATGAATCTCATGTCCCGTATTGCGTACGGCTATAAATGTATACATAATAATAAAAAATATCGACAATATAAAAATAAATTTGTTTTTACCTTTAAATAACATATAAAATATGATATACTCTTTTTATGGAAATTTCAAGTGAATTGACTGATTTATTCGATATTGCCCTAAAAACTTCGGGTAATGCGTATGTTCCCTACTCAAAATTTCATGTGGGAGCAGCTTTGTTGTTGGAAGACGGTTCTATAATAACCGGTGTAAATGTAGAAAACCGTTCTTACGGTCTTACGAATTGTGCGGAACGTACCGCAATTTTTAAGGCGGTTTCGGAAGGTAAAACCGGGTTTAAGGCTTTGGCTATTGCAACGCCCGATGCCGATTATCCTGTAAGCCCATGCGGAGCATGCCGTCAAGTTATTTCGGAATTTATGGCGGAAAACACTCCCATAGTTTTCGGTTCGTGCAGGGAAAATTTGGTTTTGACGAATGTTAAAGAAGTCTATCCGTTTGATGCCTTACATGAATTAAAAAAATGACCCGTAGACGATTCGAACGTCCGACCTGCTGCTTAGGAGGCAGCCGCTCTATCCTACTGAGCTAACGGATCAAAAAAGCCGACTGTAGAATATTACACCAAATCGGTTAAAAATGCAAGAGGCGGGGGAAGGTTTTACGAATTTATATTTTCGCAATAAAAACTTCCCCTGTACTTTCCCTCCCTTTTTTGCTATACTTCAAGTCGATGAAATTTACGATTTTAGTTATTGATGACGAAAAAAACATACGCGAAGGGCTTGCAATGGCCTTGGAAGATGAGGGTTATGAGGTAGTAACCGCAGATAACGGAAAAACTGGCTTGGAAAAGGCTCTTAAAGAAGAAGCCGACCTTGTAATTACCGATTTAAAAATGCCTGAAATAAGCGGTGAAGAGGTTTTACGTCAAGTTATTACAAAAACACCCGGTGTTCCGGTAATCGTTCTTACGGGGCACGGAACCGTTGAAACCGCCGTGGAAGCTATGCGTATAGGAGCTTACGATTTTTTAACAAAACCCTTGGATTTGGAACGTCTATTTCTTTTGGTAAAACGGGCATTGCAAAACAGGGAGCTGGTTTTACAGCACAGAGCCTTATTACATGCAATGGAAAAAAAACAGAGCTTTGAAAATATTATAGGAAAAAGCTCTATAATGGAAAAAGTTTTTCAGGATATAAAAAAAGTGGCACCTTCAAAGGCGAGCGTGCTTATTACGGGCGAAACCGGAGTAGGCAAGGAGCTTATCGCCAGAGCAATTCATAATTTGTCGGGAAGAAAAGATAAACCCTTCGTGCAAGTACATTGCGCTTCTTTTGCCGAGTCTCTTTTGGAATCGGAGCTTTTCGGACACGAAAAGGGCGCTTTTACGGGAGCGGTACAGCGTACACGCGGCAGGTTTGAAACGGCGAACGGCGGAACTCTTATGCTTGATGAAATAGGTGAAATTAATCAAATGATTCAAGTAAAACTTTTACGCGTACTTCAGGAAAAAACTTTTGAACGTGTGGGCGGAAGCGAAACTTTAAATGTAGATGTAAGAATAATCGCCGCAACGAACCGCAATTTGGAGGAAGAAATAAAAAACGGTAATTTCCGTGAAGACTTATACTTTAGATTAAATGTAGTTCATATTCATGTACCGTCTTTGAGGGAAAGAAAAGAGGATATTCCGCTTTTAGCCGCCTCATTTATAAAAGAATTTGCAAAAGAAAATGAAAAAAAAATAGACGGAATAGAGCAGCGGGCAAGAACCGCTATTTATAATTATGACTGGCCGGGCAATATACGGCAGCTGCAAAACTGCATTCAAAGTGCGGTAGTTATGAGTTCCGATAATATGATTCACTTTGAAGATTTACCTGCCGCATTGCGTGAAAAGGCTGAAAGTTCTTCCATAGTTATTCCTATGGGCGTAAATATGGAAGAAGCTGAAAAACAGGTTATTCTTCAAACGCTTGCCGGTCAAAACGGAAATAAGACGAAAACGGCTGATATGTTGGGAATAGGAAGAAGAACCCTGCACCGCAAACTGGAAGAATATGAGGCGGAAATTGCAAAAGATACGGCGGAATTGTAATTTTTTTAAAAGCCGAACAGCACCGTCTACGGTTTTTATTTTTAATATCCGGTAACAATTTTTTTGATTATTATTAAAACAAATTCCGTTCAAGTTTTTCGCAATCCACTTCTGGGTCCTTTGTAGTTAAATAATCCGCCGTCTCAACTCCGTTTTTATAATAATCAAGCATTCCCTTGTTTTTTTCAAAAAAATGAGCTGCGGCAATTTTAAAAAATTCCATACAAACCCTTGCATCGTCTTCGGCACGGTGAGCACTTATTGCCTGAATGCCGAACTGCATTGCCAAGTTTTGAAGCGCATAACTTGAAAGACCGGGATAAACTTCGCGGGCAAAGGTTAGGGTATCGAAAACCTTGTTCGTCAACTTTGTTTTTCCGCACCGTTCAAGCTCGGCATTTATAAAACTTATATCAAAGCCCGCATTATGGGCTACAAGTACCGTATTCCGTATAAAATCCAAAAAATCGGGAAGTATTTGCGGGAATTTAGGCTTATCAGCAAGCATTTCATCGGTTATTTTGTTTACCGCTCCGGCTTCTTCCGGCATAGGTTTTTCCGGGTTTATTAACACATTATACCGTGCAATAATTCCGCGAGTATCGAATTTTACACAGCCTATTTCAACTACACGTTCATCTTTAGGGTTTATACCCGTAGTTTCCGTATCGAAGGCGGTAAAAACCGCCTTATCATATACGGCGCTAATCCAATCGTAAGAGCCCATTATGCGTTTAAAATTCCTTTAAAACATTTTTCGAATTCTTCAATCTTTTTATCGGAACATGCTTTTGCCGCGCTTACGGAAGATGTTACCTTTTCTGGGTGAATGATATAAATTTTAATTTTCGGTTCCGTACCGCTGGGGCGTACGCAAATTATACTTTCGTCTTCAAGATAATATTGAAGTACATTGCTTTTAGGTAAATCTATTGTTTCCGTTTGTAGGGGATTAACGGGATTGTATTCGCAGCTTTCCTGTACATCTCTGATTTTTTTTACTTTAACCGAAGCGATTTCGTTTAATTTTTTTTCCCTTACCTGTTTCATCATATTTTGCATTACGGTAAGACCTTCCGCTCCGGGGTACTGTAGGTTAACGGTTTTTTCTCCGTAAAACGAAAAATCCGTAAAAATTTCATTTAACCTGTCAAGAAGAGTTTTGCCCTTGCTTTTCCAATAAAGAGCCATCTCGGAGCAAATTGCCGAAGCCGCAATTCCGTCCTTATCCCTTATTTCCGTGCCGAAATTATAGCCGAAACTTTCTTCATAGCCGTAAATATAAGAATGAGAGCCTGAGTTAACCATTTTTTCCGCCATACCGCAAATCCATTTAAAACCTGTAAGGCATTCAAACGACTTAACTCCGTAAGAAGCTGCGATTAAATCGCTTAAGGGCGAGGTTACTATGGAGCGTACAACGGCAGGATTTTTAGGCATTTTGTCGTTCTCTTTTAAGGTCAAGCAAATATAATCCGTAAATAAGGCTCCCATTTGATTTCCGCTTATAAGCTGCATATTTCCGTTTTCGTCTTTAACCGCACAGGCAAAGCGGTCTGCGTCCGGGTCGGTTGCCATTAAAATATCGGCATTTTCTTTTTGTGCAAGTTCTATAGCCATTTTTAGGGCTTTCGGGTCTTCAGGATTGGGATAGCTTACTGTGGGAAAATTTCCGTCCGGGTCTCTTTGCTCGGGAACTGTAATTACCGTAAATCCCATTTCGCCTAAAACTTTTTCGACATGCATAGCCCCGGTTCCGTGAAGGGGAGTATATACTATTTTTACGGATTTCGACATTTCCTTAATAATTGCGGTACGGGTAATTTTAGTTTTAAGCATTGCCCAATATTTATCGTCTATTTCTTTATCGATGATTTTCAGTTTTCCCGATTTTAGGGCTTCTTCTTCATTCATCAATTTTACGGAAGAAACGGAGCCTACTTTTTCGATAATGCCGGAATCGTGAGGCGGCGTAATTTGAGCGCCGTCCGACCAGTATACCTTATAGCCGTTATATTCAGGCGGGTTGTGAGAGGCGGTTACTACTACACCCGTGTCGCAGCCTAATTCGCGTATTGCATAAGAAAGTTCCGGAGTAGGGCGCAGGGCGGAAAATAGATAACATCGTATTCCGTTTGCGGCAAAGATAAGAGCTGCGGTTTTTGCAAATACGTCGGAATATCTTCTTGAATCAAAGGCTATTACGGCACTTAAAGAACCTGAGGCTGCCTTGTCGGGTTTTGCCTGTATAAGATACTCGGCAAGTCCCTGAGTTGCCTTTTTTATAACGTAGGGGTTCATTCTGTTTGTACCGCCGCCTATAATACCTCTTAATCCCGCAGTTCCGAATTCGAGTTCCCTGTAAAAACGGTCGGTTAATTCTTTTTCATTTTTGTTTTGAATAAGCTCTTTAACTTCTTCAATAAATTTTTGTTCCGTTTCTTCGGAAATATATTTTTCCGCTCTTTTTAAAATTTCATTGTAATTCATAAAAACTCACCTCATACTGAGCCGATTTATCTTACTTTTTATCGGCCGATTTTTAACTTTAAGAGTATATCATAATTTCAGCTTATTTTCTATAGCGGGTTTAAAATGCTTTTTGCGTAAAAAACGCTCGTTGTTTTTTGCCTGAAAGGCTTTATGTTTGACTTCCGTCTTTATTTGTTTCCCAAATTTCGTTAAAATCGTCCGCAACGGTTTTGAATATTTCGATTATATTGGGGTCAAAATGCGAGCCGGAACCGTTTAAAATATTGGCAACGGTTTCGGTATGCGGCATACTTTCTTTATATGACCGCTTCATTCTTAGCGCATCGTAAACATCCGCTACGGCGACAATCCGTGCCGAAAGCGGAATCATATCGCCTGCAAGTCCGTAAGGATAGCCTGTTCCGTTCCATCGTTCATGGTGGCTTAATGCTATTTCTTTTGCCATGGGAATAGGGTAGGCGGCTAAAATAAGGGTACCGTTTATCGTATGCTCTTTCATAATTTTCCATTCTACGGGCGTAAGAGAGCCGTTTTTTTGTAAAATATAATCCGGAGTTCCTATTTTACCTATGTCATGAATTTGTGCTAAAGACGAAATATTATCAATAAAATCGGCATCTATCTGCTGGAAAAGATTTGTTTTAAACATAGCCTCGGCTAATATTTTAGAATAATGATTAAGTCTTTCGTTGTGAAACCCCGTGTCATTGTCTTTCAGTTTTGAAGCGTTTAAAAGACTGTTAAGCATATTTTTATAATGTTCAAAATAAACATCCGTTATATTTTCAAATATTACCCAATAACCGCTTAATAAACCCGTTTCAAATAGAGGAAATATATGGGTTTTTGTATACATAGTTTTATAATATTTGGTTTTGTGAATTAAAACTCCAGTCCACGAAAATCCGCTGTCGGGGTCTTTCAGTTTTTTCAGCAATGTATCCAAATCGTCTTTTTCCAATGTTTTACCGAATACATTAAAAAAAGATTCGTGTTTTAACGTATAGTAATTATAAAACATATCATGCACTATCGGGTTTATGTGTTTTATAATAAAATTTTTATCTAAGAGTATACAATTAATTATCGGACTGGCAAGTAAGTCCATCGCATTTTTAAAAACGGGAGTTAAATTTTCGTCCGATAAAGAAGTTTGAATATCGGTCTTATCAATAGGATTTTTTTCGGAAGTTTGTATAAAATCCGCTTGAGTAAGTTCCGTTACAGGTTCAACCGTATCAAGTTCTTCAATTTCGCCTATTTCATTAACTCCGTTAAGATTGTCAAGTTTTTCCGCATTCGGGGCATCGTGTTTTTCGGATTTTTTTCGTTTTTTTCTTTTGGATTTATGTGATTTCATATTTTATCCTCTTGCAGCCTATTCCTCCGCATCGCTTTTTCTTATATACAAAGGCCCGTCATAATCACTAACTTTAAAGATATTTTTATTTAATGTAAAGCAGTCAAGCATAATTTGCGATAAATTTTCAAGTTTTTCTTCTATGAAAAATAAGTTTTCCATATTAATATTAACGCCTTTAATATCTTCTTTAAATTGTTCGGTTCCCGACCCGCAAATTACGGCGCGTTCGTTCAGGTTTAAAAATTTTACCGCTTCTTTTGCGGATATGTCGGCGGGCTCAAAAATTTCCTGTGTGCCGTCTTCCTTAAGTCTTGCGGAGTTTTTAAAAAATTTTACGTAAAACCTGTCTCTTTTTGCATCTATTATTGAAAGAACCTGTTCGCAAGTTTTTCGGTAACGGAAATTTAAGGCATCAAGAACGGGTATACAGTAAAATTCGGCATGTGTTTTTAGACAAATCGCTTTTGCAGCCGAATATGCCAATCGCAGGCCTGTAAAACTTCCCGGTCCCTGCGGGCATATAACCGCCTCCGTTTCTTCAACGGAAAAGCCTGCGGCGCTTACCGCCGATTCGATTAAAGAAATAAGGGCGGCGGAGTGTCTTTTATTTGCAGGTGTAAAAATACACGTAAAGCTTCCCGCATTACCCGAGGCCGTAACCGCTGCGCTTGATGAACTTGTATCGATAAAAACCGTATTCATAATCTTAACTTTTCCGTTTTACAATTTCGGTAAAATCGGATTAAAAAACAATATCTCCTTCAATAATTATTTTGCGTGACGAATCTTCATTTATAAAGATTTTCACATAAATCGTGTTTTTCGGTAAAACGCTTTTTACTTTTTCGCTCCATTCAATTACGCAAATACCTTCTCCGTAAAGCATTTCTTCCGCTCCGAGGTCTAAAAAATCATCTGCTCCGTCCAATCTGTAAACATCTATATGGTATAAATGAAGACGGCCCGAATATTCCGAAACTATTGTAAAAGTGGGGCTTGTTATTTCATCTTTTATATCCAAGCCTTGCGCTATACCTTTTGTAAAATAGGTTTTTCCTGCGGCTAAAGTTCCGTCAAGAGCAATAACATCGCCTTTTTTAAGGGCTTTCCCAAGTCTTTTACCGAGCTTGACCGTTTCCTCTTCGGATTTTAAAATGAACTCTATAGTTTTACGGTTTGGGCAGCTGTTCATTTTTTATTAAATTCCTTACAGCATTTTTTAATTCTATCATAACCTGAAGCACCGGATAGTCAAGCTTATCTATCATTTTAACTTGAATTTCAGTTTCTCCCGTAGGTTTATATTCTATGGTAAATTCGATTTTTCCTTCACGCTCTCCGCCTAAAATTGTGTACACTGCAATTGCGGTGAATATTTGACGGTAATAAATGTGGCTGTCTATTGTTTGTATATTTTTTATTTCGGAAACTATCATTATTTACTCCGGTTAATTTTACACTTGTATAGATAATAACCCATTTCCGAGGTCTTTGGCAAGAGGAGAAAGCTCATATTCTGCAATATCGGAAATCTCTACAGAATCTTTATTTTCTATAGCAGTTAAAATAGTATTTAACTTTGCTAAAAGCTCCGTATGGTATTCGGAAATACTTTTATCCCCGAATTTCTGTTCTTCCGAAATCCCCGTAATATCGGAAAGTCTTACGGCACCGTAAAAATCCTGCAAATTTAAAGTAAATTCTTCTACGAGGGCGATAACCTCTCCGTCTTTTCCCGTTTGCATTTTTACGGAAACATTTTCCATTTCTTCCGAGTTTTTAATAAATTTTTTACCGAGTTCATTCATAAATGCCCGTACTTCGGCACCGCTGGTGGTAAAAAGCTCTAATGAAATATCTTCGGAAATCGGTTTTTGAAACAGAGCGTCCAATTCCTTTGAGTTTAACGTGTTTCCGCCTATAAGAACCTTTGTAATAGTTGTTTTTTCGGCTTTACATGCGGCTTCTATTTTTCCTAAGATTTCACCTATGTGTTTTTCATCTTCAAGTTTAAAATCGAAATTATTACCGTTAAGTTTTACTTTCATATTAAATTCCTTTATTTATTTTGGTTTTGTTTATTAAAATTATCGATAGTTTGCGATTGTTTATTTAAATTTTTTAAGGTTCCTTCCATAATTCCGTATTTTCTGCGTAATGACGCTTCTTTTTCTTCCAGTTTTTTGTCGTAAGTTTCTATTCTTTTTTTGGAAGAATCCATTTTTACTTTTAAACTGTCGGTTTTTATGCCTAAAATTCCTCCCCTCTGCGTATAAGGATTTATTTGCTCATAAACCGAATGAGCAAGCCCCGAATCGACAAGGATATCTCCGTCCGAATCGAAACCGAAAAAGAGCTTAACGGCCTCCATATTGTTATTTAAAGCTTCATCCAGTTTTTTTTCATCGATTTCCAAATAACCGCGCAGCCTTGCTCTGTCAACACCGCCTGATTGCTCGGACTTTGTGGAAATTCCCATTTGAGAAAACATAAAAAGAACGGTTTCATCGGAACTTTTATGAGGCATACTTACGGTTTGTCTCAGGTTGGCTTTTAAAGTTGAAAGAGTAGAGTCTCCGTACATGAGTCCAAGTTTTTTTCGGGAGTCTTCGACTTCCGCTTCGGAAAGATAAGTAAGCTCCTCTATAACTTCCGGTTGATTTTGCGTTAAAATATTTATTTGGGCTAAAAGTCTATTGTATTTTGCAACAAATTCTATAATTGAATCTTTTGCCGTTTTTATATCCGGTTTTACGGTAATTTTTTCCTGTTTTTCGGAAGGTTCATGAGCATGTAGGGTTACACCCGGAATTAAATCGTCAATATCGTTTTTATCCCGTTTAATTTGAATACCTTCAAAATTTATAATAGCGTCTTGAGCCGATGAAACCGCATTTACCGGTATATATTCACCTGCGGCTCTGGGATTATAAATTCTTATTTCTTCTATTATTATGCTTTTTCCGCTATTGTTATTGCTTACAGAAAGACCTTTTACATCTCCGTATTCGGCAAGCGGAACGGTTAGTGTTTGCACTTCTTCAGTGTCCGCCAAGGGAGGCAGCGGAATAAGAACCCCTCGTGAAGATTCCAATGCTAAAACATTCATATCGGTTTTTTCCGAAGGGGGAGGTAAAGAAGTCGAAGAGTCGGTTTGCATATCCATTCCGTCTTTTGAAGTTTCGTTTTGTATTATAATGCCTTTGTAAGATATGGAGCCTATCTGTTCGTAAACGGGATTACCTTCCGCTCCTCCTTCTTTTTGAGCCGCATCGGCGCCTCCGTTTTTTGAAGAAGATTTTACCGAAATTTTAAGCTCCATAGAGTATTGGTCTTTTGCGCGTACGGTTTCGGAAAAAGAAATTTTTTGAGAAGATTCCGGTTCGGTTTCCGCCTTATTTATGTTTGCTTTTATTGCCGAAGAATCGTTTTTTTTAATAAGCCCCAAGTTTAAGGCAAGTTCCAGGGCATCATCTTGGAATTCCAGTTTGTTTTTTTCGCCCGTAAGTTCCGAAGCAAATAAAAGAGCTTTTTTATCGGGCGTAATTTTTATTTCAGTTATATGAAAAAAATCTTTTCCGCGGTTATTTAAAAGCTCGATAAAACCATTATATTTTCCGCCTTTCCAGTTTACCGAAAAGCTTTTTTCTCCGATTTTAAATGTATATTTACCTTTTTTTATTTCAAAGTTTTTATCGATTTCGTTAGATAAAAATTTATCCGCATCTGCGGTTTGAATAACCGTTAATTTTGCCGTTTGCTCTTTTGCGGAGCGGGAAGCCGTCGCCGTTACGGAACGTTCATTTGTAGATTCAACTATTTTTTCTGCGAATGGATTATTAAAGGAATAAAGAGTGCGGGCAATATCGCGCACTTCAAGAGAAAATTTATTAACCTGCCTCCAAGACTCGTCTTGCAGTTTTAAACGCTCAAGAGATTCCGCTTCACGGTCTCTGGGAATGCGTTCTTTTTTCATTAAAGCTTCTACAAGCTTTTCATAATTACCGTTTACTCCGGGTATGCTTATATCGGACATTATAACACCTTAATTTAAAACACCGTCCAAAATACAAGCTCCGCTTAGATTGTTTCGTCAAATAACAGCCCTACGGTTTCTCTGATTCGAGCCTGCAATCTTTGAATTTCTTCAGACGGTATCTCTCTTATTACCTTGTCGGTACTTGTATCGATTACCTTTACTACAATCCGATTCGTATCGGTGTTTACTCTGAACTGTAATTTACGTCCGCACATATTGCAGAGTTTTTGTATTTCCTCCACCGCTTTTGAGACTGTTTTGGGGTCGGTTATCTGGACATCCGTTTTTTCTTCAGCTTTTTTTATCGCACTTACCGCTTCTTTAAGAGCTATATTTACCGATTGCTCTTTTTGGCGGTTTTGCAATGCTGTTTGATGCCCTATACCGGTTACTTCTATACTCATAAAAACCTCCATGGTTAAACTGCCGGCCGTTTTGACTTGTCATCCTTGACTTGCGGCATGTAAAATCCGAAAAAACGTTTTTTTAAGGTTTTAAAAAAGCCTTTAAAAAGGTTTTATCGGTACTTTACTTATGTAAAAAGTATATCGTTATAAAACTAAAAGCATCAACTCTTAAAAAAAAGGAAGAAGAAGGGCGCAACTTCCGCTTCCTAAGTATTTAGGCCAAGCTAAATATTAAGAGATGACATCCGGTTATCTCTTATTTTTCTTGTCCCTTTAAATCTGCCATGCTATTGAAGAAGCCTGATAACAGACTGAGGCTGTGTATTGGCTTGTGCAAGCATTGCAGTTCCAGACTGAATTAAAATCTGGTTCTTTGTGTAATCAACAATTTCTTTTGCCATATCGGCATCGCGGATTCTTGATTCGGCCGCTTGCATATTTTCGGAAGCGATTGCAATTCCGTTATATGCCATTTCAAACCTGTTTTGATATGCACCGAGGTCCGCTCTTTGCTTATTGATTTGCTTTAAAGCGTTATCAAGAGCGCCTAACGCCATATTTGCTCCGTCTACTGAAGACATCGAAATCATAGCATCTTCACCGCCCTGCTGAGCCCCGATAATACCGAGCGCCGTAGCCGTCATTGTGCCTATATAGATGGTTTCCCTTTGATCCATATTTGCACCGACATGAAGCGCCATAGGTCCCGTAGCGGAATCCAGTGCGAAGCGTCCCGTCAGAATATTCATTCCGTTGAACTGAGCATGACTTGCGATTCTGTCTACTTCATCGACAAGCTGAGAAACTTCAACTTGAATCTGCATTCTGTCTTCTGCGGAATAAATACCGTTTGCCGCTTGAATTGCCAACTCTCTCAATCTTTGCACAATATCGGTAGTTTCACCAAGATAGCCTTCCGTTGCTTGAATGAACGAAACGCCGTTTTGGATATTTTGACCTGCCTGGTTTAAGCCCCTGATTTGGCTTCTCATTTTTTCGGAAACCGCCAAACCGGAAGCGTCATCGCCTGCACGGTTAATTCTTTCCGCACTGGAAAGTTTTTCGATATTCTTTGCAAGGTGAAGTTCGTTGACCCCTCCCTGCCTTTGTGCAAACATTGCACTCATATTGTGATTAATAATCATAATTGACCCTCCCTGAAGTCTATAATCCGGCATCCTTTGCCGTTATTCCCGTAAATTATAGCCTTATGTAAAATTTTCGCGCCTTTTACATAAACTATAAACACAGTATTATTGACAATTTGTTAAAACTGCCAATAACACTGCGGTACAGGGCTTCATAAGGGTCGCCCTTAAATGATGCTCATAATCCGAGCTTCAAAAAAGGCCGCCCGAAACGGGCTGCCCGAAAAGGGCTTTTCAAAGATCAGGCAGGTAAGGGGATTTAAATCCCTTTACCTGCTTCTATTATACTCTTATAAAGAAAAATTTACAAGAGTATTTTAAAAAAAATCAACCGATTTTTTTAAAAATCCTTGGATTTTAACTTATCGGAGTAAAGACATTACCTGCTGGCTGTTGTTGTTTGCCTGAGCAAGCATTGCAATACCTGTGTTGGATAGAATTTGATTTTTGGTGTATTCTACCATTTGCTTTGCCATATCTGCATCACGGATACGTGATTCTGCAGCTTGGAGATTTTCGGCTGCAATGTTAATTCCTACAACCGTAAGTTCCATTCTGTTCTGGTAAGCTCCGAGGTCCGCTCTTTGCTTATTGATTTTCTTTAAGCCTTCATCAATCGTTCCGATGCTCATATTGGCGGAATCGGCAGTTTCGATTGTCATAATCTTTTCCGAACCGATTTCGCGAATTCCTACGGCTGCAGCCGACATTGTTCCGATGTAAACGCGCATTCTTTGGTCCATGTTTGCACCGATGTGGAACCACATGGAAGCGGTAACAACGTTTTCACCGGTCTCACGTGCAAAGCGGCCCGTAAGCATATTCATTCCGTTAAATTGTGCGGAACTTGCAATGCGGTCAACTTCAGCAACCAGCTGAGAAACTTCAACTTGAATTTGCATTCTGTCTTCTGCGGAATAAATACCGTTAGAAGCTTGAACGGCCAACTCCCTGATTCTCTGCATAATGTCCGTAGTTTCCTGTAAGTAAGCTTCCGCTACTTGAATAAAATTGATACCGTTAGATGCGTTGGCTGAAGCTTGGTTCAAACCTCGAATCTGACTTCTCATTTTTTCGGAAACCGCAAGACCGGAAGCATCGTCTCCCGCACGGTTAATTCTTAAACCGGAAGAAAGTTTTTCGATGTCCTTTCCGATGTGGACTGTGGTTGCACCCTGTGTTCGCTGTGCGAACATAGCACTCATGTTGTGATTGATAATCATAGATATTCCTCCCTGGAATAATGGTTTTTACAAAGCGTCCTTGCTTTGAAAGAGGAAAGAAGTTCCTCTAAATACCTTTATCGGTTGTTCTGCATTAAAACTTTAGAGTAAAAATAAAGAAAAATAAAAAAAATGCGATTTTTTTTATTTTTATCGGTTCGTTTGTATAAAACTTATTTAAAAGCCAAAAAAATCGAATAAATTTTAAATTTTATTATTGCTATTAATATACATTGACTTATAATTAAAATAGTTGTATTATATCGAATATGAAAAAACTTGTTTATATTTTTATTATTTTTGCAATAATGCTTTTAACTTCCTGCGTATCGCAGCAGGTTAAAACCGATAATAACGCCGGCCTTAAGCCCTCCTCGGAGGAAAATATGAAAAAGGCCGGAACGGAAGAAGCGGTGAAGCCGGCGGAGCCTGCACAACCTGCGGCTTCTGAAAACCTCGCTCCTAAAAGCCCGTCCGATGAAGATGTTATAGCCGAATTTAACGGTGTTGCCATAACCAGAAAAGATAAAAAACTTGCGAAGTCGGAAATTGAAGAAGTTGTAAAAAAACTCAATACCGTTACTTCTCAAAAAGACTATTCGCGCTGGCTCTTATATTTGTCTTCCGCTTATAAAACCGAGTATTCAAGAGCCGATGTTTTAAAAAGGACATCGGAGAGTTTACCCGGTATTGCGAAGGGAATTGTATTAAAAGACTTGAGCGATTATTTTTCTTATGTCTTCGTTCCTTCACGCCAGCAAATGCGGGTAGACGATATTAAATATCTTTCACCTTCAAAGGTGCAGGTTATTCAAGGCAAACTGATACTTTATAACTTGGGAAAAATAAACGGAAAGTGGCTGTTGGTTCCGTAATAATAAATTTTGCCTAAAAAGTTAAAAAAAATGTATTGACTACTTGACTTTACGGCAAAAATGATTGAAAATATAGACAATTGACTTAATTAAGGGGGTCATGAATGCGACGAAAGTCTTTATTTTTTGTACTGATGATATTGTTATTGAGTTCCGTTTTTACTTTTGCGGAAGAAAATTCGGATTCTGAAAATTCCGATTCGATGATGACCGTTGAGGAAGCATACCTCAATTCTATGGAAGGCGTAATTTTAAGAGAAATGATTTCTTCCGAAGGAAGAGACTCCAAATTGGTAGCGCTTCAGGTTATTGAAGAAGCCGTTGAAGGCGGAAAAATGTCTCCGGAGCTTCAAAAAGCCCTCGATTCTCTTGCCACGGTAGGGTTAACGACTCTTGTCAGAGAAAACGGCCGTATTGCCAATAACTATCCCGATGTAAGAATGAGAGCCTGCCGCCTTTTGGGTAAGGTTAAAAACGAACAGGCAAAAGACACTTTAATGAAAGTTATGTATACCGATAATGAACCTGCGGTTATTATGGAAGCCGTTAAATCGCTGGGAGAATTAGGATTTAACAATAACGATGAAGTTGTTGAAATGGTTAACTTTATCAATAGGAAATTCGATATTGTAAATCCCACAAGCTCTTTAGCTCTTGAAGTTCTTAATACTTATGAAAAACTTGCTCCGTCCGTAAAAAATAAGCAGGGAATGATTGATAATATTATGAGAATTGCAAATAATTATAATTACATTACTCCGGTGCGTAATAAAGCGGTGGAAGTTTTACGTTCAATAATTGCGAACGGAAATTCAAGCAAAAAATAAGCGGCTGTTCTTACAGTGGGAATTCGATTAAGATTCTCACTGTAATTTTATTTTTATGAAATTATTTCTCGCCTCAAATTCCCCAAGAAGAAAAGAAATTTTAAAATCGCTTAATTTGGAGTTTTCGGTATCTGTTTCGGATTTTGACGAATCAAGTATAATCGAAGAAAATCCTATAAAGCGATGTGTTTTGATTGCCAAAGGGAAGGCCGAAACCGTATATTTAAAACTTAAAAATAACGGTACGGACGCTTTTATTATTGCTGCAGATACCCTTATTTATAAAAATAACGGCAGCTGCGGTAAAACGGTTTTCGGAAAACCTAAAAGTCTTATTGAAGCGGAGTCTATGCTTACCTCATACTCAGGAAAATTTCATAACGTAATTACCGCCGTTTATTGTATCGATTCTCTTTGCGGTAAAGAATATAAAAAGGTAAACATAAGCAAGGTATTTTTTAAAAAACTTGAACCTGAAGAAATTACATCTTATTTAAAAACAAATGAATGGCGGGACGCAGCCGGAGGTTATAAAATTCAAGGAGCGGCTTCTTTGTTTATTAAAAAGATAGAGGGTTCTTACAGCGGAATAATGGGGCTTCCCATTTGCGATTTATATGAAATTTTTAAAAAAGCCGGTATTTCCGTTTTATAAAAATTAAAAAAAGAGGGCAAACACGAAAATCGTATTTGCCCAAAAGAAGGAGGTAAATTATCTTATGAGAAATGCTTAAGCACTTCTTTATTTTTTAATTTTAGCCGTTGAAAGGTTGTGTTTTTCTCTAATAAAGTCAAACCAAATATCACCCCGGTTTTTACCGAGCTCCGTATAAAACTCTTCAATTGTTTTAATTTCCTTTCCGTTTACCTTAGTTATGATGTCTCCCGGCTGTAATGAAAGAACCGCGGCAGGGCTTTTTTGATATATAGATGAAACTATTACTCCGCTTTGATTTTTGCTTAATTCCAAGCGTTTTACCGCTTTTTCGTCAATCGGCAGGGGCATGAACCCGGGCCATAATTTTGACGAATCGGCTACCGTTTTTTCATCTCTTTCTTCTATTTTTATTTTTAAAGAAATTTCTTTCCCGGAGCGTATAAGTTTAAATTCGGCGGTTTCACCTGCTTGTAAATCGCCTATAATTCTTATAAGCTCTTCCGTAGTTTTTACTTTTTTGGAGTTTATTTCTTTTATAAAATCCCCCGGCATAATTCCGCCTTTGTCGGCGGGAGAGCCTAAAAATACTTGAGCCGTAAATGCTCCGTCAAAATTCTTTAATCCGAGCTGTTTTTTAAAGTCTTCGTTTATTTCGGAAAGCTGTACGCCTAGCCAGCCGTATTTTACGGCGCCTGAAGAAATAAAATCATCGATAGCTTTTTTTAAATTGTTAATAGGGATAGAAAATGCAAGTCCCTGAGAGCCTCCGCTTGAAGAAACAATCCAAGTGTTTATGCCTATAACTTCTCCGTAAATATTAACTAAGGGACCGCCTGAGTTTCCTTGATTGATTGCCGCATCCGTTTGAATAAAATCGTTAATATTGCTTTGGTTAGGGCCGCCTGACCTTCCTACTGCGCTTATGATTCCGCTTGTTACGGTGGAAACATAGCCCAGAGGAGCTCCTATGGCATAGCTGAGGTCTCCTACCTGAACGGTATTTGAATCTCCGAGTTTTGCGACCGGCAGTTCTTTTTCGTATTCGAATGAAACGAGAGCGGCATCTTTTCTTTTATCCGCACCGACTAATTTTCCGTTTATCTTATCGCCGTTATGGAGTATTACCGAAATTTCGGTTGCATTTCCTATAACATGCTGGTTTGTGATTGCATAGTAGGTTTTACCTGTTTTTCTTACAATAACTCCGGAGCCTAAACCTTCAGCCTTATACTCGTTTTGACCGCTGTCATTTTGCCTTTCACCCTGAGGCTGCCCGAAAAAAAACCACGGGAAACCGTCTATGGTGTTTTTTGTTTTTCTCATTTCAATTACATCTATTGTTACTACGGAAGGAAGTACCATTGCCGTAAGCTCCCTGTTCGCTCTTTGTAAAGATTCTAAGGCGGAAACGGTTCCCGCGCTTAATTGCCTGTTTGCCCCTGAATCCGCGAATACGGTGGCGGCATTATCGGGGTTGCTTGAACATCTGGCTGAAAGAAACATAACCGATAAAAGTAAAATACTTAAAATAGCCGTAGCCGTAGGAATTTTTTTCTTTAATTGAAACATAAATTCTGCCTCACTGTGATATTAAAATTACAATTCTAAAACACCGACCGTAAAAGCAAGTTACAATTGATGAATTATTATTAAAACCCTTATTTATCCCTTGACAAAGGGGGTAACTTTGTACTATTATGTACTTTATACTATTTATTAAGGAGTGCTTAGATGCCTTGCGGAAAAAAGCGAAAACGACAAAAGATGTCGACACATAAACGAAAGAAGAAGCTCAGAAAAAATCGGCATAAGAACAAGAAATAACTTTTTATAAGTTATACGAAAACGGGGCTCAAGTGTTGATGCCCCTTTTTTTAAGTATGGGAAGTGTGCAGTGAAGCAAAAACTATTATCCGAAATTAACGGTCCTGAAGATATTAAGACTCTTTCCGATAAAGAAGTTAAAATTCTCGCTTCGGAAATTCGCAAAGAGATTTTAAACGTGGTAGGGCGTAACGGCGGTCATCTTGCCAGTAATCTGGGTATAATAGAGCTTACTCTTGCCATTCACCGTATTTTTTCCAGCCCGCATGATGCAATTGTTTGGGACGTAGGACATCAGTCTTATGCCCATAAGATTATAACGGGAAGATATTCCCGCTTTTCCACTTTACGTCAAAAAGACGGACTTTCAGGCTTCCCGAAGAGGGAAGAAAGCCCCCACGATGTTTTTAATACCGGACATGCTTCGACTTCAATTTCGGCGGCCCTAGGAATTCTTGAAGGGAAGCGTCTTTCAGGCGATAACGGTAAGGTTATAGCCGTTATAGGGGACGGCGCTTTGACGGGAGGAATGGCTTTTGAAGCCCTAAACAATGCCGGCGAGTTAAAAAAAGATTTAATCGTAATTCTTAATGATAATAAAATGTCGATAGGAAAGAGTACGGGAGCTTTTTCCGAGTACTTAAGCCGCTTTACCATGCACGCAGGCTATCAGCGTTTTAAATATCTTTTCGACACGGCTGTAGGTTCAATTCCTTTTATCGGTACAAAATTAAATGCCTTTATTTGGCGCATAAAACGCGGTATGAAAGGTATCTTTTATAAAAATAATATTTTTGTGGATTTGGGTTTTGAATATGTAGGACCCTTAAACGGGCATAATATAAAAGAGCTTGAAAAAGTTTTAAAAAATGTAAAAAAGCTTAAAACACCGGTAGTTATGCTTGTAGAAACGGTTAAGGGACGCGGTTATCCTTTTGCCGAAATTAATCCTTCGGCTTTTCACGGAATAGGGCCCTTTAATACTGCCGACGGAAAAATCGAAAAAAGCGATGCCGTTACTTTTACGCAAGCTTTCAGTAATTCGCTTGTGCGTCTTGCGGAAAAAAACGATAAAATTGCGGCTATAACCGCCGCTATGGAAGAAGGCACGGGGCTTTCTCGGTTTCACCGTAAATTTAAAGACAGGTTTTTTGATGTCGGTATTGCGGAAGGTCATGCCGTTACATTTGCGGCGGGGCTTGCAGCTGCGGGGCTTAGGCCTGCGGCGGCTATTTACAGTACCTTTATTCAAAGGGCGATAGACCAGATTATTCACGATACGGCATTGCAGAATTTGCCCGTCGTTTTTGCATTGGACAGGGCGGGGGCAGTCCCGGGAGACGGGGAAACTCATCAGGGGCTTTTTGATATTTCTTTACTTCGTCCTGTACCCAATATGTCGATTTTATGTCCCGCTTCGGAAAAAGAAACGGATTTAATGCTTGAATGGGCTTTCAGACAGGACCAGCCTTGTACAATACGCTATCCTAAAACATCATGTCCTCGCGAAATTATTGAATTTTCGCTTCCTATAGAGACGGGACGAGGGGTTCTTATAAAAAATTCCGATAAAAATAATATTTTGATTGTATTTACCGGAGGCATATATTCGGAAGTAAAAGAAGCTTCGAATATGCTTGCTCATAAGGGCATTCCTACGGATATTTACAATCTCCGCTTTGCAAAGCCGGTAGATGAACCTTATTTTTTAGGTCTTGCCGAAAAATATCCTTATATACTTTTCGTGGAAGACGGCTGCGAAATAGGAGGAATATCGGCTTATCTTAACGGCTTGATTTTAACGAATTGTATTTTACAAAGACCTCAAACGGAAATAATGGCGTTTTCGGATATGTTTTTTCCGCACGGTACCCGCTCCGAGATTTTTGCAGCGGCAGGACTTTCAGCGGAACATATAGTTCAAAGAGCCGAAAAATTATTGACTAAAAATTTTACAAATGAAAATATACGCAATTCCGTTTTTATAGATGAAAATCATCTTGAAAAACCGTAATTTTTAAAGGAAGCTGAAAATGGAAATAATAAGAAATATAGCCGCTTTTTACTCTTCTTATTTAAAACCCGTACTCGATATTTTATTGCTTGCATTTTTGATTTATAAGGCTTATCAAATTTTACTTAAAACTCAGGCCGTACAGCTGGTAAAAGGCGCTCTTTCGATTTTAGTGGTTTATGCGGCGGCTTTTATCTTTAACTTGAGTACTTTACTTTGGCTTTTAAATGCTATTGCGCCCAGTATCGTAATCGGTGTCGCTATAGTTTTTCAGCCTGAGTTACGTAAAATATTTTTAAAAATAGGGCAAACTGATTGGCTCAGAGCCGGAAAACATTCCAGTCACAGACATATTGATTCCGTTCTTACTGCAGCCGAAATTCTTTCCGATAAAAGGAGGGGAATGCTTGTGGTTTTTATGAGGCGGAATAATCTTAAAGATATAATCGAAACGGGTACGAGATTAAATGCAGAGCTTTCTTCAAGTTTACTTGTTACGATTTTCGGTCATGATACGCCTATGCACGACGGAGCTTCTATAGTACAAAACGGAAAAGTTGTTTCTGCAGGCTGTTTCTTGCCTCTTTCGGAACAACAGGATATACGTAAGAGTTTCGGAACAAGGCATAGGGCTGCAATAGGAGTTTCCGAGGAAACGGACGCTGTTGTTTTGGTAGTTTCGGAAGAAAGCGGAGCATTAAGTCTTGCTTACGATTCCCGCTTGTATTACAATTTAACTTCGGAAGAAATTATAAGACAGTTGGAACAGCTTTTGGAAATAAAAACGGATTTGACGAGAGAGGATAATTCGGATTCTGCGGAGATGTTGCAAAATGAAAATATCTAAGAATATTGAAAAGCTTTTGGAAAATTGGCCTGCAAAGGTATTAAGCTTTGTTTTCGCTCTTGTTTTGGTTCAGTTCTATAAAAACAGTTTGTTGGAGAAAAGATATTTTTCGGTTCCTCTAATAATAGAAAATTCGGGAGATTTGGTTCCTTCCGCCGCTATACCGCGTATGGTGAAAGTATCTATTTGGGGAGAGGCTGCCGGTATTTCCACTATCCGTGAAGATGATATTGTAGCATATTTGGACTTTTCTTCAATTCCTTCGGAAGGCGAACATGAAATACCGATTCGGACGCGCAGACAGGGGCTTGCTTTGGATATAAGCCCCTTGGAAATAACCGTTGAACCGTCGGAAATTAAGCTTAATTTGGAAAAAAGCGTTTCTAAAAGGTTAAATGTTAAACTGACTTTTAAGGGCTTCCCCGAACAAAATTATGAGGTATATGAAACGGTAATAGACCCTCCGAGTATTGAAGTTACGGGGCCTGAATCCATAGTTTCAAAAATGGAAGATATTTTTACCAACTCTATTCAAATTGAAAACAAAAGAACGGGATTTTCCGGTACGACGGACCTTTTAAATCCTGACCCTATAATTTTAATTGCGGGAAACAGCAGAATTTCGTATTCGGTTAAAATCAGGGAAATGCTGGAAATAAAAACTTTTATGGATATAAATCTTTATTTTGACGGCTTGGCGGATAAATTTGAAATTGCCGCACAGGTTCCTTTAGGAAACGTAACTATAAAAGGTGCAAAAACGGCAGTATCGGCATGGAAACCGTCTATAAATACTTTAAGAGTGTCTTGCGGGAATATTGTAAAACCGGGTATTTACAGTTTGCCGGTACAGGCCGTAATCCCGGGCAAGCTTGAATTGGTAGATGCGAATCCTAAAAATATTCAGATTGAAGTAAGAGAGCGGGAATCTTCCGGTTCAAACAATTAAACCATAATGATTTTGGGTGTAGGAATAGATATTGTAAATGTTGACCGCATAAAAAGCTGGCTTACCGTAAAAGGGCTTCCGGAAAGGTTTTTTAACTCAAGTGAGCTGGAAACTTCTTTTAAAAGAGGTGAGGGGCAAGCTCTTTCGCTTGCCGCAAGGTTTGCGGCAAAGGAAGCTTTCGGGAAGGCTATGGGTACCGGTTTAAAAGGTATGAAATTAAAAGATATTTCGGTTATAAATACGGACAGCGGTAAACCTGAGCTGACTCTTTTCGGTTCGGCTCTTACAATCTTTGAAAAAAGCGGTGCCGAAAAAATTCATCTTTCTTTAAGTCATGAAAAAAATACGGCGGCCGCAATTGTAGTAATTGAAGGAAAGTAAAGAAGAAATTTATCGGATAATCCCTGTATCAAAAATTATCCCGATTCGTTTTATTCTTGAATTTAACTTAAAAATATCTTATATTATTTTACGGAGGAAGTTTATGGTAACAGTTTTATCCGTAGGAGGCTCTATTGTCGCTCCCGATAAGCCGGACACCGACTTTTTAAATAAATTTGCAAAGTCTATAAGAAATTGGCTTGCAAAGGATTCATCAAGGAAATTGATAATGGTAATAGGCGGGGGAGGCCCTGCACGAGTTTACCAAAATGCTTATAACGAGATTGCAGCTTTAAGCGGCGGAAATGTGTCAAACGATGAAGCAGATTGGATAGGCATAAGCGCAACCCGTTTAAATGCCCAATTGGTTAAAGCCGTTTTTTCCGACCTTTGTCCCAATCCTGTAGTTTATGACCCCACGGCGGTGGAGGTGTTTGCAGGGCAAGTGCTTATTGCAGCCGGCTGGAAGCCGGGTTTTTCCACCGATAATGATGCCGTTCTTTTGGCGGAAAGGTTTTCGGGAAAAACCGTAGTTAATCTTTCGAATATTGCAAAGGTGTATACGGACGACCCTAAAACCAATCCTGAAGCAAGCCCGATAGACTCCATTTCGTGGGCCGATTTTATAAAAATTGTCGGAACCGAATGGGTACCCGGAAAAAACAGCCCTTTTGACCCTGTAGCAAGTTTACGCGCACAAAAAGCGGGAATAAAAGTTATTTGCGCTTCGGGGAAAGATATAGAAAACCTTGAAAATATTCTTAATGATAAACCTTTTAACGGGACGGTAATAGGATAGTGGAAACATATTACGATATTTTAAATGTGCCTGAAAATGCCGACGGGGAAGAAATAAAAAAGGCTTTCCGTATTCTTGCAATGAAATATCACCCTGATAAAAATCCCGGAGATAGGACGGCTGAAGAGCGTTTTAAAAAGATAAATGAAGCTTATGCGGTTTTATCCGATACGGAAAAAAGGAGAAGCTACGATTCGGGAAGGTTTTCTTCGGTTTACGGCCGCGGAAATTACGCTTCAAACGGAACGGGAAATCCTTTCGGTAATTCAAGAAAAAACGGTAACCCTTTCGGAGAAAATCCGTTTGACCGATACGGACAATCCGATTATGAAGATTCTTTTGAGTTTGATTGGTTTAAAGCATGGACTGAACAACAAACCGGAAAGAGGCAAAAAGGGCAAAACGAAAATAACCGCAGCGGTTTACGCACTTTTATTCACGGTGCCGCTTCAATAATATTCGGAATTTTATTGATTCGAACTGCGGTGTTTTTCGGTATATTCGGTCTTATTTTATCGTTTTCGCTTATTGTAAAAGGAATCCGCGATATAAAGTCTGTCTTTTAAATAAGGCGGTTAACTAGCGTTCTCTAAAGACTATTCTTCCGCGGGTCAGATCGTAAGGCGATAGGGCTACTTTTACCGTATCGCCGGGGACGATTTTAATGTAGTGCTTGCGCATTTTTCCCGATAAGTGGGCTAATATAATATGCCCGTTTTTTAACTCTACTCTAAACATTGTATTCGGTAAAGATTCTTTTACCGTACCTTCAACTTCAATTGCTTCTTCTTTAGCCACATAACCTCCAAAAAAAAATGAAAAAAAAACAAAAAGTTTTTTAAAACGCTTGCTTTTTTTCAAATTCAGACGTATAATTCTAAAGTCTATTTAGAAAATTGTCAACTAGGAGAGATAGATGAAAAAGAGTTTTATTGAAGAAATGAAAGAATATTTGATGAATGAAAGAGATGAAATTCTTGATTCAATAAAAAAGAATAATGAGGAGTATGAAGATACGCTGGAAAACACGATTCCTAAGGACTTTGCGGATTTAGCTTCGTACAGTACGGACAGAGCTATGCTTGAGTTTATAGGCGAGTCGAATGTAAAAAAACTTCAAAAAATAGATTCCGCATTGGATAGGATACATGCGGGAAAATACGGAAAGTGCATACGCTGTAATGCCATGATTCCGGAAGCGCGGCTTAAGGCTTTGCCTTATGCTTTAAAGTGTATAGCCTGTCAAAGTAAGGACGAGAAAAAGGTTCGTAAATAAAAATTTGCGGGTTCCGAAAGGAACCTGCAAATTTTTACGGGTTATTTTAAGTAGATAAAGGAGATAAAATCGGGCATTATTATAAAACAATCCTGTCGTTTCCGTCGCGTTTTAATTTGCCTTCTTTTTCAAGTAAATTTAAAATAGGAAGTATGTATTTGCGTGAAAGCCCTGTAGCGTCCCTTGCCTCCGCAATTGTAAATTTGCCTCCTGTTTTAAATTTATCGAAAATATTTTTTACCGCCTTTTCATAAAAATCTTTATGATAATGTAAAAAATTTTCAAGACAAATGAGCTTACCGAGTTTAATTAAATCTCTTGCTTCTTTTCTTGCTTGCGGAATATTTATCTTATCGGTTTCTATGCCGTTAAAACCCGCTTTAAATGCAAGTTCTAAAAGAAGTTTCGCATTTTTGGAAATATCTTCTTCCGTGCGTCCTTTCAGTTTAAAAATATAACCGTCGTTTTCAAGTTTGTTTTCACTGCAAAGTTTTTTAAAAACGGCGGTTTTTACCTTAGGCGGAAGAGGAAGAGCCGCTTCATCAATTGTAAAGCCCGCCTGACTCCCGTTTGCGGTTTTTAAAATCAACTCTTCCCAGCCGATAAGTTTTTTCTTTAAAAATCGGATTCCGGAATATTCCGTAATTTCGTTTTTATCGGTACACAGCTCTTCGCTTTTAACGGAGGTATTTTCCAAAAAACCTTCGGCGTTAAATTTATAACTGAAAACCGAAGGAAGTTCTTTTCCGTTATAAACTTCAAAGGCTTCTTTAAACTGTATGCGTTTATAGCTTTCAAAGGCCGCAAGTACTCTGCATGAAGCCAATATTTCGCTTCCTCCGTGTCTTATCAAAACGGCCGTTTGATTCCACGAGCATGCCAGAGGTTTTTCAAGAGAAAGCCGGGCAAGTGTTTTGTCGAATCGGTTAAAATGTACGGTACCTATTGCATGAGCGCTTCCCAATGCTATTTCAAGCTCCGAATGGTTTTTTACTCCGTTTTTAAAAAATACTTCATCAACTCGGATAAGTAATTCTTTTCCGTTTAAAATTGAAACGGTATTTTTATCCGCAAGGAGCATTCCGCGCTCTATTTCGGTTTTTTCTCCTATTTTTAAATTTAATGCCGTACGGGAGCCTTGTTCTATTTCTTCTACATCATTATGATGATTTTGTATAGATTTAATTCTGCATTCTTCCGAAGAAGGATAAACGGTTAGGCTGTCTCCTACTTTTAATTTTTTGCCGCGTAAGGTTCCTGTAATTGTAGTGCCTATGCCTTTTAAAACAAAGACCCTATCGACATATAAAAAAGGCGTATCATAACTCCGTTTTTTCGACGATGATAAAAGTTTCGTTATTTCGGATTTTAAGGTTTCCATGCCGCTTCCCGTAAGGGAAGAAACGGCAACGGACGGCAGTCTTTTTCCGATAATTCGTTCGCAATGTACGGCGGCATCTTCAATTAAAAGTTCAAGCATTTCCCGTTCAACCAAATCGGATTTTGTTATTACAAGCAGAACCGAATTTACTTGCATTGCTTTTAATACCCTCAAGTGGTCGGAAGACATTTGCATCCACCCGTCGTCCGCCGCAACTATTAAAAGAGCGGCGTCCAAACCCCAAGTACCCGCTACCATATTCCGTATAAACCGCTCGTGCCCCGGAACATCTACTATGCCTACAGTACCGTGTACCGGGTCCTGTAAAGAAGCAAAACCCAATTCTATTGTCATTCCTCGTTTTTTTTCTTCAGGTAAATGGCTGGTGTCAATACCGGTAAGTTTTTTTACCAATGCGGTTTTTCCATGATCCACGTGCCCTGCTGTACCCAAAATATATGCCATTATTTTTCCTTAAAACAAAATTTATTTTTATAAATCGCGATTTTTCGTTTTTTAAACCTTATTTATTACATCTAAAACCGTTCCGTCGCGGTAAGTGCTTATTCCGATAATTTCTTCCGACCGAGGAAGGACCTTAGGTTTGCCTGTAAATTTCTCTACAATTTCTTTCAGTTCTTCCATTGTTTTAATTTCCAAATCGGTTTCTTCTTTTAATTTTTTAATAAGGTCGGAATGTTTAGGGTTAATTGCAATTCCCCGTTCTGTAACAAAGGCATCTATCGTTTCGCCGGGGGTTGTTACCGTGCGCACTTTTTCGACTAAGCACGAAACTCTTGCATTAAACAATTTTGAAACTATAATCGAAAGTTTTGCCCCCGCTGCGGTGTCGGCGTGTCCGCCGGAGCCGCCTAAGATAATTCCGTCGGAGCCCGTAGTTACATTTACGTTAAAATCCAAATCAATTTCACTTGCCCCTAAAATAACAACGTCCAGTTTACCCGCTACGTGTTCGGGATTATTGGGGTTTGCATACATATCCGCCGAAATTTTATGATGGGATCCTGCATTTTTTTCGGTTGAATCTACGGCGGCCAAATCGAAACACTGAACATCGTAAAGGTTTTCAAATAAACCTTCTTCAAGCATTTTAACAAAATAGCCGGTGATTCCGCCTGAAGCAAAGCTGCCTTTTATATTTTTTTCTTTCATTGCACCGTACATTTCGTTTGCAACTGCAAGTGAAATACCGCCTGCCCCCGTTTGCATACTGAATCCGTTTTTAAAGAGCCCCGAATGTTCTATTAAAGTTCTACAGTTGCGGGCAATTTTTAATCCTATCGGGTCTTTTGTAATTTGAGTAGTTCCGCTTACAATGCCTGTAGGGTCTCCTATACGCTCGACTTCTACAACGGTATTTACAAAACAGCCTTTAATGTCGGCGTTTTTTACTTTTTTTGTGCGGTAATCTGTAATGGCTACAGTATGTTTTGCGCATTGAGCGTCGGCAACGGCATAGCCTAAAGAGCCGCAAAAAGATTTTCCTTCCGAGCCTGAAATGTTTCCTTCATCGTCTACTGCTGGCGCCGCTAAAAAAGCTGCATCTATACAGACTTCTTTTTCCAAAATCATTCTCGGTCTTCCGCCGTGTGTTGTCATAATTACGGGGTTTTTACATTCGCCCCTGCTTACGGCTTTTGCAACAGGGCCTGACATATAAGAAGTAATAAGCCCGGTAACGGTTCCGTCTTTCATTAAATCGACAAGAATTTCATGGCAGGGAAAAATGGAAGATGCCATTACGGTTATGTCTTTTATTCCGCGTTTTTGAAATTCCCGCATTACCATATCGAGAACATAGTCCCCGTTTCTTAAATGGTGATGAAAACTTACGGTCATTCCGTCATGAGGATTGATTTCGTCCAAGACTTCGGCTAAGGTTTTTCCGAAAACCGGTGTTACGTTTTTCGTGATATTATATTTATTGTTCTTTTTATTTGCAAAGGCTCCCTTAAAGGGATTATCAAGCCCTTCTCTTCCAAGTATGTTTTTCATATTGTCTCCGTTTTATTTTATTAAGCCCCAAGAGCGGGCGGAATTAACTAGGGCTTCCGCTCTTTTTATTACGGGTAAATCTACCATTTTTCCCTTAAAGCTGAATACTCCTAAGCCTTTTTTTGCAGCTTCTTCCGCCGCCTGTAAAATTGCAAGAGCTCTTTCAATTTCAGTATTTGAGGGAGAAAAGACTTTATGTATTTCTTCAACTTGACGCGGGTTAATTACAAGTCTTCCCGAAAAACCTATGCTTTTACTGAAGGCGGTATCAAGCCTTAAGCCCTCAAAGTCATCTACATCGGTAAAGGGCGTATCAAGGGAATCAAGAGCATAAGCGTGTGCCGCAGTTGTAAGTGAAAACCTTGCATATTCAAGCTCTTTGGAAAGGCGTGTCCTCGGAATTCCCATATCCACGGAATAATCTTCTCCGCCTAAAAGAAGGGCTTCAATTAAGGGCGAGGCCTTTGCAATGGAATTTATGTCCATTATTCCGCGTGCGGATTCTACAAGCATAAGGAGGCGGAAGTCCTTTGTTATTTTATGAGTTTTTTTTATTTCGTTTATTTTTTGTTCGATAGAATGAACCGCATCTACCGAAGCCTTAGGGATAACTATGCCGTCGGGCAAAACGGGAATTACGGCTTCCAAGTCTTTTTCCCAATAGGGGGAATCGATGGGATTTATGCGTACTGTAATTTCCGAATGGGTAAACTCCAAAAAAGAAAGGGCGTTCCGTACAAGTATTCTTGCCGAATCTTTTTCATCCAGAGCTACGGCGTCTTCCAAATCGTAAATAACGGAATCGGCTCCGAGTATGTCCGCCGAAACGAGCATTCCGGGGTTGTTACCCGGCATAAAAAGCATACTTCTTCTATTTTTCATCCGAGCGCCTCAAAGCCGTTTCCACACGGGCCTTAATTGTGCAATCCAAGGCTCCCTTGTCTTCTAAGAAAAGTTTGCAAGCTTTAATTTCAAACTTATCCAAAACTTCTTGTACGGCGCTTTTAATTTGGGCACCGAATTCGCTCATTACGGAGCTTTTTAAATTAAGCTCCAGTTCCTGTGCAGGTTCCACGCGGACAAAACAATCGTTGGATTGAAGCGTCCCGGAAACCGCTTCCCGTTTTACTTGCATAGTTACTCCAATAAAAATTTAATTTCCGGAAATGGTTATTCCCGTAGAGTGAATCCACGGAAGAATCGTATTTCCGTAATCTATTCTTTCTTTTGACACTGTAATTATTTCCGAAAGCATTTTTACAAGGTTTCCTGCAATCATCGTTTCGGATAAGGGCATTGTTATTTTGCCGTTTTCGATTAAATACGAGTTTTTTGCAATACCTGAAAAGTCTCCGTTTGATGCGGGCGAGCCTCCAGAAAAACGTCCTAAAAGTATACCGCGTTTTACGTTTTTAATCATAGAGTCTTTCGATTCATTTCCGCATTCTATGATTAAACTTTCTCCGCCTGAAACGCATCTGGCTTTACCGGTTTTTTTTGCTCCGTATAAACTCAAAGCGAAATTTTTTAAAATTCCCTTTTCGATTAGTGTTGTGTTTTGTGTCTTAAACCCGTCGTTTGTGTAAAGGTTTTCAAGTTCAATGCCCGGTTTTCTGGGATTTGAGCGGAGCGTAAATAAAGAAGAAATAACTTTTTCTCCCAATTTATCTTTCCAAATTGAAGTGCCTGTAATAAGGGGCATATCGCTCATAAAAAGAGAAACTGCGGTATTTATAAAATCCATAACGCTTGCGGGAGTAATTATAATGTCCCCCGTAAAGGCTCCTTCAAATGTTTTTGTGTCCGTTTGTTCGCAGTTTTGTTTCATTATTTCATCTATATTGCCCCAGTCTTTTAATGGTGTATTTAAATTAAGATGAGAGGCTCCGCTGTAATTAAAACTGCTTGTGCCTTTTGAATCTTTTGCGAAAAACATTGCACCGAAAGAGTAAACGCCTTGAGTTTCTTTAAAGCGTACACCGTTGGAATTGGCATAATTTTTTTCATCTCTTGTAAAGTCCAAAATGCATTGGTTTAATTGAAGAGTAGGGTATTCGGATTTCGTATAATCCAAAAATTCTTTTAAGCGCTCATACATTTTTTCATTATCGGGTTCAATGTCTCCGACGGAAAGTTCTTCCGCAGGCTGCATAGGTGAAATATCGTTACCGTCATCTTTTTCCGAAGAGCGGGAAAGCTCGACGGCCTTACAGGCATTTTCTTTAATTGCCGAATCGCTTAAATCGTTTCCGGTTATAACACCTTTTCTTGTATCGATAAGGGATTTTATTACAACGGAAACGTTTTCCGTAGTTCTATAAAGACTTAAATTCCCCGAGTCTATGTTCATTTCGCTTTTTATGCTTTTATTTACGGAACAGGCAGCCTTGTCGGCGCCTTCTTTTTTTAATTGTTCCAAAATAAACTCGACATTTTTCATTCCGTCAAACTTGCTCATTATTCGCGTCCTCCTACTCCTATTTTGCATTTAATTGCCGGGCCTCCCATACCTACGTTGATAAGCTGTTTTTTTCCGCACCAGCCGGAGTTACTCCAGCTCATATCGTCGCTGATCATAGTTACGGTTTTAAGCATATCGAAGGCAACGCCTGCAATTGTGCAGTCGCGTAAAGCCTTTCCTAATTTTCCGTTTTTAATTTCGTAGCCTAAAACAACTCCGAACATAAATTCGCTTGTAGAGTCCGCCTGACCGTTTGAGGAGCGGATAAAGTAATAGCCGTTTTCTATACTTGAAATCATATCGGCAAGTTTATCTTTTCCGGGAAGAATTGCGGTATTGCGCATACGTACTAAGGGTTCATCCGAGAATTCATTTGCACGGGCATTGCCTGTCGGGTTTACTTTAAAAATAGCTGCCGACTGTTTATTGTGCATATAAGAATTTAAAATACCGTCTTTTATGATTACGGCGTCCTTTGCCGCAACGCCTTCATCATCAATCCATATAGGGACAGGGCAGAGTTTTCCGTTGTATTCGTAAGCGAAATCTACAAGAGTAACGAGAGGAGTTGCAACGGGTTTATTCATAAAGTCGGCTGCAATGGAACCCGACATTACAAAGTCCGCTTCCGTTGTGTGCCCTATAGCTTCGTGTGCTAAAATTCCTGCAAGGTCCGGGCCCAAAACCACATCGTGAATGCCCGGCTTTGCGTAAATGCCTTCGGCCTTTTTCTTTAAATCTTCTACAACCGTATCTATTTTTGCGTAATATTCCGAAGGTTTATTAAATAAGTCTTTAAATTGGCCGAGCCCTCCGAAGACATCATATAAATCTACAGGTTCTCCGTTTGCAATAAGTTTCAGCTGTATTATAAGGTTTGCCCTTGGGACAAAACTGTAAGCGTCCGCCTTATCCGAGGTTACAAGAGAGCGTTCGGTACCGTTTGTGGAAAGACGGAATGTTCTCGATTGCAGTTCGGGATATTTTTTTTTGGTATAGTTTTCCAAATCTTTAATAAAATCTATTATCTCTTTTTGAGAAGCATCTTTTGAAGGTTCGTGTTTACCGTGCTGTCCACGGCCGGTAAAAGCGGGCAGCTCTTTTTGGTTTGTTCCCGCTTTTTTGCAAGAAATTTTACATTTTCCGTTGCTCTTTTTACGGAAGAAGCTATTGACTGTTCCGTCCGTACGGGCGAAGAAGCAAAGCCCCAAACGCCGTCTTTAAAAGCCCTCGCCGAAACTCCCGAGGTTTTGGTTTGCACATTGTTTACAATATCGCCGTTTACGGATGTTGCGCTTGCAGCCGTGTTTTCCTGAACTCGCAATTCGGTATACTCTGAAAAAAGCGAGGCATGCCGCGATAAATTTTCATATCTCATATACTACTCCTTATTTTTAAAGATAATATAATAATCCTTTTATGTCAACATAATGGAAAAACGGCTGATATCGGCTTTATTTAAGATTATCGGGAAAACTTTGTCATAGGCTCAGCACCCTTAAAAATTTCCACCACGGAATATAAACGGCCCATAATAAAACTAAGGTTATAATCGTCATAACAATTCCGAATCGCAGCATATGTTTATCGGAATAATATTCTTTTGCGGTTCCTATCATAGCTATAACATGATGAAACGGCAGTAAAAAATGAATATTGACTACGATGTAGCTTATAAGAGTAATTATTGCGGGATTATATCCAAGACTTACGGTAAGGGGAAGTATTATGGGTAAAACCACTGACATAGTAGCTACGGAAGAGCCTATGCAGATATGCATTATCATTGTAACCGCTGCAATTATAAGTAAATATAAGGAAGAGTTAACATCGGGTATAAGGGTTTGCAGGCTCGTAAAAATTACGGACGTAACTCCCGCTTGAGTTAATACCTTGCCTATATTGAAAACGGTTATTAAAAATAAAAGAAGGTGTAAATTAACCGATTTTAAATCCGAAAAATTCAAACTTTTGAGAGCAAACATTATAAGAACTCCGATTCCTGCCGGTATCCAATACGGAATGCGATGTATACTCTGTGTTGCCCATAATATTATTATTCCTCCCATAATACAAAAAGATGCAAGCTCTTTACTTTTTGAATCTTCTTTATCCCGTGTATTACAACTTGAAATCATAGAACCGCTGAAGTGCTTTAAATCTTTATAAAATATAAAATAAACGGTAAAAAAACATACGCATGATGTAATTATTGAAGGGAGAGCCATAAGTTTAAACCAGCCTGAAAAGTTAAGGGCTTCTTTTACTTCAGGGTTTAAGTCGGAAGCGAAATTTACCGCCGCCTGATTTAAAACAATATCGCCGCTGTTAAAAAACATATATGTTACGGTTACCGCGATAAATCCGTTAAATATTATTGCCTGTTTTGCTTTTTTTTCCGAGTCGTTTGCGGTTATAATAAGGTCGTTTAATACGGCACCTATAATAATTACCCGCGCAAATGCTTGCGGAATTAAAAAAACTAAAACAATTCCCAATATGTACGGTAAAATAAGCAATTTAAAAATTTTAAAAGAATTGCCCGTAAAAATTCTTTTTGCATATTTATGGACTATACCCGTTTTCATTATACCTACCGATAATAAGGTTGTGGTAATAACTAACAAAATAGTGTCGGACCATGCAAAAGAAACGATGCCGTAAAGTTTTGTTTTTCCGAAAACCGAAAAAATAAAAAGCAAAAAAATACAGGCTATTGTTTTATGAACGGCTTCGGTAACCCATAGGGCTGTCGTCATTACCAAGGCGGACACCAAAATCTTTTGGTTTAAATCCAGATTAAGCGGGTTAATTACGGTAATTAAAATAGATACCGGTATAATAACCGCAAGATGAAAAAACTTAATTTTTTTCATATCTCACATCTCCTATATAATATACGAGTATAATCCGGCAGTAAGATAAGTAATTTTAAACATTTTACTACAAAGAAAGATTTATCGGTATCTTTTAAAAACGGAAGTTTTTAAAAGATACCTTTATGATGGTAAAGTTTAATATTCTTAGCATAAATACAGCGGAAGCGGTAAACCACCGCATGAAAAATCATTTCGCTCCGCAGCGACGTCCCATCTGCGGATACTTAACGCGGTATACCTACTCTGTATAAGTTTATTGTAAGCCATACTAAATAATAAACCAGTTTATGTCAAGAGCTTTTTAAAAAAGCAAGGTTAATGTTTTAAAACTCTTTTATAAATAAATTAATAGGATTTGAAAATCCGTATTTTAAAAAGTTTACACTTTAAATTTATTTACTTCTTGAGCTAAGGCTTCGATACTCATCTTGTTCTTTTGAGTAATCTCGTTTACTTCCTGTACGGCATTATTTATCTTAACCGCTTTAAAAGCCATTTCATTCATACTGTTTGTTATAGTGCGGGTTAAATTATCAAGCTTATTCATCTCATCGGCTACACCTTCCCCACCTTTAAGCATCTGTTCGGAACCGGCCTTTACTTCCACGGTTACCTCGTTTATGTTGCGTATTGCATTTAACACTTCTTTACTTCCGTTTGCCTGTTCCCTCATAGCGTCCATAATGCGGTTACTCATATCCTTTACGTTTTCCGCCAACGAAAAAATTGCATTGAACTTTTCTTCTACGGTTTTTGACGCTTCCGAAAGAGTTTCGATTTCATTTGAAAGAGTTTTTAATGTCGAAGTAATGGTTTTTCCTTGAGCCGAAGATTCCTCCGCAAGTTTTCTGATTTCATCGGCTACAACGGCAAAACCCTTTCCCGCTTCTCCGGCATGAGCGGCTTCTATCGCCGCATTCATAGCTAAAAGATTGGTCTGGCTTGCTATGTGCTGAATAACGGAGCTTGCTTCCATAAGGGAGCCCGATTCTTCCGAAATTTTTTGAGTAACGGTATTTGAAGAGAAAAGAGTTTCTTTACCGTCTGCGGTAGCTGCCGCAAGCTCTTTAATAACGTCGTCGCTTTTTTCCAAGGTTTGACTTATTGAAGCTATATTTGCAACCATTTGTTCAACGGAAGCGGAAGATTGAGCTACCGAAGCGGCTTGGGTTTCAATACTGTTATTAAGCTGTTTTATGGTGCGAATAATCTGTTCCACCGTAGCCGCCGTTTCCGTAACGCTTAATGCCTGACTTACGGCTTTTTCTTTAACGCCGTTTATATTGTTATTGATTTGATTTACGGAGCTTGCGGTGCCGCTCATATTTAAGGATAAATCCGAACCTATTCCTTTCATAGTTTGAGCATTGCCTTCTATGGATTTAATTGAAGCGCCTATTTTTTTAATTGTATTATTGAAGTATAAGGCGAGGTCCGTAATCTCATCGTTTCCGTGAAGCGGAAGACGTACCGTTAAATCTCCTTCTCCTTGAGCTATATTTTTTAAGGCGGTAACTACATTTAAAACCGGCTTTACAAGCATATTGGCGGTAGTAAAGGTAATGCCGAGCGTAATAAACAGGGCGGAAAAGCCCAGTGTATATGCCAGTATTCGTAAATAAGTAATTATTCCCATAAATTCTTTAACCGGAGCCTTAATAATAACCGTCCAGCTGCTTGTTTTTATCTTTGCATAAGATGCGATATAATTTTTTCCTTCGTAGTTGTAATAACCGACTTCAGCCGTATTATTTTTTAAAGCCTGTTCCAAAAAGGTTCCCAATGAAGCCTTTGACGAATCTTTTTTGCTTTCTTCAATCATATTAAGTTGACCCATTACCGCATCGAAATCTTTGTGTGCAATAGTAGTTCCGGTTAAACCTATAATGTAACAGTCTCCGGTTTCGCCTATTTTGATATCCGATATATCGTTCGTAAGCTGTTCGGCAGGGACATCGGCAGCCAGAGTGCCTATTATATTGCGGTTATTGTCATAGATAGGAACGGCGAAGGTAATTGCCAGCTTGCCGTCTGAACGTGAAATAAAGGGCTCCGTAACAAATTTTTTCCCTTTTATTGTCGATTTAAACCATTCGCGGTCTCCGACTTTAATTGTTTGAGTTCGGGATTTATATACGTTACCTGCGGTATCGCTTATTTCCAAACTTCTTATTTTTGGATTAAAAGCCGCTTCTTTTTTTAAAAGAGCTATTTTTTCATCGTAGGAATGCTCCGTATCGGTTAATGCGGGGGTACGTGCTATGCCTTCTAAAAATTGAAAAAAAGCATGTATGTTTCCGTCAATGATTTCAGCGGTATCGGACGCCTTATCTATAAGGTGGTCGGCAATTTTTTCCCTTATGGCCTTTTTTATAAATTGCATTGATAAAATACCGAGAGAAAAGATTGCAGTTCCGATTAGTAAGCCGAAAACCGTAAGCAGTTTTGCTTTTATTGAAAATCGTTTTTTCATTATATTTCCTTTTTGTTCAGTTTGTTTTGCGGAATTTAAATTAAAGTGTTTCCGCATTTATTTTAAACTTGAGTATAACAACCTGCAGTTAATTAGGTTATAAGTTTATTAACTTTATTTTAAATATCGTTTAGCCATTATAACAGTCCCTTTTTAACGGGAAAGGACGGCACCCTTTTTTTAAGGAGAGATTTATTCCAAAAGCCGTATGTTCGGCTTTTCCTTTCCCTATAATCTTTTCCTTTTTTTCAGCCATGCCCGGATTTTTTTTGAAACAGATTTTACCCTTGAGGATTAGGGATTGCACTTCGGTTATGAAAATACCGTCGAAAGGTGGCCTATATGTACGGAGGTGCGCAGTATTGCTAAAGGACGAATGCTGCGCTGCTATAAATTGAGTATTTTCCGAGTTGGAGATGTAAATGAATAAAGTGCGAAATGGCGGCTTTTTAAAGACAGGCTGTTTTAACGGGTGCCGTGGTGTTGTTTGGGCGGTGTTTTGCACGTGCGGTGTGCAAAACTTGACTATAAAAAAACTCGACGATGAGTTTAATTCGGTTTTATCGATATGAAGTCCTAAGTCGTTTAATGTAAGTCTTTTTTTAAAATGTGTAAATTTAAAAGCGGACTGTACGTTACCGTCAGGCTTACGGTTTTTAATTAAACATTTACCGGTTTCCTTCGGGGGGGGGGGGGGGGTATTATATTTATTTCCATATTTATGTCAATAGGACTTCTTGTACTTTTCATATAATATATTTTACACAACTTTCGGGAAATGTTCAAGTATTGCTTAACTCTTATTTTTGTCGCCTTACCGATTTATAAAATCGGCAAGGCGAGGCTCTTCTATCGCCTTGGTCAAGAGCATAATCGTAATAAAAAATTTTTATCATAAGTTAAGCACCTTAATTAACTTTTCCTTTGCTTTTACGGGGTCGCCTGTAATGATACCTTCGTTGATACGTTCCTGCAAGCCGAACTTTCTTTGCAGTAAATCCTGAATGACGATGATAATACTCGACAAGGTTTCTTCTGTCGTCTCTTTTACAACGGCTCGGTACAGATACGGCCATCTTCTGCGGTTGCTTTTTAATCCATCCAAAGAGAACGCATTGCCGTTGCTGCATCTCCTCTTAACTCATTGTCCGTATCGTTTTGTAACCTATCGTTTAAAAGAGGTAAATCATCTTTATCGCCCATCCGGCCTAAAACAATTATACAGCGTTCACGGATATTTTTGTCTTTTGATTTAATATGTTCCTTTTCATAGGGCAATATTTTATTTGAACCGATAGAACCTAATAACCGTATTGCTTCTCCCCGTAAAAAAATATCCTGTGCATCGTGTATTTTTTTTAATAAAAAAGGCTCTATAATCGAAAAGGGACGTTTCTCAAAATCCTCAAAAAGATGATGATACAAAGTTGCGTCTATGTTCAATTTCAATAAAGAAAAATGATATTCCAACATATCATCATCGTTTGAGTTTAGTAACAATTCCGAAATTCGAAGAATTTGTTTATAAGGCACAAATTCCCGTTTTTCTTTTATAATGTCCTCTAATATTTTATTGATTTCCGTTTGTATATTCATTATTGTTTTCTTTTCTATTCTGTTATCCTGCCGAAAGCAATACATTCCATTCCGGAGCGAGCATTTTGCTCGTACCTTAGTTTTGTAAATTTCAGTATGGACACGAGCTGCAAGCTAGCGCCGGAGTGGGGCGTAGTAGCGATATCTATTGTACACCAATTCGGTTTCGGTATCAAGGTATTGACCTTTTTACTATTTAACTAATGCGGGTTGTTTGTAAATCCAGTTATTCCGTTGGCAAAATTCAAAAAATTTTAAGTTTTCTTTGGGGTCTTTGAAAGTTATATAAGCTATTTTTAAATTCGGTAATTCACTTAATCTGCTGAAATCATCTGCTTTTAATAATGATAAATCAGTCATCATTAAGGATTCCAAATTACTCATTTTAAATATTTCCGAAACATCCGCCAGTTTAGGTAAATGAGTTGTTTGGAACAATTTTATATTGCCGGGATTAATAAATTCGGGAATGGCAGAAACTAAGGGCATATATCTTAACCAAACTTCCTGAATCTGAGGCAATTGTCCAATATGACTTAAATCCATTTCTTTACATTTTTCCAAATATAAAGAGGTAAGATTCGGAAAAACTTCCATAATTTTTTCGCAACTTAAAAGTTTTCTATATATCCTAAGCATTTTAAGTGTAAGTTTGGGGATTATTTTATCCAAATCCAAGTCAAAGACTGCACAGGTTTTAAGACTTGTCAATTCATCAATAAATGAATGCTGCTTTGAAGTTAATCCGTTTTCAAGTTCGAAATGTTTTAGTCTTGAAAACTTTTTTAAATCATTCAGTGATATTCCCTTTTTAAAGTTTTTCCGCAATTTCAATACTTGTAAATCTTTAATAAAGCTTATGTCCGACAGAGAACTTATTTCTCCGGCGGCAACAAAAATATCAAGTTGTTTGATATTGGTAAGGCTTCTTAATATGTGCAAATTACCCGAATAATTTTTAAGATGCTCATCAATCCATAATAAAACCGGTATATCGTGTTTGGACAAAACAGTATTTACCTTATCCAAGATTAATTCTTCCGCCGAATTTTCAATATAAATTCGGTCATAATTATTTATCGTTTTATCCAAGTTATTGAGTTCCGAATCTGATACGGAATTAAGTTTTAAATCTTCTTTCATATTTGATATTATTTTGCTTTGCAACCATTACCATTTTCACTATAATGGTCTTTTATTTTTTTATCTATTTCTTCTAAATAATTTTCTCCGTATTTCTGCTTCAACCATTTTATACCATCTTTCCTTCTACCTTTCTTATCTCCTATTCTTACGGGTTTATTTATATTTTTTACTTTATCAGTTAAATCTTTATTTAATAATAATCTATCATGTACTACATCTTCTACTCCTTGTGCCGTATCTGTATCAGGTATATCTGTAAATATATCTGTAGCCGAATTTACTTTGTCACTTTTATATCTTGTCTTTGCATTTTGTTTAGCTTTTCCCACATAAATTTCATTATTTCTTAAATATACAGTTGCCAGTCCTAATATATCAACTTCTATATTACTGTCAAAAACATACCCGTAAATCGTAGGATTTCCACCCGCCAATCCTATCGGGTCTTGGCTTATGTAACAGCCTGTCTCCGAATTATACCACCTGTACCGGTTATAGTAAAGTCCCTCTAATTCAGCGTCTTCTATCTGTCCGACTTGCCTGAACGGTATGAAAGTTCGCTCTCCTTTTAGCTTTTTCAGTCTGCCGTATATGTCGTAATCGCAACTCCATACAAGTTCGCCGTTATCGTCTATCGCCTGTATAGGTTTGCCTATATGATCGGAGATAATGCTATATGCCTTACCGTTTACAAGTTTTGCCGTCGGGGTAAAGCCTTCGAACACCCACGTTGTTATTTCATCTTCCTGTTTGCCCTCCTTTTTTATTTCGTGTAAAAGTACATTTTTATCCCAAATGTACAAAAATTCGCGGCTGCCGTAGCTTTTGCTTATTCGCCTGCCGAAAGCATCATACGTAAAGTTTATTTCTTTGCCGTCGGCTCGTTTTACGCTTTTCAGGCTGCCGTTGGCGTTCCATTCGTAACTGTAACTTATCCGTTACACAACTTGCTCAATAATATTTCTTCTTTTATACATCACCTCATTATTTCAATAATTTGAAGCTGCTTGAAATCTATAGTTACTTTTTGACCATTTGCAAAAACAAATTCATATGTATATATTTCTTTTGATTTAAATAAAAATTGATGAATAATCAGATCATTATTTTTAAATGTTTTGTCATCTGTTTTAAAGCTGATATTTATAATATTCTTAAACATAAATTTATAACACCTGTCTCGGTAAGGAGATAAAAAACTTATAAGCAGTTTATCTTTATTCTTTGATATATTAAATTTAAATTCGGTCAAAACAGCATCGTGAAGAGTTTCTTGTGTGTTAAATAAATATCTTTTAGAATCCAATACAAAATGTTTTATCGATTCTGGTATTTCTTTTTCTTTTTTATGAAGAAATTCAAAATAATCGTCAAAATACCATATATTCTTTTTCTTTTTTATCTTTGCCATAATCATTTATTACATAGTTTTTTCACCTTTTTCATAACTGCTGCAGGTAATTCCGGTGAAGAAGTATGACCATGTTTGTTAATCCAATTTACAGCAGAATCTATTACCCCAACTTCTACTAATGAGTTTCCTTTTATTTTATAAATATGTATTTCAAAATCAGATTCTCCTTTATAATTAAAGCTATCTTTTCTTCCTCTATACCCATTCCCAAAGTCTATAGGAGCTTTTTGTTTTATAGCATCATTTCCCTTTTTGGACATTAGTCCTAAAGGGTCAATCTGTATATTCGGGTCTTTCACATACCCGTAAATCGTAGGATTTCCACCCGCCAATCCTATCGGGTCTTGGCTTATGTAACAGCCTGTCTCCGAATTATACCACCTGTACCGGTTATAGTAAAGTCCCTCTAATTCAGCGTCTTCTATCTGTCCGACTTGCCTGAACGGTATGAAAGTTCGCTCTCCTTTTAGCTTTTTCAGTCTGCCGTATATGTCGTAATCGCAACTCCATACAAGTTCGCCGTTATCGTCTATCGCCTGTATAGGTTTGCCTATATGATCGGAGATAATGCTATATTTTAAATGATTTTTCTTATTTTTAAAATCCTTATTGCTTCCTCAGATATTTCAGGTTCATTATCCATTGTCATTTTTTCTAACAAATCAATAGGAAGTTTTTTATTTCTCACAACAGCCATTCTAACCGAATAATCCGTATCTTTCATTAAGATTTCAAATGTATCTCTGTCATTTTTATTTTTCATTGCAATAGTGAATCGCACATCTGTATCTTTATCTTTACTAAGTAATTTTAATATTTCAACAGGAATGTGTTTGTTATGAATAAGCCATGATTTTCTTTCAGGATAGTTATGTATTATTTCAGATATCAGTTCAGGAGACAATTCTTCGGTTTTTGTTTTATTATTATCTTCCATAAAAGAACTGTCAGCCAATTTAATATAATCTTTTATATTATCAATCATATCATTATCCCCCACATACTTTTTTCCCTTTAGTTCCCTTATGTTTTTTGTTAGGATCAATGAAGTCTCCATATTCGCCAGCATCTCTATACCATTCTAATACCCCCCTTTGCCTTCTTTAAATACTTTAAATGCTGATCCGCCATGTTTCGCTGTATCTATAGACCACCATAATCCTGTTGACTTATGTTGATAATAAGTATGTTGCCCTATTGTGCGTTTTTTACTTGTACCTTCAGTAGTCAGCTTCCAAAGCCCTCTCAACCCTAATACATCGACCCAACTGTTCGGATCGTGAACATAAGCATATACATTTAGCCCACCCGCAATAGAAATTGGGTCTTGTGAAATATAAGTCCCTGTATTACAATCGTAATATCTAAATCTATTATATGCTAATTCAGTTTCGTTATCAAGGTATTGACCTTGATAAAGCATCGGTACAAAGTTAGCGGTTTCTTCGGTTTCTTTTCTAACTTTTCCGTAAATATCAAGTTCTCGCTCCCAAACTTTATTGCCTTGTGTATCTATGGCTTGTAAAGGTGTGCCTAAATGGTCTGATATTATGCTGTAAGATTTATCGCCCTGTATCTTAGCGACAGGTGTAAATCCTTGAAATACCCACGTCGTTATTTCGTCTTCCTGTTTGCCCTCCTTTTTTATCTCATGCAAAAGTACATTTTTATCCCAAATGTACAAAAATTCGCGGTTGCCGTAGCTTTTGCTTATTCGCCTGCCGAAAGGGTCATATTATCTTACTTACTTCCCTTTCTCAAAATGATAATGTTCTAAATATGCAGAGTTAAAATTTTCAATCACTTTTGCATTTTTTTGCAACTCATTTTTAGGAGTAAAATATTCATTTTCTATAGCCCATTCAAATAAAGGAATATCAATAGGATATTTTGTCAATACTCCTGTTAGTTCTTTTTCTGAAATCCATTTTATAGCATCACTTTTTTTGCTAAATACAGCACTTGGAAACTCCGTTTTCCCGCTGCCTTTAAATATCCATATATAATCCATATTATTAACTTTTACATGATGTCCTTCTTAGTTTATTTTGGGTGTATGCAGAACCATGTATCTGTACACCAAGCCATTTTCTTATTTTTCTTATAGACTTCCTAATTTTACTCTTATTATTACTAACGACTTTTGCTTCTTTCGCAGTTAAGTTTCTTTCATTTTTTAATGGTTTGCCATTTTCTCCTATTTTTGTCGCTCTATTTTTCTTTCCCTGTTCATAAACATGCACATGTGGAGGTGTATGGTCATTGGGATAATAATGCTCTATTATTATCCCATTCTCATTAACAATTTCAGTTGAGGGTAATGTTGGGTTTCCATTTAACCCAAATATATCAACCCAAAAATTACTATCATGGACATAACTATATAAGTTCAACCCACCTGCAATAGAAATCGGGTCTTGGCTTATGTAACTACCTGTGTTACAATCATAATATCTGTGTCTATTATAACATAAATCTACCTCAAAATCATAGTACTGCCCTTGAAACGGAAGGCACAAAAGGTCTTATATCATCACCTAATGAGAATGTTGTAGTTATGATTTGAACAACACATCTGATGTATTACCCATTACCATTCTATATTTTCTAATTCATCAATAGGTAAGTTCAATACTTTATATTTAAGGATAGACTCATCTTTTAAGTGTTTAAAATCTTCTTTTCTATTTAAGTACTTCAAAATACATAAAGCTTGTAGAGCATTATTATTTTTTATATTCCATTGAACTAAAAAGTTCCAATCATTTACTTTTTGTACCCACTTTTGTCCATTTTCAAAAAGAGTAATAAGTTCATCTTTATAACCTTCTATTTCTGAACTATCATTGATGTAACAGTTTTGTACCTTTGTGGTTTGAAAAACGGTGTCAAGCTCTCTCCAATTATAAACACCTCCTATTATGGGAGCACTTTTTTTGATACTTTTAAGGAGTCTTTTTTTTAATTGATCAGGAATATTACGTTTTTCTATAGATTTTACTTTTACTTGATTACTTATATGAGCTATTTCTTTTTGAAGTATTGATAAAGAAATATCTAATAAATAATAATCTTGTCTGTTCTTTTTTCTCAAATCAAAAAAATAACCATAAGAAAGTTGAGCTTCTTTTTTTAATGTACCAATATAAGCAGTATACATATTATCAAAGTGTAATTCTGCTTTTAGCATTTTATCATCTAATATACTTTTAATTTTATTGATTATAGTTTCCATAGTTCCACTTGAGTTACACTTGTTGTTGTATTATTAGTTTTTTGTCCAATTAAAGGATCATTTTTATTTATAAATCCATTTTCTCCAAAAATTCCCTTACCTTGATTTATAAGAGTGTCTTTATTTATTTGTTTTTCACTTCTTTTAGCTTTTCCACTTTTGACTTCTACGTTAATAATTTTACCTGTTTTTTTATTTCTTGCCAATATATCTATATAGCGAACACCTCCTCCATCTGCTTTGTCAAAAAATACAGTAACATTTCTTCCTATTATTTCTACATCAGGATTATTTAATAACCTATCGTGAATAAAGTTTTCTGCTTTTTTACCATTTTTTCTGTTATTAGACATTTGAGTACTTGAACAGGCTAGCCCAAACACATCAATCCAACTGTTCGGGTCTTTCACATACCCATAAATAGTAGGATTACCACCCGCCAATCCTATCGGGTCTTGTGATATATAAGCTCCTGTTTCCTGACTGTAATAACGCTTATAATTATATACTAATTCGGTTTCAGTATCAAGATATTACCCTTGATAAAGCATATTGCAGAAGCCTTTTTCTCCTTCTTCTTTACGGACTCTTCCGTAAATATCTAACGTCCGCTCCCAAACTTTATTGCCTTGCTCGTCGGCAGCTAAAATCGGTGTACCTAAGTGGTCGCTAATTATGTTAAAATGTTACGAACAATTATTATGTTATTATCATATTAATGTGTATATTATTTAAGTGTCCAATTTTCTAATGAAGAACAAAAATCATCAAAATTAGGAGCTACTGTTATCAATCCTTCTTCAATTGAATACTCATGATAAAAAACTTTAATTACTCCTGTTGATATTTCTATCCAAATATCATTACCGAATCCATCATCAGCAAAAGGAATATGAGTTTGGGTAAAATAATCTAACCCGGTATTATTTTCTATTTGGAGCTTTCTCGTCTTAATTATATCATCAAATTTTAAGAAAAAACCTATTTCTATTTTATCCCAATCTCCTTTTGTGATAGTATAAAACGTATGTCTAAACATCATTGCTTGCTTAGGAAAAAAAATGCCATCATATATTAGGTATAATTGAATAAAACTATCAATTTTATCACAATTAATTCCTAATAATTGTCTTATTTCTTCTTCGGAAAGTTGAGATTCTCTACCTTCATAGAGTAATTTTCTGTCTTTAAATAAATTCATTTTTTATCTTTATTGTTTATCAATCTTTCAAGAGTTTGTTCGGCCGATTTACGCAAGTCCGATTCCGTTAAATCTCCTTCTTCAAACAATTCACTGTCAAAGCAAAACATATCAACATCTCCAAATAAAGAATCTAATACAAGATAATCTTTTTCCGATATTTTTTCTTGTTCCGTTTTAAACATTTCAAGAAAAGACTGTTCAAATTCTTTTGCGTCAATAGCATTGTCGATAAACTTTGTAATCAGCTTGATATATTTATCTACACTCATTTATCCTCCTCCTAAATTACCAGATGTTGTTATGTGCATTTCTTGTGCTGGACTTAATTTCCAGCCACTAACAAAATTGTCATTAGAATCAACAATGACATTCAAACCATTATTTGCATTATAATAGTGAGTTACAGGCTCTCCTCTATAAGTACCAGATATTCTTATTACGTCTGGGTCATTTACGTGTAACAAAATCGCTTCTTTGAAGGCAGCTGCATTTTGCTTATTATAAGGACCAGAAATTCCAAAATCATTTGCATGCTTATATTTTTTTTGTAATTTTTTATCATCAATCGTACAATCCAACCCAAACACATCCACTTCCGTATTTACATTTTTTACGAAAGCGTACAATGTAGGGTTATTCCCCGCCAAGCCTATCGGGTCTTGGCTGATGTAACAACCTGTCTCTTGACTGTAATAACGCTTGTAATTATATACCAATTCGGTTTCAGTATCAAGGTATTGATCTTGATAAAGCATATTGCAGAAACCTTTTTCGCCTTCTTCTTTACGGATTCTGCCGTAAATATCAAGTTCTCGTTCCCAAATAGTTTTCTTTCGCTGTCTATTGCCTGTAAAGGTGTTCCTAAATGGTCGGAGATAATACATACTTTAAATAATTTTTCTTATCTTTAAAATTCTCATTGCTTCATCAGATATTTCAGATTCATTATCCATTGTCATTTTTTCTAACAAATCAATAGGAAGTTTTTTATTTCTTACAACAGCCATTCTAACTGAATAATCTGTATCTTTCATTAAGATTTCAAATGTATCTCTGTCATTTCTATTTTTCATTGCGATAGTGAATCGTACATCTGTATCTTCATCTTTGCTTAGTAATTTTAATATTTCAACCGGAATGTGCTTATTATGAATAAGCCATGATTTTCTTTCAGGATAGTTATGTATTATTTCAAATATCAGTTCAGAAGATAATTCTTCGGTTTTTGTTTTATTATTATCTTCTATAACGGAACTGTCTGCCAATTTAATATAATCTTTTATATTATCAATCATATCATTACCCCCCACATACTTTTTTCCCTTTAGCTCCTTTATGTTTTTTGTTAGGATTAATGAAATCTCCATATTTGTCAGCATCTCTATACCATTCTAATACACCCCCTTTGCCTTCTTTAAATACTTTAAACGCTGACCCGCCATGTTTCGCTGTATCTATAGACCACCATAATCCTGTTGACTTATGTTGATAATAAGTATGTTGCCCTATTGTACGTTTTTTACTTGTGCCTTCCGTAGTCAGCTTCCAAAGACCTCTCAACCCAAACACATCCACTTCCGTATTTACATTTTTTACGAAAGCGTACAATGTAGGGTTATTCCCCGCCAAGCCTATCGGGTCTTGGCTGATGTAACAACCTGTCTCCGAATTATACCACCTGTACCGGTTATAGTAAAGTCCTTCTAATTCAGCGTCTTCTATTTGTCCGACTTGCCTGAACGGTATAAAAGTTCGCTCTCCTTTTAGCTTTTTCAGTCTGCCGTATATGTCGTAATCGCAACTCCATACAAGTTCGCCGTTATCGTCTATCGCCTGTATCGGTCTGCCTATATGGTCGGTTATTATGCTGTACGACTTGCCGTTTACAAGTTACATATTGCCGTTTAATTTATTAAAATATTTTTCCAGCATTTTTACATTGTTTTTTCTATCAATTTTTCCATCCGTTTTATCCGTATAATTAAGCCAATCATACATTAAATCATTAAAAATACGCTTTCCTAATGCAGTCAAATCATCTTCATAAATAATCGTATCCATAAGCAACTCATCATTCTCATCGAACGGACAAACATTTAAAAGTCCATTGTCATAAGAAAAGCGTAATAAGTTAAAACATATTACCATCATATCGTCTTTATCACTTTTCATTGGATATGCTGCTATCATTCCAGATACGCTAAATATAAGTTCATTCTTCATTTTTTTCATCTTACCCCTCCGGAGCGAGCCTCTTGCTCGTACCTTAGTTTTATAAATTTAAGTATGGACATGAGCTGCAAGCTCGCGCCGGCGAGAGGCATAATTATAATAATGAATTTTTTATCATAATTTCAATACTTTACTTAGTTTTGCCTTTGCTTTTACTTTTGGGCGGCTTTCCGCGGTTACGCTGTCCGCTTCATTCCTTCGGAACGGCTTCTGCCGCCGCTACTATCCTTGCCACAAGAGGTGAGTTTTAAAGCGTTTTTTGCTTAACCATTCCTCTAATAGGTATAATACGATTGTTTTTATATACTTCTTTTATTATGGCGACACATTCGTCATAATCCGCTGTTTTTTGCCAATTTACAAAATCGGGAGGACATGGAATATCAACTAACCACTCGTCCGTATCCAAATACATAAACTGAATACACTTGTCATCATCATCGACAAGTCCGAAAAAATTATCACTCTCGTCGGTTAATTCGTAAAAACATTGTAATGCCGTCTGTAAATCTACGATTCGAGGTTCATCTATGCCATGCTCAAGTGCATAATCGTAATAAAAAACTTTTATCATAATTTCAGCGCTTTAATTACCTTTTCCTTTGCTTTTACGGGGTCGCCCGTGATAATGCCTTCGTTGATACGTTCCTGCAAGCCGAACTTTCTTTGCAGTAAATCCTGAATAACGATAATAATACTCGATAATGTTTCTTCCGCCGCCTCTTTTACAACAGCGCGGTACAGATACGGCAGTATATCTTCTGCGGTTGCCCGTTTGGCAAACCATATCTGACGCATTGCCGTTGCTGCTTCTCCTCTCAGTTCATCGTCCGTATCGTTTTGCAAGCGTTCGTTTAAAATAGGTAAATCATCTTTATTTCCCATCCAGCCTAATACGATTATACAGCGTTCTCGGATATTTCCGTCTTTTGATTTTATGTGTTCCCTTACATAGGGCAGTATTTTGGCTGATTTGATATGACCCAATATCTGTATTATATCGGCTTTTAAATAAGAGTTTGCTTCTTCCTGAATTTTTTTTAATAAAAAGGGTTCTATGATATTTTTATCTCTTTTTTTAAAAGCATTCCTTATACTTGTATATAAATAATGGTTTTCTTTATTTTTAAGCAAGGAATAATGAAAATCTAAACTGTCACTATCATTACAAGACAGTAGTTTTTCAATAAAACCGTCTACTTGTCTAATCAGCGTAACCTCATCTTTATTTTTCTCAATAACACCGAATTCTTTTTTAAGTTGTTCTACTCCGTTCATATTCGTTTTACCTATATTGTTTTGGCGATTATTTTTTGTCTTATTTTAATACCTTCCCTGTAAAATCTATTTCGAAACTTTGACCGCATGAATATGCTTTTATAGTAGTATCGGGGTATTCAAGGTCTTTTATGTAGTAATACTCACAAGGAACGATTTCTTTTCCTTCATTGGATATAACACCCCATTTGTTGTTCTCGCACACAAAGATAAGGTCATAGAACAGGAATCTTTTTATGGTTTTATATTTACAAGGAAGCAATAGATTTCCTTTTTCATCGATAATTCCCCACTTGCCGTTTTCGCTTACTTCCGCTAATCCTTTACAAAAATCTTTAGCTTTTTTATAACGGGGCAAACTTAACACTGTTCCCTTATTATCTATATAGCCTGTAAGTCCATCGAGTACTACCGTATAAACAATTTCTTTATCTTTTAAAGGGTAAATTGCATCGTATTCTACAGGTATTATTATTTCATTTTCTACGCTTATTACTCCTCTTTTACCGTCCTTTTCTGCTATATATTGATTATTTCGGCTATACCTTAGGTGATTGTATATTATAGGCACGGTGAGCTTTCCTTCTTTATTGATAGCGCCCCATTTATTCTCTTGTTTAACTTCAGTGTAATTCATAGTGGGATAACCTCTAAAAGAAGAGTTCACGTCATCATATATCAAAGGTACTACCGTCTTATTATTCTTATCGACAAAGCCCCATTTGCCTTTGCTTTCTACCGCATATAAACTTACGGGGAAATACCATGATGAATTGGGAATCTTTATATTATCATAAACAAAGGGAATGAGAGTTTCTCCTTTGTAGTTGAGTGCGCCCCATTTACCGTTTTCTTTTGCCCATATAATTTTATCGGGATAGGTAAAATAATCCATTTCATCATATCGCAAGGGCGTAATCGATGTGTTTTTCTCATCAACTAACCCGTATTTCTCTCCGTCTTTACTGACAATAAAGATGCCCAATAAATAGCTATAGTATATTTTTTTATAACTGTGTTTCCATGGAAGAGATGCCGTCATATCGGGAGGATAATCGCTGCACATAGAAAAATCCTGATAATAAGGTTCATCATCATTTTGTAAAAATATATTAAAATATTCCGTTTCTTCTGCCGTCATTTTGCTACCCAATAAAACTATTAATACTAAAATAAGCCGTTTTAAATTATCTTTTATTTTCCAAAACGGTATCGGTGTTTTTATCCGTTTAAACTGAAGCGGATAAAATTTACGTTTCTGTCTTTCAAAAATGTTTCTTGTTTCAGTTGATTTTATCATTGCTTTCACTCCTTATAACCGAGTGTAAAATTTCAGTTTTATTTTATCATAATTTCAGCGCTTTAATTACCTTTTCCTTTGCTTTTACGGGGTCGCCCGTGATAATGCCTTCGTTGATACGTTCCTGCAAGCCGAACTTTCTTTGCAGTAAATCCTGAATAACGATAATAATACTCGATAATGTTTCTTCCGCCGCCTCTTTTACAACAGCGCGGTACAGATACGGCAGTATATCTTCTGCGGTTGCCCGTTTGGCAAACCATATCTGACGCATTGCCGTTGCTGCTTCTCCTCTCAGTTCATCGTCCGTATCGTTTTGCAAGCGTTCGTTTAAAATAGGTAAATCATCTTTATTTCCCATCCAGCCTAATACGATTATACAGCGTTCTCGGATATTTCCGTCTTTTGATTTTATGTGTTCCCTTACATAGGGCAGTATTTTGGCTGATTTGATATGACCCAATATCTGTATTATATCGGCTTTTAACACATTATCTTGTTCCTTATCTAATCTATCCAATAAAAATACCTGTATTTTCTCTTTAGGTCTATCCGAAAAATAAGCTCTCATTCGGTAATACAAATCCTTATTTTCTCGGTTTTTCAATAAATTTAAATGGAAATCCAAAATAGTTGCAGTAATTTGGGCTATTTCATCTAAGCCTCTGATGATTTCATATTCTTTTTTCAACTGTTCTATTTTGCTTATATTCACGCCTATCTTTTACTATACCCGTTAAGTCGCGGTCGGTCAAGGGGCTTTTGCCCGCACAGGGGATACCCTTGCGGTTATCCGATTCTTCGCGAAGTTTTGGCACTTCGCGGCTCATTCGCAGTTTAGCAAGCCCCGCCTTAAACAACTTATCGCCCGCACTTAGAGGATTGATAGGCGTCGGTATACTGTTCACAAGTACCGGACGCCCCCACGGTATAGGCAAAAGCATTCCGGAAGGAACTAACGGTTTACTCTCTTTTAAAATGCTTTGAAAAGCTGCTCGGATAAAAAATTTTAAGCGGTGTAATTGATTTTAAAATTACCCGCCACTTGACGGCTTACACAAAAAACGCTATACTGAATCCCATGCCGTTTTACGGTAAATATCCGAAGGGGCTTTCCCTTCGAGAAATAGAGAAGGAATGGGCTTTAAGTTTTTTTAAGAAGCCCAAAGGAGAGAAACATGGCTGTAGTAACCATGAAAAATTTGCTTGAGTCCGGTGTACATTTCGGTCATCAAGTAAAACGCTGGGATCCGCGAATGAAAAAATTTATCTTTGCGGAAAGAAACGGAATTCATATCATTGATTTACAAAAAACGATTGTTGCGATTAGAGCGGCTTATGAAGCGGTACGCAAAGTAACCGCCGAAGGTAAATCCGTGTTATTCGTAGGCACGAAAAAACAGGCTCAACAGACAATTCAAAAAGAAGCCGAAAGATGCGGAATGTACTATGTCAATAACCGCTGGCTCGGCGGAATGCTCACAAACTTTTCCACTATTAAGAAAAGTCTTGCACGTCTTAAGAAAATCGAAAAAATGGAAGTTGACGGAACTTTCGGAAGTCTTACAAAAAAAGAAATTGCGGGCTTAATACACGAAAAGGCGAAACTTGAAAAAAACTTGGGCGGTATAAAAGAAATGAAAGACCTTCCCGGAATTCTTTTTATCATCGACACAAGAAAAGAAGAAATTGCCATACGCGAAGCCAAAACGCTCGGAATTCCTGTAGTTGCCGTCGTAGATACGAACTGCAATCCGGAAGGTATCGACTATCCCATTCCCGGAAATGACGACGCAATCAGAGCTATTTCCCTTTTTACGGGAGTAATTGCAAATGCGGTAATCGAAGCCGATAACGAACACGGACTTAAAATTATTGAAGACCTGCAAGATGATGAAGAATCAGGCGATTCCGCTTTGGACCCGTATCAGGATAGAGATGAAGAAATCACCGATTACAACAATTATACTCCTTCGGAAGATGAAGAAAAAAATGCCGATGACGATGATGAGGATTCGCTTGTAAACGATGAAGATTTATATGACGATAAATAGAAGAAAATAGGAGCATATATGGAAATTAAAGCATCGGACGTAAAAGCCCTGCGCGACAAAACGGGCGCGGGAATGATGGAATGTAAAAAGGCTTTACAGCATTGTAACGGTGATGCAAAAGAAGCCGAAAAATATTTAAAAGAAAAAGGGCTTGCCGCAGTGGAAAAGAGAGCGGACAGGGTTACAAGCGAAGGCATAATCCTTATTCATAATGACGAAAAAAAAGCCTGTATGATTGAAATGACTTGCGAAACGGACTTCGTTGCTAAAAATGAGGATTTTATCGGTGTAGGTAACGATATTGCAAAAACCGCATTTGATAAAAACCTTTCGGAAATTACTCCCGACCTTAACGATAAACTTTTGGATTTGGCAACTCGGGTACGTGAAAATATGAATTTAACGAGGCTTGTTTTAGTAAAAGCCGAAGCCGATGAGTATATTTCGCGTTATGTTCACTCCGACAAAAAAACGGGCGTTATTGTGGTTTTAAAAGCCGAAAAGCCCGAAATTTTCGGAAAAAAAGAAGTACAGGATTTTGCTTACGATTGCTGCCTGCATGCTGCGGCCTTTGTTCCTCTTTACGTAAAAAAAGAAGATGTGGATTCCGCTTATATTAAAGAACAGGAAGAAATTTTCCGCGGGCAAACCGCCGATTTGGATAAACCCGAAAACGTAAAAGAAGGCATTATAAAAGGAAAAATAAATAAGCATTTATCCGACATTTGTTTCCTTGAACAGCCCTTTGTAAAAGATGACAAGGTTTCAGTTTCCAAAAAAATGGCCGAAATCGGAAAGGCTGCAGGTTCAAATTTGAGCTTATCCAAACTTGTTATGTTCAGGCTTGGTGTAAACGCTTAAAAGCTCGGCCGAAAGTTTTAAAAATGCCGGCAACTTACTTCCGTATACAACCGGCATTTTTAAAACGCTTAACTTAATTTTAATTTACATTGGAGAAATATGATGAACGAGGTTCAATCTAATTGCGAAGAAAAGATGAAAAAAGCCGTTGCGGCTTTAAAGTCGGAATTTGATATGCTCAGGACGGGGCGCGCCTCATCTGCAATTTTCGATAAGGTACGCGTAAACTGTTACGGACAGCCTACGCCGCTTAATCAGGTTGCAAACGTATCTATTCCCGAAGCAAGACTTGTGGTTATTCAGCCGTGGGATAAATCTCTTTTAACCGAAATAGAAAAGGCTGTTTTGCAGGCGGACCTTTCGGTCAATCCTACGAATGACGGGAAAATAATCCGTATTTCCATTCCGCCTTTAACGGAAGAGCGCCGAAAGGATTTGGCAAAAAAAGCAAAAAATATTGCCGAACAATCAAGAGTTTCAATCCGCAATATAAGGCGGGACGGTATAGATGCTCTTAAAAAACTTCAAAAAACGGGAGAGTTGGGCGAAGACCGGCAAAAAACGGCTGAAGATTCTTTACAAAAACTTACCGATTCTTATATTGCCGAAATAAATAAGGTTTTGGAAGTAAAAGAAAAAGAAATAATGGAAAATTAAATGCTTTCTAATCCGAAACACATAGCTATTGTTATGGACGGCAACGGCAGATGGGCAAAAAACAGGGGACTTCCAAGAACGGCAGGGCATGACGAAGGTTTAAAAACGGTAAAAAAAATCGTAAAAGCCGCTGCCGCTTTCGGAATTCCCTATATTACCCTCTATATTTTTTCCACTGAAAATTGGAAGCGTACCGAACAGGAAGTAGGTTTTTTAATGGGCCTTATAAAAAGGCACTTGAGGGCGGAATTTAATTTTTATGCGGAAAATAATTTGCGGGTTTTGCATATAGGAGATATTGAAGGTCTTCCGAAAGATATTCAAAAAGAAATTTCCGATGTAAAGGAAAAAACCTCGAATTTCAGCGGAACTTCCGTCGTTCTTGCAATAAATTACGGGGGGCAGGACGAGATTATCCGTGCAATAAAAAAGCTGTCGGTTGAAGAATTAAATAAGCTGGATACGGCTTTTTTTTCCGAAAAACTTGATACTGCGGGAATCCCGCCTGTAGACTTGTTTATACGCACAAGCGGAGAAAAAAGACTGAGTAATTTTTTATTGTGGCAAAGCGCATATTCCGAATTATTTTTTTCGGAAAAGTTATGGCCCGATTGGACAGAACAGGATTTATATGATACAATAGAGGCATATAAAAAACGGGATAGAAGATTCGGCAAGGCGTAATGACGATTTAAATGCCTGCTGTAAGATACCGTAAGCGTGCGGGTAAATACGCAAGTAAAAAATTCCGTAAAGTAAAATGTAAAAATTATAAGGAGTAAATATAAACCGAAATGAGAAAACTGATTGAAAGGCTGCTTGTCTTTTTTATAGGCGGCCCTCTTATCTTAGCTTCAATTTATTTTTTCCCGCATTATAATTTTTTTAGTATATCATATAATGTTAATTAGTGCGGCCGTTATTGCAAATTTTGAGATTTATAATATTTTATCTCAAAAAATACATTCTTATCCTCCGAAGATAATGAGTGTTTTCGGTTCGGTTTTAATTTTACTTTCTTACTTTGCAGGTTTGAAGTTTTTTTCGGGAAAATATTTATTTGACGCTTTCGGAATAATAATAGCTTTTATAATGATTTCGGAAGCCGTATTTTCTTTCGGAGGAACTTTTACAAACAGTATTTCCCGTTTGGCAAGCGGAATATTTATGCTTTTATACCCGTGGGGCCTTTCCATCTATTTATCCGTATTGACGGTCTTTCCGAATGCCAACAAAGTTTTGCTTATCTTTTATCTTATGACATTCGCAAGCGATTCCATAGCGTGGTTTTTCGGAATGATACTCGGAAAAAATAATCGAGGTTTAATAAAAGCAAGTCCTAAAAAAAGTATTGCGGGCTTTATAGGCGGATATGCGGGGCCCGTTGCGGTCGCTTTTTTGGTGCATAAAATTTTTTATAAGGAATTCGGGGGCAAATTAACCGAGCTTATTATCCTTTCGGTTTTAACCGCTTCTGCGGCAATTTTAGGCGATATGATAGAATCCATTTTAAAGCGTTCCGCCGATGTAAAAGATTCCGGCAAAATTATTCTCGGCAGGGGCGGAATTTTGGACAGTCTGGATTCCCTTCTTTTGGCTGCTCCCGTTTTTTACGTTTCCTTTAAATTTTTATTCGGCGGGCGGTAATGCAAACCGGAAAAAAAAGAGTTTTGCTTTTGGGAGCAAGCGGGTCCATAGGAAAAAGTACGCTTGACGTATTACGTACCTTCCCGGATAAATTCGAACTTACAGGCTTTTCCGTTCACTCGGATATTGAATTCGGGGAAAAAATAAAAACCGAATTCCCCAATGCTTTTTTTTATTCCACCGCAGCGGATTTAAGCGGAACGGTAAAAAAATTGATAGAAGAATCGAATGCGGATATTGCCGTAAACGGAATTGCCGGCTCACAGGGTTTAAGAGCTTCCGTAGAGGTTGTAAATGCAGGTATGGATTTGGCCTTGGCAAATAAAGAAACGATTGTTACCGCGGGAGAGTTGATTTTTGAACACGCTGCGGAAACAGGCTCAAAAATAATCCCCGTCGATTCCGAACATGCCGCCGTCTTTAATTTAATTGCGGCTCATAAAAAAGAAAACATAAGCCGTATTATTATAACCGCTTCGGGCGGTCCCTTTAGAAATACCCCTTTTGAAGAATTAAAAAATATGACGGCAAATGACGCTCTAAAGCACCCTACATGGAATATGGGCGGAAAAATAACTATAGATTCCGCTTCTCTTGCAAACAAGGCTTTGGAAGTAATTGAAGCCGTAAAACTTTTCGGAGTACCGGCCTGCAAGATTACAGTTACGGTACACCCTCAAAGCATAGTGCACTCAATGGTGCAAACCTTAAACGGCGAGGTTTATGCGCAAATGTCGCCTCCCGATATGCGCAATCCTATTTTAAATGCGCTTTCTTTTGAAAAAATGTCTATAGGGTATTTGCCGCCTTTAAATTTTGAAAAAATGCTTAAGCTGGAATTTATTCCGCCCAGACGGGAAGATTTTCCCATGCTTGATTTGGGTTTTCTTGCCGCGGAAAAACTGGCAGCTTATCCTATTGCGTTTAATGCCGCAAATGAACAAGCCGTTGAGGCGTTTTTTTGCGGAAAGATAAAATTTACCGATTTGGCTTATATAGTGCAGAGGGTTTTGGATTCCGATTGGACTTTGAAACCTTCTTCTTATACGGAAGTTTATAGCTTGGAAAGTAAGGCAAAAGAACTCGCCGAAAAATATATAACGGCGTTGGCATAAATCGTTTAAAACTTATAAACGGTATAAAAATTTAAATTTGATAAAAAAATTACGGATAGGAATTAAATTATGATAAAAATTTTAATAGGTTTGTTTATTTTAAGTGTAATGGTTTTTATACATGAACTGGGGCATTTTATTGCCGCAAAACTTTCAGGTGTTATAGTAGAAACTTTTTCGATAGGCTGGGGGCCGGTTCTTTTTAAGAAAAAATTCCGCGGTACCGAATATAGGCTTTCAGCAATTCCTATGGGGGGCTATTGCGGAATGAAAGGCGAAAACGCTTTTAGAGAAGCAATCGAAAAAAAACTTACGGCAATGCCCAAGGAAGAAGGAGGGCTTTATTCGGTACACCCTTTTAAAAGGATTATAATTGCCTTTGCAGGGCCTTTTGCAAATTATTTAAGTGCAATTTTAGCCTTATCTATAGTAAGTGCAATAGGCTCAACATATTATACAACCTCGAATCAAATTGCACCGGTTTATTATTATAACGAAAAGGACGATTCTCCTGCGCGTCTTGCAGGGCTTGAAATGGGCGATAAGATATTAAGCATAAACGGAGAAAAAACGGAAACTTTTTCCGATATAGTAAAACTGATTGTTCCGCAGGCCAAGGAAGAAGTAACTCTTGTGATAGAAAGAAACGGAGAAATTTTAGAAAAAAAGCTGATACCGAAACTCGACCCTAAAACAGGGGCGGGAGTTATAGGCTTTTATTCTTACGTACCTGCGGAATTGGCGGGCACGGTTCCTTCATCTGCGGCTGAAGCGGCCGGTCTTAAAGAAGGTGATATAATCATAAGGGCGGACGGGGAGCAAATACGCAATACGCGGGATTTAGAGGCCGTATTAAAAAAAATCTCTTGCGGAAACGGCCGAATTTACCGTTTTACGCAACGGAGAAGAAATAACGAAAACGGTAAATTTAATACGAACCGAACAGGGATTTGATTTAGGTTTAAAAATTAAAACCGTTAAGGTGGATATACCGGGAACAGGATTTTTTAAAAGCTTTATAAACGGTTTTATTTTAACGCATAAAACCATTGCGCTTACCTTTAAAAGTTTCGGTTTATTGTTTAAAGGAGTGGATTTAAAACAAGCCGTTTCAGGGCCTTTAAGAATAACCCATATTTTAGGCGATACCGCAGAGCAGGGCTTTAAAGAAAGTTTTTTAACAGGACTTTCCGATGTGCTTAACATAGTAAGTTTAATTTCCATTTCTCTTTTTATAATGAATTTACTGCCGGTTCCCGTCTTGGACGGCGGACTTATCTTATTCGCTTTAACGGAATTTGTTTTAAGAAGGCAAATTCGCCCAAAAATTTTATATTATATTCAGTTTATAGGTTTCGCTTTTATCGGTGCAGTATTTTTATTTGCCTTGTGGGGAGATTTTTGGTTTTTCTTTAAAGGATAATTTTTTTTTACTCCTTTTTTTTTGCTTACATAGGAGCTTTTATAAACCCGCTGTACGGCTGAAGAGCCTTTAAAAACGGAAGTTTTTAAGGCTCTTCAAGGAGTTAAAACTTATTTAAAAGATTTAAACCTCTTATATCTTAAATTTTTTAACTTCGCTTACCAGTTCTTCTATACTTTGCTTATTTTGTTGAGTAAGCTCATTGACTTCCTGTACCGCTTCATTTATTTGTACGGAGCCTGAAGCCATTTCATTCATACTGCCTGTGATAATGCGGGTCAGGTTATCCAGTTTTTTCATTTCCTGTGCCACTTCTTCACTGCCTTCGAGCATTTCGTCGGAACCGGATTTTACCTTTTCGGTAATAGCTTTTATATCGCTTATTGCATTAAGTACCTCACGGCTTCCTTCCGCCTGTTCTTTCATTGAAGACATAATAAAATCTTCCTGCTCTGAAATATTGTGGGTAAGTTCGTAAACTTCATCAAAGGCCTGTTCCGCTCCGTTGCCTGCGGCAATCATTTTTTTTATAATTTCTGCCGACTCTTTTAAAACGGCTCCTATTTGTTTGCCCTGCGCATTCGATTCTTCGGCAAGTTTTCTTATTTCATCGGCGACAACCGCAAAACCTTTTCCGGCATCTCCTGCATGAGCGGCTTCTATTGCGGCATTCATAGCAAGGAGGTTGGTTTGACTTGCAATATGTTGAATAACAAGACTCGCTTCCAAAAGAGAATCGGATTGTTCGGCCATTTGCATAACAACCGTATTAGCCGTTCTGGCTCCTTCTTTTCCTTTTATGGTTTTATCGTACAGATTTTTTATTAGCTCATTGTTTTTTTCCAGTGTTTGAGATATTGAGTTAATATTTGCTACCATTTCTTCTATTGAGGAAGAGGAACGTATAACGCTTGTTCCCTGCAATTCTATACTTGAAGCAAGCTGCTTTATTGTTTTAATAATTTGCTCTATAGTTGCCGCAGTTTCCGTAACACTTGCAGCCTGTGTTATAGCCTGTTCTTTTATACCTTCAATATTGGAATTTATTTGCTGTACCGCACTGGCGGTTTCGGTCATATTGCTTGAAAGGTTGCTACCTATATTGTGCATTAGATCGGTGCTGTCGCTTACCGATTTAATTGAGTTGCCGATTTTTTCTATTGTTCGGTTAAAATAATCGGATAAAAGAGTAATTTCGTCCCGTCCTATCAAAGGAAGCCTTGTGCGTAAATCTCCGTCTCCTTGCGCAATGGTTTGAAGGCCGTTAACAACCTTTCTCAGCGGAACTACTATCCTGTGAGCTATTATAAATACCAAAATAAGGGTACATATTACAAAAACCGTTCCGCTTGTTGCCATTGATTGTTGCAAAATTTGCACGGTATCCATAAATTCGTTTAACGGTGCTTTTACGATAACCTTCCAACCCGTTGTTTTCATTGTAGCATAAGAAGCGATAGTATCTTGATTATTAAAATTATAATATCCTATTGAGGAGTTTTTGTCCTGCATAGCTTTTTTTGCAAAGGCTGCAATTGAAGCAAAAGAAGAATCGGTTTTTGCAGTTTCCTGAAAATTGTCTTCTTTTAAAACCAAATTTGTGTTTTGGTGCGCAATTGTTTTACCGGTTAAACCTAAAATAAAACAATTACCCGTTTTTCCTACGGTAATGTGGCTTATATCTTCGGAAAGTTTTGTAGCAGGCGTATCGGCGGATAAAACTCCTATAATGGTATTGTCAAATCCGTAAATAGGAACGGCAAGTGTATTCATCAATTTATTATCCGTTCTCGAAATATATGATTCGGTAACAAAGGTTTTTCCGGAAAGAGCCGTTTGATACCATTCTCTATCGCTTACATGAATAATGCGTCCGTCAAATACATGGCAGTTCCCTTTTAAATCGGTTATGTTAAATTCCACTATTCTCGGGTTAAAGGCCGCTTCTCTTTTTAAAGCTGCGATTTTTTCGGCATAGGAAACATTTAAGTCCCGCAATAAGGAAGAGCGGGAAACTCCTTCTATAAAACTTATAAAGGCCGTAACTTTAGCGTCAATTATTTCGGCAGTATCCGAAGCCTTATCTTTTAAATGCGTTTCGATTTTTTCCAAAACCGCTTTTCGTGCTATAAACGCACCCAGAACACCCTGAGATGCTACTACAATAAATACAAGTCCGCCGAAAATGAGCGTTAATTTTTTTTGAATGGAAATAATTTTTTTTACTTTATTTTTCTGTGATTGTATGGGGGGGGGGGGGGGGGGGTAGTATATTTATTCTCTGCTTTCATGTCAAGTACCTCCTTAATTGTACTTTTAATTTGTAAAATTATAATACATTTTTTTTATAAATTAAAAGCCCCTTATATTGTAATTTTCTATAAAATTTTAATAAAATACGGTTTGTTATAAAGCCTATTTAACTTTATAAAATCCGCGCTTTTCTCCCCACTCAAAAGGAGCTTCTCTCCATTCGGATAAACTTTTTTTCTCCGTTCCGCTTATATAATTTTCTTTTAAAGCTTCATCAAGCATAAGATTATAATCTAAAACGGTTACGGGTATACACGCCGGTTTAAGCTCTGAAAAGGCTTTTTCCGCCTCTTCAAAACCGTAAGAAAAAATGGCGAAACAAAACGGAACTGTTCCGTTTGCAAGTCTTACCACCTCTACCGCTTTTATGGAACTTCCGCCTGTAGAAATTAAATCTTCAATAACGAGTACCGAAGTTTTGCCGTAATCGGCATTTGCTCCGAGACCTTCTATCAGATTTTTTAACCCGTGGTCTTTTCCGCTTGAGCGTACATAAGAAACGGGCTTTTTTAAAAGGTCGGCTAGGGTAACCGCATGAGGAATACCTGCCGTTGCCGTTCCGGCAAGCCAATCGGGATTAAAATCTACGGCTTTTAAAAGCTCCGTAAAGGCTTCCGCAATGCAAAGCCTCAATTCCGGCACGGATAAAAAACGGCGGTTATCGTTATAAATCGGCATGCGGTAACCCGAAGCCCAAGTAAAAGGTTCTTCCGGAGAAAGTTTAATAGCTCCCAATTTAAAGGCTTGTTGTGCAAGTTTTGCTCCGTATTTTTTTTGAACGGAATTGATTTTTTCTGTAAATAAATTCATACCCTTATACTATAAAACAATTTTTGCCGAATATCAAGAGATGATTTAATATCGGTTAATTATATATGCTTTAAACTTATGGACATAAGCCTATTTTTTTATTATAATAACGGCTTATGTTAAAGCCTGAAAATATACGGAATTTTTGTATTGTTGCACATATTGACCACGGTAAATCCACTCTTGCGGATAGACTTATCGAAAAAACCGAAATTATAGATGAACGCTATCAGCGCAATCAAATGACCGACGATATGGATATAGAAAGAGAGCGCGGTATAACAATTAAAAGCCATGCCGTGCGTATTCCATACACTGCAAAAGACGGAAAAGATTATGTTTTAAATTTTGTAGATACTCCCGGTCATGTCGATTTTTCGTATGAAGTTTCCCGTGCAATAGCTTCCTGCGAAGGAGCGATTTTAATTGTAGATGCGACTCAAGGTGTGGAATCTCAAACCCTTTCAAATATGTATTTGGCCTTGGAACATGATTTGGAAATTCTTCCTGTAATTAACAAAATAGATTTACCCGCTGCCGATATTCCCGCCGCAAAACATCAAATAGAACATGATTTGGGGCTTGATTCCGAAAGCGCAGTTTCGGTGTCCGCAAAGACAGGGGAGAATATAGATGCTCTTTTTGAGTCTATAGTACACTGCTTTCCCCCGCCAAAGGGGTTAAGCTCAAATCCTCTGCAAGCCCTTATTTTCGATTGCAATTGCGACCCGTATCGCGGCATTATAGTTCACGTAAGGGTTTTTGAAGGAATTATCAAACCCGGAATGACGGTACGCTTTATGAATACCGGAGTTGAATATAAGGTTGAAGAAACAGGCTGTTTTGTCCTTGATTTGGTTAAACAGGACTCTCTTCAAGCGGGAGAAGTAGGTTATATAATAGCGGGCATAAAAACGGTTTCCGATGTAGGTGTCGGAGATACAATTACGGATGCGGCTTTTCCATGCAAGGCGCCTCTTGCAGGTTTTAAAGAAGTAAAACCGGTTGTTTTTTCTTCGGTTTATCCTACAGATACGAACGATTATGAAGAATTAAGAGAGGCCTTTGAAAAACTTAAATTAAACGATGCAAGTTTAACTTGGGAAAAAGATTCTTCTTTGGCCCTAGGACACGGGTTTCGCTGCGGCTTTTTAGGGCTTTTGCATTTGGAAATAGTTCAAGAAAGGCTTGAAAGAGAATTCAATCAATCGGTTATCTTTACCGCGCCTTCGGTAAGATATAAGCTTACAATGCGCACGGGCGAAACGATAATTTGCGATAATCCCGCCGACTACCCCGACGAGGGGCTAATCGCTTCCGCGGAAGAACCTTATATAAAAGCGGTTGTTATTACGCCTTCTACGTATTTGGGTAACGTCATGTCACTTTGTATGGAAAAACGCGGAGTACAAACCAATATGACGTATCTTGATGAAAAGCGCGTAGAGATGACTTACGAGATGCCTCTTTCGGAAGTTCTTTTTGATTTTTACGATAGGCTGAAAAGTATCAGTCGAGGATACGCTTCTTTCGACTATGAGGTTATAGGTACCCGCCCTACCGATTTGGCAAAAATAGATATCCTTATAAACGGAAAACCCGTTGATGCTCTTGCACAGCTTGCATATAAGCCCGGAGCCTACGATAAGGCCCGCCGCGTTTGCGAGCAGCTTAAAGATGAAATTCCACGGCAACAATTTAAAATTCCTATTCAGGGAGCAATAGGAAGTCAAATAATCGCACGTGAAACCATTTCCGCTTTACGTAAGGACGTTTTGGCAAAGTGCTACGGCGGAGATATTACGCGTAAACGTAAACTTCTTGAAAAACAAAAAGAAGGTAAAAAACGTATGAAGATGATAGGAGATGTGGAACTTCCGCAGTCGGCGTTTTTAGCGGTTTTAAAAACCAAAGAAAATTAATTTCGTTATCGTATAAAGAGTTTCGATACCTAAAGTTTATAAAAAATAACTTCTCGGTGTATTGACTTTACCGCTGTCTAAGTGATAAAATTAGATATGAAAAAAATCAATGAATATGTATGGGACGACTCTTTAAGCGTAGGTTATACTTGTATAGATTTGCATCATAAAAAGTTATTACTCATTATTAAAGACTTTGCTTCTTTACTTAAATGCTCTCAAAAAGAATATAGCTTAAATATAGGAAAGGTTTTAAAAGAGCTTTCCGATTATACCAAGTATCATTTTTGTGAAGAAGAAAAAATAATTTCAAAATATAAGTGTCCGTTTTTTGAGCAGCATGCGAAAATTCATGAAGAATTTATTTCCAAAATAAACGAAAACTTGAAAATTCTTGCTTCAGGAGATATGGACGCCGGAATTGAATTTTATAATTTTTTAGGAAAATGGCTTTTGGAACATATAGCAGCAAAAGACCATAGATGGTCGGATTATGTTCATGAAAACTATCCTAACGAAAAATTTTAAATAATGTTTGTCCGCGTAAAAAAATCCGAGCTTATATCCTGTAAAGGCGGAGGACCTGCCGAAATATGTATCCCGCCTTCAAAAAGCCATTCGATTAGAGCCTTAATTTTAGCTTCATTTGCGGACGATATTTCCGAGATAGAAAATATTTTAATAAGCGGAGACGTTAAAAGCGCCGTTTCCGTTTTACAAAAACTCGGAGTAAAAATAAAAATTTATAAAACCGCTTCAAAAGAATTTCTTGCAAAGGTAACTCCTCCGGCATGCGGAATAAAAGGGTTTATTTCCGGCTTAAAAAATAAACCTGTTGAACTTTATGCCGGTAATTCGGGCTCGGTTTTTTACTTTTTGGGTGCGGCGCTTACGGCTCTTCCTTTTGAATTTATTTTTACCGGAGATGCATCTCTTTGTAACCGTCCGGCTTCTCCGCTTGCCGAAATTTATGAGGCCTTGGGAATAGATTATGCTTTTTCGACGGAAGCAAAAAAGGCTCCGGTTAAAATATGCGGTAAAGATTTAAATTTACATCAAAGTTGCCGCCTTACCGGAGATTTTTCCCAACCTGTAACCGGCCTTTTATTTTCTTCCGCATTAAGAGAAGGGCATTTAAACGTAAATTTAAAAAGGGCGGGGGAGCTGCCCTATCTTAAAATGACGCTCGAGTGGTTAAAAATCTGCGGAATAAATTTTACCGTTTCACGGGATTTTAAAAAAATTCAAATTAAAGGCGGGCAAAAAGTTAAAGCATTTAAAAAAAGAATTACTGGAGATTGGTCGGCGGCCGCTTTTCCGATTGCGGCAGCTATCGCTTCCGATTCCGAACTGAAATTAAAAAATGTCGATATACACGATGTTCAGGGAGATTCGGGAATTGTCGGTATTTTAAAAAAAATGAGGGCGGAAATGGAGTATAACGAAGAAGAAAAATCTCTTATTGTTTTTCCGCATAACGGAAATCTTTCAGGCGGTGAGTTTGATATTTCGGATATGCCCGATTTACTTCCCGCTTTGTCCGCCGTTGCCTGTTTTGCAAACGGCAAAACAGTTTTAAAAAATATAGGTATTTGCCGTTTTAAAGAATGTGACAGAGTAAGCGCCGTTTGTTCCGAGTTGGGTAAATTCGGAGCCGACATAACGGAAGGTAAAGACTTTTTAGTTATAAAAGGGCTGGGCGGAAAGAATTTACATTGCGGAAACCCTTTAAGCTTAGGCGACCATAGAATTGCAATGATGTCGGTTGCCGCCGGCTTGGGGATTGCCCCGAAAAAACCTTGCGCCGTAGGTGCGGATTTTTCGGAAATCGGCGGAACCGAATGTATAAGCGTAACTTATCCTTCTTTTATTGAAGATTTAAAAGTATGCGGTGCAAAAATAGAGGAAGTACATTAAAAAACTGAAGTTATATTTAAACCTTCCCGTTCAAGTAACGGATTGCCCCGCTTATTCCCCTTATACTTCCCATAAAATAACGGCTTTTACCGTACGTGTAGAGGCTGTAATAATACCGTTTTTTGCAGCTCCGTTTAAAAAGTTTAATACGGCTTTTTTTTCTTTATCCGTTCCGTTAAAATACTCCATATATTCATCTATTTCGTTTTCTACCGTGTGTACCTTGTTATCAAATAATATTTCAGGATAGTAATTCAGCTGCCATAAAATATTCCAAACTCCGTACACGTATTCTTTTCTGTTGTGCGGAATATGTATGTACGGTCTTCCCAATATTTTTTCTATTTGTTCCTGTATATTGTCTTTTTGGTAAACAAATCTTTCAAGCATACAATATTTTTTTGAAATATACGACATTCTTTTAAGATGTTCGGAAGAGGAAATTGCAGGGGTCATGCAGGCAAATACAAAATCGTATTCTTTTTCTTTTGTAAAAATATCAAGCCAATTACCGTGAAAAAAACGTGCTTGCGGAATGTCTTTTAGTTTTTCCTTTGCATATTCAAGCATTTCCGAAGAAATATCCAAGCCGTGAAGGTGCGGTGTATATTGTGAAAATTCTTTTAAATGTCTGCCCGTGCCGCAGCCTATATCCAATACTTTTGAATTCCCGTTAAGAAGTTTTTTTTCGCGTATTACCTTAAATACAAAATCTTGAGAAAATTCTTCGTATATTTTTTCGGTACGCTCAAAAAAAATTTTACTTCTGCCGTTCCATTCTTTTTCTGCATTTTCCGCAGGCTTTTTTTCCGCAATGCAGTTTTCAAATTCTTTTATATCCATTTTTATTCTCCTGTCAATGATTTAAATTTATTTAAAAATACTTCAAAATTATTTTTACGTATAAGAATATCTTCTTTCCATTCATATAAGGATTCTCTGCCTTTTTGTGTAATGCGGTAAATTTTTTTTGCAGCTCCGTCATCAGGCAAGTCCCATTTTATTTCCGCAAAGCCGTCTTTTTCCAAGCTGCTGAGACAGCGGTAAATTGTGGACATATCTCTGGTAAAACCGGGGAATTCTTTTAAAAGATATTTTCTCACTTCTGCGGGACTTCTTTCGCATTCCGCTAAAATGATTAAAATAAAAGCCGTTAAATGTTTAAACTGAGACCGCTCGTTTATGTTCGGGTTTGTTTTATTCATCTTTTTTCCTTCCGTATTATTTAAATTTGCGCGAAAATTTTTCTTACGCTTCCTTCTTTTATTATTTCCCCGTTATCCATGCAGTAAACATAATCCGCAACTTTTTTTACGAGGTTTATATCATGGGTAACCAAAAGCATAGCAAAGCCTATTTCATATTGCAGCCGTTTTAATAAGCGCATTATATTTACTTTTGAAGAATCGTCCAGCATAGAAGTTATTTCGTCCGCTAAAAGCAATTTCGGCTGCATAGATAAGGCTCTTGCAATGGCAATTTTTTGCCGCTGCCCTCCGGATAATTCTCCGGTTTTCCTGTTAAGAAGGTTTTCGTCTATACCGAAACCCGTTTCCTGTAAATATTTTACTACGGTTTCTTTACATTCCGAAACCCGTTTATTATACAATATTACGGAAGGTTCAGCTACGACTTCCTGCACGGAAAGGCTCGAATTCATTGAAGAAAAAGAATCCTGTTCTATAATTTGTAATGCATTCTTTTCAGAAAGCAAATTATTTTTTTCTATCTCGTTTTGTAAAAAAAATATTTTTCCCGAATCTTTTTTTAAAAGCCCCGCAACCAAGTGTAAAAGGGTTGTTTTTCCGGAGCCGGATTTTCCGAGCAATGCAACTACCTCCCCGTGTCTAACTCTTATAGAGCAGTTTTTGACGGCTTCAATTTTTTCTTTTCCCGAGTAAAAAGTTTTTATTATATTTTTAACGGTTAAAATTTTTTCTATTCCGTTTTTAAAACATGCGGCGCCTTCTTTACAATGTATGGGTAAATCGGGAGTGTATGTTAAACATTCTTCCGATTTTTGAGTGCATCTGTTATAAAAAGGACATGTATTGTTTTCTTCCGTTTCCTTAATTCCCCATAGGTCCTTCCAAGGGTTTAAATAAGTGCTTGATTGTAATAATGCGGCTGTATACGGATGTTTTGCTTCTTCCAATATGTTTTTCGTTTTACCTTTTTCAATTAAAAAACCGTTTAAAAACACCATCATATTTTCAGTAAGATTTTCAATTACTTCAAGGTCATGCGAAACCGCTAAAATCGAAGTTCCGTTTTTTTCGTGTATTGTTTTTAATAAATTTAAAATTTGTTTTTTTGAAGACGGGTCCAAGGCTGTAGTAGGTTCGTCTATCAAAAGGAGCGGAGGGTTTAAACAAATTGCCATAGCGATAAAAATTCGCTGTCTCATTCCGCCTGAAATTTCATGAGGATATTTTTCTTTTATACTTATATCCAAACCCACCGCTTGAAGAATTTTGTCAAGCTCATTTCTAAGTAAGGTTTTATCATGTATTTTTTTACACAATATTTCCGCAATTTGTGTGCCTACAGTTAAAGAAGGATTTAAATTTTCTTCTTGATTTTGAAATACCAATCCTATTTCTTTAAAACGCAGTTCTTTTATGTTTTCTTTTTTAACTTCTTTTCCTTTATAGATAATTTTTCCGCTTATGTCCGCCTTTTCATCTAAAAGCCCCATAATTGCCGAAAGGAGAGTGCTTTTACCTCCGCCCGATTCTCCTATAATGCCGCATATTTCGCCCCTTGTTAAAGAGAAATTTATATTTTGTATTCCGCTTTTTTTATATGTATCGTTACTCCGCTTTGAATAAGAGCTGTAATATGTTACACTTAAATTTTCTACCGTTAATATTTTTTCAAGCATTATTTTTATATACCGTTCCTATTTTTTGTTCTATTGTTTTTCCGATTAAGGCAACGGATAATACCGTAAATACCGTAATTATTGTGGGAAAAACCAGCCACCATTTCCAAAAATCGGTAAGATAAATATTCGGAAATGCCATTGCACGGGTTATAGTCATACCCCAGCTTTTCGATAAGGGGTCTCCAAGCCCCAAATACGCCAGCGAGGCTTCCGCTAAAATTGCTTTATTCATAATTTTAATTACACTTACAAGCATAACGGAAAAAAGAGGTTTCCAAAAATGCCATAAAAATAAATGCGGAAAATTCGCTCCGTATGCTTTTGAAAGTTTTATATAGTTTTCTTTTTTTATTTTAAGTATTTCGCTTCTCATAATTTTTGCGGGCATTACCCATGAAACCGCGGAAATTGCGAATATAATATTTCCTAAACCCTGCCCTATAAAAGCCCCTAAAACTACCATTAAAAGTAAGTCGGGAATACCGATAAAAAAATCTATAACGCTTAAAATAATCGTATCCGCAATGCCTCCTGCATATCCTGCAAGCATACCCAAAAGGCTTCCGCCTATTACTGCAAAAAAGGCGCTTCCTATCGATAAAAGAAGGCTTGTCCTTGAGCCGTAACAAATCGAAGCAAAAATATCTATTCCCAAATCGTCAGTACCGAACCAATGTTCCGGTGAAGGAGAAAGCAGAGCTTGTCCGCAGGGCACGGTTCCCGATTTTAAAAAAGAAAAATAAGGAAAAAAGGCGGAGGCTGCAACGGCAAGTAAAAAAATATATGAAAGATAATACGGGATATTTTTAAGTTTCATTTTTATTTCCTTTTATCGGTAAGAGTATACAATGCTTCTCCGGCTCCGCTCAGCAATAAAATAAATACCGTAATAATAAAAAATATACCTTGAAGCAGAGTGTAATCTCTATAAAATACCGCATCTCTTATAAGTTTTCCCACACCGGGATACTTAAAAACATTTTCTACGATTAAAGTACCGTTAAATAGGGTTTGAAGACTTAATAAAACCCGTGTTATAATCGGATTTAATGCGTTGGGTAAACAGTGTTTTGCTGCAACGGTAAAAGAGCTTAAAGATTTTGCTTTTGCCGTTTCGGTATATTTTTTTTGAATCTGTCTTAGCATTGCACTTCTTGTTACAAAATAAAAATCTGGTGTTTTTATAAGCGACAAAGTAAGCGAAGGCAATACGGCATGTTTTAAAATATCCGCAATAACTTTAACTGAAAAACTCACGGGTAAAAACGGAGTTATTCCTCCCGATGTCGGCAGAATTCTAATGTAAATCGTAAATAACATAAGAATTATATTTGCCGTTAAAAAAGAAGGAACTTCCACTAAAACCGTCATTATTCCGTATAAAATATCGTCTATTTTTTTTCCTTGATTCCATGCGCTCAAACTCCCTAAGAAAATACCCGAAACTGAACTGAACAGCAGGGAACAGAGTATAATCCCTGCCGTCCATAATAACCGCTTAAAGATAAGATTTATGATTTTATCTTTAAAATAAATACTGTAACCTAAATTTCCCGAAGCAATATTTACAAGATAATTTATATATTGCTTCCATAAAGGTTTGTCCAAGCCGTAATAAGCCTTGTATTTATTCATTTCTTCTTCACTGTAACTTGCAGTTTCCGTTCCGTCCGACGACATAAATACGAAGGGGTCCGCCTTAGTTAAACGCGGAAGAAAGAAATGAACGGTTATTAAAATAAAGAATAAAATAAAATATTTTATTCTCATGGTCTTATTACATAAGACAATTTCGGGTGTTCCAATTTTGTATGGTCATAACGGACTGTCCACTTATTGTATTTTGCCGGGCGGTAAACCGTGTTGTCGATTTCGCCGTATAGTAAAAGCATGGGGATTTCATCCGCCAATATTTCCTGCACGGAATAAATTAAAGCTTTTCTTTTTTCGGCATCTTTTTCTACGGATTGTCTATATAATAAATCGTCCAGTTTTTCGTTGGAGTAACCTGCAATATTTGGGCGTTTAACCTTGGAAGAATAAATCTCGCGCAGCATATCCGCATCGCCTCCCATTCCGCCCGATTTTATGATAGCCGTTTCGTAGTTTTTATCTCTTACCATAGTATCGCGTGCCTTGGAATCCACGCTTACAACATTAAGAATAATCCCTATATCTTTAAGCCTTATTTTAAGCAATTCAGCCATTTTAACTTCTTTAGGGGAGGCTCCCGTTAAAACGCTTATTTGAATATTTTTACCCTTCATAAGCTCCTTTGCTTTTTCAAGATTAAATTCATAAGAAGGAACATTTTTATTGTACATAGAATGGGTAGGAGGGAGGTATCCCTGATTGCCTTCCAAACCGGAGCCCCGCTCCAGTTTATCTATCAGTTCTTTTTTATCTATTGCATATGCAACGGCTTTTCGTATTTCTTTATCGCGCAGGGCGGGCACTTTATTAAAGTTAAAATAAAAACGGTAATTATGAAGTCCGAAATTTTTTACTACTTTAAATTCTTCATTATTTTCATAGTTTTTTAATAAATCGGCTGAAACATTTACAATATCTATTTCTTTATTTTCAAATGCCGAAACCCTATCGCTTACCGGTATCCATTCGATGGCGAAAACCGCAGGTTTCATACCCCAAAAATCATTAAATGCCGTAAACTTGTATGCTCCCTGTTCGCCGCTGTATTCTTCAAGCATATAAGGCCCCGAACCTACGGCGGCTCCCTCGCCTGAAAATTTTGCAGGGTCTTCAATATTTTCCCAAATATGTTTAGGTATAATACGCATACTTCCGATTTTTTCCAAAGCTGTCGGTGTATAATCGGTTGTGTGAATTATTATTTTGTTTCCGTTTACCGATACGGAATCCATTAAATATTTTCCGTTTACGATAAGTCCTCCTCGGACAGGCGGATTTTTTTCAAAATATTTTACCGAAAAGGCGATATCTTCCGCCGTTAAAGGCTTTCCGTCATGCCATTTTGCATTATCAACCAGGGTAAATGTATAAGTTTTACCGTCCTCGCTTATGTTCCAGTCTTTTGCAAGCCACGGAATAAGCCCTTTTTCGTCTTTTTCCAAAAGAGAGTCATAAATCAATTCCATTTTAAAGAATCCCGGCCCTCTGTTTTGATGCCTGAACGGATTGGGAAAGCCGAAATCTCCGCCTTCCTGTCTGAGGACAATCTCTTCCGGCTCCGTTTTCGTATCCGCCATTTTTTCCGTATTTTTTCCGCAAGAAATTAGGAAAAAAAAGATTAAAAGACAAATACTTAAAATTCTTATTTTTTTATTACTCATAAAACCTCCGTAAATATAACGCTTTAAGTTAGTTAATTATAACAGCGTACCGCATTATAGTGCATAATGCAGTATAATGTCAAGCAGGGAAAACAATAATACGGCAATAATAACAAAAAAATAAGCATATTTTAAAAGTTTATATACTTCGCATATCGAAAAAAAATATTTTTTTTCGGTATAAACTTGTTATTTTATGATTTATGTGCTATAGTGTATAAAAACAACCGCATTTAAATGTTTTTGTTTGGAGGTTTTATGGCTAAAAAAATTATCCTGTCTCTGGTTCTTTTTATTGTCATATACGGTATATGTACTGCTCAAACGGCTGAAAAAGTGGAAGAGATTATAAATTCCGAATTTCTTTCCAAAGGGCAGGCATGCTATTTAATAGGAACTGCAACGGGAAAGGTAAATGATAATGAAAGTTACGATGAAGCATTTAAAAGCTATTCGGATTTAAAAATGTTTAAGAACGCTTCGGCAAATGAACCGATAAAACTTGCCGAATTTTCCAATTTGGTTTTGCAAAATGCCGGGGCAAGGGGCGGATTATGGTATAGAGTTACAAAAACCCCTCATTATGCATTGCGCTACTTTAAATTAAAAGGTATTGTAAGGCAAAATGCGGTAGGTTCGGAACCGATTACTATTTCGCAAGCCTTTGACATCTTAGCTAAAATAGAAATCGCCGATAACTTTGAAGGAGAAATTCGAAATGAAAAAAAATAAGCCGGCCGTACTGATGCTGTTTTTTACGGCGATTTTATGTTTCGCATTTGAAGGAGGCGGGTTGCTGAAAACCGGAATAGGGTTTGATATTAAAAAACCGTCGCTTCCCGACAGCAAGACCTCTCTTACGCTTAACCATTATGACGGAATAACCGTTTGGGCTAAGCAAAATATGGATAAGAGCGGTAATTTTAATTTTAATGTCCAAGGTTCATATCTTTTTTCGTTAAAAAAAGATTTAAAACCTAAAAATGAAAAAGCCGTTTTAAAGCACATACTTGATATTGAGCTTCTTAAATTTTCTTTTTTCCTGCCTGTAACCTCTAAAAGCAACATGTCAATCGAGTTCGGGCGTTACGGTTTAACCGATATAACAAAAACGGTTTTGGACCAGCAAATGGACGGAGTGTTTATTTCTTATACGCAGCCGGACTTTTCGTGTTTTTTTAATTTGGGATATACCGGGCTTTTAAATGCCCATACCGTACAAATCAATTCGCGCAATAAAACTAAAAATACGAATATTTACAGATTATCTCCTTCTTTTTTCCAAATATCCGGTTTATTCCATGTTCCTGCCGGAAAAGAGAACCATTCAATAGATTTTGAAGTTAATTCTTTTATTGAAACAAAAAAAGCGGGAGCAAGCAGGACGTATTTTATTCTTTCGGCAAACGGTCCGATAATGCCTAATTTATTTTTTATTCTCTCCGCGGCAGGAGGACTTATGTCCGCCGAAAAAAGTTTAAAACCCGGCTTTTTTGTAAACGGAGAGCTTAATTATTACTTCGACAGGTACGGTGCAAAGATAGGCGGAAAGACTCAATGGTTTTCCGGCGGAAAATTTTCGTTTGACACCTTTACAAAAACAAGCGCTTCGAAGATGCTGTTTATAGGTTATTCTGATTTGTTAAAGGCCGGTTTTAATTTCAGTATAAAACCGATAAATGACCTTTTTATAGGTTCCGATTTCGGAATCTTTTGTAAGGGATTGCATCAAAAGGGGCAAAAGTTTTTTACGGGATTTGAATGGACGGCTTATTTGGGCTATACTCTTTTTGAAGATATATCTTTCGGTTTTGATACCGGGATTTTTATTGATAAGAATAAAAATGTGGATTCAAAAATAGATTTAAAAGGAACTGTTTCGTTCTGAGGTTAAATAATTGGAGGTGTAATATGAAAAAACTGATTTTAACGGCGGTTTTTATTTTTTGCTTTTTTATTCCGCTTTCGGCAGTAAGTGCCGAGATTATAGCGGTAAAGGGTAAGGCGGAAATAAAACAAAACGGTGTTTGGGTTGCGGCAAAACAAGGTGATGTCGTAAGCGCGGGAAATACGATTTCCACAGCATTTAAATCGGAGTTGACTTTAAGGATTGACGGCTCAACCGTTATTGTTCAACCTCTTACAAGGCTTACAGTGGAAGAAATAGCCGCAAAAGCCGAAACCGTTTCGTCAAAGGTTTATTTAAATGTGGGGTCGGTAAAGGCCGATATCAAGCCGGCTTCTACAAAAAAAGTCGAATTTAAAGTAAGGACCCCTGTAGCAACGGCTTCCGTCCGCGGAACTTCAGGCCGAATTTATTCGGACGGTACCTTGGAAGGCTTTTCAGGGAAATGGCTTTACTCTACTGATTCTGGAACAACGGTGTTTGTCGCTCCCGGGAATTCGGTAAGTATTGACGATAAGGGTACGGTAATTCCGCCTCAAACCGCAAAGATTATAAGTGCCGGTGAAAACGCTATAACGACTCTTGCAGATAGGGAAAAGAAAGGTAATTCTTTATCTTCGGTAAATAATGATATAGATGTTTCGGAGCTAAGTCCGATACAGGAAACTATAACAATAAGTATTTCATGGGAAGATTAAACCGGCCGATTTACTGCCTTTAACCGCATTTTCAATAAATGCGGTTAGGGCGTTTTTTTTATCGCTTGGAACTATTCCCTTTATTTTTATCTTTTCACCGAATATTATGTCTTCGGTTTCAACGGAAAAATCTGCGAAACTGCGTTTTAAAATTTCATATTCCGAATAAGAGCAAAAAAGCTCAAATTTGTTTTTAGGTATATACGGAATAATTTTACTTTTTTCCAAAACGGCTTTTGCGGCTTCCGAATAAGCCTTAACCAATCCTCCCGTCCCTAAAAGAATACCTCCGAACCTTCTCATTACTGTAAGCATTACTCCCGTAATATTTTTCCCTCTCAAAACTGCCAGAATCGGTTTCCCCGCAGTTCCCGCCGGTTCTCCGTCATCGGAGCAGCCGAGTATTCCTGCCGTTTCACCCAGTACAAAGGCGTGTACTACATGAGAAGCGTCTTTGTATTTTTGTTTTTGTGTTTTTAAAAGAGTGCGCGCTTCGGCTTGGGTTTTGACGGGAAAAATTTCCGCTAAAAATTTGGAATTTTTTACTTCTATTTCGCAAGAGGCGTATTCGGCTAAACTATTCATTTTTAATACTTCCGTTATTTGAAAAGACTTTCAGATTTAAAAGGGAAATGTCCGATTTTACCATTTTGAATCCTCCGCATAAAACAAACTAAAAAAAAAGACACTCTATAGAGTGTCTTTAAAAGAAGCTAGCGGCAATAGGGCTTGAACCTATGACCTAACGGATATGAGCCGTTTGCTCTGCCAACTGAGCTATACCGCCGTAACAGAAGTTGAGTATACTAAAAAAATCTTTTTGTGTCAAGTATTTTTTTTTAAATATTAAAGGCTTCGTCAAAAAAAAGTAAGGCTCATTTTTTAAGCCTATCGGACGGCAAGGTTTAAATTTTAATTTAAGAACAAAAACGTTTTACGTAAAAACACTTTTTTTATTCATTGACTATATTTTGAATTCCTGATATAATGCGGTACAGAGTAATCAACCTATTGACTATTATCAGGAGGTCAAAAGTGAAACTTGAATTAGGTATTATCCCCATTAACGACATGAAATTTGGAAACAAAACAGCCGTTAACGGAACATGCCTTGAAGTAAACAAAGCTGAACTTGAGGCTCTTATTAAAGAAGACCCTCTTGTAACCGGTGTAGAATTGCATATTGCAAAACCCGGCGACAACACCAGAATCATTCCGGTAAAAGATGTTCTTGAACCGAGATGTAAGGTGGAAGGTTCAGGAGTTTGCTTCCCCGGATTTTTTACGGGCGAAGAGGCTGTTGTAGGAGCAGGTAAAACCCATGTATTAAGGGGTGCTGCTGTTGTTACCACCGGAACCGTTGTAGGTTTTCAGGAAGGTATTATTGATATGTCAGGCCCGGGCGCCGAATACACACCGTTTTCAAAAACGGTAAACTTGGTTGTTGACTGCAAAATTCAAGACGATGTTACCCGCGCCGTTAAAGAAAAAGCTTTGCGCCTTATGGGCTTAAAAACAGCCCGTTATTTGGGTGAAGCCTCACGCAATGTAAAACCCGCTTCTACGGAAACTTATGAAACTCTTCCCTTCGTAGAGCAGGCTAAGCAATATCCCAATCTTCCCAAGGTAGGATATGTTTACATGCTTCAAAGTCAGGGATTGCTGCACGATACTTACTACTACGGTATCGATGTAAAGCAAATTCTTCCTACATTTATGTACCCCACGGAAGTTATGGACGGTGCTATTGTAAGCGGTAACTGCGTTTCCGCATGCGATAAAAACCCCACCTATGTTCACCAGAACAGCCCCATTATTCACGAGCTTTTTAAAAGGCACGGAAAAGATATTAACTTTATGGGTGTAATTATTACAAACGAAAACGTTACCCTTGCAGACAAGGAACGCTCTTCAAATCTTTCGGCAAAAATGGCTCAGCAATTAGGCTGCGATGCGGTTATCGTTTCCGAAGAAGGTTTCGGAAACCCCGATGCGGACTTAATTATGAATTGCCGAAAAATCGAAGAACTCGGTATTAAAACGGTTCTTGTAACCGACGAATATGCCGGTCAGGACGGAGCAAGTCAATCTCTTGCAGATTCACACCCCTTAGGAAATGCCGTAGTTTCCAACGGAAATGCAAATCAAGTTGTAAAACTTCCTCCGATGAAAACCGTTATCGGAGATGCAAAGCAGGCAAACGTAATAGCCGGAGGTTGGGACGGAAGTTTACATGCCGACGGAACAATTGAAGCCGAGATTCAGGTTATTACCGGTGCTACAAATGAGCTCGGATTTCACTATCTTACGGCAAGAGGAATATAAGGAGTTAAGCTATGAGTAAAGTAATTGTTCATTATTTAAACCAATTCTTTGCCGGTAAGGGCGGAGAAGACATGGCTGACTACAAACCGGAAGTAATCGACGGTACGGCAGGTCCCGGAGCCGGACTCCAAGGTGCTGTAGGAGATGCCGGAAAAATAGTAAAAACCATTATCTGCGGTGATAACTATTTTAACGAACACGAAGAAGAGTGTATTAAATTCGTTAAAAAAGTGCTTGAAGAAACAAAGGCCGACCTTTTAGTTGCAGGTCCCGGTTTTAATGCCGGACGCTACGGAATGGCTTGCGGTAATGCCGCAAAAGCCGCTTTTGAAATGGGAATTCCCGCCGTTTCAGGTTTGTACGAGGAAAACCCCGGATACGATGTGTTCAGACCCTTTATGTACACGGTAAAAACTAAGAATTCGGCGGTAGGTATGCGCGAAGCTGTTCCCGCAATGGGAGCTATTGCAAAAAAAGTGCTTACAGGTGAAAAAATCTGCTGCCCCGAAAAAGAAGGTTTATTACCTAAGGGTGTACGTGAAAACTATTTTGCCGAAGAGCGCGGTGCAAAACGCGCGGTTGATATGCTCTTAAAGAAAATTAAGGGTGAAGAATTCGTAACCGAATATCCTATGCCCGTTTTCGACAGAGTTCCTCCCTTTGCAGCCGTAAAAGATATTTCCAAGGCTAAAATCGCTTTGGTAACTTCAGGCGGTGTTGTTCCCAAGGGAAATCCGGACCACATTGAGGCTTCAAATGCTTCACACTACGGAGAATACTCCATTGCAGGTATGGCTAAACTTTCTTCCGCCGACAGCGAAACGGCTCACGGAGGATATGACCCGACATATTGCAATGCCAATCCCAACAGAGTTCTTCCCGTTGACGTATTACGCGATATGGAAAAGGAAGGCAAAATCGGAAAGCTGCACGACAAGTATTACACCACTGTAGGTAACGGTACTGCCGTAAAAAGCTCTAAAAAATTTGCCGAAGAAATTGCTCAAAAGTTAGTAAACGACGGAGTGCAGGCTGTAATTCTTACCTCTACGTGAGGTACATGTACTCGTTGCGGTGCAACGATGGTTAAAGAAATCGAGAGAGTTCTCCCGGTAGTACATATTGCAACTGTTGTTCCTATTTCCAAAACTGTAGGAGCTAACCGAATCGTTCCGGCGGTAGCTATTCCGCACCCGCTCGGAGACCCCAAAATGAATGAAGCCGATGAAAAAAGCTTAAGACGTGCTTTGGTTGAAAAATCGTTAAAAGCTCTTGAAACACCCGTTTCGGAGCAAACCGTTTTTTAATTAAACCGTTAAAATTGCGTCTCCTCTAAAAACCGCAGTTTTTAGAGGCCGCATATAGAGTTTCACTTTAACCGTTCAGGTTAAGGTGGAACTTTTTTTTACTTTATTAAAATTTATCTTTTTTTGTATCTTTCCGCCTTGCCGGTATCGCTTTTATTGTTTTTCCTTTTTTCGGAATGCTTGCGTTTACCTGTAGAAAAATCCGAAGATGAGGATTTACGGTTTACGCTGTCGTGTTTACGCATTTTAGAGCGGAAGCCGGGTTTTCTTTCATCTGAAAAATTCGAAGAGGAGCTTTTTACGTCTATATGCATATCGGGAAGCCCCCGCTTTTTTTTGCAAAGACGCAAAGCGTCATTTGCGGCATTTTTAGGTAAGGTTGCAAGAGAAAATTTATCGGTAACTTCTATATCGTCTACAAGTCTTTCAGGTATGGATAAAAGAGAACTTAAAAGCTCGGCAAGACGTCTTTTTGTAATTCCGTCCCTTCTGCCCGCGCCGATATAAAGCCTTAGGCTGTCCTCGTCAAGTTTTTTTCCTTTCTTTCCGCCTCTTCCCTCAGGTTTTACGGGTTTAATTGTTTTATAATGAGACGGTGAAAGAAATTTTCCGTATTGCATTTGAAGGATAAATGCCAAGACTGTTTGGGAATCGGCATATTCCGTAAGTTTGTTTGCAAAGGCCGTAAATCCCTGTTCCGGTTTTTCTTCAAAAGATAATTTTTCGATTTGCGCCGCGGTTTCTTTTAAAATACGTGTCCGTTTTGTTTCTATTACCGATTCTATAGAAGGTATTTTTCCTTCTTTTAACTCGCCGCGTGCATGTTTTCTTAAATACTCGATGCGTCTTATTTCGCTCGGACGGATAAAACTTACCGCCGTTCCTTCCGCACCCGCTCTTCCCGTTCTTCCTATACGGTGAGTATAAGTAGGGCCGTCGTATGGAATTGCGTAGTTTACAACGTGTGTGATTCCTTCAATGTCTATTCCTCGGGCGGCAACATCGGTTGCAACCAAAATACGAGTTTTTTTTGCTCTAAACTTATCGAGAATTTTTTCCCTCTGACTTTGCGGAATGTCGCCGTGAAGGGCGGCCGCTTCGTAATGCCTTTCATCAAGTTCTTTTGCTACGGCATCGGCGTCCACCTTTGTTTGGCAAAATACAAGACCGTAAAAGTCGGGCGTTGTATCTATTAAACGGACTAGGGCTTCCGTTTTATCGCCCTCGCGAACCAGCCAAAAAAATTGCTCGGTAAGAGATGCCTCTTCTTCCTTGTGTTCTTCTTCTACAATTTCATAATCGCCCATAAAATCGGAAGCGATGGAAAGGATTTGTTTAGGCATTGTTGCGGAAAACATCAATACTCTGGCTTCAGGATTTGCATGGCCGAAAATATTTTCTATATCTTCTATAAAACCCATATTGAGCATTTCGTCGGCTTCATCTAAAATAAAGTATTCTATGTTTTCAAGTTTAAGAGAACCTCTTTCGATGTGGTCCATTACACGGCCCGGAGTTCCTACTACTATTTCGGTTCCGCTTTTTAAGTTACGCAGCTGCTGTCCTATTGGAGCGCCTCCGTAAACAACGGTAATGCGCGGATATTTTTCTATTCTGAACGATTCCACTTCCGCAGCTACCTGAACTGCGAGTTCCCGCGTAGGCACTAAAATTAAAGCTCTCACCTTTCCGGTATCGGAGCGCAATTCCTGTACAAGCGGAAGTCCGAAAGCCGCCGTTTTTCCCGTCCCCGTCCTTGCCTTTGCAATAACATTTGCGTCCCCCGAAAGAAGGCGCGGTATTGCCAAAATTTGAATAGGCGTAGGCTCTTCAAAACCCTTTGCCTCAATTGCCTGTAAAACTATTTCGTCAAGTTCCAGGTCTTTAAAAGTAATTTCCATAATTAAATTAGAGTATAGCATATAGCGGAAAATAGTTCTATAGATGAGGAATCCTTAAAAAAAATACGATTAAAAGATAATATAAACGGTTCTATAAGTTAAAAGATGCCGTTGGAATTATGCCTTTATCTTGAAAATTTTACCCTTTTGTTGTATTATGTAGCTCTCGGGAGGGGTTATGGCAGGGAAACAGCTGATAAAAGAAAACAGCGGTTATATACAGGAATTACCGGGTTGGGCGCAAGAGCTTTCAATAAAGTATTGTTCAAAGACGGCCAACCTTTATTTTGTTCACGGAAATATAAGAGATTTTTTGCCCCACCAGGCGGCGGGTTTTGCGGGAAGTTTTCTTTTCGTCAAAATACGCGACTATATTTCGGAGGTAATTTTCGGGAATAAAAACATAATTGTTTACTACGATAAATCGGGAGGCATTTCCTTTTGTACCGAGGCTATGTATAAGGCTTATCTTGAGGAAATGCACAGGGTTTTTCCCGATGTTCCTTTGGAAGACTTTATCTCCTCCGACCCGCGTCTTGCCTTTTCTTATTTGGAACGCTATTTTGTTCTTAACTTCGGAAAAGATTTACGCATTGTGCTTATAATCGATTATGCCGAAACTATTATTCCTGCGGACGATATAGGCAGCTTGAGTGAAACCGACAGGTATTGCTTTGTAACCTTAAACAGATGGTCTCACGAGCCTTCATTTACCCGCGAAGATATTTCAATTATAATGATGACCGAAAATTTAACCGATTTAAATCCGCGTCTTACGGCAGCTCCTTCCACTATAAAGGTTTGTATTCCCTTGCCTGATACCGATACCCGTATAGAATTTTTAGAATATCTTCAAAATCAGGAAGAAATTCTTTTAACCGAAAGAAGTTTAACCGCTCAACGTATGGGCGTTTTAACATCCGGTTTAAACTTAATGAATATACACCAAATTGCGGCTGAATCTTATCAGGACGATTGTCCCATAACGTTTGAGCATTTGGCAAAAAGAAAACGGGAAATAATACGTAATGAAGCCCTCGGTCTTTTGGAATTTATAGATACGGAATACGACTTATCCCTTGTTTCGGGGCACGATTTTGTAAAAAAACGGTTTAAATTTGCCGCAAAGGCCTTGCAAAGGGCAAGAAACGATGTCCTTCCGATGGGCTACTTAATTTCAGGCCCGATAGGTACGGGAAAGACCTTTATAGTTTCCGCCTTTGCAGGTGAAATAGGTATTCCGATGGTGCGTCTTTTAAATTTCCGCTCTCAGTGGCAGGGTGCTACGGAATCGAATCTTGAAAAAGTTTTAAATATTTTAAAGGCAATGTCGCCGGTTGCTGTTATGATTGATGAAGCGGACGTAGTTTTGGGTAACAGAACAACCAACGATATTTCAGGTACTTCCGCCAGAGTTTTTGCTCAAATTGCAAATTTTATGGGCAATACGGAATATCGCGGCAAAATAATTTGGTTTTTAATAACTTGCCGTCCGGATTTAATTCCGATAGACTTAAAGAGACAGGGCAGGGCGGAAGAGCACCTTGCCTTGTTTTATCCTGAAAACGATGCCGAAAAATTGGATTTATTTATAACCTTACAGCGTAAACTGCAAATTAAAACGCATGAAGTCAATTTTCCCGCAATTATAAAAAAGATTAAATTCGATATTTCAGGCGCCGATATTGAAGCGATTTTAGTTCGGGCGAAAATGAGCGCCACGGTAGAAGGGCGGGCAATGATACATCAAAAGGACTTGGAAGAAATTATAGCCGATTTTATTCCGCCCTCATACCCTAATGAAATTGAATTACAAAATTTGGTTGCGGCAATAGAAAGTACAAGTAAGGAAATGATTCCGAAAAAATATCAATCTATGCAGCGCTCCGCTATGGCTTCGGAAATTTTGGAATTAAAGCAATTATTGGGAGAAAGGAATTAGTTTATGCAAAAAATAAAGAAAAAACTGAGCTTTGTTTTTTTTCTTTTTACCTTTTCCGTTTTTGCGGAATTTAATTTTGATTTAATTGTTCAGCCCTTTACGGGAACCGAATTTTTTGTTGACGGCAAAACGGTTAAACCCTTAGTGCTGGAAAAGGATAATACTCTTGCAAAGGTGCGTCTTATACTTAAAGATTCCGCTTCCGCTATTGAAGTTAAAAATAAAGGATTCCGTACGGTAAATTTAACCGATGAGCTTATAAGGTTAAAAAACGATGTTGGAAAAACGGCGGACTTAAAAGCTCCTTTTTCACTTAAGGCTCTTGCAATCTTATCACGGAAAGAGTCAAAATTCGATACGAAAGCTTTTTTTCCTACGGGAAGGCAGCCTAAAAGCGTAACCTTTGTAAATTCCGATACCGTTGCCGTAGCCCTTCTCGACGGAAACGGAGCGGATATTATCAATATCGAAACCGGAGAAAAAAAGAGAATTTCTCCTCCTAAAGAGTATGCGGAAAAACTCGGCTTTGTAGAAGCCCTTGTATTAAAAAATAAAAATGAACTTTGGATAAGTCAGATGCCTACGGCTTTAATTCATGTTTTTAATCTTACAACCTTTGAATATAAAACCGCAGTTAAAACGAGCGGCAAATGGAGCAAGGTTATGGCTTATAACCCATTAACCGACAGGGTTTATTTAAGTAATTGGCAAACCTTCGATATAAGCGTAATAAATACTGAAACTTACAGCGAAGAAAAAAAAATTAAAACTAAGGCGGTTCCGCGCGGAATGGCTTTTTCGGAAGACGGTAAATTTATCTATTGCGCTCAGTTTGAAGATGCTGCGGGGAATTCAAATTGCCGCCTTATAAAAAAAGAGCTTGACACTTTTAAAACCGTTTCGGAATCGGGAATGAAAGGTGCAAAAAGGCATATTGTTACGGATTATAAACAGGGACGGCTTTATGTTTCGGATATGCTTAATGCGGTTATAGAAGTTTATTCTCTTAAAGACGAGAGCCTTATAAAAACTGTAAAGGTTTTCAGCCACCCCAATACTATTCAGCTTTCGCCTGACGGAAAGTTTTTATATGTTTCATGCCGAGGGCCAAATAATCCCGATAAGGGCTATTTGTATAAAGGCTATGTAATGGGGAGACTGGATATTATTGATACCGAAACCCTTACCCGCATTGAAAGCGTAGAAGCGGGAAACCAGCCGACGGGTTTGGATATTTCTCCCGACGGCAAAACAATAGTTCTTTCCGATTTTTTAGATAACCGTATCAGAGTGTTTAAAAAAAATTAACGGGAAGGGGAAGCGTACCTTAATTTGAGTTTATCGGTTGCGGATTTGATTCAGGAGGTTGACAACGGTGTAATAATCGGGTAGTATTATTACAGCGATTTCGGTCTTGGTGCCGTTTCTTAAGGGAAGCGGTGAAAAGGGAATCAGGTGAAAGTCCTGAGCAGTCCGGCTGACGTAAGGAGATAGCGTGTTTTCAAAATTGCCACTGGGATATTTAAATATAGCCCGGGAAGGCGGAAACAAGCGATGACCTCCGAGCCGTAAGACCTGCCAATGACTATGAGGGTAAAGACGCCCGTCTTTGTCCGTGCAGTGCTCCGCCTGGATACGGAGTTACCTGCAAGAATTTATCGTGTTTACATTTATATTTTTCCGGAATATTGCTCCTTGTGCTGTTGTATAAGATTTTGTCAAGTTTTCTTATGCATTTCACACGTATATTCTCCGATACCCTTAGAATATACATAATTTCCGGTTAAATTTTATGTTTTACCTTTTCAATACCTGCGGCCGAAATCGTTTTCTTTAACTGTAAGAAAGTCCGTAAGGTTTTGGATATGCATAAGGGGAAGCTCCTTAAGAATTTAAAACTTTTGTAATGAGGAATTTTATGGGAAATACTTACGAAAAACTCGTTTTAACTATAGAAGATGCCGCAAAAACGGCAGGTTTAAAAGAAGACGATTATATTACTTTGCTCAGCCCCGAAAGAGAGCTTCATGTTTCCATACCGGTAGTTATGGACTCAGGCCGTGTAAAGGTATTTAACGGCTATAGAGTTCAACATTCTACTTTAAGAGGCCCCGCAAAGGGCGGCATACGGTTTCATAAAGATGTGGATATTGATGAAGTCCGCGCTCTTTCGGCATGGATGACTTTTAAGTGTGCCGTTGCCGATATTCCTTACGGAGGAGGCAAGGGCGGTATATCCGTGAACCCTTCGGAACTTTCGGAAAACGAGCTTGAAAAATTAACCCGCGGGTATGCAAGACGGATAGCCAAATTTATCGGCCCCCATATTGATATTCCTGCACCCGATGTGGGTACAAATGCGAAAATTATGGCTTGGATTGCCGATACATATAGTGCGGCGGTCGGCGAGTTTACGCCTGCCGTTATAACGGGCAAGCCTGTTGCTTTAGGCGGTTCTCTCGGAAGGGCTGAAGCTACAGGCCGCGGAGTTACGGTTGCCTGTATTGAAGTATTAAAACGTTTAAATAAAACTTTAAAAGGACAGAGGGTTGTTATTCAGGGTTTGGGAAACGCAGGCGGTGTTACGGCGGAACTTATGTTTAAAGAAGGTGCTAAAATTATTGCTGCGGGCAACAGTTCGGGAGCAATTTATAATGAAAACGGACTCGATATTCCAGCCGTTACGGCTCATATAAAAAATAAAAAAAGGCTTGATACTTTGACTGGCGATTTTAAGCATATTTCTTCCGCCGAGCTTTTGGAACTTGAAACCGATATTTTAATTCCCGCCGCTTTGGAAAATCAAATTACCGAATTAAATGCCGAGAAAATAAAGGCTCCTATAATAGTTGAAGCCGCAAACGGACCTGTAAGCCCGGAAGCGGATATTATTTTACAGAATAAAGATATTATTATAGTTCCGGATATACTTGCAAATGCCGGAGGGGTAATTGTTTCGTATTTTGAATGGGTTCAAAATTTACAGGGCTTTTATTGGAGTGAAGAAGAAGTAAATAACCGCCTATGTGAAAAAATTAAAAAAGCCTTTGATTTTGTATGGAATTTAAAAGAAGAATATAAGGTTACTATGAGAAAGGCCTGTTATATAAAAGCTTTAAAACAGTTGGCGGAAGCACGTAACGCTGCCGGTTTTTAATAAGCATACAGTTTAAAGGTTATCCATATTTAAAAGGCTTGCAGCTTCGTCTTTTTTTAGATATACTTTTAAGTTTATAGGCTTTGAATATACTGGGAGGGGTTAAAAATGAAAAGAAAAAAAATTGCTATCTTGGTAAGCGGCGAATATAAAAAACAGCCTACAAAAGACGATTTACTTTTACAAAACGAGCTGCAAAACAGGGGATACCTTGCCGATATTACGGTTTGGAGCGATACCTCAACGGATTTTTCCGAATATGACTTGGCTATAATCCGCTCCTGTTGGGATTACGACGGCCGTCTTACCGAATTTTTGCGGCAAATGAAAAAAATAGAAAACTCTTCATTATTATATAATCCGCTCGACATTATTGAAAAAAATTCCGATAAGCGGTATTTACTTGATTTACAAACAACCGGAATTAAAATCACGCCTACCGTTACGGCTGATAACCTTAATAACCTCAATATTCCTTCGGAATGGAAAAAAGTAGTTATAAAACCGAATATCAGTGCAAGCGGAAAAGATACTTACAGATATTCAATAGATGAAGAAGAAAAGATAAAAGCCGCTTGCTCGGATATTATCGGAAAAGGAAAACTTCCTTTAATTCAAAAATATATTTCTTCAATTGAAACTTTCGGCGAGCACTCTTCAATAGTCATAGACGGAAAAATAACATTAACTGTGAAAAAAACTCCGGCAAAGGGCGGTTTTTTAATTCATAAACATTTCGGCGGCTCCTCAACTTCCGTACAAACTTCCGAAAAAGAAAAATCTTTTATCCGAAACATACTTTCAAAGTTGGAAAGCCTTCCCCTTTATATGAGGGTTGATTACTTAAAAGACGAAAACGACAATTTCCTTCTTTTGGAATTGGAGCAAATCGAACCTCACCTATACTTAACCGAGAGCGTCTCCGGCCTTGAGGCTCTAACGGACGGTATTATAAAACGGCTGTCATAAACGACGGACTTTTAAGTATAGAGCGTCTCCTATTTTTAAATTAACCTATAATAAATTTAAAACACTTAAAAGTTAAAAAAAATTATCGGCTCTCTCTTTTTTATCGAATTTACAGACGATTTTCTCTTAATTTTGCATTTTTTTTACAAAAAATTTGTATTTTTTTCACTTTTTTTATAAAAAATACTTGACATTCTTAAATTTTGTGATAAAATGTAAACAAGTGCCGAAAAGTGGCAAAAGGTGGAATAAAGTGGTAAACTGCGTTATGACAGGCGAATATAAGAATACTCTCGATGAAAAAGGTAGAATTATGTTTCCTGCTAAAATACGTTCAGGATTACCCGAAGCGCGCCTTATTATAACGCGCGGAATCGACAGCTGTCTTTGGCTTTTTACTCCCGAAGAATGGCAAAAACTTTCCGACGAAATTATGGCTAAGGCTTCATTATTCAAAACCGAGTCTCGTATTGTTACAAGAAGGTTAATTGCGCCGGCACAGGAAATAGAATTTGACAAGACCGGAAGACTCTCGGTTCCGCAGAGTTTACGGGAATATGCTGGGCTCGAAAAGGATTGTATAATTTTAGGGCTTTCAAAGTATTTTGAATTGTGGGACGAAAAAAAATATGAAAATTATTTGAAGGAGAGCGAGTCCGGCTTTTTGGAAGCTGCCGAAGGCTTAGGTACAATCGGTTTATAGTTTATATGAAAATTGTTCATACGTCCGTATTGCTTGATGAATGTCTTAAAATCTTAAAACCTGCCGGTTCCGATAATCTTTTTGTAGACGGAACATTGGGAGAAGGCGGACATACGGAAGCATTTTTAAAAACATATCCTCATCTTAATGCCGTAGGAATAGACGCCGATGCCGCAATTCAAAAAAAAGCGAAGGAAAGGTTGTCGCCTTTCGGAGAGCGTGTAAAATTTTATTTAGGCTGGTCCGATGATTTTTTTAAAAACTATCCTGAAGATTTACAAAGACCCGATATTATCCTTTTGGATTTGGGAATTTCAATGTTTCATTATACGGAATCGGGAAGGGGGTTTTCTTTTTCTGCGGACGAACCGTTGGATATGCGTCTTAATTCTTCTTCAAAAATAAGTGCCGCCGATATTGTAAATACGTATTCCGAAAAGGCTTAAGGCTTTGGCGGATTTGATTTTTAATTACGGTGAAGAGCGTTATTCCCGTAAAATTGCGGCAAAAATAGTTTTAAGGCGCGAAGAGGTAAGATTTCAAACTGCAAAAGATTTGGCCGATTGTATTTATTATGCCGTACCTCAAAACTGTAGACACGGAAAACTTCACCCGGCAACAAAGACTTTTCAAGCCTTGCGTATTGCCGTAAACGAAGAGTTAAACAGACTTCCGTCTCTTTTGGAGCTTGCGTTTTCCGCTCTTGAGCCCGGAGGTAAATTGGGTGTTATAAGTTTTCATTCTCTTGAAGACAGGATTGTAAAATTATATTTTAGAGAGTTGGGAAAAAACTGTACTTGCCCCGATAATGTGCCGATATGTAAGTGTGGGGGAAGGGCCAGGGCTGTTGTTTTGACTAAAAAAGGAATTGAGCCTTCGGAAGAGGAGATTAAAAATAATCCTCCTTCACGCAGTGCAAGACTGCGTGCCGTTCAAAAAATCGGGTGTAAGGAGAGTTCAAAATGAAAAAAATTAGCGCCGTCGTGTTAACTATGTTGATTCCTCTTTTGTTGTTCGCTGTGGTTTTACAGTCTTCAAGATATTCCGCTGTAGAGCGGGAAATGAAGGATTACGATAAGGAACAGATAAGAATAATCGAAGAAAATAAAAGAAAGATTTCCGGTATTTCAATTTTATCGAAGCCTGAGCGTATAGAAAGGATTGCTGTGGAAGAATTAAAAATGCGGAAAGCTAGGTCTGCGGAAATTTTACGTATAGAAATTTCGAAGGAGAAACATGGCTTTTGATTCGGATAATTTAAATCGTGAGTTTACTCTTTTATTTTTTGATGAGCTTGTAAAAAGTACCGGCGGAAGTATTTTGTTTAATTTTTCGCCGGTAAACGGTTTTACCTCCGTTGTAATCGACAGTAGAGGTGTAAGGCCCAATTCTCTTTTTGTTCCTTTACGAGGAGAAAAACAGGACGGTCATATTTACATTGAAGACGCTTTAAAAAACGGTGCCGTTTGTTTTTTTGCCGATACCGAATATGTAAGGTTTGAAGAAAATAAGATTACGCTTGAGAAATTGTGTAAAAAATATTACGCTTGCTGTATTACGGTAAAAAACAATTTATATGCTCTTCAGGCGGCATCAAAATTTTATTTAACGAAATTCCCGAGCCTTTATAAAATAGGTGTAACGGGCTCAAGCGGAAAAACTACTACGAAAGAAATTTTAGCTTCGATTTATTCTTTAAAATATAATACCGCAGTAAATAAGGGTAATTTAAATTCGGAAACGGGGCTACCTCTTTCGGTTTTTACGGTACGTCCGGAGCACGAAGTCGGAATTTTCGAGCTCGGTATGAATAGAAAAGGTGAGATTGCGGAGCTTGCAAATATTCTTTTACCAAACGCTGCGATTATTACAAACATAGGTTCCGCCCATATCGGTATTCTCGGCACGAAAAAGGCAATTGCTGAGGAAAAAAAGGAAATTTTTTCAAATTTTACGGATAATTGCATAGGCTTTGTTCCCGATTGTAAGTTTACGGAATTTTTAAAAAGCGTTCCCGCCGGAAAGATTTATGTTTATTCCGCGGATAAAAATTCCAATATAAAAAAAATAGAAGAGAACGGAACGGAAGGCTCCGTTATATTTTACAAAGACGAAAAAATTTTATTCCCGCTTGCGGGAAAATACAATATAGACAATGCTGCGGCGTGTATCGCTTTGGCGGAAAAAGATAATTTTTCCGCAAGTGAAATTAAAAAAGGGTTGGAAGCCGTGCGGCCTCTGTTCGGTAGATCTCAGATTATCCGCGGGCTTGCGACCTGTTTTTTTGATTGTTATAATGCAAACCCCGATTCTATGAGCGAGGCGATTGATTTTTGCAATTCGGTAAAATCCGAAGGGGTTAAGCATTATGTTTTAGCCTCGATGCGTGAATTGGGTAAAGAATCGGAGGCAAGTCATAAGCTGATTGCCGAAAAAGTCTTATCTTCGGAAGCGGATATAATTTATTTTTTCGGAGATGAATTTGCTTTCGTATTAAAAAACTGCGATAAAAAAAATAAAAGAGTGTTCATATTTAAAACGGACGAATTTGAAAATTTAAAAAATACGCTTAAAGAAAATTTAAATAAAGGCGATTTTGTTTTATTAAAAGGTTCGCGGGGCTTGGAGCTTGAGAGATTGGAAGAGGTGTTAAAACCGGAGGCGGGGAATGAATAAATATATTGCAGCGAAAAAAAATATCAATCCTGAAAAACACGATTTTATTTTTGCAATGACCGTGCTGCTTTTATTCGGTGTAGGTTATACGACCTTATATTCAGGCTCGATTCATTATGCCAAGCGTATATTTGACGACCAATTGTATTTTGTTATTAAACAGGCAAAGCATGCGGTTGTCGGTTTGGCGGGTATGCTGTTTTTTACGTTTATGGATTTTTCAAAAATAAGGAAAATGCTTCCCGCAATTGTTATAATTACCTTTTTACTTTGCATTTTACCCTTTATTCCGGGGCTTGGAGAAATGCGCAACGGGGCTGTCCGTTGGATAAAGTTGGGCGGTTTTAAATTTCAGCCTTCCGAAGCGGTTAAATTTTCCGTTTTGCTTTTTTTGGCAAATTTCTTCGATAAAAAGAATGATAAATATGAAGACCCTTTAATTTCGATTTTTCCTCCTTTTCTTATTACGAGTTTATTTATTTTATTTGTTTATTTGGGTAATGATTTTTCTTCTTCGCTTTTTATTTTAATAATCGCAACAACAATGTTTTTTGCGGCCGGTGTTCCTATAAGCTGGTTTTTAAAAGGTTTGGTTTGTATTATTCCGATTTTGGTTTTAATGGTTGTAACGAAGGAATATAGAATGGAGCGTGTACTTTCTTTTTTAGACCCGGGAAGAGACCCCTTGAATTCCGGCTTTCAAATTCAAGCTTCGCTTAATGCTCTTACAAGCGGAGGTCTTTTCGGGCAGGGGCTTGGGAACGGTGTAAGAAAAATTGCAAGCGTTCCTGAAATATATTCCGATTTTATATTTGTGGTTTGGGCTGAAGAAATGGGTTTTGTAGGAGTTGCATGCTATATGCTTCTTCTAATCTTTTTTGCGGTATTGGGATATAAAATTGCATTTACATGTAAGGACAGGTTCGGCTCTTACATTGCTTTCGGGGCTACTACAAGTATTTTAATTCAGTCGCTTTTAAATTGCGCCGTAGTTTCAAAACTGGTGCCTGCAACGGGGATTCCTCTTCCGTTTTTTTCTTCAGGCGGTTCATCTTTGGTGATTTCATTTTGTTTATGCGGTTTAATTTTAAATGCGTCCGGATATGTGAATAAGGGAGGTTCGGTAAATGGCTGATGTTTTTTGCTCTTGGGAGCATGATAAATATTCCGAAGAAATTTATTTTGAAAATAAAAATTTCCGTTCGGAAAAAAAACGCGGAATTAAGCCGCTGCTTATAAAAATTCTTATTATGTTTTTTGTAATTGCATTGGCCGTGGAGGTTATTTTTTATGCGATTATTTTGCCTTCGCGCTCTGCGGCGATTATAGAAATTTCAGGCTGCGAAAATTTAAGTCCGTATGAAATACAAAAGCTTTCGGGGTTATCGGGAGAGGTAAAGTGGCTTAGTATAAATTCTTCCGCAGTTTCAAAAAGGCTGGTTTCTTCTCCGCTGATTGCCTCCGTAACCGTGGAAAAAAAATTCCCGGACAGAATTTCAATTAAGGTGGCGGAGCGTCAGCCCGTTGCCGTTTCTTTTGCCGAAATAAACGGAAAAACCGTTCCGATGGAAATAGATAAGGACGGAGTTGTTTTTAGAATAGGCTCCGGAGCCGTTACCCGTAATTTACCCATTGTTACGGGGTTGACTTTTAACAATCCGCGTGCAGGAATGAAGATAAATAAGAGGCTTACTGAGTTTTTTGTTCAACTAGACCTTTTGCAAAAAAAACAGCCCGTTTTGTTAAATGAGGTTTCGGAAATTAAAATAGAGCCGGGAAGATACGGAGGGTATGATTTAAGAATATATCCGGTTAAAACCCGTTTTTCGATTATTACAAGTAAAATTTTAACCGAAGATACTCTCCGTTATATGCTGCTTCTTATAGATGTTGCTTGCGATACTGGGTTGGATAAGGATATTTCGGAATTGGATATACGCGGTTCAAATGCAATATATAAAAAACGCGGGGGCGGTAATGAGTAGCGATATTATAGTCGGATTAGATATAGGTACGAAAAATACGCGGGTGGTTGTCGCGGAAAAGCTTGAAACCGGAGGATTCCAAATTATAGGAATAGGCTCTGCCGAATCTACCGGAATGCGTAAGGGGTCTATTACCAATATTGAAAGCACGGTTCGGGGAATAAATAATGCCGTTGAATCCGCCGAAATGATGTCCGGTGTGGACATTGACCATTGCGTGGTAGGTTTGGGCGGAACTCATATTGAAGGTTTAAATTCTCGCGGTGTATTTCCCGTAAGCTATAAAGGCGGCGGGGATAAGGGAAAAAATAACCGCGAAATAGATAAAAACGATATTGAGTCGGTAATAAATTCGGCAAAGGCGGTAGTTATTCCGCTTGATAGAGAAATAATTCATGTGGTTCCTCAATCTTATACTGTAGATAAGCAGCGTGATATAAAGGACCCTCTTAATATGATAGGCGTAAGACTTGAAGCCGAGGTTCATATTATAACAGGTTCCGTAACTTCCATTAAAAATATGGTTTTGTGCGTTAACCGTGCGAATTTACGAGTGGACGGTTTTATGCATCACGGTCTTGCAGATGTAAAATCGGTAATGACAAGAGATGAACAGGAATTGGGCTCTATTTTGATAGATATAGGAGCCGGAACTACTGAAATTGTAGTTATGCAAAACGGGGCGCCGGTGATGACAACTGCAATTCCGGTGGGAGGAATTCAGGTTACAAATGATTTGGCGGTAATAAAAAAGATTCCTTTTGATATTGCGGAAAAAATAAAATTATCTAACGGCTGTTGTTGGAGCGATTTTATTGAAGCCAATGAGCAGGTTCTTTTACCCGGAGTTGCAGGCCGCGGCCCTGAAGAAATTTCCAAGTTGGAAATATGCGAAATATTTCAAGCCAGAATGGCCGAAATATTTGCAATTATAAAAGATAAGGTTTCTTCTTTTACTAAGGGAATGCATCTTTCCGGTTCCGTGGTTATTTGCGGCGGCGGCGCCTTACTTTCGGGTACTGTAGAGTTGGCAAGCGAAATTTTTAATATGCCTTCCGTACGCTTGGGAGTTCCCGCCACGGTTGGCGGTTTGACGGGAGAATATAGAAGTCCCGAATTTGCCGCCGTATTGGGGCTTGTATGGAACGCTTATGAAAATCAAAATAAGGAGGAATCCGTTTCCGCAAACGGCGGAGAAACTTCAAAAACCGTTTTTAAAAAATTTTCGGATTTTTTTAAAGATTTGTTTTAAAATATTTTAAAAGCGGGATATTAAAAAATACGGTCGGAATTTAAAAATTCCGTTTAAGACAATATACATGGGAGGGAAAATTATATGGGTATGTCTTACGAAATACTTGAAAGAGAAAATTGTGATTCAATGACATCAACTAAGACCGGAGGTTCTTATACCGGCGGTTTACCCGGTACTCCTGCCGTAATTAAAGTAATAGGAGCGGGAGGCGGCGGTTCCAATGCCGTAAACAGAATGTTATCAAGTGATATGCGCTATGTGGATTTTATTGTAGCGAATACGGACTTGCAGGCCTTGCATTATTCCAATGCACCTACAAAGCTTCCTATAGGTTCAAAACTTACGGGAGGGCTCGGTGCCGGAGGAAATCCTGAAGTCGGTGAAAAGGCCGCTCTTGAAGACAGGGAAGCGATTGCCAATGCTATAAAAGATTCGGATATGCTTTTTATAACCGCCGGAATGGGCGGCGGAACGGGAACGGGCTCCGCTCCTATAATTGCGGAAATAGCGAAAGAGCAGGGCGTATTAACGGTAGCGGTTGTTACAAAACCTTTTAATTTTGAAGGAAAAACGAGAATGAAACTTGCCGAAAACGGAATCCAAAAGTTGCGAGAATCCGTTGACGCGGTTATTGTTATTCCGAATCAGCATTTATTAAAACTTGTTGAGCCTTCAACACCGGTTCCGGAAGCCTTTAAAAAGGTAGATGATGTTTTACGTCAAGCCGTTCAGGGGATTTCCGATTTAATTTACAGACCCGGTGAAGTAAATGTAGACCTTGCAGATGTTCAATCCGCAATGCGTTCTCAGGGAAATGCTCACATGGGTGTAGGAGTGGGGCACGGTCAAAGCCGTGCCGTGGACGCCGCGACAAATGCGATTAACAATCCTTTATTGGAAGATTCCCGCATAGAGGGAGCAAAACATCTTTTGGTAAATATTTGCGGCAACGAAACTTTAACCTTACATGAGGTTGAGGAAATTATGGGGATTATAACCGCTAATGCCGACCCGGACGTTTCAACATGTTTCGGTACAACCGTAGACCCCTCAATGGGAGATTCGGTAAGCGTTACCCTGATTGCAACTGGATTTCCTTCAAACGAATTTTTCGAGCTCGGAAAGGTTACCGAAGCGGCTCCGTCACCCGTTGAAGAAAAAACTTCTGCGGGAAACTCTTTTATTACATCGGGACAGTGGTCCAATTTAAACAGACAGGGGAATTCGGCTCCTCCCAAACCTCCGGTTATTTCCGGGCTCGGGCTCAGAAACGAAAAAAACCGTCCGGCCGAACCGGTTTTGCAAGAGTATGAAACCGCCGCCGAACCTGATTTTGCCGAACAAAAATACAGCTTTAACGTAGAGGTTCCGGAAGACGGAACGGATTTGGATATTCCGACTTATTACAGAAACAAAAAGGGAAGATAATTTGACAAACATACAGCTTCGCGCATTTTACGGATTTTTAATCTCTGCGGAATCTCATTCAAAGGCAACGGCGCAAACTTATATAAACACTTTGCAATTGTTTAGGGAAGAGCTTAAAGGTATTCAAATTGAAAATGCCTCACAAGAAGACTGTATTCGGTTTATTTTATCCAGAGCGGAAGCGGGTATTATGGCAAAAACGATTGCAAAAGATATAGCGGCCCTTAATTCCTTTTTTAGATTTTTAGTGATTGAAGGAGTGCGCAAAGATAATCCCAGTGAAGGTATAGATAGGCCGCGTCGTGAAAAAACTTTACCGCGGGTTTTATCGCCTGAAGAAATAGATGAGCTTTTTGCGGCGATTCCTTTGGATACGCCTAATAACATCCGCGACAGGGCGATGTTCGAACTTATTTATTCGGCGGGATTGCGTGTAAGTGAAATCGTTAATTTAAAACTTGAGGATATTTTTTTTGAAGAAGATTTGATTAAGGTTACCGGAAAGGGAAATAAGGAGCGTATTGTACCTTTCGGAAGCGCCGCAAAATATTGGCTTAAACGTTATTCTGCGGAAGCCAGATGTAAATTATTAAAACCTAAGTATTCCGAAAATACGCTTACAGCCGGTGCCGTGTTTTTAAACAATCACGGCGGCTGTATCACCCGTAAAGGGATTTGGAAAAGAATGAACGAGCTTTCCAATTTTGCAGGAATTAAAACTAAGGTTCATACGCTCAGGCATTCTTATGCAACGCATTTACTTGCAGGAGGTGCCGATTTGCGTTCGGTTCAGTGTCTTCTCGGGCATTCCGATATTTCTACTACACAAGTGTATACCCACATCGAAGATAAGTCGCTGGAAATGTATCATAATAAATTTTTTAATGGAAAAAGAATTAAATAGGAGTGTATAATGAAAAAAAGAATTTTATTTTTAGTTGTTGCAGCTTTTTCTCTTGCTTTTTTTTCCGGTTGTAATTACAATAACAGAATAAAAAGGCTTCAGGAATTGGAAGAGGGTGTCAGCCGTCCTACCACCGAAGAAGAATTAAAAGAAGCTATAAAAAAGTACGAGCGCAGGGTTGAAGATATTATAATTGCGGAAGGCAGAATAGGGATTTGGTATAAAATTTTGGGTTCGCGGTATATGGACCAAAAAATGTATAAAAAAGCCCTAACCTGTTTTCAATCCGCTTTGGAATATTATCCTGAAAATCAAAACTTGTTTTATCAAACCGGTTTGGCTGCAAGTCTTGTTGCAAAAAATGCGCTTGATTTTGATTTATCGGGAACGGATATAGAGAAAAAAAGATACTATGCTCTTGCGGTGTCTTCCTATACTCGGGCTATTGAAATTGACCCGAAATATTCAAAAGCCGTTTACGCTCTTTCGGTTTTATATCTTTTTGAATTAAATAAACCTTACGAGGCAATTCCGCTTTTGGAAAGCGTTGTTGAAAGAGAGCAAAAACCGATACAGCATTTACTTTTATTGGGAAGGGCTTATTATGTAACGGGCAATAATGAAAAGGCTGTCGAAATGTATGAAAAAGTTATTTCGCTTACAAGCAGTGCGGAAAAAAAAGCCGAAGCCGAAAACAATATAAAACTTATAAAGGAAAGAATGAATAGCGGGAATTGATATATGAAGATATCCGATAAAGAAATTTTAAACATAGCCTTATCTCAATGTTCGTTTTTGAGAGGAAGAGAAAAACTTCTTTTATCGGAAAAACTTGACGGAATCGAAGAGTTTTCATTACTTTCTATAAAAGATATTTCGGAGCTTATAGGGAGACGTGTAAATCCGAAAAAATTTGAGCCTGAGCTTATTCAAAGGTATTCGGAAAAGGCTGTAAAAATTATGGAGATGTACGGAATAAGTTCCGTTTCGTTTAACGAAAAAGACTTTCCGCCTCTTTTAAGGGAAATACCCGACGCTCCTTTTATGATATTTTATCGCGGCACTTTGCCGAATCCTGAGCTGCCCGCAATTGCTATGGTGGGAACAAGACGCCCGACCGGGGAAGGAATACAGGAGGCTCTGTCTTTGGGAAGAGAGTTTGCGGAACTGGGTATTCCTGTGGTTTCGGGATTGGCATACGGGATAGATACTTATTCTCATCGCGGTTGTTTTGAAGCTGAGGTTAAAAGAGTAAGTGCCGTTGCGGTTTTAGCTTGCGGCCCGGAAGGAATTTATCCTAAAAGCAATAAGAAACTTGCCGCAAAAATATTGGAAGAGGGCGGCTGTATTTTAAGCGAGTATACTCCCGGCACGGAGCCTCTTGCTTTCAGATTCCCTGAAAGGAACAGAATTATTTCAGGGCTGTCGCGTTCCGTGCTGATTGTCGAAGCTCCTAAAAAATCGGGGGCTTTGATTACCGGAGAGTTTGCTCTGGAACAGGGCAGAGATGTTTATGTTTGTAAGACTCTTTTGAATTCGATTCAAAATGAGGGCTGTGTAAACCTTGCGGAGCAGGGAGCTCTTGCAATAACAAGTGCAAAGGACATTTTAAATGATTGGAAATATTCTTTGAATGAAAACAACAGACAGGTATCGTTGTTTACTGATTTAAAATTATAAAGGAAAGGTTAAAAAGAGGTTTTTATGAGTAAAACGCTTGATGAAAAAAAAATCGCTAAAACAACAAACAAAAAAACGGCTGTAAAAGATAAAAAAGCCAAGACCCAATATCTTATTATCGTAGAATCTCCTTCAAAGGCGAAAACGATTGAAAAGTATTTGGGACAGGATTATGTTGTACGCGCTTCTATGGGGCATTTAATAGATTTACCCAAATCAAGATTGGCAATAGATATACAAAATAATTTTACGCCCGAATATATTACCGTTCACGGCAGGGCGAAAATTTTACGCGAATTAAAAAAAGAAGTAAAGAAATCCGCATTCGTTTTTCTTGCAAGTGATAATGACCGTGAAGGAGAAGCCATCGCCTTTCATTTACATGAATCTTTTTCAAGTGAATGCGGCGTTCCCATCAAGCGGATTGTATTTAATGAAATTACACCTAAGGCAATACAGGAAGCGGTTAAAAATCCTGCCGATATAGATATGGGAAAGGTGAACGCTCAAAAAGCAAGACGCGTTTTGGACAGACTAGTAGGATACAGCCTTTCTCCTCTTTTATGGCAAAAAGTAAAAAACGGTTTATCGGCCGGCAGAGTTCAGTCGGTTGCCTTGCGTTTAATTTGCGAGCGGGAGGTTGAAGTTGAAAATTTTATTCCGGACGAATATTGGACACTTGATTCCGATTTTAAATACGGAAAGGCATCTTTTGAAGCGCAGCTGGTAAAATATAAAAATGCAAAGCCCGAATTAAAAAACGAAAAAGAAGTTAAAGAAATTATTGAAAAGCTTAAATCTCTTCCTGCAAAAATTTTAGATATTAAAACGGCGGAAAAAACAATTAAACCGAGGCCTCCGTTTACGACTTCCACATTGCAGCAAACCGCGGCAAATAGAATCGGATTTACATCTAAAAAAACCATGCAAGTAGCGCAACAGCTTTATGAAGGTATAGCCGTAGGAGCTAACCGTGTCGGTTTAATTACATATATGCGTACCGACTCCGTAAGAATTTCGGACGTTGCAATTACGGCGGTGCGTAAATGGATTGAAGAAAACTATCCTTCGGATTTACCCGATAAGCATATAGAATATTCGGTCGGCAAAAAAGCTCAAGATGCCCATGAAGGTATACGGCCTACATACGTTGAGTACACGCCCGCATACTTAAAAGAATTTTTAAACAGGGACCAATTAAGGCTTTATACCTTAATTTGGGAGCGCTTTGTTGCAAGTCAAATGAAAAATGCAAAAACAAAAACTTCAAGCTATGAAATTGAAGTCGGCGATGCGGTTTTTCGAGCTTCTTCAACTTCGGTTACCGAAAAGGGGTTTTATAACGTTACAAAAACCCTAATTTCAAAAGACGAAAAAGGAAAGACTCTTCCTTCTATGAAAATAGGAGATAAGGTAAATGTAATTACTCTTCGCCCGGAACAGCATTTTACTCAAGGGCCTGCACGTTATACCGATGCAAGCATTGTAAAAATGTTGGAAGAAAAAGGAATAGGGCGGCCTTCTACTTATGCCCCCATTATTTCCGTTTTGCTTGAAAGATATTATGTTACCCGTTCAAATAAACAGCTCGTTCCTACTCAATTGGGAAGAATAATAAACACTCTTTTAGTAAAAAACTTTTCGGATATAGTCGATGTAAATTTTACGGCCGGTATGGAAACCAAGCTTGATGAAGTTGAAGAAAATAAGGTTGAATGGCCTAATTTGATGAAAAGTTTTTACGGCACGTTTCAAGAGCAGGTTGAAGATGCAATGGTAAAGGTTGAAAGCATTAAGGGTTCCCTTGATGAACAAACCGATATAGTTTGCGAAAAATGCGGGAAACCGATGGTTAAAAAACTCGGGCGTTTCGGCTTTTTCCTTGCCTGCACAGGATTCCCCGAATGTAAAAATACAAAATCGATTCCGCTTGCAAAGTGTCCCAGAGAAGGCTGCGGCGGAGATATTATTGCGCGTAAGTCTAAGGGGAGGGGAAAGGAGTTTTACGGCTGCACCAATTTTCCGAAATGCGATTTTATTTCGCACTTTAAACCCATTAACGCGGTTTGTCCCAAGTGCGGCTGGTTTATGGTAGAAAAATACGATAAAAAACACGGAAGCTATAAGGCTTGTATAAATCCCGATTGCGATTATCTTCATACTGTAGTTGAAGGTGTAGAAGATGTAAATGAGTCGGAAGAATAGGAAGTTTTAAATGGAAGAAGCGGATAAAATTTTTGAAGACTATCTTACTTATACGGCAGGCGTAAGGCAGTTTACAAAGGCGACAATTAATTCTTATAAAAACGATTTACAAATTTTTAAATCGTGGCTTAAAGAATTAAATTTAAAAGTATTTGAAGTTTCCGCTTCCGATATAAGAATTTTTGCCGCTGAATTGGGAGATAAAAAATTTGCGCCCGCTTCAATTAACAGACTTCTTTCCGTTTTACGCGGGTTTTATAAATATGCGGTACGTTTTAATTTAACAAAGGTAAACCCTGCAACGGGATTACGTAATTTAAAAATACCTTTAAAACTTCCCGTGTTTATGTTTCCGGCTCAAGCTCAGGAGTTTTGCGCCCTGCCCGAAAACAAAAATATTTTATGGGAAGCAAGAGACGCCGCTTTGTTTGCATCTCTTTATTCTACAGGCTGCCGTGTTTCGGAGCTTGCAGGGTTGGATATAAAAGATTTGGATTTTTCTTTTTCTTCCGCAATAGTTTTCGGAAAAGGAAAAAAAGAGCGCAAGGTTTTTTTTGCGGACTTTGCAAAAGATTATTTAAAGATTTATTTAAAAGAGCGTAAAATGTTATTAAAAAAACATCAAGGCGAAGTGCAAACGGGTGAAGACGGAAAAACACGTGATGCGCTCTTTTTAAATAAGAGGGGAAAGCCTCTTACGATTCGCGGTATAAGGTATATAATTAACCGTTATGTGGAAATTTCGCCCGAATTAAAAAGACTTTCGCCTCACGCTTTTAGGCACAGTTTTGCTTCAACTCTTGTAACACGCGGTGCGGATATAAGAGTTGTGCAGGAACTTTTAGGACATGCAAGTGTTTCCACTACGCAAAGATACACTCATATTACTGCGGAACAGCTTCATTCGCTTTACAAAAAAGCTCATCCGCATTCGTAAGTAATCGGCAATTTTAAATTGACGGTTGTAAAAATAGAATTGTTTTATAGGGAGTTTTATGAAAAACAAGGTAAGAAGTACTACGGTAATTGCCGTAAGAAAGAACGGAAAAATCGTAATGGCGGGAGACGGGCAAGTTACAATGGGTGAAACCGTTATGAAAGGAAATGCCAGAAAGGTTAGAAAAATTTATGACGGTAAAATACTTACAGGGTTTGCGGGTGCTACGGCGGACGCTTTTACTCTTTTGGAAAAATTTGAAGTTAGGGTAAAAGAATTTTCAGGCGATTTAACCCGTTCGGCGGTTGAGCTTGCAAAGGATTGGCGTACCGATAAAATGCTTAAAAACCTTCAAGCTCTCCTTTTGGTTGCCGATGCAAAGACCACTCTTTTAATTTCAGGAAACGGAGATGTTATAGAGCCTGAAGAAAATATTTTGGCAATCGGTTCTGGCGGGAATTACGCCTATGCCTCCGCCTTGGCTTTAATGCAAAACACGGAACTTTCCGCACGTGAAATTGCGGAAAAAAGTTTAGCTATTGCGGGAAAAATCTGTATTTATACAAACGGAAATATCATTATGGAGGAAATATAATGAGCATCGATTTAAACGTATTAACACCGAAACAAACTGTAGAAGAACTCGATAAATATATTATCGGTCAGCATAAGGCAAAGCGGGCGGTTGCAATTGCTTTGCGTAACAGAATGCGCCGGCTGCAATTGCCTGAAGAAATCAGAGATGAAATTGCGCCTAAAAATATTTTAATGATAGGACCTACAGGCGTAGGTAAAACCGAAATTGCAAGGCGGCTTGCAAAACTTTCGGGAGCTCCTTTTTTAAAAGTGGAAGCTACGAAATATACGGAAGTAGGTTATGTAGGCCGCGATGTCGAATCTATGATACGCGATTTAATGGCTGTCGGCTTTAATATGGTAAAAAGCGAAATGCAGGAATCCTTAAAAGTACAGGCGGAAAAAAACACCGAAGAATCCTTATTGGATTTACTTTTGCCCGGTTCCGGCAAAAAGACTTCTTCCAATGCAAACGAGGCTGAAAATGTTATTCCTATAAAAATTACGGTGCGTAAGGACGGCGAGCCTGCAATTGAAAAAAAAGCGGCGGTTGAGCTTGTGCATGAAGAAGATGAAAAAAAAGAAAACGATATGAGCGGTACCCGCGAAAAATTCCGTATAATGCTTAGAGAAAAAAAACTTGAAGATAAAATGGTTGAAGTTACAATTCAGCCTTCAAATATGCCTCCTTTTGAATTTTTTGCAGGCGGTTCCAATATGGAAGATATAGAAAATGCAATGAGCAATATTTCCAGTATGATGATGGGCGGTTCAAAACCTAAGCGAAAAAACGTAAGCATAAAAGAAGCCCGTGAAATTATTATGGCCGAACAGCTTGACCGTATGGTTGACCGCGATAAGGTAAGTGAAGAAGCTAAAAGGCGTGTAGAAGAAATGGGAATTATTTTTATAGATGAAATCGATAAGGTCGCTTCCCGCTCGGATAGGGGCGGCGGGCCCGACGTTTCGCGTGAGGGTGTTCAGCGGGATATCCTTCCCATCGTTGAAGGCTCAAATGTTTCCACAAAATACGGAGTGGTAGACACGACGCATATTCTTTTTATAGCCGCAGGTGCTTTCAGCGTTTCAAAGCCCAGCGATTTAATTCCGGAATTTCAAGGACGATTTCCCTTACGCGTGGAATTGGAATCGCTTCATGCGGAAGATTTTAAACGTATCTTACTTGAGCCTAAAAATGCCCTGACCAGACAATATCAGGAGCTTTTAAAAACCGAAGACGTAAAAATCGAATTTACCGAAGAGGCTATCGACAGAATGAGCTTTTTAGCGGCAGATGTAAATTCAAAAAACGAAAATATAGGAGCGAGAAGACTTCACACGATTATGGAAATGCTGGTTGAAGATATTTCTTTTAATGCAAGTGAAATGAAGGGGGAAACCGTAAAGATAGATGTGGACTATGTCGATGAAAGGCTTAAAGGAATCGTGCAGGACCAGGATTTGTCCAGGTACATATTGTAATCGGCAACGTGAATCCGCTTATCGGCAATTACTTAAGCAAATTTTAAATTTGCCGAAAATAGATATAGGTCCGTCTTTAAAAAACGGTAAATTTTAAAGACGGAACGGATTAGGAGGGACTTATGGGTCTAAACAGTTTTTTGCGTACAACGGATATTTTACACAGGGCAATGGACGTTAATACGCTTAGATACAATGTTACTTCAAATAATTTGGCTAATTCGGATGTGCCTAATTTTAAAAGAACCGTAGTTAATTTTGAATCCGAGTTAAAGCGCGCCTTTGACTCCGAAAAAAGAGCGGACGGAGCTTTTCAGCTTGCAACGACTCATCCTTTGCATATAAAGTCTAACGATGTAATTGATTATAGAACGGTTGAGCCGAGAAGGGTTTTGGATTATTTAACCGAAGAAAAAGCAAACGGTAATAACGTAAATCCTGAAGAAGAAGCGATGAACGTTTTAAAAATTCAAATGCAATATCAGCTTTTGAGTATGATGACCGGCTTTCAATATAATCAGGCTCAGTCGGTTTTAAAATAGATTTTAAGATAACGGAGATACGATAAGCCTTTCGACTTGGCTTCCGTATCGCTCTTATCTTTAGAAGGAGAATAAGATGGGGTTATTTACAAGTATAAATATCGCCGCAACAGGAATGCATGCGGAAAGATTGAGAACGGACGTTATTTCGAACAATATTGCAAATGCTTCTACAACGGCAACGCAGGAAGGCGGGGCTTTTAAAAGAAGCCGTGTAATTGTAGAGCAAAAAAAATCCGGTATTGATTGGATGACTCCCTTTGTTCCTCAATCTATTGATAGGGGTGTGGGAGAAGGCGTCAGAGTTGTTTCCATAGAAAAAGATAATTCAGAATCGCGATGGGTTTATGCTCCTACAGACCCCAGAGCAATTAAATCGGGGCCTCGTGCAGGATATGTGGAATATCCTAATGTAAGCGTTGTTACCGAAATGGTGGATTTAATTTCGGCTTCGCGTGCTTATGAAGCGAATCTTGCAGTTGTTCAAGGAGCAAAGGATATGTTTCAAAAAGCCTTGGATATTGCAAGGTAAGGGGAGGGTTTAAATGATAAATCAAGTTAATGCGGCGCATGTTTATAAGGTGCCGGGACTTTTGGAAGTTCCTCAAGTCGGTTCCGTCATTACGGATAATTTTAGAAGCCGAATGGTTTCCGATACCGATATGATTGAGCTTGCCGTAAATAAACCTGCGGCAAGTTTTGAGCAGTTAATTTTAAAAGCCTTTGATGATGTTAATTCAAAGCAAATTAAAATGAATGAATTAAGCGAACAAATGATTATCGACCCCGATTCGGTCGATGTTCACGATATAACAATAGGAATGGCGCAGGCTAATTTATCGTTAAAGCTGGCGCAAACGGTTATCGATAGGCTTGTAAAAAGCTGGAACGATATAACTACAACGAGATAAAATAATTACACTGCAAAGCAGAGTAAAATAACGTTCGGTACATGGGGGGAAACATGAACGAAAAGATAAAAAACTTTACGGCAAAACTCGGAACTCTTTGGGGAAAATGGACGGGAGTTCAAAAGGGAATCATTATCGGAGTTGCGGTGCTTTCTCTGGTTTTGATTGTTGTTCTTATGCGCTGGTCATCAAAACCGACTTCGGTGCCTGTTCTTGATATGGCAATAACCGACGTAGATACCCGCGACAGGATTCTTTTAAGATTAAATGAAGAAAACGTAACGCCTACCGTATCTTCGGACGGAATTATTTCCGTAAGCGATGAGCAAACCGCAAGACGTATGCGCTCCATTTTAATCCGCGAAGATTTGATTCCGCAAAACACAAGCCCTTGGGCAATCTTTGATGTCGAGCGCTGGACACGTACCGATTTTGAAAGAAAAATCGATGTGCGCCGGGCCGTTATCGAAGAGGTTAAACGGCATATAAAATCTTTAGAAGATATTGATGATGCAAGCGTTGTAGTTAATATGCCCGAAAAAGCGGTATTTGCTTCGGAACAGGACCCTGTAACGGCGAGTATTATTATTTATCCTACACCAGGAAGCGATATCCTTACTCAAAGAAAAAAAGTCGAAGGAATTCAAAAAATCCTTAAACTTGCAGTTCCGGGTCTTCTTGATGAAAATATTACAATTGCCGATAATACGGGAAATATTTTAAACGATTTTGAAGGCTTAAAAGACTTTGACCGCCTTACAATGATTGAAAAACAGCAAAAGCTTATAGGAAAACTTGAAAAAGAATATGCGGCTCAAATTTTAGCGGCTTTGCAAAAAATTTACGGTACCGACAGAGTGCGCGATTTAAACATTAAAATAGATATGGATATGTCGGAGCGCTCCGCAAATACTACAAAACTTTTGCCGACTGTTATAAAAGAAGATAATCAGGAAACTCCTTATGATGATTCGGAAGTTGTAAAATCGATTACCGTAAGCTCCGAAAATGCAAATACCATTTACGAAGGAACGGGAATAAATCCCGAAGGCCCTGCCGGTGTTGACGGAAATACTCCTCCGTCGTATAAAGATGCAAAAAATATTGTAGGGCGTTCGACTCAAACTATTTCAAAATTAAATGAACTTGTAAGCTCAAGTCAAATAAGTGAAATTTTTCATCCTGAAATCGGAAGACGTACGGTTTCCGTAAATATTGACGGCTCTTGGCAAAAGAAAAAAGACGAAAAAGGAAACTTTATAATTACAAACGGAAGAATTGAAAGAGAGTATATCGAAATACCCGATGCGGATTTAAAACAAGTAGCAAAACTTGTACAGGATGCCATAGGTTTTAAAATAAGCAGAAAGGATTCCGTAACGGTTTCGAATATTAAAATCGACAGAACCAATCAATTTGAACTTGAAGATAATGAATATTTTAAAGCGCTACAAAGACAAAAGATAATTTTAATTTCTCTTGCCGGTGTCGCCCTTGTTCTTTTAATATTTATTTTATATAGAATTATCAGCCGCGAACTTGAAAGACGGAAAAGACTCCGTGAAGAAGAACTTATACGTCAGGCACAGCTTGAACGCGAAAGGCAGTTATACGAAGCGCAATTGGCAAATGCCGATGTTTCAATGACGGTTGAAGAGCGTAAACGCTTGGAGCTTCAGGAAAATGCAATTAACATTGCGCGTGAACATCCTGAAGATGTAGCTCTTTTAATTAGAACTTGGCTGATGGAGGAATAAAATGGCTGTAGCACCTGCAAAAGAAAGAGGAAGCGCGAAAAAAGGAAAAGATATAAACTCTCTTACCGGAAGACAAAAGGCGGCAATCTTTTTGGTTTCCCTCGGAGGAGAAATTTCCGCAAAAATTATGGAGCGCCTGCGCGAAGATGAAGTTGAAAAAATAGTTTTTGAAATTGCAAGAACGGAAACCGTAGACGCGGAGTTAAAGGACGCCGTTCTTCAAGAGTTCCAAGACTTAATGGCGGCGCAAAACTTTATTACCACGGGAGGTATTGATTACGCACGCGATGTTTTGGAAAAAACTTTCGGAAGCCAAAAAGCAATTGAAATTATCAATAGGCTTACAAGCTCCCTGCAAGTGCGTCCCTTCGATTTTATAAGAAGAACCGACCCCGCGCACCTTTTAAACTTTATTCAGCAAGAACATCCGCAAACCATTGCTCTTATTCTTGCATACCTTGAACCGCAAAAGGCTTCGGTAATTTTGCAAAACCTTCCCGATGAAATTCAAAGCGATGTTGCGCGGCGTGTTGCAACTATGGACAGAACTTCTCCCGATGTTTTGCGCGAAGTGGAACGCGTTCTTGAAAAGAAACTTTCCACTATTTCAAGCGAAGACTATACGGCGGCCGGAGGCGTAGACAGTATCGTAGAAATTCTTAACCTTGTTGATCGCTCTTCCGAAAAATCCATTATAGAATCTCTTGAAGATGAAGATCCCGATTTGGCAGAAGAAATTAAGAAGAAAATGTTCGTATTTGAAGACATTGTTATGCTTGACGACAGGTCAATCGGTAAGGTTTTACGCGAAGTTAATAACGATGAAATGGCAAAGGCTCTTAAACAGGTTGACGCTGAAGTTCAAGATAAGATATTTAGAAATATGAGTAAGCGTGCGGGAGCTATGCTCCGTGAAGAAATGGAATATATGGGCCCGATACGTGTTAAAGATGTTGAAGAAGCTCAGCAAAAGATTGTGTCTATTATCCGTCATTTGGAAGATAAGGGTGAAATTGTTATTGCCCGCTCCGAAGAAGACGAGCTGATATAAAAACGGAGACTGCTTATGGCTAAAACTATTTTTAGAGGCTTTGAAGTAAATAAAAAAGCGAATGACGTTGTTTTTTTACAGCTTAATAAAACTTTTCAAAATGAACCCGAAGAAGAAATCGTTGAAGATGTTCCCGTGTATGAAGGGCCGTCTATTGAAGATTTAAAAAAGGAAGCTGAAGATTTTAAAATAGAATGGGAAAAGGAAAAAGAGCAAATGTTTGCCGAAGCACGGGCCGCCGCCGATAAGATCATTAAGGAAGCGGAAAATGCCGCCTTTGATGAAGTTAAAAGGCAAACCGATGAGGCTCAAGTTGTTTCTCAAAAAGCAAAAGATGAAGCTAAAAAAATTATTGCAGAAGCCGAAGCAAGCGCAAAGGCAATTATTTCCGACGCTCAAAGCAATCAGGCTTCGGTAAACAGGGAAGGGTATCAGGAAGGTTTTAGCCGCGGCAGGGAAGAAGGTTATAAAGAAGGAGATCTTGAAGTTAAGCGTTTAATAACAAGGCTTCAAACAATTATAACAAAAACAATGGATAGGCGTCAGGAAATTCTTTCCGAAACCGAACAGCAAATTGTAGATTTGGTCTTGCTAATGACGCGTAAAGTAGTAAAGGTAATTTCGGAAAACCAGCGCAATGTCGTAGTTTCAAATGTCGTACATGCTTTGAGGAAGGTAAAAGGGCGCGGAGACGTAATTATCCGCGTCAATCTTGCGGACGTCGGAATGACCACGGAACATACAAAGAATTTTATCTCGACGGCGGAAAATATAAAAAATATTACCGTTGTGGAAGATTCTACCGTAGACCAGGGCGGTTGTATTATCGAAACCGATTTCGGCGCGGTTGACGCAAAAATTGCAAGTCAGCTTAACGAACTCGAACAAAAGATTTTGGAAATATCTCCGATTAAAACTAAGATTAAAACCGGAAATATCTAGCGGATTTTGTTTATGATTAGTATTTTCGATAAATACACAAATGCGGTTACCGAAACCGACCCGATTAAATTTACAGGGCGGGTCGTGCGTGTGCACGGTATGCTGATTGAAAGCGAGGGGCCCGTTGCCGTTGTAGGAGAACTTTGCCAAATTATTACCGATGACAAACCTAAGGGCTTAAAGGCCGAAGTTGTAGGGTTAAACGGCAATATCGTTCAGCTTATGAGCTTTACCGACGTTCAGGGCGTAAAAGTAGGAGATGTCGTAATTGCTTCGGGAGAAATTTTATCAATTCCCGTAGGAAATGTTTTATTGGGCCGTGTCGTTGATTCTCTTTGTCAATCCGCCGACGGAAAACCCGAGCCTTATTCCGACATCAGATATCCCGTAACGGCTCCTCCCCCCGATCCTATGAAACGTAAACCCATTCGCCAAAGGATTGTTACGGGTATACGCGCAATTGACGGTCTTCTTGCAGTCGGACGGGGGCAGCGGCTTGGAATTTTTTCAGGCTCCGGTATCGGCAAATCTACCTTACTGGGAATGATTGCGCGGAACACCAATGCCGATGTAAATGTAATTGCGTTAATAGGCGAGCGCGGAAGAGAAGTCGTAGATTTTATAGAACATGATTTGGGGCCTGAAGGTTTAAAGCATTCCGTAATTGTTACGGCAACCTCCGACCAAAGTCCCCTGGCGAGAATAAGAGGAGCGTATACCGCAACTGCAATTGCCGAATATTTCCGTGACCGGGGAAAAGATGTTATGCTCTTATTCGATTCCGTTACCCGTTTTGCCCGCGCGCAACGTGAAATAGGTTTGGCAATCGGAGAGCCTCCCGCTACACGGGGCTATACGCCGAGCGTTTTTGAAACAATGCCTAAGCTCTTGGAGCGCAGCGGCACTTCCGATAAGGGCTCGATAACCGGTTTTTATACGGTGCTTGTTGACGGAGATGATATGGACGAGCCGATTTCCGATACCGTCCGCGGAATCCTTGACGGGCATATCGTTTTGGAACGCCGACTTGCCCAACGCGGTCAATACCCTGCAATAAATGTTTTAAGAAGCATTTCCCGTTTGGCGAATAGGGTTGCAGGTGAAAATACCAAAAAAGCCGTAACCAAAGCAAGAAATCTTTTGGCGGCTTATACCGAATCGGAAGATATGATTTTAGTAGGGGCTTATCAAAAAGGAAGCGATGCAAATATTGATGACGCAATAGAGCACTATCCCTTAATTTATGATTTTTTAACTCAAGATGTAAATGACCCCGCAAAGCTGGAAGACACATTAAAAAAGCTTTCGGAAATTACCGGGATAGAAATACCCGATTTTGAATGCAGTGAAGATGCTTTGGGAAGAGGTGCAATAAAAAAATATGTGCAGCCTTCCGAAGCCGCAAACTTGTATGGGGAAACGGCTGTTGACTCTTAAAACATCTTAAAGCGGAGGGGAAATGAAACGTTTTAATTTCCGGTTGGAAAAACTTTTACACTTGCGTGAATTTTATGAACGAAAAGCGGAAATTGAATTGGCACATGCGATTGCATACCTTGATTCATTAAAGCTTGCCTTAAAAAATATTGCAAGTTTATATGCTCAAAATTCTCAAAAACTTAATTTCGACGGAAGTACGGTTTCGATAGACGAATTACATTCGATTCAAAACTGTATTATACGCTTAAATAAAGAAAAAGACGAACTTATAAACAAGTCGGTACAAGCTCAAATTATTATAGATGAAAAACGTAAAATTTACATTGAAGCGGCATCGAAGCGTAAGGCAATTTCAAAATTAAAAGAAAAAAAACTTGAAGAATGGAAAAAAGAAAATATAAAAGCGGAAGATGATTTTATCGACGACCTTGTAACGTATAAAACGGCTGTAACTGGATAAGTATAAATTTTAAGGAATAAATTATGTTTTGTGTTTTTTTAGAGTTGCCCTATGAAAGACAACTCCGTAAAATCGATTTAAACAGGGTAAATAATTTTACGGCTTCGGTAAAGCATGAAGCTGCAAATAACGGCGGAGTATTTTTTAAATGCCAAACGGGATTGGGTTTTTGTTTTAAAAAAGATTCCATAGCTTACATATACTCGGTTTCAAGATTTTTATTTAATTTAAGTAAAATATTTGACGTATACGGAGAAAAAATTGCGGAAATACGTTGTATTACCGATTATTACAATGATAATTTTTCTTTTCAGGAATTGGCGGAATTATTATTAAACTATAAAAAACTTTTAATACCTGAAAACGGAATGTTCGCTTCCAAAAAGGCGGAATCCAAACTTTCAAAATATATTGAATTTAAATCATATAACTCCGAGTTATCCGAATGTAATAATTTTAAATTTTTTAACGGTATTGATTATCAAGCGGAGAGTGATAATATAAATAAACCTTCCGTAATCGTCCATCGTAACGACAGTTATTTTTGGTCCTTATATAATTTTATTCTTGCAAACCCCATAGATGAGAATTTAATTTTAAAACTTTCCGAAGCTGACAGAAAATCTTTTTTCTCTACAAAAAGCTCATACTTATATTTAAAAAAACACAGGTTTGCAAAGGATATGCCGCAATATTTTGTAGATGCTTTTTTAATGAATGCAGGGATATATTTAAAAGCGTATGTAAATTATATAAATAACGGAGAACCTATTCAAATCCTTGTCGATAATATCGATGATGAGAAAAATTTAAATGAAGCAAAAAAAATTCTTGCAGCCGATAAATCCGCAATTATTAAAAATGTGCAATCCGATGTCCCTGCAATTTATAATATACCTGAAGATTTACTGGAATTGGTTTATATAATTTTAATATCGGGAAGATACTTTTTTTTCGATGAACTGAATCTTTTTTTGAATTCTTTAAATAAAAGTAAAACTTTTTTTAATGATGTTTATATATGGATGTATTCGGCGGGAATCATTTCGGCTCCGGGTAATATTTACACGGCACCTTACGGATTACTTGAAATAATTGAAAGAAGGATAGGTTATATAAAAAAATCCGTTGATGTACATATTGCAAATTTTTTTATGGGATAAATATAAATCGGGGTTTTTACATGCGGATGACGATAGCGAAAATATTTTTACTTCCTTAAGTTTTGAATGTACTCAAGAATTTTTAATAGCTTCCGTTTTTCATAATTATTCCAATGCGGCAATCGAAGGAATGAATTTAAAAAAATATAAAAATCAGGTTTTATTTGAACCTTTAAAATATTATCAAACCGCATTAATTGCCCAAATTGAAGGCAGTTTTCAAAAAGCCTATTCTCTTACAAAAACCGCAATTACGTTTTTTCAAGATTATAAATTCTCCTCAGGCGAGTATAGGGCTTTATCCTTATTGGCATTTTTTAATTTAAGCGAAAATAAAATTTCCGATGCGCTTACGTATTTTACATATTCTCTTGATATCGCCGAGCATACACACGACAGCGGCTTTATTTGTGAGGCTTTATTCAATATAGCGGTAGTATATTTTTTACAAAATAATTTAAAACAGGCTATTACTTTTTTGGATAAACTTTCAAATGCGGTAAACGAATATTTTGAGCAGGAGTGGAAGATTCCGTGTTTATTTATGCAGGGAAGAATTTATTTACAGGTGGGCGAATTTCAAAAAGCTGAAGAGGTGTTTAATCTTGCCGGTGATTTTGCGTCTCTTTATTTTGAAAACCTCGAATCGTTATGCAGGGTATGGGCGGCTCATTCTCTTATTTACCGCGGACAGATAAAAACCGGACAGGAAATTTTATTAAAGTATTCGGAAAATACCGATGACGCTTTTTTATTTTTAATTGAATCCTTTTTATTTTACCCTATATTGTATAATGATTTTGAAAAACTTGAAGCCGATTATCAGGATTTTTATTCCGATTATGACGGAACAAGTTTTATGAATTTACAAAAAGTTAAGTCCGGTTTTAATTTTGCCGAAGACTTGGTTTGGGCAAAAATCTATGGAATGTCCGTAGGTAAAAAAATGTTTAATATTTTTTATAATTATTATAATTATAAACTTGCTCTTTCAAACGCGGGCGGTAAACAAAGCGGGCAAATATTTTTATCGGAACTTGAAGCGTCTTCAATCGATGCCTTATATCAAAACGATTCTTTTTCTTCATTATATTTGTATTTATGTTATGATTTATATTCTTCAGTATACGGCGATACCGCTCCTCAAACAACGGCATACTTAAGCAAGGCGTTTAAAGCGATGCAAAAAAATGTTTTGAGCATAGGTGAAAACGATATACGCGATAAATATATGCAAAAGAATTTATGGAATGCAAAACTTTTTAAAGCGGCGCAAAATCATAAACTTATATAAAAGACTCGATGTTTTAAAACCGTACCGATTTATAACTTTAAAAATTTAATGATTTATAGGATATCTTTATGAAATTAAAATGTTTTTTGTTTTTTATTTTTTGTATAAATCTTTATTCCGAAAATGATAAGATTTATGAGTTTATAGCCGAGATGAATGCGGAAGAAAAAGCGGCTCAAGTTTTAATGTTGAGCATTGACGGTAATAAAGAGTTTACAAAAGGTATGTATAAGTATTTCGGTAATACCGTTCCTGGTGCATTTATTTTATTTAAATTTAATTTAGCCGATACGCCTGAAAAAACCTCTCTTTACATTAAATCGGTAAAGGATTCTTTTAAAAAAATAGCAAAAGACAAAAATTATATTCAACCTATTTTTGCAATAGACTGTGAGGGCGGGGGAGTTTATAGGATAAAACACTTCGCCTCCCATCTTCCGTCGGCAAAAGAAATGGCCGAAAAATATTCTTTAAGTGAAGCAAAAGAGCTTTATAAGTTTACCGGAGAACAAATTAAGTTATTGGGGCTTCATATAAATCTTGCTCCCGTTGTTGAAGTAAAGAATCCTGAAAATATAAATTTTTTCGGTAACCGTTTATATTCGGACGATAAAACTGTTGTACATAATTATTCTTCCGTATGTATTGAAGGAATGAAAGAAGCCGGTGTTATTTCGGCGGTAAAACATTTTCCGGGAAATGCCGAAACGGACCCGCATAAGGAGCGGTCTGTAATTAAAGCGGATAAACAAACTTTTTATGATAAATATATAGAACCTTTTAAAACCGTTTTGGAAAAAAATAAGTGTGCCGTCCTAATTTCACACGTTACCGTTCCGGCTGTGGAAGACGTTCCTTTTTGTTTTTCGGAAAAAGGTATACAAAATATTTTGCGCGAAGAGCTTAATTTTAAGGGACTGATTATTACCGACGATTTGGCAATGGCTGCACTTAAGGGAGGTAATAAATCTTCCGAAGCTAATGCAATTTCAGCCTTACAGGCAGGCTGCGATATGATTATGTGCAGCGAAAATAAATTAAATGAACTTATTTCCGTAATTTCGGATAAAATTAAGACGGATAAAGTTTTTGCACAAAAAATAGATAAGGCGGTTTTTAATATTTTAACTGCAAAAATAGAAGCCGGTATCCTCGATAAAAACTGTAAGGTAATTGAAGAATACCCGTTTGATTTGAAAAAATTTAGTACTGCGAAAAAGGAAGCTGAAAAGATTTTAAAAAAATAAATAAGTTCTCTTAGAAAGTGAATTTATGTTTTTAGAGATTTTTGATTATTATACTTTTTTTAAAACGTCTCTTGTACGCGTTTTTTTTTCATTCGGATAAAAGTAAAACTTTATGAATTTTTAGATAAAAAATTCATAAAAACGGTATTATCTAGTTGACAAAAATATAACCTCTCATTTATTATACATATATAAAAACTTGCTATAAGGGGCCTTTTATGTTTAATAATACCGAATTTGAACCGTCTGATGACTTGTATATCTTTAACGATTCTTACGATGAAGATGACGGTTATGATGACGATGACTTCGATGACGAAGATTTTGACGACGAAGATTTCGACGATTTTGACGACGACTTCGATGACAATTTCGACGATGATGATGACTTCGATGACGACTTTGACGACGACGACGATTTTGATGAAGACGATGATTTCGATTATGATGAAGATGACGATTTGGATTATGACGATTTTGATGAGTAATTAAAAATCGGTAAATTGAACCTTGTTGACTTACTCTGAATCTTTACGTATAATCCGGAATTATGGTTGAAAATTCTATGAGTAAAACAAAATATATACGCCCTACATGGGACGAGTACTTTATGGATGTTTGCCGTGCAATTGCAAAGCGTGCAACCTGCGACCGCGGAAGGTCAGGCTGTGTTATAGCGCGGGACCACCAGATTTTAGTAACCGGCTATGTGGGGGCTCCTACGGGGCTTCCGCACTGTGATGATGTGGGGCATCAATTAAAAAAAGTACAGCATGAAGACGGTTCCGTAACGCAGCATTGCGTACGTACGGTTCATGCGGAACAAAACGCAATTTGTCAGGCTGCAAAACGCGGTATAAGCATTGACGGAGCGACCCTTTATTGTAAGATGACTCCATGCAGAACTTGTGCAATGCTTATAATCAATTGCGGTATAGTGCGTGTAGTAGCCGAAAAACGTTATCATGACAGTGAAGACACTATAGAAATGTTTAAAAAGGCCGGCATTATTTTAGAACATCTTTCGGATTCTTTGGAAGAATATGCGGAGCAATAAATTTTAAACCTGCGTATATATACTGCGTTCGCCGCCTATCAGCTTGGGACGGCTTTTTAAGGCGGTAACCCTTGCCTTTCCTATTTTGTTGTTGTTTAATCTTATCGGGACTTGAACGAATTTTACATGCATTCCTATTTCAGTATCCCCTATATCGACTCCGGCTTTTGCGGAAATATGCTCAACCATTACCGCATTGTCTATGTACTTATATGCCGCAGTTGCAGCCGCACCTCCGGCTTTTACCGCAGGTATTACCGAAACTTCTTCAAGCCGGTATTTTTCGGCGGCTTTTTTATTTATAACCAGAGAGCGGTTAAGATGTTCACAAGCCTGCACAGCAAGATAAATTCCTTTATCGTTTAAAACCTCTAAAGCCGCTTTTACTACGATTTCCCCTATTTCCGCATTTGAAGATTTCCCTATTGTTCCGCCTGAAATTTCGCTTGTGCTGCAACCTATTACAAAAATATCTTCTTGGGTTAAGCCGGAATTTTTAAGAGTTTCGGTAACGGCCTTTTCCGTTTCGCTCTTTATTTTTTGTAAGTCGATTTTCTCCGTTGTATTCATAATTTTTCTTCTTTTGTTTTTATAATAAAATAAATTTCTCCTTAAATTATTTTATATTAAAATTTATACTATATTTTTTTATTTAGGTCTATAAGGTCCGACTTTAAAGCCGCTGCCCGATTCCCTCTTTCCAGCCATAAACATTCCGTATTCGGTATGAAAATTTCCGCTTGACATTTTTTTAGCTTTATGATATAATATTTTCTCAGTTGCGGCGGTGGTGGAATGGTAGACACGTCAGCTTGAGGTGCTGATGCCTTAACGGGTGTGCTGGTTCAAGTCCAGTTCGCCGCAATTCTTTTCTTAAAAATAAAAAACTTTACAATTTTGCGGTTTCCTCTTTTAAAATTTATAAAACTGTGTTATTATTGTTGTAAGCAGGAGGGCTTGTATGAAAATACTTATGGTTACAAGCGAACTGGTTCCGTTCGCAAAGGTAGGCGGTCTTGCAGATGTTGTTACGGCTTTATCTTCGGCACTTGCAAAAAAAGGGCATGATGTAAGGATTGTAATGCCCCGTTATTATAAAATCGACAGAAAAAATTTAAAGCAGGTTCCGGGAGCAATATCGATACATTTAGGTATACATGAGTATTGGGCAGGCTTATACGAATCGGAGCTGCCCGAATCTAAAGTAAAGGTTTATTTTATAGACCATGAGCAAAGTTTCGGACGTGAGGGTGTTTACGGAACTCCTTTTGAACCCGATTTTGAAGATAACCCCAAGCGCTTTTCTGTATTGGCAAATGCGGCATTTCAAGTTTGTAAAAAACTTATGTGGATACCGGATATTATTCATGCTCACGATTGGGCGGCAGGTCTTATTCCCTCTCTTTTAAAATTTAACGAAAAGGATTCGGAGTTTTCCAAAACTGCAAGTGTTTTTACGATTCATAATATAGGCTATCAGGGAATTTATTCCAAATATAATTTTCCCGAAACGGGTCTTGACTGGAGCTGTTTTTATGCAAGCGGGTTCGAAGATTGGGACAGAATAAACTTTTTAAAGTCGGCTATAATTTCCGCGGATAAAATTACGACGGTGTCTCCTACATATGCGGAAGAAATTAAGAGTCCGGAATTCGGTTTTAGAATGGACGGGATTTTACGGTACAGGGAAGCCGATTTGACGGGAATTTTAAACGGCGTAGATACTTCGATTTGGAGCCCTTCTAACGATAAATATATCCCTTATAAGTATGACGGCAACACACTTGAAAATAAAGAAAAGAATAAGACTATGTTGCAGGAAGGTTTGGGTTTACAGGCGGATTCTTCCGTGCCCCTTATCGGAATGATAACCCGCCTTGTAGACCAAAAAGGTATTTCCGAACTTTTCGGACCGATGTACGGTTCTGTATTTAAAATTTGCACGGATATAAAATTACAAATGGTAGTGTTGGGAGCCGGAGAGGCATGGTGCGAAAAAGAACTTATTTCCCTTGCAGGCAGACTTCCCAATTTTAAAGTTTATATAGGCTATAATGAAGAATTGAGCCATTTAATTGAAGCGGGAAGCGATTTTTTTCTAATGCCTTCAAGGTATGAACCCTGCGGCCTTAATCAAATGTATTCTCTGTTGTACGGAACCTTACCGATTGTACGAAAGACGGGCGGTTTGGCCGATACGATTGAAAACTATAACGAAGAAACCGGCGAAGGTACCGGCTTTGTTTTGGACAACTTAAGCCCGCGAAGTATTTACGATACGGTCGGTTGGGCCGCTTATGCCTGGTACAATAAAAAAGAGCATATTGAGAAAATGAGGCGGCGCGGTATGAAGAAAAAATTCGGTTGGGATATTGCGGCGGAAAAATATCTTAAAGTATATGCGGAAGCTGTCGAAAAAAAACTTTCGGAAGCAGGTTAAAATGTACCGTAACGATAGGCTGTAATGAAATTTCCGTACGGAATTTTAGTTTTAAATGATACCGATATTATTTAAGACAAAGACATAAAATCCGTTTTTCTTTCCCTATTGAAAAAAAGGCTCCTATGGTGTAGACTGAAAAACGATATGGAGGTTTCGGGTAAAACCCGTTTTTTATGATAAAATACGTAACTTCTTTTTTTAAATCTGTTAATGCAAATGCTCACCCCGGCGACATTGCTCATGCGGCAGCTTTGGGGCTGTTTTTGGCGATACTGCCTAAAAATAATTTAACGTTTACCTTTATGTTCTTTTTTACGATTTTTATAAGAATAAATAAGGGTGCGTTTTTTATTTCGTTTATCTTACTCGGATTTGTAACCCCTTTAATGGACGTGCTTATCAACCGCATAGGTTTTTGGGCTGTACAATTGGAGTTTTTACGCCCGGTGTTTATCCTGTGTGAAAATACTCCGTTTATAGGGCTTTTTAAATTATCGAATACAATGGTTTTAGGCGGTTTAATTTGGGGGGCGGTATTGTATCTTCCCTGCTATGTTATTATTAGAATTATAGTTGCTCAATACCGTAAATATATGCAGCCTGCAATGTCGGGCGTAAAAGGCTCCGGTTTGATTTCAAAAATTCCGCTTTTACGCCATTTAACTAAAATATCAGATATAAAGGATTCGATGTAGCTTATGGAAGAAAATAAAAACTTAAATAATGAAGAATTGCTTAAGCATTCCAACGATACGGAAAAAACCGACGGAGCTTCGGAAGAGGCGGTTTCGGAAAAAGACAAAAAAAATAAAACCCGCGAAGAAAAAAAAGACTTTAAAGGAAGCTAAAAAACTTGAAAAGGTAAAAAAACTTTTTCAAAAGAAATTTACGGAGAAATCTCTTAAACGTAAAATTTATAAAAAACTTTATATCCCAGCGGATAAGGAATTTATTAAAGATTTTTTCGTTTTAAAAACCGATGAAGAAAAAAAACAAAAAATATTTTGAATTCGATAAATCTCTCATTAAAGATAAAAAACAATTACAGCGTATAAATGCAATTGCAAAAGAAATAGGAAGGCAGAAGGGGAGGGTAAACCTTTTTGCTTTTTTAGGAGCGGCAGCCTGTGTTTTTCTCGTTTTGTTTTTTGTTTATATTTTTAGAAATTTTTTAGCCCGCAAAATTGTTGTAGGCGGCTCCGAGGCCGCTTTCGGAGCAAAATGCGAGGTAAGCCTTGTAGATTTTGATTTATTTAATACGCGATTTAGAATACAGGGCTATAAGGTTGCGAACAAAAACGAGCCTATGCGCAATTTGTTTGAAATTAAAAATATTGATTTTTATTTTAACCTTTTGGAATTGAGCAGGGGAAAATTCGTTGCGGAAAATATGGCTATTGAAGGTTTTACATGGAATACGCAAAGGACAACCTCCGGAGCGCTTCCGCCCAAAAAACAAAAACCCGCAAATGCCGATAAAAAACCCAATCCCGTTGTCAGCCTTATAAATAAGGAAGTTGAAAAAGTAAAATCCGAAATTTCGGTATCCAGCGGATTAAAGGCCGTACAGGAGCAGGTAGACCCGAGAAAAATTTTAGAGCGTGAAAAAGCCGCTTTTAAAATTCCTGCCGTAAAAGATGAAATTATGAATTCGGTAAATCCGATGAAAGAAAAATGGCTTACTGCAAAAGACGAAATTCAAAAACATGCGGAAAAAACCATTGCAATGGCCCAAAAACTTGCGACATTGAACGTTCAGGAAATTAACGACGTTAATCAGCTTAACGAACTTATTAAGGTTATTTCTCAGGCGGTGGAAGTAGGCAAGGCGGATTTCGACCTTGCGGAAAAACTTGCCAAAGATGTTCAGACGGATATAAAAACTGTGGAACGCCTTGCCAAAAATGCCGGAGAGGCGATAAAAAGCGATTTTAACCGTATCAAAGAAACGGCTGCAAAAATTAAATCTATAAATGCCGACACGGGGAAAAAGCTCGTTGCTCAACTTATAAATTCTTTTATAATTGAAACGCTCGGAAAATACTATCCGTATTTCGTTCAAGGTATGGAGCTTCTTAAAAGCTCTCAAAAACCGAAGGAGCCAAAAGAACTTACCCTTGCTCAAAAATCGAAAATGATGGAAAGATTGCCGGGTACGACTTTTGTCTTCGGTAAAAATTCGCTTCCTTCTTTTGTAATAAAAAATGTTGCTCTTTCCGGCCATCATCCTGAAAAAGAAGTTTTTGCAATAGGCGGAACGGTAAAAGCAATTACCAACGATGCCGATAAACTCGGCCTTCCTCTTACGATTAACTTAAATGCCGCTCATGCGAATATGAAAGAAACCGCCGAAGGCGTAATAGATTTACGCTCTTATTCAAATGAACTTGTAGACACTCTTTTTACATTTGAAGGTTTTGAGCTTGAAATTCCTCAAACCGCAGAAGCCGTTCCTTCTCTTTCAGGAATTTTACGTACGGCGGGAGGCGTTAATGTTTCAAAAGCTCATGATGTGGTAATTACCGCCGATATGGGCATAATGCAAAGCGCATTAAAAGTTGCCGATTTTGAACCTGCTTTTGTATGTGAAATTTATCAAAATATTCTTGAAGGTATAAAAGCTATAAATGTAAAGCTTGTTCTTACAATAAAAAAGGGAGAAAGTTTTAATATTGAAGTTAATACCGATGTCGACAATCAAATCGCGCAGGCTATAAAAAAGGAATTTGCAAGGCAAGTTGAAAAGATAAAAGCCGAGCTTATTAAAATGGGTGAAAACTGGCTTAACGAGCAAAAAGAAATTTACAAAGATGAAATTGCAAAATTTACTTCTGCGGCAAATCAGGCAAAAAAGATAATAAACGATATTCAAAACTATGAAAAGATTTTTGATACGAAAAAAGCGGAAATTGAAAAGCGTATTAAAGACCTTGCTTCCGATAAAGCAAAACAGCTGATTGAAGAAAATATAGATAAAGGGGTAAAAGATACCGTAAACGACGTATTAAAGGGCTTTTTTTAATGTCTTTAAACAATAAAGAAATCGACCTTATTTTAAGGGAGTTGGAATTGGAAGGCAAATTTATTCAAAAAATAATTCAGCCTTCCTATACCTCTTTGGTATTTTTCCTGTATGATGAAAAAGCCGTTACTCTTTTTATCTCGCTTGAAGCGGGCGGCTGTAGACTTCACTCCACGGAAAACAAAATTCCTAAATTCGATAAACCTATGCGTTTTATGGAACTTTTGCGTTCCCGCATAAAGGGTTCTAAAATTACAAGGGCGGAACAGCTTAATGAAGACAGAATCGTACGTCTTACTCTTTCGGGAAATACCGGAAGTTATTTTTTATATCTTAGGTTGTGGAGCGGTGCCGCAAATATTATTTTAACGGACGAAAAGGATAATATAATAGACGCATTTTATAGGAGACCCAAGCGCGGAGAAATTTCAGGAGGTAAATTTATCTTACCTGAAAAAAATAAACCTGAAAAAAAAGAATATGAAGTTAGAGAGTACGATAAAGAAAAAACTTTTAATTCCGCAATAGAAGATTGGTATATAAACAATGCTCCTAAAATTTCAAAAGAAGCCGTTTTTGCGGAAGCTGAAAATTTATACGGAGTTAAAATAGAAAAATTAAAACACACGATTTTAAAACTTGAAAAAAAGCGTGAAGAGTTTTTAAATGCCGAAACTTTAAAAAATACGGGCGATTTGCTTTTTGCAAATTTACACTTATTAAAAAAGGGTATGACCTTTATCGAGCTTGAAGATTATACAAAAAATAATTTAAAAGTAAATATAAATTTGGACCCTTTAAAAACTCCTAAAGAAAATGCAGCTTCTTATTATGAAAAATATAAAAAAGCCGTTTCGGGTCTTACTGCGGTTGAACAGGATATTGTTTCTTATAAAAATCAAATTAAAATTATCGCCGAAAAACTTTTAAAGTTAAAAGAAGAAGAAAATCCGTATATTGTGCAAAAAATAATTCAGCGTGAAAAAATCCCCTTACAAAGAAAAGAAAAAAATGAAAAAGCGGCTCCCGGATTGCAATTTTTATGTTCAGGCTGGACTCTTCTGGTAGGACGGACGGCGGCCGAAAACGATGAGCTTTTAAGGCACTTTGTTAAGGGCTCGGATTTATGGCTTCATACCCGAGATTATGCGGGGGGATATGTTTTTATAAAAGCAAAACCTAAAAAAACGGTTCCGTTGCCCGTTTTAATTAAGGCCGGAAATCTTGCCGTATTTTATTCAAAGGCCCGCAAAAACGGCGGTGCCGATTTATATACTACGCAGGTTAAACATCTGCGACGTGCAAAAAATGCTCCCAAGGGAACGGTTTTGCCTACACAGGAGCGCAATCTTTCCATAAAACTTGATGAAAAGATTTTAAAGGAATTGGAAGAAGAAAAGATTATTCCGAGCTGAAATTTAAATTTATGTTTCTTTATGTTTAAACATAAATACTGCAACCGCAAATATAATTGCAAAACCCGTACAGCTTAAAATATCCGGAAGTTCACCGAAGGCAATAAAACCTAAAACCGCGGCAAAAATAATTTGAGTATAATCAAAGATTGAAATTGAGCGTGCGGGTGCATAAGAATATGCCGCCGTTACGCAAAATTGAGCCGCAGTTCCTGCAAGACTTGCAAAAAGTAAAATTACCAATTGTATGATTGACATAGGTTTAAAAAAGATTATAAAAAGAGGTAAAAGCAAAACGGAAGAAAAAAAGGAAAAGAAAAAGACTATAAACGGACTGCGCTCCCCGTTTAACGAAAGGTATCTTACACAAGTGTAAGCGGCACCCGCCATCATTCCGCCTGCGGCTCCTATTATTGCAGCCGTTATATGAGCGTTGCCTCCCAAAATCGGTTTTATAACCAAAAGACTTGCGGAAAAGGCGATAATAACCGCCGCAGCCTGATACGGTTTTATTTTTTCTTTTAAAAACAAAAAAGAAAAAATAATTACGAAAAACGGTGCCAATTTTGCCAATATGGAAGCGTCGGCTAAGACCAAATTATCAAAGGCATAAAAATTTCCCAAAACTCCGAGAGTTCCGAAAAACATTCGCATAAACAGCACGGGAAGATTTTTTTTGTTGAACTTAAATTTTTCTTTTGAACGCAATAAAACAAAAAAAGAAACATGGGCTGCAATAAGGTTTCTGAAAAATACTTTTTGCAATGAAGGTAAATCTCCTGAAAGTTTTGCAAAAAAATTCATAAGAGCGAAAAAAAATGCGGATAAGACTAAAAATAAAATACCTTTTTGCTTTGCAGTAAACCTCATAAATTCTTCCTATTAAAATAAACAACCGGAGATTGTGTGAACAATCGAGGATTGTTTATTATGCACTTTTGTAAGCGGTGCTGAAAAAGTGCATACAATGAACGAAGTTTGCCTAAAGGCAAACTCGAAAGTCTAAATTAAGCGACGCCATTTTAGGAGCTTAATTTAGACCCTCCTATAAAATAAACAACCGGAGATTGTGTGAACAATCGAGGATTGTTTATTATGCACTTTTGTAAGCGGTGCTGAAAAAGTGCATACAATGAACGAAGTTTGCCTAAAGGCAAACTCGAAAGTCTAAATTAAGCGACGCCATTTTAGGAGCTTAATTTAGACCTTCCTATTAAAATAAACAACCGGAGATTGTGTGAACAATCGAGGATTGTTTATTATGCACTTTTGTAAGCGGTGCTGAAAAAGTGCATACAATGAACGAAGTTTGCCTAAAGGCAAACTCGAAAGTCTAAATTAAGCGACGCCATTTTAGGAGCTTAATTTAGACCCTCCTATAAAATAAACAACCGGAGATTGTGTGAACAATCGAGGATTGTTTATTATGCACCGTAAAAGTTGATAGTAATCCCATTTCTTCTTATTGTCAAGGGTATACAATTCCGATTTACAGGTTAAATTCTTTTTGTTCGTGAGGAGTTTAATACGTTTTAAGCTTGCAAACGGTATTCCGGCTCTCTTAAGGTGAGGTTGTTAATTTATAAAATATCTTAAACTTGTAAAGCCCGGCATAAAAAAGAAAGCTTCTATTGACATTTTTTTTATTGTATAATATAATCTCCTCCATTATGGAATTAGGGGGAAGCAGTGTTACCCAGTAAAAATTTTCTCACATTTGTCGGGCTTTCGGGAATGAGCTTAAGGTTTAGTACCGTAACAAAACATTCACTTCCGATAAAGTCCGCTTACACTCAAGCCCCCCCCCCCTATATCTCCAATAAATCTATTTTCTTTAACCGAACAACCTCATCTTTTGACAAATCCGAACTTTTATGTTTTGCCTCAACAGTTTTACTTGAAGGTATTGGAATGTACCGTTGTTTTTTTAACGGTATATTTCTATGCCTTTCAGGCTTTTATAAGCTTTTACACATAAAGGCATAGTTAAGGAGAGAATTTCTATGAAAAAACTCGTTTTATTGTCGGCAGCCTTGCTGCTGGTTTTTTCAATCATCGCAGGCTGCTCGGGCGGCACGGATGAGAAAATGGGAAAGGTTTATTTAAAAACCTTTAATACCGCTTGGCCCAATACTTTGGACCCTTCAAGGGGCTCGGACCTTTATGGAACAATTGTTTTACGAAATATACTTGAGCCCTTAGTACGTTGGGACGCCGAAGAAGGAAGGCTTGTTCCTGCGGGAGCTGAAACTTGGACAATAAGCTCTGACGGATTAATCTATACCTTTAAACTTAGGGATATGATTTGGACGGATGACAAACCCGTTACTTCTGCGGATTATGCTTACGGTATAAGAAGAACTGCGGACCCCGAAACGGCAAGTTTGGTAACTAATTTTATTTATCCTTTAAAAAACGGTTTCGATGTAGCGTCAGGTAAAAAACCCGTTTCGGAATTGGGTGTTTCCACTCCCGATGAAAAAACCTTGGTTTTGGAACTCGCTTCGCCTTTACCGTATTTTATGGAAATGGTTACATACCGAGCTTTTTATCCGCAAAGAGAAGATTGGGTTGAAAAATATGCCGATACTTACGCTACAACTCCTTCAACTTCTCCCATGTGCGGCCCCTTTGTTCTTCTTGACGACTGGGTAATCAATTCATCGAAAAACTATGAAAAAAATGCTAAATTCTGGAACGCAGCCAACGTTAAACTTGAAAGAGTGGAATATAAGGTAATTCAAGACCCCGTAGCTATTTACAGCGCTCTTTTATCCGGTGAAATAGATGCTGCAAGCGTTGCGGACGCCGAATGGAGAGAAAAGTTTGAAAACAATTCCGATTTTATTAAGAGCAAGGCAATAAGACCGGATATCGTTTATATGCTTATTAACTGTTCCGACCCGCTTTTAAAAAATAAAAAAATCCGTCAAGCTCTTTCCGCCGCCCTTGATAGAGATGACCTTATTAAGGCTGCAAGAAAGGGTGTGGGACTTCCCGCTTACTGGTTTTCGCCTCCTACCGTTTTTTTACAGGGGCAAAAATTTAATGAAGTGGGAGCCGGGCCTGTAAAGGATTTAATCGATAAAAATCAGGATTTAAAAGCCCTGTTTATTGAAGGTCTTAAAGAATTGGGCTTGGACCCCGACCCTTCAAAACATACAATCGAATTCCTTTCTTCAGGTACAAGTCAGGATTCCAGAACGGAAGGCGAATACTATCAGCAGACTTGGAAAGACAAAATAGGAGTTAATACTACAGTTACATTAAGCGAATGGGGCGAATTCAGAAACAGACTCGATGCTCAAAACTATCAGCTTGCCGCTTTGGGCTGGAATGCGGATTTTAATGACCCTTCAAACTTCCTTGAAACTGCATGGCCTGAAAGTAAAACTTATCAAACCGGTTGGAATAATGATGAATTTAATGAATGCATCGTTAAAGCTCAATCCGAACAGGACCCTAAAAAGCGCTTTGAGCTTTTAAAAAGGGCGGAGGTTATTTTAGTTGCGGAAGAAGCTGCCGTAATTCCTCTTACTACCAGAGAAACCAACAGTTTCAGAAGAAGTTTTGTTAAAAATCTTTCCATCGACCAGCTTGATTCGATGGGTTGGCAAAAAATAGATACTTCGGAACGAAAGTAATTTTCGCTTATCATAATGGCCGTACCCTGTTTTTAACGGGGTACGGTTTATTACGGTAAATTTAAACTATTCCAATTTTACTTTAAGGATTCTTTATGGGAAGATATATTGCCAAGCGTATTATCTATATGTTTATTACGCTTTTTATAATTGCCACTGCAACCTTTTATCTTATGCATTCCGTTCCTGGAGACCCTCTTACCGCCCGCATTCAAAAAGCTTTGCCTCCTCAGGTTAGGGCGAATTTCGAAAAAAAATACGGTTTGGATAAATCCGTTATGGAACAATATTTTATTTTTTTAAAAAATGTTTTTACAAAGGGAGACTTAGGGGAGTCTATTACTTATCCGGGGTTAAAAGTTTCCGATACGATTTTAAAAAACGCTCCGGTAAGCGGCAGTATAGGAAGCCGGGCTTTGATTATAGGTATTGTTCTTGGAGTTATTGCCGGTATGATTGCCGCTTTAAAAAGGGGAAAATGGCCCGATTATTTGGTTATTTTTATAGCTATTTTAGGTGTTACCATGCCGAGCTTTGTTTTAGCCAGTTTGCTTCAGTATTTTTTTGCCGTCATACTCGGTATTTTGCCTGCGATAGGCTGGGGAAGTGCCGAAAAATATAAGATTATTCCCGTACTTGCCTTATCTTTCGGAACTATTGCAACTTATGCAAGGTATGTACGAAGCTCGGTTTTGGAAGTATTAAGTGCGGATTATATTCTTACAGCGGAAGCAAAGGGTGTTTCTCATTTTAATATTCTACGAAAACATGTTTTTAGAAATGCTATGACTCCTTCTTTAACTCTTTTAGCGGGACGTATTGCAGGTATTTTTACGGGTTCCTTTGTTATAGAAAAAGTCTTTTCTATTCCGGGTCTCGGATTCTTTTTTGTAAAATCCATATCCGACCGCGATTATCCTATGATAGTAGGAACTACATTGTTTTTTGCCGTTTTATTTATACTTTCACAATTAATTGTGGATATTTTATATGTCTTGGTTGATCCGAGAATTAAACTTGCTGAATAAACTTTTATACCGGGAGCATTTATGGAAATTACGAAAGATATGTTTGTGCCTATTTCAAAAAATATAGAAGAAGCGGAATTGATTGTACGCCCTTCGATAAGTTTTTGGCAGGACGTATGGAGAAGGCTTAGAAAAAACCCTGTAGCTATAGCATCATTAATTCTTTTAGCTTTTTTGGTTATTATGGTTATTTTCGGGCCTTATTTTAATGAATTTGAATTTAATAGAATCAATTCTTCGCTTAAAGATATTTCGCCTAATTCTACTTATTGGTTCGGAACCGACAGTGCGGGAAGAGATATTTTTACGAGGGTTTGGGTAGCCGGAAGGGTATCACTCGAAATAGGCTTTCTTGCCGCTTTGCTTTCCACGAGTATCGGTATCCTATACGGCAGCATTTCAGGTTTTATAGGCGGCAGAACCGATACCATTATGATGCGTATTATCGAAATTTTATCCGCATTGCCTTATTTATTAGTGGTAATTCTTTTTCAAATCCGCCTTCAGGATAGAAGTTTAAAAACCCTTTTATTGGCTTTAACGATTACCGGTTGGACAGGTACCGCACGTATAGTAAGGGGAGAGGTATTGCGTGTAAAGGCGCAAGAATTTATATTGGCGGCCCGTACCTTGGGTGTAAGTGCATGGAAAATAATAGTAAAGCATCTTATACCCAATGTTATGCCTATCGTAATAGTAAGTATTACATTTAATGTTCCGGGGTTTATTTTTGCAGAAGCCTTTTTGTCGTATTTGGGCATAGGGCTTGCTCCGCCTGCAACTTCATGGGGTATCATGTGTGCCGAAGCTCAAACTACTATGATGTTTTATCCGTATCAATTGATTTTTCCTACACTTATGATATCTCTGGTTATGCTTGTTTTTGCCTTACTCGGAGACGGATTAAGAGACGCCCTTGATCCGAAATTAAGAAAATAATAAGGGTGGTTTATATGCAGGAAAATACAAATCTATTGGAAGTGAAAAACCTTTATGTTTCGTTTAATACTTATGCAGGCGAAGTTAAGGCCGTGCGTAATGTAAATTTTCATTTAAAACCCGGAGAAACCCTTGCCTTTGTAGGCGAATCCGGCTGCGGAAAAACGGTTACGGCAAAATCGCTGATGAGACTCTTGCCTAAAGATTCTTCCGTTATAAAAGAAGGTTCAAAAATTGTTTTTGACGGAAAAGATGTTATAAATCTGAAAAAGAAGGAATTAACCGCTCTTAGGGGCAGCGATATCAGTATGATATTTCAAGACCCTATGACCAGTTTAAATCCTACTATGAGAATAGGTAAACAAATTACCGAGGCCTTAATCTTGCATCGGCATCTTAATAAAAAGGAAGCTAAAGAAGAAGCTATAAGACTTTTACAGCTCGTGCAAATACCGAATCCGCAAGAGAGGTTTAAAGCCTTTCCGCATGAACTTTCAGGCGGTATGCGACAAAGAGTTATGATTGCCATAGCCCTTTCGTGCAATCCCAAACTCTTGCTGGCCGATGAACCTACAACCGCTTTGGACGTAACTATTCAAGCTCAAATTTTGGATTTACTTTCGGAGCTCAAACAAAAATTTAATACTTCGATTATTTTAGTAACCCATGACCTCGGCGTTGTTGCAAATTTTGCAAATAGAATCCAAGTAATGTATGCGGGAGAAATAGTTGAAGAAGGTACGACTGAAGAAATTTTTTATAATTCAAGACACCCTTATACATGGGCTCTTTTAAATTCGATACCGAAAGTACACGATAAAGGAAGCAAGCTGTACTCGCTGGGCGGCACTCCTCCCGATTTACTTTTACCTTTACCGGGCTGTCCGTTTGTTTCGCGTTGTGACCATGCTATGAAAATATGCAAAATGCAGCATCCAGAAATTACGCACCATAGCGAAACTCATCGTTCATGGTGCTGGCTGGAACACGAGGCTTCGGGAGAACATAATTGGGAGTCTTTAAGAAAAGGCGGTAAAAATGAATAACGATAAAGAAATTTTAATTCAAGTAAGGGATTTAAGCCGGTTTTTTAAAGTCGGAAGAAACAAGCTGTTAAAAGCCGTCGACCATGTAAGTTTTGATATTTATAAGGGTGAAACTCTGGGTATAGTAGGAGAGTCCGGCTGCGGTAAAACCACTTGCGGCAGAACGGTTTTGGGAATGTATAAGGCTACATCCGGTTCCGTTATGTACGGTTCAACAAATATTCATTCCTTAAAAGGCAGAGCGAAGGTTAATTTTAAAAAGAACGCTCAATACATCTTTCAGGATCCGTATGCATCTTTGGACCCGAGAATGACCGTAGGAGATATTATTGCGGAAGGTATGGACGTTCATTTTAAGCTTTCAAAAGCCGAAAAACTTGAACGTATTAATTCTCTTCTCGACAGGGTAGGGCTTAATAAAGAACATGCTTTGCGTTATCCGCATGAAATGTCAGGCGGTCAAAGGCAGCGTGTAGGAATTGCCCGCTCCCTTGCCGTAGAACCTTCATTTGTAGTATGCGATGAGCCTATTTCGGCTTTGGACGTTTCCATACAGGCTCAAATCGTAAATTTATTATATGATTTAAAAGAAGAAATGGGCTTAACGTTTATGTTTATTTCCCATGACCTTTCTATGGTAAAGCATATTTCAGACAGAATTGCGGTTATGTATCTGGGTTCCATTGTTGAACTTGCCGACAGTAACAGCATTTATGATTCTCCTATGCACCCGTATACAAAGGCTTTAATGTCTGCCATTCCGGTACCTGACCCTAAATTGAACGCCGGAAAAAAACGTATAAAACTTGAAGGAGAGGTTCCTTCTCCCATAAATACGCCCGCAGGCTGTAAATTCGTCAACAGGTGCGCTTATGCCATGCCTGAATGCGGTAAAACCGCCCCTGAAATTAAAGATGTAGGCGATAATCATTTTGTTGCCTGTCACTTATTTAAAGGGTAAGAATAAGTCGTATAAAATATTATTTAATGATATTTACCTATAAAACTTTTTGTGAGGAGTTTAACTTCCTTGCAAAAAGTTTTTACGTTTTTCGATTGTGTTTTTATAAAAAACGGATTTATAATAATTTTTTTAGCCGTAGATTATTTTCAAAAAAAGATTTTTGTGTTATACTTAAAAAATATATAAAACATATAATGGATACCGTAAAGGTACCCTCCCCGTTGCAAGGAGTTTATAACAATTATGAAAATGTCGCAAATGTATATGCCCACTTTGCGGGAAGTTCCCGCAGAGGCTGTCGTGGAAAGCCATAAACTTTTATTACGTGCAGGAATGATACGTAATTTGGCAAACGGACTTTTTGCTTACCTTCCCTTAGGTTTAAAATCTTTTAGAAAGGTTGAAAACATTATACGCGAAGAAATGAATGCAATCGGCTGTTTGGAATTTAAACCCAGCGTACTGATTCCGGGAGAATTTTGGCAAGAATCGGGCAGATGGCATTCTATGGGCCCTGAACTTTTACGTTTAAAAAACAGATTAAACCAAGACCTTGTAGTGAGCCCTACGGCTGAAGAAGCCTTTACGGAAATTTTAAAACACGAACTTTCTTCATATAAACAATATCCCGTTTTGGCATATCAGATAAATACAAAATACCGAGATGAAATACGCCCGCGTTACGGACTGATGCGTGCCCGTGAATTTACGATGAAAGACGCTTATTCTTTTCATACAAGCGAAGAAAGTTTAGATGAAGCATACTTAAAATTTGAACAAGCCTACGTTAAAATTTTTAAACGCTGCGGGCTTTCGGTAATAGCCGTAAAAGCGGATTCAGGAGCGATGGGAGGAAGCGGTTCGCAAGAGTTTATGGTGGAATCCTCCATCGGAGATGACACTCTTTTACTTTGCTCAAAATGCGGTTATGCCGCAAATGAAGAAAAGGCTTCTTGTAAACTTGAAGAAAGCTCTTTTGCTCCTTCTTCGGAAACCGTAAAAGAAATCGATACTCCCGATGTAAAAACCATAGAAGAGCTTACGGAGTTTTTAAAAACATCGCCTTCTTCTTTTATAAAAACTCTTATTTATGCGGTTGAAAACAGTGAGATTTTAAACGAAGAGAAAAAAGAAGGTATCGGTTTTGCCGCAATCTGTATACGCGGCGACTTGGAAGTAAACGAAGCAAAATTAAAATCTTCGCTAAAAGCCTCCAACGCAATTCTTGCAAGCGATGCGGAGGTGGAAAAAATTACCGGTACCGTTGTAGGTTTTGCAGGTCCTGTAGGTTTAAAAAATGTGCCTATAATTGCCGATGAAAGCGTTATGCTTATGCACGATGCGGTAACGGGCGGCTTAAAAAAAGATAAGCATCTCATTCATGTCGAGCCTAACCGCGATTTTACTCCGCTTTATACCTTCGACTTGAGAGTCGTAAAAGCCGGAGATAAATGTTCTTGCTGCGGCAATCCTCTTTATACGAAAAAAGGAAATGAGCTTGGGCATATTTTTAAGCTGGGTTATAAATATACCGAGTCTATGAATATGACTTACTTGGACGAAAACGGAAAGCAGCAAAGACCGTGCATGGGCTGTTACGGAATCGGTCTTGATAGACTTTTAGCTTCTATAATTGAAGAGCACCATGACGAAGACGGAATTATCTGGCCTATGAGTACGGCTCCTTTTCAAGCCGTAATTATTCCCGTAAAATATGAAGGTGTAATGCAAAAAATCGCAGATGAACTTTACGAAGAGCTTAAACAAAACGGAATCGAAGTTCTTCTAGATGATAGAAAAGAAAGAACCGGTGTTAAGTTTAAGGATATGGATTTGATAGGTATTCCTATTCGCCTTGTAGTAGGTGAAAAAAATCTTCCTAAAATAGAATTTAAACTGCGGAAAAGTAAAGATTCCGTTTTAATCGAAAAAGAAGAGGCGTGCGGCTTGGTAGTAAATACGGTTAAAGCGGAGCTCAACCGTTAAGCGGAGCTTAACGTTAAGAAAAATCGGTTTAAACCGCCTGCGGGTAATTATAGGGTAATTTACATATAGGTTAAATAAAAATACTTGTTATGCCTGTAAAATTTATTTTTCCGACTGTTTCAGGTAATTGCCGATAACCGAATTTTAAAAAGCCCGAGTACCGATAAAGTTTACCGGAACTCGGGCCTTCGTATTTCTTTATGCGCGTTTTTTTAACACCTCTTCTTTTTCTTTTTCAAGTTTTGTCCAGCCTTTTTTCAAGTTCCGCTTCTTTTTCCCGTTTGCAATGAGGGCACTCAAAATGCTCCCCTTCAAGGTAACCGTGTATGGGACAAATTGAAAAGGTAGGTGAAATTGAAAAATAAGGAATGCGGTAGTTTTCAGCTACGGTTTTTACCAAGTCGCGGCAGGCTTGCCAATCCTTAATCGCTTCGCCTAAGAAAATATGAAAAACCGTTCCGCCCGTATATTTACGTTGTAAACTTTCCTGATGGTCGAGGGCGTCGAAAACATCGGCGGTATACATAACGGGAAGTTGACTTGAGTTGGTGTAATAAGGTTCTTCTTCTCCCGAAGTGATTATATCCGGGAACTGCTGTTTATCATGCCGTGCAAGACGGTATGAAGTGCTTTCAGCCGGGGTTGCTTCAAGGTTAAAAAGGCTGCCCGTTTCTTCTTGAAAATCGGCCAGTTTATTTCTCATATAGGTTAATACCTTTTCGGCAAATTCCTTTCCCTTTTCACCTGTAATATCTTCACCTAAAAAATTAAGACAGGATTCATTCATTCCGCAAATACCTATCGTCGAAAAATGGTTATTTAAATGGCGCAGATATCTTTTTGTATATGGAAAAAGCCCTCCTTCAAGAAGTTTTTCCACTACTTTACGTTTAATTTCCAAACTTTGCTTTGCAATTTCCATAAGATAATCAAGCCTGTCAAAGTAATCCTTTTCGGTTTTGGAAAGGTAGGCTATTTGAGGCATATTTATTGTAACAACTCCTATGGAACCGGTAAATTCGTCAGAACCGAAAAGACCTCCTCCGCGTTTTCTAAGTTCGCGTTTATCCAACTGAAGACGGCAGCACATAGAGCGGACGTCGCCCGGGTTTAAATCCGAATTTATAAAATTCTGAAAATACGGAGTACCGTAGCGGGCAGTCATTTCAAAAAGAAGTTTTGCGTTTTCACTTGTCCAATCGAAATCGGAGGTTATATTATATGTCGGAATAGGATACTGAAAACCTCGTCCTGCCGCATCTCCTTCAAGCATAAGCTCGATAAAGAGTTTATTTATCATATCCATTTCTTTTTGACAATCGCCGTAAGTAAATTCGACGGGTTTTCCGCCTACGACAGCTCTTTTATCGGATAAGTCGGCAGGGCAAATCCAATCCAATGTAATGTTGGTAAATGGCGCTTGACTTCCCCAGCGGCTAGGAGTATTTACTCCGTATACGAAACTTTGAAGGCATTGTTTAACGCTTTTTTCGTCCATATTGTCGGCTTTGACAAAGGGCGCAAGATATGTATCGAAGGAGCTGAACGCTTGCGCGCCCGCCCATTCATTTTGCATAATACCTAAAAAATTTACAATTTGCTGAATAAGTGTCGATAAATGTTTGGGCGGTTTTGAAGTAATTTTATCCGGAACTCCGCCTAAACCTTCCTGAATAAGCTGGCGTAAAGACCAGCCTGCACAGTAGCCTGAAAACATAGATAAATCATGAATATGAAAGGCCGCCGTAATGTGGGCTTCCGCTATTGCAGGCGTATAAATATTTTTAAGCCAATAATTAGCCGTAATCGAACCTGAATTGTGTAAGATAAGTCCGCCTAACGAAAAATTAACGTTGGCGTTTTCTTTTACACGCCAATCGGATTGGCTTAGATAGCCGTCCATTGTGCTGTTTATATTAAGCATAAGTCTTTCGGCATCACGCGCTGCTTCCCGTTTGGCTCTGTAAAGAATATAAGCTTTTGCAAGTTTTGCTTCCTGTTGTTCTATCAGAACAATTTCTACAATATCCTGAATTTCTTCAATTGCCGGTATTGAATGAGAATAACGGCTTTGCATAACGGCTTTCAGTTTTTCTTCAACTTTGTCTGTAAGCTGTTCGGCCTTTTTATCATCGGCTGCACCTTCTACGGCTGTAATTGCCTTATTTATAGCCTGTTCTATTTTTTTTCGGTTATAGGCCTCAATGACGCCTGAGCGCTTAGCTACAGACCTTAAAATCTCCGGTTCCGTTTTTTCCGTTGTCCCCAAAAAGGATTTCCATTCAGGGAAAACGTTTTGACTGATTTTTATCTCTTCCATTTTTCTCCCACCTTTTAAAATGCTTTGAGCTTTTATACTTCCTTATATAGTGTGTTTATAGAGTATATCACACTATATATAGTGTTGTCAATAGAAAAATCCTTATAATTCGGTATAATTGCATAAATTCGGCGGCAACGCATAAAACTCGGCCTTTTATAAGGTATATACCTGTTTTTATTCCGTTTATCTTATAAAACCTGATTTCCCTTATATTCCGAAGTTTTTTGCTTTTACCGTCAATTTTATATTTTCCGTGCCTTCCAAACGATAAGGAATTTCCATGAAATTCAAGACTTTCCGATGAAGGCGGCCGATATGCTTAATACGCCAGTTTGCTAAAAAAAATAATTATATTTTAGCTAACCTATTTTTTATCCTATCTTTACCCGTATTTGTTTATATACCTTTTTAATTTTTCGGGTAAGCGTCGGTATGTGTGAATAACCGATTATCAATAACGGGTTATTATATCGCTCAAGATAATATATAATTTTTTCCAACATAAAATATTCCCGTATTTCAAAATGAAAGTGATATGAAATTTCATACCGGCAATGTAATTCTTTATTATGTTTTAAAAGATATCGTTTTACCGCCTGCTGCTTAAGATTTTCTAAAAATCGATGAAATGCCGAATTCATTTTTTTGCAGCCCAATGTATCCAGTTTTTCCAGTTTTTCGGTTATGATTTTTGCAAAGCAGCGGTTGGTTTGCCGTTTTATATACTCATCAACGGCAGTATCAATAGCACCGCACGAAAGTGAAGCTGAAAGCTGCGGCAGTTTTTCAGTATCAATCGGAAAATGGTTTACGCATTGTCTGTCCGCTATATATTTTCTTACCGCTTGCACTTCAAATGAATCGGGATAGAGGTGCCGCTCATAAATACCGATGAACATATCAACGGGAATTTCTTCAAATATAACATCGGGGGCTATTTTTGTTATTTCATTATACAAATTTTCTACGGTTGTTAAACCGTTTTCTTCATGGGAAGTTCCGATTATTCGTAAAGTTCTTTTCATGCGGCTCCTCTTTTTCCGATTTTATTAATAAAAACCGTTATAAAAGGTAAAAGGATTATGTATGGAATCCATAGCAAAAAATTATATGGTTTTGGAAGTACAAACAATAAACCGATAAATACAAGTATGCCAATCCATAAAAAGACAGCGCATTTGATTGCAAAGTTTTTTTCATTAGCGGCGGTCTTTTTAATACCTAAATATGTTCCGATAATACCTCCGCCAATTCCTACGATGCTTCCGATAACTCCATAGATTATTCCCCAATTCATACATTCCTCCAAAATAAAAATATAGCACCGCTTAAGCGGTGTTCGGCTAATATTGTTTTAAACCGCAAACCGGCTGACAGCTTTTGTCAGTCGTTGAAGCGGAGGGTTATACTTATTTATTACTGATATTAATTTCCATTCTTTTTATTGCTTTTGCATGTATTCTATCATGCCAGATTAGGCGACGCATTACTTTTCGAATAGACCAATCTTCTTCTTTATTCTTAAATACTCTATTTCCTTCTTCCTTATACTTTTTTATCAGTTCGTCAATAGTATTTTTTCTTCCTTTGATTATATCAAGGTCTATATCCGTTTCTAAACCGACTTGTCCTAAGTAATACTGTTGTACATCGCATATATGTTTATACTGCTCGAATATTGTAGAATATACATTTCCATAAAATGTCTTTCTAACTTTACTATTATCTATTACATTTTTGTTTTTACATTTCCGATATATAATATCAACTTTTTTTGCAGACAAGAGGGCTAATTCACATTCATAATAGAAGTCTTTTTCATTTTTATATTCTTCCATCTCTGTTTCAAAAATAATATTGCTATCAGCGTCTTCAATCATCAAATTACTATGTACAATGACTTCATCAATTCTACCGATATCAGTAACTTCCATATCCAGCCATTGTCCATATTCGTAAATCTCTTTTTCGTATTTACTTCGCGCCTCTTCTATTGTCTTGCCTCGAACATAGGCTCCGGGGAGATTTTCTATCCAACCGAGGAAACCTTTTCCATTAGTTTCATATATTACTTTCACAAAACAACTCCTTTGTGGTTATTACTTCTTTTGTATTTTATTATGGATTATCTAAAAAGAAAATATGAATATTATTAATAGTAAAAATATTTTTGCTGCAATGTATTCAGCAAGTTTATCACTTTTTCGGTAGTTGAATCGACAGATAAGGAAAAAGAAATAAAAAACTCTTTTTCTATACTTGAGAGAACCTTACCTTTTATATCATCGATTGTCCGATTGTTTCCGTAGTCAGTTAGATAATCTTCTGCGCCATATACTTCAAAGCAAACATCTTGCAGATTATTCCAATTAAATGATTCGATTTGGTTTTTCGAAAGTTTTGTTGTGACAGTGATACCGTCAAAGTCTATTTCAATATCGCATAATCCCATTATGCTTATTACCGGAATGGGATATGAGTCTGCTTGATACTGTCCGGCGCTATTTCGGTGGTAATGACCGTTATAAAATCCATCGGTAATTTTTAGCCCGTTAAATGCTTCTGCTAATTTAGTTCTCAGTTCGATTCTTTTTTCGTTCAGCGGTTGATAAATTTGATTTAATACATCTCTTGTGTTTTTAAACATAGAACAGCCTCATAAATAAAATTAAGTTTAAATATTTTTTTATATCACTCTTTTCTTTGCTTTCGGGACGGGATGTTCATCATACATCTCATTGAATAAACCGCTTACAAAACTGTACCTTTCAATGTTTTTAATCGCAGGTATTTATTTTCCATTTTGATATGACAACTCGCGAACAACTTTCGGTATATAATTGAATAATACGAGGACGAGTTTTACCAATAAACTATTATCATAAATTCCGTCGATTATTTTACCCGGATAATAAATAATGTATTTATGCATATAAATAAAAAGTATTTTCCGCAGGAGCGATAATCAGATACATTTCCCGGTTCTGCCGTTTTGCTTCATTAAGAAAATTAAAAGCCGTTCTCCAAATTTTCTTTTCAACAAAAACAGTCTTTTTATTTCTAATCATTTCATCTATTTTTTTAGATTGTAAAATTGTATATACTAAATTTTCAAATATTTCCATAATCTCCCATTTATTGTCGAATAGGCTACACATAGCTACGCAATTAAACGACGGATGGTTTTCTCCGATATCCAATCCCGAAGTGCACATTATGTATTTTCCTATTTTATCTCATATATTATATCACAGCCTTGCCAAACTCCAAAAGAATTAAAAGCATGTTTTTCTACATATTTTTTCTCTAAATCAGTTATAATAATATTTACAACTAAATAGTTTGTTTTTTCTATAGAAATATTTAAAATTTTATATTTTTCACCATAATATTCATTATGATTCGCCAATGCTGTTGTTAGAACGGTAGAAATTATTTTATTTTCAATTTTTTTTCCAACAAAAAAAAGACAATATACAACATAAAAATAAAAATCCGATTATTAATAATTTTAAATCATAAGTAATTTTTTTATTCTCAGTGTCAAGAGTCTTTATTTTTGTTTTTGGAGTTTTTAAATTTAAAAGGGTCTCTTCTTTACGGATTCTCCGTTTATTTATTTCTTTTTTAATTGAAAAATAAATAATTAGATATATAATCGGTAAAATAAACAATAATACAAAAAACAAAAAAAATTCAATAACATTTTTATTATCCCCATTATTTCAATTTATTTTTCAGCAAGCTTGACTTGCCGAAAAATACTACTTATTCTTTTAATCAAATAAAATATATAAAATCCAAAACTTATAATTTTCTTTTATACTACTTATTTTAATTTCATCAATAATTTCAACCATATATAAACTCATATTATTTTTTAAAACTTTTAATTTTTTAGTTATAGTATTATTTTTTTGTAATAAAAATTATGATAAAGATAATTAAGACTATTATGTATGCAAATAATCCTATAAGAAATCGAAAATCATCAAATGATTTAGGCTCATGTTTATCGGTTTGGCCATTTTTTTTATCTAAAAAATAACCAATAATGTAAGGTGCAAATATTAATCCAAGAATAAATAAGTAAAGTGGAATTTTAAAATTTCCTATAACTTTATTTTTTAATATAGACTCAAATAATAAATATCCTATTAATCCTAATATAGAAATACAAAGTAACATTTTTCTCATTTTTCCGATGCTCCATGTTGTACACATAATATACGCTTAATATGACAACAGGGTATAGCCCTATTGTCAGATAATTATACCATTTGTGAAATGGTTTTTGATATGCATGATAATTCGTAAATTCATTAATACTATTTATACATTTATTTTATATTTAGATAACCACTTGTCTTTTTTAGTATGTATAACTTGTTTTAGCAAGACTGTTTCCGATTAATTGCAAGCAGCCATTATTGATTACTGAGATTTTGATTTTAGTAATAGGACGGAACCATCATATTTCCGGCTACGACTGCATTAGATGTTAAAGGAGAATGATAATTAAGATTATATTGTTTTATGTTTACTCTGTTTTCTGTTGAATTCCAATTAGATTGTTCAATTTTATCATAAGTTGAATATTTTTGGATTAAATGATGAAGTACAGCTCATTGTTTTAAACGGTTGCGAGCGAATACCAGCAATCCGCTTTAAAAACCGTGTTAAGTTTAATACTTAAAACTCTTATATATGCTCCTAAATATTTCAAGATACCGTTTGAAATTATCGGGATTGGAAGTAAATGTTAAAACATATACTTCATTACCTTTCATTTCTACAAACTGTATTTGCTGCACAAGCATACCGTTTATATTCCCCGATATTATATGATAATTTTTCCCCTCTTCTATCAATGTAAAATCACCGTATACCGTTTTTATATATTCGCGACCCGCTTCTAAATACCTTTTTATCGAATAATTTGTCGCTAATTTTTCAACCGTTAGATTTCCGCTTTCTTGAAAATCATCATTTTCCTCAACCGGGGAATACAATATAAATACGGTAGAAGAATCCGTTCTCTGTGCCAGCCAACCTAATGGAACGGTAATTTCATAATTATCAATTTTTACCTTCATTCCGCTTTCACTAAATACTTGCACTACTAATAATAGCAGCAACAGTAATACAATTGTAAATTTTCTTTTCATTCATAACTCCTTAAAATATATTTTTTCATTATAGACAAGAGAAACATTAAGTTAATTTTACCTTTTGTTTCAACATAAAAATCCATTCAAAACTTCTTTTTATTTTATATCATTTTGAATATTTTTTAGTTGCCATACGGGCAATTAAACTAACTATACAATTAACGGCGAACATGTTTGACCGTTTGTCGGATTTTAACTACATGTATATGATTTTTTATGTTTTAGCTAAGAATTCACTTGGCATTCTTTTTACTTGATAACAGTTTAAGGCCAAGTAAATTTTTATTTAAATTTCCATCTGACATATTTAGAACTTCTTAAAGTCAATATTTATAGTAATGTTTTATACTTGCATAAACACTTATTCTATTAGATGTTGTTGATACATTATTCCGGTTTTTATGATTTAAATCGATATTTTTATAATAATTGATTGATTATTTGAGCATATTTTATTGTATATGCATTTAATTTGATTTTTGCAAGGAGACTCTCACATTTCAATTTTCATACAAATAAAAAGGGGAGCAATTTACCAATTTTTAATATAGGCTCAAAACCATATACTTATTCCTCCAACTTATTAATTGATTCGGCACCAGCATATTTCATGTTTTTTCATTTAAAATATAAGCCGAACTTCCGCTTAACCTGCATTTGTAGCTTTGCGGACGCGTATCGCGGCGCCAAAGCAAATGTCAGGTTGAAGCGGGGGGGGGGGGGGTAGGATTAAAATTCTTTCTTAAAATCATAATATTTATATGTCTCTAGGTTTTTGTATGTATAAGGCTCGTACTTTACACCAATTTTTATTACATCATTTTGAATTAAAATATTAAAATAATGTCGAAGAGCCATATATGAACCTTCTATTCCATTTATATGTATTTTTTGTAAAATTTCTTGTGAATTTACCCTAGCAAAATAGAAGTTTTCAAAATCCGTATAGACTACAATATCTTGTTCTGGGAATACGGCAATTAAGTTATTAAGCATATCACTAAGCTTTAAAGTTCTTGTATTAAAAAGAAACGAACTATTAAATGGGTTCCCGTGCGGAATAAATATTTCAGCAATATCATTTCCAAACCAATTAACCATAGGACCGTATCTGATTTCAGTAGTTACTATAGTGATTAATTTTGCCTCATTTTTTAAGAAAAACGTTCCCTCTCCTCTATAATCCTCACCTTTATATATAATAGTTTTACCGCTTGCTTTATTAACAAATTCTTCGGTTATTGTCTCAGCACTCAAATTAAAGATGATATAAATAGTAGTAATTAATAATAATAGTAATTTCTTATTTGTCATTGCATTTTTCTATAGAAATGTATTTTGTTTCAGAAACAAGGTAAGGTAAAAGATAAACTTTTCAAGATAATTCTTCCTTGTGCGAAGCGTCAACCTAAGATTGTTTTAAATCGCAGGCAGCTCGACTGTCTGCCGGCTTTGAAAACCGTGTTAGGCGATTGTTTTTATGATATGCTGTCAGGAATCGGTTCCTCATAAATATAACAAAAACCTTCCAGAGGAATAGTTGTACCGTCGGAGAATTCAAGTTCGCAGCGGAGCTTTATCCAATAATCACTGCACTCATTTATAACAGTGTAGTAATTGTCGGTTTTAGAAATGAAGAAATTCGCGGCAGGATATTTCTGTATCGTAATTGTTTTCTTACCTTTCTTCACTTCAATTTCTATGTTACCGGCACGTTCGTTTTTGTTGTGAGTATCATAAAAATGCAAGACGGCTTTTTGGCTTTTCTTCGGTTCTTTGTCGAGACAAATTTCCATATCAACTGTGTCAAACGCTCTATGATAATCGGATTTTGAAAACAGAATCGTACCGTATTTTTCTTTGGAATTATTTTCGTTCGGAAGAAAATATGCCTCACCTTCAAGTATTTTCGCATCATTCCATTCATTCCAAATTGAAGACCACTTTGTCTTATACGGATTATTAAATGTTTTTATGTATAGTAAATTTTCTATATCGCCAAATGCAAGTGCACCTACATACTGAACCGATTCAGGAATTTCTATATATTTCAGCTTAGTTCTGAAAAATGCTTGTTTTTCTATTCGTTTAAGCCCGCCGGGAAGAATTACAGTCTCCATATCTGAAGCAAGACAGCATGTGATGATTTTTGTAGTTTTCGGGAGTATCAGAGACCTGACATTTTTTAGATTTGTAATGAAAATATTACACTCTTTATTTTTAAATGTACAATTACTCAAATCCAAATCAATATGACCAATCTTACCTTTTTCATCCCCGTTACAAGCTGTCATCAGATTGTGAATTGTTTCCGGCGAAAGTTCATCTTGAATTTTTACGCTCATTTCCTCATTGAGATTAAGGGAGCAAAAATCCGCCATAGTTATTGTCTCATTTACCTGCATATTCTCGGAATTCTGTGCAAATACTATTTCTTCAAAAATAAGAATCAAAGAGATTAGTATTATAAATTGTTTTTTCATTTTTTTGTCTCCTTGTGCCCTAATACGGGTGTTAGAACATTTTTAATTTTATCACTTAGCCCGCTATTGTTTATTTACACTGCTAGGGCGTGTTAGCTGTTCCAATTTGCAAGTAATTCATTCGCTAATTCTCGAATCACATTCTCCTTGCTATTTTTATATGTTTCAATATATTTTTTTGCCTTTTCACCTTTTATTTTTGATAGAGCAACTAAATAAATTCGCGCATTATAATCACTATTTAATCGTTCGTTTTCGCAAACTTTAATTATTGTGTCTACTGATGTTTCATCTTTTAAATTTGCCAGTCCCATAGCAGCATTTCTCTTTAATGAAAAGTCAGAACTGGTATTTTCTAAAATTTTCAGAAATATCGTTTTATGATTTTGTTTTGGAAAATTCGATAGATATTCAATCGAGCTTCTTTGCCAATCTAAACTCTTTTCAGTCTGATATATTTTTTCATAAAGAGTTTGAAGCGTGTTTAGTTTATTTTCTATCAATATGTCGGTAATTGAAACAACTCTTTTTTCTGGGCTTTCCAACATTTCTATTAGTTTATTTAAAACTTCACTAGATTGACTTCCTTTCAAAGCATCTACAGTCCAATACCTAACTGAAGAATCTTTATTATCTAAATAGGTAAAAATTATATCCTTTGACTCTTTGTCATTTCTACCGCCCAATACGCTAATTAGATATTTTTGAATTTCGATGTGTTTTGTCGTTCTTAATGCTTCTTGAACATCTTTTAAAACTTCAGCTGAAAATAATAAAGGCTGTTCCGATACAGTAAAAAAATAATTTTCAGGAATCTCTTTTGTAGAAACTAAATGCAACCAAAATTTTATATTTTCTATATTTTTTGATTTATAAAAACCGTCTAATAAATCCTCGGAAATAGGATTTTCATTTTTCATTAACTCTTTTAGATAATCAACATCTTCTTTTGTCGGACTATTAGCTAAGGCTTGAATTGCAATTCTTCGAGTTTGTGTATTATTTAATAATGGAATAAAAGTGCTTTTGAGGTTGCCAATTCTAAGTTCTTTTATTGAATAAATAGCGTAACCCTTTATACTATAATCCCAGTTTTTAACAGCATCTAGTAGTAATTTTTCAGTTTTTTTATTTTTACCTGTAACCGAAAATATTTGAGCAGCTAGGACTTTGGCTTTTATATTTTCACTATTAATTCTATCATAAGCAGTTTTTTGTAGAGAATTCTTATTTAGTTGAAAATATAAAGGAATCATATGACTATCTCCAAAATTTTCGTATTCTACCAAAAAATCAAATAGAGCTGTTGTGTGATTGGTTTTTAAATGCATCAAAGCCATACCGGCCCAAATAATATTGCCCATAGAGTTTTCGGTTTTGATTCTTTTTAAAAGCTCTTTTTCAAATTTTATGTCGCCAGCTCCTGCAATTACCAAATAAGACAATAATCGTTGATTTTCATTTTTTGAATTAAATAAAATTTTAATATTATTTTTGTAACCGGCAGTTTCTTTAAATTTCGACAGTGGATATTCAACTATTTGCTCATTTTGTAGATTTGCCATGAGCTGCGTCATGTCACTGTGTGGTGTTAGGAAATTTGAATATGTCTGAAACATTTTATTTAAGTCAGTTTCAGTAAATTCCATTTTGGTTGTGTTGATAAAATCTTTTTCAAAATCTTCAATTTTTTGTCCAAATGAAGTAACTGAAAAGAATGTGATTAGTACCATTGTTAAAATATATTTTTTCATTTTTTCTCCTTTCGCGCCGATAGGCGTCGTTCTAACATTCGCTTAACCTGCGTTTGCGGCTTGTCCGCAATGTCAGGTTGAAGCGGGTGTTGGATGCTCATTCCTATTGTATTCCAAATTGTAACTTCATTGTTATTGTTGCGGTCTTTTGTTTTGATGTAGTATTAAAAGTTCCTGCCCAAGAATAATCTTCATTTGAATTTCTAGCTATTATTTGAAATACACCCATATTTGCATTCTTCAATCGTCCTAGTTTAAATCCTGATTTACTCGCTATTGTTTCTGCTCTAGTTTTTGCATTTTCAGTTGCATGTTCAATTAATTCTTTTTTTAATTCAGTCAGTTTCGTATAATAATATTGTGGTTTAGATGAATAGAATTCAACCCCCATATTGATTAACTCTGTAATTTCTCGTGAAATAGTTTCTATTTTCTCTACTTCGTTTGATTCAATCTTTATATCTTGCATTAAGCGATACCCCTTAAAAAGACGTTTTTGGTTTTTATCCATGTCATATATTGTTTCATATTCCTTATCAATTACTACTGCTGAAAATAAATATTCATTCTTTGACACATTTCGCTTTTTTAGAAAGTCTATTATTTTATTTTGATCAAGGTGCAATCGCTCATACGCATTTTTTAAATCAATATCAATCTGTGAAAATGAACCAGACCATACAATCAAATCAGATTCAAAATCTTTTGTTCTCAAACCTGTTACCTGGATTACTTCACTCTCTTTATTTCTTTCCAAAAATGTCTTTGATAAAATAATTAATGATATAATAATTGTAAATACAATCATAAAAAGTTTTATAATTTCAATCTTAGATTCATTTCTTATTTCCATACCATACCTCTTATTTATAACAAAATATTTGCACCGCGAAAGCGGTGTCCATCTAACTGCCGCTTAACCTGCATTTGCGGCTACTCCGCAATGTCAGGTTGAAGCGGGTGTTAGGTGTTTTCCTTTACATAATTCAAATAAAAATTTATAAAATCATCTTTATTATAAGTTTCAGTTTTATTCATAAACATTATATTAATAAATTCTAACTTTGCATTTCCTAGAATATATGTTTTTGTTTCAACGTGTTTATTATAATTTTTAATAAGCATATTCTTTTTTATTTTTTCAGCAAATGAATTTACACATCTACTTTTATCTCTTGTTAATTTTGATAAAATTTTGTATTTTAGTAATCCATCTCGACTAAAAAAAGGTACGACTAGACTATCTAAATATTCTAATAATGTAAGATTAGCAAATTCATTATTCAGATTTAAGATTTTTGAATAGAGATTTTTCCTAATTCTAATTTCATAAGCATATAACCACGTAAATTCCATTATATAATCATATAAAAGTAGCGGATCATTTTCTATTACAAAAAAAAATACTCTTCCAGTAGTTTTTTACATTTTATTCTATGAATATTTAAAATATCACAGATTATAATCAATGCTTCTCTTCGTCTAGTATATGAATAATCAAATAGCATTTTTTCACAAAATTTATAAATACAATCATTTTCATATTTTTCTAATATTAATTCTCGATATTTATGTGAATGAGTTACTGAATCATAAATAAATGAACAAGGACTTTTCCATTCATGAATAGCATCATTTTCATAACATTTTTCGAAGAAAAGATTTATATCTTTAATTTGTAACAAGTTCTTGCATACCTCTTCCAAATATTCATCTGTAAGATAATATGTATATTCTTTTACTTTTTGTATTAATTCATTCTCTTCCAATATTTTATCCTATTTTTACCCTTATACACCTAACATTCCGCTTAACCTGCATTTGCGGCTTGTCCGCAATGTCAGGTTGAAGCGAGCATTAGGTTTCTACTAAAATTTATCAATAATACTTCCTATACCTATATTCGAATTTTCTTTAATTTTATTAGATATTGCCACTATACTATAAACATATATTTTATAATGATCATATAAATCAATATTACTATTTAATATTATTCCTGAATGAATTATACTATTTCGTTCATCAATTAATTCTGACATAATTTTATCGGAATATTCTTTTTTAAATAATTTAAATTGTTTAATACATTTCCAATATATTTCAAGCATTTTAGTTTTCTTATTAAATTCATAATTATCTAAATAAATAATTTCAAAAGCAGTATTTAAATTTATTATTTTATCTATTATTGAAATTGATTTTATTGATTTTTTTAAATGCCTTAATGAAACAGTTAATCTTTGATATCTCTGACCTAAATTATTATTAAATAACTTATACTCTAAATACCCTTTTTGAATTAAATCAATGAACTCAAAAGATTGATCTAAAATATTTTTTTTCTTATGATGAAAATCTAGTGTAATATCAATATTCAAAAAAGAAATATCAAAAACTAATTCATCTTTGGAATATATTGGAACCAAATTGACTTCAAGTTTTTTATGATTATTTATACATCTAGTCAATGTTAAAAAATGATTTATATCTAGTGTCGCCCAATGATTTACTTTACTTGTAGACCAAGTATAATTTTTATTTTTTTTATTAGTTATTATATGATAAAAATACAATTTTATTGTAATAAATTCTATTTTTTCGATAATTTGCCATAAATTATCAAATCTATCATATTGTGAAAAATTTTCGATGATGATTAATAAAGGATTTCGTTCTAACCACTTCATGTTTATATATTTAAAATAATGATCAATCATAGATTCATCAAACTTAATAGATTTCATTTTATTATTATCTAAAAATTGCCTAATAATTTCTTTTGTTTTTGAAAGACTATTAGTTTGAGGGATTATTGCAAAATTATCATTGGTATAAAACAAAGGTCTTTTATCTGTAAAATAAATATAATTCATGTTTTCTATACCAAAACTATGTATTGGAAATAAAACAACTGATCGTTTATTAAGATTGTTTTTTGAAACTGAATTTATAATATTGTTTATTAAATTTTGTGGAGTTGATCTTTTTATTTCATAAAAAATTATATGATCTAATGCAGATTGTGAAATCCAAATATCATTCTTTCTATATTCTTTTAGTATATAACACTTAATTCTTTGTAAAAATTGTCCTTCATATTCTAATTCTTTATCTGATAGATTAAAAACAAAGTCATCAAAAGTTTCATTATTTATGTAAAAAGATTTACTTTTATAAAAAATGTGATTAATTGAATTTTGAATCATTTTTTTTTCTTTTTCTGCTATTTTTCCATTAGTCATTATTAGATCTCTTAATAAAAATTATAAACATTGTCACAATTCACATAATTGAAAATGTTATATTGTAAACATAACATTTTTTTGAACCGCAAACGGGCTTGCCCCGTTTGTCGGCTTTGAAAACGGTGTTATGTGTTTACAAACTCCCTAATTTCATTTCTCCAACTACACCAGAAATGATTTTTTTCTCCCCAAAGAATCATACCTTCTAGCATCATTGGCCATTTATTATTTTCAATACTTCTCCTTGTCGAAGCAAAGTCAAATAAATATGCATAAAGAATAGCCATTTGAAAATCATGCGTACAATACAAATCAACAGTATTCTCTAAATTGCCATTGGAAAACATATAATCAAGCATTATTTTTGCGGATTCCTGTATTGAATTAAAACCTTCCAAACCTTCCTTTTTTAATTTAAAAATGATTTCTTGATTATTAAATTTTAGCTCTTTGAAAACTTTATCGCTTAGAAATATATCTTTTGTTTGTGGATATTCCATTTCATTAGGAGCTTTTACAATATTCCTATTTTGGGCTTTCCCTAAAAGGATATTTTCACAAGTTTGAATATTTCGTAAACAAGTACTTGAGGCAACATATCCGATGTCATATTGTAAATTTCTTCCAAAACTTTTACAGAGTTCAATTCCTTCGTCAGTAAGAGCTACTTCTCGTCCAACTCCAGACTCTATTTTTCCTCTGATTGAGTGACGAAAAATGATTTTACAATTTTGACCGACAGGTACTTTTGAAGCACCTTTTTCCATGTGTTCATATATTGATACTAATTTCATTATTCAACATCCAGAATGTTTATCTTTTTTTTCTTCAAAAGATATGTAAAAGCACCACCTGAAACAATACTGTCAAAAGCATTTCCAACACCGAATAACAATGCAATACTTATCAATGTCGGAGTCCATTTACCTGCAAGATACAAAGCAAATGCTATACCATAATAAATTGAATTGGTAACTATCGATTCAAAAAGCATATAATTTGTTTTTCCAAGTCCGTAAAACTCGCAATCAAATACATTTTGCAATGCATACAATACATAAAAGCCAAGAAGCACCATAACAAGGCTATACAATTTATCAACATCAGAAAATTGCAGCACATTTGCCATAAATCCTTTCCATCCGGGGATTGTTATAAACCAAACAAGACAAACTATCGCTGTAACTGCAAAATATCCGAGCGTATTATTTTTTATCGCCTTTTCATCTGTACTAACTTCCTGCTTTATCAATTCTCCAAGTTGATTAATCGGCAATAGCAACCATCCCCAGATAAAACTATTTGCAACCCAGTAAGTACCCTGTTCATTTACCATATTAACCATACGGCTTATCATAAGCATATAAGCAATATTTCTGACAAAAGATTCTATTCCTGAGATACCGCCAATTTTTACAAAATCCTTAGCCCATTCAAAAGAAAGTTTTTCCTTACTGAAAATAAAGTAACCTTCTTTACTGAGCAAAATAACTGAAACTATAAACAGAATAAGATTTACCACAATATTACTATAACCGATTCCGTTTACACCGAAATTTGCAGATATATTTAATGTAGAAACAAAGAATGTATCAAGAATAACACTTAATACAAGTTTTGTACCTGTGAGAATATATACATATTTTGATTTTCCTAATGTTACCAAACATACGAGCAGAAAAGTTGCCAGAAGAGAGAATATATTTGCAATACTTTCTATTCTTATATACACAGCAGATTCTGTAATAATATCTTTACTTGTAGCCATTATCGCCAAAAGAGGATTTGTAAAACAACAAATTAAAACAGAACAAACAGCATAAACACAAAATGAAATAATCAATCCAGTTTTTATCCTGTTTGTATATTCAGATTTCTCTGCAACAAATTTTCCCATAAAGAAATATAATGGAAGAACTATTGCTTCATTTAATATTTCGTAAATAAGATTTACCCACGAAAGCTGCCCGGCGATTGAAAATGCCCAATCTCCAGGTAATGCCCCTAAAAAGAACACTCTTAATGTTGTATAAATTGTAGGACACAATCCCATAATTAAAAGGGAAATAAATAATTTCCAATTTAAGTTTTTTAATGACTTACCGATTTTATTCATTTTAAACTCCTCGCGCCCCAGTACGGGCCCACATAACATCCGCTTAACCTGCATTTGCGGCCGCCCGCAATGTCAGGTTGAAGCGGGTGTTAGATTCTATATTTCTTTATTTAGAAAAATATACTTTTTCAAATTTCCACAAAAATCTATCATTTTTTTTCAAAATATATTTTTTTATTATTAAAATCAACTTGCCATCCACAATCTCTCCATGAAAAAGCTTGGGAATTTCCACTATTTTCTCCATTCGACCACCATTCTATATATTTATAAGCAGATATTGGTAATTCTGCATTTATAATCTTTTCTATTTCTGAAAATAATAATGAAATATTATTATTTTTATAGATCTTAAATAATAAAATAACGGTAAATATTTATCCATACTTTTATCTCTATTATAATTAACTTTTCAATTTTCAAATTGGCTTTTAAAATCAGGAACTTCTTTTAAAAGCCTTTATTATTTATTATTTTTTCTTATAAACTTCCCACTTGGACATATTACCATTTGCAGCTTTATATGCATAGTATTCTGCACCAGGTTTTTCTGCTGCTATAAACTTATACCACTTATTATCTTCTGCATGGGCTCTATCTGCATATCTGTATATTGCACTTGCTTCCTTCGATGTGTTACTCAATTTTTCGAGTTTATTCATAGAAGGTGCTTTTTCCAGTTCTACCATTTCCCAACTAATAGATGTATCTTCTTTTCCTAAAAATACACTATTCAAGTCTAATGTCGTACAACCAAAAAATAAAAGAGCAGCACTTACTATCGTTATTCCGATTAGTAATCTGATTGCTTTCTTTTGTTTCATCTTTCAACCTTCCTTCTTGCAATTTCCTTTTAATTGCAATTATTTTTATTTTTAAATCGAAAGAATATTTTGATTGGTTCCGTTACCCGCCTGCCATAAGGCAGGTCAATCTAACATTGTTTTAAACCGCAACGCAGCTTGTCTGCGTTGTCGGCTTTGAAAACGGTGTTAGGCGGTGCTTTAAGTTTTCCAGTTTATTAAAATATTCTGCAATAATAAAATTAATTCTAAGGATTTACATTTTATTTCATCTTGTAAATTTTCATCTATTTTCTTTCCATGAAACAGTGAATTACGTAAATCTATTATTTTTTTTATGAAAGATATATCTATATTATTATTCACCACTCCACTTTTTATTTCATAAATTTCGAATACTTCATTTAGGATAGCACACAATTTCTCAGCTCTTGTTTCTTTGGTACTATTCAATAGACAATTTTTAATTCTTTCCTTTATTCTATTAAAAACATCTGTTTCTATTTCATTTTCTATAGATTTGATCATTTTATTTATGATGTTTTCTGGAATTAATTTGTTTATAGATATTTTTTTAAAAAAGGATGCTTCAATAAACTCTATTGCAGAAAACGCATTAAAATATTTTGTAACGCCATCTGTAGCACTTAGCGATCTATAATAAGCATCTAAAACAAATTTAAATTCTTTATCGGCAAAATATTTTTCTAGGGTATCATAGAGAGTAAAATCTATCTTATATGTAGCATGCATAGTTAATGTATCATGAATTTCTATCTTGTCTTTTATATGAATAGCATCATTGTTAGTTAAGATGCATGTTTCTCTTTCATTTTCTTCCAAAAAAGAAATCTGAGTAATATTATAATTCAATTTTAGGTGTGTATAATGTTGATTCGGAAATTGACTTTGAATTATCAATGAAGATAATTTTATAATTTTCACTAATAATTCTTCCGCAATTTTAGAACATTCGTCTCTATTATTAGCAAATATTTCATTTATCTCAATGTTATACGTTCCTTTATCCCCTATTATTGAGAATTCTTTATTTATATAATCAAATTCAACATCTTCAGAAGAGCTAAAATCATGTTTATTAAAATTGCTTTTCTGCTCTAAATATAATGGTACTCGAATTTTATATTGTTTCATAGTTTTTCCTTTCCAGTCCGCATAACATTCGCTTAACCTGCATTTGCGGCTTGTCCGCAATGTCAGGTTGAAGCGAGAGTTAGATGTTTTTTTTACTCAACTGCATTATATTTTTCAAAAGCAATTTGAGCAAAGTCTAATTCCTTTTTTGTTTTAATTATTTTTTTATCCGTTAGTTTTTCTTCATAACTTTTAATTCTTTTTCCTATTTGAATATCTGTAGAAAACCCATGAATTATTAAAGGATATTTACAACATTTTTTTCTTTCAAAATCAAATTCTGCACAACCAATATTGTTAGTTGAATCTACAAAGCTATTAACAGAATAGGTGTAAAATATTTTCCCTTTTATCCCATCAATAGTTATTGATGTACTTACCCATGAAGAGTGTAATTCTAACTTCTCATTGTATGAATGTCCACGTATTTGCATGGTGTCCATATCTTGTTCGTAATATTCAACAATATATCTCTTTTTTCCACTTGCACCAATATAGTATCCAAGCCATATTCCATTTAGATATTCATTTCCTAAGAAACACCTTTTTATTGGTTCACATACTTTTAATGATGAATGAAATAAAAAAACAATTGATTTATAAACGCCAACTGAGGATATAAATCCAATAATCCACAAAATTATATCATTTTTCGTTCCTGTAAATAGTGTGTCAATAAACTTCCAAACGAGAAATACTAAAGTGGTTGTACAAGTAATAATTAATACATCATATTTCTTTTTCATTATATTCTCTTTTTTCGTCCGCCTAAGGCGTCCATCTAACATTGTTTTAAACCGCAACGCAGCTTGTCTGCGTTGTCGGCTTTGAAAACGGTGTTATGCGTTTTTCATCACTGACTTTTTAATTTCTTCGTGGTAAAAGAAATTCACCAAAAGAGGCGGAGAATCAAACGGAAGATTCATGCTGTCGTCATTTCTGACATACGACAGCCCGCTTTCCTTTGCGTACGCGCGGAGTTCCGTATCAAGCTTTTCCCAATAATCGCGATTACCTTTTGAATAAATTTCTTCGTAAAGCGGAACAAGCTCTGCGTGCTGTTGCCGTATATAGTCCATAATTACCGGACGGAACGTTCCCCTCAAGTTCAAATTTTCAAGCCAAACGAGATTGCATTGATTTTTTACTCGTTCCACGATTGCTTTTACGTCGGTGATTCCGGGAAAAATCGGTGAGATAAAGCAGGTTGTGCGGATTCCTTCATCGTGAAGTTTTTTCATAGCGGAAAGTCTGCGCTCAATACTTACGGCATTATCCATATCCGCGCGGAAAGCCTCGTCCAACGTATTGATTGAAAAACCGACCCGCGCATTCGGAAACGTTTTGATTAAATTAATATCACGCAAAACAAGGTCGCTTTTTGTCTGTATGCTGATCTTTATGTCGTTCCCTTTTAATTCTTCAAGCAGTGCGCGGGTGCGGCGAAACTCTTCTTCCTGCGGATTGTAAGGGTCTGTAACCGAACCAAAAAAGAATTCCTTGCCCTCATATTTTTTCGGATTTTTTATCGGCTCCCAGTATTTTACGTCTAAAAACTCACCCCAATTTTCAGCATGATTGGTAAACCGTTTCATAAAACAGGCGTAGCAATACTTACAGGCATGAGTGCAGCCGACATAGGGATTCATGGAAAAATCAGCAACAGGAAGATTTGACTTCGTGAGAACCGATTTTACTTTGATTTTTTGGACGACTGGTTTCATCATATTGCTGCCGAACTATTTCCATCTGCCGAAATGTAGCTGTTTACCAAGGTCTGCTACGTTTTGCTCCAGTTGATCTTCGTTTGAATCTGCATAACCGATTCCTATAAATACAGGAATCATATATGTCGGCGGGACTTTCAGTTTTTCTTTTACAATATCGTGTTCTTCGTTTAATGGAATCCTCATGGAACATGACAGCCCTTCTGCCGTCGCTGCCAAAAATATGTTTTCTATTACACACCAGATTGTTGAAAACGGATTTAATTTGGAAACATATTCACCGTTCAATTCTTTTGACTTGAACACAGGGATTACAACATAAGGAGCATTCTTTAGCATTGTAAATTGCCGCGGCATCGCATGAGCATACATTTTCTGCGCAAGCGTGGTCGGATACGGTTTTGGGCGGTTAAGATATCCTTGGGCATCGAATTTATCCGCTATCTTTTTGGCGTATTCAAAAGCGTATTCTTTTTCTTCATCCGTTTTTAAGACGATGTAACTCCAATTACGGTTATGATTCCATGTCGGGGCTTTGTTTCCCGCGTCCAGAATTCTTTTTATCGCCTCAAAATCTACTTCTTTATCCAAGAATTCTCTTACAGTTCGTCTTTTGTTGATTGCTTCGTATACATCCATTGGTATGCTCCTGTTTTCTTTATTTCCTCATTTTATAAACGATAAAACATGGTAAATTCTATCACATCAAGCGCCCCTCTGGGGCGTCCACATAACATTCGCTTAACCTGCAAACGGGCTTGACCCGTTTGTCAGCGTTGAAGCGGGTGTTAGGCAGTTTTATCTAAAATGTTATTTCTTCGAAATTATTTTCGCTGATTACAATTGTACCATCTGGTAACATAAACACAACTTCATCCCAATATTCTTTTTTATCTTTATGTTCTTTTTCAACATATACAAAATAAATAATCCATTTTTCATTTGCCTCATCAATAGGATGTAATTCATATGTGGAAAAAAACAAATCCCGTTTACATAATTCTTTTATATAATAATCGGCAACTTCTTTTAAGTTTTCTTTTTCAATATGTTTTTTTAATTCTTTTTCAGTAAAGCTGCTTTGTATATCAATAAGCTCTTGCCCAATTTTCCATCTGCAATGCGTTTCATCCAATATTTTACTTGAAGAAAGTCCATGAATAAATTTTAAGTTTTTTCTTGAATAATTTACCTGATACAAGTGAATATCCTGATTCTTTACTTTTACCGTTTTTTCTAAGTAAAGCGGAAATTCAGTTTCCATAATAAAAAAAGAGTTTATCAAAAGCTTCAAATCAGATTCAAAATCATACATCGCCATAGTTCCAAATTGTCCTAGGGCCTTCCCATTTGTACGAAAAGAAATACTTTTATCATCATATATGATAGTAACCTCATATGGGAGCAGACACTTACCCCAATCTCTGCTTTTTACAACACTCAAATTATTAAGAAACTCTTTTTTTTGATTCTCATCTAATTTTACGGTAATTTTTGTTTTAATATTTTCAACAATTATTTCTTGAACTGTTTTTATTTTGTTTAATACAAGATAATCTATTTTATCCTGAGCATAAGCTGAATAAATTAGAGTAGTTACAAAAGTAATTACAAAGCATACTTTGTTTTTCATTTTCTCTCCTGCGCCGAAGGCGTCAACCTAACATTGTTTTAAACCGCAAGTTGCAACAGCAACTTGTCGGCTTTGAAAACTATGTTAGGTCATACTTTTTCTATCAGTGCCACACTTACTTTATAATTAAATGCTTTCAATGTAATTACAGATTGCCTTAGATTTAATAAGGAAAAGAAAGAAAGTGTTTCTTCAATTGGTTTTCGACCTTTGCTTATAATTGCTATTACAATTTCACAATCACTAGCTCGAAATTTGTTGTCAACAGGAATAAATGATAAATCGTATTTTAGCTTATCTTTGCCTTTTGTTATTATAGCTTTTCGAAATCCTTCATCTTTCAGTAATGACTCGGCAGATATTCTACATTGAGAGAATAAGTGACTTAAATTAGCAGAATTATGCTTTTGCTTTACATGTATAAATTGCAATGTTTTTGTCAATATGTCACATGGCTCTATTTCTGTTCTAGCTGAATCACATTTAACTGTCATTCTATCAAGTACATAGCAATCTTTAGTGTTTAGAAACTTATTATTATATTCTCCTTCTGTTTTCACATCACAATTCGGGAAAGCAAAAGAAGATAATGGAATTGTTTTTACATAATCAATAACTTCCTTAACAAAATTAGCTTCAATTTTATACCAATGTCCTAAAGTAAAAATATACTTGCTATTTTTATAATCAGTCTCATATGTTAGACACCTATATACAGACCATTTGATAGTTAGGTCGTTTGAAGCAAAATTCACATAGATTTTTTCTTTTTTGAATTCATCATAATCATTTAATTGTACTATATTGTTAAGAAAATGCTCAATATGAAGTTCTGTAACCAAAGCATTCTCATCATACTTTTTCTTATAGCAGAACCCATTAATATCATCCCAGTCTATTACCTTATCCGGAGCAAGAATCATTTTTTCGGAATTCTTTGAATTCAAATCAGATATAAGCATTTTTTGTAATTCGTTGATCAATAGTTTATCACGTTCTTCTTTAAGATTATCAACCCAATCAAAGTCTTTTTTATACCTAGATGAAGTATAATAATGGAGCATTATTCGCGCCTTTTTTTCAAGATCATGGACAGATTGCTCAGCATTAATAATTATTCCATCACGTCCTGCAATTTGCTTGGCGAACCTTTGATTCTTTGGAACACCAGTAACAGCTCTTAATAAATCATTAAGAATATCTATTCCAAATGTTTCTTTTTCAGCCCCTATACTTGTTTGGATTCTTGATTGAATAGTTAGCTCTTCAAGTTTTGCAATGTCTAAACTTCTTATTTGTTTCGGATCTATAGCATTAATTGCAATTCTAAATCCAAAATCATTAACAATTAATTCATCTTTAAGCAAATACCTTCCATAACCAAAAGTAAATGCAAATATTCTGTTTTTTGTCTTTAGAAATAAAATTGCCCGTGTTGATTGGTTTTTGATTTTATCAAATGTTGATGTCGAAGCTTCTTTAAGAAACTTAACCCATCTAGGCTGTTTTTGTTTCGATTCACCGATGATTATCGTGCCTTCATATTTAATATCATTATTTAATTTATAATAGCTGTAACCGAAATCATTGCGGAGGCAATCTTTGAAAGATGAGACTCTGTCTTTGATTAGATAGCAAGTAAGATGCCATGTTTTCTTTTTCATTATTTTTCCTCACGGTGCATACCACCGTCAATCTAACATCTTTTCGACCTTTCTTCATTATACCATAAAAATCACTAGTTTGCAACCTAATATCCAAATAAATTTAAAAGATAAATCTTTCTACCATAAAATAATTGAGTGTATAAACATACACTTGACAGATTAGACCTATCTTCGTTAAATCGCGTCCATTCGCCAATGCACAGAGTACACTGCGTGAGGGATTGGAGGGGTGCAAAAGCGTTTTTTTAAAAATGCTTTTGCAGTACACGAATGCACTGCAATTTCGGTGCATTCGTACCGGAGGCGGTAGCCGAAGCCACGCAAAGCCCGACGGTTTTGAGCCGTGAGGCGAAAAACCGGCACGCCCATCGTATGTATAAAAATCGGAAAATGAAAATCTGCATCATATCAATCGGAGTTTGCATGCCGAGTCCCAAGCGGTTTAAAATACCGATATAGACCGTAGCGGTTTTTATACAGGCGTGTCCAAGCAGTTCTTAAACTGTAAAGGTATCATAATAAGAATACCGGTCTCCTCTTTTATATGTATGATGTTATTTTTAAAAGCAGTATGTCAAATTTTCAGGGTTGAGCGATAAATCCTGTTTTCCTACAGGTTTTTAAAAAGCCTTATACGGGGTTTGAGTGTAGACAAAAAGGTAAAGTTCTTTCTATTTATCTTAAGCAGCAGCTTGGAACTGACGGTACTGTCTTCGGTATTTTTTCTTTAATATTTACCTTAAAATGCCGCCGGAAAAGTCTTACCGTTACAGTTTTTGATTGTGATATCCATACTATATTTTTCTATGTATAAAACAATCTTCACCGTATTAAAGAGCATAAATGGTAAAACCTTCCCCATCAAATGCAGCCGAAACTTGCTATTTTGGGCAAAATCTTCTGTAACGGCATAATTATAGCACAAGTGTTACGGAATGTCCAGTATAATATTTCCCGAAAAGATTTTATAAAATGTTTTGACCCCGGTGTATCGGTATACCTCGGGACAAACGGATATGAGAGTTGTTCGGCATAATAGAGTCTTTGCGGAGCATTGCCTGTACGGATTGCTTTGTAAATTTAGGAAGGGGAGGGTATATAGCCGGATAGAAAACCGCTGTCTATAAAAAATAAAAAAATGCACAGCTTTACAAGTTGTAATTTATGGTTTATAATGCCTGAGAAGTAAAGTATGAAAGTTAATATAATTTATGAAAGACAAGAATTTTAGTAATTTATTACTGGCGAGACTAACGAGGAACATTGCGGACAGCTTGTTTTACATGTCAGCCGTTTGGTATATCTCAGAGAAATCGGCTCTTTTAACATCTTTGGCAATGATGTGCTTTACTGTTCCGGAAAACATACTTATATTTTTCGGTCCGTTTATTGACCGCTATAACCGCAAAAAAATATTGCTTATTAATTCGACTGTACAAATAATATTAGTGATTATATTAACCGGTTTACTGGCATGTAATAAGTTGTCGGTTATACCGTTATTTTCAATTATTTTTATCTCGACCTTATTAGGCAATATTAATTATGAAGTTGAAGATACCGTAATTCCGAATATTGTTTCAGAAGAGAATTTGGTAAAAGCAAATTCACTGCTTGAAATATCCTATACTATTACCGACTCAATTTTTAACGGTATATCGGGTTTTTTAATAGCATCTTTTTCCGCCTCGGTATTATATAAACTGAATATTATACTGTTTATTATACCGATAATTTTTATAAAAAAATTTAATAATACCAATCGGTAAAACCGAAAAAAACGTTGGTAAATACAACTTTAAAGAATACGGAAACGATTTAATAGGCGGTGTTAAAATTTTGTTTCAAGGCGACATAAAGAAAATTGTAATTCCATTAGTTTTTATCAATTTTTGCTTTGTTATGACATCAGTTGCCGTACCGTTTTTATCAAGACAAATAGAAAATACCGCTATAATTTTCGGCTCGTTAATTGTGGTAAAAGGCATAGCAGGGTTAGCCGGAGCGTTTTTTCTCAATTTTTTTGAAAAATATATTAATCCGAAAAAAAACTCTATCGCTGGGAGTATTTTTGCAAGGCATAACTTGGCTTATCATGATTTTTGCACGGAGCAACACTGTTATATTATTTTTAATGTACTTTGTTTCATTTGTTTTTTTCGGTGCCGGCAATATCTTATTTACCGTATTTTTTCAAAAGATTATTCCTTCTAATTTTTTAGGAAGAGCAAATACGGCAATCGATGCTATTATAACATCTGCTATGCCTGTAGGTACATTGCTTGCAGGTTTTTTATTACAGCAGGGTGTGAAGCTGTCGATTGTTATGCTCCCATATGGAATTGCTTCTGTATTAGTAGGAATCTACTATTTTAATATTTTTTAATATTGGATTTAATTTTAATAAATATAAGACAGGCGGTGAATCTTGAGTCGGATTTATAATACTTGCCTGATTTTATAAACACGGATATAAAAACCCGTATGTATCGGTGTCAGGCCGCTCGATGTAAACGGAATTTATTTTTAACGGGATAATATAGATGTCTTAATAAATTTTAACTTTTTTGCTAAAATTGAGAAACGGTTTAAATTATGATACCGAAATCCGTCAATACAGGAGGAAACAAATGGCTGATGAAAACTGGTATAGAAACGAAGTGTGGAATGATGAGATTCAAAAAAAGATTTACGGATAAGCTAAATAAAGCGCGTTCTCAAAAAACTCAATATTTAAAAATACAGGCATTTTATCTTTTGAATAAATATCCGAATATAGCTCTAAAACTTATTCAGCATTCTCGTGAAATAAAAATCGATGAATTTTGGGAACAGGAATTTTGCTTATATGAAAGTAAAGCATATTATGCTCTTAAAGAGAATTCTTTAGCAATAAAAAAGGCTTTTGAATCAATCGAATGGAGAAGGAAAAAAACGGGAACAATAACTGAAAATATTTATTGGCTATCGGAATTAGTATTAAGGCTTGAAGAAAAAAGCGAATATCAAAAATGTCTTAAGATTATGAAAGAAATGCATGAGGAAACACCGTTTCCGATAATTGAATATAAGTATCATGGATATATGGCATTATTATTAAATGAACTTGGAAATGTAAATGATTCAATTTCCGAAGCTCTTATTGCAATAGACTGGGCAAATCGAGATAAAAATATGTTGAACAATGTACGAAAACTGAAGTACGGATTGTTGAAAAGTAAAACGGAATGGCCATACACAAAATTAAAGGAAATATCAAAAATGAAATTTGTCTAACAACCGCTTCCGTCTGATTCGGGCTACGGCGCAATTCAACGGAGCGGTTTTAATAAGAGTAGCTGAAAGACTAATATAATGCTTATTTAGTTCTTGTAAAAACTCAAGGCAGTTTTGTACGGGGACTATTGCTTATTTACATCGGATTCATCGGTTTTATTTTTAAACCTGCGGACTTCGTTTATAAATTCTTCCAAGTTGCCGAACTGTTTATAAACGGAGGCAAATCTGATATATGCCACCTTATCTACGGTATGAAGATGTGATAAAACCATTTCACCTATAGCCGTACTCTCTATTTCCTTGCCGCTTCCTGCTTTCATAACCGCCTTATCTTCAATTTCGGTTATGATATTTTCTATGGCGCTCACTGAAACGGGGCGTTTTTCCAAGGCTCTGCTTATTCCTTTTTCAAGTTTTTTACGGTCGAAAGGCTCCCTCCTGCCGTCTTTTTTAACGACCATAAGCTGTTTTTCTTCAATACGTTCATAGCTTGTAAACCTATATCCGCAAGCATTACATTCTCGTCTGCGGCGTATACAGTCCCCTTGAGCAAGCATTCGAGATTCCATTACTTTATCATCAAAACTTCCGCAGTGCGGGCATCGCATATTTATTCCTTTCCCGGTGATAGTTTATTATTTCAACAAAATATCACACTATACATAGTGCTGTCAATAGGGAAGAATATGAGTTACAACACTTATTGATACATAAATTATAAGAAAAAATGAACATATTACACGTCTCAGTTTTTCAATTCGACACCTTTTTTAACTATCCTATACCGTATGAGCTCATATTTAATCACTCTAATTTGCCTAAAAAATTTTACAATACAACTTAAGAATATACAGTATGAAATATTGAGTGCCGTATCTCGCTTCTCTTAAGGCGAGACTCTTGATTATAAAATAAAATTAAGAATAGTTATTTTCCATCGCTTACAAGTGTTTACTCTTTTTTCATAAATCGCCTTATTCCTGTAACGGCCAATATTATAGAAACTCCCAGCATAACTGAAAGCGGTATTATTTGAATATTATCTTCAACTGCGGAAAGCAGTAAATAATATTGAGGGGAACAGGCTGCAATGTATTTCATCCACTGCGGCATATATTGAATTGGAAAGAGGGTGCCTGAACACAGTGCAAGCGGAAAAAGTATTCCCGTTGAAAATATCCAAAGGTTTCCCTCATTTTTGATATATGAGGCGATATAAATATATATGCCTATTGATATAATTAGTGCTGCGGTGAATAAAAGAAAAAGTTTTAAGGCTGTTGTCTTTCCGAAGTCAAAGCCTGCTATTCTGTAAAATACTAAAATAATGCCGTTTGCTATTTCATATACGCTGAATACTGCAAGCGCTTTTCCTGTAATAAAAGCATATGGTGAAACATAGGCTTGTTTAAGTCGAACAAAAATGCCGTTTGATTTTTCCTTAACTAAAAATGCTGCCAACAGGCTTGCCGCCGTTAAAAGTTTAAATAGAATAATACCGATTGAATAACTGATGTGGGGCTTTTCTCTGAATACCGAATCGGCTCTTTTCCCGATACCGCTTTCAATAATCGAAATGAGAGGATTGTTTTTTATGCTGCTGTAATATTTTTCAATACCGCCTTTATCGTTTATCTTTATTACCAAAGTTCCTTGTGTAGAGCCTAAAAAATATACGGTATCTTTTTCATGGATTCGTTGAAATGAAATTCCTGTTATGCCGCTTAATATGCCGCCGTCTCCGATGTAACCTACACGTGGAGTGTTTGAATATGCAAGTGTCATACTTACCAGTATAATCATAACTACCGGCATAACTACCATAGAAGCAAAAAAACCGTTAGTGTTTTTTAATATTTTAAATGTATATTTAAAGGATTGAATCATTGCGTACCTTCCTTATTATGTGAGTAAGACATAAAACAGTTCCGGAAATGTGTACCGTAATATACGGCATAATTCCGTTAAAATTTGTGTATCCTAAAAGCTGCCTGAAAATAAGCGTGTCGGCAAGTGTCAGCGGTGAAAGATACATCAGCACATTCATATATTTTGTTGAAGATAATACCGATGTTAAGCTTAATGCCCCTCCCAAGTATCCTAACAGCATTACAATCATCATAATACTGTTCGAAAGCACTGTACGGTTTTGTACGGTAAGCCCCATTGCAAGTCCGAATAAAATAGATAAAACGGGTATACTTAGAAAAACCGTTGCAGCCGTAAACGGAATTTTTATGTTGTATATAAGATAAAAAAGTGCAAGCGATACGGCCGTGATTATAACTGCAAAAACAAAATGCAGTAAAAATTTGACGGTTAAAAAGCGCCTTTTACATACAACTCGGTTCCAAATATTTTTATGCCGTTCTTCAAAAATATTTAAACCTGCCGGTATGGCGCACATCATCAGTATAAAAGAAAGTTCGCTGATTGCAAACTGCATTTGCGCCGTCAACAGCGGCCCCCGATATATAATAACCTCCGCTGCGGTATATACGGCTTCCCGCTCGGTAAAATTGCGGAGAATATAATTTTTTGTTCCTTCACTCATAAAAAAGGTAAGCAAAAAAGGAAGTATCGGCATAACGGCGTATACGGGATTTTTAAGCATAAGAGTTAATTCTTTTTTCCACATTACAGAGCACCGTCCTTGCGGATAACTTGAATAAATAAATCGGATAAATCCGGTTTATCTTTACCGCTTATTGTTTTAACAAGTTCGGATGTTATACCTTCTAAAATAAGTTTGCCTTGATGTAAAAAAAGTATTTTTCCGCATAAAAATTCAATTTCGTCAAGGTAATGCGAAGTATATATGATACTCATTCCGTTAAGCTGCAATTCTTTTAAGTATTCCAATATTTCTTGACGGGAAATAGGGTCAATTCCTACACATACTTCATCGCAAATCAATAATTTAGGATTATGAATAAGACCGGTAATAAGATTTAATTTCCGTTTCATTCCGCCTGAAAGATTTTTTACTTTTTCATAAGTTTTGTCCTGTAGTCCGGTTCTTTCAATAAGACCTGTCGCCCGGCTTTTTGCCTGCTCTTTAGGAACCTTAAATACGGAAGCAAAGAATAAGAGATTATCCAGTACTGAAAGTTCCGGATATATTGCAAGTTCCTGCGGTACATATCCTATTTGGTTTAAGTTTATACCTTCGTAACGTATAGTCCCGGAATGCGAAAGGTTTCCGGTCAGGCAGCCTATAAGAGTACTTTTACCGGCTCCGTTAATACCCAATATTCCGTATGCATTGTTTTGTTCAAAGGTATAGCTCAAATCGGATAATGCGGGTATTTTTTTATACGATTTTGAAATGTGTTCAAGTTGAATCATATAAATCTCCTTATATTTTATTTTTGCATTATTTTCAATGAATATTTTTGCTTTTTTATTCATAGAAATAATAGCGAAGTTTTTTAAAAATGTCAAGGTCCGATTACATATTTTTTAAACTTTTTATAAAATATTTTTATGTATATAATTAAGAGAATTTTACAAGATAAGGGAAACGGAAGGGTAGCTTAAATAAATTTTTAATTAAGGTTGTTTTATTTTCATTGTGCGTAATTTATCTTTTATTTCTTTCGGAATGCGGTAACTTTCAATTGCTTTTTGAATCGCCTTGTTGTGTGTAAACGGGGCAAGGCGCCTGTTTTGAATGTACGGAAGGGCTTTATCATATTGTTTTATCAGAGCAAAACTGAAATACCATGCAATCATCATATTTACATAATATTCTTCCGACCTTACCTTTGAAACAAGTTCAAGCATTTCGCCGTTAAAAAGTTCATCAAGGTAATTTGACAGTAATAGTCCGATTGCATAGCGTACCGTATAACAATGCTTTGATTTTATCCAAACGAGAATTTTTTTATATACTTTTGCGTGTTCGGTTTTAAATATTTTCGGAGAAAAGCTGTCGCAAGTCGCCCAGTTGTCAATATACGGTAAAAACTTTTCAGTTTCTTCCATTGCACTTTTATATTCTTTTATATTTTCGATAAAAAAGGCATGAAGGTTATTTTCTTCAAAATAGACATGAGGAAGCTCTCTCATAAAAACGGCAGTAAGCTCCGGTTCGGCTTTAAAAAATTCCTTGGCGAATTTACGAAGCACCGGAGTTCTTATACCTATCATAGTATTTTCATTTATATTCGGAATAAGTTTTTTATTAAAGTCCTTATATGCCTTATCTTCAAAAGAAAATAACTTTGTTTGAATGATACTTTTTTTGTTATGCATATTATGCCCCGTTATAACTTATCTGTTTAAGTTATTTTTATTTTACCGATGCTGCAATTGTATCAATATTTTCATCGTTTGAAATAATTTCCAAGGCCTTCATCATATCGTCATAAAGAATGCGGTCTTCCGTAACCTTTGTTATGTGTTTGCGTATCAGCTTCATCATAGCTTCGGTTCCCTTACCGTATTTTTTTATTCCGCGTAAATCGCAGGCTTGAGCCGCTACGAGCCATTCAATGGCAAGCACATGGCGGACATTTTTTATTATTTCGGTCAGTTTTCGGGCTGCCGTAGTTCCCATACTTACATGGTCTTCTTTGTTACCCGATGAGGTAATTGAATCAACGCTTGCAGGGTGGGCGAGTACCTTATTTTCGGAAACGAGACAGGCTGCCGTATATTGCGGAATCATAAAACCGGAATTTACTCCTCCGTTTTCAATTAAAAATGCCGGAAGCCCTCCGTTCAGTTGCGGATTTACCATTCTTTCAATCCGTCTTTCGCTTATATTTGCAAGTTCGCTTACCGCAATACCGAGAAAATCCATATTGATTGCAATAGGCTGTCCGTGGAAATTTCCTCCTGAAATTACGTCGCAGTTATCCGGAAAAACCAGCGGATTATCGGTTACCGAGTTAATTTCAATTTCCAAAACCTTGCGTACATATCGGATTGCATCTGCACTTGCTCCGTGTACTTGAGGAACGCAGCGTAGAGTGTAGGGGTCTTGAACATCGTTTTCACGTGTGTTTACAGAAGAACTGCCTTTCAGCATTTTTAAAATAAATTGTGCCGTATCGATTTGTCCCTGATGAGGGCGGGATTTATGAATGCGGGTATCCAAGGCGGCGGTAATGCCTCTAAAAGCCTCAAATACTAAGGCTGCTCCCATATTGGCGGTTTTTAAAAGCTGTTCCGCATCGTGTAATGCCAAGGCTCCTATACCTGACATTACGGGGGTTCCGTTTATAATAGCCAGTCCGTCTTTTCCGGAAAGAACTGCCGGTTTTAATCCGGCCTTTTCCAAGGCTTCTTTTCCGCTTATAAGTTTGCCTTTATAATAAGCTCTTCCTTCTCCAATCATAACAAGGGCAATATGCGCAAGGTTTGCCAAATCTCCGCTTGCACCTAAGGAGCCTTTTTCCGGAACATAAGGTGTTATACCCTTATTAAGCATACCCGCAAGAATTTCAGGCACGGCTGGCGTTACGCCCGAAAAACCGCTTGCATGGGTATTAAGGCGCAAAAGCATAATTGCGCGGACAATATCTTCAGGAAAGGGATTCCCGACACCGCAGGCATGGCTTAAAATTAAATTACGCTGCAAGGCTCCGTTTTGGTCTTTTGTAATTGTAACTGTAGAAAGCTCTCCGAATCCGGTGGAAATACCGTAAGTAGGTTTTCCGCTTTTTACGATTTCATCTACAATCTTTTTTGAATCCTTAATACGTTTTTTCGCCTCCGCCGAAATTTTTACTTCAGCTCCGTTTCTTGCTACGGCAACAACATCTTCAATTGTCAAACCGCTGCCTGTAATTGTTACGGGTTTTATTTTCATATTCTCTCTCCGTTCGGTAACTTGTAATTTTTGCAGTTTTTAATCTATGAATAAACACTTAAAGTTAAAAACCTTTTCAATATAATACATTTATTATAGTTTTTTTTCAAGTCTGCCTTATAAGTTATATTTTTAAATATTATAATACGGGTTCTTTAAGATAACGGAGTGGAATATTTTTTGTTATTTTGTTACAATGTTTTAAAGAGGTGAAAATATGAAAGTAGAGAATTCTGATGTCGGTTTTATCGGTTTAGGTGTTATGGGAAAAAGTATGGCCGAAAGGCTTCGTCAAGCCGGAGCGAATCTGCATGTGTACACTCGTACAAAAAAATCCGCAGAAGATATTATTTCAAAAGGTGCGGTATGGTATGAAAGCCCTTCCGACCTTGCTCCCAATTGCAATATTATTTTTACTATTGTAGGTTATCCTGAAGATGTGGAGGAAATATATTTCGGTGAAAAAGGTTTATTTAAAACGGCAAAGGCTGGCACCGTTTTTATTGATATGACAACTTCAAGTCCAGTTTTGGCAAAAAAGATTTATGAAGAAGCCGAAAAAAACGGAATGGAATCCGTTGATGCTCCCGTATCCGGCGGAGATATAGGAGCCAAAAACGGAACTCTTTCGATTATGGCGGGCGGCAATGAAGCCGCTTTTAAAAAACTTGAGCCTTTTTTTGCCTGTATGGGGAAATCATGGGCATTGCAGGGCGGCGCGGGTTCGGGTCAGCATACGAAAATGGCAAATCAAATTGCAGTGGCCGCGAATTTATTCGGTGCGGTGGAAGCCGTACGCTATGCGGAAGAGTCGGGCCTCAATCCGAAAAAAATGCTTGATGCAATAGGAGGCGGAGCTGCAAGCAGTTGGCAAATTTTAAATAACGGTCCTAAAATGCTTAATAAAGATTATGCGCCCGGTTTTTACATAAAACATTTTTTAAAAGATTTAAACATAGCCTTAAGCGTTGCAAAAGAGCTTAATATAAAAATCCCCGTATTGGAACTTGCTCAAAATTTTTTCAATAAAATGAATGAAGAAGGTTATGCGGAAAAGGGGACTCAGGCACTTTACGAGTATTACAAAAAACTTTAGGAACAGGTTTATGTTTAAGTATATTTTAAAATCAAAGTTTTCTTTTTGTTTTGCCGTTTTATTTGCTGTTGCAGCTTCATTCGGTACGGTTTATTTTGCTTTTTTGTTGGGTAACATAATACAGGTTGCCGTTGACGGTAAACTTTCCGCTTTATATGCGGAAGGTATTAAAGCTGCAATTATAATGACTTTAACCGGAGCTTTAAATTTTATTACTTCCGTTCTTTACAATAACTATCTTACAAATTCCATAAGACATGTTCGCTCGGATTTTTTTAATTCAATAATGAACAGTCGGATAAGTTTTTTTATAGAAAGGAATTCCAATGAATATATTTCTATGTTTTTAACGGATATGTCGTTAGTAGAAACAAATTATTTCGGTTCCGTTTTTTTAATTTTATCGAATATATGCTTGTTTTTATTCGGTATAGCTTCAATTTTTTATTTGAATTGGATTATTGCAATAACGGTTCTGCTTACCGCCTTAGTGCCGATGGTTGTACCTGGAATTTTATCGGGGCTTTTACGAAAGGCCGGAAAGGATTATTCAAGCGCATTGGAAAAATTTACGGTGTATGTAAAAGATTATCTTTCAGGCTTTGAGGTTATTAAAGGTTTTAATATCGTTAAAAAGGTTTCTGCAAATTTTTTATTACAAAATAAAATAATTACAAAAAAAAGAGAGCTAAAGATAATTCCACTTCAGCAGTACAAAATATTTCATCAACGCTGGGCGGGCTTTTATTTTTTGTTCCCTTACTCTTAGGCGCATATCTTTCACTTAACGGAAAATTTTATATAGGCGGGATTATTACCGCCGTTCAATTGGTAAATCATATTCTGAGCCCTATACAAGGTATAGCAAAGGGTTTTGCGGAATTAAATACTGTAAGAGCCGTAAGCGCCAAAATTCTTGATGTTTTAAAAAACAATAAGCCTTCCGATACGGATTGTGTCGAAAAATTCGATTTTACCGATTCAATAAAATTTACCGATGTTAATTTTTCATTTAAAACAAATGAAAATGATTTAAGCGGTAATTCAATTGAACATCAAGTATTAAAAAATCTTAATTTGGAAATTAACACGGGAGAAAAAGTTTTGCTGGTGGGAAAAACGGGTTCGGGGAAATCTACCGTATTAAAACTTCTTTTAAAATACTTTAAAAACTATTCCGGCTCTATAACTATTGACGGTAAAAATTTATGCGATATAAAAGCCGAAAGTTTATATTCAAAATTCGGAATGATTCATCAAAATGTTTTTTTGTTTGACGATACTATTGAAAATAATATCAGGCTGGGTTTAAATTTTCAGGATACCGAAATTGATAAAGCGATAAAACATTCGGGGCTTTCGCATCTGATTGAAAAAAATCCCGACGGTAAAAAATTTAAGGTAGGTGAAAACGGAAGTAAACTTTCAGGAGGCGAAAAACAAAGACTTGCTATTGCCCGTTGTTTATTATTAAATTTACCGGTTTTAATATTGGACGAAATAACTTCGAGCCTTGATGCCGAAACCGCACAGGAGATTGAAAAGCAAATTTTATCTTTACAGGATAAAACGGTTATCGCCGTTTCACATAGATTAAATAAAAACTTATTAGCTCAATATAATAAAATTCTTGTATTACAGGACGGAAGAGTTTGCGAATGCGGAACATTTGATGAATTAATTAGGCTTAAAAAAATATTTTACAGTTTATATACTTTGGAGGCTGTAGAACGGATACAATAACCTTTTTAAAAATTTTCAATCGAGTTTTAAAAAGAAAGAGGCGTATCTTTTAACTATCTTGAGGAGCCCGACCAGCCGAGTTTTGAGCGTAGGGCTCTGTAAAAATTATCCGGCGAGCAGCCAGCCATTTTAACCTTGTTAGGCGATTCGCTTATTATTATCTTATCGCCTTCTTTAAGTGAAAAAATTTCCTGTCCGTCTACGGAAAGAATTACTTCTTTCGTACGTGCAGGTAAAACCCGTATTATCATTTTGCCGTTTGAAGGAAGCACCAGCGGGCGGTTTGAAAGTGAAAACGGAGAAATAGGCGTGAGTACAAAGGAAGAAGTGCTCGGGTCCAAGATAGGACCTCCTGAAGCTGCCGAATATGCGGTGGAACCTGTAGGCGTTGAAACTATTACTCCGTCCGCCCTGAATGTTCCGAAGGAAATACCGTTAAAACCTATATCCAAATTTATCAGCTTGGCGATTCCCGCTCCTGAAATGACGGCATCATTTAAGGCCTCAAAAGAATCCGTTATTTTTTCTTTTCTCTTTACTGCAACTGAAAGTAAGCTCCTTTCATGCAATTCCGATTTTCCGTTTAAAAAGTTAATAAGTTCGACTTTCCATTCGTTAGGTTCTATATTTGCAATAAAACCGAAACGTCCGAAATTTATGGGAAATACGGGAATATTTCGAGGAGCGCAGTAACGGGCGGTAAACAAAACGGTTCCGTCGCCGCCTAAACTGACGGCAAAATCAAAACCGCTTTTTAACCCGGGTAAGTGTGAATACCCCGAATATTCATAAACGGTAAAATCTATTCCGTTTTCTTTAAGAAAAGCACCGATTGCTCCGCTTAATTTTTCGGTTTCAGGTTTATCGGTACTTACAACGATTAAGGCGCTTTTCAAAACATTTTCCTTAAAAAAAATTAGGGCAGGGTAGCCAAAACCTTTGCGATTTCCGCGGATTTTTTTGCTCCCAGTCTGGGGTAAAGCGGAAAAAGAACACAGCGCAATAAAAGAGAAGCTGCATTTATAAACGCTTCTTGATTTTCCTTATTTTCTTCCGATTTTTTTAAATAATCGACTACGGAATTTTTAAATGCCGCTTCGATTTCAATATTCTTTTTTGCCGCATACTTTTGAACATCGGCCGCACCGGAATTTAAAATAACGGGAAATGAATAAACGGGATTTGTAGAGCCTTCGGTCAGCGGAATCGTTTTGTGCTTTCCCTGCATTATCGACCTTACATAAGCTTCATTCATTTCTTTGCGTAAATCCATATTTTTTCCCATTTGTCTAAGTTGTACGAAGGCAAGGGATGCGTTTATATCCGGTAAAAGGTCGGTTACTGGAGCTTCATCATAAAGCCGCTTTAAAATGATTGAATTGCGTCTTTCAGGAGCAAGTAAAACCGCTCCGCCTCCGCCCGTTAATATATCTTTTTCTTCCAAACCTAAAATGGAAAAAACGCCCAAACTTCCTGCCGGCCTTTCTTTATAAATGGCACCCGCACTTTGTGAAATATCTTCTATTACGGGGATATTAAGAGTTAAAATCTTTTCGATATCCGGTAAAAATCCGAGAGTTTCGTGTAAAATAAGAGCTCTTCCTCCGGATTGAACCGCCGCTTCTACGGCTTCAAAATTTATAAGAGCGTTATCCTGCTGAACATCTATTACGGCAGGTTTAAATTTTTTACGCTGTAATTCCGTATATTGCCATGAAGGCGCAAGAGCCGAAATAATTATCTCGGAACCTTCTTCCAGATTAAGAGCCGAAAGCGCATAGTTAAGGGCTATAGCCGGACTTCTGAAAGCTGCCGCTCCCGAAACCGAAAAAGTTTCGCAAATTTGTTTAATCAGCTTTTGACTCATTTCACCGGGCCCGATTTTTTCTTCAACCATACAGGTAAGCACGGCGTCCATTTCGGAGCGGCGTATTGTGGAACTGTAAACGGGAATTTTCATCTTATAAATTTGTGGTAATTTTTTGTAATTCTTTGGGATTAAATAACCTGTGAATATCCAAAAGGATAAGGTAACCTGCGTCCCGCCTTACTACACCGTGAATATATTCGGCTCCGATACCCGCTATCATTTGAGGCGGGGGCTGAATTTCTTCTTTTTTTACGTCTACAACGCGGGCAATTTTATCGATTATAATTCCGATTTTATTATTTTCGATTTTAATGATAATAAACCCGCCTAAAAACTGGTCGTTTTCATCGATTGCGGCTTTTTTGATGTGAAAGCGTTTATGCAAACTTATTATCGGGATAATCTCGCTTCTTAAATTGAAAATACCTTCAACATAATAGGGTGCATTAGGTATAGGCCTTACATCCTGAACTCTGACTATTTGGTCTACGTCCATAATTTCTACGCCGTAGAGTTCTTCACCGAGCTGAAATGTAACCAATTTTAAAAGTTCATCATTCTCTGTTTTTACTTTTTTACCTCGGCTTGTAGCGTTTGCCATGTAGTTATCCTCCAATAATTTAATATAGCATATTATCACATAAATAAAGAAATATCAAGTACGAAATTGGAGATTTTATAAATAAAATGATTTTCCGGTATTTAAAGGTATGAATTTTCAGTGCAAAATTTCGGTAAGAAATAAAAAAAAGAGCGGCCGTTTTTAAAGCCGCTCTTCCCGTCAAACTGTCTACGTCTACCTTAACAGGGTCATAACGCTTTGCGTTGCCTGATTTGCCTGTGCAAGCATAGCCGTACCGGATTGTGTGAGAATCTGGTTTTTGGTGTAATCCACCATTTCTCTTGCCATGTCGACATCGCGTATTCGCGATTCCGAGGCTTGGAGATTTTCCGCTGCAATGTTAATACCTACAACAGTAAGCTCAAGTCTGTTTTGGTATGCACCTAAATCGGCTCGCTGTTTGTTGATTTTCTTGATAGCTTCATCAAGGGTACCGATTGCACGGTTTGCTTTTTCGGGAGTGTCGATTGACATAATTTCTTCACTTCCCACATTGCGGACTCCGAGGGCCTTTGCCGTCATTGTTCCAATGTACGCACGTGTTCTCTGGTCCATGTTGGCACCGATATGGAACCACATGGAGGCCGTAACTGTGTTTTCTCCGGTTTCTTGAGCGAATCTTCCGGTAAGCATATTCATACCGTTGAATTGAGCATGGCTTGCAATTCTGTCTACTTCAGCAATAAGCTGTGATACTTCAACCTGAATGTACAAGCGGTCTTCTGCGGAATAAATACCGTTGGAAGACTGTACGCTTAATTCACGGATTCTTTGAATAACATCAGTTGTTTCCTGAAGGAAAGCTTCCGCAACTTGAATAAAAGAAATACCGTTTTGTGCATTTGTACTTGCTTGGTTCAAACCGCGAATTTGGCTTCTCATCTTTTCCGATACAGCCAAACCTGATGCATCATCGCCCGCTCGGTTAATGCGTAAGCCCGACGAAAGTTTTTCTATGTTTTTCTGATTTAATAAATGGGTGTGTCCCAATGTTCTCTGTGAAAACATAGCGCTCATGTTGTGATTAATGATCATATTCCTGCTCCTTTGGTGATTTTCGGCAGATAAAAACTACCGCGGCATCCCTGCCGATATGTCATTTCCGGATCCTCTGACATTTCCGGCAGAAGACGGAAGCACTAACCATTTGCTGTGCTTATTAAATATATCGGAATAGTGAAAAAACTCTTAAGTATTTTTTTTTAAAATCTGATATGTTTTTATAAAGAACCGATTTTAATTTGTTTAAAGAGCCGTTAACCTTTATTTTTTGCATAAAAAAATCTCTTACTTTTACGTTGACAGCCGGTTTATATTCTTGCATATCGGCTGTACGTTCTTGACGGTCTTGTATTTATATTCTATAATAGAAAACCCTAAAAAGGGCATTATAATGTCCTGCATTAACTTTGGAGTATGTTGAGTATGCATATTGTAGAAGCAAAAAAAATTACCGAGGAAGTCCGCAAAATGGCAATTGAAGCGGCTTATTATCTTCCCGACGATGTTTTAAAAAGCCTTAAATTTTCAAGGGAAGCGGAAAAGTGGACTTTGGCACGCGATACGCTTGACCAAATAATCGAAAATGCCGAAATTGCAAAAAATACGGCTTCGCCTATGTGCCAGGATACGGGAATGGCCGTTCTTTTTGTAAAAATAGGGCAGGACGTTCATATTGAAGGCGGTTATATTGAAGATGCAATAAATGAAGGCGTAAGACAGGCTTATTCCGACGGTTATTTACGAAAGTCCGTTGTAAAAGACCCTGTGTATAACAGGGTGAATACAAAGGATAACACGCCTGCCGTGGTACATTATGAAATTGTTCCAGGTGATAAACTTCATATAATGTTTGCGGCCAAGGGGTTCGGCTCCGAAAATATGTCACGGCTTGCAATGCTTAAGCCTTCCGACGGTATTGAAGGCGTTAAAAAATTCATTTTGGAAACCGTTGAGCTTGCAGGCCCCAATCCCTGTCCTCCGATTGTCGTCGGTGTCGGTATAGGGGGCACCGTGGATAAGGTAACCCTTATTGCAAAAAAAGCTTTAATGCGTCCCTTTGATGTTTATAATTCCGACCCCTTTTATGCCGATTTGGAAAAAGAAATGCTTGAAAAAATAAATGCTTTGGGAATAGGCCCTCAAGGATACGGCGGAAAAACTACGGCCTTGCGTGTTATGATTGAAACCTTTCCTACTCATATTGCAGGACTTCCGGTTTGTGTAAATATAAACTGTCATGCAACAAGACATAAGGAAGTTGAACTATAGAGGAATTTAAGATGAGCGAACAAAAAAACTTAAAACACCGCTTAAGCGGGAAGATTTAAAAGATATAAAGGCAGGGGATATAGTTTTACTGTCCGGTTATATTTACACCGGCCGTGATGCGGCTCATAAACGCTTATGCGAACTTTTGGAAAAAGGCGAGCGGCTTCCGATTGATGTAAGAGGCGCCGTTATGTATTATGTAGGCCCTACGCCTGCAAAACCGGGCGAGCCTATAGGCTCTGCTGGCCCTACCACAAGCTATAGAATGGACGCTTATACTCCGCAGCTTTTAGATGAGGGCTTGGCGGCAATGATAGGAAAAGGAAAACGAAATGATGCCGTTGTTGAAAAAATAATGGAACACGGAGCTTGTTACTTTGCGGCAATAGGAGGAGCGGCGGCCTTAATCAAAAGTAAAATAAAGTCTGCGGAACTTATTTGTTATGAAGATTTGGGTGCCGAAGCAATCAGAAGGCTTTATGTAGAAGATTTTCCCGTAACCTGTATTATAGATTCCAAAGGAAACAATCTTTATAAATTGGGAAGGGAAGAGTATTTAAAAAGCCTTTAGTTTTTGTACAATCGGCAAGATTAAATTTAAAATTGCCGATTTTATAGCTTATGACAAATTTACAAAAAATAAATTTAAATATTTTAAATCAAAAAGAAAAATTTATTTCTCTCTTGGAACAAAACGGATTAAGGGAAGACTCTTTAGAAAGTCTTTACGGAATTTTTGATGATGCCGATAATCTTCTTGCATGCGGCGGCAGAGAAAAAAATATTTTAAAATGTTTTGCCGTTAATTCAAAGTTTCAAGGCTTGGGATTAACCGATGAAATTTTATCGGCTCTTTTAAAAGAAGCCTATAGCGAAAACTATAAATCGTTTTTTATTTTTACAAAAAAAACATCGGCTCATTTTTTTACCAATGCAGGTTTTACCGTTTTGGAAACGGCGGCCGATTCCGCTCTGCTTTACCGCGGAGAAAAAACGGCGGAGCAGACGTTAAAAGAAAAATTTTTAGAATATTGCCCGAAAGCTGAAATAAAAAAAAAATTAAATGCCGCAATTGTGATAAATGCAAATCCTTTTACATTGGGGCACCGCCACTTAATAGAAGAAGCTTTAAAGTATTGTAACAACGAAAAACTTCTTTTTGTTTTTGTAGTGGAAAACGATAAAAGTTTTTTTTCTTTTAAAGACAGATTTTTTTTGGTAAAAGAAAACGTAAAAGACTTAAAAAATATTTTTGTTCTTCCCTCATCGGAATTTTTAATAAGCGAAGCGACATTTCCTTCTTATTTTTTAAAGGAAACAGCCTTAGTGCAAAAAAATCAAACGGAGCTTGATGCAAGAATTTTTTAAAATACTTTGTTCCCTTTTTTAATATCGGAGTGCGTTTTTTAGGAGAAGAGCCTCTTGATATAAGCACAGGGCTTTATAATAAAACCCTTTTAGCGGAATTACCGCCTAAATGCGAAGTAAAAATTATTAAGCGCAAAAAGACAGAAGGACATAATGAGAAAATTATTTCCGCAACGGCGGTACGCAGAGCCTATAAAAATAACTCTCTTGAAGAAATAAAAGACTATGTTTCTTCCTTTACATATAATTTTTTACAAGGTTTAAAAAATAAAAATTATGGAAAATAAATATCCTCTTTTGGAAGCAAGGGAAAAAACCGACGGTTTTGAAAAAAAACTTTTAAAAGATTTTCCCGAATCAACTCTTGTTGTAATACGGGCAAATATACCGGGAGAAAAAAAAGGCTGCATTGAATCCTGCCTGATTGTTTATAAGATATTTTCCGAATGTGAAAAAAAAGTTAAACCTTTAAAAATTTTTCATTCATATACAAATGAAGAAGGGCTTATATTTTTTTTAATTGTAAAAACAAATCCTTATTTATTAAAAAATCTTACCGTTCAAATAGAGGAAGAACACTTTCTCGGACGTTTGGCGGATATTGATGTTTTAACTTCCGATAAACTCTTTTCGCGTGCCGATTTAAAAATAAGCGGACGGGATATAACCTTACGTAAATGTTTTTTGTGCGGCGAGCCTGCCGCATTTTGTGCAAGGAGTTTGCGCCACTCAAAAAATGAAATTATAAACTTTATAAATAAAAAAGTTTATTTTGATTTTCTTAAAGGAAGTTTAACCGATAAGCTTGCAAGTTTTGCCGAAGCTGCAATGCTTACTGAGCTTTGCAGGATATACGGATTCGGCTGCGTTACCGCAAACGGAAAAGGCTCTCACAGCGATATGGATTTTTTGTTAATGCTTAAATGTATTCCCCTTGCAGGAAATTCCGTGCGGAATTTAACCTTAAAAGAATGTGCCTCATTTTCCGAGTTGCGCAATTACGGAAAAAAAACGGAGCTGGAACTTTTTAATCTTACAAACGGGGTAAATACTTATAAGGGAGCCTTTTTTTTTACTCCTTATTTTAAATGCCTGTGTTTATAGACTGATTCATCGAGGAAAATCTTTTAATTATTTAAGTGAAGAAATAAAAAAATTTTCTCGGGAAGTAAAAAAAGATTTTGAATTAAAAAATTGCTCCGAGGTTTCCCTTAATACTTTTTTAACTGTAGGAGATTTCGGAATACGCGGGGAAGTTCTTTCCGGCTTGGATTTTTATTTTAAAACCCTTCTTCCGATGTTAAAAGATGCTTTAAATACCGATTACGGTAAAACCGGATTAAACGTCGAGCCTAAAATTACGGTTGAAAAAATTGTTTTAAAATTGATTTCCGAAACTTGCGATACAACGGTTATAAAGCGAAAGGGGTATGAAAAATTAAAGGAACTTCAAAAAAAAGCGAAAGCAGTTTTATCTTCGCCTGAGTCCGTATTTGACCTTCAATGTGCAAGATTGTCGTCCTGGTGTGAAAAAGAAAATATTTCTACGGGCGGAAGTGCCGATAGACTTATAGTGCTTTATAACCTGTTTCTTTTGGAAAAATTTTTCGCCTATTTGTAAATTTTCGGTAACGTAAGAATTTACCGCTACAGTGTTTTATTTATAAAATCGGTCTATATACACTTTTTTACTTTTATACTATAATTAAAAAAAATCATAGGAGAAGGATAAAATGAAAAAAGAAATTGACGGTGCAAAACTTAAAAATGCTTTGCGCAGTATTATTATAATTGCCGTAATTGCAATTACCGTTTTTTCAGGGGTAAAAATAATTCCTGCTACGGATAACGGAGTTGTTACGCGTTTCGGTAAATATAACCGCACTCTTACGCAGGGACTTCAATTTGTTATTCCGTTTGTAGATAAGGTTTATAATGTTCCCGTTACAATTGTTCAAAAGGAAGAATTCGGGTTTAGGACTTCTTCATCGGGAGAGCGTAACGAATATCAAAATTCTATAACGCATGAGTCTCTTATGCTTACAGGCGATTTAAACATTATCAATTTGGAATGGGTCGTTCAATATAAAATAGTGGACCCGAAGGCATGGCTTTTTAATGTAGAAAATTCAGTTAGAAATAAGACAATTAGAGATGTTTCAAAATCTGTTATAAACGCCTTGGTGGGAGACAGAGCAATAATGGATATTATGGGAACCGAGCGCGACAGCATTCAGATATTATCTAAGGACTTAATGAATAAAAGGTATGAACAGCTGGGCTTAGGAATTTCAGTTTCTTCCGTGCAGCTTCAAAATGTTGTGCCTCCTTCAGAAGTTCAGGCCGCTTTTGAAGATGTAAATATCGCCATTCAGGATATGAACAGGTTAATTAACGAAGGTAAGGAAGCATACAATAAGGAAATTCCTAAGGCGAAGGGCGAAGCGGATAAGATGATTCAGGAAGCAAAAGGTTATGCGGCTGAGCGTACCAATAAGGCTCAAGGCGATGTTGCAAGATTTAATGCGATTTATACTGAATATATAAAAGCTCCCGAAGTAACCAGAAGAAGACTTTATCTTGAAACAATAGGCGAAGTATTTGAAAATACGGATAATTTAATTGTTATCGATAAAAATTTAAAAAATTTTTTACCTCTTAAAAACTTACAAAAAGGAGAATAAGATATGAATACGGATAATTATGAAAATGTAAACGCCAACGGAAATAAAATAAAACCTGAAAAATCAAAATCTCAAAAGGGTTTAAAATTTTTTATTTTATTTGTTGTTATTTTAGTTCTTGTATTTTTTTCCTCTCCGTTTTATATTTTAAACGAAGGCGAATTTGCTCTTATTACTCAGTTGGGTAAAATCGTAGGAACGGAAAAGGTTGCAGGACTTCATTTTAAAATACCCCTCATTCAAACGGTAAACAGATACAGTGCAAAACTTTTGCGCCTTGACGGAGACCCTCAAAGAGTCCTTACTCAAGAACAACAGTTTATCGAAGTGGATACTACAAGCCGCTGGCGTATTGTTGATATACGCAAATTCTATGAATCGGTTGTAACTTATGAAGGAGCTTTTTCCAAACTTTCCGATATTATAGATTCCGCCGTAAGAGACGTTATAAGTATAAACAGTTTGGACAATGTAGTCAGAACTTCAAACATTATAAAGGAAAGTAAACACAAAGAAAAATTCGATATAAATACGGAAGAAGTGGATATTACGAGTTTGCCTAACGAAAAAAATAAAATTGCGGATATAGAAAAAGGAAGAGATACTTTAGCTTATGAAATTTTACAAAGAGCGAATAACCAGCTTGGAGAATTCGGAGTTGAAGTAATAGATGTTATTTTTAAACAAATTAAATACTCCGATGAGCTTCAAAATTCGGTTTTTAACCGAATGATAAAAGATAGAAATCAAATAGCTCAAACTTTCCGTTCGACGGGCGAAGGTAAAAAGGCTGAATGGCTCGGTAAACTGGAAAACGAAAAGAAAAATATTCTTTCAAAGGCTTATGCGGAAGCGGAAAAGATAAAGGGTGATGCCGATGCAAAGGCTCTTTCAATTTATGCGCAATCATACGGCAAGTCTCCGGAATTTTACAGTTTTTGGAAAAGTATAGAAATGTATAAAACTTCTTTACCCAAGACCGAAAAAATTCTTTCCACCGATATGGAGTATTTTAAATATTTATACCAGCATTAAAGCAAGAAAAATTTATGTATCCGCCCGATTTAAGTAAAAGGGCGGTATGCCGATAATTTATGTTGGGTGTATGGAGGTATTAAGATGAGACACGGCGGTTCCATCGGAAGGATAATTGTTCTCTTAATTTTGATAATTCTGCTTGTTTTCGGCGGGCTTTTGTGGTTCGATTATTTAGGATTAATCAATACGCGCGGAATGTTTTCTCCCGTATACTCTCTTTTCGGCTTACAAACCCCGCAGGGAGTTACGCCTTTAAGCGGAGATGAACTTGCCGAGCTTGAGAACGACAGGTATGAAAAACGGCTTATGGCTCTTGAAATAAAAGCTCAAGAATTGGCAAAACAGGAAGAAGAGCTTAAAGCAAAACAAATAGAAAATAAACAAATTGCGGAAGAACTTGATGCAAGACAAAGTGCGGTTGAAGAAAAGAAAAAAACTTTAACTTGATATTAACCGAAACCAACGATAGAAATGCCAATATTATTCAGATTGCAAAATATATGAACGGTATGGTGCCTGCAAAGGCGGTGGCGAATCTTTTGGAAATGGACGACCAGGATATAATTGATGTTTTGCGTGCAGCGGAAAGTATAGCGGCTCAAGAAGAAAAGACAAGTTCAGTGTCTTATTGGTTTTCGCTTATGCCTCCTGCACGCGCTGCGGAAATTCAGCGGAAAATGGCGAACAAACCTAAGACTTTTCCGTAAACCTTAAGATGTTTTTTCCTACATTTCAATTTGCAGTTTTTTTTCTCATTACGTTTTTCTTATACTGGTATATTTTTAGGCAGGAAAGGCAGCGTAAAATTCTTTTGGTTTTTGCCTCATATATTTTTTACTCGTTTTGGGATTGGCGTTTTTGTATTTTATTGTTCTCGGTTACCGCCATAAATTATTTTTACGGGTTTCTTCTAGAAAAAGAAAAAAATTATAATCCTCGTAAATTTATTTTTATAATTATAACCGTTTTAAATATTCTGTATCTTTGTTTTTTTAAATATTTATACGGAATACTTGAAGTTTTTAATAAATATTTTCCTGACATGTACGGTGCTTCGCCGTTTTTGACACAAATTAAAATATACTCGTGTTTGTTGCCTGTGGGTATTTCTTATTATACCTTCCGTTGTATGAGTTATATTTTCGATATTTATCTTTGTAAAATTCGCCATACGAAATCCTTTTGGGATATTCTTTTATATGTTTCGTTTTTCCCGCAAATTTCGTTAGGTCCTATAGTTCAGGCCGAATACTTTTTAAAAAATCTGCCTAAAGCGCTTAATTGCGATGAAGAAAAAAAGGCAAAGCCTATAGAGCTTGATAGGGCCGTTTTACTTTTTCTTTCCGGGCTTTATAAAAAAATTATAATTGCAAATTTTTTAACGGTACTTGTTACGGATAAGATTTTTGCAAATCCGCAGTTTTATAATACGGCGGAATTGATTTTCGGTATTCTTTGTACCGCAATTATAATTTATGCCGATTTTTCAGGTTACAGCGATATGTCCGTTTCCGTAGGCTTGTTTTTCGGATTTAATACACCGGATAATTTTAACCGTCCTTATTTGTCAAAGTCGGTAACCGAATTTTGGAGAAGGTGGCATATAAGTTTTTCTTCATGGCTTAGAGATTATCTTTATTTTGCTTTGGGAGGTTCTCGTTTCGGCCTTCCGCGCACCCTGTTTGCATTATTTTTTACAATGGTTATTGCAGGCCTTTGGCACGGCGGAAAATTAACCTTTATTATTTGGGGGTGCTTACAGGGGCTAATGCTTGTTATTGAGCGTCTTTTTGGCACGATAAAGAAAAACGGAGAAATTGAAAAAGACTTTAATACAATTCCTATTGAAAATATGGAAAATAAAAATAAATTCGTAAATGCGTTAAAAATTTCTTTTGTATTTGTTTTTATAAACATAAGTTGGCTTATTTTTTTTTCCGGAAGCCTTTCGGAATTTAATTTGTATTTGAATTCTTTAAAGAATTTTTTTAAACCGTTTCAAATTATAAACCCGTTTATTCTGATTGTCTTTTTTGCGGGTTTAACAATGCAGCTTCCTTCAAAAAATTTGAGAAAAAAAGTATTTGAAATTTATATCCGTGTTCCCTTGGTTTTTAAAGCCGTTTTTTCCGCTGCCGTTATCGCTTTAATTTTTACGCTTTCAACTTCGGGAGTACCGCAGTTTATTTATTTCGGGTTTTAAAAAGGAGTTAATAAAATGGAAAAACTTCTAAAAGAAAAAAAAATGTTTTCTTTCTCTTTTTTAAGCAAAATAAAATGGGGATATTATTCCGCAAATAAAACTTTACTCTTTTTTTTAATTACGCTTATTTGTATAAGTATTTTACTCGGCAGCTCTTTAAATGCGGCTGCGGTAAAAATAAATAACGTATACCTTTCCAAAATATACCTTGAATGTATAAAACCCGTTTCCGATTTTTCATCAAAATACGGGATAGATTCCGTAGTTCCGAAAATACGCTCTCTTTTTTTAAGTGCGGCAAAGCTTGAAAACCACAGCGATTGGGATAATTTTTATTATATGAATACGGTAACCGAAAATGAGACGGAAAATTCGGATTCGGTTTTTTCCGCTCAGACAAATAAAAATGAAGCCGCAAGGCTCAGTTCCGATATTGCTCTTCTTGAGAAAAAACTTGACGCTTTAAAAAATGTTTTAAATAAATTGCGGATTGCGGAAGACAGAGCTAAAGAGGAAGTTTTATTGCAAAAAGAGCTTTTTATCGATGAAGAAAAGGTTCGGAATAAAGACATTAAAGAAGAAGAAAAAATTGAAGTGTCAGTTCAGGAAAAAAAGGAAGAGGACGGTGCGGAAACTGAAATTGCGGAAAACTCTTTACCGCCCGTTACCGAAATTAAAGAAGTTAAGTACACATATACAAAAGAAAAACCTTTACGTGTGCTGATGATAGGTGATTCTCAGATGCGGAGTATTGCAGGGGGCTTTATGCGGCTTACGGGGGAAAATTCTTCCGTAAAAATAACTGAAATATCAGTACCGTCTTCAGGCTTTATTCGGGGAGATTATTATAATTGGCCTAAAAAACTTAAATCGGTTTTTGCCGAAAACAAACAAACGCCGTTTGATATTACGGTAATTTTTTTGGGCATGAACGATTATCAAAACTTTTACGGTGCCGACGGAAAAATCTTAGTTAAAGAAACTCCGAAATGGGAAGAGGCTTATGCCGAAAAAATAAAAAAACACTTGGATATTCTTTTTGCAAACACAAAAAAAATATATTGGCTCGGAATGCCTGTGGTGCGCAATAAGGTTTATAACGAAGATTTAAATTATATAGAAAAAGTGCAAACTAAAATTGCCCTGCAATATTCAAATGAGCAATTGGTTAAATTTTCTTTAAGCGCCGCAGCTCCAGGAGAAGGGGTTCCGTATACGGATACGGTACAAAATTCCGAAGGAACGAAAATAAAACTTATGCGCGATGACGGAACTCACTATACGATTTCAGGCGGAGAATATATTATGAAATCCTTTTTAACCTTGCTGTACAAAGAATGGGACTTGGAGCCGGCAGAGCAGTAGTCTTCTTATTCTTTTTAAATTGTTACCTAGGCCTATCTTTTTTGTTTATAAATCATATCAATTTATGGCAGGCATTGTGTAATGCCCGCCCGTAAGGAGTTTTTATGAAAAAGATATTCATTCTTTCAACTTTGCTTATTTTAGGAACATCATTGTTTGCGGAGAATGTATCGGATGACTTGTTTGTCGTAACCAGCAAGTACGATTTTAAAACTACGGTTACAAAAATTAAAGCCGTTTTAAAAGAAAAAAATCTTACCGTCTTTGCGGATTTTGACCACAGGAAAAATGCGGAAGAAGTAGGGCTTTCAATGCCGTCCTCACAAATAATCGTGTTCGGTAATCCCAAGGCGGGAACGCAGTTAATGCTGCAAGAGCCTTTAGCGGCACTGGAGCTGCCGATGAAAATAGGTGTTATTGAAAACAAGGATAAAACCGTCAGAATAGTTTTTACTAAGACGGCGGTTATTGCAAAAAGATACGGAATAAAAGATTCCGCCGTTTTGAAAAATATGCAAAATTTATTGGAAACTATAGTCTTATCCGTAAATAAGAGCTGAACTTGGGATATAAAAACAAGACCCGTTATTATTTTAAAATAATAACGGGCTTTTTTATTATGTGAATAAAAGATAAACTCTTTAATATTTCCTATAACTTCTTCCGGCGGTTAAATTAAAAAGCCGCCCGAGCGTCGGGTGCAAGATTAACTTTGCAAAGTTTTGCCGCCCCTTTATTTTCCGTATGAGTATAAAGAGTTTCGCTTTGCGGTTTTATTTTTTAACCGCTAAATGAAGTTCATCAAGCTGTTTTTGGTCCACTTCGCTGGGGCTGTCGTCCATCGGGCTTACGGCAAAGGTATTTTTCGGAAAGGCTATAACTTCTTTTATTGAAGTTTCTCCCGCCATAATCATTACAATGCGGTCAAGACCCGGTGCTATTCCGCCGTGAGGAGGCGCCCCGTATTTAAAGGCTTCGGTTAAAAAGCCGAATTTCTTTTCGGCTTCCGCTTCGTCGAAACCTACTATTTTAAAAATACGTTTTTGAAGCTCGGGATTATGAATTCTTATTGAGCCTGAAGCAATTTCGTATCCGTTTAAAACAAGGTCGTAAAGGTCTCCTTTTACAGGTTCAGGGTTTTCTTCCATCGTCGAAATATATTTTTCCTGAGGAGCGGAAAACATATGATGAGCGGGCTCCCATTTTTTTTCTTCTTCGCTCCATTCAAAAAGAGGAAAGTCTATAATCCACACGAATTTAAATTCGGAAGGGTTTAAAAGTCCCAAATCTTTTCCGAGTTTACTGCGTACGGCGCCTAAGGCCGTACAGGCAATTTTATATTTATCCGCAACGAAAAGAATTAAATCCCCCGTTTCAGCTCCCAGCCGGGTTTTGATTTCATTTTCTTTTCCTTCAAAGAATTTTGTAATGCCGCCTTCGAATTTTCCGTCCGTTATTTTAAGCCAGGCAAGCCCCTTTGCCTTGTAGATTTTTGCGGCGGCTTCCAGCTCTTCAATTTTTTTACGGCTATAGTTTTCCGCTTGCGCTTTTACTACCAAGGCCTTAACGGCTCCGCCTTGAGAAACGGCATCTTTAAATACGGTAAAGTCTCCCAATTCCGCCATAAAAGAAGCGTCCTGCATTTTCATTTCAAAACGCAAATCGGGTTTATCCGTTCCGTATAAGTCGATTGCTTCGTCATAAGAAAGCCTTATAAATTCTTTAGGAATGTCTACATTCATAGTTTTTTTAAAAACATATTGCATCATACCTTCGGTTAAATTAAGAACATTTTCGCGCGAGGCAAAACTCATCTCAATATCGATTTGAGTAAACTCAGGTTGTCTGTCCCCGCGGGCGTCTTCGTCACGGTAGCAGCGTGCAATTTGAAAATATTTGTCAAAGCCTGAAACCATTAAAATTTGTTTATAAATCTGAGGCGATTGCGGTAAAGCATAAAATTTTCCCGGATAAAGACGGGAAGGAACAAGATAGTCCCGCGCACCTTCCGGCGTAGATTTTATAAAAGTCGGTGTTTCAATTTCTAAAAATTCTTTTGAAGTTAAATATTCCCTTACGGCAAAACTTACCTTTGAGCGTAAAATAATATGCTCCTGCATGGCTTGGGAGCGTAAATCCAGGTAGCGGTATTTTAATCTAAGCTCTTCGCTTGCATTTGTTTTTTCATCTATTTGGAACGGGAGTACATCGCTTTTTGAGAGTACTTCTATTTTAAGAGCTTTTACTTCAATTTCTCCCGTAGGCATTTCCTTATTTATCATAGAATCGGGACGGCAACGTACCGTTCCTTCAACCGCAATACAAAATTCCTGCTTTAAAGAGGCGGCAAGGTTTTTTAATTCTTCGGAAGCATCATCGTCTATAACAACTTGAGTAAGACCGTAGCGGTCGCGCAAATTTAAAAAAGTAATTCCTCCGTGGTCTCTTTTACGGTGAATCCAGCCGTTTAACACAACGGTTTTTCCTGCAAAATTTTTATTTAAGCCGCCGCAGGTTACGGTTCTTTGCATTTTTTCCATAATGAGGTATTATAATTAAAAACGGTAAGCTGTTCAATAGGGAATTAAGAGCCTGTGTCTTGTAATATATTTGTATAAAAGTTATAATAAGTAATCTTTATAAGTTTGGAGGATATAAAGAATGAATACTTCTATAGTTTTATTTATTATACTTAATGTATTATTTTATGCTTTAATGGGTTTTTTATATATTTTCCCTTTGTATTTTTGCAGGGAACCGATAGGTAAATTAAAAAAGCCTATGGGGAAAAAACTGCTTTCATTTAAATCTGCCAAGATAATGAATAAGAAAAATATTTCTCTTTCACTTATTTCATGTTTAATAATGTATATTTCTTTAATAATACAGGAAAATAAGATTTTAGCCTTTACGGCTTTAGGTTTACAAATACTTACCCTGTTATGCATACTTTATAAGTATTCCAAATCCGCCGGCGTATATGAAAACGGAATTATTTACGGCGACCATTTGTATTGGGATAAAATTCATTCTTGGAAAACGGAGGATAACGGAAAAATATCCTTGCTTTTAAAAAACGGCTTTAATATTACAATTGAAGAAGATACTGATACCGAAATTTTATCTCAAATTTTAACCGATAAAATTTAACCTTTTAAAATATATGATTTCGTCGAAAGCGGCAGTTCTTTTGTACGGTTTAAAATATTAATCCATACAAAATTTAAAATATCTTGTTTTAGCACTGTTGACATAAAAGCAAAAAATGTTATAACATACCGCCTCGGAGATAAAAATGTCTATTTTGATTAAAGGAACGGGAAAAGCGCTTCCCATAAAACAAATGGAAAATGCCGATTTTCCTGCGGAGCTTGATACTTCCGATGAGTGGATTAAAAGCCATACCGGAATTTCCAAAAGGCGGATTGCCGGTAAGGAAGATTCAAGCGCTTCTTTAGCCTGTAAGGCCTGCGAAGAAGCATTGAAAAATACTCAAGATACTCCCGTATCTGCAAATGAAATCGATTTAATTTTATGTGCAACCGCCACGCCTCAATTTAACGGCTTTCCTTCAAATGCCTGCCTTATTCAAAGCGGTATAAATGCGGAAAAGGCCGTTTGTTTTGACGTATCGGCAGCATGTTCCGGATTTTTGTATGCGTTGGATACTGCGGCGGCTATGATGCAAAGGCATAATTGGAGATTTGCCCTTGTTTGCGGCAGCGAAGTTTTAAGCCGCATTGTAGATTGGAATGACCGCTCTACCTGTGTTTTGTTCGGAGACGGAGCCGGAGCCGTTTTACTTGAAAATACCTTTACTTCCGATAAGATTGGAATAGGAGAGGTCGTTTTGGGTTCCGACGGAAAAGGTGTAGACAAACTGTACTTAGACGAATATAATCATATACGTATGAACGGCAGGGCGGTATATAATTTTGCCGTGCGCGTTATAACCGAAACGGTAGAACAATTGCTTGAAAAAGAGCATTTACGTATAAGCGATGTGGACTTTGTCGTATGTCATCAGGCAAATGAAAGAATATTGGAAGCTGCCGCAAAACGGCTCGGGAGCGGTACCGATAAGTTTGTATGCAATATAGAAAATTACGGTAACACCTCTGCCGCTTCAGTTCCCATTACCCTTGATGACCTTATGCGTTGCGGAAAAATAAAAAGAGGTATGACCGTCATTATGGCGGGCTTCGGAGCCGGTCTTACATGGGGCGGCTGTGTTGTAAGATTTTAAGTGTATTTTACTTTTGTTACTTGGGGGAATAATGAAATTTGTTTTTTTATTTTCGGGACAAGGCGCTCAGTTTAAGGGTATGGCGGAAGACATCTGCAAACTGTATCCCGCCGCACGTTCCGTCGTTGATGAGATGAGCTCCATTACCGGAGAAGATATAGCGTCTTTTTTATGGAATACTGAAAATGCGGAACTTGCCCGCAGCGATAAAAGTCAATTGGCGATAACCGCTGTAGAAACGGCAATTTGTGCCGTGTTAAAAGAAAACGGTATTTTGCCTTCCGCCGCGGCAGGTTTCAGTCTGGGCGAATTTTCCGCATTATATGCGGCGGGAGTTTTAAATTTTAAAACTATGACCGAAATCGTTATGCGCCGCGGTAAAATTATGCAAAAATGGTGCGAAAAAATTTCTGCGGGAGATAGCGCAGGCGGTATGGCGGCCGTGATAAAATTACCGTCCGAAAAAGTGTGCGAACTTTTAAAGCCATATTCGGATACTGAAAAGGGTATTGTATTTGCCGCAAATATGAACAGTCCCGCACAAACGGTTGTATCGGGAACTGCCGAAGGCTTGGATATTGCCGAAAAAATATGTAAAGAAGCCGGAGCAAAGCGTTTTGTTAAGCTTTCGGTTGCAGGCCCCTTTCATTCGCCTCTTATGCGTAATGCTGCAAAAGAATTCGCCGAGGTGCTTGAAAGCGTTACCTTTGAAGACCCTAAAATTCCTCTTTTTTCCAATGTTACCGGAAAAAGAATTTTAACGGGAGCCGAAGCTAAAAAAAATGCCGTTCTTCATTTAACTTATCCCGTTTTATGGGTAAACGAAGAAAAAGAAGTTTCGGAACTTGCAGCCGGAGAAGAGAGCCGCTTATTGGAAATAGGGCCGGGTAATACGCTTTGTAATTTATGGCGGGATAGCGGTTATGCCGGAACTTGTCTTCCTACGGGAACGTCGGAACATTTGTCGGAAATTATTAAAACTTTTAAAGTTTAACGGTTTCCATATAATTTTATAAATGAGGTTTATATGTTATTAAAAGGAAAAAAAGCATTGGTAACCGGCTCTTCGAGAGGTATCGGAAAGGAAATTGTCCGCCGTTTTCTTGAGGAAGGCGCTGAGGTTTGGGGCTTGTGTACAAAACCTTCACAAGCTAAAGAAGAAATGGAAGCTTTTGCAAAATCGCAAAACGGAGTGTTTTGTGAAATATATGCCGACTGCGGTAATGCCGAAGAGCTTACTGCCGCAATAAAATCCGCTTTGGAAAAATCCGGCGGTTTTGATATTTTGGTAAATAATGCAGGCATTACTAAAGACGGCCTTTCTTTCCGTATGAAACGGGAGGATTGGGATTCCGTGTTGAGCGTTAATCTTACCGGAGCTTTTATAGCTTCTCAAATCGTATCTTCGGATATGATAAAAAAGAGAACGGGCTCCATTATAAATATGACAAGTATAGTAGGTTTACACGGTCAGGGCGGACAAGTTAATTATGCCTCCAGCAAGGCCGGGCTTATAGGTCTTACAAAAAGCCTTGCCAAAGAAACCGCAGGAAGGGGTGTGCGTGTAAATGCCATAGCGCCCGGATATATCGAAACCGATATGACCGCTGCGGTAAAAGAAGAGATGCGCAAAGAATGGGTAGAAGGAATACCCCTAAAGCGGGCCGGCAAACCTGTTGATGTTGCAAATGCCGCCGTATTCTTGGCCTCCGATTTGTCTTTGTATATTACCGCTCAGGTAATAGGAGTAGACGGAGGACTTGGAGCTTAAATTTCAAATTTTTATGGAGGATAATATGAGAAGAGTTGTTGTTACAGGCATAGGAGCCGTAACTCCCTTAGGAAATACAATTAACGAAACATGGCAGGGTATAAAAGAAGGCCGCTGTGCCATAGGAAAAATTACCCATTATGACACTTCGGAGCATAAGGTAAAAATAGCCGCCGAAATCAAAAATTTCGACCCTGCGGAATTTATGGACAAAAAAGATGCCCGCAAAATGGCCCGTTTTACTCAATTTGCAGTGGCGGCGGCCGTACAGGCGATGAAGGATGCGGGGCTTTCAAAAGAAACTATAGACCCGGACCGTACCGGAATTATACTCGGAAACGGTATAGGAGGGTTTGAAGTACATGAGAGCTCTTTTAAAAAATACTTTGAAGCCGGCTCTGCCCGTATTCCGCCTATGACAATACCTCTTCTTATTCCCAACGAAGCGGCGGGAAATATAAATATGCACTTCGGCATACGCGGTGTTTCATGGACTGTAGTAACGGCTTGCGCTTCCGGAACGGACGCTTTGGGCAATGCTCTCGATATAATCCGCTCAGGCAGATTGGACGTTTGTCTTGCAGGCGGAACTGAAGCCGCCATTACAGGCTTCGGTATAGGCTCATTCAGTGTTTTACAGGCACTGGCTTCTGAGCATAACGATAATCCTGAAAAGGCTTGCTGTCCTTTCGATAAAAAACGTTCGGGCTTTGTTATGGGAGAGGGTTCCGGTATTCTTATTTTGGAAGAATATGAACATGCAAAAAAACGCGGAGCAAAAATATATGCCGAATTTGCAGGTTACGGAGGCTCTTCGGACGCTTATCATCTTACAAGTCCGGACCCTACAGGTGAAGGCGGAGCTTCCGCAATGAAAAAAGCCTTGGATGATGCCGGCATAAAACCGGAAGATGTTCAGTATTACAATGCACACGGAACTTCCACACCTATAAACGACCCGGCAGAAACCGCAATGATAAAAAAGGCTTTCGGAGAACATGCCTATAAAATGAAAATATCTTCTACAAAATCTATGATAGGGCATTGTCTCGGAGCGGCCGGAGCTCTGGAGGCTATATTCTGTATTAAAGCAATGGAAGACGGCTTTTTCCCGCCCACAATTAACTTGACGGAACCGGATTTGGAAGCCGGCTGCGATTTGGATTATGTTCCCAATAAGGGAGTTTCAGGCACAATTACTTGCGCCGCCTCCGGTTCTCTCGGTTTCGGAGGGCACAACGGAGTTGTAATATTTAAAAAAATATAAGAAATAAGGAAAAATAAAATGATTATAAAACCTATGGTACGCGGAAACGTATGTTTAAACTCTCATCCTAAAGGATGTAAAAAAGCTGTAGAACATCAAATAGCTTATACAAAAAAAAGGTCGGCGGATTTTTCCTCAGGAACGGTTAAACCGAAAAATGCTCTTATTTTAGGCTGCTCAAACGGATACGGGCTTGCAAGCAGAATAACGGCCGCTTTCGGATACGGAGCCGCTACAATCGGAGTGTCTTTTGAAAAAGCCGGTTCCGAAACAAAATGGGGAACACCCGGCTGGTATAATAATCTTGCCTTTGACGGCGCTGCAAAGGCTGAAGGCTCGGTTTCAATAACAATAGAAGGAGACGCCTTTTCCGATGCTGTAAAAGCTGAAGTTATAAAAAAAGCTAAAGAGCACGGAATGAACTTTGATTTGGTTATTTACAGTTTGGCAAGTCCATTGCGCATCGACCCCGATACGGGAGTTACATATAAATCCGTATTAAAACCGTTCGGAAAAGCGTTTACCGGAAAAACCCTTGACCCTTTTACAGGTAAACTTTCCGAAATTACTGCGGAGCCTGCAACTGAAGAAGAGGCTGCCGCTACGGTAAAAGTTATGGGCGGAGAAGATTGGCAGCGCTGGATAGAACAACTTTCCGAAGCCGGTGTTCTTGCGGAAGGCTGTATTACGGCGGCATATTCTTATATAGGTCCTGAAGCCACTCAGGCTCTTTACAGAAAAGGAACTATAGGTAAGGCGAAAGAACATCTTGAAAAAACGGCGCATATTCTTAACGATAAGATGAAAACTTTTAACGGAAAAGCCTTTGTTTCCGTAAATAAGGGGTTGGTTACCCGTGCAAGTGCCGTAATTCCTGTTATTCCTTTATACTTGGCAAGTCTTTTTAAAGTAATGAAAGAAAAAGGAAACCACGAAGGTTGTATAGAACAGATAAACAGGCTTTTCAGCGAAAGGCTATATACTAAAGACGGTAAAATACCTGTAGACGGCGAAAACCGTATACGTATAGATGATTGGGAATTGGACGATGAAGTACAGGCTGCCGTTGATAAGATAATGGAAAAAGTTACCGATGATAACAGCGAAACTTTAACCGACTTGGCAGGATACAGACACGACTTTTTAGCGGCAAACGGTTTTGACATTGATGGTATAGACTATGACTGCGATGTTGAACGTTGTGACGGAATTTAAAACAAATTCCTGAAATTAAACTGAAGTTTCCTGACAAAGACGGGATACGAATAAGGTAAGGTATAAATATGAAAGAAGAATTTATTTTAAATTTAATTGACCGCTTTGAAAAAAGTCCCTCGGTATTTTTACATATAAAAAACGGAGAGGCCGAGTTAACGCTTAAAAAAGAAGAAGCCTACAGGCAAAATATACAGGGATTACAAAACCCCTTGCAATATATTCAAACTCAGCCTGTTTTACAGCAGACAAGCATTACGGAGCAAGTTCAAAATCCTTCCGCTGTAAGCGGGTTAGCGTCTTCCGAAAACCGAGTTAAAACGGAAAGCGGAATAAGCGGCGATACTTCCAAAGAGCTTGTTACGGTAAAAAGCCCGATTGTAGGCTCATTTTACCGCTCTCCTTCTCCGGACGCTCCGGCCTATGTTGAAAAAGGCGGAAAAGTATCCAAGGGGCAGCCCTTGTGTATTTTGGAAGCTATGAAAATGATGAACACCTTGGAGTGCGAATATAACGGAATTATAGAAGATATTCTTGTTGCAAACGGCGATTTAGTTGAATTCGACCAGCCTCTTTTTGTTATCAGGATAGAATAATGATACAAAAAATGTTTATTGCAAACCGCAGTGAAATTGCGGTACGTATTATCCGCTCTTGCCGCGAAATGGGAATAAAGACCGTAGCGGTATATTCTTCGGCGGATAAAGAATGTCTTCATGTAAAATTGGCGGACCAAGCGGTTTGTATAGGGCCTGCACCTTCGGCGAAAAGCTATCTGAATAAAGAAGCCCTTATTACGGCGGCGCTTTGTACGGGCTGCGATGCAGTACACCCCGGCGTAGGATTTTTATCCGAAAATGCCGATTTTGCTCGTGAGGTTATAAAAGCCGGTATGTTGTGGATAGGGCCTGAACCGGATACTATAGAAATGCTCGGTGATAAGGTAAGAGCTCGCGAAACTGCGGAAAAAAGCGGTCTACCTATAACGCCCGGCTCTAAAGGCGCTATAAAAAATGCCGCCCAAGCCGCCGAAACGGCAAAAAAATGCGGTTATCCCGTTATAATAAAAGCCGCTTCGGGAGGCGGAGGAAAGGGAATGCGCGTAGTTTGGAAAGAAGAGGATTTGGCTGAAAACTTTACCATAGCCTCTTCGGAAGCGTTGGCAAATTTTGCCGACGGAACCGTATATATCGAAAAATACCTCTGCGACCCCCGGCATGTAGAATTACAAATTGTAGGCGACGGAAAGGGCTGTGTAGCCGTTTTAGGAGAGAGGGATTGTTCCGTACAGCGTAATCACCAAAAGTTAATAGAAGAAAGTCCTTCTCCCGCCGTTACCGAAGAAATGCGCGGCGCAATGTGTAAGGGTGCTCAAAAACTTTTTTCTTCACTTAAATATTGCGGAGCGGGAACAATAGAATTCCTTGTTTCCGGTAAAGATTTTTATTTTATGGAAGTAAACGCCCGTATTCAAGTGGAACACCCCGTATCCGAAATGATAACAGGCACGGATATTATACGAGAACAGATTAACGTATGTACGGGAGGAAAAATGAATTTTCCGTCCGGTATTTTACCCGTAAAGGGCTGGGCAATTGAAGCCCGTATAAATGCCCGCACTCCGGGGCTTATTAAAAAGCTGCATGTCCCGGGCGGCAACGGAATAAGATTCGACAGCTTTTTGTACCAAGGATATACGGTTGTTCCGTTTTATGATTCCATGACGGCTAAACTCATCGTTCATGATGAAAACAGAAAACTTGCAATAAAAAAACTCTTATGTGCTCTTGACGAATTACAAATAGAAGGAATACAAACCAATATTGAAGAGCAAAAATTTATCTTAAATTCGTCTCAATTTCAATCGGGTACCTTCGGTACCGGATTATATGAGCAACTATTTAATACAGGAGAAAAATAATGGACTGTCCTCATTGTAAAACACAATATGACCCGGAAACTCTCGCCGCCGATTTAATGGTTTGCCCGAATTGCGGATACCATTTGCGGATAGATGCCGCCGGCAGAATAGCCTATTTGGCGGATGAAAATTCATTTGAAGAATTATATAAAACTCTAAAAACAAAAAATCCGATACAAATGGCAGGATATGAAGAGAAAGTTTCCGCAGCGGAAGCAAAAACTTCTATGAACGAAGCCGTAGTTACCGGACTGTGCAAAATAGAGGGAAGGGAAGCCCTGCTTGCAGTAATGTCCTTCGATTTTATGGGAGGCTCAATGGGCTCCGTTGTAGGAGAAAAAATTTCACGTCTTATGTTGAAAGGGGCTGAAGAAAAAATTCCCGTCATTATTTATACTACATCGGGCGGTGCCCGTATGCAGGAAGGTCTTTTTTCTCTTATGCAAATGGCTAAAACTTCAAGTGCCGCTGCGGAATTGGACGATAAGGGTGTACCGCTTTTTATAATGCTCTGCGATCCTACCACCGGGGGTGTTACCGCAAGTTTTGCCATGCTGGGAGATGTCATTGCCGCGGAACCCAATGCTCTTATCGGTTTTGCAGGACCGCGCGTTATAGAGGGAACGATACGCCAGCAGCTACCTGAAGGTTTTCAGCGTGCGGAATTTCAACTGAAAAAAGGTTTTGTAGATTGTATTGTCCCGCGTTCCGAGCAAAAACATTTTTTTGCACTTATGATTGACGCTCATACAAAAAGTCCGGTCGGGAAAAAATCCGCCGGAATAAAATAAAAATCATCAATCTGTGTAATTGAAAAATTACCGGGCTTGACTTAATTTTATGCCTTTTTAAGGTTGTACCTTATAAAAATGCAAAAATAGGAGATAATAACTATGGCTAAAAAAGAGAAAAATCAAATAGAGCAAAAAGAATTATTAAACGAACTTCAGGATATTGCGGATAAATACGGCCTTGATATAAGCGGAGAGCTGAAGCAAATAAACGAAAAATTTCAAAATTGTTCTTCTGCCTCTAAAACATGGAAAAGAGTGGAACTTGCACGAAACAGCGACCGTCCGCGCGCCCTTGATTATATCGATATGATATTTGATGATTTTATCGAATTGCACGGAGACCGCTTTTTCGGGGACGACCCCGCCTTGATAGGAGGAATAGGATTTATCGAAGGAATACCCGTTACCGTTGTCGGAAACCAAAAGGGAAAAAACTTGAGAGAAACCATTGAAAGAAACGGCGGCATGGCGAATCCCGAAGGCTACAGAAAGGCTCTTAGGCTTATAAAACAGGCTGAAAAATTCCGTAGGCCCATAGTAAGCTTCATTGATACCCAAGGAGCATACCCCGGACTCGGGGCTGAAGAACGCGGTATAGGAGAAGCCATTGCGGTAAATTTACGAGAGTTAAGCCGTGTAAAAACCCCTGTTATTTGTTTTATTATAGGAGAAGGCGGTTCGGGCGGAGCATTGGGGATAGGTGTAGGAGATAAAATCTATATGCTTGAAAACTCCATTTTTTCGGTTATATCTCCCGAAGGCTGTGCTTCCATTTTATTGCGCGATTCAAGCAGGGCAAAAGATGCGGCCGTAATGCTTAAAATCACAAGCCGTGAAGTTTTAGGTTTAAAAATGATTAACGGGGTAATAGATGAACCTGAAGAAGGAGCACATACGGACCCGCAAAAAACGGCGGAAGCAATGCGTTCTCAAATATTGCATGATATAACCGATTTATGTAAGCGGGACCCTTCTGTATTGGTAAAATACCGAAAGAAAAAAATACATGCCGTAGGCTGTTTTTCCGAATAGGACGATGTATAAACAAGCCGATATTAAAAATATTTTTGACGCACCCGTTTATTATATTGAAAGAACTTGTTCTACTATGAATGATGCGAAAACTCTTGTTGATAAAGGGGCTCCGTTCGGAACCTTTATTTATGCGGGAGAACAGAGTGAGGGACGAGGCAGATTAAAGGGCAGGGTTTGGTATTCAAATTTTAACGAAAATCTTCTGGGAACGGTATTGCTTAAACAAAATTTTGAAACTTCTGTGCCTCTTAAAATAGGGCTTGCCGTAGCTTTAACTGCCGACATATTTTTGCCGAAAGAACTTAAAACCGCAATAAAATGGCCCAATGATATTTTAATAAACGGAAAAAAAGCTGCCGGTATTTTATGCGAGACTTATAAGGGCTGTTTATTGGCAGGTACGGGAGTTAATATTCTTCAAAAGGAATTTTCCGAAGATATTAAAAATAGGGCCGTTTCAATTGCTTCGGCTGCAGGAAAGGCTCCTAGCGTAGAGCAATTTATTAAATGTTATTTAAAAACCTTATATTCCGTTTTAAATATGGAAGATTGGCATAACAAGGTAAACGGAAAATTATGGAAAAAAAACGAAACGGTTAAATTTATGCAAGGACAAAATGCCGATATACCTGTAGAGGGTGTTTTAACCGGCATTACGGAAAAAGGGGCCGTTATAATAGAAACCGAAAAAGGGTGAACCGTTTACTATTCTGGGGAATTAAGTTTTGATTATCCTTAAACTCATTTAAAGGCCTTACTTCAAGTTTAAACATTCGGAAGCCCGGTATTGAAAAAAAAATTCTATTATGCTAAAATCCGCTGCGGGAATACTTACCGGCTTAATGCCTTAAAAAAACGATTAAATACAACACCTTGGAGGTATTTTATGAAAAACGAGCTTGATGCCGTTGCTCTTTCAATTAGAAGTCTTTCGATGGACGCAATCGAAAAAGCGAATTCGGGACACCCCGGCTTGCCTCTCGGAGCTGCCGAGCTTGCAGCTTCTCTTTACGGAAAAATTTTAAAACATAATCCATTAAATCCCGAATGGAAGGATAGAGACCGCTTTGTTTTATCTGCCGGACACGGCTCTATGCTTTTATATTCAATCTTGCATATTTCAGGTTATGATGTTTCGCTTGAAGATATTAAAAGTTTTAGACAGCTTGGCTCGAAATGTCCGGGGCACCCTGAATACGGAGATACTCCCGGAGTGGAAACTACAACAGGTCCCCTGGGGCAGGGTATTGCAACTGCCGTAGGTATGGCAATTGCCGAAAAAATGCTTGCATCCGAATTTAATGAAGACGGTTATAAAATCGTAGACCATTATACTTATGTACTTGTAGGGGAAGGCTGCCTAATGGAAGGTGTCGCTTCGGAAGCTTCAAGTTTGGCGGGGCATTTAAAACTGGGAAAATTAATTGTTTATTACGACGAAAATAAAATTACAATAGACGGTTCTACCGATATAACTTTTACGGAAGATATTGCAGCGCGTTATAAGGCTTACGGCTGGCAGGTTTTGCAAGGCTCAATGTATTCTTATGAGGATATCGAACATCTTACCGCCGAAGCGAAAAAAGATGAGCGGCCGACTCTTATTATGCTTAAATCCGTAATAGGGCAGGGCGCTCCTACCGTTGCGGGAAAAAACAAGGCTCACGGTGCTCCTTTAGGAAAAGACGGAATTACGGAAGCTAAAAAGAATTTAGGACTTGACCCTTCAAAAGAATTTTTCGTCTTTGAAGAAGCTTACTCGTTCTTTAAAAAAAGACGGGAAGAATTATCCCGTGCCGAAAATGAATGGAATAACACTTTTGAGCAATGGAGTTGTAAATATCCCGAAAAAAGAAAAGAATGGGATATGTTTTTTTCTAAGGGCGGAATTTCAAAAGAGCTTATTAAAAGCGTTGTTTTGCCGCAGTTTAAAAAGGAAGAGGCGGTTGCAACACGCTCGGCTTCAAAAAAAGTTTTAAACGAATTTGCAAAAACTCTTACAAACCTTGTAGGAGGCTCCGCCGATTTGGAAGGGCCTAACGCCGTAGGTTTAGACGGAATTCCTTCATTTACGGACGAAACTCCTCAAGGCAGGTATTTACGCTACGGCATAAGGGAATTTGCAATGGGCACAATTACGAACGGCATTCAGCTTCACGGAGGCTTTAGAGCGTTTTGTGCTACTTTTTTAGTCTTTGCAGATTATCTTAGACCTTCATTAAGGCTTGCAGCTCTTATGAAACTTCCTTCTATTTTCGTTCTTACTCACGATTCGGTTTATGTAGGGGAAGACGGCCCGACCCACCAGCCTGTAGAGCTGCTTGCTTCTTTAAGAGCAATTCCGAATGTTTTGGTTTTACGTCCTGCCGACGCGGAAGAAACGGGAGAAGCGTGGGCTTTGGCTCTTCAACATACTGACGGCCCCGTATGTTTAATTTTAAGCCGACAGAATTTACCCGTCTTGGAAAAAGCCGATTCGGCTTGGCGTGAACATTTTAAAAACGGCGCATATATAATAAAAGACGTTCAAGGTGTACCGGATATTACCGTACTGGCTACGGGTTCCGAAGTAAGCACTGCGGTAAAAGCTGCAAGTCTTGTAAACGGCAAAAAGGTAAGGGTTGTATCGGTGCCTTCAAAAGAGCTTTTTGAAAATTCCTGTAAAGATACGATTCATTCGGTTTTGGGCGGTTGTAAAAAAGATATCAGAATTATTACCGCGGAAGCCGGAATACGTCAAGGCTGGGAAGGCTGGACTAAGTGTAAATGCGATAATTTTTCGATTGAGCAATTCGGAACTTCCGCCCCTGGAAGCAAAGTTGCCGAACATTTAGGTTTTACTGCGGAAAAACTTGCGGAACTGATTGAAAAATAGTTTTAAAATTATATATCTCCGCTTGAAATCTAAATTTCAAGCGGAGATGTTTTTTATAGGCTTTGTAAATAGTTTAAAATAAGATTAACCGCCTTTTCCATATCATCTATATGTACGGTATTTCCGATTTAAATAATAAATTTTAAAAAGATAAAGAAAAAATAACTTATAAATTCTATTCCGGAGAAAACTCTCCCGTGGCGTCATTTCTGTTTTGGACTAAAACCGTACCCTCTAAACTTATAGTTTTATTTTTTCTTTGTTCAAGCCCTTTAATTAAAAAGGGATAAATCATTGTTTCGGGTTTAGGCTTGCGGTTAAATAATAAGATAACGGCATCATTTTTAAATTCGCTCATCATAAAAAAATCACCGTCTCCGTCTCCCGCAATAAGTACGGGAGGCTTGTTACCGTGTTTACTTCTTATTACTTTTTTTATTGCTTCGGCCTTACCTTCTTTCCGTGTTGCCGGAATTGAACTGTCATTTTCGCATGTAAGTTTTTTAAAGTTATCTAAAAGTCTGCGTCTTCCGAAAACATTCTCGGATTTTACATTATATCCGTATTTAGGGTTTGATGCGAAGACGCGCACATTATCTTCCTGTGAAGCGGAGCAAATGTAAGGTTCAATACCGTGTTCGTTTAATACTTTAATTAAGTTTTTTATTTCAGTCTGAGCGCGGATTCCTTTTCTGTATACGGTTTGAATGCGGCCCGATTTACCGGTTAATTTTTCACTTGAAAACACCGTATACTCTTTAATTTTATCGGAAAGGCCTTTATCTATAGCCTTTCCCGTAAGAGCTTCCAATTCTTTTATAGTCATTCCCGTACTTACCGATTGGGCAATATCCACTCCGCAAGCGGGAGCGGCTCCGCGCATTAAAAAAATCATTTTAGCTTTAAAGTCTATGTATTCTTCGGTAGAGGTAACTTCTATAAGAGGTTTGTTTCCGGCTAAACCTTTATAATTTTTATAAAGAAACTCATAGTCTCTGTCCAAGTCTTCCGAAAGTTCACAAGCCTTTAATTGTTTCCCATGAAGATTTACACAATGTTTAAGGGGAATATTTTGCGGAATCCCGGCTCTGATTGTTTTTGAAAAGTTTTCCGGAGTTAAATTAAAGCAAAGATTTTCCAATTGATATATAAATAAATTATCCTGTGTATCGTAAAAAATACAAGTATAGTCCCAATCGAAAACCGCGTAATTATCCGAAAAAGCTTTTTCTTTTATTAGGGCTTCCAAACATAACTTATTTTGAGGATACCAATTTCCGTTTTCCAAAATTGAATTTACCTTGTTATTCATAATTTTTTCCCGTGTAATGTTATATTAAAATAAAAATAAACGGTTTATGTATTTTAATGCATTACGGTTTTTATTATAAGTCAATAACCGTTCCGTCAGCTCGTGCAATAAAGATACGAGGTTTATTTTTTGTAAAAAAGCCGTTTTCCACAATTTTATTTAATTCGATTTCCGCTTTTTTAGGTTCCGGTAAATCGTTTTTACTCCATTTTATATCTAAAATAAAATTTCCCTTATCGGTTATTACAGGGCCCATTTTTTTTTATGCCTTCACGTAAAACAACGCTTATTCCTTTTTTTTCTAAAAGTTTTGTTATGCTCAATCTTGCTTCCGGAATGATTTCTACCGGCAGAGGAAAACATGTTCCGAGTGAATTTAGCTTTTTTCTTTCATCTGCAACTATAACTAATTTCTTTGAATTATATGCAATTATTTTTTCAAGAAGAAGAGCCGCGCCTCCTCCTTTTATTAAATTTTTTTCACAGTCGATTTCGTCAGCTCCGTCAATCGTTAAATCAAGTTCTCCTTTTATTTTTTTTGAGCTTAAAGAATAAACGGGAATGCCTAAATTTTCGCATTCTATTGAAGTTTGAAAACTTGTAGGAACTGCAAAAATATTTTTAAGTTTTCCTTCATTTAAAAGTTCCGCAATGCGGCGCACTGCAGGTATTGCCGTTGACCCCGTTCCAAGTCCTATCTTTATTCCGTCAAATATTTTCTTTTCCGAAAAAAGAGTATCTACCGCACTTCTTGCGGCAAGAATTTTCTGTTCTTCAATACTGATTGTTTTTTTCATATTCTTTTCCTGTAAATAATTTAAATTGGTGATGTGCCTGATACTCAAGCATTTTATAACCGTTGCAAACCTCGCAGCCTGCCGCCCTTGCCCTCTTTAGGAGTTTTGTAGTTTCCGGTCTGTAAATTAAATCGAATATTTTTTCTTTCCCTTTAAACGTATAAAAACTTAAAGGGTCGGTTTCTATATCCGGCTCCATACCCGCAACCGTAGTTTGAATAATTAAATCGGAGTAGGAATAAAGCTGTTTTATATTTATCGGGTCAAGAAGAGCCCATTTAAAGCGGTATTGCTCTGCAAGTGTTTGAGCTCTTTCTGCGGTGCGGTTAAAAATGCACGCCTTTCCGTTTAACGACTTTATAACATGAGCTGCGGCCTTGGCGGCTCCTCCGGCTCCTATAATTGCAATTTTATAGTGATTTAATTTATCTCCGTCTAAAAACTCCAATAAGGCTTGTCTGAAGCCGTCCACATCGGTATTATATCCTGTCCATTTTTTATTTTGCAATAAAAGAGTGTTTACCGCTCCTATCGATTTTGAGTCGTTACTTACGGAATTTATTTCGGAAATAACATCGGTTTTAAAAGGTGCCGTTACAGACAGCCCCTGAATGTTTGCCGCTTCGGCAAACTCCAAAGCTTCTTTTGCATTATCCGCCGAAATGGGAACATAAACGGCGTTTATATTTTGTTTTGCAAATTCTTTATTGTGAAGCTGGGGGCTCAGACTTCCATTAACGTCTTTTCCTATAACTCCGAAAATTTTCGTATCCTCATCTATATTTTTAAACCTGTACAAAGACTGAAGGGTTTCAGGCTCAATAAGCTCTTTTTCAAGCGAGTGTTTTTTTATGTACTCCTGTGTAAAGGTATAAACAATTTCCGAATTGATTTTAGTTGAAAGAATCCGTACAGGTGTTCCGAAAAAACCCATTACGCTTATAATAAAAGGTTCTTCAATTTTTTTTGAGGCTTTAAAAACTTCCGCCGCCTCGTGTAAAGAGGCCGCCCTAAAGGCAAGTTTGGGAATATCGCCTGAGGTTTGTCTTAATCCGTTTACGGTTTTTACAATGTCTTTTATCGGAGTTTTGCTGTGCATACTTCTTATAATTTTTATATCCAAAGCTCTTGCCGCTTCTTCAATTCCCGAAGCTTGAAAATCGCCTTCCAAATCGAGGTATGCAAATTTTTTTTCCGTATCCGAACTGGCAAACGCCAAACCTCGGGCAAAGATAGTCATTCTCGCTCCTTCTCCACCCGTAAAAAAACCTCCGTCGGCTTTTCTGCGCACCGTAAGAATGGAAGGAATCTTTGCCCGTTCAGGAAATTTACGTAAATACAGGATTTCACTTTGGTTTAAACAGTCGGCTCTTAATTCCGCCATGTCTATATAAGCCCTATGCTTTTCCAATACCGAAAGATTTTTTTCGATTGTTTTTTCGGTTAAAACAAGACAAACCTTTGCAGCCATATTTATTCTAAAACCGTAATTGTTTTTTCATGCCGGTTTGAAGCGTTTTTAATTTCGCCTATAACCCAAGATTCTTCGCCTACAAGACTCTGATAGGAATGTACGTTTTCCGGTGAAACTATTGCAATCATTCCTATACCCATGTTAAAAATTCTGTACATTTCATCTTCAAGGGCACCCGTTAATTTTTGAATAAGAGGATAAAGAGGCGGAACAGGCCAAGCGTTTTTTTTCACCTTTATTATAAAGCCGTCTCCGGTAACACGCGGAATATTTTCGAGAAAACCGCCGCCTGTAATATGAGCGAGAGCTTTTATAATTTCCGGGTGTTCTTGTAAAATGGGATAAATGATATTTAAATAAGAGCGGTGAGGAGTAAGTAAAACTTCAAAAAGGGGCTTACCCAATTCCGGATAAACAGTATTTAAATCGATATCCTTAAAAGCCTTGCGTATAAGAGAGTAACCGTTTGTATGAGGGCTGTGAGATTTTAAACCTATTAAAACATCTCCTGCTTGAATATTTTTTTTAGGAAGAATTTTATCCTGTTCTACAACCCCGGTAATTGTCCCTGCAATATCGAATTCTCCTTCCATATAGACTCCGGGCATTTCCGCGGTTTCCCCTCCTATCAGGGCACACCCGGATTCCCTGCACGCCTTTGCCATTCCGCCCACTATATCGGCAATCATTTTGGGATTTAACTTCGAGCTTGCAACATAATCCAAAAAGAAAAGAGGTTTCGCTCCCTGTACAAGAATATCGTCTATGCAATGATTTACTATATCCTGCCCGATAGTGTCGTATATTCCCGCCTGAGCCGCTATTTTAACCTTTGTGCCTACACCGTCGGTAGAACCTACTAAAACAGGTTTATTCATTTTTAACAGCTCCGCAGCGGAAAAAAGTCCTCCGAAAGAACCCAGTTCCGAAAGCACTTGATTCGTATAAGTCGATTTTACTGCGGAACTCATTAACCTTACCGCTTCGTTTCCCGCGTCTATATTCACGCCTGAAGCACTGTAAACCGAGCTTTTATCCGTTTTGGTTTCCATATCCTTTTCCTTATTTGTTTATCTTAACATATTTTAAAGTATTTGGGTAGTGCTTAAAAAGACGGTTTGTAAAATAAAAAACGCCTTCGATTGACATAATTTTAAATTTTCGTTAAAATAATACTTTATATATGAACTATCTTGAGTTGTTAAAAACCTCAGCCGAAAAAACGGGTAATTGTGCCTGTATGGGGCTTGACCCGCAAATAGAGTTTATTCCCAATAAAACCGGAAATATAAAAAAAGATATAACCTGTTTTTTTAAAGAGCTTTTTTTATCTATGAAAGAAAAAAAACTTTATCCTGCGGCATTTAAACCTAATATAGGCTACTATACCGCATCGGATAAGCCGAGAGAAAATAATTTTGACGGTTCGGCTGCTCTTTCCGAAATTATGGATATACTTGAAAAAGAGTTTAAAGGAATTCCCGTAATTCTTGATTCCAAGCGGGGCGATATTGCCCGCTCAAGTTTAAACTATGCAATTGAAGCCTTCGATTGTTGGAAAGCGGACGCGGTTACTGTAAGCCCGTATATGGGAAGCGATTCGGTTTTTCCGTTTATGTCGGAAAGGTATTCGGGATACGGTGCATATATTTTAAACAGAACAAGTAACGGCGGTGCTGCGGATTTTCAAAATTTAAAGTTAAGTTCTTCCCGATTTCTTTACGAAAAGACTGCGGAAAAAATTGCCGAATATGCCGAAAAATATGCGGGAGCCGGTGCCGTTGTGGGAGCTACGGGTACGGAAGAGTTAGCGGCAATTGCAAAAATTTATGCAAAAAAAGGCAATGTGCCTCTTCTTATTCCGGGAGTCGGCTCTCAGGGCGGAAGTGCGAAAGAGGTAATTTCCATTTTAGAAAATGCGGGATATGATTTACGTCTGGTAAGAATAAACAGTTCAAGTTCTCTTACCTGTCCATGGAAAAATTCCGAGGTGCCTGAACGGTATCTTGAAATTTGTATAAACAATATTGAAAAATTGTTAAATGACACAAAAATAAAAACTTATTAAAATCTTTATGTTGCAAGAGGTTTGTCGGAATAAATATTTTTAAAATTATCGAAATTATTACTTTTTTATCTAAAACCTCTTGACCGTTTTTTTATCTGTTATTATCTTGTATTTAAGATATATTAAAAAGTTAGAACAGTATTTGGAGTTTAAGGTGAGCAAGAACCACGAAAAACATGCGGAAAAGCATTCAAAAAAAACAGAGCCTTGCAAGGGTGAGGAACTTAAAAAGGGCTCTTCCGCAGAGAAAGATGAACAATGCGGTGATGACTGCAAACGGAAGGACGCCTCTTCTTCCGAGGTTCATCGGGAAGTACACACCTCTTCCCATACGGAAGACGGTGAAAAAACAAAATCGGAAAATGTTGAGGCTTTCGAGCTTTCCGCGAAACTTGCGGAACTTGAAACGAAGTGTAAAGATTGGCAGGACCAGTATTTAAGAAAGGCTGCCGATTTCGACAATTACCGAAAGCGTATGATTAGAGAAAAGCAGGAAGCTATCGATTATGCGAACACTAATCTGCTGTTGGATTTAATTCAAGTTTTAGATGATTTTGACCGTGCAATCGATGCCGGTAAAGCATCTTTAAACGGGGATAAGGTTCAAAAAGCGGACGGAAGCGAAAATGCTTTTTTGGAAGGCGTTATGATGATAAAAAATCAAATGACGTCTATGTTAAGCTCGAAATACGGGCTGTTATATTACCCCGCTAAAGGTGAAAAATTCGACCCTAACATTCACGAAGCGGTATCGATGATTCAATCGCCGGATGTAAAAGAAGCGGTTGTAGGCGAGGAGCTTCAAAAGGGGTATAAGCTTAAGGAACGGGTAATACGTTCCAGTAAGGTAATGGTGTTAATGCCTGCGGAAGGGCAGGATAAAACGGCGGAAGAAAACTCGACCGTCGATAAACAAAACGAACAATAAGATAGGAGAATTTTAATATGGGAAAGATTATAGGTATTGACTTGGGAACGACGAACTCTTGTGTTTCAGTTATGGAAGGCGGAGAGCCGGTAGTTATCCAAAACTCCGAAGGCGGAAGAACGACTCCGTCCATTGTAGGTTTTACTTCAAAAGACGAGCGCGTTGTAGGACAGCCCGCAAAAAACCAGATGATTACAAACCCCGACCGCACGGTTTATTCGGTAAAACGTTTTATCGGACACCGCTATAATGAACTTACGGAAGAGTTAAAACGGGTTCCGTATAAAATTATCCCGCAAGGCGATGATGTCAGAATCGATATCGACGGAAAGCATTATTCCACACAGGAAATTTCCGCCTTTATTTTACAAAAAATGAAAAAAACTGCGGAAGATTATTTGGGCGAAACCGTAACGGAAGCGGTTATTACCGTTCCCGCTTATTTTAACGACGCACAACGTCAAGCTACAAAAGACGCCGGAAAAATTGCCGGTTTGGACGTAAAGCGTATTATAAATGAACCTACGGCAGCCTCTTTGGCTTTCGGTTTTAATAAGGATTCTAAAAAAGAAAAAACAATTGCCGTATACGATTTGGGAGGCGGAACCTTTGATATTTCAATTTTGGAATTGGGCGACGGTGTCTTTGAAGTAAAATCGACAAACGGAGATACTCACTTGGGCGGAGACGATTTTGATAATCGCATAGTAACTTGGCTTGTAGACGAATTTAAAAAGGACACCGGGATAGATTTATCGAAAGACAGAATGGCCTTACAGCGTTTACGTGAAGCTGCCGAAAAAGCGAAAATAGAACTTTCTTCCGTTGCAAATGCCGATATCAATCTTCCTTTTATTACTGCGGATGCTAACGGGCCTAAGCACTTGCAAAAGAGTTTATCTCGGGCCAAGTTTGAGCAAATGACTGAAGACCTATTCGAGAGAACAAAGGAACCTTGCCGAAAAGCCTTAAAAGATGCAGGTCTTACTCCGGATAAAATAGACGATATTCTTTTGGTAGGCGGGTCTACAAGAATGCCGAAGGTTCTTCAAATTATAAAAGAAATTTTCGGAAAAGAAGGTTCAAAGAGTGTAAACCCCGACGAAGCCGTAGCTATGGGTGCCGCAATTCAAGGCGGTATTTTGGGCGGAGACGTAAAAGATGTTCTCCTTCTTGATGTTACTCCTCTTTCTTTGGGTATTGAAACAATGGGCGGCGTCTTTACACCTCTTATCAACAGAAATACGACAATTCCTACGAGAAAAAGTCAGGTATTTTCCACTGCGGCTGACGGACAAACGGCTGTTTCCATTCATGTTTTGCAGGGAGAACGCGGAATGGCAAATCAAAACCGAACGCTCGGCAATTTCGACCTTGTCGGTATTCCTCCGGCACCGCGCGGAGTGCCGCAAATTGAAGTTACCTTTGACATTGACGCAAACGGAATTGTTCACGTTTCGGCAAAGGATTTGGGTACCGGAAAGGAACAGCATATACGTATTGAAAGCTCAAGCGGCTTAAGCGAAAGCGAAATCGACAGAATGGTTAAAGAAGCCGAAGCCAATGCGGCAAGTGATAAATTGGAAAAGGAAAAGGTTGAAGCTAAAAACAACGCCGATTCTTTAATTTATCAAACCGAAAAAACAATGAAAGAAATGGGCGATAAAATAAATGCCGCCGATAAACAAAAAATTGAGGACTCCATTGCGGCTCTTCGCCAAGCGGTTTCCACCGATGACACTGCCGATATTAAGGCAAAAACCGAAGCTTTACAGCAGGCTGCTTATAAGATTGCGGAAGAAATGTATAAACAGCAGGGACCTAATGCGGGTGCTGGCGGAGCTCAACCCGGAAGCGGCGCTCAAGGCGGCGATACTAATGCAGGTTCTTCAGCTAACGGAAGCGGTACTGCCGATGATGTCGATTATGAAGTTGTACACGATGAAAACGATAAATAAGCGGTAAAACCCTATTTAATATAAAGAAGGGTTTTTAAAACTTTTAACCGGCGGACAGCCTTTGTATTTTAAAGTCTTTCCGCTTAATTTAGGCACTGAATAATCCTTTGCTTCCCGGCAAGATAATTCGGTGCCGATTTTATAAAGTGCTTTATAAAGCATATTAAATTTTTTATTTTGGAGAAACCGGTGCCGTCATCTAAAAGAGATTATTATGAAGTTTTGGGCGTGGAAAAAAACGCCTCCAATGATGAAATTAAAAAAGCCTATAGAAAATTGGCTATTAAATATCACCCCGATAAAAATCCCGGAAATAAAGAAGCCGAGGATAAATTTAAAGAAGCTACCGAAGCGTATGAAATTCTTATCGATGAAAAAAAGCGCGGTATGTATGACCAGTACGGACATGCGGGCGTTGACGGAATGGCCGGCGCAGGCGGTTTTGATTCTTCCATATTTCAGGGATTTGAAGATATTTTCGGAGGCGGAGGTTTTTCGGACTTTTTTGAAAACCTTTTCGGAGGCGGAGGTTTTTCTTCGTCGGGTTTCGGCGGAAGACATTCTGGGCCCGCACGAGGTTCCAATTTGCGCTATGACCTTCAAATTTCCTTTGTAGATGCCGTTTACGGGAAAAAAGCTGAGTTAAGTTATACGCGTAATGAAAAATGTACTCAATGCGGCGGCTCGGGAAGCGAGGGAGGCAGCGGACGTAAGATGTGCCCCGATTGTAAGGGTACGGGACAGGTACGCAGAAGTACCGGTTTTTTTTCTATTGCTTCTACATGTCCGCGCTGCGGAGGAGAGGGCTCCATAATAGAAAAACCCTGTACAAAATGCGGCGGTTCGGGTATTGAGCGTAAAAAACAACGTATTATTGTAACGATTCCTCCGGGTGTTGAAAACGGAAAACGCATAACTATTCCGCGTCAAGGAAATGCAGGACAGGCCGGCGGAGAGTACGGAGATTTATTTGTATTTATCTTTGTACAAAGCCATCCTCATTTTGAAAGAAACGGCGAAGATCTTTATTGCGCCGTGCCTATTTCGATGACACAGGCAGTATTGGGCGGAGAGGTAAATATAAAGTCCCTTGACGGAAAAACTATAAAGGTAAAAATTCCTTCAGGAGTTCAAAACGGAAAGCTTTTGAGGGTAAAAGGCGAGGGTGTTCCTACGGGGATAGGCAGAAAGGGAGACCTTTATATTCAAATTCAAGTGCAAATTCCTACAAAGCTTTCTTCAAAATCGAAGAGTTTACTTAAAGAAATATCCGAACTTGAAGGCGAAAACGAAAATCCCGAATTGATTGCTTTAAAAGATTTACCTTAAAGATTTTAACTTTGTATACGGTATAGAATTTTTAAAAAATATTCAAGCTCTATTCTTATACGGTTTAAAAAATTCGCAGTTAAAAGATTCCGTTTGGAAAAATCTGCAAAATGTAAATACAGATAGGGTACGGAGTTCAGTAAATTTTCTATTTCCGTATCGGAGGCTTTTACCTTGTGCGTAAAAATATTTTTTAAAGTAAGGAGCTTTTCCTTTTCGGTTTTTATAACATTGTAAATTTCTACATGGTATTCTTGAGAAAGGCTTTCATAAAAATGAAAGCCTTTATTTTTATTTAATTTATTTGCTTTATCTATAATTTCTTTTGCGGTATTTTCATTTATCATATTTGAATTTATTAAAAGTCCGTGTTTTCCTATGTCGAAGATATTGGGGGTATGTGAAAATACACGTTTATAAATTTCCGAATAATTTTTTAAATTGGGAGAAGTAAGAACTTTTTTTCCGTTTTTACCCGTTACCCTTTCTATTTTTTCGCCTGTAATACTTGACAGGCTGTATAACGGTTTTAAACGTGTACATGATGAAAATGTTTCATTTACTTGATAACTTATTTTTGAATGTGTAAAGCCCGTACCCCATGAAAAGTCCAAGCCCGTATGAAAAATGGGTATACCTGGACTTGCAAGAATTTTTGCAATACTTAATGCGGAAAGTCCTACGGAACCCATCGGTTCGATAAGCGGAGGTAAAAGTTTTTTTTCCGCAAGTTTATCGAAAAAAGATGAACTCGTATACTCCGTAAAAAAAAATGTAAAAATTCCTTTTAAGGTTTGTACCGCATAAGGATTGGAAGTTAAATCGGCAATTATCGGGATTTTCGAATTCGCTAAGCCTATAAAAGCTTTTTGTATCCAATATTGGGATTCTAAAACAATTATTGCATCGGGTTTTATTTTAGGCAATAACCGCGCCGCTGCGGCATCTACAGCTAAAATAAAAAGATTGTTTTTATTTTCTTCGATGAATTTTATCGAGCCGTCCAATGAGGGGCCGGCTCCTACCGTAAGTATGGGTTTAAAAATACCGTTCGGTTTGAGTTTTTTAATTCTGTCTTTATTTTTTAAAATTTCTATGTAATTTTTAAAAACATTGCGCGCGTAGTTTCTTCCGAATTGTATTAGGGTTAATTTGTTAATCCAAAAACGGGAAATATATTCCGAAGTAAAGTCTTCAACGGTTTTATAAAAATCGCCGTATAAAGCCGCCCCTGCGGAAAAATCCAGGCGTATAATTTTTTTTAATTTTTTATCTGCGGTATCTTTTTCTATTTTTTTTAAAAAAAGATGTACCGACTCGGTTCGGGCATAAAAAAAATTTTCGTGTTTAAAAATCGAAGGGTCGATGTTTTTAAGAGAAAAATCCATTAAGGCCTTATCGTATTCTATTGCAGCGGCAAAAGAAGAAGAAGGCAGTTTTTTTAAAAGTTCGGATAAGCCGTAGCCTAAAAGAGGGGAAACACATAAAACCAATGTTTCAGGCGGAATTGTAATTCCGTCAATTAAACTGAGGATTGCTTTTTTCGGAGCATACCGCGAATAAAGGTACTTATTTTTATAAAAAACCGAAAAACCCGAGCTTGTAGAAATAAGTTCGGGTTTTTCCATTCCGCTGTCCATCAGTTAAAAATTTTGCTGAAGTTGTTTTCAAACTTGGGACTGTCAAAAATATAGTTAATAAAGGTTGTTTGGGCAATCGGAAGAGGGTAGTTTATACCGCTGATTCCCATAATCATTGCAAGGTTGTAATAAGGGTGCCAAGAGCCGGCTTGTGCTTCATATCCCGTTTTTGTGCTGTTTAAAGTGTATTCATCTATTTCTTTTTCTTCATTAACTTTAAAGACGGCAACTTCGGAACCTGCCGTAATAGGCTCCGAAATTTCTTCGGATTTTAATGCAAAGACGGTTTTGAAAAAATTTTCATTTTGCGCAAGTATATTAAATACGGTTTGAGAAGGAAGAGGCTGTAAAAGCCGGGCATTTCCGTAATTGATTCCGAAAGAAGATGTAGTTTCTACCGTCAGATTCGTTTCGGTGAAATTCTTTGCGGCTTTTTCAAAACCTTCCGTACGCGCTTTTTCGGCAAATCTTTTCGCCGCTTTTATAAGATAATCTTCGATAATACCTTTTTCGCTTCGATTCATATAGCTTCGTATATTTGCGACTACGGCTTCACTTGAAAAATCGGGTTTTGTCGGTTCGGAATCGCAGCGTACAATTGCAAATGTTCCGTTATTCAGTTTAACGGCACCGCTTAAATCCGAAGGTTTAAGCTCCAAGATTTGTTTAAGATGTTCGTTATCCGGGAACAGTCTGTTTATATCGGTTCTATAGTTTGAAATAAGTTTTCCGGAATCCGTAGTTAAAGTTTTAGACGTATTTAATATAACGGCCTCATCGAATTTTATATCTCCGTTTTTTAGCGAAACAAGCATTTTTTTTGCTTCTTCTTCGGTATTGTATGTTAAAACGGAAAAATCATATTGCGTAAATAAATCGCCGTGTTCTTCTCCGTATTTTACTATTTCGGAAGACGGATACATACCCGTATTAAACGTAACATATTGAAAACTTCTTTCTTTTTTTGCCATATTTGCTACAAAGTCCGCTTCCTTTGAGGATATTTTAAGACCGTAAGAATTTCCGTTTCCGAAAACATCTTCAATATAGCGTGTTTGTAAAAGAGCCCTTTCCATAGATTTTCTGTAAGCGGCTCTGGTGGTTTCAGGCGTTTGTGAATATTTTAAATCGGAATATGAGCCGGTTTCGTCAAGATAATGATTTACAAGCTCTTTGTCCACTTTGAAAAGCGGAGCGGTATAGCCGATATTGTCCATTTCGGATTCAATAGCCGTTTGAATTACAGCCAATCTAAAGCTCAAATACAGCAATTGATGTTGAAAGCTCTCTGCAGCCTGAGCATTCTGCGGGATTATATTTTGTTGTTCGGCAAAATTTTTTAAATAGCCGTATTGGTTACGGAAGGAAGAAGATATGCCGTTATCGATTTTAATCCCGTTCCATGAGCCTAAAACAATGTATTGATTGTTGCTCGCCATGTTTTCGCCTATTATCGGAGCGACTATAAATGCGATAATTGCAAGACCTAAAATAATTATTCCTCCGGCTGAAGCTGCAATTTTTTTCGTATTCACCATAAAAACCTCTAAACATTAAGTTAAATAATAACAATAGAAGATATCACGTATAAAAGGCTTTGTCAATACATAAACGACTTGTATGATAAAGCCTTTTTATTTGCGGTGTCTTGAAAAATAAAGTATTTTACTGTAAAATACGCATCCTCCTTGCCGGATGCAGGTTAAAAGCTGCGGAGGGAGAATAAAAAAAGAGTTAGGAGAAAATTTATGTCAGGTATTGACCAAAATGTAATATTGACTGCGGTTAATGTTATAATTTTCGCAATTCTAACGGTATTGCTGATATTTATGAAAAAAAGAAATTTATCTTTTACCGTTAGGGTTATGACAGCCTTGATTTTGGGTATCATTATCGGAGTCGCCTTTCAACTGATTTACGGGTTCGGCAGTCCCGTTATTTCAAAATCCAATTCATGGATAGGAATTATAGGTTCAGGTTATGTAAGATTATTGAGAATGATTGTTATTCCGTTGGTATTTATTTCAATTTTGGGTGCAATTATAAATCAAAAAACCGGAAACCTCGGAAAAACTGCGGGTAGAGTGCTTGCGGTTTTGCTTATTACAACTGCCGTTTCAGCCTTTGTAGGAGCCTTCGTAACTGTCGGTTTCGGACTGAAAGCCGGAGATTTGCAGGCCGGGGAAGCCGAGCAGGCAAGGGGCGCATTACTTGAAAAGAAGTTGGACGATTTTTCTTCAAAGCCCATACAGCAGCAAATTATAGAAATTATACCTACGAATCCGTTTTACGCTATGACGGGGCAGGGCGGTAATTCCACACTTGCAACCGTTTTTTTTGCAGCTATGCTGGGTATTGCTACGGTTCAGCTGCGTAGGATTAAAAGAGAGCCTGCGGAAAAATTCGGAGATTTTGTGCAAATGCTTCATGATATAATTATGCGGCTTGTTCAAATAATCTTGCGGTTGACTCCTTACGGTGTATTTGCTTTAATGGCAAATATAGCTTCAAGCAGTAATTATAGCGATATTTTCAGATTGATAAAATTCGTTCTTGCTTCGTATGCCGCTTTAATTATTATGTTTATAATTCATCTTGTAATTTTAGCCTTATTCGGTATAAACCCGGTTAAATATTTAAAAAAAGCTTTGGAGCCTCTTATGTTCGGCTTTATATCCAGGTCTTCCGCCGGAACCCTTCCTTTAACCGTAAAAACGCAGATTGAAAAAATAGGAGTGCCTGAGGGAATTGCCAATTTATCGGCGTCATTGGGAACAAGTATAGGACAAAACGGTTGTGCCGGAATATATCCTGCTATGCTTGCCGTTATGATTGCTCCGTCTTTAGGTATATCTCCTTTGGACCCGACCTTTTTAATAAAACTGGCAATTGTAGTAACTTTTGCTTCTTTCGGTATTGCGGGTGTAGGCGGAGGGGCAACTTTTGCCGCTTTGACGGTTCTTTCCGCGATGGGAATGCCTGTAGGCTTGGCGGGCTTGCTTGTTGCCATAGAACCCTTAATTGATATGGGTAGAACCTCTTTGAACGTAAACGGTTCAATTGTAGCCGGAGTTGTTACGGCCAAAACAATGAAAGAATTGAATACGGAAATTTTTAATGAAGATAAAAAGGAAGTGTAACTATGCGTATAATTATAGAACAGAATGCAAAAAAAATTATCAGTGAAACGGGAAAAAATTCCGTTTATCTTTTTTTAAAAGGCTGCGCTTCGTGAGGTACCGGAGAACCGCAACCGACCGTGCTTGTCGGGCAGCCGAGTAAAATCGATGATTTTAATTTAATACAGGTTGATGAAATTTCCGTATATGTAAAAAAAGGTGTAATTGCAAATGACGATACTCTTACTATATCTGCAAAACGCTTTTTATGGAAAGAATCTCTTGTAGTACAGGGTATGGCTTATTAAATTATAAGCGATATAAAAGAATTAAAGTTTTGCGGGTGAGGTTGTTGATTTTTTTTAGCCTTGTCCCGATTTTAAAGGAAAAATGCCGCTTTGCACCGAAGCGGCATTTTTTTTAATATTTACTCACCTAAAACTTCCATATCGGGAATCATTACGCTTTTAGGCCCCGAATAATTTGAGAGTTGAACCGTTTCCTTTGTAAAAAAGAATTCTTTTTGAGCCTCGAACATATTTCCCGAAATCGAACCGTTATTTACAATATGAATTTCTTTTCCGTCAAAGTAACGGGCGAGCCTGAACTCTCCGCCGAAGTCTCCCGTTATGCTGTCTTGGAAAAAATCCGAAAAGGTTAAAATTTCCAAATAGGGTTGTGCTTTTAATTCGGCTTCCGTCTTTGTTCCGGCCGACACTTCAAAATTGTCTATTTTTCCGGTAGGAGCAACATTTAAATAATGCGAAAAACGGAGAGAGCCGTGGTAAGTTTTTACGATGCCGTCTTTAAAAAGCTCATGCTCTTTAAGTAAAAGCCCGTCCGAATCGTATGGAGCTGAAGAAGGCGAATTATGCAAATTGGGAACAAGTTTAATATTTACCTTATCTCCCTTAATTTCTTCCCCTTGAAAATTTACACCTAATTTTGCGCGGGAAGATTTCGTATAAACCATAGAAGCGGAGCTTTGTTCGATATAAAAGTTAAAAAAGGAAGCTACAGCCTTATTGGTAATGATAACGTTAATCGAATTAAGGTGTTTTGCCTTTTGTGCTGCGGCTCGTTCTTCCGTTTCTTTAAGCTGATTTGTAATCATCTCATCTATAAGGCTTTCGCTTTCGGTTGCAAAAGAAGAAGCTCCGTAAATTTCAACATCTTCTTTTCCGATAGAACAGTTCGTAATAACTTCGATAAATCCGTTATATTTTTTTATAATTTACATCTATGCCTTCGGAATTGATAATTTGCACTTCTATGTTATCGATAAAAATTTCCGCCGAATTTAACTCAGCCTTTGTGCTGCGTTTTTTGTAAATTGAATTTTTAATTTTAATAAGCTCCCCGTTTAAATTTTCCGTATCGAATGAGGAAGTAATTTTAAACGGCTTTTCCGTTGAAGGTTTTGCCAAAGGGTACCATTCATTTTTTACAAAACCAGCCGCGAAAGCCGCCGCTTCTATTTTTTTTATAATTTCTTCACAACTCATAGTAGGAGGTATTTTTACATCGGCTGAACCTCTGTATTTTTTACCGTTTTCTTCAAAATCTTTGTAAACGGTAAGAAGAATATGTGTAACGTTTTTTGCCCTGTTCATATCCATTTTGTTTTTTACAAAAAACATTTCGGCGGAACGGGTTTTTGAAATTACCGTTCTATAGCCGCTTATGTTTTGCTTTTTTAAAATCGAAATAATTTTTTCTTTCATTTAGCCCAATCTCCCTACAGCCTTAATATATGCGCCGCCTGCCGAAGTGCGTACATATTCTTTATATCCCTTACCGCAAAAACCTGAACCTCCGAGTTGAAAATCTTCTTCACCTGAAATCATCGAAATGGAAGAAAGAAGTTCAGGCACATAACCGGTTAAAAAAATAGGCCCTACAATTTTACCTGTAAGTTTTCCGTCTTTTATTTCATAACCTTTTTCCACCGCACACTGAATACCCCAGTTTTTCGGGTCTTCCATTCCGCTAAAGTATCCGTCCAAAAGATAGCCTGAGTTAACCGATTTTATCATTTCTTCCAGTGTGGAATTTTTTGTACCGAAAAACGTATTTGTCATTCTTGTATAAGCCTTTCGCTCAAACGATTCACGCTTGCCGTTGCCTGTGGGTTTTACGCCTAAGCTTAAAGCGGAAAGCATATCGCAAATTCCGCGTTTTAAAATTCCCTTTTCGATAATCTGAGTATCTTGTGCAAGAGTACCTTCGTCGTCAAAAAGATATGAAGAAACCTGTTCGGCAGCCGCCGCTCCGTCGTGCATATCCGTAATTTCGGAAGCGACTTTTTTATTTATAAACTCTTTTGCCTTGGCTCTTTCTTTTACGAACATATCCATTTCTACGCCGTGTCCGAAAGCTTCATGCGCAATAAGACCTGTAACGTCCTGTTTACAAATAATTTCATATACTCCGGGTTTAATTTTTTCCGCTTGCAAAAGCTCCATTGTAGAGTCTATACTCGTTTTTACAGCTTTTTCCACAGTATGCAAAAGCTCCATTCCGCAATTACCTGAAAATGCTTTAAAACTGTATTTTACTTCTTCACCTTTTTTCAAATACGGAATAAGATACGAAATCGCATAAACATAAGATTGTTCCAAATCTTTTTTTTGTGAAAGGAATATTTTGCATACGGAAACTTCTTCATAGCGTACTTGAAAGTCTATCATTGACGGGCAATAATCAAAGCCCGCTTTCATAATCTTTTCAAGTCGTCTAATTTTTTGTTCCGAAGTAACGGAATTAAAACTTTCTTTTACTTCAGCATAAAAACTTTTTGTAATTTTTTCTTCTTCAATTACCGGATATTTTGTAATATCGCAATTGTCGGATTTTAAAAATTCAATATCGTCTTTTGCAATTTGCCTTATATTCTTCTTTATTTCTTCGATATCGAGAGTGTTAAAAGAATACTCGGAATAACCAATGCCGTTATAAACGCGCAAAACGAAACCTCTTTCGGTAGAAAAGGAATCGCTCACCGACACGGCATTTTTTCTTACCGAAAAAGCCTCTCCCTTTGAATCGCTTCCTAGAACGGAAACATACTTAAATTCATTAGAAAGTTCTTCTATAAGCTTTTTAAGCAGGGGTTTACTTTCAATTAAAAATTGAGACATTGTTGCTTTCATATAAAAACAGTCCTTAATAAAATTTATAACAGGTATATATAATTATCTAAAATAAATATATACTTAAAACGCTTTTTAATCAAGATTATAAGTTAAAAAAATTATATTTACAACAAAGCTGCGGTTGACTTTTTATATTCGTTGATATAGTATATAAAACTCGGAGAGTGATAAATATGAAAAAAATAAAATTTGTTTTATCGGCAGCGGCTCTTTTGCTCGTGTTAAGCTGCTCGAATAAAGAAAGCGGTAAAGCCGAAACCGAAAGACCTATATATATAGGTCAAACATGGATTTTGGAAGCTGAAGGCCCTCTTAACGCAAGTGTCCCGTGGTCTATGACAAGTTCAGGTATAAGCGAAACCGTTTATATGCTTGATGAAAGCGGTAATTTATATTCGCGCTTTATTAAAGAAGTTGAACGGATTGATGATTTAAAGTGGAAAGCCCTTATGAAAGAAGAGGCAAAATTTTCAGACGGAGAAACGGTGAATGCAAAAACTCTTTGCGGCGCAATGAATGAAATAATGGAAAAGAATAAATTTTCCAATGCAACCGCAGGTATTATAACTTTTATGCCTTTAAGCGACTTTGAGTTTGAAATTAAAACCGAAAGACCTGCAGAAAGTATAAAATCCGTTTTTGCGGAATGGAGCAATGTGGTATTTAAAAGATTGGAAAACGGTAAATTTGTTTTTACGGGTCCGTATATTATTGAGAAAATAGATGCAGGCAATGAACTGGTTTTAGAGCCGAATCCGTATTATCCGAATGCCGAAAACAGGAGTAAGGTTATAATAAAATTATTTAAAGATGAGGCCGCTATGAAACTTGCATATTCGGCAGGTGAATTGGATATGGCTTTTACGGTAACGCCTGAAGTCGCAAAAATGCTTGAAGCGGAAAAGCATATCGTAAAAACTATTGATGCCGGCTATCAGTATTTCGGTATAGTAAATACGGCTTCAAATATTCTTAGTGATATAAATGTGAGAACCGCTTTAAATTTCGGGTTAAACAGAGAGGATTATATTACCGCATTAAAGGGCGGCCGCATTCCGACGGGTATTTTTGCTTCATATTATAAGTTTGCGGGAAATTGCAGTTTAAAGTATGATAAACAAAGGGCTCAAAAAATTTTAGATGAAGCCGGCTGGATTATGGGAAGCGACGGAATTAGAGAAAAGGCCGGTAAAAAATTGGAGCTTAAACTTGTAACCTATCCTTCGCGTCCTGACCTTACGGTAATTATGCAGATAATGGCTTCACAAATGCAGGAACTTGGAATTAAGCCGTATACCGAAATTGTAGATAATATAGACGGAAAGGCAAAGTCCGGAGAATTCGATTTAATATTATATGCGCAGCATACGGCTCCTACGGGAGACCCGTCTTTCTTTTTAAATCAGTTTTTCAGAAGCGAACAGGCTAAGAATTTTTCAAGATATAATTCCGCAAAGGTGGATGAGCTTTTAAAAGAAATGGGTTCCGTAGATTTTGATAAAAAAATAAGTTATGCAAAAGATATTCAGGAAATAATTTTTACGGACCTTCCGGTTTTGTATCTTGTAGACCCGCAATGGCATATTGCTCTTTCAGACAGACTTAAAAATTACAAGCCTTATTGCGGCGATTATTATATCGTTAACTCTGAATTATTTGTAAAATAAATTTAAAATGAAACCGGAGATAAAATATTGCTTTAATTTTTTTATAAAATGTTGTATTGTTTTTTTAGGTGCTACCCTGTTTGCTTTCGGGATAAGCAGGGCAATGCCTACATCTCCGGTTCAGATTTTACTTACCTCCCGTCAGCTTCCTCCTACTCGGGAGAATATAAGTTTTTTGGAATATGAGTGGGGTTTGGATAAATCTTTGCCGGAACAATATTTAATATGGACAAGCCGTCTGATTAAAGGCGATTTAGGTGTATCCATGCTTACAAGACAACCCGTTAAAACCGAATTTATTAAACGTCTTCCGTATTCAATCGGCATAGGTTTAGGCGGCCTTTTGTTAGGAGCCGCTCTGTCTTTTTATCTGGGTTATAAGGCGGCTTTAAAAGAAAGGGGATGCGCAGATTTTATTACAAGAATTTTTGTAATTATAAATCAAACCGTGCCCGTTTTTATACTTGCCGTTATTCTTATATATTTTATAGGTGTTAAATATAAACTTTTAAAAATATTTACAGGCAATAACGGTATAAAAATTACTTCGGCGATGCTTTTAATTATGTTCGGGAATATGGGAAGTTTAAGCAGAAATGTTAAAAGTCATTTTAAAAAAGTAACGGAGGAGTCTTATTTTATTTTTGCGGTTTCAAGAGGTTTTACGGTTAAAAAGGCCTTATTAAATGAAGGTTGTAAACCGGCTCTTATAGGTTTAATTTCGCTGACGATTTCAAAATGCGCATGGGTCATAGGAGGCTCTGCGGTTATGGAATTTATTTTTACAATACCGGGAATAAGTTTTTTCTTAATAGAAAGTATTATGCGAAGGGATTATAATGTCATTCAGGCATATATTATTGCAGTTGCGATATGGATGTTTTTTGTACATTTTTTATTGGAATTTGTTTTAATCTTATTGGATAGAAGACAAAGATGAAACGTATTTTTTTTGTTTTAATTTTTATATGCTGTATTGTTATGTTTTTTTACCCCTTCAAAATGTAAAGCATGTGGATTTGAAAAATACATTTTCTCCTGTCAGCGGCACTAATTTTTTCGGTACGGACCACTTGGGAAGAGATATATATTCTCTAATTGTAATAGGTTTTATTAGAACAATAACCGTAGTTGTTACGGCTTCAAGTATTTCATTTATAATAGGAATAATACTCGGATTAGCCGGCGGCTTTTGCGGAAAGAATACGGAGATGTTTATTAAACTTATAACCGATATGTTTTTAATAATTCCTTCATTTATTGCCGCATTGATTATTGCCTCCGCTTTAGGATTGACTCCTATTACCGCAAGTTTGGCCATAGGTATTTCCGATATAGGAGTTTATTCAAACCAGGCTGCAATATTAACAAAGAATTTAAAAAATGCCGAATTCATTCAAGCCGAAAAAATATTGGGTATTGGCAACGGAAGAATTTTGTTTAAACATATCTTACCTAATATTTTACCGCACTTATTTACTACATTAAGTACGAAGGCCGGAGGAATAATCCTTCAGTATGCATCTTTAACTTTTATAGGTTTGGGCGCGGATATTACAAATGCGGATTGGGGTACAATGTTGTATACCTATAGAATTTTCATTGTAGATAAACCCGTTTTAATATTTTGGCCTGCGGCGGCTATTTTTATTTTAGCTTCGGCTTTCCATTTTCTTTTTGATGACCGGGATTTTTTTTAAAGGATAAAAATGAAAAACATATTGCAAATAGAAAATTTATCGGTATTTATAAACGGAACTGAAATTCTTAAAAATATTGATTTTACCGTCAAGGAAGGACAATCTTTAGGCATTATAGGAGTAAGCGGTTCGGGTAAAACCGTCATGATGTATGCAATAACCTCTCTTTTGCCGAAATTAAGCGAGGTAACAGGGAAAATAATTGTAGAGGGACAAACCGATATTTTAACTCTTTCGGAAAAAGAGAAAAGAGTTTTTTGTTCTAAAAATATTTCTATAATTTTACAAAATTCCATTAATTCGTTAAATCCTTATAAAAAAAATATATACGCAGTTTGTCGAAACCGCACGGCTTTACAATAATAGCAGCAGGGGGAAAGCATTGACAAAAGTTTTTTCGTTGTTGGAAGAACTGGGAATGAGCACTAAGGTTAAAGATTACGATAAATACCCTCATGAATATAGCGGAGGAATGAGACAGCAGACTGCAATTGCGCTCTGTTTATTAAACAGTCCTAAAATTTTAATTGCCGATGAGCCTACAACTTCTTTAGACGCAATAAATCAACTGAAATTTATAAATTATATACAATCGGTATGCAATAAAAAAAATATTACATTGATATATATCACGCATAATTTCGGCTTGACTTTAAAAATATGTAAAGATATAATAGTATTAAAAGACGGTGAAATTGTAGAAAAGGGTAATCCTGAAAATGTTTTTATAAAGCCTAAACATGTATACACTGAAATTTTAGTCAACTCCGCAAAACAGATGATGAGGAACTAATGTATATGAAATATTTATTGGAAGTAAAAGATTTAAAAAAAGATTATGAGATACGCAAAGGCATTTTTAAAAGGAGAGAAACGGTTCATGCGGTGAAAAATATTTCTTTTAAAATACATCGAGGACAGATTGTAGGACTTGCCGGAGAAAGCGGTTCCGGTAAAACTACGGTTGCTAAAATAATTACAAAAATAGAAGCTCCCACTTGCGGGTCCGTTCAATTTAACGGAGTGCGCATAGATAATATAAAGGAAAGAGAATTTTTAAAATACCGTACCGACATTCAGATGATATTTCAAAATCCGTTTGCATCAATGAATCCGAAACTTAAGTTAAAACCTTCTTTATTGGAAGCTCCCGTTATAAACAAACTTTATTTAAAAAAAGAAGCGCAAGAGCGCCTTATAAATTTTATGAAAGAATTCGGTTTGAAATCTGAAATTTTAAAACGTTTCCCGGGAGAGGTAAGCGGAGGTGAACTGCAAAGGCTGTCAATAATACGGGCATTATCGGTCAATCCTAAATTTTTAATTGCCGATGAAATCGTTTCGGCATTGGACGTGCCCGTTCAAATACGGATATTAAAGCTTTTAAAAAAATTACAAAAAAATTATAAATTGAGTATTTTATTTATTTCTCATGATTTATCCGTAATAAAAAATATTGCCGACAGGGTTGTTATTTTAAAAAACGGAAATATTGTAGAAGAAAACCTGACGGAAAAAATATTTTTAAATCCGGAGCATGAATATACAAGACAGCTTGTAAATTCCGTTCCGAGTTTAAACGGTTTGTGCCGAAATCGGTAAAAACCGTTTATTGTTTGTTTTATCCGGAGGTTTAATCTGCGCAATGTTGTTACATTGCTTTGATATAAACTTTCAGTTTTGCTTAAAAGCAAAACTGAATTATTGTATGCCGTTTCTCATTGTATTACGAAACGGCGAAAATAAACATTCCTCGGAATTTGAAAATTCCTGCGGGAGTTTATTTTATATGGAGGTTTAAATTAAGCTCCTTAAATAGCGTCGCTTAATTTAAACTTGTGAGTTTGCTTTGCAAACTCCTTATTATATACCGTTTCTCATTACATTGCGAAGCGGCGGAAAAGCATCAATCCTCGATTTTTGATAAAATCTGCGTTTGATGAATTTATCAGGAGGTTTAAATTAAGCTCCTTAAATAGCGTCGCTTAATTTAAACTTGTGAGTTTGCTTCGCAAACTCCTTATTGTATGCCGTTTCTCATTGTATTACGAAACGGCGGAAATTCATCAATACTCGATTTTTGATAAAATCTGCGTTTGATGAATTTATCAGGAGGTTAAATTGGTTAAGGGAAAGGTTGATACTGAAGCCGGTATTACATCATCTTTATATTACAGATTCTCCATAATTTGGCTTTTTATAAAGTACCAATTGGTTACAAAAGCATTGCTGGGTATGATTATATTGCCGGGGTATTCGGCATGTGTAAAATATTTTATACGCTTATCGGGAAGAACGGGAATTTCAAGCGGAGATTTTTTAAGCTTTTTATTCAGTTTTAACGGGGCAGGTGTTTTGTTGATAACACTTTTATTGATGGTTCTATTGATAGGTGTTGATATAAATGTTTTTATCATAATATCGGCTTTTATAAAAGAACAAAAATTTAAAATTACGGCAAGGAGCGTCCTGATTGCAGGAATAAAATCTTTAAAAGCTTTTCTTAAACCTTCCGGTATTTTAATTATGTGTTATGTTTCTTTAATATTTCCCATTATAGGATTGGGAATTACCGTATCTCCTATGAAATCGTTTCAAATTCCTAACTTTATTATTTCCGTAATATACGGAAACGGCTTATATTTGAGCATATATATTGCAGTTATCTTATTTTTTATCTACTTAAGTTTTCGCTCCGTTTTTTCGTTTCACTTTATTATTTTATACGGATATAGTGTAAAAAAAGGAATAAAGGCTTCATGGGGATTGACGAAAAAATATAAAAAGGAATTCCTGAAGGATTTTTTCTTCAGATATTTAAAACCCGCCGTTTTTATTGTCGTCTTTTTTGCGGTTTCAATTATATTATTATATTCACTTACGGTTTTCGAATTTGCTGCAAAAGAATGGGTAAGAATTTTATTACTTTTTCTTTTACTTAATACTGCGGAATTGGGAATTTTTATTTTATTCTTATTTATACCTATAATTATTTTTCGTATTACGGAATTATTTTATAAATATAATAAAAAAGAAGGAGAGGGAATTCGGTTTTTAAAAACTTCAGAAACGGAGGGCTTTAAAAAGAAAAAAATAAGGGTAAAAACAAAATTTTTTATTTTACTTTTCTTTATAATCGTTACCGCCGTAAATATCTTTATCTCACTTATTTTATCTTTTAACTTTGATGCGTTTTTTAAAGACTATAATAAAATAGAAATTATAGCTCACAGAGGTGGAGGCAACTTGGGTGCGGAAAATACCTTGGAAGGAATCTTGTCTGCAATAAAAGAAAATGTAGAATGGACTGAAATAGACGTACAGCGTACAAAGGACGGTTATTACATTATTAACCACGATAAAACTTTTGCACGGTTATGCGGGGAACCGAGAGCCTCCGATGAAATGACGCTTGAAGAAATTAAAAGATTAAAAGTAAAAAACGAATTTACCGAAAATGCTCCTTCTCAAAATGTAGCCTCTCTTGAAGAAGTTATAAAAGTTGCAAGGGATAGAATAGGTTTATTTATAGAACTGAAAGGAAAAACCGCCGATACAAAAATGGCCGATGATATAGTCAAGATGCTGCAAAATGAAAATATGGAAAATCAATCGGTACTTCTTTCCTTGGATTATTCTTTGATTAAATACATAAAAACAAAATACCCGCAAATAAAAACAGGTTATCTTTATTTTTTTTCCATAGGCAATACCGATGAGCTTGTCGGCGATTATTTAATTATGGAAGAACGTGAAGCTACCTTTGAAAACATTGAAAATATTCGGCAAAAAGGAAAAAAAGCGATTGTTTGGACGGTAAACACGGACGACTCCATTCAAAAATTTATTTATTCTTCCGTAGACGGAATTATTACCGATTATGTTATTTCCGTTAAAGAAGCTATCGAGGAAAGAAACAATAAAACGGATTTGGAATTGATATTGGATAACTTTTTCCTTACGGATTAAATTAAAAGTTTTTATGTTGAACGGGATTTTTAAAATAAAAAAATAATATTTAAAAATTATAGAATATACTTGCTTTTTTTTCATATTGGAGTATACTTTAAACAGCGGGGGCTTTTATCTTCCGCATAAAACTGTAAGGAGAATAACAATGGAAAAAACAATTACAAAGCAGGCTGTTTTTATAAGAGAGCTTATAATGGCAGGTATTCTTTTGGTGACGGGTGTGTTGTTGCCTATAGGATTTCACACATTTAAACTGGGAGGCCCGGTATTTTTACCCATGCATATTCCCGTAATGCTTGCAGGTTTTATGCTTAATCCTTTATCGGCATGTATTGTAGGCTTTATTACTCCGATTTTAAGTACGGCATTTACAGGTATGCCTCCTTTCCCGGTTGTAATGAGTCAAATGGCCGTAGAACTTGCCGCTTATGCCTTTTTTATCGCCGTATTTTCACAAAGGTTAAAACTTAACTCTTATGTTTCCCTTATTTTAGGAATGATAAGCGGCAGACTCGTTTGTGCAATATTGGTATTTATTTTTTCACTTACCGTAACGGGATACAAAGGAACTCCCGTGAAGTTTTTAATAGGCGGCATTTCCAAAGGCTGGCCCGGTCTTTTAGTTCAGATAGTCCTGATTCCTTTTTTAGTAACATGGTTTAAACGTATAAGACTTATAGAAAAATAATTGACTTGTCCGGCACAAAAAGTGCCGGCAAGAGTTTTAATTTTATGGAAAAAAAAACTCATATAATAGATTTTTTTAACGAACTTGCAAACCGGTGGGACGATATTGCGGAAAATAATGAAAGGTCGATAGACTTTATTGTTGAATATGCCGATTTAAAACCGGAATGTACGGTTTTGGATATAGGCTGCGGAACGGGGATTTTAGAAGGGCGTATTTTAAAATTCAATCCGAAAAAAATTCTTGCGATAGATATCTCAATGAATATGATTTTAAAGGCAAAGCAAAAATTCAAAGATTCAAGGATAGAATTTCTGAATGCGGATATTTATGCGTTATGTGAAAACGGTTTTGACCGTGCTTTTATTTTTAATGCTTACCCGCATTTTATAGAAAAAGAAAACCTTGCCGAAAAATTGTACGGCTGCCTTAAACAAAACGGACGTTTTATTATAGCCCACGACCATTCACGGTATGAAGTAAATTCCAGACATGATAAAACGATAAAACGGGAAGCCCCCATTTCTTTTGAATTAAAATCCGCAGAGGAAGAAGCCGTAATATGGAAAAAGTTTTTTAAAATAGATACTCTTATAGATAAGGAAAACCTTTATATGATTTCCGGGGTAAAAAAATAATATTTTTACGGCAACTTTTGTTTAAAGCAATGCCGTTTTTATTTGTTTAATAAGCCAACTCTCGGACTTGAACCGAGTACCTGCACGTTACGAGGGTGCTGCTCTGCCGGGTGAGCTAAGTTGGCAAATACATTTAAGCTTAAATGTTATAAAAAAGAGTATATCAAAAATACTTAAATAAGTCAAGCCGGTACGGTTTTTAAATACTTTTATTTTAAGATGATATTTTATTTATTGTAAATACGAATCGGGTATTTTCCCTCCTATTGCAAAAATACATATTCTACATTATACTGTGCAAAATAAATATAAATTAAACTTGTACAAGAGGTTTTTCTATGTTAAAATCCGTATATAAATTAGCCGTTTTTTTAATTTTACCGCTTTTATTTTTAAACTGCTCCAATAAATTAGGTTACGGAGTTGTAAACTGGTCGATACCTGAATATAATTTAACGGCTGGAGATATAATTCCGATTTATGTCCGCTCCAATATCGAAAGCGTTTATATCGTCGGCTTAAACGAGCAGACTAAACTGCGCGTGGAGATTCCTTTGTGGCAACTAAGTTTTTTTGAATCGAAAAAAGATGCTTTAAAATTTCAAAAAAAACTTGAAGATTATAAAAATACTTATGCAACGGTTAACCTTGACGGTCTTCCTATGCGTTCTGAACCGGATAATACTTCAAAGCAGGTTTACAGGTTGAGACAGGGACAAACCGTAAAGGTTTTATGGTTCGGTGAGGGTATTCCCGTTTTAAAGGGCGGCAAACCTATGGACGGGCAGTGGTATGAGGTGCTTACAAGCGACGGAGCTAAGGGCTGGTGTTTTTCGTATAACCTTACAATGTATGACGAGCGCGAAGCCTCTTCGGTTGCCGATACCGAAACCGAAAAAATTACCGATGAAGAATTGGAAAAAGTTTTAAACGAAACTTGGTATCCTGAAAATTACCGTAAAATGATAAATTCAAAACAAGTGGACCTTGATAAAATGAGTTTAACTTGGGGCTTTTTCCCGGGCTCCAAGTCGGGAATTGCCCGTATAGAACTTAAGGATATAAAGGTATCGTTTCCGTATACGAAAATTACAAAAATACGCGATAAATATCAGTTTGAAGGAGTAAGTCTTTCTCTTCAAATCAGGGGAAAAGATATTATTACTTTGGAATTTTCGGACCAAAACGGGAAAAACAGAATAGAAAATTTCGTAATTTTAAATGCAACTCCCGAAGAAATAATAAATAACGAGTTAAAACGCCGAAGCGGTGAAATTGAAGCGATTGCAAAAACCTCTTCCGAATTCACTTCGGCAAATTTCGGTACATTAAAAATTTTAAACGGAGGACAATTTATTTGGAGCGGATACAATGTTATCTCGCCTTCAATAATACCTTCAGGTGCCGGGTCTTCGGGGACGGTTTCGGTAAGCGGTTTTTTAACTCCGAAACTGAAATCGGATTATGAAGGAGTTTTAAGTTTTAAATTTGAAAAAGCGGACGAACCGGTAATTTTTATGTACAGTATATCTTCAAAAGGTTTAAGACTTGAAGCTGTTGAGCGAAATAACATAAGCGAAAACATCGTAAACCGAAGAAGTTTAAATCCGGTAATTCTCTTTTTTGCGGTAAACTAAAACAGAGATAGAAAATGCCATTTATTCAGCTTTCAAAAATTTCGCTTGCTTTCGGCGATAGAGATATTTTAAAAGATATTACCCTGGTTTTAACCGGAGGTACAAAGGCTGCTTTAACCGGTGCCAACGGCTGCGGAAAATCCACATTGATGAAGATAATAGCGGGTTTAAGCGCTGCCGATTCGGGAGAGATATCCTCGGAAAAGGGAACTACATTTGCCTATTTGCCGCAATCCGGTATTGTTCATAAAGGAAAGGCTCTTATAGATGAGGTTGAAACGGCATTTGATTACGGCTTGGAAATTTTAAACAAGATGGATAAAATAGGCGGTGATATGACTTCCGAAAAAGATGAGCAAAAACTTTCAAATCTTGCTGAGGAATATCACAGTCTTCAAACGGAACTTGAGAATTCCGGTTGGAATGCGCGTAAGGGTTTAATTGACGAAACTCTTAGAGGCTTGGGTTTTACGGAGCGGGATTTTAATAAAAATACGGAAGAATTTTCAGGCGGCTGGCAAATGAGGATTGCCCTTGCAAAGGTGCTTTTACAAAATACGGACATTGTAATTTTAGATGAGCCTACAAATTATCTTGATATGGAAGCCCGCAATTGGCTTGAACTTTGGCTGAAAAATTTTAAGGGCGGTTTTTTACTTGTAAGCCATGACAGGTATTTTTTGGACCAATGTGTTTCGGAAATATATGAATTGTTTAACGGTTCGTTAAAAAAATACAAGGGTTCATATACCGACTATGAAAAAACCAGATTAACGGAAATCGAAAGTTTGGTAAAAGCTTATAAACACCAGCAGGAAGAAATTGCCAAAACGGAAGATTTTATAAGAAAATTCCGTTACAAGGCGAGTAAGGCCGCTTCCGTTCAGGACAGAATAAAAAAACTTGAAAAATTGGAAAGGATAGAAATCCCGGAACACTTAAAAAAAATTCACTTTAGCTTTCCTCCCGCTCCCCATTCGGGCAATATTATTTTACAAGCGGAAAATATTTGTAAGGCTTACGGTACCCGCTCCGTAATTAAAAATTTGGATTTAACGGTTGAGAGAAATGAAAAGCTTGTTTTGGCGGGTAAAAACGGAGCGGGAAAATCCACTCTTTTAAGAATTCTTGCAGGGGAGGATTCGGATTTCTCTGGAACCGTAAAAGAAGGGTCGGGAGTAAAAATGGGGTATTTTTCGCAAGATGAATCCGAAACAATTACAGGAAGCGAAACTATAATTGCAATGCTTGAGCGCACCGCCCCGTTGGAACTTATTCCTAAACTTTATGATATGCTTGCCGCATTTTTATTTCGTGGCGATGACATTTATAAACCCCTTTCGGTTTTATCCGGAGGAGAAAAAAGCCGCCTTGCCCTGCTTTCTCTTTTATTAAAACCTTTAAATCTTTTAATTCTTGATGAGCCGACAAACCACTTGGATTTGCATTCAAAAGATGTGCTTTTGGACGCTTTAAAACGTTTTGACGGTACCGTAGTATTTGTATCGCATGATAAAGGCTTTATAAAAGATTTGGCAACACGAGTTTTGGAACTTAAGGCCTCCGATAATCCGTCGGAGCCGTCACGGATACGGAATTTTCCCGGCACTTACGATTATTATCTTTACCGTTTGGAGCAGGAAGAAAAAGGCAGTGCAATCGAAGGAGAGGTTAATTACAAACTGAGCGGGACGGCAGACGTAGAGAAAAACGTAAAGCAGCTTTCTTACGAAGAACAAAAACGATTGAAAGCGGAAAAGCGTAAACTTGAAAAAGAGGAAGAAAGAATTTTAGCGGAAATAGAAAAATGTGAAGACGAAATTTCCGAAAATGAAAACCTTTTAGCCGAACCTGAAATTTACTCGGACGGAGAAAAAAGTAAATTCGTTCAGCAGGAAATTTCAAGACTGAAACAACTTGCAGAACGGCTTTCTGAAGATTGGGCTGCGATAGGAGAAAAAATAGCGGCTTGTTAAATCTCTGATACAAGACGTTTGTTGAATCGATGGTACAAGCCGCTTGTTGAATTCATGGTCCAAGCCGCTGTTTTGAACTTGAGTTTACAGGCGGTTTTATTTTAGCCGTTTTTTCTTTAAAGGCTTAAGGGCATCTTTAAAAACTTCGCAAATTAAATCTAAGAAAAACCTCTAAAAAACTTAAGTTTTTAAAGGCTCCCTTAATTAAATCATATCCGCTTTTTCAAAATGCTTTTTTAAAATCTTTATCGAAATAACCGCTCCTGCAAAAGATGTAAAGACGGTAAGGATTATCATCGAGCCGTACATATACCATGAAATAAGATTAAGGTATTGCTGTAAGGTTTCGTTTGTTAAATGTAATATTTCCCGGCGTTCAATAAAATATTGTCCGTGTGAAATATACATCGGTAAAGAAAAAAGCGCCGATTGAAGAGATGCTCCGATAACATAGCTTACGATGAGTATTTTTTTATTTTCATATTTTTTGTATGCGGCAACGGAATCTGCAATAAACCACCCGATAACGGATAATAAAACTCCGTACACGTTTGCCGCCATAAAACCGGGTAAAACCGTTATTATTCCCATAATTAAAAAAATTCCGCGTTTACGTATTTTAAGAGCTGCGAGCATAAACGCTATTGACTCAAAAAACATTACGATGGGAATATTCGCTATAGTACCTGCAAGTGTAAGCGCCGCTAAAGCTCCCGTAACGAAAAAAAGCAATAAGGCTATTGCTCCGAAAATACCTATACCGATAAAATCGCGGGCATTTAATTTTTCCGTTTTGTCTTTCATATTAAAACCTCCAAAACTGTAAAAAATAGACTGCAACTGCAACAATTATTGCTGAAGCCGTATATACATAATCCGTCCTTTTAAATTTTAAAGGATAGAGATTTGTCCTTTGTTTGAATTCTTCTATTCCTCTTAATAATGCCGAAGCCGACAATTCTTCCGCTGCACGTACGCTTCTAAACAAAATCGGAACAATTAAAAGTTCCAAGGTTCTTATGGGGTGAATAAAAAATTGTATACCTGAAGTTGAAATCCCGCGTATTTTTAAACTGTCTTTTAAACACCGATAATCTTCTTTTATTGTAGGTAAGTATCTTAAAGAAACGATAAACGGAATTGAAAATACATTAGGAAACTTTAAAACCTGCATTGCCGATATGAGATACGGCATAGATGTTGCCTTTTTTAAAAAGGCCAGCGCCATAAGCATAATGATAAACTTTTGAGTAATATAACTTAAAGAAACAATCATCAGTATAACAGCCGTATTTTGAATCATTGCAATAAAGTACATGGCCGATGAAATGATTACGTATATAAGCGTATATATGATACAGGCCTTGTACGCCCTTACACTTATTACATACAATGCACAGAAAAAAACAAGTACATGAGAGCTTAGCGGTTTATTTACCGTAAGTCCCGTAAAAGCAAATAAAAATACAATGAGAAGACCGGCACGCGGGTCTATTTGCAGCGTATTCGTTAGCTTATTACTCAAATTGTCCTCCGCTTAAAATATTCCATAATTGTAATTTTGAATTCTCCGTTAATTGAAAATCTTGTTTAACGGTTCCGTTTGAAATATGAATAACTCTTTTACATACCGACAATAAAAATTCATAATCGTGCGAAATAACAAAAATAATTTTATTCTCATCGGCAAGTTTTATCATACTGTTTGAAATAAGTTCCATACAACCCATATCCAAGCCGCTGGTAGGTTCGTCAAAAAAAAGTACGGGGCAATTGCTCAGTAATGCTCCCGCAACGGTGAGCCGCTGTTTTTGTCCGCGTGATAAACTTGCAGGATGTTTTTCTTTGTATTCGGTTAATTCAAGATAAGATAAAATGCGCTCTTTTTCCGCAGAGGTTATTTCCTTATTCGATTTTCCGATACAAAGTTCTTCATATACACTACAGGCAAAAAGTTGATAATCGGAATCCTGCATAACAAAATATATTTTTCCCAAACGTTTTTTTGCAGGAAGTGTTTTACCGCGGAGTAAAACGCTTCCGGATTCTTCTTTTAATAACCCCGCACAAAGTTTTGCCAAAGTTGTTTTGCCCGCTCCGTTTTCTCCGACGATGCCGATAATTTCTCCGCTTTGAGCTTTTAACGATATACCTGACAGTATTTCGATTTTACGATTCCTCTTACCGCGGGAAAATGAAATCTTTTGTATTTCAAAATAAGGTAAGTCCGGAAGATTTGTAATATTTTTTTGAAATATTTCTCGCTCTTCTTTTTCTTTACTCCGCGTTAAAAGTGTGTTAAGTGAAAAACTTCTTAGCCGCATTTTAAGGTAATCGGTATCGGTTAATTTTTTCGCTTGCTCATTATTAAACGTTTTTACAATGCTTCCGTTGTTTAAATAAATCATTCGGTCAAATAAATCAGCCAAGTAAAACAGACGGTGTTCCAAAACGATAAGCGTTTTTCCTTCCCGTTTTAATTCCTTTATTATTTCTTTCAGTTCAAAAATAGATTTTATATCGAGGTTGGCGGACGGTTCATCAAAGATAAGTATTTTGGGAGCCGTTGCGCAGCAGGAGGCTATTGCAATTTTTTGTTTTTCTCCGCTTGAAAGGTTAAAAATACTTTTATGCTTTAAGTTTTCAATATTGAATTTTATAAAAGTTTTTTCAATTCTTTTAATAATTTCTTCCCGCGGTAATTGCATTGCAGTACAGGCCAGGGCAACTTCATTAAACGTATCGGTCATAAAAAAGCGGCTTCTCGGCTCTTGAAATACCGTACCTGCCGTTTTTCCGATGTCAAAAAGGCTCATTTCCCGTGTGTCTTTGCCGTCAAGTATTGCGTTTCCCGAAAAAACGCCGCCGTAATAATGAGGAATCAAGCCGTTAATAACGGAGCCGAGCGTACTCTTTCCGGAGCCGCTTTTGCCTGTAATTAACACAAATTCTCCCTGTTTTATTCCGAGATTTATATTTTGTAAAATAGGAATCCCTGACCCCGTTTTATAAAAAACATTTTTAAGTGAAATCATACCGGCCTCAATAAAACTAAATTATAATTCAATATTAAATATTTATTCAATTTTTGTCAAGCGGGGCATACAAAAATGTTTTAATCCGTAATGACTGCATACCGTTGATTAAATAAATTTTAGAAAGTACCTACAAGTATTGCAAAGAAACCTCATTTTTGTCGAAGTCCTTATCCGTTATATTATGAAGAAGCCGTTAGCATATATACTGATTGATATTCCATTTATCAACTTTATTTTGGGCTTCCGTCATATTTTTGTAAAAGACACATCGGTCAAGCAATTCATTATGTTTTCCCATATCAATAATTTTTTCCATTATCCATTACAACAATTTGGTCTGCGTTTATAATTGTGTTTAAATGATGAGCAATAGTTATGACGGTTTTATTTTTGCGTAATTCTTCAACCGCTTCACTTATGAGCCGTTCATTTTCACTGTCAACGGCCGCCATAGCTTCATCTAAAATCAAAATCGGTGCATTTTTTAAAATCATACGCGCAATGGAAATACGCTGTTTTTCTCCTCCTGAAAGTTTAACGCCCATTTCGCCGCATACCGTATCATAACCTTGCGGCAGCGTACGGATAAAATCATGTATACGGGCTTTTTTTGCGGCGTCTATAATTTCTTTTTCTGTGGCACCTGTTTTGCCGATAGCGATATTATCGAAAATGCTTGCATTAAAAAGAATAATATCTTGCTGGACACTTCCTATCAATTCCGATATGCTTTCCTGACTGTATTGAGAAATATCATTTCCGCCTATGGTGACGGAACCTGAATCCGGCTGCCAAAATCCCATTAAAAGATTGGCTGCAGTACTTTTCCCGCAGCCGGAAGCTCCTGCAAAAGCGGTAAGAGAATTTTCTTTTATCGTCAAGTTTATTCCGTCCAATTTAAAGCCGTCTTTTTTATATTCAAATGATACGTTTTCAAATACAATATCTCCCGTTTTTAAAGAATCGTATTTTTTATTTTTAGGAAGCGGAGTAAAAAGGATTTTTCCGATACTTTTTACGGTTTCATCGAATACGACGGAAAAGTGCTGCAATGTTGCGGTTTTACCGATTGCGGCGGTAAAGGCTGCCGATAAAATAACGGCAAGAATAAAATTAGACATATCAATCATTCCCTTTATAAGGAGAAGCGAACCTGTAATCATTACCATAACTACACCCGATTCCATAAAAATATCGATTAAACCCATCGGAACTGTAACCGTTCCCATACTTTTTTTTACGTAGTGCACATATTCACGTGCGGTTTTCAGAGTTTTTCCGCTCACGGTTTCTTCTTTTGCAAAGGCCTTGATAACGGAAATATTCTTTACATATTCCATAAGCTCTTCCCGCATCTTGCTTTCGTGTGTAAAATATTTTCGAAATCCTTCCGTCATTGCTTTGGCCGAAAGCGTTTTAACTAAAAACATCAGCGGTACTCCTGTTATCATTACAAGTGCCAGTTTCCAATGCACAAAAAACATTGCACAAAAGATAAGTAGAGGCATTAGAATTGCCGACATAATTTCAGGTAATCCGTGTGCAAGATAGATTTCCGCCTGATCCACATCATGCTGTATGATATTGGTAAGTTCTCCGGCACTGTGTTCTTTAAAAAAACCTAGCGGTAATTTTTTTAAATGTTCTATAATGCGCAGTCTCAGTTCTGTAAGAGACCCGTATGCTTTATCATGGGCAAACCGTACGGAAAGATAATTACATATTTCTTTTAATGCGAAACAGGCCGTCATTATAACTCCCGTACCGATAAGCGGTTTTTGTGAAAAGTTTTTTTCCGCTAAACCCCTTATCATATATACAAGCAACACTTGCGGAATTAAATCGAAGATAATTTTAAATACCAATAATGTATTTACCGCTCCGTTTTTTCCGATAACGCTTTTCCGAAAAAGCCTTTCTTCATTGGAAATTTTTTGCATAGTCTTCCTCTTAATTGAATATATATTCAATATTAAATGAATACGACGTTTTTGTCAAGTATCGGATACAAATATAAATTGAAATATTTAAACCACACTTAAAAATTTACCGGGTTTTACGGGCGGTTTTAAATATTTTTTATAATTATAATGATTCCACACCCTTATAATAACATTGATTCATAAGAGTTAAGATTTCTTTTGCCCGTTTTTCACCTTCGTAATGACGGGCGATTTCCAATAAGCCTTCGGTATAATTGTTTGCGAGTATATGTATCAATATGGGGTCGTATTTTTTTTCGGACAATCTTTTTATGCCCATTTTTTTTATATGACGTTCCAATTGTTTTACCAGCTTTTCTTTGGCCTTTTCGTGTTTTGTGCCTGCACTTTTATCCATAAGAATAACAAGCCGTTTGTGATTCTTTAAAAGCTCATGTAAATATTTTTCACCGGCATCTTCAAAGCGTTTTAAAGCCGTACCTGCCGTTTCGGCTTCTTCCGCATTGATTGCTTCCGAAAAAGATATGTATACGGAATTAACTACGGAATCAAAAAGAACTTCTTTATTTTTAAAATAAGTATAAATTAAAGCTACCGGTACTTCGGCTCTTTCGGCAATATCCGTAAGTTTTGCACTGCGGTAATCTTTTTCATAAAAGATTTCTTCCGCTGCTGAAAATATTTTATTCTTTACTTTTTCTTTTAGTACCTGCACAAATCTCTCCCGAAATAGACATCATAACCTCCAAATAAATTCATCAAGCGCAGATTTTATCAAAAATCGAGCATTGATGAATTTCGGCCGTTTCGCAATGCAATGAGAAACGGCATACAATAAGGAGTTTGCGAAGCAAACTCGACAGCGTTTTTAGACAATGCTATCTGCATTGTCTAAAATAAGCCTCCGTTTAAATTCATCAAGCGCAAGACATTTTTAAAAATCGAGCATTGATGAATTTCCGCCGTTTCGTAATACAATGAGAAACGGCATACAATAAGGAGTTTGCGAAGCAAACTCATGAGGTTAAAATTATATGTTTTATGTATAGTAAAATTATATTTATTTTTTGTCAAGATAAAGCTTTTTCAGTCGGAATAATTTAAAACCTTCCATATAATTTAAAAATATGATATAAAGGTTTACTGTAAGTTTTTTAATACGGGAGATTTTTTTATGGGAGCGAATTCATTCGGCCGTTTTTTTACGGTTACGACTTTCGGTGAAAGCAGGAGCTTGGGAGTAGGGGCGGTAATTGACGGTTGCCCTGCCGGAGTTCCTCTTAAGAATGAAGATATTCAAAGCGCACTGAATAGAAGAAAGCCTTCTCCTTTACTCCGCGGCGGTAAAGAAGTGAAAACGGCTCATATTTTTTCTACAACCCGTGCGGAAGAAGACCTTTGCGAAATTCTTTCGGGTGTTTATCTGGAAAAAACTCTCGGCTCTCCTATAGCGGTGCTGGTCAAAAATAAGGAAACCTCTTTTAAAAATTATGAAAACTTAAAAGATATTTACCGTCCGGGACATGCCGATTATGCTTATGAAATAAAATACGGTTTTAGAGATTACCGCGGAGGAGGGAGAGCTTCAGGCAGAGAAACTGTCGGGCGGGTTATAGGAGGAGCTTGTGCGCGGGCTTTTTTAAATTCTTATTTTGAAAAAACGGGACAAAAAAAGACTGAAATAAAAATCTGGGCGGAGGAAATTGCGGGGATAAAAACCTCTCCTGTCTTTGAAAATTCCGCCTTACCTGAAAATATTTCGGAAAAACTTTTACAATTATCCCGTGAAGGAGATTCCGCAGGTTGTGTTTTATCGGCAGAGGTTTTAAATGTCCCCAAGGGTTTGGGCTCACCGGTTTTTTATAAACTTGATGCCGTTCTTTCACAAGCCCTTATGTCTATAGGTGCCGTAAAGGGGGTAGAAATAGGAGGCGGTTTCGCTTCGGCATCTCTTACCGCAAGCGAAAACAACAAAATCGGAAAAAATTACTCAGGCGGAATATCGGGCGGTATTTCGGAGGATAATATTTTTTTTAGGCTTTCGGTAAAAGCTCCGCCTTCAATACGTAAAGAGCAAACGGCTTTTAATTCCGAAGGAGAAAAAATAAAATTATCCGTTACAGGAGAGCACGATGTTTGTCTTTTCCCGAGAATTGTGCCGGTAGTTGAAGCTATGGTTTATTTAACCTTAGCCGATTCGGTTCTTGCCTCGGTAAACGACAGAGTGTAAGCGACTTGTAAGGGTAGGATTAAAAAAATTATTCTTTAATATAAAAGTCTACAATAGAGCGGCCGTAAATACGCTTATCCTTTTTAACTAAACGGTATTGACAGTTTTCCGTTTTTTCCTCCGGGCTTATTCCGTCCGCTTCTTTTTTGTCCTTAAAGGCTGTAATTATTTCGGGTAATTCCTTTTCCGCAGGACGGTGAATTAAAACCGAGCCGCCTTTTTTAAGTACCTCCGATTCCGCAATTTGTTCCAATAATTCCAAGTGAAATTTATACGGAAAAGGGGGGTCAATATAAATTATGTCGAAAGAAATTTTTGAGCGCTTTATAAAAAGCTCTACAGGCATTTTTTTACATTCCAGCTTTTTGTCGGCCATTGAAGCGTTTTTAAGAAGCACGGGAAATTTTCCGCCGTCTTTTTCTACCAAATAAACGGGATACGCCCCTCTGGAATAGGCTTCCAGCCCGCAAATCCCGGAGCCTGTAAAAAGGTCTAAAAATGAGAATCCCGTTAAATCACCCAAAATAGAAAAAAGAGATTCTCTCATTCTATCCATTGCAGGACGTATTATCCCCTTTGGACAAACTACAACTCTATTTTTTTAATATTCCGCCTGTAATACGCATAAGGTAAAAAAAAAATTAATTAAAATTAAATAATTCGGAAAGCTCGTTTTGCGAAACCATATTATAAGATTCGCTGTGTACTTCCGTATCGTCTACGTCTATATTTATTTTATCGATTAAGTCTTTATGAGTTTTCCAAATATTTTCCAAATTTTCGATATCGCAGCCGTTTAAAAACTCGGCCGCTTTTTTTTCGGTTAAAATAACTTGAAGCAAGTTTATATATTTTGCCATACAAAAATATAGACAGTGCATAGAATCCATATAGTCAGGAAGATGCGATTGAGGCTCAATTTGATTAAAAAGTTTTTGTAAAGCCGAATCAAAAAATAAAATATCGTGTATGAATTTTTTACTGAAAATGTCTTGAGCCAAATCGAGACGCATTCCGTCTCTTACGGTATCCAGCATTCTTGTTATCTGGAATAAATTATCTTGAAAAATAATCTTATGAAGCATTTTTTTTCTCCTTTATTTTATTTCGGCAAAATTCAGTTTCACTTGAGTTAAGGGAAAATTCTATATTTTTTTATGAAATTTAAAAATAAAATCTTGACAGGTATAAATTCCTGTGCTAGCATTATATTAACATTAAACCCTTAGGAGGTATTTTATGTTCAATCCTGTTATTGTAGCCGTTATTATAATGACGGTGTTATGTCTTTTAAAAATCAATATCTTAATCGCTATTATGATTTCAGGCATAATAGGAGGCTTGGTAGGCGGTTTGGGGCTTAGTACTACCCTTAAAACCCTTATTTCCGGAATGGGGAATAATGCGGAAACGGCGTTATCCTATATTCTTTTGGGGACCTTGGCGGCGGCTATAACTCAAACTTCAATTGTAGAGTTATTGGCGGTAAAATTATCAAAACATTTAAACAATAAAAGAGCCGTTTTTGTTTTAATTATTGCATTTTTGGGCTGTTTTTCGCAAAATGCAATACCCATTCACATTGCATACATTCCTATCTTAATACCTCCGCTTTTGGTAGTAATGAATAAAATGAAACTTGACAGAAGGGCAATGGCTTGCGGTTTAACTTTTTCGGTAAAATGGCCATATGTTGCCTTTCCTGCGGGATTCGGTCTTATTTTTCATGGAATTATTGCAAATTCTATGAGCCAAAACGGACTCAGTTTTGAAAAAACCGATGTTTGGAAGGCTATGATTATTCCGAGTGCGGGAATGATTTTGGGATTGTTTATAGCCGTATTTTTTTCGTATAAAAAACCGCGCGAATATAAACAGGTTGAAAACGTTTCGGAGGTAAATAAAGATATAAAATTTACTTCGAGGGAATGGTTTACTCTTTTAGCTATAGTTACGGCCTTTGTAGTGCAAATACTTTCCGGTTCAATGCCGCTTGGAGGTCTTATGGGAATTTTAATATTGCTTGTTACCCGCGTTATAAAAGTAAAAGATGCCGATGAAACCATGGCCCAGGGAATTAAACTTATGGGTTTTATCGCTTTTGTTATGCTTGTTGCAGCCGGTTTTGCGGAAGTAATTAAGGCTACCAAGGCCGTAGATTCTCTTGTAATTTCCAGTGCAAATATTATAGGCGGCAATAAGTTGATAGGTGCCGTTATTATGCTTTTAATCGGACTGGGTATTACTATGGGTATAGGAACTTCGTTCGGAACAATTCCTGTAATTGCAACTATTTACGTCCCCTTGGGAATGGCTTTGGGTTTCAGTCCTGCGGCAATTGCCTGTCTTTTGGGAACGGCGGGAGCCTTAGGCGATGCCGGTTCTCCGGCTTCGGATTCCACTTTGGGGCCTACTGCGGGCTTAAATGCCGACGGTCAGCATGACCATATTTGGGACACTTGTATACCGACCTTTTTACATTATAATATTCCTCTTATAATTTTCGGAACAATTGCGGCAATGCTGCTTTAAAATTGGAACTGTTTTCTTTATATGCAATACCTTTCGGGTGCCGTGCATACCGACGGGTGTTGCGCTTATTTTAAAAATTAGCTTTTCTTGCCGTATGCAATATCGCTTATGCGCTTTTTGTAATGCGGCAGGTAAGGCTCTTGTACTTTTTACCTCGTGTTTAAACATTGTAATTTTTTACCGCTTGACATAAACCGTTTTTTTTTCTATACTTATTTCTCAAATCCGATTTAGATAAACATTGGTGCTAGGAGGCATAAAATGGCTGGTGCAAGTAAAAACTCACGAACTGCCGTAGCTACACAGAAATTTACATGTCCGTGCGGCGGCGATATCGTTTTAAAAACAATGGTAGAAAACGGTAAAATTAAAAATATTGCCGAATGTGCGAAGTGTAAGCGCGTTGAAAGGCGCCCGAAAGACTTCCGCTAAACGGCGTTCAAGTTTAAAAGGGAGAGGTCTGCTCTTGTACCGCAGTATCTCTCCTTTTTCTTTTTCTTGCAGTTTTTCTTTAAACTGATAAGATTTTTTCTTAAGGATTAAAATGAACCGTGAAGGTAATTTTTTTAAATCAAGTCTAAACGAAGAATGCGGTATTGCCGCTGTCTGGGATTCAAAGTCTTGCGGAACAAAAACACCTGAACGGCTTGATGATGCCGCCCGTTCCGTATTTTATGCGCTTTTTTCTCTTCAACATAGAGGTCAAGAGGCTGCCGGTATAGCCGTATCCAACGGAAAGCATATAAGAATCTTTAAAAAGCCCGGTCTTGTTTCCAATATTTTTACCGAAAACGATATAGCGAATTTACAAGGTTATGCAGCCATAGGACATACCCGCTATTCCACAACGGGCTCTTCTTCCGCCGGAAATATTCAACCGTTTTATATTGAAACCATGCACGGTCCGATAGCCTTATCTCATAACGGAAACCTAGTGAACGCTCCCTTATTACGCAGAAAACTTTTGGAAAGGGGAGTGGGGCTTTCTTCCACTTCCGATACCGAAGTTATGATTATGATGCTTGCCGCCGCTTCCGGAAATTCTTGGGCGGAGCGTATTGCTTCCTGTATGAAAGAATGGGAGGGAGCCTTTTCGATTGCGGTTCTTACAACCGAAGGAATTTATATCGCCCGCGACCCTTGGGGCTTCCGTCCGCTTTGTGTAGGCTGTATCCAAAACGGAATTTCGGCTGCCGCAAGCGAAAGCTGTGCAATGCTTACCTTGGGCTGTGATAATGTTTTTGAAGTAAAAGCGGGAGAAATTTTAAAATTAACCGATACGGGAGCCGACCTTTGCGGTAAAATCCCCGAAAAAAATATTTCACCCTGTATTTTTGAATATGTTTATTTTGCACGCCCCGATTCCATTTGGAATAATGCCTCCGTTCACACTGCACGCGTAAATTTCGGCAAGGAGCTTGCAAAAACCGCCCCCGTCGTGGCGGATATTGTAATTGCAATTCCGGATTCTTCGCGCTCCGCCGCAATAGGTTATTCTCAAGAATCGGGTATTCCTTATGATGAGGGCTTTTCCAAAAACCGCTATATAGGACGCACCTTTATTCAACCTACGCAAAAATTGCGCAATCAGGGCGTTGCAATGAAGTTTAATATTTTGGAGCAGGCTGTAAACGGAAAAAAGATAGTTGTAGTAGACGACAGCATTGTAAGGGGAAGTACCATAGGGCCTCTTATAAAAATGCTTAGAAAGGCGGGTGCAAAGGAAGTACATATCAGAATTTCCGCTCCTCCGGTACGCTATTCGTGTTTTATGGGTGTTGATATGGGAGCTCCCGAAAATTTGATTGCACACAATAAATCTGCGGAAGAAATAAGGGTTCACATAGGAGCTGATTCTCTTGCATTTTTAAGTCAGGAAAAAATGCTTATCGCAATGAAAAATTCCGGAGCGGAAACGGCTTTTTGCTGTGCCTGCTTTGACGGAAAATACCCTCTTGATGTAAGTAAAGCCGCTTCCAAAGACGGTTTTGAATAAACCGTATAAGATTACAAGGCTTATAAAAAGCGAATTTTTTTAAAGTCCCGGCAAAGCGGAAGAGGCTAAACCTTTAAAGATTTTCTTTCAATTGGACAGCTCTTTTACGGATTAAAAAATACTTAAAAAAACTCTTGCAAATTTTATAAATATGATGTATCATTTTAAGTATGATGTATCATTTTATAGTAAAATAAGCTATTTAAAGGAGTTATTATGGCATTTTCAACCGATAAAATCAGAACGTTAGCCGTTGCCGGACACGGTCAATCCGGTAAAACAAGTCTTATAGAGCATTTGCTTTTTTCGGCAGGAGTAATAAGTAAACCCGAAACGACGGATTCGGGAAAAACCGTTACCGATTATACTCAAGAAGAAATAGAGCGCAAAATTTCCATTTATTCTTCATTGGTTAATTTGGAAAAAGACGATAAACTGGTAAATCTTTGGGATACGCCCGGCGCTTCGGATTTTATCGGAGAAGTAATAGCCGCTTTCCGCTCATCGGAAGCCGCAATAATTGTTTTGGACGGACGTTCGGGCGTTCAAATTGAAACAATAAAGTATTGGCGAGACTTGGACCGCCGCAATAAACCCCGCCTTGTTTTTGCAAATAAAATGGACGAAGACAGAGCCGATTTCGATAACTGCATTACCGATGTAAAAAAACAGTTTTCGGTGGACGTTTTCCCCGTAACAATTCCGATGGGGAAGGGGGCGGAGTTTACAGGCGTTGTAGATGTACTTCACGGTATTGCTTATAAATTTGAAAACGGAAAAGAAGTTGAAATTCCCATACCTGAAGAGTATAAAGATAAATATAAGGAAGCTCTTGAAGTTTTGGGAGGAGCCGCGGCAGAAGGCGATGAAGAGCTTTTGGTAAAATTTATAGATGAAGGGGAGCTTTCCCCGGAAGAAATATCCCGCGGATTAACGCTTGCTATGAAAGATAACAGAATTGTACCTCTTTTTGCAGGTTCCGCATTAAAAAATTCGGGGCTTACCTCCCTTTTGCGCTTTATTACGGAAATAATGCCGTCTCCTGAAGGCAGCCTTGAGCGCAGTATAGATAAAGAAGGAAACGAAACTTCCGTTAAACTTGAAGAAAATTCGCCTCTTTCCGCAATTGTCATAAAAACCTCCAACGACCAATTTTCGGGAAGGCTTTCATATATAAAGGTAATTACGGGAAAACTTTCGGCGGACACCGAAGTGTATAATTTACGCGAGCAGAAAAAGGAACGTATCGGTAAAATTTATAAGCCTTGCGGAAAAAAACTTAATGAAATAAAAGAGCTTTTTGCAGGGGATATAGGCGTTTTGGTAAAACTTGCAAATACAAAAACCAATGATACGCTTGCATATTCCGCCGATGCCGTTCCGTTTGTACGCCTTAGAACTCCCGAGCCGATTTATTCGCTTGCGGTTTCCGCAACCGATAAGAAAAACGATGATAAGGTAAGCGAACAGCTTTTTAAAGCCTGCGAAGAAGATATGACTCTTTCATTTGCCTTTAACTCCGAAACAAGGCAAAACGTACTTTCGGGAATGGGAGATTTACATACAAGTATTGTTTTGGATAAAATTCAAAAGCAGTCTAAAATTGAGTTACAAACTTCAATTCCGCGTATTGCTTACCGTGAAACAGTTAATAGAAAATCCCAAGCGGAGTATACGCATAAAAAGCAATCTGGCGGACACGGACAGTTCGGGCGGGTAGTTTTGTCTATAGAGCCTCTTCCGCGCGGTGAACATTATAAATTTACAAATGCGATTTACGGCGGAGCTATTTCTAAAGGCTATATCCCGGGCGTGGAAAAAGGTATTTTGGAAGCTATGCAAAACGGAGTTTCGGCCGGTTATCCTGTTGTTGATGTTGCGGTAACGGTTCTTGACGGAAAAGAACACCCCGTCGATTCTTCGGAATTGGCATTTAAAATAGCCGCCCGCAATGCCTTTAAAGATGCTATGCGCAATGCAGGCCCCATTCTTCTTGAGCCCATTATGAATTTAACGGTATTTGTAGAAAACAATTACCTCGGGGATATAATGAGCGATTTATCTTCAAGGCGCGGAAGAATTTTAGGGCAATCTTCTCCTGCAAGCGGAATTGAAGAAATCAGAGCGCAAGTTCCCCATAAAGAGCTTTTACGTTATGCAATAGATTTACGTTCAATGACAAGCGGTACGGGTTCGTTTGAAATGTCATTCGATCACTACGACCCTATTTCCGGCAAGGTTGCCGATGAGGTAATTGCGGAAGCGAAAGCGTTTATGGAAGAACAGGAGGAGTAGTTTAAACACCCTAAAATGTGTTTTAATTTTTCTTCGTGTCGGAGTATAAAACGGTTTTTTTGCCGATTTTATACTGCAAAGTAACGGGACCGTCTAAAACTTAAAAATTTTTTAGCCGGTTCCGTAACTTCCGTACAAGGTTTATCCCGTATTTTAAATTTATAAGTTTAAAATTTTCTTATATCTGACTTCTAAAGCCTTTATCTTATCAAGCATTTTTGTTTTTCCGTCTAATTTATATCCGAACTTTTCATAAAAAGCTCTTGCATTTCGATTTTTTTCAAGGCACCAAATATATAATTCACGCTTATTTTGCATTTGAGCCGTCTTTTCAAAATGTTTAATAAATTCCGTACCTATACCGCAGCGAATAAAAGCGGGTTCGATATAAATTGCCATAAGTTCAAAGCCTTCAACCGTATCATCATCTCGGCAGTTCCCTGCTATACACATTCCCTTAATTATTTTATCCTTATCGTCTTCATAAACATACCGAATTTTTTCCGACATAAAATTTTCTTCCAACTTTTTAACGGTTTTTAAAACTGACAATTCTTTAAATAAAAATTCATTCGGAACAATGTCTATATACGCATGTCGCCAGCCCGCTATATTTATTTCGGCAATTCTGGGGATATCTTCAGTTTGTGCCAATCTTATCATTTTTGATTTATTCCTTACGTAAGACGAAAATTGTATCATAAAAGCGAAGATAAAGCAATATCTTTCCATAAATCAAAAAAGATGTTAAAATACCTTCGGTTTGCGGTAAATATTGCAAATCTTTTACTTACGGTAATAAAGAAAAATACGGAGAAGGGTTTTGGATAAGTTAAATTATTTGGAAATTTTAAATAAGGAACAGCTTGAAGCCGTTAAACATCTGGGAGCACCTCTTTTAATTCTTGCGGGGGCAGGCTCCGGAAAAACACGGGTTATTACCACGAAAATTGCATGGCTTATAGCCGAATGCGGTATATTACCCGAGCAAATTTTAGCGGTAACTTTTACAAACAAGGCTGCACGGGAAATGCTTGAAAGGGCGGAAGCCCTGGAGCCCGCAGCCGGAAGGTCTTTAATCCGTACCTTTCATTCTTTCGGTGCATGGATTTTGCGCCGATATTCCGAGGCGGCAGGGTTAAGCCCCAACTTTACCATTTACGATGATGAAGATGCCTGTTCTCTTTTATCGCAGGCAATGCCCGGTCTTTCAAAAAATCAAGTCAGGGGAATCATAAAAAAAATATCTCGTGCAAAAGATTATTGTCTTTTACCTGATAACCCCTTATTGCACGAGGTAGATACCAATCCTCAATTTGCCGAAGCATATCAAAGATATCAAGAGCGTTTAAAAGAAACGGGGAATGCCGATTTCGGGGACTTGATTATGCTTCCCGTAAAACTTTTAAAAGAAATTCCCCAAATACGGGCTTCTTTGCAAAACAGATTTTCGGTAATTATGGTTGATGAATATCAAGATTCCAATATAGCTCAATTTGAATTTTTAAAGCAGCTTGCCGGGGAACATACTTATGTTTGTGTTGTAGGAGATGATGACCAATCCATTTATAGATTCCGGGGAGCGGAAGTACAAAATATTTTAACCTTTGCAGATAATTTTAAAAATACCAAATAATAAGGTTGGAAAAAAATTATCGCTCATATTCCGAAATATTAAGCGTTGCCGATTCGGTAGTGAAAAAAAATTCCGGAAGGTTGGGAAAAACTTTATATGCCGAAAGAGGTTCCGGAGAAAAGCCTGAAATTTATTTTTTACCTAACCAGGAAGCCGAAGCGGAATTGTGCGGGCAGCTTATTCTTCAAGATATAAAAAAAGGCGGACGTTATTCCGATTGGGCGATTCTTTACCGTACAAATGCTCAATCTCTTAATTTTGAAACGGATTTTTTGCATAAAAAAATTCCTTATAAGGTGATAGGTACATTAAAATTTTATGAACGGGAAGAAATAAAAGATACCCTTGCAGTGCTTGCCTTAATTGCAAACGGCAGGGACGAAATTGCTCTAAGGCGGATTATAAATAAACCTGCACGCGGTATAGGCGGAATTACTCAGACAAAACTGATTGAAGCTGCACGCTCCCTTATGTTCGGTCAAAACGGCGATATACCCGGTTTGGAACCGAAAGAAGATTTTATTTCGGCTCTTACAAAGTCTATGGAGCGGATTACGCTTACAAAAAAAGCAAAAACAGGTTTAACCGAATTTTTAGCGGCGGTGGAATATCTCCGCAAAGTTATAGAAACGGGAGACATTAACTTTAATTCAAAGGAAGATGCTTACAGTAAAAAGGGTGAAGGTCTTGCTCCCTTTATTTACGAAATATTAAGGCGTACGGGGCTTGCAGAGCATTATGAGTCGGAAGATGCCGCTTCGGGGACACAAAAAACCGCCAACTTAAACGAACTTGCTAATGCCGCCTCTCTTTATGATTTTTCGGTAACGGGCTTAACGGAGTTTTTAGAACATATAGAGCTGGATAGAAGCCTTGCGGAAACCGACGATAATATTGATTCGGTAAATTTAATTACTATTCATAATACAAAGGGTTTGGAATTTAAAAATGTTATTATAACGGGCCTTGAAACGGGAGTTTTTCCCCGCGACAACGGAGACTTTGACGAACTTGAAGAAGAGAGGCGCTTAATGTATGTCGCATGTACCCGTGCAAAAGATATGCTTTATATGACAACTTGTTCCTCGCGCCGTCTTTACGGAAGCCTTTCGTTTATGCAACCCAGCCGCTTTATTTTTGAAATCGAAAAAAGCCTTGTAAAGTTTTTAGGCATGTCTTCATCGTTTTTTAACGGTTTGTACGGTAATAACGGGAATTACAATGATTACAATGATGAAGATGAAAAAAATGAGTATGCTTACGGACAAGAGCTTAACGCAAACCCGTATAAAAAGAAAACTTATTCGCTGAAAGAAAATCCGTACGGGAAACAAATAGATATTTCCTCTATAAAGAAGCCAAAAAACGTAAATCCTTTAAACGGCAAGTGGAAAAAGGGGGTAAGAATTTATCATGATGAATACGGATACGGCGGAATTATAAAAGCGGAAGAAACGGAAGGGGAGCTTGTTATAAGCGTTAAATTTGAAACGGGATTTGAAAAAAGGTTTATGCCCGCATATCAGAGCGGCGAATTAACGGTTATAAAATAAGGGTTTAATATCCTTGTGTTTACGGAATAAAAAAATAAGCCGAAAGATTATAAAATCTTCCGGCTTACAAGCCTCGGCTTATTTCATCATCATACCTAAATGCTTGTCAAAGAATTTTTTAAAACCTTCAAGGTCCAAGGCTCCCGTATGGAAAGAACCTTTAACGATTGCACCTTTTTTATCTACAAAAAAGCTTGTAGGAACTCCCGTAAGAGTATCGGTAACCGCTGCGAATTCCGGTACGGAATATAAGGCTTTAAATGTACAGCCTGAATCCTTCCAAATTTCTTTTGCCAAATCGAGCGTGGAAGTATCTTCTTTGGAAAGGTCAATAGTAATGGCTATTACGTTACAATTCTTTTTTGCATATTCTTTGTATGCGGCTTCAAGAGCGGGAAGTTCTACCTTGCAAGGGCCGCAAAATGTTCCCCAAACGTTTACAAGTGTAAGGTCATATTTGGAAAAGATTTCGTTTGTTACGGTGTTTCCGTCCAAATCGATTGTGGAAAATTCCAAAACCGTCGATTTTGAAGCCGAAGCTTCCATTTCCTTAGGTGCTGCAGTTGAAGAAGCATTATCGTTCATGGACATAGAGTCTTCCATAGGTTTCATTTCTTCAGATTTTGAGCACGACCCGAAAATTACGGCACAAATCAATACCGCTAAGATAATTTTACTGTGTTTCATTTAAAAACTCCTAATATAAATATACAGATAAACAGTCTTTTTTGCTATAGGTAACAATAAAATTTTTAAAAAAAAGCCGTTTTTATTGTTTTTTTAGTTATTATTTATGCTATACTTTAAACTTTCCTACCTCATCTGCAAGGTTTTCTATACTTTGCTTATTTTTTTGTGTAATTTCGCTTACTTCCTGTACGGCGTTGCTTATTTGTACCGCTCCCGACGCCATTTCATTCATACTGTCGGTAATTACACGAGTAAGACTGTCAAGTTTTCTCATTTCTTCGGCTACATTTTCCCCGCCGCGCAGCATTTCCGCCGAACCGTCGCTGACTTCCGCCGTAACCGTGTTAATATCCTTAATTGCGGTTAAAACTTCGCGGCTTCCGTGTTCCTGCTCTTGCATGGCTTCCATAAGTTTTCCGCTCATAGTTTTTACCTGCTCCGATAAATCGAAAATTACATTAAATTTTTCTTCCGCCGTTTTGGAAGCCTCCGATAAGGCTTCAATTTCGCCGGACAGGGTTTTTAAAACGGCTGTTATGGTTTTTCCCTGTATACTTGATTCTTCGGCAAGTTTACGTATTTCGTCCGCAACAACGGCGAAACCCTTTCCGGCTTCTCCGGCATGGGCGGCTTCAATAGCCGCGTTCATTGCAAGTAAATTTGTCTGGCTTGCGATATGCTGAATAACGGAACTTGCCTCCAATAGACCTCCCGATTCTTCCGCAATTTTCCGGGTTACATTATTTGAAGTTATTATCGATTTTTTTCCGTCTTCCGTTGCCGAAGCGAGGTTTTTAACTACTTCGTTTGTTGTTTCCAAAGTTTGCGTAATAGAACCTATATTTGCAACCATTTGTTCAACTGCGGAAGAGGATTCGGCTACGGACGCCGCCTGATTTTCGATATTACCGTTAAGCTGTTTTATAGTGCGGATAATTTGTTCTATGGTAGCCGCAGTTTCCGTAACGCTTGCAGCCTGTGTAAGGGTTTGTTGTTTTATTCCGTCTATATTTGCACTTATTTGATGAACGGCGCTTGCGGTTTCAGTCATATTGCTTGCAAGCTCTCCTCCGACTTCTTCCATTACGGCCGTATTTGATTCAACCTCTTTAACCGAAGCTCCTATTTTTTGTATAGTTTGGTTAAAATATCCGGCAAGGTCAGTAATTTCATTATTACCGTGTAACGGCAGCCGTACAGTTAAATCTCCTTCTCCTTGGGCTATATTTTTAAGTGCCGTTACAACATTTACTATGGGTTTTACAATTGCATGCGAGACAATAAATACAACACATAAAGTGGCGATAAAAATTACTATACTTATACCGTACATGGAATTGCGTAAGGTTTGTATTGTTCCCATAAATTCTTCTACCGGCGCTTTTACTATAACCGTCCAATTTGTAGATTTTATAATCGCATGGGAAGCAATATTGGAAATTCCTTCATAAGTATAATAGCCGAAAGTCGAGTCGGTATTTTTTAAAGCACTTGATTCGAAATTTGCAAGTGAAACAAGGCTGCTGTTGTTTTTTACCATATTTGATGAATTATTTCTGTTTAATACAAAGTCGAAATTTCTGTGAGCAATAACGGTTCCGTCCACACCTAAAATATAGCAATAGCCGTTTTGTCCTACCGTAATATTTTTAATATTTTCGGAGAGCCAGTTTGCAGGACAGGTGGCAAGCAGGACATAGGATACATTGCGGTCGTAATCATAAACCGGAACTGCAAATGCTACAATAAATTCTCCCGTAAGGCGGGAGTTTATAGGTTCGTTTAAAAAGTTTTTACCTCCTTTGGCGGAAATATACCAAGGGCGGTCTCCTATAAAATTCGTTTCTCCGTTATCAAGATGGCGGTTGCCGCTTAAATCGCATAAATGTAAATTTATTATCTGATTATTAAAGGCCGCTTCTTTTTTTAAATATGCGGTTTTTTCCCGATAAGACAGTTCCTTATTGCGCAGGATAGGAGCCCGTGCTACACCTTCAAGAAATTGAAAGAAGGCTGTAATCCGTCCGTCAATAACTTCCGCCGTATCCTTCGCCTTATCGGTCAAATGCTCAATAACTTTTTCCGTAACGGCTTTTTTTGTAAGCTGCATTGCGATAAATCCCAGTATAAATGTTGCTACTGCAATCAATATACCGAAGATAATTAAAAGTCTTGTTCTGATAGAAATCCTTTTGTTCATTTATATTCTCCTTACAACCCGATTTTTAAAATTAAAAATCGGGTTTAAATTAAGCCGGATTGATAAGTTGTTTTGTTAAAATATTAAGAAATAAATTCTATCGAAATAATGAGGTTCCCTAACGGCTCTCAATATAATCGATAGCCCTGTATTTGTGCAGTTCGTAGCGGTTAAGGTTTAAGCGCTTTGTTTATTCAGATATTTCAGGCATAAAGAATGATTTTTCGTATGCGATAAAAATTAAAGGAATGAAAATAATTTTCAAGTGTGTATTCAAATTGTTCGGCAGCGTATAAATTGTTCATAATTTTCATTGGAAGAATTATTATAGTTATTTTTTTATTCTTGTCAATCGGTATAATTTAAATTTGTTATTGTTTTAATTAAATCCGGGAGTTTTTATTGTTAATATTTTCCGATATCGAATAAATTTACCGTACACACGCTGCCCGAAGTGAATAAAAAAACACATCATAGTCTGCAATCTTATCGAAAGCGGCGGTTTAAATAAAGGCTTAAATAAATTTGTTAAAAAGAGAAACTTTTAAAGCCTTCGGGCTTATTTTTTCTCTTGAATTTTATCTTTTTCTTTTTTTACCTTTTGGTCGATTATATCCATCATTTTATTTATACCTGCTTCAAACTCATAATTTTCGGAAGAAATATGTGCTGTTCCGCCCCATCTGAAGTTAATGGTTGTATCATAGATGAATTTTTTATCCAGTTTTATAAAACACTGGATATCGGTTATCAAATCTTCGGCATATTCGATTCTTTTAAATTTTTGCTCGACATATTTTTTTTGATTTTCGTCCATGGTAAATTTTACGGCTTGAGTGTTTATATTCATAATATCCTCCGGAAAAGCATTCAGCTTTATATATAGCATAGCACATATTTTTTTAAAAGTCGAGTAAAAATTTCGTTTTTTTAATAAAAATTTAAAGAAATTTAAAAATCCTTTCGTTTTTCAAGCAAAAAAGCATATTTTTCGATTTTATCGTGTTTTCTTGATTATGATTTGAGGCGCGGTATAAAAGGTTTATATCCTTCTGAGTAAAACGGTTAAGTTCAAGGGGTTTGACAATTTTCCTTTTTTATCGTATTCTATTATCTATGTTTGTTTCAGTTGTTATAGATCCGGGAGGTAAAGAAACAGCATCAAACCTTGCCGAGGTTTTAACTTCCAACGGTTTTGAGCGCGTTCAGCGTGCTTGCTGGGAATCGGTAACGATGAGCGATGAAGGGCTTATTACTTTAAAGCAGGATATCGACAGGGTTACCGACTATTATGATGTTGTCCGTCTTTATCAATATCCCGTACAGGACGTTTTGGCGATTACTACGCTTTATAAAAAAAAGTGGAGGCGGGTTTTGGTGCGTCCGCCTGCAAAATAAGAGGTTTGTTTTTATTGAAGAAGCTTAAAACAGGTTTCGGTTGCAACAAATCCGAATACATTTTTAACTCTTACGGAAACGGACGCTATTTTTAAACCGACTTATACGTTTCGGGAAAAGCCTTTTTACTATTAAAGGCTGTCTTTTTAGTGAAAAAAAATTGCCGATAAGGTTTCCTTTAAAAAAGCGGACGAAAAAAGCCTTTTAATTTAAACAATGAGAGCAAATATTAAGGGAAAAGGTTGTGCTTGACACAAAAAAACAAGCTTAAATAATTGCAAGCAGACACAAGGGCTTAAAGAAAAAACTGACGATAAAAGAGTTTAGGGTGAAAGTCCGCTTGTAATAAATAAAATGTAACTGCTGAAACGGCGGATTTATCGATAAAATTGATATTGTGAGGTGATTTTTATGGAAGAATATAGGACAAAACTTGTTGAATTAAAAAATGATGTAAACGGAATTTGGGGGCGTCTTTGACCCCGTTGCAATAAACGCAAAAATTGCCGAAAAAGAAGCCTTAACGCTTGCAGCCGGTTTTTGGAACGATACTAAAAAGGCTGAAATGACTATGGGAGAAATAAAGGCTTTAAAAAACAGAATTGAACCTTGGAAAGCCCTGATTGATGAAATTGCCGATTTGGAGGTCTTAATCGAACTTTTAGATGAGTCGGGCGATATCAATACGGCAAAAGAGGTTGAAACATCATACAATGAACTTTACGAAAAATACCGAAAACTTAATACTCTTAATTTACTTTCGGGAGAAGTAGATAAAAACCATGCCTTTCTTCATGCCGGAGCGGGAGGAACGGAGGCTTGCGACTGGGCAAGTATGCTGGTGCGTATGTATTTACGCTGGTGTGAAGCTCATAATTTTAAAGCGGAAACAATCGATTTAATAGAGGCTGAAGGCGGAATTAAATCGGTAACTTTTCAAATAACGGGAGAATATGCGTTCGGCCTTTTAAAATGCGAAACGGGTATTCACCGTCTTGTACGCATAAGTCCCTTTGATTCAAACGGGAAAAGACATACTTCTTTTACTTCCGTGTTTGTTTTCCCCGTGCTTGACGATACAATCGATGTTGATATACGCCCCGAAGATTTACGTATAGATACCTACCGTTCGGGAGGGGCTGGCGGACAACACGTAAATAAAACCGATTCCGCAGTGCGAATTACTCATTTGCCCACGGGAATTGTGGTCGCCTGCCAATCGCAGCGAAGCCAAATAAGCAACCGCACTACTGCAATGAACGTTTTAAAAGCCCGGCTGTATAATTATTATGAAGAACAAAAAGAAAAAGAGAATATGAAATTCGCCGCCGAAAAAAAAGATATTTCGTGGGGAAATCAGATTCGTTCTTACGTTTTTCAACCGTACACTATGGTAAAGGACCACAGAACAAAATACGAAACGGGAAATATCCAAGCCGTTATGAACGGTGAAATAGATGAGTTTATAAATGTGTTTTTAAACACGAACCTTGAAAATAGATAAGGAAGAACTTTTGTGATTTGTATAGTTTGTAAATCGGAATTTTTATCTTCTCAAATAAAAAAAATATGCGAAACGCATTTAAACGAAATAATAAACGAAACTTCTTTCCCTGAACTTTTAAAGACTTTAAGTGAAAAAAAAGTCCGCCTTGTATTTTTCGATTCGGAATTTTTTATCGATTCCGCAAAGTATAGGAAGGTAAGCCCCGAAACCCGTTTTATAGTTATTGCACGTGCAGGTTTTGAAGAAAAAGCTGCCGAAGCAATCCGTTGCGGAGCGTCCGATTTTATTTTATGCCCATTTTTTGAAAGCGGGGTGTTAAATTGTCTGTAAAATGTATTTTTAAGTTTATTTTATTTTTCTCATTTCCCTGTTTTTTAATTGCTCGGGAAGCCGGAGCTGAAAAAGATGAGTGGGTAATTGCGGTTTCCGAATTTGAAACGGAATCGGTTGCTCAGTCTTATCAAAATTATAAAACAATAATTCCTGAAATGTTTTTAATATATTTGGATACGGGAGCAAAACGGCTTGTTCCGTTTGAAGAAAAAAAAATGCGCGCCGTAACTTCAGCTTCGAATAAACGGCTTTCCCTTATAAAAGAAAGGGCTAAACTTATATCCGAAAGAGATTCGCTTTTTTTATCTGCGGAAGATGTAAAAATAAAAGAAAAAAAAGAAAAAAAATTAAACGGTGAAATTGAAAAAAAAGAAAAAGAAATTTTTTATTCACGTGCGGATATCGCAATTCAGGAAAATAAATTTTTTCAAAAAGATTCCGTTAAAAATGTTGTTTTGTGGAAGCAGGGGCAAGCCTTATACAAACTTTCCGGAAATGCGGTTTCTTCGGAAACCTTGGCTAAAGAAAATATTTCGGCTCTTATTTACGGAACGGTAAAAGATATTTCAGGCTACATGGTTATAAAAGTAAAACTTGATACGGGTTTAATAGGAATGCCCGTGCATGAGTTTTCGGATGCCGGAAGATATGAGGACGTTGAGCAAATTGTTCAAGCTCTCGCTTATCAAATTTATACGGTAATTCAAAATGCAAAGGAAATAAAAGTTTTTTTTGATGTAACTCCGAAAGAAGCAAAACTTTATATAGATAATAAAGCGGTAACGGATTTTTCAAAGCCTATTGCTCTTCATGCCGGTAAATATACGGTGAGCGCTTCCGCTGAAAATTATGCGGAGGCTTCGAAAGAGATTATTATAGAAAATCAAGAGGCTTATACTTTAAAAATAAGTTTACAAAAAGACGGACAGACTAAGATAGGATTTAATCTTGCGGAAAAAACTCCTCATGTTTTTTTTAAAACACAATATTCCGCAACCGTGCCGGGTATTATAACTATTCCGCGTGTAAAAACAATTTTGGAATTTAATAACGGAGGAGTTCATACCTTCGGTTTATTTGACCCTGAAAAAACCGGACGCAATAATCTTAACGGGGATTTATCTCCTGAATATGTACAAAGTATGATTGTCGATTTGAATAAAAAAAATACTAAGGATTCTATAGAATTACATAGAAAAATTTTATATTGGTCGCTTGCGGCCTTTTATGTAAGTCTTCCCGTTACTATGATTTTAAAATCCAGATTGGATGATAAAATACAATCGTTTAAAGAAGGGAAGTTTCCTTTAACTCAGGATAAGGTAAATGAAATAAATAAGTTCGGTTATATTCAACAGGGGTTTCAATGGGTAACCGTTGCTTTGGGCGTAAATTATTTTATTCAGCTGATTATTTATCTTGTAAAAGCCGACAGAGCATTGCCTCGTCAAATTAAACCCGATATAGTTACTCCCGAATATAAAGTTAAAGAAAAGTTAAACACAAATGAAAATAAAACGGAGATAAAACAAGATGAGCAGGAGTAAAAATTTTGCAGACGGTTTAAAAAAAATATTCGGATTATATAACGGGCCTGATGAAGCTTTTTTTGAACGGTTAAGCGATACGCTTATTGAAGGAGATATAGGTGCAAAAACCGCAATGCTGATTGAAGATGAGCTTCGTGCAATTTGTAAAAAAGAAAAACTTAATTCCGAAGAAGATGTTTTAAATTCTCTTTATAAAATAATTTTACCTTATGTAAAATCGTGCGAATTTATTCCGGAAAAAGATAAAGTTTCAATTTATCTTATTCTGGGGGTAAACGGTGTCGGAAAAACTACTACAATTGCAAAAATGGCTCATTATTATAAAAGTAAATATTCAACGCCTATTATATTGGCTGCAGGAGATACTTTTAGAGCCGCCGCCATTGAACAGCTTAAATTTCACGGAGAAAAAAATAATGTACGTGTTGTAGCGCATAAAAACGGGGGAGACCCCGGAGCCGTTATTTTTGATGCCGGAGAGGCAATGGCTGCCTCAGGCGGCGGATTGGTTTTAGCCGATACTGCGGGGCGGCTTCATAATAAAGAAAATTTGGTACGGGAGTTACAAAAAATTGACCGCATTGCAAAAACCAAGGCCGGCGAAGGATGTTATAAAAAAATATTAGTTCTTGATTCAACTACGGGACAAAACGGTTTACGCCAAGCTGAGGTTTTTCATAATGCTGTGGGTATAGATGCAATCGTTTTAACCAAGTACGATTCTACCGCAAAGGGAGGAGCGGCAATTACGGCGGGTAAAGAACTTTCTCTTCCTGTTTTGTTTGCAGGGACCGGCGAAAAATATGAAGATTTAATTCCTTTTTCTCCTGAAGATTATGTAAAAGAATTTATAGGAAAAAGATAATATTAAAATTATGAAAATTAAAAAAAATATTTTTTTTATTTTGTATTTTTTATTTTTCTCTTTTTGTTTTTCCGAAAATGCGGGAGATAAAAATTTTACCGAATCTTCGGAAAGCGGTTCGGCGGTATCCGAAAGTAAAATTGAAAACTCCGAAAAAAAAGACGGTTTAAATGATGACGGGGCTTCTGAAGATAAAAAAGATAAACGTAATAAAAAGACTGCGGAAGATTTTTATTCTTTACAAAATTCGGGGCTTACGGCGTGTTACGGTGAAAGATGGTTTTTTGAACAATTCGATGAAAACGGAAATGCAATTATTTCAGTGCTTTACGAAAAAGACAAACTCATCGAAAAACGGAGTTATACTTATAATGACGGATACAAGGCTGCCGCCGAAATTGTTTTATCCGATAAGATAATAAAAATAAAATATAATAAAAAGGGGTTTGAACTTGAAAATGAAGTGTATACTCTCGAATCGGAATTAACCGAAAAAACCGTAAACGTTTATAACGGAAAAGATTTATTGGTTAAAACCGTTTTTATAAAAGATGAAACCGAACGCTCTTCCGAATTTTCTTATAATATAAACGGAAAAAGAATTTCGCAAACCGATTTTTTAGACGGAAAAAAATTGAGTTTTATAGAATATAAAAACGATAAAAAAATTATTCATCTTTTTGAAGACGGAAAAGAAATAAAAATACTGGAGGAATCTATATAATGAAAAAAAAATTAAGCTGGATTTTTTTTGTATTAAACAGATTTAATTCCGCCGACACGCAAGGACGTTCCTCCGCATCGACTATGTTTTCGATTTTAGGAATAGCTTTCGGTGTTACCGTTTTAATAGTAATCCTTTCTGTAATGAACGGTTTTCAAATGGGATACATTGATACTATTATGCAGGTAAGTTCCGCTCATATAAGATTGTACGGGACTTCGGAAGAATTACAAAAATGCGAAAATCTGCATTTACACGAATCCTTTTTTAAATTTAAAGAAGTAAAAACCTTATTGCAAGGCGACTATGAAAAACAACACGGCATATTATTGCGTGCAGTCGAACATGATGTATTACAAAAAGATTTCGGATTTGCAAAAACCGTAAAAATGACATCGGGTTCTTTTAATCTTGAGCAAGACAATTATGCCGTTATAGGTTATGAATTGGCAAGACAGCTTGCTTTATCCGTAGGAGATACCGCAATAATATTGGCAGCGGCGGGTTCTTCCGATACGGATATATTTCCCGAAAATCGGGAGCTTATTGTTACGGGGATTTTTAAGACAGGCTATTATGCGGTAGATTCTTCTTTTGCCTTTGTTTCGCTTGACGGCGGAAACAAAATCTTAGGAAACGAAAAAAAATTATATGCTTCCGTAAAATTAAAAAATCAAAATAACGATGCTTTATACATCTCTTCCGTAAAAAATGCAGTCCCTGAAATAGAAGCTGAATCTTGGCGTTCATATAACCATGCTTTTTTCGGAGCTTTGCAAATAGAAAAAAATATGATGCTTTTATTGATTGTTTTAATTTTTTTGGTAGTTGCGGTCAATATTTATAACGGAATGAGACGTTCCATTTATGAAAGGCGTGAAGATATTTCCGTACTGGTTTCAATGGGTGCATATACGAAATATGTTCAGTTTATTTTTATTGCAAACGGTTTTACAATAGGTTTTATAGGTTCCGTTTCCGGGCTTTTACTCGGACTTTTTCTTTCACTGCAAATAAATTCGATATTTGCAATTACGGAACAAGCGGTAAATAAGGTTTTACTGTTTATTTCCATTTTAAGTCAAGGTTATGTAAGTGAAGAGTTTTATGTTTTTAATCCCGTTTATCTTTATATGGAAGATGTACCGGTAAGACTTTTTTTCGGTGAAATTTTAAGCGTATTTTTGTTCGGCGTTTTTTCAGCTTCATCGGCAGCCCTTATTGCCGCAAAGCGTATTTTAAAATTTAAACCTGCGGAGGTAATGCGTTATGAGTAAGATTGTAGTTTCAATTTCAAATTTGACAAAAACTTTTTTATCTGCAAACGAAAAACTTGTAATTTTAGATAATCTCGATTTTACAATTGAAGAAAATAAAAAGATTTCCATTATAGGCGAGTCCGGTTCGGGGAAAAGTACTTTTTTAAATGTTCTTGGCGGGCTTGAATCCTTTGATGAAGGTGAAATATTTGCAGGTTCTCCTGAAGAAACCGGGAGGCAATATGCAGTTCACCTGCTTGATGAAAAATCTTTAACCGAATATAGAAGTTCTTTTTTGGGACTTGTATTTCAGTTTCATTATTTATTAAAAGATTTTACGGCATTGGAAAATATTATGCTGCCCGCCTTAATTGCCGGAAAACCCAAACGGGAAATAAAAGAAAAAGCTCTTTCTCTTTTGGAAGATGTAAAACTTCAGGAACGGGCATCGCATTTCCCTATGCAGCTTTCAGGAGGGGAAAGACAGCGTGTTGCCGTTGCGCGTTCTTTAATAAATGAACCCTCTCTTTTATTGGCGGACGAACCTACAGGTAATTTGGACCCCGCAAATGCTCAAGCCGTTCAGAATCTTTTGTTTTCGGTAGCGGATAAGCATAAAAAAACATTAGTTGTAGTTACGCATGATGCTAAAATTGCCGAATTGACCGATGTCTGTTATCGGCTTAAAAACGGAAAGCTGGTGCAGGTAAGGTTCGGAGAAGAGGAGCGGCTTTGAAATGAGGCAATTTGTTTTTATAAGCATGGCCTTCCGTTTTTTGGGAATAGGCTCGGGAAAAAGCGTTTCAAATGCACGTAAAAGTTTGCTCGGTGCGGTTTTGGGAATTGGAATCAGTATTGTTCCCGTTGTTGTTGTGCTTATAGTTTCGGACGGAATGATTGAAGGTATTACTTCCCGAACTGTAGAACTCGGAACGGGACATTTGCAGCTTGTAAATATGCGTATATTTTCGGAATTAAAAAACTGTGAGACGGAAAAAGAAGCAAAAAAAATTCTTTCGGAAAATCTTGAAAATGATTTTTTTAAAGATGCTTGGATTGAGCGGCAGGGAAACGGTTTAATTATCGGAAAAAACGGAAGGAGCGGCGGGACAATACGAGCGATTGAGCCTGAATTTTTTTTAAAAAACGGCAATGTAAAAAAATTAATTAAAATTATAGACGGAAAATTGGAATTTGAAACGGAGCGCTCGGTAATACTCGGGAAAAAGATTGCAGAATCCCTGGAATTAAAAGCCGGTGATGTATGCAGGGTTATAACCTTAAATAAAAATAAAAAAGGGAACACTGTGCCTAAGGTTTCTTCTTTTACCGTTTCGGGCATTATTTCTTCAGGTTATCAGGAATTGGACTCTTTATGGGTTTTTATTCCTCTTGAACAAGGTATAAAAATTATGCCTGTTACTTCTTCATTTACATCGGTTTTAGTTTCGACGGAAAATCCTTTTGACGAAGTTAAATTGAATGAGTTATATTTTAAACTTAATAAAATTTTACCCGACAATTTTACGGTTTATACTTGGAAGGATTTAAACCGTACGAGCTTTATAACCTTTGCGACAACTAAAAATATTTTAATGTTTATTATGTTTTTAATCGTGCTTGTAGCTTCGGCAAATATTTCTTCTGCTGTGGTAATGCTTGTAATGGAAAGAAGGAGGGAAGTTGCGATTTTAAAAGCAACGGGTACACCGCCTTCTTCAATTACTCTTTCTTTTTTGTTTGCAGGGTTTTTAACCGGTTTGGGCGGGATTATCTTCGGAATGCCCTTAGGTATTTTGGCCGCCCTTCATATAAATGAAATATTTTCTTTTATTGAAAAACTGTTAAACTATTTACAAAATTTTTTTTATTCGGTTTTTGCCGGCGGAGTACCTTTGGAAATTCATATTTTGGATCCGGCTTTTTATTTGGAAAGCATTCCCGTAATAATTGATTTTAAGGAGCTTTATTTAATTGCCGTGTCGATGCTTATTTTATCGGTCGCAGTTTGTATTATTCCGGCTTTGAGGGCGGGAAAAGAAAGACCGATTGAAATTATGAGGAAATTATGATTTGCGATATGTGTAAAAAAAACGAAGCAGCCGTTTCTATCGAGCAAATTTCTGACGGCGCTAAAAAAAATATTTATTTATGCAGAGATTGCGCTGCAAAATTCGGATTCGGAATTTTTTCCGAAAAAATGGATATTTCAATTAAAAATATCTTTAATAATTATGAGCTTAACAAAAAACTCGAATTTGAAAATTCTCCCGTGTGTCCGCACTGCGGTCAAAAGCTTTTAGATATAAGATTTAAACAAAAAATCGGCTGTGTAAATTGTTTTTCGGCCTTTAAAAATGAAATTGCGGAAATTTTAAAGCAAAAGAAAAAAGATTTGCGGTATACCGGAGTAATTCAAAAATCAAAGGTAATCGGTTTTGAAAATAAGCTTATTGCAGCTGAACTCAGGCAAAAGTTACGTAAGGCAATTGAAGCGGAAGAATACGAAAAGGCGGCTTTTTTGCGCGATGAGTTAAAAGCTTTGGAGAAAAAATATGAAAGTGAAACTTGACGGTTGGTACAGTGAAACGGGAGAGCAAAATGATGTTGTTTTATTTACGAGATGTAATATTGCTCGGAATATTTCAGGGTTTTTATTCCCGCTTTTAATTTCGCATATAGATTCGCAAGAAATTACTTCGCTCCTTTTTTCTTTTTTTGATACGCTTGAAGATTCGGCTTATTTTAAAAAGATAAAACTTGATGCAATCGACCCTCTTGCGGTAAAACTTCTTGAAGAGCGCGGTATCCTTTTCAGCAAATTGCCGGTTGAAGCGGATAAAGCCTTGGTAGTACATGATAACGGTTCTTTGTATACCGGAATAAACATGGAGGACCATATAAATATTTCTTCATTTGCCGCAGGTTTTGATGTGCATGCAGCCCTTGCTCCCGCTTCCGATTTGGAAGATAGAATGCAAAATAAGTTTGTATTTTCCGCCGTAGAAGATGCAGGGTTTATAACTTCGGATATAACCGGAATAGGCTCCGGTATAAAATACTCTGCTTTATGTTCTCTTCCCGGAATTCTATTATCGAATAAATTAAGCTCTGTAGTGGAATTTGCAAGGGAATGCGGGTTAAATGTTTCAGGCTACTATGCTGCCAATTCAAAAGAATCGATAGGGTTTCTTTTTGCAATTTCTACAGGGATTTGCGCGGGAGGAGATGAAACTGTTCAACTTGCGGAATTTGTTTCCGGTGTTCAAAATATTATTGACAGGGAACGCTCTTTACGTAAAAGTTTTGCCGAGGAAAATAAGTTAAAAACGGAAGATATGATTTTCCGTGCTTCTGCAATTTTTAAATATGCAAAACTTATGGAATTTAAAGAAGCTGCGGATATTATTTTTAAAATCAAACTTGGTTTAAATTTAAATCTTATTGAAGGAATTACTCATGAGCAATGCAATTCTATGTTGTTTAAAATTCAAATGGGACATCTTGCATTTTTATTGTTAAACGATAATATGTTTGATAAATCAATTACGGAATCTTCTATAGAAGAGTGCAGAGCAAACCTTATTAAAGATATTTGCTCTAAAATCCGAATTAAAGAATAGGAGCGGCAGGAGGTTATTATGTTTCAAGGGCTTTCGCAAAATGCGCATAAATTATTAAACATTTTCGTACAGCAAGAGGCGGGAAAAGTAAATGCGGATTTTTTTCAGCCGGAACATGTGTTATTGGCGTTGATAAAAAATAAAACCGGGCGCGGTTACGAAATATTACAAAATCTTAATATCGATATCTTAAATTTACAGCTTGCGGTGGAGCAAAATATTTTTGTAAGACAAGGTGAGCGGATTATAGGCGAAATTCCGCCTTCGCGCAGAATTAAAACTCTCATCGATATTGCCGCAATAGAATCCAGAACAATGAGGCATAATTATATCGGTACCGAGCATATTTTAATTGCTCTTTCAAGAGAAGATAACTCAATTTTGTCGCAGTTTTTTGTAAGGCATAATATTTTTCTTGACGATGTAAGAAATGCGGCTTTAAAACTTACTTCCAATCCGGATTGGAGGCAAAAAGGCTCTCCTTTCGATAAACCCGCAGAAACACAAAAACGTAAAGATTCAACCTTAATGGAATTCGGAAGGGATTTAACCGATATTGTTCGGGACGGAAAATCGGACCCCGTAATAGGCAGAGAAAAAGAAATAGGGCGTCTTGTTCAAATTCTTTCAAGGCGTACAAAAAATAATCCCGTACTTGTAGGCGAACCCGGAATAGGAAAAACCGCAATTATCGAAGGCTTGGCTTATGCGATAACGAACGAGCAAGTGCCTCATAATCTTTTAAATAAAAGGCTTGTTTCTTTAGACTTAGGCTCCGTAATTGCCGGGACAAAATATCGCGGTCAGTTTGAAGAGCGGTTAAAGCAAATTATTACCGAAATAAAAGAAGATAAAAACATCATTTTATTTATTGATGAATTGCATAACCTCGTAGGTACGGGCGGGTCGCAAGGCGCTATGGACGCTGCAAATATTTTAAAGCCCGCTTTAGCGCGTGGTGAAATACAGTGTATAGGCGCTACAACCGTCGATGAATACCGAAGGTATTTTCAAAATGACGGAGCGTTGGAGCGCCGCTTTCAAACTATAAATATAAAAGAACCGAGCCCTGAAGAAACATTTGAAATCCTTTTAGGTGTAAAATCGAAGTATGAGACTCATCATAATGTCATTTACGGCGATGAAATTTTGCATAAAATAATAGAGTATTCCAAACGGTATATTACCGACAGATTTTTTCCCGATAAAGCTATAGATGTTTTAGATGAAATAGGCGCTATGAAAAAAACCGTTTTGGATAAACGTCCTGCAGAGCTTTTTCAAGTCGAAGAAAAGATAAAAAAACTTACGGAAGAAAAAACGGAATTGGTTGCGCTTCAAAATTATGAAAAAGCGGCTTTGATACGAGATGAAGTATTGGTTTTAAAAAACGACCTTGCGGAAATTAAAATGCGCTGGCTGAATCCGCCTGAACACCCCGCTCACCGCATAGATGAAAACGATGTTGCTCAGGTTATTTCCGTTATGACGGATATTCCCGTTACGAAACTTACAGCGGACGAAACAAAACGCATTTTACAAATTGAAAGCGAGTTAAAAAAATCGGTTGTGGGACAGGATGAACCCGTAGAGATTATTTCAAATTCAATACGGAGGTCCCGTGCAGGTATTTCCTCTCCCGATAGACCTATAGGTTCTTTTTTATTTTTAGGTCCTACGGGAGTAGGAAAAACCTTGCTTGCAAAAACGCTTGCCGGCTTTTTATTCGGAACAAAAGATTCTTTGATAAGAATAGATATGAGCGATTATATGGAAAAACACAATGCGGCACGGTTAATAGGAGCTCCTCCCGGATATATCGGATTTGAAAACGGAGGCTTTTTAACGGAAAAGATAAGGCGCAATCCTTATTCAGTTGTCCTGTTGGACGAAGTCGAAAAGGCTCACCCCGATGTATTTAATATTCTTTTACAAATTTTAGAAGAAGGAGAACTTAGGGACAGCCGCGGAAAAATAGTTAATTTTAAAAATACCGTTATTTTAATGACGAGTAATGCAGGTTCAAAGTCCATAATTAAAGAGCAGCAGTTGGGCTTTAATCCTTCAGGTTCGGGTGTTATGGATTATTCTGAAATAAAAGCTAATGCGATGAATGAAATTAAAAAATTTTTACCTCCTGAATTTATAAACCGTATTGACGACATTTTGGTATTTAAACCGCTTACCGAAGAAAATATAAAACATATTTTTAAATTGGAAATGGAAAAATTTAAAGCCCGCCTTTCGGAAAAACAGTTATTTATAGAAGTTTCGCAAGCGGCTCAAAAATATTTTATAGAAAACGGATATAATCCTTCTTACGGTGCAAGACCCATGCGCCGTCTTTTGCAGACAAAAATAGAAGATGTTTTAGCGGTTAAAATTATCGAAGAAGAATTTGTAAAAAATTCAACGGCATTTATAGACTGTGTAAACGGTGAAATTTGTATAACCGTAAACAAAGAAAATAAGTTTGAAAACGACAACTTACATTCTTTACCGGAGCCTATGAAGGTTGCAGCGGAATATACTGAAAATTAAATTACCGTATTGTTTTGTATTACGGAATTTTTTATTATTACGTAAATACCGTCTACAACATGATAAGTACCGTAATCTCCGTCAGGCGGAATGTTTCCGTTACCTATTGAAACATTGTCGCCTATGCGGACATTTTTGTCGATAATGGCGGAGCGTATTTTACAATTATTCCCGATACCTATATTCGGTAAACCGTTTTTTTTGTTTAATTCTTTTTCTTCGCCGCTTTCATAATAATCGGCTCCCATACAAATTGTATCTTCTATAAAACTGCCGGTTTCAATTACGGAGCGTACTCCGATTACCGAATGGTGAATGACCGCATTTGTTATTACACAGCCGTCGCTGCAATTTGCTCTTTTTAATTCCGCGGAATTGATTTTTGAAGTGGGTAAACTTCTGTTGTGCGTATAAATCGGGCTTTGTGCATCGTAAAAATCGAATTTCGGTTGTATTTCGGTTAAATCCAAAGTAGCCTCATAAAAAGAACGTATTGTTCCTATATCGGTCCAATAACCATTATGCGGAAAGGCAGATACCTTATATTTACTAAGCGATTCCGGTATTACTTCTTTTCCGAAATCGGTATATTTACTGTCTAAACACTCTTCCATTACTTTTGCGCTGAAAATATAAATTCCCATTGAAGCAAGATATTCTTTTTGAGGGTTATCCGGTTTTATTGCGGAGCTGTAAGGAATTTTCCATGTGTTTATATCTTTTTCCGTTCCAGGTTTTTCCATAAACTCGGTTATTTGAGAATGTTCGTTTACTTTCATTATACCGAAACCGGAGGCATCTTCGCGGGTTACGGGCGTACAGGCTACGGTGATATCCGACCCCGATTCTTCATGAAATTTTAGAAAATTTTTTAAGTCCATTCTGTAGAGCTGGTCGCCTGCAAGAATAAGATAATGAGTAGGTTTATCGTGTCTGAAATGATGAAGGTTTTTGCGTACGGCATCGGCTGTACCTTTATACCAACCGGTATTATCGAAGGTTTGTTCCGCGGCTAAAATTTCAACGAATCCGTTTGAAAAGGTATCGAAGGTATAGGCCTTTGCAATGTGAAGATGAAGAGATGCGGAATTAAATTGAGTTACAATGTAAATGTTTCTAAACCCCGAATTTATACAGTTTGAAAGCGGAATGTCGATAATGCGGTGTTTCCCTCCGAACGGAACCGCAGGTTTTGAGCGGTGTTTTGTAAGAGGAAAAAGTCTTGTGCCCTTTCCTCCGCCTAAAATTATAGATAGAACCTTTGCCATATTTTCCTTCCGTAAAAAATATTTTAAGAAATTTTAACATTTCTTACTTCATAATTATATAACGGTTTTTAAAATTTTACCAGAGGGAAATTACATTTTTTTATAAAGTTGACAAGGCTAATGGAATCTGAAGGTTTAATACAAGAAGTAAGGTTGCAAAAAGTGAGTATTTGTTATATACTTATATTCGTTTATTTTAGTCTGTTTTAAACTCGTGAGTTTGCTTTGCAAACTCCTTATTATATGCCGTTTCTCATTGCATTACGAAACGGCGGAAATAAACACTCCTCGGAATTTGAAAATTCCTTGCGGGCGTTTATTTTATACGGAGGTTTTTATGTATGATTTTGATTTTGAAGTGCCTGTAAAGATTTTATTCGGAAAAAACGGAGTTAAAAATTTAGCCGAAGAAATTTTAAAATACGGTAAAAGAGTGTTGCTTTGTTACGGAAGCGGGAGTATAAAAAAAAATCGGACTTTATGATGAGATTACGGAGCAGCTTAAATCGAAGAATATCTTTTTTAAAGAGCTTTCCGGTATTTCTCCCAATCCCCGTATTACCGAAGTGGAAGAGGGTGTAAAAACCGTACGTGAAAACAATCTGGATTTTATTTTGCCGGTCGGCGGCGGCAGTACTATTGATTGTGCAAAAGCCGTTTCAGCTTGCGTAAATTATCGGGGGGATGCTTGGGACATTATTACCGGAAAAGCCGTAATACAAAAGACTCTTCCGATAGGAACCGTTTTAACCATTGCCGCTACAGGTTCCGAAATGAATTGCGGTGCCGTTATTTCGAATCTTAAAACAAAAGAAAAACTGGGGTTTGCCGATAAACTGCTTTTGCCTAAATTTTCCGTGCTTAACCCCGAGTATACTTTTTCGGTTCCTAAAATACAAACTGCGGCAGGTACCGCCGATATTATGAGCCATACATTTGAATGTTATTTTAGCTTAAATGACGGAGCTTTTTTGCAGGACCGCTTTGCGGAAAGTATTTTAAAAACCTGTATAAAATACGGCCCCATCGCAATAAGGGAACCCGAAAATTACGAAGCCAGAGCCAATTTATTGTGGGCGAATTCTTGGGCAATTAACGGTCTTCTTGACGGGGGAAAAAATACGGCATGGTCCGTTCACCCTATGGAGCACGAGTTAAGCGCATTTTACGATATTACCCACGGTATAGGTCTTGCAATCTTAACTCCTCATTGGCTTTCTCATTGTTTAAATTCTTCTACCGTAGAAAAAATTGCGGATTACGGAAAAAATGTGTGGAACCTTCCGCAAGATGAAGATGTTTACAAAACGGCTCAAGATGCGATTCAAAAAACACATAATTTCTTCGTTTCGCTGGGTATTCCCATGACGCTTAAAGATGTAAATATAAGGGAAGAACATTTGGAAGAGATGGCGGAAGCTGCAATAAGGCACCGCGGAAAAAACGGAAAAATTTACGGTTTTCAGGAACTTACGGAAAAAGACGTGCTTGCAATTTATAAGGCGGCAATGTAAAAATCTTTATGGAAAATTTTGATGTTGTACGGCCTGAAGAACAGGCGGGAGACGATAAGGATAGGGCTCTCAGACCTAAACTTTTAGCTGATTTTAGAGGTCAAAGTAAGGCTAAGGAAAATCTTGCGGTTTTTATTAAGGCTGCCCGCGAGCGCGGTGAAAGTTTGGACCATTTGTTTTTAATAGGGCCTCCAGGTCTCGGAAAGACTACTCTTGCGCAAATTACGGCAAACGAACTCGGTGTTGATTTTAAGGTTACGGGAGCGCCCGCCTTGGATAAGCCTAAAGATTTAGCCGGTATTTTAACGACCCTAACCGAAAGAAGCGTGTTTTTTATCGATGAAATTCACAGATTAAAACCTGCAATCGAAGAAATGCTTTATATTGCAATGGAAGATTACGAGCTTGATTGGATAATAGGGCAGGGGCCGGGAGCCAGAACAGTGCGTATTCCGATTCCGCCTTTTACATTGATAGGAGCTACTACCAGAGCCGGCATGGTTTCAAGCCCGCTTATAAGCCGTTTCGGAATTGTGCAGCGCTTTGAATTTTACTCTTATGAAGAGCTTTCATCAATTATTTGCCGTTCGGCTTCCATTTTGGAAATAAAGATAAAAGAGGCCGCCGCTTTAGCTTTAGCAAAATGCTCGCGCGGAACGCCTCGTGTAGCAAACCGTCTTTTACGCCGTATGCGCGACTTTGCGCAAGTTGCAGGAAAGGCTCAAATTGATGAAGCCGTAGTTGTTGCGGGTTTAAAACAGCTTAACATAGATAAACTCGGGCTTGAAACCTATGACAGGCAGATTCTAAGCTCAATTATAGAAAATTACGGCGGAGGTCCTGTAGGGGCTGAAACCCTTGCAATTTCCATAGGTGAATCGCAGGATACACTGGAAGATTACTACGAGCCTTATTTAATTCAATCCGGGCTTATTCAGCGAACCCCGCGCGGCAGAACGGTTACCGATAAGGCTTATACCCATTTAGGTTTAAAGCCTCCGGTAAAACTTAACCAAGTTTCTCAAGAGAATTCTTTATTTGACTAAAATGAATAAAGCCTATTGAATATCGTTTATTTACCGCCGTTTCGTAATGTAAGGCATACAATACACGATGTTTGCAAAGCAAACTCGCGAGCTTAACTAAGACTTCTGCATTCAAGATAAAAGCGTTTTTCGCTGGCCTCTCCCATAGAAAAACTTTTGCGCGGTAGCGAGCCGTATTCCGCAATTGTAGAAAAAAAGTTCATTTTTGATATGGGCGGTAAAAGAACCGATACGGAATTTACCTTTTCCGAAAGGCGAAAGGCTTCATCGGTTCCGTGAATATAATCTATCTTTTTCTCTGAACCTGTAAACTCATCTAAAAGCGGCTGAATTGCGCTTATTGCAAGACAATCAAGATTTGTTTCCAAACAAATCAATCCTTCCCGTTCGGAAATAAAGCCGAAAGATGATGTTGAAGATTCGACTTTATTCAAAAGTTCTTCTTCGGATTTACATTTTATCACCGTACCGCCTAATTTTGATTGTATAAAATCCGTCAGTTTTTTGCCGTCGGTATCGAAAAGTATACGGTGAATCGGCTCAAAGGTGAGTCCCGAATCGTATAGATTTACTATTTCCACTAATGCGTATCTGAGAGGATGGTTTTCAATACTTTTAGGAATTGATACGGAGCCGTCTTCCGCCGGAATAGAGCCTGTTTTTTGTTTAAATTCTTCCCATACTGCCTTTGCAGCGGCAAGTGAATGGTTCCCGTCTCCTACTGCAAACATAAATGTCGAACCGTCTTCACCGGTATTATTTTTATAAAGTTTTTCAAGTGCGGGTTTTATTACCGCGGAAGATAATTCTTGCGGAATAGCCCAGCCTGAAATGCTTCCGGCATTCATCATTAAATCAAAATTATATATAGGAGAGACCTCTGTTTTATGAATATTTTTTTCCAGTTCTCCGATAAGAATATTATCATAGTCGTTTGCAAGGAGCATAATATGGGGAAGTTCAATCGGAGCAGTCCGTCTTATTTCCATACGCGGAGGGAGTCTATCCAATATAGTTGCCTCCGTAGCCCGTATTTCCGCTTTAGAAGATTTTTTCCAATCATATTTTTCCAAATCTATGCATGTAATAAGCCCTTTTCGGGTACGTCCGTAAAAAGTCTTTCTTTCAATATAAATCATGGAAGAAATAGGCTCCGCAAAAACGGCATTTTTAATATAATTTTGCATATTATTATGTATTTTTATGACTTCTTCTTGTCTCTGTTTTTCCGAGAGATTGTGCAAGTAAAATTCCGGTAAAATAATATGCCGTGCGGAGTGTTTATTTTTTGTAATGGATTGTACTTTATCCCAATACTCTTTATCTTGTGTATATTGGTCGCAGGCTATTACAGCCCAAACGGAAAAATCCGTAAGTTTACCCGGAAGTAAAATATCCGGAGTTTTTAAAGCGTATTTTTCGAATATGTTCATATTGGAAATTATAATAGATAATGTAAATAAATTCCAGTACTTCAGATAGGTTGACAAAAACCTGCATATACAGCATAATTAAAAAAAATCTTTATAGAGAGGTTAAAATGCAGGCAATAATTCTTGCGGCGGGAATGGGTAAAAGACTGAGGTCTTACACAAAAGATGCAACAAAATGTATGGTTTCCGTGAACGGGAAAACATTAATCGAATACACAATAGAAGCCCTTGTTTTAAATAAGATAAAACGGCTTGTTATTGTTATCGGATATAAGGGTAACGTATTAAAAGATTTTATTTCTTCCAAATTTAATGAAAAAAATTTAAACGGAATGGAAATAAAATATATTGAAAATCCCATATATGATAAAACAAACAATATTTATTCTCTTTATCTTGCCTGTAATGAAATGTCAAAAGACGACACTCTTCTCCTTGAAAGCGATTTAATTTTTAAACCTTCAATTATAACAAAACTTATTGAAAGCAAAGATAAAGACCTTGCGGTGGTTTCGCCTTTTGAGCCGTGGATGGACGGAACCTGTACTTTGCTTGATGAAAATAATTATATAATAAGTATTTTGGATAAGGCTCATTTTAATTGGCAGGATACGGGAAGTTATTTTAAAACCGTAAACATTTATAAATTTTCAAAAGAATTTACGAGTCAATATTATATTCCGTTTCTTGAAGCTTATCAAAAGGCCTTCGGTAAAAATGAATATTATGAGCAAGTGCTGAAAGCTCTTTCATTTTTATCAGCTTCCGTTTTAAAAGGTTTGGTTGTAAACGGAGATGATTGGTATGAAATAGATGACCCTGCGGATTTGGCAATTGCCGAAGACCGTTTTAAAACAGGAAAAGAAAAATTATATAATTTGCAAAAGCGGTTCGGAGGTTATTGGAGATTCCCGCAGTTAAAAGATTTTTGCTATCTGGTAAATCCGTATTTCCCGCCTGAAAACTTGGTGCATGAAATGACTGCAAGTTTTAAAACCTTGCTTACGGAGTACCCCAGCGGTGCATATCAGCAAAGTTTGCTTGCTGCAAAAATTTTTAATGTAAGTCCCGAACATATTATTGTCGGGAATGGAGCTGCGGAACTTATTTCATCGTTGGCAAAACAAATCACGGGTAAGGTCGCTGTTCCGTTCCCTACATTTAATGAATATCCCGAAAGACTTACAAATGCGGAAATTATTCCTATACGTACCTCTAAAGAAGATTTCCGCTATACATTATATGATATAATGGAATGCGTAAATAAAGAAAACCCCGGGACGGTTATTTTAATTAATCCCGATAATCCTTCGGGTAATTTTTTAGGAAAAGATGAAGTTTTAAAACTATGCGGGTTTTTACGCGAAAAAAATATTATGCTTATTTTTGATGAATCGTTTATAGATTTTGCGGAAAAAGAAAAACGCTACTCTTTAATCGATGAAAAAATATTGGCTGATTATACGAATCTTGCCGTTATAAAATCTATAAGTAAAAGCTACGGGGTACCGGGTTTGCGTTTGGGGGTTTTAGCTTGTGCGGATTGCGGATATGTCAACAAAATAAAAAAAGAAAATTCTATTTGGAATATAAACTCTTTCGGAGAATATTTTTTGCAGATTTATGATAAGTACGGTAAAACTTATCATGCGGCCTGTGATTCTATAGCATACGAAAGAAAACATTTTATTAAAGAGCTTTCCGCAATAAAAGGCATTTCCGTTTTTCCGAGTGAAGCAAATTACGTATTATGTAAACTCGATGACGGTGTTTGTCCCGAAACTCTTGCGGTTTACCTGCTGGAAAAATACGGGATTTTTATAAAAGACCTGTCTTCAAAAAAAGGTTTTGAACATGGAAACTATATCCGCCTTGCGGTTAGGGACGAGAAAGATAACAATTATATTGTAGGTGCATTAAAGGAAGTTTTGCCCGAATTAAATAAGGCGTAATTGTCCGATTTTAATGACCTGTATTTTAAGTTGTTACAGCTTATTTATTTTCCTACTTGAATTTTTACGGGATTTATGTATCATCAGTATGATATCTTAGATTGATTTCCGATTATAAATTAAGGTAAAAAAAATTATGCAAAACGAAAAAAATTATTTCATTGGGCGGATCAAACCGCCGAAAAAATTATCCGGGAGCGCGGAGACCTTGAAGTTTATACCTGTGCTTCGGGCATTACACCGTCCGGTACCGTACACATCGGAAACTTCCGCGAAATTATTTCCGTTGATTTGGTTGTACGCGCTTTAAAAAGCCGCGGTAAAAATGTACGGTTTATCTATTCTTGGGACGATTACGACGTATTCAGAAAAGTTCCCTTAAATATGCCTAAGCCGGAGGTATTGGAAAAATACCTCCGCTATCCGATTACTATGGTACCCGATACTTTCGAGCGCGATGAAAGCTATGCACGCCATCACGAGCGTGATGTAGAAGAAGTTTTACCTCGAGTAGGTATCAGCCCCGAGTATTTATATCAAGCGGAAAGATACGTAAAAGGTCTTTATGCAGAGGGTATGAAAAAAGCGATGGATAAGCGTGAGGAATTAAAAGAAATTTTAAATACTTACCGAGATGATGAACATAAGATGACTGAAGAATACTGGCCCGTTTCCGTTTTTTGTACTGCTTGCAATAAGGACACAACTAAAATAGATTCTTGGGACGGAGATTGGAGTTTGCATTATACTTGTGATTGCGGACATGAGCAAACATTGGATTTACGTAAAGCTCAAACCGCAAAACTGGGCTGGAGGGTTGATTGGCCTATGCGCTGGGCCTATGAAAAAACGGTGTTTGAACCTGCCGGAAAGGACCATCACTCTCAAGGCGGTTCCTTTGATACTGCCCGTTTGGTTTCGGACCGTATTTACAATTGGCCCGCACCTGTCAGTTTCCGCTACGATTTTATAGGCTTAAAGGGAGTGCCGGGTAAGATGGCATCTTCCAAGGGAAAGGTTATCAGCTTGGAACAAGTGCTTGAAGTATATCAGCCTGAGGTTGCCCGATATCTTTTTGCAAGTACGCGCCCCAATACCGAATTTGTTATCAGCTTCGATTTGGACGTAATTAAAATTTATGAAGATTACGATAAAACCGAAAGAATTGCATGGAAGGTGGAAAAAGCTAAAAATGAAGAAATTTTTGAAAAAGAATATAGAATTTATGAGCTTTCGCAAGTGGAAAAAATGCCTCCTTGTATTTCTTATCAAATTCCTTTTAGACACCTATGCAATTTACTTCAAATAAATTCAGGCGATATTGAAGCGGTTATAAAAACCTTGCCGGATGTAAAGCCTGAGCAGCTTGAGCGTTTAAGAATGCGTGCAGCATGTGCATGGAATTGGATTACCGATGCGGGGGCTCCGGAAGAATTTAAGTTTTCGCTTAAAGATGACGGAGAGGTTGCAGTCCTTGACGGTAAAGCTTTGGAAGCCGTAAAAAAAATTAGAGATGAGCTTTTACCTAAAATGGAAGAAATGGATGAAAAAACTTTTTCCACAAGTTTATATGAAGTAGCTTCGGAATGCGGTATGGAGCCGAAAGCCCTTTTTACTTCCGTTTATCAGGTATTAATTGCAAAGGAACAGGGACCGCGTCTTGCAGGTTTTATGAAAACAATCGGTAAAGAAAAACTGAAAAAAATTTTGGAAAAGTATTAGTTGGGAAATTTTTATGCCGGACTTTTATGCGCATTATTCGCATGGGCAAAAAATATTTTCTCTGTTGCCTAAAAAAACGGCTCTTGCAATTTCAAATAAAAATTTATATAACTTGGGTTTGCAAGGGCCCGATTTTTTATATTTTTATCACCCGTTTAAAAAAGAAAATAATCCTGTCTTACAGCTTGCATCCGATATTCATAAAATGCATTGTTCCGTATTTTTAACTAAGGTTTTACAAAAAACTGAAGTAATACCCGGTACCGATGAATTTTCCTATCTTATGGGATTTATAGGTCACTTTTGTTTAGACAGCAGCGCTCACCCTTATATAAACAAAACCGTACGGAAATTAAATTTCGACCATGCGGAAATGGAAATAGAGTTCGATAAATTTTTGTTAATAAAGGATTGTCTTCCGCCTTTAAAATATAAGGCATATAAACATATTTCGATAACTGAAAAAGAAGCCGAAGCTGTTGCAAAAATTTATTCTTCAATTTTATCTTCGATTAAACTTGAAAATATTTTATATTCGTTTTTAAGTTTTAAACGGGGCAAACGCTTTTTTTATTCTCCGAACAGTTTATCGCAAAATTTACTTTTTGCATTGCTGAAATTAACTTGTTTATATACTTCGCTTCAGGGACATATAATGAAAAAAAAATCAAATCCTAAAAGCGTAATTACAAATAAAGAATTGCTTATTTTATTCGACGGTTCAATTAAAATAGGTGTAAATCTTATGAATAATTTTTATGAACATCTTGAAGAAAACATTCCTCTTCTTGACGGATTTAATTGTTCATTTGAATAAGGCGGGAGGAGTTTGATTTTGAATATGGACAAGGCGCAATATGTTTTTTTAGATTCGGGGATAGGAGGGCTTCCATACTTAAAACACTTAACGGATATTTATCCTGAAGCCTCTTGCAGTTATGTAGCCGACATAAAACATTTTCCTTACGGAGAAAAAACTCTTAAAGAAGTAATTGAATTCAGCTCGGAAACGGTAAAAAAAATAATTAAAGTTATAAATCCTAAAAATAATTATTATTGCATGTAATACCATTTCCGTTGCGGCCCTTTCTCATTTAAGAAAAACGTTCGATATTCCATTTGTAGGAACGGTTCCGGCAATTAAACCCGCCGCTGCTGTAAGCAAAAATAAAAAAATTGCAGTGCTTGCAACGGAGCGTACGGTAAACGATATTTATACACAAAAACTTATTGAAGAATTCGGTGCCGGTTGTAATTTTTTTATGCGTGCCGATTCAACCTTGGTAAAAAAAATTGAAAAAGAGCTGTTTGCTTCTTCTCAAACCGAAAAAGAAAAGGCTCTCTCTCCCGCTGTAGAATTTTTTAAAGCCGTAGGGGCGGATACCGCCGTTTTAGCCTGTACTCATTTTTTGCACTTGCGTGAAGAATTTATAAGGGTCTGCTCTCCCGATATCGGAATTGTAGATTCGCTTGACGGAGTTATTAACCAAGCTTTAAAAATTTCTCCCGTTAATTTGGAACATAAAACAAACGGTAAAAATAAATTCTATATTACGGCGGAGCGAAATTTTAAAACCGAAAAAAAATATTCGATATATGCGGAAAATTTTAATATGCAATTGGAGTACTTAAATTAAAATGAAAGGTTTAATTTTAAAGGGAGCGAATAATTCTTTTTCGGTGGAATGTGAAGACGGAAACATAAGAGCTTGTACAATAAAAGGGAAGATATTAAAAGATTGTGAAGGTTATTATAACCCGATTGCGGCGGGCGATTTTGTAAAGATAGAACCTGATGTACATTCAAAAAATGAGGGATTGATTTTAGAATTGGAAAAACGGAAAAATTGTTTTTTGCGTAAAAATCCGAAATCGGACAGCCCGCAATTATTGGCTTCAAATATAGATTTAATTATATGCGTATCTTCTGCTGCAAATCCGCCGTTCCGTCCACGCTTTACTGACCGTATTTTAGTTCAGGCTGGTATTCAAAGTATCCCCGTAATAATTGTAATAAACAAGTGCGACTTACAAATTGAAGCTGACGTTGTCGAACGTATTAACGATTGGAAAAGATTGGGCTATGAGGTTTTATGTGTTTCGGCAAAAACTAAGGAAAACACCGATGAACTTATTAAAAAAATGTCCGGTTTAACCTCCGCAGTAATAGGACAATCCGGAGTGGGGAAGAGCAGCTTATTAAATTCCATTTCGCCTGAATTAAATTTAAAAACTTCAAAGGTATCGGATAAATACGACCGCGGAACACACACTACAACTCAAGGCGAATTTTTTAAAATAAAAGCGAAAACTTTAGACGGCGGGGTTCACATGATAAATATAATCGATACTCCCGGCGTTCGCAATTTTTTTATCTGGGGAATAGAATCCGAAGAGACCGCCTTATATTTTCCGGAGTTTGAACCCCTAATAGGAAAATGCAAATTCGGTCTTTCATGTTCTCATATAAAGGAACCCGGCTGTGCCGTACTTGAAGCCCTTAAAAAGGGTAAAATACACAAAGATAGATACGCAAGCTGGAAGCTTATGACATGCGAAGAATAAGGTTATTATAAAAATATTTTAATTTTAAAAATACAAAACATTGCTTATTTTTAAGCGGCTTGAAAGGGAGCCGCTTAAAAACACGGGCGAGTTTGCGGAGTAAACTCATTGAGGAAAGCTTTAAAAATTAAAATTTTATAAGATTATTCCGTAAGTTTTCTTATCTTGTCGTACCAGATGTCATCGGTTTCAACTAATTTTGTTTTTTCGCTATATTTCGGATACATTCCCGGCTTTTCCGAACCGGGTACTTGAAAGATATACGGATTGTTTGCAGTTTGTTCCGAAGCCAGAGCCTCTTTAATTTTTTTTATTTCTTCTGCCGAAAGGGTTTGAGTATTTATTACGATAGGAGCATTTAACACCGGAATTGACTGAATAACCGTAATTTCCTGTCCTGCAAATTCACCGAAGGGTTCCGCCGCTCCTTCAAGGACTTTATACACTGCCCCTGTTTGAAAATCTTCGCCTGCAATCAGTTTATAAAATCCCGTTATGCGCGGGATTGCAAAAGCGGCCGCATCGGCATCTTTTCTAAAAAGGTTTACTTCCGCTCCTTGGTGAGAGCCTGCAAACAGGATTTTCGGAAAAATATCGTTTTTTTGAATAAGTTCATCGATATTTTTTAAACCGAATTTTGCGGCTAAGATATTTGCGGGAATTACAAATCCGGAAGTGGAACTTGTAGAAACAAAGGATATTATCTTACCTTTTAATTTTTCCAAATCATAACCGTTTTCCGTTTTATAACCGTCTTCATCTTCCGTCCTGACAGCGATAAAGCTGTAGTATAAGGCATCTTCCAAAGTACCGCTCGGGCCGGAATTGGTTAGAATGGGAATAACCGCAGGATTTCTTTTATGAGCGGTAATATAGCCTTCGGCTCCTATATATGCCATATCGGCTTTTCCCGAAATAATTGCTTCAAGAGCAATATTGTAGTCCGTTGTCGTTATTATTTCGACAGGTTTACCGGTCGCTTCTTCTAAAATTTCTTTAAAAGCATTACGCGAGTCTTTTCTTGCCTCTCCGGATTCATTAGGCAAAAAAATAAATCTTATAGGCTGTATTTTATCTTCTTTTGTACAAGATAAAAGTATTGCCGCCGTAAAAAAAATGAACGCCGCAAAGGCGGCTTTAAATTTACTGAAATTTTTCATGCCGATATTCTACCATAAAACAAAAAAATGTGCTATACTGTTAAAAAACCTATTTCGGATACCAAAAATATTTTGAGGAATATGAGAATGAAAATAATAACCGACGAATTCGGAGTTCTTTCAAGCGGAGAAAAAATTTTACTGTTTACCGTGTTTAACGGAAAAATGTTTTTTTCGGTAACCAATTACGGCTGTTGTATTACCAGTATAAGACTTCCGTCGAAAAACGGAGGTTTCGACGATGTAGTATTGGGTTATTCGAGTTTTCCGGGCTATATAAATAATTTCCCTCATTTCGGCTCGCTTATCGGAAGATATGCGGGAAGAATCGCCAATGCGGAATTTTCGTTGGGAAATATACAATACCTTTTAACTCCCAACGATTGCGGAAAGCACTGTCTGCACGGGGGGTATCCGCCTTACGATAAAATGCTTTATAAACCCGTAACCTTTAAAAATAGGCATGAGGCCGGTGTAAAATTCTTTCGTATTTCTCCTAACGGAGAACAGGGATTTCCGGGTAATCTGAAAATGGAAATAAGTTACTCGCTTACTCCCGATAATGAAATTATTTTACGGTATAAAGGAGTTTCCGATAAAACTACTCCGATTAATTTTACAAATCATACTTATTTTAATTTAAATCCTGCCGGAATGCAGGCATCAGGCTCTTATGTTTCGGTATTAAATCATGAGGTTCAAATTTATTCCGAGCAATATTTGGAAGTTAATAAGGAACTTATTCCGACGGGAAATTTAGTCGATGTGGAAAATACCGCATACGATTTTAGAAAACCGCGCTCTCTTGTAAGCGGCGTTGAAGAATTGGGCGGCGGATTTGATAATGCCTGGGTTATAAAAAAAGAGCTTGACGGGCAAAAATCCCTTGCCGCAATCGTGCGGGAACCCGTAACAAAGAGAACATTAAGGGTTTATTCCTCACAACCCGCCCTTATAATGTACACTGGAAATTTTTTAGCCGATGAACTTGGACGTAACGGAGATGTTTATGATAAATTTGCAGGACTTTGCCTTGAAAGTCAGGCCTTTCCCGATGCTGTTCACCACAGCGGATTCCCTACAAGTATTGTAAAAGCGGGAGAGTTTTACAGTGAAGAAACCCTTTGGCATTTTGAGTTTTAAAACCGTTTATTTATTGCAATGAGAAGAATTTAAGGCTTTGCGGTGCGGTTTTAAACTTAATAAAACACATAAAATATACCGATAATACGTATATGAAAAATTTAATTTTTAAGTTAAACTTTTTTTATTGTTCTTTGTATTCCTTTACGCGGAAACTTCGGGTATTGAAAATGCCGAAGATGAAATTTATGACGGGAAAAAAACTTTAACCTCAAATGATGAAATTATACCGCTTGTTTCTTTTGAACAAATTCCCGATTCATCGTTAATTCGTAAAGAAATTGCAAAAACATGGTTTTTAAATTCTCCAGAACAGGTAGTTAGCCAAAATTTTCAAATACAAACCGATACGAAGGGAAACCGTTTTAAACTGCGTTCGGTACACTTAAAAGAAAAAAATCTGCTTGCAGTTGTTATAAGCCCCATAGATACCGAATTTTCCAATATTGAAAAAGTTCCGCAGGGGACTTGGATTTTATACCGTAATTATACAACAGGAGAGCCTGTATGTATAAAAATATACCCGCGTGAAAATCCCGAACTTTATTTAATGCTGCGGCCTTCCGTTAAAGATTCCGAAAAGGGTAAATCGTTTATAGATATATGTTTATTTAACGCCTATGTACGTAAAAATATAGCCGTGGGTGTTCCGTTTGAATCTTTATATTATTTATCTCTTTTAGAACTTAGAAAAACTACCGAAGCGGTTTTACCTTGGGAGATTTTTAATCCGCCCGTAACTTACAGCGGGGTAGAGTCGGCTTCCGATATTGTCGCGGAAAGACTTTATAAACTTGTTTATCTTGAAGACGGCGGATTTGATGAAAACGGTGTTCCCGTTCATCTGAAAGACGGAAAAGTGCAAACCGATACTGAAATTATCGCCGCGATAAAACCGGAGCAAAAATTAAAAGATATTATAGGCGGTGTAAATTGTTCGGGTTTTGTAAAATGGATTATAGACGGAATGATTAAGCCTGTAGCGGGACAGGGTACCTTTATTAAAAGTCTTCTTACGCCCACAGATGTTCCCGACACCCATTTTACGCAGCCGTATGAAAATCAGGATTTATATTTCGGTTTGGAATGGATACGCAATTTGGCGGCTGCGGCATTAACATTGAATACAAAGCGTACGGTATTTCCCATAGGTTCCGGTGTAGATGTTACCGTAGAACCGTTTGCTCTTGTTCCTCCTATTAAAAGTATTGAAGCCCAAGATGAGTTTGCCGTTTTTAAAGGTTATGAGAAAAATGCAGGTTATCAAACTAATTACTTACAGGCATTATTGTATTATCTTGCGGTAAAAGAACCGGGGCATTTTTATCTCGGTGCGGTAAGTCGGGATAAGGGAACGCCTGTTTTACGCCGCTATCACCATGTTGCAGCTTTTTTCCCGTATTTTGATATACTCGGTAATTTTCATCTTGACGTTTATGAAAGCGGAGAAAAAACTTCCATTGAAGAGTTCACAAAACTGAATAAAGATGCCTTTACCGCCCTTGTTAGAGTAAGAGCGCCTCAAGAAGGTGTGTTCAGTCCTTAAAAATTTAAATTTATTTTAAAAAAAAGCTTGCGTTTTCGGATTATGTATGATACAATAAAAGTATGAAGTATTATGTTGTATCGTTTTTATTATTTCTTTCTTTATCGGGTTGTAAAACGTTTACTGCGGATAATTCCTCGGGCACATCTTATAACGGTTTTCAGCCTCACGTCCATAATAATTTAATTTTCTCCACAAAAGCAAATGAAAAACATAGCGAAAAAAACGAACTGTTTGAAGATAGTAAGATTTGTTATGAAGTTTTAATATCCGGAACAAACATAAAAAACGGAATTCCTTCGCTTATAAGAAATCAAGATGAATTAAATAGACTCTATTCTGTTTTATACGGCGGAAATTTAAAGCCTCCTAAAATCGATTTTAACAAAAATGCCGTTGTTGCTGTAAGCGCGGGACCTTTCAGTACCGGCGGCTACAGTATTGAGCTTGTTTCAGCAATTAAAACGAATAATATTTTAAATTTATTATTCCGCGTAAAAGAACCCGCATGGGATGAAGCCGTAACACAGGCTTTTACCCGACCTTATCTTATAATTTCGATAAATGCAGAACCTTCCACCGTAATTATTGTAAATACGGAGGATATGCAAAACGGAAAAGGTTTTTAGCACCTTGGTAATCTTTGCCAAACTATCGGTCTTTTTTTAAGATTGTTAAAAACGGCTTATGACGGCGGTACCTGTTTTATAAACGGTATCGCTTTGTAATAAGATATATTTAATAATTAGGAGGACGCTATGTCACAAAAACGTCGGAACGCTATAACGTTGTTTTGCATCATCGTATTAGCGCTTGTATTCGCTTCCTGTCCGCAATCCGGTAGGGCAGGCAAAACGGAGTAAGCGTGGAAGTACTTGTTGCAGATTCGGTAAGCGGCAGTGCTGTAGACGGTACCGAGTTGAAAGTTTTTTACTCAAAGACAAAAAGTTTGGCGGCTCAAGTTGATATAAAAAACGGAAAAGGTTATGTCAACTTAATTCCGAATCAAACTTATGATTTTGAACTGTTAGGTAAAAAAGGTGTCAGAGCGGGTTCCGTTATTTACGATTATTTTATCGGCGGCGGACAAAGTCTTACAATGCTTCAGTTTCAACACGGGCAGATAACCAGAGGAATTGAAACTCCTAAAATAACTGCGGTAAAAGCGGATTCCGAAACGGGAGCGGATATAACGGAAAATACGGAAATTGACGGTAAAATAAATAAAATTTATGTTGAATTTACTTCTTCCGTAGGAGCGGTGGAAGAGGTTGCCTGGAACGGTTACGGAGCTAAACTTTCTATAGGCGGTAGTCCGGGCAGTTCGACGGGAATTTCGGGAGAGTATACGCCGGATACGGTCTCCGATAATATTTTTATATCAAAGTATAAATTCGATATACGGGATGTTAAATTGCCTGACGGAGAAACGGAGCTTGTTATTGTAGGTTACGATGTGGCAAATAACAGAGTTGAAAAACACATTCCTGTCCGGTTTAAAAAGGGTTTTAACGCTAATCCGCTTGCAAATGCTCAGTTTAAAAATCCGTTTATAATCGTTGAAAGAGTTCCTTTTTCAAATAATACTTTTTCTGCAAACGGGGACATTCAGATTGAAACCTTAAAAACCGCTAGCGATTTTACGGCTCCTGCGGTGCTTGACCCTTATAACGGAGAGTCTTCTTCTTATAGAGCTATCGTGGTTTTCGATATAGTTGATAAAACTTCAGGCAAAACTAAAATTCCTATTAGCGGATTTGATTTATATCGAAGAGATATGGGAAGTATAGGAGAATTTAAATTTGTAAGCAGAACTCTATATGACAAACCCAAGGTAGAAACCGGAGTCGGTTGGGGGCTGCATCAAGGTTTCGATAACAGCTCCGAACTTAAAGAAAACGGAGAATACGAGTATAAAATTAAAGCGTTTAATGAAGCCGGAACTATCGAGTCTCCCGTTATGGCGGGAAAACTTATGGAAGCTTTTACTTATACGCTTGAAACTCCGATTAACCGTAAAGAGATTCCTTTAAGCTTAGCGGCGGATATTGCTTATTCATGCAAAATAAGCAATCCGGGACTTTTAACCGAACAGGCGGCCGACTGGTGTGATTTAGGCTTACTTATTCTCGACGGTCAGGGCCAGCCGTTGTTCGGTTCAAAGCTGCGTTATGTATTTGATAGCGGGGACGGAACTCCGGATATATTAGTGGATACGGCAGAGGGTACACCTAAACCTGTACGTCGTTCATATAAACAACACTTAAAATCAAAATTACAATCTTTAGGAATTAACAATCTTGAAGACATTGTAAAACTTGATGCCGGTTCAGGTATAATTACCTTTACTCATAAATTTATGAAAATCCCTTATTTCAATGTTGCCGCTTCGGGTGCTATGGAATATAAGGCGGGGGTAAACTATCAATGGGATATTCAAGATTGGGGTGAAAGTCCGTATAGATTAACCGACGACAGAGCTTTACGAATCGTTAAAATGTACGGCGGGGCTCAATCCAGAACTATGGGGAATAACAGCCCGAGCGGCAGTAATGCCGTAAACGGCAGGTTTACATTTACGGTTACGGAATAAGGAGGTTATAAGATGAAAAAAATATTGGTATTGTCGGCGGTACTTGCAATACTGGCAGGTTCCTGTTCATTTAATATAGACCCTCAAAATATTAGTTCAAACGAACAAAGGGTTCAAAGTATGGAAGCCTTGTACGGGAACTCTTCTTCCGTTCTTCCGTATGCCCCTAAAGATGAAGATACGGTTGACGGGTTTTTTATAGTTAAGACGAAGGACGGGTTCGATAAGACGGCTTTTGAAGAAAAAGGCTTTACGGTTAAGGGGGCTCTTCCTCTTACAGGTACGGGTTTTACTTACTGGTATCTTAATAAAGAAGGTAACGACAAAAAAAATCTTTCGGTTATATCTTCCGTCAAGGGTGTTATTTCAGCTGAATCCGATTATAAGGTAGGACCTCCCGACGGTATAAAAGTTGCAAAAACTGTCGACGGCGGCGGACTTGCAGATATTTCAAGACTGATAAACGGAGATTATTCAGGAGACCCTATTGCAAATAATTCCGATTACGGGCTTTCCATTACCGAAGCTTTAAAGTCCTATAAAGAAATAGGTTACGGTGATAAAACCGTTGTTGCAGGTATTATAGATACCGGTATAAATATGACGCATAAAGATTTTAAAGATGAAAACGGTAATTCAATTGTTTTATATGCAAAATCCTGTGTAAAATCTAACGGAGGTACATATATAGGCAACGGCAACCCGTTTACGGAAATTCCCATAGGTGAAAATTGGGATAAGGGAGCTCACGGTACGCACTGTTCCGGTACTATTTGCGCTAGGGGAGATAATAACGTAGGTATTGCCGGTGTTGCATGGAAAAATACAAAACTTATTTCCTACCAATCCTTAGATGTTGACGGAGGAGGAAGCGCATGGGCTGTTTACGGAGCTTTGGCGGATTTAACCAGAACAGTTAATATTTTGCGTAAACCGAAATCGGATAGAACACTTGATGAAAATAATGCCTTGCCGTCTTATTTAAAAAATGAGGATTTTCAAATTACTCAAAAAACTGTTCCCGTAAATATGAGTTTAGGCGGTTCGTACGGTACGGAATTTGCTTTTTCCGTGTTAACCGCTGCGGTAAAAAATAATATCTTACCGGTTATTGCAATGGGAAATGAAGGTCGTTATACTGCAGCTTATCCTGCGGCATTTCCCGGAATGCTTGCGGTTGGAGCCACTAACGGTAAAGATAAAAAGGTTCACTTCAGCAATAAAGGTGCTTGGATAAGTATTTCGGCTCCCGGAGACGGAATTAAATCTTGCGGTATATCAGGTGATGATGATTATGAAACTATGAGCGGAACGTCTATGGCAACGCCCTTTGTAACAGGCGTAATAAGTTATTTACTTTCTTTTAATAACGCTCATAATTTAACTCCTTATCAAATTAAGAGCTTACTTGAAAAAACTGCCGATAAGGTTGACGGCGCAGTTTCATTTACCGAAGGCTACGGACACGGCCGCGTAAACGTATATAATGCCGCAAAAGCGATAAGAGAAAATAACATTCCTCAAGTAAATGAAATATATAGTGAAGGTTCCGTTTATGTTGAGGTTAAAAACAATAACGAGGTAATTGCATCTAAAATTTCTCTTGTTGATGAGGAAACAAAGGTTCCGTTGGCATATGTTGCGGGATTGGGCAATAATCCTGTTGTAGAGTTCAAGGGCTTGGTTAAGGGTAAAAGCTATTCCGTATATGCGTCCCTTTTAAAATATGCAAAAAAAGAGACCTTTACGGCAGACGGAAGCGATAAAACCGTTACCATACAATTTAATAAAAATCTTGCATGGGTTTCAACGGTACCCAGTCTTCATTATAATGGAGGAAACGAGCAACCCGATACAAAAATTATCGTATTTAAAGCGGATTCTTCAGGTAATTTGTCTCGGAGGCCGTCTCCGATTTTAATATATGATAAGGATTATCTTGATACGGCTTACTTTGAATATGAAAGCGGAGCTGAATACTATACGGCAATTACAGGCTTGAAAGATGAGCGGGGGACTTTCCGCGGCGGCAACTATGTTGTAAAAATAGGTCTTACTCCTCTTGATTTAAACGGTGAGGATATAATCGACGGCTCAAGAGTTGCATCGGATAATGATACCCATGAAGATGATGATGAACCGGATAAGGCGAAATTAAAAGGTAATGCATGGGAAAAGAAATATGCATGTAACCTTGCAGCACACGGCACGAATAATGAAGATATAGATTTCTTTTATATCAAAACGCCGTAGGTAAAATTTTTATCTAATATAAAAAAAGCGGAGTACTTTAAATTTTTTAAGTATTCCGCTTTTTTTTGTAAAAATTATTTTAAACTTGTATGAACCGTACGGTTAAATGCGGAAGATTTATATCCTCCGCTTTTACGGTTATTTTTTCGTTTACGGAAAGTTCTTTTTTTAAATTCATATCGGTTTCGTAGCCTATGGCGGGAATACAAATTCTGGCTCTCTGTTTTACCGTTTCTAAAATTACGGCTTCGCCCTGCCAATGAGGGTTTTGTAAAAGATAAATAAGAGTCCAATGTTGTTTTGAAGCTCTTTCCGCCGATGTACAATTTCGCCCTGCAATATCCCCGGCCGCAATTCTCATAAGAAAATCGTCCGTTTTCATAACTTCTTTTCCGTCGATAAATTTTAAAAGCTGTTGGTGAGCCACTAAATCTCCGTAACGGCGCAAGGGACTTGTAACTTGGCTGTACATAGCAATGCCCAGGGCTGCATGCATAGAAGGAATTGTTCCTACATTACGCGGGCGCATTCCCTTCCGCTTTTTATATTCGCCTGCAAGCCCTTCCGGAAGTTTTTTCATTTGTTCGGGAGCTTCCTGACTTATAAACTGAAACGGAATATTATTTTTAAATGCAAAACGGGCGGCAGCTTCGCCTGCTAACAGCATCATTTCTTTTATCATTAAAGAAGATTCCAAGCTCTTATAAGGAGTAATAAAAACCCTTTGTTCTCCGTTTTCCATGCTTACACTTATATTTACCTCAGGCATTTCGATGGCAACGGCTCCAGCTTCCTCTCTCTTTTTTTTATTCAATTTTGCAATTTCAAAAAGAGGTTTTAAATCGGGATTTTCTTTTTGTAAGTCCGCTTCTTCGTAAGTTATACAATTTACTTTTATTTTTGTGCGCAAAATATCGCTTTCAATAATTTCCGCATTCCCGTTTAACTTTAACTTAAACGAAAGAGCATAAGATTCGTCTTTTAAACCTAGTGCAAAATTTTCCACGGCCGATTCTCCCAGCATGCGGGAAATACCTTCAGGTAAATATAATGTAGCTCCGCGTTTACGGGCCTCCAAATCGCTTTTTGAATCGGGTGTAATAGTATCGGCCGGATTTGCAATATGAATCCAAAGAAATTCTCCGTCAAAACATACCGCATCGTCCGGGTCCGTACTTCCTTCATTATCTATTGCATAGGCCGTTAAATCGGTTAAATCCGAATACTCATGGTTTAAATCGGGCGGAGGCAATTCTATTTTGGGAGAATTTAAAGGATAACCGCAGCGCGTAGGATACGGATTTTTTTCGATTTTCCAATAACCGGTTTGTATTAAAAGTTTATGAGCCGCTTCACATTCTTCTTTTAGATGAGCTTCTTTTAATATCTTTGATTTTTCCGTTTTTTGTAAAGCAAAGGCTTCAACTTCCTGTAAAAAATGAGCGTATTTTTTTATATCGAAATCGCTGAAATTTTTTGTTTTTATACACTTGGATAAGTCGTTAATAAAATCGGCTCGTATTTTTTCTTCGTTTTCTTTTTCTTCCTGTTTTTTTAAAGCCTCTTGCAGTTTTTCTTTAGTGAGTATTTTAATCGGTTTATCCGGGCTTTCTACGGAAAAAAACGGAGAAGCGGAGACTTTCTGCCATGCCGCCCAAATTGCTTCGGACTTTAAATTGTCCCACAATAATTCCTTAAGTTCGATAAAAGACGCTTCTCCGTTTTCAAAAAATTCCGCCGCTTCGGAAAAATTCGCTTCTGGACATTCCGTATTTAAAACCGTTTTTAAATTTTGAGTGTTGTTTTCATCTAAAACAAAAAAATCTTTTTCGCGCACTTTTTTAATGCCCGATTCCGTTTCAATTTCAAATTTACCGTCCGCTTTATTTATTATTATTGCAGGGCGGTTTTTGTATAGGACAATAGTATTTGCTGACATTTGTTTCCTTATAAGATGTTATTTTTAAAATTAAAATGTTATTTGGATAAATAAATAAAACGGATATAATCGTTTAAATACATAACCTGAATTTTATTTGCCTTATAAAAATACGTTTCGGTATCGCCTGCATAATATAAGGGTTTGCCGAATACGGCTTCAAAATTCCTCTTACTTTCTCCTGTACGTAAATCGTTGGGTAAAGATAAAACGGAATCTTTTAAAATAACGATTTTTTCAACGGTTCCGCTTTGCTTTGTATCTATCGTTACTTCGGCATTTAAAAAATCATACTTCCATTTTTCGGAAAAATAATTATTTTTTATTGAAGAAGGTGTTCCCCAATATTCCGTTAAATCGTCCGTACTGTCGCCGAGCTTTATTTTTTTTACCGGCAAGGCGGAGTATTCTTCCAACGGAAAAATTAAAATTTTTAATTTTTCACGAATCTTTTCCGCTTTTAAAGTTTCCGACAGCCCGAAAAGCATTATCGAGTAATTGTATAAAATTATTCTTTCATCTATAATTTTTCCGGTACGTAAAAAGAGTAAGTCTTTTTTTGCCGCGGAGGTTAAAATATTTTCTAAAATTGTTTTTGCCTTGGTATAATCTTTTCCTAAAAGATATAAAATTCCCGCATAATTTAATGCTGCCGTCATACTTTCGGTTCCGTTTTCATTTAATGCGGCTTGTTCCGCAAGAGACAGAGCTGTAGCCTTATCTTTTAAATTGGGAGAATAAAAAAGCAGGGCCGAATAAGAAGAAGCGATGCCTGATTCATAAACGGAATTTAAATAAATTTTATATGCGCGGACGGCTTCATCATATTCATTTATATCTCCCGGGATTACCGCCGTTTCGTTTTGCAAAGGTTTTTGATTGATAACGAGGCTTCCGCTTTCTTTGTTTAAAATATGAAAATTGTTATTTACGGTTTTACTGTTTTGCATTGCGGAAGGGTAGGCGGTAATCAGTTTTATTTCGGACCTTTCTTCGGCATTTACGGACCATTTTTTATGTAAAACCAAAGCCGCCAAACGTTTGATATAAAGGTTGTTGGGATAGTTTTTGCTTAAATTAAGAATACTTTGTTTTGCATCTTCAATAGTATTTTCGTTTTCATTTTGAATAGCTTCTATAATACTGCTTATTTCATCTGCAACTACCTCCGATTCATCGGAAGTTTTTAACAGGGCGGCTATTCTTTGTTGAGGAGAAAAATATTCGGTAAAAAAAGATTCAAAATTTTTTGAATTAACGGTATCGTTTTGTATTTTTTTCAGTTCTTCAAGATGTGTATAAAAAAGGTTAGCGTTATACCCTGCCAACTTTAAAAAAATTACGGCAAATCGGTCGGCTTGTAAGTTATATCTTTTTAAAAGGTCGGGCTCGATATTTTTTTTCGGATTATTTAAATATAAAATCTTATTATCCAATGCGAAGTCGGCCGCTTCAAATGCGATAAAAGAAGCAAGAAGATTTTCGCGTTCCGAGTTGAAATTTTTAATACGGCGGGGGCTTACATTTTGAGATTCCGCAAGTTTTGAATCGATATAGTCGAAAATTGCCGTACTTATTAAAATTGTTCCGTCGGGGAATATTTTACATTTTGCATTCCGCGAGTCCTCTATAATGAGTCTCATTCTTCCGCGGTAAAGTTCGGTCCGGCGGATAAGCATAAAAAGAGAGGATTCCAAAACTTCGTACCAAACGCCTATATCCTCCGCTTTGATTTCGTTAAGGGAGGCGGCTGCAATTTCCTTCCTGTATGTTTCCATACTTGAATTTCTAAGTTTGATAATCGAATTTCCCGTTTCCTGCGGATATAGGCATAAACCTTGCAAAATGAAAATACATAAAAATCCCGCAGCGGAAAATTTATTTTTTATTTTTTTCATAGCGGATTAAGCATAACATAATTTTTTAATTTTGGCTATAAGGGATATAAAACGTATTTTACAATATAAGACAGTCCGTAAATTAAAAAGTTTACCGCTTAAAAACTGCAATTGAATTTTACCGCTATCTATGGTATAATTACAAGTATGAACGAAAAGAGGATAGTACCCATAGGGGTGCAAAGTTTTGAAGACTTACGTAAAAAGAAATTTCTTTATGTCGATAAAACCGAATGGGTATGGAGCTTGGTTAACGGTTATAAGGTTTACTTCTTAAGCCGTCCGCGCCGCTTCGGAAAAAGTCTTTTTCTTTCTACCCTTGCGGCATATTTCCGCGGCCAAAAAGAATTGTTTAAGGGCTTAAAACTCGAAACCCTTGAAGATGCCGAAAAAAATACCCGCGAGATATGGCAGGAATATCCTGTTTTATATTTGGATTTTAATCCGAAAAACTATGCGGATAAACAAGCTATTTTTGATATTCTTGACTTTCATTTTAGAGAATGGGAAGCTATGTTTAATATACCTAAAAATGAAACTTCCGCGGACGGCAGGTTTTTCGAAATAATTAAAACTATTTATAAAACCGTCGGTAAACAGGTTGTAATTTTAGTGGACGAATACGATAAGCCTCTTCTTGAAACAATGAATGAAAACGATGAGCTTTATGAAACTTACCGTAAAATATTAAAAGGTTTTTACGGAGTTTTAAAAAGCTGCGACGCCTATATACGCTTTGCCTTTTTAACCGGAGTTACCAAATTCAGTAAAATAAGTATTTTCAGCGATTTAAACAATTTACTGGACATTTCGCTTGAAAAATCCTATGCGGAAATTTGCGGCATTACTCAAGAAGAACTTGAAGCAAATTTTATGCCCGAAATAAAAGCTCTTGCGGAAAACTGCTCTCTTACCGAAAAAGCGGCTCTTGAGCGTTTAAAAGAAACCTACGACGGCTATTTGTTTCATCAAAACGGAAAGCCCGTTTATAATCCCCTAAGCCTTATAAATGCCTTTGCTTCCCGCGAGTTCGGCTATTATTGGTTTGCCACTGGCACTCCCACCTTTTTAATAGATTTATTAAAAGGAGGCGATTACGATTTACGCGATATAACCGAAGAAGCGGAAATGAGTAAGGAAAGCTTATTCGATTACCGCCCCGATGCCGAAAATCCCATACCCGTATTTTTTCAGGCTGGGTATTTAACGATAAAAAGTTATGATACCGAATTTGGAGTCTATAAAATGGGCTTTCCGAATAAAGAAGTAAGACAGGGCTTTTTTAATAACCTTGCTCCCGCATTTACGGGAATAACGAAAGATGAAACGGGATTTTATATAAAAAATTTTATAACCGATATTAGGGAAGGTAAGGTGGGCGCTTTTATGAAAAGAATGTATGCGGCCTGCGAAGGTATTCCGTACAGTACTGCGGCAAAGAAAAACAGAGCGGTGCGGGAAAGGGATTATCAAATAGCTTTTTATATAATTTTTACGCTTATGGGGTATTATGCTGAAACGGAAGTACACAGTCATAAGGGGCGTGCGGATTTGGTTTTACGCACTGCCGATACGGTTTATGTTTTCGAGTTTAAAACCGACGGAACGGGAAGTCCCGATGAAGCTATTTTACAGATAAAAGAAAAGGGTTATGCCGAAAAATATAAGATGAGCGGCAAGCGTCTTATTCTTATCGGAGCCGTTTTCGGCGACGATATAACGGAAAAAACTTCCGATATCTGGAAAGCTGAAGAAATACAATAGTTTAATTTGTTTTGCTTTATTCGGAATTAAGTTTTCCTAAAATTTCTGAATATTTTTTTTCATCTATTATGTATTTTTTTTCGTAAATAAAATAACCTATAAGCATACAAACCAAAGGTAATATAAGCATGGCAAATTTAAATACGGTTTCACCGTTAGGGTAAGCACTTCCTTCCGCGGCGAAGGCCTTTTTTATAATATGAAACCGTTATACTGACGGCTAAGGCGGCGGCGGCTCCGCCAATTTTATTTATTAAAGGTTGTAATGAAAAAGTTATCGAATCGTTCCGCCTTCCCAATTTTAATTCTCCGTATTCTACACTGTCCGCAATAAACATAAGCATTAAAAGTTGAATAAAGGCTTGTCCGAAAAATATTAAAATTCCTGAAGTTAACACCGCAACGGAAAATTTTCCGAAAATATAAAAAAGAATATAACCTGCGGTAACCGAAATTATTGCATAACGGTATATTTTTTTCCGTGTTAAAAATTTCGATACTTGAGGAAAAACCGCTAAAGCTGCAATTTGAGAAAGGCCTAAAACTGCGGCAAATTTTCCGTACATATCTATATCGCGGAAAATAAACTCAAAATAATATATACCGAAGGTAGTAGTTGTCATATAACCTATCATAAAAAGCGCCATTGAAACGGTTATCCACAAAAGCTGGTCGTTTTTAACTATTACCGAAAAAAGTTCTTTTACTGGAGTTGTCCGTTTTACGGTTTTTAAATTTTTATTTTCTTTTGTGCCTGCAAGCATTATAATTTGAAAAAAAAGCATAATCGTACTTAAAGCTGTTGCAATAAGAAAATAAGCCGTTTTTTCATTTCCCAATTGTGCCGTAAGAAATTTCTTTGCGGGAACAATTCCTACAACTACCGTAAAAAGCCCCAAATTTGCAAATATACGGGCTATTGAACCTATTTTTTCACGCTCTTTTTGGTTTTGGGAAAGAGAAGGCAGCATGGACCAATACGAAATATCGTTTGCCGTATAGGATATTCCCCAAAAAAGATATAAAAAAGTAAAAACCGCAACGTAAGCTGCCCCGGTTAATTTAAAATCCGTAAAAATTAAAACCGTAAATATCCCTGAAAGAACGGCACCGATTAAAATCCACGGTTTAAATTTGCCGAAACGGCTTTTTGTATTGTCTATAATTACGCCCATAAAGGGGTCGTTTAAGGCATCGAAAATACGCAATACGGTCATTATAAAGCCTATTGTAATTATCAATTGCGGCGGAAGAGAAAGAGCCTCCGTTATGTAATATATAAGATACATATTCGTAAGGGCATATACCATATCCCTTCCGATAGTCCCTATACCGTAAAATAATTTGTTCATAAACTCTTTCTCCTTAAACGGAAATTTGACAATTGTGCAGTTAAAGATTTCCCGTTTTATCTTATATCGTATTTACAGTTTAAAATATATTTTTCCATCATAACGGAGTCTACCGCTTTTTTTTCAATCATATCGCGGTAAAATTCTCCGCTTTTTTTGATACTGCGTTCTTGAGTTTTATAATCGCAGCGGATTAAACCGAAGCGGGCGCTTTCGCCTTCTTTCCATTCAAAGTTATCTATAAAGCACCAATGAAAATAAGCCGTAAACGGTAAATCCGATTCCGCAATAGCTTTAAGATGATTATAAATATAAAGACTTCTAAACCTGTCGTTATTATCGCAAGTACCGTTTTCGCTTACTATAATCGGAAGAGGCAGATAATCATAACATACCTTTGCACATTCTATTAAACCTTCAGGATAAATATCCCAACCTAAATCGTTTTTCGGGGTGTTTTCAAAGGGTTTATACCCGAAACCGTGAACGGCCTGCCTTGAATAATAATTTATCGCAATAAAGTCGGCATATTGCTTTTGTTCTATTTTTGAAATATTTTTAAAAGGAAATTTAAATTCTCCTTTAAAGCAAGCTTTCATTATTCCGTCTTGAAAAAGATGAGTCAGTTTTTTTGCCGAAAAGCGGTCGAAGGCGCTTGCGGGATTTTTCGGGTGAAAGGCTTGAACATGATGGGCAAAACTTACCCGCGTGGAGGAAAGCCCCTTTTCTTTCCGTATCTTATGTATTAAGTCATAAGCCTTGCAATGGCAGGCAATAAAAACATTCATTACTTTAAGGGCCTTAAAAAAAGATTTTTGCTCAGGAGGCCAAATGCCTAAGAAATAACTGTGAACCGCGTATACATTCGGTTCATTTACGGTAATATAATCGTCACATAAATCCCCGAATTCTTTTATACATGTTTCTACGAACTTTAAAAAAATATCTATATTTTCTTTTTTTGTAAAACCGCCCAAGTTTTCAAACCACATAGGGTGGCTGAAATGGTAAAGCGTTAAAAGAGGTTTTATTCCGGCCCGTTTTAAAAGGGTAAGCTCTTCACGGTAATGAGAAAGGACTTCCGCATTGAATTTCCCCCGTTCTGGTTCAATGCGTGCCCATTCCACCGACATTCTGTAAGCTTCGATTTTAAGATTTTTTAAAAGCTCAATGTCTTCTTTTACTTTTTCATAATGCATATTTGCACGTGCAACATCGGAACCGTCATTTGTCATTTTTCTGTCGCAAAAATCGTTCCAATTTGAATTAACGCGTCCGCCTTCAATTTGAGCGGAAGCCGTAGCGGTTCCAAGCAAAAAGTCTTTTTTTAAAGAAAACATAAGAGCCTCCTTAATTTACAGTCTGAGCTTTTTTATATTGCCGCCGTAAAGGTCGGCTCTAAGCTGTTTGACTTGCTCATCGTTTATATAATCATCGAATTTCATCATTCTGTCTATTATACCGTTAGGTGTAATTTCTATAATTCTGTTAGCTATTGAAGAAATAAACTCATGGTCGTGCGAGTTAAAAAGAATAACCCCGGGAAAAGACACTAAAGCGTCGTTTAAACTTGTTATAGCCTCAAGGTCCAAGTGATTTGTAGGTTCATCTAAAATTAAAACATTCGCGCCGGAAAGCATAAGTTTACTTAACATACAGCGAACCTTTTCTCCTCCGGACAAAACTTTTACGGGCTTTAAAGATTCATCGCCTGAAAAAAGCATTCTGCCTAAAAAGCCGCGCACATAAGCATCGTCCTGCTCGGGCGAGTATTGTTTTAACCATTCCGTAATATTTAACTCGTTTTCAAAATACTCGGAAGTATCTTTACTCAGATAAGAGTAAGAAACGGTTTGCCCCCAATATATGTCTCCCGAATCGGCTGTTATTTTTCCCGTAAGAATATCGAATAAAGCCGATTTTGAATTATGCTCCTGTCCTACAAAGGCAATTTTATCGGTTTTATTTACGGTAAAAGAAAAATCGTTTAAAAGCTGCAAACCTTTTTCGGTTCCGCTGTCCTTCGTCTTATAAAAAATTTTTTCCGCACGTACAACATTGTTTCCTATTTCTCTATTAGGTTTAAAGTTTACATAAGGAAATTTTCTGGTTGTAACTTCAATTTCTTCAAGAGCAAGTTTATCATAAACTTTTTTACGGCTGGTAGCTTGACGGCTCTTTGCGGCATTTGAAGCAAAACGTAAGATAAACTCGCGTAAGTCTTTCATTTTTTCTTCGCGTTTTTTTTGTTGGTCTTTTGCCTGTCTTTGCATAATTTGGCTCATTTGATACCAAAAGTCGTAATTTCCCGAATAAAGCCTTATTTTTCCGTAATCTATATCGCAAATATGAGTACAAACAGTATTTAAAAAATGCCTGTCGTGCGAAACTACTATGATGATATTGGGAAAATCGATTAAAAATTCTTCAAGCCATGCAATGGATTCCAAATCCAAACCGTTTGTAGGCTCGTCCAATAAAAGAATGTCCGGTGTTCCGAAAATAGCTTGAGCTAAAAGCACGCGTACCTTTTGCCCCTCATCGAGTTCGCTCATCATTCTGTCATGATAATTTTCATCAAGCCCCAATCCCGAAAGAATTTGCTCTATTTGGTTTTCCGCCTCCCAGCCGTTTAAATCGGCAAATTCGCCTTCAAGTTCCGAAGCTCTTATTCCGTCTTCTTCGGAAAAGTCCGGTTTTGCATAAATCGCTTCGCGTTCTTTCATAATGGAATAAAGTTTCGGGTAGCCCATAAAAACCGTGTCTTTTACGGCATACCGGTCGAAGGCGAAGTGGTCCTGCCTTAAAACCGCCATACGCTCCCCCGGTGTAATACTGAATTCTCCCGAATCGTGTTCCAATTCTCCTGAAAGAATTTTTAAAAAAGTGGATTTTCCCGCACCGTTGGCACCTATAATTCCGTAGCAATTGCCCTTTGTAAATTTTAAATTAACGTCCTTGAAAAGAGGCTTATCGCCGAATTTTAAACTTAAATCGCTTATAGTAATCATTTTAACGGATAGTATATCAAAAGCACGGAAAAGTCAAGAGGAAAAAGAATCATCGTTTGCCGTAAAAACTTATTCCGCACTTATGACATACGGGGATTTCCACGCCGAGGTTGTGCTTGAGGTCTTATGTAAAGTAAAAATTGTAAGAGTTTATTTTAAAACTTTGGTTTTAAATTACAGTTTAACGGCTTCGGCCATATAGCGTATTGAAATACCCGATTTTGTATATAAATGTTTTTCGATTACAAAAATAAGACTTGTATTTGTATTATCGATAATTATCTTTTTTATGGAATAATCTCTTATACCGGTTCTAAATTTTCCTTTTTGCCCTATTTCTTTTGTTATTTTTGAACCGTTAGGTCTTATAATTTCAACGGTAATATAAAATGCCGCTTCCATATCGGATTTTTTGTCTTTATGAATAACTACAACATATTCGTCTTCAGTTTCAAAATCTCTGAACATAAGGGTGTTTTCGTTTACTGTAGAATTGGTGGAAACATAAATAGCTCTGCCTTCGTTTTTTTGTTTTATGTTCCATTTATCAAGAGAGTAATTTGCTCTGTCTAAAAGCGATAAAAAAACATTTTTGCTTTCTTTTCCGCCGGTTTCTTTTGTGGGGCTTGTTTTAAAATAACCTGAAGGTAAAAAACTGTTATCTATTACATCAATACAATATATGTTTGCGTATGCTTGATATGTTTCGTCGGTTAACCCGTGCTCGCCGAAAGCAAATTTAGTTCCGTCCGAAGAAAACCCCAAGTTTACGAAATTAGCAATATCACCTGCATATATAAAAAGACAGGAAAGGGTAAATAAAAAACAAAAAACGGCTTTACGCATATTAAACTCTCCTTGAATACTCTAAATATCGGTTTTATAAAAAAAAGCTTTAGATAAGATTTGTATAGGTTTTCTTTTTTCAGTCCGTAATGCCTTCGAGTTTAAAACTTTTTCTTGTAATAGGCGATATTCCGAATTTTTTTATCGCTTCAATATGTTTTTTTGTTCCGTATCCTTTGTGTGTTTCATAGCCGTATTCGGGATAAAGCCAAGAATACCTTATCATCATTTTATCCCGTGCGGTTTTAGCCAATATCGAAGCTGCCATAACTTCATATATTAAATCATCGGCTTTTACCAAGGCTTTAATCGAGCGGCAATTATTTATTTTAGGAATCAGTTTACCGTCCACAATTATATCGGGCTTTTCAAAAGCTCTTTGTTCCGCTTTAAAAAAGTTAAGCAATTTTTTATAAACACCGTTATACGCTCTTTCCATTGCTAAAAATGTCGCCTGCAAAATATTTATTTTATCTATTTCTTCGTTTGATGCCCAGCCTATACTCCAAAAAAAGGTTTTTGAATAAATTATTTTTCTTATTTTTTCGCGCCGATTTTCAGTCAGTTTTTTTGAATCCCGTAATATTGAAACTTCAAAATCATCTGGTAATATTACGGCCGCAGCCGTTACGGGACCTGCCAAAGGGCCGCGTCCTGCTTCATCTATCCCGCAAAGCATTTTACGGTTCCCGCTCTATAGGTTTTGCATAACCGCGTACAATCGGATTATATTTTATATCCAGTTTGGAATTGCGGTTATACCAAATTGCAGTATCTTTGTTGTTTTTTGTTTCCGGATTGCGTATACAGTTTAACTTACCCAAACCGATTTCGGAATCCCATGCTTCCAAAAATCTTGCGGTAAAACCGGGAGTAAGGTTTGAAGTAATTTCATCAAGTTCAATATTGCATTTTGAACAGGAAAGAGCCGCAACGGAGCTTCCTTTACCCGTAAAGTTGGTATTCCGTATAACTGCGGAAGAATTGTTTAAATTAAATAAAACGCAGTAATCCGTTTGTTCCGAAATAACTCCGGTATTTGAGCAGTCCAAATGAGAATAAACGGCTCTTACAGCCGAGCCTCCTTCTACCGTGTGTATTTTTACTCCGCTTAATTTTACAGCAGCGTTTGACGCATAAATTACAGGAACCTCTCTCGGCTCTTCTGGCCGTTCGCGTCTGAAAACATCAATGTTTTCCATTTCAAAAGAAGAGCCGTTTATTACAAAACCTGCATTTTTGGAAAAACGGATAACGGCTCTTTTTTCCGCAGAAATTAGTTTTATGTTTTTTGTAATTAAAATCGCTTCATTTAAAATACTGTCGCCTCGTAAAAAAATCTTCCACTTTTCAGATTCGGTCTTTTTACCGTTTTTTGCAAATGAAATTTTATTTATATAATTAACCGCGTCCGTAACGGAAGAAAAGGGGTCGGACGGTGTGCCTTCAGCATTTTTACTTCCCGAATTCGTATCCACATAAAGCGCATTTTTTTCAATGATAAATTCTTTTATAATTGAGGGGCTTTTATTTCCCGCAAAATCTTTATTGTAAATATTTATTGAATATAATGTACGTCCTTCTTCCGAACCAGTTAAAATAATTTGATTTTTTGAGCGCGTATAATCTTTAGGAGAAATTTCCGCAATAAGTTCAGCCTCGGGAATTTCCTGAAAGTTTATTTTTACTTCTTTGTTTGAGGGTGAAAAAGATGGATTAAAAACTACATTGGGCTTAGGCGGCGGCAATTTATCGATTTTAAATTTTACATTAAATTCGCCGTGCATAATTCCGCCGAGAAAGGCCGTTATTTTAACATTAAATTCTTTTTCGGTTTTTACGGCGGTATCGAAATTAAGTTTTCCGTTTTTAAATTCGGTTAAATCCGAAAAGTAAGAAAAGCGTAAATCTTCGAACATAAGTTCTACATTTGAGTTTACGGGGTGTAAAGGACAGCCTGAAAGTTCAGGTTTTTTAGGAAGTTCTATTTTATTTATTTTTCCGTTTTCGATTTCTTTACAATACCAGTACAAAATCTCATCTTCATTCCGCTCCGTAAAAACGGGCCCGTCATAAATTTTAAATTTTTCTTTTTGTAAAACATCTTTATCTTTGACGCTTCCTTTAAACCAGTACACGGAAGAATCCTGAGAGAATTCTATAAAATACCAGTTTAAAATTTTAAAAGATGTTTTTTCCGTACCGCTTTCCGGTTTTACCGTACTGAATTCCGGAGAGGGTGCTCCCGAATCGGAAACGGTATAATTTATTTCTTTTTCGTTTACGGTTCCGTCTTCGCTTATAGCCTTAATTTTTAAATTAACGTTACCGGTTTTTTCTATTAAAACGGGTTCAGTGTATAAAAGGCCGAATTGCGAAGGGTCGCTTCCGTCTACGGAATACATAACTTCCGTTTTTTTTTCGGCGTCAATAAATAGAATTTGTTTTTCCTTCCATATTCCGGCAACAGGATTTATAACCTGTATTATTTCGGTTTCTTCTTTCGGTTTGGCAATAAAATGAGTTATTCGGGAATTTTTACCGCTCTTTGTTTTTAACCAAATACAAATTTCCGTACCGTAAGGAATGTAAAGTTTTTCTTTTTGTTTCAGTTTACCGTTCCCGTAAGTTTTATAAAACGGGTTATAAAGTTTATAATTAGCTTCTTTGTATTCCGTATTGTGTAAGTAAATGTCCATTCCGTTTTCATTATATTTTTTCTCTATTTTTAATTCAGGTAAATCCGAGGCACAAATAAAGAAAGTAAAAGATAAAAAAACGAAAAAGAATTTTATTTTCAAAGCTCTATTCCTTTAAAAACTTCCCGTAATGAAGGGTTGCGTTTGTAATAGTATTCTTCAAGTTCGGTTTCAGAAAGCCCTACGAGTTCATGGCTCATGTAATGAATCCAAATATCTTCATCTTTATTGTGAATATCGTGTTTTCTGCACCAATAATCCGGCTGAATTTCGTACTGTTCTTTACTGCTGTGAAAGTATTTATAATCGTGAACGGCTACCTTTATATTTTCTTTGTACAAGCCGCGTTTAATTAAGTCGTTTACCAAATAATTTATAGTCGCACCTGAATCGAAAATATCGTCTACAATCAACACGGAGGCATCGGGCGGCAATTTTTCAGGAGGAAAGGTCCAGCCGTCCAAGGTAACTTCGGTGTTTTCGTGTATGTTTGAATATGAATGGGCAACTACTGTGGAATATAAAATTCTTTTTTTATTTTTATAAGCAAGTTTAAAAAATTCGCTTAATATGTTTCCCAAGTAAGCGCCTCCACGCATTGAAGTATAAATTATATCGGGAATATAATTTTCATCATACATTTTTCTTGCAAGAAGGAGGCCGTTATCGCGTACAGTGTTGTAAGTTATAAATTCTTTCATCAGTTTACCCTATTTTAAAGGTAAAATTATATCATTTTTCCGTTTTTTTTGCAAGGAGAGGCGTAAGGCAAAATTTTGCGATTATTATATCCAAAATCGTAAATAAACCTATTGACAGAATGAGCTTTCAGGCCTTATATTATAAGTTAAGGAAATTATTGACAGACGGGGAACGGCACATTGTACGCATTATAGCGGATTTTGTGCGGTTTTCTTAAATTATGGGGGAAAGAATGATGACTATGAAGAAGAGGTTATTGTATGTAGCTTTAATTGCAGTATCCGTTATAGGTATTGTAACTTGTACAGTTTCGGTTTTGCCTACCGATTTGGAAACTTCCAATACGGTATCTTTATCCAGAACCGTTGATATGCCGTATCTGAGCGAGCAAGCCTATATGGGAGGCAGCGTGCTTTATAATCCCGATAATCCTTCAGGCGGGCATTTGGTTAAAGGAGCCGTAATTGCAGTACGTTTCGGTACCGTAGCTCAGCGCAGCGAGGAAGATGCCGTTATCTATACGGATAATGCCGATGATGAACGCTTCGGTATTTTAAAGGTTTTAGATGTTGATTCGGAAAAACTGGGGTTTTCCGTTGTATTGTTCGATAAGAACGGAGGACAAACCCAAAGGGAATATAAGCTTGCAGTTGGAGAGCAGGCGGATATTAACGGCGACGGTGTAAATGATATTCATTATTACAACCCGAAGACAACAAGAGCCGGGTTTGAAAATGCCTTATATTTAACCTTTTTAAGTTCAAAGGAAAAACTTGTTACTACAATGTTTGCCGTTATAGTGGAACAGTACGGCGGCTCCTATCCTTCCGGTTTGATAGGTATTAACCCCGACGGCAAGTTTATTTATTCAAAGTATGAACCCAATTCTACTACCCGCGCTGTAGTTTACGGTTTGTCGGACGATGACTTCGTGCTTGACAGCGAAGCGGGCTCATATTTTAAAACCGCAAATGTAAGTCAAACCGGTTCCGCTCGAGCCGTAGAGGATAAGGATATAGTTGCCGAACCGGTATCCGTTGCAGATGTTTTACCGCTTGCCAGCTGGACGGCTTCGCGCGCAAAGGGGAACGGGCTTCCTTCCGTTGCGGAAAGCTATGAAGATTATCTTAAAGAAAAAGAGCGGATTGACCAGCTGTTTAAAAAATATAAGACCTTTGTAGAAATTCCTATGGAACATTTTCAGCAGGAGTTGAGTAAGTATCAAAATGTCAGTTTGGATACTTCCATAGGTTTGCACGGACGTTTTGTTATCAGCTGGTCGCATATTGAGGCGGACTTGATGGCGGGCGTGTATGTGAGCGGAAAAATTGATATAAGGCTGGGCGAAGCTATTACGCAGAATTTGGCGAAAATAGGGCCTTACAGCTTTGAAAACAGCTATACTTTTGCTATAGGTCCGGTACCGGTAACGGTCGCATGTCCCGTTACTTTTGAAATGCCGATTGACTTAAAATTGGAAGGCCCGGATTCTCAACCCTTCGTTATCGCAACAACCGCATTGTACGGTGCCGGTATAGCGGTGGGCGCGGATATAAATTGGAATAAATTTTTGACAAGAGACTTTGTAAAGCCTTTTGCAAATCCCTATGCGATAACCGAGGGTGTATTCTATATGGGAAGAGGCGAACATGTTTCGTTGGACGATAAGAGGCTGCTTGCCCTTTCAATATCCGCATCTCCTTCAGTATCCGCAAAACCTAATATAGGTATTGCAAGTACCGTTTGGACAGGCTTGGAAGGTGTGTATAAATTACCTGCCGCATTTACTGTTTCCATTAAAGAAGATAGAACCTTTTCAGGTTTTATAAAACTTTCGCATGAAGGTGCCATTAACTGGGTTGCGGGAATAAAAATAGCCGGTTTCCAAAAAGAATTTAAACCTACCTTATTTAAGATAGGGCCTGCGGAAATACAGAATTTGGAGCTTTTTAGCGTAAAACCGTTTTAGGTTTTAGAAGAAGGTTTATTTTAAGCGGTAGAAATACTACCGCTTAAAAACACCGGCGAGTTTGCCTTTGCAAGCTCGCCTTATTTTATGCCGTTTTGTGATATCAGCTAAGAAACGGTATAAAATAAACCCAGCTTAAGACTGTTTATACAAGCCGAACAATTAAAAAGCCGTTTCCTGCATTAAAGAGGAAACGGCTTTAGGAAATCTTTTTGTTAAATATGGACAAGTCTTATTTTAAACTGTCCAGAGCCTGTTTTAAATCCGCTATAATATCTTTGGAATCTTCAAGCCCTACCGAAAGGCGTACTAAACCTTCCGCAATATCCGATGCGGCTCTTTCTTCCGGAGTATATGTAGAGTGCGTCATACTTGCGGGGTGTTGAATCAGGGTTTCGGCGTCCCCTAAACTTACCGCCAGAGTAGCGAATTTTACTCTGTTCATCAAGTTTCTGCCCGCTTCGCAGCCGCCTTTTACAGTAAAGGCAATCATTGCTCCCGGTAACATCATTTGTTTTTTTGCAAGTTCATATTGCGGAAAAGACTTTAACCCGGGATAGTAAATCGATTCAAGGGCAGGGTGTGTTTCTAAAAATTCGGCAACTTTTTGAGCATTTGCACAATGTTTTTCCATACGTATGTCTAAGGTTTTCATACCTCTGCCGATTAAATAGGCTTCAAAGGGGCCTAAGGTGGAACCTGTCATATCTTTTACACCTACAAAACGTACTTGGTCGATAAATTCTTTTTTACCTACAACAAAGCCCGCAATTACATCTCCGTGTCCGTTCAGATATTTTGTTGCCGAGTGAACGACGACATCGGCTCCCAAATCCAACGGCCGTTGTAAATATGGCGTCATATATGTATTATCCACAACTACCTTACAATCCGGATTTGTATGTGCAATTTCGCTGATTGTTTTTATGTCGCATAAATACATATTAGGGTTTGCAGGAGTTTCAAGATATACTACTTTAGTATTCGCTTTCATTGCCTTGCGTACATTTTCGGGATTCCGCGTATCCACAAAGGTAACATCAACTCCGAAACGTGAAAGTCCGTGACTAAAATATGCAAAAGTACAACCGTAAAGGGTTTTACCTGCTACTATATGGTCGCCCGCGCTGACAAGCGTCCAAAGGCAGGAAGTAATCGCTCCCATACCTGAGCTTGCGGATATACAAGCTTCTCCGTTTTCAAGGCAGGCAAGTTTTTCCTCAACAACCGTAGCGGTAGGATTCCCCAGGCGGGTATAAATATACCCTTCTTCTTCAAGGGCAAATCTTTTTCCGCCCTGTTCCGCAGAATCGAAAATAAAGGTTGACGTTTGATAAATAGGGGTAGCTAACGCCCCGTATTTATTTTTTTCGTAACCGGCATGGATTTGCTTTGAAGCAAAACCCATATTTTTCAATTCGTCTTTATTCATGTTTTCCTCCATAAAGATAAATTATATGTTTTTTTTTCGATTACGGCTAGAGGTCTTACTCTTTTTTATTTTTCGGCCTTCCATTCGTTAAAATTCCACGGATGTTTTTTTATGTACCCGTTTGCAAACGGGAAAAAGATTGAAAGAACGAGAACCGCTCCGAGTAAAAGCTGGTACCATAAAAGCGGAATTAGGGCCACCGGATTTACGGCACCTTCGGTAAACGAGCAGGCAATTAAAATTTGAGCCCCATACGGAATAATGCCCTGCATTACGCATGAAAAGGCGTCCAACAGCGAGGCTGAACGTCTCGGGTCTATTTTAAATTCTTCACTCATTTCTTTTACAATGGGGCCGTCGATAATAATAGCTACGGTATTGTTTGCCGTAGCGGCATCTGTAACAAGGGTTAATAATCCTATACCCATTTCGGCGGATTTTTTTCCTTTTACCGTGCTTTTTATTTTAGTTAAAAGCCATTCCATGCCGCCGGCTTCGGCTACCATATATGCAAGCCCTCCTGTCAACATCGATAGCAGGAATATTTCAAACATTCCGTTAAAGCCGTCGTATATATGATTTGTCCATTGCAGTGCATCAAAACTTCCGTAAGCTATTCCGATTGAGCCTGAAAAAATTATTCCGCCTAAAAGAACAATAAATACATTTAAGCCTGCTACGGCGGATACCAGTACGAAGATATACGGGAGAACCTTTATTATGTTAAAATCCAAAGATTGAAGTTGGGGCGGAGTGGCGGGTCTTCCGAAAATTAAAAGGAGAACGACCGTAATAATTGCCGCAGGTATTGCAATTATTAAATTTACCCGAAATTTATCGCGCATATTTACATTTTGTGTTCTTGTTGCCGCTATTGTAGTATCGGAAATAATTGAAAGGTTGTCTCCGAACATAGCGCCGCCTATCATCGTTGCAATCATAAGCGTCATGGATATTCCGCCTTTTTCCGCAAGACCTACGGTAATAGGCCCTACGGCAGCTATGGTGCCGACGCTTGTCCCCGTTGCAACCGAAAGAAAACAGCAGATAATAAATAAGCCTGCGGCAACGAAATTTGCAGGGATAAGTGTAAGGCCTAAATTTACGGTTGAATCTACTCCTCCCATTTGTTTTGAAACTACCGAAAATGCGCCGGCTAAAACATAAATTATACACATTGTAATAATATTTGCGTCTCCGCAGCCTTTTATCAATGTATCGAATTTATCGTTTATTGAGCCTTTATGCATTAAAAAGGCGGCAATAATTCCTATAATTACGGCAATAGGACCTTTAAAGCCGTAAAACCCCATCGGGTCGCCTTTTGCGACTAAGGTTACTCCTATTCCCAAATAGGCAACGACAAAAATAAAAAAGGGAAGCAGAGCGGAACCGTTCGGTTTGATTTTTGATTTTTCCATAAATTCCTTCCTTTAGAAATTAAAATATACTTAAGATTTTAAACGATAAATTATTGAAAGTCAACGGTTAATTTAAAATATAACGGCGGTTAAAGTCTTTAATTTAAAAATATTATAATCCTCTCGGAGCCTTTTCAGGGTCAATCGGTTTATTTTTATCGTAAACCATAAAATACATTCTGGCCTTATTTGTAAATATTTCCATACCGACTTCTCCGAGTTTTTGTCCCGTTTTTACGGTCTCACCCTTTTTTACCGAAAGTTTTTCCATTCCGCCGTAGACATAAATATGTTTGGTTTTAGATTGAACGAAAACCACCTGACCGAAGCCGCGGTGTTGTCCCGTAGATACAACTTTTCCCGAAGAGATTGCTTTAACGGCTTGCCCTTTTTTAGAGTCAATTACAACGCCCGCAATCTTACCGGAAAGATAAGAAACTTCCGATGCCGGTACCGGCCATAAAAGTTTTGAATCGGCTTGTTTTGAATTTGAAAAAGGAGTTTCGCCGCTTTTTACTTTGTTTCGTTTTTCTTCTTTTTGAGTTTGAGCCGTTTTTGTTTGAGGAATTTTAAGTTTATCGCCTATTTTAATTAAACTTTCGGACGTAAGATTATTTAATTTTAAAAATTCCGAAAAATTAACTCCGAATTTTTTTGCCAAACCGAAAAGGGAGTCTCCTTTTTGAACGATATAAGTACCCGTTTTTAAAGCCGTATTTTTTTCCGTATCGGTTTTTTCCGTAGTTTTGCCGCTTTTTTTTTCTTGAGGAATTATAAGTTTTTGTCCCGCCTTTATTTTAGAAGCGTCCTTAATTTTATTGGTTTCCAAAATTACGGAAACGGACACATTGTATTTTTTACTTAAAGAATATAGAGTTTCACCTTTTTCTATTATGTGAACGATGTCTTCCGCATTCAGTGTTGAGAAAATAAAAAAAATAAAGCAAAATATAAACAGCTTTTTATTCATAACTCCGTTTCTTATTGTCCGCTTGCAGTATGTTCGTTTAAAATATCGCCGGAGTTCGGATTAAACATATTCATCATAGAAGCCCAGTCTTCCGATGAAAATTCTATGTTTCTTTCCTGAACAAGTTCTTCATTTGTGTTTTTTAATTTTTGCAGCAGACTGAAAACAATATATGTTAAAATTACAATGCCGGCTTTAGGATGGGCATTTATGTATGCCGTAAACTGTTCTTTGGAAATAAATAATACGCTTGAAGGTTCAATTGCGTTTACCGTTGCTGTTGCCGTTTCATCTTTGAATAAAGAGGTTTCACCGAAACTTGCATTGTTTTTTAGTGTAGCAAGTTTTACGCTTTCCCGTTTGCCGTTTTTGACAATTTCAAGTTTTCCGCTTAATAAAACATAAAACCCCTTGTTTTCCGTACCTTCGCTTATAATGGTTTCATCTTGTTCATACGAAAGGATTTCCGAAAAATCCGTGATATTTTGAAGTTCGGTATCTTCAATACACGAAAAAATTGCCGTTTGTTTTAATTCATTTAAAAAAATATCTTTAGTCATTTCTATCTTGTTCATAGTTTTACCTCTCAGTTAAATTTATCTGTATGCATTAAAAAAACTATCAGTATTAAAATTGTTGATACGGGTTCCTACCGGATATGCTCCCATTATATTTTTTTTGCCCGTTTGCAAATGTGCGGAAGTAATTCCGTAGCGGATAGAACTGTCCGCTTCTACAAAGGCCGCAATCTGGTCGGCAACACGTACCAGTTTTCCGTCGGTCGGTCTATATTTTTCACTTGAGTATTTTTCATTTAATTCTTCAAAAGAGACGATTTTTATTTGTCCGTCAAGGAGAATTCTGTTTTCAAATTCATTTTGAATATAAAACATTACTTCATCTTTAAAAGAGCTGTCCATTAACGGTAAAAGCTCTTCGCCGACAATTATTTGTTCAATTTCTTTTACGACTTCGGGAAGATGATTCGTTGCCTGCTTTACGGGTGAAATTATATCGCGGGTTACGGCTTCAGGTAAATCGTGAAAAAGGGCGGAAAAAAAATTATTATATTTGCGGTACCCTTTGATGTTTAAATCGTAGCACATTAAAAGCGTAAGGGCGGCAACGAAAAACGAATGGCCTAAAACGGTAGTAGCCGGAACTCTGGGCGTTTGATTCCAGCGAATTTGGAATCTCAGTTTTTCTATTTCCGTAAGGAATTTATGCGGGATTTGGTGAGTAAATAAAAGTTTTACAGCTGTTAAGTCCATAAATTCGCTCATTTCTTTTTTTAAGCCTGAATCCAGTTCGGTTAATCTGAACGGTTCGTTTACAGGTTTTAACATTTCAAATTCTCTAATAGTGGAATATCTGTGAGCCGCTTTTAAAACACGTTTTGTAATATCGCTATTATCTTCTTTTTCGGAAAGGAAATTTTTAAAGCCGTTTTTAAATTCTCCGTCTTCTATTATCTCACCGTATTTTTCAAAAATCCATTCATTTATTTTTTTATATTCTTCAGGATAATCCTTTCTGATACGTCTTTGAACGGGGGCCTTTATATCGCAAAGGGCGATTTTACGTAAAAGTTCGAATACCAATCCGTCTATTATTATCTCCCAATCTATATGAGCTCCGTTTTTTTCTTCATATTTGCCTATAATAAAAGCTAAAAAGGCTTTTTCTGCGGTTTTATCCATTTCGACAATATCAAACGGCCTTATTAAGTCGTTCCAACGCTGAATTGAGAAAGCTTCAAATATTTTTAATACGGTTTTATTTGTAAAAATCATTTTTTTATCTTATCTTTTTCCCTCAGTTTTAAATCTTTTTCCATTTTATCGTGCCAGATTTCCAGTTTGCGTTTTATTTCTTCAACTTCTTTATGTTCGTTTAAAACCATGTGAATTCTTTTTAATGCTCCCAAAACCAAGATTGCCGTTCTAAAATCGCTTATGGCATTTGTTGCAACTTCATATTTTTCTCTATATTTATCGGCGGTTTTTGCCAAAAGTTTTTTTACAAGTCGTAAATGGAATATTACAATATCATAATCTTCGGCATGCGGGTTTAAACCGGTTTTTGTTATTTCTTTTAAGTCCATTATATTTTTTGCCACAACGGCAAAACGGCCTTCAATTTCCGCAAATGACCATCGCCACTTTGTATTGCCTCCGTAAGCTTCTATTACCATATTGATTGCAAGTCCAAGTTTTCTTATCAAATAATATCTTTGTTTTTCGGTAACCTTGGAAATGGATTTCAGTTGTTCTTCATAATCCGAAAAGGGCACATCTATAAAATTAGAAACTATTTCTTCAAGATAAATTATGGGGCGGTAAAGAGTTTTTCTGGCTTCATTTAAAATGTTTTCGTTTTTCCCCCCTAAAAGGGTAACGGATAATTTAAATTTTGCCAAGTAAAGCGTTGTAAGATAAATCATTTCATCTACCAGAACAAGTTTTTTATATCCAGCTCCGAAATTATCGTTTTTTATGAGGTGCAAAAGACTTTGTTCCCGCTTTAGAATCTTGTTTATTTCCTGGTCGTATTCGTAGACTCTTTCAGTGTATAACTCTTTACTTGCACTTTTACCGCCGTCCACAGTGGTCTCCTTTTAATGGGTATACTTTTTAATAAGTTCTTCAGCGTGTTTCAGCGAAGCCTCACTGAACTCATCTCCTGCAAGCATTCTGGCTATTTCTTCAAGTCTTGTTTTATCCGATACCGCCTTTGCCGAGGTTCTGGTTGTTTCCCCAATCGTATTTTTTTCTATCTTAATATGATTATCGGCATGAGAGGCGATTACCGCAAGGTGTGTTATGCAAAGAATTTGCTTTTTTTTAGACAATTTTTTCATGTGTGCGGCTACGTTTACGGCAATTTCTCCTCCTATTCCCGTGTCTATTTCATCGAAAATAAGGGTGTCCGCTTCATCGCCTCCTGATAAAACCGTTTTTAATGCAAGCATTACCCGCGAAAGCTCTCCTCCTGAAGCTATTTTGGCAAGAGGGCGTAACGGTTCTCCCGGATTCGGGCTTATCATAAATTCTATATCGTCAAAACCGAATTGATTGGCAATTCTCTTATTTCCTTCCGGAAGTCTGGTTTCTACCCGTACTTGGAATTTTGTTTTATTCATACCCAAATTGGATAAAACTTCTTCCACTTCGGCTTGTAAGTTTACGGACGCCGTTTTTCTTTTTTCGGAAATCGCACAGCCCAGTTTCAGTATTTTTGATTCCAAAATTCCTATTGAATTTTCAAGTTCCGTTTTTCCTTCTTCGCTTTTGGAAAGACTTTCAAGCTGGGCTTCGGCGTCATCGGCATATTTTAAAATTTCGGTAACGGTACCGCCGTTATTTTTTCGAAAGTTTATAAATGAGAGAAAGTCTTTCCTGAACTTGTTCAACCCGTTCGGGATTAAATACAAGGTTTGAAAGATAAGAGTCCAATGAAGAGCTTATATCGTCAAGTTCGTAATAAGCGTTTTCAAGCCGTTTTGCATATTCTTCAAGCGAGGTATCGGAAGTTTTTGCCGAAGAAAGATTATGCGCAGCTTTTTTTACAAGAGAAACTATGCCTTCTTCATTTGAAAGAAGAGACGAGGCGGTGTTTACGAATTCAAACAGTTTTTCAAATTGGTTAAGTTTTTTTTCTTCAGCTTCCAATTCTTCGCGCTCGTCTTCTTTAAGTTTTGCCCGTCTTATTTCTTCTATTGAAAATTGAAGAAGCTCTTTTTTTTCTTCAAGTTCTTTTTCGGAAAGGTTTAAATTTTCAAGCTCGCTTCTTTTTTGAGCAAGTTCCGTATAAAGAGCGGTAAACGTTTTTACTTCGCCGTTAAGCCCTGCAAAGCTGTCCAAAAAGCGGCGGTGTTCGGCGGTTTTAAATAAGGATTGATGGTCATGCTGTCCGTGAATATCCACTAAAAGAGAGGTTAATTCTTCAAGTTCGTTTCTTGTTACCGGAAGGCTTTGAATCCATGCCGCCGACCTGCCGTTTTGCTTTATATTTCTTCGTATTAAGATTCTGTTATCTTCAGGTTCTATTCCGTGGCATTTAAGCCATTCCAAAGCTTCCGCGTGTTCCGCACCGATAAAAAAACTTCCTGAAACTGCGGCTTCATCTGTTCCCGCTCGGATTATATCGGTAGAGGTTTTTCCGCCCAAAAGTACCGTGAGCGAGCCTATCAATATTGATTTACCGGCGCCTGTTTCACCGGTTAAAACATTTAAACCGTTTTCGAATTCGACAAAGAGATTATCAATTAGAGCTATGTTTTTTACCGATAAATTTTCGAGCATTAACTTTTCCTTAAAAGCATAGATAACCCGTTGCAAGGTTATCTATGCTTCCTTAAAGAAGAGTATACTTTAAAATCGTCTTAAAATCAAGAGGGAATTGATTGTCTTTTATAAGTCTTAATTCGGTGCATCTTTTAAAAATTTAAGTTTTACACCGCTTAGTACGTAATTTTTATTGCAAAATTAAAAAAATGATTAAATTGTTTTCCTACGGCATTTTTTTCCCATTCGCCATGCTGTCTATCTTTTTCTTTTATAATTTCCACGTCCGAAGTTAATATCTTATCGGTTTTTTTATAGATATTACTGTTTATACCGCCGTTTATGTTCGCTTCAAAAGTATAGCCTATCTTAAACTGCATATTCCCTCCGGATTTTGCAAAGGGATATGTGTATGAGGTTTCAAGATTTAGCTGATTTACATATTGAATTGTTTTTTGCTTCATAAAGGGGGTTGAATATAAAAATGAATGAGTGCCCGCTCCATGAGCATAGGAATGGTTAAAAACCGAGCCGTCCGTTGTATGCTCTTGCGAAAAATAAGCTCGTAATACATTTACGTCTTCTATACTTTCGGAAACATTTCCGTGGCGTATAAAAGTTTCGGATAAATTTATCGAAAGCCCGTGCACAGGACGGAATTTCAGTTTAAGGTAAATTCTGTCGGAATTGGGAGGTAAATTGCTGCCTAACGGAGTACCTGCATGTGTGTAATTTTGATAATTTATCGAGGTTATGCTATTTCCGTCATAATGTGTATATGTATACGGCGTTACAAAGGTATAATGAAAATCTACCGATGTAAACCAATGGGTTTTAGGCATTGTATAAGATGTTCCGAATTGACCCGCCAACCGCCATTTTGCATCTTTTTTGAATTTGATTATTTCATTAAAACCGATATCGTCCGCATAAAGAACTCCGTCAAATCTTAAACCGTCTATAGGTTTAACGGTAAACATCGCTCCGATTAAACTGTTATCAGGGAAACCGTATAAGCCCTGACTTACAAAAAAAGCCGAAAACGGCAGCAGGTAAATAGGTTCAAATCTTCCGCCGTATATTACGGAATCGACTAAACCGAAAGAAAGCCATGGCAGAGGACGTATATTTAATGAATGTGCAACTAAAAATTTATTCGGTCTTAACCAAGACCTTCCCGTATCATCTGTCGGAGAAAGAGTAAGAAAGGTTTGTTCATAAGTCCATTTGGGTTTATTTACTGCAAAATTAAATTGTCCCTGATGAAGAGCATGAGAGCCTATAATAATATTGTTTTTATAAAACGGTCCGTAATCCGTTCTCGCTATATTTGCCGTAAAATAGTATTCGGGTGTACCTATTGAAAGGCCTGAGTTAAATACGGGAAGAAAATACAGTTTTCCAACTTTTACGTCATCGCTTGCCAAATCGTGTTTTGAATACATAAATGCAGGCTGCGGCGAATTGGACGGAAGTTTATTTGTAAGATAAGCATTTATATTTGCGGATATAGTTAAATACTTATGTATTTCGTAGTTTAAATCCATTACTGGCGACAGGATTATTTCATAATCTTTATCGGGAAATTTAAATGTAAACTCGGTTTTTCCTCCGAAGTGAAATGCTCTGCCGAAAAATCTGTTATAATGCTCTTCGGCTATTTTTTTTTGTCCTTCATCTCCGGTTTCAATTATTATTTCAAGGATTCTTTTTACTTCCTGTAAAGGGTAGGGGCGTACTGACGGTGTATCGTTTATAAGCCTCATATTTTCCCATATTTTTACATCTTCATAAAAAGGGTCTAAAACATCTACGGCAACTTGAGTAAATGCACAAAAACAAATAAATAAAAAACAGGTTATAATAAATTTTCTTTTCATTTTATTTCCTTAAAAAAATTATAGTTTACCGCAGAGAATACATTATATATGTCGAAAAGTCAACAGAATGCCCGTTTATTTTTCCGCGGGCAATCGTCCATGAAAGGGCGGCATTTATATTTAAATTTTTTATAATTGTATAAGAACTTTCAAGCTGCATAGTGTGAAAGTAAGATACCGTACCCGTCGGAGTTTTCCACTTGGCCATTTTTATTCCTTCTTTATAGTGTATAGGGTAATAATATTCTCCTTTATCTATACTGTTAAAAAATTTTTCTTCATTTTCGCCCTTGCATAAAAATCTGTATGTAAAAGCCGCCCTGTATTTATGAGGGGCGTTAAAATCCGCTTTAAAAAACGCCGCAATTGTATCGGGACCGTACGGATTTGTAAGCCATGTCTTTATTTCCGAAGCGTCATAAGTTTTCGAAGCATAAACGTTTTCTTTTCTGCTTGCCGAAAAACTGTTTTTGCTGCCCGTATCTCCGATATAAAGCCAAGGGTCGGCATACATAAATTCGGTATTTAAAGTTAAATAACCGACCTGCATAGGAATTGAGTATTCAATACCGGCTATGCCTCCCATACTGTTCGGGATATTATTTGCGCCGCCTTTTAACTCCGAAGGCGTTTGAAACTGATTCATTCCGAATTGTCCGTAAATTCTTAAATTTTTAACCGGTATTATATTTATGTCGAAGCCTAATTGACAACCTATTAAATTCCCGTTGTAGTTATTGTTTATGTAAGGGTCTTTCCAAGGTGCATAATTATGAAAAATCATAAACGGATTTAAAAATCGCGGGTCAAATACGGAATTAAGAATTATTCCTTCATGTAAAGTAACGGAAAGTTGTTTTAACGGGCGTATGCTTATTTCATGACTTATAAAAAAACGGGTGGGGTTTATTTCCGCAACCGTCATATCAAGTTTTACATATTTAAAAAAAAGTGAGGCTGAAGCAAAATCAAGTCTGTCCGGGGTGTCGGATATAATCATTCCGCCTGATAAGGTTCTCCCCACATTAAGCCTTCCGCGTCCTATGTGAAAATTAAAAAATTTATTTCCGATTGAAAGGCCCGTTTTTTTCGGGAAGTGATAATCCATAGCGTTCCCCGCAAGGGGTAAATTCGTATAAGGATAGGAGTGTATTGAGCCTGAAAAATTTTTGCCGAAAACGGGCACGCAATAAAGATAAACATATTGAGAAAAATAAAATTCAAACGGAACGGCGATAGGTTCAGGTGTTTTATTATATCTGTGGAATTTATTGATAAACGGTTCTTTTTCGCCGTTATACAAATATTGAGCTTGCAGTGCCAATTTTAAATTTATGTCGAAGGCAAATTGTTCATACGAAAGGAGAGGCTTACTTTTATAAAACATGTTATATAGGTTTTCATAAGAGACTTTCCCGTGTTCGGATAAGGCTTTTTCATTTATTCCGTCAAAGTTAAGTTTTAATTCGGCATACGAAGCGGGTTTTTTATATGAAAGCCATACATATCCGCTTTCCAAAGAAGTAAGATGAAGTTCATCATAAAAAAGCGAATCATATTCATATAAAATTTTAGAATAAGAGGATATTTCTTCAGTATAAGAATTACATAAAGAAAAAAATAAAAAGCTGAAAATAAAAAGTTTTTCGGTTACCGTATTAAAAAAAACTCGTTTAATATTCATAATTCGGTAATTGTATCACACAAATAATTTTATGGCAACCCTTTTTTTATAAGCTACGATTTTAAAAGTTGTAAATAAATTCCGCAATATCTTTAAGGCCGTTTTTTATATCCATATTTTCTATTTTGGAGCATATTTCATTTAAAAGCGAATCATCGGAAAAAATTTCTTGAGTTTTTTTTACAATTTTTTTAGGTTCGGGAATGTACCAGCCTGCATGATTTTGAGTAACATATAATAAATTTCCCCATTCCTGACCGCGGACATAAGTGGAAAGAATAAGCGGCTTCCCTATCAAAAGCGCTTCCATAATTGTAGCGGGGCCGCTTTTTGTGATAATACAGTCTGCAATATTCATAAGCTCTTTCATAAAAGGAACAAATCCGAGGATTTTTATATTTTTAAATCCTGCCAGTTTCGCTAAATACTCCAAAGTATATTTTAATTCTTTGTTTTTACCGCATACCGCAATAAGGTAGGAATCCGTTTTAGCTCTTATAAAATTATGCACTATTTTGACGGCCTTTTTTAATCCTTCGCCGCCTCCGGCAATCAGGACTATTTTTTTTATCTTCCGGTATACCGTGCAGTTTTTTTATTTTTATTTTTTCTTCTTGCGTACACTTCGTATCGAAGTTACGTGAAAGCATAATCGGAAACTTATGAATTCTGTCGGGATTAAATTTATATTTTTGTATGGCCTCGTTTTTAAGTTTTTCCGAAAAAACTATAAGGTCGGTGTTTTTTTCATAAAACCATATCGGGTGTGCCGTAAACGGGTCCATAACTATGCTTATTAAAGGAATATCCTTTTTTGTTCTGTTTATAGCTTCCCTTGCGGCAACGATAAGTATTTCATGAGTGCAAACAAGTTTTGTAATTTTATTTTCTTTTATAAATTTTACTATACCCTGTATAAAAAAGGGCGCAAAGATTTTTTTGAATATATTAAGACTGAAATTAAGACTTGTTAATTGGTAAAATGCTACATATCCTTTTTCAAAATAATTCGACGTAGCCGAATAGCCTTTTTCGAAAAATAATTTGGAGAATATCATTTTTTCGGTAAACCCGTTTTTTAATTTACACTCTACTTCGTTAGGATAGGATTCCGTAAGATATTCCGATAATGCCCTTGCACCGGACAAATGCCCCGCGCCGGTAGGTAAATATAAAAATCCTATTACCTGATTTTGCTTCATTTTTAAATCATACTAAAAAATAAGTAATTATTCAACTATGCCCGAAAATATAGTTTGTGTTTTTCTTGATTTTGAATCTTAATTTATTAAAACGTAATGGCCGCAGCCTTGTGCGGAATTGAGTTTTTTATAAAACTGTCTTATATGACGGTCAATTGACAATTCTTCTTTCTTCCTATATAATTATTTACTATGCAAAAAAAAAATACGGGTACGGCAGAGCATTTAAATAAGCTGATTGTAAAGGGTGCCAGAGAGCATAATTTAAAAAATATTGATGTAGAGCTTCCCCGCGATAAGCTGATAGTTATTTCTGGGCTTTCAGGTTCGGGAAAAAGTTCTCTTGCCTTCGATACTATTTTTGCCGAAGGGCAGCGCCGCTATGTGGAATCTTTGTCTGCCTATGCCCGCCAATTTTTGGGCAGAATGGATAAGCCCGATGTGGACTATATTGAAGGCTTATCGCCTGCAATTTCAATTGAACAAAAAACCACTCACAGAAATCCGCGTTCTACTGTAGGAACCGTTACGGAAATTTACGATTATTACCGCCTCCTTTTTGCACGTATAGGAAGACCTCATTGCCCAAACTGCGGTAAGGAAATCAAAGAGCAAACGGTTGACCAAATTATCGACACGATTATGAGCTGGAAAGAGGATACGCGCGTTCAAATTTTGGCTCCTATTATAAAAGGAAAAAAGGGCGAACATCAAAAAATAATTACCGATGCAATCGCTGCCGGTTTTGTGCGGGCAAGAATCGACGGACTTACGGTAAATTTGGAAGACGGAATAAAACTCGATAAGCAAAAAAAACATACGATAGAAATTATCGTAGACAGGATAAAACTTTCCTCCGATGTGCGTAAGCGTCTTTCCGACTCGGTGGAAACCGCCCTTCAAAGCTCCGGAGGAATTTTACTTGCGACAAAGCAGGAAGATTTTCCAGACGCTCCCATAACGGAAGTTTTTTTCTCGCAAAAAAACGCATGCTCGGATTGCGGTATTTCCATGCCGGAGTTGCAGCCGCGCCTTTTTTCTTTTAATAATCCCTTCGGCGCATGCCCCGACTGTACCGGACTCGGAATGACGCAGCACTTCGACAGGGATTTAATCGCTCCCGATAAAACGCTTTCCTTTAACGAGGGAGCTTTTGTTCCGTATAGTCCCGATTCGGATTGGAACAGGGCGAGGTTTGAAGCCCTTGCAAAAGAATTCGGGTTTTCGCTTGATACCCCTATTAACAAATTGCCTAAAAAAATATTGAACATAATTTGGGAAGGCTCTGACGGAGTTAGTATTCATTTTTCGTATACTTCAAAACATACGGGTGGAGAGCATTCTTATAACCGCGAATGGATTGGAATTATGGCGGATATAAACAGACGGTATAATGAATCTTATTCCGCCTCAATACGGGAATACTACGAAAAGTTTATGTCGATAAAGCCGTGTAAAACCTGCGGCGGAAAAAGGTTAAAACCGGAAGCCTTGGCAGTAACCGTAGGCGGAAAAAATATTTACGAGCTTACCTGTCTTTCCGTAGGCGACTCGATTAAATTCTTTGAAAATTTAAAATTAACGGAAACGGAAGAGCATATTGCAAAACAAATTTTAAAAGAAATAACCTCGCGCCTAAGTTTTATGAAAAACGTAGGACTTGATTATTTAACCCTTGAGCGGAAAGCCGCAACTCTTTCAGGCGGCGAAGCCCAGCGGATACGGCTTGCAACTCAAATAGGTTCCAGTTTAATAGGCGTTTTATATATTTTGGACGAGCCTTCAATCGGGCTTCACCAGCGTGATAATCAAAGACTGATAGATACTCTTTTATACTTACGCAATTTGGGAAATACTTTAATTGTAGTCGAACACGATGAGCAAACGCTCCGTACTGCCGATTACATAGTTGATTTGGGTCCCGGAGCAGGGGTACACGGAGGAAACATTACCGCTCAAGGAAGTCCTGAAGAAGTTGCAAAGGTAAAAAAAAGTTTAACCGGTCAATATCTTGCAGGTACTCTTAAAATGGATATACCCGAAAAAAGACGGGAAGGCAACGGAAACTTTTTGAACCTGATAGATGTAACCGAACACAATTTAAAAAACGTTTCGGTTTCAATTCCCCTCGGAGCCTTTACCTGTATTACAGGCGTTTCGGGTTCGGGAAAATCTACGCTTTTAACCGATGTTTTATATCCTGCCGTTTCAAACCGCTTAATGCGGAGCTCCTTGGAAGAAGGCTCTTATAAAAAAATAACCGGTCTTGAAAATATAGATAAGGTAATTAACATCGACCAAAGTCCTATAGGAAGAACTCCCCGCTCCAATCCCGCGACATACGTGGGAGTATTTACCGGTATACGCGACTTATTTGCAAGCCTGCCCGAATCGAAGGCTCGCGGTTATAAGTCCGGACGTTTTTCTTTTAATGTACGGGGCGGAAGGTGCGAGCACTGTCAGGGAGACGGAACTCTTACAATCGAAATGAATTTTTTACCGGACGTTTATATAACTTGTGATGTGTGCCGAGGTAAAAGGTTTAATAAGGAAACATTGGACGTCCGCTATAAAGGAAAAAATATTGCGGACGTTTTGGATATGACTATAGAAGAAGCTGCGGAATTTTTTGCGCCTATTCCTCATATTGCACGTAAACTTGAAACTCTTTTATCGGTAGGTTTGGGCTACATCAAACTGGGGCAATCGGCTTTAACTCTTTCAGGCGGAGAAGCCCAGCGTGTAAAACTTGCAAACGAGCTTGCAAAGCGTTCCACAGGAAAAACCCTTTATATTTTAGATGAGCCTACAACCGGCTTACACTTTGCGGACGTTAAACAGCTTATGCAGGTTATTCAAAGACTTGTAGAGCAGGGGAATACCGTAGTTATGATTGAGCATAATCTCGATGTAATTTTACAAGCCGATAAAATAATCGACTTAGGTCCTGAAGGAGGCACAAACGGCGGTGAAATAATTGCGGAAGGAACTCCCGAAGAAGTTGCAAGGGTAAAAAAATCCTACACGGGATATTATATAAAAGAAATGCTTGAACGCAAAGCATAAAGCGGGTTTTATATAAATTTATAAAATGAAAAAACGGATTTATATTTTTGCAAGTTTAATCATTCTCTTTTCCTCTTCCGTATATTCCGAAGGGCAAAAAATAATTATAAATTCCGCACAGTATACCGAATATAAAAAAGTTTTGAGTTCTCCTCTTACCGAAGAACCCGAGAAAAAAAATAAACCTGAAAAAAAAGAGCGGGAGGAAGCGGATTCCGATAATAATAAAAAAGATGAAGATAAAAAAAACTCCGAGCCCTTAAAAGACGAACTGGTTATTTTTACCGGTTCGGTGTCTATTTCCGTATCTGACGGAAGCTCCACTTCTACAATTAATGCCGATAAAATAATTCACAATAAAACCCGCGAAACTCTTACCGCTTTCGGTAACGTTTTTTATGAAAGAAAAATAGGCTCTTCGTCGGGCGAATCTTTTAAAGGCGAATATTTACTTTTTAACATTAAAAAATTGGAAGGTGTTTTTTTAGACGGAATACTGGAGCAGGCTGAAACGAAAAAAGGAAAAGACCCTTTTAGAATTCATACGGAAGTTGCAGGTAAAAACGAAAGCGGAGCCATAGCTTTTAAAGATGCTCTTTTGACGACAAGTAAAGATGACGAGCCTCTTTGGTCAATCCGTGCAAGCCGTATTTGGCTTTTGCCCGGGAACGAAATGGCTTTTGCAAACGGTTTTTTATCGGTAGGTATTGTACCCGTATTATATCTTCCGTTTTTTTTATTATCCGGCAGATGAAATGTTGTTTCACCCCGTGTTCGGTTATAAAAACAGGCAGGGAGCTTTTATTCAGACAACTACCTATTTACTGGGAAGAAAACCCTTGCCGAAAGCCGAAGACGGTTCTTCATTTTCCAATTTTATGCAAAGCGACAGTTTAAAAAAACAAAAACTTGAAGGCTTATTTTTTAAAAATCTTGATGAACCTGCCGATGAGGAAGGCGGCTCTCATCTTAAAATTCTTGCGGATAAATATTCAAATTTGGGTTTTATGCTGGGGCTTGACGGAAAATTTATGCCTAAAAAAGGATACGTAAAAGAAATAAATTTTCACTATCTTTTCGGATTTTCAAATACGATTTATCCTGCGGAATTTAGCGGCTTAAGCACATTGGTAACGGGGCCTAATACCGATACGGTTAAATTTTCAAGATTCGACTCGAACGGGAAAATAAATAAAAATAAAGCTAAATTATTCGGTCTTACCGTTCCTTTCAGATATGATTTTGAATTCGGAATGAGTATGACAAAAGAGCCTTTTAATTTATCGCTAAGTATGCCTCTATTATCGGACCCGTATTTCAGGTCGGATTTTATGAACAGAAGCGAAGATATGAATTGGTTTAAGTATCTTTTGGATAAGGATAAATTGGCCGAGGCTAAAGATGCGGATACGGTACACGGATTTTCTTGGAAATTGGACAGCTCCTTAAGGCCGTCGTTTGCAATTTTACAGCCGTTTATAAATTCCATTGCCATTGATGCGGCATCGGGAAGATTTAATTTTGAAAGTAAAACCGACAGCACTCTTATCGGGAAAGAAAAATCATATTCTCCAGAAAGAACTTTTTTTTACCCTAAAAATTTTGTTCCCGAATTGCGAATGGGCATGAGCGGTTCTATTTTTTCGACCTCAATGCTTAAAAACCGAATACGCCGAAGCAAAGAAACGGATTTGACGGGCATAAAAAATCCCTTTGACGATAATTTCGGAAACACTTTAAAATCGGAAATTGAAAACGGCGGCGGTTCGGGCGGGGTCGAAAATAAAGGTGAAACTGAAAATACTGTAAATAAGAGCGAAGAAAGTGCCGAAAGCGGAAAGGAAATTGAAGAGCCTCCTCTTTTCGTAGAGACGGTTTTTCCGCCTTTTCATCTTGAACCCGTTAAAACATATAACGAATTGGATTTTATCAGCTACGATTTAAATTATAAATTGAGCGGCCTTTTTCAAAAAGATATAACCTTCGACCATAAAAGTTGGAACAAACTTTTTGATATTAACTGGAAAGAATTTTATTCAAAGTATTATAAATTGAACGGAACCGCTTCGGTTGAAAGTAAATTTTCTTATAACATGGGCCTTTTGGATATATCCAACTCATTTGAGTTACAGGGGAATTATCAAAAACATTTTTGGGTTAAGGATAAGGGACTCCTTAAAGATTTGGAATTAAATAATTATAAGTTAAATGTTTATTCATTAAAAAATTCCAACTCTTTTAAGGTTCGTCCCTTTGTTTTTAATTCTGTTTTTAAACCCGTTTACTTTGAATGGGCTATTACCGAAATATTGATTCAAAATAAATTTACGGGCACTTATGATAAACCTGCATGGAAAGAAGAAAAAGCAAAGTGGGAAAAAGAATATATTACTAAGCATGCTGCTACAATAGGTACGGGTTTTACATTAAACGAATATACTCAGTTAGTAACTTCAAGTATAGATTTACCTCCTCTTTTAAGAGCCTATTCTTTTGCAGGAAATTTTAATTTTCCTTACACGGCACTGAACGTTTCAAGTAAACTTTTTGAAAAAGATATCGAAAAAGAAAAAAAAGGAAAATCTCCTAAAGAAATCGCTAAACTAAAAAAATGGAATTGGGAACCTTTTAAGGTGGAATTAAAATTTTCTTTTCCTTATGATATTTTTGTAAGTCAATCTTATGTTTATAATATTGAAGATAAAAAACATGATGTATATGCCGTTTCATTGGGTTGGAAGTATATATCGGCATCTTATAATATGAGAAGAGAAATCCCTTATAAACTGGATACTTTAAACGGCTGGATTGAAAAATCCAAAGAAAAGGAATTTATACCGTATTCGTTAAATTTTAACTTTTCCAATTCTTCATCGCCTTTGGAATTTTATTCTTGGAAAAACAGAATAAGGCTGCAATTGTCCGCTTCTTCTTCTCTCAGTTTTAATTTAATCAGAATTACCGACAGTTATTTTACGTTTTCTCCCAAGATAACTTTTAAAATACACGAATTTTTGGATTTCAGTTTCAGTTCTACAAGCCGTAACGAAGCAATTGCAAAATATTTTCAAGATGCAATGAATTTACCGATTGTAATTCCGGGTGAAAAAAATGTCATAAAGGATTTGGCTGAATCTTTTTATTTTTGGGATGAAAAGGCGAGACGGCGTTCCGCCTTTAAGTTAAAATCGCTTGATTTTGAATTAACGCATTATTTAAAAGATTGGATTATGAAATTTTCTTACTCGGTAAAACCCGTTAAAAAACCTGAAGATAAAAATTATAAAATGATACCTACCGTTTCGTTTGTAGTACAATGGAAACCGATAGGAGATATAAAAGTTCAGGCTAAAAAAGAGAATAACAAGTTTACCGTAGACAGGGGCGAAATTAAATAAACAACCTTAGTAAACCGTTCAGGATTTGAACTTATGTTTGCTTGTAAAGTTTATTCCAGCGGGGCAAAATATCCCGTTTCATCTCTTCCCGACCTGTTTAACAATCTTACTTCCACTTCTACAGGTAAAAAAGCCCTGCCGAAGTCGGTTTGAAGGGTTGAATTATAGGAAAGACGGTATGTACCTATAGGTTGTTCCAATAAATCGGTAATTATAGGTTTTAACCCTTTTTCCCCGTAAACATAAAAGGTCTTACCTCCCGTCTTTTTTGCTAAATAAGCCGTTTCAGGGATTGAAGATTCTTTTTTTAAGTTTACCGCATAAAACCTGATATTATTGTTTGTCATATATGATGCCAAGTCGTTAAGACTGTATTGTTTAAAATTATCCGCATTTGGTTCCGTTAAACTTAAAAAGATGACCGCCCGTTTTTGTTCCGCATTTATCAATTCTCCTGCGGCAAGCCTTAATGCCGAATCGAATTTCCAATCGGGCGATTGCACCGTTTTTAAGCGGTTGGGTATTGTTTCCAAATCTTTCGGAAAGAATTTTCCTTCGAGTATGGGCAGAGCTCCTGCCGATACAAGCGTTATTTTACCCTTACCCTGCATTGCTTCCGATATTTCTTTAATTGCGGATTCAATTGCCTGTTTTTCTTTTATTGAAGAAGGGGAGCGTTCTACGATAATTGCAATATCGCAAGTGTCGTTTAAGTATGCCGAACCGTCAAGAGTATAGTTTGCGGCAATTCGGTTTTTTTCCGTAACGATAAAGTTTTCTTCCGTTAAACCCACAATTTGTTTTCCGTCCCTGTTTTGAACGCTTACTTCCATTATAATTTTAGGGAAGGTGTCGGAAAATATACGTTTTATTTGTACAAATAAACCGCCCGCAAGTTCATTAATCCGCGAGGTAATTTCTATATTTTGATTTTTATGGTCTATTAAAAGTAAATTACCGTTTATGTCCGGAACGGCAGCCGTAATCTTTGACGGAAAGTTACCTAAACTTGCCAATTCGGTTATTGTCGAAAATCCGGTATCGATTAAATAAACCTTATTATTTGCGGCGGCCACCAAGTTACCGTTCCATGCACGTAATGCTTCTATTTTTTTTAAAGAATTTTCAGGTAATAAATCTTGAATATAATTACCTGCCGTATCAAAAATATAAACGGCACCTTTTAAAGCGTCCGCAACGTATACGAGGCCGTCTATAATTGCAATTCCCGCCGGAGCGATAAAGCCTGAAAAAAGGCCTCCTTTTTCTCCGAAATTGAATAAGGGTTCTCCGTCCGGTGCAAATACTGCAATTCTTGCATTACCGAAGTCGCAAACATAGATATTTCCGTATTCGTCTTCCGCCAAAAACTGAGGCCCTATAAGGCCGCCCAAGCCGCGTCCTGTTTGTCCGAAATATTTTAAAAATTTTCCGTTTTTATCCAATAAAGAAATTCTGTTTGAAGCAAATTCGGAAACCAGCAAATTACCGTTTTTTAACTCGATTACATCAAAGGGGCGGTCAAACCCTTGAATCGGCCCCTTTGTTCTGTCTAAAATAATTCCGTTTACATTAAAATGCAAAAGCTCGTTTGAACCGTATGCCGTTATCCAAAAACTGCCGTCGGAAATTGCTGCAATCGAAAGCGGCTGTCTGAATAACTCCACATCTCCGTTTTTTGATGAAAACTCCACGGCTTCTACATACTTTAAGTTATCAATAGAATCGGACATAAGAGTTTTACGCTCTTTTAAAATTTCAATTTTATTTTTTAAAAGCATACCGCCGTATCCTGAAGCCGATGCGGCTTCCCACTGAACTGCGGCCGCTCCTTCAACTCCCGTCCTATAGTACGATTTACCCAACCAATCTAAAATCAGCGGTTCTCCCGGAAGGTACGACAGAGCTTTTTCAAATAAAATAACGGCCTCGTTAAATGTGCCGCGGTAATAGGCTTGAACACCTCGCCTGAATTCGTCGGAGGCTATTTTACGGTCTGAAGAAGACGGTTGAGCCGTAACGGCATCTTGAGCAAAAAGTAAATTATAATTTATGTGCGGCCTAAGTACTGCAACCCCTAAAACAAAAAAAAGAACTGTATTTATTTTTTTTAATTTTTTCACTTCCAACCTTCTTGAATTTACCTTTTATAAATTAAGCGGTAATTAAAATATGTACTTAAGTATTTTATATTTTTATATGAAATTCTTCAAGAGGCTTATAACCGGTGTTTTAATTTCGGGATAAAAGATATTAAAAAAAATCTTTTAACAACGGAACGATTTTCCGGTTTTTCAAAACTCCTTAACCTCTATGTCTGTATTTGCATAGAGGTTATAGTATTATTAATAGAAGAATTTTTAAAATTTTTAAGCCGGATTAAACAAAACTTTCTATAAAGCCGGATGATGCCTTTTGTGCGGACTTTTTGTACAAATCCCCGATGTAAGAGATTTTATGGAAAAAGCTTTTTGCCCGCAGTACTTGCAAGTGTATTGCTGTTTTTCATCTCCTTCATACGGAACGTGGTTACTTCCTTCGGGGTTTTTCGGACAGGCTCCGGAAGTTAAAGTGCTTATAGAAAAACCCTTTCTGCCGCAGTACTTGCAAGTATATTGCTGTTTTTCGCTTCCTTCATATAAAACATGACAGTTTCCCGTAGAATTTCTTGTACAGGGAGCAGATGTTAAACTTTGGATATCGGAAGCACTATGTCCGCACCATTTACAATAAAATTTTTCAGCCATTTTTCCTTCCTACTTAAAATTGTCCGCTATCTTAATTTACTGCGTAAAATTTAACATTCCCCATATTAAAACCGAATAAACCCTATGTAAATATTACCTGCAAATAACAGTGCATATTTTAAGATTTTATAAGAATATGTTGTCTGTATAACTTTCTTCTATTATATCCCCCCCCCCCCCCGAAAAAATCAATACCCTTATTACCGAATTTTTAAAATATTTTTATCATTTTAAGAAAATATTTTGATTTATCAAAATATTCGGCCGGAAAAAGTATTTTAGAAGACCGGCATACGGATTTAACCTTGAATATAAAGTTTCTTTAAAAAAATGAATATTTCACGGAAAAATAAATTTTAAAAAAAATACTATATTTTTTTGCAAAAACTATATACATAATATTGAAAAAAATGTATAATATAAGGATATGATAGTAGCCATTGACGGGCCTGCAGGTTCCGGTAAAAGCACCTTGGCAAAAATGATTGCCGAAAAATTTAACCTTACATTTATGAATACCGGGAGTTTTTATCGTGCCTTGGCTTTAGCGGTTTTGCGTTCCTTAGGCGGAGCTGCCGACGGTTCAGGCGGTATGCCTCCCGATATTTCCGATGAAGAGCGCTGGATTTCTTTTGCCGAAAAAACCGAACTGTTTTATAAAAACGGTAATATGTATTTGGGCTGTGAAAATGTGGAATCATATTTAAGAAGCGATGCGGTGGAATCCGTTGTCGCTCGTATTTCCGCAATCGTTCCTATCCGCCGAATTTTGAACGAAAAAATAAGAAGCGAGGCGAAAAAGATAGGGGCTGTTTGTGAAGGAAGGGATATGACAACTGTAGTCTTTCCTAATGCGGACTACAAATTCTATCTTGACGCTTCCGCGGAATCAAGAGCAAAACGCCGCTTTGAGCAGGGAACCAGTAAATTGTCTTTGGAAGAAATAAAGAAGACGATTATAGAAAGAGATGAAGTTGATAAAAATAAAAAAGAAGGCAGCTTACAAATTGCTTCCGATGCTTTTTATTTGGATACTTCGGACTTGACTATAAGCGAGGTTTATGCGAAAATGCTGGATAAAATACACAATAAAGGGTTATCTATGGAAAAGATGGAAGTGGTAAAGGATGTTGAAAACGGCTCCAATAAAAACATCCAAGCACAATTACAAGAGGAGTACTTGAACAATTTTGAGGCTCCCGAGGCGGGGACAATTAAAGAAGGTTATGTTGTTGCTGTAAACAACGGAACCGTTTTTGTCGATGTAGGCGGAAAATCCGAAGGTCATATACCTTTGGAGGAATTTGATGAAGAACCTAAGGTAAATGATAAGGTAAATGTTTTTATCGAAAAAACCGAAGGCTTTAGCGGTTCTTTGGTCGTATCCAAACTGAAGGCCGATAGGAAAATTCTTCAAAAAGCTTTAAAAGAAGCTTACGAAAATAATACGCCTATCGAAGGGACGATTTCAAAACTGGTTCGGGCAGGCTACGAGGTAAAGCTCGGCGGCGGTCTTACGACTTTTCTGCCTTTAAGTCAGGCCGATGTTGTCCGCGTCGAAAAACCGGAAAGCTTACTCGGTGTAAAATCCAAATTTTACATCGAAAAATTGAGTTTTAATGCGCGTACAGGTGAAAATATCGTTGTAAACCGCAGAAAATATATGGAAGAACGTACGGAAAAAGAAAGGGAAGCTTTTTTTGCCACCGCAAAAATAGGAGATACCGTAAAAGGTACCGTAAAAAGCTTTACAAGCTTCGGTTCGTTTATAGATTTGGGCGGTTTTGACGGTTTATTGCATATAAACGATATGAGTTGGGGACATGTTACCCGTCCGAAAGATTTTGTAAAAAAAGGCGAAGAAATTGAAGTAAAAGTTATACGGCTTGACCCCGAAAACAAACGTATTAACCTTTCTTTAAAACACTTTACTCAAGACCCTTGGCTTAATTTTGAAGATAAATTCCATGTAGATGATGTCGTTACGGGTACGGTTACAAAAACTACCGATTTCGGTGCGTTTATTGAACTTGATGAAGGTATCGAAGGCTTGGCTCATATAAGCGAATTCAGCTGGGTAAAAAAGATAAGTAAGCCGGAAGATATGGTTAAACCGGGCGATAAAGTTACCTGTATGATATTAGGTTATGATATCCAGGCTGGAAGAGTTTCGCTGGGCCTTAAACAGGTTACCGATAATCCTTGGGATTCTATAGAAGATAGATACAAGGTGGGAACACGTCTTACAAGAAAGGTTGTAAAAATAACCAATGCCGGAGCCTTTATTCAGCTTGAAGAAGGTATAGACGGTTTTTTACATGCCGATGATATTTCGTGGATTAAACGGGTAAAACATCCGGGAAGCGAGCTTGAAGTAGGTCAGGAAATTGAAGTTATAGTTATTGAATGTGATGCCGAATCAAGAAGAATCAGGCTCGGAATAAAACAGCTTACCGATGACCCGTGGGAACAGTTTGCAGCTTCATATAAGCAAGGCTCGGTAGTTGAAGGTGAGGTTTCTTCAATCACCGATTTCGGAATTTTCGTAAAAGTTCCCGGAAATATTGAAGGCTTAATTCACAAACAGAATTTAGTTGAAAACAGGGAAGATAATCCCGATGAGGTTTTAGCTAAATACAAGGTAGGCGATAAGGTAAAAGCGGTCGTAATTGAGCTTAATCCTAAAACCAAAAAAACAGCCTTTTCTATCCGTGATTTAAAACGCAGACAGCAGCAGGAAGAAATTTCCCAATATATGTCCAATGAACAGGAAGGGGAAGACTCTTCGTACACGCTCGGAGACCTTTTAAAAAATAAACCGGAATAAGCTTGTTTTGCTATGGGGACAATTGATAGCATTAAAAGAGATAAACTGAATACTCTTATAAATACCGGCTTGCTGATAAATTCCAATTATTCCGATTTAAGTGTTTTATTGGAAAAAATTGTAGAATCGGCGATGATGGTTGTTGAAGGAGATGCGGCGTCTCTTTTAATGCGTGAAGAAGGCAGTGAACATCTCAGGTTTGAAATTGCCATAGGTCCTAAAGGTATTGAAGCAAAAAAAATCGTTATAGGCATGAACGGTATTGCCGGTTGGGTTATAAAGTACAACAAAAGCGTTATTATAAACGATGTTGAGCACGACCCAAGATTCGATTCAACCGTTCAAGATGTTACAGGATATAAAAACCGTAATATGCTAGCAGTTCCTATGCGTATAAAAGATAAATGCATAGGCGTAATTGAGGTTTTAAATAAGGTAGGCGGAAAGGATTTTGATACCGATGATTTAAATGTCCTTGAGCTTTTTGCAAACCAAACGGCAATTGCTTATCAAAATGCAAGGCATTATAATAAATCGCGGGAAGAAATTATCTGTCTTCAAGACCAGCTGAAACAGGATAAGGGCTATCATACTCTTATAGCAAAGAGTCCCGTTATGCTTGAAAAACTGGAACTTTGCAAAAATATAGCCGCTTCCGATGCATCGGTTTTAATTTTGGGCGAAAGCGGAGTAGGTAAAGAACTTATTGCGGAACAGCTGCATCTTCATTCACGCAGGGTAAACGAGCCTTTTATCCGTGTAAACTGCGCTGCCCTGCCTGACGGTTTATTGGAAAGCGAGCTTTTCGGTCATGTGCGGGGCGCGTTTACCGATGCCGTTTCGGACAGGGTAGGGAGGTTTGAGCTTGCAAATAGGGGCACCATATTTTTAGATGAAATCGGAGATATTCCCTTACAGCTTCAAACAAAACTTTTACGGGTTTTGCAGGAAATGCAGTTTGAGCGGGTAGGCTCAAATAAAACAATTACAATAGATACCAGAATTATAACGGCTACAAATAAAAATATCGAAGAGCTTGTAGCTCAAGGTAAATTCCGCTCGGATTTATACTATAGATTGAACGTACTTCCCATTTATATTCCGCCTTTGCGTAATAGACGGGAAGATATACCGGAGTTGGCGGATTTTTTTCTAAAAAGATTCGGTAAAGAAATGAAAAAAAGTTTTTTAGGTTTTTCAGCCGATGCTATGGATATGATAAATACTTGTCCGTGGCACGGAAATATCCGCGAACTTGAAAATGCCGTTGAAAGAGCCTGTGTTTTGGGAACCCCGCCTTATATTGAACGAAAAGATTTGTTTATTAAGTTGGGAGATGAACCTGCGCTCCGTACTGTGGAAGTTAAACCGAAAGATTTAAAAACCGCTGTAAACGATTTTAAAAAAAATCATATTACGGGAATTTTGGAAAAATGCAGATGGAATCAAACCGCTGCAGCCGAGATACTTGATATACAGCGTACTTATTTATCGCGATTGATAAAAGAACTTGAAATTAAGGAGAATTAAAATGGCTTCTGATAATAATGAAAATAAAGATTTGGCCCGCAAAGTAAATGATTTTTTGTATGCCAATAGAAAATTGTACTGGCGGTTTTAGGCTGCATTGTAATAATAACGGTAGGACTCATTGCCGGTTTTGAAATTTCAAATAAATTGAATAAAAAAGCCGTAAGTGAAGTTGAAAGAGTTATTTATGATTTGGAAGAGTTTAAGCTGAAAAACAAAGCCGATTCCGAAGACGAAAAAACGGCCGAAGCGGAAGAAAAATCCGAAAAAAAACAGGGATACGGTTTCGGAAGAGGTAAAAGCGGAAGAAGATAAGGCTATTGAAAAACTTTCGGCATTAACTGCAAAACGCTCTTCTTCTTATTCGGCCTTTAGAGCAAATACCGCAATTGCGGAAATTTATTTTCAAAGAAAATCGTATGAAGAGGCTTTAAAGTATTATGAATTGGCTGCCCTTGCCGTTAAAAATTCTTACGCGGCCGGCGTTGCTTATTTTAACGCCGCATCTTGTGCCGACGAATCGGGAAATAATGAAAAGGCTTTGGAATTTTATGAAAAAGCCGCAACAATCGAAAACTTTCCTCTTATTCCCAGAGCCTTATTTAATGCAGGCCGCATATATGAAGCTATGTCGAAAAAAGATGAAGCCGTCTCCCGTTACAATAAACTGTTGGAGTCTTATCCCAAAAATGAATGGGCCTTACTTGCAAAGTCCAGGATAATTGACATTTCCAAAGATAACTTATAATATAAGGAGCCGTATAAATTTAATTTGTTTTTTTTGATTTTAAACGGCATAACTTTTGCCGTTTAAAATTATCATACGTTGTTTTAAAGTGCGGGCCGCTATCGATAATTTACCGCAGTTTTTTTAAAGGGTGTTTATGAAAAAACAATTCCCGATTTTACTTTGTATCCTTCTCTTTTTTTCATGCGGAATAGATGATATTATTTATTTGGTATCTCCGACCGTAATTCATGACCCCAGTTCCCATGTTGACGGCGAACAAAAATATTTTGAATTTGAAACATCTGATAAAAAAAATACCGAAGATGCTTTGGGGTATTTTAAAGGTTTTGACATATTCTACAGAATTTATGAAAATGAAGCCGACTGTGTTTCCGCAATAAATAGTGCATATTCTTACAACGATTCAAATCCGTCCGCCGCCGCAAATTATTTACTTTCCTCTTTGTCTTTTTCATTTTTAAGGTCTTCCGTTTCTTCTCCCAATCCTCTTATTTCTTCGGCTACCGCCGACAGAAAGGTGTCCTTCAGACTTACGGATTACTCTACACATAAGGCCGAGATTTTAATTAACGGAATAAACTTCGGTAATGTTTTAAGAGCCAATAATAAATCTTTTTCTTCCATTTTGAGAACCGACCCTGATGTAAAAACTTCAAACTCTTCTTCTTCCGACCTGTATGTTGCGGTTTTTACCGCCGCCTACGGCACCGATAAATATTTTAAACCTTTTTACAGCGGTATTGTAAAACTGGGTTATGTAAGAATAAATAAACCGTATTAAATTGTTTTTATTTTATTTATTATTCCGTAAAAATATTGCAATAAGTTTTAATATATGATATTATATAGAAAATGAAAGTTAAAAAGAATACTTCGCGATACAAAACAACAATGCTTACCCGTCTTTTGATTCCGATGATTTTTGTATTTGTGATTCAAAGTTCGGTTATGATTTTTATGTTCTTAAATTCCGGGCTTTTAAATAAATCCGATGACAGCGCATATATAGAATTTTCGGAAAAAGTATTAAGCAGAAAAATATATATTGAAAATGAAAAATTTAAACGCTGGACAGCCTTTCAAGGAATAAACGAAGAGATTTTAAGTGTTATTATAAATGTTTTAAACGAAGAAGGTCTTTCTCAAAAAGAAATTATAAACAGAGATGATGTTCAAAATAAAATTATGGAAGACATTATTCCTATGTTAATTTATCTTTTGAGAAAAAATAATGTTATGGGATTTTTTTTGGTTTTGGATTCTCCGCGAAGTCTTTCCGAAAGCGGTACCGATTTTTCGTATCCCGGTATTTATTTACGCAACCCTTCTTTATTACTTTCGCCTGCCGAAAATAACGATTTAAGGCTCTTACATGGAAATCCTGAAACGGTAGAACAATATAAAATAGCTTTAGATGATGAATATAAAAAATATTTTTCCATTTCCAACCGCTTAAATGACGAAAATTCCAAGTATTTTAATTACCCTATAAGACTTGCAAAATTGGGGATAAATGCAAGTACTGAGCAAATGTCTTATTGGAGCCCGCCGTTTAATCTGTGTGAGAAGGAAGAGGTTATCACTTATTCAATACCTTTAAAAGATGATGATGGGAATATTTACGGTGTTTTAGGTATAGATTTATCGATAAATTATTTAAAATCATTTTTATACTTTGACGAACTTTACTCAGGCAGGAAGGGGTTATATTGTATAGCGACACGCGATACTTCGGTCGACTCGCTTGAATTTACACCTATATGTGTAAGCGGAACTTCCGTAGATTTGACGGCTTCCCAGTTTCCCGTATTAAATGTTGTAAAGACGGGTTATAAAAATGTATACCGTATAGAAAACTCCATGTTTTTGGGTTCAAAACAATGTGTTGCCGTAGAAAAATTCAATATGTATCCTCCTAAATCGTTTTACGGCAATCAGGAGTGGGTTTTAATGGGTATTGTGCCTGAAAACGATATTTTATCATTTTCTTCCACTCTTATAGGTATATTTTGGCAAACACTGTTTATAGCCGGTATATTATTTTTAACGGGCGCATATTTATCAAGTAAGCATATTTCAAATATGCTTGCAAGAGTGGTATCGAAAATTGAAAACAGCGACCAAACTAAACCCTTACATCTTGAAAAAATGAATATAGTGGAACTTGATTCTCTTATTTCCTCGATAGAAAATTTGAGTATAGGAGTTTTTAATGCCGCTTCGAGAGTTTCCAAAATTGTAGAACAGCTTCAAGTTCCCATAGGTGTTTTTGAGCATAATATTATTTTAGGTACTGTTTTTTGTAATTCCATTTGGTTTAAACTTTTTAATATACGAAAGTATTCTACCGATACCGTTTTAAATGATGCCGAATTTTATCAAATGCTTAATGAGCTTGAGTATTATATAAACAGTAAAGAAGGCACAAAAACAATATATGCAATACCCACAGGAGAGCCGGGTAAGGTCAGATGGATACGCTTTACGGGAATGAAGGAAAACGAACGTGTTATGGGGATTGCTTTGGATATTACGCGCGAAAATGAAGACAGGACCCGTCTTGAAATGCAAATGAACTATGATGACCTTACCGGTTTATATAATCGTAATGCATTTGACAGAAAAATATCCGAAGTGTTTAAACAACGGCATATAGGAATTTGCGCATTGGTTATGTGGGATATAGATAATTTAAAATATCTAAACGATTCTTTCGGTCATGCTTACGGCGATGCCCACTTACAAATTTTCGGAAAAAAACTTTCTACGCTTCAACAGGACAGGTGTATTGTTTGTAGACGGTCGGGAGACGAATTTTACACCTTCTTTTACAGTTTTTCTACGGCAGATGAAATAAGACTCTTATTAAATGCTTTTTGGAAAGAAATTCAGGAAATGACGATTGTTCTTCCAAGCGGAGAGGAAACAAGACTTAGGGTTTCAGGCGGTATAGCGTGGTATCCTTATGATGCGGATAATCAGGCGGATTTGATAAGGTATGCCGATTTTGCAATATATGATGTTAAACATTCGTTTAAAGGTTCTTTACATGATTTTAATTTGGATATGTATAAAAAGAATTACATTTTGATTCAGGGAACCGAAGCCTTAAATAAAATGTTTGAAAAGAATTTAATTGAATATGCCATGCAGCCTATTATAGTTGCCGCAACCGGAGAAATATACGGATATGAAATGCTTATGCGCTCGATGATGAGTGAATTTAAAAGTCCTGAGGATATTTTACGGCTTGCAAGAGCTCAATCCAAATTGCATATTCTTGAAGAAATTACATTTTTTGCCGCGATGGAAACTTTTACGGAAAAAATTAAAAGCGGAGAAATTTCTAAAACTTCGAAAGTATTTTTAAATACCGTAAGCTCTCAAATTTTAACCGAAACGAAAATTACCGAATTTGAAGACAGATTTACTCCGTATCTTTCAAATATAGTTTTGGAGATTACCGAAAGCGAACCTCTTAATACGGCGTTTTATTCGATAAAAAGCGACCTTATTCAAAAATGGAATGCAATGATTGCAATAGATGATTTCGGAAGCGGATACAGCAATGATTCTTCTTTAATATTTCTTTCTCCCAATCTTGTTAAGATAGATATTTCGATTGTAAGGGAAATTCATAAAAGTTTGGATAAGCAGAATTTGCTTGAAAACCTTATTTCTTATGCGAAAAAAAGAGATATAATTGTTTTAGCGGAGGGCGTTGAAACAATAGAAGAAATTAAAGTTTTGCTGAGCTTCGGAGTGGATTTATTTCAAGGCTATTTCTTTGCAAAGCCTTCGTTTACTATAGAACCCATTCCTCCTGAAAAGCTGCAAGCTCTAAGAGACGCTTATATAGATAAAATTTAATTTTATTTTTCAAAAACGGGACCGATAAATTATTGTTGTGTATTTTCTTCCAAGAAATTCATTACAGTCTTTACATCTTTGGAAAATCCTGAGTATTCAATTATAATCCTGTCACAAAAATCTTTTCCGTAAATAGGGTAAATTGCGAACTTTATTTTGTCTACATAAATATCTTGAGGCAGTTTTTGAGCTGAAAAAAGACATAAGGCTAAGGTTCGGTTTGTTTTTAAAACCGAAATATTTGACCTTCCGATAATTTGTAAAATTTTATTTATGACTGAATAGTATAGCTTTAAAACGGAAACATCGCTTTGCAGTTTTACAGTATCGGGAAATAATTCGGTAAATGAAAAAGTTGTTAAACATGCAAAATTATCCGCATTTAAGGCGGCTTTTACTTTTAGAGTTACCGCATTTTTTCCGTATTGAAACGGATATACGGGTTTGGCCGTTTTAAAAATGTTTTTATATTTATTATATTGTAAAATAAGATTATTTGTATCCGCCGTAAAATTGAATTCTTCTCTTGAAACATCTTTTTGTGATTTTAATAAAAATAAAAAAGCCTTTTCCGCTTCCAAAGGGAAAATATGGATATCGGTTATGCTTATATACTCCTGTGAAGAAAAAAAATTGCGCAATGACGAAAAATTTCCGCTTTTTAAAGCTGTCCATTCGTTTAAAGAAGTAAGGGTAGGTTCAAAAGTCTCTGCGGGAATTACGCATCTGTGAAAAGTAGTAATATCCAAGCCGGAAGGAAAACATAATTCATAAAAATCTTCTTCATTTTTTATAAGAAATCCGCCTTTTTCTATTTTTATAGAGGAAAGAAAATTAATGAAATATTTTTCCGCTTTAAAAAAAAGCTCTCCTTTATTTGTTTCGTCAATAAGGGGAGGCTTGTTTTTGATTACAGCCTCCGCTAAAAGTCTTAAACCCATTAGGAAATCCCCAATTCTTCAAACAATCTTTTGTAGGTATCAAAATATTCCGACTTTGCAAATTCTTCGATTTTATTTTCGGGGAGACTTTCTAAAAGTTGGTCCATATAAGTCAATACCGATTTTATTTCTTCCTTAAGATGTATGGGAAGAGTTTTGCCGTCGGCAGGGTTGGGCTGTAAAGATTCCGCGCCATCTCCGGTTTTTATTTCGGTTTTGATTTCTTCTTCGGTATTTGTTGTTAAATCCAGCCTTGGAATATCTTCCGCCGCTTCCGAAAGTTCCTCGGGTGAAAACGTTTCTTCCGTAGAAGTTTGATTGTCAATTACAAGTTCTTCCGGTATTTTAAAGTCGTCATCTACAGTTTCTTCCGCTTCTTCGGGAGTCAAATCAAATGAGCTTAAATTCGCATCTTCCGAAAAAGGCTCTTCGTTTTGCGTTTCAGAAATGTCTGCGGACTGTTCAAAATGAACGCTTTCTCCGTCAGGCAGTTCAAGTTCTTTTATAGTTAAATCGAAATTTTCCAAATCAGGTTCTTCAATTTGTTCTCCTGTAAAATCAGGCATATCAATGTAGTTTTCGGCATTGTCGTCAATTTTACCGGCTTCGGGAATATCATCTTGTTCCAAATAACTTAAATCTTCGGAGATGGAATTGATGTGTCCGTTTTCGAATTCATTCAAAATGGGCTCCATCGATTCCGTGTCGCTTATTTTAACATCTTCGAATACGTCATTCGTTTCATCGGTATCTTCTTCTATCGGCATATCGATTACTTCGGGTACTTCAAATTCATCTTTAGCGTTTTCTTCCGTAAAGTCCGCAGTTATAAGTATATTGTTAAGTTCATCTCCGGTAAGAGCTATTGTTTCATCTACATCGTCGTCGCTGAAAAAGCCGTTACTGTCTTTGCTTTCGGGGTTGCCTTCCGCATTTTGTTTACCGGTTTCGGAGGCTGAACGTTTATTGCTTACTGCCTTATCCATATCAGCCTTTGCCGAAGCCAATTCGGTTTTAAGGTTGCAAGCTCGGTTTTAATACTGGATAATTCTCCCGCAATTTGTAAAAGAATTTCGGTAGCTCTGTCGTTTTGTAATACGGTATTGCTTTGAGCGGTTTGTTTTTGAGGTTCGTCAAATAAGTCGTTTTTTACGGCTTCAATATCATCGAAGAAAATATCTTCGGACGGCTCGTTTTCGGGAACCGGTTCCGCTTGTAAGGCCGTTTCGGAAACGGGCTCGGCCATTATATCATCGAGCATTGAATCAAGAGCCTTATTGTCTTCTTCAGTTACGGACGCAGGTGCCGAACTTTCGCTTTCCGTTTCGTTTAATATTCTTTTGTTTTCTTCTCTAATTTCATTGATATTTTCCGCTTCAATTACGGTGCTTTCTATTATTAAATCTTCATCGGGAGTTTCCTCGAGTTTAGCGGGTATAACTTCTTCCCGTTTCGGAGTTTCCGCAAAAATAGCGACATCGTCAAAATCTTCATTGGCACCTGAGGTTTTTCCCGCAATTGAAGATATGTCGGAATCTTCATCTATGGTTATATTTATATCTATTCCGTCTTTTTCTTTTTCGGTATCGGCTTGAGGTTCGGGGCCTGCACCCAGCTCATTAAGGATATCATCGAATTCGGAGGTTTCTTCTATACTGAAGTTTAAATCCGTATCCTGTTTGTTTAAAGCCTTTGTTTCGGAGTCGTCCGTATCGGTAATTATTTTTATATCTTCATCGGAGTCGAAGACAATATCTGAAACGGGATTTTCATCTAAACCGGAAGAAATGTCTTCAACTTCTTAGTTTTTTCTTTTTCAACTTCTTTTTCTGCGGCCGTTTCTTCGTTTAAAAAATCGTCCAAATCAAGAGTTTCAAAATCGTTAATATCCATATCCGCTTCTTGCTCCTTATTTTCTATAACCGTAATATTGTCTTCCGCTGTAATTGTTTGAAATTCCGGCAGGTTATTCAGCTGTTCATCGTTATCATCTGCAATTTCTTCATCTATAATTTCGGTTTGTGAAGAATCGCTTAAATCGAATTCTTCTATACCCGCCATTGAAGCAAGCCCTGTCGTTTCTTCCAAATCTATGATTTTATCGGAATCCGGTCTTATATTTTCGTCAAAAATTGCCTGTTCTTCAAAAGATATATTTTCTTCTTCAAGTTTATTTAAATCGATAACATCATGCTCATCGAATTCAATTTTATTATCGTCAAAGATTATATCCTCAGAATCATTTTTTTCCTGTGTAATTTCGCCGCTGTTTTCCGGCTTTTTCTTTATCCAAACGCCGTACATATCAAGTTCGGAATTGTCTTCAATTTTTACAGGAAAAATCGAATCATCGGGTTCTTCGTGTTTATTAAATTCTGCTGCCATGCTTTGTCTCCCTGCCTGCTTAATTATACTATATATCGGCTGAATTTGTAAAGAACCTAAATATATATGATAATAATTATGCACGGTTTTAAATAAAATTCAAGAAAAAAGAAAAAGATGCCGTTATATAATGTAAGATTATGAAAATATATTTTAGGGTAGTTGTACCCGTTTTTATTACCGTTCTTAGTTACAGTATCCTTACACTATTTTTCGGAGCTAAGGGAATTTATTCAAAGCGGTTTATGGAAGTACAAAGAGATGCGCTGATTGAACATGTTAATTCTTTAAATAAAACCGGGTTTGAACTTGACGGTTATATAAAGAATTTAACGTATAATCCGGAAACAATTGCGGTTTATGCTCATGAGTTGGGATATATATATGAAAATGAAGGAATTATAAAACTGGTTAATTTTAATTCAGGCTTCGGTAAAACTTTTAATCCCGGGGCCGTGCTTAAAATTTCAAAACCTCATTTTCTTTCGGATTATGTATGTAAGACAATTGCCGTTTCTATGGGGATTATTGCGGTAATTTTCGAGATGTTTGCGGTTAAAAAAGATGCTTATTCAAAAAGACGGGGCTGATTCTGCCGATATTGCGGCTTCTTTTTTAAAAAGCGGCAAGGTGATAATTATTCCTACCGATACGATATACGGGTTTTCGGGTATTGTTCCGTACACAAAGCGGGAAATTTTTAAAATTAAAAGACGGCCGCCTTCCAAGGAGCTTATTACCCTTATTGCGGAACCTGAAGATATTTTTAACTATACATCTTCGTCCGTTCCTAAAGAATTATTCGGCTTATGGCCCGCTCCTCTTACTTTGATTGTTAAAGATACGGAAAACGGAGGCACTTCGGCTTTTAGATGTCCCGATGACGATTGGCTTCGTTCCGTAATAAAAAAAACAGGGGCTCCTATTTATTCTACAAGCGTAAATTATTCGGCTTTTCCCGCATTGACGAAGATAGAGGATATAAAAAAAGAATTTGAAGATATAATTCCTCTGATTGTTGACGGAGGGAAAGTCTATAACGATAAAATATGTGCCGCCTCTACCATAATAAGCCTTGTAGGGGAAAAACCGGCAGTTATACGGGAAGGTGCCGTCGAAACGGATTTTTTATTTAACACAAAGTATTGATAATTTAAATTTTTAAGTTGACATTTGATATTTTGTGCAATATAATTACGGTATGTGTAATTATATTTTTAGTAAATTCACCGAATTACGGTATGCGGCTTTAAAAACCGTTTGTATTTATATTGCGATATTGTTTGTATTTTTAAGCTTTGTTTTAGGCTCATGCAAAGGGAGCGGAGATGATAAGGCCGTATCCGTTTCCGACAACATAGGTTCGAAGGCCGAGAATTCAAATGATAATCTGCAAAAAGATGTTAAGGCCGTTTTAGAAAAAGAACCTCCCGTAACTATATATTTACCGCTTGAAAAAAAAGCCCCGAAAGCGCGTGCTCATCAAAAATATCTTAACGATAAACTTATCTTTATGCCTCTTTCGCAGGAAGAATTTAAAACCGAAAAGACGGCAGTTGTCGGAAGCAAGGTTTGTATGTTTTATCCGCTTGAAAATACGGAAATTGAAAATATAAAAAGCAATGCCGATTTAAAAAAACTTCCGAAAGGTATTCCTGTTCCGTTTTCAACTGTTATTCCCATTTTAGGAGAGCCTGTTAAAAGTGCCGCGGACGAAGAAGATGATACGGGCTTTTTTGAATTTCAAGATAATGTAAACCTGTTTTATAAAACCGAACTGAATGGAAAAACAGGCTTGGTTTTCGGTGCGGACCTTATATTAAATGAAGACCTTAAGATGAATAAAATCATTTCAATGCTGTATAAAACAAACGGACGCCCCTCCGAGTTTTATCCGATATGCGGTTTTAATTATCTTTCGGCTCTTGAAAGGAATATGCTTGAAGAAAAAAGGCTTATTTTTCAAAACGTAAACAAAAAAGAATATGGGCTTGACTCTTTTAGCCCCGACGATATGATTTCTCTTTATCAAAATCATTTATCCTCCATATTTAAATCCGATTATAAAGAAGACCCCGTTTTTATAACTACGGATTTAATTGCACATTCTCAGCACTTGGTTTTTGACCGGCTTTTGCAGTATTGTGAAGAAACGTTTTTTATGCCGAAATTGGAAACTTTGGTTACTCTTTTCTTAAAAGATTTGGAGAAGGTAAATACTTCCTCCGCCATAACTGCAAAAGAAGAAACCCTGGAAAAAGCAAAACTTTATTTTCTTACGGCACAAGCCCTTCTTAAATTGAGCGGACAGCCTAAAAAAGGTGAGGATAAGTACGGTAACGACGAAATTATTTATGAAGAACCGGATAAAGAAACCGTGCTTAAAGAATATCCCGATAAGGTGCGAAAGGAAATAGAGCTTATATACGGTGCCGAAGGACTGATGCGGTCTGAAATTTTTACCTTTGCCGATAAAAATTATATGAGCGAGGATTATTCGCAGTATAAACCGCGGGGACATTATACAAAAAATAAAAAACTTGAAGCTTATTTTAGAGCTATGATGTGGTTCGGTCATATTCATTTTTTAATTGCCGATAAGGGGCCTAAAGTTTTATCTCAAAACGGACAGGAGGCTTCCGGGTCGGAAGACCTTACGATGAATATGGAGCCTATTGCTCTTTTAATAACCGAAACCGTAAAAAACAATGAAAAGCTTTATACCGAATGGTGTAATTTATTTGAGCCGATAACGGCTTTAATAGGCTTATCCGATGATTTATCGTTTAAAGAGGTATTGCCCTTATGGGGGGAATACAATGTAAAAAATTTTAAAGAATGGAGTTCGGATAAAAAAAATCTTATAGCCTTTATGAAAGATGCTCATAAAAAGCTTAAGCCTCCTGCAATTGCAGGTTCTTCGGTTTTTTATTCTCCTTCCGAAGGTACCGAAGAAGAAAGACGGCCTCCTATGGGCTGGCGTTTATTCGGTCAAAGGTTTGTTTTAGATTCTTTTATACATCATTCCGTAAGCGCACCGCGTTTAACGGGCATTGACGAAAACGGCAATAATATAGGCAGAGGTATGGTAAGCGGTTTGGATATAATGAAGGCTCTCGGTTCAAAAGCGGCGGATTTTCTTTTACAGGACGAGTATAGAAAATTTAAGTTATTAAAACCGATATTGGACGGTTTTGAAAGGGCAATCCTGTCAAATCCGGAAAAAGTTTTAGGCCATACTTATTACTCAAGGGTTTTAAACGGTATTTCTCTTCTTGCGCAATTTGAACAGGGGGCAGGTTTTTATTTTACCGAAACACCTGAATGGAACAGGAAGAGTTTACTTTCCGCACATGGGGCTTGGGCTGAACTTAGACATGATACTATTTTATATGCAAAGATGAGCGGTGCGGAATACGGAGGAGGTTACGATGAAGAAGCGACATTTAGAACCGAAGAAGTTCCTCATTTAGTCCATTATATTGAACCCAATTTACCGTTTTTTAAAAATACCGCAAATTCAATCGGTCTTCTTTCAAATGTATTGGGCGGTTACGGCTTAATTGACGAATCCGTGCAGGATATTTTAAAAAATTTTGAAACGCTTTGTAAAAAGGCTGCCGAAATTGTAGAGCTTGAAATTCAAGATAAACCCGTATCGAAAGAAGATATAAAATGGATTGCCTCAATTCCTTTCGAGCTTGTTCGTATTGTACTTATTGCCGCTCCGTCGGGAAGCGAACTCGATGAAAATCTTCTCAAATCGGCATTGGTTGCCGATGTGTTTACAAATCACGAAACCGGAACCGCATTGGAAACCGCAACAGGTATTCCGTATAGAATTTATGTTCCGCTTAATGATGCGCAAGGAGGAAAACGCGTTGCCGTAGGTTATTGTTTTAACTATTACGAATTTAAACAGCCCGTTTACAATCGCTTAAATGATGAACAATGGAAAGAAAAAGTATATACGGACAATTTTGCGGATATACTTGAAGACAGCAAACCTGATTGGGCAAAAAATATTGCTTTACCCGCAAAGGATTGAAGCAATTAAATTTTTATCGGTATTTTCGTTAAAACACTTGACAAAAAAGTACGGCTGTGCTATTATCTGAAACATTGTATTATATCAAGCTATAAAACTATTTTAAGGCTTAACTGTTGCTTTATAAAGGCTTCAGGCGGTCTTGATTGGTTTAAATTTTTAAATTAAGGAGAAAACTATGAGTATTGTACAAGCTAAAAATTTACGTAAAACCTATCCTCTGGGTAAACTTGAAGTTGAAGCGGTAAAGGGGGTAAATTTTTCCGTGGAACAGGGGGAATTTGTTTCCATTTCGGGGCCTTCAGGTTCCGGGAAGTCCACTATTTTAAATATGATAGGTTTAATCGATACTCCGACTGAAGGAGAGCTTTTTATAAATAATAACAGCATTTACGGTAAAAGCGATTTTGCTTCGCTTTCAAAAAGAAAAAATAAAAAGGTTAAAATCTCTTCAAAATTGGATAAAAAGATGACAATATTAAGGCATGAATATTTAGGTTTTATTTTTCAATCTTTTAATCTTATTCCGGTTTTAAATGTTTATGAAAATATCGAATTTCCTCTTCTTTTCGGCAAGGCAAAGGAATCAAAAGAAAAACAAAAAGAATGGATTCGTTATTTAATCGATAAGGTAGGTTTAACGGATTGGACACATCATAAATCCAATGAACTTTCAGGCGGACAAAGACAGCGTGTTGCGATTGCCCGAGCCCTGGTTACAAAGCCTTCAATAGTATTGGCGGACGAGCCTACGGCAAACCTTGATTCGAAGACGGGAGACCAAATTTTGGAGTTAATGAAAGAAGTAAATAAAGAGTTAAAAACAACTTTTATCTTTTCCACTCACGATGCGAAAATAGTAAATTTGACTGAGCACCGCATTAAAATTTTGGACGGTAACATTGTGGAAGATATAAAAATTTCCGCATAAAAATAAAGAACAGTGAAATATAAACGCAAAAATATTTTCTGTTTTTACTTTTTATATTTACGGAGAAATTAAGATGAATAAAACAATTACTAAAATGGCTTTAAAAAATATTTTTTCCAATAAGGCGAAAACGCTTATAACTTTGTCGTTAATAGGATTGGGTACTTTTTTAATTATACTCGGTTTGGGCCTTTTAAATTTTGCCGAAGAACAAACTAAAAATGTCTGTATAAGCGATTTTACGGGGCATATTTTAATTACGGGAAAGCCTGAAAACGATAAATCTTTTGTAGAGCTTGTAGGAGTAAGCGGAATTTCAGTAGGCAGGGGTTCCCTTAAAATGCCGTATCTTCCCCAAAAGGAAAAAATTTATTCCAAATTAAAAACTGTGGACGGGGTGCTTTCTTTTACACCGAGTGCGGTTTCTCAACACAATACTTTAAAACCCGTAAACCTTCCCGATTCATGGGAAGCCGATAATAAAAAAAACGGATTTCCTCCCTTTACTAACTGCCTTGGTATTGAGCCTGAAAGTTATAAAAAAATGTTCGATACGATACAAGTTTACGAAGGCTCTTTTCCTCAACAAAATAACGAAGAATTTTTTCTTATGCCTAAAAGCACCAAAGAAGCCTTTGAAAAATATTTTGAAAGGGAATTAAAAATCGGAGATGAGATTGTTATTACAGCTTACGGTGAAAAAACCAAAACTAAAAAGGTTCGCATTACGGGCTTTTTTAACTATGCGCACCCAGATACCGATATAGGCAGAATAAGTTATTGCGATATAAACTCTTGCAGAATGTTGGCGGGTATGATAATGGGAGCAAAGGTTGCAACGGAAATTCCTTCTTCGATAGACTTAAGTCTTTCAGGTAAATCCGAAGAAGACCTTTTCGGCTCCGAAGAAAATATGTTTGATGAAAAGGCCGATGTTTCGGGAAAGGGCTTAACCGAAGCCGATGTGGAAAATATTTTGGGCAGTACCGAATTGCGCGACAGTCTTAATATGGCGGATACGGAGGCTTGGCACCATATTGCGATAAAGTTAAAAAACGGATTTTTTACGGAGCAAACTGCCGACGAATTAAATAAATGGTTTCTTAACGAGGATATTAAAGCTCAAGCTCTTCTTTGGGATAAGGGTATGGCCTCATATTCGGCCAGAATAAACGCGACAAAAAAAATGCTTACGGTTATTTTAGTTCTTCTTTCAGTGGTGGTGTTAATCGTAATTATGAATACCCTTGTAGTTTCGGTTATGGAACGTACTTCAGAAATAGGCACAATGCGGGCAATAGGAGCAAAAAAAGGTTTTGTAAAAAAAAATATTTTATGCGGAATCTTTTTTTATGTCGTTTACCGGTGCAGGGGCAGGAATTATTTTAGCCTTAATTACGGCTATAATTTTTAATTCTTTAAATTTACGCTTCGGAAGCGGCTTCGCTTTGCTTTTCGGAGGTTATAACGTAAAGGTTAATATTTCGATTTTATCGGTGCTGGGTACGGCTTTTGCAATGTTTGCGGCAGGTTTTGCGGCAAATATTTATCCGATAAAACTTGCATTAAAAATAAGTCCGCTTGAAGCGATTAACAGCTAGCGGGAATTTATTTTAAGGAAGTAATTTATGAATATTTTAAAGATAGCATTTAGAAATTTAAACAGACAAAAACGGCGCAGTATACTGCTGGTAGTTGCCGTAGCTTTCGGATTTTTTATCGTAACCTTTATTGACGGCTTTTCTCAAGGCGCAATGAAGAGTTTGGAATATCAGCTTGCAAAAATAATAGGGGGGCATGTTTCGATAGCCGGAGCTCAAAAATCAAGCGATAAAAATGAAGATGACTCTGCGGAAGAGTATCTTGATTCGTATGAATTTATCGAAAAGGTAATTGCCGAAACGGGTATAAAGCCTATGTACGTAACCCGCCGCTCCGAGCTTGACAGTACGCTTATTTTTGAAGGAAAAGACTTTTCTCAATTGATTTTAGGCTGCGATTTTGATAAAGAAAAATTGTTAAAAGACAGTATTTCTTTTAAAGAAGGAAGCTGGGAAACTATGAAGGCGGAAAATGCGATTTTAATTTCGGAGCAAACTGCGGAAAATTTTAATATACGTTTTAACGATATTCTTTTGTGCGAAACGAAAACCTCTTCCGGTAAATTAACGGTAGCCGAATTTCAAGTTAGGGGAATAAGCCTTTCAACATCAATTACAGGGCAAGTTTCCGTTTACGCAAACAAGGTTTACATAAACAAAATTACCGAATCGCCTGAAAACAGATTTCACGCCTACAGTATATTTTTGGAAAATGCAAATATGCAGGAAACGGTTGCCGATATGCTTGAAAAAAAGATTTCCGAATATGCACCGGTTACAAACAGAATGCAGGCAAGGCTTTTAAACCGGCAGCGTCCTATAAATGACCTTACGCGGCAGCTTAATCACGGAAAATGGGAGGGTACAAAATATATGGTAGTCTCTATGTATGATGCATCTCCCGAGATTGCTACATTAATTATTTATGTACAGACGGCGAGCTTTGTAATACTTCTTGTTCTTTTACTTATAACTATGATAGGTATTTCAAATACTTTCAGAATGATTGTACACGAAAGAAAAAGTGAAATAGGTACTATGCGCTCTTGCGGAGTAAAACGTATGAACATAAGGTTTTTGTTTATTTCGGAAGCTGTGATGCTTTCGATAATAGGCTCCATATCCGGTATTGCACTTGCAATTATAGCGATGCAGGCCGTTTCCTTTATTCCGATTGCAAGTTCTTCCGCCCTTTCACTTTTTACAAAAGACGGGTATTTCAGCTGGAACTTGTCGTTTCTTTCCGTAACGGCTAAATTTTCACTAATGATTTTTTTAACATTACTTGCCGCTGTATCTTCCGCAGGCAGGGCTGCAAATATGGTGCCTGCCGAAGCTATGCGCGTAGGGAAATAATAAAATTTAAGGAGTTTTTATGAAGACAAAAAAAATATTTATAAGTTTTTTTATTTTAATTGTAAGCTGTTTTTTGTTTGCCGAAGTTCCGAGCACGGAACAAATGTATAAAATTTTTGAAGAAGTTTTTGAAGGAATGAATTTTACCGACGATTTTACTTGTTCGGTTTCGCTGATTGCCGAAAAACCTCAAACCCCTAAAGCCGTATATCAATATAAATTGTACAGGCGGGATTCTTCAGACCAAACGACGCTTGTTTTACTTGCTCCTGAGGTTGATAAGGGGCAGGGATACTTGCAGGAAAAAAATAATCTTTGGTTTTATGACCCGATTTCGCACCAGTTTACACACTCTTCTATTAAGAAAAATTTAAACGATACGGACGCAAAGGTTTCCGATGTTAAGAAAAAAGCGAAATTTAAAGATACGCACGAGATAAAAAAAATAGAAGAAGCCAAGGTCGGTAAGGTGGAAGTATATGCGGTAACTGCAAAGACCTTATCGAGGGACGCCTCATATTCTGAAGAAAAGTATTTTATAAAAAAAACCGAACCCCTTATTTTAAAAATTGAAAGTTACGGTGCAAGCGGAAGACTTATGCGCACGACCCTTATTCCCAAATACGTAAAATTGGGAAAGGCCAATCTTCCCGTTCACCAAATTTATATAAACGAAATAAATAAGGGCGATAAAACAACGCAGATTTTTTCCGATTTCGATACTTCCAAAATACCCGATGTGGTGTTTACAAAGGCTTATTTGGAAAAAATAAACTGATTCTTTATTTTTTAAGGAAATTTACAATGAAAAAAATATTTTTTATCTTGTTTTGTTTTTCGGTTTCGGTTTCCGTTTTTTCTCAGGAAAATAAAGAGAATCTTGAAGATGAGCTTTTCGGAAACGATGAAAATACCGTGCTTACTCAAGAAGAAACAAAAAAAGAAAATGTTTCAAATTCTTTAAAATTGGCAGGCGACTTAAATACCGCTCAAGTTTCTTTGGAAAACAGTAAACTTAGAATAGGAGGTTCCTTGGATTCAAAACTAAGTTTAGATTTTATTTGGGAGGAGCCTTATTCAAAAAAAGAAGATTATAAACAATCTATGACGGTATTGGGTGCGAGTCTTTTTTTTGATGCGCGTCCCGTTGAGAATTTAAAGCTGTACGGAAAATTTATTTTCGGCTTTCCGTTTGAAAAAAACTTAAACGGCTCGGTTTTAAATAAGGATAAGGAACCTATTGCACCGGTTACGGTAAACGGCGCTCCCAATATTAAGATACAGGAATTATATACAGATTTTTCGGCAAAAGATATTGTTTTTTTCCGCTTCGGTAAGCATGCCGTAAAATGGGGTACCGGGTATTTTTACAGTCCCGCCGACGTTATAAATATTTCGCGCATAGACCCTAAACACCCCGAACTGGATAGGGAAGGGGCGGTTTCTCTCAGGACGCATATAATAATTCCTAAAAGTCAGCACAATATTTGGCTTTATCTTTTGCCTGATACTTCTTCATTTTTACCTGAAAATACGGCAGGAGCGGCAAAGGCCGAATTTGTTATAGGCGATTGGGAGCTGGGCATAGGAGGGTGGTATCGTTATAAAAAAGCCCCTCGTTTAATTTCAACTCTTTCAGGAAGTATTGCAGGCACTGTGGGTATTTTTGCGGAAGGCGTTTTTGCATGGGGAAGCGATTATGTTTACAAAAATGAAAATACAGGCACCGTTTATGAAGAAAAAAATAAGCCCTTTTTTCAAGCTACTATAGGAGCGTCGTATTCAAGCTCCAAAACCGATACTTCGGTTTCAGCGCAATATTTTTATAACGGTTTCGGTAAAAAAAATCCTTCCGAAGCGGTTAATGGAAACGGAAATAAGGGGCAACACTATATAGCTTTGTCGGTTTCGCAAAATAAAATAGGAACGGATAAGCTGTCGGCAATTATGTTTCAGGAATTCAGAATTTCGGAATCGGAAGGCCATACTTCGTTAAATTTAAATTGGAAGATTTATAAATTTGCAAGTATGAGTACGGGGCCTAATTTTAAATATCCTTTAAGTAAAAATTCGACCTCCAAGGGCTCGATAGGATATTCTATTTCGTTTAAACTTGGCGGCGGTAATTTTTAAGCTTAAAGTCGGATTTTGTTTTTATCGGCTCCGTAATAGACTAAAAAGCTGTTTTTTGCTATAATGACGAGATATGAGTAAAAAATCAGGTTTTTCTGTAAAAGAAATTGTTGTTTATCCCGGTCAGGGAGTAGGTTCCGTAACGGAGATTACTAAACGGGAAATAGGCGGTGAAGTAATTGATTATTATGTTATCTATTTATCGGAATCGGATATGACGGTTCTTGTGCCTGTTACCGGAACGGAGCGGCTTGGAATACGCCGAATTGTAACAAAGGCGGAAGCTGAAGGAGCTTTAAAGTTTTTATCCGAAGTATTTGAACCTATACCGATTGATTGGAAAGCCCGATATCAAATGAATATGGACCTTTTTAAAAGCGGTGAAATTTTAAATACGGCTTCCGTTGTCCGCTCTCTTTATCAGCGCAGCAAAACAAAAGAGCTGCCGATTCAAGAACGAAAATTATACGATTCGGCATATCGAATTTTTCAAGACGAAATTGCCGCCGCAATGAAACTTTCAAAATCCGAAGCGGAATCGCTTATTCATTCTCATTTGGAGCCGCTCGGAGGAAGTCCCGTTCCCGTAAAAAAATCGGCAATTGTATTCGATGATGATTTGGATGAAGCCGATGATGACCTTGCAGAAGAAGAAATAATCGAAGATGATACCGATGATTTAGATGAAGAGGATATGGACGATTCGGACATGTATGAAGACGAATAAATGCCGATTTTCCGCCGTTATAACGGCGGCGGGAAATTCTTCCAGAATGAATCAGGATAAAAATTCAAAAATAAAAAAAGAATACTTGCCTTTAAACGGAAACGATAAAAACGTTTCCGTTCTTTCGGAATGTCTTTTTAAATTTTTAAATGTTGACATCTTTAGTAAAATAATTATAACCGTCCCGAAAGGAGACTTGCAAAAAGCCGAAAAAATAGTATTTTCGGACTTCAGAATAAATGACCTCATTTTAAAAAATACGGCCGAGCTTATTTTTATAGAAGGCGGTTCTTCAAGAAGAGAGTCCGTTTTTAAAGCCTTATTAAAACTTAAAAATACCGAATATGTACTTATCCATGACGGGGCGAGACCCTTCGTAACTTGCGATTTGATTAAAGAAATTTGTAAGACCGCGGAAAAATACGGGGCTGCCGTTCCGGGTTATCAGGCTGTGGATACTCAAAAAATTGTTGATGATAAAGGAAAAATAATTAACCATCTAAAAAGAAGCTCTGTTTTTTCCGTACAAACTCCGCAGGGTTTTAATTTTAAAAAACTGCTTGACGCCCATTCGTCCGCCGCTCGGAGCGAAAAGGAGTATACCGATGACAGTGAAATTTATTCGGATTTTGCAGCTCCCGTTTTTGTATGTAACGGAGAGATTTCAAATAAAAAAATCACTTTTAAGGAAGATTTACAATGAGAACCGGTTTGGGATACGATTTACATAAACTTGTACGTGGAAGAAAACTTATGCTTGGAGGAGTGCATATCCCCTTTAAAAAAGGAGAGGCGGCTCATTCCGACGGAGATGTTCTTTTACATGCCGTAACAGATTCTCTTTTAGGCGCCTCGGGTATGGGAGATATAGGAGAGTTTTTTCCTCCCGAAGATAAAACTTGGAAAAATGCGGATTCGGCGGAGCTTTTAAAAATCGTTCGGGAAAAAATAAACGGTGCGGGTTGGAAAATAGAAAATATAGATTGCGTTATTCTTATAGAAAAGCCTAAAATATTGCCTTACCGCGAGATTATTAGAGAATCTATTGCCGATATTTTAAAAATAAAAAAGGATTCGGTTTTTGTAAAAGCAAAAACGGGCGAAGGTTTGGGCATTATAGGAAGGGGCAGGGCGGTAGCCTCTTTTGTATCAAGTCTATTAACCCGTACCTGAAAACAGGCGGTAATAGACTTGACAATCCCTCTTAAATTTTACTACATTAGTAATATAATTTTTTTTAATCGGAGGCGGTGAAATAGATATGAAATTATATAGTAAACGGCAATTTTTTGTTTGGACTGCGGTAGTTACGGTTTTTGTAAGTTCTCTTGCATTTTGGGCGGGTTTAAATCTTAACAACGGACATTCGAAAATTTCTTCCGAATCGGAAGAAACCGTTTTTGAAAAAAATACTTTAACGGAAACCTTGGCTGAAAATAGCGGCAAAGAAACCGTAAAACAGATTCAGCCTATAAATACGGCTTCGGATTCATCATACAGTCAGGTTGAAACACAAAATATTTTTGTATATGAAACTGCAAATGAAGCCGTCGTAAATATTACTACCGAAACCGTATCGGTAAACTGGTTTTTGGAACCCGTTCCGGTGGAAGGCGGTTCGGGTTCGGGCTCCATCATAGATGAAAGCGGTTTGGTTTTGACAAATACCCACGTAATTGCCGAAGCTTCAAAAATTTTTATTTCACTTTACGACGGTTCACAATATGAGGCAAAAATAGTGGGAACGGATACCGAAAACGATTTGGCGGTTTTAAAGTTTGAGCCTCCTAAAAATATAAAACTTACCACGATTAAATTCGGAAATTCTTCCACGTTAAAAGTAGGACAAAGAGTTTTGGCAATAGGAAATCCGTTCGGGTTGGAGCGTACTCTTACCGATGGAATTGTTTCCGCCTTGGGACGACCAATTCAAAATGATAAAAATATTATCATAAAAAATATGATACAAACCGATACGGCAATTAATCCCGGGAATTCCGGAGGGCCCCTTTTAGACACTCAAGGCAGAATGATAGGAATAAATACAATGATTTATTCAACTTCCGGAAGCTCTGCCGGAGTGGGTTTTGCGGTTCCGGTTAATACCGCAAAACGGGTTACAGCCGATATTTTAAAATACGGAAAAGTTATACGCGGCTCCATTGATGCGGAATTGGTGCAAATTTCCCGTCAGCTTGCTTCTTATGCGGAATTGCCGGTTTCAGCGGGACTTCTTGTTTCGCAAGTTAAACGCGGAAGCAATGCCGCAAAAGCGGATTTAAAGGGCGGAAGCGAAGCCGTTCGTTCAGGGTTCGGAAGATACAGCACCGTTTTTTATATAGGCGGTGATATTATTACGGAAATTGCGGGACAAAAAATAAAAAGCCTTACCGATTATTATTCCGTTTTAGAAGACAAAAAACCCGGAGAAACAGTAAAGATTAAAATCATACGCGGTAAAAAAACACTTGAACTTAACTTAGTTCTTTCGGAAAGAAATTAGAAGCGGGAAATAAGCAGTGCTCATAATTTTTCTTTCCGACTCCGGGAAAATTAACGGGCAATAAATGAACAATTTAATAAGGTTTTTGAGCTTGCTTATTTTAAAGGTCGTTATTAATAATAAATGGGATTTTTTCAAAATATATTTTGGACGGTTAGAAGAATAAATGTTTATGCTCTTGTAGGTGAAAGCGGAACAGGAAAAAGTTTTCGGGCAAAACTGTTAGCCGAAAAACTGAGGGTTGAACTTATAATTGATGACGGCCTTTTAATTCATCATGATAAAATTATTGCGGGGCATTCTGCGAAGCGTGAAAAAACTTTTTTAGCTGCGGTAAAAACGGCCTTGTTTGACGATAAAAAACATAGAGATGAAGCTGCAAAAGCTTTGCAGAGGAACAATTTTAAAAAAATTCTTATTTTGGGTACTTCCGAAAAAATGGTAAATAAAATTGCAGTCCGTCTTCAAATTCCGCAGCCTAAAAAAATTATAAAAAATTGAGGAAATCGCTACACGCGAAGAAATTGAAGCTGCAATGCGTTCCAGGCGCGTTGAAGGAAAGCATGTAATTCCGGTTCCTTCGCTGGAAATACAGCGCAACTATCCTCAAATTTTTTATGATAAGGTGCGATTGTTTTTTAAAAAGAAAAAAGCGCCTCTTGTAGGTACCGAACAGTCCAAGTTATTTGAAAAATCCGTTGTTCGTCCCGAATTTTCAAAAGTCGGTGCCGTCGAAATTTCGGAATCGGCTTTAACCCAAATGGTATTTCATTGCGTGGAAGAATACGATAAGGGTATCGTAATTAAAAAGTTAAGTATTCGCGTTGATACCGGAGGTTATGAACTGTCTTTAACGGTTGATATTCCGTTCGGCACACAACTTACAGGAAAAATTCATCAGCTCCAAAAATATATAATAGAAAATATCGAACGATATACGGGTATTTTAATAGTTAAGTTGAATATCATTATTGATAAGATTATAACTGACGGGTAGATTAGGTAAGCCTCCTAATATTTTATATCTATCCAATCATCTTTACTCACACATCCAATGATATCCTATATGTGTGCACTTGATTTTTATTATTTCTTTTCCATACTTGCCCTCCATAATTTATTTTCTACAATATGCAGTTTCATCACTCTTTTAATTTGGCTAATGCCTGCTCATAGGTATCGTTTATATTTAAGTTATAAAACAATAAACTTCCCTTTGCCATATAGTGCTTTTCATCGGAAAGATATTTAAGCCCCTCTTTTTCGGCTTTTAAATGGGGTTCTTCATCAGGAGTTTCGATAGATGTTTTTTTATTTTCTTCTTGTGTTTCCCGTTTTACTTCTGTTTTATTTTCCGTAATTTCAGTTTTTACTACAGGCTTTTCTTCTTCCTTATGTTCTTTCGCTTCCTTAGTACACGAAAATATACATATCCCTAAGGTCAGGATAAAGCTCCATTTTACTTTGCTTTTATACACTTACAAACCTCCTTAACTAAGAATTATACTTTACAATTTTTAATTTTGTCAAGTTATAAAGTAAATCTTTTTACTCGACAAATGCTATAGCAATACTCAAGGATTTATGCTATAATAAAAACTCTTAAAAGTTTTAATGGAGGAAACTATGGTTTATTCGAGTAAAAGCCTGTTGGAAGCGGCTCAAAATGCTGTGCCTAAGGCGGAGCTTGTAACGCTTCGTATTCATCGTAAAAAGAACTCTTCCTTTCTCGCACATGATGCGGAATTTGAAAATGCAGGATATTTTTACGATGCCGGTTTTATGGTTGAAGTTTTGTATAAGGGGCATATTGCGTATGCAGCTTCACAAAATTTAACACCTCAAGGGGCGGCAGAGGCTGCACAAAAAGCCTTTAATGCAGCGGATTCCGGGTCTTCCTTTAAAATCGCCGATTTCGATTTAAGTATAAGGCCTGATTCCGTACTTAAAAACGAAACCTTATGCGGTAAAAAAACTTATCCTTCAAAGGCGGAAATTTTCGATTGGCTTTTTGAACTTTGTAATACGCTTAAAATTTCCGATGAAATTATAGATACGGATTCTTATGCGTTTTTAAACGAGCATACAATAGAACTTTTAACTTCTTCAGGTGCAAACATTTTTCAAAATTTCAATACGGTGCTTTCGGGTTTTGAAGCGGCGGCGAGGCGCGGAGATGTAATTCAAAGGCGCAGTTGGAACGGCGGAGCAAGACTTTTTCAAGGCGGCTGTGAATTTTTAAATTTTTCCGCTTCAAAAAAAGAAGCGGAAAGAGTGGGCAACGAAGCGATAGAACTTTTATCGTGCAAAACATGCCCCTCGGATAGGCGCACCTTGGTTCTTATGCCCGACCAAATGATTTTACAAATTCATGAAAGTGTTGGGCACCCCCTCGAAATTGACCGCATTATAGGCGATGAAAGAAATTATGCAGGCGGAAGTTTTATAAAACCTGAAGATATAGGTAAATTTCAATACGGTTCAAAGTTGATGAATATTTGTTTTGACCCTTCAATTCCTTATCAAATTGCCTCATACGGTGCAGACCAAACCGGCACTCAAGCAAAAAAAATGTTTATTATAAAGGAAGGAATTTTACAATGTGCTCTGGGCGGAGTCGAAAGCTCATACCGTCTTTATAAAAAAACTCCTAAATTTGCGGAATGTACAGTTGCAAACCAAAGAGCAGCTTCGTGGAACCGCCCGCCGATAGATAGAATGGCAAATTTAAACCTTGAACCGGGCTCAAGTAGTTTTGATAAAATAATTTCTTCTATTGAAAAAGGAATTATAATGTCATCAAACCGTTCTTGGTCCATAGATGATTACCGTAATAAATTCCAGTTCGGTTGTGAATACGCAAAACTGATTGAAAACGGAAAAATTACCGAAACGGTACGCGACCCCAATTACCGCGGCGTTTCGCAAACCTTTTGGCGCAATCTTTGCGCCGTAGGCGATAAATCAACCTTTGAAGTTTTCGGAACCCCTTCTTGCGGAAAGGGAGAGCCGAATCAAGAAATAGCGGTAGGACATGCAAGTCCCGTATGCGCTTTTTCCGATGTAGAAGTATTTGGAGGCGGAAAATGAAAATAAATTTTAAAGATTATTTTAAGTCAATTGCGGATTTTATTTTATCCGAAATGCTTGAAGATGAAAAAATTTCAATTTCTTTTTCGGGCGAACAATCATATTTTATGAGATTTAATAAGGCAAGGGTGCGTCAAAACGGAACGGTAGAGCAGGGGTATTTCAGTTTTACTTTTTGGAAAAAAAACCGCACTTATAAATTCGGTTTCGGTATTAAAGCGGATATAGATGAAGATAAAAAAAATGCGGCAAACGCTTTACAGGCTGCAAGGGAGATTATTCTTCTTTTACCGGAAGATAAATACCAATCCGTTCCAGAAAAAGCGGAAACTTCAGAAACCGTTTATACAGGAAAACTTTTACCGGAGGATAAAATACCTGAGGCCGTTTTAAAGCCTGCTCAAGACTTGGATTTTACTGGACTTTATTCTCAGGGAACAATTTGTGAAGGCGTTATAACCTCCGCCGGAGCAAGTCATTGGTTTCAAACCGACAGTTTTACTTTGGATTATTCCGTATGGCTTGAAAACGGACGCGGTATAAAATCTCTTTATTCAGGTACCGAATGGAAAAATGCGGAATATAAGGCAAAGCTGCAAAATGCACGCGAAGGTTTAAGGGTTTTACATATTCCGCAAAAAAAACTTGAACCCGGAAAATATAGAGCGTTTATTTCTGCGGACGCTTTAGTAGACGTTATCGACTTTTTTTCGTGGAACGGTTTTAGCGAAAGGAGTATGCGGCAAGGCTCAAGCGCATATCTTGCTTTACGTGAAGGACGGGAGCAACTTTCTGAAAAGTTCAGTTTAATTCAAGACTTTTCTCTCGGTCTTGAACCGTCATTTAACTCAAACGGAGAAGCGGCTCCTGAAAAATTAACTATTGTCGAAAACGGAAAATTAAAAAATACTCTCGTAAGTTTACGCAGTGAAACCCAATACGGAGTGAAATCCAACGGAGCTCCTTTAAGCGAGGGTATGCGTTCAATCGTAATAGGCGAGGGAAATTTTTCCGAAAGCGAAGCGGTTAAAGAATTGGGTACCGGTATTTATATTTCCAATTTTAATTATTTAAATTGGAGCGATACCTCTTCTGCAAGAATTACGGGAATGACCCGCTTTGCCTGTCTTTGGGTGGAAGACGGGAAAATAATAGCTCCGATTACCGATATGCGTTGGGACGAATCGGTTTACAATATGTTCGGTAAAAATTTATTGGCGGTTACAAAAGAGCGTCATATCTTTGCTTCTACGGGAACCTACGGCGGAAGAAGCACCGGCGGAAGCCTTTTACCCGGGATTCTTGTAAAAGATTTTAATTGTACATTATAACTAAATTAAAAAAACGGTTCTTTATTTTTTTCTCATAAAGAGCCGTTTTGATTTTTTTCCAAATCGGTTATTTAAAAATGATTTTAGCACAGAGGCAACAGCAAGCATTATCTCAAAAAATGGTAATGAGTCAGCAAATGATAAATGCTGTAAACCTTTTAAATTTATCTTCGGAAGAACTTCAGGAAGAAATTGTAAAAGAAGTAAAAAAAAATCCTGCCCTTGTATTTAAAAGCTCCTCTTATGTAAGCGCTGCGGCCTTGGAAAAAGGAGATGAGTTTCAAAATTTTTTGGAAAATATTCAAGATGATTCTTATCAAACTTTGCAAGCACATTTATTAAAGCAGGCGAGAGAATCCATAAGCGATGAATATGTTTTGAATGCCGCCGAAATTATAATTCAAAACTTGGACACAAACGGTTTTAATTATGTTCCTATAGAAGAACTTTTTTTAGAAGCGGAGCAACAAAATAATATTACAAAAAGCGAAATAAAAAAAGCCTTGCACTCGGTGCGTAGGTTTGACCCTATAGGTTGTGCCTGTTCGGGGTTTAAACAATCTCTTATAGTACAGGCGGGCATAATTTGCGAATCTCCTAAGACGGGACTCATACTTGATATATATAAAAACTCTTATGAGCTTATCGTAAAAATAATTAAAGAGTATTATGAGGTTTTATCAGCCGTATCCGATGAGGAACTTTTTATACAAAAACTTACAAAAAAAAATATTTTTATTTCACATGAACAAGCCGAAGAAACAATCGATTTATTAAAATCGCTTACTCCGTATCCCGGACGCTCTTATTCGGGCTCTGCCGAAGAAAAAAGGTTTATTACTCCAATCGCCGAAATTAAACGGGACGGAAACGAATTTAAGGTCGTAATTAACGATGAGGAAATCCCCGCATTGGAAATTTCACCTGAATATAAGAATTTGAATTTTCGAAAAACTAAAAATTCTTCTTTTTCATCACAGGAAGAAAAAGAACAAGTTAAAGAATTTTTAAACAGAGCTTCAATGTTGATGAATATTATAGAATACAGAAACAGAACTATTTTAAAAATTCTTACGGCAATTGTAAATGTTCAATATAATTTTTTTGCAGGGATACGAAATAAAAAAGATAAAAATAAAATGCAAAAAGGTTATTTAAAACCGCTTCGGCAAGCGGATATTGCGGAAATGACCGGTTTTAACGTTTCAACAATTTCCAGAGCCGCAAACGGAAAATACATACGATGCGAGTGGGGGCTTTTTGAAATTAAAGACTTATTTTCAAACGAAGTACCCGGCGGTTTTTCTAAAGATTATGTACTTGCTCAAATTGAAGATATTTTAAATTTAAACGATGAGCAAAAAACTCTTTCGGATTCAAAAATCGGAAAACTTTTAAAAGAGCAGGGGATTGAAATAAGTACCCGTACCGTGAATAAATACCGCAAAGAACTTGGAATAGCCTCATCGTATTATAGAGCGGAAAAAAATTAAAGTACTCGCCTCTTAATATTTAAACGAAAGATTTAAGTGCTTCCGAGCTGACCGCATGCTCCTCCTATTTTTTGTCCCCTCTTTTGTCTTACGGTAATATTCAAACCCGCCTTTTCCAAGCGGGCTGCAAATGTTTTTATTTCCGTTTCCGAAGGTGTTGCAAAATCAAGTCCTTCAACAGGATTCCATGGAATTAAATTTATAAGACAATTTAACTCCCTTGTAAAATGTATAACTTCATTTGCAGCTTCAAAAGAAGTGTTTACGTCTTTCATAAGGGCAAGTTCCAATGTTACCCGCTTATTTGATTTTAAGTTAAAATATTGAATTGCTTTTTTCAAGTCGCTGAGAGGATTCGCTCTTGCTATCGGCATTAGTTTTTCTCTTAAAATTTGATTGGCCGTTGTAAGAGAAACCGCAAGCCTTACCTCAGGTCCGTTATCGGCCATTTCATAAATCCCCTTACAAATTCCGGATGTTGAAATTGTAATTCTCCGTTTTGAAAGCCCTCGTCCTTTTGAATGAGTTAGAATTTGAATTGCCTTTTTTATTTCAGGCAAATTGAGCATAGGCTCTCCCATACCCATAAAAACTATATTATCAAGATTTCCCGCTACAGCTTCCAAATGAAAAAACTCTTCTACAATTTCGTCTGCGGAAAGATTCCGTGAAAATCCCAATTGTCCCGTTTTACAAAATGCGCATTTTACGGGGCAGCCTGCCTGACAGGAAACGCAGGCGGTTTTTCTTCCCGTCTTATCAGGTAATAAAACGGTTTCTACAACTGCTCCGTCATAAAGTTTTATTGCCAATTTTATTGTTCCGTCGGAATCTTTTAAAATTTTATTTACCTTTGTGGAAAATAAAATAAAATTTTCCGTTAAAAATTTACGTGTTTCTAAAGAAAGATTACTCATTTCTTCAAAAGTCTTAGCGCCTTTTGCAATCCACAGGAAAATTTGTGAGGCTCTGAATCTTTGTTTTAAACCGCAAAAATCGGCAATTTCATCGGGTAAAAGTCCCGAAAGGGGAGCGGTAACTTTTTTTAAAACTTCGGAATTTTGCTTAACTTCATTTAAGCCCGTCATTCTTTTGTAAGTTCCAAAAGCAAGTCGTTTATGGTTTGATTTTTTACTCCCGCTTTTTGAAATTCCTTTAAGGCTTCAACAGCTTTTTGTTTATCGTTTTTTTCGATATAACATTGCGCAATTTCCAAATAGACTCTGCTGCTTAAATCCTTCGCATCTTTTAAGTTTGAAAGAGTTGTAATTGCTTCATCATATTTTTTTTGTAATTTACATAAAATTGCAAGACCCAGCATAGCATAAGAATCAAAATCTATATCCAAAGCCTTTTGATAACAGCTTTTTGCAGTTTCAAAGTCGCCCATATTGCGGTAAGCATCTCCGATTCTGGTTAAAATTACCTTATTATTCGGATCCATTTCAAGAATTTTTTGCCAATAGATAATCGATTTGTTTTGTTTATTTAAACCGCGGTAACAATCTGCAAGTCCGAAAAGTCCGTAAAAATTTTTCGGGTCAAGTTCCAACGCTCTTTCAAAGTAGTAAACACCCCTTTCAAAAAGCTTCATCTTTCGATAGCAGTTACCTATAGATGTTAAAATTCTTATATCTACCAATTCGCCGCTTGTTTCCAAAACCCTTTCCCAATAAGATAGGGCTTCACGATATTTTTTAAAGTCGTAATGCAAATGCCCCATTCCGATTAAAGCATAGGCATTTTTCGGAGCCGTTTCTAAAACCTTATTGTAAAGCGTTTCGGCTCTTTCAAAATTTTTGTTCTTTCTGTAAACGTCCGCAACACGGGTAAGAACAGTAATATTCTTATCATCGAATTTTATATATTCTTCCCAAATGGATATGGCTTTTGAAAATTGATTTGTCGATTTGTAACAATCCGCAAGTCCGAATAAGGCGTAATTGTTTGTAGGATGGTATTCAAGGCATTTTTTATAAAAATCTATAGCTTTATTGAAATTATTACTTTTGCGCTCCGCATCGCCTAATCCCACAAGAGCATAATTATTTTCGGGGTCAAGCTCTATGATTTTATTAAATACGTTAATTGCCTCGGAAATATTATTTGCCTTTAAAAGAGAATAAGCCTGTTTGGACAATTCGGATATTTCCACTTGAATCGGATCTTCAGCATCATTTTCAGTACCGCTATCCGGAGGATATCCGCTTTGGTAAACAGCCTCAAAATCTCCGTCGGGGAACATTTTTAAATCTTCGTCCGTTATTTTTATCTCTGACATTCGTACCTCCATGCAAGCTCAGATAAATAACCTTATAATTGCAGCAAATTCATCTAACAGCATATTTTCTTTATTTTTATTATGAGCAAGGCGGTAAAATTTTAAGGCCTTGATTTTTTCATTGTTTAATACATAGTAATCGCCTATTCTGGTAAGTCCGTCCGAATATCCTGTGGTCATAAAAATTCTTTCAGCCGCTTGAATATCTTTTTTGTTAAAAAATTCGTTGCCTTTTCTGTTTAGTTTCGCTTTTTGTTCGGCAGACAACCCTTTAATAGGCTGTTCAGCCGTTTTTATAAAACCTTCTTGTACATTCAAGCTGTAGAACTCCGATTTAACTATACTATTTAAAAAAATATACGGTTATATCTGAAATATAATTTATTATTGAATAAACAATACTACAAATTAATACGATAGTCAATAGGGGCTAATCGCCGCCTATTGACACCGATTATTTTATTTAAGCAAACTCATTGTATCTTTTGCAATCATCAACTCTTCATTTGTAGGAATAACCAAAACCTTTACCTTGGAAGACGGTTTATTTACTTCCGCCGCCTTTCCTCGAACTTTGTTTTTATCCGAGTCTATTTCTACACCTAAGAATTCCAAGCCTGAGCAAATTTTTTCGCGAAGCTCTATCGAATTTTCTCCTATGCCGGCAGTAAATACTACGGCATCGACTCCGCCCAATTGAGCTGCATAAGAAGCGATGTATTTACGTACCCTTGTACAAAAAACGTCCAAGGCTAAAGATGCTCTTTTATTTCCTTCGGAAGCGGCTTTTTCTATATCCCTAAAATCGCTGCTTACACCGGAAATTCCGAATACGCCGGATTTTTTGTTTAAAATATTACTCATTTCATCTGCGGAAAGCTTTTCTTTATTCATTATAAACGGAAGAATTGCAGGGTCTAAATCGCCTGAACGGGTTCCCATTACAAGACCTTCAAGCGGGGTTAATCCCATAGATGTATCAACACATTTTCCGCCTTTTACGGCGGCCAAACTCGACCCGTTGCCTAAGTGGCATGTAATTACCTTAAAACCTTCTTCATTTTTATTCAACATTTCTGCGGCCTTTGCGGAAACAAAGCGGTGCGATGTTCCGTGAAAACCGTATCGTCGAATTTTATATTTTTCATAATATTCATAGGGCAGGGCATATATGTAATTTTCTGCAGGCATTGTTTGGTGAAAGGCGGTATCAAAAACGGCTGCCATAGGGGTGTCGGGCATAAGAGCTTTGCAGGCTTCTATTCCCATAATATTGGCAGGATTATGGAGGGGAGCAAGGTCGATACACTCTTTAATTCCGGCCATAACCTTGTCGTTTAAAAGTGCGGATTTATTGAATTCTTCACCTCCGTGAACTACGCGGTGTCCTACGGCGGAGATTTCGCTCATAGAGTTTACCGCACCGTGATTTTTATCTATAAGGGCTTCAAGTACCAGCTGAATTGCTCTTTTATGGTCTTCCATTTTTTCTTCAATAAGTACGGCGTCCATTCCTTTTTTTTCATGTTTAATTCTAGAGCCTTCAATCCCTATCCGTTCTACAAGACCTTTAACCAATACATCTTCATTTGTCATATCGATTAACTGATATTTTAATGAAGAACTTCCGCAGTTTATAACCAATATTTTCATTCCATTCTCCTTAATGTGAAATTAGTTTTTACTATAATACCTTAAAATTAAATAAAAGTCTATCGGTATTGCTTACGGTAAATTCCCTGCTTTCACCGATTGACATAACGGCTTTTTTTCATATATAATGCTACGTTATACATAATTATTTTTGGAGGTCATAATGGCGAAGCAAAAAATATTGGCGGCTCCTTCAATACGAAGGCTGCCTTCTTATCTTCATCTTATAAAAGATGCGAAAGAGCGTGGACTTGATTATATTTCAGGAACTGTTATCGCTGAAGAGCTTCAGCTTGAACCTATTCAGGTAAGGAAAGATTTAACCATTACCGGTATAGTAGGTGTGCCCAAACGAGGCTATCCCGTTGACCCTCTTATTACCGCCATAGAAGAATTTTTAGGCTGGAATAGGGAAAATACCGCTTTTCTTATAGGGGTAGGAAATTTGGGAACGGCTCTTTCAGGTTATCAGGGATTTAGGGAGCACGGTTTAAATATTTGTGCCGCCTTTGATTCCGATAAGAAAAAGATAGGTAAGGCTTTTCATGGAGTACCTGTTTTTAATCTTTCTCAGCTTTCCGAAAAGATGACCGAATATAAGCCGGTTATTGCAATTTTGACCGTCCCTTCGGAATATGCGCAGGAAGCCGCCGATAAGCTCGTTGAGGCGGGAATAAAAGCCGTTTGGAATTTTACCAATGTAAAAATTAATGTTCCCGATGATGTGCTTGTTCAAAAAGAAGATTTAAGCTCCGGTTATGCTATGCTGGGCGTTATGATAAATAAAAGACAAAATTCTTTAAAATAAACCGAATATGGGAAAAGATGAGTATCAGGCGGAACTCTTTAAAAATCGTATAAAAAAACGGTTTAAACATTTATCCAAATGGGCAAAGAGAGAAGGTGTCTTTGCATATAGGCTGTACGACAAAGATATTCCCGAAGTGCCTGTTGCTTTGGATATTTATTTTTCCGAAGCAAAAGAAAGCGGTTCTTATACTCAAATTTTTCTTGTTTTATTTCTTTATAAGCGTCCGTATGAAAAACTTCAAGAAACGGAAGAACAATGGCTTTCACTTATTGCAAACGCCGCCTCGAAAGAGCTTTCGGTTCCTGTTGAAAATATATTTATAAAATTAAGGCAAAAACAGTCGGGAAACGCCCAATACGAAAAACTTAAATCGAATAACGGAAAAATAATAGTAAGGGAAGGGGAGTGTCTTTTTTACGTTAACCTTGAAGATTATTTGGATACGGGGCTTTTTTTAGACCATCGACCTGCACGCTTAAAAATTTTTAAAGAAGCCGAAAATAAAACCGTTTTAAATCTTTTTTCTTACACGGGCAGTTTTTCCGTTCATGCCCTTGCAGGAGGAGCAAGGGCTGTGTATTCCGTAGATTTATCCAACACATATTCCGTTTGGGCAAAAGAAAATTTTATTTTAAATAATCTTTACAACCGTGAAAAATGCAAAATAATTAAAAGCGATGTAATTAAATTTTTAAAAGATTCGGCGGAAAAAAAACTGAAATGGGACTTAATTATATGCGACCCTCCGACATTTTCAAATTCGAAAAGTGCCGCCGAATTCGATGTAAATAAGGATTGGCTTAATTTATGCCTTTTATGTCTTTCCGTTTTGGAAACCGACGGTACACTGTACTTTTCATCAAATTCGTTAAAACTGAAATTTAATTTTAAAGAACTTAATGAGGCTTACAAAATAAAATTTAATTCTAAGACCGATTTAAAAATAAAAGATTTAACCGAACAATCAATACCTGAAGATTTCCGTAATAAAAAAATACATAAGCTTTGGAGCATTATGCCTTAAGGATTTTTATGAAAAAAAATAAAGAGCGGGTTTTGTTTGAAGATGAATATCTTGCCATTGCCGCAAAAAATATAGGTGAAGATTCTCAAATATTTTTTAAAGAAATCTTTAAAGAAAAAAAATATTCTCAAGCGGTAAACCGTTTGGATAAACCCGTAAGCGGCTTAGTAATAATTGCTTTTTCCGAAAATATTCATACGAAAATAAATAAGCTCTTTCAAAATAAAAAAGTGGAAAAAGAATATTGGGCAATTTGTAAAAAAAATGAAGCATACGGATTAAACATAAAACAATTTACGGAAGATTATTTATCGTTTAATCATAAAATTCAAAAAGGATTTTGCGGAAAAACCGGAAATTCAAAAAAAGCTTCTCTTTATTGGGAAGTTACAGGTATGGGTGAAAATTATAATTTTTTACGCGTGAATCCTGTAACGGGAAGAACTCACCAAATTAGAATTCAGCTTAGTAATTTGGGAATGCCGATTAAAGGAGATATAAAATACGGATTTAACCGTACTGAAAAATCGGGAGGAATAAGACTTCATGCTTATTCCCTTAAATTTATTCATCCTATTACAAACCGAAAACTTGAATATTCCGCACTTCCTCCTTTCCGCGATAAATTATGGGAAGCCTGCATTGACGCTTGCATAAAAAAAGAAGAGTTTTAAGATAATGAAAAAAGAAAAATTAGCGGGAGCGGAAGGTTTTGAAATTTATTATGCAAAGATTTTCGGCTCCAGATGGAATAATTTAAAAACCTCTCTTTTAGAGGAAACAAAACAAGTTGCATATACCGAAAACCTTATCCGTCCTTATTTTTTGGATTATGCAAGTGTTCAAGCCGCAAAAGCCGTGCCGGAATTAACCGAAGGGAGTTGTTTGGATATGTGTGCGGCACCCGGCGGAAAAACCTTAGTACTTTTAAGCAGAATAAAAGAAAACACACAAATTACCGCAAACGAAATTTCTGCAGATAGAAGAAACCGTCTTATAAAAGTTTTAGATGAACATTTATGCGAAGAGAACAGGTTAAGAATAAATATAACAGGTTACGACGCATGTAAAATGCCTAAATATAAACAAAATATCTATGACAGAATTTTACTTGATGCTCCATGTTCTTCGGAAAGACATGTTCTTAAAAATGAAAAATACTTAAAACAATGGAGCGAGGCCAGAATAAAAAATCTTGCACAAAGACAATGGGCTCTCTTATCGGCAGCGTTTTTACTTTTAAAAACGGAAGGTTTTTTAGTTTATTCCACATGCGCATTATCGGATTTGGAAAATGACTCGGTTGTAAAAAAACTGATTTTAAAATACAAAGATAAGGTTTTGATACACAACTCGGAAAAAAGTTTTGAGCCGCCGCCCTTTGCGGAAAAAACGGAACACGGGTACATGTTTTTACCGGATACCGCAGAGGGGGCAGGCCCTATTTATTTTTCGGTTATTCAAAAAAAAGAATAGATGTTTATTTAATAAATTTATCTTCTATCTCTGGCAATTAAAATTAAACGGATAAGGTTTGCCATTGCGGTTAAAGCCGAGGCTATGTAAGTTAAGGCGGCTGCCGTTAAAACTTTTTTAGCTCCTCGCAATTCATCTTGTGAAAGTACGGCATTGCTTTCCAATACTTTTAAAGCTCTTCTTGAAGCGTCTATTTCTACAGGAAGGGTTACAAAATAAAATAAAACCGCAACCGCAAATAAAATAATTCCCAAATTTAAAAGAAGATTTATACTGAAAATTATTCCTGCAAGAGCAAGATAAGGCCCTGCTGTAGAGCCTATATTTGCAACCGGAACGAGAGTGCTTCTTAAAACAAGGGGTCCGTATTTTTCCTTATCTTGAATGGCATGCCCGGTTTCATGTGCGGCAACACCTACGGCCGCAATTGAAGTTTTATCATATACGGGCTCCGAAAGTCTCAACATTTTACCTGCCGGGTCATAATGGTCGCTTAAAGAGCCTGCAACCTGCTGAATCCCTACATCTGAAATTCCGTTTGTACGCATTAAAAGCTTTGCAGCTTCTTTTCCGGTTATCCTGCGCTGAGTTTGTATTTGCGAGTATTTTGCAAATGTGCTTTTAACCTTAAATTGTGCATAAAGAGATAAAAGCAGGGTAGGCACAACCAGTACAATGTAATAATAATCAAACATAAAAATCACCCCTTAATTTATACCGCTATTCGGTTGAATTAAATTTCTTTATATAATATACTATAAAATATGAAACTTGTCATCTTAATTGTCTTCTTTTTTTTCAGTTTTCTTTTTGCCTTATTTTTATACGGCATTATAGCGGCATTTTTTCTTCATAAAGAATTCTTAAAAGAAAACAAAACTCTTTTAAAAAGAGAACCCGAACAATATCGAAAAGAACTGATTGAAACGGTAAGTAAAATTATGAATAAGGGTTCATTAAAGCATTTCGTTATTATCGGTATAAAAGGCATAACGGCGTATTTTAAAAAGGTTTTATAAAAAAGGCTTGTTTTAAGTTATAAAGTTTTTACAGCCCGATTGACAATATATATAAATTCATTAAAATTAAATAAAAGGAATTTTATTTTGACAAGAGATTTACATGGCTTAAGCGGAATTTACCTTGCTCCATATATGCAGCTTGCTACAATCCTTATAGGAAAACCAAGGCAGGCGGGCGGAAATATGTTCCGTCATCAAGTGGATACTATGGGAATTCTTGTCGATTACGGTTACATAGACAGTATTTTATTAAAGGCCTCTCTTGTTCACGATATAATTGAAGATATAGAAGATTTTAATATAAATGAACTTTTAAACATAGATTCCGAATCGGGGCTTGTATATGAACTCGTTTTGGAGGTTACGAAAAAACCCGGACAAAACAAAGCCGAATATTTAAAAAATATAATAAAACATGGCTCCGAAAAGGCAAAAATTTTAAAGTGTGCCGACAGGATAAGCAATATGATTAGTTTGGGCTTTGTAACGGACCCCGCATTTATTGAAAGATATTGCGATGAAACGGAACTTTATGTTTTTCCGATTGCCTTGGATGTAAACTTTGATATGTATAAAGAGCTTATGGAGTTGGTAGTTTCAAGAAGACAATATTTAGCGGATTCAGGATATCTTGAAAAAAAATCCGCTATGCAAAAGAAGAGCGCCGCCGTATAAAATCATATAATTTTTATATATAAAAAACTTCCGATAATGTATGTTCCGTCTACTTCTGCCGTGTTTATAATTTTTAACTGAAGAACCTTTATGTTTTTTAGATTGCTTTAAATGTAAACGAACTCTCCAATAACCTTATATAAAATATCATTATGTATTATTTTTTATACTAAAATTATAAAATATAATAATCCTTATAATAAATATGAGTTGTTTTCCCCGCTTTCCAAAAAAAGACAAACCTCTTCTCTTCTTTTTTCTTAATTTTTCACTTGATAATTTTTTTTTCGTATAAAATTTAAAATTAACTTAAAACTCTCTCTTGATAAATTTTTAACTGTATGGTAATATTTAAAGTATGAAGTCCATAAATAAGGAGTTGAACTCCATCACAGAATTATTCCCGTCCGATTTTACGGATGATGAAAAGGCTCTCGCGAAAACGCATTTTTTAAAAAAACTGTCGGTTCTTACACACAGTTTTTACGGCGGAAAATTACAAACCGTTCCGAAATGCGGTTTATACGGATTTAACTGGTTTAACGTTTGGTATACACCCGGCGTTTCGGCAGTTTCCACTTCAATTCGCGATGATAATGAGGTTTCATTTGCTCTTTCCAACAAAGGCAACTTGGTAGCGGTTGTAAGCGATTCTACACGGGTTTTGGGAGACGGCGACTGCACTCCGCCCGGCGGCTTAGGTGTTATGGAAGGAAAGTGTATGCTTATGAAGTATTTAGGCGGTGTTGACGCATACCCTCTTTGTATTGATTCCATTGCGCGTGTGGATGAAGAAAACCGCCGAAGTGTAAAAGCCGGAAAACATGACCCCGACAAAATAATTGATTTTGTCAGAATGCTTGAGCCTTCCGTAGGAGCGGTAAATCTTGAGGATATACAGCAGCCGGATTGCTTTAAGGTATTGGATACCTTGCGCGAGGTTTGCGATATCCCTGTATGGCATGACGATGCTCAAGGAACTGCCTGTATAACACTTGCAGGTCTTTTAAATGCTTTAAAACTCGCAAAGAAAAATATTTCGGACTGCAAAATAGTTCTTTTGGGAGCCGGCGCTTCCAATACAACTATCGCGCGCCTTATTTTGGCTGACGGAGGAAAGCCTGAAAATATGATAATTTGCGATTCCGCAGGAGCCTTACATTCCGACAGAAAGGATATTGAAGCCGATACCCGCTATTATCGAAAGTGGGAACTTTGTATGCAGACAAATCCTCAAAAAATAAAAACTTTTGAAGAGGCTATGAAGGGTGCGGATGTTTTAATTGCTCTTTCAAAACCCGGTCCCAATACGGTAACAAAAGAACAAGTAGCTTCTATGAATAAAAATGCGATTGTGTTTACCTGTACCTGTGCAAATCCCATTCCTGAAATCTGGCCGCATGAAGCAAAGGCCGCCGGTGCTTTTATAGTAGGTACCGGACGAGGCGACTTTCCGAACCAAATTAACAACTCGGTTTGCTTCCCCGGAATCTTAAAAGGCGCTTTATTGGTTAGAGCTAAAAAGATTTCCGACGGAATGGCAATACGCTGTTCGCACTCAATTGCAGATTATTCCGAGAAAAAAGGAATTACACCCGATAATATTGTAGTTACAATGGAAGATGAAGATGTATTTGCCGTAGAAGCTGCCGATGTTGCAATGCAGGCAATTGAAGAAGGTTTAGCCCGTGTGACAATGACTTGGGAAGAAGCTTACGAAGCCGCAAAAAAAGATATAAAGGCAAGCCGTGAAATTGCAAAACTTTTAATGGATAAAGATTATATCAAAGAACCTCCCCAAGAACTTTATCAAAAAGCATTGGAATACGCAATCGAACAAATTCAAAAAAACAGAAAGTAAATTTCAAAGGTATAAGGCTAATCCTATTTTTAGGATTAGCCTTTTTAAAACAGACTTCCCTGCCCCGCCCTTTTTTCTAGATAATTCGGGTTAGGTCAATTCCTCGATTATAAACCGCTTAACAGCCGCTTGACAGCTGTCATAATTTATAATATCTTTAAGCATTAAATATTTTAAAAATTTAAATTTAAAAGGATTAAATATGGAAAAAAATAAAATTGCGGAACTTAAAACCTTAGTTGAAAATGATTCCGATAAGGTAATGAATGAAATTATTACTATATGCAATATTCCAAGCCCTACAGGTTATACTTGCGAGGCCGCAAATTATGTGATACGGCGTTTAAAAGATTTAGGCTTTAAGCCATGGCTCACAAACAAGGGTGCCGTTATTTGTGAGCTTAATAAAAATGCCGAACCGTACAGCGGGAAAAAAGGAGATAATGCAATACTTCTTTCCGCTCATATAGATACGTTAGGTCTTTTTGTTCGTCATATTAAATCGTCAGGACGCTTACGTACTTCGCTTTGCGGAGGGTATCCGTATAATTATGTGGAGCAATCAAACGTAACCGTTATTACGCGCAGCGGAAAAAAATATGAAGGAACTATTAGGCTTACCGAACCTGCCGTTCACGCTTCCAGGGAAATAAACGAAAGTAAGCGAGATGATTCCACTATGGAATTGGTTCTTGATGAGATTGTAAAATCACGTGAAGATGTGGAAAAATTAGGTATTATGGCCGGCGATATCGTTTCAATAGAATCCCTTGCCCGTAAATCAGGAGACGGTTTTTTAAAAAGCCGGCATTTGGATGATAAGGCAAGCTGCGCTATGCTTATTTACCTTGCTGAAGAAGCGGCGGCGGGCCGTTTAAAACTGAAACGTAAAACTTATATTATGTTCACTAATTATGAAGAAATAGGACACGGTGCTTCTGCAGGACATCCGGAAGGTATAACCGATATGCTTGCCGTAGATATGGGTGTTGTAGGAAGCGACCTTGATACCGATGAATATACGGTTTCAATTTGCGCAAAAGATTCTTCAGGGCCTTATAATTACGAATTTACGACAGAACTGATAAACGTTGCAAAAGAAATGGATTTAAATTTTGCAGTGGATATTTATCCTTTTTACGGCTCCGATGCTTCCGCAGCTCTGCACGCAGGTTACGATTATCGCCATGCTCTTATAGGCACGGGAGTTGCGGCCTCGCACGGATATGAGCGCATTCATAAAAAAGGACTTGAAAATACAATTTTACTTTTGATGGGATATATTTCGCAGTTTTAAAATAAAACCTTCCGATTGTAAAAACAATCGGAAGGTTTTTAAATTTATACGGATAAAATTATTTATTTTTTAATAAAACTGCAAAAGGATTATACTTAGTTCCGTCATCGTCTTTTTTTGAGCGGCCTTCGGCAAGACTTCTATCCTTGCGTAAAGCGGGATTTTTTTCTCCTTGTATTAAAGGCGGTGAAGCGTTCCTTTCAGCGGGTTTACCGGAAACGGATTTTACGGTTACACTTTTTCCGTCTTTTGTTTTAATAACAAGTTTTTTTACTTCCGCTTTTTGCTTTGCGGTAAGTTTTTCACTTCCCGATTCGGTTTTTCTGCTTAAAGAAATTCTGCGGCGCGTTTCATCAAGGGCAATAATTTTACACTCAACAATATCTCCTACTTTTACCGCATCAAGGGGGTCTGCAATGAATTTATCGCTCATTTCGGAAATATGTAAAAGAGCCGTTTCCTTAATTCCCAAATCGACAAAGGCACCGAAGTCTACAACATTTTTAATTTTTCCCTTTACCGTCATTCCGACTTTTAAATCTTCAAACTGCAAAACGCCTTGCTGCATAATAGGCTTGGGACAATCTTCACGCGGATCCCGGTTGGGCTTTTTAAGTTCTTCAATAATATCCGAGATAGTTGCATCTCCGATATTGTATTTTTGTTTTATTTCTCCTCGCAGCTCTCCAGACACTTCTTCGTTTTTATGAACAACTTCATAGATAATTTTTCCCGCTTCGTAGTTTTCAGGGTGAACCCAAGAATTGTCCAAAGGATTTTCGCTTTCCGGAATTTTTAAAAAACCTGCACATTGCTCAAAAGTTTTAGGCCCCATTCCGCTTAATTTTTTTAACTGTTCACGGTCGGTAAAAATTCCTTCGTTTTCACGATGTGCAACTATTTTTTTTGCAAGAGATGAACTTACACCTGAAACATATTTTAAAAGAGAGGCGCTTGCAGTATTTAAATTTACGCCTACCCTGTTTACTACAGAGCTTACTACCGAATCAAGCTCTTCGCTTAATTTTTTTTGATTTAAGTCATGTTGATATAACCCGACTCCGATTGATTTAGGGTCGATTTTTACAAGTTCCGCAAGAGGGTCCTGTAACCGCCTTCCTATTGAAATGGCACCCCGTATAGTCAAATCCAAATCGGGGAATTCTTCGCGGGCGACATCACCTGCAGAATACACCGAAGCTCCGTCTTCATCTACAACCGTAAATAAAACCGAAGGGCACGTTTCTTTTATTACTGAAGAAACTATTTCCTGTACCTCATGGGAACCGGTTCCGTTTCCTACTGCAATTAACTGAACATTATATTTTTTAACGGCTTCGGCAATTGCCGATTTTGCTTCATCGGCCTTATGCTGAAAAATTACAAATGAACCTAAATATTTTCCGGTAGAGTCTAAGGCCGCACATTTTGTTCCAGTGCGGATACCCGGGTCAACACCTAAAACACGGGTTCCCTTGATAGGCTGTGTCATTAAAAGATGTTTTAAGTTTTCACTGAAAATATTTATTCCGTGTTCATCGGCATTTTCGGCCAAGTCGCTCCTTATTTCGCGCAAAACGGCGGGACTTAAAAGTCTAACCAATCCGTCTGCAATAGCTTCTTTATGGTAATCATTATGAAGTACATAGCGGTTTTGTAAAAGTGAGATAGCTTCATCAATGTCTACATCGATTTTTACTTCGAGAGCTCCTTCCCTTTCTCCGCGGTTAATGGCAAGAATTCTGTGAGGTTTTATTTCGTTTAAATTTTCAGAATATTCCCAATACATTTGATATACTGAGGTTTTTGCCGCTTCCTCATCTCCGATACCCTTAACTTCAAACTTTCCTGTTTTTATAAAATACGAATGAACTGTTTTTCTGTTTTCGGTATCTTGTGCAATTTCTTCGGCAATAATATCGGCCGCACCTGCAAGAGCTTCTTCCGCCGTAGGAACGTTAAGTTCTTCGTTTTCCGCATTTGTAACGATAAATTCTTTTGCCTTTTCTTCAAGAGGAACGGCTTCCAATTCTTTCATTAAATCGGCAAGAGGTTGCAGACCTCTTTCTGCGGCAAGCATTCCGCGCGTCTTTTTTTCTTTTTAAACGGAAGCCAAATATCTTCAAGCTCCGTAAGCGTTGCTGCCTTTATAATATTTTCGTAGAGGCTTTCGGTAAGTTTTCCGGCTGCAAAAATACCGCGTACAATTTCAAGACGGCGCGTTTCCAAATTAACATAGGATTTAAAAAGACGGTCGCAGTCTTTAACTTGAACTTCATCAAGTGAACCGTGCATTTCTTTTCTATAGCGCGAAATAAAGGGAATTGTACAGCCCTCATTAACCAAGCTGATAACTGCGGAAACTTGAGCGGTTTTTATACTCAACTCTTCCGCTATACGTTTCATAATATCGACCTCATTTACTTTAAGGCCTTCAACAAATTCTTCGGTAAATTCCATAATTTTCAGTATACATTATAATTAAGAAGAAAATCAAGGGCTTGGATTTTAACATGAAAACGGGTAATTCACGGGGAATCAGCTTGTTACGGTTTTTATTATATTTTCTTTTTGCCGCCAATTTTTATTTACGCGGACTTGTAAATCGAGCTGTACCTTATATGGAAAAATTTTCCGCATTTCGGCCATAGATTTTATTCTTATGCTTTTTATTACGGAGGCGCCCTTCCCTATTACCATAGCCTTTTGACTTTCACGTTCGACGTATAAAAAGGCTCTAACCCAAAGTTCTTTTCCGTTTTTCCGCATTTCGGCATCTTCAACTCCTGCGTACACCGCATGAGGTATTTCTTCGCGGGTATGAAAAATAGCCTGCTCCCTTATAATTTCCGTAATGCGGAATATAACTTCCTGGTCGGTATAAAAGTCGGGCGGATACAAGGCTTCTCCTTCAGGCAATAAGGCCGTTAATGCACAAAGGATTTCATTTATCCCGGTATTTTTTAAAGCTGAAAGCGTAAAGAAATTTTTTAAAGGCGTATCGGGTAAATGAAACGTTATTTTTTCTTGCAGCTGATAAACTTTTTCTTTTGCCGTATCGGATTTATTTAAACCTATAACGAGTCTTTTTTGAACATCTTTTAAGAGTCCGCAAATACTTTCTTCTTCACTTCCGAATTCCCTTGAAAGGTCTACCAGGTATAAAACCGCATCGGCTTCCGAAAGTCTTGTTTTTGCAATTTCCTGCAATTTTAAATTAAGTTTTTTTTCGGAAGTATGATAGCCAGGAGTATCTATAAAAACAATTTGAGCCTTTTCCGTATTTACAATACCGCGTATTGCATTTCTTGTCGTTTGCGGAATTGCCGAAACAATGGAAACCTTTTCACCGCAGGCGGTATTTAAAAAAAGTGGATTTCCCGGCCGAGGGTCGCCCTATAATCGTAACAATTCCGCTTTTCATTCTTGCTCCTTAAGCGGTTTTACAGCCGCTGCATGCGGAACAGGAAGAATAAGTTACTTTATTTTGCGCCAATACTAAAACCTTTGTCGGGCAGCCTTCTACACATTTATTGCATGAATCACAAAGAGAATAGTCCACGACAGGAATTCCGTTTATTACTTTAATAGCTTCTTTAGGACAGTTTTTTTCGCACTTCATGCATTTAATACAGCCGCGCTTACAGTTTTTCATTATTTGCGCCTTTTTCGGGTTTCGGCACGAGCACAATGCAAGGGCTCCCTTTAAGTCTGCGGAAATCAAAGATAAAACATGTTGCGGGCATTGGGCAACACATACTCCGCAACCTGTACATTTTTCGTAATCCACTTCAGGTAAGCCGCTTGCCTTATTTACATGAATTGCATCAAAGGGACAGGAATACTCGCAGTCTCCTAAACCTATACAACCCCAGTCGCATTCCTTTGTTCCGTTTATAGAAATTTTTGCAGCCTTGCAAGTTTTAATTCCTACATATCCGCATTTATCAAGACATACTTCGTGAGAGCCCTGACAGGTTAAAACGGCAACCTTTGCGGAAGCGGAGGCTTCCACACCCATAATTTTTCCTACGGCTTGAGCTACGGGAGCGGCTCCTACAGGGCAGCCGTTTACGGGGGCGTCCCCCGCCGCAACCGCAGCGGCAAATCCGTCGCAGCCCGGAAAACCGCAGGCACCGCAATTCGCTCCCGGAAGTACAGCTCTAACTGCCGCAACCGTTTTATCCGTTTCTACATAAAATATTTTTTTTAAATATTCCCAGTAAAAAACCCAATACTAAAGAAAGGCTTAAAGATACAGCCAAAGTTAATAAAATAATTTTCATAAGCATACTCCAAATTTAGAGAAAATAATTTATAATAGCCGAAAAGGCGGTTAATCGGCATTTACCGTTGTTTTGACAAGATATTTCTCTATCTTTGTTTATAATGCCATATTTTCATATTTTTTTCAAGCGTTTTTTTAAAAGTTTATTTGTATAGGTCTGTTAAGTCAATAATCGGAAAGAAATAAGTGAGGAGGAAGCCTTAAAGCAAAAATACGGAAATATCCTGTAAGGCGAGACCTAAAAGTCCCCGCCTTACAGGATAGGCAGTAAGTTTGCCGTTTTAAAAAATTACAATTACGGTTAAATAATTCCCATATCTTTTCCGACTTTTTCGCAAATCTTAACCGCTCTGTCAAGCTGTTCTACGGAATGGCCTGCGGTAACCATACATCTTAATCGTCCGGTTCCCTTAGGCACTGTCGGGAATACAATAGGCCCTGAAAAAAGACCGTTTTCAAAAAGTTTTTTAGAAAATTCCAAGGTTTTAGCTTCATCGCCTACTATAATGGGTGTAATCGGCGTTTCGCTGTTTCCGGTATTAAAGCCCAGCTTTCCTAAGCCTTCCTTAAAATGCTTTGCATTTGCCCAAAGTTTATCCGTATACTCCGTAGATTCCATAAGCATTTTAACGGCTTCGATTGCGGCTCCTACCGCCGCCGGAGGAAGTCCTGTAGAGAATAAAAACGGACGGCCCCTATTTTTAAGCCAATCTATTGTAACTTTTTTCCCTGCAACATATCCGCCGACAACGCCTATCGCTTTTGAAAGCGTTCCCATTGCAAAATCTACCCTGCCGTGCAAATGAAAATGGTCTACAGAACCTCGGCCGCTTTCACCTAAAACTCCGCTTGAATGGGCATCATCTACATAAGTTAAACAATTATATTTTTCCGCAAGTTCTACAATGCCCGGAAGGTTTGCAATATCTCCGTCCATAGAAAAAACCCCGTCCGTAATAATCAATACATTATTATAACCGTTTCTTTTTTCTTTTAAAACTTTTTCCAAGTCCGCCATATCGGAATGCTGAAAAACCGCCTTATCCGCTTTTGAAAGGCGTGTACCGTCTATAATTGAAGCGTGATTTAATTGGTCGGAAATAATCAAGTCTCCTTTATCGGTAACGGCTTGAATAACACCGGCATTGCAGTTAAACCCGGATTGAAAAGCTAAAACCGCTTCTTCCCGTTTAAATTCGGCTAAAAGCTTTTCCAAATCATCGTGTATTTTCATATTACCGATAATCGGGCGTACGGCACCTGCCCCCGCTCCGTATTTTTCAATTGCGGCAATAGCCGCTTTTTTTAACCGCGGGTGATTTGCAAAACCGAGATAATTATTTGAAGAAAGGTTTATAACCTTTTTTCCGTTAATTATACATTCGGCATCGTTAGGTCCTTCAAGAGTTACAAGTTCCTTATATAAACCCTGTTCTTTTAATTCTTGAACCTTTTTTTGTAAAAATTCCATATCATGAATATTAGACATAGTTTCCCCCTAAAATATGGTACGGAAATCTTTTTAATGAACTTCCGTTTTGTTATTATTTATCTTTTTATATATATTGTCAAGATGTTGAGATAAAGAAAAACTTTGTAATTTAATCTCTTGAATTTTTAACCGCTTTGTTTTATACTTTCCGCGTACTTTAACGGGAGTTTTTATGGGAAAAGTTGTTATGGGAGCTGAGGCTCTTGACGGGTATTTAACCGAAGATGATGTTAATAATCTGCATGAAATGAATGAGCTTTATACTAAAGCAATGAATTGTTTTTCTATTTTGGAAACCGAAAAAGGTGAAAAAAAACAAAAGCCAATTCGGAGATTATAAAGCTGTATAATGAAATGGGGCAGCTTATGCAGGATATTTGCAAAGATATTCCCCAGTTGAAAATATATTCTTTCGATACCGAACATGAAAATCATGCGGAAGCATCACGCGTTATTGCAAAACTTCGTTCGGTAAAAACGGAACACAGTGAGTTTTTATATTATACGCAGCGGTCTTTTGAAATGCTTTTTAAACTTGCATATAAGGGTCAGCAAAACGATAAAAAAAATTATCTTGTAGTTAAAACCCCCGTAACTAATCCCGTTCAAAATTATGCCGTTCATAAAATATCCGATATAGATTATAAAATAGAAAATGCGGTGATGTGTGTTATGCTTAGAGGCGCTCTTCTTCCTTCTATGATTCTTTCAAAAGAAATTGAAGAATATTCTTCTCACGGATATGTAACCCCCTTTGCTCTTTTTAAGATTAAGCGCGACGATTCCAAAAAAGAAAGCGATATGCAATATATTTTAGATTTGGATAAATCATATTTTAATTTAAACGACTTGGACGGAAAAGATTTAATTTTTGCGGACCCTATGAATGCTACAGGAGGCAGTTTAGTAACCGTCGTTAAACATTTAAGAAAACTCGGAGTACGGCCAAAATCCATAAGCTGTTTTCATGTAATTTCCGCATTAAAAGGAGCTTTACGTATTGTACGGGCATTGGATAATTGCACCTTGTACACTCTTTGGATGGACCCCGTTTTAAACGGCGATGCCTATATAATGCCGGGCTTAGGAGACGCGGGCGACAGAATAAACGGAAAGGACACATCCGAATATCCGCGCAATATAATTCAGCTTTTGGCGGATTACGGGTCCAATATTTCGGGCCTTTACCGCTCGCAGCTTCGCCAAATAGAAAAAACGGTACTTGGAAATTGAACGGAAAAGTATTATGAAAAGATTTATTTGTTATTTTGTTTTATTGTTTCTTGTTTTACCTCAGCCTAATATTTTTCCGGAAGGAATTAAAGAAAATTTATACGGAGAGTATTTTTCCATTGCAGAAGGATACACCGAACTGAAAAAATACGATAAGGCAATAGATTATTATAAAAAAGCCGAAAAATCAAAACAATACCGAAATGCGGTAAAATATAATTTAGCGCAAATTTACGCTCTTCAAAAAGATTGGGAAAATTGCTTAAAATATCTTGAGCCTATGTATAATCAAGTCCCCGATAATATAAAAATAAGTACGGCTTACGCTTACGCCCTTGCCTCGGCGGGTAAAGAAACAAAGGCCATAGAAATTTATAAAAAGATAATATCGAAAGAAAATGAAACGCCTGAATATTTTTTTAATTATGTAAGAATCTTGGTTACGGCAAAAAAATACGAAGAATCTTTAAAGCTTTTAGAAGAATCAAAAGAGAAATTTACACAGGAAGAAGATAAAAAAACTATTGCGGAACTGGAAGAAAAAATAAAAAATATTTTAAATCCTCCTAAAAAAACTAAAGATACCTCTAAGGAAAAAAGCGGAAAAAAACAATCCGAAAAAGAAAGCCCTCAACCTGAAACACCGCCCTCTAAGCCGTAGGTTTTGAAAATACGAAAAAAGCGAAAAGCCGATTTTAATTTGTTTTTAATAAGAGGCTGCCTGAAGAAGAAACCGTTAAAATATATTCCGTATCGGGATTAAAACGGCGCAAACTTACCGTTTGCTTTTTAGCTGAAGAAAACGTCAAAAAAAGATTGGGAGAAAAAGCTGCAAAACTGAAAAGTGTTTTTACGGCATCTTTTTCTTCATCGGAAAAAAAAGAATAATCGTAAATTGCAGGATATCCGTTTTTTAAATAATAAGAAAAAAGTTTTATTCCGGTTCCGTATTTGGATTCATCTGAAAAAATTCTATACGGAAACACAAGGGCTCCTTTTTTCAATTGAAGAACTATGCATTCAAGTTTTAATTCCCAACCGTGCCATGAGCGCTCATAAGTTCCTAAAGGCTTTCCGTCGGGAAGATAAAATGAAACGGCTGCGCTGACATTTTCGGTGTTTTGTCCCAATGCCTTTACGATACAGCCCGTATTGTAGATTTCAAAATTACCGTTTAAAAGTTTTTTTTCCGCATACTCTATCTTTAAAGAATAAAAATTTACGATTATAAATATAAAAAGAAATAATAAAGAAACAAAAGAAAATATACTAAAAAAACATTTCCTATTTTTTATAATTTTCATTTAGCTTAAAATTTAAACCTCCAGCATTTTTAAAAATTCCTTTTCGGTAATAATTGCGGTTCCGAGCTCTTGTGCTTTTTTATTCTTGGAAGAACCTGAATCTGGCGTGTTTGTAACAAGATAGCTTAACCCCTTTATAACGGACGATTTAACCGAGCCGCCTCTTTCTTTTACTTTAATTTCAGCTTCCGCCCGCTTCATCGAATTTAACTCTCCCGTAAAACAAAAACTGAAGCCTTTTAATACGGCCCCGTCTTTTTCCGAAAGAGGCTCTTTAATTTTTATATTTCCGGAATCGATAAGAGTTTGCATTTCTTCTTTTAACAGTTTTAAACTTGTAACAAGTATATTTGATAACACTTCGCCGAATTGATAAACCTTTGCAAAATCGTTTTCATTTGCTTTAAATAATTTTTCAGGCGTATCAAAACCGGCTTCTTCAAGTTTTTCTACCATTACTTCGCCTATTCCTTCAATATCAAAACCCGCAATGAATTGTTTAAGGCTTATTTCTTTTTTTGAATGAAGAGCAGTATAAACTTTTGCAGCCGAAACCTTTCCCATTCTGTCGATTGCGGAAAGCTCTTCTACGGTAAGGGTGTATAAATCATAAATGGAATTGATTCTTTCCATATCGAATAAGCGGCGTATTAAAGTAATACCGAAATCACGTATATCCAAAACGCTTATCCATTTTTCAATTCTATGTAGAATAAGTTTTTTACACGAAATATTAGGGCAATAAAGACGCGTTCCTTCATTTACCAAGCTGCTTCCGCAAGCGGAACATTTATCGGGATATTCTATAGGTTTTACTCCTGAAGGGTTTTCTATAAGAGCTTCAATTTTAGGAATAATTTCACCCCGTTTTGTTACGGCTACACGGCTTCCTATTTTAAGATTTAAGGCTTCTATTATGTTCGGATTGGCAAGGCTCGCTCTTTTTACAGTCGTACCTGCAAGGCGTATCGGCTCAATAAGGGCTATCGGCGTATAAGTTGCACCCGATTCGCTCCACTCAATTCCGCGTAAAACGGTAACGGCTTCTTCCAAGCTGAATTTAAAGGCTATTTGTTTTTCAGGTCTTGCTCGGCTCACATCGGAAGAATCGATTTCATCGTTTTTTACAACAAGACCGTCTATATCAAAATCAAGTAAAGGCCTTTTTTCCATAACTTCGGCACGGTACTTAATTACCTCATCTATGCTTTTACAAAGTTTAAGCTCAACGGTTAAAAATCCGGAATCTTTAAGCCAAGCAAGTTTTTCGGTTTCCGTTTTAAAAGGTGCATAACCTGAAAAAGGTTTGCCTTGCGTACCTTGTACGGCGTCGTAACAAATTACCGTTAAATGTTCGTTACCCTCCCCGTTCTTTTTTTTCATTAAACCGTTTGCAGCATTGCGGCAATTAGCCTTGTCCGAAAAAAAACTTTTATGAGCCGAACGGGTCATAATAACCTCTCCGCGTATTCCCCCCGTAAAAGGATTTTCCCCTGAAGGAGAAGATAGCCCTGAAAGAATTTTTACAACGCCTTTCATTTTATGGGCATTTTCCGTTATATCATCTCCGATTTTACCGTCCCCGCGCGTAACAGCTCTTACAAATTTTCCTTTTTCGTATTGAAGCTCAATGCTTGCCCCGTCAAGTTTATATTGAACTATAAACTCGTTAAAAGGCATTTTTAAAGCCCATGCGGAAAAGGCTTCAGGATTAGCGGCTTTTTCCTGACTTCCCATAGGTACTATATGTTCGGCTTTTGGAAAGCCGTCCGCAGATTCTTTAGGGACTACAGTAAATATTTTATTTTTAGGGTCAAGGATTTTTAATTCGTCCCATAACTCATCAAATTCGGCATCTGAAATTTCGGGCTCCGAATTATAATAAAGATCTTGATGTTTTTTTATAAGTTTTTCAAGTTCTTTAATACGCTTTTTATTTTCCATAATTTGTACTTTAACAAAAAAAAATAAAAAAAAAAGAGGTGGTTAAGACTTTTTGCAATGGCGGAAGATATTGAATATTTCCATAGCGGCTTGATATTTTCTTTTTAAACCTCTTGACAGTATCTTTAATTTTTTATATACTGTTTCTTTAATCTTAAAGCCGGAGGGGGTGAGTAAAAAAAATGGCATTTGTTTCAATTGATGATTCCGAGCACCTTGAAAAAGCGTTAAAGCGTTTTAAGCGTCAAGTGGAAAAAGAAGGTATTATCCGCGAATGGAAAAAACGCGAGTATTATGAAAAACCTTCTACAATCTTAAACAGAAAAAACAAGGCTCTCCGCCGAAAGCTGATGAAAAAAACAAGGCGTTCAAGAGACTCAAAAAGCTATTAAGATTTAGGAAAAAGAAGCCTTTAAGGGCTTCTTTTTTTATGAGTTTCCTTGCAACCCTTCCTTTTTTTCCGTATCTTAAACTACTTGAAGTAAAAAGAATTTCAAATATTCTGTTTCAGTCTGTCCCATTAAAACGGGATGATCTGCGGATTGTCCGCGTTTTTCGATAATGCGCAGCCGTCTGTTTACGGTTTTTGCAGTTTCAAAAAGCATTGAAGTAAAATCATCTTCGCTTATAAAACGGCTGCAGCTTGCCGTAGCTAAATATCCGCCTCGCGGTAAAAGCTGCATAGCCTTTTTATTTATTTCCCCGTAACCTTTTAATCCTCTATCCCGTACATTGCGGTGTTTGGCAAAAGCCGGAGGGTCTAAAATAATCATATCGTAAGGACCGTTTTTACGGACGGTATCCCAATCGGTTCCCGTCTTATTTTCAACCAAGGCGGTTAAAAGATTAAACACATCGGCTTTAACGAATATAATTTTTTCTTCCGCATTTAAAACGGAATTAAGTGCTGCATTTTTCTTTGCGGTTTCCAAAGCGGACGCGCTTATATCTATTGCCGTAACGGCTTCGGCCCCGCCTGCAATGGCATTCAATGCAAAGGAGCCCGTATGAGTAAAACATTCTAAAACACGCTTACCGCGTGCAAGAGAGGAAACGGCGAGTCTGTTATACTTTTGGTCTAAAAAGAAACCGGTCTTTTGTCCGTTTATAAAATCTACAGAATATTTTATTCCGTTTTCGCAAATTATAACTTCGCTGAAAGAAGACGGAAGCTCTGTATATTTAAAAAGCCAGCCCTTCCCTTCTTCCAAGCCCTCAAGCACCCTTAATTCGGAATCGTTCCGCTCAAAAACTCCTGCAATATTTTGTCCGTCTTCTTTTAAAACTTCAACTAAAATTGAAATTAAGGTTTCCTTTATTGCGTTTAAGCCGAAAGACAAAACCTGAATAACGAGGATATCGGCAAATTTATCAACGGTAAGACCCGGAAAACCGTCCGTTTCACCGAAAATAATTCGGCATGAGTTTAAATCTTCTTTCCGCATTACGTCTTTTCGATATTGCCAAGCATATTCAAAACGGCGCTTCCAAAAAGCGTCGTCGAATTTATCGTTTTTATTATCGGAAATTATTCTAACTCTGATTTTACTGTTTTTACTGTAAAATCCAGTACCCAAATACTTATCTTTATCGCTAAAAATATTTACAAGGCTTCCGTTTGCAGCTTCTTCTGCTTCCGTAATTTCATCTTCATAAACCCATGTATGTCCGCTTCGTAAAAATTTTGAACCCTTTGCGGTAATTTTAAAGCGTGGAAAATTTTCAGTATTATGCATAAAGTTTACTTTGCGTTATTTTCAGCGATTTTTACTACAAGCTCTATTCCTTTTTCGATAAATTTTGTAGGAATAAATTCAAATCTGCCGTGAAAATTGTAACCGCCCGCAAAAATATTGGGACAGGGAAGCCCCATAAATGAAAGCCTTGCACCGTCCGTTCCTCCGCGTATGGGTTTAATTATAGGCGTAATACCTAACTCTTCCATAGATTTTTTTGCAAGTTCGATTATTTCCATACGGGGTTCTATTTTTTCTTTCATATTATAGTATGAATCTTTTATTTCCATTTTGATAATGTTTCCGTATTTTTTATTTAAAAAATCGACGGCGGCCTGCATAAGTTCTTTTTTATGTATAAATTTTTCCATTGAATGGTCGCGGATAATATACGACATTTTTGTAAAATCTACCGTGCCTTCAATTGAATGAAGATGGATAAAACCCTCATAACCTGAAGTATATTCCGGTTTTTCGTTTTCAGGAAGCATATTTTCAAGTTCCCGTGCGGCGGACAGAGCGTTTACCATAACGTTTTTTGCAGAACCGGGGTGTACATTTTTTCCGCGGATTTCTATTTTTACGCCGGCAGCGTTAAAATTTTCGTATTCCAGTTCACCCAAAGGGCCTCCGTCAACAGTATACGCAAAATCGGCTCCGAATTTTTTTACGTCGAATTTATCGGCGCCTCGCCCTATTTCTTCATCGGGTGTAAAACCTATTTTTATATCTCCGTGTTTAATTTCAGGATGAGAGATAAGATGTTCTATTGCACACATTATTATTGTAATACCGGATTTATCGTCCGCACCTAAAAGAGTAGTTCCGTCTGTAGTAATAAGCTCCATACCTTCCACATCTTTTAAAAACGGAAAATCCTTTACCGTCATCGTGTACTCGTCGTTCAGTTTAATATCTCCTCCGGAATAAACAAAAACCTTAGGATTAACGCATTTTCCGTCCAAATCCGGAGCCGTATCCATGTGTGCAATAAAACCTATCGCAGGAACCTTTTTATCGGTATTGGCGGGTAAACATGAATAAACGTAGCCGTCGGAATCCTGTTCCGCTTTTAAACCCATTTCCGTAAGTTCTTTTACAAGAAGTTTCCCAAGTTCCAATTGTCCCGGAGTGCTAGGACAACTAAGACTTTCTTCATTTGATTTTGTATCCATCGCTATATAACGCTTAAACCGTTCAAGATAATTCATAGTTTTCTCCTTTTCCGATTTTAACATTATTAAGGTTTTATGTAAAGACGCTTGTATAATATCAATAACAAAGTTTAAAAATATTTTTTACATAAGTTAATTACCGAGGACATAAAAGATAAAAATCACCGACGTAGAAATTCCCGCTTGAGGAATTTTTAAAACTGTTTGATATAAGTTTATATTGTTTTGATTTTTTCCGTTTTTTATTCTCGGTTTTTTAAAGACATGATATTCCATACATAAACTCCCTACTTACTTGACTTTTTAAAATCAGGTGAAAGTCGCAAATTCGATAAGTCTATATATAGCAAGGATTTAAAGATGGGCGCTGACGGGATCGAACCGCCGACATTCTGGGTGTAAACCAGACGCTCGTACCAGCTGAGCTAAGCGCCCGATAAAGTGATAATATTATAATTTAAAAAAAAAGTCAATAGGTTTTTCAATTTTTTTTAACCGAATTTATTTAAAACGAAATTATGAACCGAAAGCTTTATTATTAACATAACTTACATATTGACATCTTTTACCGTTTAATTATATAATACTTTATACAAATTATTATTTCCGCGAAATTTTGTGGAAAAAGGAGAAATCTTTTTATGGAACAATTTTTACAAAGTCTTACAAATTTCGTTGCCGGTTTAAACGGAATTGTATGGGGTGTCTATTTTTTAATTCCGCTTTTGTGCGGAACCGGTTTATTTTTTACAATCAGACTGGCCGGTGTTCAAATTACCAAATTCGGTATGGGCTGGAAAAGGCTTTTCGGTAACTTTTCTTTAAAAGGTGAACAGGCGGGAAAGCACGGAATGAGTTCTTTCCAAGCGGTTGCAACCGCAATTGCTGCCCAAGTAGGAACGGGAAACCTTGTAGGAGCTATGACGGCTTTAATTATGGGCGGTCCCGGTGCAATATTTTGGATGTGGATTGCCGCCTTTGCAGGAATGGCAACAAACTTCGCGGAAGCTTGTATAGCTCAAGTATATAAAACTCAAGACGACTCAGGTCAAACCGTAGGAGGCCCTGCATATTATATTTCTCAAGGTTTGGGAAATAGCGGATTTGCCAAATTCCTTGCAGGCTTTTTTGCAATAGCAATTATTCTTGCTCTAGGCTTTATGGGTAATATGGTTCAAGCAAACTCGATTTCAGATGCTTTTAATAATGCCTTTAATATTCCTACATGGATAACCGGTATTGTTCTTGCAGTACTTGCAGGTATTATTTTCTTAGGCGGAGTTAAACGCATTGCTTCAGTTACGGAAAAAGTAGTTCCTATTATGGCTATAGTATATGTTATAGTAGGTCTTGTGGTTATAATATTAAATGCAAAAAATATTCCCGCTATGTTTGCCGATATTTTTAAAGGAGCCTTTAATCCCAAAGCCGTTTGGGGAGGCGCTTTAGGTTTCGGAATAGGAAGGGCTGCACGCTACGGAATTGCACGCGGTTTATTTTCCAATGAGGCCGGTATGGGTTCCACTCCGCATGCTCACGCGGTTGCAAAAGTAAATCACCCTGTAGAGCAAGGTGTTTTGGGTATTGTTGCCGTATTTATCGACACTTTTATAGTTCTTAACATTACAGTATTTACGGTTTTAAGTGCGGGAATTATTAAGTTTGAAAACGGAGAAGCTACAATGAAGGGTATTAAACTGGTTCAAACCGCCTTTGCCCAGCACTTACCCGGAAGTTCCATCGGTACTATTTTTATCGCCGTTTGTCTTCTTTTCTTCGCTTTTTCAACTATTATCGGTTGGTATTATTTCGGTGAAACAAATATCCGATATCTGTTCGGAACAAAGGGTTTAATCCCCTATCAATTATTAGTAGTAGCCTTTGTATTTTTGGGAAGTTTATTGAAAATTGATTTGGTTTGGGAGTTATCCGACCTTTTTAACGGAATAATGGTTATTCCTAACCTTATAGCATTGCTTATCCTGAGCGGAACGGTTGCAAAACTTTTAAAAGACTACAATAACGGTCTTCCTTTTGATGCAAGTAAATATAAGAACTAACCCCTTAAGGTTTTAGCTGATAAGGGCAGTTTATAAAACTGCCCTATCTTTTTACCTTTTTAATTTTACGACAATGAAAACACTGCCTAAAAGAATAATTATAACAAATAACCCGCGTGTAAAAATATTTTATGAAGAAGATGCCGGGTTTAAGAATAAATTCACTCTTCAATTCGTATCTTCGCGCGAAGAAGTTTTTACGCAAGTTAGGGACCTGATTCATAAAAATTGGAAACTCTTAAATCATGCAATGGCCGGAAATATTCCGCTGCATAAACATCCTTACCGCAGTATGGCATTGGAAGAAACGGGCTCTCTAGATTCAAATTCTCTTATCCTTTGGGAGTCGGCAATGGAGCGGGTAAAACGGGGAAAAATCCCGCCCTACCCCGATGATGTATTAAAAGATTTTCAGGAATTGGATTTAACTCTTTTTGCAGGAAATTTAAGAGTTTAACCGATTGACTTCTTTTTAAAACCGCTCCCCGTATTTTTAAAAGAAATTTAAGTATTTTTTAAAACAACTTGGAAATTTCGGAGCGGTATCCTGCTGTGTTAGAATGTTTTAAAGCAAGGAAATTACTTATTGCCGATAAAATGAATAAAATTATGAGGCTTACAGATAAGGAATTTATTCGGCGATTACCCTCTAAAATACCGAGTGTAATCACCTTTATAACAGGAATCGAAAACATATTTTTAATAAAATTAAAAAAAAAATTCCTTATAATTGTGTACGGTATTTTAGCGAATAAGAAACCTTATAGGCGGCATATACCGATAATACGGCTAAAAACATACAGGTTAAAATTCTTAAAATCATAACTTGAATTAACATTACACATGTCAGCATTATAAATGATACGATAAACATAATTACAGAAGACGTATCTTCGGAGCCTTTCGATGAAATACCGGATAATTGCATAATGCTCGCCCCTGCAATTATGAGAGGAGAAAGCCATAAAAAATCTATTATTTTTATTTCTTTGCTTATATTAGGAATATCGGCAATAAGCATTAACGCTGCAATTACAAATGAAAAAAATATTTTAATAAAAAAGACTTGTAAAAAGCTGAAATTTAAATTATGGATAAAAATAGAGCCGGAAGAATTTATTTCGTCCGAATATGAATTATAAATATATTGCCCTACGGCTAATAATATAAAAAAAGAAGCGTAAAAACCTGAAGTCCTCTATCTTTCATCCATGGGACATAAAGACCTGCCGTACATATAACAGCCACGGCCCACGCTTTATAGTTATACCTAAATTCATATAATTCTTTTTTTAATAAAATTTTTAACTGCGGTTTCATTTGTCTTTCTCCTAAGTTAAAAAGACATACATTCATCAATTAAAAAAGTAAATGCAAAAACTTCCAGCAACGGATAAAAACCTTCAAATACTAATGACGAAATCTTTAGAAAAAAATATTTTAAACTTATACGGAAAGGCTTAAATAAAAAATACAAAAAGCCTCTTTTCATACTTACCGCTCCTTATTTATTAAATCGAAATATAATTTCAGGTTTTTAAAATCGAATTTCTTTATAAATTTTCTAAAAAATAGTGTCAAGGGGGTTGACAAAATTGGGGGGGGGGGGGGGGTAAAATAGAAGAGAATCGAAAATATATTGAATGACCTGCTTAACCTTTGCAGGAGCGGAACCGCTCAAACTAAATTTCGATTCCGAAAGTAAATTTTAATTTGCAAATAATATAAAAATTTGCAAGAAGGAGTTAGACACAATGAAACAAAAAAAATCGGTTTCAATGATTGGAATGCTTATTTTACTGATAAGTGTTATACTGGTATCGGGTTGTTCAACTATGCGGCCTGTAGAAACAACGGCACAATTTCCTGCCGATGGAAGTAAATATGTAGTATTAGGCAGAGTAGATTATGCCGGAAAGCTGTCAGGTACCGGAGCCGGATATACAAAATTGCTTGAAATTGCAAAAGAAAAATATCCGAAAGCCGATGATGTTGTTAATATAGTTATGGACGCAAAATACAAAAAAGGTTTATTCGGCAGTGCAACAATGGATTATGTAATTATTTCCGGTGTTGCAATAGACTACCTTGAAGTAAAATAGCAGAAAAGTAATAAGATATAAAAACGGTTTTGTGTTAGAAGTTCCGAAAAAACATAAAACTGTTTTTATATAAAAAATAAAATTCTGATTTTAATTTAAAATTATAACGAATTCTTATCGGAACCGGTTAAATCTTTACTGTTTTTAAGTGCCGTCAACAAAAGAATTATTCCCGTACCTGTTAAGATGTGTCCTATCCCTGCAATACCGGAAACAGCCGCATCTATTCCGGATGAAAGCGGAATGTCCAACACCTGCAATACTCCGCGAACAATCATCATAACTGAAGTCAGAGGAACTCCGATATTGTACGTATATAGAAAAAAACGGAATGATTTTTGAGTATCAAGAGTACTGTTTTTTGCAAACAGTGCAACAATCATAAATACAATCATTCCAAGTAAAAATAAATGAGTGTGTACTTTACCGAGCGTCGTTACACCGGAAAACCCGTTCAGTTTAGTGAATTCACGATAAAACACACCGCTTGCCATTGCAGCAATCGCATAAATAAAAGAATAATTTATATATTTTTTCATCTTTTAATATCTCCTTTCATAGAATTATATCCTATAAGTACGGTCCAAATATATGCGCAAGTTTTCGGAACCATAAGAACTCCGATAATCGGTACGGTATCTGCAAATAAAACTACCGGAATATAAAAACCGAAACTCAAAACAATAGTAAGCCATAAGAAACGGAAACTGTAATCGTTTTTTTCTTTTGCACTTTGATAAAAAATCACTATAATTAAAAGTCCTAAAAGTGCAAACGGAATGTTTCGATAAATTCCCCAGGATAATGGAGGCGTTGCACTTAACCATTTATTTTGCGGCATACGACAAAGGATAATACGGGAAAGTGCAAGAGCCCATACCGCCTGTGTAAGCTTTTTTCTTCCGGTAATTCGATAGCGTTCCCGCCACACATAATAAAGCAGCACATAAAAGAGCGTCATCGTAACGGAAGTAATTAGTTTACCGATTCCGGGTGCTGCGGTATAATTCTCTAAGCCCGTTGTGCATAAGGCAACCGCCCGGGGTACTAAATGAAATGAATCTCCGAAACCTAAAATTAAAGCCATAATACCGTATAACAGATATTGCCTTTTCCCCTTACTTTCCATTATCATTTTTATACCGAGAAAAATAACTGCGGATAAGTAAATAATATCAAAACCCGTTTCAAAAACAGCTTGCATTGAATATCTCCTTGTTTTTCGATGCTAAGCCTTATTATGACCCAATAAATTTTCTTGTCAAGAGGGCTTGAGTTTTTATAACATAAAAAAGCCTAAATTTCCTCCGACATTATTTTTAATATCTTTTCAGCTTCTTCTTTCGGGTTAAGCGTTCCTGTAAGTTCTTGAAATAATTGTGCAAGATTTACACCTTCTTTATTCAGTTCGCTTTTAATTTGTTCCAACATTCCTTTTGCTATAATCTTGCCCTTATTTATGACAATTATGTCCTCGGACATCTCTTCTACTATTTCCATTATATGTGAAGAATAAAAAATTGTCTTCCCTTTTTTTGCCAACTCGACCAGTAAGTTTTTAAATACGGCAATACTTTGTGCATCTAATCCGTCTAAAGGCTCATCAAGTAAAAGAATATCGGGGTTATGAATAAGAGCTGAAATTATCAGAACCTTTTGCCGCATACCTTTTGAGTATTGCGAAATTCTTATATTTAATTTTTCTGCAATATTAAAACTTTCCGCCAACTGTAATGCTCTCTTTTTTATAACTTCACCGTTTACACCGTAAAGTTTACCGACAAAGTCTATATACTCGCTTCCGGTAAGTACTTCGTATAATTCACCCGCTTCGGGAACATAGCCGATTCTTTTTTTATATTCGTTTCCGTTTTTAATATCGGAGCCGTAAATTTTAATTGTACCCTTATAATTGTTTTGCAAACCGATAATATTGGTAATAGTACTTGATTTTCCGGAGCCGTTCGGTCCGACAAACCCGATTATTTTTCCCTCTTCTGCGGAAAACGAAATGTTGTCTACAGCTTTAAATTCTCCGTAATTTACGCTAAAATCATTTACTTCAATCGTATTCATTTATTGTCAGTATCTCCTTTACTATTTGTATTTTTTAATTTGCAATAAGCTCTGCGGTATTGAAACACCGCAAATAAAATTAACGCAATTGAAAAAATTATCATACCTAAATAATTTTGAAAAGTTTTTTTAAAACCTATATAAATGAGCGGAATAAAAATCCAAGAGCTTAATGATATTAAACTGCCGTAAACGTCGCTATCATTTTCACCGTAAGAAAAAGGCAGCATATTTGAATAAAGTTTTACCATTGTGAAATATGTAATAAAAAAATATGTTATAATTACAAAGCTCATATATATATATATAGGAATAGTTAGATGACAGCAAACATATAATACATAAAAAGCAGCACAAAGTTAATAACAGCCTTTTTAGCATAAAGCCGTAATATATTTTTTTTAATTTAACATAATTATTATTAGAGCAGAATATCTTTAAATGCCACATAGCCTTTGGATTTATCGAGAAGTAGCCGGGAACAATCAAATCGGATAAACTTAATGTGAAGAAAAGCAACATTAATAAGTGGTCTTCGATATTAAGTGCTCCATGTGTACCTTTTCGTAAAGAGATGAATAGAATTAAAATAGGTAGAGAAAATATTTTCGATACTTGGTAATAAAAATATTTTTTATACAAAGTATCATATTTTGTTATTTTTTTATATAATGTCCTAATTAATGATGATTCGGAAATTTTATTTATTTTTAATGATAAAAATTTTTTACCGTATGAATTTTTTAGCATATTTTGAACAGGCTTTTTAATTAAATAAGCATTTAAAATAAAAGAATATAAAAGACCCAATATAATAATGCCCGAAATCCATGCTAATTTTTCCGACTGAAAATTTGCATTGTCGTTTTTATAAAATCCCCATATATGATTTACTCCCTGTACAAAAAGAAATTTTTCATTAAATATATACGGTGTTTTTATTCCGAATGTTCTTAAAAACCTTATAGCAAAAAGCCCGATGGATTCGCTTATAATAACTATTGTAAAAAATATATTTTGAGGAAGTAAAAATTTAAAAAACAGAAATAATAAACCTGAGATTATAACGGAATTTATACCGGTTATAATTAACGAGAAAAAAGTAATAATTCCAATTAAAAAATTATTTTGTATTGCAAAAAAAATTGCAACGGTAAATGAAAAAATAGATAACGGTATACTGTAAATTAAAAAACTTAAACAAAAATATGAAAGACTTCTTGTTATATTATGTATGGGTCTAATTATAAAAAAACGTTTATGTTGTTGATTATCTACAATAAAAATGTTTATAGGGAAAGTTGATGTAATAAACCAAATAAGCGATAAAAAATGCAAGAAAATTACTTTTTGAAAAAATGAAAAATGAGTACAATCATGTTTTAATGAAAAACACATTATAATCCACGCCGCTATATTTAATAAAATAAGCAACGCAACCCTAAAAAGAAGCGATGTTTTTTTATTTGTTGTTTTTTGACGCAAAAAGAATTTGAAATTATATTTTATACACGCTTGAAATTGTATCAATGGAAGCAATTTCATTTCGTCAAACCTCCTATTATATTTATCTACTACGGCATTTCAATTAATGCATGAAGTATACTCTTGATTACATGTTTAATACTACTTCCCTTCTTAACAATTTACACCTACTAATTCAATGAATGTTTACGTTGTATACCAAAATAAAAACAGCTGTCAAGTGTCTTTAACAAAAAAAACGTTTTTTTTCATAAATATCTACTACTTCGACAGTCTTACCTATTTACAATTGAATATCTCTGAGAAATGTTATTTTTATAAAAGAAAAATAACATATTATATTTGCAACAAGTCCATCAATTGTTTTAATGGGTATAGATAAAATTATAAACTAAGATAAGCCCCTTGTTAATATATTAAGATAAAAATACATTTAATATAAAAAAATGTCAAGAGTCTTTGACAAAAGAATATTATAAAGCAAAATAATAAAGATACTTGGAATTTATCGTATTTTGTGGTATATTTAAAGTGTATGAATGATGAATTGGAAGCAAGGCTTGCCGAAATAGAAAAAGTTCTTTATTCCGGCTTACCCGAAAACATAGATAAAAACGCTGAAAACGCCTTTTTCGGACAATTGCCCGAAAATATGAGCGGAAACATTTTTAAACTTATAACGCCATGTAAAGACCTTATGCAGCGGGGCGGAAAAAGATGGCGTCCTCTTTTGGCGGTTTTATCTTGCGAACTTGCGGGAGGGAATACTTCCGATATCTACCCTCTTACACCGCTTGTAGAGTTTTGCCATACGGCAAGTTTAATTCATGATGATATTGAAGATAACTCGGAGGAACGCAGGGGCGGTGTCGCAATTCATATAAAATACGGCTTGGATACGGCATTGAATGCCGGAAGCTGGCTTTATTTTCACGCTTCAAATTGTATCGATTCTTATGAAGGAAATGCGGAACTTAAAAACCTTTTATACAAACTTTACTCGCTTAATTTACGCAGACTCCATTTAGGACAGGCAATGGACATAGCTTGGCATTCCAAAACCGACTATATTCCTTCACGGGAAGAATATCTTACAATGATAGGCTTAAAAACAGGTTCCTTAGCAAAATTCGCTGCCGAACTCGGGTTTGCCGCAGCTCGTAAATCCGAAAAAGAAATTGCAAGTTTCGGACTTGATGCCCTTGAAACGGGTCTTGCCTTTCAGATTTTAGACGATGTAAAAAACATAACGAAGGGAAATAAGGGCAAAAACCGCGGAGACGATATTGTCGAAGGAAAAAAGAGTTTACCGGTAATACTTTGCATAGAAAAAAAGCCTTCTTTAAAAGAAAAGATATGCGGTTTGTTTACCCGAGCTGCGGAGGAAGGTATTAACAGTCCTGCAGTGGAAGAATGTATTTCACTTATAATAGAATCGGGAGCTGCAAAACAAGCTGAAAAATATGCCGAGGATATTGTGTGGGCTTCATTAATTAAGCTTCAAAAAAATTACGGCAAGAATAAGGCGTCGGATTTAACCGCCGAATTATTCAGCTCAATTTGCGGGGTGTAAAATGAAAGAATCTCCTCAATTTTTTAATGATGCGGGTGTAAGTATGTCTATGCAAGGCTTTCACAATGAGGCTATTGCCTGTCTGAAAAAGGGTTTATCGCTTGACCCTAAAAACAGCCTTTTGTGGCTTAACTTAGGTCTTACATACTATGCGGCGGATATGCAAACCGATTCAAAAAAGGCCCTGCTTCAATCGTTAAAGTACGACCCTTATCAAGCGGACGCATGGGATTCTCTCGGTCTTTTATTTTATAAAGCGGGAGATATGGAATATGCCGAAAAAGCTTTTGAAAGCGCTATTAAACTTGAACCTTCCAACGGAAGAATTTGGAATAATTACGGAACCTTATTGTTTAATGAAGAAAACTATATAGACGCCAGAAAAGCTTTTGAAACGGCGGTTACCTTGGAGCCCGAATTCGGAGATGCGGTTTTTAATTTACGCGATACTTATATGGAATTGGGCAAAAAGGACCTCGCCGAAAAGTGCAATATAATTTTAAAGGATATCAATTATAAAGAATAAAATGAATATATTATATGTTGCGGAAATTACGGGAAAGGCCGGAGTTTGGGTAGTAAAAACAATGCTGAAAACCTTAAAGGAAAAATTTAAACCCGATTTTACTATTGCAAATGCAAACTCGGCAACGGGTTCAAGCGGTCTGGGCAAGCAGCATGCGGGTTATTTAAAAAAACTCGGAATTGACTGCATAACGGTAAGCGATTCCGCTTTTCAAAAAAAAGATTTGGTGGACTCCATCGAAAATATTTCTTATGTTTTGCGCCCTGCAAATCTGCCCTCCGTTTCACCCGGACGCGGTTTTAAATTTTTTTACAACGAAAAAAAAGAAAAACTCGCTGTAGTTTCCGTTTTAGGAAGAATAGGCCATCATAAAATAATGAGCGAAAACCCGTACATTGAAACGGAAAAACTTATAGAAAAATTAAAAAACGAAACGGGGTTTATTTTTATAGATTTTTCTTCATTTGCAACCGCCGAAAAACAGGCTTTCGGGTTTATGCTGGACGGAAAAGTTTCCGCCGTAATCGGTTCCGGAAGCAAGGTTCAAACCGCCGATGAAAAAATTCTTCAAAACGGTACCGCTTATATTACAGACACGGGAAGAACAGGCAGCCTTAATTCCGTAGGCGGATATGCTGCCGAAGACAGAATCAGAGAATATAAAACCTGTCTTCCCGATTTCGGAAAAGATACTTGGGAAAGACCTGTTATCCAAGGCGTTTACTTGGAGCTTGACAAAACGGGCAGGGCTTCAAAAATTAACCGTATATTCGAGGAGTGTGCAGCTTGCTGAAAAAAGGAAAAGTCATTTCGGTGCTTGCCGGTAAAAATAAACTTGAAATAATTTTGGATAATTCCGAAACGGAAAATTTATGTTCAATTTCAGCCCCCTATTCCGCAAACGGAGAAAATTCGGGACTTTGCGGCTGCGGCTGCAAGGGTTGCAGTTTTTCCTGTAACGGCGGCGAAGAAAAAAAACGAACCGGTCTTTTTGCCGTTTCAGGTGATAGAATAACGGTTTTAAACAAAACGGGAAAGAATTTTCGCTTAGGCGATACCGTAACCGTAAAAGCGGATAAAAAAAAGACCGGTCTTCAAGCATTTTGCTCTGTTTTTATACCGCTTATTTTTTCCTTATGCTGTGCAATTATTTTACGTGCTGTTTTTAAACGGAAGGCTCTTTAATTTTGGGCGTATTTTTAGGCCTTTTCTTAGGCGCTCTGAGCGCTTTTTCAATAAAAACCGTTTTAGGCGATAAAATGTTTTTGGAAATTGAGGACGGTAAATAAAATGTTGCTTCAAAAAACTTTAGCTTCAATTACCTCGGTTGAACGGTCTTATGAAAAAAAAGCGAAGCTGTTTTGGGACAGTCTTGCACATCCTCCGGGCTCTTTAGGCGAACTTGAAGAAATAACCGTAAGGCTTGCAAAAATTCAAAAAACCTTGGATTTGCACATTGACAAAAAAGTTACGATAGTATTTTGTGCCGATAACGGAGTTTATGCTGAGAAAATAACCTCTCAACCTCAAATTACGACATTTTTTCTTTCGGAAATTATGCATACCGGACAAACGGGACTGGGAGCCGTTTCAAAATGGGCCAAAAGCGATATTTTAGTATACGATGTGGGAATGATTAAAACAAGTAAAAGGACGGATATAATAACGGAAAAACTGAGGGAAGGAACCGGCAATATTGCGGCAGGACCTGCAATGACTGCGGAAGAATGTATACATACCATAGAAACAGGTATTAGGGCCGCCGAAAGAATTGCAAAAGAAGGTTACGATATTGCAGGTATAGGCGAATTGGGAATTTGCAACACAACGACAACGGCAGCAGTCCTTTCGGCTCTTTACGGTATACCGCCTGAAAAAACCGTAGGTCGCGGAGCGTCCACTACGGAAGCTATGTATGAGCTTAAATTAAAAACCGTAAAAAAAGCCTTACAGGTTAATCAACCTTCTCAAGGAGATGTAATAGACTGTATCTCAAAGGTGGGAGGCTTTGATATTGCGGCAATGTGCGGCTGTTATATCGGCTTAGCCTCTTTAGGTATTCCTGCCGTTATGGACGGTTATATTTCAAGTCTTGCGGCTTTATGCGCTTGCAGTTTAAACCATAAAATAAAAGACTATTTATTTCCTTCACACAGCTCTCAAGAACAGGGTGCAAAAATATGTGCCGAAAAACTCGGCCTTTCTCCATGTTTAAATATGAAAATGCGCTTGGGAGAAGGCAGCGGCTGTCCTCTCTTTTTTAATATCTTGGAAGCGGCAATCTTTATAAACAAGAATATGGGAAGATTTACCGACACTATGATAAACCGAACCGATTTGGTAGATATAAGACAGGATTAAAAACAAAATTCTTTAATTATTATTGCTATATAACTTCTTGGCAAGAGTAAAAAAATATATTATAATAGAATATATGATTATAAACGGAAAAAATTGCTTTTTAAAACATATTTTTTTATTTTTTCACTTTTTGTTTTGCTTATGCCGTTTTTTTCGTGTAAAACCGTGCAAAGCTCACAAAAGCAAGATAATTCCGTCTCTTCCGAAAAAACAAACCTTGCGGTATATCCCATAGGAGAAGGTACAATATTATCCATTCCGGCAAAAGATAAGCTTGCAGAAAAAAGACTTGATGCAAAACTTTCATCAAATATAACAAAGGCTTCTCCCGAATCTCTAAAAAATGCACTTCTATTTATTCAAAATGACAGCAAGGGTTTAACACCTGAAAACCAGCTTTATCTGAAAGTAATATCGGCTCTTATGTATTTGGTTTATCCTCTAAAAACCGAAGAAACAAAACCGTCTTTTTCGCATGATGAAGAACCGTACCTTTACGGTCTGAAAAATGTAAATAACGGAGTATATCCGTATTCCATGAAAAAAGATGATTTTCTTTCTCTTATAATACCGCCTCTTATTCTTGTTTCCGAAAAGGCTTCTCAGTCCGAAATAAACAGTTATAAAACCGATATTCTTGAAAGACTTACAACCGCAAAAAATAAGTACCCCGAATCCGTATTGCCGCCTTATCTTTTAGGTATTTTAAGCGAACTGGAAAACGATAATACGGCGGCAATGAATTTTTATAAAACCGCATGGAATGCCGATAATTCCTGTTATCCTGCGGGTTTAAAGTACGGAGAATTGGCTGCGGAAGCGGGAGACGGAACCGTTGCCGTAAAAATAGCAAATTTTCTTTCAAAAAATTTGGAAGAAAATGTTGCCGTAAAACTGTTATATGCCAGAGGTTATATAGCTTCCTCGGATTTAACTAAAGCAAGCGAAAATATTATTACGGTTTTAAAAAAAGAACCCGAAAATATTTCCGCCCTTCTTTTACGAATACGTATTTTAATTGAACAAAAAGAATATCTTAAAGCAAACTCTTTACTTGACGCATACTCCACTAAAAACAGAACATCAAAGGACTACCTTCTTTTTAGAGCAAGAATAGTCAAAGAATGGAATAAAAATACAATAAGCGCCATAGAATTTTTAAGCGAAGCTTATCGGCTTTACCCTGAAGATTTTAATATTCTTTTAGCTTGTGCGGAAATATGTTTTGAAACTTCTCAAAAAATAGAAAACCGTCAGGCGGGATTTTTTATAGAAAAAGTTTTACAAAAAGACCCTGAAAATACGGCGGCAATGTATCTTTTGGTTAAAAATAATATAAACTTGGGCGATTGGGAACAGGCCGTTTTTCTAGGTGAAAAACTGAACGGTAAAGTTTCAGGCAATGTAAACAAGGAGCTTTTAGTAACCGCATATTTGGGTGCGGGAAAAACCGAAAAAGCTCTTGCATTGTCAAAACAGCTTTATACATCTTCAAAAAATCCTTCAAACCGTTTTGTTGGTTTGTATATTGAAGCTCTTTACCGTTCAAAAAATATGCAAGCGGTTTCACAGATAATTAAAGAAAAACTGCAAACGGCCGATTCGGAATTAAAGTCCATTTTACATTACTACAATGCAAAGCTATCGGAAAACAACTCGGAAGCCTATTTATCCTCCCTTAGGTCAAGTCTTTTAGCGAATCCACGTAACAAGGATTCTCTTTTTGCAATGTATGAATGGTACTTTAAAAATAAAGATTACCGCAAGGCAAAATACTATTTGGGACAAGTAATTGCATTGGACCCGTCAAATAAAAAAAATACGGATTTGGCTGAAAACCTAAACAGATTACTTGCAGAATAATCGAAAATAATGTATTATTCATAAAATAACATTTTAGGAGTATAATATGGCTATTAAGTATGTATGCGATTTATGCGGATACGTTTATGACCCTGCAACAGGGGACGCCGATACGGGAATTGCGGCAGGGACAGCCTTTGAAGACATTCCAAGCGATTGGGTATGCCCTCTATGCGGTGCAGGGAAAGAAGCTTTCGAAAAAGTTGAAGTCTGATGCAGAGCACCTCTTTAAATATAAAAGAGGTGCCGTATATAGAGGTTCGGAGTTTGTAATATGGAACTTGATAAATTTATAAGCACAATAGGTTATGACGGAAATTCCGCTATAATCGATAAAGCCCGTTTTTCTAAAAATAAAGGAAAATCCATTTTCGATTTAATTAAAATAGGAGCTTTCCGCTCCGCAGCTTCTTATGCCGTTTATACGGGCTCCGATGAAGATTTACAGGCAGTAGCCGATGCGTACAACAGTCTTTCAGGTTCTCATTATAAAAAAGAACAAATCCCCCGTCTTTTCGGAGTATCAAAAGCTGAAGTTAAAAAGCAATTAATGCTGTAACATTAATTCTTTTACAAAAACCGTTTATTTATTTCCTCAAAAGCGTCCAGTAAAAATTTATTTAAAAAATTAAGCCCCTCTTCGGTAAGCCTTATTCCGCTGTCGGTTAAAACAAGATTGTCTGAAGCCTTCCATTTTTCTATAGTATTTCCTATTACATCTCTTATATCAAGGCCGAAACGGGTAAAAAAATTCTTAAATTCAATACCATCAATCAAGCGTAAACCCATCATAATAAACTCTTCCATACACTCGGTTCGGTTAATTTTTTCATAGTCGTAAACCGAACTGCGCTCTTTTTCGTAAAGCCATTTATTTATATTTTTACAAGCCGAAAATCTTATTGCATAAGCCGGATTTTGAGGTGAATAATCGAAAAAAACGGAGCCGAATGCACCGGGCCCTATTCCAAGATAGTTTTGAAGTTTCCAATACTTCTCATTATGTATACTTTTATATGAATTTTTGTATGAAAAATTAGACACTTCATAACGTATATAAGCATTGTTTTCTAAAAACTCTTTTCCGTATTTCCATAAATTTGCAATATTATCCTCTTCTTCAAGCGGCAAAGTTTTATCCGTGCATAGCGAGTAAAGAGAAATATGCTCTGGAGCAAACTTTAAAAGAGTTTTTAAATCGTTACTTAAAATTTCGTAAGTTTGGTTTTTTAACCCTGCAATTAAGTCGCAAGAAAGGCTTGTTTTATTAAATTTTTTAATTAAGTCAAGGGCAAAAAGAGTTGTTTCTTTTGAGCCGCGCCTTTTTACACCTTGTAAAACTTCATCGGAAAAACTTTGAATACCTAAAGAAATTCTATTTACCCCGGATAAAAAAGCTGCTTTTAAATGCTCCATTGTAAGGTCTTCGGGATTTATTTCTACGGTAAATTCCGACGGAGGTTCTTTTTGCCGCTTTAAAATGTTTGAAAATATAAAATAAAAATCTTCAGGCGAAAGAAGAGATGGTGTTCCTCCCCCTACATAAACGCTTTTAAATTCTTTTATACCGTATTTTTCTTTTACAAAATCCAAATCATTTATAAGACGCTTTGCAAAAACGCTTCCGTTTTTACCTATAAGAATTTCGTTAAACCGCCCCGCCCCTACCGAAAAAAAATCACAATAAGAACATTTTTGCGTGCAAAACGGAATATGAATATATAAACCGGCTTCTTTATTCACCTTTATTGCCCTTTATAGAGCTTAATTTTTTTTAAGGGCCAATATTTTAAAAGAAGACTTCCATAAATACGCAATTTTCCGTCAAGCGGTCCCCACATACGGGAATCGTCCGAAATAAGTCTGTTATCGCATAAAACAAAATATTCGTTTTCTTTTAACGTTATTTTAGGATAACTGCCTGAAAAAGGTAAAGCTGCATTCCAGTTTAAAGGAAGTTTGCTTATTTCCAAATTGTAATCCGTTTCGGTTAATTCAAATTCGGTTAAAAAATGTTCCGCTTCCGCCGTTTTTATATGTAAAATGAAATTTTCCATATAAATTGTATCTCCGGGCATTCCTATAATTCGTCTGATTGAAGCTGACTGACCTTGTCTTTGCCGCATTTCAAAGGGTTTAAACAGTTGAAAGGTAAAAAAACTTATAATGCCGTCCGCCGTTTTTTGAAAAAATGAGCGTTTATCGTTAAAAGAAGGCGTTATTACAACGAGACTGCCTCTTTTCGCCGTCGAAAACGGATTATAAATAGGGGTTGTCAAAACAATATCGTTTAAAGCAATTTCAGGTTTCATAGAATCCGATTGAATTCTATATGGTCTGATTAAAAAAGATGTTATTACCGTATACACCGAAAAAATAAAGATAAATATAAAACATATAAATAAAACCTTTCTGCGGTGTTCCAGTTTTGCCGTATAAGAATAATCTCTATATCTTGCACCCATTTATTTCTCCAATTTTTAACTGCCCGTTAACGGAAAAACTTCCGTTTTTTACAGTATTTATATATCCTTTAGATATTATCATTTTATCCCGCCGTTGACAAGCAGGTTTATATAAACACCGTTAAAGTAATTATAAATTAAAAATTTCATTCTTGACTTTTTTTTAATATTTATATATAATCCTCATTTATAAAATAGCAAAGGAGTTATTGACATAAACATGACAAATAAATACTATCCCCCCCCCCCAACAACAACAATTAAAGGTTTTGCTTGTTTTAGACCAATACGATAACGAAAATAACGGAACCACCATTACAGCAAGACGTTTGGCTGAAGGATTAAAAAAAGTCGGATGTGATGTAAGAAATTGTAAGTACAGGTAAGGAACAGGATAACAAATTTATCGTAAATCCTTGAATTTTCCACCCATAATCGAAAACATTATACGCAGTCAAGGAATGCAATTTGCCGCTGCCGATAAAGATGTTTTATATAGAGCAATAAACTGGGCAGACTTTGTTCATTTTATTATGCCTTTTTGGCTTTCCATAGAAGGCGTAAAAATTGCAAAAGAGTTAAAAAAGCCTCATACGGCAGCCTTTCATGTACAGCCTCAAAATATTACTTATTCTATAGGCTGCGGCAGGGCAAAATGGCCTAACGAAATACTATATTCAGTAATGAAAAATTATTTTTATAAATATTTTAGGCATATTCATTGCCCAAGCCAATTTATCGCAAATCAACTTAAACAACATAAATACGATGCAAAGCTACATATCATTTCAAACGGAGTAGACAATAATTTTACTTATATTAAAAATAAAAAACCTGATGAGTTAAAAGAAAAGATAGTTATTTTAATGATAGGAAGGCTTTCAAAGGAAAAACGGCAAGATGTTTTAATAAACGCCGTATATAAATCAAAATGTACGAATAAAATTCAACTGATTTTTGCAGGTAATGGGCCTTTAAAAAATAAATATAAAAAACTAAGTAAAAATTTAAAATATGCTCCTATTTTCGGTTTTTACAGTCAAAAAGAATTGATACATGTAATTTCGTATTCAGATTTATATGTACATACAGCCGATGTTGAAATAGAAGCTATTTCGTGTATTGAAGCTTTTTCTTGCGGACTTGTTCCGATTATTGCAAATTCAGTGCAATCGGCAACATCTCAATTTGCCCTTGATGAGAGAAGTCTTTTTACGTCAGGGAATTATATTGAGCTTTCAAAAAAAATAGATTATTGGCTTGATAATCCTAATGAGCTATTTAAACAAGGCTGTGCTTATGCGGAATACGGCAAAAAATTTATGCATTCAGTATGCGTACAAAAAATGCTTTTAATGTTTAAAGAAGAAATGGAAGATTTTAAGGCTTTAGATTTGGATTAATTATATAAATTAAAATCCGCTTATTAAGCATACTCAAATAAATCTATGGATTAAGGTTATAAGTGGAAAGTTATAGCAACAGTTTTAAGGGTAAATTTTTCCCTCCCCAAAAAAATTCTTTACCTACATTTAGAAGGCTTGTGTCCCTACATCATTTTGTCCCGCCGTTGACAAGTATTCCTTCTATGAATATAATAAGGTTATGGAAAGCGGAGCTGTAAAAATTATTGCAAAAAATAAAAAGCTTTTTTTAATTACACGGTAGAAGAAAAAATAGAATGCGGGCTTGTTTTAAAGGGAACTGAAGTAAAGTCGCTTAGAGAAGGACGTATATCTTTTCCGGACGCATTTGCCGAAATAAAAGAAAATGAGGTATGGGTGAAAAATTTTCATATTTCGGAGTATATTTACTCTTCAATTTTTAATCACAATCCGGCAAGGCCGAAAAAGCTTTTGTTAAAAAAAGAAGAAATTAAACGCTTAAAACGTAAGGTTGATGAAAAAGGCTATACGCTTGTTCCGCTTGAATTTTATTTTAAAAACGGTATCGTTAAGGTGCTTTTAGGTGTTTGTAAAGGTAAAAAGGCTTTCGATAAACGCGCCTCTATAAAAGAGCAAGATGTAAAACGTGATGTACAGAGGGAGCTGAGAGCAAGGAATAAGGAGTAATGAAAAAAAACGGCTTCAGGCTTAAAATAAATTCCAAATTTCTTTTTTTTACGGCAATATTGCTTTGTATAAGTATATCCGTTCATTCGGAACCTTCTCAAGGTGCCTTTTCAGTGGGTTCCTATGCACTTGAAGTAAAAAATGTTTCCGAACAGGTAAATGCTGCGATAACAAATGCTATTTTTAATTTTGTAAAAGAACAAAAAAAATATAAAATCTTCGATTTGCGGCCGCAAAAAGTAAATGAGTCTTCAGGAGATTTCCATTATATTTTTACAGGAAGCATAACCGGAAGCGATAACGGAATAAAACTTGAACTTATTTTACAAAGTACTTCAGACGATACAAAAAGAACTATTTCAAAAGTTTATCAAAATGCAAATTTAATCCTTTTGGACTCTAGAATTTTGGTTTCTGACCTTTTTGATTTGTCGGTAAATTTAAGTTCTTATAAAACAGGTTCTCTTCCCGAAAAAAAGGAGCTTTCCTCAACTGAAAATGAATTTGAAGAAATTAAAAATATTGATATACTTTCAGGTTCTTGGCAGGGAGAAGAAGGTATTGAACGCATAGAAATTATGCGCGGAGGCAGGGCGGTTGCGGTTTTATCGGCAGGTACTTCAATTTTTTTGCAGCTTAAAATATCCGACGGATATCTTATTATCACCCAATCCGGAACTCCGAACCTTAGACAGTTCGGCAATTTACCCGATACTGTTGCAAAAAAGGCGGTAGAGCTCGGTAAAACGCCTGCTTGGAAATTTTTAATTTCAACAAACAATAAAATTTTATCCGGTGAAAAAACCGATATAAATATAGAATATTCAGGCGATGAAATCGTTTCCGCAAAAGATGTAATAAAAAAAGTTAAGTGGTTTAAAAACTGATAAATCTTATTTCGGATAAAACAAAAAACTTCCCTTCGTACTTAAAAGACCTATTGACTAATTCATAAATAAAGTAATATATTTAAAAATATTATAATAAAACATGAGGTGATTTTATGAAAAAAAATGTTATTACATTTATTTGTGCTGTAATTATTGCTGTAAGTGCGTTTGCGGCCGGCAGCAGGGAGCCTGAAAAAGTTCAAAATATGCAATCCGGCATTAAATTTGAGCTTTGCGGTATTGATGAAGTAAAAAAAGCATTGACAGACCAAGCTTTTACCGTTATAGATGCCCGCTCTTCCGACTCTTATATGGGCTGGTCAATAAACGGAGATAAATTGAGAGGGCATATACCCGGTGCCGTCGATTTTTCTTATACATGGCCGGTTTCTCCTTATGATAATAATAAAAATTTGGAAAAAGAAACAAGAGAAGAGGTTATTAATCAAGCATTGAAAAATAAAAATATATTAAAAACTAAAAATTTAATCGTTTACGATACAAACGGAAAAGACGCCCAAAAAGTTGCAGAATTTTTATACTCTATAGGATATAAAAATATAAAAATTTTTAATGCGGCGGAATGGATAAATGCAAAAAATGAAGTAAAACAATACCCTAACTATAAACTTCTTTTACCTCCTGAAGTTGTATATAATTATATACAAACCGGTACCGGTGAAACACTTGATAAAAATATAAACTATAAAATATTTAATGTGGCATGGGGAGAAATAGAGCAATCGGGATATTTGGAAGGCCATATCCCCGGAGCCATGCATGTAAATACCGATTGGTTTGAGCCTAAAGAAATAGGCTGGATGTTGGCAGACGATGCTCATCTTGAAAAGCTTATGTTAAAACTCGGTATATCCTCTTCCGACGGCGCTATTATAACAGGGCCCGAACCTATGGCGGCTGCAAGGTTTGCGGTTATACTTACCTATTTGGGAGTAAAAGACGTCCGTGTGTTAAACGGAGCTCTTATAGATTGGGTACAGGCAGGTTATGTACTTTCAAAAGAAAATATTCTTCCTAAGGCTATTTCAAGTTTCGGCGCAAGGGTTCCCGTAAGAGAAAACATTATAGACACTATCGAAGAAACTCAAGCTAATTTAAAAAAAGAAAAAGGATATGTGCTTATAGATAACAGAACTCCCGAAGAATACTCAGGAAAAATTTCAGGATACTCTTATCATGACAAGGCGGGAAGAATAAAAGGTGCCGTATTCGGATATGCAGGTAAAAAGAGTTCATCATCAATGTCGTATTATAGAAATATAGATAAAACTATGCGTAACGGATATGAAATTCTTAATATGTTAAAAACTTGCGGTATTGATACGAAAAATAAAATGAGTTTTATGTGCGGTTCCGGTTGGCGTGCTGCTGAAGTCCTTTGGTATATGAGGGTTATGGGATTTGAAAATGTTTCTTTATATAGCGACGGCTGGATAGGCTGGAGCAACAGGGGCTTACCTTCAATAAAAGGAGAATAACAATTGAAAAAGAAGTACAAAATTATATACCTTACTGATATTGTTTTTATTATCGGATTATATATATTAAATATTCTGTCAAATAAAAAAGCCGGAGTGAATCATCATGTAATATTTAAAAGTTTAAAATTTATAAATACTTATATGAAAGGTTATAATTTTGTACTTATATTATCGATAATAACCGTATGCCTTATTTTTTCGCTTTATCTGTTTATTAAAAGATTAAAGCAAAAAAAAGAGATATTCGATTGCATTTTATTGATTATAAACTTAACGGTTTTAATATTTTTAACCGTATTTGCAAGTTTACAAAAATCGAATGTATTTTATTATACATTTATTACCTTTTCGATTTCGGCAATCGTTAAAATGTTGATAAATATAATTATTTTAACCTTAAATAATTATTCATAATGTGTCCACATTCTAAGAATACGAACAGTATTTTTATTTTCAAAAACTTCATAAACTAAACGATGTTGAATATTTATTCTTCTGGAATATTTTCCGGTCAAATCTCCTAGTAATTTTTCATAAGGCGGAGGATTTTGGAAAGGATTTATTTTTAATATTTCAATTAAATTTATAACAGTTTGTTTTAAGTTTGACCGCTCGATTTTTTTACTGTCCCTTACAGCTTCCTTTGCATATTTTATTATCCACATTACCAGCCGATATCCTCAATACTGTTTTCCAAAGGTTCTTTACTTGCCTCTATAATAGATTCTCTAAGTCCGGGAACGGAATATAAATACAGAGTTTCCTGAATTGAATTCCAGTCTTCTTCCGAAATTAGTACGGCATTATGCCGTTTTCCTGAAATAATAATCGGTTCATGAAAATTTTTTGTCTTATCAATTAACGTATGTAAATTACTGCGAGCTTGTGTTGCCGTCATTACCATCATATAATTGCCTCCGAATATAACGTACAGCATTTCATAGATTTTGTCAATAAACGTAATGTAAAATAATATATAAGTTATTTAAATGTTTTTACGTTAAGTTCTTTTTATTCTTTTAAAAAGTTCTTCCCTGTCAATGATAAAATAAAGCGGGCGTCCGTGCGGGCAAAGAGGTTCGGAAAGAGAAAAGGTTTTTACCGCTATATTATATGCCGAAACAGCATCTATTATATCTCCGTCTTTACAGGCAGCTCTACAGGCGGAAGAAGCAAGAATATGGTGCATTATACCTCCGCCGGCCTTCCCCGCTTCGGCTAAATCTTCTTGAAGATTTTTTTCCGTACCGTGCCATCTAATTGGAACTGCGGTAATAAGCCAAACGCCTCTTTTTTCTTCCGTAATATTAAAACCGGCCTTTTTTAATTCTTCGAGATTAAGCCGTATAATTTCATCGTCTTTTTCGGATTCCGTTTCTATTTTGTACGGAATTAAAAGCTCTTGCGAGGAGCCTAAGTGTTTTTTTAACTCTTCAAATAAAATACGCTCGTGTGCGGCATGCTGATCTATTATGTAAAGAGCATCGTTTTTTTCTACGGCAATAAAGGTGCCGCAAAATTGCCCTAAAAATTTAAAGTCCGATTTAGGCATATCGGCAGGAAAAGAGGCTTGATTATTTACGTTTTTTAAAGTTTCATCGGGTGTATAATAGCGTACCGCTTCACCGGCTTTTTCAAAAAACTCATATTCGCAGTTATTTTTTTCCTCACCGTTCGGTTCGCCGTTTATAAAGTTTTTTTCTCTTTCGGCATAAAAAGAACCTTTTACATCATCATGCCTCAAGTTTATGCCCGTATAGCCTGAGCGGTACTGATAGGCGGAATGTGCGGCGTATCCTGCACTTTTTTCGCTCCAACCGTAATAAGGCTTAGCTTTTAATTCTTCTTCGCTGAAATTTAAAGGCTTTGTAAATTCCGGAGAATATTCTTTATTCTTTAAAAGTTCCGAAACCGTTTTTTGCTTATAAAAATTATTTATTGAAGAACTTACAGCATGATGAATTTCTTTATAATCTTCAAAGCGCGCTTCTTTTTTTGCAGGGTGAATATTAAAATCCACTCTCTCGGGGTTTACGGTTAAAAATAAAAAGGCTACAGGGAACCCTCCGTTGGGAAAATATCCTTCCGCTCCGTAAATTACGGCCTGTACAAGTCCGTATTCCGTTATACGCCTTCCGTTTACAAAAACATAGATATGTCTTTTATCGGAGCGGACGACGGCAGGGCTTCCCAAAACCGCTGTAAATGAAAAACCGTCGCCGGTTTGATTTATTTCATAAAAAAGCTCTTCAGGTTCCTTTAAAGCCATTGCCGCAAGACAGCGTTCTTTAAGAGAATTATGAGAAGGTAAAAGAATTTTATTTGCCCCGTCTACAACATAGTGCATTTCGATATTATAATGAGGAAGGGCTTTTTCAATAAAAATCTGCTTACATTGAGCAGCTTCATACTGAACCCTTTTTAAAAATTTTTTACGAGCCGGAAAATTTGCAAAGAGGGATTTTACCTCAATTACGGTACCCGAATTTAATCTGTCAGGAAAAATCTTACCCAGCGATAATTTCCATGCGGCAGGCCCTTCGCGCGTAGTTGTAATTTCAAGGCTGCTTACAGCCTGTATTGAAGCAAGAGCTTCTCCGCGGAAGCCTAAACTTTTTAAACTGAGAAGGTCTTCCGCATTTTGAATCTTACTTGTAGTGTGGGTATGGGTACAAATTTCCAAATCTTCCCTTGTCATACCGCAGCCGTTATCGCAAACTCTTATTGAATCCGTACCGCCTTCGGTTATTTCCAAAATTATTTTAGAAGCTCCCGCATCAATAGAATTATCCAAAAGCTCTCTTACAACCGAAGAAGGTCTTTCAATAACTTCTCCTGCGGCAATTTTACCTGCGGTTTCTTTTGATAATATTTTTATCGGTTTATATTGATGAGTACCCATAATTTAAAACCTTTTTAATCTTTTTCGGCGGAAGCAAATAAATCAAGCTCCGGTTTTTCTTCGGGAAGAACGGGCTGATTAAGAAGTACTTCGATTTTACCCTCGATTTTTTCTATATCTTTTTCAAGCCCCTTTGCAAGGCGTATGCCCTCTTCAAAAAGAGATAAGGCTTTTTCCAAAGGAACTTCCGCATCGCGGATTTTTTCGGTTATTTCTTCAAGCCGCTCAAGTCTATCTTCAAATTTTTTCATATATAAAAGATACTAACCGTTTTTTCTTTTAAGGTCAAGAGAAGGCGAAAAATAATTAAACCTCTTACTCTTTCCGAGATATCGGGACACTCCAACCGTTCCGTCTTTACATATTTTAAAGTTATATCGAAAATCGGCTGCATAATAAAAAGCCCGCAGGTTAAAATAAAACCGGCGGGCTTAAAGTGCGGTCTATAAAATGTTTTTCATTTTATTTACAGCAGCAGCAGGGTTTATACCTTAAAACGGGTTCCCTTGCAGCCTTTGTTTCGTCAACCCTGTTAATCGGTTTTGTATACGGATACTCATGGACTTTTGCCGCGTCCGAATACGCTTCTTTTTTGAGTTTTTCCATAACCTCGGCGGTAAAGTCCAAGGTGGCTTTACTTTCGGTTTCGGTAGGCTCGAACATTAAGGCTTCGTGAACAATGAGCGGGAAATACATCGTCGGCGGGTGAATTCCGTCGTCGATTAAGCCCTTTGCAATATCCAAGGCGCTTACGCCTGTTTCCGCCTTAATTTTATCAAGGGTAAGAACAAACTCGTGCATACAGGTTCTGTCAAAAGCAACTTCGTAACCTGAAGCCTGAAGTTTTTTCTTTAAATAGTTCGCATTTAAAACCGCATAGCCTGAGCTTTCTCTAATTCCTTCGCTTCCGAGTGTAAGAATATAGGCATAGGCTCTGAGGAAGACAAGGAAATTGCCGTAAAAGTTTCTAACCCTTCCTATACTGTCGGGACGGTTAAAATCGAGTTTATAATTTCCGTCCGAACCGACTACAACTGGAGAGGGTAAAAACGGTTCAAGAATTTTTTTACAGCCTATGGGGCCGCTTCCGGGGCCTCCTCCTCCGTGCGGTGTGGAAAAGGTTTTGTGCAGGTTAAGGTGAACTATATCGTAGCCCATATCGCCCGGGCGCAAGCGTCCCATAATTGCGTTAAGGTTCGCTCCGTCATAGTATAAAAGACCGCCCGCATTGTGAACAATTTCGGCAATTTCTTTTATGTGGGTTTCAAAAAGCCCGAGCGTGTTCGGGTTTGTAAGCATTAAAGCTGCCGTGTCTTCTCCTACGGTTTTCTTTAAAGCTTCAATATCTACGTTTCCGTCTTTGTCGGAAGGAATGTTGATAATTTCACAGCCTACCATTGCGGCGCTTGCGGGGTTTGTTCCGTGAGCCGAATCGGGCACTAAAATTTTGTTTCTTCCGTGTTGACCGTTTTTTTCATGGTATGCGCGTATTACTAAAAGGGCGGTAAATTCTCCGTGCGCTCCTGCCGAGGGTTGCAGCGAAAAGGCGTCCATTCCGGTAATTTCTCCGAGTTTATGACCTAAATCTCCCATAACTTGAATACAGCCTTTCATTGTTTCTTCAGGCTGTAAGGGGTGAATGTTTGTAAAACTCGGAAGAGAGGCGATTTCTTCGTTCAGTTTGGGGTTGTACTTCATTGTACAGGAACCGAGAGGATAAAAACCGTTATCGACACCGTGGGTGTTGTGGCTTAATTCCATATAGTGCCTTATAAATTCAAGTTCCGAAACTTCAGGCAATTTTGCGTCTTCTTTGCGCAAATATTTTGAATCAAGGGTGTATTCCGGAACGGTAATTTTCGCTTCGGCAAATTTATGGCCTTTTACGGATTTTTCGAAAATCAAATTACTCATTATAATACCTCCTTAATTATTTTAACGGCTTCATCAAGTTCGCATTTGGAAAGTACATCGGTGGTACACCAAAGAATTCCGTCTTCGCAAAGTTTTAATCCGCCTAAGATATTGTTTTTTTCAAGAGCCGAAAGAATTCGGTCGGCTTTTCCGTTCGTACCGGTTATAAATTCGTGGAAAAATTCTCCGTTATTTTTTACGGTAAGTCCGATTTTTTTTAAGCTCATTTGCAAAATAGTGAGCATTGCTTAAACAGGCTTTTGCAACCGTTTTTAAGCCCTCTTTTCCGTAAGCGGCCATATACATAGAAGCTCTGAGAGCGCAAAGTGCCTGGTTTGAGCATATACTTGAGCTGGCTTTTTCGCGGCGTATGTGCTGTTCGCGGGCTTGAAGCGTTAATACAAAGGCTCTGCGCCCTGCATGGTCTACGGATTGCCCTATAATACGGCCGGGTATTTTACGCATATTGGCTTCAATCGTTGCAAGATAGCCGAGATACGGCCCTCCGGCTCCCAAAGGAAGCCCTAAGGCTTGCCCTTCACCGAGTGCGATTGTAGCTCCGCATTCTCTCGGTGTTTTTAAAATTGCAAGGGATGTGGGGTTACAGCTCATTATAAATTGAGCCTTTGTTCCTTCAACAATTTTTCCGACGGATTCGCAGTCTTCAATTGTGCCGTAACGGTTGGGCTGCTGCATAATAACGGCGGCAACGCCATCGTCCATAAGGCTTGCAATTTTGGAAATATCGGTTTTATATCCGTCTTTCGGAATCGTAACGAATTCCACTCCCGAATGCCTTAAATAAGTTTTGGCAATTTCTATAGAGCTCGGTTCAATACATTCCGAAATTAAAACCTTGGTTTGTTTTCGTCCTAAAGACATAACGATTGCATCGGCTACGGCGGTGCCTCCGTCGTAAACGCTTGCATTGGAAATATCCATTCCCGTAAGCTCGCAAATCATAGATTGGTATTCAAACCCCGCCTGTAATTCGCCCTGATTCATTTCAGGCTGATAAGGCGTGTAAGCGGTAAGAAATTCTTCGCGGCTTGCCATGTGGCGCACGGCGGCAGGTACATAATGGTTATATGCTCCCGCGCCTCTTAAAACCGATTTGAAAATCTTGTTTCCAGAGCTTATACATTGAAAGAGCTTTTCAACTTCGGCTTGGGTTTTACCTTCACCTATATTTACGCTCTTTGATTCAAAACCGTAAAGATTATCTATCGACTTTACGCCGATGTAATCCAACATTTCTTTTGTTTCCTCAGCCGAGTGAGGAATGTAATTAGACATACTACCCTCCAAAATAGGAAACCGTTTAGGGGTTGCCCCGTTTCTTTCCGTTAAAAAAAAGATTTTCAGGGCCTGCCTTGTTTAAGGCTTATCCCTTTTACGGCGGTCTTGCAAAAGGCAAAAGCCGCCTTAAAAACGGTTAATTTGTACTTCGAAAATAACTATTTGCAAAAGCCTTTGTAGGCAGCTGCATCCATCAACTTGGAAGATTCCGAACTTACTTCAACTTTAATAAACCAAGAACCGAAGGCATCGGCATTGATTTTTTCAGGTGAATCCAAAAGTTCTTCGTTAATTGCGACAACCTTACCGGATACGGGGCTGATAATTTCAAAAACAGCCTTTACCGATTCGACTGTAGCGCAGGAGGTATCGGCTGTAACCTCATCTCCCACTTCCGGAAGCTCAACGAAAACAACGTCGCCCATTTCACCTTGAGCATAGTCGCTGATTCCGATAATTCCCGTAGAACCTTCTTTTTTGTACCATTCATGACTTTCCAAGTACTTTAAATCTTCTCTAATTTCCATAAACAACTCCTATTATTTTATGTTGTAAGTTTTTTATTAAAAACTTTGAAAAAACCGATTTTTTAAGGGGGAGGATTACCTTATCCTAAGGATATGCGTTTTACCGCTCCCCCATATTGCTTAAGGGCTCCGCTTTCAATTTACCTTTTTTAATTTTACGGTATATTTTATGCACGGAATTGACTGATTTACAACGGTATATTTATCATCGGCAAGATTCATTGTAAAAGTTTCGTATACTCCGTCAGGGTCTTCTATACTAAAAGAAAAAATATGCTTTGCAATTTTATCTTTATATGAATTTTTCAGTTTTTCTACCGTCAGGTTAAAATGACCTTTGCCTAAATAATATTTCGTTATAAAAATGCCTTTACCGTTTTTGTTAATGGGATTTTTAGGCTCATTAGTTAAAATATATCCGTCCTCACCCAAAATTTTACCGTATCCGCAAGATGAACTGCCGTAACTTTGAAGCTTAAAATATTTTAATTCTTCCACAGTAAAATTTGTACCGTCTTCTTTTTGCGGCTCTATCTGAACATCAAGATAAACTACAGCAAGCCCGGCGGGACAAGAAAATAAGATGAAACCGAGACTCGTTACCGAAAATATATATATCAATTTTCTCATAATTGAATCCTCCAAATATATGATATAGAAAAATTTACTTATGTTTTACAAGTCCAAGTGTTGATTGGAAGACTTGCCCTGAGCGTTCCCAGAAATTCCCCCCGTCACTTCCATTGTCATGCATATAATACCAGTGGCTATACTTATCTTTTGTCCAGTATTTTGATTTCCAACCGAACCACCACCATGATATTTTATGATATTCCCGTAAACGATCCGTTTCGGTTCCAATAATAACACGATAATGAAATCCCCAATCACCATACCAACCTGATCTAAGAGAAATAACAGGGAGATTATAATTACTTAAATGAGAATTTACATCATTCCATTTATGACACAGCTTTTGTTCAATCTTGTAATTGGTATGTTTACCTAAACCGTTGCTTAATGAAGAAATTACTTTAGGACCGGTACCTATTGTGTTTTCAAAAAACTTATAAATATTGTTTATTTTTTCACGTTCAAATATGGATAAAGGAGTATTTTTATATCCTGATTTTTCACCTAGTCCTATTACAACAAAAGCTACAGCTGCAGGTCCGCAATAACAATATGGGTTTCCCCAATCACGTTTATTATACCAATCATCAAGAATTGTTTTCTGTACCGCTGTGGTTTCAGTATTATATATATGTCTTTCTGCTTCAACGGTAATGGCATAAGGATTTTTATATTCCCTCTCAACTTCTTCATCGGTAGTAGTTAGAATTTTAGGTGTGATTTCATCAATATGTTTCCACAAATCACTCATTGCGGAAGTATGTTCTTCTGCTTCAGTAAGCATTTGTATCTTAGCCTCCGGTGTTATTTCCAACTGTTTAAGAGTTTCTTCATCAGCTTCATGTAAACACTCAACAATACTCCGTTCAATGAAAACTGCACTGCGCTCCACTGCCTTTCCTGTAAGTGCATCCTTAAATTGAGTTTCTCCCAGCTCAATACTTCGGCTATTAACTTCCGTTTCACGCACAATAAATTGATTCGGATAATTTACAGAAGTAAGCTTCATATCACCTGCAAAATTTGCCAATCGTCTCGCCATTTCAATGGGTACTTTATGCGTCATTGTACTTACATACGCTACAGGAGTACCTGCAGATTTCAAAGCATTACAAGTTATCGAGCCTAATTCAATACCGTTTTTGATAACTCTGAATTCATAATAACGAACTCTATTACTATCGGGATGATAGATTATAACGGGATATTTTGAAATAACGGCACCATGCCATGGATATTCTGATTCAAAGTCTATTTTTTGAATGAGAGCAAAAAAGCGTGCAACTTTCCAATCCACAACATCTGAATTTTCAAAAACTATGGAACGGCTCATACTCAAATCATCCATATCAGAGTACGGAGTAACTAATGACATGCTTTCATCATCAGCTAAATCAACATTTATTCCTTGGTTACAAGAAATGGAAAATAACATCATAAAACCTATAAATACTACTTTAATTATCAAAGATGTTTTTCTCATAATTTTTTTTACAAAATCTTCTCTAATTTCCATAAACAACTCCTATTATTTTATGTTGTAAGTTTTTTATTAAAAACTTTGAAAAAACCGACTTTCCAAGGGGGAAAGAGGACAACTTGTTCAGAGCAAGTGTTTTCTCTCTCCCCCTTATACCCCCTCTCTCCTTTCAACGCTGCTTAGGGACTCCGCCCCTAAGAACCCCGTCTATCCAAAAGGTTTGAGGGTACACTTTTGCGAGCGGGTAATGCAAGGGAAAGGCGTAAAGTAAAAGAGGTGCTGCAGCTTTGAGCACAAATCTTAATTAAAGCCGTATAGTATAATTCCAAACCCTAACCTTGCCGCTCACCATTATTTTTTAATTTCTTTTAAAAAACTTGTCGGAACGATTTTCGCTTTAAGTTTTTTACCGCGTACTTCAATAAGGATTTCTTCGTCTTTTATGCCCCTGTCGATTCGGATATGACCGATACCGACCTTTAAGCATGGCGAAGAGGTTCCCGTAGTAACGACGCCTATTTCCTTATCGCCTAAGAAAACTTTGTCATGGTCGCGGGCAATACCTCTGTCAATCATTTTAAAACCTTTTCGGATTTTTTTAGCCTCGTTCGCTTCCAAGGCTGCTTTACCGATAAACTCTTCTTTTTCAAGTTTGATAAAGGGTTTTAAGGTTAACTCCGTTGCAAGAGTTTCTTCGTTCATTTCATGTCCGTATAAGGGCATTCCGGCTTCAAGACGGAGCGTGTCGCGACAGCCTAAACCGCAAAGCTCAATATCGAATTCTTCCCCGGCTTTCATAACTTGATTAAAAAGCTCTACCGCCCAGTCTTTGGGACAGTAAATTTCATAACCTGCTTCACCCGTATATCCCGTCTGGGAAACTACTACCTCGCCTTTAGGGCATTCAAAGGTTTTAAAGGTATAGTACTTTTCGGGTATATTTTTTGCATCAATGAACTTTTTTACAACTTTTTCGGCATTCGGCCCCTGAATTGCAAGCTGAGCAATTTCGGGCGAGCGGTCTGTAAATTTAACGCTTTTATCAAGATGATTTTTTACCCAATCGTAATCCTTATCGTGGTTTCCCGCATTTACGACAAGCAAAAATTTCTTTTGATTATAGCGGTAAACCAAAAGGTCATCTACGATTCCGCCCTTTTCGTTACACATCAATGTATACCGTACGTCTCCATCAGCCATTCCGCGTATATCGTTGGCAATAAGGTGATTAATGGCGACTTCGGCATTATCGCCTTCAATGTAAAACTCGCCCATATGCGAAACATCAAAAAGTCCTACATTATTCCGTACGGCAAGATGTTCCTTTATTATTCCGGCAAATTGAATGGGCATTTCATATCCGCCGAATTCGACAAACTTTCCGCCTTTGGCAAGTAAAGTTTCATAGTAAGGTGTTCTTTTCATTTTCTGCTCCTTATTTCGCAATATTAAGCTCTTAATTTTAAGATTTTTAATACCGCATTTATAAACTTATGATAACATAAGATTAAAAAATTTACAAGTATAGATTGTTAAATAAAATGCTTTTTTTATACATTTATCGTTTAAAATCCATACGTACCGATAATATACATATTTTTACGATTTTTGCAAAATTTATAAAAACTTGTCTAAAACATTCAAGTTTTATTTTAGCTCACGGTTTACGTATGAAAAAAAGAGCCGAGATTAAAGTATGAAAACATTAAAAGAAATTTTTTAGCGAACTTAAATGATAACCGTCGGGTGAGACGGTGATTCCTTTAGGTTAAACGTATTATTTAGCTAAAGCATTCATACGTAAGCTGTGATAAAAAACGTGCCTTTTTTATTTGGAAGCCCAAAACCTAAAGTTTTTAGAGTGTCCCATATCTATAATCTCCACTTTACCGCTTTGGCGGCAGTTTTAACTCGGTGTCGCTTTATCTATTTTAAACACTCCGTCGGCTATGTTGTCATAGGATGAGCGGTGCGTTATCATTAAAATAAGTTTATGCGTTTTAAGTTCGGATAAAAGAGAGTTTAATGCAAGGCTTGTTTCCGAATCGAGGGCGTTTTCCACCTCATCAAATAAGATAACCTCGCCGGTTTGCAAGAGACAGCGGCTCAAGGCTAGACGCTGAATTTGTCCCTGCGAAAGGATATGTTCTTTTCCGCCCAATTGTGTATCAAGGGAAAAGGAATATAGGTGCATCGTCTATTCAAAGTTTTACCTGTAACCGATTCTACAAAATCATAAGTTTTTTTATCGAAGGTCTTAGGTAAAAGAGACGGAAACCGGTTTAAATCAAAAAATTTACACACCTTAATATTGTTTATTTTTGTTTCTTTAAGAGGCAAAAAAGATACAAGAGGATTCATTTTATATTTTTGATTTAATATTTTTACCTCGTTACTTATAGAAATATATCGCTTTTCGATACGGTCGGCATAATTTACGGAATTCTTTTTTACAAAGTTAAAGGCATCTTTTATCCGCTCTGTCGATATTGATAAATAGGTTTCGGAATAATCCTTGGGCTTACTATCATCTATTATTATGCCGTTGAGGAGACTTAAATACATTTGATGTAATTCATTTAAGGTTGAAATAATCGCCGTATTTAGATTTTTACCTGAACTTAAAGAAAACGCTATTTTGTCGTTTAATTCCCTGATAAAAAAACAACATAATATGATTCCGATAAACTTATTTCATAACATTCAAAATTATTAAAATAAATATTATAGTTATCATATTTATGCAAAATACTTTTATCTATTTTATAACTTTTACCTTTTGATAAATACCAAAAAAATAAAACTTTGCCATAATCAAGATTTTTATAACAAGTTATATTTTTTAAATCGGTTTTAAAAACCGTTGCACCAATATTAAATGAAAAGGCGTACATACTTCTACAAAATCGGTATTATAAAAAGAAATAACGGGGAAATATGAAGAATCTTTATTTTGCATATTATTTATAAGACTATCCAATTCAATAATTATTTTAGGTAATTTTTCAATGGAATACTCTTTTAAATTAATTTTAGAATAATTTTCGGAATTGTTTTTTAATAAATTTATATCAATTTCCTCATCAATTGATAAGGGGTTTAAAGGATTACTTAATTGATGAAATTTTAATATGGAATTTAATATAAAATCTTTATTCATGGCAGGGGCAAACCTCCCACGGAATTGCAATATCATAATCGGTTTTGCCGGTTTTCATATTTAATTGTTTTATCAGTTTTACCGTATAATCATTTAAAGCGGTAATGTCTTCGATAATTTCATTTATGAGGCGTATCATTTTAAAATTATCAAGAATAGCTTCGGTATTAAACAAGATTAAAAAATAATTCGGCACTTACCGTATTGATATCGAAGGTGATAATATCATACGGAATATTTAATCCGGATAAACGGTAACCTCATCATTCTTGTACATGAGGTAAGGTATCAGTTTGTACTTCATTTTGTTTTCTCCTTTTTAGATATTTGATAATATCAATTGTCAGGATTATGAGGGCTATAGTAAAAATGACAAGATACAACAATATTGCAGAATTCTGTTTTAAACATTTAATAATAGTATTAAAGCCATTATATATAACATGTAAACTTATAGATGCCCAAACATTTTCGGTTTTCTCATAACAATACGTAAGTAAAATACCGAGAAATAAAAGATAAACAATATCAATATTAATTGTAAAATCTCTAATATGCAAAGATGCATATAGGACAGCCGTTATACCGATAGAAAATTTAATCGGCAATATTTTTTTTAATTTATTATAAATAATTTCTCTATAAAATAACTCTTCAACTATAGGGCCTACTATTATTGTGTATAAAATAAAAAAAACTCCAAGATCAATATTAATTTGTGATTTAAATATCGTTTGATATATCACAATTCTTTTACCCTGCAATGCTTCAAACCAAAATTTAACTGCATTAAAAATAGATACAAGATTATTCCATGAAATAAAAGCTGTTATAAACATAAATGCATATTGAAAAATCAATAATTTTATTATAAGCCTCATATTAAATTTAGAAAATTTTATAACATCTTTTAATTTTAATTTACAAAGACACAAAATAAAAAGTAAAATAAGACATAAAGATATGCTCATAATAAAGTATGCATAAGATTTATATGTTTCACTACGGTTTGAAGGATCCGCAAAAACATAATAAGCAATATAAGAAACATATTTACCTACAAAATATACAAAAAACACAAATACAGCATATAAACTTACGATCTCAAAAATAGGTTTTATATTTTTTTTATCCATAAAACAATCTCCTTTAGCAAAATACACTACCTGAGATTTTTTTATATTATAAAACTATCTCCGATTCTTCAATAATGGAACCAGAACCACCGCCACTACAGCATCCAGGCTCACCTCCAATGGGACGAATTCCCCAAGGAGGATCATTCCATGGAGCTCTCTCACTATACACAGATGCATCACCTGCATTCCAAGTATTTTCATCTCTTAAACTATCGCTAATTCCTTCGATCGGATTATCAATCGAAAAGATACTATCATCAACATTCGAATCTTTATTTCTCATATTTATCCTCCATAATATTTATCTCTTAGATAGTGTATAGTACAGATAACATATAAAATATAATTTGTCAAACATAAATTTACGAGATTTTCAATTTTTTTTAAATGCCGTCTTGCTTGAAAAAAAAATAAAAAAATGATATTATAATTACCTTAATTTGTAATTTATGAGGTGAAAAATGATTAGAGGCGGAGATATAGCTAAAGGTACCGTTTTATTAAATAAGGGTACGCCTTATTTGGTTGTCGAAAGGGAATTCGTAAATCCCGGTAAAGGAGCGGCTTTTGCACGGGTTAAAATGAAAAACCTTCGCGACGGTTCGGTTCTTATGCAGACAATTAAAACTGCCGATACGGTTGAAGATGCAACTGTGGATACGCATAAATGCCAGTACCAATATAAAGACGGTGATAATTTTATGTTTATGGACACGGAAACCTTCGATTCGATTTCAGTTCCTTCCGACACTATAGGCGAAAAAGAATATTATTTGCGCGAAGGTGATGAATATGATATTTTAATTTGGGAAAATGAACCCATTGACGTCAGGATTCCCGCAAAAATGATTTTTATTGTAGAACAAAGCGAAAACTATATAAAAGGCGATACGGTTTCCGGTGCAACGAAACCTATTGTTACGGAAACCGGACTTGTTGTAAGGGTACCCTTATTTATTAAACAGGGCGAAAAAATTTTAGTAAATACCGAAACAAACGAATACCAAGAACGTGTAAACGGTTAGTTTATTATAAAATTTTTAAAGGCGGCTATTGCTTTGTTTTTGATACAAAGAAAATAACCGCTTTTTTTTTAAAATCCGATTTAAATCAGAATATTTTATTCCATAATTGTAATTTCCACGCGTCTGTTTTTTGCCCTTCCCTCTTCCGTATCGTTTGATGCGATTGGTTTTGTTCCTCCCGCACCTCCGTAAATCAGTTTTTCGGGACTAACTCCCGATTTAATAAGAATTTCCGTTATTGTTTTTGCACGCTCCAAAGAAAGCTTTTTTTCATCTTCGCTTTTTCCGATATCCGCCGTATGACCTTCAACAAAAAAGAAGTCCGCTTCGGAATTTTTTAAAATCTCCGCTATTTCCATAAGTTTTTTTTCTTCCCCCGAAATAAGCTCGGCCTTATCCGCAATAAAATTTAAATTTTTTAAATTTAAGACCGTCCCCCGTTTTGTTTTCGCTACATCAAAATTTTCGTTTTTAGGAAGAGATTTTTCAGGAAAAGCTTCAGCTTTTTGTAAAGCGGCCCCGCCTTTAATTTTTCCCGAATGCCGATAAAAGTGCAATAAAAAGCCCTTATGTTTTATGCTTGTGTTATCGGAATAAAAAAATTCTTCATCTATTTTTTCCCTTATAAAAATTAAGCGGTTGTTTTCATCGTAATAAATATCGGCCTTACGCCCTCCTTCCGACCTTATCATTCCGCTATCCCCAAGTTCATCGGTTTGCATATAGCGCATTCCGAAAACGGCTTGAACATAGTATACGTTTTCTCCGTTATAAACGGTTTTCCCTTTATATTCAAATTCGGAATATACGGGGATTCTTACAGGTTTTTTATCCGCTTTAGGACTTACAGCGATTGTACTCTTTCCTGTCCATTTTTCTCCTACAGTAATTAAATCAAAATCTTTTAAAGGTAAAACGGGAAAACTTCGTAATACGGGATAGCCGTAATCCTTTGTAAATTCTTCAAGCTGATAAGGATTATCTATTTCACGTTCGGGTTCGGTATTTACGGTAAATTCAATCGGTAAAATCGAATCCACAGGAAGGGCTGTACCTTTCATATTTTTTCTTGTTTTACCGGTAACAAAGGCTTCACCCTCATACTTAAAAACAGAATAATTTTCATATCGTTGTTCCGTTTCAAGAAGATAAAATTTAGCTTCACGGTAACCGAGCCCTATATATTTTCCGTTTACATAAACGGAATAATCCGCCCGCTCCGTAACCGTTATTCTGTTTTGTGATTTTTCGGTTTGTGCAAAAATAAGAAGACCGATATTCAAAAGAATTAAGCAGCCCAATTTCTTTTTCATTCAATACTCCTTTTTTAAGAAAAGTTAATATTATTTTAAGGCAGTACGGCTATTCCGCTTCGGGCTTTAAAGCTTCTTTGTTTAATATTATTTTTACCGTTTTAACCTTATGTCCGTCCATATCCTGTACGATAAAATCATAATTTTGCCAAACGGCTTTTTCGTATTTTACCGGTATTTTGCCGAATAAATCAAATACAAAACCGCCTAAGGTTTCAAACTCGTCTGCGGGTAAATCCTCGGCATCGATTGCTTCTTTTAAATCGTCCAAGTCTATTCTGGCATCACAAAGCCAAACACCCTCCCCTATCTTTGTTATATCTTCACCTTCATTATCGAATTCATCTTGAATATCTCCGACAATTTCCTCAATGATATCTTCCATACAAACTATTCCCGAGGTTCCGCCGTATTCATCCACCGCTATTGCAATATGCAAATGCCGTCTTTTAAATTCGCGTAAAAGGTCGTCGATTCGTTTCGATTCCGGAACAAAAAAAGCCTTGCGTACGACTTTTTTTAAATCGATTTTTTCATTTTTCGGTAAAAGTTTTAAAATATCTTTTACGTAAAGAATTCCTATTACATTATCGATTGAATCCTCGTAAACCGGAAATCTGGAATGGCCGCTTTCTGAAATTTTATCCAAAATTTCATTGCCGGGTGTATCAAGAGAAAGGAAATCCACGTCGATTCTGGGTATCATAACCTCTTTAACCGCCGTATCCGATAAATCGACTATACCGCGTATCATATCGCGTTTTTCGTCGTTTAATCCGTTTTTTAAAATTTGAGAAACATTAGGTTTCTTTTTAAATTTGTCAAATAGTCCCATATTTATTCCAAATATACAATTGTATTATTATAATTTTTCAGTAAATTTTCCTGAAGTACCAGCATTTCCTGCTCGGGAGAATTGTCGGAATGATTCATTCCGCTTAAATGAAGTATTCCGTGAATAAGAAGGCGTTTTAATTCTTCGTTTTTTCCGACATCAAATTCTTTTGAATGAAAATCCAAGGTTTCAAGACTTATTATTATATCGCCCGCATTAAAACGTTTTTCGTTTCTTTCATCAAAATACTCATCGCCCTGTTCAAATGAAAGAACGTCGGTAGGAGAGTCGATATTTCTGTATTGTTTATTTAGATTTCGGATAAACCCGTCATCACAAAACAAAATCGAGATATCCCAATTTTCGTGTTTTAAGTCTTTTAAAACGGTTAAAACGAATTTTTCAATCTTTTTTACAGGGATAAACCCCGGCGGTTCATCACCCGTAAAAGATACACAAACAGAATTAGACATTATTATTTCCTTTAGAGACTTGCCCTATAATTTCAACTTCGGCTTTTTGCGACATTTTTTTATTTGAATCCTCAGCTTCATCATCATCGCCGTCTTTTTGATTGGGATATTTCATTCTTGAATGGTAATAACCTATCAAAATATTCAAAAAGGATTCTTTAATTATTTTTATTTCGCTAAAGGTGAGATTTGAATTGTCAAGCATTCCCATTTTTATTTTATTTGAAATAAGTTCATCTATAAATTTTTTAAGCCTCGTAGCGCTGTAGTTGTCCAAAGAACGGCAAGCGGCTTCTACGGTATCGGCAAGCATAACTACAGCCGATTCTTTCGAGCGCGGAGGGGTTCCGGGATACGAAAAGTCTTCGGGGTTTACATTAGGGTCGGCTTCTTTTGCCTTTGCATAAAAATAAGTTATTAAGCTGTTTCCGTGATGTTCCGCAATTATATCGATAACAGCTTGCGGAAAATGCAATTGACGGGCTTTTTCGACACCCAATTTTACATGACTTCTAAGGATTGTAGCCGAAAGACGAGGGTTTAAGTCCAAATGCTTATTGTAAGTGCTTTGATTTTCGGCAAAGTATTCCCCCTGATCCATTTTTCCTATATCGTGATAATAACCGCCTACACGTGCCAAAAGAGGATTTGCTCCTATTTCACGGCATGCACTTTCGGCAAGATTTGCCACCATCATCGAATGGTTGTAAGTGCCCGCAACGGTTAAAAGCATTTTTTTCATTATCGGAGAATTAAGGTCTGAAAGTTCTATAAGGCGGAAACTTGTAGGTGTATTTAAAAGTGTTTCCAAAATAGGTAAAAAACCCAAAACTAAAATTCCGCTTATAAAACCGTTTAAACCGGTTTCCAAAACCAAAAACGTTTTATCGGATGCACTGCCGGGAAATATTATCATAAGGGCCGATATAATTACAGGTTGAACAAAGGTTAAAATACAGGAAGTTTTTATTAAATCCATGCGTTTTCCCGTTATATTTATTAACCCGGTCCCTGCAAGACCTGAAAAAAGAGCAAACAGTGCGGGCTGAATTTTATACCCTGAGGCGCCGAAAACGGCAAGAGTTAAAACTATAACCGTCAAAGCGGCAATCTTTTGAGAAATTAGAGCTGCAATAAGCATTCCGAAAAAGGCTACAGGTAAGACGGCACTGATATTTAAAGGGTAAGAAGAAATACCGAGTTTTGATGTAAATAAAAGTAAAACATAAATAATATCAAATAAAATTAAAATCAATAAATTAAATTCAAAATCAAGCGAGTTCCCTATAACTTTTTTTGAAAATAAAAATAAAGAAGTAATTAAACTGAAAGCTAAAAAAATAATCGCTCCTGCAAGCTGTATAAAATCTATATGTTCTCCATCTTCAGCATAAATTTTTAACTGTTCTACGGCTTCATCCGTTATTGCAAATCCGCGCTTTATAATTCTTTGTCCTTTTGCAATCGTAACCTTTACAGGCTGCACTTGCTTTAAAGCTTCATTTATACGCATTTCAGTTTCTTCGGAAGCAAAAATAATATTAGGTTTTACAAACGGCTCCAAAAGACTTACAACATATATATTAAATTCGGATTTTTTAATTGATACAAGGATTGTATTTACCGCTGCGGAAAGGTTTTCAATAAGTACCGGTTTTTTAACCGAAACATTTTCATAAGATTGTTTATCGAATTGTTTTGTTACTATAGTTAATTCCGTTTCATTTAAATCTTCAATTCCCTTTGCAGGAAATTCTATAAGTCCGGTATCCACTATTTGCCGCAATATACTTGTAGCAACTGTAGTTATTTCATAAAAATCAGGAGAATTATAAAGCCGCTCCAAATTTTTTTCATTTATAATTGTGGGATATTGGTCCAAAACGGCGGATTTAAAGGCGGAAAAGGCCTTTGCATTTGTTTTAGCCTCTATCAAAAAATTTAAAAATTCGGAATAAGTTTTTAAAATTCCTGAAGAAACTGCGCTATCTCTATAAAAAACCGGTAAAACGGAATTTTTTGCGGTAATCTTGCGTATTTTAGTCGCTTTTTCGTCCACATACTCTATTGTTCTGTTGGAAATTATATCGCTGCTTGCAACCATTCCTATTTCAATTTCGTTTATATTCAGTTTTGAAACTCCCGAATTTTCAAACGAATTGATATAAATTAAAACCGATAAAATACAAAAACTGATTAAAACCGCAAAAGTAAGCCCTTTATTTCGTTTAAGTTTTTGTATTAAACTTGCAATTTTAGTTTTTATAATACTTTCTTTTTTATTTTTTTGCCATAAGATTTTTGCTCCCGCTTATCCGGAAAGGTTTTCATCGCTCCTTTCGTAAGCTGTTATTATTTTTTGAACAAGAGAATGGCGCACTACATCGGCCGCCGAAAATCGGATAATTCCTATTCCCTTTATTTTATTTAAAAGACTTACCGCATGAGCAAGTCCCGAATTTTTTCCTGAAGTAATATCGGATTGAGACGGGTCTCCCGTTATAATCAGCTTTGAGCCTTCACCCATACGGGTTAAAAACATTTTCATTTGCTCCCTCGTGGTATTTTGGGCTTCGTCCAAAATAACTACCGAATTGTGAAGAGTACGCCCGCGCATATAGGCCAAGGGAGCTACTTCAAACATATTCGATTCTTCCATTTGGCGGATAAATTCAAAGGGGAGTAAAAGCTCAATCGTATCGTAAAGAGGTCTCAAATAAGGGGTTATTTTTTGGACAAGGTCGCCGGGCAAAAAGCCTAAACTTTCTCCCGCTTCAACTACAGGACGGGTTAAAACAATTTTACGCACTTGACGGCTCATAAGCATTTGTAATGCACAAGCTACCGCAATGTAGGTTTTTCCCGTTCCCGCAGCTCCGAGGCCGAAACTTATATCGTTATTTTTTATGGAGTTTATAAACTCAAGCTGATGTCTGTTTTTAGGATATACGGAGCGGATTCCCCGCGGGATATGAATACAGCTTAGCTCAAACTCATCATTATCCGTTTTACCGTCCATAGTTGAAATAAGCGATTGTAAATAATCCGCGGAATTGTCCGATGTAATTTCGGAGGAATTGACGGCCTTATCCACTACATGTTGAAAGCGTTTACATACCTCATCATCGGAGCTTAGCACGCTTAATTCATTACCTCGGCATACAACTTGCGCCCCCAAATAACTTTCAAGGCTGCCTAAGTTTTTATCATTTGCTCCGCATAATGCAGATAAAACGGTCTTATCTTTTAAAACAATTGTATATGTTTTTTCCAAACAGTAATCCTCATAAATAACAAAAGTTAAGCAGGATTTGTAAAAAATCCGCTTACTTCTAAAAACCGATATTTTTAGAAGTATTTACATTATAATAGTATACTTATTTTTTAAAGATAGTTCAAGTGTGCCGTAGTTTTTTTATCTTAAATAAACACAATCGGTCTCTAAAAAAGAATTTCAAACTTTTTATCCTGCAGCTTTGTTGTCGGCAATAGATAAGGGGGTAATAACAAAATAAGTTGAAAAATTTTAACTTCTACAAGAATTTAGACATTTTATGAACGGTAAAGCCGGTTTTAAGATGTAAAGGAATAAAATCAAGCGGATGATGGGAGTCGAACCCACGTCTCCAGCTTGGAAGGCTGGGGTAATAGCCGTTATACGACATCCGCAATAACAGAAAGTATTATATAGCATTTATTAAATTATGTCAATAGAATTATTAAAAAAAAACACCGAAATTTACAAAAATAAAATACCGAATAAGGCGCTTAAAATAACTAAAATTACAGGATGTAATTTTTTTAAACATAAAGTTAAAGCGAATAAAACACAAAAAAATAAGGCTTGTTTTAAATTAAGCAAATCGATTAATTTGCCTGTAGCCTTAAAATTATTTAAAGTAAAAACGGAAATATTTAAAACCTGCCAAAAAGCTACCGCAATCATACCGACGGCTCCCGCACGAAGGCCGTAAAAACTTTTTTTTACTAAAGGCTTTTCCTGAAAAGAAGCCGCAAAGCGGGCTATCAAAACAATTACTATAAGCGAGGGCAAAACAATTCCTGCCGTAAGTACAATTCCGCCTGTAACTCCGTAAAGTTTATATCCTATATAAGTTGCCATATTTATACCTATAGGGCCCGGGGTGGATTCGGAAATAGCGACCATTGCAAAAAAGTCCTCACTTGTTATAAGACCGCGCGGAATAAGTTCTTGCTGCATTAAACTGACTGCAACCAAACCGCCTCCTATTGTACAGGCTCCTATATACATAAACAAAAAAAATAAGCCTATTAAACCCATTATTTCTTATCCCCTTTATAAACGGCTTTTAAAGTTTGTATAAGCCAGCCTGAAAATGCTGAAAATGCAACAATCCATATACCTTGAACTTTAAAAATAAACATTGCACTGAAAGAAAAAACGGCAATTAAAAGCGTAAATACATCAAATACGGTTTTTTTTCCGAAATCGAAAACGGCACGTAAAAGCAAAACGGAAACGGCAATATTAATTCCTTTTAAAGCTTTTTTTACCCAAAATATTTCACTGAAACTTTCAATAAAGCCCGCAATTACGGTAATCGTAATTAAAGAAGGAAGAACAATTCCGAATGTTGCAATAGCGGCACCGATTATTCCGCATTTTTTATAACCTACAAAGGTCGCAACATTTACCGCAATAATTCCCGGAGTGCACTGCCCTATTGCAAAATAATCTATTATTTCTTCTTCCGTAATCCATTTTTTTGAATCCGCCAAGTCGCGTTTTAAAATAGGAAGCATTGCAAGTCCTCCTCCGAAGGTAACGGCTCCTATTTTAAAAAAAGTAAAAAAAAGAGAAAATAAAATTTTTAATTTTTCAAGAGCGGCTGTTTTATTCATTTTATAAAATTTACAAAAAAAACATTAAAATTTTTTCCGTTTATTCTTCTAAAATATTTTTAGAATCATACCAAATTTTTTCCAGTGTATAAAAATTCCGTGCGGTTTTACTCATTAAGTGAATTACTATTCCGCCCAAATCAATCAGTTTCCATTCATCACCGTCGGGACTTTTACGTTTTGTATGGTACTCTTCCAAGCCGTATTGCGGAACAGCCTCATAAATACGTTTTTCCAAACCGCCTGCATGAGCCGCACTTGTTACCGTACAAATGATAAAAAAATCGGTCCAAATATTTTTATCGCGTAAATCCAAAACAACGGTTTCTTCCGCTTTAAAGTCTTTTAAAAGTTTCCCGAGCTCTAAAGCCGGCTTATAAAAATCGAAATTTTCAATCATATAACCTCTCTCTTATTTTTTAGGAACGACATAATATCCGTTAAAATCGGAACCTAAAATTATAGTAAAATCCACATTGGTTTCGCTTCCGTATTCGGCATCGGAGGGAAGCTGTGTAGTGCGGATATTTTTGCAACGGATAACTTGCGCAACGATTTTTGCTACGGTAGAATTTCCTATTCTGTCTATTAAGACTGTTTCAGCCGCCGGTTCTTCCGTATTTCCCACCTGAATTACATCGTAACCGAAACTCTGATAAACTTCGGAAGTGTTTTTTGCCAACCCTTGAACATTTGTTCCGTTTAATATTTCAAGTGCATAAATACGTTCCAGAGCGGAAGAGTCTTCGGAAGCTAAAACTGCAATTGCCTGCCTTATAATTTCTTTCAGCTGCTGTCCGTCTCTAAAAGGAAATAAAAGTTTTTTTTCTTCTACATATCTTACGGTTCCCGTAAGACGCTGCGGAACAAGTCTTTCGGAATCCATTTTACACAAATATTCAATTAACTTTTTAAAGTCCTCGCCTTTTATATTCGAGCTGAAATTGTTTTGGACGACTTGAAATTTTTCCTCCGAAAAAATATCGGGAGAATTATCGTTAACGGCCCGCAGCATTGCAAGAAAGGCTTTTTGTTTTCTTAACGCGGCTTCTCCGTCTCCGTCAAGTTCATCTTCGTAAATAAGATAGTCCCGCATCTTATCTCCGTCCAAAGCAACCGAACCGGAGGGAAGAAGAATACGCATAGCTTCATTATCTATATCCACCGGAGTCGGAATAAAAACGGAAAGACCTCCAAGCATATCGGTTAATTCGGCAAAATTTTCCAAAGTGCAAGTCATATAAATCGGTATGGAAATGCCTGTAAGTTTTTCAATTTCTTTTTTAAAACTTTCTATTCCTTTTTCGGTATAAACGGCTCCTATACCGTCGGTTCTGTTTAAGGATTGAATAATTAAGCCCGTGTTTGAAGGAATATCAAACATAGCACTTCTTTTGGTTTCAGGATAATAAGCAATTACATTAGATGAAATAGGATTCCCGTTATCTTCAATAACGACAAGCACCTTTAAAATTTTATCGTCGGAAAGATAAGTTTCAAAAACATCGGTTCTCATTTTTATTAAAACTGCAATGCCCGAAGTTATAAATACTACAAGAATCATTAAGAGGAAAATGGCATTTTTTCCGGTATCCATAAGTTTAATTTTCATTTATTTATTCCTTTAGAATCGGCTGTGCTGCCCGATTAAAGCGGCTTCTTTTAATAATCCGTCGTACATTTTTTGTGTAAGAGTATGAAGGTTGCCGCCTTTTTTTTCAATATAAGAAATATTCCAATCCAAGACTTTAAGCATAAGAGTATTAAGTGATGCCGTTTCGGCAAATTCACGGAAACATTCGGTATCCGGCCGACCCGGTTCAATCTTATCTGCAATATAAACTATTTTTCCCAGAGCGTCAATTCCCTCATATCCGAAGGTATGAAAAGCAACCGCTTTTAAAATTGAGTTATCAGTAACTCCGAATTCGGTTTTTAAAATAACCGCTGCGGCCCTTCCGTGTAAAAGATTTAATCTTGTCTTTTCAACCTCATCTATTCCCAAACCGTCTTCTTTTACAATTTTTAAAAGAGTTTCATCGTCGCATTTTTTACATATATCATGTGAAAGACCGGTAAAATATGCAAGCTCCGGCATAACATTTTCTTCTTTGTATAAACTTGCAAGATAAGATGAATATTCCGCAACCCGCACCGAATGAGCATACCTGGATTCGGTTAAATTTGTCTTTGCATAAGAATTTATCAGTGCGGTTAAATTTTTTAAAGATAGTTCAGGCATGGGAGCGAGTATACAGCATTTATCGCATTTATTCAATCGGACACATTTAAATTGTTTTTTTGCCGTCGGTTTAAAATTTATAAAATAGTATTTTTATATTATAATTATTAAAAAAAATAAATATTTATTAAATTATTCTTGACAAAAATCTTAAGATGTGTTATAAGTATACAAGATACCCATAAATAATATTTGATTCTTTTCATTAAAGTTCTATTCCTCTAAAATAAAACCTAAAAATTGTTCCATAACAAACGGTTCGGTCTTAAAGCGTATACTTTAAGACCGTTTTTTTTGATAAGAGGTTTATTGATTTAAAATGTTATTTATGCTTAATTTTTAAATAATTTAAGGTGATAAAATAAAAAAAACTTTATTGAGCTTTCCAGGAAAGTTCATAGCACAATTCCATTGTACCGTTTTTATTTTTTTTCACCGACCGGTAAGATAATAATAAGCTCTTTTGTATCCATAACAAAACTGCTACTCGAATTCATACTTCCAAGACAGTTTACCCTCTTTCTTACATCTATCGTAATGAGAAAGAACATCTTTTGCTTAAAAGTAAGGCGGCGATATTGGGAAGAGCCATTAAACCTGTAAACAGGTCTGTAAGCTGCCAAACAAAGGAAGGGTCTAAATAGATACCCAGCACCATAAATGTTAAAACAATAAATTTAAAACCTGCAATTATAATCTTATTTTTCCCGGCCAACAGCTTAACATTTGATTCGGCGACGAAATACCAGCCTATAATTGTAGTAAGTGCAAAAAAAGTTAATGCAACGGGAAGAAAAATTTCACCGAAACGTCCGAAAACCAGTGTAAAGCCTTTTAACGTCATAGTGGAACCCGTTTCTTTCATCAGTTCGGCAGGAACGGTCATATCATAAGAACCTGAAACGAGATTTATAATAATAGTACTTAAACAAATTAAAAAAGTACAGATAAAAACACCTATCATTGCAGTAAAACCCTGTTCGGCAGGGTGTTCCGAGCTTGCGACGGCATGGGAGTGAGGAGTAGAGCCCATACCTGCTTCATTGGAAAAAAGCCCGCGGGCTACTCCGTACCGTACGGCGTGTTGTACTGTAATACCCAACACTCCTCCTGAAATAGCTTCAGGCGAAAAAGCTCCTAAAAAAATCGCCTTAATAGCGGGCAAAAATTGGGAAGCGTTTATTATAATAATAGCAAGAGAGCCTAAAATATAAAGAATTGCCATAACGGGAACAACCTTTTCGGTAAAACTTGCAATACGTCCCATACCTCCTGTCAATATCATTCCGACTACAGCCAAAAGGCCTGCCGCAATCCATGTGTTTGAAAAACCGAATGCGGTTTTAACGGAAACCGCCACGGAATTGGATTGAACCATAATACCTGCAAATCCTAAAGCGGCTATTGCAAAAACCGCAAATATTACCGAAAGCCATTCGGATTTTAATCCGTTTTTTATATAATAAGCGGGACCGCCTACCAATTCTCCGTTTTTTGTTTCACGGAAAATTTGCGCCAATACAGCTTCAACGAAAATTGTGGACATTCCGAAAAAGGCGGAAAATAACATCCAAAATGCGGCACCGGGACCTCCTGCAGCAATTGCGGTAGAAACACCTACAACATTCCCGGTCCCTACCTGTGCCGCAACGGCAGTTGTAAGGGATTGAAAGGGCGTCATTCTGCCTTCAGGCACTTCCGTCTTGTTTTTTATATCCGAAAACATTTTGCCCATTGCAGGAAACATTCTGCTTATTTGCGGGAATCTTAACTTAATGGAAAGAAAAACTCCGACGCCTACTAAAACAAATAATAAAACATAATCCCATAAGATTGAATTTAAAAATTGTATGCCTTTTACGATTACTTCCATTAATTTTCTCCCTTTGTATTCTTTCCGTTTTCCGAATTTTCAATTTTTCGGGCCGGTTCACCTGCATTAAAGGCGAACTTTGCAATTATCCATATTAAACTTGAGCGTATAAATGCCGCCAAAAAAATTGTCTGGAATGCGGCGGTTTCCATAGCGGAAGTAGCCGAACTTGAAGAAAGAAGAAAGTGCCGTGCGGCATATTCTATTGTATTTGCTCCGAAATCGCATAACATTAAAAGTAAAATTAAATGTGTTTTATAAACCGATTTTTCGCTTCTGACAAGCACATAATAAAAAATACCGTATCCGAGATAAAATAAAATTTCAAGCGAGTGGTTAAATACCTCATAAATTGAAAAACCGCTTGAAACGCCTGAAACGAGAATGCGAACAATACATACGCCGATTCCCGCAAAAGCCGAGGCAATAATAACGTTCAGCTTTGCATTTCTCTGAAGCGCTGCGGCTAAAACGATAATACCTAAAGTAATCCTTAATCCGGTTAAACCCACAGATAAGTTAAACAGTGAGCATACTGCCGATATCACGGCAACAATTAAAATTTCCAACATAACACTTCCTTAAACTTAAATTATAAAATAAGGCGGATTGTAACATAATAAAATAAAAAAATCAAGAAAAAAAAGGCGGATTTTCTTGAGAAGTTCTTCCATAAAAAATAAGCCCTTGCTAAAGATTTAAATTATATGTATACTGCGCTTTAATTAAGGAGTTATAATGAGTCTTACAAATAATATAGAAATCTTACTTCCTCACAGGAAACCTTTTTTATTCGTTGATGAAATAATAAGTGCCGATGAAAAAGGCAGCATCAGCGAGCACACCTTTACTAAAGACGAATTCTTTTTTAAAGGACATTTTCCGGAATATCCCGTTGTTCCCGGCGTAATTTTAATCGAAACTATGGCTCAGGCGGGAGGAGCGGCACTGAGTTTTCAAAAAATATTTGAAGAAAATTCTTTATTTTTTTTGGCAACTGTAGATAAGGTAAAATTCCGCTCACAGGTAAGACCCGACGACAAGGTAAAAATAGAAATTACCAATTTAAGGGTATCTCCGAAAATGGTAAAACAAGCCGGTAAAATTTATGTAGGAGAGGTTTTAGCCGCCGAAGCCGAATGGATGTGTCTTGTAGGAAAAGAAGGATAATATAAAAATCCTTTTATAACGGGTATCGCATTAAAACCGTCATCAAAGACAGATTAACTGTAAAATCCGCTATATTTTGACCGTTTTTATTAAAAATTCCGTATAATAAATGTAAAACCGTATTGACAAACACTATATATAGTGTTATTATTATTAAAAATAAAGATATAAACACTATATGTGTTATCTTTAAAAATTATCGGGAGGAGTTTATGAGAACCGTCGAACAAATCGATTCCGAGATTGCTCAAGTAAAAAAAGAACTTGAAGACGTTCACGGAAGAACTACGGAAGTTTATGCCAGAATCGTAGGCTATTATCGTTCTGTCAGAAACTGGAATAAAGGAAAACGCGAAGAGTATAATCACAGGCTAATGTTTTCTTCGGAAAATGAAAGAATCGAAAAGATTGCCTAGATGTATGTAGGTTTACAAAAAACCACCTTAGTGAATTTTCCCCGCCGCGTTGCAGCGGCGGTTTTTTTGCCGGGGTGTAATATGAGGTGTCCGTATTGCCATAATGCGGAGCTTGCCCTCGCCTCGCCTTCCGCTTTCTCTCCGGAGCAATCCTTTTGCGGAAATATTTACTGCAAAATTGAAGAAGTTTATGCCTTTTTACAAAAACGGAAATCTCTTATTTCCGCCTTGGTTATTTCTGGAGGAGAGCCTTTTATCTCCCCTATTTTGTTTGATATTATACGTAAAGCAAAGGAACTTTCTCTTGAAATAAAAATAGATACAAACGGTTTATTTCCGCAAAAGCTTTTAGAGGTGCTTAATACTGCCGAACTTAAACCCGATATGATTGCACTGGATATAAAAACTTCTCCAAGCCGTTACGATGAACTTTTTTCAAAAACAGATGAAGAGGTAAGCGAAAAACGGCAAAAAGCTTTGCTGAAAACAATAGAAATACTCAAAGCTGAAGAAAATAAAACGGAAATTGAATACAGGACGGTTCTTGTTCCGAAACTCGTTTCAAAAAAGGAAATAAGTGAGATTGCGGCTCTTTTGCCGAAAAATGCGGTTTGGAGGTTTGCACAATTCGTTGCAGGCTCGTGTCTTAATCCTGAATGGAATTCGATAAACCCGTATACAATAGCGGAAGCCGCCGAATTGGTAAAAACCGCTAAAAATATTATCCCCGATTCGGAATTAAGATAATACAAGACTATTATTTTAATTTTTACAAAGCATTAAAATCTTGCCTAAAGGATATGCACGGTTTGTATAAAATTTAAAAAAACGTTTAAAAATTACGGGAATTTACAAACCGTAAAACCGATAGTTTGCAAATTCCCGACTAACATCTATTCCGTCGCTAGTTCATATTTATGTTCTACGGTATTGTTTTTAATAAGTTCATCGGTTTCCGCTTGGTCGGTCTTTTCCCAATATTGGCTTCTGCCTATTCCGAGTCCTATCTCGCCTCGCATTTCCAAAGTATCTTTTTTGTATTTTTTATCGTCGGCTTTATGAAATATAATTTTACAATAATAATGTTTTCCGCTTGCCGGATCAATTATATAACCTTTATGCCAATAGCCTTCCGATTTTTTAATCAAATTGTAAATAAACGGAGTACCTACAAGCGGCATTTTATTTACTCTACCCGGTTTAGGAAAATCTTTATAAGATTCTTTACAGGCCGTAACTGCGGCTTGAGGGTGATGCCCGTTCGTCATAAGCATTTCGCCGAAAAGCATTCCGTCTTTTTCGTAAATTTTCCAAACACCCGTAACCTTGTTTGTTTTTTCATCTATACTTTTCCAAAGACCTTCGACAGGGTCCGAAAAAAGGCAGAATGTGCCTGTAATAAAAAATAAAAGAATAAAAAAGAATTTATTTTTCATAATCAATACCTCTTGTATAAATGCTATCATGTAAGACAGCTTGATGTCAATACCATATAAAAAGGGGTTTATAATTTTACGGATAAAAAAGTGCCGGATAAACCCCATTTATGGGTAAATAAATTACGTTATTTACATCCGTAAAAGCCTTTATAAGCTCTATATGCCATTAAAAGGTCAGCCTTACTTATAATTTCAACGGGTGCATGCATTGAAAGAACCGGAACGCCGCAGTCTACAACTTCAGTTCCGTATTTGGCAATAATATAAGCTATTGTACCGCCGCCTCCCGCATCAATCATACCGAGTTCGGCAGTTTGCCATACAACTTTATTGTCCGTAAAATTCTTTCTTATTTTTTGCAGGAATTCGGCATTGGCATCATTTGAACCGCCTTTTCCGCCTGAGCCTGTATATTTATTGATACAAATTCCGTTGCCTATATAGGCCGCATTCATTTTTTCAAATACGGAAGGAAAAGCCGGGTCGTAACCTGCCGAAACGTCCGCAGAAAGCATATAGGAATTTGCAAAAGCTCTTCTTACATCTATATCCGTATAACCGGTTTTAAGAGCGGCAATTTCCGCAACCATATTTTCAAAATAATATGCCTGCATACCCGTATTTCCGACAGAACCTATCTCTTCTTTATCGGCAAAAAGGGCAACCGCCGTTCTTTCAGGATTTTCAATTTCTAGAATTCCTTTTAATGTTGTATAAGCGCAAACCCTGTCATCATGTCCGTGCCCCGCAATCATTGAATTATCCAAGCCGACATTTCTTGCCTTTCCCGCAGGAACAACTTCCAATTCCGCAACCCTGAAATCTTCTTCAATAATTCCGTATTTTTTATTTAAGATTTTTAAAATATTTTCTTTTACGGGATTTTTAACTTCTTTTTCTTTACCGTTTTCGTCTTTTTCGGCCTTAGGTTTTATATTGCCTACAAGAACATTAAGCTGTTCTCCGGTAATACCTTCAGCTAAAGTTTCCTGCAATTGTTTTTTTGAAAGATGAATTAAAAGGTCGTTTATAAAAAGAACGGGGTCTTTTTCATCTTCGCCTATACAAACGTCAATTTTTTTTCCTTCTTTTGTAAAAATTACACCGTGAATTGCAAGAGGAATTGTAGTCCACTGATATTTTTTTACACCTCCGTAATAGTGTGTTTTTAAAAAAGCTAAGCCCGATTCTTCATAAAGAGGCATTTGTTTTAAATCCAAACGCGGGCTGTCTATATGTGCTCCTATTATATTCATGCCTTCCGTTATGTCTTTTCCCAAAACCATAAGCACGACAGATTTTTCTTTATTATTTAAATAAACCTTTGTACCGCGCTTTACAGAACCGCTTTTAATAACTTCATCAAGCGGTTTAAAGCCGTGCGATTTTGCTTCCTTTATAATTTGAGTTGTACATTCCCGCTCGGTTTTACCGTTATTCAAAAAATCCAAGTAGCCGTCCGAAAGTTTTTCCATTTCGGAGAACTCGCTTTTAGTTAACTCTTCCCAAGCCGATTTTGCTTTGTAAGTTAATTCCATAATTAAACCTCTCTTTATTATTTACCGTAAGGCATTTACAGAAAGTTTCCGTTTGTAAAATCCCTCATAAAATTTCCACGGTACACTAACTTGTTATAAATATACACCATTTTATAAATCGAAGCAAGGGCTTATTCGGATGATGAAAATTATTGCGGTTTACATAATAGATGTAAAAATAGCCGGATTTTAATATCGAGTATCAATAATTGACAAGCTCTCAATCCTTATGATAAACTAATAGCGTATTATGGATTTCAGCAGAAGATTGCCTATAGGCGTACAAAGTTTTGAAGTTATGCGTAACGATAAATTTCTCTATGTCGATAAAACGGAATTCATTTACCGTCTCGTTAATTCAAGCAGGGTATATTTTTTAAGCCGTCCGCGCCGTTTCGGTAAAAGCCTCTTTCTTTCAACGCTTAAAGCCTATTTTTCTGGACAAAAGGAGCTTTTTAAAAATCTGGCAATTGAAAATTTGGAAAATTCACAAAGTGAGCCTTGGAAGGAGTATCCCGTTTTTTACTTGGACTTTAATGTAGGTAAATACGACTGTGTAGAAGCCTTAACGGAAAACTTAGATTTATTTTTAAAAGAAAAAGAAGAAAAATACAATTTACCCGTTCAAAATACTCTTTCCTACGCAAAAAGATTTGCAGTACTTTTAAAAACTGTATATGAAAAAACCGGTAAACAAATAGTATTTTTGGTAGACGAATACGATAAGCCTCTTTTGCAGACAATGAATGTAAACGAAAAATTAAATGAAGAATACAGGGCAATTTTAAAAGCCTTTTATTCGGTATTAAAAAGCTCGGACAGCGTTATACGCTTTGCCTTTTTAACGGGAGTTACCAAGTTCAGTAAGGTAAGTATTTTCAGCGATTTAAACAATTTACGTGATATCAGTATGGAAGAAGAGTTTACGGCAATTTGCGGAATTACTCAAAACGAACTTGAAAATACTTTTAAACCCGAAATAGAAGTCTTGGCGGAAAGAAACAGGTTAAGCTATGAGCAGTGCATAAAAAACTTAAAACAAAAATATGACGGTTACCGTTTTTATCAAAATTGCGAGGCGGTGTATAACCCTTTCAGTTTAATAAACGCCTTTGCAAAAAAAGAATTGGGAGATTATTGGTTTGAGACCGGAACACCTACATTTTTGGTAAGATATTTAAAAGATTATAAGTATAATATACCCGATTTGGACGGAAATGTGGAAGTGAACGCATCGGGATTATCGGATTACAGGGCGGAAAGCGATTCTGCAATACCTATTTTATTTCAAGCGGGATACTTAACTATAAAGGGCTACGATACTGTAGTAAAACTGTATAGGCTAGGCTTTCCCAATGATGAGGTAAGATACGGCTTTTTATACAACCTTTTACCCGGTTATTCAAATGTGCTTTACTCCAATGCGGCATTTTCCGTTGCACAATTTTACCGCGACATTACTTCAGGCAGGGTGGAAGAGTTTATGCAAAGGTTAAAGTCCATAATGGCGAGTATTCCCTACGATAATGTAAAGAAGGAAAGCGGAGAAAGTCTTGCATTAAGGGAGCATAATTTTCAAATATGCGTTTATTTGGTGTTTGCCCTTATGGGACAGTTTGTAAAAACCGAAACGCATTGTGCAGGCGGGAGGAGCGATTGTACGGTGGAAACCGAAAATACGATTTATATTTTCGAGTTTAAATTAAAAGGAAGTGCGGAGGAAGCCTTAAAGCAAATAAAAGAAAAAAATTATGCGGAAGCGTACAGGGCTGAAAACAAAGAAATAGTTTTAATAGGCGTAAGTTTTAATGCGGAAGAAAAAACAATAGGAGAATGGCTTACGGAAAAAGCGTAAACGCCGTATACAATTAAACCGTTTTAACTCCGCTTAAAAATCGAAGCGTTTTTAATGCTTAAAATGTCTTACACCGGTAACCAGCATTGCCATACCGTTTTTATCGCATTCCGCTATACTTAATTCATCACGTATGGAACCTCCGGGCTGCACTACCGCCGAAATTCCCGCCTCTGCGGCGATTTTAATTGTGTCGGCAAACGGAAAAAAAGCATCGGAGGCCAGTACCGAATTTTCGGCTTTTTCCCCTGCCCGCTCTATTGCCTGTTTTGCGGCGTCTACCCTGTTCGGCTGCCCGCAGCCTATGCCTACGGTACAAATCCCATTTTCAGGACAACTGCCGTCAATGGGAGCTGCAAGTAAAACAGCATTCGACTTTACAGCTATACAAGCCTTCATTGCAAAGCGTAAAAGCTTTTCTTCGTTTGCGGAAGCTTTCCGTTTTGCGGCATTTTTATACTCTGTATTTTCAGAATCGCCGAAATCTTTTTCTTGAAGTAAAAATCCGTTTAATATCGATTTATATTCATATTTTTCGCTTAAAGATAAAGCCGGGGCTTCTATAATCCGTAAATTTTTCTTTAAAGCTAATAGGGGTTTTACATCTTCGGAAAACACCGGAGCTATGATACACTCCGCAAAAAGTTTTTCTATAACGTCGAAACAATTTTTATCGAATATCCGATTTACCGCTATTATACTTCCATAAGCGGAAACGGAATCGCAGGCAACAGCCGCTTCCAAGGCGATATGTAACCCGTTTCCTTCTCCTCCCGCTTCCGCAATACCGCATGGTGTCAAGTGTTTTACCACAACGGCGGCGGGGTTTAAAAATACGGAAACCGCCCGCCAAGCAGCATCGACATCAAGAATATTATTATACGACAATTCTTTACCTTGAAGAACCGTACCGCCCAAAACGCCGCCTTTTACCGATGTATTGTAAAGCCAAGCCCTTTGGTGCGGATTTTCTCCGTAGCGTAAAGACTGTCCTTCAAACCCTGCAATATAGGCACATCTTCCCTCCAATGCCTTATATTTATCTAAAGAATTAACCTCGGAATTCATGCAAGAATCTTCTGCAATTTTATTTTTCAGCCATAAACCGATTGCGGCATCGTAGCGTGTACAAACGTCAAAGGCTTTAAGAGCAAGCAGTTTGCGCTCCTTAATGGAAACCGAACCCGTTTTTTCTATTTCTCCCGCAATCTCATCATAATCGTTAAAATCGCAAATTACCGAAACCCTTCCGTAATTTTTTGCAGCGGCACGTAAAAGAGTAACCCCGCCTATGTCTATATTTTCAATACAATCCGTTTCCGTAGAAGAAAAATCCGCTATTGTTTTTTCAAACGGATAAAGGTTTGCTATAACCATATCTATAGCTTCAATTTTTAACTCTTTAAGAGAGTTTAAATCCTCTTCGGTATTTCGCGCAAGAATTCCTCCGTGAATTACAGGGTGAAGCGTTTTTACCCTTCCTCCCAAAATTTCAGGAAAAGAAGTATATTCCGAAACTTCCGTTACCTTTATATTTATACTGCGTAAAAACTTTGCAGTTCCGCCTGAAGCTAAAAATTCAAACCCCGCTTTTTTAAGCCGCTCGGCAAATTCTTTTAAACCTGTTTTATCCGAAACCGAAACCAATGCCAAACTCATTATAAAACCCCTTTTATGTTATTAAACTTCAAACTATCATATTATTATATTTTAGGTCAAGTAAGATAAATTGCTCAAATTTTTATAAGACATCAATAATCATTATACGGCTTTTCAGTTATTTCCGTTAAAACCGCTCCGCACTTTTTAGCATATTCTTTTTCTTCTGCATTATGCGAAACATAAAATATATGAAAAAAGCATTTACATCATTATTAAGTAATGTAATCACTTCACCCGAGGAATTTCTTACGGCAAGTTTCGGTTTAAGGCTTTGATATTTTTGAAAAACTTCACCGGATAAAACTATGTCGATATTATATCTATATATAATCTATTGTCAATTTCCGGAACTGCTTATATCGGAATTGTTTTACCCCATTCTTACTATACGATATAAATCCCGACTTTCTTTTTTACCGATTTTTGCGGCACGGCTGCCCTTTGTAAACATTTTTCTCCCATTGACATATTTTGTTTTTTTTTGTAAAATTATACCCTATTTTGTTATAAACTAAGGAGTTTTCATGTCAGGACATAGTAAATGGGCGACAATTAAACACGCTAAAGGTGCGGCTGACGCAAAAAGAGGTCAGCTTTTTACTAAATTTATTAAGGAAATATCTATTGCCGCAAAAATGGGCGGAGGAGATCCCGCTACCAATCCGAGGCTTAGAACAGCCGTTTTAAAAGCGCGTGCCGCTAATATGCCTAAAGATAATATCGAAAGAGCAATAAAAAAGGGAACGGGTGAACTCGGTGCCGTAAGCTATGAAGAGCTTTTATATGAAGGTTACGGTCCGGGCGGAGTTGCAGTTTTAGTTGAAGTTTTAACCGACAATAAAAACAGGTCCGCTGCCAGTGTGCGAAATATTTTTACAAAAAGCGGAGGAAATCTGGGAGCTACAGGTTCCGTAGCCTATATGTTTAACAGAAAGGGCATTATAGAATACGATGCCGAAAAAGTAAGCGAAGAAGCCGTTATGGAAACCGCTTTGGAAGCGGGAGCTGAAGACATTGCAACTGAAGACGGAGTTATTACGGTTACTACCGACCCCAACGAATTCGCTTCCGTTCTCGAAGCCTTGCAGGGGAAGGGATTTGAATCCATTTCCGCAGCCGTTTCAATGGTTCCCGATACCTACGTTACCCTTGATAATGAAACGACACAAAAAGCCTTAAAAATGATTGATAAACTTGAAGAAGATGAAGATGTTCAAACCGTTTCTACAAATATCGATATCCCTGACGGTTTTGAAATGCCGGAATAAACCGTTTACGATTTTACAGGAAAATCTTTTAAATCCAATAAAACTATACACTTAAAGAAGCGCACGGCTTTACCGTGCGTATTCTTTAAAAAGTCGGACTTTACGTTTATAAAAATACTTACCGACGTACAGAAATAAATGGACAACCGTTCTTTTTCAACACATCTTTTGAAAGCAAGCTGCACAACAAAACCCATTCAAAAACGCTCTGATACGGCGACATAAACATCGCGATATGTACACCCCGCATTCTAAACCGAAGAGTTTTCGGCATTTAAAGTCCGATATGATATGTAGAAAATTGTATTGCACAATTTTTCCGGCAGATTAGGTTGACGGAATATCGGTTTGTAGGGTATAATGGGAAAGCTCGAAAAGGTGTTATACCGACCCTTCGGGCGAACATATTAAATATTTTAAAAAATATAAAAAAATTTAATGTGCTTTTTTCTAAATGTTTTCAGAAAGTGTTCAACTGAATCAGGCTCGTTTCTTATTTGTAGGAACAAATTTTCTTTTCATGAACGGAAATATTTTACTTGAACTCGTCACAGAAAAATTTAAATGGTTTTTGAAAATGAAAGCTCTTGTGTTTTATTATGGTCTTTACTTTTGCGTATTTCTAGTGCTTTGTTTAAAGTAAAAAATTGATTTTTAGTTTTTTTAAGGAGTGAAATAGAAACGTCTGTTTTAGTGTTTCACGCTAATGAAAAGAATTGCTGGGCAGTAGTGTTAAATTTAAAACTGTTTTCAGAAATGGCGTTAAGGTTCGTAAAGTAAAAATCAATTTTTTAAGTTTTATTTTTGTGTTGGAACCATTCATTTTGCTTGGTTAAAAAAAACATGTAGTTTGAATTTTTAATATTTTTCCTTGAAAAGAATAAAAAAATATAAAATGACACATAGATAAGAGACAAAATATAAAATGACACTTGACAAATAAGAAAAAGCATGGTACAATTTTACCGTAGGATAATTTAATATCCGCAAGTTTATTCATATGAGGAGGATAAGTTTATGAAAAAAAAAATTAGCATTACTTTTTGGGGCTTTGATTTGTTTTAGTATATTTTCGTGTGCTGGCGGGATAGTGAATGTACCTTTCGTTATAAGTGTTTACATCGAAAAAGAGGATGGTACTAGATTTACAGAAAATGAAGTTAGTTTACTCACATTGAATTCAAATGGCAGCATATATACCGATAAGTGTGATGAAAATAATATGCCGATATACAAAGATGGTGGTTTTCGAATACAATATGAGTTAGGCTATGCTCGTTCTATGCGGAAGATAAAGGAAATAGAAAATTCTTGGAAAAAAAAGATGAATGAGTTTTGGTTTATGATTGATGGTACATCGATTGGTTATGAAGTGTTTACGATGAAACCTTTAGGGGAAAACTATGTCATATCATCAGAACCGAAAGAATCAAAAATAACGTATATCATAAAGCTAAAAAAGAAGTTGTAGTGTAGGTTTGAAGTTACCAAGTCTAACTAAATGTTAGGCTTGGTAATGGTTTTATGTATGGAAAGACAAAATGTAAAAATAGTGGTTATGCAAAAATATTAAATTAGACGCTGAAAAAATTAAAATTTTTAAGATGAGTTTCAATATTTGATAATATTTTGCTGACTTGAAATTTTATATTTTTTCATGTAAAATAAAATAGTAACCGCAAGAAAAGCGGCTATACGGCAAAAGGTATAACAACCGTTTCAAGCTGACATTTCCTTTGTCATGAAAATTGCTTATAATTTGGATGCAATTTTCACGCCAAGCCTACGGCACGGAAATGCAGCTTAAGCGAATGTTATGACGACACCTAACGGAGCGAGGAGAAAAGAATGAGAAAAGTAGCATTGGTGATTGTTTTATTTTTTTCAGTTAATTGCCTGTTTTCTGAAGAGAACAAATATTTTTTTTATATTCCGTCAACTGAAGAAATGCAGGGTTATTTTAATATGAAGAATTACCTTTCACAATGGGATGCCGGCAAACGTGTAGTAGATGATTTAACTTTCGATAAAATATATCGAAATAATATTGGAAAAGAAACGATCAATAGTCTACTACTTGAAAGTTTTTTTAGAAATACACGAAATGCCAAGATACAACAGCAATTAAAACAATATATAAAATCAAATAAAATTGACTCATCATTTTCAAAAGCAATGGTAAAGAAAATTGATTCAAAATTAGAAAAACAAAAGACATCAGAAAAAGAAGTATGGAGATATAATTATGATGATAAAGAATTTGATGAGAATATAAATTTATTCAATTTTAGAGAAGCGGGTGTGTTTAATAATAAACTCGGTATACTGCTCTTCGATAATGACTGGAATCAAATTTCTTTTAGTAAAAAAGAAAAGACTTCCGAAGATAAATTTTTTCTGATTTACGGCGGCGGTACAAACTCAATAACAATTAATTTCTATGAGAAAAATGGAGTAAAGAGAGAAGATTTGGATATTGCGATGAACCAAGGATATTATAAAAATAGACATCCAAATAATTGGCAGTCAATAGAGTTGGAGCGTGAAGGAATTTTATGGAATTGTGGAGCCGATAAATATATTATTGCTTTCGGCAGTGACCCGGAAAGTAATTCGGCAACCTTTAATGCATATCTTTATGATGAAAAAGAAAAAAGATTATATTTGATGAGTACATCAATGAATTTTTCAAAGATTAATATGTTTTATTCTGAAAGATATAGAATATATAATTATTTACTTTTCAATTCATTGTTTTGTTTTATAAATAAAAAATAATCGGTTCTACCCCCGCTTCAACCTGACATTGCGGAGGAGCCTGCAAATGCAGGTTAAGCGAGAAGTTGGTTTGACAAGATTTGATACAACAAGGAAAAACAAATGTCTAAAATTAAAATTGCTTTACTGCAATTAATGCCGGGAAAATCTCTTCAAGAAAATACGCATATCGGTATGGAAGCTTGTCGCAAGGCAAAAATATTCGGTGCCGATATTGCATTGTTTCCGGAAATGTGGAGTATCGGTTATGAATTAACCGAATCTATTAGTGAAGTAAAAAGCAAAGCAATTGATAAGAATGATAAATTTATTCGCTCATTTTCTGATTTAGCGAAAGAATTACAAATAGCAATAGGCATTACATTTCTTGAAAAGTATGAACATTTGCCTAGAAATAGTATCTGTATGTTTGATAGGTTCGGAAAGGAAGTATATACCTATGCAAAAGTACATACTTGCGATTTTGGAGAAGAAAAAGTTTTACAGGCAGGTAATGATTTCTATGTATCTGAATTAGATACCTTAAACGGCATTATCAAGATAGGTTCTATGATTTGTTATGATAGAGAATTTCCGGAAAGTGCAAGAATCTTAATGCTTAAAGGGGCTGAAATAATACTTGTTCCAAATGCATGTCCGATGGAAATTAATCGAATTTCACAACTTCGGGCAAGAGCATTTGAAAATATGGTAGGTATTGCAACAGTTAATTATCCGAAAGGAAAGCCTGATTGCAATGGTCATTCTACCGCATTTGACGGAATAGCATATAAGCCTACTGAACCATGTTCTAGAGATACATTAATTATCGAAGCCGGTGAAGAAGAAGGAATATATCCAGCTGTATTTGATATAGATGAATTAAGGAATTATAGAGAAAGAGAAGTTCATGGTAATGCATATAGACAACCGAATAAATATGGAATCTTAGTTTCCGAAGAAAAACATGAGCCGTTTATTCGTAAAGATTATAGGAGGTTAGCAAACTAACACCCGCTTCAACCTGATAATTCCTTTTGGCAGGAGTTACAGGTTAAGCGTATGTTGGATTAACATGCCTAAGGCATGCAGGTATGGAGTCAATCTTGCTTAGATTGCTTCATTGAAATTTTATTTTTTTTGATGTATAAAACTTGACAGCTAAATTTTTGTGCGGTATATTATTTTATAAGGAGGAGAAATACATATATATGAAAAAATCACAATTTAATTTTGTATATCCGTCATATCCGAATATGATTGTAATATGAGTGGAAAATGCCAATCTATAATAAAAATTTAAATGATATCTATACACAATGGTGTAGAAAAAAAATAGACAAAAGGAGATACATAAATGAGCACACCAATTCTTTCGATTGAAAAACTGAACAAAACCTTTTTACATGGAAAAGTGCAAGCGTTAAAGAACTGTTCTCTTAATGTTTCAAAAAACAGTATTACAGGACTTTTAGGTATGAACGGAGCCGGCAAAACTACACTAATAAAATGTGTTGCCAACCTTCTAATTCCATGTAGCGGTAATATTTATTTTGAAAACGAGAATCCGTTAAAAAAAACGGAGATTGTAACAAATAATATTTCCGTATTGCTTGACGGCGGCAGAAATTTATTTTGGTATATGACAGTTGAGGAAAAATATAAAAATATTTTTCACTGTTAAAAAACTCGAATAAATTTGATAAAATTCGTTTTGCAAAAATTGCAGAATATTTAGAATTAGGCACTATACTAAAAAAACAATTACATCAACTGTCATTCGGTATGAAACAACGTGCAAATATCGCTGTTGCGCTTATGTCGCCGGCACAGCTATTAATTTTTGATGAACCGACAACAGGCTTAGATATTAAGTTTCAGGCAGAGTTAGAGCACTTAATAGTAGATATCAATAAAGAATTCGGTGTTAGCATTTTATTAAGTTCGCACGATATGGAATTTGTAAAAAGGACTTGTACCGACTGTATTTTAATTCATGAAGGGCAAACATTAAAGCAGGGCTCAATGCAAGAGTTTATATCGTTGTTTGAAACGAGCCGTTATGAAGTTATGTTATACGAACCTCTTACTGATGATGTAAAAAAAGAGTTATACAATAACTTTAACATTACTGAAATGAATGACACAAGTTTTAGTATTTTCTGGAACAACAATAATGAGCTTAATGAAATGTTTTCAAAACTAAACGGCTTTGGCATAAAGGTAAAAATGTTAAATTCGGAAAATACATTACGTGCATCAATTATGCAATTAATAAATAATAATAAATAGGAGGAAAACTGAGATGAGAATTCTAAAAAACATTTATGCGTCGATTTATAAAGAAATGATTTATTACAAGCGAACGCTTGTGAATACTATCATTTCAATGATTTTGTTTTATGCGATTTTCTTCTTGTTATGGAATGGTATCAAAATTGCATCCGGTTCGGTTTTGGCATTTGGCGCTGATAGGATAGGCATACTCATTGGGTATTATTCTTGGACAATGATTCTTTCAGTATACACCTCTGTCGGCTATATAATTGCAAAGAATCGTGACACAGGCATATTAGAAAACATGATTATAAATAGCAATAATTTTACATTTTTGCTTATCATTGAAAGTATGGTCAGTACGCTTTTATATTGTATTTTTTCTTGGGTTAATATTTTTGTATTTTCGTTAATTTCAGGCAGCCATATTTATTTCAGAATTTTTTCAACTACGTATGTACTTATTGTCGGCTTAATTTCAGTGCTTGGCATAAGCCTATTTATTGCGGGGATTACAATCATATTCAAAAAAGCAAGTGCAATTTTATCAATTTTTCAGTTCATATTTTTAGCGGTTCTTTTTATCCCGGCAAATTTTGTTGCACGTTTGCTTTTACCTTTTATCCAAGCAAATGAAATGCTTAAAATTGTTTTTGAGCAAGGTATTTCCGTCATACGGATATCTCCTGAAAAACATTTACTCTTATGGGCAAACGCTGCATTGTATTTAATCTGCGGAATTGTTGTATTTAATCTCTGCATAAAAAGCGCAAAGAGAAAAGGCTATTTACGCTTTTTTTAAAGTAATCTTAAGCAAATGCAAGTTAAGCGAATGTTATATCGACGCCCCGCCTGTGCACGGGAGTAAAAAGTATGAAGAAAAACTGTTATTTGGTTTATTAATGAAAAATTTTTGTCGATAATTTTGATGTAACATATTGTGAAAAAGAAAAAACATATAAATCAAAATTATCGGGAGGCTGCTATGAAAACAATTGGGCTGATTGGCGGTATGAGTTGGGAATCAACGGTTCCATATTACGAAATAATTAATAAAGGAATAAACAAAACACTCGGAAAGAATCACTCTGCTAAATGTATTGTTTATTCTGTTGATTTTCAGGAAATTGAGGAATTACAATATTCCGGCGATTGGGAACAATTAAATAAAATAATTATAAAAGCCGGATTATCTTTGAAAGCGGCCGGTGCCGATTTTATTGTATTATGTACAAATACAATGCATAAAGTTGTAGATAATTTCGAATCCGCTGTAGGTTTGCCGTTAATTCATATTGCCGATGCAATCGGTGAAACTATTACAAAAATGGGGATAAAAAAGATTGGTTTATTGGGTACTATTTTTACCATGGAACAGGACTTCTATAAAGAAAAACTTATCAATAAATATAATTTGGAAGTTGTGATTCCTAATAAAGATAATCGGCACATAATTAACGACATCATTTATAAAGAGTTGGTAAAAGGAATCATTAATGAGTCATCAAAAGAAAAGTATCTTAGAATAATGGATACAATGAAAAACGAACATATCCAAGGAATAATCCTCGGATGTACGGAAATCGGTTTATTGGTAAATCAATACTCACTTCCGCTATTCGATTCAACTAAAATTCATGCCGAAAAAGCCGTTGAAGTAATGTTAAATAAAGTCGTTTAAGCCCCTCAATCCGATAATATGCTGAACATGTACACGGTTTTCGTAACCGGCAATACGTCAAGCCGTACTGCCGGTTTAAAACACAAGTTAAGCGACAAGCGGCTTTTACTTATTTTGTAATAAATTTAAGTAAGTCGATTACCCTGTTTGAATAACCCCATTCGTTATCGTACCAGGAAACCAATTTAAAAAACCTTTTTTCGCCCGGCAAGTTGTTTTGCAAGGTTGCTTTGCTGTCATAAATTGAAGAGCGTTCATCGTGAATAATATCGGTTGAAACGATTTCTTCGGTGCAATATCCTAAAAATACCTTTCATATAAGATTCGGAAGCCTTTTTCATTGCAGCATCTATTTCTTCTATGGAAGTATCTTTTTCCGTTCTGATTGTAAGATCAACTACGGAGCCGGTAGGAGTTGGAACCCTAAAAGACATGCCTGTAAGTTTTCCTTTAGTTGAAGGGAGAACCTCGCCTACAGCCTTTGCGGCACCTGTGGTAGACGGAATAATATTTATTGCAGCAGCTCTTCCTCCCCTCCAATCCTTTAGGGAAACACCGTCAACCGTTTTTTGAGTTGCCGTATAAGAGTGAATTGTAGTCATCAATCCCGTTTCTATTCCGAAGCCTTCTTTTAATAAAACATGAACTACAGGAGCCAAACAGTTGGTAGTACAGCTTGCATTTGAAACTACATGATGTTCGTTTGCTTTGTACTCGTTTTCGTTTACACCCATAACAAAGGTTTTAATGGGCTTTGCCGGGTCCTTGCTTTTTCCCGGTGCGGTAATAATAACTTTTTTTGCACCGGCTTCTATGTGCTGATAAGCATTTTCATTTGTATAAATACCCGTACTTTCAATTACGGCTTCCACACCTAAATCCTTCCACGGAAGTTGAGCGGGCGTTAAACCCTTCCCTGAAATACATTTAATCTTATGTCCGTTTACGACAAGGACATCGGCACCGTCAGTACCGATATTTGCATTCATCTTACCCTGTACGGAATCATATTTTAACTGATATGCAAAATATTCCGCATCGGTGGAAAGGTCGACAACTGCAACAACATCGAATTTGTCTTTTCCCAGCAAATTCTGATTTACCAAGGCTTGAAAAACAAGTCTTCCGATTCTTCCGAATCCGTTAATAGCAATCTTCATAAAATAACTCCTGTTCTTATATGATAAATTGATATTATCTAAAATTTTACTGTATGTCAATTAAGCTGAAACAAAAATTTCGCTTCGTTTTATACTATGGGAATTTTTGTTTAAAAATTTATCCTTTTACCGAAAAATAATAACGGGACATTTCCTTGTCATCTATCAATATATGATTAAACAGCCAGTCGCGCAAAAAACGCACGAAAGTGTTGGGAACAAACTGTTTACCCTTTGTATAAGCGCTTACTGACGCCAAGACTTCTTTTATAAAAAACTCATGCTTTTGTTTATGCTCTTTCAATTTAGGATAATTAATTGATTCCATTATTTTTTCTTCATCTTTAAAATGAACTAAGACGTACTCAACCATTTCTTTCATTACATCTTTAAATTTCTCATCAACCTCTTCTTTTCCGCTGCTTGTACAGGCCTTGTATAACTCATTCATCAAATCTACCAAATGCTTATGCTGTTTATCGACATGCTGAATTCCGACATCGTAATTTGCGTCCCATGAAATAAAATCACTCATTATAAATCTCCATAATAGTTATTATATATAAAAACGCTATTTATTACTACCGGTATATAATAATTTACCGGGCCTTGCTTTTTTCTTTAAATTTAAGTATTATAAATAAACTTTAACTGTTATTGCGGATGTCGTATAACGGCTATTACCCCAGCTTCCCAAGCTGGAGACGGGGGTTCGACTCCCCTCATCCGCTTATTCTTCAATAATATCAAAAAGGTGTTTTTTAAAATCGGAATAAGAAGCTTTTATATTTACAGCCTTGCTTTCCGTAAACGGAAGACTTTCAAGTCTATCGGGCAGCGAAGGAGGCCTTCCTACGGCGGTTTTCATAATTTCGGTGAATTTTGCAGGGTGAGAAGTTTGAAGAATCAGTCCTATTAAATTGGTCTTTGATGAAGAATGAAACCATGTTTTTATGCCGCCTGTAAAAACGCTTCCGTATTGTGCCGGTACTCCTGCCTGAAAATCATCATCGACTGACTTTAAACGAGCCGAGTTTAAGGCTCCGTGATAAATATCTATCCAAGCCTTCCATGCCATACCTCCGTAAGGGTCTATTATATAACCGGTTTTATCGTTACAGTGCGTTACGGCTTCAATAGTAGTTTCATCATCAAAACAATACGGAATAATAAGTTTTTTTAAATCTTCAATATCGTATAATGCCGTCATACGTTTAAAATTGATTAAATTGGACTCATCAAGCTCCGGAGTATTTGTTTCTATTTTCGCTTTTGAATTAAAACCGCCTGAAATAAGTAAATCCGTCAAACAATGGTTGATATTTTCCGCACAAATAAAACCGGAAATCGGCGCTCCCATTTTCTTTGCAATAAGACCTGCCGTAAGAGCCGAAAAACTGCCTGAAGGAACGGAGGCGATAATTTCGGGTTTTTCTATTTTGTTGTCATAACCGCACCTATATAAGACTGCAAGAGAAGAATAAATAAAAAACGCTATTTTCGGAATTAAAGAGGCGGAATTTAAAGCTCCGGAGGGGATAAGCTTAAACCGCTTTTTAACTTTGATATCACAAAGAGCTTTATTAACAATAGCTTCGCAATCTTCAAGACGGCCTTCCACTGAAAAACAATATACATTTTTAGGACTGCAAGCAAGCTGCCTTTCCTGAATTTCGGTAAGGGAATTTTTAGGGTATAAAATTACAGCATTTACGCCTTTAACTTTTGAAACTGCGGCACTTATTGCACAAGCTCTTTCGCCGGAGGCTGCGGCAAGCAAATTAACGGGAGTCTTTTCAGCCGCATTAAAATACTCCAAAAGATAAGCCGAAAAACCGGCACTTATATCCTTATAATTACAGGTGGCTCCGTGGAAAAGCTCGAGGATATATGTAGTCTGTGCAATAGGCGTTATAGGAATTTTATACGGATAAAATTGGGCTATAACGGACATTAAATCATTATCAGGTATTTCACTTCCGCAAAACATCTTTGCAACTTCAAAAACTATATCTCGAAAAGACGGAGGCGGGTTACGGTAAATCATAGAAGGGCTTAATTTATCAATTTGTGAAGGCATAAATACGCCGCCCGTATCGGCATTAAACCCTTCAATAACAGCCCTTTTAAAAGAAACTTGAATACTCTTATCGTTTATATCATAAAAAAACATTCCGCCGCAAATCCAAACAATTATTATATATATCTTTATACATGATAAACAATAATTTGTCAACCGAGAAGCTGAAAGCTATTGACCTGCAATTTTCCATAAAAATTTTTATTTTTTAAAAATTCCCAAGGCCTTATTCATTCATACGGTAAAATTACAGACAATTTGACATAAAATGCTTTATACATTCTTGACCATTATAAAAATAAAGATTAAAATATCGTAATATGAAAGACAAAATTATTGATGCCGCCATTAGGCGTATTCCTGATTTCCCAAAAAAAGGAATACTGTTTTATGATATAACAGGCATTTTGGTTAATCCTAAGGTTTTCGGTTATTGTTTGGATAAAATGACCGAAATGTACAAAAATGAAAAAATAGATGCCGTTGCGGCAATTGAAGCTCGCGGGTTTATCTTTGCGGCACCCTTTGCGGACAGAATGGGAATCCCGTTAATTCTCATACGTAAAAAAGGAAAACTGCCGGGAGAAACTTATTCATGCTCCTATAAACTTGAATACGGCGAAGCCGCCGTGGAAGTACATAAAAGCGATGTAATTAAGGGGCAAAATATTCTTTTACTCGACGACTTAATTGCAACGGGCGGAACCTTAAATGCTGCCCGCACAATTTTGGAAGAAGGAGGCGCAAAGGTTGCAGGTTTTTTAGGTGTGGTAGGTCTTCCGTTTTTAAATTACAGTCAAGTTTTGGGAAACACGCCTGTCAAAACCCTTATCGAGTACGACAGCGAATAAAATCTATAAATAAAGGTTTTAAATATTGATTATTCCGCCGTCTTACTCTTGCAGATTTTTGATTTATATGATAAAATAGCGGTATTAAGTGTATAGAATATTTCTTGAGAGTATTTTTAATACCTCAATATCATTTGGAGTTATAGTATGACTAAAACAAAAGGAAAAGTAGTCGGAATTAACGGTAACATGATAAGCGTTAAATTTGAAGGCTTGGTTACCCTTAATGAAGTAGGCTATGTAGAAGTAGGTTCAAAAAAACTGAAAAGCGAGGTTATCCGAATCAGAGGAGACATTGCACAGCTTCAGGTTTTTGAAATTACAAAAGGTATTCGCGTAGGCGATGAAGTAGAATTTACCGGCGACCTCCTCTCAGTAGAGTTGGGACCGGGTCTTTTAGGTCAGGTATATGACGGTTTACAAAACCCGCTTCCGGAACTTGCAGAACAGGCAGGTTATTTTTTGGAAAGAGGTATTTACTTAAATGCTCTTTCACGAGGAAAAAAATGGAAGTTTACACCGCTTGCAAAAGCGGGCGATAAACTGGTAAGAGGCGATATTTTAGGAACCGTTCCCGAAGGAAGTTTTACCCACCGCATTATGCTCCCCTTTGATATGTACGGAAACTATACTCTAAAATCGATAAAAAATGAAGGGGAATATTCCGTAGATGAAACAATTGCGGAAGTTGCCGACGAGCGCGGAAACGTAAAGCCCTTAACAATGAGTTTCCGATGGCCGGTAAAACGCGCAATCGACTGTTATGCGGAGAGATTAAAGCCTACCGAAACACTCGTTACAAAAATGCGCACTATGGACACCTTTTTCCCCGTGGCAAAGGGCGGAACCTATTGTATTCCGGGGCCTTTCGGAGCGGGTAAAACGGTTTTACAGCATGCGACCAGCCGAAACGCCGATGTTGACATTGTTATAATAGCCGCTTGCGGAGAGCGTGCAGGCGAAGTTGTAGAAACACTTAAAGAATTCCCCGAGCTTAAAGACCCAAAAACCGGAAGAACCCTTATGGAGCGTACCGTTATTATCTGTAACACCTCTTCCATGCCCGTTGCGGCGAGAGAAGCGTCGGTTTATACGGGCGTAACCTTAGCCGAATATTACAGACAAATGGGCTTGGACGTTCTTCTTCTTGCGGATTCTACAAGCCGCTGGGCTCAAGCCTTGCGCGAAATGTCGGGACGCTTGGAAGAAATACCCGGTGAAGAAGCCTTCCCCGCATATTTGGAATCCTACATTGCAGCCTTTTACGAAAGAGCGGGTATTGTCCGCCTAAAGGACGGCTCAAAAGGCTCGGTTACTATAGGCGGCACGGTATCTCCTGCGGGAGGTAACTTTGAAGAGCCTGTAACTCAGGCAACGCTCAAGGTTGTAGGAGCCTTCCATGGGCTTTCAAGAGAGCGCTCCGATGCAAGAAAATACCCTGCAATTCACCCGCTCGATTCATGGTCGAAGTACCCGAGCGTTTTACCCAAAGAACAGGTAAGCTACGGAAGAAGCTTTTTAAGACGCGGTACTGAAGTCGAGCAGATGATGAAGGTTGTAGGTGAAGAAGGAACAAGTATAGAAGATTTTATCATTTACTTAAAAGGAGACTTACTTGATTCCGTTTATTTACAGCAAAACTCCTTCGATAAGGTAGACGATGCGGTTTCGGTAGAACGGCAACAGCATATCTACAATATCTTAATGGAAATTTTAGGTTCTTCGTTTAAATTTATTTCAAAAGACGAAGCACGCTCTTATTTCAGTAAGCTAAGACTTTTATTTATCGACTATAACTACTCGCCGTGGGATTCTTCCGAATTTAAAACAAATGAAACGAATCTTAAAAATCTCATTGCGGAAAAAGCTGAAGGCTTGGACGAACAGGCTAAAAAATTATTGCAGGCAGGCGGTGTAAGATGAAAAAGGTATACAGTAAAATTGAATCCATTAACGGCTCCGTTATTACGGTAAAAGCCGAAGACGTTACATACGGAGAATTGGCGGAAGTTCAAACCCGTTTCGGTACCTCTCTTGCCGAAGTAAATAAACTTGACGGAGGCTTGGTTTCCTTGCAGGTTTTTGCAGGCGGACGCGGTGTTTCCACAGGCGATGAGGTGCGCTTTTTGGGAAAAGAAATGCAAATCAGCTTTTCGGACGATATTTTGGGTCGTATTTTTACAGGTTCGGGTAATCCGCGGGATTCGGGGCCTGCACTTAAAGAAAATATGATTCCGATAGGAGGTCCCTCCGTAAACCCCTCAAAACGTATTTTGGCACAGCGTATGATTAGAACCGGTATTCCTATGATTGACGTTTTTAATACTCTGGTCGTTTCGCAAAAGCTGCCTATTTTTTCGAGCTCGGGAGAACCTTACAACGAACTTTTAGCCCGTATTGCTATGCAGGCGGAAGTAGATGTTATCATCTTAGGCGGAATGGGCTTAAAATATGATGACTACCTTTATTTTAAAGACACGCTTGAAGAAGCGGGCGCTTTAAGCCGCACCGCTATGTTCGTTCACACGGCGGCGGACCCGACGGTTGAATGCTTAATGATTCCTGATATGTGCCTTGCGGCGGCTGAAAAATTTGCAATTGCGGGTAAAAACGTTTTGGTACTTTTAACCGATATGACGAACTTTGCCGACGCAATGAAAGAAATCGCCATTACGCAGGAACAGGTTCCGTCAAACCGAGGATATCCCGGAGACCTTTACAGTCAGCTTGCCGCCAGATATGAAAAAGCGGTAGACTTTGACGATGCGGGCTCGGTTACGATTTTGGCGGTTACTACAATGCCGGGCGACGATGTAACGCACCCTGTTCCCGACAACACGGGCTACATTACCGAAGGACAATTTTATCTTAAAAACGGAAGAATCGAGCCTTTCGGAAGCCTTTCGCGTTTAAAGCAAAACGTAAACGGAAAAACCCGCGACGACCACCGCGCTTTAATGGATAATATGATTAAATTATACGCTTCTTATAAAGACACTCTGGAGAAAAAATCCATGGGCTTTATGATGAGCGAATGGGACGAAAAACTTTTAAAATACGGCAAAAAATTCGAAGCCGGAATGATGGATTTATCGGTAAACATTCCTTTGGAAGAAGCCTTAAACTTAGGCTGGAAAATTCTTGCCGATTGTTTCAGACGCGAAGAAACCGGTATTAAATCGGATTTGGTAAATAAATACTGGCCTGAAAATTAAAGGACGCTTTTATGGCTATAAAACTTACTAAAAACGAGCTGAAAAATCAAAAAGAATCTCTTAAAATGTACAGAAGATACTTGCCGACTTTACAGCTTAAAAAGCAGCAGCTTCAAACCGAAATACGCACTATTGAGGCAAGAGCAAAGGAAGTAAGACTCCACCGCGATGCCTTAAATAAGGAATTTGAAGAATGGCTTGCCGTTTTCGGTGAAACGGGAGTTTTCGACTCTTCTATGGTTAAAATAAAAGAAGTAAAAACCTCCACAGGAAACATTGCAGGTGTAAGCATTCCAGTTTTTTCCGGTGCGGAGTTTGAAAGAACAAAATACGACCTATATTCCAAACCGCTTTGGGTAGATACCTCTTGCGAAAAAATGCAGGACGTTCTTTCGCTTGATTTGGAAGCGAAAGTCTTGGACGAGCAGGTACGCCTTTTACACCACGAACTGAGAACTACAACTCAGCGGGTAAACCTGTTTGAAAAGGTAAAAATCCCGGAAACAAGGACAAATATTAAAAAAATTACCGTTTATCTAGGCGACCAGCAGGTAGCGGCTGTAGTACGCGGTAAAATTTCTAAAAAGAACCTTGAAAAAGGGCATAAAACGGAAGAGGTTTAAAATATGATAGTACCGATGAAAAAAATAACGCTTTTGGTTTTAAAAACCGAACAGCGTAAAGCATTAAAAGATTTACGGAAACTCGGGCTCGTTCATGTTGAAGAAAAACCTGCAAACGGAACCCTTATAAACGAACTTAAGAGTGAAAAAAACGATTTAACCATTGCAAAAAGCCTTTTAACCGAATACTTGCCCAAAAAAAGGGAAAAAGACTTTACGGAGCCTTCTCTTTTAAATGAAGAAGACGCTTTAAAATTTGTCTACTCCGTATTGGATTTGACTTCTTCATATAAAAACAATGTGGAAGAATTGGGAAGATTAAAATCGGAACTTGCCTTATATAAAACTTGGGGGGATTTTTCCGCAAACGAATTTAAAGAACTTTCGGAAAAAGGTATTTATCTTTTCCCCGCTTCCGTTTCGGAAAAATCATATATGGCAATGCCTAAAACAATCCGTACGATTTTTTTAAGCAATATAAAAAAGACGGTGCAGTTTTTAATTTGGGCGGAAACCGGGGAAATACCGGAGGACTTACCGAAAGATGTTCTTCCGTTAAAAATGCCTGAAAGTTCTACAAGAGAACTTAAGGAAAAAGCCGCAACCCTTATAACTAAAATTGAGGCTTATAAGGCTGAAATGACCAAGATGTCCGCTTACTTAAATTCGGTAGAAGCTTTGGATAAAATCGTAACCAAAAAACTCGAATTTGAAACGGTTTATGACGGAATGTCCGTTATTCCTCTTAATGAAGATTCCGAAAACTCAAGCGATAAACCTTTAAGCCTCGTTTGGCTTACAGGTTATGTTCCGAAGGAGCAGGAAAAGCAGGTTACGGAGCTTGCTAAAAATAAATCGTGGGCTTATATTTTGCAGGAGCCTGAAGAAGATGACCCCGTTCCTACAAAACTTAAACACAATAAAATAGTGGGCTTGATTTCACCTCTTACCGACTTTTTGGGAACTGTTCCGGGCTATAATGAGCCGGATATTTCGCTTTGGTTTTTACTCTTTTTCGGTATTTTCTTTGCAATGATTTTCGGCGACGGAGGATACGGTCTTTTAGTTGTAATTATGTCGTCATTTATGATATTAAAAGCCAAATTTGCAAAAAAGAAAGTTGATGTTTCCTTAGCTATGATGATGTATTTAGGCATAATGACCGTAATTTGGGGAGTACTTACCTGTTCGTGGTTCGGAGCGCCTCCTAAATTATTACCTTCATTTTTAAAGGATATTGCCGTATACGGCATTTCTTCAATGGAAGAAGACGGAATACGTAATAAAAATATCATGCATATTTCCTTTACGATAGGAGTAATACATTTATCCATTGCTCACCTTATCGGAATAGTAAGAAACAGAAAATCTTTAAAATTACTTGCCGAGGTAGGTTCTCTCGGAATGCTGATAGGAATGTATTTTGCCATATTAAGCATAATAATAAGTTCCGAAAAATATCCGATTACTTCGGCTGTAGTATGGTGCATTGCAATAGGTTTTGTTCTTAACTTTATCTTTGCAAATTATAACGGCAGTATCGGAGAATCGATTTTGCAAGCTTTTGGAAATATGATAAGTATGGTTTTAGGAGTCGTAAACGTTTTTGCCGATATCATGAGTTATATAAGACTTTGGGCTGTAGGTCTTGCAGGAGCCGCTATAAGTATGACGGTTAACACAATGGCAGGACCCATGCTGGGCAGTTTTATTATTTTTATAGGAATTATCCTTTTGGTATTCGGACACGGCTTAAACTGTGTTATGAACCTTCTTTCGGTAATAGTACACGGAGTCCGTTTAAATACAATGGAATTTTCAACCCATGTCGGCTTGACTTGGTCAGGCTTTAAATATATGCCTTTTTCCGAATCGGAAACGGCTTAAAAATAGGAGTTATATATGAATTTTGGTATGTTTGGAATTGCGGCGGTTTTAGGTATTTCTGCTGTAGGTTCTGCAATTGGTTTGGCAATCGCAGGAATGGGAACAATCGGGGCATGGAAACGATGTTACATGAATAATAAGCCGGCGCCCTTTCTTATGCTCACCTATGCCGGTGCACCGTTAACACAGACAATTTACGGATTCATCTTAATGTTGGCCATGAAAGGAAAGGTTGAAACATTGGACCCGTGGTTTTTGTTCGGTTTGGGCGTAGTATGCGGTTGCGGTATTGCAGGTTCCGCAATTGCTCAAGGAAAGGCTTCGGCAGCGGCCGCCGATTCTTTCGGAGAAACAGGCAAGGGATTTGCCCAATATCTAATGATTGTAGGTCTTTGTGAAACCGTTGCTCTTTTCGTTATGGGCTTCGGCATGGCAATGATGTAAATAAAATTAAAATACCGATATATACTTATATATCGGTATTTTTAAATAACAACAAGATTTAAAACGTAAATAACAATCTAAAAAATACAACCGATAAATTTTTCTGTAGTGTACCTCTTTATTGGTGTATCCGTGTTATTAAAAAGGAGTCATATATGAAAAGTGAAAATAAAATTATAGCTGCACCGGAATCGGATAAACCCACTTCCAAAACAAAAAAAATAAACAGAAAAAAACGTTTTTCAATTAGGAAAAAACTTTTAATTATTTTCGGTTTATTGGTTGTATCCGCAATTTTATTGCTCGGTTTACTGGCTTTCGGCACGGCAAAAAAAGCCGTTACAGAAAAAGTCGAAACGCAGTTATCCGAAAAAGCTGACGATATTGCGGAACTTATTGATGCAAGAATCAATTCTTTTTTTCAATTTTTGGAAGGTATAGCGCGCGCACCCGTACTCACTGACCCCTCCGTTTCATACCTTGAAAAAATGAAACTTCTTAAAGCCGAGTCGGCCTTTCACAGTGAAATATTGGAATTGGACATAGCCGATTTAAAGGGAAACAGACATATAAGTGACGGCAGCGTTATAGCCGTAAGCGACAGAGATTGGTTTAAGGCGGCCTCAAAAGGCAGAGACTTTTTTTCCGAACCCCTCGTTTCGCGTATACATAAGGGTAAAATAATAGCGGTATTTGCCGTTCCCGTTTTGGACAAGGACAGAAATGTTATCGCTGTATTGGCTGCAAATGTCGAAGGCTCATGGCTTTCCGAAAATATTGCGGATATAGTTGTAGGAAAATCCGGCTATTGCGGCATTTTGGGTTTGACGGGCACTACGATTGCTCATAAGGATAGCGAGAGAGTCAGCTCTCAGGAAAACATATTGGAAACGGCCCAATATAATGAAACGCTTACCTCCATTGCAGCCTTTTTAAGTAAGGCGCTAAACTCTAAAGAAACGGATATAGGTTATTATCAATTTAGAGGTATAGAAACTATCGCATCACATGCTAAAATAAAAACAACAAACTGGACTATAATTTTAAATGCTCCGTTAGATGAATTTATGGGAACCATTGCATCTCTTAGAAGATATATGTACAGTGTAGGAGCAATAATTTTAATTTCAACCTTGGTTATTATGTTTTTTACCGCAAGCGCAATTGTAAAACCCGTTTCCGTAGTAGTATCCGCATTAAAAAATATTGCACAGGGAGACGGTGATTTAACGGTACGCTTACCGCTTATCGGCAATGACGAGGTTACGGAATTATCCGAATATTTTAACCAGACGATAAGTAAAATAGCTTCTTCAATAAGAACCGTCGATGAAAATGCAAATGCTATGGAATCAATCGGGGAAGAGCTTGCAAGCAATATGACGGAGACGGCAAGCTCAATTCATCAAATAAGTTCAAATATTGAAGGTGTAAAACAGCAAGCTCTGACACAGGCGGCAAGCGTTACTGAAACCGCAGCCACGGTAGAAGAAATTATACGCACAATAAAATCTCTTAACACCAGTATAGAACAACAATCTGCAAGCGTAGCGGAATCTTCTTCAGCGGTGGAAGAAATGGTTGCAAACATCGCTTCAATTACGGAAACCTTGGAAAAAACCGATGATGTAATAAAAACTCTTGCTTCCGCTACCGCAGACGGAAAAGAAACCGTTGCGGCTTCAAATAGCGTTACACAAAAAATAGCCGAAGAATCAGGCAGCCTTTTGGAAGCTTCAAGCGTTATTCAGCATATTGCAAGCCAAACCAATCTTTTAGCAATGAATGCAGCTATAGAAGCCGCTCATGCAGGAGATGCGGGTAAGGGCTTTGCCGTTGTAGCGGACGAAATACGTAAACTTGCCGAAGAATCAAGCGCCCAAGGAAAAACCATAACGGCAACTTTAAAATCGCTTTCGGGAGAAATAGACGGACTTTCAGCTTCCGCAAAAACGGCGGAAGAAAAATTCAATGTAATTTTCGGTTTATCCGACCAGGTAAAAACGATGAGTAACCGTCTGATGGAAGCTATGCAAGAACAGGAAAACGGCAGCCGTGAAGTATTAATTGCAATTAAGGACATAAATGCCGTTACATCGCAAGTAAGCGACGGTTCTACGGAAATGCTGCACGGAGGAGAAAATGTTGCTGGAGAAATGCAAAAGCTGGACGGATTAACCCGTATTATTACCGACAGTATGAACGAAATGGCGGCAGGAGCAATACAAATAAGCAACGCAATACAGGAAGTAAACGAAATAACACAAAGAAATAAAAACAGTATTGAAAACTTAGCCAAAGAAGTAAGAAAATTTAAAGTATAATTATGGGATAACGCCTTATACGTAAGCCTTAAAACGCCGACCTCTTTTTATAGAGGCGGCGTTTTTTTAATCTACAGTTCTATAATTTCTGTCCAAATCGTCGAATTGCTTATTCATTTTATCCGAAACGGATAAAATTCCTTTTATATCCGTATTTTCAAATGTAGTTTTTATACGTATTATTTCCTCACGGCACGGTAAAGCCGTAATCTTTACTAAGGGGCAGCCTTTTTTTATTACCCGGACTGCACGTTTATAAAATTCCATCATAGTAACTAAGATTATAAGCTGCTTTTCCGGAACGGAAAACATATCGATTTTATCAAAGGCATTTTGTTGTAAAAAGCCGTTTTTTATCATTTCGGCGGTTACCAAAACAATGCGTTCCGTATCGGGTAAGGCATCGGGACCTATAAGGCGAACAATTTGTTCAAGACGCTGTTCATGTTTTAAAAGAGCTAAAGCTTCTTCACGTATACCGCTCCATCTGGGGTCCAGTTTGTCCCACCAGCCTCTAATTTCTTCGGCATATTCCGAATAAGATTCTATCCAACCTATAGCGGGATAATGTCTTGCATTTGCCAACTCCCTATCCAAAGCCCAAAAACATCTTATAAAACGTTTTGTATGCTGGGTTACCGGTTCCGAAAAGTCCCCTCCGGGAGGAGAAACGGCTCCTATAACCGAAACGGAACCGTGCCCCTTGTTTAAGGTTTGAATCCGCCCCGCCCTTTCGTAAAATTCTGCAAGCCTTGTCGGTAAATACGCAGGGAAACCTTCTTCGGCGGGCATTTCTTCCATACGCCCTGAAAGCTCGCGTAATGCTTCCGCCCAGCGGCTGGTGGAATCCGCCATTATTGCAACGTCCATTCCCATATCCCGATAATATTCCGCAAGAGTAATACCGGAATAAAGAGAAACTTCTCTGGCCGCAACCGGCATATTCGAAGTATTTGCTATAAGAATTGTTCTTTCCATAAGAGAGCGGTTTGTTCTGGGGTCTATTAACTGCGGGAATTCGGTAAGAACATCGGTCATTTCGTTTCCGCGCTCTCCGCAGCCTATGTAAACGATAATATCGGCATCGCACCACTTTGCAACCGCATGCTGTGTCATTGTTTTTCCCGTGCCGAATCCTCCGGGTATTGCAGCGGTTCCTCCTTTAGAAAGGGGAAAAAAAACATCTATAACTCTTTGCCCTGTAATAAGAGGCTCAGAAACGGTAAGCTTTTGAGAATAGGGACGGGCTTTACGTACAGGCCAATAATGCGAAAGATAAATAGGCTCATCAAGCTCCGTTTTCGCAATTACCTCGTTTACGGTATAATCTCCTTCGCCGTTAAACTCCTGTAACACCCTGCCTCTTATAAAAGGTGGAATCATTATCTTATGCTCAACGGAAGGAGTTTCCCGTACGGTTCCTATAACCTTTCCGGGTGCAATGGCGGCTCCGCTTTTTACAAAAGAACCGTCTTCGAATTTTACAGGCATAAAATGCCATCTTTTTTCTTCATCGATAGGAGATGTTTTTGCACCGGGTTTTAAAAAGCTGCCGGTTTTTTCGTACAAGGTTTTAAGGGGACGCTGAATTCCGTCATAAATCGTACCTATAAGACCCGGTCCCAATCTGACGGAAAGAGGTCTTTTATGACAAACGGCTTTTTCCCCTATTTTCATTCCCGTATCGTCTTCATATACTTGAATAACGGCTTTTCCGTTATTCAGTCTTATAATTTCTCCCGTAACGGCTTTTTCACCCACTTCAACAACATCGTATAATCCGCATAAAGAAAGCCCTTCAGCATAAACAATAGGCCCTGAAATACGTGTAATATTCCCCGTAATTTTATCGCTCAATTCGTTCACCTCCGAATAAGGCTTCTTTTAATTCCGCCCGTTTTTCGTTTAACAAACGGCTTTTTGCCTCATCGATTGAAGCCTTGCAAACAAAGGTGTTATTACAATCTTCTATAAAAATTCCGTCTTTAAGACCGGTTAACTCCGCTTCTGCCGGAGAAAGCTCTTGATATTCTTTAACTTTAAAATCTTTAAAATTTTCTTCGATTAAATTTTGTATTTTTTCTTTTGAATAATTTGAAAATTTTACTTTTACGGGAAAATCTTTGATAAAATTTTTTAAAATTATTTACAAAAGATAAGATAATTTTAAGCCTTGCCTCTTCGCCTATTTTTTCAAAATAATTTTCCAAAGCTTTTTGAATTTCCGTATCAATATATGAAATTTTTTTACGCAGTTTTTCAAGCGGCACTGCGGCTTCGGCATCGATTTTATAAAGCTCCGCTTTTTTAGCATAAAAAGAGGCTTTTTCTTTTTTTATATTTTTAATCCGTAAAGGCACGGCATTTAAAATATTTTGAGCTTCAGCATCGGCATTTTTTAAAATACGCTCCGCTTTTTTACGGGCATCTTCTTTTATTTCTTTATCAAGAATTTCAGTTGAACGAAGTTCTTCCATAAGTACTCCTAGCTGTTCATTTAAACGTGAATACCTACGGCTTCTCTAATAGAATCCGTGAGAGTTTTTTTACCTTCCATTTTTCCCTGTAAGCATGGAATTTCTACAACCAGAGGGTAATCGCCTTTTAGCTGCCATTCTTTAAGTTCCTCGCTTAAAAATTCGGACACCTGTTCCGTTATAATTAAAATTTTAGGTTTACAACCTTCATCGGGAACATTTCCTGCAAGCGAATTACCTTTTCCCGTAACCTTATTAAAGGCGAGTAAGGCTTCTTCCCGCGAATTAGCGGTAAACCCTTCTACACCTACTAAAGAAAAGCCTACCACTAATTCGCGCTCGCCTATAATGCAATACGACACTTAAATTGCCTATAAAAAATATAATTAAAAAAAGCAACTATAAAGCCCCAAAGACAAATACCTTCAGCAAGCCCTACAAAGGGAATTGCCTTACCGGAAACTTCTGGGTTTTCGCTTAAAGCACCCATCGCAGCAGCTCCTATTTTCCCTACCGCCATACCTCCGGCTATACAGGCTATTCCTACTGCCAGAGCGGCGGAAATATAGCGGATTGAAGCTACTTTTGCTTGAGCGTCCGTGGTTACCTCGCCTGCGGCAAAAAGAAGACCGGTAGAACAGAATGCAAACAGGCATAAAACAAAAAAGAATTTTTTATTCATCAACTTCTCCTATTGATATCAAAGTAATTATACATCTTTTGGTTTTTTTATACAATAAGATAAGAGCTTTTATCTTTTTATACTTTATAATTGTCTTAAATTGATTCCGGCAACAATTCCCGCTGCAATCATGGCAGTCCATAAAGAAGAACCTCCGTAAGATAAAAAAAGCAGGGGGATTCCCGTAATAGGCATAATTCCCATTACCATTCCTACATTAACCATAAAATGAAAAAAGAACATAGTTAAAATACCTGAAATAATAAGTTTACCGAAAAAATCTTCGCACCGTTTAATTGAAATAAAAAGCCTTAAAAAAAGAATACCGTAAAGAGCAAATACTAAAACTCCGCCGAAAAAACCCCATTCTTCAGAAAGAATACTGAAAATAAAATCGGTACTTTGTACGGGCAAATATCTGTAATGACTTTGAGGCCCCATTAAAAAACCTCTGCCTGATAAACCTCCCGAGCCTATTGCCGTAATCGATTGAATTATATTCCAGCCGCTGTCATAAGGGTCCACTTCCGGATTTAAAAAAATAATTAAGCGCATCATTTGATAAGGTTTTAAGGCTCGCATTCCTAAAATAGACCCGGCAAAAGAAAATGTAACAATGGAAAAAATATAGGCAATCCAATAATAATATCTGCGTCTTAAAACAACGTTTCCTATCATAGCTATAATTACGCAAGCCCCGAGTGAAAAAAATATGATAAGCGAAATTTGAGAATTCTTTAATATCTTGGACATAACTAACGGCTGTTTTAAAATAACTTCTTCCCACAGAGGCATCAGCGTAAAAATAATGGTAAGTATGCCGAAACAGAAAAAATAAGTTAAAAACCTTAAAGGAATACCGGCAATAAAACACATAACCAAAAATATGGGGATATAAACGCTTGCAGTCCCTAAATCGGGCTGTGCCAAAATAAGAAGCATAGGCGCAAACATAATAGCAATAGCTTTTATAAAACGTTTTAACGGTTTTTCATTTTTCGACTTATCCAAATAATAGCTTAAAAAAATAATAAATACTATTTTCATAAATTCGGAAGGCTGAACCCCTATTTCTTTTGAGCCCAGCCAGCTTTTTGCATGATTCCTGGAAGCTCCGAAAATAACCGTATATATTAAAATAAGAATTCCCGCTATATAGATTAAAGAAGTTCTATCCCTTATTTTTCTGTAATCGTAAAGACTTGATAGAATAATTAAAATTATTCCGGTACAAACCCAAAGTATTTGTTTTTTATATTCTTCCGAAACCAACACGCCTGCCGAATTTACACCTGAAGAATAAATAAATAAAATTCCTATAAACGACAAAGATAAAACCGTCAATAAAAGCAGGTAATCAAAGTTTGTAATTTTACGTAAATTCATTCGTTCCTCCTTTTAACGGCGGGTAAATCTTTAAAGCCTAAAACTTCTATAGTTTCTTCATAACTTTGATTTGAAAGTGCCCCGTGTAAAATAATATTTGCAGCATAAGGCGCCCACCATTCCCATTCGTTTTTAGCTTCTACTATAACCGTTACCGCAATAATATCATCTTTCGGAGCATCATAAGGACCGTAAGCGGTCATCCAAGAATGCCATCTGTCCTGCAAACCTACTTCGGCAGTTCCGGTTTTCCCTGCAAAACGATAGCGCGGATTTTTCATAGGAAAGCGGGCTTCTCCTTGAACCGTTACAAGATGCATAGCCGAACGCACCTGCCTAAAAATTTCAGAAGGAATATTTTCTTTATAAAGTACCTCAGGTTCAATCTCGCTTATTACTTCACCTGTAGCGGGGTCTCTAACCTCTTTAAGAAGATGGGGTTTATAAATAGTGCCTCCGTTTATAACCATACAAGTCATATTTGCAACCTGTAAAGGAGAAGCGCTTGTAAAACCCTGCCCTATCGACATATTCATAGTATCTCCGTTAAGCCACTTTTCATGGAAACGGCGTTCTTTCCACTTAGGAGAAGGAACAAAGCCTTGCGCTTGACTCGGTAAATCTATTTTTGCCGATTTTCCCAAACCGAACCTTTCCGCATAATCCACTATTTTATCCGCACCCAAATAATCCCGGCAAACCGTCCAATAATAAATATCACAGGATTTTGCCAAGGCCTCATTTAAAGCAAGTTTACCGTGCCCCGGCTTTCGAATATGGCATCTGAAAAGCCTGTCGCCGTATTCTATTTCACCCAAACACTGAACCGTTTTATCTTGAGGAAAGGCTTTTTCATTTAATATTGCCGTATTCATTATAATTTTAAACGTAGAAGCGGGAGGATAAGCGGCATCGATTGCCCTATTTAAAAGAGGATTATCGGAATCGGCAAATAATTTTTTTACGGCAGCTCCCGAATCTTCTTTTCCGAAAATATTTTGATCAAAATAAGGATAGGAAACCATTGCAAGCACTTCTCCCGTGGAAGGCTTTAAAACTACGGCGGCTCCGATTCTGGGGCCTAAAGCATCTTCCGCCAATTTTTGAATTTTTCCGTCTATGGTTAAAACCAAGTTATGCCCCATTTTAGGAGGATAAACAACGGTAGTATTCTCTATATACTTGCCCTTTGCATCAACCGTCCTGTATTCAACCCCGTCCGTGCCTCTCAAAATTTCATCATATTGTTTTTCTATTCCCGCCTTACCGATAATACTGGTTGAAGTATACCCCTTATTATAAAAGCGCGTATGTTCTTCGGAAGTAATATCTCCTACATAACCTATAATATGAGAAAAAGAGCGGGTTTCCACATAATTACGTACCGGTTTCGAGCGCCATGAGACACCGGGAAGAGAATCAAGAGTTTCCGCAATTTGAATAATTTCCTCGTACTCCACATTGGATTTTATTTCGATTTTTCTAAAATCTTTTCTTACGGAAACGGGAAGTTTTTTTTCAATTTGAGAAGCGGAAATTTTTAAAATGGAGCTGAGGCGTGTAATTACGGTAGAAAATTCGGACGCAGGAACCTGTCCCGGTGTAATATCTACTGCAAAAGAACCTATATTTAAAACCAGAGGAGTATTTGCATTACGGTCAAATATTTCCCCGCGTTGAGAAGGAATAAGGGTGCTTCTTTGTGAAATATTTTCCGATTTTTTTTTAAATTGCTCCCCGTTAATAATTTGCATGGAAAAAAGTTTGTACAAATAAACGGCTAAAATAAAAAAAACAAAACCCGCAAAAAAACGCAGTCTTTTTTCAAAATAAATATCCGAATTATCTTTCATAATACGGAGTACTCCTTAACTTTAAAAGCCGCAGGAAAAAGATTTAATAATAAAAACATAATCGGTGCAAAAACGGCATTTACCGCAATACGGATTAAAAAATCCAAAGTAATAAGATTAAATATATGAATATTTTGTCCGAATAAAAACCTTAAAACAAATAAAATAACGGCATAAAATAAGAAAACAGCCGTTCCCAATAAACAAGTAAAAATTATTTTATTTAAATTATAAAGTCCGTAAATTTTTCCCGATATAAAGCCTAAAAGTGTAAAAATAAAAGAATGCAGCCCTATCGGAGCTGCTGATAAAAAATCAAGAAAAAGGCCTGAAATAAAACCGCATACAAGGCCCGTCATGGAACCGTTTGAAATACCCGTATATAAAATAAGTAAAAGGATAAATTCGGGCATTATCGGGAAAAAAGAAATATGAGAAAAAACCGCAGTTTGAAGTAAACTTATAAAAAAAGCCGTTAATGAAGTCCATAAAATCACTTTTTTCATCTAAAACTCCTTTTCTCTCTTTTCGGAATCTATAACAAATACATATTCCAAGCATGAAAAATCTATAATCGGCTCGACCGACAGTTCCAAGAATGTGTCATAATCCTGAATTTTTATTTTTGAAACAAATCCTATCGGAATATTTTTCGGAAATAACGAGGATTCATCAAAACCTGAAGTTACGATTTTATCTCCCACCTTTATATCATCGGCGGCACGTTTTTTTATATACTTCATTATAAGAGGGGAGTCTGCACTTCCCTGCCCGTTTACAATTCCCCTATGTTTTGCGGAATCGGTTTTTGCGGCAACAAAACATCTATAATCATAGACCGGAATAATCATTGAGGAAGCTCTGCCTACTTGAACTATTTTTCCGACCAAAGCCATATTTCCGTTTTGAAAAGCGATTACAGGCATATCTTTGCGTATTCCGTGTTTTGCGCCTCTATTTATTATCATGCTTGAATAAAGAGCATTAGGGTCGTATCCTATAATTTCTGAGGGAATATTAGTAATACGTATGGAATCCGCAAATTTTAAAAGAGAGCGCAACTGTTCATTTTCACGCCTGATATCGGCATTTGACCTTTCCAAAAGCTCATATTTTTCAAGCTGCTTGGTAAGTTCGGCATATTTACTTTTTAATTCCCAAAGCTCGCGCACGGCTGCAACGCTTTCACCTATAAACGATGAAATATTATATACGGCTTTTTCGGTACCGGAGCTTACGGAAAATCCGATTTGTTTAAAATTAAGAATAAACGAACCGCCCGAAAATGCCAAAAATACGGAGGAAACCGATAGTAAAACAATAAGAACAAAGGCTTCTATATTTAACTTAAAGCTGCGCTTTTTTTTCATTTTGACTTATTTGCTAGTCGTTTAAGCTGTTATAAAGGTTTCTGTCGAAAGCCATATCGCTTATTACATCATAGTAAAGTCCGGCACCGATTGCAACACAGTCCATAGGATTTTCCGCCAATATAACGGGAACCCTGGCTTCTTTTGAAATCAGCTTAGGTAATCCTTTTAAAAGAGAGCCTCCTCCCGTCATAACGATACCGCGCTCTACAATATCCGCTGTAAGCTCAGGAGGCGTTTGTGCAAGAGTCCTCTTTATTTCTTCCACTATTTGTGTAACCGGTTCTTTTAAGGCTTCTCTAACTTCTACGGAATCTATTTCCAACCGGCGCGGAAGACCAGTAATGGCGTCCGTTCCCTTTATTTCCACCTTTTCTATTGTTTTTTCAGGAGAAGCGTTACCGATACTTATTTTAACCCGTTCCGCCGTCTGTTCGCCTATAATAAGATTGTCCACCGAGCGGACATGTTTTATAATAGCTTGATCGAATTCGTCTCCTCCTACACGAATTGCATTTGTAACAACCATTCCGCAAAGTGAAATAACGGAAACTTCCGTCGTACCGCCGCCTATATCGCAAACCATACTTCCTGCAGGTTCATGAATAGGAATTTTCGCCCCTATTGCCGCCGCTAAAGATTCTTCTACAACCTTAACATAGCTTGCTCCGGCCTTAACGGCACTTTCATGTACGGCACGGCTTTCAACATCGGTTATACAGCTGGGGATTCCTATAACCATTCTCGGCTTAATAAAACGATGACGCGGTAAAATTTTAGAAACAAAATAACGTATCATTTTTTCGGTCGTATCCATGTCGGCAATAACACCGTCTTTTAAAGGCCGTATTGCAATAATATCTCCCGGTGTTTTCCAAAGCATACGTTTTGCATCGGAACCTACGGCGACAACCCGTTTCGTACCCCGTTCAACGGCAACTACGGAAGGCTCGTTTATAACTATACCCTTCCCGTTTATATAAATAAGGGTATTACACGTGCCCAAATCAATACCGATATCTGCAGAAAATCTTTTAAAAAATCCCATTAATAAACCCTCCGTTTATTTTAAATTAAGTTTTACCCGAGTTTTTTCATGCAACGGATTAAGTTTTATAGCCTTTCTCCATTCCGCACGGGCTTTTATTAAATCTCCCCGAATTTCGGAAACAACGCCAAGCCCGTAATGAGCATCGGCATAAGTTCCGTCTTTTTCGAGGATTATGTTAAATTCTTTTTCGGCATCGTTTACTTTGCCTTCATCAAGAAATAAGCTACCTAATAAGTATCGGCATTTCAGCTCCAATAATGTATCTTTTGTTTTTTCTATTGTTTCAAATAAATAAAGTTTTGCATTTTTCTCATCGTAAATTTTAATATAGTTTTCCGCAAGAGCAAAAAGAAGCAAATCCGACGGTTCTTGTGCCAGCGCCTCGGTAAAAGCGGAAATAGCCTTTTCGGTATCTCCTAAAAGAGAAGCCGCCATTCCTCTAAATTCGGCCAAATCTTTAAAAGTAAAATCCGAAGCGTAAGCATAATCCAAATACTTAATTGCCAAATCGGCATAATAATAGCCTTTTTGATAATAAGCTTTTCCCAGCATATAAGAAATTTTCGGTTTTTCCGAAGATTTAACCCTGTACATAGCCTGACGTAAAGATAAAATAGCTTCATTTAAGTACGGATAACTTACGGAAAAGTCGTTTTGCTCGGCAAAAAGATAATATGAGGCAAACCCGTGCATTGCCAATGCTTCTCCGTCAAGCGGACGTTTTTTTAAAACGGCTTCCGTTTTTTTGTACACCTTCTCATAGTCTTTGTTTTTCCAATCGGCATAAACGGAATTCATTGAAGGAGTGTTTATAAAGTTTTTTTTATATTTAAAAAATAAAAATGAGCTTAAACTTACACATAGGAGTATTCCTGTTATAATAAAAAAAGACTTAAAACCTTTTTTTTCTCTTGAGAACCCCATATTTTGCGCATTACGTTTAAACTTCATTTTTATTCACTTTCCTAAAAAAAGGGATTAATAAGCCGGATTCTGTTCCGTAAAAACGGCGGAATCATCTTTCTTATTTCCGTCTTGCGGCGGAAATTCAGTGCGGTTAACCCGTAAATTAAGAATCGGACATTCTTTACTGCTTAACCTTGCTCCCGATGGGGTTTACACTGCCGCAATAGTTACCTATCTTGCGCGGCGGGCTCTTACCCCGCCTTTTCACCCTTACCTTACAAACGGAGTTTGTAAGGCGGTATATTTTCTGTTGCACTATCCGTAAACGGGAAAAACCTATTAAGGTCTTTCCCGTTTCCCGGCCGTTAGCCGGCATCGTGTCCGACGGAGTCCGGACTTTCCTCTGTAAAATACAGCGATTCCGTTAATCCCTAAAATTATTCACTATCGTTTTCAAAACCCGAAAGGATTTCACTTCCCGACAAGTCCTCAAGGTCTGCCAAACCGCCCATATCGGAATCGTCAAAAAAAGCGTCCTGTTCGGTAGAACCGTCGGAATCTTCATAAAAAAGAATTCTGCTGCAATAAGGGCAAAATTTAATTTCATTATCCGCCCTAACCTCATTTACGAACTGTGCAGGTAAAATCATATGACAGCCCATACAGACCGTTCCTTTTACAGGAACAATTCCTACGCCGTGTTTATTTTTAATAATTCTATCGAATTTAAACATGGTTTCATCGCTCAAACACGGAGAAAGTTTTTCTTCTTCTTTTTTAAGAGCCTCAAGTTTTGCATTTTTTTCCGCAACTTCCGAATCCAGTTTTTGCCGGCTTTCCTTAAGTTCCGCTTCATTTTGTGCAATTAAGGCCTCTTCCTGTTTAATTGAAGTATCCAAAATTCTAAAATTATGTTCAAGCCGTTGAAGTTCTTTGCGCACTCCCTCAGCCTTGGCCGTAGCATCATCGATTTCTTTTTGAAGGACTTCATATTCGCGTTGAGTTTCTATATTATCCATTGCTTTTTCGGACTTTTCACGCTTATCTTCAGCTTCAAAAAGGTCCGCTTTTAAAACGGCAATAGCCTTACGCAGCTCTTCATATTCGCTGTTCTTATCGATATAACACGACTTCAACCTTTCCAAAAGTTCTTCCCGCGTAACCAAAGATTTGGGAGCGTCTTTAATTTCCGCTTCAAGTTCATTCTTTTTTGCGAGAATATCCTGCAAAGCCCTTAATTTTTCGAATACATCATTATCCATATTTAAACCCCTTTAATTATCCAGATAATCTTTTAATTTTCTGCTTCGTTTCGGATGGCGTAAACGCCTTAACCCCTTTGCTTCAATTTGGCGGATACGCTCGCGCGTTACGTCAAAATACAAACCGACTTCTTCAAGGGTAAGCGGATACCCGCCGTCTATGCCGAAACGCATTTTTAATACTTCCTGCTCTCTATCCGGCAAACTTGCAAGAACGCTGCCCAGCTGTTCTTGCAGCAAGGTAAGCTCCGTTCTGTTGGACGGATTTTCCACACCCTTGTCTTCTATGAGGTCTCCCAAAAGAGTATCCTCTTCTTCTCCTATAGGCGTTTCAAGAGAAATAGGCTCGCGGGCAACATTTTTAACCTGCTTAACCTTTTCAACGGACCAGCCCAGCTGCATAGCTATTTCATCGTCATTAGGCTCTCTGCCGAGTTTTTGCATAAGCTGCCTTGATTCCCTGTTTACCTTGTTTATTTGTTCTATCATGTGAACGGGAACACGGATTGTCCTTGCCTGGTCAGAAATGGAGCGCGTAATAGCTTGGCGTATCCACCATGTCGCATAAGTTGAAAATTTATAACCTTTTCTATATTCAAATTTTTCTACGGCCTTTATAAGCCCGATGTTTCCTTCCTGTACAAGGTCGAAAAACTGCAAACCCCTGTTTATATACTTTTTTGCAATTGAAACTACAAGCCTTAAGTTGGCATTTATAAGTTTATCTTTTGCATTTTTAAGCATGGTCTGCCCTTTACGAATCTCCGAAGTCATTTCGATAACATCATCTACAGGAGCTTCAAAATCATATTCTATCCTGCGGATTTTTCTGGCTAAAATTTGAATTTGGCTGTAAATATCCTTTACTTCGTTTACTGACATTGAAAGCTCTTTTTCGAGTTTTTCCCGTTCTCGCGGAACGGCAAGTCTTTTCCCAAGTTTACGCAAGTCGGAATAGTTTTTTATTCCCAGCTGTTTTTCACGGCGTTCTTTTTTAGTTTGATAATCCTGAACCTTTTCGGTAGCCTGTAAAAACCTGTCGGAAATTTTTTCGATTTCTTCCGATTCTATTGAAATACGCTTTAAACTGTTAAAAATCTTTTTTCGCGACGCCTGCAAGTCGGTGTTTTCAAAAAAACTTTCAAGAGTTTCCCTATCGTAATAGTGTTTTTTTAACGAAATATATTGCTTAATCTCAGGATAAATATGCCTTAAGCTATCCCCGTAAACTTGACGAAGCCGTTTTTTTTCAGCCATTTCTTCGCTCAGCTCTTTACGCGGTTTATTCGATTCCGCAGGGTCAAGTTTTGCAAAAGCCTTTTGCCCTATTCCGAAAAATTCGGGAATTAAAATACCTGAATTTTTGATAACTTTTTTTATAATGGTTTCCCCGTCTTCCATACTTTTAGAAAGAACGACTTCTTCTTCAGCGGTTAAAAGAATCTCCTTACCTATTTCCTGAAGGTACAGTTTTATAGGGTCGTCAACTCCGGCTTCACGGGAAGTTTTTACAAGTTTTTTTGAGGTATCTTCTTTTTCAGGTTCTTTTACTTCTTCAAACTGAGGTTCGGAATCGGATAAGTATTCATGCTCTTCCGCTTCATCATACTCATCATCTACCAATTCATCATCGTCATCGGTTTCATAATCCGCCGCAGGCTCGGTATCATCATCATCGTCTTTAATACTCTCTTCAATTTCATCTGCTTTAACCTGAATTCCCGCCGCTTCAAGTATATCTAAAATATCCGGAATGATTTCAGGCGATGTTAAATCTTCGGGCAATAAATCGCTTAAATCGTCCAACCCTATTATGCGTTTTCTTTTGGCATATTCCAAAAGCTTAATAATCGCAGGATTTTTTTCGAGATCAGTCATATACCTTTCCCTTTAAATTTTTTAATTGAATGTCGATATTTTTCTTTTCTTCCATTAACTCATAGGTTAATTTTACGGTATCGACATCATTTTCTCCATGTAATAATCTAAGTCTGCCTATAATATTGTCCCGTTGTTTTTGTAAAATGTTTTGTTTTATAAAATTTATGCCGTCATTTACTATTTTATCCGCATTGTTTTCAAATTCACCGTTTAAGATTGCCTCCGAAACAATCTCACGCAAATTTTCATTACGGAATTTAGTCATTAAATTTTCATAAGAACAAGCATCTTCTCTATAACATTCTTCTAAAACAATGAACAAATCTCTGGCATATAAATCTTCAAAGTCATCGGGAACAAGCTCGGAACGCATTTTAGGAAACAAGACCGGATTAGCCGCGACGGCTAACGTTAATCTTAATTCCGCATTCTTTTTAATACTGACAGGCATAACGTTCGCAGTATCAGTTAATTGCCGCTTGGCGGATTTTACGGCACTTTCTTTGCATGTTGCATAATCACCGAAAATCGATTGCTGACTTACTCCGAAAGCCTGTGAAAATTTCGCTATTGCTGATTCCCTTTGAATATCGGATTCCAAAACCTCGATATACGGAAACAAAAAGGCTACAGCCCTCGCCTTGCCTTCAGGACTGCTTATATCAAATCTCATGGACGCAATTTGTATAAGATAATCATCGTCTAATATAGCACAATCCAAAAGAATTTTCAAGCCTTCACTTCCTTTTTTTTGCAAAATTTCTGCGGGGTCCTTTTCCTCGTTCATTTTTAAAATACGAACATTAACACCCATACTGCGGCATAACTGAATGGCTTTAAAAGAAGCGGTTTGCCCTGCAAAATCGGAGTCGAAGGAAAGATAAAAAGTTTCCGCAAAAGATTTTAAAAGCTTTACCTGTTCTCCGGTAAGAGCCGTACCTAAGGGTGCGACAGCATTACAAATTCCCGCTTGAAAAAAAGCCAGTGTATCCATATAGCCTTCACACAAAATTACGGATTTTGTTTTTCGGATTTCAGGCAGGGCTTCATGAAAGGCATAAACGGTTTCGCCCTTTTTATATTGGGGCATATCGGAGGAATTTAAGTATTTGGCACCCTCCCCTTGTAAGATACGGCCTCCGAAAGCAATCGTTTTTCCGTGCCTGTCGCATATGGGAAATATAATTCTATCGGAAAAAAAAGAAAATTGTTTATAGTTTTTTGAAAAAAGGCCCGTTTTCTCCAAAAATTCAGGAGAATAGTTTTTCGAGCGTAAAAACTTATAAAGCCAGTTTCTGTCTTTCGGGGCATAGCCGAGCTTAAATCTTTCGATTATCTCCTTCGAAACGTTTCTCGATTTTAAATATACACGGGCAGCCTCTCCTAAAGGACTTTCCTTTAAAAGATAGTGAAAGCTGCCTGTAACTTTTTCGTAAAGATTAAGAATTTCTTCTTTTGTTTTATCTTCTTTATTCGGTACATAAGGGCCGCCTTCATAAATTACTTCTATCCCCGCCTGCTTTGCAAGACGCTCCACAGCTTCGGTAAACCCGATATTTTCCATTTCCATTAAAAAATTAATAAGCCCGCCGCCCTTATGACAGCCGAAGCAATAATACATTTTTTTATCCGGAACAACGTTAAATGACGGTGTTTTTTCATTATGAAAAGGACAACAGCCCCACCAATTGGAACCTCGTCTTTCAAGACGGGTATAATTTTCCACAAGAGAAACGATATCGGTGTTTTCAGTTACGGCTTCAATTGTTTTTGCACTGATTTTAGGCACTTTTGCTCCTTAATGTTTAAGCCTGTTTAAAATCTTTTAAATTCGTAATGTATTTAATACAATTACATTAAATTTTTATATTTTTCGGCAAGCAGTTTGGCTTTTTTATCCGCAAGTCCGCAGTACCGTTCCGGTTTTGCAAAGAATTCTTCGGGCTTATCGAATTTCAATTCACGAAGTTTTTCGGTAATCATTTTAAAAACTTCGGTATTTTCTTTCACAGCTTCGTAAAACGGTATTTTTTTTGTTTCCGCCGAAAGAGTAATTTTACGGATAATTTCATGAGCGTCCGAAACCCCGCATTGAGCCAAAAGAATATAAGCCGGCTCCGCAAGAACGCCACCCCTTACCTTGCCGCCGCCTTCTGTAAGGTTTTTAAGCATATTGGAGCGGTCGGCTTGCAAGCCCGATAAAATCGAATTCATTCTTGTAAAGGCCAAACCGAATCCCGTAAGATAATCGGCAATAAATCTTTGGCTTGCCGAATTTGAAAGGTCCCGCTGATGCTCCGAAATTTGGTCCATATAAAAACTGATTATACGCGGTGAAAATGTTTTCCATAAACTTTTTACATGCTCCGAATTCCACGGGTTTCTTTTTTGAGGCATTGTAGAAGAACCGACCTGAGCCTCCCCGAAATATTCAAACACTTCTCCTATTTCTGTACGCTGCAAATTGCGTAAATCGTCCGCAAGGTTTGCAATAATGCCGAAAGAAATATTTATTTCAAGTAAAAGACGAAGCATATATTCAGGCTCTACCAATTGGTGAGAATATTCGGAAGGCAATAAGTTAAGATATTCCAAATATTTTTTTTCAAAAGAAAGAGGGTCTTTTACTATTAAGGACGCCGCGTTATATGAACCGGTCGCACCTGCAAACTTACCGCGCAAGTCCTTTACAAGTTCTTCAATTTTTAAAATTGATTTTCCCAAACGAGCTACATATTCCGAAACCGCATAACCGAAGGTGATGGGTACGGCATGTTGTCCGTGTGTTCTTCCCACTTGCGGGGTTTCAGCTTCCCGCTCCGCAATACCGCAAAGAAGAATTTCGGTTTTTTTTAAAAGCGGAATAAGAACATTAATAACCGCATCGCGTATTCTCATAGAAAAGGCGGTGTCTAAAATATCTGCGCTTGTAGCTCCCAAGTGAACAAAAGGAGCAGTCTCTTTAGGAACCTTTTTCTTCAGTACATTTACAAGGGCTCTAATGTTATGCTGAGTTTTTTGCTCTTCTTCGTAAACCTCCGAAGGATTTATATCTAAGGCAATTTTATCCAGGATTTTTTCAAGTTCGGGGGTAAGTACAGGCAACGAGCCGTTTTCCTTTTTTTCCTCAATTTTAAGATGCGCTTTTACAAGAGCGATTTCGGCTTTTGCACAATAAACGATTCCGGCCTCTTCGGATAAAAAAGGAATAAGGTCTTCATACAAACCGCCCATTGAGTAACGATGGTCAATAGGAGAAATATTTTTAAAAATAGCTCGTGTTTCCATATACATAATAATGACTTAAAGATAAAAATTAGTCAAGAACGCCGCCTGCAAATTAAACAATCCGAATACCCGAGTAAAGGTCTTAACCGCTTTGTTTTAAATCAATAAGAGTAATTTGAGGAGTTACGGCTCCGTTAAAAACATTCCGTGAAATACGGAATACGGCATCTACATAATCTCCCGTTTTAAATTCTTTATTAAGTTTCGGTTCCGCCTTCCAATAAAGAGCCGTCCATTTATATCTTCCGCAATCTAAGGTCAATCTTAAATGAAGAGGTTCCGTTTTACCTATTACAACCGCGCTTATAAGTTTCAGTTTTTTTGCGCTAAATGTAAGCTGCGGAAAGCCCGAACCGTAAGGCTCAAATTTATCTATAAGTTTAAGAATATCCGGAGTTAAATATTCATGAGGAAGCTCCGCATCAATATTTATACTTTCTTCTTCTCCTTCATTTTCAAACTGCATAGCACAGGAAAACTTTTTAAGAGCTTCCAAAAATTGAGGCAGTTTTTTTTGCTCTATCCCGAAACCTGCAGCAAAATCGTGTCCCCCGTAATCCAAAAAAAAATTCGCTGTACGGCTCAAGGATATCCAAAAGATGAATGCCGCGTGCCGAACGCATGGAAGCGACCGCACTTCCGTCAGGCATTAAACACATTGCAATCGCAGGCACGTTAAAATACTCGGCCAATTTTCCGGAAAGAATACCTGTTATACCGCGGTAAAATTTATCGCTTACGGCTACTGCAAGTTTCTCGTTATAGTCTTTTAAACTTTCGCGGGCAATAGGAAGAGCCTGCTCCCAAGCGGAGGCAACAAGATTTTTACGCTCTTCGTTCATCTTTAAAATATCCTGAATTTTTTGCGTACGCTCTTGAGGCGTTTGTGCAAGAAAAAGTTCAATTGCCGTTTCCGGGCGTCCCATTCTTCCAGTTGCATTTACTAAGGGCGAAATATTCCACGCTATGCCCTCTGTACCTATGGGAGCCCCTAAGAGTTTTTGGCTTGCAAACAAATCCGAAAGGCCGAAACGAGGAGCCTTATTCATTTCCTTTAAGCCCTGTCTTACGATAATTCTGTTTTCACCCGTCAATTCCATAAGGTCTGCAAGGGTAGAAAGCGCTACAAGCTGAATTTCGGAAGAAGAGCGGCTTCCGTAAAAATTATTTTTATGTTGAAGAACGGTAATAAAAATATTTATAAAAGCGTCCATTTCGGTCTGAGGCTCATCGGAATATTTTCCTATTGTAGAAAATTCTTTTAAGCGTAAAAGACTTAGCTCCGCCGTTTGAGGGAATTGTTTTGCCGCTTCCGTACGGAAATCGAAAAAATTAAATTCTATTCCGTTTCCGAATATTTTTTTCAGTTGATTTTTTTGTAAGGGTGCGTCCCAAACGAAAATTTGCTGTCCGGATAAAAAAGAGCCGAGACGCGTTTCGGAAAACGAAAGCATTCCGGGAATTACCGTTTCGGTTATTTTATCGGTTTGAACCGTATTTACAAGTTTTATACACTCAATTGTATAAGCCTCGTTTACGGGAACTACATTTAAAAAACAAATTTGCTGTTTATAAAAGGGCTGCATTCCGAAACGGACGGCTGTAATAAGTTTCCACGCAGTCGCACAGCCTGAAAGATTACCGTGAGGATATCCCGAACCTTCCACCCGCGCATTTATTATAACCGCAGCTTCGGGAAGTTTTTCCTGCGGCTGGTGATGGTCTACCACTATTACGTCAACCCCCAGTTTATTGGCGGCTTCAATTTCTTTAAAATTGGAAATACCGCAGTCTACCGTAATTATAAGGGTTCCGTCATTTGCAGCGTGTTTTTCCACGGCTTCGACGGAAAGGCCGTAGCTTTCATCTCCGGTAGGAATTTGCCAAGAAACTTCCATTCCCCATTCTTTTAAGGCTTCGTATAAAAGAGTTGTACTGGTTATCCCGTCCACATCACGGTCGCCGAAAATCAAAACTTTTTCGCCTTCTTCTTTTGCGTCCAAGATTCTATCTACGGCATCTTCCATATTTTTTAAAAAGAAAGGGACTGTATAAATAACGCATATCATCTTCAAGATAAAATAAAATATCCTTTCCCTCAATGATGCCGCGCCTTACTAAAATTGCAGCCGTTAAAGAATCGCAAGCATATTTTTTTATAATTCCGTTTACAAGCTCACGCCCTATTTCTTTCTTTTGCCAATTCATTTTAGATTTCCGTAAGTTTTGTGTAACAAGAGTAAGGTTAAAGCTTTAATTATATCGGGTTTATACATGTGATTCTCCATTGTTTTAGAAGTTAATATTAGCGGTATGATAAGGAAAAGTCAAGAGGCGGAAAATTATAACGAAAGTTATCTTAAACGGTTTTATAAAAAGTAAAAATGTACGTATCTTAAAATATTTTAAAATTTTTATAAAAATTTTGTCAATCTATATTGACAATTTTTATTATATCTGATAGGTTTATCCCTTACTAACAATTTTCATGGAGGTATTATTATGAAAAAAATAATATTTAATATTTTTACGGTATTTGCGGTATTGCTTTTTTGCTCAGGATGTAAAAACCGAAACGCCGCGGATAAATTTTATCAGAGGCCTTCAAATGCCGCAGAAAAACAACAGGATTCCGATTCTTCCGCCCCCCCCCCCCTGCTGCTCCGGACGAAGAACAAGATGATAAAGAACAGGATTTACCGGATACGGATACGCTTAATACAATTACAAGTATAACGGCTGAATCCGACCGTACAGAACTGAAATTAACATTCACCCCGCCTGAAACATTCCCCGAAATCGACATGCTGACCTTTGACGGTAAAGACGGTAAAAAGGTTAGCCTACCATTACTTATAGTTGAGGATTCGGACTTTTTTATAGATAAGGATAATATACGTATAAGAAGACAGAGAGATGGCGTTGAAGTAGGTTTTAAAAGTAAAGACGGAAAAGACATGGGAACTTTTAAATATAGAGAAGAAAGAACGGGAAAAGGTACAACATATAAATTTGAAAAAATAAAAAAATAAAGGTTTTAAGGAAATTTTAATGAAAAAAATAAGAGCAATCTCTTTGGCGGCAATAATAACGGTTTTCCTTTGTTCAGCCTGCCAAAATGCGAATTTAAAAACTGACGAACTTCCGAATGCGGATAATAATACAAAAAAATCGACTCTAAAAGAAATCAATCCCGTTGAAGAAGGAAAGCAAAATAATAAGAAAAAGAAATCCAAGATAAAGAAACCCGCTTCCCATAAACGCGGACAGCTTAAGGTAAGATTAAAGGGCTCTTTTGAATCCGCAATACTGGGACAAAAAAAGTACGATGCCGTAGCGGGAGCTTCGGGGGCAATTTCTTTTAATAAAAACAGCAATGTTAAAGTCCAAATTACGGAAAAAGAAAATCCCGAAGAAAGCGATTGGCACCCTATAAATACTTCAAGACTTTCCTTTAAACGGAGCACCGTAAAAATCGAACCTTCCGACAGCGGAATGGAAGGTGTGTTTATCAGGTTGGACAGCACACTGATTTTGTCGGGTATTCCGGAACGGGCGGGAAATTTCAATATCAGTGTAGAGCTGCATGACGAGTCGGGAAGAACTGCCGTTTCCAATACCTTACCGTTTAATATTTATGATACGAGCAAAACAACCCTTGAAGAAATTTTAACGAAGGTTTCGGGTGAGGCTTGGGATATGGAACCGTGGAACATTATCAAGTTCGGAGGAAACGGTGAAAGCATTACCGTACCCGGAAACTTAAAACGCTGGTTCGGTTCTCATACAAGCGGAACGTACGGCTCTTTAGGATATGCCGTTGCAAATGACGCTCAAACTACACAAACTTTAATAATTGAAAGCGGAAGTGATTTAAAACTTATAAATATGATTGTTTTAAGCAGCGTAAATATCGTCGTAAAAAACGGAGCCAAACTTAACTTACAGGACTCTTCCATACACGGAACAATTACAGTGGAAGACGGCGGAACTTTCCAAATGAATTACGATAATTACGGCAACAAATACACTACCGGAGCGCAAATAAACGGGCAGTTAATATTAAAAAACGGAGCAAAAGTAGACAACTCTTTAATTTATTCAAACACAAATAATTTGGCAAACGGAAATGTTGCAAGAAGAAACGAAGAGCCAGTTATAGCGGTAACGGGAAATGCGGATATTATCGGAAAGGTATATGTAAGAGGCGATGAATCTCCTACCGGAAATTCTCCTAAAACCGGAAAAGAATATCCGGGACAACCTGCGATGAGCGTTACAAACGGCAGTGTTACAATTCGAGAAAACGCCGAGCTGGGCTTATTCGGCGGAGGCCGTAATATAACGACTACTAACGGCGGAAACTCGCTTATTTTAGATAACGGTACAATACAGGGCGAAGGTAAGCTGATAGCCGTTGCGGGTCAGGGCGGCTTTTCCGGAGAGGGAGGTAATGCCGTTACGGGTAAGGGAACCGTCGACGTAAAAGAAGCCTATCTCCGAGGCGGAAATTCAAATTCAAGGCCGGGGTTGCCCTATACCGAAAACATTACCGTAACGGATAAACCCTCAGGTCAGGCAATAAAAGGAGATAGCCGCATAAGTTACGATGACAGCACCACATATTGGAAGGATATTACAAAACCTCCGATGGGAGATTACGATACGGTAAACAAGCCTAAGATAAAAAACTGAAATTTCTTTTTTAAGCCCGTGTAAATATCACGGGCTTAAATCAAAAACTACAGGGTTTACAATTTAGTACTTTAAAAGTTTTTCACAACAGTTAAACCGAACGGATTTCTTCTTTTAAGTTAAACTCTTATATTTTAAAATTCATTTTTTTAGGCAGTTTAATTCAAACCGCCCATTTCCCCAAGTAATGTAACATATTCATGAATTTTTTCGGAATCGGTAAGTACAATCAATCTGTCGCCTGCAGAAATTTTTGTATTTCCGTCAGGAATAAACTCATCTTCTCCGTGAACCAAACTTACAATTAAACAATTCGCAGGCCACTTCACCTGACTTATCAGTTTTCCGTCCAACTGCGATTCATGCGAAACAAAAACTTCAAACATTTGTTTACCTTCCTCACATGCTGTTTTCCTCCGGCTTTCTTTTTCGGTTTTATCCGCAAGCAATTGCTTTAATAAAACTTCATCATTTGCAGGAGAGCGTATAAGGTTTGCAGTTATGTACGCTGAAAGTACGGTTAAAAGTATTCCGCCTAAATGAAAAAAACGGCCGCTTGTTTCGGTCAGTAAAACGATTGCCGTTAACGGAGCTTTTATTACCGTTGTAAAAAAAGCGGCCATTGAAAATATCATTAAATTAACGGCATATTCCTGTTCAATTAAATTAACTCCCGTTAAAAATTTTGAAAAGAGAATTCCCGTTAATGCTCCGCAAGATAAAAGCGGAACGAATATCCCTCCTATCGCACCTGAACCGGCAGAAATACCCGTAAAAATTATTTTTACGACAAGAAGAATTAAAATGAATTTTATTTGAAAATTTTCTTCAACAACAGCTTCAATTAAATTATCTCCTCCGCTTGCGGAAAGAGGCAAAAAAATACATACAGGAACGGAAAGCAAAAAAGGAATTAACGGGCGCAAAGTCTGCGGAATATTCAGCTTGCCGTAAATTTTTTGCGAAGTATAAATCGCTTTTTTAAAAATATCTCCTATAATTGCAGTAAGTATTCCCAACAATATAAGATAGCCCGAATATTTAAGCGGAAATAATTTTATTCCTTCAAAGTCAAAAATCGCTCCCTGTTTAAAAAACACCGAAGATACAAAGTCTCCCGCAGCCGAGCCTATCATTACGCAAGTTAAAAGAAGGGGGCTTAAATATTGATGTAAGTCTTCCATTGCAAAAACAACTCCTGCAAACGGCGCTCCGAAAGTTGCGGCAAGTCCTGCCGCCGCTCCTCCGGTTATAAGACATACTTTTTCAATATGCGAACGCTTTCCGAGTTTTTCAAAAGCGCTTCCCACGTATGCGCCTATTTGAACCGAAGGCCCCTCCCTTCCTACGGAAAGCCCCGTACTTATACTTAAAACACCCCCTATAAATTTGAGAGGTAATTCAGGCCAAACGGATAAAACAAGTTTTTTCATAAAGTTCCCCTTTATTTGAGAAACTCCGCTCCCTTTTATCATAGGATATTTTTTTTATAAGGAATCCCATAAATAAACCTAAAATAATAACGGCCGTTATAGGAATTAAAACGGTAAAAATATTTTTATAATTTATTGAGCCGTATATGGTTTCTCTTAATAAAGAAACAATGTCTATCGATTTTCTAAATGCGGTAATTACAATACCCGTTAAAAGACCTACAATTAAGCTTTCCAAAATTAAAACAAGATGATTGCCGTACCATGCTTCTAAAACGTTTTTTGTGCAGTTTATTTTTTTCATAAAGGTATTATAAATTTTAGATTATACCCTGTCAATTAAGTTAAATCAACTTTAAAACATTAACAATAATTTACACACAAATTATCTGAAAAAATTTAAATCGACTGCAACCGTCTTAAATGTAAGAATTATTTTATTATAAGGAATAAGCTCTTATATTTATCAATAAGAATTTCGTAAGTTTATATTGAGATACAATTTATAAAAATGCCGTCGGACAGAATCGAACTGTCGACACAAGGATTTTCAGTCCTTTGCTCTACCGACTGAGCTACAACGGCAACAATGAAGCTATTATAATGTTTTTTTTTAATTGTGTCAATAGTTTTTCACTCTTTATTTTAAGTTTTATTATTTTAATCATAAATCAATTAAAAAAAACTTAAAATATCCGACCGCTAAAATAATAATTCAAACGTTTTTCTTTTAAAACCAAACAAATGATTATTAAATATACCGCTTGTCATTTATGATTATTTTTATTATAATTAAGACAGTTTCAAAATTATTTATATATTAAAATTGCCTACATACTTGGCAGGAAACTTAAGAATCTATGAAGAGTTCTTCTTATTTTTAACGGTTTGATAATTATTATTTAATTTGTTTTGAAATTCTAATTTACTCTATTAGGAGGGTAATTATGTGCGGAATTGTAGGCGGTATACGCAAAACCGATAATATAACCGAATTTTTAACTCAAGGGTTGGAACGTTTGGAATACAGGGGATACGACTCTTCCGGGATAGCCGTAATTGATAATGAAAATATCTTAAAACGTATAAGACGCATAGGACGGGTTTCAAATATGAAATCCGCAGCGGAAGCCGAAAAGATAACCGGACGCACGGGCATAGGACACACACGATGGGCAACCCACGGAGGTGTAACGGAAAAAAACGCTCACCCTCACATTGCCGGTAATTTAATTGCTGTAGTACATAACGGAATAATCGAAAATTACGAAGAAGAAAAAAAGCGCTTAAAAAATTTAGGCTGTATTTTTGAATCGGAAACCGATACGGAAGTTATTGCCCAATCAATATACATTGAATACAAAAAAAATTCGAATCTTTTTGAAGCGGTAAAAACGGCATGTTCCGGTTTTAGAGGCAGCTATGCCATAGGTGTAATAGCCTCCGGTAAACCGGGAGAACTTATTGCGGTAAGAATGGGCTGCCCTCTTTTAATAGGAATAGGAAACGAAGAGGCCTTTATCGCTTCCGATGCATCGGCTCTTGCAGGGCTTACACAAAATATAATCTTTTTGGAAGACGGAGATGCGGCACTTTTAAAAGACGGAAAACTGATTACGATAACAGGCAAAGACGGTAATACCGTAGAGCGGAAAATTTATATTTCCGGTGTTAAAGCCGATTCTTTTGAATTAAACGGATTTAATCATTTTATGCAAAAAGAAATTTATGAGCAGCCTGCCGCGGCAAAAAACACAACGGATGAGATTTTACAAAAAAAATTCAGTGCCGATGTTTTCGGCGAAACTGCGGCTTCCGTATTTAAAACAATTACGGGAATAAAAATACTTGCATGCGGAACTTCTTTTCATGCAGGTCTTATTGCAAAATATTGGTTTGAAGAAATTGCAAAAATTCATTGCAGTACGGAAACCTCAGGTGAATACCGCTATAGGGAATCGGTTACAAAAGAAGATACTCTTATTATAACCGTTTCTCAATCGGGTGAAACTCTCGATACAATGGAAGCCTTAAAACATGCAAGAAATCAAGGAGCAAAATACAGCCTTTCAGTTTGTAATGTACATGAAAGCAGTTTAGCGCGGGAAAGCGACCTTGTTTTTTACACAAAAGCGGGAACGGAAGTAGGCGTTGCTTCCACTAAGGCCTTTACGGCACAGCTTGCCGCTCTTTTTTCTTTAGCGGTAAGCATAGGTCTAACCCGCGGCGTTATAGAAAGTTCAAATTTAAAAATATTTGAAGATGAATTAAAAAACCTTCCTTCGTCTTTGGCACTCGCTCTTAATTTGGAAGTCCAAATTAAACCTATTGCAAAAATGCTTTCAAAATTTAAAAATGTTTTATACTTGGGACGAGGTGTAGAATACCCGCTTGCCTTGGAAGCGGCCTTAAAGTTAAAAGAGATAAGTTACATTCATGCGGAAGGATATCCCGCAGGAGAATTAAAACACGGACCGCTTGCACTTGTAGATGAAAACATACCTATATGCGTAATAGCGCCATCGGATAAACTTTTTGAAAAAGTAAAATCGAATATGCAGGAAGCGGTAGCCAGAAAAGGAAGGCTGATAGTCTTTACGGATACAAAAGCTCGGTTGGAAACGGCAGAAAATTTCACGGTTATTAAAATTGACAATAAATGTTCGTTTTTATCTCCCGCCGTATTTGCAGTTCCTATTCAACTTTTGGCATACCACACTGCATTGGAATGCGGTACGGATGTGGATAAACCAAGAAACTTGGCTAAATCCGTTACGGTTGAATAAAACAAGTTTTATGTAACGATTTAATATTTTGCTGTAATTTATTTATTGCACAATTTTTAAATATAGGAGTTTTAAGTTATGAAAAATTCGATTCGGAAATCAGGCAGTTTATTTTTAAGCACGGCAATCTCCGTCTTTTTTTTGCTTACGGTTTCATGTACGGGAAATGTTCCCCGCTCTATAAGTATAGAGCAGGCGGAACGCAAGGTATCCGTTTTAGGCAGTTCTACGGTTTATGCAATGCCGAATCAAGCCTTAATTTCTTTTTCGATAGTATCCAAAAACAAAGAGCTGTCTTCGGCAAAGGCAAAAAACGATGAGACAGTAAAAAAAGTAAACGGCTTATTTGAAAAATATAAGGTAGAGCAAAAAGATATTACCATTGAGCATATTACGATTCATCCGCGCTATTCATATAACGAAAGCGGTATACAAAATTTTTTATATTATGAAATTGTTCAAAATATTTCGGTTGTTATAACAAATATCGATAATTATGAACCTTTTTTAACGGATATATTAAATGCAAATGTAGAGCGGATTAACAATATTTCTTTTACCGTCAAAGATATTAGAAAATATAAAGACGAAGCCAGAATCGCTGCGGTAAAAGCTGCCGAAGAAAAGGCGGCCTTATTGTGTTCCGCATTTACGGGAAAAAACAAAGGTTTAAAAATCGGAAAAGTTATAAGCATTTCCGAAATTCCTCAAAGATTTTCAGGAGCTTACGGTTATGCTTCGCAAAATTCCGCCGTTCTGATGAATAAGGAAGAAAATTTACAAGGATTTTCTCCTGTCGGACAAGTTCAAATTACCGCAGAAGTGGAAGCGGTGTTTCAACTGAAAGAATAATTTTAAATATATTTCAAACATCGTATTTTTGTGCAATTTAAAATAAACCGATTTTTATAAATAACGGGTTTCAAGCTGTCGTTCCTCCGCAGCTTGAGCCCGCTCCCGCCGTGCAGGCATAACAATGCTTTCCGGTTTTTATATTCCTCATCCGTAATTCTCCGTCAGCCAAATCGAAAATTGTAACTTGTCCTTCAGCTTTAATATCGGCAGCCTGATTAAAATCGCAATCGTAAATATATCCGTCCCACGAAACTGAAATTTGATTGCGGCACATCATGTTTTTTACCGTGTTTAAATTAAAACTATTGTATAATGTTTTAAGATAAGTATCCAAATTATCCGTAGCTTTTAAAAAATCACCGAACCTTCCTATCGGATTATTTGTTATCGTATATAAATTATTAAAAACTATTTTGTAATTGGAATACAGTCTATCTTTGTATAAGGTTTCCATAGATTTTTGTGCGGGCGGTAAAGATGCTCCGAGAGGATTATATACGATATCCAAAATAAGCTCGGGGTTACTTCCGTATCCGAGTTCATTTAAAAATTGTATTACCCGTACGGATTTTTCAAAGGTTCCGCTTCCGCGCTGCAAGTCGGTATTTTTACCCGAATAAAAAGGAAGAGAGCAGACAATGTTTACCTTATGTGTTTTATAAAATTCAGGTAAATGTTTATATTTTTCAGTAAGCAAAATTACAAGGTTTGTTCTAATAATCAATTTATCCGCAATTTTTGAAGCTTCTCCGATAAACCATTCAAAATGAGGATTCATTTCGGGAGCGCCTCCTGTTATATCGATTACCGAAAATTTATGCTTTTTAAAAGTTTGAAGACAGGCATTAAAAACCTCTTTAGACATTACTTCTTTACGGTCGGGACCGGCGTTAAGATGACAATGCTTGCACGTAAGATTGCACAGCCTTCCGACATTTATTTGCATAACCTGAAGGTTTTTATATGTAGTAAGCCATTCAGATTCGGTAACGGAGTCTTTAAAACGGGGCACGGATTTTACCGACTCTAATTCTTCAATATTCAATTTTTTCTCCAAAAAAAATAAAAACTATCTTCCGGTAATTTTATTGCTTATTTTTTTACTTTGCACCCCGTAAGCCAATGTCGCTCCGCCGTTAATTGCAGCTGCAACATGAATAGCTTCCATAATTTGGTCCTGGTCGCAGCCCTGATTTAAACATGTATTGGTATACGCGTCAATACAATAAGGGCATTTAACGGAATGAGCTACAGCCAGTGCAATCAAAGCTTTTTCACGGGCCGTAAGAGCTCCGTCCTTAAAAACAGCTCCGTAATAGCCCATAAATTTTTCCCATAATTCACCCGCATCTTCTCCGAGTATACCTGAACCGAATTTAGCCAAATCTTCTTTACTGAAATAAGAATCCATAAGTGTTTACCTCCGATAGATTTTTTAGTATGTTAAGTTATTTATTCACAGTTAAAAAATTCTTGCGGCTCTTTCTCCGGAGCGTCTTCAGGGAGCCCTTTTTCCATAACAGGACTATTATCTCTTTTACTCCATTCATACCAGCCGCCTACATAGACTCCCACATCTTTCCACCCCAATGCTTTAGCAATATAATAAGTTTCGGAAGCTCTCCAACCGGTACCGCAATGAAATGAGACGGTTTTTTCCGGAGTTATACCCCACAATTTCCACCTTTTTTCTACGATTTTGTAATTAAACATTGTGTTATCCAAATTTCTGAAATCTTCCATTGCATACGGATTGGAGCCTGCATATGCAAAACGTGCATTTTTAATATCACCCGCTTTATCTATATATGTATATCCGCTTTTTTTACCCAAATATTCTTCAAAACTTCTAACCGATGCTATAACCGCATTTTTATCATCAATAAGACGTCTCTCTTTTTCGTAATCAATTATGATATCTGGATTTTGAGGAATTGCTGTGCCGAAATTTATTTTTTCCATTTTTACCGATTCGGTAGAAAGCGGCCGCTTTTCCAAATTCCACAAGGTTTTACCGCCGTTTAAAAACTTAATATTTTTTACTCCTGCATAATCCATAACAAGAGCTGTTCGGTTCGCTCCTGTAGTTCCCTTGGCTGTTGCATAAAATATTACCATAGTATCTTTGTCTATACCTGTATTTTCCAATACATTTTTAATCTGCTCATCAGGCGGCAATGCCCAAAATGTCAATTGTTTTTTAAGCGGAATATTTTCATATTCCTGTATCATACGAGGACCTGCAATATGGTTAATATCGTCAGTAAACAAATTTACCGCCCCTCTTATATGTCCTTTTTTATATTCGTTTTGCTCTCCCGGCACAGAAACTTCAATAATAACATACTTTTCTCCGTTATATGCCTCAACTGGTTTCCCGTCAATTAAATCTTGAAGCCATTGAGGAGAAACATATCTTTGATAACCTTTAAGTCGTTCCAAGTCCGTATTATGTGTATAATATTCATTTAATCCGCCTTGAAGTATATATAAATCGGAAAATCCTTGTGCAGCAAATTTACGGTATACAGATTCATCCAAATCTTCATCTCCGTAAATTATCGTTTTCTTTTCTTTTTCTATTCCCCTTCTTTTAAGTTCAATATCTATTTTAGTTTTATCCGTTTCATACTCAAACCAACTTTCAGGAAAATCTATTGCATTTTTTATATGACCGCTTATACCTTTATTATTTTTCCAGCCTAAATACAAATCCGAAGTTCTTGTATCAATGATTTGTACGGTTTTATCAAGTTCCGGAGAAGAAATATATTTAACTTCCGCAATTTTATTTTCTTTGTACAAAATATTTTTTTCCTGCTCACGTGTACATGATAATATAAAACACATTGCCGATAAAAAACCGATACGAATAATAATATTTTTTTTCATTTTAATCTCCTACAGCTTATATTGAATATATAAAAAAATACTGCGGTACATAACCCCGAAAATATATATATTCTAAATTGACGTATTATCTTTCCAAAAGACATTATTGCCGCAAAATCAATCGTTTCGGTATTCGATATGCTGCCGTATATCTTTATCGAAAATACGTTTGAACATACAGCCATGATAACGCTTGCAACAAGAATTCCGATATAGTCAATTTTTTTCTTCTTTGTGCATAAAGATATAATAAGTACATTTATAAATCCGAGCGTTAAACTATAATTACAGAATGAAGATATCAAACCGAATTTCATCATTAAATATTGTATAAACAGTAAATATAAAACAGCCGGTAAAAAGCCGAAATATACAGTAAAAATAAAAATACCTATTATGTTTAAATATATGTAATCAGGAACATTAAAAAAAATAAGAGAAAGTGCGGTAAACAAAACAAATGATGCCGATGTAAAAAATATTATACAAATATAAACGGTTTTTATTTCATTTTTACAGATACATACTTTCATTTATTCCGCTCCAAGCCCCAATCTTTTTGCCTATTATTTTGTCCTTACAAGTCGAAAACCTAAAGTCGGCTTTTTTTTATCCGGGTTTAAAGACTGAGGATTAGTTTCTTGACTTAAAGCATTAGGTCTGCAATATACCGTACAATGTTCCTTTACATAATTACTGCTGCCTCCGCGAAAGGCTCTATATGTTACGGTTTTATCCCCTATAGGATTTATTACCGTTTCCGCCTTAGGTACTCCCAATCTATTGAAACACCATTCATATACATTTCCGCTCATATCGAAAATACCTAAGGTATTCGCCTGTTTTTTACCGCTCTCATGTGTCTTATATTCGGAATTTTCTTTGTACCATGCAACATCGTCGGGGCTATCGCTTCCTGCATATTTAAAATCCCAATCCGGTTTATTTTGCCAACCTCCCCGTGCGGCAAATTCCCATTCGGCTTCGGTAGGAAGTCTATATCCTTTTTTTTTCTAAATTACATTCCGCTTTATCAGCCCAAAAGGCTCCAATTGCAGAAGCAGCCCCATCATACTTTTCAGCACTTTTCAATATTTTTCCTTGATATGTATATACGCAAAAATTCTGCCCTAAAACTTTTTCGGTATAAGCGTTACACCACACAATTGCATCTCTCCAGTTTATATTAGTTACGGGAACATTTACACCGGTAGTAGGAACAGCTCCTATAGTACCTTGCATACCTTCCCTTCCCTCATTGGCAAATTCATACCCGTTGTTCTTTGCCCATTCTTTTACTTCATACCATAATTTATATGAAAGCTCATATTTATCCATTGCATAGTCACTTAACATAACCGTTCTGCCTTGAACAAATACCCCCTGATTTCCTTTGCCGATAATCCCCGATACGGGCGGTGTTATTTCAACAAAATCATCTGAATGTACAACCTTTATTTCAGAAGAGTTTTCTTTCCCGGCCTCTTTATAAGGAACTATTTTATAATTACAGCTTATAAAAATAAAAACGGCTTTAAGCAGTATTACCGAGTAAAAAATTTTCCCATATTGAAATCTTTTTTTGGCTTTGTTTAATTTTATCATAAAACCTTCCTCTATGCATAATTTTTTTATATATTTATTAAAAAACATTATATCATAATATATAAACTATTGTCAATAAATTTATAAATAAATATCTAAATTTTTTAATTATTTATACCCATCGGCAATGTTTAAACAATATCGAACCCTTCAATAATAGCATCTTTAACAGAGAGTTCCGTACCGTTTACTATTCTATTTCTGTAGGATATTGATGCGGGAGAACCTATAGGCCAAATATTATCGAACCATGAAAGAAAGGCTGCCGTATCATACAATATAGGTAAGGCTTCTATATATAAATCGTCTATAACAACTCTGTATACAGCTTCAACATGAGGATTTTCCGAGATTGAAGTTAATAAACCGTATAAACCTTTTTTAAAATTGGGCATTCCTGAAGAACCGTTGTTAATTACACATTTTCCGTTTTTTGCAAAGGCTGCCGGAGAACATGTATGAGTACATGCAAAAATATCGATATTACTTTTTAAAAGTCTTAAACATATTTCTCTTTGTCTTTCACCGTCTTTTAAACTCTCTGCAGAACATTTCCAGCCGGCCAGAGATGTTTCATCTCCATGCGTAATTGCGACTCTTTTGTTTTTTACGGCGGCAACAACGGCTTTTTTTCGTCTTTTTATTGTTTGTATTAAAGACGGGCAAAGGGAAAGTATTTTTTTTAAATCCGAATGTATTAAATTGGAGCGCCGTACGGTATCGTCATCTACACAGGAAGGATAAGCACAGCCGCAACCAGCATTTATATCATTGTTTCTTACAAGTTCGGATTCCACATTACCCAGCAGCGGAAGATGCCGTAAAACTATTTTTTCAATTTTTTTAAAATCGTTTATATTTTTATCAAACCAATGAATATCTCCGTTAAATACTATTATAGGTTTTACTTTTTCTTCGTATGCCATAGATAAAATTTTTTCCAAAGCCTGTAAATTACCGTATAATCCGCCTGCTACATATAAGGAATCGGTTTTAATGTCGGCAGCCGTATCGGAAAAAGTTTGTATATCAATACCGTAATCCATAGGACAGGTTCTTCCGGGAATATTCATAGTATTTTATTATAAAATTCATTAAAAAGTTGAAATCCAAGCAAATTCTTTCAACCTCAATTAACTGCGTTTTTGCAAAATATACCGGGCAATATATATCCTGCCGTACACAAAATAAGACCGTAAAAATTAGCCCCTAAAAGCAAAGCATATTTCCCCGTGCCCATCACTAAAAACTCAGGCAGCATATTAAACGTCAAAGCAAAACCCAAAATAATTCCGCACCAAAAACTTAAGTGAAATCCGAGTTTTGTGGGTTTTACAATTCCATGAAGTAAAAACACGGGAGCCAGACCCATTATCATAGTACCGCTTATAGTGGTTGCTTTTAAAATATCCGTACCCATTATCATAGGAAGATTCCCCAAAACTGCAATTATCACCATAACTGCCATTCCTATTTTTCTGGCGTTAGCGCCTAAATCTTTTCCGTTCATACGCGGAAAATCATATGCGGTTAATTTTGCCAAACTGGAAAACGTGGAGTCAAGAGTAGAACCCGCCGCGGATATCATTACGGCAATCATTACAAAATATGCGGTTATACCTAAAGATTTTCCCAAATCAGCAGGAACATTGCCGGATAAAGGCAAGCCGTTTAAAGAAGAGTGAATGCCTATAAAGCTGAATACTAAAATTGCAATAAATCCTAAAGCACCTGCGATAATAAACGATTTAAGCATATCTTTTTCATTAGAAATAAAACCTCTGTCGGTTAGTACCGGGTCATGAAACGGATAGCTGAAAATTTGCAAAACGGAAACTAAAAGCATATCAACGCCTGCATCTAATTTCCAATTACCGGAACTTATAAAAGTGCCTATTGAATGATTTGGAAGAATAATAGCTATTATCCATGCAACGAAGAATACGAAAATAACCGCTTGAATTGCATCGGTTACTATAGAGCTTCTAAGGCCTCCGCGCATTGAGTATACAAGAGTTATAAAAGTAAACAGACTTGCAGCTATAATAAATTCGCCGCTTCCCGTTTTACCGTAATACCCTCCTACTACTGAAGTGTTGCTCCATACCTCATTAAACAAACGTATTAAAATTGCTGCGGAAAAAGCTATGGCAGCTCCTTTACCGTAGTTATCCGTTAAAAAACTTACCAAACCGGAAGCGGCATATTTTTTACGCAATCTGTATATTGCAAAACCCGCCAACGGAATACAAAGCCAATATATCGCATATGCTATACCTCCGACAATGCCGTATGCGGCACCTAAATTTGCCGCATTGGTAACCGATTTTGCAAATATCCAGCTTATAAAAATACTTGCCGTCAACATAAAAGGAGAACTTTCCCGACCTTTTTTATCCTCTCCTCTAAAAAAACCGCCCAAACTTACAGCTTTAGGGGAAAAAACCGTCATTACCAGTCCGTATACGATTAAAAAGCCCCAAAACAAAAGGCCCGCATTAAACATAATCAACCTCTTCAGTTTAAGATAATTAAAACATAAAGAGTATAAATATCGGTATAATAATAGTCAAGTATTTTTATTAAAAAAGATGTAAATTTATTAAAATATATTGACAAATATAAAAATACTCCGTAATTATACCGTCATATTTTCATCAGGCGTACTTTGCCCCTCCCTATCAATATGTATATCCAACTGCGGAAACGGGATTGTAATTCCTGCTTGTTTAAACCGTTCATTTACGGCAAGATAAAGAGCATTTTGCAATTTTCCGAAATTTTCATTTAAAGCCCATGCGTGCAGCGTACAAGTAATTGCGGAATCTTTAAAACCGTTCCACCGCACAAAGGGAGGCGGGTCGGTAAGAGTAAATTCAATTGTTTTTGCAGCACACAGTAAAACCTCTTCAGCTTTTTTTAAATCCGTGCCGTATGCCACCGAAATATCCATTTTTACGCGCCAATAGGGGTATCTTGAGTAATTAATTAAATTCGCTTTTATAACGGTTTCATTCGGAATACGTACCGCCTGATGGTCGAAAGTTTTTAAAGTAACGGACAACAAGTCTATGGCTTCTACGGTACCCATTATATCATTTATCTGAATAATATTTCCTATTTCAAAAGCTTTTTCACCCATAACAAAAAGACCCGAAATAACATTTGCAACGGAAGTTTGAGCTGCAAAACCTATTGCAATACCTGCAATACCGGCAGCACCCAATAAAGCGGTTAAATTAATGCCGAGTCTTTTAAAAACGGTAGAAATTATAACTATAATACCTATATAGTGTATAACTTTTTTTATAAGATGCTGAGTTTGTACCGAGCATTTTTTTGCAGTAAATTTAGAAGCCAATTTATTTATCGTTTTAAAAAAAACAAGTAAAAATACAATCAGCAGAAAAAAAAGCGCATAACTTACAACAGTTGAAAATGTAAAATGGCTAATCAAAAAAGATTTTATTACCGAAATAACTTCGGCATTTGAAGCGTGTGTTATACTGTCCATTTTTTCAGTATAAAATAAAAAGAAAGAATATACAAGAACCGTCCGCTGCATGTAAAATAAAAGAAAGCTTCTAAAAATTTCCGTTTTTAAAAGCTCCCATATAGATATATTTTAAAAAAGGGAGTATAATTTAAATTAAGCAGGAGGAATATATGGAGTATGAAGGTAAAATTTGTACACCCCCTATGGAAAGGGCTTCTTTTAAACTTCCTATAATGACAGGCTGTTCGTATAACAAATGTAAATTCTGTGCCTTATTCCGCAATATAAAATATAGAGAACTTCCGCTTGAAAAAATTGAAGAAGAACTTTTACGTATAAAAAGCATAAAAGGAAATCCCGCTAAAATCTTTCTCGGCGACGGGAACGCTTTCGGCTTAAAAACGGACAGGTTATTAAAAATATTAAATTTAATTCACAAATATTTTCCAGATTGTAACTGTATAAATACCGACGCTACAGTTACAAGTATTTTGCAAAAAACCGATACGGAACTTAAAAAACTTTATTCCGAAGGAATACGATGCTTATACATCGGAATAGAAAGCGGTTTAGATGATGTTTTAAAATTCATGAATAAAGACCACGGTACTGCCGAAGCCGAAGAGGCCGCCGGACGAATAAACAAGGCCGGTTATACCTTCGGCGCCCATATTATGACGGGAATTGCAGGAAGCGGCAGAAGCATAGAAAATGCCGAAGCTACGGCGGCATTTTTAAACAAAACAAAGCCTATCCGCATAATAAATTTTTCTATGTTTCTTCATAACGAAGTCCCTTTATATAAAGATATTAAAAACGGCAATTATAAGGCATCGGATGAACTTTCAAACCTTAAAGAAGAAAAAAGACTTTTAGAAGTTTTATGCAATAAAGAAAATTATTCGGTTTTTTATGACGGATTTCACGATTTTTTGGAATTCAGGGTAAGAGGTTTTCTTCCCGAAAACAAAAATAAAATGATTGAACTCGTGCAAAACAAAATTATAGAGTATGAAAATAAAGAAACGGAATATGCCTTTGTCCGCGGTGAATGTTCAGCCGCTCTTGAAAAAGATAACGGAAGCGGCAAGGTGTGGAACCCCGCCGCCGAGATAGCTTAAAAATAAAAATTACAGTTTCAGTTAAGCATATAAACGGAAATCTTTCCTTAAACGTAATCGAATTGTTGATGTATTTAACTTCATAAATACCGTTTATTAAAAAAAACTATAAATTTATTATAATATATTGACTAAAAATGAAAAATAAGCTACATTATACTTAATATTTTAAGGAGAACCGAATTTATGAACAAGTTCAAATTATGTTTAGCATTGCTGCTCGGCTGTGTCCTCGTTACTTCATGTACCGAAGATAACTCGAAATCTAAAATCAACCAAATGACGGGAGAAGCTCTCGATAAGATTATGAACGACAAAAAAGAAAAAGAAAAATATTTCGTAATCGATGTAAGAGAGCCTGATGAATATGCCGAAGGACATGTAAGATATGCAGTCAATATCAGCGTAAACGAAATTGAAAACCGCATTGCGGAAATTGAGGACTTAAAAGATAAAAATGTAGTTACAATTTGCAGAAGCGGCAAAAGAAGTCAAAAGGCGGCGGAAATTTTGGAAAAACACGGATTTAATAAAATTTATAACGCCCGTGGTGTCAGCGAATACAATTATACGACACTGACAAAGGTTGCAAATATCCGCGGTAAAACATTGCAGGAGCTTGCGGATACCGGACTGTACTCTATCGTAGATGCCCGCGACGAAAAAGATTATACCGCAGGTCATTTACAGGGCGCAATACATGCCTCCGCCGATACTGTAGAATCAAAATTTGCCGAACTTCCTTCGGATAAAGCGGTTATAACATATTGTTATTCAGGTAACCGCTCCTTTGATGTTGCGGAAAAACTTGCAGCCGCCGGTTACACGGCAATTAACAGTTTGGACGGTACAAAAGAATACGGTGAATTTAAACTTATAAAATAACGAAAACAATAAGCCGTTTAATTTTAAACGGCTTTACTTTTATGCAAAACAAGATTATATTTTTTACCAAGGCGCCTGAACCCGGTTTCGGTAAAAGCCGTTTAAAAGGATTTATGTCTCAAGAGCAAATATACGCTTTAACCGTAAAACTGATTAAAGAAAATTTTTATACGGCAATCGATACGGGTATAACTGTAAGCATATATTATTCGGGTAAAAAAGAAAATCTTTTATTTTTAAATACAGGAGCAAAAACCGAATTTAAATTACAGGAAGGAAACGGATTGGGCGATAAGATGTTTAATGCCTTAAAAGCCGAACTTGAACATTCGGAAAAAGTAATTTTAATCGGTTCAGACTTAGTAAATATTACAAAAGAAAATCTGCAAGACGCTTTTAAAGCTTTAGATAAGACGGATATTGTCATAGCACCTTCAAAAGACGGAGGTTACGGCATAATCGGAATGAAAACCGCTTACAATATCTTTAGCGGAATAACATTCAGTACCTCCAACGTATATGCCGACACCTTAAAATCAATTGCTCAAAAAAAATTAACATATACCGAATTGCCGGTTGTAAAAGATTTGGATACAAAAGAAGATTTAATAACCGAAGAACTGAAAACGGACTCGGTAAAACTGATAGGTCAAGGCGAATACAATATAAATTATTTGTTTAATGAAAAATATGTCTTCCGAATTAATATTGCAAGTCAGCTCCACTTGGGAAATAAGCAGATAGAATATGAATTTAATGCTTTAAAAGAGCTTGAAAAAACGGGAGTAACTCCTAAAGCATACAGTTACACATTATGCGGTAAATATCTTCCATACGGCAGCTTAATTATGGAGTACCTGGAAGGAAGACCGCTTAATTACGATACCGATATGGAAACGGCGGCTTTTTTATTGGCTAAAATTCATAATCACGCTTTTACATGTAAAAATCTTATCTGTGTAAAAAACCCGTTTAAAGCAATGTTTAAAGAATGCGGTGAAATGTATTCTTATTATAAAAATTGGGAAAACAGGGAAGAGCGGGCGGTAGAATTTATAGAAAAATTTTTTAATATTGCAAAAAAATTAGGACTTGATGACAATCTTGAAAAAGAATGTATTATTAACACTGAATTAAACAACCGTAATTTTATAATAGGCGACTCAAAAGAAAAAAGCTATATTATTGATTGGGAAAAACCTTTGATAGGAGAGCGCGAACAGGACATTGCTCATTTTTTAGTACCCACCACTACGAACTGGAAAACGGAAAAGATATTATCCGAAGATGAAATAAAAGATTTTTTATCTTTGTATGAGCGATACGGAAAAATTAACAGGAAAAAATTGGATAAATATATGATTTTTAATTGTCTGCGCGGAATTACATGGTGCAGTATGGCCCGCGTGGAATATGAAAATAACAGAACCTTATCAAATAGCGAAACATTCGAAAAAATCAAAAAATTTATCGGTGTTGAATTCTTAAAATATATATATAATAATTTTTACGAGGTATACGATGTTTAAAAAACATATTGCAAAATTTATTTTAATTGTCTCTCTTTTATCTTTTATTGCTGTTTATTTTTTTGTTCCTGCGGTTAACACAAATATAAATAAGGCAATAAAAGTGTTATCAACGGCGGGCGCCCGAATAGACGGAGTTATAGAATACATAAGAAGCTACGGAGCATATGCCGCCGTTATCTCATTTTTCTTGATGATGCTTCAAGCCGTCCTTGCTCCGATACCGGCGTTTTTGATTACGCTTTCAAACGCGGCAATATTCGGCTGGGTAAAAGGAGCGATTCTTTCATGGAGCTCGGCTATGGCTGGAGCGGCGCTTTGTTTTTATCTTGCGCGTATCTTAGGAAGAGATATTACTGAAAAACTTGTAAGTAAAAGTGCATTAAAATCGGTAGACGAATTTTTTAACCGATACGGAAAACAGACAATTCTTGTTGCCCGCCTTTTGCCGTTTGTACCCTTCGACCCTATAAGTTATGCGGCCGGACTTACACCTATGAGTTTTCGGTCTTTTTTTATTGCTACCGGCATAGGACAATTACCTGCAACCGTTGTATATTCTTATGTGGGAGGAACTCTTTCAGGAGGAGCTCAAAAACTTATGGTAGGCTTATTAATCCTGTTTGCATTAAGCATTATTATATATGTAGGGAAAAAACTGTATAACGAAAAACATGAAAAAAAAGCAAATAGTTAAAATCATTTTTATTTTTATAATAATTTTAACTTCATTTTATGTATTAAAATATTTTCCGCCTGCGGAAATAAGAAGCAAAATAGAAAGTTTCGGCATATACTCTCCATTTGTATATGTTATACTCTTTTCCGTTTTGCCGGCTTTTTTGTTTCCCGTACCGCCTCTTGCACTTGCAGCGGGAATTTTATTCGGAGTGCTTCACGGCACAATTTATACACTTATAGGAGCCGTTATCAATTCAACTATTATGTTTTTTTGTGCAAGATATACTGCAAAAGATTTTTTCGAAAACTTTATTTACAAAGTAACAAAAAAAGATTTACAAAAAAAACTGATTAATGAAAATCAAAAAGGTTTAACATATATTTTTTTTATTATGCGTCTTGTACCGCTTGTATCATATAATCTTATAAATTATCTTGCAGGACTTACGGGAATACATTATAGAAATTATATAATTTCCACCATAATAGGTATTATCCCCGGTACAATAATTTTTTTAAATATGGGAGATAAGCTTTTAAACATTAAAAGCATCGGCTTTACCGTTTCGGTAATTCTGTTTTTGCTGCTTACCGCAATTTCAGGAATTTTATTAAAAATACATTTAAAAAAAGATAAAGAAAGAGCAAATGGTAACGATAATAATTCCCGTTTATAATGAAGAAAAAACCGTAGTTGCCGTTCAAAACAATATAAAAAAATTGCAAGGCAATTATGAAGTAATTTTTTCCGACGGTTTCAGCACCGATAACACATATAATTTGATTGAATATAAAAAAATACGGGAAACAAAATTAAGGTCGAACCAAATGAATGCCGCCGTAAAATATGCTCAAGGAGAATATCTATGGTTTATTCATGCGGACAGTATCCTTCATAAAAAACAGTATTTACGCAATAGAAAATTCCGATGCGGAAGCAGGCTGTTTTAAATTAAAATTCGATTCCCAAAATATAATAATGATTATAACGGCATTTCTTTCTACATTACGTGTTAAAATACGTAAAATCATATTCGGAGACCAGGGCTTTTTTATACGAAAAAGCACTTTTATAAAACTCGGAGGATTTCCGTCAGTTCCGATAATGGAAGATTATAAATTATCTTTACATTTAAAAAAAGAAAATATAAATGTAAAAGTTTTAAATTTGCCTATAATCACTTCGGCAAGACGGTTTAAAAAAAACGGAATAATAAAAACGGTTATAAAAATGCAAATATTGCAGCATCAGTTCAGAAAAGGAAAAAATATTTATGATATTTATAACTCGTATGAAAATATACGAACGGGAGAAAAATAAATGATTAAAAAAACAAGACTGGAATGTATAGACTGTAATTTATGCAAAAAAAATTGCCTTTTTCTTCAAAAATATAATATGAATTTAAAAGAATTTACATACAAAACCGATTTACGCTACCGTTGTTTTATGTGCGGTAAATGCAAATCCGTATGCCCTAAAGATTTATCCGGTACTGAAATTGCTTTTGAATTGCGTAAGTCACAACCTGAAAATACACTTAAAACGGAATTTTTAAAAAATGATTATAAGTTTAAAAATCTTCCTAAAAGAAAAACCGATACTCTTTTATTTTTGGGTTGCAATTATCCCGGGTTTTATCCGAAAACTTCCGAAAAGTTAATAGATATTTGTAAAAAAATGGGAATAGATTTTTCAGTAGACTGCTGTAAAAAACCCGTATATGAACAAGGAGGCAATGCAAAATTTTCAAATATAGAAAATATGTTGGAACACAATAATACAAAAACGCTTATTTGTGCCTGTCCCAATTGTTATCATCTTTTAAAACGGAAATTAAATGTAAATGTAATAAGCGTATTTCAATTTTTATATGAAAACGGTATAGGCAAAAAAATAAAAGATACTCCTTCGATTTTTTTCCCCTGTTCGGACAGATATAGCAGGGAAATTTTTCAATTTATCTTACATTATATTGACGGATACAACGAGCCGTATAAAAAAATAAACTGTTGCGGTTTAGGCGGAGGCGCAAAAAAATATGAAGAAGATATAATCGAAGAAACTAAGAAAATGCTTCATAAAGCATGGGAAAAAAATATTTATACTTATTGCTCTTCATGTTCGGGTATTTTTAAAACCTACGGATTAAAAAATATCAAAAATTTTTTATCCGAAATTTTAGAAGTTCATGAAGAGGTTTCTTTAAATTACGCAAAAAATGTGCTTAAATATAAATTTAAAAGGCACACAAAATAAGTAAGGCTTATAAAAATCTAAGTTTTATAAGCTCTTATATAAATTTTTATAAAGAGGATAAGAGTATGGACAAAGAAAAACTTTTTTCGTTTTTAGGTAACGGATGTAATTGCAGTCAGGCGGTTCTTCTTTATTTCGCCGAAAAGTATCGGCTAAATGAAATTCAGGCAAAACGCATCGCGGAGGCCTTTGAAAGCGGTCTTTTTACCGGCAACACTTGCGGTGCCGCTTTGGGCGCTTATATGGTATTAGGGTTGGCATTCGGAAGCGACGCGGAAAATCACCGCAGTATGATGAAATCAAGAGTAAACGAATTCAACAGGGAATTTATAAAAAAAAATGAATTCGCTTAAATGTATCGACTTACTCGGTGTAGATATTTCCGATGATACCGTATTAAAAAAAGCCTTTGAAGACGGCACAATTCAAAGAGTATGCCCCAATGCAATTATGACGGCAGCAGGTATTTTAGAAGATATGATAAAGCCCTAAGTTTCCGCTTGACAAGTATAACAATAAGAAGTAAAATATTTCAATGTTAGATTATAAATTCATTAAAGAAAATTTAGATGCAGTTAAACGGAATATCGCAAACCGCCATATGACGGCGGACGCCGATAAGGCTGTAGAACTTTACGATAAACGTACCCGTTTGGTTACGTCTTTGCAGAATTTGCAAAAGGATAGAAACGAAAATTCTCTGTCGATGAAGCAAAAACTTTCCGCCGAAGAAAGACAGAGGTTAATCGATACCGGAAAAGACATAAAAGAAAAAATTGCTCAAACGGAAGCCGAATTGACTGAAGCCGAAAAAGCTTTGCATGAAGCCGTAAGCAAAATTCCCAATATGGCACACCCTGAAGCTCCGGTAGGAAAAGAAGATACGGATAACCTTGAAGTAAAACGCTCAAAGGCCGCCATGCCCTCTTTTAACTTTGAACCTAAAGACCACGTTCAATTGGGTAGGCGGACCGTTGGTACTTAATTAGACTTTGTAAGCCGGAACCGAAAAGGTTTTACGTAGGCGGTTTAAAATTTACTTATTATTTTAAAAAAATTAGAGACCGTCTTTTTGGAACAAGCTCTTACAATGTACGGGCTTTCCGTTTTGCGTAAACACGGATTTATTCCTTTTATAACGCCTGATGTTGCAAAAGAAGAAATCCTATATGGTATAGGATTTAATCCGAGAGGCGAAGAATCGAATGTTTATACTATTGAAGATGAAGGCACGTGTTTGGTAGCTACTGCGGAAATTACTTTGGGCGGATACCATGCGGACGAAATTATCAAAAAAGAAAAACTTCCGTTAAAATACTGCGGAATTTCTCACTGCTTCAGAAGAGAGGCCGGAGCGGCGGGCCAATTTTCAAAAGGACTATACCGAGTTCATCAGTTTTCCAAATTGGAAATGTTTGTTTATTGTACACCGGAAGAATCCGACAAAATACATGAAGAGCTTCGTCTTATAGAGGAAGAAATATTTGAAAACCTGGGAATTCCGTTCCGTGTCGTAGATACCTGCACGGGAGATTTGGGGGCACCCGCTTACCGCAAGTGGGATTTGGAAGCGTGGATGCCGGGTAGAAACGGCGGCGAATGGGGAGAAGTAACTTCAACCTCCAACTGTACGGACTATCAAGCCAGAAGATTAAATATCCGTTATAAAGACGATGACGGGAAAAATAAATTCCTTCATACCTTAAACGGAACGGCAATTGCAATGTCGCGTGCCATGATTGCAATTTTGGAAAACTACCAACAAGCCGACGGCTCAATCAAAATTCCTGAAGTACTTATACCGTATTGCGGATTTAATGAAATTAAAAGATAAAAACCTTTTAAATGCAATACGGAATTACAACCCTTAAGTAAATTAGGCAATCGATTAAAAACGGCTTTTAACCGAAAGAGAATAAAAAATTTGAAAGCGGTAATTTTTTTTAAGTATTATTTTAAATTCCAACTTAAAAATTATTACCGCTTTTTTTCAGTCAAATTCAGCTTTGTGTAATCACCTTAAAAATAAGGGCTTCCTTTGAAGGAGCGGAAGAAGAATATTTTACGGAATCCTTTAAAATCTTTATTGCACCTGTCAAACACTCGGAATTTTTTCCGTAGACGTTCATAATTACGTCCCCTTTTTTGACCGTATCTCCTTTATGCTTTAAAATTTCCATACCTGCATCGGGACATACCGAATCGGTTGTTTTGTTTCTTCCGACGCCCAAGTTTACGCCGGCAAGCCCGGTTTTAAAGGCATCTATACTTTCAATATAGCCGTCCTGTTCCGCAATAAGGCTTTCAACAAACGGACTTCTGCGTTTTTTTACTTCCTCTAAGAGAGCTTTTGTATTTCCGCCCTGCAATTCCACATTTTGCATAAAAAGTTCGTAAGCTTTGCCGGAAGAAACGGCTTCTTTTGCAAGCCGTAAGCCGTCGTCTTCCGTTTTCGCCTTGCCGCCTAAAATAAGCATTTCCGAAGCGAGTTTTAGTGTAAGAGAAGTCGTATCTTCAGGACCTTTGCCTTGTAAAATATCTATTGTTTCTTCAATTTCCAAAAAATTACCTACGGTATTTCCTAAGGGCTCATTCATATTTGTAATAAATGCGGTAGCCTTTTTTCCCATAGCCTTTGCGGTTCCCGTAAGACTGACTGCAAGGGCTTCCGCCTGTTCAAGGGTTTTCATAAAAGCTCCGCTGCCGCACTTTACATCGAAAACCAGAGCTTCGGAGCCTTCCGCAACTTTTTTCGATAAAATACTTGCCGTAATAAGCGGGACGGATTCAACTGTTGCCGTAACATCGCGCATTGCATACATCAGTCTGTCGGCGGGAACGATTTCTTTAGTTTGCCCCGTCATTGCAAAGCCCGTTTTAGAAATAAAATTTCTAAATTCTTCTATATTAAGATTGGTTCTATAACCCGTAATGGCTTCAAGTTTATCTAAGGTTCCGCCCGTATGCCCCAAGGCTCTTCCGCTCATCATAGGAACCCTTATTCCGTTAGCTGCAACAATGGGAGCAAGCGGAAGAGAAAGTTTATCTCCTACGCCTCCCGTCGAATGTTTATCTACAAAGGGGCCTGTTATGCCTGATAAATCCATAACGGCACCTGAGTGAAGCATTATTTCGGTAAGAGCTGCGGTTTCTTCAAAGGTCATTCCGTTAAAGTAAACCGCCATAAGCCAAGCTGAAATTTGATAATCGGGAATTTCGCCTTTTACATAACCCGATACGATAAACTCTATTTCTTCACGTGTAAGAGGTAAAAGGTCGGCCCCCTTAAACCCCCGTTTTTTCATTATAATATCAACAGCACGCATTTTCCTGCCGCTCCTTTTAAAAAAGTTTTTTCGATATTATCATTATAAGATAGAAAAATCAAGGGCAGTAAAAGGTATATATGTTTATTCTTTTTCCCAAAAAAAAGTAAAAAAATAACTCGTTATATCTTCAGTATTTCCCGTATCGTCCAAATCGTATGAGGTTGCCTTTCTTTGGACGGTACACTGCGTTTTTTCGGTTATAAATGTTGAAAGAACATATATTGAAGGGCGGTTATCGCAAATACAGGAAGTCCAATGTAAAGACGTAATATTTTCAAAGAAGAACCTTGTCTTTGCATCTTTTTTTTCCGTTTTTTTCAAATTACTTTTATGTGAAAAATCCGAAGAAATAAGTAAAAAAGAATCTTTATCTTGTATATTAAAATGCTCCGCAATTACCTTAGCCAGTTTTTTTGTTTTAACCGTATTTACAGGAGGCTCTCCCCAAAGAGCCAATGCTGCGACCTTTGCTTCCGGAAAATATTTTTTTATATATGGAATTAAAACGGAAACTCCGTGTTCGTACTTAAAGACCCTGTGGTCATACGGAACGTCCAAAGCCTTTGATAAACTTTCGGTATGTTCTTTTGACGATTCGACAAAACCGTTTTTTGTTTTCCATTTACCGTCAGTTAAAGCCCAGTCATAAACGGAAAGTTTCCAATGAGAAGGACTTAAAATATAAAAAAATTTTTATATCACGTGCCGAGGCCAGCCGGGAAAACCATTCGTCAATTAATGAATCCGCTAAAAGATGATGACTTACGGTTCCGGCCCATGGAAAAACTCCTTCAGGAAGCTCTTTTTCCGGTTTTACAAAGTTTGTTTTATTCGGTACAATTCCTTCAGCTTCCCATGTAAAAAAAACGGGAATATTTTCTTCACTATTTTTATTCGTATTTTTATTACAGGAAAAACAAAAAAGTATTATTAAAATAAAAGTTAAATATTGAAAAAACGGTTTCATTTAAAACTGCAAAAATAAATTTTTTATATATACGAATTTAAAAATATTTTATCGTATAGCAGTTATTATACACTGCTGCATATAAATTGTAAAGTATATTGCAAAAATGAGTATTTAAAAAATATACTTTAACCGTTTAAATCCGAAGCCCTATTTTTTTTATCCCTTTTGTGTTATACTTTGTAACATGGCAAATAAAACGGAAAAATCTCCCATTTATATCTTAGACTCTTACGGGCTTATTTACCGCTCGTATTTTGCATTTCTTTCAAGACCGCTTACAAACAGCCGCGGCGAAAATGTATCCGCACTTTACGGATTTTTTAAAAGCCTTCATGTTATTTTAAAGGAATATAATCCGAAGCTTTTTATTGCAGCCCTCGACTCGAAAACCCCTACTTTCAGGCATAAACTATATTCGGAGTACAAGGCCACGCGGGATAAAACTCCGGAAGATTTACACAATCAAATCGACAAAATAGAAGAAATATTAAAAGCTATGAATTTGCCGATAATACGTTGTAACGGATTTGAAGCGGATGATATTATAGCCTCGGTTTGCGCAAAGGCAAAAACCGAAAACAGAAAAAGCGTTATAATTTCAGGCGATAAGGATTTAATGCAGCTTATAGGCGGCACCGTAACTATGATAAAACCGGGCAAGGTCAAACCTTGGGAGCCTTGCGGCAAAGATGAAGTAAAAGAGCAATGGGGAGTCGAACCCGAACTGATGCTGGATTTTCTTTCTTTGATAGGAGATTCCTCCGATAACGTACCCGGTGTAAAAGGAATAGGACCTAAAACGGCGGCGACCCTTTTGGAAGAATACGGGGATTTGGACGGAATATTTGCCAATATAGAAAAATTAAAAGGCGCCGCTAAAAAAAAGCTGGAAGAAGGAAAAAAAAGCGCATATTTTTCGAAAGAATTGATTAAACTTAATACGGAAGTTCCCATAGACGAACCTCTCGATTTTTATTCCGCCGAAAATTTAAATTATACGGAAGCCGCCCGCCTTTTTATAAGCGAAGAACTTCCGAATATTGCACGTATTTATTCGGAAAATAAAAATACCGACCTTTTAAGTACGACAGAAAAAAAACAGGGCGGCAAAGATGAGATTAAAAAAGAGTTCATAAATGAAGCGGAACTTTTACCGGCGGAGCTTTCGGAAACGGAAGCCGTAGACCTTCCGCAAAACAGCGGAAATTACAAATGTATAAACGACTCGAAGGAGCTTTTTAAAATAATCGATAATGCAATTACCCAAAAAATTGCCGCTTACGATTGCGAAACTACGAGCCTTAATCCGCTTGACACCGAAATTTGCGGCTTTTCAATTGCTTTAAAAACGGGAGAGGCTTTTTATTTCCCTTTAAAGGCTCCAAGTCCGGAACTTGGAGAAGAACAGCCTGAACTTATTTCTTTTCAAGATGCAAAAAAGGCCGTTTCAAAATTATTTTCTTCAAACATAATGCTGGTAATGCACAACGGAAAATTCGATATTGAAGCCGCCTTTTGTACCCGGCTCAGCACGGGTTTTAACTGTACCCTTTTTGACACAATGGTGGCGGCATGGCTTTTAGACCCGGCCCGCTCTTCTTACGGAATGGATAAACTCGCGGAAAGCGTTTTAAAAGTAAAAACCCTTCACTTTAACGACCTTGTAAAAAAAGGTGAAAATTTTTCCTCCGTTCCGTTGGAAAAGGCCGGCTTTTATGCGGCGGAAGATGCGGACATAACCTTACAATTTTACGAAAAATTTTCACCTCTTTTAAAAAAGAATAACTTTGAAAAACTTTTTTATGAGTTGGAAATGCCTATAACCCTTCTTCTTGCAAAAATGGAAATCGAAGGTATCCATATAAAAAAAGAAGAACTTGAAATTTACTCCAAAGAGTTGGGAATCGAAATAGAAGAAGCTGAAAAAGACATCTACCGTCTTGCAGGCCATGAATTTAATATTGCTTCTCCGAAACAATTACAGGAAGTATTGTTTACCGAAAGAAAACTAAAACCGGGTAAAAAAACAAAAACGGGATATTCTACCGATACTTCCGTTTTAGAAGAATTGGCGGCCGAAGACCCTATTCCTGCAAAAATACTGGATTATCGGGCACTTACAAAATTAAAATCCACTTACACGGACGCTCTTCCCAAGGCTGCCGATTTAAATAATAGAATTCATACCAGCTTTATACAAACCGGAACCGCAACCGGAAGACTTTCAAGCCGGGAACCTAATTTACAAAATATTCCCATACGCGGAAACGAGGGAAGAAGAATCAGAGAAGCCTTTCAAGCCGAAAAAGGAAACGATTTAATTTCCGCCGATTACTCTCAAATAGAACTTGTGCTTTTAGCCCATCTTTCAAAAGATAAAAATCTTACCGGAGCCTTTAATTCAGGTATAGACGTTCATGCAAAAACCGCAAGTCTTATTTTCGGAACCGAAATAGACAGGGTAGACTCCGATATGAGGCGTATTGCAAAAACAATAAATTTCGGAGTTATGTACGGAATGAGCGCTTTTAGACTTTCAAATGCCTTACGAATTCCTCGAAGACAGGCGGCGGAATTTATTAAAGCTTACTTTGAAACTTATTCAGGCGTTACGGAATTTATGCAAAGCATTTGTGAAGAAGCGGAAAAAACCGGCAGTGTTCAAACAATTATGGGCAGAAGGAGATTTTTACCTACAATTAACAGTAAAAACAAGGTGGAAAAAGCCTCTGCCGAACGCATTGCGGTAAACACTTCGATTCAAGGTTCCGCTGCCGATATTGTAAAAAAGGCGATGATTGAAGCTGATAAGGCTATAACGGAACAAAAACTTGAGGCAAAAATTCTTCTGCAAGTTCATGATGAACTTATTTTAGAATGTCCTGAAAAAGAAACGGAAATCGTTAAACGGCTTGTAAAAGAAAAAATGGAAAACGTAATAAAACTGTCCGTACCTTTAAGAGTGAGCATAGAATCGGGAAAAAGGTGGGGAGATTTTCACTAGCCGTTTATGGAAACATTTAAGGAAAATAAAGAGCCTGTTTTAATAGGTCTTTCAGGAGAATCCTGCGCGGGAAAAAATGAAGCGGCTTTAATTTTACAAAAACAGGGCTTTTTTTGTATTGATGCCGATAAAATTTCCGCTAAAATTTTCCGAAAAAATGAAGATAAAATTTTTCATCTATTTAAAAACGAAGCTGAAAAAAAAGGAATTAGCTTAAAAAATGAAGAAGGGAAATTCGATAAAAAAAAATTCGCATTGTTGGTTTTTTCCGATTCCGCATTATTAAAAAGGCAGGAAGATTTTATTCTTCCGGAAATAGAAAAAGAAATACGGGAAAAAATACTCACAGCCTTTAAAGCCTGCCCTTCCCGTCCGATTGTCTTAAACGCTCCCACCTTGCATAAAACAAGTTTGGCAAAAGAGTGCAAATTTATTTTTTATATAACGGCACCGAAAATTGTAAGAATATGGAGGGCGAAAAAGCGGGACTGGCTTCCGTTAACGGAGATTTTTGCAAGATTTTCAAAACAAAAAGAATTCTTTTCTCAATACTTTTGTTTAAATGCCGATATAGTAATAGTAAAGAACTTAGGCAGTTTTGCAAGGTTTGAACAAAAACTTTTGCAGGAACTGAAAACAAAAGGCTTATTGAGGTAGTCTATGGAACAAAAGAAAATTTTATGGGTCGTAGTTTTCGTATCGGCTTTTATTTTAATCATTTTCGGCGCAGCTCTTTATTTATATGCCCCTTTTAGAAATAAAAGCACAATGAATGCATCGGAAATTGCCGATTTGGGAAGGATTCAAACGGACTCTGAAAAAACCGATATAGATCCGGTTCAATGGAGCAGAGACCCATCTTCCATTCCGCCTTTAGAAACGGAAACCTCTCCTCCGGTAAATATTATAAACAACAATTATACTTATGTAAACGGTGAAACCCAGTCGTCCAAAGAAGACGGCTCCGTAAACGTAAGCAGTTTAACCGATACGGAAAAACCGGAAAGGGAAACGGCAGCTCTGCCTGAAAGTCTGGCAAAAGAAATCAACCAGGCCGCCGGCAATGCTTCTGCAGAAAAAAAAGAAGCGGATTTAACCGTAAAAAAAGCTGCAACCGGAGTTACGGCAAAAAAAGGAACTCTTGCAATATCGGAAAAAAAAGCCGCCGATAAAACAAAGCAAACGGTAAAACAAAATACGCAAAATAAATTGCCGTCCAAATCCGTTACTAAAACTTCAAAAACGCAAAACACCCTTTCTAAAAAAACGGTAGAAACAATTTATTGGGTGCAAACGGCCTCTCTTACAAGCAGAATAAATGCGGAAAATGCCCGCGATACTCTTACCGCAAAACATATGAATGCGGAAATTTTTACTAAAGAGACGGCTACCGGTATTACACACCGGGTACGTGTAGGGCCTTTTAAAAATAAAACCGAAGCCGACTATTGGCTTAAAAGGGTACGCGAAATAAAGGGCTTTGAAGGAAGCTATGTTTCGCAAGATAGAAAAAAAGAGTAAGCTTTTATTTACCGATACTTTTAAACTTATATTGAAAACGGCGTAAAAACAAGGGTTTATGCGCCGTTTTTATTTTTACTCTTATTCTACAGGATTATTTTTTAATAATCTTAAATATACATCAGTTTTAACATAAAGCATTGATAAAATTAACATCAGGATTGACAGAAAACAGGGAATATTATACAATTCAACTAAGAGATTAGTATGTGTTATAATATTATTCCAGATCCAACCGATGAACAGGTTACAAAGTGTAAACGGCTTGACGGCAATTTAAATATTCCTTTAAAAAAAATCATATACAGATACGGTCGATTCCTATCAAACTATTGACGGATAATTAATACTAAAACAAAAAATACGGGAGAAAATATGAATACTGATTTTTTTGATGCATTAAACCGAATAAGGGCGGAAAAAGGATTCCTTTCGTTAGATGAACTTATCAAATTGCAAGAAAACGGAAATATAATCTTCGACCCTTTTTCTACGCTGATTTCATCCGATATCGAAATAGGTGCGGAAAACATATTTTATCCTGCTTCCGTTTTTATTGCTGTAAACGGCGGCAAAATAAAAATAGGTAACGCCAATACCTTTGCAGGCGGGGGCTTATTCGTAGCCGATAAGGGCAATCTTTCAATCGGAAGCAATAACTATTTTGGAGACGGTCCTATTGTGATAAAAGCAAATTTTCCCGATTCAAACATTACGATTAAAAACTATTGCAGAGTTGTAATAGGCGCTCAAGTTTTCGGTAAAACCTATATCGGCACCGGCTGCCAAATAATAGGCCGTATAACGGTACAAGATTGTTTTCTTGAAGACGGAAATTCGTATGCATCTGCCGACCCTGATTTACGCGGGGCTGTTTTAAAAGGTTTCGGAACAGCCAAAGGATTAAAACTGAATACGGGTTATGTAATTAACGGACAAGGAAATTTTACCGCTGAGAATATAAAAAAACAATCATACTTTCATAACAAGTAAAATAATATTTTATTTCATACTAATAGTATTAAGGAGTCTTATCTATGTTCAAAGGTGTATTAGAGCGCATTGCCGTCATCGGAGAAAACGGTGCGGGTAAATCCACCTTTGTAAAAAGATAAACCTCTAAAAACTTCACTTTTTAGAGGTTCCCTTTAATATTTTCAAGTCGAATTTTATTTATAAATTGAGGAAAAATTCTTAAAAACCCGTATTTTTTTTAATTTTTTGCTTGACAAATCCGTAAAATGTGATACACTATAGATTAAGGAAATGTGAGTATCCGCGATGCGGTTCAAAGCACAATTTTTCCTATAAGGGGCATGACTTCATGTCCCTTATTTTTTTAAATTCGGGGGAGCTATGTTTATTTCAAAACAGGAGTTAAAAGACTCCATCGTTCGCAGACTAAAAAGAAATTTCAGTAAAAACTTGGAGCAGGCTTCAAGGCGAGAAATTTACGATGCCGCGGCAAGTACCGTCATGGAAATCATTCAATCGGATTGGATAAAAACTTCAAAAGCTCACGAAAAAAAAGGTATACGCCAAATGTATTATTTTTCCGCCGAATTTTTAATGGGAAGAGCTCTAATAAATAATATGAACAATATGAAACTTACCGCAACAATGGAAGAGATTTTAAAAGAGCTTTCGGAGCCTCTTCCCGTTATTGAAGAAGAAGAGCCTGATGCAGGTTTGGGAAACGGAGGTTTGGGAAGGCTTGCCGCCTGCTTTTTGGATTCTCTTGCAACTCTGGATTATCCCGGACACGGATACGGTATACGGTATAAGTACGGAATGTTTGAACAACATATAGAAAACGGAAAACAAGTTGAATATCCCGACCGCTGGCTTTTAGCACGCGACCCTTGGGAAGTCCGCAAAGACGATTTAAAAGTAAAAGTTTATTTCGGCGGAACACCGGTTTCGAGAACTTCAGAAAGCGGAAAACTCTATTACGATTTACAAGGTGCGGAAGAAATAATCGCCACTCCATACGATATGCCGATTGTAGGTTACGGAACAAATACAGTAAACCGTCTGCGTTTGTGGGAAGCCTCTTCCGATAACGGTTTTGACTTATCTCTTTTTAACGGTATGGAATATAACAGAGCCTTTCAAAAACAAATTGATGCCGAAAGTATTTCCTGTATTTTATATCCCAATGATTCCGGTGCTCTCGGAAAGGCCTTACGGTTAAAACAACAATACTTTTTTACTTCTGCAAGCCTTCAGGATATAATCCGCTCCTTTATTCATCGAGAAGGAACCGATTTTTCAAAATTAAAAGATTCAATTGTTATTCAGTTAAACGATACTCACCCGGTTGTCGCAATTCCGGAGCTTATGCGTATTTTAATGGACGATTACCATTCGGAATGGGAAGAGGCTTGGGAAACGGTAAGTAAAGTTTTCGCTTATACCAATCACACAATACTGTCGGAAGCTCTGGAAAAATGGGACATTGAAGTTTTTCAAAAACTGCTTCCGAGAATTTATCAAATTGTTGAAGAAATTAACCGCAGATTTTTAACAATGCTTAAAGAAAAATATCAAGGCGATTGGGAACGGCACAACCGCATGGCTATTTTAGCAAACGGGAAAGTATATATGGCGCGCTTGGCAATTGCGGCCTGTTTTTCGGTCAACGGAGTTGCGGCTCTTCATACCGAAATCTTAAAGACAACAGGAACTGCGCGAATTTTACGAATTATTCCCTGAAAAATTCAATAACAAGACAAACGGCGTAACTCAAAGACGCTGGCTTTTAACGGCTAATCCTCTTTTAGCGGAATTTATAACAAAACACATAGGTTCAGGCTGGATAAAAAATTTATCGGAACTTAAAAACCTTGAACGGTTCGTAAACGATAAAAAAACCTTGGACGAATTTATCGAAATAAAGCGAAAAAATAAAATCCGTCTTGCAGAATATTTGGAAAAAACTCAAAACGTTTTTATTAATCCCGATTCAATATACGATATCCAAATTAAACGTCTTCATGAATATAAAAGACAGCTTTTAAATATCTTGCATATTATATCAGTTTATAACCGCATTCTAAACGAACCGTCTTACAATCCCCTCCCCCGAACCTTTATTTTCGGAGCAAAGGCGGCGGCAGGTTATAAACGTGCAAAAGATATTATAAAACTGATAAACGCAGTTGCGGACAGAATAAACAACGACCGCCGCGTTACTGGAAAATTACGAGTGGTTTTCGTAGAAAATTACAGAGTATCCGTTGCCGAAAAACTTTTTCCGGCTGCCGACATCTCGGAGCAAATTTCTACGGCAGGAAAAGAAGCTTCAGGCACGGGAAATATGAAATTTATGATAAACGGAGCTATAACACTGGGTACTTTGGACGGAGCAAATATAGAAATTGCCGAAGAAGCCGGAATCGAAAACGAATTTATCTTCGGTCTTAAAGCCTCGGAAATTCATAAAATGGATACTGAAAATTCCTATAACCCTAAAAAGTATTTAGAGGAAAATCCCGAGCTTGAAAAGGCCGTAAACTCTCTTATTGACGGAACATACACTCTTCCGGGAGAACAAACTTTCCGGGAAATTTATGATTCGCTTATAAACGGAGTTGAGGGACAGAGACCGGACGTTTATTATGTTCTTGCCGATTTTACCGAATATCAAAAAATTCATGAAAAAGTTATTGCGGAATATTACGATAAATACGCTTGGGCAAAAAAAGCCCTTTTAAATATAGCCCGCTCAAGTAAATTCAGCTCCGACAGAACTATAGAAGAATATGCCAAAGAAATTTGGAAGCTGAAAAAACTTACCGTGGACTAAAGCGGAGTGAAAATAAATATCGGCCGTACAAACACTCAATTGAAAGATGTTTAATTTCCTTTAAAGCCCAAACCTATCAAATAAGTTTCAAAACTTGAACTCCGGCAAGCTTCAGGCTTAAAGGAACGTGCGGTTTTAAAAAGTTTTTTCAATTCATTTAAATGAATTTGCTGCTCTCCTCCCTGAAAAATCTTTACAACAAAATTTCCGCCGTTTTTCAATTGCTCTTTTGCATAGTAAATTGCAAGCTCAACAAGACCGGAAGAGCGGGCCGTATCTACCGTTTTATTTCCCGTAGTTGCAGGAGCGGCATCGCAAATTACGGCATTATAAGGCCCCAGTTCTTTTACCGCCTTTACTATATTTTTATTAAACATATCGCCTTGAAAAAAATGAAGGCGTTCATCATAAACGGAAGAATCCAGAGGTTTTAAATCTACCGAAGTAACCGAACCTGAGGAATTTAAAAAACGTAAAACATAAACCGTCCAACTGCCGGGAGCCGCCCCCAAATCCAACACGGAATCGGAAGCGGAAAACAAATTAAATTTTTTATTTATTTCTTCAAGTTTATAAACGGAACGTGCCGGATAATTTTCCGAAAATGCTTTTTTCGACCAATAATCCGGCTCACTGTATTTATTTGCCATAAATTTTAAATCAATCCTTAAAATCGGCTTAAAGCCCCGTGTTTACCCTATTTACCGGTTTACCTTCAATAAAAGCGCTTAAATTATTAACGGCAATTTCCATTAAGCGGCTTCTCGCTTCAAGGGTTTGCCATGCTATATGCGGTGTTATAGTGCAATTCGGAGCCGAAAGAAGAGGGTTATCTTTAGAAGGAGGTTCAATACTTAAAACGTCCGAGGCATAACCGGCTATGCGTTTTTCTTTTAAAGCCTGCGCAACGGCTTTTTCATCCGCCAGGGGGCCGCGGCCCGTATTTACTATATAAACATTGGGCTTTACTTTTTTTAATGCTTCTCCGTTTAAAATATTTTTCGTTTCATCGGTTAAGGGACAATTTAAACTGATAATATCGGAAAGTTCCAAAAGCTCGGTCAAATTTACCTGTCTTGCGCCTTCCAATCCCTTTATCTTTTTTTCCGAACGATTTACATAAACAACATTCATATTCATTGCAAGAGCTATTTTTGCAACCGCCTGACCTATATTGCCGAAACCTATAATACCTACAGTTTTAAATGAAAGCTCATGAAGCGGAAAACTGTGATAACAAAAATGCTCACAAGCCGTCCATTTACCTTTTAAAACCTCATCGCTGTGTTCCTGTATATGCCAATAAAAATTAAAAATAAAGGCAAATACCGCTTGTGCCACACTTTCCGTGCTGTAAGACGGGATATTCGTTACACAAATACCGCGGCTGCTTGCGGCACTTATATCCACAACATTATAACCTGTTGCCAAAACTCCTATGTATTTAAGTTTAGGAAGGGAGGCTATAACCTCTTTTGAAAAAACGACCTTATTTGTAAGAACCGCATCCGCTTCTTTTGCTCTGGCCGAAACTTCTTCAGGCAGGGTTTTATCATATACTTTTAAATTGCATATTTTTTCAAGATTATCCCAAGACAAATCTCCGGGATTTAACGTATATCCGTCTAAAACTACAACATTTAATTTTGAATTCATAAAAACAAACTCCTTATTTAAGTTATAATCTTCAATCTATGTTACAATCCTTTACCGACATTGTACCACAAAACATTTTTTTTTTAAATATGTACATATTTTTTTTTCGGAATTTTTATACAAATATCAAAAAATTCCATATATAATAAGTATGAAGAAAAAAATAAAATTTACAAAAATCTTTCGGGCAATAACTGCGGCAATTTTTCTTTGCTTCCGAATAAAAACTTATACCGAAAATACAGACGGAATGACGAAGTTTTTTATTGAGCAAACGGTAAAATATCCCGGAAACTATGACCTTATAACCGGAGCCGAAACGGAATTTTTTGAAATTAACGCACACTTAAAAACGGAGAATCCTTTACCTAAATTTCAGCTTAACTTGGACGGTTTTTCGGCAAGATTTTCTCCCATTTTATATAGAGAAAGAAAAAAGAACATCCCTGCCCTATCCTTTTTTTTCGGCTCTCTTAACAAGGCGGCATTTTTAAACTTATTTTCGGCACCGGTATTTACCGTACAAAAACCGTCTTCCCGAGGAATAAAATTTTTTCCGAAACATTTTGTAAGCTGTTCAACTTCAAAAAAAGATACAAGCTGCGCAGCGGAACTGAGTTTAAAAAATTTTAATCTTCTTCTTTTAGCGGAAAAGGAAGCGAAAATAGAAAAAGCGGATATTCACTTATGTGCCGCTTATAAAATCGACGATTTAACGGACGGTAATATTTCTTTAGGTTTAGCTTTTTATTCTTCATTTTTTCCGGACGCTTATTCAAAATTTTATTCCGAAAGTAAACGCTATAACGGACTTTATTCCGGAGAAATTATTTTTTCTGCAGAAACGGATTACGGAGAATACTCGGTACTCGGCTTGGGCAGCTTAGCCGTTCCGAGTAAAAATTCAAAGCAGGGTTTATCCGCAAATAAAATAAAACCTTCCATTGCGGGCAGAATCGAATTCGATTTTTTTAAAGATTATGCGGGTTTCGATGCAGGGATAAGTTTAAAACAAAAAGATTTTTCGGGTGTAAAAGGTAAAACACAAAAAGAAGTTATCGCAGGCTTTTTCCGGCCTAAAATAATAATCGATATTTTCAAACTGGAAGCGGTATATAATTTTTCAAAACAATACGAGAAAAAAATGCAACATAAACTTGAGTATTTTCATTCAGGCGGACTCGATTTAAAAATAGGGAATTCCAATTATATTTTTAAAACCGGTATGTTTTATGAAAATACGGAATGGGATTTTACCGCAAAATTCGAAATAAGAAAACTTAAATTTTGGCAAGACGTATTTATTTTGGGAACGAAATTCACATTTGAAAATAAAGAAAAAAATCCTTTTATAATAAGAAATTATTCCGTAAATTCTTCTTTTAAAATAAATTTCGGTAAGGATATAAAAGCCGGAATTGAAGGAGAACTTAGCCAAAAAAATATTTCCGCAGTTAAAACTCATAAAATAAATCATAAAATAAAAGTTAAAAAATCTTTTATCGAATGGCAAAAACTTAAAGCGGAAGGAGGTTTATTTTTTGAAGCGGTAAAAGAATTAAAACGGTTCGAGCATTCCGTAAAAGCCGAAATTAAATTTACCGCCGAAAAGCCTTTTTATAACCTTGTTTTAAGATATAAAATCAAAATCAAATAAGGTAATAAATACTTGAAGAATCCGAAAAAATATGAGATAATAAAAGGCAAGGTTTAAACTGCTTCCATATGTTAAAACAAAGGGAAAGCCTTTATAAATGAAATCTGCCGCCTAACGGTAAAAATTCGGAGATAAAATAAATGGTAAAAAAAAATTGCAATTATAAGCCTTTCCAGAGGCTTACTCGGAGAATCTTTCATTAAGCATGAGCTTGAAATAGGAATGAAAAGACTAAAAGATTACGGACTTAATGTTATTATTACTCAAAATGCACTTAAAGGTATGGATTTTCTTGAAAAAAATCCTAAGGCTAGGGCTCAGGATTTACTTGATGCATTTAATGACAAATCAATCGATATGATTCTTTGTGCAATAGGAGGAGATGATACTTACAGACTTCTTCCGTATCTTTTTGAAAACAATGAACTGCAAAACGCGGCCGCGAACAATTCAAAAATTTTTCTCGGATATTCCGATACAACAATAAATCACTTTATGCTTTACAAGGCGGGAATCAACACCTTTTACGGTCAGGCGTTCCTGCCCGATATCTGCGAGCTTGAAAATGAAATGCTTCCTTACACAAAAAAATATTTTGAAGAACTTCTTAAAACAGGAACAATAAAGGAAATACGTCCCAGTGATGTATGGTACTCGGAACGAAAAAATTTTGACGAATCTCAAATCGGTATAAAAAGAATTCGGCATAAAAATCAAGGATTTGAGCTTCTTCAAGGGAGTCCGGTTTTTTCAGGAAAAATACTGGGCGGCTGTATTGAAAGCATATACTGTATTTTTGATAATTCCCGCCATAATGATACCGTAGAATTATGCGGCAAATATAAACTTTTTCCGGAAATCGAAGATTGGAAAGGGAAAATTCTTCTTTTGGAATCCAGCGAGGAATTTACAAAACCGGAGCTTTACAAAAAAATGCTTATAAAATTAAAAGAAACCGGAATTTTTGAAGTTATCGGCGGCGTACTTGTCGGAAAGCCTATGGACGAAGTATATTATGATGAATATAAGCGGCTGCTTGTCGAAACAATCGGCAATGTAAATTTACCTATTGTTTATAATGTAAATATAGGACATGCGGCTCCGAAATGTATTATTCCTTTCGGTATCGATTCAATTGTGGATACCGAAAAGCAGTTGATTCGATTTAAATAACGGAGCGCAATAAAGTTTTTACAATAGTTCAGTTTTAAACTTTTTCCTTAAAGGCCGGACATAACATGAAAACAAAAACAACATTAAAACCTTTATTAACCGTATTAATGGTAGCGGTCCTTTTATTTCCGCTTTTTGCAAAGGAACCTCTTTCCGTAAAGAAAATTCCTAAAGTAAACAAAACTCTGCCGTTTTCAAAAGGAATTAACCTAACCTTATGGCTTGAGCATTGGGACGATATTTATGCAACCTTTCTTTACGACAAACAGGACTTTATCAATATAAAAAGTTTGGGAGTCGAAGCTGTAAGATTGCCTATTCATTTTGAAAAATGGAATTTCGGAGAGCCCGATTACATTCTTGAACCCTATATGCTTGATTTATTGGATAAGGCCGTTATATGGACAAAAGAATTAAAAATGTATCTCATAATAGATTTTCACAATGACTGCGGACACGGAAGTAAAACCCCTGCAAATATTGAAAAAATTTTAACAAGGGTATGGGAACAAATTGCAACCCGATATAAAAATGAAGATAATCATATTATTTATGAAATAATGAATGAACCGCATATACCCGACCCGTCAAAAGCTAAAACCGAGCCTTGGGCTATGGATACTGAAAAATGGGGAAAAATTCAAAACAATATTATCAAGATTATCCGTTCAATCGATTCAAAACATGCAATTGTTGTAGGAGGAGGAGATTATAATTCGATTGAATCAATGCTTACACTTCCCGAATATGACGATGACAACTTAATTTATACCTTCCATGATTACAGCCCGTTTATGTTTACACACCAGGGAGCGGAATGGACTTATATTCAACGCATACAGAACGTTCCCTTCCCTTATGTAAAAGAAAAAATGCCGCCGCTTCCTTTAAATCCTACCAAAAATGAAAAACGGATTTATGAAAGCTACGAAGAGGATTCCGATGAAGATGTTTTATGCGAACCTCTTAACAAAGCCGTTGAATTTGCAAACGAAAGAAACGCATATTTATTATGCGGAGAATTCGGTGTATATATGAAATATGCGAATCCGCAAGAGCGGGTTAACTGGTATAAACTAAAAATTAAATGGATGGACGACAGAAATATTTCAAGATTAAGCTGGGATTATACAGGCTCCAACGGTTTATTTATTTCAACAACGCAAATCGACTTTCCGAAAGATTTAAATATTCCTTTAGTAAAAGCTATGGGTTATAAAATTCCGAATAAACAACATCAACGGTATTCGTGGATTGATAATGCAAATAAAACTTACGATTATTCAATATACAAAAACGGCCTTGCAAAAGGCTTGGCTCTTTCTTCATGGTCTGAAACTGCAGTATACGGCTCCAAGATTTTCGCGAAAGATAATAATTCAAATGAAACATATCTTTCTCTAAAAAACGCTTCCGCATATTCTCATATAAATATTATTTTTAAAAAAATTACCGATTTTACTCCGCTTAAAAATAAAAATGCCGAATTGCAATTTTATATAAGGACAAAAGAACCGGATTTTAAAGCCGAAATATTTTTTAAAAATTCGGAGCTTAACGGCCGGCCGTGGCGTGCATATATTTACCTCAATAAAGGATAATGTTAAACCCGACGGATTATGGCACTTAATTTCGGTTAAGTTATCCGAAATGAAAGACGACGGCGCATGGGACGATAATAATAAAAAAATGGTATAACGGAAATGGAGAATTCCGTTGGGCGGATATCGAAGCTTTAATAATTTCCGCAGGGAAAAGTAAAAATAATCAAAGTTTCGATATTAAAGACATTAAAATAGTATTTTAACGGGTTACACAAATAAAAAATTTTATGGGAGAAAAAAATGATTTTTAAAGAAACATACCGTCCGGTTATTGAAGATTTTACAAAAGAAGGAGAGCTTAGCCTTTTTGCAGTTTTAAAAATATTTGAAAATATAGGAAACAGTCATTCCGATACCGCAGGCGACGGCGTTTTTAAAAATGACGGAAGCTCAACGGCATGGGTTCTTACGGAATGGCAAATTGAGGTCGATTCATTTCCTATGTACAAAGATAAAATAAGAGCGGAAACTTGGTCGGAAGAGCTGAAATCTCCTCTTATTGCAATAAGAGATTTTCTGCTTTATAAAAATGATTCAATATGTATAAAGGGAAGTTCAAGATGGGTATTACTGGATTTAAAAAAGGAACGTCTTTGCAAAATAGAAAAAACTCTTCTTGATAAATATAATCCGGAAAATAAAACCGTCTTCGGTGAAGAAAAACTGAAAAAAATAGAGCTGCCTGAAAAATTTGAAATAGAAAAAAGAATAGCCGTACGGAAAAGCGATTTTGATTTTAATAATCATATTCATAATCTCATATATCTTAATTATGCTTCGGAAACGCTTCCCGACAGTATTTACGAAATGCAAAAATTTAAAAAATTGAGAATTACATATAAAACCGCAATAAAATCGGATAAAGAAGTTATAGGAAAATATGCTGACAATAACGGTAAAAAAACAGTATGTATTTACGATTTAAACGGACAACTGAAAACCGTACTTCAATTTGAATAAGATACTTTAATATGTCCCGCTAAATAAAACCTCTTGCTTTTTTCCTTATTCTTTGCTAAATTGTTTTTATGGCAAAAACAATCGACGATAAAAAAATAATTTACACAATGGATAGGGTTTCGCGCACGCACGGAACAAAACAGGTTTTAAAAGATATAAGCCTTTCTTATTTTTACGGAGCAAAAATAGGAGTTATAGGTTCAAACGGTTCGGGAAAGTCGAGCTTACTCAAAATTATGGCCGGACTCGACAACGATTATACAGGCGAAGTATCCTCTTCTCCGGGTTACACTATAGGCTATCTTGAGCAGGAACCGCAGCTGCAAAGCGGAAAAACCGTAAAAGAGGTTGTTTCGGAAGGTGTGCAGGAACTTGTAGATTTACTTGCGGAATTCGATAAAATAAATGAAGCCTTCGGAGACCCCGATGCGGATATGGATAAACTTATGGAAAAGCAGGCTAAAATTCAGGAAAGACTTGATGCCGAAGATGTTTGGAATTTGGACAGCCGACTTGATTTGGCAATGGAAGCCCTACGCTGTCCGCCTGCCGATACCGTTATAGACGTCCTTTCCGGAGGTGAAAAACGAAGAGTGGCCCTTTGCCGCCTTTTACTTCAAAAGCCAGATATTCTTTTATTAGATGAAGCCTACAAACCACCTTGATGCCGAAACCGTCGCTTGGCTTGAAAGACACCTTCATCAATATGCCGGAACAATTATCTGCGTTACTCACGACAGATACTTTTTGGATAATGTTGCAGGCTGGATTTTAGAGCTTGACCGCGGAGAAGGTATTCCTTGGAAGGGAAATTATTCAAGCTGGCTCGAACAAAAACAAAAACGCTTAGCCCTTGAAGAAAAAGGCGAAAGCGAAAGACAAAAGATTTTAAAAAGGGAGCTTGAATGGATTGGAATGAGCCCTAAAGGAAGACATGCAAAAAGTAAGGCCCGTATAAATGAATACGAAAAACTTTTAGCCCAAGGCTCAAAAGAAAAAATTAAAGATTCTCAAATTACAATTCCGCCTGGCCCGCGTTTGGGTAATTTAGTAATAGATGTAAAGAATGCGGCAAAATATTACGGCGACAGGCTTTTATTCGATAAGGTTAATTTTTCAATTCCCGCCGGAGCAATTGTAGGTATTATAGGTCCTAACGGAGCGGGAAAAACCACTCTTTTTAAAATGATTGTAGGAGCGGCAGGTTTTGAAACTCCTGAAGGAGCCGAACAGAAAAAGCAAATAGTAAAACCCGATGAGGGGGAAATAAAAATAGGAGATTCCGTAAAACTTTGCTATGTAGACCAAACACGGGAAAAGCTTGATTCAAATAAAACCGTATGGGAACAGCTTTCGGACGGACAGGATATAATTAAACTGGGAGCCGCAGACGGTTCTTCCGCAGTACGCGAAATAAATTCAAGAGCTTATTGTTCGTGGTTTAATTTTTCGGGGCAAGACCAATCACGCAAGGTCGGTGTACTTTCGGGCGGAGAACGAAACAGACTTAACCTTGCTATGATGCTTAAAGAAGGCGGAAACGTTTTAATGCTTGACGAACCTACAAACGATTTGGACGTTACGACTCTTAGAGCCTTAGAAGAAGCCTTAGGAACATTTGCTGGCTCCGTCCTTGTTATAAGCCACGACCGATGGTTTTTAGACAGGGTTTGCTCTCATATTCTCGCCTTTGAAGCGGACGGCGAAGTCGTTTGGTATGACGGCAATTGGTCCGAATATGCCGAATGGCGTAAAGAAAAATACGGGAAAGATGCCGATACTCCGCACCGGGGTGTTTACAGAAAACTCGAAAGATAAACTCTTAAAAAGGAGCCTCTAAAAACGTAAGTCTTTAGAGGCCTACTTAAAATACAATTTGAGGTGTTTTTAATAACAGCCGGTTTATAAAGAATTAAATCGCTATAAAATTTTCTATACTGACTTAAAAATATTTTTTGCCGCAAAAAAGTACAAAATCATTCCGATAAAAGGGAAAAAGCTGAATATTATAAAAAGCGCTCTATAACCTGCAAATTGAATAATATAACCGCCTGCAATACTTCCGATTATATAAGAAAGACCAGCAGCAACAACGCTGTACATAGTCATACCCAGTGAAGCGGCCTTTTTAGGTGCATGTGAAGCGCAAAAAATAACCGCCGTCGGATGAAAAAGCCCGTAATTTAAACAATGCATAAGCTGAGCCGCAACAGCCCCGCCCAAAGACGGAAAAACGGCGTATGTCAGATTTCTTATACCTATACTGAATAAAGCCGCGGGTATAAGTTTTTCCACTCCGAATTTCCCTATAATTTTTCCGGATAAAAACATAACGGGAATCTCCGCCATCGCCGAAAGAGCCCACAGACCCGCATACGATTTCAAGTGAAGATATTCTTTTGCATAAAGTGAAAAAAACTTTTGAGAAGGAACCAATCCGAAAAAACCGAAAGAAATTAAAAATAAGCCGAACCAAAAAGTCTTTGAAAAAGACTCTTCATTGTTTCCTTTAGAAAATAAAGTTTGAAATAATTTTTTTTTACCGTCATTGTTTAAACCGCTATTATGAACAGGGACAAAAATATTCGGGATAATAAAAAGGGAAAACACATAAAGCATACCCGAAATAAAAACACTTAAAATAATGGAATCGGTATTTTCACCGTTTATAACGGTACTGAAATGTAAAAATACCGTTATACAAACAAACCCGAAGGAGCCTACAGCTCTAATCTTACCGTAGTTTTTTTTATCCCGACCCAATTGTTTTGATGTAAAAGTATCCGTTATGGGAACAAGACCCTTTATCCCCAAAGAAAAAAGACTTAACGAAGCGGCTGCAATAAAAAAAGACGGGAAAAAAGTAAAAGGCAGCAAAGCGACGCTCATTATTACGCCCAAAACAATCATAACCGCTCCGTATTTTCCGTTTTTATCTACCGCCGTACTTAAAAAAAGAGGCAAAATAACTCCTGCCGTTTCAAAAATACCTAAAAGAATTCCTACCTCTCCCGTCCCGTATCCTATGCTTTTAAGCAAAACAGGAAGATATGTATTTACAATTCCGTAAACGGCGAACAATAAAAAATAATTAACTCCCAAAGCCATTTTAAATGTATAGTTAATTTTTTTCTTACTGTCAATAACCCGTCAAAACATTTGCAAAACGAAACGGCTTAAAGTCTTTCCACTTGAATGTAAGCCCTTATTATTGTATAATGCCTTTATTGCGAGTACGCATAAATAAACTTTTATTCCGTACTCCTAGGAGGATTTTTATGATTATTGGTATTCCTAAGGAAATCATGCATGGAGAAGACCGTGTTGCAGCAACCCCTGAAACATGTGCATCTTTAGTTAAAGACGGACACAAGGTTTTTGTAGAAAAGGGAGCAGGTTTAGGCTCTTATTTTCACGATGCCGAATACGAAAAAGCCGGCGCCGAAATTATTTCGGACGTAAAAAAACTTTTTGCCGATTCCGAGCTTATCTTAAAGGTAAAAGAGCCTCTTCATAATGATACTCTTGGCTGCCACGAAATTGATATGATGCATAAAGGGCAATATCTGATTACCTTTATCCACCCTGCAGCGCCCGTAAACCACGAAATGGTAAAGAATATGGCAAAACAAGGCGTTATTTCTTTAACCCTGGACGGAGTTCCAAGAATTTCACGTGCTCAAAATATGGACGCTCTTACTTCGATGAGTACCTGTGCAGGCTATAAGGGTATTTTAATTGCCGCAAATCTCCTGCCGCGCTTTATTCCGCAGATTTTCTGTGCCGTAGGTATGATTAAACCTATGAATGTGTTGATTGTAGGAACGGGCGTAGGAGGCTTACAAGCCCTTGCAACCGCAAAACGATTGGGTGCCGTAACTTATGCCGCGGATATTCGTCCCGCAGCCCGTGAACAGGCTCAATCCTTGGGAGCAAAAATTATCGACTTAGGTGTTCCGGAAAACGAAGCTATAGGAGAAGGCGGATATGCTCTGCATCTTAAACCGGAAACTCTTGCAAAGGAAAGAGAAATGCTGGCTCCTCATCTTAAAGATATGGATATTGTTTTCCTTTCAGCTTTGGTTCCCGGAAAATTGGCTCCTATTATTATTACCGAAGAAATGGTAAAAACAATGAAACCCGGGTCGGTTATAGTGGATATTTCAATCGACCAGGGCGGAAACTGCGCTTTAACTCCTGCAGGAACCGTAGAGAAAAAGCATGATATTCACCTTGTAGGTATTAAAAACATACCCGGTCTTCTTCCCTCAAGTTCAACATGGATGTTCGCACAAAATATTGCAAATCTTGCACGCTATCTTATTAAAAACGGAAAAATCGAGCTTGACAGAAATGACGATATCGTTAAAGGAATTCTTACTACTATTGACGGAGAAGTCGTTCACAAAGGCGCTCGGGAGGCTATGGGTATATGAGTTTAGAACTGATACTTGTTCTTGTCTTCATCGTAACGACCCTTATCGGTTACAAACTTATAAAAAACGTACCGAGTCTCTTGCATACCCCGCTGATGTCCGGAATGAACGCTCTTTCCGGTATTACTATTTTGGCAACTATGACGGCTACCGCCGCCGCAGTTGCAACGGGAAGCAAAATATTCGGACTTTTGGGTATTGTTTGTGCAACCGTAAACGTTGTAGCGGGGTTCGGTTTAACCGACAGAATGCTTAAAATGTTTAAAACCGGAAAAGAGGCGGAATAATGAGCGATACTCTTTATTACATAATTTGTACCGTACTCAGCTTAGGCGTTCTTTTGGGAATAAATATGATGAGTAAGGTAAAAACGGCGGTAAGCGGAAACCGTTTCAGCGCTGTTTGTATGCTTATAGCCGTTTGCGTAACGCTTTATAAGTACAATATTTTTTCTTCCGCTTTTATGTGGATAGGCTTGGGTTTAGGTACGCTGATAGGAATTATTCTTACAATAAAAGCGGAAATGATTACCATGCCCCAAACCGTAGCTCTCCTTAACGGGCTGGGCGGAGCGGCTTCGGCAGTTGCAGCGCTTCTTACACTTGCAGCAATAGACGGAAAAACCACCGTATTTGCAATCATTACGGGCGGAATAGCCTTAGCTGTCGGAGCATTAACTTTTTCAGGCAGTTTAATTGCCGCAGGAAAATTACATAAACTCCTGCCTCAAAAACCCATAGTCTTGCCGTATCATCAGGCCCTTACGGTTTTAACCTTTTTAGGCATGACGGCCTTTATTGTATTTTTACCGTTAAAGATTGAAAGATTATCGATAATTATGCTTTCCTTTATCGGACTTGCCGTAAGTTTTTTATTCGGAGTTTTCTTTGCCGTACGCGTAGGCGGAGCGGATATGCCCATTACAATTTCGCTTTTAAATTCAACCTCGGGTGTAGCAGCCTCAATTGCAGGTATGGCAATAGGAGATATTCTTTTGGTTTCGGTAGGAGGCATAGTAGGAGCTTCGGGACTTTTATTAACTCAAATTATGTGCAGGGCAATGAACAGAAGTCTTGCCGCTATCCTTTTCAGTAAGGCCTCATCTCCTTCAAAGCCTATAAAACAAGGCCAAACTTCTTCAGAAAGCCTTACAAAACGGGAAGCTCAAAAAACGGAAGACGAAAAACCCGGTTCCGAAAATGAAATCGGCTCTTGGTTCGGCGAAGCAAAGGATATTATAATTATTCCGGGCTACGGAATGGCTTTATCTCAAGCTCAAGGCCTTGTAAAACAGCTTAGCGATAAACTTGAAGGAATGGGAAAAACGGTACGCTTTGCAATTCACCCCGTCGCGGGAAGAATGCCGGGGCACATGAACGTACTTCTTTGCGAAGTGGACATTCCCTACGACAAACTTTACGAAATGGAAGCTATTAACGGAGAGTTTGAAAAAGCCGATTTAGCCGTTATTATCGGAGCAAGCGATGTTGTAAACCCTGCGGCGAACACGGCGGAAGGCACTCCCATTTACGGAATGCCCGTTTTAGCTGCGGATAAGGCGAAAAAACTGGTTATCTGTAACTTCGACTTACAGCCCGGTTATGCGGGAGTTCCCAACCCTCTGTACGAGCCTAATGAGAATATCATACTTCTTTTAGGAGATGCAAAGGACAGTATTGCCAAAATACTTAAAAGCCTTTACGGAAAATCTTCTTCAAGTAAAGAAGAGCTAAAACCTTCCGAAACGGAAAAGCCTATAAACGAAACACGGACTAAGGGTTCCGAAAATGAAATCGGCTCTTGGTTCGGCGAAGCAAAGGATATTATAATTATTCCGGGCTACGGAATGGCTTTATCTCAAGCTCAAGGCCTTGTAAAACAGCTTAGCGATAAACTTGAAGGAATGGGAAAAACGGTACGCTTTGCAATTCACCCCGTCGCGGGAAGAATGCCGGGGCACATGAACGTACTTCTTTGCGAAGTGGACATTCCCTACGACAAACTTTACGAAATGGAAGCTATTAACGGAGAGTTTGAAAAAGCCGATTTAGCCGTTATTATCGGAGCAAGCGATGTTGTAAACCCTGCGGCGAACACGGCGGAAGGCACTCCCATTTACGGAATGCCCGTTTAGCTGCGGATAAGGCGAAAAAACTGGTTATCTGTAACTTCGACTTACAGCCCGGTTATGCGGGAGTTCCCAACCCTCTGTACGAGCCTAATGAGAATATCATACTTCTTTTAGGAGATGCAAAGGACAGTATAAATAAGATTTTAGAAAAACTGTACTGAAATAAAAAAGGCCTGCTCTTGCAGGTCTTTTTTATTGTAATTATATAACATAAATTCGCCTCTTTACAATTTTCCTCTTTAATTGTATACTGCTTTTAATATGACGATAGCAGGAAGAAACAAGGCAAGACTTGCCGCAATTTTTATCATATTATTTATTTTTCTTATAGCGGCGGCGGCGATTTTAAGCATTTTAACAACGGGAAAATTAGATTCAAATGAAATACGGTTATTAAAAAACGAAACCGTACCGGCTTCTATGCTGCCGGAATTTTTATATAATTTACAATTTGTAAAATACAGTCCTGCCGCAGTATGTTTCGGAATTTTCGCCTGCTCAACCTTTTCCCTAACCTTATTGATTTATATATATTTTACATTTAAAAAAACACATGCAATAGAAATTTCCTTTTTTCTTGTATTTATATTTTCAATAGGCTTTGAAAGTTTACGCCTTATTTTTCCTTCTTATAACTTTTCCGGTATAGCATTGGAAAATATAGCCTTTATCTCGCGGCTGGTTTATTTTTTCAGACTGGCGGGTATAATAGCCCTTTTTATAAGCGGAATATTTGCAATAAAAATAATTACACGGCAGATTTTTTATGTAATGTTTTTCGGAGCCTTTATTGCTTTTTCAATTGTTATTTCCATACCCGTAAATAATTTTGCCATTAACAAATACTTTATTGCAGATATAAAATATTCATATTCTTATACATTTATTATATGTGCCATAGCAATACTTGCCTGCATTAACTACTTTTTCGTATACATATTAAAAAATTCAAAAGAATACTTAAAAGCATCTATTATGCTTACAGTCATTACCGTAGGACACTGGTTTTTACTTTACACTTCTTCATTCTTAAATTTAATTATAGGGGCAGCCCTGTTTTTAACCGGTACCGTTTTTTATACAAAAAATATACATAATTACCACCTTTGGGAATAATTTTTTCTTTTCCTGTTGATTTTTCCGCATTTATAGTGTATTCTATAAATATATGGCAATAAAGATTTATTCACTTGGAGCAGCCGAAGAAGTAACAGGTTCAAAACATATTTTAGAAGCGGACGGACGTAAGTATTTAATCGATTGCGGAGCCTTTCAGGGGAAGCGTGCGGAAGCGGACAAAAAAAATAGAGATTTTAATGTTCCTGCAAACGAATTGGAAGCTGTAATATTAACTCACGGTCATTATGACCATTGCGGACTTTTACCGCTTTTAGGAATACACGGATTTAAGGGCAACATCTACTCTACTCCCGCCACCCGCGACATTGCAAACTTGGTTATGATGGATTCTGCGCGTATACAGGCACGCGACAGAGAATTCCTTGCAAAACAAGCCGCCAAACGCGGAGAAACCTTTACATGGCAGCCTTTGTTTGACGAAACTGATGTTATAAAAACCATAAATCAATTTATAACAGTTTCATATTATAGACCCGTATGGATAGGAGAAAACGTTAAACTTGAATTTTTTGACGCCGGGCATATTTTAGGTTCCGCTATGGCCCTTATAACAGTAAAAGATTCAACAGGGAAAGAAGTAAAAATCGCATTTACGGGAGACTTGGGAAGACCAGGGAAACCCATAATCCGCGACCCGGATATTATTCCGCAAGCCGATTATATAGTTTTGGAAAGCACTTACGGTAACCGCCGTCATGAAGAAACGGATAACGCTTTAAATATTCTTGCGGAAAAAACAAAGGAGCTTGCATTACAAAAGGGAAAAATGATTATTCCGGCCTTTGCCGTAGAAAGGACTCAGGAAATAGTTTATTATTTTCATCTTCTAACCGACCAAAAAATCATTCCTGATATCCCGATTTATGTCGATTCTCCTATGGCGGTAAATGCAACGAGTATTTTTCAAGTACATCCTGAATGCTATGACATGGAAACTCATAAGGCTTTTTTAAGTCATCATAAAAACCCTTTCGGGTTCAACTCGCTTAAATTCATTACAAGCGTATCGGAATCCAAACTGTTAAATGAAGTTGACGGCCCTATGATTATTATAAGTGCGGACGGAATGTGCGAATTCGGCCGTATTACGCACCATCTGGCAAATAATATTGAAAAACCTTCTACAAAAATAATGCTTGTAGGATTTATGGCTGAAAATACGTTAGGAAGAAGACTTCAAAACCGTGAACAGGAGGTAAAGATTTTCGGAGAATGGAGGCAAGTCAGAGCGGAAATTTTACAGATAAACGCTTTCAGCGCCCATGCCGATTATTTTGAAGCAACGGAATGGCTTAAATCTTTGGATACCTCAAGTTTAAAAAAGATATTTTTGGTTCACGGAGAACCGGAAGCGCAAAAATATTTCGGAACTTATTTAAAAGATAACGGGTTTAAAGATGTACAAATTGTAAAATACAAGGAAACTTACGATTTGTAAAAGTTTTAAATTTAACGTATTTTAAAACTATAAAACGGATATAATTTATTATGAAAAAAATCATTACAGGTTTTCACTCAATAGATGAAATTTTAAAAGCTGAAAAATTTGTGCGTGAAAAAAATGAAAAAACTTTTTCTTCATTTGAAATTGTTTATTCAAAAACAGGACCGCGTGTAAAAAAAATTTTGGAACTTGCAAAAAATTTAAAGGTGCCGATAAGACAGGAAGATGAAAAATGTCTTAATTCTTATACCGAACATCTTCCTGAACAGCTTAAAAATCATAGAGGCATTATTTTAATTTTGGAAACGGAAAAAGAAAGTATGAATCTTACACTGGAGGAATTCAGTGCACGGATGTTTCAAAAAGAAACGGCAATTGCGGTTATTCTTGATTCCATTACCGACCCCCATAACATAGGTTCAATTATACGCAGTGCCGATCAGTTCGATATAGACGGAATAATAGTACCCGAAAATAAAAGTGCAGGCGGGTTTGAAACTATCGCAAAAACAAGTGCCGGAGCTTCCGCTTGGATTCCAATAATAACCGTACCGAATCTTGTACGCGCGGCAGAAAGGTTAAAAAAAGACGGCTTTTGGATTTACGGAGCCGATGCGGGCGGCATTCCGGTTTCAAAAGAGGACTTCCCCAAAAAAAACGGTACTGGTTATGGGAAGCGAAGGGTCGGGAATAAGCCGCCTTTTGGAAGAGTCTTGCGATAAAATTATTTCCATTCCCACTCAAGGCAAATTGGACAGTTTAAATGTTTCGGTTGCGGCAGGTATTCTGTTTTATGAAATACGTAAAAGTATGAATAAATAAAATTGCGAATTTATTTATGTTTCTGCAAACATCTTTTTTTGCTTATGCTGCCAATTGAATTTATTACCTCTTCCCGCCTGTTTTTATTAACAAATTTTGCATTTAAGTTTGGATATGTTTATCATATTCTTTTTTTTAAGAACTCAAGTTGTATGTCAAGGACGGAACCTTTTTCATCGACCTATTTTCAAAAAGCCTGTCAGTGGGGTTGTTTAGTAAATTTAAAAGTTTAGTCCCCGATGTTTTGCCGAATGGCAAAACTCGAAGTTCAAAGGTGCGTAAGCATGTTTTGGGCAGTGGACTGCATATACTTGTTTATCATTATAATATAAAAGTAAACAAGTATCGGCATCGCGCTTGCTTCGAAGCTGCGCCTATCGGCTTGCTGCACCAATACCGCTCCAATCTTTTTGCTGCATTTGTCTTCACAGGCAAGGCTCTTTCCTCCGGTCAGAGCTTGCTTTTTGCTTATACAAACCGCAAAAAGGATTTGCCTGGAAGTTCGGCTTTGCCTCACTGCATATACTGCTTCAATCGCTGTCCTAAAGGTGAGATAGTTGGGCTGTGAATAAAAGTAAAGTTTTGTTTTCATAGCTTTTTTAATATCATAACAATTTTATCAAATAATTTTTAATTCTACCTCCAAAAATTTTCTATCTTTTACTGCCATACTTTTCGATTTCATTTTAAATTAATTATTTGTTTCTCTTTTTAATTTTTATTATAAACACAATATTTAAAATAAATGAACCCAAAAGCGCAAACGTTGTTATATCCAACAATAGGGAAGACATTTTATTTTTCCAAATATATTTATAAGGCAATTCTCCATTTGAAAATTTCCCCTGATATATTTTACCGTTTTGTTTTGTCAAAGTTCCAAACCCGTCAAATTTACCATTCACAAAATTACCAATATAACTATCTCCATTTGAAAATTTATAAACACCTTGACCTTCAAGTTTTGTATTTATAAAATTACCTGAACACACAGCCCCGTCATTATATATTATTTTACCTTTCCCATTTAAAAAACCATTTTTAAAGACACCTTCAAAAATATTTCCTACTGACGTTTTTAATATACCGTTTCCTTCATATATACCGGAATTAACTTCCCCCTCATATGAAGATCCATCACTATACAAAATAAAAGCTTTACCGATTTGCAATCCATTAAAATAATCTCCTTTGTAAACATAGGAATTTGTTGTCATTTCGCCATAGCCATGAAACAATCCATTTTGATATTCGCCTTCATACTTATCTCCATTTGAGCATATCTGAACCGCTTTACCTGAAAATAAGCCATCTTTTAAATTACCATGATAAATTGAACCATCAGGTAGTAAAACGTCAATAGCAAATAAAGCTGCATTTAAAATAAACAATATAATCATTATAATATTTTTTTTCATATATCTCCCATAAATATTTATAATTTTATTCATCTTTAATTAATTTTGGCAAAGTTGGTTCTTGCAACTTGGTCAAAATAATTATTAAGAGCTTGAACCTCCGGATGCACACCCATACCCGGTAAGTTTTCGTTGTTCTTCTTTACCTCCTAACTCCTATCTTCAAAACTGCTGCTTAAGGGTCGGTGCAAGCACCTTGCCCTTAAGAATCCTGCAATATTCTTATAGCTTTTATTATTGCATAAAATATAAAAGTACACAAGTGCAGGAAGAGCGCTTTTCAGGCTTTCGCTGTCGCTTTGATATATGCCTACAGAAATTACTGCGGAAAGATGTACGACAAAAGCAATTTATAAAAATTGCTTTTGCTCCCTTTAAATCGCTGTCCGGGAAGTGAGATAGTTGGGTTGGTTGAATAAATAACTAATCTTCATTTCTTTCTTCCTTAATGCAAAAGATATTTAAAATTAAAATAATATAGCGGCATTCATTTCTATTCCTTGCGCTTCAAAATATAATATATGCCGCCTTTCATTGAAACCATAGCCTTATCACTAATAACAAACAAAAAAGAACCTATTGGGCGTGGTGTTGGCTCTGTTTTAATAGTAATAACTTTAACTTCATCTTCTTTAATACCTAAATCTTTAAATGTCAATGGTCTTGAAGATGAACCTGCAGTTTCTTTCCATAATAGTTCCTCATTTATTATTTCAACCGATACTTTAGTAATATTAAAACTCAAATTATCTATATTTATTTTATTATTTTTATAGATAATAGTTTTTCCTATGTTAGTCTTAGCAATATCATATCCGACATTTACAATTCCATCTAGTTCTAAAAAATCAGCAATTTCCCAAACTGTATTATTTAAAACACTTTCCTGTGCAGATATTATGAACAATAACATAATTAAGTTAATAAAGACAGCAACTCTTAATTTCATATTTACTCCGCAAGCACCTTTATAATCTTATTATCTCGAATATAATCACCATAAAAAAATCTCAGCTTCATCTATTCTACGTTTGTCTAAACCTAATGAATATTTTTTATTAGCGTTGTTGTACTCTCTAAATTTATTTGTGATGGCTTTTTCATATACACTACTATCATGTTTATTTTTAAAATAAGAAGGATCCGTTACTTCTGCATAACAAAAAATTTTAGAATTAACTAAAGCACCTCTACCCGCATTAAATCCAAGACTTACCAAAGCACCAAATTCATTTTGCGAAAGGGGAACAATTCCATCAAAATTTTTATTAATTCTATCTTCAATCCATTCAATATCCTGTTGAAAAAATTTTTCTGCCGTATCAACATCAATGCCATTTTTCATTGCTTCAGCTTCTTTTGCCGTAATTTTATGACCATATCCTATTGTCCAATTACCGTAACTATCTATTCCGGGTGCAGTCTCCTCTATCAGCCCTTCGGGCTCTTTGCAAGGGAATTATTATACATTATCCTTAGCAATTTCTCCTATATCTATATCTTACAACATTTAAAGCTTATTATCATACCCTAAGACTTTCAATTTAATCGCAAATTTTCAGGCACCAAAAATCGTTCACACAGTTTAATAAATTGATTATATTCCAAAGGACCAAATACCTCTTTTTTTTTCTTTAAAATTAGCCAATAATATTCCGAATCCGCCCCATTAGAATATTTATAGTTATCGTTATAATTATAAGTGAACTCTCTATACTGACACGGTTTTTGTTTTGCAGTAATAAAATAATCATCATACTGATATGAAAGTATTTTAGGCGGAATATCAGCTAAATCTATGTTATCACTCATAATAGCCGCTAAATCTTCATAATAACAAAAGCCATCTCCAAGTTCGTACAAACCATCATCAAACAATGTAAAAAATAAAAGAAATATAAAACATAGAAGAAGACCATAAATCAATATTTTTATACTCCTATATAATTTTTTTTGTCTTATAATATACACAATAATTAATATAAGAATAATCATAGGTATAATAACAAAAAAATAAGAAGACATCAAAATGCGCATTTTACTTTTTCCTTTTTAACTGTGCGCTACCATAAATACTTATAGTATAAGGGACACCTTTCCCTGCAATAGATATTCCCTGCAATAGTAGCAATATTTCCAAACCAATTTAGAGGATTTTTCCATGATTTCATATCAAAATCATATTTATCAGCAAAAGCCCTACAAGTATCATTCGGATAACGAAGAAAGGTTAAAGAGCCGTAAACTTTACCATCTTTGCTTCCTAGTGTAAACAAATTAAATACATATTTTTTTCCAATATATTTATCACCCAAAGAATAAAGCATAGATAAATCTATTTGATTTATATCAACAAATAATTCTTATCCGTTTCCATTTTTATACCAATCATTGGCTTCTTCAAGTGTTAATATTGCATCCCAACCAGGTCTATCTTTTAAACTCGCAAAACTCCCATTAAATTTATCTAAAGCTTCTTGTCAATTCAAACCATTAATTCCTAAATTTTTATTACGTGCATCATCTAATGTCATCTTTAAATTATAGTCTTCTTTGTTCATAATAAATGCATCGCCTGTACTTCGAGTCTAAGTATCCAGCACCATAATAGTAAAGTTCCGTCTCTTCGTCAAGCTATTTACCTGTAAACCTGAACGGTAACTTATACAATCTTGCAGCGACTTCCTCAATACACATCTCACCGTAGGGAGAGTATTCAATGTGCCAGTACTGCCATTCATTATAATCTTGCGTATCTCCGTATATCACAGCAAGTACAAATCGAGTATTCCGAAGAAAAAACATGTAAATCAATCACAATGCCAAATACGGTGATATATAAAAATGTCTAAAACATCTTACTTCAAAATTATACATAACTTCCCGTATTTCTCCTCCATCAATTGAATAAAATATAACAACCTTTAAAGGAAATTTTTCTTTTTCTTTCAAATGCGAAGAAAATATTTTTTGAAAATTAATCTTTTGCTTTGTTCTTTCTTCAAAAAAATAGCTGTAATAGTGCGGCGGCAACCCCTCAAATGAATCAATTTCTTTAGATAAATTAAATCTCCGTTTCACAGCAACATCTACTTGTTTTTCATCAAATAAAAATCTAAATTTCTCAATTCGTATTGTATCATACAAATCTAATGTTCTGACATAAATAGAAAAGTTTGTTTTTCTCTCATTACTGATATTTTCAAAATCTACATTTACAACAATTCGTTCATTTATAAGTTTATTAATATAATTTTCATGTAAAGGAGGATATGAGGCGTATCCATCATCTTGATGAAATTTAAAATATAAAAACTCTGCTCGTATACTTGAAAAACCATACATAAATAATATTCCTATCATAAATAATATAAAAATAATAATTCTTTTCATAAAAAACACTCAAAATTAATAGTATTAAAAATACCTCCGGACATTACATTAGAAGAACCTGCCGTATACTCACCTAATGCAGGGTCGCCTGATAACCAACATCGAATATTTCGTATCTAAGTATCTAGCTCCATAGTAGTACAGACCCCGCCTCTTCGTCCAATTCTTTTCCCGTAAACCTGAACGGGAACTTATCTATTCCGAATGCAGTCTCTTCTATCAGCCCTTAAGAATCCCGAAATATTCTTATAGCTTTTATCATTGCATAAAATATAAAAATACACAAGTATCAAGTACAGTACTTTGAAGCTGCGTCTATCGGCTTACTGCACCAATAATGCGCCAATCTTTTTGTTGCTCGGGGTTTTTTCAGCCGGTGTTTTTATGCAAGCATTTACGCTGCCGCTCCAAAAACCGTATTTGTTTAAACACTCCGCACAAAGGATTTATTTTGAAGTTCGGCTTTGCCTCACTGCATGTACTGCTTCAATTGCTGTCCAAAATAAGAAATAGTTGGACTGTGAATAAATGCAAAGTTTTGTTTTCATAGTTAAGTCCGCAGCTTATTTACTCAAGTTGCAACCTAATAATGAGGTTTTTCTAAAAAAAATATATGATATACAAACCAGTCAAACAAAGCTTTGGGATGTTCCATACCTATAATAAAAAAATGTAGCAGCAGTTGAAAAAAACTTATGCAAAAATTAAAATCAAATTCAGCCGGTTTATTATTTTCAATATGCATTCCAAATATATATATCCTAATATTAGGATATCCCATTTTTTTGCAATGTTCCAAAGCTAAGGTTCTACCACTATCAGCCCCGCTACCAGAAAACACTCTATATTTACTTTTATCTGAACTAAAGCACAAATCTGTTCTTATATACGGCTCTTTTGAAAAAAAATAGATAATATCATCTCCGACAAATATATCAACATAATCTACTGGAGATACTATCATATAATTATTTTTCGGCAATAATAAACCTTTATATTTATACGGCATAATGTAACAACCATTAGATGTATTCCAAAATGTAAAAGTAGTACTTCCAACGGTATAATAAAATTTATATTCCAAAAGATAAAAAGTACATGACACAGGTAATAAAAGTAATAATAAAACAATAATTCTAAAAACTTTCTTCTTTTTCATTTATCACTCCATAACTGCTAAAAATCATTTTCAGTTGAGTTCATATCGGAAGTATTTATACCATATGTATTTATTAAAACATTCGGATAGTTCATTTTTTTACAATGCTCCCATGCTTCAGTCCTGCCGATATCGGAAAATTTACTGCCGAATACTTTATATTTGCTTTCATCTGAACTAAAGTAGTTATGCGGGAATATACTGACACGATGCGAGAAAACATAAACAATACCATCACCTACAAATATACGAATATCATCTCCCATGTGCACTCTAATATAATCTTTTTTAGGTAATAATAAACCTTTATATTTATAAGGCATAATATAGCAATAACCGTTCGGTACATTCCAAAATGTAAAAGTAATATTTCCAATAGTATGATAGATTTTATATTCTAAAAAATAAAATGTACATGAGAAAGGTAATATTAATAGTAACAATAATAGAATAATTTTAATTGTTTTCTTTTTCATAAGTTATTCCTACTTAAAACATAACATCTAAATTTTTCCACACATTATTAAAATTAGCTTTTCCATCAATAAAGCCTTTATATTGTGCTGCCCGTGATTCAGGTCCTTCAGTAGATCTTGTTATGGAACGGGCTCTAAGTGAGTCTACAGCTGATTGTAAGGCATCAAAGCCAAACCTCGCCTCTCCCCATGAAAGACCTTTTTTACCTGCTATATAACCTGCGGCATAATTACCTACATCGTCCGAAAGAGATAGGTTAGGCGGTGAATACAAATGATAGTTTGTTTTCATTATAATTTCCTCACATAAACATATCTTTAGAAAAGGGAGTTTTAAAATAATCCATGTATAGTTTTTTAAAGGCCTTTAACTGCTCTTTCGACATTTGTTTTAATACACCTGAGTTAATTATTCGAATAATTATTTCTTTTTGTTCTTCTTCGAAAGGTGAGCTCTCTGTAAGCGGAATAACCGGCTTATTCCTTTTAAATTTCTTCCAATTTTCTATTATATGCTCCATATCGCTAATATGCATAACCATACTTGATATTTTTAATAATGCAAAATTTTTTTCAAAAAACAACCGTTTTTTATTATTACAAAAATCCAATGTATCATTATAATAGCAACATCCTACACTTACAAGTTCATCCCAATATTTTTCAAGTCCGTTTAATAATCGTATTTGAAATTTATTATGAAAATGACGATATAAAAGACTTACAGAGCTATCTGCTGTCAAGGCTGTAAGCATTAACCATGAATTTGATACCGCTTTTTTCATATACCACGACACTACATCAGATGTATACACTTCATCATGTAAAATATAATCACTTAAAACTGATGGGAAAAAAGCATTCGGTACTCCACGTGTAGAATATCCGTCAACCATCACAATTGGTGTATCTTCCGTAACGTCCATCATTTTCTCGGGAGTTTGTATTTTTTTTATAAAATTCTTCATAAAAACTATATTGTGATTTTTCAACGGCCTTAATCTTTTTAAAACTTCATTATATGTTCCGAATAATATGCTAGGTATTTTCATTTTAACATTCTCCTATTATTTATGGTGCAACGGCAGACACTGCTGCTAAAGGAGGACACACAGCCCCTGCAGCGGCTGTTCGAAGTAGTATTACCAGTAACCGTATCTGGGGCATTAGCAGCTCTATAAATTCCAAAAATAGCTTTATGTATTTGTCTTCCTTCATCTGTATGTATAGTTTCACTTCTTCCCCGGGTCCGCATACTTTATAGGATTATTCCCCGCATAATGATAAACATGCAAGTTTACAACATTAAACACGCATCCTATTCCGGGTAAGTTTTCATTGTGCTTCTTCGCTTCGTCATTTACCGGCGCTTGCGGTATATACTCATTAAGTGCAGGGCCACCTGATAACCATCTCGAATACTTCGGGTCAAGGTACCTAGCTCCATAATAATACAGCCCCGTATCTTCATCAAGCTCCTTACCTGTAAACCTGAACGGTAACTTATCCATTCCCGGTGTAGCCTCTTCTATCAGCCCTTCGGGCTGCTTTGCAAGGAAATTATTATACATCGTCAAAAACAGCTTTGCTGTTTTTGACTTATAAGTCCATAGTTCCCCGTAAGGTATGTACTTTATATGCTCGTATTGCTTCCCTCTCCAATCCGTTACGAATTGTGCACTTCCCAAATGGTCACTGTGGTAGTAGTATCTCTTTTCCTTTTGCTCATCATTATCTCCATGGTTTTCCGTATACATCTTCCTCTTTTGAAAATATACGGACATCTCCTGCGTCGCACGGCAAAAAAGTGTCCTCGACGTATACTCGATACGCCTGTGGTACTTTTTTGCCTAACTCCTTGTACTTACCTCGCCTATTTTCAAAAGTCCTGTCAGTGGGGCTGTTTAGTAAATTTAAAACTTTAATCCCCGATGTTTTGCCGAATGGCAAAACTCGAAGCTCAAAGGGGCGTAAGCAGCTTTGAGCTTCGGACTGCTCAATTTTGTTTTTCAATATTATGAAGAAAACAAAATTGAGCACCGCGCTTTTCAGGGCTTCGCTATCGCTTCGGTATCTTTCCGCAGAAATTACTGCGGAAAGATGTACAGCAAAAGCAATTTTTATAAATTGCTTTTGCTCCCTTTCAATCGCTGTCCGAGGAGAGAAGTTAATGGATAATTTCCAATCGTAATTAAATTTCATAATTCTAAAATCTATCTTTTTTCTTTTTTCCTCTATCTTCTTCAATCAAAAGCCCAGAAATAAATCCTAAAACTATCATACAAGCATATGTTATTAATTTGGTTCCTAAAGAAAAAATTAAATAACCTGCTATAAATCTCAAAATAAATTCAACAATTTCTTTAATTTTATATATCCGCTCTCTAAAATTTGTATCAGTACCATATATATATAAGTATTTTTTATTAAACGGACGCATTAACCATCTACCTAAAAAAAGAAAAGCAAAAACCAATAAACTGCAATTTATTACAACTAACAATATGTCCATAAACACCTCATTAATAATCTAAATTTTCCGTGCATGTAATCACTGGCTTACTATCGCTATCTTCTCTTTCACGTTTATATACGTTAGTAGTTCTATTTCCAGAATTTTTTACACCAGAACTATCACTTACAACTTCTAACTTTGTATTTGTTTCTATTTTCATTCCTGATTCATACTTAAACACATATTTAGAGCCTATATATGAACCAATACCGGCTAAAATAGCATTTATACTTTTCGCTATATTATTGCTACCAATTTGTTTCACTATAACAGCAGTTAACAAAGATGAAATTAAAGTATACCCCATATCTATTTCTACATTCATGTCATTAGCCAATTTTGTACCAGCTTCAGTATCCTTAATCAAAAAAGAAGAATTGATGGAATACTGTTCAAAAATTTTTCCATTGTCCATATAAGTTGTATAATTTATAGTAGAAGTATACTTATATGCATCAGTCTCTACATTAGTGACAGTTATTTGAATAAAAGGCTCATCAATAGTGCCTTTACCAGACTGCTTAGTTTCCCTTCCATCCGGGTCAATATACTTAATCGGATTATTCCCCGCATAGTGATACACATGCAAGTTTACCGTGTTGTATATACCGCCCATACCCGGCAGGTTCTCGTTGTGTTTTTTCGCTTCGTCATCAATAGGCGCTTGCGGTATGTAATCATTCAGTGCAGGGGCGCCTGACAGCCACCTACTGCACTTTGGGTCAAGATACCTAGCTCCATAATAATACAGCCCCGTCTCCTCTTTTGAAAATATGCAGGCAATTACTGCGTCGCACGGCAAAAAAGTGTCCTCGACGTATACCCGATACGCCTGCGGTACTTTTTTGCCTGTCTCCTTGTACTTACCTCGCCTATTTTCAAAAGTCCTGTCAGTAGGGCTGTTTAGTAATAAGCGTTTGTTTAAGCAACTTTGAACGGCGGACTGTTGCATTTTGTTTATTATTATCATGAAGAAAACAAAATGCAACACCGCGCTTTTCAGGGCTCTGCTATCCCTTTCAATCGCTGTCCGAAAGAGGTAAATATACAACTGTTTATATTTATAATCTACCATAATTTTTCTTTAGCACTCCAACTATTCATAATAATTTAAAATAAAGATAATAATAAATAAACACCTCCAAGAAAATCAACATAAAGCGGCAAAGCGCATAATATAAAAACAAATTTTCCTAAAACCAACTGCAAATATGGATGATTGTAGTCATCTGAATGGAATTCAAAAACAACTTCCGTTATAATATTTTGCACAATACCCACAATTAAAAATAAAATATGAATAACAAAAAAAATAAATTTCGGTTTAGGTTCAAAAACAGGAATATATGTTTTTGATAAAAGAAAAGAAGCTATATAAAGCAATATTTTAAAGACTGTAAGTAAAAACTTTATAAGTTTAGGAGGTATATTCGCAATTTTTGTTCTTAAAGATTTAAAACCGAACTTATAAAAAGAAACTCCCAAGCCGAATAAACCTACGCAAAGAATTTTTAAAGCATCAACTAATTCTGAAATATCAATATTCTTATATTCCATGCTTTCTTTTGCATACGGAAAAAGATAAAAAAACAACACATAAACTATTCCAAAAAAAACAGAAGCAATAAGACATGCCCTCGCATTAATTTTTTCATAATTCATAAGGGCTCCTTACAATAATGTATTTATAAAAATACACAACAAAATAATACTGCCACCTATGACACATGGTATAATATATATGCAGCGGTATACTTTTAACATTTTTATATAATCTTCCAATTCATATTTTTCGGTATCAAAAATTGAAAGCTCTTCATATATCGGTTTTAATACCGACAGAGGTACGAATTCGGGTATGAACAATAAAATTTTATCTATACCTAAAATTTGCAGACAGTTCAATTTTTTAGAGATTAACCGGGCTCCTTTTATCTGCAAATAAAACCTCATTATCCCACCCGATATAAAATATATAAATATTAATAGCCCAAGAAACGGATTAACTTGTATACCCATATTTCACTCACGTAACTCCTTATCAAAAAAATTTCTTAGAATTTTATATGCAAAATTACTTATACTATATTCAATAGATTGTATCATTTCATTTAATTCATCTATTCCTTGATTTTTTAATTCTGTTAAATCAATATATAATGTGCCTGACCCAAAATATGCTGCAGCAATAGCTTTTATACCAACAGTAAAAGAAAGTCTACCTTTTTTATCGGTTTGTACCCCTATAAAAAAAGCACCTTCAGTTGGAAGATTTCCAGACCATTTTGAATAATTATCTGGTACAAACTGTAATATACCATTGAAGTTTCCTTCTCCAGTATCCTCCGGTACATTTATTGCATTTACAATAAGATTAAGAGCCGTATTCCCCTTATCAAGCAACTTTAAAAGTTTGCCTGCAGTACCAAGTGCATTAGAAAGTTGTTGTTTAAAGTCAATATCTGTGCCTGCACCAAGTCCTAACTCACCTTTAATATATAAAGCAATATGATTATTACTATCTTTTGCAAATCCAATACTGCCGCGTGCTGCTAATAAAATAGCTAAAGAACCAGAAATAATTGGTGATTCTTCTATATCTTCCCCATCCGGATCAATATATTTCACCGGATTATTCCCCGCGTAGTGATACACATGCAAGTTTACAATGTTAAATACCCCACCCATACCCGGTAGATTCTCGTTATGTTTTTTTGCCTCATCGTCTATCGGTGCTTTAGGTATGTAATCGTTTAGCGCCGGATCTCCCGACAGCCACCTACTGTATTTCGGGTCTAAGTACCTCGCCCCATAGTAGTACAGCCCCGTTTCTTCGTCAAGCTCTTTCCCCGTAAATCTAAACGGTAACTTATCTATTCCCGGTGCAGTTTCCTCATCCAGCTCTTTCCCCGTAAACCTGAACGGCAGTTTGTCCAATCCCGCAGCAACTTCTTCAATCCAGAGTTCTCCGTACGGCGTATACTCTATATGCTCGTACTGTCTGCCTTTCCAGTCTGTTACGAACTGTGCACTTCCTAAGTGGTCACTGTGATAGTAGTATCTCTTTTCCTTTTGCTCTTCATTGTCTCCACTGTTATCCGTGTGGGTCATCGCTGTTACAAGGCGGCTGTTACCGACAAAGATATGTTTATGCACCCTTAACCCTTGCGGGTTATCTTTGTCGTATATCGGAATATGTATCGTAAAGAAATTGTTAAAGTATAGCGTTTCACTTCTTCCTTCTTCAGTATACTTTAACGCTCTCTTCCCGTCTTCACCGTAGCGATAGTGTACCGTGTAGTTTTTATCGCTCGATTTAGTGAGTAAATTTTTTTCGTTCAAGCCCTTACGGGCTTGCTGAGTAAGGAAATTATTATACATCGCCAAAAACAGCATGGCAGTTTTTGACTTGTAAGTCCACGTATAGTTCCGCCTGTAGGCAAAGAGGTCTTGCGGGTTCGTCTGTTCCGTTTCTTTAGGGGCGTCAAGACCGAAGCCGTAGTCTGCACCGTATACGTCATCTTTTGAAACGGCGGACAATTACTGCGTCGCACGGCAAAAAAGTGTCCTCGACGTATACCAGATACGCCTCCGCTTTATTTTTACTAGGCTCCTTGTATCTGCTCCACCTATTTCCAAAAGTCCTGTCAGTAGGATTGTTTAATAATAGTTTTGTTTTGGCGGACTGCTCAATTTTGTTTTTTAGCATTACGAAGAAAACAAAATTGAACACCGCGCTTTTCAGGGCTCCGCTATCGCTTCGGTATCTTTCCGCAGAAATTACTGCGGAAAGATGTACGGCAAAAGCAATTTTTATAAATTGCTTTTGCTCCCTTGCAATCGCTGTCCAGGGGAGATAGGTAGGTTGTGAATAAAAGTAAAGCTTTGTTTTCATAGTTTTTCTATTTTCCTCTCAACGGTTTTATCAATTACTTGTTACTCTTTCCTTCAAGTTTTTTATTTTCTCACATAATACCATATTTCAACTATTTATACAATTTATTTTAATATCCTATAAATACTAAGTAAATCCGTGTGTTCAACATCATTTCCTTCTTCATATATTTGCCTATGGAAGTTTAAAAATTGAGAAGCCTCATAATATGTCGGAAAAAGAAAAAAATTATTAAGATTCTCTTTGTATTTATAAAAAAAATCATATGAGGAAAAAATTATCTCATTGTATATTGAAGAAAAGGAATAATAATCAATATCAAGAATTCCTACATCAAATCCATAACATTTATTATTTATATTATGGTTTTGATCTACACAAATACAGTTAGAGTAAATACTTTCTCTATCCACTACAATCTCCTCAATACCTTTATAGGCTTGAAAAAAACATCTAAATTAATGTGTTTTATTTTTGCAATATTTAATAACTGTTTAGAGTAACCATTTACTATTTCATCACGTTCAATAATTATCTTGCAACTCATATTCACCAATTACTCAGTTTACCAGTGCGATAGTTAGGGAAGGAAAGACACTTTTGCAGAGAAAAGTTTCTTTCCTTCCTATGCCCCTTCCTATCTTCAAAATAGCTGCTTAAAGCCTCCGCCCTTAAGAATCCCGAAGTTTTCTTATAACCTTTATTATTGCACAAAATATGAAAATAAACAAGTATCAATACCGCACTTTTCACTCCAAAAACCGCATTCACTTAAACATATCTCAAAAATGATTTTTGCATATTTTTTACTATTTTTATCAATCAGAATTATTTTTCTCAAATTGGTTTATAGCATTGCTTGTCAGGCACCTTTAAAAATCAAACAAGGTTTTTAGAGGCGTCCCTATAAGTAATTAATTACATATGCGGAAATAATGAATACATCCAATTGGGTGCAGTATTAATCCTTTCATAGCATTTTACATTATAGTTTCTTGAGATTTTTACAGATTCACTATCTCCAAAAGCAAAGGTAATCTCTATCAAAAGAGAAAACTCATCTCCGTAATTATATTTCATCTTTTTGAACATAGAAGCAAAAGGTATTTTCTCTTTAACTATATTTCGATCGACAGAATAGAAATAAATGTCTTCATCATTTTCTTGTTTTTCCAACTTAAAAACCTTATTAATTTTTTTTTCCACAACTTTATTTTTCCATGAAAACTTTATTGAAATCAATTCAAAATAGTCCAGCTCAGTTTTTGATTTTATTTCAAAATCTATACCATGCTTTTTTTCATTTCCTACTTGTGAGAAAACTATTCCGATACTATATCCTTTTTCATTTAATTCTTTTAATGCTTTATCTGATTTTAAAAAATATGTAAAATCATCATTAGTTATCTCAAATGCTTTTGAAACACCCCAAGGATATGAATATCCACAAGATCCCATATTAGAAATACATATAAATACAATTAAAAAAATAGGTATATTTTTCATATTATCTCCTTATCTCCCATTTTTGTTATACTGATCTTGAGAATAGCTATGACCAAAAATTAGACGATAGATCGGAGTTATACCCCATTGTCTAAAAAACGGATTCATATCCCATCTTCCATGATCACCACCAGCAGTCCATCCACTATGCCAACTTGAAGTATCTTTTGCATAATTATAAGTTCCCTTATTAATACCTCTTGTAATTAATGAACCTTTTAATCGTCCATCACCTTGGAAAACAGCTTCTCTTCCATCCCTTTCATTAACAAACTTTCTATTTTCTAGTTGGCCTTTTCCAACTCCATATTGATGTTCGCTACGAGCAGATCCTGTTCGTTCAACCCATCCATCAGAAGCCTTCATATCCTTTAAAGTATAATCTTCACCTGTATCAGATGTATTTAAAAAATCCCGCAAATCTTCATTCATAAACTTTTCATTCCCCTCTTTTCCTAAAAATAGATCATCTAAATTGAATCTCTCAGGGTGCTCATTCCGCATCTCATTTCTTAGTGCTTTTGCAGCATCCGCTTTATCCTGTTTTGTTTTATAATTCGTATTTACAATTCCTTTTAAATATTCTAGTTGTTTCGAAACATTAGCTCCATCCTCAAGCTCCAACCCCGTTGGGTCCGTATATCTAATCGGATTATTTCCAGCATAGTGGTACAGATTAAAATTAGTAGTATTAAAAATACCTCCAGACATCCCATTAGAAGAACCAGCCATGTAATCGTTTAGCGCCGGGTCTCCTGACAGCCACCTACTGTACTTTGGGTCAAGGTATCTCGCCCCATAGTAGTAAAGCCCCGTCTCTTCGTCAAGTTCCTTACCTGTAAACCTAAAGGGAAGTTTATCTATTCCAGGTGCAGTTTCCTCTACCCATAACTCACCGTAAGGTGTGTATTCAATGTGTTCGTACTGTCTGCCTTTCCAGTCAGTTACGAATTGTGCACTTCCAAGGTGGTCACTGTGATAGTAGTATCTCTTTTCCTTTTGCTCATCATTATCTCCATGGTTATCCGTATGTGTCATCTCTTTTGAAAATATGCAGGCATCTCCTGCGTCGCTACGTAAAAATAAATGCTCGACGTATACCCGATACGCCTGCGGTTAATTTTTTCTCGCTCCTTGCATCCAACATGTCTATTTTCAAAAGCCCTGTCAGTAGGGCTGTTTAGTAAATTTAAAGGTTTAATCCTCGATGTTTTATCGAATACTCGAAGCTCAAAGGTGCCTAGGCAGCTTTGAGCGGCGGACTGCTCAATTTTGTTTTTACAATTTCTCTCCGACACGGACGGCGGTGATTTTGAGCGTATAAGTTTTGCGTATGCAAAACTTATTATCAAAAACTGTACAAGGATGTACGGTTTTTGATGTGGCACCGCGCTTGCTTCGAAGCTGCGCCTATAGGCTTGCTGCACCAATACCGCTCCAATCTTTTTGCTGCACTTGTCTTCATAGGCAAGACTTTGCCTCCGGTCAGAGCTTGTTTTTCGATTATGCAAACCGCAAAAAGGATTTGCATGGAAGTTCGACTTTGCCTCACGGCATGTACTGCTTCAATCGCTGTCCGGAGGAGGAGATAGTTGGTTTGTGAATAAATGATAAGTTTTTGTTTCATAAGATTTTCTATTTACCTCAACAGTTTTTATCACCTAGTTTTAATTTTATATACAGGTATTGAAATAATTTCTTAAACTTCAATTTGTCATTTAAATAAATAATATATCAACACTCTTTTATGGTTTATCCAAACAATGTTTTAATTAACATAAAAAAACAAATCAAAAAAATAAGAATAGCTGCAACTAATCCCTTAATAGTAGAAGGTAATATCTTATCATTATCACGGTCATCTTGAAAATCCAAATAGAAACTAGGAAACATACAGCCTCCCATAATAGTACCCAATAAATAATATAAAATAGCCGAGCCTCTATATTCAATTATACATAATACGATTAAAATCAAACATGCTATTAAAGCAATATAAAAACAAACTCGGGCGATATGTCTATTCATTCAAATTTTCCTCTCTTTCAAATTTTAATATTTCTTTCATAACATAATCAGCCATCTGTGAAGCAGCTCCTGGAGCCATTTTTTCACCAAAATATCCTTCTACAAAATCTTTGTATAATTGCTTTCTTAGTCCATCAATTGTGTTTAATGCACCCCGCCGCCCTTTCATATAATACAAGCCGTTTTTGCCCACAGAAATACTAATTAGACTACCTAACTTTTCACACCCTTTCTTAATGCCACTACTAGCTAATGAAGATAAAATTACTACTGCAAAACCTTTAGCACCCTCAATATAATTACCATTAGAAAGATTATCAAAGCCAAGAAGTATATCAGCAGCAGTACCAATGGTTCCCGTAATTGCCGCCAGTTCAGGCTGCCCAATCGCTAGAAAAAGCAATGTAGCACTTCCAGCTATGTCACTTGTAAAGTTCAATGTTTTAATATATATGTTATATCCACTCTTTGCCATTTGATCAATTTTAGCTAAAACCTCATTTGCCATTTCAAATTGAGGATTTAATGGATAATCTAATCGATTCATTGAATAAATTGCTTTATTTAGATTATAATTAAACCATCCTTTAATAAAATTGATTATATCTCTCCCATCCGGATCAATATACTTCACAGGGTTATTGCCTGCGTAATGATACACATGTAAGTTTACAACGTTAAATACCCCGCCCATTCCCGGCAGGTTTTCGTTATGCTTTTTAGCATCATCGTCAATAGGCGCTTTGGGTATATAGTCGCTTAACGCCGGGTCTCCCGATAACCACCTACTATACTTCGGATCAAGATACCTCGCTCCATAATAATACAGCCCCGTCTCCTCTTTTGAAAATATGCGGGCAATTACTGCGTCGTACGGCAAAAAAGTGTCCTCGACGTATACCCGATACGCCTGCGGTACTTTTTTGCCTAACTCCTTGTATCTGCTCCGCCTATTTTCAAAAGCCCTGTCAGTGAGGATTTCAGATAGTGATAGCTTTTTGCGTAAGCAGCTTTGAGCGGCAGACTGCTCAATTTTGTTTTTTAGCATTACGAAGAAAACAAAATTGAGCACCGCGCTTTTCAGGGCTTCGCTGTCGCTTCGGTATCTTTCCGCAGAAATTACTGCGGAAAGATGTACAGCAAAAGCAATTTTTATAAATTGCTTTTGCTCCCTTGCAATCGCTGTCCGAATGAGATAGTTCGGTTGTGAATAAATGCAAGGTTTTGGTTTCATAATAATTTTCTGTTATCAGTTAGTTTTTAATTTTACCTCCAATAAATTTTTTATTTTTTCATATAATAGTTAATACCGCTTTCCCTGTTGCATAAATTAATTAAAAACATACCATTACTCCAATATTCAACTCAGCACATATCTTACATATTTCGGAAGAAAGTTCAAAAGCGTAATGATAATAAGTCTTTAAACATAATGTTATTTTACACCGTACCTTTTCTTTTATCGATGAACACATATCAACAATATGTCTTTTATAAAAACTAATAGCCATATCAATTTCATTCTCTAAATAAGTATCCTCAGTTAAAGGGAACTCATGTGCATAATAAACTACTCCATTATTAAAGTCATACATATGGGTATGAGCCATAGGGGATGGTATTGGCTGTTCAATGGAAACGGTTATAAAATCCAGAACCTTATAATCTGTACTTTCAGAGACTATATTTTCACTCGCCATCAACATACTCAAACATAATTGTATACCTAAATCAGCACATTCATCTAAAATTCGTGGAGACAATTCAAATATATTTTCATCATGTATTTTATCCAGATAAACTTCATAGGTTATATTCCCGCCGCTTTGCAAAAATGATTCAAGTTTTTGTCTATCTTTCACTTTCGATTTAAAATATGTATTCAAATAATGAATGATAATATCATGATTACTCCCCTTTAGTATTTCAGGAACAACATCATAGCGAGCATAAGATTCTCTGAAAATTCCGCATTTTTTACCGGAGGCTGAAACTCGTGCTTCATTAACAGAGTGTTCAGCAGCCGCTTTAATATCAAAAATAAGTGTTATATCACGAGCAGGCAGTATCGGATGTCTTACTACAATTGCAATATCAAGTTTAAGCATACACCCCACCTATTTTACTGGTATTACTGGAAATCTTTAAGATTCTCTTCAACTTGTGCATTCCCTTTTCCATCCATCATTTACAATAATATATAGCCAAACTGTTTATTCTAATAGCACACAAAAATTACGTTTCATCAAACATATGATCGTATTTTTTATACCAAAAATAAGGCAAGACATGGCGTCCCATCACATATAAAAACAATAAGCCTGTTAAAATCCATAACACTAATAAAATAGAAGCTATAGAATTTGTATAATACCACTGTAAAGCAGACACCTCAACAATTTTCATATCTTCCTTAGTAACTAAATAATAATTACCATTCATAATCATTGTAGTATTAAAAATGAAATTCTCACACTCCCAATATTTATTCATTCTATCCAAAACTGTGAATATTATAGTCAATATTACAATGCATATTCCAAATTTTTTCATATATTACTCCTCAATTTTTCTAAATTCAAGTCCAATCCCTCCACCAATTCCTGCAGCAAGTTTAAATTCCATCCTTGGTCCAAGTGAAGCCCCTGCTCCAAGTCCGCCAATAAAAAAGGATCCTTTTAATCGCACTTTCATATCTCCTATTTTTAGATTTATTGCTCCTTTATATTCTAACATTGATGCTCCAATAGATGCAGTTAAAGATGAATCTTTTAATCCTAAGGCAGTTTCTCCTGTAAAAGAGCTAGCTCCTCCCGACAAACTAATTCCAAAATTTGATTTTGTGCCACCACGGATATTGAGGACACCTTCAGCATTTACTACACCCATTTCAGCATTCAAATTGAATTGACCTTGAGTAATTCTCAAGTCTGCACCGCTTGCAACATACATGGCTTTAAGAAACTCGTCATCAGTACCTGATTTTCCAATACTTTCATCAATAAATTTATGATCTTGAAAAGCAGCCTTAGAAAAATTATCTATACTTCTAAGTATATCATTAAAAGCCTCATATGTTGGATCTGGAACAAATGAAGTATTGTTTGTAAAAAGGCTTTGCCCCTTATCTACTTCATAATTAATCCAGCCTTTTAAAAAATTTATGGCATCATCAATAAATGTTTCCCCATCAGGATCGGTATACTTAATCGGATTATTGCCCGCATAATGATATACATGTAAGTTTATCGTGTTGTATACTCCTCCCATGCCCGGCAAATTCTCATTATGTTTCTTAGCATCATCGTCAATAGGTGCTTGGTATGTACTCACCTAGTGCAGGGTCTCCACTCAGCCACCTCGAATATTTCGGATCAAGATACCTAGCTCCATAATAGTATAATCCCGTTTCCTCGTCAAGCTCTTTCCCCGTAAATCTGAACGGTAACTTATCTATTCCCGGTGCAGTCTCCTCTACCCATAACTCACCGTAAGGTGTATATTCAATGTGTTCGTACTGTCTGCCTTTCCAGTCAGTTACGAATTGTGCACTTCCAAGGTGGTCACTGTGGTAGTAGTATCTCTTTTCCTTTTGCTCATCATTGTCCCCATGGTTATCCGTATGCGTCATCGCGGTTACTAATCTTGAGTTCCCTACAAAGATGTGTTTATGCACCCTTAACCCTTGCGGGTTATCTTTGTCGTATATCGGAATATGTATCGTAAAGAAATTGTTAAAATATAATGTTTCACTTCTTCCTTCTTCAGTATACTTTAACGCTCTCTGCCCGTCTTCACCGTAGCGGTAGTGTACCGTGTAGTTTTTATCGCTCGATTTAGTGAGTAAGTTTTTTTCATTCAAGCCCTTACGGGCTTGCTGAGTAAGGAAATTATTATACGTCGTCAAAAACAGCATGGCAGTTTTTGACTTGTAAGTCCACATATAGTTCCGCCTGTAAGAAAAAAGATCTTGCGGGTTCGTCTGTTCCGTTTCTTTAGGGGCGTCAAGACCGAAGCCGTAATCGGTTGAGTATACTCCGCTTTCTTTATCATAGTTATAGGTAAATATAAACTCTTCCTCTTCACTAAAGGGTCCGTCTTTTTCCGCCGTTATGTTTCCGTTACCGTCATAACGATAATACCTGTTCCCCGCTCTTATTAACCTGTGCGCATATTTACTGTCATATTCATAATCTAGGTTGTAATCTAGGTCGGCTTTCTTATATGCATTTCCCCTACTTCCCGATAAATTAGTCGTGCTCATTTTATTCATCATATTTCCTATGATGTCGAAGTTAAACTCCTGTTTGTACTTTGCTATGTTTACAGGACTCATTCCGAAGTATTTTTTCCCCTTGTATTGTTTACTCTCTCCTTCTACACTTATAAGTTGATATAGGTTATCGTATTTGTACGCTTGAGTTGTCTCATAAGTGCTTGCATCATTCGTGTAACCGAGGACGTTTCCTACAGGGTCAAATGAGTACTTTATTTTTTGAAAAACGTCTTGACTTTGTTTGTTTTCAGTTTCTATTGTATCAAGCCAACGCCGCTTTTCATCGTACTTGTATCTTGTTTCCACTCCGTTTCCGTAACGTATGTACACCCTTTGTGCGTGTTCGTCATCTTTTGAAAATATACACGCCGTCTGCGGCGTCGCTTCAAAAAAATTAATCCTCAACGTACATAAAGTACGCCTGCGGTTAATTTTTTCTCGCTCCTTGCATCCAACATGTCTATTTTCAAAAGTCCTGTCAGTGAGGGCATTCAGTAAATTTAAAGGTTTAATCCTCGATGTTTTATCGAATACTCGAAGTTCAAAGGTGCGTAAGCATCTTTGAGCGGCGGACTGCTCAATTTTGTTTTTTAGTATTATGAAGAAAACAAAATTGAGCACCGCGCTTTTCAGGGCTCCGCTTTCGCTTCGGCATATACCTGCAGAAATTACTGCGGAAAGATGTACGGCAAAAGCAATTTTTATAAATTGCTTTTGCTCCCTTGCAATCGCTGTCAGAATAAGATAGTTAGACTGTTTAAATAAATAACTATTCTTCATTTTCTCTTAATAATTGTTAGATATACCAGCAGTTTTAAATCTATGCATCTGCCTTAAATAATAATTAATATTATTTATTATCAATCATCACACTACTCTCTTTTGATTCCGTTAATCATTAATTGGGGAACGATATAGAATAATAATCGGAAACTTCAGATTCCATTCTAAAAACCTTTAAATAATAGTTAATCAAAAAACTATATTTATCCACATCAATAAAAAAACTTTTATCTTTTTGCATCAATGCCATTCCAAATTCTTTATAAAATGAATAATTATTTACTAATAATGCTAATTCATGTTCAACATTTAAAGCAGGCTCTTTTACATAACCTACTTGTTGGCCGGTTTTTATTGCATTAGGATTTTGAGGCTCCCAAATTAAATAATACCTTTCTTCTTGTTTCAAATTTAGCTCTCCATTCGTAATTTCAAAATATGTATATAAATAGTTTCGTCCTTCTTTTTTACATACATAATAATTTTTAATATTCGCTAAGTTAGTTTCGATAAAAGTTTTCATTTGCAGTTCAAGATTAATAAGTTTTTCTTTTGAAATGACTATATTCCCTGTTTCTTTGTCATAGCTTTTAGCATAAAGATTTATTAAATCACACATAAAGTTATTATCTAACTCCGGCAAAATTTTCATTCTCACAATTCCGATATTTTGACAACTGAAACAGAATATACTAAAATATAAAACAATCATTATTTTATTCATCTTCATTTTTATATACCTTTTGTATTTCTCCATTATTATTTACAACATAAATTGCTTTAATTGTCTCAGCTGACTTTTCTTGTTTCTTTGTGCTTTCTTGTCCTATATAATAAGAAGTCGTTGTAATTTTTTCTGTTTCAACAATGATATTGTCATTAGTTTCTCTTAAAATATCCTGAATATCCGCTGGTAAATCTGCTATATCACAATTAAATACCAATCTCTTAGGCATCTTATTTTTTGTTTGGAAATTATTTAATATTTTTTCGTTATTTCCATAATAGGCAACTGTAGTCTCTATTTCCGTATATTTGTTTTGAACAATATAACCTGGATCATGATTTATTTTTTTATATTCTTGCGTTGTATATATATCATATGATATATAAACTATTCCATACGCTTTACTAGATTTCCCATCCGGATCGGTATACTTAACCGGATTATTCCCTGCATAATGGTACACATGCAAGTTTACAACATTAAACACACCACCCATACCGGGTAAATTCTCGTTGTGTTTCTTCGCTTCATCGTCAATGGGAGCTTGCGGTATATACTCTCCCAGCGCCGGATCCCCACTCAACCACCTCGAATACTTCGGGTCAAGGTATCTCGCACCGTAATAGTACAGGCCCGTTTCTTCATCCATCTCCTTGCCGGTAAACCTAAACGGCAGTTTATCAATTCCCGCAGCAACTTCTTCTATCCATAGCTCTCCGTAAGGTGTATACTCTATATGCTCATACTGTCTGCCTTTCCAGTCCGTTACGAATTGTGCACTTCCTAAGTGGTCGCTGTGATAGTAGTATCTCTTTTCCTTTTGCTCTTCATTGTCTCCACTGTTATCCGTGTGGGTCATCGCTGTTACAAGGCGGCTGTTACCGACAAAGATATGTTTATGCACCCTTAACCCTTGCGGGTTATCTTTATCATATATCGGAATATGTATCGTAAAGAAATTGTTAAAGTATAGCGTTTCACTTCTTCCTTCTTCAGTATACTTTAACGCTCTCTGCCTGTCTTCACCGTAGCGGTAGTGTACCGTGTAGTTTTTATCGCTCGATTTGGTTAACAGGTTACGCTCATTCCACATATAGTTCCGCCTGTAAGAAAAAAGATCTTGCGGGTTCGTCTGTTCCGTTTCTTTAGGGGCGTCAAGACCGAAGCCGTAATCGGTTGAGTATACTCCGCTTTCTTTATCATAGTTATAGGTAAATATAAACTCTTCCTCTTCACTAAAGGGTCCGTCTTTTTCCGCCGTTATGTTTCCGTTACCGTCATAGCGGTAGTATCGGGTACCTGCATGGATTAGCCGATGAGCATAAGCCGGGTCGTATTCGTAATTCAAGTTATAGTCAAGTTCAGCTTTGGGGTATGAGTTCCCTTGGGAGCCGGGTATGTTTGTGGTGCTTAGCTTATTGGTCATGTTGCCTTCTTTTGAAAATATGCGGGCATCTCCTGCGTCGCACGACAAAAAAGTTTCCTCGACGTATACCCGATACGTCTGCGGTACTTTTTTGTCTAACTCCTTGTATCTGCTCCACCTATTTCCAAAAGGCATCGTTTTTCCGCTTCCTATCGTAAGCGGAAAAACCTCTAATAAGCTGTTTTTATTTAATAATAACTTTCTTTTGGCGGACTGCTGACACTTGTGCACTATCATAATTATGTAAAAGTACACAAGTGTCAGCACCGCTCTTTTCAGGGCTCCGCTATCGCTTCGGTATCTTTCCGCAGAAATTACTGCGGAAAGATGTACAGCAAAAGCAATTTTTATAAATTGCTTTTGCTCCCCTGCAATCGCTGTCCGAATGAGATAGTTGGATTGTTTAAATAAATAGCTAGTTTTCATTTTCTGCTATTTCTTTTAGTAGTTTTTTTGCTTCTGTATTTCCGTTTTGAATAGCCTTTCTTATCCAAAAACCACCTCTTATTTTGCTGTACTCATCATCTTTCCCAAGCAAATACTTACCGTATTCATATTGACAATCTGAATCCTTATTTTGTGCTCCTATCCTGAGCCAATATGATGCCTCGGTTTCATCTTTTTTATAGTCTTGATAATATTCATACAAGCGGTAAGCTTCTTTTTTGCCGCCCCGTAAGGCATAGTCGATTAAAATTTTGATTTCATAATCTGAAAGCAAGTTGTTTCCCTTTTTGTAAATATCTTCGTTAAGTCTAGGATAAGAACTTTCAAGTTTCAAGTTTTCAGTTTCTATTTTATAATGAGCATCATAATTTCCATTTTCTGAAGCACTAATTAACCAGTACAAACTACGAATTTTTTTTTCTGTTATAATGTCGTTTGAGGCTTCAAGTATACGAGCATAATCATTTTGTGCAATATCAAAATCATTTTCAGCACCAATTTCAGACCAAATGGATTCGTTATTAGCATCAAATTTAAAAAATTTATAATAAGCAGAAATATTATATGCACAGACATCATCACCACTTAATCCTTTTACTTTAAGTGTTAACAAATCTTCATTTGTAAAATTAAGATGCCCATAATATTTTTCTTTATTTTTAGTATTTAGACTAGCTAGAACTTGTTTAATATCTATTTCAGCAAAGGGAGCTTCACTAAAAGCATTTTCTTTTTTAAGTTTTAATTTTAAATGTTTCAAATCAGCTGAAATTACTTCCAACAAAGATGATGAAAAAAATTTATCAAAACCGCCTCCCGGTTTTCCATAAAAATTAAAATAATCTTTATGAACAATATAATAAATAACATCACAAATAGCATTACTATTTTCGTATATAAAATCATCACCCACTACGATATGAGGTTCCATGGTAAAGTTATTTCCTTTTTCATCATAATTGTAAATCACTGCATCTTGAATAAGAATATTTCTGATTAGATGTGAAATAATGCATCTTTTTTCTGCATCATTAACAACTGAATCCGAAATAATAACGTTGGAAACATACATGTCTTCGATTTTTGTTGTATCTACAAAAACAAAATCCGGATCAATTATAATTACTTTTTCTTTTTCCAATTGAGTTATTATATCGGGAGATAACATTTCAATTTGCTTTTTCATTATATTTTCATAACTTACAGTGTTTGCACAAGAAAAAATAAAAATTAACAAAAGTATTAAGAACTTTATTGGTCTATTTTTCCAATTTTTGAATATATATTTCAATTCTACCTCCACTGTTGTTTAATCGATTATGAATATCTTTCATAAATTTATCCCGTCCTGAATTGCCTTTGTCTTTACCATTCAAGCCGAGACATCCTAAAGAACCACCAATATATTCCAAACCATCAGCTAAATTTGTATAAACACCTCCGACATGAATCTGTATATAATCAGCCTTACCATCACCTGTAATATCGGCACGTATATTTCTGTCTCGTCCCGATTTATTATTCCAAAGTTCCAAAACTTCACCAACGCCTTTTCCACCATCACGTAACATACCGTAATATTTTCCAACAGATTCATCAGGATTAAAAGCCAATTTTTTATTATCAGAAACAGTCGGAGCATGACGTGTCACTTCATAATACGATTTTTTATTTGTCTTATCATCAGTAACTGTCATTAAATATGTATCAACGACCATTCTCAATCCATTGGAGCCGACAATTCGTATTTCACCCTTACCAAGCAATCCATGTGCATTTCTGAATTCCTTAGATAGTTCACTCACTTTAATATTTGTAACTGTTACTTTGGTCGTCCTTCCATCCGGGTCAATATACTTAATCGGATTATTCCCTGCATAGTGGTACACATGCAAGTTTACAATGTTAAATACCCCACCCATACCCGGCAGGTTTTCATTATGCTTCTTTGCTTCGTCATTAATGGGTGCTTTTGGTATATAATCATTTAACGCAGGGTCTCCCGACAACCACCTACTATACTTCGGGTCAAGGTATCTAGCTCCATAATAGTATAATCCCGTCTCTTCGTCAAGTTCCTTACCTGTAAACCTAAAGGGCAATTTATCTATTCCAGGTGCAGTCTCTTCTACCCAGAGTTCTCCATACGGTGTATATTCAATGTGTTCATATTGCTTCCCTCTCCAGTCCGTTACAAACTGTGCGCTTCCTAAGTGGTCACTGTGGTAGTAGTATCTCTTTTCCTTTTGCTCATCATTGTCTCCATGGTTATCCGTATGTGTCATTGCAGTTACTAATCTTGAGTTTCCTACAAAGATGTGTTTATGCACCCTTAACCCTTGCGGGTTATCTTTGTCGTATATCGGAATATGTATCGTAAAGAAATTGTTAAAGTATAGCGTTTCGCTTCTTCCTTCTTCAGTATACTTTAACCCTCTCTGCCCGTCTTCACCGTAGCGGTAGTGTACCGTGTAGTTTTTATCGCTCGATTTGGTGAGTAAATTTTTTTCATTCAAGCCCTTACGGGCTTGCTGAGTAAGGAAATTATTATACGTCGTCAAAAACAGCTTCGCTGTTTTTGACTTGTAAGTCCACATATAGTTCCGCCTGTAAGAAAAAAGATCTTGCGGGTTCGTCTGTTCCGTTTCTTTAGGGGCGTCAAGACCGAAGCCGTAATCGGTTGAGTATACTCCGCTTTCTTTATCATAGTTATAGGTAAATATAAACTCTTCCTCTTCACTAAAGGGTCCGTCTTTTTCCGCCGTTATGTTTCCGTTACCGTCATAACGATAATACCTGTTCCCCGCTCTTATTAACCTGTGCGCATATTTACTGTCATATTCATAATCTAGGTTGTAATCTAGGTCGGCTTTCTTATATGCATTTCCCCTACTTCCCGATAAATTAGTCGTGCTCATTTTATTCATCATATTTCCTATGATGTCGAAGTTAAACTCCTGTTTGTACTTTGCTATGTTTACAGGACTCATTCCGAAGTATTTTTTCCCCTTGTATTGTTTACTCTCTCCTTCTACACTTATAAGTTGATATAGGTTATCGTATTTGTACGCTTGAGTTGTCTCATAAGTGCTTGCATCATTCGTGTAACCGAGGACGTTTCCTACAGGGTCAAATGAGTACTTTATTTTTTGAAAAACGTCTTGACTTTGTTTGTTTTCAGTTTCTATTGTATCAAGCCAACGCCGCTTTTCATCGTACTTGTATCTTGTTTCCACTCCGTTTCCGTAACGTATGTACACCCTTTGTGCGTGTTCGTCATAAAGGATTTTATCTACATAAGAGTATTCGGCTTTTCCTTTTGACGAAGTTTTTTCTCCGCTCACTCCTCTTAATTGTCCGCCTGCATCGTATGTGTAACTTACGGTTTCTCCGTCGGGGTATTTCATCTTTTGCATTCGTCCTAAGTAATCCGCTTCATATTCAAAACTTGCAGACTGTTTCCCGCTCCCGGCTTCATAGCGGTTTATTGTTCGGCTTTCTTTTATTACTTCATTAAGTTCCCCGTAACTATAATGCGTTTCTCCCGATTCATCTTTTTTATAAGTTACTTGACCTGCACCTTTTTCTCCGGGCTCTCCGTATTTATATTCGGTGTCTTCACTGAAGGGGTAATCTATTTTTGTTATTCTGTCAAATCCGTCGTATTCGTATCTTATCTCAGATGCTTTACTCCTTAATACGGAATCCGTTTCCGCCTTTAATCTTCCCTTATCATCATATATCCATTCTTTTCTTCCCGCATCAAGGCTTTCCAAACTTATCCTTCTTCCAAGTAAGTCATATCCTACAGATACTATGTTTTCTTTTGCATCATACGCTCTAAGCATTTCTCCTAATACGGAGTATTCGTATTTAGCTTTGGTCAATAAACTTCCGTTTTTATCCAGCCTCCGTACTTCCCTTATGTTTCCTCTTGCATCTTTTTTACTTATGCTTATGTTCCCTAAGGGGTCTATTGACTTTGTTATTTGAAGCGAAGTGTCTATCGAGTATTCGTTTTTTTGTGTGTGCCCGTCTGGTAAAACCGTTAATATGTTTCGGTCTATGTCATCATACTCATATTTTGTTCCGTTTCTTATCGTTGTAAAATCGTTAAGCTCATAAAACGCTTCAAGGGCTTCATAAGAATTTTTATTTACCAGTTCTTGTTCTAAGTTTCCTCTGTAAAAGAATGGCATTCCTTCTTCACTCTTGCGTCCTGCCTTGTCGTAGTGTATTGTACTTGAGATGTTCCAGCCTGTTTGGGTTTGATCATTCGTTCCGTCAATGTACACTTCTCCTTCTTTTGCTGTGTAGCTTATGCGTCCTAAGCCATCGTAGATTACTTCTTTTGAAAATATGCGGGCATCTCCTGCGTCGCACGACAAAAAAGTTTCCTCGACGTATACCCGATACGTCTGCGGTACTTTTTTGTCTAACTCCTTGTATCTGCTCCACCTATTTCCAAAAGGCATCGTTTTTCCGCTTCCTATCGTAAGCGGAAAAACCTCTAATAAGCTGTTTTTATTTAATAATAACTTTCTTTTGGCGGACTGCTGACACTTGTGCACTATCATAATTATGTAAAAGTACACAAGTGTCAGCACCGCTCTTTTCAGGGCTCCGCTATCGCTTCGGTATCTTTCCGCAGAAATTACTGCGGAAAGATGTACAGCAAAAGCAATTTTTATAAATTGCTTTTGCTCCCCTGCAATCGCTGTCCGAATGAGATAGTTGGATTGTTTAAATAAATAGCTAGTTTTCATTTTCTGCTATTTCTTTTAGTAGTTTTTTTGCTTCTGTATTTCCGTTTTGAATAGCCTTTCTTATCCAAAAACTGCTGCGAAGTTTATCAAATTCGACTTCACTGTTGCTTAGTATTTTTGCATATTTCAACATACAATCATTATTTCCATTTTGAGCACCTATTCTACACCAATATGAAGCCGCATTTTTTTTATTTATCCGTTCATAATATTTTCCAAGCGAATAGGCTGCTGTTCCAGAACCTCTCAATGCTCCGTCTTCATAAAAGAACACCTGTTTTTCTTTTAATTCTTCTATCGGATAATCACTATTATTTGCCATAGTAAACACTATCTGTTTTTTTCTACTACGCTCTACATTCGAAAGTGCCAGTTCAAAACCCCTTGCCGCACTTGTATACAACCAAAATAGTCTTCGTTTTTGATTATCAAAATTATAGCATTCCTTAATAGTATAGTAATTATATTGCGAACGAGGTGTTATATCATTTTCAATTAAAATTTCAAGCCAATAGTTCAGTTTTGATATTCTTAATTCATTATCGATATCCTGAATATAGGCATAATGATCAATTAACTCATCTACTGCACGAGGGTCTCCTTGTAATGCAAGCATTTCTTTTTCAAAGAGTTCCGCATCGTCTTTTATAACAAAACAACTGGAATTACGCTCTATCTCTTCTACATATATGATATCATCATCATCAATATTTCCTACCTCTTCTGCTAAATATCTGAGAATATCATCATCAATATTTCCCAGTTTTTCTTTTAAATATCTGAAAACATCATCAGTATTTTGAGAAAAAAGTAAACACGTATTTAATAAACAAAAAAAGAAATATATTTTTTTCATTCTTATTTTCCTCCAATAAATTTATATTGTTCTCCACTATCAACAGAAGTATATGGAATACGGGTTTTTCTATTACCAGATGTATTTGATTGTATGAAAATACCGGATTTAAAATTGACAAATCCTGTCGATGCAATAACAATAGCCCCTTCTCCTAAAGCATCAGCAACTTTTTTTGCAAAACAATCTTGAGAATTATCAATATTTTGAGGGTCTTGCCCGCTATTACAAATCCATAATACAACAGGCTGACCATTATAATTTGGATTAGACTTTATCATTTCAGCAAGATCTTTAGGATCTAAAAAAGCTCTATCTTCATAGTTTAAAGAACCATCTTCACCACAAGATGAAGCATTGACTCTATTACCATGAGCTGCTACATAAAAGAAAGCAGCATACTTATATGCCCTTGAAGCTGCTTGTCTCATATTACCAAATTCTGGTTCATGTGCATCATATAAATCTTGTTTTGGATTAGCTGTAAATAAATTTAAATCAACACCTTGTTTTTTTGAAGTATTCCCTAACGACTTAGCTAAGTCATCCTCCATGTTTCTCCCATCCGGATCGGTATACTTGACCGGATTATTTCCCGCATAATGATAAACGTGAAGATTGACGGTATTAAATACCCCACCCATACCCGGCAGGTTCTCGTTATGCTTTTTAGCTTCATCATCTATCGGTGCTTTGGGTATATAATCATTTAACGCCGGATCACCGCTTAACCACCTACTATACTTCGGGTCAAGATATCTGGCTCCATAATAATACAAACCCGTTTCTTCGTCAAGCTCTTTCCCTGTAAACCTGAACGGTAACTTATCTATCCCCGGTGCAGTCTCTTCTACCCATAACTCACCGTAAGGTGTGTATTCTATATGTTCGTATTGCTTCCCTCTCCAGTCCGTTACGAATTGTGCACTTCCTAAATGGTCTGAATGGTAGTAATACCTCTTCTCGCGTTGCTCATCATTGTCTCCGTGGTTATCCGTATGCGTCATTGCAGTTACTAATCTTGAGTTTCCTACAAAGATGTGTTTATGCACCCTTAACCCTTGCGGGTTATCTTTATCGTATATCGGAATATGTATCGTAAAGAAATTGTTAAAGTATAGCGTTTCACTTCTTCCTTCTTCAGTATACTTTAACGCTCTCTGCCCGTCTTCACCGTAGCGGTAGTGTACCGTGTAGTTTTTATCGCTCGATTTGGTTAACAGGTTACGCTCATTCCATGTGTAGTTTCTTCTATAAGCAAAGAGATCTTGCGGGTTCGTCTGTTCCGTTTCTTTAGGGGCGTCAAGACCGAAGCCGTAATCGGTTGAGTATACTCCGCTTTCTTTATCATAGTTATAGGTAAATATAAACTCTTCCTCTTCACTAAAGGGTCCGTCTTTTTCCGCCGTTATGTTTCCATTGGCGTCATAGCGATAATTCTCTTTTGAAAATATACACGCCGTCTGCGGCGTCGCTTCAAAAAAATTAATCCTCAACGTACATAAAGTACGCCTGCGGTTAATTTTTCCTAGCTCCTTGCATCCAACATGTCTATTTTCAAAAGTCCTGTCAGTAGGCTTGTTTAGTAAATTTAAAACTTTAATCCCCGATGTTTTGCCGAATGGCAAAACTCGAAGCTCAAAGGTGCCTAGGCAGCTTTGAGCGGCGGACTGCTCAATTTTGTTTTTTATCATTATAAAGAAAACAAAATTGAGCACCGCGCTTTTCAGGGCTTCGCTGTCGCTTCGGTATCTTTCCGCAGAAATTACTGCGGAAAGATGTACAGCAAAAGCAATTTTGATAAATTGCTTTTGCTCCCTTCCAATCGCTGTCCGAGAAGTGAGATAGTTAGGCTGCGAATAAATGCAAAGTTTTGTTTTCACCTTAAAAAATATTTTCCTTTCAATACCGCCACTCGGATATCAGTAGTTCTACTCAGAAGCACGTTTTGCTGTCAGCAAAACATGCTATCAAATCTGTACAAGTTATATCTTTCCCATCCAGATCAGTATAGTTCACCGAATTATACCCTGCGCAATGGTATAAACTACCATTTGCAACAAGTCTATTAAGAACCAATCGGTTCACAGTACAAAAACAAACTATGTTCAGACTTTAATCTTTCTTTTATTAAGTCCAATTCATCCTGAATCAGTGTATCCTTTAATAATCTGTCACAGCCATCATTAAGTTGTTTATGAATTCGTCCATATTCTCTATGACATAAATAATAAACACATTCACCAATGATTTTTTTATTTTCAATAACAAAGAATTCATAATCAGCAAATTCAAAGTGAATTCCTAAATCCAATTTGTTCATAAGATAGCACGAAATCTTATAGCGTATTTCAGGATCTTTTACAATGGATTCATCAATAAAAACATTCGGTATTTGAGTTCCTTTGTAATAAATCGGTTTAGGATATGCGTAATTAGTTTTTTGGAGACAAACTTTTGTACTAGAAATCCTCCGTTTTTCATCGTTGTTGACGGTACGAAAATATTTTTCGAAATTCGAGATATTTATATCTGCAAAAATAGGACAACATAGTACAATAATTAATAAAAAAAATAATAAACATTTATTCAATTTTCTGTACCTCGATAATAATATGCTTGTTTTGTTTATAATCTAATTTATTGCAAATATCATTAATGAATTTTTCATATCCATCACCATTTACATATTCTCCTTGTAAGGAAAAGCATCCCCAAGACGTTACATTATATTCTACACCATCTAAACCTACGTAATTTCCACCAACATGAATTTCTATTGTTTTATCATTTGCTTCTCCAGTATCAGATCGAAATAAATCACCTCTTAAACTTGGATTTTTATAGTTTCTTAATTCAATAGCAAATCCATAATTCTTTCTCGAAATAAAACCTTTGAAAAATGAGCTTTTTCCTTTAGGTTCATACGTAGCAAAATCTTTTGGTTCAGAAATATTACTATCATTTGCGTCTAATACTGAATGTCTAGTAACTTCATAATTTAATGTTTTTCCTGTTGCATCATCATAAACTGTCATTCTGTAAGTTGGAACTTTTACTATGATGTTTTTTCCATTGTCATCCGTTGTTCTTAAATATCCTGTACCGACTTTTTTATTGGTAATTGTTATATGTATATCCCTCCCATCAGGATCGGTATACTTAATCGGATTATTGCCCGCATAATGATATACATGTAAGTTTATCGTGTTGTATACTCCTCCCATGCCCGGCAAATTCTCATTATGTTTCTTAGCATCATCGTCAATAGGTGCTTTTGGTATGTAGTCATTTAAAGCCGGATCACCTGACAGCCACCTCGAATATTTCGGGTCAAGGTATCTAGCTCCGTAGTAATACAGTCCTGTCTCCTCTTTTGAAAATATGCGGGCAATTACTGCGTCGTACGGCAAAAAAGTGTCCTCGACGTATACCCGATACGCCTGCGGTACTTTTTTGCCTAACTCCTTGTATCTGCTCCGCCTATTTTCAAAAGCCCTGTCAGTGAGGATTTCAGATAGTGATAGCTTTTTGCCTAAGCAGCTTTGAGCGGCGGACTGCTGCATTTTGTTTATTATTATCATGAAGAAAATAAAATTGAGCACCGCGCTTTTCAGGGCTCCGCTATCGCTTCGGTATCTTTCCGCAGGAATTACTGCGGAAAGATGTACAGCAAAAGCAATTTTTGTAAATTGCTTTTGCTCCCTTGCAATCGCTGTCCGAAAAAGATAGTTGGGTTCTTTTAATAAACATCTAACTACTACTTTCATAAATTAAATCTAAATTACCCACCGTATTATCTTATAAATAAATACAGTAACAGCATATGATATTATAAATATAATTATACCATTGAATAGAAAAATAGAATAAAAAATAACACTTAACATTTCAACAATAAAAAAATATCCTATCTCAATAAAAAAACCAATTAAACAGCCTAAAAAATGCGATATAAAAAATACTATTAATAAAGTTAAAAAAAAGTACAATCCAATTTTTTGTATATTTAAAAATATAAATAAAACAACTATTATTGGAACAAATACAACTTGCAAAAAATATTTATTATCCTTAACCGAGGTGATAATATAAAAAATCATTAGAATAAGCATAAAAGCTATTTTACTGTATATAAAATTCGTTATTGAAATTTTTATCATTTTATTTGAATTTCCTCTCCTTTATTATTTTTTTTAAAATCTTCATATTGGAAATTAGGTTTTGTAAAAGTCCCAACAGGGAAACGAGAATGTTTAGGTTTTGATATATTAACACCTCCTTTCTTACCAATGTCTGCACATAAATCTGCACAGTTTTGAGATATTACTTCTAAGGTTATTTCATTTCTTTTTTCATCAAGTGAGTATTTTTTATCGTAAATGTCAAGACCTTCTGCTATCATTCTTGAGTCATTCATTGCACTTGTTTTTACTTGATAAGCCCTATCATATTGTTCATCTGTATCTAATTTTTTATTATGCTCAATAAAACTTTCAAGTGTAGGAAAATATTCTGCCTTGTTAATTGATCCAGTTAAATTTTTACCATCTTTAGAAAAATACAACCATCCGCCAGTTTTATCATTTCCAATTAACACAGCATTATGACCTTCTTTATAAGCACCATATGACCTATTCAATAAAATTATATCCCTTCCATCCGGATCGGTATACTTAACCGGATTATTCCCTGCATAATGGTACACATGCAAGTTTACAACATTAAACACACCACCCATACCGGGTAAATTCTCGTTGTGTTTCTTCGCTTCATCGTCAATGGGAGCTTGCGGTATATACTCTCCCAGCGCCGGATCCCCACTCAACCACCTCGAATACTTCGGGTCAAGGTATCTCGCACCGTAATAGTACAGGCCCGTTTCTTCATCCATCTCCTTGCCGGTAAACCTAAACGGCAGTTTATCAATTCCCGCAGCAACTTCTTCTATCCATAGCTCTCCGTAAGGTGTATACTCTATATGCTCATACTGTCTGCCTTTCCAGTCCGTTACGAATTGTGCACTTCCTAAGTGGTCGCTGTGATAGTAGTATCTCTTTTCCTTTTGCTCTTCATTGTCTCCACTGTTATCCGTGTGGGTCATCGCTGTTACAAGGCGGCTGTTACCGACAAAGATATGTTTATGCACCCTTAACCCTTGCGGGTTATCTTTATCATATATCGGAATATGTATCGTAAAGAAATTGTTAAAGTATAGCGTTTCACTTCTTCCTTCTTCAGTATACTTTAACGCTCTCTGCCTGTCTTCACCGTAGCGGTAGTGTACCGTGTAGTTTTTATCGCTCGATTTGGTTAACAGGTTACGCTCATTCCACATATAGTTCCGCCTGTAAGAAAAAAGATCTTGCGGGTTCGTCTGTTCCGTTTCTTTAGGGGCGTCAAGACCGAAGCCGTAATCGGTTGAGTATACTCCGCTTTCTTTATCATAGTTATAGGTAAATATAAACTCTTCCTCTTCACTAAAGGGTCCGTCTTTTTCCGCCGTTATGTTTCCGTTACCGTCATAACGATAATACCTGTTCCCCGCTCTTATTAACCTGTGCGCATATTTACTGTCATATTCATAATCTAGGTTGTAATCTAGGTCGGCTTTCTTATATGCATTTCCCCTACTTCCCGATAAATTAGTCGTGCTCATTTTATTCATCATATTTCCTATGATGTCGAAGTTAAACTCCTGTTTGTACTTTGCTATGTTTACAGGACTCATTCCGAAGTATTTTTTCCCCTTGTATTGTTTACTCTCTCCTTCTACACTTATAAGTTGATATAGGTTATCGTATTTGTACGCTTGAGTTGTCTCATAAGTGCTTGCATCATTCGTGTAACCGAGGACGTTTCCTACAGGGTCAAATGAGTACTTTATTTTTTGAAAAACGTCTTGACTTTGTTTGTTTTCAGTTTCTATTGTATCAAGCCAACGCCGCTTTTCATCGTACTTGTATCTTGTTTCCACTCCGTTTCCGTAACGTATGTACACCCTTTGTGCGTGTTCGTCATCTTTTGAAAATATACACGCCGTCTGCGGCGTCGCTTCAAAAAAATTAATCCTCAACGTACATAAAGTACGCCTGCGGTTAATTTTTTCTCGCTCCTTGCATCCAACATGTCTATTTTCAAAAGCCATTGTTTTTCCGCTTCCTTCCAGAAGCGGAAAAACCTCCGATAAGGGGGCATTCATAAAATTTAAAACTTTAATCCCCGATGTTTTGCCGAATGGCAAAACTCGAAGCTCAAAGGGGCGTAAGCAGCTTTGAGCTTCGGACTGCTCAATTTTGTTTTTCAATATTATGAAGAAAACAAAATTGAGCACCGCGCTTTTCAGGGCTTCGCTATCGCTTCGGTATCTTTCCGCAGAAATTACTGCGGAAAGATGTACAGCAAAAGCAATTTTTATAAATTGCTTTTGCTCCCTTTCAATCGCTGTCCGAAATGTGAGATAGTTAGGCTGCTTAAATAAATGCTAAGTTTTGCTTTCATAGTTTTTATATAACATTATTTTATTATTTCAAATTATATAAAAAATTATAATTTTCTTCCATAATTTCCATCAGGATGCATAGGTCTTAGAATATTTTCCGGTTTCATAATTTTTTTTCCTAAAAAAATATCATTCATTACTTTCAAAAGATCGCTTAAATTTCTCTCTCCTATAACTGCTGAATTAAATTGGACATTCCAAGCTAAAGTTCCGTTATCTTCAATAATCCGATAATCACCATATAAATATGGTTCAGTCCAATAATCATCATCACTCAGCGTTAGTGAAATTTTTTTTATATATGATTCTATCATACAAATATTATCTAAATATTGTATTGTAAGAAAATATTCTTGTTTTCCTAGTGTAAATTCATTGATTATTTTTACTATTTCATCTTTCATTTTTCACATCCTTTACTACGGAATAAGATTAATACTACCGGCAATTACAAAATCAACACGATCACCTAGTTTTCATTGTTTATTATACTTCATATATATTTTTTAAACTGTAACTATAAATTTCACAATGTTTATATAACGCTTTAAACAAGAAAAAAAGTTAAAACTATTGTAACTAAGCATAACAAAATCCATAATAAGGATAATGGAAAACAAAGCAGCTGCATCATATTTAAAATAAAAAATTTTCGTTTTATTTCTTGTGTTTCTATTGAATCTTCCTTTGCATATTCTTCATTTAAACACCATCTTATAATAAACCTACCCCTCGCCCACGAAGACGATATAAGCCCGTCATTGTAGACCGCATTTTTTGCAAAAAATACCTTCTCTTTTGTAGCCGCTTCATAAAATGAAGAAGCAAGTCCGGTACGATGAAAAGAGATATGTGTAAAAACCATAAGAAATATAGTTACTATTACGGCTAATGACGGAAATATAAACATCATAATTACAAGACCTTCTATAATTTTTACTGCTTCCATTTTTACACCTCCAGCGATAATAAGTTTTTCTCTTTAAGATAATTTAATAATCCATCAATATCTTTATTTTTTAAAAAATATAGAAATATCTTTCCCGTTTAAAGGAATTGATATAAATATACCGGTATTATTTGATGCCCCTGTACTTGCTCCGGCTGTATTTGACAGTCCAAATATTACTATCGCTTCTTCCATCCGGATCCACATACTTAATCGGATTATTTCCCGCATAGTGATAAACATGTAGATTGACGGTATTAAACACCCCACCTATTCCCGGCAGGTTTTCGTTATGCTTTTTAGCTTCATCATCTATCGGTGCTTTGGGTATGTACTCACCTAGTGCAGGGTCTCCACTCAGCCACCTCGAATATTTCGGATCAAGATACCTAGCTCCATAATAGTATAATCCCGTTTCCTCGTCAAGCTCTTTCCCCGTAAATCTGAACGGTAACTTATCTATTCCCGGTGCAGTTCCCTCCGCTCCTTCCCTTTCCAAACAAGGTATAGCCGTAACTTATTCCCTCGCCTTCTTTCTCCAATTCTCTCATATCTTTCCGCCGCTGTCAAGACCAATCTTTACGGTTTATCATTTTTTCCGCTTTAGCGAAAAAATTATTTAAATTTAATCGTAGTTACCGCCTGTAAGTACCTCCTCTTTACATACCGCAAAAATAAGTATCGATATCTTAAAGCCGTTTTAAATTTTTATCTTAATTTTTTAAAAAATGCTATAGTATTTTTTTCTTAAATATATTATTATAAGGCTATGTCCGATAAAAATAATAAAAGGGCTTCTTTAGGCTGGTTCTTTTGGGTTGCATTTATTTTACTTGTCGCTTTATTGTTTTTTATTAACAAAAACAATATACGTTCCGTATTGGAAAAAACAAACGCTAAAAAAATTTTTCAAAAAACCGAAAAAGAAGAGTTAAATACGGAAGCCGACTTAATGGAAATTCAAAATGAAATAGAAAAAATAACCGCTGAAACACAGGGAGACGGCAGCGCCTACAAAGATGAGCCTGAAACAGCGGAAACTTCAAATACTTCTACAGATGCAGACACAACCGATAAGTCTAAAGTTAAAAAGACTGAAAAAAATCCTCAAGGGAATATTTTAAAAACCGAAACTGCAAAAAAAACGGAAAATATAACCAAAACACAAGAAAAAAATGTGAAAACAAAGCCTGTAAGCACCTCAAAACAGGAAAGCCCCGTCAAAGAGCAAAATTTTAAACCTAAAACCGAAGATAAAAGCCGTCAAACCGAAAGCCGTTCCGTTTTTTTCGTTCAAGTAGAGGCTGACGGAAAAATAGTACGCAAACAGGTTATACGGCAAATCCCGAAAACCGATTCTCCTATGACGGAAACATTAAAAGTTTTATTAAAGGGCACGTCAAACGAAGAAGCGAAAAACGGTCTTCGCTCCTTTATTCCTCCTGAAACAAAACTTCTTTCCGCTTATGTAAAAAACGGAACCGCTTTTATAAATTTAAGCGAAGAATTTCAGTTTAACAGATACGGAATAGAAGCTTATTATGCACAGCTGGCTCAAATCGTGTTTACCGCCTGTGAATTTTCAACTGTAGAAAACGTCAGATTTTTAATTGAAGGCAGGCAAAAAGAATATTTGGGAGGCGAAGGCGTTTGGATAGGCTCTCCGTTTTCTAAAAATTCATTTTAATTGTAAAACGGGAAGACAATAAACTATAAGGTTTAAGAATTTATACGGCAAAACTTCCGGAACGATAAGCGTAATTATTATGAATGATTTTATTGAAGAAACTTTTACCGATACCGAATTACTTCCGTTAGACCCTGATAAAACGGCAGGCTTCCTTGACGAAAACGGAACTTTCGCTTCCTTTTTTAAAAATTACGAACCGCGTATTCCTCAATTAAAATTAACAAAGGCAATTTCCAATTGTTTTAATGAAAATGCCGTAGGAGTTTTTGAAGCCGGTACCGGTGTAGGAAAAAGTTTAGCCTATCTTTTACCTGCAATGATTTGGGCAAAGCAAAACAAACAGCGTGTAGTAATTTCTACAGGTACAATAAATTTACAACAGCAATTGATAGAAAAGGACGTCCCTACAGCAAAAAAAATTTTAGGTGAAAATTTTACAAACTTAAAATCAATTTTAGTCAAGGGAAGACATAACTTCCTTTGTTTACGGCGTTTATCTCAAAGTCTACAGGAAAACGACTTATTTTCTTCGGGAACGGAAGAACTTGAAAAGATAAAAGAATGGGCAATGGAAGCAAAAGAAGGAAGCCGTTCCGAACTGGAATTTTTACCCGGCGATTCGGTTTGGTCTTTAGTGTGTTCCGAATCGGATAATTGTCTTGCAAATAAATGCCCTTATTTTACAGGCTGCTTTGTAATGAAAATGAAACGCGAAGCGGAAAGCTCTTCAATTTTAATTGCCAATCATCATATTCTTTTTGCAGACCTTGCGGTGAGGGCGGACGGATTCGGCTACACCGGCACCGCCGTACTCCCCGCTTTCGAAAACCTTATTATAGATGAAGCTCATACAATAGAAGAAGCCGCAGGAAGTTTTTTTTCGGAAGACTTGTCGCGCTTTAATTTACATAAACAAATAAATATTTTATATCGCTCACGGCGCGGAAAACAGACAGGCTTATTAAACACAATCGCAGCAGTTTCAAATGAAGCGAAGTTATTTACCGAAATAATTAATTTACTTGAACAAACGGCCGTATCCTTTAACCTGCTTGAAGAAAAAGCTGCAAATATTTTACAATCATCAATTGCAAAAAGCTTAATGCAAATTACTTCCGATGAAGTTGCCGAACTTTTAAATTCGATAGAAGTTTTTTATAAAAATATATGCACCTTAAATATCAAACTTGAAGCAATTATAAGCAATATTGATGAAGAAAAAAAAGACGAAGACTTGGACACCGCCTGCCGCGATGCCTTCGTTATTTTACGCCGTTTAAAAAGCATGGCGGCTTTAATGGAACACTTTTTAAACCGCCAAAATTTTCCCAATGAGGTCTTTTGGTTTGAAAAAATAAAGCTTAGTCAAGGCGAAGCAATACGCTTTATTCAAACCCCTCTTGTTCTTGCACCCATTATGAGACGCTCGGTATTTATGCCTATGTCTTCGGTTATTTGCGTTTCGGCAACATTAAAAATAGGCGACAGCTTCGATTTTTGGCTCGGCAGAAACGGTTTAAAAGACTTTCACGACAAAAAAGTCTTTACGGATTATTTTCAATCACCCTTTCCTTATGAAAGCAACGTAGTCTTTAATATTCCGGCAGATATGCCCATGCCCGATGAAGCGGAATTTCAGGAAAACATAAACAAAAAGGTTTTATCTCTTTTGGAAATAACGCAAGGAAAAACCCTTGTCCTGTTTACATCTTACGAATCCTTAAAAAAAACTTGCGAATATGTCCGCATGAACATTACGGACAATATTTGTATTTTGCAACAGGGTGAAGATGACAGAATGAGACTTTTAAATAAATTTAAAGAAGATATTTCAAGCTGCCTTTTTGCAACAACTTCTTTTTGGGCGGGCGTTGATGTTCCGGGAGAATCTCTTTCGCATGTCATTTTAGTAAAACTCCCCTTCTCCGTTCCGACGGAGCCTATTTTTCATGCACGTTCCGCCTTAATAGAAAAATCAGGCGGAAATTCCTTTATGCAGCTAAGCGTGCCCGAAGCGGTTGTACAATTCAGGCAGGGGTTCGGGCGCTTAATGCGTTCCAATACCGACAGAGGCATTGTTACCGTTTTGGACAAGCGGATTTTAGTAAAACGTTACGGTGAAATTTTTATTAAAAGTATCCCCAAAACAATTCAATGCTTTGCTCCCACAAAAGACATATTGAACAAAATAGAAGATTTTTTGTATAATAACGGATAATTCCTATTCATTATAAATAAAAGGTTTTATAGGATTTAAGGTAAGCAGGTCTGCTGCCATTGTTTATTTTAGAAAATTATTAGGAGAATTTATGAAGGCAATTCTTGCTATTTTGTGCTGTTTTGTTATGCTCGCATGGAGGGCCGTTGTAATAGGCTTTTGTTATTCCGTTTATAGGAAGGCATGCGATTGGGTAAACAGCGAGGTTATCGTAAAACCCGCTCCGAGATTAGTATTTGCGGTATTAAAACAATTTGTCAATTTTAGGTTTAAAGGAGACTACGGTTTAACAGGGCAGCTTCCGGAACAATATCTTGCAATTTCAAATCATCAAAGTCTTTTAGATATCGTAGTTCATATGCGCTATTATAACGGGCCGCGCCTTAGATTTGTCGCAAAAAAAGAATTGGGAAATCATGTTCCTTTGGTTTCGGCAATGTTAAAAAGCGGAAAACATTGTTTGGTTCAACGCACGGGGAGCCCTACGCAGGCGATGAAAGCCGTAGATAAATTTGCAGAGCATGTAAGAAAGAATAACTTAATCCCAGTCATATTCCCGGAAGGCTCCCGCTCCAAAGACGGAAATTTGGGAACTTTTCACGCTGCCGGGTTCAGGCGTTTATTAAATGCCTCTCCCATGCCTGTGGCTGTTTTTGCCTTAGACGGCGGCTGGAAAATCTCGTCAATTAGGCGTATTGCGCAAAATCTGAAAGACGGTGAATATAAAATAAAACTTTTAAAAATCTATGAGGCCCCCAAAACAAAAGAAGAACAGCTTAAGATTCTTGAAGAGGGCAAAGCCTTAATTCAAGAACAATTGGATAAATGGCGCGGAAAATAAACAATATTTCATCGACAAAATAAAAAAGGCAGGGCTCTACCCTGCCTTAAATTTTAAAACCTTACATTAAATACCGCATCGAATCTGCCGAATTTAACACCCTTTTCAATAGGATGGGCATACTCAATTCCTATAGTAGCCGCTCCGCTTATTCTAAGCGTAAGTCTTCCGTACAAAGACTGATAAAAATCCGGTTTTGTCTTCGAAGAAGCGCTTAAAAAATTAACGACATTTCTGTATCCGGCACTTAAATTAAGACGGTTATAAAATATAGGAAGCCAAAAACTTCCCGTTTGTATTTCATAACTGAAAAGAGTAAGTTCTCCGTCAAAGCCGAAACCGTAAGCAATTTTACCGTTTTTATTTCCCTCTTTTTTGGAGGCTTTTTCATATTCGGGCATTCCGGGCAGGAAACAATTCATTCCTACAAAAGCGCTGTTTCCGAAAAACGCATATCGGTTTTGTTTAGGATTTAAATATGCATTAAATCCCGCATAAGAACTTAACTTTAAATTTAGCGGTACAACTGGCGTGTTAAAATTTGCAAGAGCTTGAACGACAACAGCATTGGTTTTTGAATTAAGATGAATACCGTGTTTTACACCTAAAATAACTTCGGCGGCGGAAATATCCTGTGCAAAAAAATCCGTTGCAAGTCTTTGTTTTATCTTTTTATATGAATAACCTGCGGCAAATTCTTCGGATATGACAGGCTGCCCCAATTTATATTTATAAAGCGTTTTTTCAGTTCCGAAATCTTCGGGATAAAATGCAAAAGTTTCAAAAGAAGCTCCGGCATTTAAAAGAAAATTACCGTAAACGGATTCGGTAGGAATAACCGCTTCCGTTCCTAAAGTAATTCCCGTTCTTCTGTATCTAAACCCGTTGTTTATATCATAAACATTAACTTTAAAATTTGCAGGTTTGGAATTTACCTTAAACTCAAATTCCGGTTGATAAAAAAACGGTTTAAAATAAAAAACGGAAGAAAATGAAAAACTCAAAAGTTCGGAAGCATCAAGACCCGATAACTTTATGCCGAGCCCCGACTGTCCGAGTTTTTTAAAATTAGGAGGCATTTTTATTACGGGACTCGGAGAAACCTTCCAAAGCCATGAAAAATAATTATATTTTTTTTGCTTCAATATTCCGACATCGGGAGCCTTGCTCAAAGGAGCGGCATTTTCCGCAGTAAAAGGCTTTAAAGCGGAAGCCCTTTCTTTAAATTCCTTTTCCTTTATTTTATAAAGAGAATTATATTTTGCATGCATACCTACATAAAAAATCTCTTCAAAGCCGGGTTTTGAAAGCACAACGGGGAAAAAAGTTCCTCCTGAAATATCTTTTTGCAAAACTTTAAGAGTGTTCGTTTTTACATTATAAAAAGCCGAACGGTAAAGCATATTTTTCTCAGCCCACGAAAAAGTAAGTACGGGCTCTTCCGAAGAGTTATTTGTCTGCAAATAACGGATTGCATGAAGAGGCTGTTCAAATTCAAGTTTTTTAATTTCTCCTGAAACCGTATCCAATATTAAAATATCGCGCTTAAGACCGTTTCCTGCTATAAAAGCGATTTTATTTTCTCCTGCAAAAACCGGATTACAAATTACGGAATAAGATTTACCGGGGCCTGCGGAAAAAAGAATATCTTTATTGCCGGTAGAATAATCCAATACAATCAGCTGCGAAAATTGTCCTCCAACTTCCACTCCGCATATTTTATTGTTTCCGCAAAAAGCCGCATCACGAATAGAAAAATATTTTTTATCCAAAAACTTTCCCGCTTTCATATCGAAAATTACGGCTCTGTGTTTTTCTCCCTTTACGGTTCGGATAAGGTCCGTTACTAAAAGATAGTTCCCGTCTTGAGAAAAACTTAAATTTGAAAGAGAGGAATTGGCGTTAAAAAGTTTTTTAAGTTTTCCCGAAACATCTTCAGCATTATAAAAAAGAACTTCCTTTTGAGCAAAGTCAAAACAGGCAAATCCGTTTTTATTTGCCGCTGTAACATTAAAGCCGGACTTATTTTTTCCTTTAATCGACGGCATAGGTACTTGCACTTCCTGAGGAAAATAAATGGAATCTATAAAATTATCCCAAAGAACCGTCAGTTTTTTATTAAATATCTTTTTTGTCTTATCCATAGGAAAAAGATTAAAAGAGCTGTGCCAGTACTTTGCATAAGTTTCCATTCCGTAAATTTTCTGAAGATAATCCGCAAAGACCGCCCCGTACAAGTAACCCCAAAAAGCTCCGGGATATATATCTCTTCTGTCAGCGGCCTGCTGCCATGAAGGGCTTACACCGTCAATCCTTCCCTGCATTAAGTGGTGATAAATTAACGGGTCGTGCAATCTGCCCTGCGTTCCGTCCGAACTTTCAAAAAGCACCGCAACGCCTTCTTTAAACGAAAGAGGTAAAAGAGGAAAGAGGTATTTAAGAGAAATTGCATGTGTAAGCTCGTGATAAAAGACTTTAAGAATAACGTCATTAAAATTGGACAGCTGTCCCTCGCCGGGCAAGGTATCGTAAAGAACAATCCTACTGTACGGGGAAGAGGTAAAATATCCGTTTAAATCTTCTTTATCGGAAATTATATATACGGGCATACGCTTGGGAGGTTTTTCACGATTAAGACGGGAAGAAATCTCTTCCGCATAAGAATCCGCATACTCCGCAATCAAAGCGGCGGCCGATTCCGACTTTTTTGCATAAATAATATCAAAGTATTCGGTTTTATGCACAAGCAATTGGCCGTCAGATGCGGCAGCCGCAGAAAAAGCGGCGGCAAAAAACAGTTTACTAAAATTAATTTTCATAATAATAGCAGTATGCAAAAAAAGCTTTATGCTGTCAAGTCCAAAACTGCGGCGGGTAAAGGATTTCCTCCATATCCTATATTTTCAGTTTGGGCAACGGCATTTTTTATTTCATTATGATAGTAATTTAACAAAGAATCAAGCTGTGCATCGTTCATTTTAATTTCCAGCTTTTCGGCACCCGATTTTGCAATAGCCGCTTTTTCGGCTTCGTTCGTTTTCATAGATACCAACTGATCTATTATGGAATTTAAAATTCTGAGTTTATCTATGCTTACGCCGCCGTTATTACGCTTTTCGGCAAAGCCCGAAACATATTTAAAATGAGAATATAAAAGTTGGTTCGGGGAAACGGGAAAATAAGCTCTTCCGCCCGCCGATATTTTGGGCATAGCCATATAAGAAACAGCTTGAAGCGATGAATTATTGGAAATCATAAATAACAAGCCTCCTGACCGAAACCTAAATTCTTTACTATTAGTATCGGTATAATATTACACGGCTTTAATTCATCTATAATAATGTCGCATTTAAGCCCGTCAATGATTTATAATTTACTCGATATAATTCTACTTGAAACAATCACGGTATTTTCGTATAATAATATTTTCTAACATAATAGGAGATTTTATGGCAAAAAAAATTGTTATAGCTTTGGGCGGAAACGCATTGGGAAACAATTTGGAAGAACAGCGTAAAGCGGTTAAAATTACCGCAAAAGCCATTGCCGATTTGGTTCAGGAAGGACATTCCGTTATCGTTTCGCACGGTAACGGACCTCAAGTAGGTATGATTCATTTGGCAATGTCCGAGTATCACAAAATCGACAAAAAAACTTCCGAGCCTGAACTGGCGGTTTCGGTTGCAATGAGTCAGGGATATATCGGCAATGATTTGGAAGCTGCTTTGCGTGAAGAGCTTTTAAACCGCGGTATCGATAAACCGGTTGCAACTTTGATTACTCAAGTTGTTGTAGATTCTAAAGACCCCGCTTTTTCAAAACCGACAAAACCCATAGGCAGCTTTATGACAAAAGAAGAAGCCGATGTTTTAATTGCACGCGGTGAAAATGTTGTAGAAGATGCGGGACGCGGATACAGAAGGGTTGTGGCTTCTCCGAAACCGGTAGATATTGCCGAAATTGAAAGCGTAAAAGCCTTAAGCAATGCGGGACAAATAGTTATTACCTGCGGCGGCGGCGGAATACCTGTAGTTAAAGAAGGAAACTATATGCGAGGAGTTCCCGCAGTAATCGATAAGGACTTTGCAAGCGCGAAACTGGCTCAATTGCTGAATGCGGACTGCCTTATTATTTTAACGGCCGTAGAAAAAGTTGCCGTTAACTTTAACAAACCCGACCAAAAATGGCTTTCCGAAATTTCGATTGCCGATGCAAAAAAATACATTGAAGAAGGACACTTTGCTCCCGGTTCAATGCTGCCTAAGGTACAAGCCGCAATACAGTTTGCCGAATCGAAAAAAGACGGCTATGCTTTAATCACTCTTTTGGAAAAAGCAAAGGACGCCATTAACGGAAAATCCGGTACGATTATTAAGGCTTAAAATATTTTAGCCGGCAGTACACTAAAGTAACTGCCGGCAACCGTTTAAGTTAATTCCGGTAATATACCGCTTTTTATCCGTATTTGAATTTACCTGTTACAAATATTTATATCGATAAATCGGAATTTATGTAAATATTATTACAATTAGTATAGAAAAACAAAGATGAAAATAAAGGAAATAAAATATCTCGTGTATCTTATTTTTTTACACTGTGCCTGTATATTTTTTACAGTCAGCCGATTTTTATTTTTTAAATGGGGAAAATGGCTTATAAATACACGTTTTTTACATTCCTCTTTTTCGGTATATATAGTAATGATAATTTTCATCTTTCCTTCATTTTCAATTATACCCTATTATTTTCAATATGATTTCCCCAATGTTTCCGCAAAAAAAAAGTGTATACTTGCCGTAATTCTTACGGGAAATACTTTATTGATTTTAGCTTATACCGCTTTTATTAATAAAATTATGTCATAGATAATATTATGCAAATATTTACAAAAAGAAAACGGATATAAGGTAAGGCAATAAATAAGATATTGTAAAAAGAAAGGTCTTGAAAAAATTATCAAAAATTTACTTATGACCTTGACAAATATTCCCAAAAAGGTATTATAAATGCTTACCGTAACGGTAAGGATATCGTTTATTTAAACACTACACTTAAAATATGATAAAAACACAATACGGATATTTCGGTCCTCTTAATTTTTACAAAAAGGCATTTGCTCTTGCTTTGCCAATAATGGTCCAGCTTTTTATTCAATCCTTAGTTTCTCTAATAGACAATTTTATGGTTGCGGGTCTGGGCGACTTAAAAATGAGCGGTGTAAATGTTTCCAATCAGTTAATCTTTGTTTATATAACCGGGTTAAACATAATTTGCAGCGCCGGCGGAATTTTTATGTCGCAGTATAACGGTACAAAGGACGCAAGCGGAATGCGGCAGTCTTACCGTTTTAAACTGATTACCTGCGGTATATTTGCAGCTCTTTTTCTAACGGTTTCCGCTATGATTCCTGAACTTTTATTGGGACTTTTGGTAAGAGGAAATACCGCTAAAGCGGAAATAACGGCTGAAGGAAAAATCTATATGAGCGTAATTATTTTTACGTTTATACCTATGGCATTTTCTTCAAGCATTTCTTCTTCGCTGCGAGAAACGGGAAATGTAAAAATTCCTATGTACATTGCAATGTTTTCCACACTTATAAATACGATAGGAAATTATCTTTTAATTTACGGGAATTTGGGTGCTCCGCGTCTTGAGGTTGCGGGAGCCGCCTATGCAACCGTAATTGCAAGACTTTGCGAACTTGTTATTTTTATTTTGTATATAAAAAAAATAAAGCCTCTCTTTTATGTAAAAATAAAACATATATTAAAAGTACGTATAGATTTGTTCCGCGAAATATTAAAAAAGTCGGCTCTTATTTTTATTGCGGATATGTCGTGGGTAATAAGCGAAACCGTTGCCACGGCAATTTACAACAGCAGGGGCGGCGCCGAAGTAGTTTCCGGAATGTCCGCAGGCTGGACAATTGCGGAATTATTCTTTTTGGTTTTTCCTGCGGTAAATACATCTATAGGCGTCATAATAGGCGGAACTCTCGGCCGCAATTCTTTAGAAGAAGCGAGAGTACAAGCCCGATGGATGAAAACGGGAGCCGCAGCCGCAGGATTTGCAACGGGGCTTTGCGAAGCGGCGGCGATTTTTTTAATTCCGATAGTATTCGGAAGACTTACTCCTTCTTCTCAAATCGTAACAAAAAAGCTCTTACTTTTTGTAGCTCTTTATATGCCGGTATGGACATATCAAAATTCTCAATATGCCGTTGCCCGTGCGGGAGGCGATGCCGTTATGGGTGCATGGGTTGACACTACGGTAAACATGCTTTTATTTACGCCCCTTATGTTCATAATGTATAAATTTACCGATTTGGACTCGCCTACTATATACGGCATCGCAAAACTGACAAGCATAATAAAGACCGTGTTGGCCGGTATTCAATTAAAAAAAGAAAGATGGGTAAAAAACTTAACCCTTTGATACGGGAAAAACCGCAAATATTTTTTTTAAAATTATATACCTCCATCGCTTTTTCGGATTTTGCGGGGCTATTGACAAATTCTTAATATAGTTCAAAATATAAGAATGAACAAAAAAATCACTTGGATAAACACAATTATCTTTTCAACTCTTTTACTGATTGCGGTATTCTTTATGCCGCAAAAGGCTCCGGCAGCTCCGAACAGCGAAACGGAGAATTCCTCCGATGTAAATATGAAGTTTTTGGAGTCGGTTTACGAGTTGATAAAAGCAAATTATGTAGATGAAGTAGATACCGAGCTCCTTTATCAAGGCGCTATGGAAGGAATGCTTAATTCTTTAAAAGACCCGTACACCTCATATATTTATAAAGATACAACCATCGGTCACGATTTGGAAGATACCACAAGCGGCTCTTTTTGCGGGATAGGTGTTCATATTACAAAGGCGGTTGTTTCAACCCCCGAGCGTCCGGCCTATGTTGAAATTGCAAGCCCTATAGAAGATACCCCCGGCTGGAAAGCGGGTCTGCAATCGGGAGATTATATAACCGAAATAGACGGCACTCCCACCGAAGAAATTACTCAAGAAGGCGTTTTAAATATGCTTCGGGGAAAAGAAGGAACGGAAGTAACCTTAAAAATCCTACGCGGAAAATCTATGGAATTTGAAGTTAAAATAAAAAGAGCCGTTATAGAAGTGCCGACCGTCAAATTCACAAAAATAGGAAAAGATATAGCATATATACGCTTAATCGAATTTAATCCCAACTCCGCAAAGCGTATAATCGAAGCTTTGGATAAGCTTAAAGAAGAAGACTGCACGAAACTGATTTTGGATTTGCGGGATAACCCCGGAGGCCTTATTACAAGTTCCATAGAAGTTTCAAGTATTTTTTTGGAATCCGGTACGGTAGTTTCCACAAAGGGACGTGCAGCCGGAACAAGTTCCACTTACAGCGTAAAACGCTTCGGCACAAAGGCTCCGAAGGAAATGCCCGTGGTAATTCTTATTAACAAGGGTTCCGCAAGCGCTTCCGAAATAGTTTCCGGAGCTTTAAAAGACCATAAACGCGCTTACCTTATAGGTACCAGGTCCTACGGTAAGGGACTTGTACAAAATATCATTCCGCTTACTCAAAACGAATCGGTAAAAATTACCGTTGCACGCTATTATTCGCCGAGCGGTGCCAATATCGACAAGCTGGGAATCCTGCCCGACTTGGAAGTAAGCCGCCCTCAATTTACACCGGAGCAGGAAAAAAGCGCTATTAATCTTTTAAGCACCTCCGAAATAGCGGATTTTACAAGAAGCAAAAAAGAACTTTCACGCGATGAAATGCTCGAATTTGCAAAAAAACTTGAAAAAAAATATAACATACCTTCAAATTTAATTTTACCGTTTATAAAAACCGAATATCACCGCTCTCATAAAGCTCCTGTAATAGACATCGAAGATGATATTCAGCTTAAAGCCGCCGTAAAGGTTTTAAATACGGAAAATGTAAAAGCTCTTTGCGAAAATTCCAAAACTCTTTTGGAAATGCAAAAAGCCGATGAAGAAAAAACTGCGGCAAACGGTAAAGATAAAAAAAAGGAATAAAATGAAACAATTTATTGTTTCCGAAATTCCTGACTCCGAAGGAATAATAAAACTTTCAGGGAAAGATTATCGTTATCTTGTAGCCGTAAGAAGAATAAAAGAAGGGCAAGACCTAAAGGTTTCGGTAAACGGAAACACCCCTTCGGAAGCGGAAGTTTTTAATATAAATACCGAAAAAAGGTATATAAAACTTAAACTAAAAAAAATACATTCCGCCGTAAAAACCGTGGAGCCCCGCCCCGCCATTGTTTTAATGCAATGGCTTATAAAGGGACAAAGAATGGATACGGCAATCCGCCAATGTACCGAAGCGGGAGTTAAGGCCGTCTTTCCGATTTTGGGGGAATTTTCCGTAATACGGGAAGAAAACAAAAACCAAACGGAAAGACGCAAACGTATTATACGCGAAGCAAGACAACAATCAGGCTCTCCCGTAGAAACGGAAATTTTTCAGGCGGCCACTCTTAATAAGAGCTTGGCTTCCGTTTTTGAATACTTAAACGGAAAAAAAACGACAAAGCTTTTGATGACGGAAAAAGATGAAGAGGAAAACTCCCTTCAAACTTGCTTAAAAGAAAGCCCTGAAGCCGTGATTTTAGCTATAGGCTGCGAGGGAGGAATAAGCCCGAAAGAAACCGAATTTTTGATTCAAAACGGATTTAAGCAAGTGCATTTTAAAACAAATGTCCTGCGTGCGGAAACGGCAGCTATTTATGCAACCGCGGCAGTTCAAACAATTTTAAATTAATTTTTAAGGATAAATTATGGCTCTAACAAGAATTAACTTTTTAAACGTTCCGCTCGATGTTCTGAACGAAGAAGATATTGAAGAAACCGTAATGAGTTTATTGGAAAAACCGGGTCCGCAACAGGTTATATTTATGACGCTTTGGGACGTTTTAAAAGCAAGACGCAACAACGAATTCGGAAATATGGTACAAAATGCGGCCTTATGTCTTCCTCTTTCAAAAAGTTTAATACGGGGAGCGAAATTTTTAAAAAAAGAAATTCCCGTAAGACGTCAGCAGTTTTCCGTAATTATTAAATTTTTAAATGTAATAGATGCCCACTATAAAAGCCTTTACTTATTCGGAGGAAGAAAAGAAAGCCTTCTCGCCGCGGAAAAAAACGTAAAAAGCACCTTTCCCAATATAAGAATTGTAGGACGCTTTGCAGGGCATTACCATAAATCCCTTGAGCCGCAAATCATTTCCGCAATGACAAAGGCGGAGCCTTCCATAGTAATAATAAGCTCGGGAATCCCCGGCGGAAGAAAATGGATTTACAGAAACAGAGAAAAATTTAAATCGGGCATTTTTATCCGCGACGCCTCGGTAATAGATATTTTTTCCAAATTTAAAAACCGCCCGTCCGAAATTCCTTTTGAAAAAGGCTACGACTATCTTATTCAAGTTTTAAAAAATCCTTTTAAAATTTTTAACATATTCAGATACTTTTGGTACAATATTCTTTTACTTTTTTATAGGCTTTTTAGAAATAAGGGTGTAAAATGATGACAACAAATAATTTATTAAATAATTTTGACATACTGTTCGGGGTAATAAAAAGATTACGGGGAAAAGGCGGCTGTCCTTGGGATATTGCACAAACTCCAAGCTCCATGCGCAGACCTCTTTTGGAAGAAGCCTACGAGGCCGCCGACGCAATCGAAGAAACGGTATGTAAAAACGGAGAAACTTCTTTTTCCCACATACGCGAAGAATTGGGAGATGTATTATTAAATACGCTTATGATTTCGTACATGTACGAGCAGGAAGGCAAATTTTCTACGGCGGAGGTAATCGCGGACGTTACCGAAAAATTGATTAGAAGGCACCCTCACGTATTCGGTGAAACCGAGGGCTATGAAGGACCTGAAAGCGAAAAAAAAGTATCGACGCCCGATTCCGTTTTAAAACAGTGGGAAAATATAAAGGAAACCGTAGAGAATTCAAAAAATAAACCGTCATCTTCATTATTGGACGGTATTCCGAAAAATTTTCCTCCCATACTCCGCTCCTTAAAGATTACAAAAAAAGTATCAAAATGCGGTTTTGATTGGGACAGCTTTGAAGGAATAAAAAATAAACTTGAAGAAGAAATAGAAGAGTTTTATGAAGCGGTTAATTCTAAAATACCAGAGCGCATAGAAGACGAATTGGGAGACGTGCTTTTTATTTTAATGAATGCAGCAAGGTTTATAAAAACGGACCCGGAAATCGCTCTTTTACACGCAAACAGCAAGTTCGAACACCGTTTCAGGTTTATAGAAAAGGAAATGAAAAAGGCGGGGTTAAAACTTTGCAAAGAAAATTGGGAAAAAATGGAAGAATTTTGGCAAAAAGCAAAAAAAGAAGAAAAACTTTGTTAAAAGAGGCTTGCATTTTTTATAAGATGAACGTATAATTCAAAGTATAGGAGTAGCGTATGATTACATTTGTTTTGTGTCTGACAATTTTAATCGTCGGATATTTTGTTTACGGCAAGATAGTCGAAAACTCATTCGGTATTACCCAAAATCCTACACCGGCAATCAGTAAAGAAGACGGTGTGGACTATGTACCCTTAAGCACGGGAAAGGTCTTTTTAATTCAGCTTTTAAACATAGCCGGTTTGGGACCCATATTCGGTGCTATTTCGGGAGCCTTATGGGGACCTTCGGCATTTTTATGGATTGCCTTGGGAACTATTTTTGCGGGAGGCGTACACGATTATTTAAGCGGTATGATTTCCGAAAGGCATAACGGTACGAGTATTTCCGAAATTTCCGGTATTTATCTCGGAAATATAATGAAATTCGTTATGCGCATTTTTGCGGTAGTACTGCTTGTATTGGTAGGAACCGTTTTTATGAAAGGACCTGCGGACTTACTGGCAAAACTCACCCCCGAACATCTTACCTCGAATTTCTGGCTTATTATAATCCTTATCTATTACTTTTTGGCAACTATGCTTCCGATAGATAAGATTATTTCAAAGATTTATCCCGTATTCGGCATTGTTTTAATTATAATGGCATTGGGAATATGCGGAGGTATCTTTTGGGGAGTATTTTCCGGTAAAATGACAATGCAGGAATTCTCTTTTGCAAACGTACACCCGCAAGACCTTCCGAGATGGCCTCTCTTATTCATTACAATCGCCTGCGGCGCAATTTCAGGGTTCCATGCAACACAATCACCTCTAATGGCAAGATGTATCAAAACGGAAGCTGACGGCCGTAAAGTTTTTTACGGAGCTATGGTAGGAGAAGGAATTATAGCTCTTATTTGGGCGGCTGCCGGTGTAGCATTTTACAACGGTACGGGCGGACTTGCGGAAGCTCTCGGAAAACTCGGAGGCCCTGCCGGAGTAGTTCACAATATTTCCTTTGAACTTTTAGGCATAATAGGAGGTATTTTAGCCTTTTTAGGCGTAGTTGCATGCCCCATAACTTCAGGAGATACGGCTTTCAGAAGTGCACGTTTAACCTTATCCGATTGGCTTAACATTGAACAAAAAGATATAAAAAAACGTTTAATTCTTGCAGTCCCGCTTTTGGGAATAGGAGGCTTTTTATCTCAAATAAACTTTACTATTATTTGGCGTTATTTTGCATGGTCCAACCAAACTCTGGCTATGATAGCTTTGTGGGCGGGAGCTATGTACCTATTCTTAAATAAAAAATCTTACATAATAGCTGTAATCCCTGCCGTATTTATGAGTGCGGTTTCAATGACATATATTTTAATGGCTCCGGAAGGCTTCCGACTGCCTACACACATTTCTTATCCGATAGGAATAGCTTTTGCAATCATCTGTTTAGCGGTATTTATTTTTGCAATACGAAAAAAACGGGAAACCAATTAAATTTTTTAAGCCGGTTATTTTTAATATCCGGCTTAAAAAGCAAAAGCAAAAAAAAGAGATTGGCAATATTTTGCCAATCTCTAAACCCGTATAAAAGGCTCTAACCTTTAACAGGCACTTTACCGTCCTTGAAATAAATTCAAAACGTAATTTTTCCGACTATATTAAAACGGTGTCCGGATGTCAAAAGACACACCGTCTTTATTCGGTATGTATTATTATTATCGGCAATATTGCGAAAAACTTAAATTTTTTTTATATGTTTTTTAAGAAAAATTGAAGAATATTAAAAAAACGTTTGAAAAAGCCTTTATTTATTTTGTCGTTTATAACGTTTAACCGAAAATAAAGGTTTGTACCTGCGTATAAATTTTATGTTTTTTTTATGTTCTTTCCAATGAGAGGAAGGAAGAGGTGCAGAAACTTTCTTTTTTACGGAAGTAATCCATTGAACCGCCATTAACAACATTAAAATCGTAAAAATAAGCGCCGGAAACCAGTCTTTAAAAATTGCAAAGGGTGTTTTTGTATGTCCGTATATGGGGATTTCAACAAAACCTGAAACAGCTTTAAAAAGAGGCATAGTATATAAAACCCGTCCGTAAGGGTCAACGACAGCGGAAAACCCCGAATTTGTAGAGCGGACAAGAGTTGTTCTAAGTTCTATAGCCCTGTAATAAGAAACTACAAAATGCTGATATTCGGCGCTCGCGGTTTTCGACCATGAATCATTACTCATATTAACCAAAAGCTCGCTTCCTAAATTATGCAAGCCGACACAAACATTCGGAAAAGCGTCTTCAAAACAAATCGGTGCCGCAAATTTTATATTTTCACCCGCAGAATTTTTTACCGAAAAAAGTTTAAACTCGGAACCGGGAGTCCAGCCCGATGAAAAGCCCACAAGTTTATCAAATAATTTGACAACAAGGGGATTATCTATAAACGGAATATATTCCGCAAAGGCTACAAGCTGAATTTTAGAATAAATATCGGAAACTTTTCCGTCAGGAGAAATCAAACAGGCGGAATTATAAGATTTACCGTTATTTTCATAAGGAGAACCCGTAAAAAGCGGAACATTTAAATTCTTTAAAAAAGAAGAAAACGGGTCGCTTTCGGGAGACATATCATAATAATAAAAGCCCTCGGAATACGGTATTGCAAGAGAGTTTTCACTCCATATAACCAAATTCGTTTGTTTAGGAGCTTTGCTTACAGCTTCTTTTGTAAGATTTTGCGAAGTTCTAAGATATTCTTCAAAATTGGACATATCCCAAGGGTCTCCGTTTTGCTGAACTATTACGGTGTTTAAAGTTTTTAAAGGCCTGATGTCCTTATTAAGTACTATAATTCCATAAATGTTAAAAAGAAAAACTAGACCTGCAACAAAGAAAAAGGGTTTTCGGAATTCAGCAAGATTTTTAAAGAATTGTTTTTTACATACGGAAAAAGAATATGCGTTAATAAATTCTCCGAAGCAAGCCGAAATAAGGGGTACCGCAAAAGAAAGCCCCCAAACTCCCGTAGTATCCGCAAATTGAATAAAATGTTTTAAATTAAAACAAACCATCGGAGAAGTCCCCCAGGGGTAAGCTAAAAAATCGTTTGATTTAAAATACTCCCACATAAGCCAAACTGCGGCAAACCCGAACATTCTTGTAATTTTATTTTGTTTAAGTACATAATGCAAGGAAATACCGAACGGCAGCGCTAAAAAAAAGTAAGCCGCCGTAGAAGCTCCCAAAGTAAAAATTGCAAAGTCTTCAAAAAAAGCAAGCCAATAGCTTGCAAAAAGCTGTACGCAGGCGGCAAAAATTCCGTATAATATTGCAGCCCTTTTATATGAACCGCAATTTAAAAAAACATAATACACTAAGGCCAATGCGGAAAATCCGGCCGCCGCCGAACCGAAATTAAAGAATTCATTCGGAATTCCGAGGGAAAATAATAAACTTGAGCACAAAATTGCCGAAAAAAACAAAAAAAAATGCATAAATTTTCAATCTATTTAAACATTTTTCTTGAAAAAAATCAAGATAACGAGTATTATATAAGTATGCAAAAAATAGTAACTTTTCATATTGACGAGTACGGAGACGAACCTGAAGCCTGCGCCGCAGCGCCGGGCAGGTTCCATTTATTAGGTGAGCATACATGGTTTGCACAGGGAAATACACTTTCTATGGCAATAAACCATTATTTGTACGTGTGCGCTTCAAGGCGTTCGGATAACAATTTCAGATTGTTTTCCATTTCGTTAAATGAGCGGAAAAAGATTTCTTCTTCCGGCTTAAGGTACAAAAAGGAAGACAGGTGGGCCAATTCGGTAAAGGCGGTAATTGCGGCTTTTATAGATTCAGGTTACCCCATTTCGGGGTTAAACTTTACAATCCTTTCCGAAATACCTTCCGATGCGGGCTTAGGCACTCCCAATGCTTTAAAAACGGCCGTTGCATTGATTTTACGAAAACTATTTGCACCTAAACTTTCAAAAAACGACCTTGTAGATATCCTTGAACATGCGAACACTCAACACTTAAACACATATCCTCACAGAGCGGATATTCTATGCGCTTTATTTGCAAAGGCGAATCATTGCGTACGAACGGACCACAGAAAAAAAACTGCGGAAATTTATCCGTTTCCTATTGAAGGTCATTCAATTATTCTTACGGATTCAAGGGTTCCGCGTATCATCGCAAGAGAAGAATTGGGAGCAAGGCTTGACGAATGTATAGACGCTTATGAACTTGTAAAAAAACAACCGGATATGCCTAAGGATATGTCTCAATTAACCGAAAAAATGCTTGAAGAACTGGATATCCCCGAATCGGTAAGGCGGCGCGTAACATATATTATACGCGAATCGCTTAGTGTAGATGACGCGGTAGACTCTCTTAAACGCAACGATAACGTTATGCTTTCAAGAATATTAAACCGCTCGCATGAAGGATTGCGCGACAGATTTGAAATTTCCTGTCCCGAATTGGATTGGATTGTAAAACGTTCGCTTGAATTTATAGAGCCTTCTTCCACAAATGTAGTATGCGCCAGAATGACCGGAAAGGGTTTCGGCGGCTGCACTTATACTATAATAAGTGAAAAAGACGCTCTTACCTATACGGAAAAACTGGACGATTACGAAAGAATATTCGGTTTTAAACCGTTATTGTACAAAGCAAGGCCTACAGGCTGTGCAAGAATATTTTAATACCGGCCGATTATGCAAAAAAAAAGAAAATATGTTCTTTATTCCGTTTTGGTAAAAACAGTTTTTATCTTAATTACGGTAATTGCGGCAGGGACGCTTTTTTCGTTTTTAAAAAAAGAAAAAAAAACCGAAAAGCAAGATAAAGAGCCTTCTTTAATCAGAGGAAATAAGTCTCTTTACACCGATTTAGGAAGGCTTCGCGCCGTTACTTCGGAAAAGCAAGCCGCAACTGTTGTAATTTTTCCCGTTTTGGAGTATAATACCGAAGATACGCAGTTTCGGGAAGAACTTGTACAAAAAAAAGAACAGCTTAGAACCGTAATATTAAACTGGTTTTCGCAAAAAGATGCGGTTGAACTTTATACTATGCCTGAACAAACGGTAAAAAAAGAACTTCTTGAGGCGGTCAACTCGATATTGAATTTATCGAAAATACAGCGGATATATTTTAAGGAATTTATAATTTTGGAATAACGGAGTTTATAATTATGAATAACAATCCTGTTCCCGCAGCTCAAATTATTATTTCGATAATACCCATAGTCGGTATTATAATGGCAGGGGTTTTAATTTTTTTCTATCTTCTTTGGCGGCACAAGCAGATTATATGCCAAATTCAAACAAAAACATATATCCCCATAAAATTTAATCTTTTAAGTTTTTGCCTTATTTTAGGCATATTGTTAACTATAATAGGTTTCGTTCTTACCGTTTTATTTGCCGTAATCGACGGTTTAGGCTATATATTACTGGGAGGGCTTGTTCCGCTTAGCTGCGGTACGGGGCTTTTAATTTACTATGCGGTTTTTTCAAAAATCGAAAACGGGAAGAAAAACAGAGTTTATGATTAAACTGAAAAATTTTTTAAAAAAAGAAACTCCTTCCGCAATTGAAGACAAATTTTTATGCAAATCGGCACTTTCAGGCAATAAGGATTCTTTCGGAGCAATCGTTGCAAAGTACCAAAAGCGCATATATTCGCTTGGAATGAGTTTTTTTAAAAACCATGATGATGCCGAAGATTTTGTTCAGGATGTAATGATGAAGGTCTTTTCGGCCCTGCCTAAATTTCGAGGAGAATCTTCATTTTCCACATGGCTTATGAGAATAGGATATAATACCGCCGTAAATTCGGTAAACCGGAAAAAAGAATTCGTGTCCGCATTTGAAGATTTCGAAATAAGCTCCGCGGGGCTTACACCTGAAGAAAGCCACATTCAACATTGTGTAAAAAATTCAATTAGAAGAGCGGTAAACGAATTGCCTGAAAAGTATAGAATTTGTGTGGATTTATACTTTTTTTACGATATGCCCTATTCGGACATAGAGTCTGTTACAGGAATCCCTATAAATACGATAAAATCTCATATATTCAGAGCAAAGAAAATATTAAAAATAGAGCTGGAAAATATGGGAATCAGCGGAACACAGGAAAAAAATACATATCCGGTCCTTTTTAAATTAAATTTGGCTTATGACATGTAATGAAGCGCTTAACAGATATATGGCTCTCGACAAACACGACCCCGTACCTTTTACGGTTACCGTGCATCTTTTACGATGTAAACGATGCCGAAACATTGTACGTGCTATGACTACTGCAGCTTGTATGTATTCCAGAGCTCTTTCCGATACCGCCGATTCAGACGATAAACTTGTGCAAAAAACCATGGACAAAATCAATAAAACGCTTCCCGATTTAGTAAGCCTACGCTCCGAAAGCAGCGCACCTAATGTCCATATTCTTCCATGGGTTATAATCGGAATTACAATGATAATAGGACTGGGTTCGGTTCCTTTTACGGAAATAGGCAGATGGGCTTCCGAAAATTTTCAGCTGAAATTCGTAATTCCTTTTGCTCTGGTATTCGCTTCGTTTGTAAGCATTTTTTCGGCTCTTTTTGTAGGAAGGAACTTGGATTTTTTCGTTAAAAAATTCGATTTAAAAGACGGTAATTAAAAAACTAATTCCATACGGCCGCAGGATTAATTGTTGCCCCGTTTTTATAAACCGTAAAATGAAGATGCGGCCCGGTACTTCTTCCTGTAGTACCTACGGAACCTATTCTCGTTTGATTGGTTACATATTGACCGCGTTTCGTTAAAATCGTATTCAGGTGTCCGTAAAGGGTTTGGTACCCAGAATGATGTCTTACTATTACATAATTTCCGTAAATATTGCTGTATCCGGTAGCAACTACCGTGCCGGCAAGAGCCGCATAAATGGGAGCTCCCTTATATGTCGCCAAATCTATACCGTTATGAAAACTGCGCAGTCCCGTAAAAGGGTCTCTTCTCCAACCGTAACGGGAAGAAATTCTATATCTTCCGTGAATCGGTATTTTAAAAAGGTCGCCGTTAATTTCCTGTAAGGTAATCCAATCCAATTTTGCATCTGGTAAAAAGACTACGGCACCGGCTTTAAGCATGTTATTATCCGAAATATTATTAACCAAGGCAAGTTTTTCCAAAGAAATTTTATATGAATCTGCAAGTTTTTCAGGCGTATCGCCTTTTTTTACCGTATATACTATTCCGTCCATTGAAGGGATTTTTAAAAGCTGTCCTATTTGAAGAGAACGCGTATTTTTAAGTTTGTTTACGCTTATAATGGAATCTTGACTTACTCCGTATTTTGCCGCTATTTCACCTACCATATCTCCGCGCTTTACCGAATAAACCCGATAGTCTAAAGGCGGAACGGTAATTTCCGAAATTTCTTCATCCGGTCTAAATGTAGGAAGCCTCGAGTCGCCCCCGCCCATTCCCGTTTCCGAATGATAAACAACCGGAGCTTTTAACTGTAATCCGTTAAAAACCGCGGAGGCAACAACCGCCAAAAAGAGAACACCAAAAACTGCTGTTATAAGACAATAAGACTTTTTCATTTTATAAAAACTTGCAAGCAAAAATAATATTTAATTGCAGCCGTTCGGTTTAAACCTAAGATATTTATCGGCAAAAAATGATAAAATAATAAATCCGTTATTTTGTATTATACAAAAATAAAAGAAAAAAATCAAGTGAAGAAATTAGTTTTACCCGAAAAATCAAGTTTTAATATTTAACTTGCAGCTTGAATTACCTGACGGGTTTAAGCTCACGGCACTTTAGTTTTAAATAAATATTTTTTTCCGAAACACGGCAAATTGTATCCCGATTGGGAATACGGTTTCCCTATTTTTCGTGTTCTTGTCGTAAAAAATAATATGCTTTTTTTATTTCTCCCGCCAAATATAATGAGCCGCACCACAATATCAAGTCTTCTTCTTCGGCTGCCGAAAATGTTTTTTTCAATGCGGCAAAGATATTTTTTTCACAATATACATTTGAGTGCAATAAAGAGGCTTCTTTAAACAATTCTTCCGCTTTTAAGGCCCTTGCAACCGGAACTTCCGTAACTACAATTTCCGAAGCCTCGGGTATTAGCATTTTAAGCATATCGCCGTAATTTTTGTCTTTTAAAATCCCTATACCCAAAATCAAACGCTTATAATTAAGGTGTAAAAGAGTTTCGGTTAAGGCTTTAATTCCTTCCGTGTTATGGGAACCGTCAAGTATAAATAAGGGCTTTTTTTGAAGCACTTCAATACGCGCCGTAAGAAAGGCCTCGTTTAAACCGCAGTATAACTGTTCATCGGTAAAATGCAATTTTTGTTCCGTCCGTAAAACGGTAAGCCCCAAAATTGCCAAAGCGGCATTATTTACCTGATGTTTTCCGCGCATAGATAAATGTATATCTTTAAATTTTCCGTAAGAAAAGACCGTTTCAGTTAAACTCACTGAACAGGAGTTTATTTCGCTTTCGTTTAAAACATAAATTTGCGAGCCCGCATTTTTTGCCGCTTTTTTAAAAATATCCGTTATATTGCTTCCGTTAGGATAGCAAAAAACATAGGAATCTTTTTTTATAATTCCGGCCTTATGTTCCGCTATTTTTTCTAAAGTATCTCCCAAATAATCCGTATGGTCGTAATCAATTGTTGTAATAAAGGACGCAAGAGGTTTTTCTATAACATTTGTAGAATCATAAAGGCCTCCCATTCCGGTTTCTATAACTGCGATATCCGCATTTCGGCGTTTAAAATATTCAAACCCTATTGCAGTTATAATTTCAAAATATGTCGGAAACATATTATGCTTTTCCATATCGTCAACAACGGAATGTATGTGTTTTAAAACCGATAAAAGTTCCGAATCCGGTATATTTTTACGGTTAATTCGGAACTGTTCCGTAAGGGTTTCAATTGCAGGAGAAGTAAATAAACCTGTTTTATAACCGGCATTTTCAAGTACACATGAAAGATATGCGCAAAGAGAGCCTTTTCCGTTTGTTCCAGCGATATGAAGACAGGGATATTCTTTATGAGGATTTCCCAAACGGGATAACAAAGCTCTTATATTTTCAAGTCCGGGCTTAATGCCCAATTGCATTCTTGCATTAAGCCAAGCAGTTTCTTCCGACAGCTCAAGATTATCCAGTAAGGTTTTTACGTTTTTTTTACATACGGGGTGAAGTTTTTCGGGACTTATTTCCGAAAGAGGTTTTAAAACAAAACTTCGTTTTTCCATTTCGGGATGAGGAACGGTTAACTCTTCGGTTTTTAATACCTCATCTTCATAAAAAAGAATATCCAAATCTATAGTGCGAGGGCCCCATTTAATTATCCTCACTCTTTTAAGAGTTTTTTCTATATCCAATAATGTATGCAAAAGCTCTAAGGGGGATAAATTTGTTTTTGCCTTACATACTGCGTTAATAAAATCCGCCTGGTCGGTTTTACCGTAAGCCTTTGTTTCTATAAATGAAGAAATTAAAACCGGTTTTATACCTCTTTTTTCCATAAGCCCCAAGGCTTTTTTAAGATACCCTTCCCTATCGCCGATATTTCCGCCCAGAGCTATCCAAACATTTTTTTCCATTTCCGCCTCTTATGTTTTAATTTTTTCCGTATACTTTAAAATGAATATCTTCACTGTTATCGGCAAGGCGGATTGCGTCTCCGATAATTTTAGCCTGTAAATGCTTTCGGACATTATGAACGCGAAGAACGTTTACACCTATATAAGAAGCTGCGGCGGTTAAAAAGGCCGAGCCGTAATCTATATTTTCCAAGCCTTCCGGAGTTTTTTATATCCGCGTCAACTCCGTTTTCCTGTAAAATATTTACTATAAAGCGTTTTCTTGAAACACCCAAAAAAGAAAAGCAGCCCATTTTATGAATATCTTCTATACATGAAATCAGTTTTAAATTTTCCCGTTTTGTCAATCCGAAGCCTATTCCCAGGTCAAGCATAATCCTTTCTTTGGGAATATGATTATTTTCCGCAACCGTAAGTATTTTTTGAAAATATGCAGCCATCATTTTTTCAATAGGCAGTTTATTTAATGCTTCCAAGTCTTCCGCCGTAAATATTTCGTTTTTTCCGAATACGGGAAAAATCTTGGAACCTTCGTTATCGGGACGGGCAATAACGGGATTAAACATAAGAATTACTCCGGCATCGGAGGCTCCTATCACCTCGGGCATTTTTTTATCTCCCGCAAACCCGGTTATATCATTAATAATATCCGCACCCGCTTCAAGTGAAGCCCTTGCAACCTCCGATTTCCAAGTATCCACCGAAATAATAATATCAGATTCTTTTTTAATTGCTTTAATTACAGGTACTATTCTTGCAATTTCATCTTCCGCCGAAACGGGAGTACTTCCGGGCCTTGTAGATTCCCCGCCTATATCCAAAATAGCCGCCCCGTCTTTAATTAGCTTTTTCGCATGGCTTACAGCCGTTTCTTTTGAAAAATACTTTCCGCCGTCCGAAAAAGAATCAGGCGTTACGTTAAGAATTCCGCATAAAATCGTTTCACCGTTACCGAATAATTCTTTATTTTTACATTTAAACTTCAAGTTTTCCATAAATTACTCCGAATATTTTAATTTTATAAAATTTTTATTTTCTTAATATATGTTACATAGCGATAAGGAACGGGGGTATCTATTTTATGTCCTTCCGTACGCTCAAATTCCGTAAGCTCGAATTGCGGAAAATAAGTATCGCCTGAATATTCCGCATCTATTTCCGTAATATACATTATATCGACTATCGGGAGGGCTTCGCGGAACACCTCTTCGCCTCCTATAATGAACACATCGGAGCTTGCGGCTTTTTTCAAAGCTTCGCTGAAATTTTCCGCCGTAATGCAGTTTTCCGTTTTTATTTTTTTTGTACGCGATAAAACAATATTAAAGCGGTTTACTAGGGGCGCTCCTATATCTTCAAAGGTTTTTCTCCCCATAATAACGGTATTCCCGTCAGTTAATTTTTTAAACCGCTTTAAGTCTTCAGGAATATTCCACGGAAGACGGCCGTTTTTTCCGATAACGTTATTTTTTGACCGTGCTGCAATCAATGCAATCATAAGCGCTTCCTTGTATTTTTTAGTGCAAGCAAAATAACATATTTTTTTTAAATAGACAAGGAGGACTATAACCGTATCTAACAATTTTTATAAGATTTATACGAGTTTTTTAAAAAACGTCACCCTCTTGACTAATAAAATATGCCTTATTATATTCTACCGTACTTTAAATCAGATTTAAGGAGTTTTTATGAAATCTATGTTAAAAACAGTGTCGGTTTCCGTTATTTTTGCACTTCTTGCAGTAAATTTAACCGCAATGGGTGCTAAAGATGTTCCCGACAACGGAAAGAAAAACGTTGCGGTAACCTTTGATGCAATCAAAGAACTTACCGGAGCGGTAGCCAAGGATAAAGTTAATATCATGCCTATAATTCCTCCGGGAATGGAGGCTCACGGCTTTGAGCCCAAGGCAAAAGACCTTGCTTTTTTGTCAAAAGCCGATGTACTTGTTTATAACGGACTTGATATGGAATTTTGGCTTGAAAAGGCCTTAGATGCCGTAAAAAACGATAAACTTGTAAAAATTGAAGCCGTAGAAGGGATTACCCCTATAAAGGCGGAACATCATTACCATGGGGAAGGAGTTTGTCCTATTTGCGGAAAAGTTCACGGCCATGAGGAAGGTGAAGAACATGACCATCACCACGGAGAATTCGACCCCCACGCATGGCTCAGCCTTACTTCAGCAAAAATCATGGTACAAAATATTGAAAAAGGCTTAAGCAAGGCAGACCCGGAAAATGCGCAATTTTATAAAGAAAATGCGGATAAATATATTGCGGAATTGGATATGCTTTTAAAAGATTACACGGCAAAATTCGAGTCTATTACAAACAAACACTTTGTAACCGGCCATGCCGCTTTCGCATACTTGTGCAGAGACTTTAAATTGGAGCAAAATGCCGTAATGGGCGTATTTGCCGAAGGCGAGCCCAATGCAAAAGAGCTTGCCGAACTTGTAGAATACTGCAAAAAAAATAAGGTAAAAGTAATTTTTTCCGAAGAAGCTGCAAGTCCTGAAATTTCCAAAACGCTTGCAAAAGAATTGGGCGTAAAAGTGGAAAAAATATATACCATTGAAATTGCGGAAGATAATATGTCTTACCTTGAAAGAATGGCGTTAAATTTAAAGAAAATTTACGAAAATCTTAAATAATTATTTTAAATCTCCGGTCCGCACTTTACAAGACCGGAGATTTTACAGGCATTTTTAAATGTAGAACTTTAAACTTTATAAGGGATTTTATGCACAATTATTTTAAAAATATTTTCCGAATAAAAAGTACTCTTATTTTACTTTTCCTTTCCGTATTTTGTTTATTTTTATCGGTTTGCCGTATATTCATTGCGGAAAATAAATTTTTGCTTTTTTTAATTTGGAATTTATTTTTAGCATTTATTCCGTGGTGTATTTCCTCCGTTTTATATCTTTCCAAATCCTTAAAAAAAATAATCTTTGCCGCAGCGGCGTTTATTTGGCTTATTTTTTTTCCTAATGCGCTTTATATCGTAACGGATATTATCCACTTAAAAACCGCTTCTCCTACCGTAAGATGGTATGATTTAATTCTTCTTTTTTCTTACAGCTTCGCAGGGCTTTTTTACGGTTTTGTAAGTTTGGATTTTATGGAAACAAAAATTAAAATTCTGTTTAAAATAAAATATCCTCAAATTGTTTCAGCCCTTGTTATTTATCTTTCGGCTTTCGGAATTTATCTTGGAAGATTTTTACGTTGGAATTCATGGGACTTACTTACAAATTTATCGCAAGTGCTTTCCGATTTGTTTTTACCTATAAAAAATCCTTTTATTCACGCAAGAACATGGGCGTTTATCCTTTTACTGGGAACACTTTTTAATCTTTTATATGCTTCATATAAAACTTTTCAAAAACCGCTTGAAAAATTATAAAAAGCCGTTTTTTTTCACGGATACAAAAAAAGAACTGTCGGTATCTTTTACAGTTTTATACTAAGTTTTTATACACAAATATCTTTTTCCCCATATCTTGACATATTCTTACATTTAGTGCAAAATGCTTCTACAAGTTATTGTGAGGTAAATTGATTTGACCGATGAAATTTTAACCATTGAAGAAGTAGCCAAATATTTGAGAGTTTCGGACCGTACGGTTTACGAATGGGCTCAAAAAGGCGAAATACCGGCAGGAAAGATAGGCACCGTCTGGCGTTTTAAACGGGACGAAATTGAAAACTGGGTGGACGAAAGACTTGCTTCGTCAAAAAAAGCGGCTCCGAAAAACAGGGAGTTGAAACCGGAAGCTTTTTTATCGCCCGATAGGGTCGTTCTTTTAGATTATTCCGCTAAAAATGACGTATTGGTAAAAATGTCGGAAGTTCTTGCTTCCGCTCCGCAAGTAAAGAACCGGGAAGATTTATTAAATTCGATTTTAAAGCGCGAAGCGATTATGTCCACGGCAATAGGACGAGGCATTGCGGTCCCTCACGTACGCCTTGCTTCCGTTACCGATTTGGTTATGGCGGTGGGAGTTTCTCAAAAGGACATTTTGGATTTTGACGCAATAGACGGCAAACCCGTCCGTATAGTATTTATGATTGCCGCGGCAAACAGTCAGCATGCCCACTATTTGCAGACTATTTCGTATTTCAGCAATAAATTAAGAAACGAAGAAATAAAGAATGCCGTTATAAATTCCAAAGATACGATGGAAATTTATTCGCTTCTTTGTAAATAGCGGTTAACTTTATGTGCGAAAGCCGTAAACCGAAGCTGCCTAATTATGATTCTCCGTCCGAATTAAAAAGTTTTTTGGATTTTTCCGGTTTGGGAATGCAAAAAAAATTCGGTCAAAATTTTTTAACGGACAGAAATACTCGCAACGCTCTTCTATCCTTCCTCAAAATTAAAGAAGGAACGAGAGTATGGGAAGTCGGAGCCGGACTGGGAGCGATGACGGAGCTTCTTTTGCAAAGAGGAGCTAATCTTACGGCCTTTGAAATAGATAAAGGCTTTTCAAAGTTATTAAAATTTTTTTTTACAGGGCAAAATAAATTCAGACTTGTAGAAGGCGATGTACAGAAAACATGGAAACTTGAAATTAAGGAAAAAGGTAAACCTGAAATTTTTTTCGGTAATCTTCCTTATAACATCGCCTTAGACCTTATTTCATCAATAATAGAACAAGAAGTTATTTTTGATTCTATGCTGATTACCGTTCAAAAAGAAGCGGCCGAAAGAATTATTGCAAAACCCGGTAATAAAAATTATACGGTACTTTCGGTTTTATGCAGCATATTTTATGAATGTAAAATAGTAAAAACGATTCCGGCCTCATCCTTTTGGCCTAAACCCAATGTCGAATCAGCGGCGGTATTATTTACTCCGAAAAAAGAATTTCCCGCAGGCAGGGATTTTATTTTTTTTGTAAAAACGGTAAAAGCCCTTTTTTCTTCAAGACGAAAAACCGTAAAAAATAATTTAAGCGCATGGCTTAAATCAAACGGTTTTACCTGTACTGCCGAAGAGGTTTTAAAAACTTGCGGTTTAAACGAAAATCTGCGGGCGGAAAATCTTTCCCTCTATGATTTTTTATCGTTATCGAATATAATAGCAAAAACGCGGACGGAAGGCTTTGCAAAAGCCGAGTATTAAGAAAACATAAAATGAAAAAAAATAAAATTATTGCAAGTTTAATTTTTTTTGTCTCTCTTTTTTCGGTTATGCCAGTTTATGCGGAAGACGAAAAAATAGATAGGACTCCCGACCCTTACGGAATAGAAGAATTTAACACATGGCAAAAAGATTTACGCCGGTTTGAAATTATTTCTTTCGGCGCCCTGCCCTTTGTTTCTTTACTGTCGTTTTGGACCTATGATATTATCCGCTCGGTAAAGCATAAAGGAGACCCGGCTTACAAACCTTGGCCGTTAAAAAATCCCGAAATTGCCGTTCCTCTTACCGATGATGAACAAAAAAAAGTATTTTTTGCAGCTGTGGGAATTTCCGTAGGTATAGCTCTGATAGATTTTTCTTACCGTGCAATTAAACGCGAAATAAAAAAGAAAAAATTAAAAGAGGAAAAACTTAATTCGGAAGAACCGATTATTCTTATTCCTATTATTGACGGAGCAAGTCCTTCTAACGAAAAAGACGAAAAACCGCAAGAAAAATCTTCAAACGAAGATAAAACGTCTAAAGAAAATGAAACGCCAGAACAATAACTCTTTGCCCGTATCATTTATCCGCAAAATAAAAGTTGAAAATCTTTCCGCTCCTGTACGTTTGGATATTTATTGTGCGGAAAAGATTTCAGAGCTTACGCGCTCACAATTAAAAAGCGGATTAAAAAGTTTATCGGTAAATTCTCAAAAAGCAAAACTTTCACGAGCCGTAAATAACGGAGACCTTATTGAAATTAACTGGCAAAATCCCGTTCCCATGTATGCGGAACCTGAAAATATTCCGCTAAAAATAATTTATGAAGATGAAAATATAATTGCCGTAAATAAAAATGAAGGAATGGTTACGCATCCTGCCGGGGGCAATTGGAAAGGTACGCTTGTAAACGCCTTAAATTACTACCGCACCTTTAACTCTTCTTATAACGACGAGTTTAAAACCGTATTAAACCGTTTAAGCGAAAAAAAATCTCTCGGTATAAATTACAATGATACGGTTTCCGAAAAAGATTTATACCGTATAGGAATTGTGCACAGGCTTGATAAAAAAACGTCAGGGATAATAATTACAGCGCGCAATTTTAAAACGGAAGTGTTTTTAAAAGAATGCTTTAAAAAACGGCTTGTAAAAAAATATTATCTTGCAATTATTAAAGGCTGTCCTAAAAACAAATCCGGAAAAGTTAAAACTTCCGTTTTCCGCTCCAAAGCGGACAGAAAAAAATTTAAAACATCGGCTGATTTATCCTGCGGTAAACCCGCTCTTTCGGCATATAAAATTTTAAAAACAAACGGAGAGTATTCTCTTGCAGTATTTAGAATTTTTACCGGCCGCACGCATCAAATCAGACTTCATTCAAAATTTTTAGGCTGTCCCGTATTGGGAGATAAAATATACGGTAAGAAAAACACGGCCGATTTCGGCGATAAATTATTTCTTCACTCTTATAAATTGGTTCTTAACTTAAATAATTCAAAAAAAGAATTTAAAGCACCTCTTCCGTACTATTTTAAAAAAGCAATGCAATTTTTTTTTAACGAGTAAAATTATGGAAAAAGATTTTTTTTACGGAAATAAAATAAAAATACTTTTTGAAAATAACGAACTTGCGGTTTTATATAAGCCTCGAGGGGTTCCTACAGCACCTATTAAAAAAGAAGATAAAAACACATTGGTAAATTTTTTTTTAAATCATTATCCTGAAGGAGCAAAGATAATCGGCAAAAAACAAATTGAAGCGGGGCTTATTCACCGCCTCGATACCGCAACTTGCGGCTCGGTTTTATTTGCAAAAACTCAAGATACATACGATGAATTAAATACATTGCAACTACAAAACCTGATTACAAAAACTTATTTTACTTTTTCCGATATTGAAAAAAATTGCGATAAAAATTTTATAGATAATTTAAAACTTCCTTATAAAATTACAAGTCAATTTTCACCATTCGGTCCAAGGCGTAAAAAAGTTATTCCCGTATTTGAAAAAAGCAGGCGGTTTAAAGATAAAGGAAAAATGTATACTACAACAATAACTTCCGTTACAAAAAAATTTAACGGAAAATTTTTTATAACCTGTACTCTTACTCAAGGATTCCGCCATCAAGTACGCTCTCATTTATCTTATTGCGGTTTACCTATTTGCGGAGACGCCCTTTACAATTCAAATTATAATTGCGGTGAAAAGGAAGCGGAAAACCATGAATATCCCTTACAGCTTTATGCGGCAGGTATTTGTTTTCCTAAATTAAAATCTTCCGCTTCCTTTCCTAAAGCTAATCGTGTAAATGATTATATATCGTTTTTGCTTCCGCCGCCAAATAAAACGACCCCGTAATCAAAAGGGGAAGATTTTTTAAACGGCATTCAGCAACGGTATTTTTAATAACGCTTTTATAATCCGCATTTTTTTCAATTACCGTTTTTTGAACGTTATTTTGAAAAATATCTTTAAATTCGGCAAAAGTTTTTTCGATATTGCTTTTTTTGGATTCGCCCGGAATTGTAATTATAATTTTTTTAAATTTATCTTTAAAAATTTCCGCCATGCTTTTTACATCTTTATCTTCGGCACAGGCAAAAATTAAAACACCTTGTTTATCTATCAATTTTAATTTTGAATAAGTTTTTATACAAAGAGCAATGCTGTTTTTTGTATGAGCACCGTCAATTATAACGGGAGGAATTTTTGAAAGAATTTCAAAACGTGCCGGAAGCCACGCCTTGGATAATCCCCGCTCGATAATGTCCTCTTTTATTTGAGGAAAAAGATATTTTACGGTACATGCTGCAAGAGCCGCATTTTCAGCCTGTACCTCATCAAGTAATTTTAACTCCGTATTTATGGTACGGGAAAAAAGTTTCCCTATTTTATTTTCATTGTTAAATTCAATATTAATTTTTAAACTTTTCTCCGATACCGAAAATGCTATCGGAGTTTTAATTATTTCAGGCAAATAAAAAAAAGGGGAGTCCGTTTCAAAGGCCTTCTTTTTAAAAACCTTTAAAGCCTCATCTTCCTGCCGGGAGCAAAAAACCGGAGTTTTATGTTTTATAATCCCCGCTTTTTCAAAGGCGATTTCTTCGATTGTGTTTCCGAGATAATTACAATGCTCAAGTTCAATAGGGGTTAACACTGAAATTTCAGGATTTAAAATATTAGTCATATCCAGTCTTCCGCCCAAACCCGTTTCAATTACGGCCCATTCGGTTTTTTGCAAAGCGAAAAGTAAAAATGCGGTCATTGTAACAATTTCAAACCAGCCCGGGTCTATCAGGGGTTCTTTTTTTATTATTTCATTAAAGCCTGCAATAATTTTTTCGTAAGCATCGGAATATTCTTTATCTTGGAAAAAAATACCCGAATTGGAAATACGCTCACGAAAATCCATTACATGAGGCGAAGTATAAAGCCCTGCAAAAACAGCCGCTTCCGCCAGTATGGAAGCAATCATTATCGAAACAGAGCCCTTTCCCTTAGAACCTGCAATATGAATTGCCTTAAATTCTTTTTGCGGATTACCGAAGTACCTTGCAAATTTTTCCATCTTTTTAAGATTGTCGATACTCTTATTTGCATTTCTGCCGTAATCGATAAAACCTTCAAGCCAAACCGTAAATTCGTCAGTAGTTATCATTTTTCTCCCGATTAGCACCTATTGCTAAAATTAAAAATATCGCATATTATACTCAGATGAGTAAAATTATTCTACCTGAAAATTTAAACGGGTTTAAAATTTATATGATAGGTATTAAGGGGACGGGAATGGCAGCCCTTGCGGAAATTTTAGTTTCCCGCGGTGCAGAGGTTTCAGGAAGCGACGTGCCCGAAGATTTTTATACGGCAAAATCTTTAAAAAAATTGAATATAAAAATTTTTTCTCCGTTTAATGAGGAAAATATCCCGCAAGATGCTCAGCTTATAATTTTTTCAGCAGCTTACTCCCCCGACAATAATGAGGAAATGTATGCAGTTCAGCAAAAAAATGTTCCAGCGCTGTCCTATCCCGAAGCCTTGGGAGCCTTATCGAAGTATTCGTTTTCCGCCGGGATTTCAGGCGTCCACGGGAAAACCACTACTACGGGAATGACCGGAACAATTTTAAAAGAACTTAAACTGCCCGTGTCGGTTTTAGCGGGAAGTGTAATTGCAAATTTTAATAATTCCTGTACAATGCTAAACGGTTCAAAATATTTTGTTGCCGAAACTTGTGAATATAAGCGTCATTTTTTAAATTTTCACCCGCGTAAAATAATTTTAACAAGTGTAGAACCCGACCATCAGGATTATTATCCTACTTATGAATCCATCTTAACGGCTTTTTTACAATATGCGGATAAACTGCCTCAATTCGGAGAATTATTTTATTGTGCCGATGATGAAGGAGCCTGCGAAGCTGCAAAACTTATGTTCGCTTCCCGCCCCGATTTATCTTATATTCCGTACGGAGAAAAAGCAATCGGAGATTATAAAATTACGGTACACGGAGTAAAAAACGAAAAACTTTCTTTTTCGCTTGCAGGTTTTGCGGGCGAGTTTTCTTTACAAATACCGGGTAAACATAACGTGCTTAATGCGGCTGCGGCAATTGCTCTTGCAATTTCTTTACTAAAAGAAGAACACGGAGAGCTGAAAATTGCGGATATGTCCGCAATAAGGAAGGCGGTTTCTTCTTATCGAGGAGCGAGCCGCCGTACCGAATTTATAGGTAAAGCAAAAAATAAAGATATTTTGGTTTATGACGATTATGCTCATCACCCTACAGCTATAAAAACCTTATTAAAGGGTTTAAAAGAATTTTATCCGGACAGAAGAATAATTGCAGATTTTATGGCTCATACTTATTCACGTACCGAAGCCCTGATAGATGAGTTTGCCTCATGCTTTACCGATGCGGATATTGTTATTTTACATAAAATATTTTCTTCAGCACGGGAAAAATATTCGGGACAAGTTGATGCGGAACTTCTTTTTAATAAAACGAAAAAACATCATAAAAACGTTTTTTTCTTTAATGAAGTTTTGGACGCAAAAGATTTTTTGCTCGGAAAATTGCGCAACGGAGATTTATTTATAACAATAGGAGCGGGAGAAAATTATATTTTAAGTAAAGAAATTTTAAAAAAGGAAAATAACTTATGAAAAGTATGACCGGTTATGCCCTAACCGAAAAGCATATAAAAGATGCTTCGGTAAGTTTGGAAATTAAAAGTTATAATTCAAGATATTTGGAATTAAATTTAAATCTGCCCTTTTGGCTTTCAGGATTGGAACCTGTTTTTAAAAGTTTTTTTTCTTCCAGAATTGCACGCGGTAAGGTAGAAGTTTGTTTACGGGTTAAAGACTTAAATCTGGATATAAACATAATTACAAATACATCTATTGCAAAAGCTTATGCAAAGGCTTTACGGGAAATTGCCGAAGCGGCCTGTATTTCTTCCGAAATTGATATAAATGCTTTTTCCGAAAAAGAAGGAGTTTTAACCGTTGAGCGGAACATAGATTTACATTCATGGGAAGAGCTTCTTCTTCCGGTTTTTGAAGAAACTTTTCAAAATTACGAACTTACAAAAATTGCGGAAGGTGAAATTTTAAAAAAAGACATTACGGCAAATATGGAAAGAATTCTTTCCGCAATAAAAATCATAAAAAAATATGCTCCGCAAATGGAAGAATTATTTTGTCAAACCATAAAAGACAGATTTAAAGAGCTTATAGGAAATGAAATAAACGAACAGCGCATAATGCAGGAAGTTGCGGTGATGCTTGTTAAATATACAATCAATGAAGAAATTGTAAGACTTGAAGCTCACTGTAATACATTAAGCAACGAGCTAAAACAAAAATGCCCTATAGGTAAAAAACTTGATTTTATTTGTCAGGAAATAAACAGAGAAATAAACACGATAGGCTCAAAAAATCAAATGCTTGAAATGTCTCAATCAATTATTGAAGTAAAAGACGCATTGGAAAACATACGCGAACAAAGCCGCAATGTAGAATAAACAGGAAGTGAAAATGAAAAAACAGCTTAGAATTGCAATATCCGGGTCTTCGGGCTGCGGAAATACAACCGTTTCAAACTTGCTTGCACAAAAATTGAATTTACCTTGTATAAATTATACTTTTAAAAATGTTGCCGCGGAATTAAATATCCCGTTTACGGAACTTTTAGAAAAGGCGAAAACCGATTTCAGTTTTGATAAAACGGTAGACACAAAACAAGTCGAACTTGCCTCAAAATCTTCATGCGTTTTAGGTTCCCGTTTGGCAATTTGGCTTTTAAAAGATGCGGATTTAAAAATTTATTTAACCGCCTCATTTGACGTACGTGTAAACAGAATTCACAACCGGGAAGGCGGAGATATAAACGAAGTAAAAAGAATTACAGAACTGCGCGATAAGGACGATACAAGAAGGTATAAGAGCCTTTATAATATCGATAATACGGATTACGGTTTTGCCGATTTAATAATAGATACAGAAAAAAATACGCCTGAAAAAATTGTAAAGATAATTATAGAAGAATTAAAAAAGAAAAACCTATACGAAGCAAATTTAAAATAAAGAGGATTGACCGCTTTTTAAAAAAAAGATTCCAGTTTTTCCAAACCGGCAATCAAGCCGCTTGCAGTTAAGCCGTAACTGCTTTTTGAATATCCGCCTGCAAGAGTATGTGCAAGGCTCCCGCTTATTGCCGCTTCTTCCGGGCTATACCCTTGTGCAAGCAAGGCGGTAATAATTCCTGCAAGGACGTCGCCGGTACCGGCCTTTGAAAGCGAAGATGACCCCAAAGAATTGATAAAAATTTTACCGTTTGAACCGATTAGGACATTTGCACCCTTAAGCAAAACCGTAAGATCAGGATACCGTTTACAAAATTCATTTAAAAGTTTAAAACGGTTTTGCTGAATTTCATTTACGCTATAATTTCCGAAACCGCATATTTTAAGTAAAAAAGAAAATTCTTTCGGATGAGGGGTTAATACAGCCTTCTTTAAATTAGGTAAAACATCTTTCAGCTTTTCATAATAAAAAATATCTGCGTCCAATACAAGGGGCATTTTTTGAGTTTTTTTATCCAACAAAACGGAAAAGCCGCAAGTATTTTTATTTTCGCTTTTACCTAAACCGCAGCCTATCGCAACGGCGCTGAATTCTTTACAGTTAAAATTTTCACTATACATAAAATCGGCAGGTAAGCCTTGAAGTTTTTTAAATGAGGAAACCGACGGACAGCCGTCCTTAAAACCGCCTGAAACGGTTAAAAGTCCCGCCCCGAATTTTAAAGCCGCCGAAGCCGCCAAAATACAAGCACCGGGTTTTTCTCCCAAGATAACCGCCGCATGACCGAAACTTCGTTTATGAGTGTTTTGCCTTTTACGGACAGGTAAAATCATATCACTTTTATTAAGCAAAAAGACTTCCGTTTCCGTTTCGTATTTTGAGCGGGGAATACCCAAGTCTATAACTTCAATTTTACCCGTTACGTCTTTTGCAAAATCCGAAAAAAAAGCGGTTTTTAAAGCTCCCATAGAAAAAGTATAATCGCAGTTTACGGCAACGGGTGAAGCTATCCCTTCCGCATTAAGACCGCTCGGAATATCGCAGGCAATTTTTATGCAGTTTAATTTATTCAGCCTTTCGATAATTTTTTTATCTTCGTTATTTAAAACCCCTTTTAATCCCGTTCCTAAAAATGCGTCAAATAAAATATCGCACTTCGTTTCAATTGTTTTTTTTACGGTTATGCCTAAGGCTTCAAGTCTTTCTTTTTGAAGACGGCATAATTCGGATTTGGGTTCTTTTATGCACACCGCAATTACATTAAAAAAATCCGCACACATTCTTGCCAGAGCCAAGCCGTCTCCTCCGTTGTCGCCTGACCCGCAGACAATTTGTAAAATCTTTTTACCTTTATTTAATCTTTCATTTTGTAAAAAAAGAGATTTTAATTTTTCGGCGGAACCGCGCGCCGCATTTTCCATTAAAATTCCGTTACCCGCCTTAAATTCTTTTTCCGCACGCCTGTCAAGAACTCGTAAAGAATAAAAAACTTTTTCCATAAATATTATGCTCCTTTTATTTTTTTATAAGATTTACAATAATTAAAACACATACCTGCAATGCCCGGGAAAATAAAAAAAAGAAGTCCTGAAATAATTGCATAAAACAGATTTACAAAAAAAACTCTAAATGTAAAAAAAGGATTATTAAAAAATAAATAAAAAGAATTTTTTAAATTACAAAAAAAAGTTTTATCTTTAATTTGGGCTTCCGCAAAAAACCAAAAGCAGGAAAAAAATAAAAAAAAGAAAAGCGTTAAAATAATTAAAGCAAAAATATTTCCCGTTATGCTCTCTTTTTGTAAAAATATGCGCAATAAAAATAACAAACAAGTAAAAACAATAAGTTTAATTTGTGAAAATATCAATGTTTTAAAAAAAAACTTTTTAAAAAAAGTTTTCAGCAGGCCATAAAGATTTTTAGTTTCATTATAAAATGCCGAGCAAAGAACAAACTCGAATAATTGAAAAAACGTAAAGACGGTTATTTTAAATATTACGGCTGCATAAATATTTTTAGGCAAAATACGTATTATCAAAGTCGAAACCGCACATAAAAAAAGAAAAAATAAATTAACCGAGATATAACAGCGTAATTTTTCTCCGTTGCCTTTAAAATTTAATACAGCCATAAAATTCAAGATTAAAAAATCAATTATTGTGTGAAGTTTTTAACTTACGGTCACTTTTAAACCGCTCTATTGCCAAATCAATTAAATACATTATAAGTTTTTCATAAGGTAAACCTGAAGCGGCGCACATTTTCGGGAACATCGAAATTGAAGTAAAGCCCGGAATCGTGTTTACTTCGTTTAAATAAATTTTATTGTTCCTCTTATCTATAAAAAAATCCACACGGGAAAGCCCGGATAAATCCAAGGCCTGATAAGCCTTTATTGCAAGCTCCCTGATTGTTTTGCGGGTGTTTTCATCTATATCGGCGGGGATTTTTAATTCCGCACCGTCCGGGTCCGTATACTTTGCATCGTAATCATAAAATTTATGAGACGGAATTATTTCACCGGGGATATAAGCCGTCGTTTCAGTATTTCCCGTAACGGAACATTCCACTTCTCTGGCTTCAATACAGCTTTCAATTAAAATTTTATTATCCCATAAAAAGGCTTCTTCAGCCTGTGCAATAAGCTCTTCACGTTTATGTACAAGGCCCGCTCCGACGGAACTTCCAGCCCTGCACGGTTTTACAAAAAGCGGATAATCAAAATCCTTTTCAGCCTTATTTAAAATAACATTCCTTATTTCAAAATTGTCCCATTCCCGTTTTTTTATTGCAATATACGGAACGACGGGAAGACCTGAATAATCCCAAATCATTTTAGTTTTTTCTTTATCCATTGCAATACTTGTAGACATAACATCTCCGCCTACATAGGGAATATCGGCCATTTCAAACAGACCTTGGATAGTTCCGTCTTCTCCGAAACGTCCGTGCAAAACTGCAAAAACCGCATCTGTTTGTAAAAAAACGCTCCCCGCCTTAATGCCCTTTTTCGTTCCGCCCCCGGGAATTATTGAAACCCGTTTTGATTCATCTTTTTTTATTTTTAAAACCGCTTTAGGATTTTTTAAAATACGCTCTCTCTCTTCATTTCCGTGAAAAAACCATTCACCTTTTTTCGTAATTCCGATTAAATAAAGGTTATGTTTTTTATCAATCGTTCTTACTATTGAAGCGGCGGAAATAAGTGAAACTTCATGCTCGCTCGATTTGCCGCCGTAAATAATTGCTATATTCATAAGCATCTCCTTCTTTGAATAGCAAAGTTATTTTATCAGTATTACGGGAAAAAATCAACACTCTTGCCCTATCCGTCAGGTTTTGATATAATTCTATAGAATAAACTGTTTAAAATCAGTTTAGGAGAAGAAAATGAATATCCTGCTTGTAGGTTCGGGAGGAAGAGAACATGCGATTGCGATAAAACTTAGAGAATCGCCTTCCTGCGAAAAACTTTTTATAGCTCCAGGAAACGGAGGCACGGCCTTATTGGGAGAAAACGTACCGATTAAGGCGGAAGAAATAGAGAGACTTACTGAGTTCGCCTTTACAAATTCAATAGATTTAATAGTTGCAGGCCCTGAAGTTCCGCTTTGTATGGGTTTTGCAGATTCGGTTTTGAAAAAAAGTAAAGAATGCGGTAAACATATTGCGTTTTTCGGCCCTTCAAAAGCCTGCGCTTTGCTTGAAGGCTCAAAAGATTATTCCAAACAAATTATGATGAACTTAAATATTCCGACGGCCGAATATAAAACCTTTACCGACTTTAAAAAAGCAAAAGAATATATAAAGACCTTGGATTACGATTTTGTCATTAAGGCGGACGGACTTGCCGCAGGTAAGGGTGTAATTTTACCCGAAACAAAAGAAGAAGCCTTTACGGAGCTGAACGCCATAATGCGGGAAAACCGCTTCGGCTCTTCCGGAAATAAGGTTGTTATAGAAGAAAGGCTTCAAGGTGAAGAGGTTTCGATTTTAGCTTTTTCGGACGGAAAAAATATTGCAGTAATGCCGTCCTCTCAAGACCACAAAAGATTAAAGGACGGGGATAAGGGACCTAATACGGGAGGAATGGGAGCATATTCACCGGCTCCCGTTTGCAATACGGAAAAAGCGGAAGAATATGCCGAAAAAACAATTTTGCCGGTTATAAAAAAAATGGCTCAAAACGGAACACCGTATATCGGTGTTTTATATGCAGGGCTTATGCTTACAAAAAAAGGTATACGTGTTTTAGAATATAATTGCCGTTTCGGAGACCCTGAAACCCAAGTTTTAATGCAGCTTTTCGACGGTGATTTAGCCGAAACCATGCTTGCTTGTGCCGAAGGCAGACTTAACGAAGCATTACCTAAATGGAAGAGCGGCTTTGCCGTTACAATTGTTATGGCAAGCGGCGGCTATCCTATAAACTCTTCTTCCGATGAAAAACTTAATAAAGACGAATTAAAGAATGAAAAAGACGTAAATGTCATTCATGCAGGAACGGTTATAAAAAACGGAGAGCTTTTTACACACGGCGGAAGAGTTTTATGTATTACCGCACATGATGAAGATATACGAAACGGTTTACAAAAAGCCATCGATAAGGCGTATAAAAAAGTAAAATCGATTCATTTTAAAAATGCACAGTATAGAACCGATATTGCGGCAAAGGGTCTTAAAAGACAGGAAAAGTCATAAGATTTTAATCCGTATCCTTTGCAAATATCGATAGTATTTAATTTATACCAATAAAAAACACCTTGTACGTTTTTAACTTATACAAGGTGTTTTTTTAAAATCCTTAATCTTAAATTGCTTCGGTTTTTTTCTTTAAGAATTCTTTATATACTCCGTCCACATAAGGAGAAAGGCGCTCAAAAACTTCTTTGTGGTATTCGTTAAGCCATTCAATTTCTTCAGAAGACAGAAGATTTTTTATAATCGGACGTGTATCAATAGGACAAAGCGTTATAGTTTTAAACCGATAAAAATCCCCGTCGCCCGTTTTCATAAACGGTACGGTTACTACAAGGCTTTCAATTCTTATGCCGTGGCTTCCTGCAATGTATAAGCCCGGTTCATTGGAAGTAACCATTCCCAATTGCATAGGAACATCTATGTATTTACCGGAAATAGATTGAGGACCTTCGTGAACGCTTAAAACAAAGCCTACTCCATGACCCGTACCGTGTTTATAATCTTTTCCGAAAGCCCAAAGAGGAGCCCGTGCAAGGGTATCGAGAGCAAAGCCTGTAGTTCCAGCCTTAAATTTTGCCCGCGCCAAATTTATATGAGCTTTTAAAACCAAGGTATAGTTTTCTTTTTCTTCTTCCGTAAGTGGGCCTAAAGGTATTGTTCTTGTAATATCGGTTGTGCCGTCAAAATAATGTCCGCCGCTGTCCAAAAGGAGGAAGCTCTTAGGTTGTAAGGCTGCACAGGTCTTTTTTTTCGGGAGAATAATGAATTACCGCTCCGTTAGGGCCGTATCCTGAAATTGTTTCAAAACTGGCTTCGATAAAACCCTCTCCTTCGGCACGGAATTTTAAAAGCTGTTCGCTTACGTCCCATTCGGTAACGCCTTTATCTGCATTTTCTTCAACCCATTTTAAAATTTTTATCATTGCAGCGCCGTCTTTTTCCATAGCCTTATCGAAATTTTTAAGCTCAATCTCGTTTTTAACGGCCTTCATAGTTGAGGTTATGTTAAGTCCCTTTTCAATTTTAGCCTTAATTTTTTCGAAAAGAAATACGTTAGTCCTTGAAGGGTCCAAATAAACGGTACCGCCAAGCTTTGAAGCTTCTTCGAACACGGCTTCATAATCTTTTATTTGTACACCCTGTGAGCTTAAAAAATCTTTTACTTCGGAGGTAAGCTGCTTTTCCGAAATAAAAAGAGTTGCTTTTTCCGTTTCTACGATTGCATAAGCGGTAACCACCGGATTACAGGTAATATCGCTTCCGCGTATATTGAATAAGTAACAGACATCTTCCAAGGCTCCTATTACTGTAGAGCTGCAATTCTTTGAACAAAGCTCCTTACGCAGCTGCTCAAGCTTTTCTTTAGGGCTTTTGCCTGCATATTTTACATCTTGAATAAATGCCTTGCTTAAAATTTGAGAAGGTCTGTCGCTCCAAATATCTCCGATTAAATCAACGGTAGTAACAAACTCTATTCCCGCAAGTTCCGCCTGCATTGCTTCGTAAGTTCTAAGAGCAATAACCTTTCCGTCCATTCCGAGCTTTTCTCCGTCTTTTAAAACGGAGCGTAAAAATTCATTTACCGTAGGAACATTAGGTTCAGCCATTTTATAAAGTTCCACACCGGAACCTTCAAGCTGTTTTTCCGCCTGTAAAAAATAGCGTCCGTCAGTCCATAAAATAGCCTTATCCTTCGTTACAACTACAGTTCCCGCAGAACCTGTAAACCCTGAAATAAAGGCTCGGGTTTTGTAATTTTCCGGCAAGTACTCGCTTTGATGCGGGTCGGAAGAAGGAACCAAATAAGCGCTTAACGAAAGCGCTTCCATTTTTTGCCTTAAAGCGGCAATTCTCTCTGGTACATTCATAATCGCTCCCAAATAATAACGGAATTTAAAACCGATAATTTAAAATCCCGTTAAGTTATACATAGCAGAGTATACTAACTTTTCCCATTTAAGTAAAGATACGGGTTCGGTCTTAAAATTAACACCTATTGACATAAAGTAAAAAAAATGTCATAGTTGGCAAACTTTAAAATCGGCGGGTTTTACCGCTTAAAACAGGAGTCTTATATGAAAAATAAATTATTATTATTTTTTATTTTGGTTTTTTCGACTGCCGCATTATTCGCTTCAGGCGGAAAAGATGATAATTTGGTTGCCGATGCGCAAGGTTCCGCTTCAAAGAAAAAAAAGGCCGCCGCTTCTACAATGACTGAAGAATATATGATGCCGTCTTCAATGCCGAAAAGAACGGTTGCAGGTACGCTTGCGGTTTTGGATATGCTTGATTATTTGGAAGTAGATGTAGTTGCGATTCCCAATACGAATAATCCTATCAATCCTAAATACGAAAGCAAACAGCGCATAGGAATGCCTATGACACCCGATATGGAAAGATTAAAGGCCGCAAAGCCTGATTTTTTTATAACGGTAAACAGTTTAAAAACAAGTCTTGAACCTCAAGTAAAAACGGCGGGAATTGAAACGGTTTTTTTAAAAACCGATACTTATTCAAATTATTTAAAGGCTATGGAATACTTGGGAAAGGTTTACGGTAAAGAAAAAAAGGCTTCGGAATATGTTGATTCTATAAAAAAGAAAATCGATGAAGTGTTAAATAAAAATCAAAAAAAATCTCCCAAGGTTTTAATTATATTCGGAACGCCAAGCTCAATGTCAATTGCCGGAGAAAATTCATTTACCGGAAGTTTGGTAAAAGTAATAGGAGGCAAAAATATTTGGACCGATACAAAGATAAAAGGTCCGTATGCTCCTATGAATTTGGAACTTATAAAAGCTGAAAATCCCGATGTTATTTTACGCTTAACTCATGTAAAACCTGAAGAGTCTTCAAAAATGTTTAAAAAAGAATTTGAAAACGAATTTTGGTCAAAACTCGCTGCCGTAAAAAACGGAAAAGTTTACGATTTGGATAATACCTATTTTGCAGTTTCCGGAAATATTCATATAAAGGAAGCCTTAGATATGTTGGAAAATATGATTTACGGAAAATAAATTTTTCTTAAAAACTTTTTAAAGAGTATAACGGATGAAAAAAATATTCGTATTTACGGTTTTAACATTGATTTTGGCGCTTTTATTCTTTTCGTCCGTTGCTTTCGGGTCTATAAAATTTTCTTTTAGGCAAATAACGGAAGCCTTAATAGGAAGAGGCGAAAGTCTTGTAACCGATATTATTTTCGATTTACGTTTACCTCGTATTTTTACAGCTTTAATCGTAGGAATGAATCTTGCGGTTTCAGGAGCCTTATTGCAGGCCGTAATGCAAAATCCTCTTGCGGACCCTGGAATTATAGGCGTTTCCGCAGGCGCAAGCGTGAGCGGTATTGTTCTTATGCTGGCCCTGCCCCGCTACGCCTATTTAGTACCGCCCGCGGCTTTTTGCGGAAGTATGTTTGCAGCTTTTTTAATTTACATATTGGCATGGAAGGACGGATTTACTCCCGTTCGCATTATTTTGGCGGGCGTAGCCGTAAATGCCCTTTTGGGAAGCCTTGCAGGTCTAATTTCTATACTATTCAGCGACAGACTTCAAGGAGCCTTAATGTGGCTTAACGGAAGCCTTGCTTCAAAAAGCTGGCCGCATTTGAAGGTGCTTTTAATTTACAGCATTCCGGCTTTAATACTCGCATTATTTTGCATACGTCCCGCAAATATTTTACTTTTGGGAGATGAAAAAGCTGCAAGCCTCGGCTCGAACGTAAACCGTTCAAGATTTTTTCTTTCGGTCATAGCGGCCTTTTTAGCCGGAGTATCCACATCGACGGTAGGTATTATCGGGTTTGTAGGACTTGTAATTCCGCACATACTTAGAATGCTTGTAGGCTCCGATTATAAAAGTCTATTACCGTTTTCTATGTTTGCAGGAGCGGTTTTACTTTTGGGCGCCGATACCTTTGCACGCACAATAGCCGCTCCGATTGAATTACCCGTAGGAATTGTAATGGCGGTATTGGGCTCTCCTTTTTTCCTGTACTTATTACGGAACTCAAGTAAAAAATATTAGAGGTAAATATGATATCTGCATTATCCGCAAAAAATATTTACTTGCGGTACGACAAAAAAGAAATTATAAAAAATTTTTCAAGCAGCTTTGAAGCGGGTAAAATTATTTCGATAATAGGGCCTAACGGCTCGGGAAAATCGACGCTTTTAAGAAGTTTTGCCCGTCTTTTAAAAACTGCAAACGGAAAGATTTCCCTTTTCGATACGGATATAGCTTCGCTTTCAAAAAAAGAATTTGCCTGCCGCCTTTCCATCTTACTGCAATATAATATTGCGCCGGAAGACGTAACCGTAAAAAGACTTGTGCTTTTCGGAAGAGCACCGCATAAAAAATGGTATGAACCTTTAAAAAAAGATGATGAAAAAATATTAAACGAAGTTTTAACTCAAACCCGTTTAACCGAACTTACCGATAAAAAAGGTGTGTGAACTTTCAGGCGGAGAAAGACAAAGAGTTTGGCTTGCAATGGCCCTTGCACAACAACCTAAAGTCTTACTCCTTGACGAGCCTACCACTTACTTGGATATAGGATACCAGTTTGAACTTTTGGAACTGATTTACGGATTAAATAAAGCTATAAATCTTTCAATAATTATGGTTCTGCACGACTTAAATCAAGCGGCGCAATACAGCGATTCGGTTTTGGTTTTAAAAGACGGATTGCTTTTTAAAAAAGGTACGCCTAAAGAAATTTTTACCGAAAATTTAATTAAAGAAATATATGACATAAATTGCAAAATAATATATGATGAAGAAATGGGGTTTCCTATAATATTACCCAAAAGGAAATCGGCATAAATTATAAAACAGTCTAAGGAGAAAAAAAATTATGAAAACATTATTAGCTTATTCAAGCAAAACGGGAAACACAAAAAAAGTTGCGGAAGCGATTTTAAAATCTCTTCCTGAGGGAACCGATTTTTTTGAAGTTACGCAAGTTAAAAATGCAGACATCTACGACTCGATAGTAGTAGGTTTTTGGATTGATAAAGCCTTGCCGAATAAAGAAGCTTTGGAATTTATCAAAACAATTCGCAATAAAAAAACGGGCTACTTTTTCACCCTCGGAGCATACACGAATTCCGAGCATGCAAAAGAATGTCATAAAAATATTGAAAAACTGTTAACGGAAAACGGTAATACGGTTTTACGAGGTTTTTGCTGCCAAGGGAAAATAGACCCTGCCCTTACGCAAATGTTTATGTCGTTTCCGAAAGGCCACCCCCATTACATGGACGAAGAAAGAAGAAAGAGGCATGAAGAAGCTGCAAAACATCCTGACGAAGAAGATTTAAAAAAAGCTGAAGACGCTTTTAAAGAATTTATGCAATAAGTATGCAAGGTTAGCTGCATATAAAAATTTAAAATACATCTTTAAAAGCTCCAAAATAAAAATATGGAGATGAGTATGCAAGTTGAAGAAATTTTGAATTGTTCATATAAAGAAAGAAAAAAATCGCATCACGAGGCGGGAATGGCATTTGCAAAATATGCAAAGGGAATTACCACTATGGAAAAAGCCCTGTCCTCTCCGAATACCGAAAGCGGGAAAAAATCGGTTTATATTCATGTGCCGTATTGTAAAAAGATTTGCAGTTTTTGCAATATGCGGCGCACTATAAATCCCGTACCTGAAGATTATTCGTCTATCGTAATAGAGCAAATAAAAAACTACGGCAAAACGGAATACGTTAATACTTCGGAAATAAATTCGGTTTATTTCGGCGGCGGTACACCTACCGCCCTGCCCGAAAATCAACTTGCGGAAATTTTACGGGCAATAAATAAAAATTTTCATCTTGCAAAAAATGCTGAAATTTCTATGGAAACTACAGTTTCGGAACTTGATGATTCAAAACTGAAAACTCTTTTTGAAAACGGACTGAACCGTTTGAGTATAGGTATTCAAACTTTTAATAATGAAGGAAGAAAAACATTAGGCAGAATAGGAACGGGAGAAGCTGCGGAGGAAAGAATACAGGCCGCCTTTAACGCAGGTTTTAAAAATGTAAATATTGATATTATTTATAATTACCCTGAAGAAACTGAAGAAATACTTAAAAGCGATTTAAAAAAGGCCTTTGCCTTAGATATCGCAGGCTTTTCATTTTATTCTCTGATAATAATGGGTAAGTCCGGAATCGGTAAAAATATGGACAAAAAAGAGTTTACAGAAAAAACACTAAAGCGGGACGCTCTTTTTTTTACTACCGTATTAAACGAATCCCGAAATGCAGGTTATGACTTTTTGGAAATAACAAAACTTGTAAAACCCGGCCGCGATAATTATGAATACATAAGGACTTCTCATTCGGGCGGAGATATTTTTCCTGTAGGAGCGGGAGCCGGCGGGTTTGTAAATTCCGCGGCCTTTATGAATCCTATCGAAAAATTAAGTTATGCAAAAAACGTAAATAACTTTCACAAAGTTATCGGAATGAATTTAAGAAAATCATATAAACCCGTAAAATATTTTTCCGGACAGCTTCAAGAAGGAATCATAGATTTATCCCTTTTAAAAGAAAAAAAACTTCAAAAAATTCTTCCCGTTTTGGAAAACCTTAAAAAAGAAAATCTAATAGTCCAAGCCGAAAATTCCTGTAATTTTAAATTTACCGATAAGGGATTTTTTTGGGGTAATACGCTTGCGGCGGAAATTACAAAAACGGCCTTTTAACTAAGCGGTTTTTATATTTAAAAGTTTAAAATACCGAAAATAAAAATTTAAGCAGTGTCTTACCGCACCGCATTCAATTCTTCAATTCCGTAAAGAAATTTTTTACAGCCGGCTCATTTTAAGCTGCACTTAAAAAATACTTAAACAAATACGGATATGAGAACTTTACATATTTCGATATGAATGTTTCAAACTCAAAAAAGGCAAAAAAACGCTTTATCGTTCCGGTTTGTCCGTCAAAGTATAATCAATCATTATGTGCATAGACCTCCTGCCCTTATGCGGTAACGTGCACTTACCTTATGCGGTAACGCACACTTACCCTATGCGGTAACGCACACTTACCTTATGCGGTAACGCACACTTACCCTATATTGAAAGCATAAAATATTTTGAAACGGGCTTAAACGTAAACGATAAAACATATAAGGCTCATCTTACGGTTAAGGAGGTACAAGATACCGATAACAAAGCATATCATTATTATTTAGACGATGTAACACTTGAAGATATTTTAATAGACCGGATAAAAAAAGAAGCCGCACTCAGGACTCGCGCCAGTTCAAAAGAAGTGAACGCTCCATTATTGCACGGCTCTAATACAAATATATCCGAAAATGCCGAAACCGTCAATAGCGAAAAACAGCAAAAAAGCAAAATAGATGAGGCGTACGATAAGGCAGCCGAAGCCGCCCGCCTTGCGAATGAAGAAAGCATAAAACAGGCGGAAGCGGATAAAAAAGACAGCGGCGATATTCTTTTTCAAACGGAAGTTACAAAAGAAGAATTAAACGAAATTGAAGATGTACGTAAAAAATATGAAGGGACGGAACAATGGTTAAAAGCTCCGGACGGAAGCAACAGCAATTTAAATGAAAAACAATGGCTACAGGTTAGAACGGACAGTTTTAAAAAGTGGTTCGGAGATTGGGAAAGCGACAGTGAAAATAAAGTATTGGACGATAACGGCGAGCCGTTAGTAGTGTATCACGGCTCCCCTGAAATTTTAGGAGACGTGTTTGAGCAGGGCCACAGTTTTTACGGCGGAAATTTAGGGCACTGGTTTACAACCGTTGAAACTGCGGCACGTGATTACGCTTTTAACAGAGAAACCGGCAATTACGGAGACGTAAAAGCGGTATTTTTAAAGACAAATAAGATTATCGATTTATTGCCTCTAGGAGCCCGCTGCACTTCAAAAGAGTTTTGCGAACTTATGAATGATTACGGGTTCGATTTCGGGCGAGGCAGCAATAAAACATACAGGACAAATGAGCTTTATCAAAAGTACCAAAACGATATATTACCGAATATAAGCTACGGCTGTATAAGAATGATAGACGTAGGGCATACATACGTAGTAAAAGGCGGCAATCAAATAAAATCGGCAACGGATAATACGGGAAGTTTCGACCCCGATAATTACAGTATTCTTTTTCAAACCGCACCGCTTACGGAAGAAGAAAAAGCCTTTAAAGAAGCTGCCGCACAGTACCGCAAAGATATTAACCGCTATTTTGCAGGTGAAATGAAAAGCAATGAAACGGTAACGGTCTGTAAAACAACTCCTACAATATTGCGGGCGGCAGGTTTTGAAGATAAACCTATAACCGTATCCGGGGCAACGCTTAAACATATAACCGATAAACATAAGGATATAACACAGGATATATTAAGCAGCTTACCTGAACAATTGCTTAACCCCGTAGCGGTATTTAAGTCGCAAAATAAAGAGCAGTCTAACAGCCGTTTAATATTTACCGAACACTTTGTAAACGGTAAGCCGGTTCTTGCTGCTCTTGAAATGAATTACGAAACAGACCACGCAATAGTTAATTCAATACGCAGTGTTTACGAAAGAGATATAACGGCAAAAAGCGGTTGGAATGTTTTACAAGGTTGGATAGATAGCGGAAACTTGTTGTATGTAGACGATAAAAGGGCTGATGAATGGAGCGCAACTACCGGGGTATCATTCCCCTTAAGGGCATTCTCCAAGCTCAACCCTTCCAGTAATATTATCGGCGAAAATGCGGGAAATGTCAATACCGTATTAACCAAAAGCTCAATAATCGGCGATAATGCGGACGCTCTTTATTTAAAAGCGGAAAAAGAATTCTACGATGAGGTTACCGCCGCCGAAACGAAACAGGAAGTAAAAGAAAATTTAGAGAAAATTATTGTCGGTAAAGATATCACGGAAGCGGAAAATCTTTTTTATCTGTTTGTACATCTATAAAAAACTCACTTAAGTCGGGACATTTCCGGCCCGGTTTGAAAATCCTCCCTATAAATTCATCAAGCGCAAGACATTTTCAAAAATCAAGCATTGATGAATTTTCGCAGTTTCGCAATAAAATGAGAAACGGCATACAATAAGGAGTTTGCAAAGCAAACTCACGAGTTTAAATTAAGCGACGCTATTTCAGGAGCTTAATTTAAGCCTCCCTATAAATTCATCAAGCGCAAATTTTATCAAAAATCAAGCATTGATGAATTTTCGTCGTTTCGTAATGCAATGAGAAACGGCAATAAACTTATTGAGCAGATTAAACCTCCAATAAATTTATACTATTCTCTAAAACCAATAAATCAAAAAAATTACCGTCATAAATACTACTATAATGGAAGATAGTTAGGCGGTGAATAAATGCAAAGTTTTGTTTTCATGTTTTTTATTATTTTACCTTAGGTTTTATATTTTTTCTCAATGTTTTTTCCCCTTGGTCTAATTCTTCCCATGAATTATAAGCGCGTGATTGCTTTGAATACGGATTTCGTCCTACAACATACTTTCCGGGCAAGGGCTTATAAGGAATAAATATGCCTGCAACTTTAATTAATAAGAATTTTTCTTTAATATGAGAGCTATTATACTCCATTACAACCATGCTATCATCTTTAAATACTATTTGAATAGTTATGGCTTCATCAGTTTGTCCGATACGATAAGAACCATATAAATAATATGAGGTAATGCTTTCTTTTTTTATTTTTTCTATTGTACAAATAATCCCAATATCATACGACCATACATAAATTTTTCTTGATTTTTTCCCGATAGGTTTATTATCTATTTCAGTAAATGAAAAATTATTATTAATTCCTTTTCCCCATGAAAATGTATCTTCACTCCATATCATATCCCCAGTGCTTTTAGTATAATCATATATTTCAGAATTTATGTATACACCTAAAATTTTTTTTATATCATCTTGCGATACATTATAATAGGAAGCATTTTCTTTATATGATAATTCTTCACAATGTATAAAAAAAACAGTAATGATTATAAAGAAAAAACTTACAATATTTTTTTTCATTCTTGAATTCCCTTTGGTTGAAATTTGAAATAATCAATCCTATCAATATTTATAATGGTAACCTTGAATACTTCGAGTCTGAGTATCCAGCTCCATAATAGTACAGGTCTGTCTCTTCGTCAAGCTCTTTTGAAACGGCGGGCATTTCCTTGCGTCGCACGGCAAAAAAGCGTCCTCGACGTATACCCGCTACGCCTGCGGGTAATTTTTCTCTCTCCCCCGCCATAGATGGAGGCGGTTTTAAACGTATAAATTTTGCGTATGCAAAACTGATTATCAAATTCAATCGCTGTCCGAATGAGATAATTAGAATGTGAATAAATGTAAAGTTTTGGTTTCATACTCCAAACTATTTATTCTAACAACGAATAAAAATCACAGTTCATCAAATATATGATTATATTTTTATACCAGAAATAAGGCAATACATGGCTCCCCATCACATATAAGAACAACAGCATCGTTAAAATCCATAATATCAGTAAAATAGAAACTATAAAATTTGTATAATACCACTGTAAAGCTGGTCCCTGAACATCTTTCATATCTTTTTTAGTAGTTAAATAATAATTACCATTAATAATATCTGTTGTATTAAAAATTAATTTTCCGCTGGTATAATACTTATCTGTTTTAGCAAAAACTACAAATATTATAGTAAATATTACAATACATATTCCAATTTTTTTCATATTTCACCTTCTAAATTAAAAAAATCAAAATTATTCCAATCAATATCAGTCCATATTTTTTTATCTCCGTTAAGGTAAATACCCTTAAAAGTTTTCATATTACCGAATTTGATTTCCAAATACAGCCCTAAGGCATCCATATTCATGCCATATAAATCCTTTGATATCTTTTCAAGCTCAGAAGCTATTTTACTCTCCACATATTTACAAATTTCGGCTTCTTGAATTTTATCAATTTTAGATTTTGTATCTATCACAATACAAACAACAGGCCCTTTCAAAGATTTAAATATTTTCACACTTTCAATATTCTTGTTTAGAGATTTTAAATCTTTTACAAAATTTTCTACATCAACATTTCCTATAGTTCTATCTATATCAATATCAATATTTTCATAATAGTCGAATTCATTTATTTTAAAGTCAAAAGAAGTATATAATAAGAGCTTGTCATTTATAAAAATACGCAGCTTAACAATAGTATCGTTTTTAATAAACTTATCAATATCTTCATAAGCGGAAGGATATTTCTTTGATGTTTTAGTTATAACATGAGAAAAATATGTTTGTGTATTTTTAATACTGCTCACACTTACATCTTTTGAAAAATAAAAATTAAAGTTAACGATATTTTCAAATACATAAACAGAATGTTGTTTTAAATTTTCTATTTTGTATAATTCCCAAAAATTACCTTCATCCTCAATGTATGTTCTATCTTTTTCATTTGAAAAATCAAAACATTTTTCTGGAATACCATTGTTATGATTTTCAGCAGAACATGATAAAATTAAAAAACAGGTTAAAAAGAATACTGAATTTAATCTCATTTTGAACTTGCTCCTCCCGGCAATAAAAACATTTCCTCATAATTAATTTCTGAACTTATGTATATACTTTTTCTATCATAAAAATTACGAATGTTTTTAATTTGTGCGCTTCCTAAATGGGCTGATTGGCGGTAGTAGTGCTTTACCTTTTTCTCCTCGTTATTTTTTTTGGTTTTTACATGTGTCACGCTCTGACAGAACCTCCATTTTTTTTAATCGTTTTCTGTAAACTTCATTTTCATTATCAAACAATAAAGCTTTTTTATATAAAACTTTAGCAGTATGATAATTTTTTCTATATTCATAAATCAATCCAACATCATAATATATATCGGCTCTTTTTGGATTAGCAGCTAAATATAAACCATAATACCGCAACGCTCTATTTAAAAACCCTAATTGTTCACAGGCACGTGCTGACACTAAGACAGCGCCCATCCAATCCGGTTTTAAATCTAATGCTTTTTCCAATAGAAATATAGCAGTTCTATATAATTTACGGCGTCTCCTAATATAACATTTATTTTTTTCTTCATAATTAAATTTTTTATCCAGAAGTTTTGCTTCATCTATGTATATCGAAGCTAATAATCCAAAAGCATAAGGGACTGAAGGACGAATAGCTATTACTTTCTTTAATAGAATAATAGCTTTAGATAAGTCATTATTCTCATCCGCATCAATAGCTTTTTGCATTAATTCAATTTGTTCATGATTACACCCAAGTAATCTACTATCAGACTTCTCAATTTTCATTTAATTCCTTCTTTGTCCTATCAGGAGCACCTTTTTCTTTCGTAGACTTATCTTATTGCTCTCGTCTCCTATCTTTTGCTTTAATATTAAAAATATTATCCAAAGCATTTTTAACTTTCTCTCCAATCCACGACCATGTTTGTTTCATCAAGCTCTTTCCCCGTAAACCTGAACGGTAGATTGTCTATCCCCGGTGCAGTCTCTTCTATCAGACCTGCGAACCGTGCAGTTCCTAAATGGGCACTGTGGTAGTAGCAGAATTTTTCTTTCATCAGACATATCTATTTTTAAAAACCGTTACCGTTCCATTTCAAATACTTTGTACTTATCAATCATATCCAGTACATATAAATATTCGTCATCATAAACATCAATTTGAATAGGAATTCTAAATGTATCTGTAATACCGGGTCCCCAAGAAAATTCGGTTTCTACCCAAAACAGAAATCCTTTTCGGTTCTTTTCCATATATACCCCTAAAATATTTTTAATATCATACTCTGAAACATTGTAGTTATTTGCATAGTGATTTTTAAAGAGCGGTACAGGAACCTTATCCTTAATAATCTCAATGCTTTCTTACAGTCAAAATGCTTGAAAAACCGTTATCATCATTTTTTATCAAATATTTATTAATAAAATCATCAAGGCTCATATTTTTATTGGCTATATATGTAGATAGCTTTCCGATATTTTTATCGACTTTATAATCAAAAAAATATCTTTTATTACATATTACCTCACTAAAACGAAAATAGATAATAAAAAAAATAATTTATCAAAAATACTATTCCACGCATTTTTAAGTTTAACCCCAATCCATACTCCTGCCTGTTTTGTTCCGCCTGTATTTTTTTTACCAATATTACTAACTTTTTCTTACACATATAAAGATACTGTTGTATATAAAAGTTAATGGCTTTACTACAGCCGCTTTTCCAATATTTATTCATTACTATATCTCTTTCCTAAAAAAAATCAAAAGTTCTGCTATCAAATTCATTCTCATTTTCATCGAAAATGCACCAAAATCTACTTTCAGTCTTATTTTATCTCCATTTTTTTATAAATAATATATTTGTTTTTTATTATATCTGTCTCACAAAGGCTTCGTTTAAAATCTACTTCATTTTTTCGAATAACAACTTTAGTAAATACTCTTTTATATGTAAATACATCCTGTTGAAATTCTATCTTTGAAAATACATAATCTGCCAAAGCCCATGCATTAATAGATATAATCGTTATCATAGTTATCCATATAGGCATACCTATATCTTTTTGAGATAAAATTGTAATAATTGTAACATAAAGAAAAAAAATAAATGTTAAAAAAAAGAAACATCGAAGTACAAATGATTTCCGATATACAGTTTTCATAATTATTCTCCTAAATTCACAGCATCTTGCAATAGATTAATAATTAACCCTTGCGGATTATCTTTATCGTATATAAGGATATGTATCGTAAAGAAGTTATTAAAGTCTATTAGTATAGGAAAGATAGTTTTGTCGGATAAAAGTTGCCTTAAAGCTGCACCGGCAGTTCCTTCCCTCCGGTATAACCTCTCCTATCTTCAAAATTGCCGCTTAAGGGCCGGCGCAAGTACCTTACCTTTAAGAATCCAGAAGCGTTCTCATAGCTTTTATTATTGCATAAAATATAAAAATACACAAGTATCGGTACAGTGCTTTTCAGGACTTCGCTTTTGCTCCATTACAATACCTGTCCGGAAAAGATAGTTTGCCTGTGAATAAATACAAAGTTTTGTAAATAATAAGTGCCTGCCTCCCAGAAGCCCCATTTTTCATATAGTTGATATAATTCCTCATATGATTTAATAGATTTAAAATCATAATGTATTGCATCATATAGTATATGATACCTTTCGGTACAAGAACTAAAACTGAGTACAACCACAAATAATAACACAATTTTTTTTCATTTTTTCCATGCTCCAAAATTCCATCTTCGATAATTTATTCCACCCCAGATACTCTACACCGATGTTATTAATTGCTTGATATCTTTTTTTTATTTTATTTATACCGACACTTTATTTTACAATTTATACTTTAAACCATGCATTATTTTTATTAGCATTAATAATATGTAATATAGCGAATAATTTTAGAAGATAATTTCCCGCTTTCATTTTTGTATATTTCAGCTTCAAGCCAATTTCCAAATAAATCATGTTTTGTATATACATATTTAATTACCTTCTTAGTATAGGCATCGTAATATTTACTCATTAACAACTTACCGTCAAAATATTTTGCATCGTAAAACTTTTTCCATGGATATTCGAGTGAATTTTCTCTTGAGTTTATTATTTCTTTCATTGTGCCGTCTTCATTATAAAAAAACGTCCATATTTTATCACTATAATCTTCTTGAAGTTTTTTTATTGTCTTATCGTCATTTAACCACACTTTTTTATAATTATTAAAAAAAATAATCCTCTGTCTTCCCTTCTTTATAAGATGCAATTAAGCGTTTTTCATCGGCCGTCATAATATGATATTCCAGCACATCAAAATCTTTATTAACAGGAGAGTATTCAATTATATGCGATAATTTAAACGATGATTCTTCTTCCACACTATTATTTATATCATCGTATGTCATTATATCAACATGAGATTTTAATTGCTTTCTAAAGTTTCTATCATGAACTTCTATCTTTCTTCCATATTTATCATATTTATATAATGATTCTATAAGTAAATCTTCATACGGTGTACTTTCTACTCTACACAATACTTTACCGTCCTCGTCATATTTATATAAAACAATAAATTGTTCTTTATTATATGGAAACGCATCTATAATATTTTCTTTATTTTTTTCATCCATATTAATTTCCCAAATAGCCAATGTGTTATATTTTAATTTTGGAATTAAATACAATATCGATGACGGCATAAAACCTTTATTTTCGATTAATTCCCAATTAAATAAAAGTCCCCTCGAGTAAAAAACGGTATTATCTTCTATATTTTCTACATTAATAATTTGTTCATTTTTATCTTTTGAACAGGAAAATAAAATGACAGCTATGGCTAATAAAATAATTCTTTTCATATATTTCCTCCATATTATATTAGTCAGGTAAAACCGCAATAGGTTTTTTATCTATTCTAAATATATCTATGCGTACAATTGCTTTGCTATCTACAACTACTCCATCTTTTACTCCTTCAGGTAAATAGCCTTTACACTGAAGGCTCCACGCTCAACCACCTAGAATATTTTGAGTTTAAATATCTAACTCCATAGTAGTAAAGTCCCGTCTCTTCGTCAAGCTCTTTCCCTGTAAACCTGAACGGTAACTTATCAATCCCCGGTGCAGTTTCCTCTATCAGACCTTAAGAATCCCGAAGCGTTCTTATAGCTTTTATTATTGCATAAAATATAAAAGTACACAAGTATCGACACCGCGCTTGCTTCGATGCTGCGCCTATCGGCTTGCTGAACCGATATCGCTTGTAATCTTTTTGCTGCTCGGGTCTTTTCAGGCGATGTTTTTATGCAAGCATTTACGCTGCCGCTCCAAAAACCGCATTTGCTTAAACACACTGCAAAAAGGATTTGCCTGAAAGTTCGCTTGGCCTCACTGCATGTACTGCTTCAATCGCTGTCCGGGAAGTGAGATAAGCATGTGGTATATTACTATAATTGTTTTTCATCAACTATCCAAAGTATTATGCTCCTATATAATCAAAAGTTATTCAGGATTTTTTTAATCGATACTTTTTTTACAGTTGTTTTTTTTAATTTTCCTTCTTCCGTATAATATTCCAAATACAAAAAATTTCCTTTAATAAAGGAATTATTACCGATAACAAAATATTTGCAGACGGCTCTATACATATCTTGCGGCTCAGGAATTCTAATCTTTTTATTTCCAAATATCGAATGCAATTCTATCAAGGTATCGGCAGTTAATACAAGTTCATTTTCTACATCGGCAAAAGCAGCCAAAAAGAATTCCTGTGAGAGTTTTTCCTTATCTACCGAAAAAAAATAAGTTCTTATATCAGGCCCCATTGAACTGCCGAAATCATATCGGCACCACTTATCCGATATCCACTCAAAAGACGGAGGAGGAAGACTTATATGCCATGATGTCGAATATTTATTATTGGTTTTTAAATTAGTAACTTCAAATTGATATCTCTTTTCATAATAATTATCAATACTATGCGTTATATATATAACTGCATTAAAATCACCCATTGTTTGAGCAAAAAACACTTGTTTTCCTACAAATTTTTCTTCCGCACCGGTAAATAAATGAGTAATAGTTAAAAATAAAAATATACATATCGATTTTTTCACGGCCAATATCTCTTATTTAAATTCCAACCTGACTTTGTTAAATTAAAAAAATCACAACCATTAACGGTCATTAATTTATTAAATAGTCCTTTTCTATTAATACCATGAGACCAGTAAAAGCCAGCTTTGTTAGTTATAAATGAATATCCACGCATTCCATGAATTGCTCCAATAATAGAATTTATAAATGACTCATTTTCTCCATATCCGTTAATATTTAAAATACCCGCCTTTTTTAATTTTTCCATTGCTGCTAATCCTGTAAAAAATTTAGGCTTTTTCATTCCATCAATCCCAGAATATTTATGATATAATGTATCATGCAAAGGTAGTTGTTGTTCATTCATGCGATTAAAAATAACCTCTCCCATCCCCCTATTTTCCTTATCATCATTTCCTTTTGCTTCACTATAAATTGCAGAAACAAGTTCATCAAAGTGCTTTGAACTAATATAAGAACCGTCAGGATTTGTCAAATAACCTAAAGATTGTAATTCTTTATTATTATCATATTTATATGTAAAAATTTCAACTCCATCTATGCCGTCATCAATATGTGCAATAAATACTCCATCATCCATATATCTATCGGTTCTCCCATCCGGATCAATATATTTCACCGGATTATTTCCCGCATAATGATAAACATGTAAGTTTACAACGTTAAACACACCGCCCATACCAGGCAGGTTCTCATTGTGCTTCTTCGCTTCATCATCTATCGGCACCGTCTTTAGAAGAGAGAAGAAACTTTTGTCAGATAAAAGTTACCTTAAAGCTGCACCGGTAGCTCTCTCCCTCCGCTATAGCCTCTCCTATCTTCAAAACTGCTGCTTTAAAGCCGGTGCAACCCCCTTGCCCTTAAGAATCCCGAAGCGTTCTTATAGCTTTTATTATTACATAAAATATAAAAGTACACAAGTATCGGCACTGCGCTTATTTCGACGCTACAGCGATACCGCTCCAATCTTTTTGCTGCACTTGTCTTCACAGGCAAGGCTCTTTCCTCCGGTCAGAGCTTGCTTTTTGCTTATACACACCGCAAAAAGGATTTTTGCTTCAATCGCTGTCTGTGGAGTGAGATAGTTAAGTTGTGAATAAATGCTAAGTTTTGTTTTCATAATTTTATTATTTCAATAGCTTCATCATTAATAATTCTTTTGAAATTTATACATTTCCGAACTCAAAACCCATGTTATATCTTTTACCACAGGTATATTTGTTTCGATGAAAAGTTCGTTGATATCTTTATAAGGCCCAAAACTTTTCTTTTCCTTAGAATCAACTAAATAATAATCTTCCATTACAGTCTTTCCCTCTTTATAATCAGCTACATCATCATGGGAAATATGACGAGCAATAATATATCTGTCATCATGCCATACAGCTGTAACATAAGGCGGAACACCTATCAATTTATCGTCTAAATATGTTTTTAAGGTCGAACCATCTTCTGTAAAACCTATATGTATATCATCGCTATTAATATGCCACACCTCATACCCATTAACCAATACATACGACCAGTCCAATAATCCCGGACATGAAGTTAGCAGAGCCAAAAAAAATACTAATAAAATTTTTCTTCTCATTACGACTTCCTTATTCTATCTTTTGTATTACATATGAAAACGTCCAATAAAATGGGGTTATAGAACCTTCTTTTTCTCTATCATATCCCCAGTTATTTAACATACTAGTAATAGAACCATCTGAACGTTTTTCATCAAAATTATACTTATCCATTATTTTGACTAAGATTGTATATACCGTAACTTCCTTCGTTTCAAAAAAAGTCTTTTTTTCCACCTTATCTGACCGTATAGTAATTTCGTACTTAGCTTTACCTACAGCCAATCTTAAATCACTATCTTGAAATCCTTCATAAAAATGGATATCGTCATAATAAGTTTTCTGTTCTACTCCTAAAGTTTTAAAATCATCCAATAACTTATTAATTTCTGAATTCATCTTAGGAGAATTTAAAAAGCTCATAAGAAAATTCATACTTTTTGAATAGTCCTGTGTCTTTCCTTTACCAAAAAAAGCATCAAATAATATTTGGACAGCGGCACTATGAACTTTCTCCATCCGGGTCCGCATACTTTATAGGATTATTCCCCGCATAATGATAAACATGCAAGTTTACAACATTAAACACGCATCCTATTCCGGGTAAGTTTTCATTGTGCTTCTTCGCTTCGTCATTTACCGGCGCTTGCGGTATATACTCATTAAGTGCAGGGCCACCTGATAACCATCTCGAATACTTCGGGTCAAGGTACCTAGCTCCATAATAATACAGCCCCGTATCTTCATCAAGCTCCTTACCTGTAAACCTGAACGGTAACTTATCCATTCCCGGTGTAGCCTCTTCTATCAGCCCTTCGGGCTGCTTTGCAAGGAAATTATTATACATCGTCAAAAACAGCTTTGCTGTTTTTGACTTATAAGTCCATAGTTCCCCGTAAGGTATGTACTTTATATGCTCACACTGTCTGCCACTCCTATCTTCAAAATTGCTGCTTAATGGCCGGTGCAAGCATCTTGCCCTTAAGAATCCAGAAGCTTTCTTATAGCTTTTATTATTGTACAAAATATAAAAGTAAACAAGTATCGGCACCGCGCTTGCTTCAAAGCTGCGCCTATAGGCTTGCTGCCCCAATACCGCTTCAATCTTTTTGCTGCATTTGTCTTCATAGGCAAGACTCTTCCCTCCGGTCAGAGCTTGCTTTTTAGTTACACAAACCGCAAAAAGATTGGGCTGGAAGTTCGACTTTGCCTCACTGCATGTACCGCTTCAATTGCTGTCCGAATGAGATAGTTGGATTGTAAATACAAATAATGATTTAATTTGATATTGTTAATTTTTCCCATATTTATTTATACTAATAGCACCTCAAAATTATTTATTTTAAATTATGCAATAAACGAGATAAATAGAGCAAGTATCAACACAAAACCCATCATCACATTAGTCATTAGAAAAGATTTAAGATATTCAATAAGCTCGTTATACTTTCCAGAACTCCAATACTCCTCAATAGCTTGAATAACTTTGTTAACATCTTTCCCTGTTAGTTCTTTAGTAAAAGAATAAAATGTATCCCCCTCTATCTTCTTCTCTTCAAGGAGCTTTTTTTGTTCTTTAGGTAAAATTGGAATTTTATATTTTTTTATTCTATATGTTTCCATTGAAGAATTTTCAACTAAGTATTCCAAAAATAGAAAACCGTTATCAAATTTAGTATTTTTTCCTATGCAAAACCAATAGCATGCAGCATGGAACATATCATCCGGTAAAATAAGCACATAACTTTTATCAGGATTAAATATGTCTACTACCGAAATATTTAAATCTGCACACAAAACCAACTCATTCTTCAAGTCTATAAAGTTAGTTGCAAAAAATAATTCCTCTGAGATTCTTTCACGTTTAATTGAAAAAAAGTATGATGAAATGTCGGGTGCAAAAACACTACCAAAATCAATTCTTAATAAATCATTATTCAGCCAGTACATTCTTGGCTCAGGCTGACTTATCTTTTTTCCTATCTTTATATTTTGTTTCTTTCTTATATTCACAACTTCAATAGTATATAAGTTTTCACATTCTTCACTTATACTAATAATCCAGTCATCTTTCTTTTCAATAATTCGAAAAGACTCACCATAAACTATAGATATAATATATAAAAACAACAAAAAAATAAGAGATTTTTGTTTTAGGGCCATTGACGACCTCCTTGCTTTTGGATCCATTCATTGCTTAATTTAAAAAAATCAGCTGTTCCTATCGAAATGGTTTTTATAAATGGATCTGATATGGATATTTTATGACTCCAAAACATAGCTCCATCTGTCATAAAATTATTGCCACTCAAACCATATATAGCCCCTGCTATTGCATTAGCCAGAGCTCTATCTTCACCAAGACCCATTTGCGGAAGGCCAGCACCTTTTTGCTGCGATTTTAAGGCATCTAACCCCATAAAAAAACGACGAGTATTAAGCCCATCAAATCCTGCTAATGGATGATTTAAAACTCCCTCTGATGACAATCATGTTTCATTCATCCTATTTTTAATAACTTCACCCATCCCCTTAGCCTCATTAACTCCATTAGCTAATTTAGCTTCAGAAAAAATAAGAGCAACAATATTATTGAAATCAGAAGCACTCATAATTGAGCCATCTTGATTTTTTAGATATCCATGAGAATCCTTTCTTGATGTTGCTGAACCTACATATGTAAATTCAACTACATGAATACCATCAATATTATCATTTATGTGACCAATATAATCTCCATCAATTGTATATTCATCACTTCTCCCATCCGGGTCAATATACTTCACCGGATTATTTCCCGCATAATGATACACATGCAAGTTTACAGTGTTGTATATGCCACCCATTCCGGGTAAGTTCTCGTTATGCTTTTTAGCCTCATCATCTATCGGTGCTTTTGGTATATAATCATTTAACGCCGGGTCTCCCGACAGCCACCTACTATACTTCGGGTCAAGGTAGCGTGCGCCGTAATGATACAGCCCCGGCTCCTCGTCAAATTCTTTACCTGTAAACCTGAACAGTAATTTATCTATTCCCGGTACAGCCTCTTCTGTCAGCCCTGATGGCTGCTTTGCAAGGAAATTATTATACGTCGCCAAAAACAGCTTTGCTGTTTTTGACTTGTAAGTGTATGTATAGTTCCGCCTGTAATCATAGAGGTCTTGCGGATTTGTCTGTTTCGTTTCTTTAGGGGCGTCAAGACCGAAGCCGTAATCTGTTGAGTATACTCCGCTTTCTTTATCATAGTTATAGGTAAATATAAACTCTTCCTCATCTTTTAAATACTTATTCATATACTACCTTAAGGTCATTACTAAAAAGTAGTTTCTCATACTTTTTATTTACAACCCAATAAATTTTATAAATTTTTCTTTCCCCTTTTTGTATTCCTATCGGCTGCATAAGGAAAGAAACAAAAGTATCATAATAGGTTATTGTTGAAATAATTTTTTCATTATGACATAACCGTATTTTTTGTAATTCAAAACTTCCATTCCTTTCACTTACATTGTCAATGATAATTGTAGCATATATAAAAAAAGCTTTTTCTTCTTCTATTCCTATTAATTTCAATTTAGCTCTCATATCATCAATATAAATATTTAAAACAATATTATCAATATAAATTTTTTGCTCTATAGTTTGATGTATTTTTGTGTAACAAGAAACTAATGAAAAAGATAATAGTATACAGTATAACAATTTATGGGCCTTATTTATTAACATCGATATCCCTTTCTTTATTCTGTAATTGTTTATAATAATCTAAAGGATACGGACCATTAGGTATTTTCATTTTAATATGCTCCTATGTTTTTTATAATCTACTGAATTTAATTCCACATACTTCAAATATATTTTCTTCAAATGTTTTTTCTTCTTCTATCCGATAAAAATGCCTATCCTTTTGTGGAACAAATTGATTAAAATAATAATATAATTGTTTAGCCCACATATAAGTCTCTGCATTTGCAGTATCTCCATACACAACATTAGCATGCTTTTTATTACATATACGCAAATAAAATTGTTGATTAATTCCTCGTATATCAGAATATTTTTTATGACTATTATTCGATATTAAGCTTAGATTTATTTGTTTACTAATAATATGAAATTCATCTGGGGTCAATTTACCCACTAAGTTATGTTGAGACTTTGAATTAAAAAACACAATGCATTTTTCATAGTTTTTTGAAGCAAGGAAAATAATATGCCAATGAAATTTATTATCAACATTATTGCTTATTCTTGCAGGAACAGCTATTTCGTAAAATTCCCATATATCATCATCATTAAAATATGATTTTAAAAATACAGTCCCCGATGTTTTGTCGAATGGCAAAACTCGAAGTTCAAAGGGGCGTAAGCACCTTTGAACGGCAGACTGCATATACTTGTTTATCATTATAATATAAAAGTAAACAAGTATCGGCATCGCGCTTGCTTCGAAGCTGCGCCTATCGGCTTGCTGCACCAATACCGCTCCAATCTTTTTGCTGCATTTGTCTTCACAGGCAAGGCTCTTTCCTCCGGTCAGAGCTTGCTTTTTGCTTATACACACCGCAAAAAGGATTGGGCTGGAAGTTCGGCTTTGCCTCACTGCATGTACTGCTTCAATCGCTGTCCGGAGGAGATAGTTGGGTTGGGAATAAATGTAAGGGTTTGTTTTCATAATATTTTTAATACTTAGTTATTTAATTAAATAGTTTTTAATTTTACCTCTAAGTTTTCTATATTTTGACAGTCGTAGTTTTATACTACCAAGTCACATCTAAACCATTTACACAATTTATTTTATTGTGTCATTAAAAATTTAATAAAACTTTCAATAATGCTATCAACATGAATATATTATACATGATAATGATAAAAACATAAATACTTTTTTTATATAACTCTTTGAAAACCAGTGCTCTAAATATTAGGAATATACTTCCTATCACCATTAAAAATAAAAAAATAAATATTTGCTCAATCATCATTTACCTCATTCAATTAATTTTTTTATAATTTAAACGCATTTTTATTACAAATTCTCTGCAATTTCCATAATATCCATTTCATGTCTAAAGTGAGGATATCTCGGATCATTTGCATTATACTTATAATCGGGAACGGTTTCTCTTACTTTTATTCTTATCTTCCTACCTTTTCTATTGCCATATATGAATAAAACGCTTTGACCGGCTCCTTTAAAATTTGGAAAATCATCTAATATAATAAAAATATACTTTTCTGTTTTTTTAAACCATCGAATAGTATTTGAATAATAATCAAAAATTCCTTGACTATGTTGAAAAATATTTATTGATTTATTTGTATCAGGAAAATATTCATAAATAATATTATTATCGGCATAATATAAATTGCCGTCTTTATCAGTTTGAGAAACCTTTCCGCTTCCTACTATACTAACCTTATTGGTATTCAAATTTACAGCATAAATATTACTGGTTATAACTGAATATTTTTTAACAGCATTGTTAATACTTTCAGTAATAGTTTTATAATTTACACCATTGTATAAAATCACATTGTATTTTTTAGAATATGCCAGACATGAATAAAATGCAGGAGGTTTGTATTCTTTAAATATCTCTTTTATATTAATATTTTCATTTTTATATCGCTTATCTGTTTTATAATTATATGTATAAATATCACCATCAAAAATAAATATAATATCTGTATTGTCTAAGATGTCAAAACAAAAAGCTGCTTTGTGCGGCATACGGATATACCGCATAAGCGTTTGATCTTTCGCATTTATATAAAAGATGCCGTCAAAACCTGCGGTCAATATATGGTCCTTATCAATAAATTTAGGCGGATAATTACAACCGCTTACAAAGTCATGTTTGCTTGTCCCCTCTAAGATTGAGCATTTGGATATGTAAATCCAAATTTATTAGGAAAAACTTACCTTTTTTACCATGGTCAAGAATTTTCCCTGTTAAATCTGCACAATTTTCTTTAATATTATCTGGGTATATTGTAATTACAGCTTTCGAACCTTCCATGATTCCCGCATCTGTCATATCAAATTCCATCTCCATGTTCCCTGCAAATATACTATATGGCAAAGGAAATCTTTTATCTGCATATTCTTTCAATTTTTCATCTTCACATGGCTTAGTTGATATCCTATATCCTCTGTTATAACCATAATTGGAAGTCGAACTATTTTTCTCCATGAAAATTGCTAGTGTATCAAATTTTTCTGGTTCATTTGTAGAAAAATAACCATCTTTACTATAATACATCCATCCATCAGTATCATTTCCAATTAATACAGCATTATGTCCAAAACCAAAAGCTCCGCTTTCTCTATTCAATAAAATTATATCCCGTCCATCCGGATCGATATACTTAACCGGATTATTCCCCGCATAATGATACACATGCAAGTTTACCGTGTTGTATATGCCACCCATTCCAGGTAAATTCTCGTTGTGCTTCTTTGCTTCGTCATTTACCGGAGCTTGCGAAATGTACTCACCTAAGACAGGGTCGCCTGATAACCAGCTACTATACTTCGGGTCAAGATATCTCGCGCCATAATAATAAAGCCCCGTCTCCTCGTCAAGCTCTTTTGAAACGGCGGGCAATTACTGCGTCGCTACGTAAAACGAACTCGACGTATACCCGATACGCCTGCGGTTAATTTTTTTTCTCTCCCCAGCCATAGATGGCGGCGGTTTTGGCCTTGAGAGTTTTGCGTAAGCAAAACTCTGAGATGAAAAAGGTACAAGGCTGTAATTTTTCATCGGCCTATTTTCAAAAATCCTGTCAATGGGGCTATTTAGTAAATTTAAAACTTCAATCCCCGATGTTTTGCCGAATGGCAAAACTCGAAGTTCAAAGGGGCGTAAATACCTTTGAGCGGCGGACTGCTCAATTTTGTTTTTTAGCATTACGAAGAAAACAAAATTGAACACCGCGCTTGCTTCGAAGCTGCGCCTATCGGCTTGCTGCACCAATACCGCTCCAATCTTTTTGCTGCACTTGTCTTTTTCAGGCGGTGTTTTTACGTAAGCGTTTACGCTGCCGCTCCAAAAACCGCATTTGATTATACAAACCGCAAAAAGGATTGGGTTGGAAGTTCGGCTTTGCCTCACTGCATGTACTGCTTCAATCGCTGTCTGTGGAGTGAGATAGTTAAGTTGTGAATAAATGCTAAGTTTTGTTTTCATAATTTTATAAATCCTATTTGATTTCTCAAAAATCAATCATAGTTTATATAATTTCTTATTCATTTTTAAAATAGTCTTCAAAAATTTTTCGGTACAAAATATCATTTTCTATTTTTTGATTAATATAACCGAAAATGCTATTAACATAATCCATAGTAAGTTTTAAATTATGTTCTAGTGTCATAGCAATATATGGCAATCCTAATTCATCTAATGGCATAGGATTAGCTCTAATACAGTTTATTCTATTTAAACCAGTCATTATAATGTTATTATGTACAACAATAGAAAAAAAATATTTTCCATCACTATTTACACTAGATATATCTTTAAATTTATTTTTAAATTCATCAAACCATTTATCATTTTCAAATATAAATTCTTGTTTATAACCATCAAATTTTTTGAAATTATCAAAATAGAATATCATCTCAGGATTGTTAGTTTTTAAGATAGTTTGAATATCATTATTAGTTAAATATTCTACCGTAAGTGAATCATCATGCTCCCATAATATTATAGCAGATAAATCATTTTCCTCAGCATGTAATTTTAAAATCATTATAATCTCAATTAAAAAAATTATCATTCTCTGTCTTATTTTCCTATTTACCATAGTTTCACATAGCCTTATATAAAAACTTTCATAGCAGATTTAAAATTCGACAACATTTTACAATGTACTTCATTGTAAAATGGTTGTTCAGAACCAGATGCAAATATTTCTTCAAAATATGACCAATATTGAAAAAATTCATCTTGAAAAACCTCATCTGAATCATCTTTTATAATCTTAAACAGCCCCCAAGTATTGTCTAAAAATTCATCAATATCTATATCTTTATAATAAAATTTAATTATTTCTTCAATAATTCTACAAACATACAAATCAAAACGCATAATAACCTCTTTATTTTTTCATAACCGTTATGACTTTACCAACCTCATTAACAACAACTTTAGCTTCTTTTGTCAGATATACAAAAGTCCCAGGTTTACTTCCATTAGATTTTATACCATTTTTTATAGTCTCTTCAACAACCATTGGAACAATATTTCTTTCTGCCATTCTTTCTAAAGCATACTTAGAATATTCACGACCTCCTACTACAACTACTTCTTCTGTTATTTTTTTCGCTGCTTGCTTTGCAAGAAGTTTAGTAGTAATTAATTTTGTCAGCTTAAAAAGACTTTTTCCAATTAGAATAGCATCCATCAAAATCATATTAGCACTATTCGGATCAACAATTTCGCTTCTACTAGATAACTTTCGAAATGAAACTTCATCTTCATACCTGTGCAATACGGTATCAGGATGTTCTTTAAAAAAATCTTGAAGTTGCTCCCATGTATATTCTCGTTGTAGCATCCAAGACTTATCATATTGTTCTTTAGTTATGGAAGCATCATAATTTTCCCTTCCATCCGGATCGATATACTTCACCGGATTATTCCCAGCATAATGATACACATGCAAGTTTACAACATTAAACAGTCCTCCCATACCCGGTAAGTTCTCGTTGTGTTTCTTAGCTTCATCATTTACCGGAGCTTTGGGTATATAATCATTTAATGCAGGGTCTCCACTCAGCCATCTTGAATATTTCGGGTCAAGGTACCTTGCACCATAATAATACAGCCCCGTCTCTTCGTCAAGTTCCTTACCTGTAAACCTAACATCAATCTTCTTCGTATACAAAAACTTCAGAATTGCTAACATAGTATTTATTTAAAATTAATTTGGGCATTTTATAATAAAGTCCTTCTTCACCTTTCTTATAAAATACAGCTTCACCATTCTGCATAATATATGTATCTTTAATACATTTCAGATTTTTGTAATAAACGTCTATTATCATTCCCCCCTCCCAATACAATTTAATACCTTTATAATATTTAATTTTTACTTTATTATTTCTTATTTTTGCCCGTTTAGCTGAATATAATAAAGTCATAAAGCGTGCAAGCTGAGCACTGTTTTCGGGTAATTCTATCTTTATAGGATTGCTATTTCTAATATTTTCTTCTGAAATCAAATCATGGTATGGCGAACTTCCGCCAAAAAAACATTCTTCACCCCAAAACCAGTTGCCGTCTACAATATAAATATTAACCAACTCGACTTCATCAATTTGATTTTTATATTTTATATATTCCAATTTATAGGATTTGCACGAAAACAATGTTAAAATTACAGTAATCATCAAGCTCAAAAATAATTTTTTTTTCATCATCATTTTCCTCCTTGATTATTTTTAAATCTTGGTGGTACAGGCTCTTCTTTAAAGCTCATAGGGAATAAACCTGCAGAAATGTAGTCACTTCGTATAGGTTCACCTAGCTATATAGCTGCTCGATTTGTCATTTGAACGGCATTATACTCTTCTGCATTATACCATTTATACTCAACACTCTTATCTTTAATACGTTCTTGTAATTTATATTCAACTAAGTGTCCATATGCATGGCAGATTTCATGAAATAATGCCGTATCAGGGCTTCCATAAGAACCAGTTCCATCATTTATAAAATATACTGAATCGGGATCATAAAATATATTTATATTTTTAGAAGCAAAGAATCTAGGTATACTATATCTTGTAATATGAGATTTTTTTATTGTGGCAATGTTTTTTGCCTGCGAAACGCTTTCTATAATATCTTTTGCATACGAGCTTTCTTTCAAATAAATAAAACTATCTTTCACGGAATTTATAAATTCATCTCCTGTTCCGTATTCACGTGTACGTTTATTGTAAAAATCATTCTTTTCATCATCCCATATATAAGTGTTTCCATCTTCACCTATAGCTCTGATTTCCATTCCATCCGGATCAGTATAAGTAATAGGGTTATTACCTCCATAGTGATACACATTTAAGTTGGTTGTATTGTAAATTCCCCCGGAACCACCATCTTAATCTTTTGAAATGTAGTCACCTAACGCAGAATCACCGCTTAACCACCTACTATACTTCGGGTCAAGGTACCTTGCACTATAATAATACAGCCTCGTCTCTTCGTCAAGCTCTTTACCTGTAAACCTGAACGGTAACTTATCAATCCCCGGTGCAGTCTCTTCTATCAGCCCTTCGGGCTACTTTGCAAGGAAATTATTATATGTCGTCAAAAACAGCTTTGCTGTTTTTGACTTGTAAGTCCATAGTTCCCCATAAGGCGTGTACTCTATATGCTCGTATTGCTTCCCTCTCCAGTCGGTTACAAACTGTGCACTGCCTAAGTGGTCACTATGGTAGTAGTAACGTTTTTCCTTTTGTTCTTCGTTATCGCCGTAGTTATTTGCATGTATCATCTCTTTTGAAAATATACACGCCGTCTGCGGCGGCGCTTCAAAAAAATTAATCCTCAACGTCCATAAAGTACGCCTGCGGTTAATTTTTTCTCGCTCCTTGCATCCATCATGTCTATTTCCAAAAGGCATTATTTTTCCGCTTCCGTCCATCCTGTCCGTAAGCGGAAAAACCTCTGATAAGATGCTTTTATTTAATAATAACTTTCTTTTGGCAGACTGCTCAATTTTGTTTTTTAGCATTACGAAGAAAACAAAATTGAGCACCGCGCTTTTCAGGGCTTCGCTGTCGCTTCGGTATCTTTCCGCAGAAATTACTGCGGAAAGATGTACAGCAAAAGCAATTTTTATAAATTGCTTTTGCTCCCTTGCAATCGCTGTCCGAATGAGATAGTTCGGTTGTGAATAAATGCAAGGTTTTGGTTTCATTGTTTATATTAATTATCTCTTTATCGATAAACTTAAAATAAAGTTTTCCATTAATATTTTTCCGAATACTCTTTCCAATTATCAGGATACAAGTCCCTGATTTTAGTGAGTATACTATCAGGTATAGATGTATTCCAATAATCAACACCTTGTTTTTCAAACTCCTTAACGATATCCATCTTTTTTTTATATTCAGGCGAATCAAGAGGATATAGCCATTCTCTCAAAGCATAAACAGGATATTGAGGTATTTTTTTACGTTCTCTGCCTCTAACGGATTCGGGAAAATAATAGGGATCGGTTACCGTTGCTTTACATTCAACAATGAGGTAATATGCCATATCAATATCCGAAAACCTTAAAGCTCTTATTGCCGCAGTAGACCCGTTAATATCTTTTTTGTTTATGTCGGCGTGAGCCTTTTCTATAAGGAATTTCGCCTTTGCCGGATTTGCTTTTTTTGCGGGGATATAAAGTGTCGGAAGTGTCATAAGCGGAGTTTGTCCGTCGATAAATGAACTGAAAACAGGAGTACTTCTCCCATCCGCTTGAATCATATCGGGAAGAATAACAGCTGTTGTTCCGATATTAGGGTCCGCACCGTAATCTAAAAGCAGTTTCAAAAATGTAATATCAACATCTTCATTTTTTGTCGCAATAAAAAGCGGAGTTTCTCCTCCAACCGATGACTGCACATTCGGATTCATACCGGCCTCCAGTAATGCCTTGACCGATTTAAATTTTTTAAGCCCTACAGCCCAATGAAGCACCGTATAGTGATATTCATTATCCTCCACATACATAGCACCGGAATTTTCCATGCATATTTCTTTTATTTTTGGAACATTTTCATGCATCACGGCTTTTGCAATTTCATATCCTTGTGTTCCTTTAAAATTATCTATTGCATTTTGCACTAGATATAAATCATCAATTACCGAACAAGCTTGCAAAAAAAATATAAAAATAATGCTCATACTTATAATTCTCTTTTTCATTATTTTATCCCTTTCCATTCCATGCCTTTGATTACCGAAGACATAGAATGATTATTAATAGATGATATTATATTGCGCCGTCCTAATAAAAGATTAAATCCTACTGATGACCATGGAATCGGAAGCATAATTTTTTTATCAATCGGTTTCGACAACCCCCCGAAAATATTATTCAAAATTTCACCTCTAACAATGTAGGCACTCATATTTCCTTTATAATTTTTTAACGATAAACCATAAGAAGCAAGATTTACGGTGGCAGGATTAAAAATCACAGCATTTTTTCCTGTAGCAATCGCATTTGCAGCAGCTTCAGCACCGCCTTTAGAATGACCAGTAAAAGTTATATCTGAATCAGAATAATCTTTAACAAATTCTTTTGCAAAATCAATAGATGCCATCATATCACCTGATTTTCCAAAGGGTTGAGATATATTTTCTCTCCAATCAGCCATAAATAAAGGATCTGTACCTTTATTAGCCAATGTATATTCCTTTTTTCCATCTACAACTCTAGAATACACGCCTATAGCTCCACCTTTATTACCATTTGATAAATATTCGATACTTTCTCGCTCCCATCCACCAGGCAAATCTTTCTCATTTTTTTTCCCAGCCGCATATGCATAAACATCATTAGCCATATATGCAGCTTCTAAATCTGATGGGCTCAAACCATCTGGATCTACATATTTAATTGGGTTATTGCCACCGTAATGGTATACGTTAAAGTTTACCGTATTATATATACCGCCCTCTCCTACAGAAGAACCAGCCATGTAATCATTCAGTGCAGGATCACCACTCAGCCACCTACTATACTTAGGATCAAGATACCTCGCCCCATAGTAGTAAAGTCCTGTATCCTCGTCAAGCTCTTTCCCCGTAAACCTAAACGGCAGTTTATCAATTCCCGCAGCAACTTCTTCTATCCATAGCTCTCCGTAAGGTGTATACTCTATATGCTCATACTGTCTGCCTCGCCAGTCGGTTACGAATTGTGCACTTCCTAAGTGGTCGCTGTGGTAGTAGTAACGCTTTGCTTTTTGCTCATCGTTATCTCCGTGGTTATCCGTATGCGTCATCTCTTTTGAAAATATGCGGGCAATTACTGCGTCGTACGGCAAAAAAGTGTCCTCGACGTATACCCGATACGCCTGCGGTACTTTTTTGCCTAACTCCTTGTATCTGCTCCGCCTATTTTCAAAAGCCCTGTCAGTGAGGATTTCAGATAGTGATAGCTTTTTGCGTAAGCAGCTTTGAGCGGCAGACTGCTCAATTTTGTTTTTTAGCATTACGAAGAAAACAAAATTGAGCACCGCGCTTTTCAGGGCTTCGCTGTCGCTTCGGTATCTTTCCGCAGAAATTACTGCGGAAAGATGTACAGCAAAAGCAATTTTTATAAATTGCTTTTGCTCCCTTGCAATCGCTGTCCGAATGAGATAGTTCGGTTGTGAATAAAAATAACTACTCTTCATTTTCTCCTAATTCTTTTACTAATTGCTTTGTTACTTCATTTCCATTACGTGCTGCTTTCTTTATCCAAAGGCGGCATCTTATTTTGCTATATTCACCATCTTTGGCAAGTAAATATTTACCATATTCATATTAACATTCTGTGCTATCTATCATTGCCAATCAATGCCAAATACTTTCACTATTCTTATAAATAAAAAGAAATAAATTCTTTTTATTTCTTTTTATTTTTAGAACATTCACTAAGTATTGTTTTCAATGTTCTTTTTATAATATTATCAAATTTCTTTCTCGACATTATAATACTATTCACATTTATTATCTCACGTGTTTCAATTGTCATCTGAAAACCAATCAGCTTTACAAAAGCTTCATTACGAAACAATAACATAAAACTTCCATCATCAAATGCCGACTCAGAATAATCCCTCAAATCAAAAAAACTATTAATAAAGTTTTTTTTATCAATTCCCAAATATGTTTTGCCTATTGCATCATTATCACTATCTTCATAAGTCGCTTTTTGATAATTTACAGCAATTTCATAATCAGAATATTTATGGAAAAAATTTTTTCTCATTATATTTTCTGTTAAGAGATTCTTAAGACCAAATACTATACCTCCGTATAAAGTAGAATAAGGATATTCATAACCATAAGGAAAACCATTTAGAAAAATGCGATATGCTCCAGATGCAATAAAATTATTATCATAAAACTCATCAAATAATAATTCAACAGCAAATTTTGATTTATTTCCAATTATCATATATCTCCTTTAGGCATAGATCTGATTGTTTTATGTATATACCCTGGCATTTGCTCAGGCTTTCCTTTAAAACTTCCATTACTTACACAATTTATTTTACAAAACCGCTATATTATCTCTAGTATTCATACCACATTCAATCTTCAAATAAAGTATTAATTAATACTTTATAACTATAAACCTTTGTATAATTACCATTTTCTGGTAATGATATCTTTAAATTTTCATTATTCTTTTCTACATCAGGAAGAAGCACACGATATCTAATTTCTAATAACTTTGTAGTAGCAGGTATTCTAAAAGAATTTGTATATGGTTGATAAAAACCATTTTTATTCTCTATAAATAAAATACCTCTTCCATCATTATATATATAATAATCTCCTATCAAATACCAATACATTTTTATTTTTGCTTTTGCTTCGAAAGATTTTTGATAGCTAACATCTATAAATGTTATATCTCTTACATCTTCAAAACTATCAATAGAGATATCATCAGCTTTAATTTCCACGATGTCTAATGCCAGAGAGCAAGTCTCTCCAAACAAAATATTTTGTTCGTTCGGTACATCATATTCCAAATTTACCGAAAACATAGTTAAATCTTCAGCAATAATTATTTTTGCAAAAGCAAAAATTAACAATAAAAAATAATTTTTTTTTGACATATTCGTTATTTCCATCTCTCGGCAGCTCCACCTGGTATAGACCTATACCCACCAAAGGCATCAAATTCTCCAGGTTTAACAAACCATGAGTTTGTTTCTTTATTATACAAGGGCATATCCCATAGATTTTGATATTTTGCTCTTTGAGGTAAACCAATAAAATTACGATACTCATTTTCCATTGCTACAGCTTTTTGTTCTTCGTAGAATAATCCCATCCATTGTTCTCGCGATGTTTTTTTGCTTTTTCCACTTCCGTCATAAGTACTGGTACCTTGCGCATTTGAATACGCATGTCCTGATATCTCATGAACCAAAGATGCCCTTAAGTCTTTTTGTATACCATCTTTATACTTTCCTATATCATTTATATTGATATTAACAATGGTATCACTACCTTTACCATTCTGAGCATTATCCCAATTTGTAGCAGCAGCATTTGTGTCTCCAGAAGTTTTTACATTTATAACAACTAAACTATCTTTTGAGTTTATTAAATAAGCAAATCTTTTTCCAGCTTCTGTATTTGATGCAACAATTTCTTTTGCATAATTTTGTATCTTTTTAAAATCTTGATCACTTACACCATCACCCTGCACCCAAAAAATTTCCCGCCCATCCGGATCCACATACTTCACCGGATTATTTCCCGCATAATGATACACATGAAGGTTTACAACATTAAACACCCCGCCCATTCCAGGTAGGTTTTCATTATGCTTTTTAGCCTCATCATCAATGGGTGCCTTGGGTATATAATCATTCAGTGCAGGATCACCACTCAGCCACCTACTATACTTAGGATCAAGATACCTCGCCCCATAGTAGTAAAGTCCTGTATCCTCGTCAAGCTCTTTCCCCGTAAACCTAAACGGCAGTTTATCAATTCCCGCAGCAACTTCTTCTATCCATAGCTCTCCGTAAGGTGTATACTCTATATGCTCATACTGTCTGCCTCGCCAGTCGGTTACGAATTGTGCACTTCCTAAGTGGTCGCTGTGGTAGTAGTAACGCTTTGCTTTTTGCTCATCGTTATCTCCGTGGTTATCCGTATGCGTCATTGCAGTTACTAATCTTGAATTCCCCACAAATATGTGTTTGTGTACTCTTAAGCCTTGCGGGTTATCTTTGTCGTATATCGGAATATGTATCGTAAAGAAATTGTTAAAGTATAAGGTTTCGCTTCTTCCTTCTTCAGTATACTTTAACGCTCTCTGCCCGTCTTCACCGTAGCGGTAGTGCACCGTGTAGTTTTTATCGCTCGATTTAGTGAGTAAATTTTTTTCATTCAAGCCCTTACGGGCTTGCTGAGTAAGGAAATTATTATACGTCGTCAAAAACAGCTTCGCTGTTTTTGACTTGTAAGTCCATGTATAGTTCCGCCTGTAAGAAAAAAGGTCTTGCGGGTTTGTCTGTTCCGTTTCTTTAGGGGCGTCAAGACCGAAGCCGTAATCTATTCCGTATACATCTTCTTCTTTTGAAAATATGCGGGCATCTCCTGCGTCGCTACGCAAAAATAAATGCTCGACGTATACCAGATACGCCTCCGCTTTATTTTTACTAGGCTCCTTGTATCTGCTCCACCTATTTCCAAAAGTCCTGTCAGTAGGATTGTTTAATAATAGTTTTGTTTTGGCGGACTGCTCAATTTTGTTTTTTAGCATTACGAAGAAAACAAAATTGAACACCGCGCTTTTCAGGGCTCCGCTATCGCTTCGGTATCTTTCCGCAGAAATTACTGCGGAAAGATGTACGGCAAAAGCAATTTTTATAAATTGCTTTTGCTCCCTTCCAATCGCTGTCCGAGGAAGATAGTTGGATTGGTTGAATAAATAAGTAGTTTTCATTTTCTAGTTTTTCAAAACCTTAATTATAAAATTATATATATTATTTTCTAGTTATTAACATATTATTTTAAATAATTTTTTTACATAGTTTTTTCAAACTAATTATCAATATGGAACCTAACACATATCCAATATCAAATACAATAATAAAGTATCCATATGTAAATAGAAAAATACTAGGTATCATAAAAATTCCTACATAATATCTGACTGAAATTAAACCTAAAATAATATTTCCTATGTAGATAATACAGCCAATACCAAGTAGTATCTTATGTAATATAATAACATCTTTCAAAAATTTTTTTAAGTTGTCATAACTTACGATAGAAATAATTATACTAATAAAAAAACCTAAAAAAAAGAAGCCGCGAGGTTTTATCAATTCTTTAATAAATAACAAAATTAAATTACTTCCATTCATCCGTGCAAAAATTATTAACATAACTATATTTTGAAAAAATACACATCCAATAAGCCAAATTCTAATAGAGGTATGATTTTTCTTTCTTGACATAAAATCACCTCAAAATATCCAATGTATAAAATTTATTTCCTGTTACATATTCTTTAGTAAATTCCTCATATTGTAAATTTGGATCAGTATGTTCACCAACAAAAGGACGATGATTTACTTTTGGTTTTTCTATCTTTAAATCACCAGCACTTATAATCCCCGCAGTCAAATCAACACAGTTTTCAGAAGAATTTTCATTAGCATCAGGAAATTTTAAGTTATTTTTCATAAGATATAAGTATAGTTCAATTTTACTATCCATTACTTTTTTTCGCTTACAGAGTAATTTTTGAATAATTTTTATCACCATAAGCTTTCATTTTTTTATCTGTATTTGAATCTGTTGTAACTCTCCAGCCTTTATCATACTTACTAAGTAATTTTTTATTTTCTTTTATGAAATCAGCTAATGTTGCAGCATCAATCCTTACATTACTTAATGGATTCTCTTTTGAATAATAGCCCCATCCATCTTTATCGTTCTCCACAAGAACAGCATTGTGACCAAAACTAAATCTTCCAATATCTAAAGCCACTGATTGATTCAACAAAATTATATCCCTCCCATCAGGATCGGTATACTTAATCGGATTATTGCCCGCATAATGATATACATGTAAGTTTATCGTGTTGTATACTCCTCCCATGCCCGGCAAATTCTCATTATGTTTCTTAGCATCATCGTCAATAGGTGCTTTTGGTATGTAGTCATTTAAAGCCGGATCACCTGACAGCCACCTCGAATATTTCGGGTCAAGGTATCTAGCTCCGTAGTAATACAGTCCTGTCTCCTCATCCAGCTCTTTCCCCGTAAACCTGAACGGCAGTTTGTCCAATCCCGCAGCAACTTCTTCAATCCAGAGTTCTCCGTACGGCGTATACTCTATATGCTCGTACTGTCTGCCTTTCCAGTCTGTTACGAACTGTGCACTTCCTAAGTGGTCACTGTGATAGTAGTATCTCTTTTCCTTTTGCTCTTCATTGTCTCCACTGTTATCCGTGTGGGTCATCGCTGTTACAAGGCGGCTGTTACCGACAAAGATATGTTTATGCACCCTTAACCCTTGCGGGTTATCTTTGTCGTATATCGGAATATGTATCGTAAAGAAATTGTTAAAGTATAGCGTTTCACTTCTTCCTTCTTCAGTATACTTTAACGCTCTCTTCCCGTCTTCACCGTAGCGATAGTGTACCGTGTAGTTTTTATCGCTCGATTTAGTGAGTAAATTTTTTTCGTTCAAGCCCTTACGGGCTTGCTGAGTAAGGAAATTATTATACATCGCCAAAAACAGCATGGCAGTTTTTGACTTGTAAGTCCACATATAGTTCCGCCTGTAAGAAAAAAGATCTTGCGGGTTCGTCTGTTCCGTTTCTTTAGGGGCGTCAAGACCGAAGCCGTAATCGGTTGAGTATACTCCGCTTTCTTTATCATAGTTATAGGTAAATATAAACTCTTCCTCTTCACTAAAGGGTCCGTCTTTTTCCGCCGTTATGTTTCCGTTACCGTCATAACGATAATACCTGTTCCCCGCTCTTATTAACCTGTGCGCATATTTACTGTCATATTCATAATCTAGGTTGTAATCTAGGTCGGCTTTCTTATATGCATTTCCCCTACTTCCCGATAAATTAGTCGTGCTCATTTTATTCATCATATTTCCTATGATGTCGAAGTTAAACTCCTGTTTGTACTTTGCTATGTTTACAGGACTCATTCCGAAGTATTTTTTCCCCTTGTATTGTTTACTCTCTCCTTCTACACTTATAAGTTGATATAGGTTATCGTATTTGTACGCTTGAGTTGTCTCATAAGTGCTTGCATCATTCGTGTAACCGAGGACGTTTCCTACAGGGTCAAATGAGTACTTTATTTTTTGAAAAACGTCTTGACTTTGTTTGTTTTCAGTTTCTATTGTATCAAGCCAACGCCGCTTTTCATCGTACTTGTATCTTGTTTCCACTCCGTTTCCGTAACGTATGTACACCCTTTGTGCGTGTTCGTCCTCTTTTGAAAATATACACGCCGTCTGCGGCGTCGCTTCAAAAAAATTAATCCTCAACGTACATAAAGTACGCCTGCGGTTAATTTTTTCTCGCTCCTTGCATCCAACATGTCTATTTTCAAAAGTCCTGTCAGTGAGGGCATTCAGTAAATTTAAAGGTTTAATCCTCGATGTTTTATCGAATACTCGAAGTTCAAAGGTGCGTAAGCATCTTTGAGCGGCGGACTGCTCAATTTTGTTTTTTAGTATTATGAAGAAAACAAAATTGAGCACCGCGCTTTTCAGGGCTCCGCTTTCGCTTCGGCATATACCTGCAGAAATTACTGCGGAAAGATGTACGGCAAAAGCAATTTTTATAAATTGCTTTTGCTCCCTTGCAATCGCTGTCAGAATAAGATAGTTAGACTGTGAATAAATGCAATGGTTTATTTTCATAAACAAAATTATAACCATAATACGAATCAATTTTATAAAATATATCTTTATCAGAATAAGAATGACTAACAACTATATTATTATCTTTTAACTTAATAAATACATTTCTCATTCCTTTTGCAATAAAAATATTTCCTTTATCCCTATTAGTTATTTTTTTATTCCCTTCAATAATACTAATGTTCATAGAATAATCCGATGTAGCTCCAACATTTTTTACAAATACAATAACATTGAAGTCATTAACTTCAAGCACCTGCTTTACATCAATTTGAGAATCTTCAGTACAAGAAATAAGAAACACCAGGAAAAATAAAAATAAAAGTTTATTTATTTCTCTTTTCATATAACTGAATTCCTTTTTTTATCATATTATAATCATTTGGATCATCTCCATAATATGGAGGTTTATCCCATTCTGGTAATGAGGTTCCTGCTGCCTTTTGTGCTTTTCCAGCTTGTTTAAATAATAATTTTTCTGATGCCCACCAAGCAGCCTTTCCAACATATCCATAATTAATATTTCCAGGTGCATCTCCTGTTATAATTTCACCATTAAAAAAATAATTATTATACTTTCCAGATTCATATATAGTTCCCTTTTGATTTTTATAATCCCAATCACCTTTATTTCTAACTTTTTTTCTGAATGTAAATGGATTAAGAATAGCAGAATCAGAGGCGTTTGCTTCCATTTTTGCCATTAAATCATCCGTAATATCAGGAATAACAGAATCAGGAGCTTTTAGTCTATCGCCTGGCTTTATTAAATTTGGATTGTTTAAATTATTTAGTTTTGCAATATCATCTACTCTAGATTGAATTTCTTTATCAGATAAATTCGGAGACTGTCCTTTAACAATATTCCATAAATTATCGTCCTTTTCGACAATGATTATTGGGGCATTATCTTCAGTATCTAATGTATACATACCCGTAGGATCAATATATTTAATCGGGTTATTTCCGCCATAATGGTAAACATTAAAGTTTACCGTATTATAAATACCGCCTTCACCGACAGAAGAACCTGCCATATACTCACCCAGCGCCGGATCTCCTGACAGCCACCTTGAATACTTCGGATCTAAGTACCTCGCCCCATAGTAGTACAGCCCCGTCTCTTCGTCAAGCTCTTTCCCTGTAAACCTGAACGGTAATTTATCTATTCCCGGTGCAGTCTCTTCAATCCACAGTTCTCCATAGGGTGTGTATTCAATATGTTCGTATTGCTTCCCTCTCCAGTCCGTTACGAATTGTGCACTTCCTAAGTGGTCAGTGTGGTAGTAATACCTCTTCTCTCGTTGTTCATCATTATCTCCATGATTATCTGTATGCGTCATTGCCGTTACAAGGCGGCTGTTTCCTACGAATATGTGTTTGTGTACTCGCAAGCCTTGCGGGTTATCTTTGTCGTATATCGGAATATGTATCGTAAAGAAATTGTTAAAGTCTATTAGGGGTGAAAAGACACTTTTGTCAGATAAAAGTTTCTTTCCTCCCCTATAACCCCTCCTATCTTCAAAACTGCTGCTTAAGGGCTCTGCCCTTAAGAATCCCGAACCTTTCTTATAGCTTTTATTATTACACAAAATATAAAAGTACACAAGTGTCAGCACCGTGCTTGCTTCGAAGCTGCGCCTATATGCTTGCTGCACCAATACCGCTCCAATCTTTTTGCTGCATTTGTCTTCACAGGCAAGGCTCTTCCCGCCGGTCAGAGCTTGCTTTTTATTTAAACACAACTCAAAAAGGATTTTTGCTTCAATCGCTGTCCTGAAGAAGATATAGTTAGACTGCTTTAATAAATAACTGGTTTTCATAATTTATTCTCAACCTAATAAATATCTCATTACCGTAAAGTTAACCCCATTGCACATACTTATTATTTCCATAGTTATCATAATAAACCATTGGAAAATCTAACACAGATATTCTATGTTCATAAAAATTTATAATGTCAGTTATAAATTTTCTGAATTCTTTTTGAAATATTGTGTGCTGCAGCTCTTTCAAAAAATATATAAATTCCTCGTCTACAGTATAATTATTACAAGCTTTTATCAGTTCGACGGACAGCGGAATATCCATTGGCATATATAGCTTAAGTTGCTCGAACAAAAAATTATACTCTTTTTCATCAGGATATTTCCCCAACAACGATACACAAAATAAATCATATTTAGTATGTTTTCTTATATGGTCTTTAAAAATGTTCAATGTGTATTCCATTTCTTCTTTAGACATCTTATAATTAAATAAAACATCTCCTAAAAAAAAATTTTGTATTTCAGGAGTGTCTACATTACGTTCCTTATCTATCATAAAAGAAATCTTCATAAGATCGCCTGTATATGAAATAAAATCTTTGCTATCCTCATGTAAAAGCGGCAATATATTTTCTTTAAAAAATTTACTTAACATACTAATTAAGCATCACATTCCAAGAAGTAATCATATTTATCGAAATCCAAATTTATGTTTAAAATTTTTTCATAAAAAGGACGATCAGTTATGTAAATTTCATAACAATAATAAAGCATCGGATCATATTCTGGTACTCTAGCACCCAAAAATTCTGTAAGGTCATTTAAGCTGATAGTTGTAGGAAGTTCATGCATTCCTACATATTCTTCAGAAATTTTATCAAAATATTTAATACATCTAGTCATTTATGGTTCCACCTTTCTATCATTTTTCGGCGTTTCAATCTGTTCTCCAGTATTGGGATCAACAACACCTTGATGAATTCCCCGTTTATTATATTTTTCTAATTCACCATGCAGTGAATCCCACTCATATATATTTCCTTTATCATCTTTCCACCGTTTCCTTAAAGCTCCACCTTTTTGCACAAGAGTTTTTCTTTTTGCAATCTTCGCATCCGGAATATCAGGAATACTATCTGGAGCAGGAATATATTTTTCAAATATATTTGTACTTCTATCTATATCTGGAAAAGTATTATGCACATTATTTTTATTTGTTTCAGGGAAACCATCAATAGTCTTATTACTATCATATACAGGAAATTCAGTTTTAGGGTTTATAGTATTAACCGAACCAGGTGTTTCTAAAATAGTGAGGCTTGACTCCGCATTGTCTACAAAATAGAGATATAGTATACATACAGTAGCTGCCGCTGCTATAACTTCACCAGCAGGTGTTGGTTCAGCAAAAGCAACAGCCCATATTTTTGACAAAATTTTTGCTAGACCTATAGCAGCAGTTTGCCTCCCATCCGTATATTTCACCGGATTATTGCCTGCATAATGATACACGTGCAAGTTTACAATGTTAAATACTCCACCCATACCTGGCAGATTCTCGTTATGTTTTTTTGCCTCATCGTCTATCGGTGCTTTAGGTATGTAATCGTTTAGCGCCGGGTCTCCTGACAGCCACCTACTGTACTTTGGGTCAAGGTATCTCGCCCCATAGTAGTAAAGCCCCGTCTCTTCGTCAAGTTCCTTACCTGTAAACCTAAAGGGAAGTTTATCTATTCCAGGTGCAGTTTCCTCTACCCATAACTCACCGTAAGGTGTGTATTCAATGTGTTCGTACTGTCTGCCTTTCCAGTCAGTTACGAATTGTGCACTTCCAAGGTGGTCACTGTGATAGTAGTATCTCTTTTCCTTTTGCTCATCATTATCTCCATGGTTATCCGTATGTGTCATCTCTTTTGAAAATATGCAGGCATCTCCTGCGTCGCTACGTAAAAATAAATGCTCGACGTATACCCGATACGCCTGCGGTTAATTTTTTCTCGCTCCTTGCATCCAACATGTCTATTTTCAAAAGCCCTGTCAGTAGGGCTGTTTAGTAATAATCTTCTTTTGGCAGACTGCCGATACTTGTTTATCATTATAATATAAAAGTAAACAAGTATCGGCACCGCTCTTGCTTCGAAGCTGCGCCTATAGGCTTGCTGCACCAATACCGCTCCAATCTTTTTGCTGCATTTGTCTTCACAGGCAAGGCTCTTCCCTCCGGTCAGAGCTTGTTTTTCGATTATGCAAACCGCAAAAAGGATTTGCCTGGAAGTTCGGCTTTGCCTCACTGCATGTACTGCTTCAATCGCTGTCTATGGAGTGAGATAGTTAAGTTGTGAATAAATGTAAAGTTTTGTTTTCATAATTTATATTAGTCCTTAAAAAATACTACTATAAAAATACTCATACGTCACCTATATTTTTTATGTTTACCTATCATATTCATTATAATAATACTAAAAGCGAAGGAAAAGATAATCAAAACTATAATAAAAATTAAAATAACTTCATTAAAATCGGGCTTTATAATAGTCAAATCTAATTTCTTTCCTATTCTAGCATAAAAACAAATTTTAAAAACTATTATGGAAATATAATAAATTCCAATACTAAAAACCGGAAATAATATTTTTATTATAGTTTTCTTCCAAAAATAAAAATATATCGCAAAAAAAAGCCCATAAAAAACTACTATATATTTTATTTCGTTATAATGTTGTTGTGATATATAAAAAACATTAGAAAAAACAAAAAAATTTAAAAAATAAAAAATTATAAAACATAAAGATAATAGAAACTTATTTTTCATCATATATTCACCTATCACTTATTTTTTTATTTGTTTCCTTATCATCTTTTATCTCAATCACAATTTCTTTATTAGTCTTCATATCATACTCTCTCTTTATTACTTTTCCTGAATTTTTTTTAGCATAATCCTGCAAATCTTTTAATAATTTTTTTGGAGTATTTCGATGATTTATGCCTTTAAATAATCCGGAAGCCTTTAATAGCAAAGAAGCCTTGCTGGCAAATGATAAAAAAAATCTTCCTTCAATATTTAAAATCATAGTTTTAATTTTTTTTTCGTCAGAGTCCCAATAGTTTAAATAGGCTTGAATTGTAATACTATACTGCTCACCAGAAATTGTATCAGAAGTTCTCAAAGTATTCCCATACTGACCTGATGCATCTAACATAACACTATTTTTAGGATTTTTTTCATCAATAGCCATTATGAAAGCATGTTGCCCAAAAAGCTCAATACCGGTTTTTGCAATAATAATTCCAACAATTATCTTCTTTCCATCCGGATCAATATACTTAATCGGATTATTCCCCCCATAGTGATATACATGCAAGTTTACAACGTTAAACATGCCTCCCATACCCGGCAGGTTTTCATTATGCTTCTTTGCTTCGTCATTTACCGGTGCTTGCGGTATGTAGTCGCTTAGTGCAGGGTCGCCTGACAGCCACCTACTGTACTTTGGGTCAAGATATCTCGCGCCATAATAATACAGCCCCGTCTCCTCTTTTGAAAATATGCGGGCATCTCCTGCGTCGCTACGTAAAACGAGCTCGACGTATACCAGCCCCCGCCATGGACGGCGGCGGTTTTAGCCTTGAGAGTTTTGCGTACGCAAAACTCTGAGATGAAAAAGGTACAAGGATGTACGGTTTTTGATGGAGCACTGCGCTTTTCAGGGCTCCGCTGCCGCTTCCTTTCAATCGCTGTCCGAAAGGTGAGATAACTAGGCTGTGGATAAATGCAAAATTTTGGTTTCATAATATTTTACTAAAAGATATATGTATTACACATATATAATTTACTCTTGTAAGAGGCATAAATAAAAACAATCTTTTGCTTTTTCTAAAACGTATAATTTTCCTATAGAAATTACTTTTTTCCCGTTCTTCACATCTTTTAAATCATTTTTTTCATCATAAACTAAGACCTGTTGGTAATCAAGAAATCCAGGCTCCCATGCAAATAGTATATATCCATCGATTATCTCTGTATTATCATCCAATACGTGGAAACTCTCCAGCCCATATATTTGTTTTATTTTTTCTACCCTTCTCTCAATTTTTGGAACTTCAATAAGTAAAGCAAATGTATCTGCTAAATTAAATTTGAATATCAGATAAAAAAGAATAACTGCCAATAATTGAAAAATGATAATAGAATACTGTTTTTTTTGTGAGCATAATATAAATAATGAATATACGATAAAATTCACAAAGATGAAAATCACTATCAAAGTAGACAAAATAAGTCCAAATCGTTTTTTCATATAATAAGACAATAAAACAAAAATTAACACAAGAATACTAATGATAAAATTTATGTATTTATATTTTTTCAATCTCTTTACCTCACTATGAAATTAATAAAACCTAAGGGTAGCATCTCGCTTATCACGATATCCACGAATTGCTCTCCCCTTAGGGGTGTTCCATCCTATGCCATAGCCTAATCTTTGCGCGGCCTGACTAGCAGGCCCTTCCGTACATATTTTTTTAGATTTCAAAGATTGATAGAAATCAAAACCAAGTCTTGCCTCCCCCCAGTAAAGTCCGTTTTTCCCAGCTACATATCCTGCAGTGTAGTTTCCAACATCACGTGCAGTGCCAAAAAGTTTATTTCCATTTTTATCGGTTCCAAGTTGCATTCCTCTATGACGATGTTTATTTAAATCATTACCTTTTCTATCACCTTTCTCTATATCCTTAAAATCATACTTTTCACCATTTCTTGCATTATACATATAAGAAAATAAATCCGGTGTATTTTTTTCGATATCGTTAAGAAAATCACTTCCTGACATATCATTTGTATCTATTACAGCCCCTTTAACTAAGGCATCATCATCAAAAAAAGAATATTCCGTTAACATTTGCCCAAGAACATCACCAGAGCGCTTCCCATCCTTCATGATATAAATATTTTTATCAGAATTTGCTTCTCCACCATACACAGTGTATGTTCCATCTCCATTATCATTGACTTCCAGAAACATTCCATTTGGATCTACATATTTAATTGGATTATTTCCGCCGTAATGGTATACATTAAAGTTGACAGTATTATATATACCACCTTGGCTGACAGAAGAACCAGCCATATAATCATTAAGCGCCGGCTCTCCACTTAACCACCTACTATACTTCGGGTCAAGGTACCTTGCATCATAATAATACAGCCCCGTCTCTTCGTCAAGTTCCTTACCCGTAAACCTAAAGGGTAACTTATCAATACCCGATGCAGTCTCTTCTATCAGTCCTTCGGACTGCTTTGCAAGGAAATTATTATACGTCGTCAAAAACAGCATGGCAGTTTTTGACTTGTAAGTCCATAGTTCCCCGTAAGGTATGTACTTTATATGCTCAAACTGTCTGCCACTCCCATCTTCAAAATTGCTTCTTAAGGGCCGGTGCAAGCGCCTTGCCCTTAAGAATCCTGAAGCTTCCTTATAGCTTTTATTATTGCACAAAATATAAAAGTAAACAAGTATCGGCACCGCGCTTGCTTCGAAGCTGCGTCTATCGGCTTGCTGCACCAATACTGCTCCAATCTTTTTACTGCATGTGCTTCAGGCGGTGTTTTTACGTAAGCGTTTACGCTGCCGCTCCAAAAACCGCATTTGTTTACACACACCGCAAAAAGGATTTGCCTGGAAGTTCGGCTTTGCCTCACTGCATGTACTGCTTCAATCGCTGTCCATTTGATATAGCTAGAATATTTATAACCATAATTATTTTTTATCAACTCCCAAGGTACTTATTTCAACCACTTTTCCACATTTTATATTAAAAAATAGAGTAATATAATCTTAATTATATGGTATTATACTCACCGGGTGCAAATAAAAGAACCCCCTTAATAAAATCGACGGGAATTCCCGAGCAGGCAAGGACTCATATGATAAAAAATATAAAGGACGTATATGCTCCGATGTCGGTTCATAAACATATCCTCGTGGCCATAAAAAGTCTGCTAATTGAATAAAATTAAATACATATTTATCTATTCTATTTTTATAGCCTTTTAGCATATATATCTCTCCTGTACTTAAAATACGTCCATAGATAATTGTATCTTCAGAGCTTGTAAATGATTTATCATTTTTAAATACAGTATATCCATTATTAATTTTTTTACTATAATAAATATTATTATCATTTGCAGAATTTAAAAACAAACAATCTATATCTTTTATATCTGTTTCTGTAATATTGCCTTTTAAATCCAACTCAAATACATCATATGGAGAGAAATCATCATTATGCAAGGGAATATAACATGTTATTTTTTCATCATATTCTTTAAATAAAAAGGGTAACACACCATCATTTGTATTTAAAACAGTATCTTTCGGCAATTTAATAATATGTTCATTTTCACGTATGATATTGTTTGCGTTTTCTATTCTATATTTACATAAAACGGCATTATCAGTATAATAAACTCTCCCCAATTTATTCCCTTTATACTCAGATTGTACATGTAATATATAAAAATAATAAGTTCCTTTGATATTTTTATCTGCCTCTAAATTGGAAGCATAAAAAATAGTCCAGTCTTTCTCAGTCCAGTCTTTCTCAAATGATATTTTTGATATAAGTTCATTAATTCTAGCATCATAGATAAACATCTCGTATCTTAATACTACAAACACCCTATCAGTATCAAGGTATGTAGGATAATATGTATAATTGGAATACATAGGAAACCTACCGATATTTTCTATATAAAATAAATATTTATAATCGTTAAGACCGCCTTTAACAACCAAACCGTGTGCGATGATCATTTGTTTTTTGACATACTCAGGAAGACTTTGGTATACCTTTTGATTATGAGATACCACTTCATAGTCTTTTATAAGGCTTTTCAAAATCAAACATAACAATAAACATATAATAATTACAATAGTTATCTTTTCCGTTTTATTCAATAGTATTTTCATAAAATCTCCTTTTTACTAAAATCCATGTGGATATTTTAATAGAAATTCTTCTTTTGTCATAATATCCATTTCTTTGGGGATTAATGAATTTTCAATCACTAATCCTCCAGCCTCTGCTATCTTGCCAACATTTTGAGAACAATTATTACTAAATAATCTATACTTATCTTTTTTTATGTTTTTGTTTTTGTCTTTTTCTTGTTCTGTACGCATTGCTCTTTCAGGGGTAGTACCATCTTTAATACTCTTAACTTCAGCATCTGTCAAGTTAGTCAAAGATATTGCTTTATCCTGCATTTTCTTATCTTGTTCTGTTGTAGTCTCCACTCTTTTTCTAAATTTATAGTTAAACCCGAGTCCTTCATTATCTTTTTTATCTTTAGGTTCATAATTATGTTTTTGAAATTCATCAAGATTTGCAAACCACGCTACTGTCGTAGACTTATCTCCATCATTCGAATAATATAACCAACCATCCGTATCATTACCTATCAGAGCGGCGGAATGACCAAATACTATGGCTCTATCAGGATCAAGTAGATGAATTATATCTTTTCCATCCGGATCAATATATTTCACCGGATTATTCCCCGCGTAGTGGTATACATGCAAGTTTACAACATTAAACACACCACCCATTCCGGGTAAATTTTCATTATGCTTTTTAGCTTCATCGTTTACCGGTGCTTGCGGTATATAGTCGCTTAGCGACGGGTCGCCGCTCAACCACCTACTATACTTCGGGTCAAGGTACCTAGCCCCATAATAATACAGTCCCGTCTCTTCGTCAAGCTCTTTCCCTGTAAACCTGAACGGTAACTTATCTATTCCCGGTGCAGTCTCTTCTATCAGCCCTACGGGCTGCTTTGCAAGGAAATTATTATACGTCGTCAAAAACAGCTTTGCTGTTTTTGACTTGTAAGTCCATAGTTCCCCGTAAGGTGTATATTCAATGTATTCGTATTGCTTACCGCGCCAGTCCGTTACGAATTGTGCGCTTCCTAAATGGTCACTATGGTAGTAGTAGCGTTTTTCCTTTTGTTCTTCGTTATCGCCGTAGTTATTTGCATGTATCATCTCTTTTGAAAATATACACGCCGTCTGCGGCGTCGCTTCAAAAAAATTAATCCTCAACGTACATAAAGTACGCCTGCGGTTAATTTTTTCTCGCTCCTTGCATCCAACATGTCTATTTTCAAAAGTCCTATAAGTGGGGCGGTTTAGTAAATTTAAAACTTGAATCTCCGATGTTTTGCCGAATGGTAAAACTCGAAGCTCAAAGGTGCCTAGGCAGCTTTGAGCGGCGGACTGCTCAATTTTGTTTTTACAATTTCTCTCCGACACGGACGGCGGTGATTTTGAGCGTATAAGTTTTGCGTATGCAAAACTTATTATCAAAAACTGTACAAGGATGTACGGTTTTTGATGGAGCACCGCTCTTGCTTCGAAGCTGCGCCTATAGGCTTGCTGCACCAATACCGCTCCAATCTTTTTGCTGCTCGAGTCTTTTTCAGGCGGTGTTTTTACGCAAGCATTTACGCTATCGCTCCAAAAACCGTATTTGCTTATACACACCGCAAAAAGGATTTAACTGGAAGTTCGGCTTTGCCTCACTGCATGTACTGCTTCAATCGCTGTCAGAGGGAGATAGTTAGATTGTGAATAAATGCTAAGTTTTGTTTTCATAGTTTTACTAAATCCTATTGTAATATACTGTAAACTCTCAATTACTATTTCAAGCATTTAAAGTCAAAATATGATATCAAGTTTGCTAAAAAATCATACGTCTGATCGGTAAAACTTTGAGTTTGGAAGTTAGCATAAAAATTTTCAGACTTATAAAAAGATTTTATGATCAAATAATTTTGTATTTGCTCTATAATTTGTGAATTATATTCATATTCATCTTTACAGTTTGTTTTATTCGTATATATAGAATAGAATTCTTTTTGTAATTGTAAAACTGATGCAAAGGCATCAACTGCAGATAATTCAATAAACCCATTTAGGAATTTCGTACCTTCAATTTTTTTCGACTTTGAAAAAGAATAATAATTCCCAAAACAAATATTCTCGCTATCTTCATCAGGCACATATAATTCAATAGTAATGGATTCGGTTGTTTCATCATCATATGTTATTATTAATTTTCCTGAAGGTTCAACATGTGTTTTATTTATTATTTTATTATCATTATTAATATATTTATTTAAATACATATTTTTGTATGTCTCAAATTTACCGTATTCATTAATAATAAAAAAACAACATCGCATATAAAATTCTTCTTCTTTTTCATTGTATACTTTAAAAAATCCATCTCCAACAAGGGCAAAAGATAAATCTGCTTTGAATTCTGCCAAAGGTCCTTGCGTGAATATATAATTATTTTGAATGGTTTTAATTGGTTTATATCCTATAGTATTAATATTTTTTAGATCATACAATATTAAATCTATATTACTTATATCTTCAACATATAAACAACATAAATTTAAAATAAAAAACAAATACAATAACAACATTTTTTTCATATATTAACTTTCAACCTCTCTGCTTTTTTGTTCAGTTTTTAGTAACTCTATATATATATTTAATATTTCAATTAATTTATCAAGTTTAACATTATCTAAATTTTCTACTGAAAATTCTTTAACATTTTCACCTGTTTCATCTACATCTAAATCAGCTTTCATAATATCTATGTAAATTTTAATATCATTAGGAGGTTTAGGATTTACTAACGCACTAGAGTTTTTTATAGGCGATTTTACCTTTTCCATTCCGTTATTAACCCAGTCAGCACCATGTTTTTTATTTAGTAAATTCAATAATATAGTTTTATCTTCCGAGTAATATAACTTAAAAGAATTATACAGAGATTCTTTTGTTCGCTCATCAACAATTCCTGTAATTTCAATAAAAAAATGAACCTCTGCCCTTCCATCCGGGTCAATATATTTAATGGGATTATTTCCTGCATAATGGTAAACATGCAAGTTTACAACATTAAACACACCGCCCATTCCGGGTAAGTTCTCGTTGTGCTTTTTAGCCTCGTCATTTACCGGTGCTTGCGGTATATAATCACCTAAGGCAGGGTCCCCACTTAACCACCTCGAATATTTCGGATCCAAGTACCTTGCACCATAATAATACAGGCCCATCTCTTCGTCAAGTTCCTTACCTGTAAACCTGAACGGTAACCTATCTATTCCCGGTGCAGCCTCTTCTGTCAACCCTGCGGGCTACTTTGCAAGGAAATTATTATACGTCATCAAAAACAGCTTTGCTGTTTTTGACTTGTAAGTCCACAGTTCCACGTAAGGTATGCATTCGATGTGCTCTTACTGTCTGCCTCTCCAGTCAGTTACGAATTGAGCACTGCCTAAGTGGTCACTGTGATAGTAGTATCTCTTTTCCTTTTGCTCATCATTGTCCCCCTGATTATCCGTATGTGTCATCTCATTTGAAACGGCGGACAATTACTGCGTCGCACGGCAAAAAAGTGTCCTCGACGTATACCAGATACGCCTTTTTCCGCCATGGACGGCGGTGGTTCAAATGTCGAGAGTTTTGCGTAAGCAAAACTCTAAAATGAAAAATATACACGGACGTATATTTTTTCATTATCCTTGTATCTGCTCCACCTATTTTCAAAAGTCCTATAAGTGGGGATTTCAGATAGTGATAGCTTTTTGCGTAAGCAGCTTTGAGCGGCAGACTGCTCAATTTTGTTTTTTAGCATTACGAAGAAAACAAAATTGAGCACCGCGCTTTTCAGGGCTTCGCTGTCGCTTCGGTATCTTTCCGCAGAAATTACTGCGGAAAGATGTACAGCAAAAGCAATTTTTATAAATTGCTTTTGCTCCCTTGCAATCGCTGTCCGAATGAGATAGTTCGGTTGTGAATAAATGCAAGGTTTTGGTTTCATTGTTTATTACTTTTCTTTTGCTTCATTTTTTTGCGGGCATATTCTTTTTCCCCTTTATTTAAAGCTTCAAATGAATCATACACTCTCCCATCTTTCGCGTATGGAGTTACAGCAACTACATAATTACCGGCAAGAGGTTTGTGTTTTATAAGAGGACCTGAAAGTTTCACCATGTGTAAAGGAAGAACTCTATTTCTATACTCAACTAAAGGTGTAACATAACTCATTTCCACCGTTTCAATATCTGCAAAATCAAGGTCAAAACATACATCAACCGTTTCATTATTAGCAAGTTCGCCTATATACCTTGTATTCAACTTATAGTTATTATCTGATACTTTTATAATTTCCAGTACTTTATATTTTTGAATCATATCCACTACATATAAATATTCGTCATCACAAATATCAATCTGGATGGGAGTTCTAAATGTATTCGTAACACCGAGCCCCCAAGAAAATTTAGTTTCAACCCAAAATGAAAGCCCTTTTCTGTCTTCCTCCATATAGATTCCCAAAATATTTTTAATATCGTACTCAGAAACATTATAATCATTTGCATATTTTATGTATGAGGAATTTTCACAATATAAAGTAAAAGCTACAAGACATATAAGTAAAATAATTATAAGTACTTTTTTCATTCTTTTATCTCCTTTGTTTGAAATTTGAAATAATCAATTCTATCAATATTTATAATGGTAATTTCACCTAAAGGATCCCACACTAATTTCCCTTCCGAATCACCTTCTCCAAAATGTCCATAGCCATAAGTATTTTTTTCTGTTTTTACCGTTGAAGCTTGAGCTTCATTAGCATTTTTTGCCTTTAAGGCTTGTTCATCGCTTCCTAAAATATTCAAGGCATAATTTATTATAGCTATAGCATTCTTTACTAAATATTCCTTATTTTTTTCCATACCAACAATATCATTTTCAATAAGATAGCCAATTCCCGTAGTTACTTGTTCAGCCGTCATATTTTTCCCCGTTCGAGTTTGCGCTATTCCAAATAAACTCATAATAAAACATGGCCCGTAGTCAGGGATATTATTTGTTCCCATAATAACTCGATTTTCAAGTAAATTTTGATCGGCAGAATGTTTATTATTAGATTGGTTCAAATTCTGCATTTTGAAGTACCAATCTAATGTTCCGCCGGTATATTGATTACCGGCAATATGATCATTTCCCGTAGGATCTACATATTTAATTGGGTTATTGCCACCGTAATGGTATACGTTAAAGTTTACCGTATTATATATACCGCCCTCTCCTACAGAAGAACCAGCCATGTAATCATTCAGTGCAGGATCACCACTCAGCCACCTACTATACTTAGGATCAAGATACCTCGCCCCATAGTAGTAAAGTCCTGTATCCTCGTCAAGCTCTTTCCCCGTAAACCTAAACGGCAGTTTATCAATTCCCGCAGCAACTTCTTCTATCCATAGCTCTCCGTAAGGTGTATACTCTATATGCTCATACTGTCTGCCTCGCCAGTCGGTTACGAATTGTGCACTTCCTAAGTGGTCGCTGTGGTAGTAGTAACGCTTTGCTTTTTGCTCATCGTTATCTCCGTGGTTATCCGTATGCGTCATCTCTTTTGAAAATATGCGGGCATCTCCTGCGTCGCTACGTAAAAATAAATGCTCGACGTATACCAGATACGCCTCCGCTTTATTTTTACTAGGCTCCTTGTATCTGCTCCACCTATTTTCAAAAGTCCTGTCAGTGGGGATTTCAGATAGTGATAGCTTTTTGCGTAAGCAGCTTTGAGCTTCGGACTGCTCAATTTTGTTTTTCAATATTATGAAGAAAACAAAATTGAGCACCGCGCTTTTCAGGGCTTCGCTATCGCTTCGGTATCTTTCCGCAGAAATTACTGCGGAAAGATGTACAGCAAAAGCAATTTTTATAAATTGCTTTTGCTCCCTTTCAATCGCTGTCCGAAATGTGAGATAGTTAGGCTGCTTAAATAAATAATTACTCTTCATTTTTTTTCTAATTTTTTACCGCAGGTTATACAACCATACTATGTATTCATTTCCAAGCTTTAACATAAATATTTTAATTTCATATATATAAATTTTCATACCACTAATTACCTTTATTTTCTATGATTAGTTCCTCATCTACACTCATTTCTTTTATTAGCCGTAGTAAAATATTACAATCATTATAAGACAATTCTTCAAAGTTAAATTCATTTAAACGAATAAATAAACAGTAATCGCTTCCATCTTCCAACACTTTTATTAAAAATCTTGGTAAACAATAACAGATAAATTCATCTGATAAAATAGGGCAATCCCAATACATACATGCTAACATATCATCATCAACTGTATTTATATCAATTTTTGAATAGTCATATATTAATTCATGATACCCTTCAGGTAAAGATAAACCTTGTTCTATATAATAAGAAGTAACGGTATCTTTTAAAATTTTATTAGGCCGTTGTCTATTATGAAAATGTTTAATACAATCTATATAAATGCGTTTCATTAATTTATTAATTCTCCAATTCTATTAATTATAGAAGTAGCTTCATTTTCTGCCATTTTAAGTACATTTCTGGCTTCTTGAGTTAAATTAGGATTTTTTAAACTATTTTGAATACTTATTAGAGATTTTTGTAATCCCACCATACTATTTTTAAGTTTTGTAATATGTCCTGGATCTAATAATTCTCCAGTCAAATTTTTATGAGTTTTTAACGCATGAGATATTTCAGCAACTTTTTTTACAGAGCTTAATTGAGCAGATGTTAATGCATGTGAAAATTTTTCATAAATTTGACTAGCAAGAGGTAATCCTAGTGCAGCACTTCCTGTAGTACTTACCCCAAGACCAGTAACAGAACTAAAACTAGCTGTTGCAGAACCTGCTACCAAAGGTGTTGTAGTTGTGACCATCGCAGCTACGCCACCTAATGTTAAGCCTGCTAATCCACCTGCAGCAGCATATGCACCAGCTTTTTTCCAATTAACATTTCGTCCATTAGTAAGATCACTCGCAATACTATAACCACCAGCAATAAAGGCACCGATCACACCAGTTACAACCATAAATGGAATTTCACCGGTAGGATCATTATATTTTATAGGATTATTATTACCATAATTAAATACATGCAAGTTAATTGCATTATAAACTCCACCATTTGGTAAGTTTTCGTTGTGTTTCTTAGCCTCATCGTCAATGGGCGCTTTAGGAATGTACTCCCCTAATGCCGGATCTCCGCTCAGCCACCTTGAATATTTCGGATCTAAGTACCTCGCTCCATAGTAGTACAGTCCCGTTTCCTCATCAAGCTCTTTTCCCGTAAACCTAAAGGGAAGTTTATCTATTCCAGGTGCAGTTTCCTCTACCCATAACTCTCCATAGGGTGTGTATTCAATATGTTCATATTGCTTCCCTCTCCAGTCCGTTACAAACTGTGCGCTTCCTAAGTGGTCACTATGGTAGTAGTATCTCTTTTCCTTTTGCTCTTCATTGTCTCCACTGTTATCCGTGTGGGTCATCGCTGTTGAAAATATACACGCCGTCTGCGGCGTCGCTTCAAAAAAATTAATCCTCAACGTACATAAAGTACGCCTGCGGTTAATTTTTTCTCGCTCCTTGCATCCAACATGTCTATTTTCAAAAGTCATCGTTTTTTCGCTTCCTATCGTAAGCGAAAAAACCTCCGATAAGATGCTTTTATTTAATAATAATCTTCTTTTGGCAGACTGCATATACTTGTTTATCATTATAATATAAAAGTAAACAAGTATCGGCATCGCGCTTGCTTCGAAGCTGCGCCTATCGGCTTGCTGCACCAATACCGCTCCAATCTTTTTGCTGCATTTGTCTTCACAGGCAAGGCTCTTTCCTCCGGTCAGAGCTTGCTTTTTGCTTATACACACCGCAAAAAGGATTGGGCTGGAAGTTCGGCTTTGCCTCACTGCATGTACTGCTTCAATCGCTGTCCGGAGGAGATAGTTAGACTTTTTTAATAAACACCTAGTTTTCATTTTTTCATAAGTTAAATTTACAATATTGCAAATATAATACCTTTTACTTATAATTAACTTTCTACAATTTTCAATCCTTCAGGAAACCAATCTAAAATGTGTTCTTTAGGAATACGATAATTATACCAATGCAATATCGGACCATCGTCTTTTTTTTCCCATACAGATTCTTTTACAACTACTGTTTTTTTCTTAAAAAGGTTATCGCAATCTGCCAATATTTTTCTCTCTTCATCAGAAGCATCACAATGGGTAAATATTTCTTCCAATACATTTCGCGTGCATAAATTATTTAAATACTCATAAATTAAGTATTCTTTTCTAAATGGCATATCTTCACAAGCTTTTTTCCATTTGTTTAAAACATAGGGTAAGCCAAATTTTTTAACTAAAATTGAATATTTAGTTTTAGCAATAAAATCATCTACATTCTCAAGTATTTGCATTACACGACCTCATCCATTCACGATATATTTTCATTTCAGTACTATTTTCGGAATACCAATTTGGAATTCTTTCAGGAGGAACTCGGTAGTAAAACCAGTATACTTTTGAATCTTCGGGCTCTTTAGTGCTATTTCGATTTATCCAAACATAAGTAACTTCAACTGTCTTTTTGATAAATATTTTATCTGTTTTTTTTATAAATTCTTTTATTTTTTTTGTGATTTTACAATTTTATTCTACATCAAAAATAGAACATCTAATATTTAAATGATGCAGATAATCATCATGTTGATAATGAAAAGATTTATCATACGGAAGTTTACTAACAACCTCATCCCATTTATTTAATAAATAATTAAAACCTCCAAGCTCAATAAGTTTTTCAGAATGTTTTCCTAATTGTAAGTAATCATTTATTTCTTTACTTATTCTAAAAACTTGGATATCTTCTTTATTGAAAATCTCTTTTAAATTTAGTCTCATATCAAATCTCACATATTGTATCAAAATATTTTAGTAAATATTATCGACAAATCCATTTTTGAATTTCTAGTGATAAAAACGGCTCACTAGTATCATATTCATTTTTAGAACTCGGAGGTAAATTTTCAAAAAGTATTTTTACACCATCAGCATCATAGATTTTGTAAATTTTGTTGGCTAAATCAATGCATTTCTTGTCTGTCATAGAGTCTTCTGGTGCATAAAATCCAATAATTAAATTATTGTCATAGGTAAATGTTAAAACAATAAATTTAAAATCTACATTATTTTTTACTGCATAATAGATGGAAGAATAAAAATTATTATTATTTTTAGCATATTCAAATATCTTATCAACTGAAATAAATTCTTCATTATCTTTATCAACTTCCCTCTTTATAGATACAGTATCATTCAATAATTCTAGATCAAAATCACTACATATTTTCTTAAAAATATCTAACCTTTTTCCGTAAAACAGCAAATAAATTGTATATTCCATTTACTTCACCCCCCATTCGGTAAGTTGTTTCACTGTTGGCACAAATGATGTTGCAATTTGGCCTATTTTATCTCCAGATGTGTACAAGAGAACAGCAATACTTTGTCCATCAATAGAACCTATGTATCCACGAACGCTTTCGCCGCCTTTCAATACAGAATCAAATATATAACTTGGTTCTGATAAAATTGTTTTATATAAAGACTGAGCGATCTCTTTTGTAGAATTATTCCACTTAGGCAGTATACCTGAATCAATTAAATGCCTGGCATCATGCTGAACACGCTCTGCAGATGACAAAGCTCTATCTATCTCAGTTTCCCCTAATCCTGCTGTTGTACTAGTCAAAATACCTAAAGTTGATTTTATAAGACCACCAACAAGTTTTACTCCTGCATAAACTATTAAACTATCATATGCTGCTTCGCATAGACAATCAACACTATATAGAAATCCTTCAATATAGTTACCTTCATCATATCGTTGCACAGATAAATTATAATAATCAACACCAAAATCAAAATTTATTGCTGGAACTACAGCATTTTTCATTTCAGTCCAAATATTACTATCGCTTCTTCCATCCGGATCCACATACTTAATCGGATTATTTCCCGCATAGTGATAAACATGTAGATTGACGGTATTAAACACCCCACCTATTCCCGGCAGGTTTTCGTTATGCTTTTTAGCTTCATCATCTATCGGTGCTTTGGGTATGTACTCACCTAGTGCAGGGTCTCCACTCAGCCACCTCGAATATTTCGGATCAAGATACCTAGCTCCATAATAGTATAATCCCGTTTCCTCGTCAAGCTCTTTCCCCGTAAATCTGAACGGTAACTTATCTATTCCCGGTGCAGTCTCCTCTATCAGCCCTTCGGGCTACTTTGCAAGGAAATTATTATATGTCGTCAAAAACAGCTTTGCTGTTTTTGACTTGTAAGTCCATAGTTCCCCATAAGGCGTGTACTCTATATGCTCGTATTGCTTCCCTCTCCAGTCGGTTACAAACTGTGCACTGCCTAAGTGGTCACTATGGTAGTAGTAACGTTTTTCCTTTTGTTCTTCGTTATCGCCGTAGTTATTTGCATGTATCATCTCTTTTGAAAATATACACGCCGTCTGCGGCGGCGCTTCAAAAAAATTAATCCTCAACGTCCATAAAGTACGCCTGCGGTTAATTTTTTCTCGCTCCTTGCATCCATCATGTCTATTTCCAAAAGCCATTGTTTTTCCGCTTCCTTCCAGAAGCGGAAAAACCTCCGATAAGGGGGCATTCAGTAAATTTAAAGGTTTAATCCTCGATGTTTTATCGAATACTCGAAGTTCAAAGGTGCGTAAGCATCTTTGAGCGGCGGACTGCTCAATTTTGTTTTTTAGTATTATGAAGAAAACAAAATTGAGCACCGCGCTTTTCAGGGCTCCGCTTTCGCTTCGGCATATACCTGCAGAAATTACTGCGGAAAGATGTACGGCAAAAGCAATTTTTATAAATTGCTTTTGCTCCCTTGCAATCGCTGTCAGAATAAGATAGTTAGACTGTGAATAAATGCAATGGTTTATTTTCATAAGATTTTTCTCTTACATTACTTAACTTCCATCCGATTTTTTATTTTACAGTCAGTTTTTATAGTTTCATTCCTACGTATGTCATAATATATTTGCGTTATTTATATAATTTCTATAATATAGACCTCTTATATTTTAAATTTAAGGAATTTATCTAAAAATTTTATTCAAGATAATAACATTTAAAACCCCCTGATATTGATTGTATTTCTATACACTTAAAAACAGTATCACCTCTATATCTTTTTATATAATTTTCTTTAATATTATGTTCAAAAAAAAAAGATATATAATCCATTTCAGGTTTAGAAACATAATACTCAATATTTATCTGTTTCACTATAAAATCATTTTTTACAAAATAAATTTTTTGACCTAACCAAAAATCTCTATCATTATTAATATTTGGTATGATATCGGATATATAATTTCCCTCATCCACTATCAATAAATAATCAAACTCATCTTTAATAAAGTCCTGTAAATCTACATATCCATAAGTTTCAATATTACTTATAAAAGAAGGTTTTATTGAACAAGACATAAAAACTAAAATCACAGTAATAATAAATACTATATTTTTCATTTATTTATCAATCCTTTTTCATTCAATTTATTTAATATACCAATAGCATAATCATAGTCTTCTTTTGATAACTGTGTATACTGTACTCCATAGCTACCATCTTCATTTTTTGTTACTGTAAACAGCCCATTAGTATGAAATTCGTCCAAAACCATTTTTGCTGATTCTGAAGGAGAAGCATTAGTATTATCTAAGCCTATACCTCTACCAATAATATTATTTAGCTGATCAGCAAAAGCATCAGCAGATTCTAAATCTGCATATGGAGGTTTATTCATTTTTAATATATCTTTATCATGCCCATTTCCAATATCTGTTGCAACGCTAAAACCATCTTTTGATGCAATAATTGATTGCCACAAAGCATGACGGAATGCGCCTCTTTCACTTCCTTCATCTCTTTTCACTTTATCATAATATGCCCACGATAAACTTAAATTTATGGTAAAATTGGTAGCTACACTTGAAATATTAGAACCACCATCTCTCGCTCTACCAACATTAGTAGCGGCTATAGGATGTTTTAGCCATGCCCATATTTTACTGGAAGTTCTGCTTTGCCTCACTGCATGTACTGCTTCAATAGCTGTCCGAAAGAGATAGGCGGGTTGTCTTAATAAATAATTAGTTTTTATTTCTCATAAATTAAATTTACAATATTTCAAGTATACTACAATATTTTTTCTAAAGCAAATTTTCATACTCTTTTTTTTGAAATAATGTTAAATATTGAAATTCATTTAAAGATATTTCCTTTATATATTCGTCATTATAGTTGTCAATATTATAATAATATTCATACCCAAATTTTTTGCATTCTTCAACTGTAAAAACTCTTTTGACATTTTTTTTTGCCTTATATAATAAACTTTTTTTTTCATTATCATCTGTTACAATTTTTAATAAATCTAAATAATTGGCAACAAAAATAGTATTATATGAAATTGATTTTTCTAAATAGTTTTTTATTATCTCCTTCTCAGACGGCAAAGTATAATTTAAATCCAAAGCGGATAAATAATAATAAATAGCTTTTTCTTCTATAGAAAATTTCTCTATACTCTCTTTTAAAATCACGAGAAAAGGATTCTTTTTAAAAATTTGTGTTGTCCAAATATACGCACCTGTAAATAAAAGTTTATTAGAAAGCAATTTTTTTTCCGCTTCCATAATAATTTTAACGGCATTTGGGTAATCTGCTATAGGACTATAAATTTCACTTAATACATATCTATTCAATATATCTTCTGTAGGCGATGTAGAATATAACTTATGCATTAGTTCATTGTATTTTATATTGTCAATGCCCATTTTATAATCCCTCAATTAAATTCCCAAATACACAATTTGAATAACCTGCAAAAGCCTCTCTCTCCCTTCCCTCTCCAAACAAGGTATAGCCGTAACTTATTCCCTCGCCCTTTTCTCCAATTCTCTCATATCTTTTTTTACTTGTCAAGACTAATCAATCTACATTTACATAAAATTTCTTAATATATCTGATTCTTGTATCTGCCTGATTCCAAAAAGAGCTTTCAGGAAATGCTTCCGTTAAGGTTTCATAAGCCTTTAAAGCTTCTTTAATATTTTTCTTTTTTCCGTTAAGCTCGTAAGCCTGGCCGCGGAAAAACCAACCCTCGTCCTGTCTTTCCGTATAATTTTTAAAAAATTCATCTAAGGTGCTAAGTGCACTTGCGGCATTCCCTTCCGCAATAAATTTTTTTGTTCTTTCTAAAAGGTCTTGCGGGGAAGCCGTTGTTTTTGACAAACCCTTACCGTTTTCTTCGGAAGCCGTCAATTGCGGTGAATCCGAAACCGTAGTCATTTTTTCTTTTTCAGGCTCACTTTTCATAGGAGTGGAAGAAACCGTTGAGCTTATCTCATTTTTTTCCATATTTTCTTTTTCTTCACTTTTTTGCTTCGGCTTAAGGTTTTCCGTCCTTGTAATCACAGCACCCTTATACTCAGGAGCACGAACGGTATTGGAAAGTTTTTCCTTTGAAGTTTCAACATTTACGGCAACGGAATCCGATATAAATTCATCGGAAAAAACATCAAAATAAGAAAAATTAAGAATATAACTTCCTGCCGTTTCCGCACTGAAATTAAAAACGGAAGCGCCGTCCTGAATTTTCCTCTGACCGTATTTTAATCCCCTTTGAGCCGTAGTTTCACCCAGATAAACCCAGCCCTCACCGGGATATGTAATTTCAAGTTTTTGGCCGGTATACATTTTTACATTTCTTGAAACCCTGCTTTCCTTTGTTTCCTCAGGTTCCGTACTCGGGAATTCGGAAAATACTTGAGGGCTTTTATCGTCGTTATAAGTATTTTTTTTATCTTCCGAATTATCTTCCGAAGCCGATTCGGCGGTCATATCCCGCTCGTCTCTTCTTTCTTCTTTAGGCGGCTCCGTTTCAAACGAATGTCCGGTATTCTCAAGCCGTTCGCTGTCCGCCTTTTCCGGAAAAGAAGATTTTTCAACCTGTTCGGAAGAGTTTTTCTCCGGCTTAACCTCTTTTTTCGGTTTTAAAGGAGGCTCAGGTTTTAACTGCTTTTTATCGGCTTCAGGAGATGTCTTTTCAACTTTTTTCTTTTCTTTTTTTTGCTCTTCTTTCGGTTTGGAAGCAGGCTTAGGCTTCTCAAGTATTTTAGATTCTTCATTTATATGTTCATCATCGTTTGAAGGAATAATAAGCTCAAGGTCAGGACGGTCGGTTATAGGAGAAGAAGGAGGAACGTTGTTTACAACACCGTTTTTTTCAGGTAAAGCCTTATCATCGGGCTTTTTTTTCTCTATCTTTTCGGAAAGGTCTTTTTTTTCCTTCTCGGTACCGCCTGTTTCGCTTGTTTCAGGTTTTATTCCGCTTTCGGTAATATTTTCCATCGAAGCGGTATCGTTTCCGCTTTTTTTTACGCTTGCACATGAATAAAACAGACACACAGCTGCAAAAACAAATAATAACATCTTTTTCACGGCGCTTCCTCCAAGATATTTTCTATAATTTTTTTATTTTTTTTATTTAACTTTTCCATGGCTTCCGAAGAAGGAGGTTCATACCAAAATTCTATTTCGCCTTTATCCCAAATTTTACGCTGTTCGCGCGAAAATTGAATGGGAGGAAGTTTTAAAGGCTCTTCAAGCAGCCAAAAAACATTCGGGTCTATAAAAGTAAAAGGTTTAGTCTGACTTAAGTCCGTTGAAAGGGAATCATCGCTTTCAAGAATACCCTTTTTACTTTTTTGTGAAAATGTAACAATAAGAACAATCGTAATAATAAGGATAAACACCGTGCACGAGGCTGCTATAAGAAGAAGTTTTTTATTTACGGCAAAAAAATCCTGCAATTTTCCGGTAAAACTTTCGAAAATTTCTCCTATCTTATTCTTTATGTTCATCATCAGTATCGGAAGCCTCCTTATTTTCCGCAACCGTTTTTATACGTTTGGGCGGATGCGGCGGAACATATACGCCTTCTTCCGGAGCGACATCTTCTTCTTCAAAAGGTTCATCGATTAAATCCATAGTTTTTACCGTTTGCTCCGATTCGGCGTCCAATTTAACAGCTATAACTTTTGAAACACCCGACTCTTCCATTGTTACGCCGAGCATAGTTTTAGCTCCCAAAACCGTTTTTTTATTATGTGTAATTACTATATATTGACTTACATTTGCAAAACCGCGCAAAGTAGTAACAAAGCGCGTAACGTTTTGTTCATCAAGGGCGGCATCAATTTCATCAAGAAGACAAAAAGGAGACGGTTTTACCATATAAGTTGCAAACAAAAGGGCTACAGCCGTCATAGACTTTTCGCCGCCTGAAAGAAGCCCTATATTTTCAAGTTTTTTACCTGTAGGCTGTGCAAAAATTTCTATACCGGATTCCAAAACGTTTTGCCGCTCCGTTAAGCGTATTTCCGCACGACCGCCGCCGAAAAGCCGCCTGAACATATTGTGAAAATTCTTTTTTATTTTATTATAAGTTTCCAAAAAAAGCTCGGTAGATTCGGCTGTAATTTCATCGGTTATGCGCTGTAAATCTTCTCTGGCCTTATCCAAATCGCTTATTTGTTTATTTAAAAATTCATATCGTTCTTTTATATCTTCAAATTCTTCAGGGGCCATTAAATTTACATTTCCGAGAGAATCCAGCTTTTGTTTTACTTCCGACAGGCGCATTTTTAACTCGGACGGAGAATCCGTTAAGGTAAACATTCTCTCTTCAAATTCCATAAGTTCTCTTGAATGACGCTCTCTAAAATTATCTTTTGTATTGCGTATATCGGCTTCAAGGCTTGCAAGGTCTAAATGATATTTTTCCAAAACCGAATTTGCCTTTGAAAGCTCGGCTGTAAGTTTTTCGATTTTTCCGCGTTTACTTGCCACATCGGAATTTTTAGCAGAAATATCGTTTTGAAGTTTTTCCAATTCCTCCGTTAATTTCCTGCCCTCGTATTCAAGCGAACTTATTTCACCTTCAAGGTCGGCAATATCTTCTTCCGTTTGCTTCAGCTGTTTTTCTTCCGCAAAGAATTCGTTTTCCAAATCTTGAAGAACGTTTTTTTGCGAAGCAAGCTGCCTTTCCAACAGTTTTACCTGGCTTTCGGCATTTTGAGCCTGAGCTTCAACTTGAGTTTTACTTATACGAAGCTCTTCAAGAGTGTTTCTGTACTCGGTTATTTTTACCGAAAGTTCGTTATTTTCCGCCGTTAATGCTGCAATCTGCTTTCGATTCGTTTCAACCGATTGCCTGTTTTCCAAAACTGCATTATCTACGGTACGCTTTTTAGTAATAATTCCTTCAGGCGCTAAAAAATCATCGATAAATCCCGCCGAGGATTTTTTATATTTTGCAAGACTTTCTTCTATTTCGCCTGAAATTTCCAAAAGACTTGAAAAACTTTGAACCGCATTATCGGCAAACTTTTTTACATCTTCTTCCGAATGAGCGTTAAGAGAAGCAAAATCGGAAAAAATATTTTTACGTCCTGAAATAAAAACTTTTAAGCGGCTTAAAGATTCTTCCAAGGATTTTTCGGCTTCAATTCTTGCGGAAGAAGAATAACCTGCGGAACGTAAATTTTTATCAAGCTCGGTAACAATGTCTTCCGTTATGGCTTTTAATTCAATTTCCATTTCGGAGCGTTCACGGTCCAAACGGATTATTCCGTTTTCAAGTTCTTCTATTTTTTCCTTATTGGCGGTAATTTTCCCGCTTGCAAGTTTTATACTTTCTTCAAATTCTTCGGCATTTTTTTCTATACCGGCAACCTGTTTTTTAAATTCAAAAACGGCAGCCGATTTTTCCGCAATATCGTCCCGTAAATTTTCCACGGTTTCGCGGATTGCGTCGCTTCTTGCCTCAAGCTGATTTAATTTAAGTTTTAACTCCTGCCTTCGTTTATTATAAATTTGAACTTGGTCCTGCTTACCCTTTTGTTCTATAGCAAGACTTAAAACCTTCGTTTGATAAGAATTAAGCTTTTCTTCCATTTCGTTTACAATATCCATATTTTCCGAAAGAATATTGTGAACTCCGTCGATTTGCTCTTGAATGCTATTGCGTTTTTCCGTAAGCTCTTGAACGCTTTGTTTTTTTGCGGCAAGACCGTCCACAAAGTTTTTTAAGCGCAAAAGCTGAATATCCCGCTCATAATCGAAGACACTTTCTTTAAGTTCCCGATATTTTATGGTTTTCTCGGATTGAACCTTTAAGGTATCGTAAGAACGGCGCACTTCGCCTAATACGCCCTCGATTTGGCGCATATTCTCTTGAGTTTTTTCGAGTTTTCTCTCCGCTTCCTGCCGTTTTATTTTAAATTTTGTAATCCCCGCAGCTTCTTCAAAAAGATAGCGGCGTTCTTCCGGCTTACTCGAAAGAATTTGGTCTATTTTGCCCTGCTCCATAACGGAATAAGCAACCTTTCCTACTCCGGTATCCCAAAAGAGTTCTCGAATTTCGCGCAATTTTGCAGGTTCATTATTTTTAAAATATTCGCTTTCTCCGGAACGGTACAGACGGCGTTTAATACAAATTTCACTTTTTTCGGAACCTAAAAGACCTTCTTCGTTATTTATCGTTAAAGAAACTTCCGCAACGTTAAGAGGTTTACGCGATTCCGTACCGTTAAAAATAACGTCTTCCATTTTATCGGCGCGTAAGGTGCGCGAAGACTGCTCTCCCAAAACCCACTTTACGGCATCTACTACATTGCTTTTACCGCAGCCGTTGGGGCCTAAAAGAGCCGTTATTCCGTCTGCAAATTCGATTTTAACACGGTCGGGAAAAGATTTAAATCCGAAAATTTCGAGACTTTTAAGAAACATAACCCAACCATCCTTTTAAAATAAACATAGCGTTTATTATACAATTTATCGGGTAATTTGTCATTAGGGAACGGCAGAATTTTAAAATTTATAATTATTTAAAAAAATACCGATATGCTTTAGGCAAAATACCTAAGACATATCGGCAATCTTTTTTTAAGCGGTTAAGCCTTATTTATTTTTTTACACCCGTAAAACTTAAAAATTTTACTCCGCCGACAGTCGCGATACACGAAACCTTATAGGCTTTATCTATGGTACCTGTGATTGTCACATTTTTATCAGAAATTTTTATATTACCTGAAACGGCACCGTCTTTTGAAACCTTCAAATCAAGCGTTTGTGTTACCTTGTCTGAAAGGTCAAGGAGGGATACCTTAAAGTTTCCGTCCTTATCAACGGAACCCGCCCAATTTCTTAATCCATGAGAGTCTTTTTCAGTATATTTTCCCGAATACGAGCCCATATATGTGCTGCTTTTCTTACCGCAGCCTGTAACCGACATAACAGTGCAAATCATTAAAATAAGCACTCCAACTACCGAAATAAATTTCTTTTGTTTCATTTAAAACTCCTTACCGCAAGTTAAGTGCGGAATTTATCTTTATATCCGAGATAAGGCTCTTTAAGCTGATAAGCTTAAAGAACAATATCAGTATATTCTTATTTTTTGTTTTCAAAATATTTTTTAAAATGCTCTTCTCCGGTATTAAGCCGTACTATACCTTCAATATTATAAGATGTAGGATAATTTGCAGAAAAATTTATAAAATAGGGCTGAGATTTATAACAAATTCCCATCGGAAAAATTTTTGAAGGCGATATATTTGAATCTGCAACCCACAATTCAATTAAATTACCCTTTTCATCATAGCCTGCACCCCATATTGTAACTATATGTCTGCCGTTCCTGCCGGATTGATAAATAAAATAGTCTACTGCAATACTCTCATCTTTATCAAAAGCTTCTTTTATTACGCTTTCTAACTGCTCCTTTGAATTAACATATTGTTCATTTACTATAGGTGTTGTATCGGGAAAAATATCACGGAAATATCCGGGTGCATCTTTATATCCGTTCGGGCGCTGACCTGCCGGAAGATTTTTTCCTGAAATATACCAGTTAAAAAGGGTTCTAACGTCTCCGCCTGCGGCCCTAAAATTTATACAACTTCTCGCAGCTTGAGCGATATCGCTTTTATCGGAATCGATTTTTGTACGGTTATATGTATTATAATAACCTGCAGAATCCGTAATATTATTTACTGCCATATACTTCCGTATATTCTCTTTGTTTTGTTCAAGCCACCAGTGAAGCATATTTGCACCCGTCATTGCCCAACAAAGATTGGAATCATTTGCAAACCCCGTATTTACTCCGCTATATGCGAGTTTTACTACATTATACCATGTAGTAGTTTCAGATTCTTCCCAATCAATAAGTAAGGGAGATATACTTGGATTATTCTTTTTTAGATCCGATTCCATAGGTGCTTTAACACCTTTTACCCATTGATATGTTCGTTTTAAGTTATAATTCCCGTCTTGCCTTACCGAAATTGTACTTAGAGTTTTCCCTTCGGTATTTGTAAAAACTATTTCCGCATTTCTATCGAAAAAACTGTCATTTGAAAGTATAAACTTATACTTATCTTTTAAATCCTCGGTAACCGAACTTTCACATTTAATCCATTCGGGTAAAGAGCCCAATTTATATTGTGTATGCTTCGATTGCTTCGTAACGGTAACCGTATATTCGGAAGGAGAATTCTCGTTACGTATTCTGTCGGTAATTTTAATTTCCTTTCTGTCTACAGTTATCTTAGAATCGGCGGTAATATTAAATGTAAAATTAACGGGATTGGGTATATCTTTAATTTTAACCTTTAATATGCTCCTTCCAGGATTTATTGCAAATACAGTCCTATTTCGTATTTCAATACTTTCGCCGTTATACTCCGGAAAATCGGACTCCACTTTTTCAGGAAGCGTATATTCTTCGCCCGTGATTAAAGAAACTTCCACATCCTTATATTCCGGAAATTTTAAGTTTGTAAAAGGAGCGGGAACACCGGCTTCGGGATTTTTTTGTTCTTCAAGATCTTTTTTTACGGTATTTTGTGAATTATCGAAGGCTGTGCCGGAAAGCTCACTTTTTGCGGACTGCTCACTTTCAGCGGCTTGTACAACCGATTCTTTTTTCGGCTTAAATTTAATATTATCCGGGCAGGCGGCAAACATAAAAAAACTTGCAGCGATAAACGCAATAAAAATAATCTTCTTTATCAAATCAAGACCTCATATAATAAAAGCTCTATTTCCGCATAGAAACTTTAAGGCAGTTTAAACCCTGCCGTTTACTGTAAAACCCGTAAAATTTCCCTTTGCGGATTCTTAAACTTTATTAATTTTATTAACTTTACCCAATCTTGATTTATAAATATACAATATTTTTCTTTTAAATTCAAGCGGTTTACGGTTTACGGCAAAAAACAAGTACGGCCTTTGCATTTTTACGGATAATATTGTATAATATAGACGATTTTTTTGTTTATATTTTAGAGGGAAATTATGAAAAAGACCTGTTTCATTTTATATATTTTTATTTGTTTTTCGATTTGCTTATTTTCAAATCCTGCCGAACTGTACCGTAGGGGAACCGAGTTTCAAATGCGGGAAGATTGGTATTCCGCAATAGAAATGTATCAATCGGCTTTAAAGGAAAACCCTTCATATAATTTAGTCTATCAGGGTTTGGCCGAATGTTTTTATGCCCTTAACGAGTACGACCAAGCGCTTTCTTCCGTAGAAACCGCCCGAAGCTATAAAAAAGACGATGCCGATTTACAAAATTTACACGGCTTTATTTTAGTAGGTTTAAGCCGCATTGAAGAAGCTGAAAAAATATTTAAAACCGTTTTACAAAAATATCCCAATAACCCCGAAGCAAGATTCGGTTTGGCGGAAATAGAAGTACTTCACGGGAAACTTTATGCCGCCTCGGATATTTATAAAGAAGCCTTAAAAAGACAGGGTGAAAACCGAAAAGCCCTTCTCTCTCTTGCCCTTGTAAGCTACGAAGCGGGAAACAAATCTATTGCGGAAGATTATATAAAAAAAAGCTCTCGAATTTCACGGAGACAATCCGCAAGTGCATTATTTTGCAGCTTATTTAAGCGCTCTTTCAGGCGATTTGGAAGCGGCGGAAGGACGGCTCAATTCCGCAATCCGGCTAAAAACCGATTACGATGACGCCTATGCCCTGCTGGCCTCCGTTTTATATTCTCAAAAAAGGTATGAAGAAACGATTCAAATTTCAGATATGAGAATTTCGCAAAAGCGCTCCAGAGCCGATGCGTGGTATTTAAAAACGCTGAGTCTTTTAAAATTAAATAAAACCGGCGAAGCTATGACAAGTGCAAAAGTCGGCCTTTCCATAGAACCCGAAAATGAAATTATGCGCACCCTTTTGGAAGAAACTGCAATTCAAAATTTAAATTTTGAAGATAAATTTAGAAAAGAACTTTCAAAATACCATGCCGAAAGAGGTTTAGGTTTTGCAAAAAGGAATATGACGGAACAAGCCCTATATGAATATAGACGGGCACTAAAAGTTTACCCCTATGATGTCGAAAGCCGTGAAGCCTATGCACAAATTCTTTTAAGACAGGGGTACCCGGAACGTTATTTGGAACAAATGGTTTTTATCCAAACTATTGTAAAAAGCAATAAACGGGTAAACGATGCGGTGGAAATTTACAGTAAGCATTTATTAAGCTCCCTGCAAACAAAATGGAAAATAGACCCGCTTTATCTGGATAAGGCGCATATTTCCATAGGTCTTTTTTATGAGCTTGAAAGTACAAATGTTCTCCACCCGGAAGCGGAGCGTATTACCCAAATAATGGCGGCCGATATTTTTTCACATAATCCGCGCTTAAAAATTACATCTTATGCCGAAAAACCCGCCTCCTATGCGGAAGCCTTTAAAAAATCGAGAACCGCAGGAGACGATTACTTCGGTATTATAAAAATGAGCGAAAACGAACGCGATATCCGCCTTATTTTGGAATTATATACTTCAAGAACGGGAGCTAAGGCAAAAACCTTTGCCGTATACCGCTCCGGAAACGACCGTTTTTCAAACGGCGTACGCAGTTTAACAAAACTCCTCTCTTCCGCACTGCCCGTTATAGGCAAGATAATAAACCGCTACCAAAACGAAGCCGTAATCGATATAGGAAAACACGATTCCGATTTAAAAGATATACAAATTGCCGTTATAAAAAAAGGCGCTCTTATAATTGAAAAAGACGGAATAGGAGTAAATTATAACTCTTCCGACTTACTCGGGTTTTTCGAACCTTCAAAATCGGAAGAAGATTTAACGGAAGGAATTTTAAAGAGAAACGGTTATTACGACAGAATGAATGCCGGAGATTCCGTAATTCTTATTTTAAAAGATAACGAAAAAAACTCAAGTGAGGATTATACCAGTTTCAGCCAAAAAAGCTCTCTTTTACTTTCTTTGCTTAGAAGAATTCGCTAGCTCCAAAAGACAGTATTGAGCCCATTCGGCCGATTGCGCAGGATACATATCCTGCGCTGTTAAAAATTTTAACAGAGCAGCCTCATATTTGTTTTGAAAAAATAAAACTTCTCCTAAATAAAATCTTGACCTTGCGGCAACCCGGCTTGTTCTTCTAATCGAAAGAAAAGCGTTAAGCTCTTTTTCACATCTTTCCCATTTTTGAGTTAAAAAACTGTCTTTTAAAATCCGTTGAAGCTCCATTGTTTCCCCGCCTTCGGGAGTCTTTTTATCATCGGAAAAAATATAATAATCCCGCCTCAATGAAGAAAGAGCGAATTCCCGGTAATCTCTTTTTTCCGCGGTAAGAGAACTTATAAGATTTTCCGTTTGAGAAGAAAAAAACAAAATACGCTTTTGCTCTTCTTTTGCGGGATTTAAAAACGGAAGAGGAACGGGTCGTGTATCGTAAGCGGCCGCTCTATCCGCTTCGGCTCCCGAAAACAAAATTTCTACGGGGGCGCTTACGGTATTTTTTCCGTCAACAAATTTTATATTCCCTGAAGCTATTTGATTTTCTTCAGCAATTGCATAATAATACGGAATACCTGCGGCAGGATAATCAATATACGGAAGACCCGTATCCGTTATATTTGCAAGAGGAACAGCCTCGGTTAAAGAAATAAGAGAAGAAAAACTTTTTATTGAACGATAAAGAATTACATTCCGTTTTTCCGCAGAAGCTTTCCACGTTATAACTACAGCCTTATCGCGTACAAAAACCGAAAACTCGGTAAAATAAAAAGGCTCCGGACTTTGTTCGGAAACAGCCGGCTTTAAAGCATTATACTCTACCTTTTCCGAACCCGTTTTATCGGGTTTGATATCGGGTAAAGCTGCGTCCTCGGCAAAAACCGTAAAGCTTGCAAAAAAAAGTAAAATACAAAATTTCTTCATATTACTATTTTCGTCATTTTAAAGAAAAAATCAAGAGAGGCCCCTTATAACCGGAAATTTAAACTTTCCCTTCTTTAGCCCGCATTAAACTTTAAATTTATTCACTTCAACGGATAATTGTTCTATACTTTCCTTATTTTTTTGAGAAATACTGTTAACTTCCTGTCCCGCATTATTTATTTGAGAAGCGGCGACAGCCATTTCACTCATACTGCCGGTTATTTTTTTTGTAAGTTTATCAAGTTTTTTCATCTCATCGGAAACTTGAATTCCTCCCGTAAGCATTTCAACGGAACGGGATTTTACGCCTCCGGTAATTTCATTTATGTTTTTAATTGCAAGTAAAACCTCACGGCTTCCGTTTTCCTGTTCTTTCATTGCGCTTACCATCAACTCTTCCTGTTCCGAAATTTGATTTACCAGCTCATATACTTTAATAAAAGAATTCTCTGCCGCCTCGCCTTCGACGGTAAGTTTTTCGATAATTTGCGTTGACTGTTTTATAACCTCAGCTATTTGTTTACCTTGCATATTCGATTCTTCCGCAAGTTTTCGTATCTCATCGGCTACAACGGCAAAACCTTTTCCGCTCTCTCCGGCATGAGCGGCTTCAATTGCGGCATTCATTGCTAAAAGATTCGTTTGGTTTGCAATATTTTGAATAATCTCGCTTGCTTCAAGAAGGGAGGCGGACAGTTCCGCTATTTGACCTACAACAACATTCGCCGACTTTGCTCCGTTTTTCCGTTTTTTGTTTGTTCATATACGGTTTTAATAAGCATGTTATTTTTTTCCAAATTCTTTGTAACGGAAGCAATATTTACAACCATTTGTTCTACAGCGGTAGACGATTGCTCTATACTTAAAGCTTGAATCTCGATATCGTTGTCCAACTCTCCGAGTTTGCTAATTACCTGTTCAATGGCTGCGGAAGTTTCAATTACGCTTTCGCTTTGATTCAGCGCCTGCATTTTTACCGATTCTATGTTTTCGCTTATTTGATGAATTGCGCTTGCCGTTTCCCTCATATTACTTGCAAGCACCTCTCCCACCTCTTTCATCTCGTTAGAATGAGATGTTACCGATTTTATCATATTACTTATTTTTTCGATTGTTTGCGAAAAATACCCCGTTAATCTTCCTATTTCATCATTATTTATTACGGGAAGTTTAACGCTTAAATCTCCTTCGGATATGTTTTTAAGAAAAGCGATAACCTTGTTTACGGGACGGATAATAAAAACCCTTGTAAAAATTATAATAGTTATCATAAACAAAAGCAATATAAAAAATAAAATAACGGTTGTCTTTAAAAAAAAATTATTTCTGCTTTTTTGAATTTGTTCTATTGAATATAAAAATTTGGAGTAGCCTATTTTCATACCGGAAAAATCATATAAGGGATAATAAGCGGCAGCCTTATTTCCGTCAATACGTACAATAAAGTTCTTATGATTAAATTCTTCTATTATATTGATACTGTCTTCCGTAATATCTTTTTCAAAATTGGAGCCCATTATTTTATAAGTATTTTCCAAGGTACGGGCGCATACACTTACCTGTAAACCTCCTTCCAATACTTCGGAAGTACAGTTTCCTGTAAAATTTTCTATAAATTCACTGTCTACCGCTCCGCCGTATTCTACGGAACCTATATGCTTTCCGGAAGAATCAAAAAGAGGTTTTACAACTCTAAACCCTAAATCGCTTACACCTACCTCAAGCCCGTGCACTTCTATTTTTTCCGAATTCGCTTTTAAAACGGTCTGTCTGAAACCGGAAAGATCATCGCCGAATTTGTTCGGATTTTGAACTCTTAAAAACGAATAAGCAGGCGCCGTATGAAAGTGGAATTGCTTGGCACCGTACTTTTTTTTCATCTCTTCAAAAAAAGGCACCGTCATGTCCGCAAGAGCCTTACGATTCCGCTCCGAAAAAGCTTCGATAATTTCATCATCGCCTGAAACCGAATCCAATAATATTGTTCCCATTAACTCATACTTATTTAATTCATTGGTAAAAGCCGAGTGCTTTAAATCCGCCATCATCTTTATTTGGTTTTCGGAAAAATTTTCAAGACTTCTCCAATCCTTATATGCGATAATTGCATACTGAATTAAAAATAAAACGAATGTAAAAAACAAAAGTTTAATACCCAGAGAATGGAAACGGTTTTTCTTTTCCACAGATAACATTTTTTGATACAACATATTTTAACTCCTTTTTTATCTAATGATTAATCTTAACAAAAAAGAAAAGTCTTGTCAATAAATTCTATTTTCTCTATAAGCTCCACCCGCAACTTTTTTACGTAATGCCTTTATAACCGATACTTAAAATATACGCTTATTGCTTTTTTTTTTATTTTAGTATATTATCTTTCGGCAATTTATAATTAGCTTAATGAACGGGAGAAAATTATGTCGTCATATCCATTCAGCACAATAGAACCGAAATGGCAAAAATATTGGGAAGAAAATAAAACATTTAAGACAACGGAAGATAAGAATTTTCCGAAAGAAAGAAGGGCTTATATTTTGGATATGTTCCCCTACCCTTCAGGCGAAGGTCTTCATGTAGGACACCCCGAAGGATATTCGGCTACGGATATTTACAGCCGTTTTTTACGCATGAACGGATACAATGTTTTACACCCAATGGGCTTTGATTCCTTCGGACTTCCTGCCGAAAATTATGCAATTAAAACAGGTACTCATCCCCGTCTTACAACCGATAAAAATATCGAAAATTTTAAAAGACAGATAAAATCGCTCGGGCTTTCTTACGATTGGGAAAGGGAGCTTTCTACAAGCGAAGAAGATTACTATAAATGGACTCAATGGATTTTTTTACAGCTTTATAAAAAAGGGCTTGCTTACGAAAAAGAGGCTCCCATTAACTGGTGCCCTTCCTGTTTAACCGGTCTTGCAAATGAAGAAGTAAAAGAAGGTCATTGCGACAGATGCGGCTCTCAAGTTGAACGCAAAAATTTACGCCAATGGATTTTAAAAATTACGGAATATGCGGATAAACTCCTGGAAGGCTTAGAAAATTTGGATTGGCCCGATTCGATTAAGCAAATGCAGCGGAATTGGATAGGTAAAAGTTACGGAGCCGAAATAGATTTTGAACTTGCAGCCTCTTCAGGCGGAAACGGCGGAAAAAAAATAAAAGTATACACTACCCGCCCCGATACCCTTTTCGGTGCGACCTATATGGTTCTTGCTCCGGAACATCAGCTTGTAAGCGAAATTACGGACACGGAGCACAAAGCCGCCGTTGAACAATACATAAGTCAATCCGCAAAAAAAAGCGACCTTGAACGTACGGATTTGGCAAAAACCAAAACGGGTGTTTTTACCGGAGCTTATGCAATAAATCCTCTTACAGGTAAAAACATTCCTATTTGGATTTCGGATTATATCTTAATTTCATACGGAACCGGGGCTATTATGGCAGTACCCGCTCACGATGAACGCGACTTCGAATTTGCTTCAAAATTCGGTTTGGAAAAAATTCAAGTCGTAGCTTCCGAAGAAGAATGGAAAAACAAGGGAAAAGAAGGTGACTATTCTTCAATACCCGAAAACTGCACAAGCGGAGACGGGTATTCGGTTAACTCGGGAGAATTTACAGGATTAACGACGGAAGAAGCGAAATCTAAAATTACCGAACTTCTTGAAAAAAAGGGAATCGGGAAAAAAGCGGTTAATTATAAACTGCGGGATTGGATTTTCAGCCGCCAAAGGTATTGGGGAGAACCCATTCCTCTGGTACATTGTCCTCATTGCGGTGTCGTACCTGTAAATGAAAAAGATTTACCCGTTACTCTGCCGGAAGTTAAAAGCTATACGCCTGCCGGCACCGGAGAAAGCCCCTTAGCGGCTATAGACTCGTGGGTAAATACAAAATGCCCCAAATGCGGAGCCGCTGCAAAGCGTGAAACAAATACAATGCCTCAATGGGCAGGCTCTTGCTGGTATTATTTACGCTACATCGACCCCGATAACGAAAAAGAATTTGCAAATAAAGAAAAATGCGATTATTGGATGCCGGTTAATCTTTATATAGGAGGGGCCGAACATGCCGTTTTGCATTTATTGTATGCCCGCTTTTGGCATAAGGTTTTATACGATTTAGGGCTTGTTTCTACGGAAGAGCCTTTTAAAAAACTCGTTAACCAAGGGCTTATAACAGCGTCCGCTTATATGCGAAAAAATAAAACCCTTGTTCCTGTAGACCGGGTAAAAAAAATTTCCGAAACCGAATTTGAAGAAATTGCCACAGGGGAAAAACTTGAACAAGTTATAGCCAAGATGTCAAAGAGTTTAAAAAACGTTATTACCCCCGATGAAATAATAAAAGAATACGGAGCCGATTCCTGCCGTCTTTATGAAATGTTTTTAGGCCCATTGGAAGTTTCAAAACCGTGGAATACAAACGGAATAATCGGAGTATTCAGATTTTTAGAAAGGGTATGGAATTTATCCGAAAGGGAAATTTATGATACCCCCGTAAACGACACTTCCACGGAAGAAACTAAGGCTCTTACGATTCTTTTAAATAAAACAATTAAAAAGGTAACGGAAGATACGGCAAGTTTAAATTTTAATACGGCAATAAGCCAAATGATGATTTTTGTAAACGAAGTTTCAAAATATAAAAAAATTCCGCGCTACGTATGGTATAATTTTGTAAAACTTTTAAGCCCCTATGCACCTCATTTAGGTGAAGAGCTGTGGCAAAAACTGGATAACAAAGAATCTATTGCCTATTCTCATTGGCCTATGTATGTTGAAAAATTTTGTATTGACCAAACCTGTACGGTTGTAGTTCAAGTAAACGGAAAGGTTCGCGGTAAATTCGAAGCCGAAAAAGGCACTTCTAAAGAAGAACTTGAAAAAACCGCTCTTTTAAATGAAGGTGCCGTAAGGCATATTGCAGATAAGCCTGTAAGAAAGGTTATCGTTGTTCCCGATAAACTTGTAAATATTGTCATATAAAAGTATAAAACTTACGTAAGGTACCGTTCACAAACCATAAGCGGTTATAAGCGGATTAAACCCTCCGTGCGAATAAAAAAAAAGAGCCGGTTTAAAAAACCGGCCGCCAACCAAGGCTCTCGGCAAGCCGGCGGGTGGGAGGGGAACCGACTTGCCGATACTTATATATCGGCTTACAACAAAAAAACTTTAAGCGGAAAACACAAAGGAATATAAAACTTACGGACTTTATTTTTATACTATGAATTCATTTATATAGATTTTTTTAACGATTATTCCGTCAGTATATTATTGTAAAACCTTTAGATTAAAATTTTTATCCGCACTTAAACCCTAAGAGAAAAACGATAAATTTAATTAATAAGTCGGTTTTAAAATAAAAACTCATCTTATTTGATGAAATTGAAAACGCTCTTGATACTGAAACAAGTATAGCTTTAACCGAAATCTTATCGGAATTAAAAACGGATAAACTTATTTTAATGATAACTCATAAAAATAATTACGACAAGATTGCAGATAAAATATTTTATATAAAATAATTCCTAAAGACGGTTATTTTAAACCGTTTTAGGAATTAAACTTATAGTTCAAGTTTTGCTATCTTCTTTTCGGCATATATACCGTAAGGTTTTATTAACACGGCAAAAATTCCAAAAGGGATAGCGATAAAGTATACAACCAATACCCACGTATAAGCATTACGTGCAAAAATTAAAACCGTAACTGAAACAGCAGTCATTATAAAATTAAACAGCGTCATAAATAAAACATTTATATTTTGCTTCATTGCCGAAACGGGGTTGTCCCAATGCAGTTTGGGATGTGCCGTATCCAAAAATAAACTGATTAAATTCGTTAAACCTGAAAATGAAAGAGCCGTAAGCGAAGCTAAAACTATATTCAGTATATCGAACTTAAAAATAAAAGCAGGGATTCCCACTCCTATTAGTACCGCAAACACTGCAAAAATCATAGAATGTATCAACTTTGCATACATGTACTCCGAAATATTCACAGGAAGACTTTTTATAAACGGAAGAAATTTTGCATCTCGCGAAAGAGCCGTATCTGCAATATTGCTCATTGAACCCAAAAAACCGGCGGCAAGCCCTGCAACTACAAAACCGGTACTTTCATGCATAAAAGAAAATAACGAAGAAGGAATCGAATTTAGGTTTATTCCTTTTGCAAAGAAAATTACTGCCAATAAGACCGGCATAAAAATAATAATGAAGGGGCCGTTTAAAAAATAAATAGGGGTTCTATTCATCATATCGAATTCTCTTTTTGTATATGCAGCTAAAGGCGGCATAGATTTTATTTTTTTTCGTATAAAATTTGAAATCTCATTTGCTTCAAGCTTTTTTACTTTCTTTTCCCCGAAACCGATTAGACTTTCAGTATACATTTTCGACATAAAAAAGATAACTAAGGCGGGAAAGGCCGCACATAAAGCAATCAATAATACAAGATATAAGAGCGCACTTAAGGATTCGGAGGAGGTTAAAATCTTTCCCACCAATTTTACCGGAGGATAAAAATATCCGTAATGCTCAAAAACAACCGAACCGCCGCTGAGTTTTGCTGCAATATCTTCAAGACCGCCTTTTGTACTTGACTGAAATATATATTGAAACCAAAGCGAAATTAAAATTCCTATTACGGAGCTTATAATCATAATGACATTTTTATTTTTAAAAACCCGCGTAAAGCGCATTAAAAAAATATTAAAAAAATAGCACACTGCGATCATCGGAAGAGGAATTACCAAAGAGCAAATAAACCCCCAAATATAAAATAAAAAATAAGGCTTTTCGTTTATTCCGTATACAAACATAAGTACTGCAAAAAAAGACACTGAAGTTATAAGGCTGTTTACACAATTTGCAGCGAATTTCGCACCGAAAAGTACTTTAGGTTTTATCGGCATAGACAAAAACTGCTCTTCTATTTCACCTATATAATAAGTTGAAGCCGTAAGTATAAATCCGAATATAAAACTTAAAAGCGAAATTATAAATACCGAAACCTCAAATAAAAATTTAATATTGTTCATATCTTTTGCGGCGCTGTAAAGACCGTAAGTATATAAACCGAATATAAACAAAAATTCCATAAATACAAAAATAAAAAGAACTGCTATACCTACTATTTTTGCAGCGGAATTTTTTACTACGGTTTCACCGTTTTTCCGTTTTCGTTTTTGAATTTGCGCTTTTAAATTTTTAAAATTAAAAACTGAAGCTAAATAGATTTTAATAAGTTTAACAAAAACTTTCATAATTTTTTCCTATTCGGTTTTTAAATCCGCGGCTTGAGAACCTTCCGTTTTAAAAACATCCGATTCCGTATCGACAAGCTCCAAAAACAATTTCTCTAAAGAACCGTTTTCGCCGCGTTTTTCACGCAGCTCGTTAAGAGAGCCTTCAAACACAATTTTACCTGCATTTATAATTGCAAGCCTATCGCAAAGTTTTTCCGCCACTTCCATAACATGCGTTGAAAAGAAAACAACCTTACCGCTATTTGCCCGCTCACGCATAATTTCCTTCAATTGAAATGCGGACTTGGGGTCCAGACCTACCATAGGCTCGTCTAAAACCCATACGGCAGGGTCCGGAATAAGGCTTGCGGTAACTAAAAGTTTTTGCTTCATTCCGTGAGAAAAACTTCCTATACTTCCGTTTAAAACATTTTTAATGCCGAAAAGCTCCGTATATCTTTCTACTCTTTCACGTCTTATTTCTGAAGAAACGCCGTAAACGTCCCCTATAAAATTCAAAAACTCCGCCGCTTTTAATTGAGAAAACAGCTCCGGATTATCAGTTACATAGCCTATTCTTTTCTTTGCTTCAATAGAATTCTCTGCAATATTTATTCCGTCTACGATAATGGAACCCGCATTGGCATTTAAAACACCGGTAATCATTTTAATTGTGGTAGTTTTACCTGCTCCGTTAGGCCCCAAAAAGCCGAAGATTTCTCCCGCCTTAGCGGTTACGGAAATATTATCAACCGCCTTGGTTTTAGAATTCCCGTAAGATTTTGAAACATTCCTTATTTCCAGCATAATTACTCCAATAAAGATATATTAGCATTTTTTTTCGGAATGGTAAAGACCGCTTATAAATACGACCCGTTTGCCGTTTAATAATACTTATTGACTTTTTATTAAATTACAGATATTCTTGTAAAATAATTTCGGAGGATTTATGGAATTTAAGCATTTGGAAATTTTCACGGAACTTGTAGAAAATCTCAGTTTTTCCACCACGGCGGCAAATTTAAATATATCGCAGCCTACGGTAAGTTTAGTTATACGCAATTTGGAAAAAGAATTAAATACCCCCTTGTTTATACGTACTACAAGAGAACTTAAAATTACCGAGGCCGGAACGAATCTTTACAGTCAGGCAAAAGAGCTGTTGGCGCAAAGAAAAAAGGTTGTCGATCAGTTTATTTATCCGCCGAAAAAAATAATAACTATAGGCGCTTCGACAATCCCTGCAGGTTATATAATCCCGTCCACGGTTAAAAAATTCAAAGAAAAAAATCCCGACATTCTTGTACGCATTGAAGAAAAAAACAGCTTGGAAACGATTAAAAAAGTTTCTTCCAACTTAGTCGATGTGGGAATTGTCGGAATGAAAACGGGCGATGAAAATTGCGAGTTTAAACCGATATATAAAGATGAATTTGTATTTATAACCGCAAATACTCCTTATTATCAAAAACTGCAAAAGACCAAACCTTCACTTAAGCGACTTGCGGAAGAACCGTTTATTATACGGGAATGCGGCTCAGCCGTAAAACAAAATATGGAATTGATTTTAAAAAACGAAAATATAGACATTGAGTCTTTAAATATAACGGCTTCAATCAACGATACGGAAGTAATAAAACAATTAGCCGCTCAAGGGCTCGGCACCTCGTTTATTTCAAAAATTGCCGTTGAAGATATGGTAAAAAATAAAAAACTTTTGGCATTTGAGCTGGAAAATATTCCGCATAAATACCGAAATATTTATTTGGTATGGAACAAAAAAATTACACGTTCAAGTTATTTGCAGGATTTTTTAGACTGCGTTTTAAAGGATTAAAAACAACCGTTAAAATACGATAAAACTGAGGCTCAGTTAACAAACTTATAAGCCTCAGTTTACCGCATTTTTACCTTTACATAAAGTTAAATATTAAAAAACCGTCTACTCGGTAATTTCGTCCAAATTAACTCTGAACTCGTTTAAAAGTCTTTCTTTAATTTCTTCATCGTCTATCATACCGAATACCGGTTTAAAAGCAGCTTCTATAATCAGTTTTTTAGCGCTTAATTCGTCAAAACCGCGTGTCATCAAATAGTATAATTTATCACGGTTTACCGCTTCAAAACTTGCAGCATGCTCCCCTATAACGTCATCTTCATCGCAAAAAATAGTTGGAATAGTGGCTCCTACCGTCGTCTTATCCAGCATAATAGTATTATCGGAAAATTTTGCGGAAGAATGGCTGCAACCCTTATTTAAAAAAATATTTCCGCGAAACATCTTATGTGCGGTGTTTTTTAAGGCGCCGCGGGCGGAAATACTTCCGGAAGAATTTTTTCCGTTAATTATAAAGTTTTGTTCAAGGTCGATTTTACGGTTTTTATCGGCAAAATAAAGAGGAAAAATTTGAACGTCCGCCCATTGCTCAGGCATATAAGTTGAAGTTGAAGAACCGTTTATTTTGCCTCCAAGCTGAATATCATAAAAGCGCACTTCGGCATGTTCAAGAGCATAGAGCTTTACGGTTTCAAAGTTAATTCCGCAATGCGAAAGATTTTGAACCTTTATCAATTCAACAACGGAATCTTTTTCCGCAATAATACTTAAAAGTCCGTTTCTAAAAAGTTCCGCCCTGCTGCAATCGTATCCCGCAACATCATAATACAAAAAAATTTTTGCCTTGGAGCCTTCCTCAATATGAATAAAACTTTGGTCGTATAAAACATTATTTTTTTCATCCATATTAAAATTTACAAATAAATTGGCGGTTTCCTCTTCCGTTTTTGCTTTTTTTACTTTTATATAAACACCGGAATTCCGTTTATCTTTTACTTCCTGAATATAAATCTCACCCAAGCCGCAATTTTTTTCCCGCACCGATTTTGTAAAATCAAAAATCTTTTTTACCTCATCGGGACTTGCGGAAGCCAAAAAATTCTCTATCGGCATATACTCTATATTATTTCCTTTTCCGCTAAACACAAGATTTGTAAACTCTTTAGCTGGAATATCCTCTTTTGTATAATCCAATCTTTTAAAATAAGTTTTGTTCATATTATAGCCCTACCCTATAGTTCCTTCCAATTCGATTGTAATCAAATTGTTTAACTCCACCGCATATTCCAGCGGAAGTTCTTTTGAAATAGGTTCTACAAAGCCCTTTATAATAAGCGACTTTGCGGCCGCTTCATCAAGCCCGCGCTGCATTAAATAAAAAACCATACTTTCGCTTATCCGCCCGATTTTAGCCTCATGGCCTATATCGACATCATCGGTATGCGATTCGATAATCGGGATTGTATCGGAGCGCGACATGTCATCAAGCATTAGGGATTCACACTCCGCAACGGCCTTTGAGCCTGAGGCGGAAGCGTTAATTTTTAAAAGGCCTCGATAATTTGCTTCCCCCCCGTTTTTTGCTATGGAGCGGGACCGCATTTCCGAAACCGTGTTTTTCCCTATGTGAACCGTTTTCGTTCCCGTATCGAGACACTGCCCTTCCGAAGCAAAGGTTACCCCTGTAAATTCGGAGCGCGAACGGTCTCCTTTTAAAATACTCATAGGATAAAGCATTGTAACTCGGGAACCGAAGGAACCTGAAACCCATTCTATTGCGCCGTCTTCTTCAACTATCGCCCGTTTTGTATTTAAATTATATAAATTGCGCGACCAGTTTTCGATTGTAGAATACCTGAGCGTCGCCTTTTTACCTACATACAGCTCAACAGCTCCAGCATGAAGGGCATTTTTATAATATTTCGGAGCGCTGCAGCCTTCGATAAAATGAAGATATGCTCCTTCTTCCACTATAATAAGAGTATGTTCAAACTGCCCGGACTGCTGTGCATTTAATCTGAAATAAGATTGAAGCGGAAGCTCTACCCTAACTCCCTTCGGTACATACACAAAGGAACCGCCTGACCAAACCGCTCCGTGCAAAGCCGCAAATTTATGGTCGTTAGGTTTTATAAGCTGCATAAAATGTTTTTTTACAATATCTTCATATTTATGTACGGCGGTTTCCATATCAAGGTAAACTACGCCCTGTTTTTCAAGCTCCGCTTTTAAGCTGTGATATACAACTTCCGAATCGTATTGAGCTCCGACTCCCGCAAGCGAGGTACGCTCCGCTTCAGGAATCCCCAGTCTGTCGAAGGTTTTTCTTATTTCTTCAGGAACGTCGTCCCAACTTTCGGCAAGAGGTTTTTCATCGGAAACTATGTAGTGAATAATTTCCTGAATATCCAAATCGGAAATATCCGCTCCCCAACCGGGCATAGGCCGTTCCTTAAAATGTTTAAGAGATTTTAATCGTAAATCAAGCATCCAATCCGGCTCTTTTTTACGCTCGGAAATTTTTTTTACGACTTCTTCGTTTAAACCCAACCCGGTAGAATAATTATACCGTATATCATCTTTTATGTCATAAACGCCGCGCTCAATATCGGAAACAAAGGTTCTTTTTCTATTTTGAAAAAGACTCGACGCTTCTCCGTTTCCGTTCTTTGCTTCGGCCGTTTGTTTTTTTTCATTTAAAGTTTGCATCATAAATTCTCTTTTATATTTTCGTAGCCGTGCTTTTCGATATACTCGACAAGCTCAAATCCGCCTGTTTTGACAATTGTTCCGTCTACAAGTACATGAACAAAATCCGGTTTTATATATTCCAAAACTTTATTATGGTGAGTAATAATTAAAATGCCCATATCGGGTGTTCGGAATTTTGAAACTCCTTCAAATACTACCTTTGTAGCGTCAATATCAAGGCCCGAATCCGTTTCATCAAGAATTGCCAACTTCGGATTTAAAATTGCAAGCTGAAGAATTTCATTTTTCTTTTTTTCGCCGCCTGAAAAACCTACATTTAAACTTCGGTTTGCATAAGAAGAATTTATCTTAAGCTCTTTCATTTTTTCAGTAAGCTCTTTATGAAATTTAAGCATAGGAATTTTTTCACCGGTAACGGCCTCCTTTGAAGCACGTAAAAATTCTTCAATTTTTAAACCCGGAACCTCTTCGGGTATTTGAAATGAAAGAAAAATCCCCTTTCTTGCTCTCTCAAAAACGGGAACTTCATTTATATTTTCATTTTCAAAAAAAATATTCCCGCAATCTATATTAAATTTGGGATTTCCGACAATCGCAGCGGCTAAAGTTGACTTACCGGCACCGTTCGGGCCCATAACGACATGAACCTCACCCTTGTTTATACTCAAATTGAGGTCTTTAAGAATGGTTTTTTCTCCGACCGACATTTGAAGGTTTTGTATATCTAATAATTTCATTAAAACTCCTTAAAATGTACGTAAAAGCACAGTACCTTATTAATATAATCATTTTAAAAAATATATTCAAGAAGTTTTAAATAGTATTGTATTTTTTTAATTAAAAGAGAATTTCGGTTTAGTTTTATTTACGCCTGTTCCTTTTTCGCAAAATTTCGTCTTTTATCTTTCCTTCATAACCCTGGTCACTCGGCTCATAGAAAACGGTTCCGTCAAGATTATCGGGAAGATATTGTTGCGGAACCCAATGTCCGCTATAATTATGGGGATATAAATAGCCTTCACCGTGGCCTAAGGCCTTACCGTCGCGGCTTGCATCTTTTAAATGCTCCGGAACTTCCGCATCTTCTTTTTCCACAAAAGAAAGAGCTTTAAAAAAGGCTTCGGCACTGTTCGACTTGGGGCAAGTTGCCAAATAAAGAGCGGCATGAGCTAAGTGATACCTGCCTTCAGGCATTCCTACCCTGTCAAAGGCGTCCGCAGCCCCCGCAACTACGCTGACCGCTCCGGGAGAAGCAAGGCCTATATCTTCACAGGCCGAAATAAGCATTCTTCTAAAAATAAAGTGCGGGTCTTCGCCTGCGGCAATCATTCTTGCAAGCCAATAAACGGCGGCATCGGGGTCGCTTCCGCGTATGGATTTTATAAAGGCGCTTATTATATCGTAATGATAGTCCCCGTCCCTGTCGTATAAAACAACGCGCTTTTGTATGCTTTCTTCGGCAGCTTGTAAGGAAATTTTTACGGTTTCTCCTTCAGGAGGAGGCCAATCCTCAAGGGTGGTTTCAACTGCAAGTTCCAAAGCGTTTAATAAACTTCTTGCATCTCCCGCCGCCGTAGAAACTAAGTGCTCCAAAGCATTTTGTTCAAATTCTATTTTCCATTTACCGTAGCCGCGCTCTTTATTTGTAACGGCGGCTAAAGCCGTTTTTTTTAAATCTTCTTCGGTTAAAGCGTTAAGCTGAAAAACGCGGCTTCTGCTTACCAGAGCCTTATTTACTTCAAAAAAAGGGTTTTCGGTAGTAGCGCCTATTAAAATAATTGTACCGTTTTCTACCCAAGGCAAGAGGGCGTCCTGCTGCGAGCGGTTCCAGCGGTGTACCTCATCTACAAACAGGATAGTACGCTTATCGTACAGCTTTTTATGATTTTCGGCATTTAAAACGGCATCTCGTATTTGTTGAACGCCTGCGAGAACCGCATTTAAACTTAAAAAATTGCTTTTTGTTGTGTTGGCTATAATGCGGGCAAGTGTGGTTTTCCCGGTACCCGGAGGGCCGAATAAAATTATAGAAGAAAGTCTATCGGCCTGTATGGCCCGTCTTAAAAGTTTTCCCTCGCCTACAATATGCTCCTGCCCTATAAATTCGTCAAGACTTACAGGGCGCATACGGGAAGCAAGGGGTTCCCGATTGTTACCGTTTAAAGAACTTAATTCAAATAAATCCGAATTATTCACGGTTCCATTCTTTTTTATAAAAACTGTAAAAAGCCCATAAACCTGTGTTTCTTACAAGAGAGCCCGCTGCAGCTCCTGCAAATACCGAGTAATTATCTTTAGTGCCTGTTACAAAAATAGGATTAAGAGAATAAGAACCGGTAACGGATTCGTATTGGCTTAAAGAAGTTTTAGGTGTAGTTGAGCCTTCTTCGCCGGGTTTTATTTCAACCGCACCGCTAAGATTACTAGTACCGTTTAATTTTATTTCGGTATAGCCTTTTTTACAGCCTATTAAAACGGTATTTCCGGGTTCAAAGTAAAAAATACACGAAGGCCCTGCCGCCGATATTTCTTTTGAAGTCCACGAACCGCTGCCTCCGTTACTATAATGGTGAAGTGTTGAACCTGCCAATACAAAAACCGAGTTGCCAGGCCCCTTAGCTACGGCAGTTATATTTGAAGGAGAATTACTTACAGGTGAAGATGTTCCGTTTTTTTTAAACAAACCCTTATCGGTGGCAAAATAATCTCCCGAAGCACCCATGAGTTTTCCGGAAGCTATATTTGAAACTCCGCTTATATTCACTTCATATATTGCGGGAGAATCGTTAGAACCCGTATAATCCGTACCGAATACGGTAGAATCTCCGAATACGGCCGTAATTTTTTCTCCGCCCGCTACGGCAGTCCACGAACCGCCGTTATAGTATTTTACACCCGAATCAACTCCGGTTGCAAACAAACCGCTGCCGTTTGCCGCAACGGTTAAAATAGGAGACCCCGGGGAGCCTATAGATGTCCACGTTCCTGTAGAATTTTTATCTTTATAAAAAACGGCTTCTCCGTTAGCCGTATAAATATTACCGTTTTTTTCCGCAAAACCGACTATTATGCCTTTTACTGAAAAATCCTTTAATTTTACTTCCTGTTCAATCGTATAAAAAATGGGTTGATTTTTACATGCCGAAAAAAGCATAAATACTGCGGAAAATAAAACAAAAGCCTTTACCGATTCTTTTATCTTCATTTAATTCCCTCCTCTTTAAAAATGATACCTTGCGGCAAAATTTATCATAAAAATATTTCCGGTGCGGTTATATTCTTTTACGCTATACCACTGCGGTAATACATTCCAAGAAAGACTGCCTCCGAAAGACCATTCGGGAAAATACTGATAATAAACCCCGGTTTCCGCTTTAAAAATCATACCGAAATACTTTGCACTGTTGCCGCTGTAAGACTGAAAAACCCCGCCTATTCCGCCGCCTATAGGAAAACGCCACTTACCCGAAGCAAAGGTATATGCCATATCAAATGTAATGGGTACACAAAAATAAAGATTTTTTGCAAGCGTCGGATAAAATTGAAAGCTCAAATTTCCGCCCAATGAAAAACCGTCCAGCACATAATAGCCGAAACCTGCATTAATGGCACCGCCCGGATAAATATTGGTTTTATGCGCAAATTTTTTAATTGAAGTATTAAATAGAGGAATTCCCAGTGAAAGCCCTATTTTCATAAATTTATCGCCTTTACGTACGGGCTGAAAAACGGCTGTTCCGTCAATTCCCTTGCGGCCGCCTTCTTCCTTCCCTCCTTCTTCGGCAAAACAGGAAAACGAAAAAGCGGTAATTAGACAAAAGAACAAAATAATTTTTTTCATTTTAATAATATACCTCATTTTTTATTAAATTGTCTATCGGTTTCGGTAAATTAATGTTATGGAAAACGATTATGATGTTAGAACAAACCTAACCCTAAGATAGTTACTTAGGCTAAAAACTAAACGACACGGCCGCCGATATATTCTTAAAATTTAGAGCCTGCATTTTATTCTTATTAAGTCTTTTATAAATAAAATAAACTTTTTCCGAATCGGATTCGTATAATACCGTAGATGCCCATGAAGGTTCAAGTTTAATCGTAACAAAGTCCGCCGGCTTAAAAAAGAGAGAAAAAGACAGTTCAAAATCCCACAGTTTTTCAGCCTCGTTTACCGTACCGCTTATCGGAGCATAAAGTTTTTTTTCGGTAATAAGTTTAAGTGCAAGTTTATTTATATAAAGAGGCATAGAATATTCAACGGAGTATGAAGCCGAATATAAGGCTCCGTTCCGGCTTTCGGTAAAACCGTTTTGCCAAAACCAAAAATCCGTTTCTTCCGCAGGTATAAGAGCTCTGTATTTTATCCCCTGAACGGTTCTAAAAACCAAATTGAACCAATCCCCGGTTAAAACTTCCGCTAAATTAAAATGAAAATCAAAACCGCTGTTAAGCGAAAATACGGCTTTTGAAAAATTATAAGGAACTATTTTTTTTCTGCCGCGTAAATTACCGCTGCCCGCAAGCCCGTAAAGAAAGGCTTTTTCAAAACACCAGCCGGAACCCGCCGAAAATTCCGTAAAAAAATCGGCAAAATTTAAATATACAAATTTCATTCCGAAACTTGCTTCCAGCGAAGTAAGAGCTAAAATTCCTTTTATGCTGAGCTCGGTATATTTTTTATCGCTTATTCGGGAATTTAATTTTATATATTCGGAAGCGGACAAAAATACATTCCACGGGTAATCTATTTCCAAAGAAATTTCCGTATTAAATTCCGCATCGGGAAAAGTCTTTTCGGATTTTTTTTCTTCTTCACAAAAAATTGCGGCACATACTAAAAATAAAAAAATTAAACAAACCGCTTTCTTATAACCTTTAAACATAAACCTTTCCTGTTTTATCAATCTTAAAACTTTTATTAACCTTAAAACCGTAAATAAGGACTGAAGTATAGCAAAAAAAAGAAAAATTGAAAACCTATATGAGCATTTATTTTACCTTCCGACAATACCGCACCTTTACTTTAAATTACGGATTTCTCCAAATTTTCGCTAAAAACCTATTGACAAAACCGAAGATATATAGTAAAGTACTTTCCGTTGTTCATTCGCCAACTTAGCTCAGCTGGTCCAGAGCACGTGATTTGTAATCTCGGGGTCTAGGGTTCGAATCCCTAAGTTGGCTTTTTATGGGGAGTTTCCCGAGCGGTCAAAGGGGGCAGACTGTAAATCTGTTGGCTACGCCTTCCAAGGTTCGAATCCTTGACTCCCCATTTAGGGATTGTTTCGGTTCTTTTTTAACGAAAGACCTTGAAACAATCCCTTTTTTGTTTTATACTGTATCTTATGGATAATACTTTCCGGAAAAACGGCTTAAAATTTTCCTGTACTCAATGCTCCGCCTGCTGCCGCTTGGCACCCGGTTTTGTATTTTTATCCGAAAAAGATCTTGCCCTTTTGCTGAATTGGTCTTCAATGACGCGGGAGAATTTTATAACGGTATACTGCCGCTGGGTTTGCCACTCCGACGGTTTTGAATACTTAAGTTTGAGAGAAAAGTCCAATTATGACTGCATTTTATGGAAAAACGGTTGTACGGCTTATGAATTTAGACCCTTACAATGTTCGGCTTTTCCTTTTTGGCATTCTCTTGTAAACGATAAAAATACGTGGAATGAAGGCTGCAACGATTGCCCGGGAATGGGCAAAGGCAAACTTCATTCATCGGAAGAAATTCAAAGAATTTTGGATAAACAAGAACAGGAGCCTGCAATCAGGCGCAAGATCGGTTCAACTTAAATGTTTTTGAGGTAATTATGCGTGTAAAATTCTGGGGAGTAAGAGGGTCAATACCGTCGCCGCTTACACCTTCACAAATAGAAAGCAAAATTGCAGCCGTTGTTCAAAGAATACAGGCAAAAGATATAAAAAACCAAGATTCGCGGGAAAAATTTTTAGCGTCTTTACCTAAATGGCTTTTCGGAACCATAGGGGCTAATACATCATGCGTTGAAGTTGAAACCGCAAAAGGGCACCATATAATTTTTGATGCGGGTACCGGTATACGTGAACTCGGCATAGACCTTACAAAACGTCCAGATTACGGAAAAAATAATATTTATCATCTTTTTATTTCTCATTTCCATTGGGACCATATACAAGGACTTCCTTTTTTTAATCCGGCTTACGATCCGAGAAGCACTATTATTGTGCACAGCACACGTAAAGACTGTAAAAAATTCCTGGAAGAACAAATGAAATACCCTTACTTTCCTATTTCTATGCTCGGAGAAGACGGCTTTGCTGCAAACTTTGAATTCCGTTATATTGAACCGAATCAAAAATATGTTGAAATAGGAGATGCAAAGGTGGGCTGGCACAGAGTCCGCCATCCGGGAGGCTGTACCGCCTATTCCGTAATTGAAAACGGAAAAAAAATAATTTACTCTACGGATACGGAATTGCGTCCGCGTGATTTCGAAAAAAACGAACAAAATACCGAATTTTACACGGACGCTGAAATGCTTATTATCGACGCTCAGTATACTCTTACGGATTCAATTCAAAAAGAAGGCTGGGGACATTCCACCTTTTCGGTTGCAATAGATTTTGCTTCCGGCTGGAATATAAAGCGTCTTATTCTCTTTCATCATGAACCCACATATAACGACAAAAAAGTATTTTCTTTAAAACAAAGCGCCGATTGGTATCATGATTATTCAAAGGGGCATTTAATAGACAAAAATATAGAAATTTTTATAGCCCAAGAAGGCAGGTCTTTTTTACTATGAGTATAAACGGTATACAATATACCTTTTCGGATAACGAATTAAAACAGCTTGCATTGTTTTTTCGAAAAAATAATTATGTCATTCCGAAGTCTCTTGAAGCCCTTGCGGAATTTGCGGAAAACTATGTCTATGGAAAAACTACAATTGCAGAAGCGGAAGCCTTTTTTGAAAGTGCGAACTAAACCTCTTTTTTTCGCAAGCTCAATAAGTGTAACTTAATTTTTTATTCTTTATTTTTTATCTTGAGGTTTGTTTTTATGAAGAAAAGTTTAAAAATCGGTATTATTTTATCTGCCCTTGTTTTATGCCTTTCAGGCGCTTTGTTTTATTTTTTAAGCTTAAATGCTCCGCCTAAAAACCTTAAAGAAGGAACAAAAACCTTTAAGGTAAACCGCGGAGCCGCCGCAAAAACCGTTATTCGAAATCTGAAAGACGAAGGTCTTATACAATCGGAATATTATGCTTATATCTTTTTACGTTTAAAAAAACTGAATCTAAAAGCGGGTTATTATACCATTACTCCCGAAATGACGGCTCAAGAAATTTTACAAAAACTTACCGAGGGAACTCAGGCCATAAAAAAAAATAACCGTACCTGAAGGTTTAACGCTTAAAAAAACAGCCCGTCTTTTTGAAAAAGAAGGCTTTATGACCGCCGAAAAATTTATTAAACTGGCAACCGATTCCGCTTTTTTAAAAGCGAACGGAATAAAGGCCGAAAGTGCGGAAGGCTTTTTATTCCCAGATACTTATTTTTTCGGAGAAGAAGATACGCCTGAAATGATGTTTAATCTTATTTTTAAAACTTTTTTCGAAAAAACATCTGCAATCCCCAACTTTCCTAAAGACTTTGACGAATTGTACAAAAAAATTATTTTAGCAAGTATTGTGGAGCGCGAATATCAAATTAAAGAAGAAGCTCCCGTAATTGCGGGCGTTTTTGTAAACCGCTTAAAAATAAATATGGGCCTTCAATCATGCGCAACAGTTGAATACATCATCACGGAAATTCAAAACAAAAAGCACCCGAAACGGCTTTTTTACGAAGATTTGGAAATAGAAAGCCCGTACAATACATACCTTTATGCAGGTCTTCCGCCCTCCCCTATTGCAAACCCCGGATACACCGCTTTGGAGGCGGCCTGTAATCCTGCAAAAACCGAATACTTTTATTTCAGACTTATAGACCCCTCTACCGGTAAACATGCCTTTTCACGTACTATAAACGAGCATAATAAGGCGGACGCCTCTCTTTATTTAAAAGGTTCTCCCGGGAACAATAATTAAAATTTATAATTTCCGCCTTGCATAAAAAGCAAGGCGTTTTTTTTATTCTTTTTGTGCAAGACCTGCATTCATAGATTTTAAAAAGGCTTCGTTATTTTTCGTTTTATTCATTCTGTCTATCAGGAATTCGATAATATCCGTATCTTCCATAGGATTGATAAATTTACGCAATATCCACATAAGCTGCATTTCCTCTTCCGTTAAAAGAAGCTCTTCTTTTCTTGTTCCCGACCGTTTAATATTAATTGCAGGGAAAAGTCTTCTATCGGAAAGTTTTCTATCCAAATCCACTTCCATATTGCCCGTTCCCTTAAATTCTTCAAAAATAACTTCGTCCATTTTGCTTCCCGTTTCAATAAGGGCCGTTGCAATTATGGTTAAACTTCCGCCTTCTTCAATGTTTCGGGCAGCACCGAAAAAGCGTTTCGGTTTATGAAGTGAATTTGAGTCTACACCTCCAGAAAGAACCTTACCGGAGGTAGGCATTGTTTGGTTATAAGCGCGTGCCAAGCGGGTAATGGAATCTAAAAGAATAACTACATCGCGTTTATGTTCAACAAGCCGTTTTGCTTTTTCCAAAACCATTTCGGCAACTTGAACGTGGCGGGTAGCCTGCTCGTCAAAAGTGGAAGAAATAACCTCGGCATTTACCGTACGCTCCATATCGGTAACTTCTTCAGGCCGCTCATCTATAAGAAGTACTATTAAATAAACTTCAGGGTGATTCGCAGTTATTGCGTTTGCTATTTTTTGAAGCATAATAGTCTTACCGGTACGCGGAGGGGCTACAATCAAGCTCCTCTGACCCTTTCCTATAGGACAAAATAAATTCATAATACGCGTAGATATTTCCTGCGTAGTAGTTTCAAGATTAAGTTTTTCTTTCGGATAAAGGGGCGTTAAGTTATCGAAATGTATTCTCCTTTGCGATTTTGAAGGCTCATCGAAATTTACGCTTTCAACGCGCAAAAGTGCAAAATAGCGTTCTCCTTCTTTAGGAGAGCGGATTTGACCGTAAACCGTATCTCCCGTTTTTAAACTGAATAAGCGTATTTGACTCGGAGAAACATAAACGTCATCGCTTCCGGATAAATAACTGTTTTGCGGGGAGCGTAAAAATCCGTAACCGTCAGGCAAGGTTTCCAAAGACCCGGACGCAAAAATAGTTCCGCCCCTGTTTGTATGATTTTTAAGAATATGAAAGATAATTTCCTGTTTTTTCATCAAGGAAATTTCTTCTTCGGGAACTCCGTATTTTATTGCCATATCGCGTAAATCATGCATACGCATTTTCGTTAAATCGTTAATTATTATTTTAGGCAAGTCTTCAGTATTTACTGTTTGTTCGATTTGTTCGGGTTGAATTTCATCAGGTTCTTTCGGCTGGCGTTTTTTGATTTGTACCGGTGTTCGTCTTACGGGTTTTACTGTATTTTCGGAGGAAGGTTCTTCCTGTTTACGTCTTCCTCGCGGACGGACAACAACTTTTTTTTCACCCGAGGTTTCAAGTTTATCTTCCGTCGTTACCGTAATCCGCTCCTCAGAATTACCGTTTTCTTCCTGCATTCCGGTCGAATCGAAAAGACCTTCTCCGGAAACATCAGGTAAAGTTTTCTTTTTTCTGATTGTCATTAGATTTTCTCCTAATAAGTACTAATTTATAATGCTAATTTGCACAAGTATTTTTTAAATTTATATCATCCTAAGTAAAACATCACTATAATTGCGGGCAAGAGAGCCTTAAATAAATATTTAAAATAAAATGATTGTCCTTTAGTTTGAATAGAACTATAGTATATCAAATCTTAATTTTTGTCAAGCAGCTTACAACCGTAAGTTTTTATACAGCAAATAAAAATGCAATCGTAAGATATAATTATTATATTTTAAGTTGACAAAAATCTCAATAATGTTTATTATTCCGAAGATTACCGGTTTAAAAACAATATAAAACCGGTCCGGAGGTAGTATGAAAAAACCGTTTATAGGAATTACAGGCAGCTGCCTGTATGAAAAAACACAGGATTTATTTATCGGATACGAACGTATGTACACTAATACGGATTATGTAAATGCAGTCATTGCGGCAGGCGGAGTTCCGGTAATTTTGCCTATTATTGGAAATAAAGAGGACATTAAAATTCAGGCGGAAAATATGGACGGCATTATTATAATGGGAGGATATGATGTTTCGCCCGTGTTTTTTAATGAAGAACCCTTATCCTGTCTTGGAGAGGTTTTACCTAAAAGAGATATTTACGAAATTGAATTGATTAAAACTGTAAAAGAAATACAAAAGCCTATTTTCGGAATTTGCCGCGGACTTCAAATTTTAAACGTCGCCTTCGGAGGCTCTCTTTATCAGGATATTTCTTCGGTAAAACGCGAAATTCAAATTCAGCACAATCAAAAAGCAAGACCTGATATACGCACCCATTCCATACAAACAAAAGAAAAATCCTTAATGCGTAAACTGTTCGGAAAAACCGATACGGTAAATTCTTATCACCACATGGCAATAAAAGATGTCGCAAAAGATTTTACCGCAACCGCATGGGCTCCGGACGGAATTATCGAAGCTATGGAATATTCGGGGAACGGCTATATAATCGGTGTACAGTTTCACCCTGAAATGCTTGCCCGTACCCATAAACCCTCGCTTGATTTATTTAAAGAATTTATAAAAAAAATGCGGATAAAATTTAAGGAGGCTAGGTAAACTTATAGCCTTACATATAAAAATTTTTTACAATTAGAGGAGAAACAAATGTCCGATAAAAACAAACTCGGTCTTTTAAGCATTTGTCTTTTAGGAGTCAATGCAATCGTAGGTACCGGAATTTTTTTACTTCCGGGAAAAGCGGCAAAACTTGTAGGAGTATCAAGTATAGGAGTAATAGTATTTGATGCCTTATTGGTTATCTTACTTGCTCTTTGCTTCGCGGAAGCGGGAGGCCTTTTTAAAAAGAACGGAGGCCCGTACGTCTATGCAAGGGAAGCCTTCGGCGAATTTGTAGGTTTTGAAGTAGGCTTTATGAAATGGGCAATTATGATTATAGCTTGGGCTGCAATGGCGGTAGGTTTTCCTACGGCGTTAAAAAGTATATTACCGGCTGCGGCAAGCACGCTTATGCGGAATATAATTGCAATTTCAATTTTATGTATATTGGCAATTATGAACATTACCGGTGTAAGGATTTCAAAAATTGTAAATAATATCGTTACTTTGGGAAAGCTCGTTCCGCTTATCTTTTTTATTCTTGTAGGCGTTTTCTTTATTCAAGGCGATAATTTTCAGCCTATGCAATCGGTAGAAGCGGTAAGTTTCACTTCTTTCGGCTCTGCAGCTCTTTTAATTTTTTATGCTTTTACCGGCTTTGAATCGATTGCCGTAGCGGCGGAAGATATGGATAACCCCGAAAAAAATATTCCGCTTGCAATTATCTTAGTAATTACGGGAGTATCCGTTTTTTATATTTTAATTCAAGCGGTTGCAATAGGTATTTTGGGTAACGGCTTAACAGCAAGTGAAGCCCCGGTAGCCGATGCTACGGCAAAGTTTTTAGGGCCTGTTGCCAAGGCTCTTGTTACAACCGGAACCCTCGTATCCATAGGCGGAATAAATATAGCTTCTTCTTTCCTTGCACCACGCAGTGCGGTAGCCTTGGCTGATGACGGCTTTTTACCGAAATTCGTTACAAAACGGAATAAAAAAGACGTTCCGTATATTTCAGTTGTTTTAACTACCGGTCTTACCGCCTTAGTTTGTTTAACCGGAACATTTGAAAAACTTGCCGCAATTTCGGTAGTTTCGCGGTTTGCACAATATATTCCCACCTGTCTTGCAATTTTGGTTTTTAGAAAACGCGGAATGAAAGGCTCTTTTAGAATTCCTTTTGTATATCCGGTAGTAATTCTTGCTGTGGGAACAAGCGCGTGGCTTTTATATAATTCAAATATTGAAAAAATTATTTTCGGTTTAGGCGGATTGGTTGTAGGAGCCGTATTTTATTTTATAATGAAATATACTCAAAAAAAATAAGGCTAAAACGGCTTTTATACAAGGGGTTTACGTACAAATCGGATTGCCCGAACCGGTTCGTAATCACCATTAGAACCTCGTACGGGAAGGTGCGGCTCGCTCCTTCCCGTGCTTCAAGTTTTTTGCCGAAAACTTGAAGGTCTTATTTTTAAAGCATAATCCCGTAACTCCAATCAAAAAAGTCTTGAGACCTTTCGCTTTCCGCCCTTATACTTACCTTCCCGTAACCCCTTCATTCCCGCTCTTATTGCCTCCGTTTCAAATGATTTTTATCCTTCCCTTTAATATAAAAAATTATGTATAAGACGTGAGTTTTTATAAAATACCGGTTGACTTTTTTTTAAAATTCATGTATAGTCTAGGCTCTTGTTCGGAGGGCCATTAGCTCAGCTGGTAGAGCAACAGACTCTTAATCTGTGGGTCGCAGGTTCGAAGCCTGCATGGCTCAAAAGTAAATCGTTTATATAATCTTCGTATAAAAGGCGTATCTATAAAGCCATAAGGGCATTATAAATACGCCTTAATTATTTTAGACTAAAAGATAAAAAACGAATTTAATTTATAAAAAACGGGCAGGTCTTTTTTTCAGCGGTGTCTTAACTTGACAATTGAATAGCGTAAGGCGCATGCCAATACAGCCCCGGTGCAATCTGCAAACCAATCATAAACGGAAGAATCTCTTCCCTTTACAAAATGCTGATGAATCTCATCCGAAATACCGAAGCAGGCGGTAACGGCAAAAACTATAAGAATACATTTTAAAGAGTGTTCTTCCCAAGCATCTTGTGTAAACCAATATGAAAAGGTAAAGGCTAAGGAACCGAAAGCAAAGGCATGAACTATTTTATCCGAACCCGAAAATGTTTTAACCGGTTTAGGCAATGAGGATTGCGACGATAAAAAGAAAATTAAGAAAAAACAAATAAGCGAACAACAGCACATAAAAATTTCAGATTTACTTTTATTTTTTAAAAAACTTAAATTCATTTTTACTCCGTTTCGGCTAAAGCCCTGGAAATACTAAAAGCATAATCGCCTATTTTTTCCAAATTGCGCACCATATCTATATACAAAAGCTCCGCCTTAACGTTTGCGCCTTTTTCAAGCCTTGAGCGGGCAAGCCGCTTTAACTGCTGTCTCATAGAATCTATAGAATCTTCCATTTCTTCCGCAATTGCAAGCTGCTCGGCGGCAAGAGGTTTATTTAAATGGTCATGAACAAAATGAATAAACTGATTTACCATACCCATGTACGGTAAAAGTTTATTCATATCTTCCTGACTGATAGGCATTTTAAGCTGAATACTCTTATTTATAAAAAGACCCAGCTCATAAATTTGGTCGGTTATATTTTCTATATCGTCTACAATACCCAGCATAAGCCTTACATTTTTTTCCTGTCTGTCCGAAAGGGATAAGCGGGAAGTTTTAATTAAATAAGCCGAAAGCTCTTCCTGCATTTGGTCGGTATAATCCTCTTTTTCGGTAAGAAGTTTTACAACACTTTCCCGCGACAGATTTGATTCTTTTAAAAGAAGAGAGCGGAGCAGTGTAAACATTTCCCGGACTATACTCGACATTTTAACGATTTCGGCTTCGGCGCTTAAAATATATGCCTCAGCGCTTTCTTTTATGCTCGGTGCCTGAAACTGCAAAACATATTTCGCCGGTTCTTCATTTTCTTTCGGTTTAATCAATAAACATACAAAGGCTGCAATTTGGTTTACAAACGGTAAGGCAATTATCGTATTTACCACGTTAAACATTGTATGAAAAACTGCTATACGGGTAGTAATGTTTGAAACGGAAGGACCGCTTCCGAACATTATATCCACTAAAGCCAAAAAGGGTCTGAAAAATATTAAAACTAAAATACTTCCCGCAACATTAAATAAAACGTGAACCGTTGCGGCCCGTCTTGCATTAAGTTTTGTTCCTATAGCTGCAAGTACGGCATCTATTGTAGAACCTACATTGCTTCCCAATACCACCGCAGCGGAAAATTCCCAGCCTACAACTCCGCCGTGAGCCATTGTTAAAAGTACCGCCGTAGTGGCACTTGAAGAATGAAGAAGCATTGTAAGTAAAAGCCCCACCAAAATACCGACGATAATGCTTAAAATTCCCGATTGCTTAAAAACCGCTAAAAAAGCAAGCTCCGCCCCGGATATTTGCGGCACTGCGGAAGCTAAAAAGTCCAATCCCGAAAACAGCAAGCTGAAACCCATAACGGCCTCGCCCAAACTGTCTTTTTTAAGTTTTTTAAAAAACGTTAAAAAATATCCTATACCGAAAGCCGGGATTGAAATACTTGCAATGGAAAATTTAAATCCTATCAGAGAAACAATCCATGCCGTAACCGTAGTCCCTATATTTGCTCCGAAAATAACGCCTATAGCCTGCTGTAAGCTAAGCATTCCGGCATTAACAAAGGATACCGTCATAACCGTAGTCGCTCCTGAAGATTGAACAATCCCGGTAACGATAATCCCCGTTAAAACGGCAAAAAAACGGTTTCCCGTCATAAAATTGAGCGTACGGTGAAGACTTTCGCCTGCACTTTTTTGAATACCGTCGCTCATCATTTTCATTCCATATAAGATTAACCCCAGACTTCCAAGCATCCGGAACAAAAGACTGACCACTGCCATTTTTTTACTATATCAAATACCGAATATTTTTGCAATAAGTGAAAGGCACGGTACTTTTATTATTTTTAAAAGTATAGTATATTGTATTTATACCAAGTTCCGCAAAATGAGCAAGATTTTACGGAATATTTTTAGGAGATAGAGTATGAAATCACTTAAAGGCACAAAAACCGAACAAAACATTTTGTCGGCTTTTATCGGGGAATCGCAAGCCCGCAATAAGTATACTTATTGGGCAAGTACTGCAAAAAATGAAGGCTTTGTGCAAATTTCACAAATATTCATTGAAACTGCAGAGCAGGAAAAAGAGCATGCAAAACGACTTTTTAAATTTTTGGAAGGCGGAGAAGTTACCGTTTCCGCAACGGCTCCCGCAGGGGTAATCGGAACAACGCTTGAAAATTTAAAACAAGCTGCCGAAGGAGAAAACCACGAATGGATGCACATGTATCCCGAATTTGCAAAAACAGCCCGTGAAGAAGGCTTTCCGTTGATTGCTGCCGTTATGGAAAACATAGCGATTGCGGAAAAGCAGCATGCAAAGCGGTATGAAGCTTTTATAAAGAGGCTTGAAGAAAACAGTATGTGGGTTCAAGAAACTCCCACAACATGGAGATGTATAAACTGCGGATTTATCTACGTAGGAAAAGCGGCTCCCGAAAAATGCCCTGCCTGCGAACATCCTAAAGCTTATTTTGAAAGACTGGGTGAAAATTGGTAAATCGGCGGCTTTTTAACTGCCTGCCCGTATAAAACTTAGAAAAAAAACCGTTACTCCGATATCGCTTCGGAATAACGGTTTTTTATAATCTTATTTTTCGCTTAAAAGCATGGTCTTTGCGTCAAACTTCGAATCGGTTTCAACGTTTTTATTCCCATGCTCTTTTAAGGCTTTAATTTTAACATAGTCGCCTACATGCTCAAGATGAAGCATAATATCCAAATCTTCTTCATAGCGTTTTAAACTTTCATCTATTTCGCAAGTTTGAACATCGGCAGCGGCGGTATACCATACTGCAACACCCATCTCTTTTGCAAAGGCCTTCATCTCTTTTACGGCTTCGGGAAGAGCTTTTGCGAAATTAAAATCGTCAATCATAATTACGCTCGGCTTTGAACCGCCTTCGGATAAGGCACGGATTGTTTTAATAATTTGTGAAGTACGTACCGTATCCTGATTAAAGTTAAGCACAATACGCTTTGCAATAATCTGCGATTTTACTTCCTGCGCATTTTCAAGGCTTTCTTTTTTGCAAGCTCGTCAAACATATCGTTATACCAGGTAATTGCATAATCGACATGCTGACTGAAAGAGATATGCACTACAGGCAAATCCTGTAACAGCTTATCAAGCCCGAATTGCACTAAAATAGAAGTTTTTCCGACTCCTTTTTTAGAAGTAACCACACCTACTTCGCCTACAGTAAGTCCGCCGTTTAAAGCCTTTTCGAGTTTCCTCATCGGGCTTTTTTCGATTAAATCTTTTTTAATCATTTACGCCTCCCTATTTCTTTTCCGCCAAACGTTTGGCTTCGTATTCTTTAATTAAAACTTCCGAAATACTTGCAGGAGCTTTTCCGTATTTGGCAAATTCCATAGAATATTCCGCCTTACCCTGTGTAGAAGAACGCAAAATAGTGGAAAATCCGAACATTTCGCTTAACGGAACTTCGGCATCAACACGTGTAAAGCTGTCATCTTCCGTAGAAGAAATTATAACACCCCGTCTTTGGTTGATAAGACCGAAAATATTTCCCTGGAATTCCTGCGGCCCTTCTATTGAAACTTTCATAATGGGTTCAAGAATTGCGGGTTTTGCGGCTTTATAAGCCTCTCTGAAGGCTCCTATAGCGGCAGCTTGGAATGCCATATCCGAAGAGTCTACCGGGTGCGACTGTCCGTCATTTATGGTAATGCGTGTTCCTACAATCGGGAAACCTATAAGAGTGCCCTTCTTTACGGCTTCTTTAAAGCCCTTATCGCAGGAAGGAATAAATTCCGTAGGGATTGCACCGCCTTTTATTTGATTATCGAATTCATAATCCTGTTCCGTAATGGGTTCGATAAAGCCGGCAACACGTCCGAACTGACCTGCACCTCCGGTTTGCTTTTTATGTGTGTAGTTAAAATCGGCTCTCTGCGTGATGGCTTCGCGGTAAGCTACTTGCGGCATACCCGTTTCAACCTCGCACTTATATTCACGGCGCATACGCTCAATATAAACTTCAAGATGAAGCTCTCCCATTCCCTGAATAATAGTTTGATTCGATTCCTTATCCACATAGCTTCGGAAAGTCGGGTCTTCTTTTGTAAATCGGTTAAGAGCTTTAGACATTTGGTCGGCAGCCTGCTTATCTTTCGGAGTAAGTGAAAGAGAAATAACCGGTTCGGGAACAAACATGGAGCTCATTGCATAGTTAAGCCCGCCGCTGCAAAAGGTATCTCCCGAAGCGCAGTCCACACCGAAAAGAGCTACAATGTCGCCGGGGCCGCCCTCGTTAATATCTTCCATTGCCGCCGAATTCATTCGTACCAAACGCCCTACCTTAAACTTTTTACGGGCGCGTGTATTGTACAATTCTTCACCTTTTTTCAAAGTTCCCTGATAAACACGTACATAAGTAAGCTGTCCGTATTTTCCGTCTTCAAGTTTAAACCCGAGAGCAACTACGGGGTCGTCTTCTTTTGAACCCAAAACAACGGGTTTTTCATTATCGTCAAGATTTAAGGCCGTATTTTTAATTTCCGTAGGGTCGGGAAGATAATAGCCTACTGCGTCCAATAAGGGCTGAATACCCTTGTTTTTATATGCCGAACCGAGGAAGACCGGAACAAATTGCTCGGCAAGAGTGCCCTTTCTGACGGCCGCCCTAATCATTTCTTCGGTTTCCGCTCCTTCCAAAAAGGCTTCCGCCAATTCATCGGAGAACATCGTAGCGGCGTCCACCATTTCTTCACGGTATTTTTGTGCTTCGGCTACAAGATGTTGGGGAATTTCGGCCAATCTGATTTGAGTACCGTTTTCACCCTCAAAATATATGGCTTTCATTGTAACGAGGTCTATAACGCCTTCAAGTTTATCTTCCAAACCTATTGGAAGCTGCATCATATATGCGTTAAGACCCAATTTTTCTCTAAGCTGCATTCTAACCTTTAAGGGATTTGCCCCCGTTCTGTCGCATTTATTTACGAAGGCTATTCGGGGAACATGATAGCGTTTTAACTGTCTGTCAACGGTAATGGATTGAGATTGAACGCCGCCTACGGAACACAAAACCAAAATAGCTCCGTCCAAAACGCGGAGAGAACGTTCAACTTCAATAGTAAAGTCTACGTGTCCGGGAGTGTCGATTACGTTTACCGTATAATCCTTCCATTTAACTTGAGTTGATGCGGACTGAATTGTAATACCGCGTTCGCGTTCAAGTTCCATATTGTCCATTGTTGCACCGACACCGTCTTTACCTCGAACTTCGTGCAGCGCATGAATTCTGTCACAATAAAAAAGAATTCGTTCGGAAAGAGTTGTTTTTCCTGAGTCAATGTGCGCACTAATTCCGATATTTCTCATTTTGGAAATATCACTGCTCATAATAAATACCTCATTTTTATAAAATTTTTATGTTTTAATATTCAACATTTCATATAAATGTGAAGAAATGTTATCAAAATTGTAAAAATGCTCTTAAAAGCAATAAACTTCTAAGAACAGGTAATTATATTAAAAACTAAAACAATTTTCAAGTAGGACTTGCGGTTTTTCGTGTACAAACCGTAATAAACTTTTAAATATACCGTATCAAACAGGCTTTGTTCCTCTTCCGAATAAATTTGTGTAGGCAAAGGTGGCGGGAGTTACGGGAACCGTTTTCTTTTCAAACTGCAAAACCGAAAGTCCCGAAGCAAAAATAAAACCGCCCCGTACTTATAAAAGCACGATGCGGTTTATCAGTACTCAAGGGAAGCCTGTTATTCGGCTTTAGCCTCGCCTTCGCCTTCTTCAGTCGATGCCGCTGCGGGAGTATCATTCGATGCGAATTTAATAGCCGCAACCGTCATATCCGGAGAAGTAAGAACGGTAACATCAGAAGGTAACGTGATGTCCCGTACATGCAAAGAATGATTTACGTCCAAAGCGGAAACATCAACAACAATTCTTGGAGGTAAATTTCTAGGCAAACACTCAACTTCAATTTCGGAAATTCCCGCTTCAAGAACACCGCCGTGCCGCACTCCTTCAGGAGCACCCTGGAGTCTAATCTTAACCTTTGTACGCAATAACTTACCGCGTTCGACTTCGTAAAAATCCACATGCTCAATTTTATCGGTAACTATATTATGTTGAAATTCTTTAATAAAAACTTCATAATCTTTATCACCGAGCTGAATTTTTACAATTGTGCTTTCAGTAACAACTTTAAAAAGCTTCATAAATTCTCTTTCATCAACATCAAGAGAAACGGCTTTTCCATGTCCATCATACATAACGGCAGGAATCCTGCCCGCCTTTCTTATTTTTGCGGCAGCTGTCTTTCCGAATGCCGTTCTTTCATTTGCATTTAACATTCTCTGGTCCATAAATCAGAACTCCCCTATCACTAACGTTAGTTTACAAAAAAGCCGCCTCAAAAAAGAAAACCGGCTAAAAACTGGGACGGTAGGATTCGAACCTACGGAATGACGGTACCAAAAACCGTTGGCTTACCACTTGCCGACGTCCCAATATATACAAACTGCAAAAATGCAACTGTAACCCGAAATGAGTCAATTAATACGGTAATAAAAAGCTTTTTATGTAACTACAACTTCGTTTATCAAGAACCTTTGTTATAGGCATCAAAAATAGCTTTTGTAAGTATATCCCTAAATTCCGAAGAAATAGGATGAGCTATATTTTTAAACTCTCCGCTCGTTAATTTTTTACTCGGCATACCTACATATAAACCGCTTTTACCTTCAATAATTCTTATATTGTGCACAACAAAGCAATTATCAAATGTAACGCTTGCATAAGCCTTCAGGCTGTTGCCCGAATCGATTTTTTGAACGCGAACTTCCGTAATTTCCATTTTGTTTCTCCTTAGTAAAAAGTCTACTGAAATATGTAATTTCCTGTAAACATTCTACTACGGTTTTTGCTATAACGCAAGTAAAAAAAACAAAAAACATTGCTTATATTGCTTTAAAAGCTCAAAATAAGCAATTTCAGCCTTTTTTTCATCTTCAAAAAGACCGAAAACGGAAGAACCGGACCCGCTCATAAGAGCAAAATCGGCTCCGCCTGAAAGCAAATAATCTTTAACCTTTTTTACGACCGGGAATACTTTAAAAATTTCTTCCTCAAAACTGTTAAAAAAGGCCATTTGCGGCAATCCTCACCGCAAAAAGGTTCCGGGTCAAAAGCCGGAAGCACCGCATTTTCACTGCGGTTTAAAAGTTTGTAAGCGGCGGCAGTTCCGCTCGTTATTCCCGGATAAACTAAGACACCGAAATAACCGCATTTAACGGAAACGGGTTTTAAAAGCTCTCCGCGCCCGCCTACAACGGCAGCTCCGCCTTTTAAAAAAAAACGGTACATCGCTTCCTATCTCCAATGCAATCTTACGCAAACTTTCCTCGGTTAAACCGGCATTAAACATAATGTTTAGCCCGTGTAAAACGGCGGCAGCGTCGGACGAACCTCCGCCCAATCCCGCTCCGCAAGGAATGTTTTTAAGTATCTTTACAATAATGCCGTCTCTAATACCGCAAGCTGCGGAAAACTTTTTATAAGCACTTATAACCGTATTTGTTTCAGGTAATGCCAGCAAAGGCGACAGCACCTTGCAAGTATCTTTTTCAGCCGTTCTTTCAATTAAAATCTCATCGGAAAGCGAAATGGAATGAAACACGCTTACTATATCGTGAAAACCGTCGCTTCTTTTCCCAAGAACTTCCAAATGCAGATTAATTTTGGCATGAGCCGAAAGACTGATTGCACTTTTGACCATGTCCGATGTATTATACCTAATTTACAAGTTTTGTCAATAGAAAAAACGGAAAAATTAAAATATACTTAAAGGTCTTCTTAAAACCGCTTATTTTTCTCAACACTTGACAAGCTGCAAAATAAAAAATAAACTGTTTCCGAAATGAATACGGTTTTAAAAAAAATAAGGCGGTTATTTATTATCTTTACATTGATACCGCAGCTTAATATTTTTTCTCAAAGCGTTATAAACGGAATTTATACCGAAGATATACAAGCCAACCCCGAAATTTTAAAAAAAAGCCCGATATCGTTTGCAATAGGAATTGCTCCCAAATTGGAAATAGGCTCGGGATTTGAATATGTATTTAAAAACTACAATGAGGTTTTAAGTAAACTTATATGGCCTCTGTTGCCGGCCTCTGGATTTCAGGCGACGACGGAAATTTACATCGGAAACGGTTTTCATACGGTTTTTAATGCCGTATTTTCCATACCTCATTCTACGGGTAAAATGCGGGATTACGATTTTTTAAATCATACGAAAAAAGACGTCTTAACGCATTTTTCCATGCACAAATGTATACTGGAACAGGGAAAGGAACTCGGGTTTACCGTAGGCTGGATTATGCCTCTGGCGGAATATTTTCAAAACGGAAATAAAATAAAAATTTATGCGGAACCGTGTATAGGACTGAGGTATTATTCACATACTTGGCTTGCCTTCGACGGCTATCTTCAATATTCAAACGCAAATTCCGAGCTAACACCGGAGACACCCAAAGTTTTATGGAAGGGAAATGCAGCTCAGTATCGTCAGGACTTGGTTTTACCCAATATCGGAATATTGTTTAAATTCGATTTACCTAAAAAATGGCAGATAAAAACCGCAGTACAAGTATGCCCGCAAGTATTGGGTTTATGCGAAGATAATCACTTCGGAAGAGATATTGTTTTTTACGATATTTTCCACAAAAAAGGTTTTTCTCTGCATATAAACTTTTTTGCCGAAAAAAAACTTAATAATGTTTTAGGAGTTTTCTTTTCTACCGATTGCAGTGCAATTACGTCATATAACGGAATTTCCATTGCACGGAAAAGCTCAAATAAAAACATATTGTCGGCATCTCAAGAAGGCTCATCGGGAACGGCTTTTTATACTGCGGTTTTTTCCGTAGGAATGATGATACGTTTAGGAGAGTAAGACGGAAGGAAATTACCGCCTAAGTTTAAATATTCGCTTGACAAAAAAAAAAAATTCGGCTACACTTGCCAATCAAATTCCGGAAGCAGATGGGGTCTGGTGGCTCCCGCGGTCTTCAAAACCGTAGGTTGCGTAATTTGCAATGGCAGGTTCGATTCCTGCCTCTTCCGCCTATTTTAAAAATCCCGTTTTTTTACCGCTTCTATAACCCTGTCCCTGCCGGATAAATCTTTAAACACCGAAACCTTTGAAAAACCCGCATTTTTAAAAATATTTAAGGCGGCTATTGCATTGTATTCACCTATTTCCGTAAAAATTTTTCCGCAAGAAGTTAGTGAAGAAAAAGCATTTTTTGCAAGAGGTTCAATTAAATCGATTCCCCCCTCCCCTCCGTCTAAAGCAAGTCCGGGCTCACACCTTCCGTCAGATAAAAGCGTATCGGTAACTTCGGAAGGAACATAAGGCGGATTTGTCGTTATAATTCGGTATTTTGTATTTCGGCATAAGGGAAATTTTTCCCGTAAATCCGCTTTAATAATTTTCGTTTCAGGTTTTAATTTTTCGGGCAAAAGGTCTTGCACATTTTTTTTACAAACCTTTAAAGCGTCCTCCGAAATATCCGCAAGAGTAAGAGAAAAATGCGTTTTTATAAATTTATCCGTTTTTTCCGTATCATTTTTAAATTTTTTATTTAACATTGAATAAAATTCACAAGCTGCCGAAATACCTATGCAGCCCGAACCCGTACACATATCCAAAATAAAAAAACCGTTTTTATATTTATCATGTTCAAAATTATCAAGTTCGAATTCCAAAAATTTGCATAAACGCTCTACAAGGGTTTCGGTATCCGGCTTAGGTATAAGAACGGAAGGATTTACATAAAATTTCCTTCCGTAAAATTCTTTTTCTTCCGTTATGTAGGCAACGGGTAACCCCGAACATCTTTTTTGCACAAGCCTAAAGAATTCGCTTTTAAATTCTTCAAAATCAAAATCGCTATGCAATAAAATCCACGAACGCTCTTTTTTTAAAAGAAAAGAAATTAAAATATCCGTATCAAGCATTGCCGAATTTTTATCATATTCGTTTTTTCTTAAATTGGAAGAACGTAAAAACTCTCCGCAGGAAAAAATTCTGGCTTCCCGTATAGTGAACATTATTTGCCGTAATCTAAATTATAATCGCCCGCTTTCATCATTTCTTCGCGCGCCGCAATACAGAGGGCTTCGATAAGTTCATCAAGCGAGCCTTGCATTACGGCGTCAAGTTTATACAGGGTTAAGTTTATTCGGTGGTCGGTTACTCGGTTTTGCGGAAAATTATAAGTACGTATACGCTCCGACCTGTCTCCCGTCCCTACCTGATTTTTTCTGTTTTGAGCACGCTCCGCCTGTTTTTTACTTTCTTCCATATCATAAAGGCGGCTTCGCAAAACCCGCATGGCCTTTGCCTTGTTTTTTATCTGACTTTTTTCATCCTGACAAATTACTACCAATCCCGTAGGCAAGTGGGTAATGCGCACGGCGGAATCCGTTGTATTTACGCATTGACCTCCGGGGCCTCCCGCCCGCATAACATCTATGCGTAAATCTTCCTGTTTAATTTCGATTTCGGTTTCTTCCGCTTCAGGTAAAACCGCTACGGTTACCGCACTTGTATGAATACGCCCCGACCCTTCCGTTTCGGGAACCCTTTGCACCCTGTGAACACCTGATTCATAGCGCAAACTTCCGTATACGTATTTTCCGGAAACCGAAAAGGTTATTTCTTTATACCCCCCAAGCTCAGTTTCGTTTAAAGAAATAATTTCATATTTCCAATTTTTTACTTCTGCATAATGAGTATACATTCTAAAAAGATCGGCTGCAAACAAGGCCGCTTCTTCACCGCCTGTTCCCCCGCGTATTTCCATAATAATGTTTTTTTCTTCCAAGGGGTCAGGCGGAATTAAAAGCATTTTTAAATCCGCCTCGCTTTTTTCAAGGGAAAGCTCAAGCGAATGAAGCTCTTCGCGTGCCATTTCCTTTAATTCCGCATCGCTTTCTTCCTGAATGAGAATTTTGGAATCGGCTATTTGTTTTTCTATAAAAAGATAGTTGTCGTATTCTTCCATCAGTTTTGAAAGATATGAATGTTCCCTCATTGTTTCTTTATATTTTGAAGCATTCTTAATAAGGGAAGGGTCTTCAATTTCTTTTTCTATTTCTTTTAACTTTTTACGTAAATTATCTAAGCGTTCTTTCATAAAATTTCCTTGTAATTTAAAAAAGGAGTTTAACACTTTCCATATTTTTTTGCAACGGGGTTCGCCTGTCCGCTTCCGCAATACGGAACTCCCCCGTTTTTATCGACAAACGGAATGCCCCTATTGCAAAAAAGGAATAAAGGTGTTAATATATAGATTGCAAAATAACTTATTCAGGAGGGTTATTGATATGAAAAAGAAAATAATTATTTCCATTACGGTTTTATCGGCTTTAGCGGTATTTGCTTCTAATGTTATCCAGCCTAAAACAACAAAATATACGGTTGAAAGAAGGTCTTCGGCTGCCATTTATATGACCGAAATTTACTCCTCGGAGTATTGGACCGAAGTGTATTTAACTTATGAAGAAGATAACGACAAATATGACGAGGCGGAAACCGAAAAAGAAATTTATGAATTTATTTCCAAATACAAGGTCGAACATAAATTTTCTACAGTGGAAATTGAAGATTTAAAAGCCGCTGCGGTAGGCGAAAAAAAGACTACCGTTCTTAAAAGACTGATTTTCAGACAAATACGTAAGTAAGTAATTTATCTTTAACAGGGCTGTTTTGTATTAAAACAGCCTCTTGCATTTTTTTCCCGTTTAGTGTATTTTATTACACATTATTTTTAAATTTTGGAGTTAATTTATGGGTGGTTTAAGTATCGCTTTACTTGTACTTTTTGTAATTATTTGTGCAATAATTATTTTTCTTATTTTGCTGCAAAACGAAGAAGGAGACAGCTTGGGCGGTCTTTTTGCAGGCGGAAGCAATTCGGCTTTCGGTTCAAAATCAGGCAATGTTTTAACCAAGGCTACATATATTGTAGTTACGCTGTTTTTCGTAACAACCTTCCTGCTTGCCTTTCTTAATAAAAGCTCAACGGATAAGGGTTTATCCGAAGAAGTAAAACAAAAACAGGCCGAAACTTCTACGGAATGGTGGAAGAAAGCCGATAATTCCGCCGAAGACGGTAAAAAAGAAGATGCCGCAAATACAGAAACAAAAGCGGAAAACTCTTCCGAAAAAAGCGGAGAATAAGGAGAATAATTTAAATGATTCTGGGAAAGCTCTTTTCCGCAAAAAACATTAAACTTAATCTTGAGAGCACCGAAAAAGACGAGCTTTTTGAAGAACTTGTGGATTTATATGTTTCAAACGATTCTTCAATATCGAGAGACTCCATTATTGATGCAATAAGAGAAAGAGAAGCCAAGCTTTCCACAGGAATCAAAAAAGGAATTGCCCTGCCCCATGCAAGGATTTCCGGTTTAAAAGAGCCCAGAGGCATTATAGGTGTTTCAAAAAAAGGAATTGAATATGATTCTCTTGACGGAAACCCCGTTTACGTAGTTTTTATGCTTCTTTCTACAGTCGAAGATTATTCTCTTCATTTAAAAATACTAAACAGATTGAATATTTTGCTTTTAAACCCCAAATTTTTGGAAGAATTGTTTAGAGAAACCTCGCGTGAAGGCATTTACAATATGATTTGTAAGTATGAAGATATGCTTATCGGAGGTCTTTAAGGAATTAAAGTGGAAAAAGATATTTTCGGACACCTTTTGGATATAGAAAATTCCGCAGCAACTCTTGTATTCGATGCTCAAGTGGAAGCCGATAAAAGGCTTTCGGCAGCCGGAGCGGACGCCGAAAAAGAGTATAAAACGGAATATGAAGCGTTAATTGCGGAATTGGAAGAAAACTTTTTAAAAGAAAAAACGGCTGTCGATGACGGTATAAAAAACGAGTACGAAAAGTTCGGGGAATATCTTTTTGCGCTGAAAAAAGATTATAAAAAGTTTGAAGATTATCTTAATTCTTACTTTTTCGGAGCATAGAAAATGGATAAATCTTCCGCCTCAGCTTATGTTTATGCAAAGGCTTGCGGTATGTATTCCAAGGCCTTTGTAGGCAAAAAAGTTAAAAAATTATTTGAAGCAAAAAATGTAAAAGAGCTTTGGTCATTAATCTTTACCGAAGAAGTTCCTGTTGTACCTGAAGGACAACTGGCCGATTTAATTGAGCAAACACTTTCAAAAAGACTTGTAGCGGATATGCTTAAACTCCTTTCCGCTTACGATAAACCCGACAGGCTTATTACGGCTCTTATTTCAAAATACGATTATTCCAATTTAAAAACGGCTTGGTACGGAATAGAAAAAAAACAAAACGACACCTCCTTTCTTGTAAATATTTCTCCTTATTCGGTTTTTCATTGGGAAAAATGGCCCAATATAAGAGAAATCATACGCGGTACCTGTATGGAACATATTAAGGTGCCTGAGCATAACGCTCCTATAGAGGAAATCCTTTTTTGGGATTCGGAGCTGGACAGAATGTATTACCGTTCCGTATGGGCAGGTTTTAAATCGCTTTCAAAAAAAGATAAGGAATCATGCAAAAATCTCGTGCTTACGGAAATTATTATGCAAAATATTGTTTGGATTTTGCGTTTACGCTCTTATTACGGCTATAAAAAAGAAAAAATCTTACCCCTTCTTGCGGGAATTCAAACCGAAGAAACCGAACAAATTTTTTGCAAACCGGCTTATTTTGCTCTTGAACGTCCATTGGACGATTGGAATGAATGGAAAGATTGGGAATATGCGCGGCTTTTAAACCCGCATGAAGAAGGACACCCTTGGATTTTGGACCCGCGCTGGGTTCAGCTTGAATGCGATAAATACCTCTATAAACTTGCAGTAAAACAGTTTCATTCAAGCGCTTTTACCGCAGGGGCAGCCGTTGCGTTTTTTAAAATAAAACGCTTGGAAGAATATATGATTCGAGCCGCCGCCGAAATATTGCGAGTCGGTGCCGACGATGAATTTAAAAACGAATTTATTTGGGGATAGTTTTATGTTTAAAACTAAAAAAATGAAACTGTTGGAATTGGCGGTTTTAGTGAATGATGTAAATAATGTAATTGAATATTTGGGTAAAAATGCAAATTTTCAGTTTTATTCCGAAACGGGAAATCAGGGTGAAGAAAACGCATCAAACCGGTTCGGTGAAATTTTTGCAAGACTTAAAACCTGTTTACAAATTTTATCTTTAACCGCGACGGCTTCGGCTCCCGAAAAAGCTGTGTTTCCGTCGGAGCGGGACGTAACGGATGCGGAAAAAATTTTTTCCGATACGGATTTTTTTCAAAAAAAAGAAGCCGATTTACACGAAAATTTAAAACGGATTACGGAAGCTCAAAGTGAAGCTATGGCCTTTGCCAATTTAAAAGTACCTTATAAAGAAATAGATAATTTAACCTTTTTGACCTTGCGCATAGGAAAAATAGCCCCTAAGGCCGCAGAAGAACTTCAATTTACAATAGGCAACAGAGCCTTAATTATTCCCTTAGGCGAAGATAAAACACGTATTTTGGCCGCTTCTTCAAAAAAAGGCCGGTTTGCCTTAGATTCGGAATTAAAAAAATTCGGATTTTTACCTTTGGATATCCCTAAAGATTTTAAGGGTATTCCGGACGACATTATAAACGGATTAAAACAAAAAACGGAAGATATAAAAAAGGAAATGGAAATTTTAAAAAAAGAAAAGAGTGAATATGCCGAGCAAAACAAAGAGCTTATTTTAAAACTTCTATATAATTTTTCTCTAGGTTCACAAATTTTACAAATACGGCAGGGGCTTGAATCTACACAAACCGTTTTTAGGATTATGGGCTGGATTTCCGCAAACGATGAAAAAAAACTTATGGAAGATATAGATAACCTTACTGAAGGCAGAACCGCTATAAGGCTTTATGCTCCGCAAGAAATTCCGTCGATAAAAAACGGCAAAGAGAAAGTTCCGGTTTTTTATAAACACAATAAATTCGTAAGCAGTTTTGAAAGGATTATTTTCAGTTACGGAGCTCCGCTTTACGGAACCCTTGACCCGACACCTATTGTTGCAGTGTTTTTTACTCTTTTATTCGGCATAATGTTCGGCGATTTGGGGCAAGGTTTTGTATTTTTGCTTTTAGGCATCTTAATGTATTTCGAAAAGCCTAAGATTTTAAAACGGGTTTCAAAATTTGCCTTCGTTTTTATGGCAATAGGAATTGCAAGTATGTTTATGGGTTTTTTAACGGGAGAAGTTTTTACAAACGGCCATCTTTTAGTTCCCGTAAGCAGATTTATTACAGGTCTTTTCGGAACTCCCCGAAATCATATTCTGCATCTAATGCCGGAAGGCGGTTCAATCGGAAAGCTGATTATGTTTTTTGCCTTTACCCTTTCAGTAGGATTTATAATAAATTCCACAGGTCTTATTATAAACATAATCAATAATTTCAGACTGAAAAGAATCGCAAAAGCCGTCTTTTCCAAAACGGGAGTTTCAGGTCTTTTATTTTTTTGGTATGCCGTTTTTATGGGACTTAGAATTGCCTTTTTAAAAATAGGCTTTGCGTGGTTCGATATCGTTTTTCTTGTTACACCTCTTTTGTGTATATTCTTTTCAGAACCCCTTGAGCGCTTTTTTTTAAGAGAACGGCCGGTTTTTGAAAACGGTTTTTTTGCAGCTTTTATTGAAGGCTTGGTGGAAATATTGGAAGTTTTTTCTACATATATTTCAAATTCGGTAAGTTTTTTACGCGTCGGAGCCTTTGCACTCTCTCATGCGGTGTTGAGTTTTATCGTTTTTACTATGGCGGGTTTTTGCGGAGGCTATCTTTCTTACGGAATAATCCCTGCGGTTATCGGCAATTTTGTTATTATTTTACTTGAGGGTTTAATCGTTGCAATTCAAATTATAAGACTTCAATACTATGAATTTTTTTCAAAATTTTTTACGGAAACCGGAAGAGAATTCGTTCCGTTCAGATTTGTCTTTGATTAAATTCGGCTTTTACAATAAACCCTTCAATTTCCGTAACTGTAAAAGATATATTTATACGTATATTAATGAATGAAATTATAAAAAATTTAAAAAAATATTCTCCTCGGTCGGTTTTGGAATTCGGGTTCGGCAGCGGATATTTAAGTAAACTTATCCGGCAAGTGTATCCGAATATTTTTTTTACCGGAATCGATAAAAATCCGCATTTTATTAAAGATAACATTACAACCCTGTTTGATGAATATTTTTGTGAAGATATTTTATCATTAAATGTTAAACATAAATTTGATTTGATTATTTTCGGTAATCCCAGAGTTCCGTTTTGGTGGATATATAATTGTTATACCATCGAATCTTATACGAAAATTATAAAAAAGTTAGTTTCTTTACTGGAAGAAAAAGGCAGTTTGTTTTTTATAGTTAAGACTTATAAAAATTGCACTCAAAAATCCGAAATGCTGTTTAAAGAATATCAAGATTTTTTGTTAATAGAGGCTTCCGAAAAAGAATATCCTCCAAATTTAACTGAGTTTATAAATGCGGATATTATCGACTTAACAAAAACAATATTGACCGAATCGGGAATTATTGATGTAGATGTAATTTCAATTAAAGATACCGAAAAATGTATTTACCCCAAAGAGCCTTGTAAAAGTGCCAAAATAAAAAGAACGCCGAAGAATCTACAAAAGGCAGCCGATTTGGACCGGGAAATAAATCGTTTCGGCTTATCCTACGGATATTATAATATTTTAACGGCAAAAAATAATCGGTTTGGAATTGGAAAAGGATTATTATAAAAATTTAATTTGCGATATTTTTCATAAATCATTGATATAGGTAAAAATAGTATATATTACAACGTATTTTACCCGGGGCTATCTTTTCTGACTCATCTTCCTCATCAACTTCAGGTTACTCTTCAAAAATGTCGGAAAGTCGTTCTGCGGCCATTCTTGCTTTTTGTAACAGCGGTTGCATTGAAAAACGTTTTGAAAATTTACCATTGAGGCTATTATCTTTTTTCATCAAGTACCTTATATTCTTATCTGATTGAGCTTTTTACTAACCGGCACCGATAATCTATTGAAGACGTTAGTTATTCTGAAAGAAACTAATAATTACTCCACTGTTTTTATTTTAATAGTTTTCATAAAGTCTTCGCTTATTTTATACAATTCCCGTGCAGTTTTACTTTCGATTGTACCGTCAACTATCTTTTTTGCAAATTCACTATCTCCGGTTTCACCTGATGGCATTTTCTGTTTCCAGTCTCCATTTTCTTCAAAGTACTGTGGGGCTTCTTGTTTGAATTCATCAGCGCCCCTTGAAAAGGTACATTGTAGTGTATACCCTGGTGTTGTTGTATAATAGCTCATTTGAAACATAGAAATATCAGGTGCAAATTGCGAAACCCGAATGTTTCGTGCAAATTTGTGACCATTCACTTCAACAGCCCCTCTAGCAGTTCTCAAATCTTGCGGTAAAGTTGAAACAGACAAAACAGCTTTTGCATATTCTTGAAAAAATTCTGGGGTTCCTATATCCATAGTATCTAAGTCGGTGTAGTTTTTTGATTTTACCGTTACATAAAAATACAATCCGTTACCTAAATCTAAATTAATAGTGAAAAAATCTCTCCCGGTAGTTGGAATTATCGTATATTCCCCGTTTTTAAAAGAAATCTCTGTAACTTCTTTTTCAATAAGGGCAATCCATGCTTCTTCTGTGTTAGTTTCAGTAACACTTTCCACATTCGAGACATCCTGTGAAATAGTGCTTGATTCATTTTGCACTTCAGTTGCAGTTTCTGCTTCCCTTGTAATGCTTTCGTTCGTGCTTACCTCAGTGTTTTTGTTGCACCCAACAAGCATTCCCGCCAATGCCAATATAAAAGCCAGTTTTTTCATAAATTTACTCCACTGTTTTTATTTCAATAGTTTTCATAAAGTCTTCACTTATTTTATACAGCTCCCGTGCAGTTTTACTTTCGATTGTACCGTCAACCATTTTTTGTTCAAATTCACTATCTCCGGTTTCACCTGATGGCATTTCCAGTTTCCACCCTCCATTTTCGTCAAAGTACTGTGGTGCTTCTTCTTTGAATTCATCAGCGTCTCTCGAAAAAGTACACCTTAGCATATACATGGGTGTTGTCGTATAATAACTCAATCGAAAGAAAACAATATCACGAGCAAATTCGGTAACCTTAATGGTTCGTTTAAATTTATAACCATTTGTTTCAAAAATACCCCTTTCCTTTTGTAAATACTGGGGCAGCGTTGAAGCCGATAAAACAACTTTTGCATATTTTTGAAACCTTTCCGGTTCCGAAAGCGCCCTCGGATCATCTTCAAAGTTTTTTTGCATAAGTATTGCATAAAACCTCAATCCATTTTCTAACTCAGTGTAAATCTCAAAATAGTCTTCCTTATCAGTTGGAATTATCGTATATTCCCCGTTTTTAAAAGAAATCTCTGTAATTTCTTTTTCAATAAGGGCGAGCCATGGCTCTTCCGTTTTAGTTTCAACATCTGTTGAATTTTGTACAACAGTGCTTGTTTCGTTTTGCACTTCTGTTGCAGTTTCCGTTTCCCTTGTAATGCTTTCGTTCGTGCTTACCTCAGTGTTTTTACTGCACCCAACAAGCATTCCAGCCAATGCCAATATAAAAGCCAGTTTTTTCATAAAAATCTCCACGTACAAATTTATTATTTATCCAAAGAAAAATACTCGAGTTTGATAAACTTTTGATGTTTTTTCTTTACTTCGACCAATTAAAAAAAGTTTTGGTCGCTTTCTGTAAAATTGATTAATTCCCCATTCCATACTTCATATATTTGCGACCCACTATCAGTATTGTTAGAAAATGATAATCATTATGATATATTAAATGCTCACCGGCATTTGGTTGATATCCGGAAAGTCTATCTTTCTTATAATCATGATACCATTTCTTTCCTTCTTCAGTACCAATATTAAAGTGCTCGCTTAAAGCGTTAAGATAACCTACGCCGTTGTTTACATAAGCAAATCTATCATTTCCGTTGTCATTAGCATCATCATAGTACTGTATAGGGGTTTTTGTACCACTACTAACAAGCGTTTTTGTAAATATTGCAGCCTTTGTAAAGAGCGGTTTACCGTCTGCTATAACATCGTCAAATTGACCTTGTTTAAAATATGCCGGCTCTACTTTTGGTTTTACAGATGTCTCCTGATTTAATTTGTTTTTATATTCTTCTTTGTTCCATAGATTGTTCCAACTGTTTTTTACCTGATTTAAATCATTACCGACATTGTCAGCCGATTGCCCTAACCCATTTTTCATAGTATCGGTTGCATTATTCCAAGCATTACCTATATTATTTTTCAATGTATCTAAATCACTTTGTATTTTATCCCTTACCTTACCAACATTGTCCGTAAGCTTGTTCCATCCATCACTCAAAGTATCTAACAATAGAATAAAAATAAAAAATTGTCAAGCAGTATACTTAGTCATTAAAATTTTTATTGTAAAACTTATCTATATTTCATAATACATCTAAGGTTTTTTCAAAAATAGTACAATTTGAATAAGTTTTATTACAACTATATCGCTAAAAAATAGACTTGCGTCTCTTGAGGTAGCCGGTCTTTTGCTCTCCCTCTCGGTAATCTGCATACTACCTGATATAGATGTAATTTCAATTAAAGATATCCTACGGATATTATAATATTTTAACGGCAAAAAAATAATCGGTTCGGGATTGGAGAAGTATTATTATAAAATTTAACTTGCGATATTTTTCATAAATCATTGATATATGAAAACTTATGAAAAACTCGACAGGTATCTATAAAAATCCAATTCCGCAAGACTGTCATTTTCCGTCTCCGATTTACAAACAAAAATTTTCCGATATTCACTTGACATTTTAGGTAAAAATAGTATATATTACAATTTCATTTTTCAATATTGCAATATATTTATTCAAAATAACGGCAAGAATCGGATTTACGGTCATTTGTACGGCTTGCCGTTCCGAAATCATACATGCAAGCAATAGATGAATCTCTAAAGGCGGTTTTTACGGATTTTACCGCAAAATAAATCATTATATTTAAATATACATTCTATATAATTATAGATATAAAAGACGGTAATCTTACTTTAATAACGGCAAAGAAAAAAGGCAGGGCTATAAATATAAACTTTTATATTCCTGTCAAGCGATAATTTTTTTGTCGTAAGTATAAAAATATCCCATAATAGCGAGGTTGATAAACAATGGACACTAAAAAACAAAAACGGATTTCCATTTATAAAAAAGTAATAGCGGCTTTTTCAATAACGATTATAAGCCTGCTTATAACTATGACAACATATACTGCGTATTTTATAAGAAAAGATAAAATTCAAGACTTTAATGATACCAGTTTGCAGGAATTGTTTTTAGTGGAAAACAATATAACAACATTTATAAGCGGTATAACCAACAATTTAAAAATGCTTACCGTATATCCTGCAATCCGCGCCGCCGATAAGAGCATACACAGCTATATCAATGAAACCGCTTCAATAAGCATAAATGATTTTACCGTCAGCGAAAGTGAAAAAAATATCATTTCATATATTAAACCTGTTTTTGAATCGAATAAAGATTACGGAGAAATATTTTTCGGTACGGTAAACGGCAACTATACGACGGCAAGCGGAAAACCTCTTCCTGCAGGCTTTGACCCGCGCAAAAGAGCATGGTATCAGGCTGCAATTCAAAAACCCAAAGAAAGCGTTATATCTCCCGCTTATATATCAACGGAAGGAACGATAGTAGTTTCCGTAGCACAAACCGTACATAACGACAGCGGAGAGCTTGTAGGCGTTGTAGGTATAGCCGTGTATCTGAATAATTTGGTGGAAATGCTTTCAAAATTAAAAATAGGTAAAAGCGGTTATGTTATATTAGTTCAAAAAGACGGAACAATCCTGGCGGACCCGTACAATAAGGACTTTGTTTCAAAGAAAATGACGGAAACGGGTATTCCCGATTTTAAAGAGCTTAATTCTTTAACCGAAGGAAATAAAGAAATAACAATTAACGGAGATAAATGGTTTTGCAGACTGCATACGGTGGCAATGCCCGAATGGAAACTTATTGCATTTATCAGTAACGATGAAGTCCTTGAAAAATATTATATATTGCGAAAACTGAGTATACTGGCTTGTATTATTATCCTGTCCGTTTTTATCCCCGCTGTATATATTTGGACTAACAGACTTATAAAACCTCTTCTATCCGTTGTATCCGCATTAAAAAGAATATCACAGCAAGACGGAGATTTAACAGGACGCATACTTGTAAAGGGTAACGACGAAATTACCGAACTTTCCCAATACTTTAACCAAACAATAGAAAAAATAGGAAACTCCATAAAAGCCGTTTCGGAAAACAGTAATACAATGACAATAATAGGCAACGAACTTGCAAGCAATATGACCGAAACGGCAAGCGCCATTAACCAAATAAGTTCAAATATAGACGGAGTAAAGCAACAGGCTCTTACACAGGCGGCAGGCGTAAGCGAAACGGCGGCAACCATGGAAGAAATAATGCGCACAATCAAACAGCTTAACAGCAGCATTGAAGGGCAATCGATAAGCGTAGTTCAATCTTCTTCCGCTATTGAACAAATGACTTCAAACATAAGCTCCATAACACAAATGTTGGGAAAAAGCGGAATATTGATACAAGAGCTTACCGGAGCAACCGCAGACGGAAAACAAACGCTGACGGGAACAAACAACATAACACAAAAAATAGCCGAAGAATCCGGAGGTTTAATTGAAGCAAGTAACGTCATTCAAAATATTGCAAGTCAGACAAATTTACTTGCAATGAATGCCGCAATAGAAGCCGCTCATGCAGGAGAAACCGGAAAAGGTTTTGCAGTCGTCGCCGATGAAATAAGAAAACTTGCCGAAGAATCGAGTATTCAAGGAAGAGCAATAACTGCAACGCTTAAAAACTTGGGAGCGGAAATTGAAAGTTTAACAAAATCGTCAAAAACGGTAGAAGAAAAATTTAATGCCATTTTCAGTCTTGCAGAAAAAGTACAACAAATGAGTACAAGCCTTGCCGCAGTTATGCGGGAACAGGAAAACGTAAGTTTGGAAGTTCTTAATGCGATAAAAAATATCAATTCGGTAACTGCGGAAGTAAAAGACGGCTCCGCCGAAATGCTGAAGGGAGGAGGACAGATTGCAGAAGAAATGCATAAACTTGACGGTTTAACCAGAATAATAACCGACAGCATGAACGAAATGGCATCAGGAGCTATACAAATAAACAAAGCCGTTCAGGAAGTAAACGGGCTTACAAGAAAGAATAAAGAAGCTATAGAAAACTTATCGGAAGAAGTAAATAAATTTAAAGTGTAATTTGTATAATATTTAACGCCTAAATTTAAGTATTTATTTAGGCGTTAAACGCATTCCGTTTAAATATCGGTACCGCCCTCCCCCATTCGTACTTGCATATCTTTTAAATTATTAAACAATCTCTATTTAAATAAAAAAATTACATATAATATTTTTTTTATTTTTTTCTTTAAAAAACTTGACAAATGAAAATTTAGCCTGTACAATTATTTATATACACACTTAAGGAGGTGTACAATGAAAAAACTCTGTGTTTTTATATTAACGATATGTATAATATCGTTATGCTTTTCTTGCGGAGGCGGCGGAGCCGAAGATATACGTTCCCAAACCCTGGTTGTAGCTATGTCAAGCGATGCAATAACTATGGACCCTTCAGCTCAAAACGATTCATATTCCGCAAACGCTATGCTCCAAATGTATGAAGGCTTGATTTACCTTACTCCCGGCGGAGAGGTAGTCCCCTCATTGGCGGAAAGGTGGAATATTTCTCCCGACGGTATGGAGTATACATTTTATATAAAAAGAGGCGTAAAATTTCATAACGGTGAAGAATTAAAAGCCGAAGATGTAGTATTCAGTTATACCAGAGCCTTCGTATCCCCCGCAGTGGCTCATATTTTTTCGGATATAGACCCCGCTACAATTCAAGCGCCGGACGACTATACCGTTACATTTAAAATGAAAGAACCCTATGCGGGTATTTTAACGGCTTTATGTCACTCTTCAGCATATATCGTAAACAAAAAAGCGGTTGAAGCGGCGGGAGATTCTTATGCAAGAAGTCCGATAGGTACCGGCCCTTATAAATTTATAAGTCATACAAAATCCGATAAAATAAAATTTGAAAGGTATGAAGAATTCCACGGAAATAAACCTTACTACAAATACTTGGAATTCAGGATTATACCGGAACCTACAAACAGAATAATAGAACTTGAATCAGGCGGAGCCGATATTGTATACGACGTTTCGCCCAACGATTTGGACCGCTTTGAAAGTAACAGCGAAATAAAACTTATACGAAGCTACGATTACTTAACCCAATATATGGGTATGAATTGCAGTAAGCCGCCTCTAAACGACGTAAGAGTAAGAAAGGCCGTCGCTTGTGCAATAGATACGGACCAAATCGTAAAAGCTGTATGGAAGGGATTGGGTAAAACCGCAACAGCGCCTTATGCTTCGGAGATACGCTATTCAATGTCGAATAAACTTAAACCTATCCCCAGAGATGTGGAAAAAGCCAAGGCTCTTTTAAAAGAAGCAGGATACGAAGGAGGTTTAAAATTAACTCTTTCCACCAATGAAAGAAAAGAGCGTATAGATATGGCCGTAATTATGAAAGAACAGCTTAAAGACGTAGGAATTGATTTATCCATTAACGTACTTGAGTGGAGCAAATATATAGAAATGCTGGAAAAAGGAGAACAGGAATTATTTGAGATAGGCTGGTCTTCAGATACTCCCGACCCGGATATGGTAGTCTATCCCTGCTTCCATTCAATTTCTATGGGCCCCGGAGGAAATTACGTATTTTTAAATGATGAAAAACTGGATAATCTTATTATCAAGGGAAGAAGAGTTCTTGACGGTCCTGACAGACAAAAAATCTACGAAGAAATTCAAGAGTATATTATGGATTTAACTCCCGCCGTTTTCCAATATAACGGAGAGCAAGCTGCGGGTATAAGAGCCGATATCACAGGCCTAAGCCTTTCTCCTTTAGGACACCATTTCTTGGGAAATATAAAACCGGCTAAATAAATAAACTTAAAAAACCGGTTCTTTTAATTACAGGCGGCAAGAATCATTTTTCGATACCTGCCGCCTTATTTCCTAAAATCGGTTTATGGGGGTAGTATGCTTAAATATATAATAAGGCGGATATTATTATTGATTCCGGTTATGCTTGGAGTGTCTACAATAGTTTTTTCGCTTTTATATTTTACACCCGGTGACCCTGTAAGAAATAAACTGGGAACAAACGCTTCACCGGAAGAAGTTATAAAACTTAGAGAAAAAATGGGATTAAACGACCCGTTTATAGTCCAATTCGGGAGGTATCTTAAAAACATAGTTTTCCGAGGAAGTTTAGGAGATTCGTACATAACGGAACAACCTGTAGTTTTGGAAATAGGCGCCAGAGTAGGAGCTACAATAAAACTGGCTGTAGCTTCGACAATTGTTGCGATTTTTTTGGGAATTCCTTTAGGTATTATATCTGCAATTAAACAATATTCGGCTTTTGACCACATAATGATGATTTTTGCCTTAATCGGCCTTTCAATGCCCGTTTTTTGGCTGGGACTTTTAATGATTTTACTTTTTTCAGTTAAATTGGGAATGTTCCCGTCGTCCGGGTTTTCAAGCTTTAAACATATAATCTTACCCGCATTGGCTTTAGGAGCCCAATCGGTAGCGGTTTTAACCAGAATGACCCGCTCAAGTATGCTTGAAACAATAAGACAGGACTACATAAGAACGGCACGGGCAAAAGGACAAAAGGAAAAAATAGTGGTTTTTAAACACGCTCTGGGAAATTCTCTTATACCCGTAATTACCGTTGTAGGTATTCAGTTCGGGCAGTTAATGGGAGGAGCCGTTATGACGGAAATTATTTTTTCCATTCCCGGTATAGGACGGTTAATGATAGATTCGATTAAATTAAGGGACGCTCCGGTAGTTTTAGGCTGCGTTTTATTCGTTGCCGTAACCTTCGCAATCGTAAATTTAATCGTAGATATTTTATATACCTATGTAGACCCGAGAATAAAAACTCAATACACATAACGAGGTATAAAATGAAGAATAAGAGTACCAAAAAAAACATACATGGATTCCGCGGTGTTTTTCATAGAATGAGTAAAAACAAACTTGCTATGCTGGGTTTAGCCATTATTATCATTCTCGTTTTAATGGCGGTATTTGCCGATTTTATAGCGCCGTATTCCTTTGACGGAACGGACCTTGACAATCAATTTGCGCCTCCCCGCCTTTCCCACCCCTTCGGACAGGACGAATTCGGACGCGACATTTTAAGCCGTGTTATATACGGTGCAAGAATTTCGCTTAAAGTCGGATTTATCTCCGTAGGCATAGCCCTTATAATAGGCTCCTTTATCGGAGCCGTTGCAGGATACTTCGGCGGCAAAGCGGATACGGCTTTAATGCGCTTTATCGATATTTTACAGGCAATTCCGGATATACTTCTTGCAATTGCAATTGTAGCCTCTCTCGGGCCAGGTCTGGGCAATTTAATGATTGCCGTAGGTATTGCGGGAATACCTGGATACGCTAAAATTGTCCGCTCCGCAGTTATGTCCATAGTGGATATGGAATTCGTGGAAGCCGCAAGAGCGGGAGGCTCTTCCGATTTTAGAATTATTTTTAAACATATAATTCCCAATTGTATGGCACCCATCATAGTACAGGCTACCCTAGGCGTAGCATACGCCATCTTAAATGCCGCAGGTTTAAGTTTTATCGGCTTGGGACTTGAGCCGCCTACACCCGAATGGGGCGCAATGCTTTCGGGAGGAAGAGCTTATATAAGAAGCTATGTACATCTTACATTATTCCCGGGTTTGGCTATAGTTATCACTATTTTTGCCCTTAACGTCTTGGGAGACGGTTTGCGCGATGCCCTTGACCCGAAACTGAAGCGCTGACGGAAGGAGCGTTATATATGAACGAATTATTAAATATAGAAGACTTAAGTATCTACTATGTAACCGAAGCGGGAGAAACCAGGGCGGTTAACAATTTAAACTTAAAACTTGCAAAGGGTGAAACCTTGGGTTTTGTAGGAGAAACCGGTTCGGGTAAAACAACTTCGGCTTTAGGTATTATGCGTCTTGTGCCTAACCCTCCAGGAAAAATTATAAGCGGAAAAATCTTTTTTGACGGAGAAAACCTTTTAACGAAGCCTGAAAAAGAAATGCACGAAATACGCGGAAACAAAATTTCTATGATTTTTCAAGACCCGATGACTTCCCTGAATCCGGTTATGACGGTAGGAGAACAAATTGCCGAAGTTTTATCCCTTCACCAAAACTTAAAAAAAGACGAACTGAAAGAAAAAACCTGTCAAATGCTTGAAACCGTCGGAATTAAAAGAGAGCGGGTAAATGATTATCCTCATCAATTTTCAGGGGGAATGAAGCAGCGTGTAGTAATTGCAATGGCCCTTGCCTGTAATCCTATGCTTATCATAGCCGACGAACCGACTACAGCCCTCGATGTTACAATTCAAGCTCAAGTTTTGGAATTGATGACGGAATTAAAAAAGAAGTATAACACTTCTATGATAATGATTACTCACGATTTGGGCATAGTAGCGGAAATTTGCGATAATGTTGCAATAATGTATGCAGGCTCGGTAATTGAATACGGTTCCGTAGAAAAACTTTATACCGACCCTAAGCACCCTTATACAAAGGGATTATTTGCTTCAATTCCGACCCTCGATGCGGACGAAGAGTCTCTTAACGTAATTAAGGGAATGCCGCCCAATCCTGTAAATTTGCCTTCCGGCTGTAAGTTTCACCCAAGATGCGAATTTGCAACCGAACGCTGTAAAAATGAAATTCCTAAAATGGTTGACTTGGACGAAGAGCACTGTGTTTCGTGCTTTTTATTCGACAAGGAGGAAAATAAATGAATTCTGCTATTTTGGAAGTTAAAAACTTAAAAAAATATTTTACTACAAAAAAAGGCTTACTTCATGCGGTGGACGATATAAGTTTTTCGATAAATAAGGGCGAAACCTTAGGCCTCGTAGGAGAATCGGGCTGCGGCAAATCCACTGCCGGAAGGGCAATTTTACGCCTGCACGAACCTACTTCAGGGCAAATCCTTTTTGAAGAAAAAAATACGCTTGAATACAAAAGCTCAAAAGACAAAAGAAAAATGAGACAGGAAATGCAAATAGTATTTCAAGACCCTTATTCTTCACTTAATCCGCGCTTAAATACCTTTGAACTTATAGCCGACTATCTTTATGTAAACAAGGCTTATAAAACAAAAGAAGAAGTAAAAAATAGGGTAAAAGAAGTAATGAATATAGTGGGTTTGGAAGAAAGACTTGAAGATTCTTACCCGCATGAGCTTGACGGAGGACGCAGGCAAAGAATAGGTATAGCGAGAGCCCTTTCTCTTAATCCCAAATTCATTGTTATGGACGAGCCTGTTTCCGCTTTAGATGTAAGTATTCAAGCGCAAATTTTAAATTTGCTTGCCGAACTTCAAAAAAAAGCTCGGGCTTACTTATCTTTTTATTTCGCATAACCTAAGCGTAGTAAAACACATAAGCGACAGAATTGCGGTTATGTATTTGGGGCGCATAGTAGAAATAACCGATTATAAATCGATTTTTTCAAACCCGCTTCATCCGTACACAAGAGCTCTTCTTTCGGCAATTCCCATTCCTAAGTACGGTTTAAAACGCGAAAGAATTATTCTTCCGGGAGATGTACCCAGCCCGATAAATCCGCCTAAGGCTTGCGTATTTTGCGGAAGATGCGCTCACAAAATGCCTGTCTGTACGGAAATACGCCCGGAGTTGGAAGAGCGGGAACGGGGGCATTTTGTAGCCTGCCATTTAAAATAAAAAAACGTATATAAAAATAAACGGGCGCAGGTATTTAAAAATCCGTACGCCCGTTTATTTCCCTTCACTTTTAAGCGGGCGATATTTCCGCCGCTTAAAATAAGCTTATAATGCCCAAACTATTGTTTAGGCTCCAAATGAGCTTGGAAGTGCCTTAAAATCGGCGGCTCCCAAATTATTTTATAACCGGGAACTTTATCCGCATGCTTTTTAATATTTATCAGAGCTTCAGCCATAATATCGATATGCGATTGGGTATACACGCGGCGCGGAATTGCAAAGCGCGTAAACTCAAAATCGGCTTTTAACTGTTTTCCCGTATCGGGGTTGTTTCCAAGCATATAAGAACCTATATCGCAAGTTCTGATACCAGCTTCAAGATATAACTCTATTGCCAAGGCCTGACCCGGAAAGTCGGTATATTTTAAATGCGGAAGCATTGCCTGTGCATCTACAAAAACTCCGTGTCCGCCTACCGGAGCTTGATATGCAATTTCAGATTCATCTAAAAGACTTGCAAAATACTCCATTTGCCCGTTTCTGTATTTAAGATAATCTTCGTCCAAGCCTTCATACAAACCTATAGCCAAGGCTTCAAGGTCGCGCCCGGAAAGCCCTCCGTAAGTAATAAAACCTTCAAAAGAAATACAATTACCCTTTATTCTTTGATAAAGCTCAGCGTCCTTTTTAATTCCGATTAAACCGCCCATATTTACTATAGCATCTTTTTTTGCACTCATTGTAAAGGAATCGGCATAGGAAAACATTTCTTTTATAATCGACTTAATGGAAGATTTTTTATATTTATCTTCACGCATTTTTATAAAGTATGCATTTTCGGCAAAGCGGGCTGCATCTATGTTAAGAGGTATACCGTATTTTTTTGCCACTTCCGAAACCCGTTTCATATTTTCCATAGAAACGGGCTGTCCTCCTGCGGAGTTGTTTGTAATGGTCATAACAATAAGTCCGACTTTTTCCTTACCGTATTTTTTAATAAGCTCTTCCAACTTTGCTACGTCCATATTTCCCTTAAACGGAGCTCTTACCGAAGGATTTTTAGCTTCTTCTACAACGCAGTCGATTGCTCTTGCCCCCGCAATTTCTACATGGGCTCTTGTAGTATCGAAAAACATATTGGAAATTGCAACTTTTCCTTTTCCTAAAAGAAGCGGAAACATTACCTTTTCCGCGGCGCGCCCCTGATGTACGGGCTGAATAAATTCGTAACCGAAAATATCCTGTCCGGCTTTTAAGAGCTTAAAATAGCTGTCCGCTCCGGCATAAGCCTCATCGCCGCGCATTACGCCCGCCCATTGTTCATCGCTCATCGCATTTGTACCCGAATCGGTTAAAAGGTCGATATAAACATCTTCTCCTTTTAAATTAAACACATTATAATGCGCTTCTTTTATCAGCTTTTCGCGCTGTTTTCTGGTTGTCATCTTAATGGTTTCAACCATTTTAATCCGAAAAGGCTCCGCAACATACTTACTCATAAATTCCTCCAAAGAGTTAATTTTTAATACTTACGTATAATACAGGAAAATTAAATAAAAGTCTATATTTAAAAAAAAGAGCTTGCACGTATTAACCGATTATGATACGATTGGTATAAACAATTAAAGGAGCTTTTATGCCGAATATTTTTCTTGGACGCGGCGAAACGGCCGTAGAACTTTTACCTTCAAAAGCAAACAGACATGCTCTTATAGCCGGTGCAACGGGAACGGGAAAAACCGTTACATTAAAAGTAATTGCCGAAGCCTTCAGCAGTTTAGGTATTCCCGTTTTTTTACCGGATATAAAAGGAGACCTTTTAAGTTTTGCGGAAAAAGGAGAGTCAAGCGTTAAATTACAGGAAAGGCTCAGCCTTTTAAAACTGAATAATTTTCAATTCCGAACTTACCCGATAAGAGTATGGAGTATCTTAAATGAAACGGGTCATCAAATACGTACGACAGTTTCCGAAATGGGGCCGCTTCTTCTTTCAAGACTTTTAGGCTTAAACGAAATACAGGAAGGCGTCTTAAACATAGCCTTCCGCGTTGCAGATGAAGAAGGTTTATTGCTTTTAGACTTAAAAGATTTAAAAGCCGTTCTTCATTATATCGGGGAAAACAAAGGGGAACTGAAACTGAATTACGGTAATATTTCGGATACTTCAATAGGAGCTATTCAAAGAGCTCTTTTGATTTTGGAAAATGAAGGAGCCGAAAACTTTTTCGGTGAACCTGCTTTGGACATAAATGATTTTTTTAAAACCGACATTGAAGGAAACGGTTTTATAAATATTCTTCATGCGGTTAAGCTTTATCAAAAGCCTAATTTATATTCCGCATTTTTACTTTGGTTTTTATCGGAGCTTTATGAAATGCTGCCTGAAACGGGAGATGCGGAAAAGCCGAAAATAGTTTTCTTTTTTGACGAAGCGCATTTACTGTTCAGCGAGGGCTCAAAAATATTAACCCAAAAGATTGAACAAATGATAAGACTTATACGGTCCAAAGGAGTTTCCGTATTTTTTGTAACTCAAAGCCCCGATGATATCCCTGAAAATATCTTAGGACAACTCGGAAATAAAATTCAGCATGCACTTAGGGCGTTTACACCTAAGGAACAAAAAGCCGTACGCCTTGCAGCCGAAACCTTCCGCATAAACCCGTCCTTTAATACGGCGGAAGTTATTACACAGCTTAAAACCGGAGAAGCCCTGGTTTCGGTCTTACAGGAAGACGGAAGCCCCTCAATAACGCAAAGAGTGCTTATTGCACCGCCTCACAGTAAAATAGGAACGGTTGATGAAGCTAAAATAAAAATCATAGTGGAAGAATCTCCTTTTTTTCTATAAATATAAAGAAAGCATAGACAGAAAATCCGCATACGAAATTTTAACTCAACAGTTTACGGAAAAAGCTGAAAATAAAGAAAGCAATCGGGAAGAAGAAATACGCTTAAAAGAGCTTAAAAAAGATGAAGCCGCAAAAATAAAAGAAGAAACCGCTTTGATTAAAGCCGAAACGGCAAAACTCCGTGCCGAAACCGCAAGACAAAAAGCGGAAGAAGCCGCGAAACGTAAATATCAAAGCACGGCGAACCGTTTGGGGAAAGTCTTAATAGACAGTATGACCCGCTCGGTAGGAAGGGAAATTACGCGCGGTATTTTCGGATCGCTAAAAAAATGCTTAAATAACAACAAAACTTTCACCCTCAAATCCTTAAGAGTTGAGGGCGCCATTTTTTAATTTTTCTAAAAATAAAACTTATTCCATTATGTAAGTTTTAATAGGAGGAAAACCGTTAAACTCTACAGATGCATAACTTGAAGTATAAGCTCCTGTAGTTAAAAAGTAAACCCTGTCACCCGGTTTTAACGTTGTAGGCAGACTGTATTTATAATCTTCATACATAATATCCATGCTGTCGCAAGTAGGACCTGCAAGAACAACATCTCCGCGTTTTTTACAATCCTCATCTTTATCGGTAACTATAGGATACTTTAAAGATTCATTTAAGGTTTCAATAAGTCCATTAAAAAGCCCCGTATCTAAATAAACCCAGCGGAATAAGGCGGTATTGTTTTTTCTTGAAATCATAACAACTTCGGTAATAAGAATTCCGCTGTCACCTACTAAAGAACGCCCCGGTTCCAAAATAATTCTAGGACTGTCTTCGCCGAAATCGTCTTCTAAATAGCGCGTAATTTCGGAAGCATAATCGCCCAAATCGTTTGCGGGAGTAACATAAGAAGCGGGAAACCCTCCTCCCATATTAATCATCTCAAGTTTAATATCCTCCTCTTCTTCAAGAGAAGCAATAAGATACTTTGTTTTTGCAAGAGCATCATTCCATTGACCGATATCGCGCTGTTGGCTTCCCACGTGAAAAGAAATTCCGTAAGGAATAAGCCCGGAATCCCTTGCCTGAATACACAAATCATACGCCATATCGGGGTGGCAGCCGAATTTTCTGGATAGAGGCCAATCGGCGCTTGTTGTGTTTTCAACCAAGATACGTACATAAACTCTTGAGCCGGGAGCATACTGAGCTATATTTTTTAAATCGTCTTTACTGTCCGTAGCAAACATTCTTACGCCCTTTTCATAAAAGTACGCAATATCTTTAGCTTTTTTTATGGTATTTCCATAGCTAACCCTGTCCGGGGTTACGCCTAAACGCAAAACTTTATCCAATTCGTATCTCGAAGCTATATCGAAATTCGAACCCAATCCATAAAGCATAGAAATAATCTTATCATGCGGATTTGCCTTAATTGCATAATAAACATCAGCATACGGAAAATTATCCTTCAGCTTTAAATAATTTTTTTTAATTGTTTTTAGATTAACAACAACGCAGGGAGTTTCAAGATTCTTTGAAAAGTTCATAAAATGCTTCCATTCAGAATCGCTGATATAATCCCGTCTATCCATAGCCGTCCTCCGAAAAAAATAATAATAACTCCCTTTATAAAGCTATTTTAAGAAACTGTCAATACTTTTTAAGGGAAAAACTTAATTTTTTTTAGATTAAAAAAATATAAAAATTCAGTAAAAAAATGAAAATTCTATGTCAAGGGGCTTGACAAAAATAGGGGGGGGGGGGGGGGGGTAAAAGTTAAAGCCATAAACGGAAATTTACATATTTTGAGGTCTTGCTTTTTTAAAAGCTGACAGGCGGAACCTGATTTTGTAAAAAACCGTTTAAAACTTGAAAATCTTGCGTTTAAAACACAAGATAAGGAAGGAATAAAATGAAAAAAACAATTTTAATTGCAGGCGTGTTGGTCTTGGTAAGTGCGGTTTTGTTTACGGGCTGCCCCGATAAATATGAAGAGGCTACATATACAAAAGAAAACATTACTCTCAAATTTAAAAACGAAACCCGTGAATCTTGCTATGTAGAAATAAAGGGAGAATCTAAGGACGTCAAAGGTGGAATAATATCCTCCAGTATTACAGAAGGATTTAAATCTGAGATTGACTTTCCCACGGTTTTAAAAACCGAAGTACCTAAAGGAGAAAAAAGTATTACGGTTAAAGATGTCGTAACCTCGGGGAAAACATCAAAAAAAACAAAGGACTATTACCCTGTATTCAGAATAGCAGTAACCGATAGCAACGGTACCAGCGGATATAAAACCTTTTACAGCGATTCAAAAGACCAGTACACGGGAGGCACCTTTAAGATAAAAAAGGAACCCGGAAAGAACTACTTTACCATTGAGTTTTCAAATTAGGGAAGCAATATGAGTAAAAATAAACCCGTTAAACCTTCGGATAATGCGTCCAATATGCAAAACCCCAATAAGGGGACAAGCGGTACAAATATCCAATATGATAAAAATCAGGGAAACCGCGGTCAACAGTTAAATCCCAATAATAAAGGAAAATAAAAAAACAGGTTTATGCGAGGTAAAAGTTCCGCCATAACCCTCGCATAAACCGTCAAATTAAACAGCAGTTTTATAAAGTTTATCCTTTTTTACGCAAAATAAAATAATACACTCCGGCAAATAAATACATAATACCGCAAATCTGCAAAAGAAAACTCTCCTTTATAACACCTGAAAAAATTCCGCCAGATAAAAAACAAAAAATATTGATAAGATAAAAAGCGGCAAGTTTTAATTTGGACTTATCGCCTCTTAAAGCCATTGCAAGTGCAAAAGCCGCGTCCGTAAGATAGCCCGTAATATGGGTAGTGCGTACAAGCACATCGCCGTAAAAAATAAACATTCCGTTTTGCATTCCGAGAATAAGGGCAAGAATAAAAAGTGAAGTAATTTTAGAAAAAGTAAAAACCGAAACGGCAAAAAACCCCGACGAAAAAAACATTAAAAAAATTCCGTAGCGCTTTTTTAATGTAAATTTTCTTTGATAAAACATTAAGCCTGAAATAAAGGCTCCTAAAAAGAAGGCTGCAACGGAAGCGGCCGTTTTAACGGTAAAACCGAAAGCCCCGTCCGTAACGGAAACCGCAATCCCCGTAACATTGCCCGTATGATGACTTATAGGAGAAGCAAAAAGGCGCACCGCCGAAGCATTTACAAACCCTGCAATAAAGGTTAAAAGGATAATCCATATTTTAAGAGCAAAAGACCTTATCTGCACGGGCACTTCCATTACGGGCTTTTTTAAAATTTAATCGAATATTCCGTTTTTAATCTCTTTAAATTCTCTTTTCCCCGAGAATTTCATGATAAAGATGAGAATACTCTTCCCTTCCCCGCTCCATATCGAATTTTGAAGCTCTCTCCCGCAAAAGAAGTTTTATCGCATAGGAAAATACGGCATCGGAAGAAAAACCGTCGGAACCTCTTACCGTATCGGCGGCTTGAAACCTTACATTATCCAAAAAATTTTCCGCTTCCAAAGGATTTTGCATTGCAACGGCGGCTCTGGCCGATTGCATAGGAGAAAAAGCTCCCGATAAAGTAAGCCGCTCTTCATAAGAAATACTGCTTTCCCACTTTAACTTTAAAGCTCGAGCCTGTTCAAGGGCCAATCTTAAAGAACGCTCAAAACCGTACCAGTTATCCAAAAAGGCGGAACCCGTTTTTTCTTCCGAACGGGGAGGCTCCAACGACAGCTTATTTAATATTGCGGCATCTTTTTCGGTTAAAAAACGCAAAGCCAATTCTTTAAAAGCCTTAAAACTCATAGGCGCCTGCGAAGAAGCTTGAATTGAAGGCAGCTGTGCCGTTAAATAATAATAAGAAGCCACTTTTTAAAGCTCCTTTGCCGCTTTTTTTAAAATTTCGGACGTTTTCGGACTTAAATACGAGGCAAAGAGTGCGGCCACGGCTTCCGCCGAAAAATCATAGTATGCGGCTCCGTCCTTTGTTCCTATTCTGAATCCTCCCGACATTTTACCATCCGCTTTTATTTCCACACCCTTTGAAATAACATCTTTCAGTGCGAAATGTAATGAATTTTCGAGGTTTTTTAAATCCTGAGGTGATAAAATAACCGATAAGTCTTCCGTATTGTTGTTTTTTACCCAAAGTTTTACTGTTTCCGGAATTAAGGTTTTTAAGACTTCCGCATTATAAGACTTGGCCGTTTCGGAGCCGATTATTGCTTCAAGCTCGCGCAAAACTCCCTGTCTGAAAGAAATAAGGGTATTTCTTCCTGCCTGTTCAATGGAAGATTCCGCAGCTTTTCGGAACCGCTCCGCTTCGGCTTCTGCCTTTTTTACGGCAGTTTGAGCCTCATTTTCTGCATCTGCAATAATAGACTTTGCCTTTTCTTCAGCAGCCTGTATAACAGCGGCCGCCTGTTCTTCAGCGGCGGAAATGCCGTCTTTTTTTATTTTAGCGATAAGCTCTTGCAATTGAACTTCCATAGATTAGTTCTCCTTAAAAAATATTACTACCGTTATTATAGCAGAAAAATAAATTCTTATCAAGATTTAAATCAGCAATTTTTTCTGTATTTTACGATTTTATTGAAAATCTCTAAAAATATAAGGAGTTTAATGTTTATTATTGTTTTAACTTTTTTTTAATATACATAGAGCATAACTCTAAAATAATTGCGGTAACAAAAATCATATACGAAATAAAACCTACTTCGCCTAAATTGAATTTTAAACTGCCTGCCATAAATAATTCATAACCTATTCCCCCCGCTCCGGCAGCCGCTCCAACTGCGACGGCATTTCCGAAGTTAATTTCAAAACGGAAAAAGCTCCACGAAATTAAACTTGTTACTGAAGAAGGCAATACGGCTTGTGTAATTATTTCTATGTACCCCGCTCCACAAGCCTTTAAGGCTTCAACTGTCTTTTTATCTATTTGTTCAAAACTTTCGGAAAAGCCTTTAACCAAGTAGGCAGTGCTGTGAAAACTCATTCCCAAAATTGCAGCTTCAGCCCCAAGTCCTGCAACTACGGAAAAAACCAAAACCCAAATTATAGTCGGAACGGCACGCACAAAGGACATTAAACTGCGTATACATTTTACAACCGCTTTATGAGAAAGGTTTTCGGAAGAAGCGATGCCAAGAATAAAGGCAAATATAACTCCTATTAAGGTTGTAAGAAGTGCAAGAGCCACACTTACAAAGAGCGAAGAAAATAATTCACTTACGGAATAAGAGTTTGAAAGTCCCGCATGAAAAAACATTTTTCCCGCATAATTAAAAAAATATTCAAAAGATTTTTTTATTCCGTCCGCTGGTATTTCTATTTTTATTAACGTTATTACTGTTATAACCGTAAGTAAACATAAAACGGTTTTTACTAAAAATCTTTCTTTTGAAAATTTCCTTAAAACTGTTCTTCCTTTCATTCTACAAAAGTCCTTTCCGTATCCTGTTTGAAACGATATCGATAAGTAAGACTGCAATTACCAGCACAAGAATTATTAAACCCGCACTGTTATACCTAAAACTTTTAAAATAAAAATTAAATAAAAAACCTATTCCCGTTCCCGTCAATATTCCTATTAGGGCGGAATCTCGAACGTTATTTTCGATTGTATATAAAAGCCACGAAACAAGAGCCGGTGCGGCATTAGGTAAAACCCCTTGAAATACTGCGGAAATATATGAAGAGCCTACGGCACGCAGGGCTTCAAAAGATTCCGAGGAAGTTTCGTCTATCATTTCTTTAAAAGCTCGCAGTAAATGCCCGAAGGTAACGATTAAAAGAGCGGCAAATCCGGTAAAATTGTTTTGTTTAAACGAAAACAAAAGAAGCATAGCCCAAGCTACCAATGGAATATTTCTAAAAAATGAAGCCGATAAGGTTAAACCGAGTTTAAAAAATTTATTTATGCCTGTAGTTTCGCAGCCCAACACAGCTAAACCGAAGGCTAAAAAACCTGCTGTCGTACTTGCTGCAACTGCAATTGCACAAGTTTCGCCGAAACTTTTTAAAATTGCAGGAAGGTATTTTAAACAGGCGGGATCGGGAATAAAATTTTTTAAAAGCCATATAAAGCCTAACGGCAATTTGAAAATTATCGAGATGTTTTTAAAGCCCGTAATATAAGAAGCCGCATTATAAATTAAAAAAAACAAAATTATAATTAAGCCGGCTTTTATTTTTTTTATTAAAAAGAAATTCCGTTTTTTTAAAATCGATGAAGAGTTTAAATCTATTTTATTATTATAAAAAGAAATTTTTTTATGTTCTTTGTTTGCTTTTAAATCGAATTTCATAAATTATTTTTTCCCGTTTTTATTTGTACCGTTGCCGTTTAAACGGTTAAAAATTTCTTCATGCAATATTTCTCCCGTAAGTTTTTCAGGTTTATCGTTAAAAATAATTTTTCCACTGCGCATGGCAATAACTCTGTCTGCATACTTTTTTGCAAAATCAATTTGATGTAAATTTATAATACATGCAAGATTTTTATTTACCGAAAAATTTTTTATATAATCCAAAACAATTTCCGAAGATTGAGGGTCAAGAGATGCTATAGGTTCATCGCAAAGAAGGAGTTTAGGTTCCTGCATTAAGGCCCTTGCAATTCCTATACGTTGTTTTTGACCGCCAGATAATTCGCTGCACCGTTGATAAGCATACTCTTCCATACCGACGGCCTCTAAAAGCGAAAAAGCTTTTTCTTTTTCTTTTTCGCTGTAAAACCCTAATGCTCCTCGGTATGAAGGAATTGAACCCAAACAGCCGTGCAAAACATTTTCTATCGCATTAAGACGCTCCACTAAATTATAATTTTGAAAAATCATTCCTATATTTGCTCTTATTTGTTTTAAGTTTTTTTTTGAAGCCTCTTTTACGCTTTTACCGTCGAATATAATTTTCCCCTGCTCAAAATCGATTAAACGGTTAATACACCTGAGCATAGTTGATTTTCCCGCTCCGGACGCTCCTATTACCGCAAGGGTTTCACCCTCATTTACGGTAAAAGAAATATTTTTTAATGCTTCGGAACCTGAACGGTATGTTTTGCAAACATTTTTAAACTCTAAAATCAAAAAAAAGCCTCCATGAAAATCGATATTAAAAATTTATAAAAATCGCTTATTTTAATCAATAACCTCGCCCTAAGAGAGTCGGTGTATCGTTTTCAGCCCGGAACGGATTAAACCATCAGCATAAATAAACAATTACCGAATTTTAAAAATTTAAAAAGCCTTTTAAGAATTCTCTTAAAAGGCTTTTTACGGCATATTCAATTTTCCGCTAAATATGTTCAAATCTTGCGGTAAAAAAACGTAACTGCCTGGGTTCGTAAATGAACTTTAAGCCTTTTATATCTTCTTTATGTTTAAACAATTTGATAACCGAATCGGCTACAATATCCATATGTTTATACGTATAAACACGGCGCGGAATAGTTAAGCGGACGGTTTCAAGTTTCGGAATATGGTTTTCCCGTGTTTTCGGGTCGCGCCCCGCTGAAACTATACCGCGTTCCATACTACGCACTCCCGATTCAATGTAAAGTTCCGCTGCCAAGGCTTGGGCGGGAAACTGCATTTGGTCCAAATGCGGGCAAAAGCGACGCGCATCAAGGAATACGGCATGTCCTCCCACCGGTTCAATAATAGGAACACCTGCTTCCAAAAGTTTTTCACCTAAATAGCGCACCTGCTTAACACGGTGCTCTATGTATTCCAACTGTAAAGATTCTTTTAAACCTATAGCCATAGCTTCCATATCACGGCCCGCCATACCGCCGTATGATGGCATACCTTCAAAAACTACAACCAATTCCTTTGCTGCCTGAAAAAGCTCATCGTCATTCATACAGAGAAAACCTCCGATGTTTACTATACAGTCTTTTTTTCCGCTCATAGTACAACCGTCGGCATAGCTGAACATTTCACGGACGATTTCTTTTATGGTTTTGTCGGCATAGCCTGCTTCTTGCTCTTTAATAAAATAAGCGTTTTCAACGCAGCGGGTTGCGTCGAAGAAAACCTTAATGCCGTGTTTTTCAGTGAGTTCTCTTACTTCCCTCATATTTTTCATAGAAACGGGCTGTCCGCCTGCAAGGTTTACGGTAACCGCCAAACATACATAAGCTATATTTTCAGCACCTTTTTCATTGATAAGTTTTTCAAGTTTTTCAAGATCTATATCACCTTTAAAAGGAACGTTTTTTCCCGCATCGTGGGCAACATCTTTAATAATATCTACGAAGATACCGCCGTTTGCTTCCTGGTGATAACGTGTTGTGGTAAAGTACATATTGCCAGGAACATATTGGCCCGGTTTTATTGCAATCCTTGAAAGAAGGTTTTCCGCTCCTCGCCCCTGATGAGTCGGAACAAGATGTTTAAAACCGAAAATTTCTCTGACGGTTTGTTCAAGATGATGAAAATTTCGGCTTCCGGCATAGGCTTCATCACCTATCATAATGCCCGCCCACTGCTTGTCGCTCATGGCATTCGTACCTGAATCGGTAAGAAGGTCGATATACACATCTTCCGAGTTAATAAGAAAGGTGTTATAACCGGCTTCCTTAGCGACTTTTTCGCGCTGAGAGCGGTCAATCATGTTAACTGTTTCTACAACCTTAATTCTAAAAGGTTCCGCAGGATAATTTTTAATATCCATAAAATTCCTCCTAATCTGTGTAATCACAGGAAAGTTCTACATTGTAAGATACTATAACACAAAATACGAGGGTTTGTCTAGAACTGCAAAATCAACACCCGATTGACGATTTTTCGGCAAGTCTTACAAACAAAGCCGAAGAACGGCAAATTTAAACCTGAAAAAATCGCACCTACTAAAAACAATCCCTTGTCTTACTTACGGAATATATGTTATAATTCTTATTATGAAAGTAAAATTTCATTTTTCAATATCGATTTTTCTCCTTTCTCTTTTTTTATTTTTTTCATGTAAACCTGCAATTTCCGGAAAAGGAAACGGAGGTGAAACCGTTTTAAAAAGGTCCGAACAATATTTTTCCGCGCTCAGCTGGACGGAATCCGAAACTATTTTAAAGGAGCCTTTACCGGAGCCTTTTCAAGTAAAAGACTTAAAAACCGATACCCTTTACAAATACGGCGATACGGACTTAACTGAAAGCATCTTTCCTTCTCTTGAAGGGTTAGGAGTTCTCGATTATTCAGGAATTGATCCTTCCCTTATTTCTTTTTTCAATTCGCTTACGATTCAAATTAAGAAAAACAAATTAAAGAAGACATTTGCGTAAAAGGAAAAGTTTTTTTACCGTTTATGATAAATTATAAGTTAAAATTATTAAAAGAGATTTCTTCAATTTTTTACTCACGTCCTGAATATAATGATGAAGGAATAATGATTGCAAAATTCAGATGTAATATAAAAGGTGAAAAAAAGTTTTACACTATGTTGGAAATAGGAGCCGTTTTTTTAAACGAAAAATGGCAGCTTGATTCGTTCGATATTATCGGAGATACTGATGCCGGCTCAATTGAATAGAATTGAAAGCGAATATATTTTTAAATCTTTTTTAGAAGAAAAACCCGTTATTACAATTTTACACTCAAACGGACTTTTGCGGTTAAATAAGATGCAATATAAAATAAAAAACTCCTGTATTTTTTTTGTAAATAAAACAGGAGAAGCCGCAGGAGAAGTAAAAGTTCTTTTTACTCATAAAAAACGGCCTCTTTATTTTACGGGTAAAATAAATATACAAAAAGAATTTTCTTTTTTTAAATTTTCTTCCGTATTATACAAATATGACTTTATCGAAAAAAACGAAACCGGAGTTATTACACTTACCAATTCAGGGGGCGGAAAATTCAGTGCCGATATTTCACCTGATTTTCCTTTAAAATTGAACGCTGAAAATTTATCCGATTCTTTAAAAAACGATTTATCCCGTAAAGAAGAATATGAAGATTTTTTACTTTTTACGGAGAGTTTTTTTTCAGCTGCGGAATTACCTAAGGACGACCTTCCCCCCGCTTTAACGGAAAGAGTATATGAAATAGACAAAAAGGGAAAGCGGCCTAAACACGAACCCTCCCTTGTTTTTCGGACGGCAGCTACATGCTTATTTTTAGTACGACACAAAACACCAAGAGGATTTCTTCTATGCAGTCGGCACGTACTGAAATCCGCTTAGGCAGAAGACAAATAAAATTCCTGTCTTATTTTTTATTTGAATACCCTTTAAAAGGTATTTTTTATAAAAAGGAATACTCCATAACCTGTCTTGCAATAGACGGTATCCAAGAAGAAGATAAACGGTTTTTATACGAAAATACATATTTTTCCAAATACGGAAAATAGAATTTATACCAAGATACCGTGTTTTTTTTGCGGATATTTTTTAAGCATTGCAACGGCATTTTTTTTATTATTAAAGACAAAGCCGCCGTCCCAATATTCTAAAGCGGCAAAAAGAGCGTTTCCGCCGTCATGTTCATCGCTATTTTTTGTTCTAAATGATACATAATCAGCTAAATTGGTAAAATCCTGTTTATGAAGACATTCCAAGCGCTTTCTGTTAAACTCGTTCCATTTATCTATTTCTTTAAAACCGGCTCCTTCATCTTCAACAATTAGATGAGCATGCGTGGAGCTGAAATCGTACCACACTTTAACTTTTTTCGCAAGGTTACATTTATTACCGTGTTTTACGGCATTTTTAATAACTTCGCTTATTTGCTGCTCCAAAAGGTTTATACCTTTAATTTCCAGGGGGGCGGACTGCACTATTAAAAGGGTAAAATATCTGATTTGTCTAAAATCCGATGGAAATTCTTTATAAAGCATCCCCGTTTTATCGAATAAGGGACTAGCCTCATCAACTTTAAGTTCTTTTATTAAATCCATACCTGCCTCCTAGTCTTCAAGTTTTTGTAAGGCTTCTTCCAAACTGTTGGTAATAGGAAAATAGCCCATAAGTTTTGTAAGTTCTATAACTTTTTTTACCGAACCGTGAATATTGGTAATATAAAGTTTTAGATTCATCTTTTTTACCGTTGAACAGATGTAAATCAACGCTCCTATTCCCGAAGAATCGATATAATCCACTTCTTCAAGGTTAATTACCATACATTTAATTTGACGCTCTATCATTTTCATGACGAGTTCTTTTAGCCTATACGAATTGTATAAATCCATCTCACCGCTTACGTCAACAATGTAAACTTCTTTGTTTTTTCGGATTTTTAACTCCATATCAGTCTCCTTAATAGCATCATTATCTAGTCTTAATAATCAACAAGGTTTGGTCATCATGAGCTTTTGTTTTTCCCATAAACGATTCCATATCTTTTTTTACATTTGCGGCAATATCTTTGGACTTTTCCGATGTATTTGCCGCAATAACGGACGCCAACCTGCGTATTCCGTATTGTTCGCCCAAAGAATTAACCGTTTCAACCATTCCGTCTGTATACAGAGCCGCGATATCGCCTCGTTCAAAAGAAATAGTTTTGCTTTTGTAGCTCGAATTCATATCTACACCTATAGGGTCGGTATTCTGCTTAAACAGCTCTATTTTATTTGCCTGATTTTTCCACAACATTAAAGCTTGATTTCCCGCACCTATAAACTCAAGAGTATCGTTACCTTCTTCATAGCACAAAATGGATACGCTTGCAAAATGGTCTATTTCAATTTTACCGGTAATACCCTTATTAAGAGTATCCAAAATAAATTCCGTAGAATTTTTCGCACTTGTAACAAGATATAAAATAGACCTGAGCATAACCATAATAATCGCCGAATGTACGCTTTTTCCCGCAACATCAGCAGTAATAATAAATGTTTTATTACCCTTCGTTATTACATCGTAATAGTCGCTGCAAATACCCTTAACCTGTACAAAATGCTCTCCGATATCCAGCTGCTGTATCTTTCTTAAATTCTTAGGCAAAAGTATTGACTGAATTTCCGCCGCCGTTTCGGTTATATTTTCAATTTCGGCCGATTCGTTCGCTTCATTAAGCGTAATCGTCAAATTAACGATTTCGGCGGTATAAGCGGCAAGGTTTTCACCGATTTTTGAATCCGACTCTTCAAAAGACTGACTTCCCGGCGAACGCGATACTGCAACAACTCCTACAGCCCTGTTGTTTGCTATAAGCGGAAAAAACATTAAACTTCCGTATTGCAGAAACGGCTCTTCGCCGTTATCGGGCAAAATGTTTTTTCCTTCGCCGGTTTTTATAAGCCTCATATTGCCCTGCATAAGGACTTCGCCGAAAACGGATTCATCAAGTTTAAATTGGGCATATTTAAAATTCGTAACAACATGGTCCTCTTTATGAACCACATCTCCAGGCAGTTTATAAGGCGGCGGGAACTTTCCCTTTATAGCTTTAACTGCAAGGGTTTGTTCCAGGCTGTCCGCAATTAAAATAACCGCTCCGTCGGCACCCAACTGTTCTAAAAAAACTTTTACTATGTTTTCATACATTTCGGAAGAAATATCTTTTTTCCCGGTAATCATTCCTGAAGTACGGTTTAACAAAATCCTGCTTGTATGCAAAAGTTTTTCAGCCTGTTTCGATTCTTCTACAGGGCTGTTTTTTAATTTAGTTATATAAGCCTCATTTTGCCTTTCTTTTTCATAGACTTCAGCCTGTTCCTTAAAATACAATTTACAGGCATAGCGGAAATAGAGTATAAAACTTATACCTGCAAGCAAAAACCCCAAATCCGAAACTAAAGAGATTTTTAAAATTGCCGACAGCAGCCTGAATAAAACAATAAAAAGCAACGGAAAAAGAGCCGCTCTTATAAAGGCCATATAAGAAGCCGTTTTATTTTTTTTAGCTGTAATAATAAGCCATATAACAATAAAGGCTGCAAAACATAAGACGGCAATAAATGTGTAATTATTTAATGAATCGATAGTCTTCATCTTTGTTTGATTTTATCATCTATAGCCGATATGGTCAAGATTGTTTTTGAAATTATGATAATAAATTTTGAGTTTTTCGATTTTGTTTAAGAAATTTCCAAAACATGCCTGCTATATACGTTAATAACCTCCGTTTTTTCTATATTTGTACTTCTGGGTGTTTTGGAATTATGAATATGGACATTACCGTGCAGCCAATATTTAGGTTTAAATAATTTAATGAATTTTTCAAAACATTTAAATCCGTTTGCCGAAGCTATAGGAGCATGACTTACAATAATATCCGCATAACGCCCATACTTTATTTTATTAACCAGTAAGTGTGGTATCATAGCAATAATTTTCCGCCGCATTTGCCGTTCAGTAAACTGATTTTTACCGTCATTTTCTTTTTTTGCTCCCGAAATCCCTGCAATTAAAAGATTATCCTGTTTAAAAGTTTTAAAGCCTATATAAGTCCCGTTTTCGCTTTTAAAAAGGTTGTTTTTTTTAAACTTGTTAATTTCACCGTTTTTTGTTTTTTCCGCCATTTCGGGGTGATAATGGGTAAGAGATTTTAAATAATGCCCTCCCAAAACAAAAAGAAGAGGTTTGCCTAAAGATGCTTGAATAAAATCCAAGTATTCCATAGGCAAGTCTCCTGCCGCAATGATAAAATCCATATCGCCGTATTTATCTTTTATATTTTTACTGTATATAACAGGGTCGATTTGATCCGCAACGCAAAGAATCTTTTTCATCATTATTATCCTAAAATATTTTTAAAAGTTAAATTTAACTTTTTCAACAATTTTTTCAAGTTTTTGTCTGTCTATCAAATCGAAGGGTCTGTTTTCGGCGAAAGCCATCGCATCGCGCGAAAACCCTGAAGAAGTTATAATATGCGCAGTTACCACGCCCTGCTTTTTCATTTCCTCATGTACCGAACGCAAAAACTGCTCCGTTATGGTTTCGCTTTCCCGCGAAAAAATCATAAGCTGCGGTTTTTTCCGCGTATTAAGCCATTGTTCCGAGCCTTTTTCCACAGCTAAAATACTGCAACCTATTTTAATTTCTTTTACCGCCTGTACGGGATAATCGAAATATTGCTCGGTTATACATCGGCACATTTGAAAAAATTCATCTTTTACCAAAGTTAAATATTCTTTCATTCTGTCGTTCGTACGTAAGTCCGAATATTCCGTCAGCTTTTGAGCCACATCTTTAAATTTCGGTTTTACGGCCGAAATGGCTTCCCATTCTTCTATCGCCTTATCGAAATCACGCTGTTTTTCATAACACTCGGCTAAAAGATAGCGCGAGTACAAAACCTCGGGAGAAGAGGTCTGTTTTGAAGATTTTATAGCCCGGGTAAATTCAAAAATGGCCTTTTCCGTACTGGCCGTTTCCATATAGCAGCACCCCCGCTCCAAAAAGCACTTTGTCCTTATTTCCTGCTTGCGGGCAGCTTTTTCAAAAGCCGCCAAAGCGTGAGCATAATCCTTTTTCCCGCGTAAAATCTTTCCCTGATAATAAAGAGTGTCGCTGTTTTCAGGATCTAGCTTAAGTGCTGTGGCAATAGCCTTTTCCGCTTCGGGAAATTGTTTTGCTTTAAAAAGCAAAAGCCCCATTGAAGCATAGGCTTCTGCAAAACGGGAATCTATTTCTATCGTTTTTTGAAAATACATAAGGGCCTGATCCGACATATTTTTATTTTCATAAAGCTGCCCCGCTTTAAAATAATACTTGGGGTTTTTAGGGTCTTTTTTATTTAACAGAATATACTCATTTAAAGCCTCATCAGGCTGCTGGAATTTTAAATATAAATCTGCTATACTGTCCCTGAATTCAATTTCGGTAGCGGGATTATTAAACACGGCCGTTTTATTAAGTGTTTTGAATTCCATAAAAGCAAGTTCAGGCTTTTTATCTGCAAGATACGCCTTTCCCAAAAGATAGCGGGCTTCCGAATCTCTGGGGTTCTTTGCGATAATAGACTTAGCTCCTTTTATTGCAGATGAATATTTTCCGCTTTTAAGATCCTTTTGAATTTTGAAAATCTTTTTCGGAGACAAAATAGATTTTAAAACAAACAGCATAAGAAAAAACACTATACTGCCGAGAATAATTGTAAGTATAATTACTGTTGACATATCTATATGGTATAATTTTTAGGAGGGAATGTCAAATATGAAAGCTCATTTTTATTGCTTAAATATGAAAAAAACGGCGTTTTTTCGTTTTTTTGTGCTTTTTTTCGTTCGTTTACTGTATTGATTACTTTACGGAAGGTAAAAAATTATTAGCGGACGATAAGCCCGAACAGGCGGCTGCCGCCCTCTTTGCTGCCAGCAAAGAACCGGGAACTCCGCCTTCAGTTTATCTATATCTGGGAGTTGCCTATTTCCGTTGCGGAAAATACACGGAAGCTCTTTCATACCTTTCTATGGGGAGAAAAAGCGATTCGGTAAACTCCTATCTTTACTCATACAATATAGGAAATATTTATTTCCTGCAAAGCCGCTACGATGCTGCGGAACAGGCTTATAACGATTCCATTGCGGCAAACGGTATTTACTCCCCCTCCTTTTTAAACAGGGCAAACGCAAGAATCAAACTGGATAAACACGAGGGTGCTTTACAAGATTATAAAATTTATTTAAACTTGGAACACAATACCGTTCAGCGTCCGTCAATTCAAAAAATGATAGCACTTTTGGAAAGTGCAAAAGAAGAAGCTTTAAAAGCCCAAGCCCTTGCCGAAGCTAAAAAAGCTGCGGAAGAGGCGGAACGCCGTGCTGCTGAAGAACGGTACAGACAATTGATGAATGAAGTAAATTCAAACCTTTCATCGGTAGACGATGCAAATGCGGTTTCCGCAGGAGCGGAAAACACTATAAATTATTCGGAGGAAAACGAACTTGACTGATTTTCAGAAATTTTTAATAGGAATTTTGAGCGGTGTGTTACTGGCCCTGCTTATAATAGGTGGAATTTTTTTATTCAGTTCAAAAAAACAAAACAATGCAAACTACGCTTATGAACTCGATTCCGAAACCAAAGCAAAAATTGAAGCCGAAAAAGAAGAACTTGCCCGCCTTGAAGAAAAAAGAGCGAAAATAGATGCGGAACTGGAAGCGGCAAAAAAAGAAAGAGAAAGCGAATTAGCCCTTTTGGAAGCCGAACGCTTAAAACAAGCCGAAGAAGTAAATAAAAGCTTGGACGCGGGGAAAGGCAATATTTCAGCCAAAGAAAAAGAAGAAGAAGCCGCTGCCGAAAAAAAGAGAAAGGTCGAAGAAGCATTAAAACGGACGGAAGAAGCGCGTAAAAAACACGAGGCTCTTATACAAGAACAAAAAGCTCTTGCGGAAGCCGAATCAAAGAAAAAGGCCGACATTACAAAACGGCAAAAAGAAGCTGAAGAAAAAGCAAAACGCGATGCCGAAGAAAAAGAACGCAAAAAAACGGAAGAAGAGCGTTTAGCCAAAGAAAAAAAAGAGCGTGAAAACGCCGAAAAAAAACGCAAAGAGGAAGCAGCTCTTGCCGAAGCTAAAAGAAAAGAAGAGGCAGCCATAGCAAAGGCTAGAGAAGAGGCGGATAAAAAACGGCTTGAAGAACAAAAACAAAAAGATGCTGCGGAACAAACCGCTCGAAAAAAAGCCTCATTACAGGAAATTTCCCGTTTAGTTGAAGTAGGAAAAAACGCCCTTAAAAACAAAGACCTTAATGGTGCGAAAACAGCCTTTTCCCAAGCGGACGCCCAAATGCCTAAAGACGATTCCAAATTTGCAGCAAACGGATACTACCAAATGGCCGAAGCGATGCATGAATATGCAACCTACGAGCCGGAACCCGCAAATTCAGCCTCAGCCTTGCAGGAAGCCGACTCCTACATAAAAAAATCGGTAAACGAAGACGGGCAAATTGCAAAAAGCCATTACAAATACTCCCAAATTGCAGACACTCAAAAACAGGAACAAGCCGCCCTTGTGGAACTGGAAAAAGCCCAAGCGCTGGACCCGAACAACTATTTATACAACTACGAACTGGGTAAAAAATACTATGCGCGCGGACAATACCAAAAAGCGAAAAACGCATTTTTACAAAGTACAAAATCAAATCCGAACTTTGAATCCGCCTTTTACAACCTCGGCCTTACATGCAAAAAACTCGGAAGCGAAAACGAAGCTTATTCCGCATTTTCCGCAACCGTAAAACTAAAAGAAGACCACGTAAAGGCCCTTATAGAACTTGCCCGTATAAGCAAACAGCAAAGAAAATTCTCACAAGCTGTGGAATACTATAAAAAAACCGTTTCTTACGAGCCTGCAAACCTTTCAGCCTTACGAGAAATGGCTCAAGTATATGCGGAACTCGGACAGTACCAAAACGCCGAAAGACACTTTAAAGAAGCTCTAACCCTTGGAGAAAACGAAGCTATAACCTACTACAACCTTGCCACAGTACAGGTAGAATTGGGAAAAAATACGGATGCCCTTGCTAATGCGGAAAAAGCTTATAATATGAAAAGTCGGGACGCACGCATTTTATACACATACGGCCTTGCCCTTGAAAAAAACGGAAAAAAGAAGAAGCGAAACAATCATACCTAAACGCCGTTGAAGCGAACAAAGCCTATGCAAAACCCTATATCAACTTAGGCAGAATGTATTTGGACGGTGATAACTTAAGCGAAGCCGAACCGTATCTTGCCGAAGCCTATAAACTGGAACCGCGCAACTTTGAAGTAAACACCAACTTGGGAAAACTGTACGGACTTAAAAACGATTTTAATAAATCGATAACGCACTATTCAGAAGCTGTAAAAGCCCAGCCCAGAAATATCACGGCAAAACAAAACTTGGCGGCAGCCTATATTTCCGCAAACTTAAAAGAAAACGCCGCGGACGTATACACACAAATTATAAAAATAGACTCGGCAAATTGGGACAGCTACTACGAATTGGGTAAACTGTATGTAAGTCTTGATAAAAAAGCGGACGCAAAATTAATACTGGAAACCCTTTTAACCAAAAATCCCAACTATAAAAAAGCCGAAGAGATACAAGGAATTCTTTCCTCTCTATAAACCTAAATACTCATAAGATTACATAAAATGCCTGAATTATTAAAAAACGGGCACCCCGTAACGGGATTCAGGCAGGTAAAAACTTCATTGAGACTGCTCGAGCCGCTCGAATAAGACTGCTCGAGCCGCTTAAAATAAACAACCTTCTTTTTCTTCAAATGTATTGATAAATTTAAAAATTTCATCGTTATTGCAAACGATACCGTTTCGGCTGCAAATTTTAAAAAACAGATTGGAAAGTCTTGTATTGTCGGGAGAGTTTACTATATAAGAGGAGCCGTAAAGTTTTATATATTTTTCTTTTATGCCGGGAAAACTCTTATCAAGATTTTTATAAAAGTATTCACGGTTTCCTTCCCTTAATGTAAGCCCTATACCGAAAAAAATAATTCCGAAGACTCCGGCTTTGATACAATAATCCAATATACCCGTAATATTTTCTTCCGTGTCGTTTATAAAGGGTAAAATCGGTGTAAACCAAACAACCGTAGGAATCCCCTCTTCTTTTAAAATATTAAGCACTTCAAATCTGCGTTTTGTAGTGCATACATTAGGTTCAATTATTTTACACAAAGCTTCGTCATAGGTTGTAAGGGTCATTTGTACTACACATTTTGTTTTTTTATTTATTTTTTTTAAAAGGTCCAAGTCCCTTAAGATTAAGTCGGATTTCGTTAAAACGGAAATACCGAAACCGTAATCGTAAATCAGCTGTAAACACGAGCGCATAATATTTAAATCTTTTTCCGAGTTAAGGTACGGGTCGCTCATACTTCCCGTGCCTATCATACAGCTTTTTTTCTTTTTTTTAATGGCTTCTTTTAACAGTTCCGTTGCATTTACTTTTATTTCAATATCTTCAAAATCGTGCCTCATGTTGTAACATAGGCTGCGCGAATCGCAATAAATACAGCCGTGCGTACAGCCGCGGAATATATTCATTCCGTTTTTTCCGATAAGATTAATTTATAAACTTTATTGTGCATTTAAAAAGTATGTTATGATATTTTGGTCGTGCAATCTTAAATCGGTAAAGCTCAGTTCAATAAGCTGATTATTGGATTTAACCTTGCATGAAGGGACAATAACGTTATTTTCTATTTTTAAAGAACACTGATTTAAAATTTCCCCTTCTTTTAATTCTGCGGTATTTGCAGGCATATCGGGTAAAAAGGAGAGTCCCGTTTTTGTAAGGTTTTTTACGGTCCCAGTTATAATCACTTCGGTCACGGGATTAGTAAATAAGAATTGTACTTGTTCCGCAAGGCCGTCATTATCCGTGCCGCTTTTTGAGGCATAGCCGTAACGTGCAAAAATCTTTTTTAATTCCGTAAATATACACGAAAAATTACCGTCCCGTATTTCGATAATTCCCTGAACGCCTATTTTTATAGCCTTATCTGCATCGGATTCTACAAAGTTGTTACTCGTTAAAAGAATTATTATTATTTTTTCTTTAGCGGTATCCCACCGGATATATTGAGTAATTACCTTCCAGTGACGCGGAAAATCAATGGCGTTTATAATTACGGCATCTGGTAAAATTTCTTCCATGTTATCGAGAGCTTTTACCGGAGAACGGTAATGGATTAACTCAAAACTGTTTTTTCTAAAAATAGGCTTCAGCTTTTCGCCTAAATCGACAGCTTCGGAAACTAACATTGCTTTCATTTTGTATCCTTATTCGGTTCCTAAATTTTCCACTACATAATCGTAAACCGTCCAAACACCGTCACGCGAAGCTAAAAAGTAGGTAAAGCGTTTTTTTTCTTTAAAGTTGCGATATTCAAACCATTCTATAACCTTAACTTCCGCCAAGGTTTCCGTATAGCCCGTATGTTCTATTTTAAAATCTACAGGGATAACGGCAATTTCTTTATCCACTCTTTCTTGGCTAAGCTCCCGTTTATATATTTCAATCATATTCATTCTTCCCGATTCCGATTCCATTTTAAATCGTTTATTTCTTGAAGGATCTCGCGTTATCATTTTTTCCAAATCGAGGTAAAGAAAAAATTGTTCCCAAAGGGATTTTTGCCGGGCAGTTAAAATATAAGTTACAACCTGATCGGGCGGAATTTGTTTTGCTTGAAGAATATCTCCCGTTGTCTGCGATACGGGGAGGCTTCCTAAAGCTGCCGCAGAGGGAGCGGGTTTTATTTCCAAGCTGAGCCTGTTTGAATTGATATGTTCCTCGGAATTATCCGAATAACGTTTTAGTTCCGGAAAAAAACTTCCGCTTAAAAGAAAAATCCCGGGTTCGGTAATTTCGATGTAATCTTTTAAGTTTTCAATAAACGAATAAGTTTCTCCCGGTTCTATACTTATTTCTCTAAAATATATTTGGCGGTTTGTGTTTCTTTTTTTAAGCCAAGTTTCTGTATGTTTTAATTGGCGGTTTTTAGTATTCGTTACGGAAAAATCCATACTAAAGGATCTGTCGTCTGCAAGTTTAAAGCGAAAAGTCTCTGCATTGTTATTTGTAATGGAAACTTGAAGAAAAATCGGTTCTGCGGCATTTTCACCGGGATAATAAACTCTTCTATCATAAAAGCGTATTGAAACCTCCGTTCTCGATTGCATTGCCGGCAATTCCGTTTGCGCAAAAATAATCAGTGCTTGCGTAATAAAAAAAAGTGCCGTAATAATTTTTTTCACTTTAAATTACCTCCGTAGAAAAAAGCCTACATTTCCATTATCGGCATAACTGGAAAAATCTTAAACTATGTATAAAAATTTCATTGTTTTCTTCCAATATTTTTACGGCCAAAGAGACCTGTCAGTGTAAAGGAAGTAAAAATTTCAGCACCTCTTTTCGTTTCTTCTTGACAAGAAAAAGATTTAATTATATTCTGTTTACAATAATTGTTTAAAATACCTATCGGAGAAAAAGAAATGACCGAACATACTCTTGAAGTTTTACAGTTTTCGCGTATATGCGGTATAATTGCCTCTTATTGCGTAACCGATGAAGGAAAAAACACATGTTTAAATAAAAAACCGTACACGGATATTAAGCAAATTGAAAAAGAAAAAAAATACGGAAACGATTTTCTTGCTCTCCTTAATTCTTATAATGCTCCTCCCGTAAAATACCGTCCGCCCGTTCTTCCGTTTTTAAACGGAATTGAAGTTGAAGGAGCGGCTCTCGATATTGAAGGAGTTTACTCGGTAGGACTTTTAGCAAAGGCCGTTTGCGAACTTCACGAATGGCTTAATCCTTTTTTGCAAAATGAAGAATATGCTTTAAACTCGATTGTAAGTTTTATAAAGGCTATACCTAAAATGTTTGAATTAAAAAACCTGATTTTTGCGTTTATAGATGAAAACGGAGAAATACAGGATTTACCTTCCCTGCGCTCAATTAAAAATAAAATCGCTTCAATAGAAACCGATATTGAAAAAACAATGCGGAATTTTTTTACCGATGAATATACACGTTCAATGCTTCAATCAAACTTACCTACCGTAAAAGACGGAAGACAGGTTATAGCGGTGCGCTCCAATTTTAAGGGAAGAATACCGGGTATAATTCACGAGTATTCCCAATCGGGACAAACTTTTTATCTTGAACCTGAAACGGTGGTTTTAAAAAATAATAATTTACTTGCAGCCCATGCCGAATACGAGCGCGAGCTTTTACGGCTTTTAACTGAGCTTACTGCAAAAATTGCAAATCATCTTAAAATAATAAAAAAAAGCTGCGAAGCTATTATCGAACTTGATTGTTTTTCCGCAGCTGCAAGATGGGCACGCTCTCAATCCTGCGTTTTTGCATTACCTCCGGCCGAACTTTTATGCGGAAGTTCAATGTATAATTTAAATAATCACGGGACTCCTTCTTTTTATTTACATCAGGCAAGGCACCCGCTTTTGGGAAAAAATGCGGTACCCATCGATTTAAAACTTTTAAAAGAAGATAAGGTGCTTATTATAACGGGCCCCAATACGGGCGGTAAAACCGTCAGTTTAAAAACAGCCGCCCTGTTTGCTTTAATCAATCAAACCGGCTGGCCTGTCCCGGCAGGGCCGCAAACAAGACTTCCTTACTTTGATTTTATTGCCTGCGATATAGGCGATGAACAATCCCTTGACCAATCCCTTTCCACGTTTTCGGCACATATGAAAAACGTAGCGGAAATTATACAAAGGGCATCGGAAAAAAGTTTAGTCGTTTTAGATGAACTCGGAAGCGGTACCGACCCTCAAGAGGGCTGCGCAATAGCCATGGCCGTGCTTGACGCCTTAATCGAAAAAAAAATCCTTTGTGTTCGTAACCACTCATCACGGCGCATTAAAAAATTACGGTTATTCAAACCCCTCCTGCGTAAACGCCTCGGTGGAATTTAACGAAAAAACCCTAAGTCCGACGTATAAAATATTGATGGGGGTTCCGGGGGAAAGCCATGCGGTCGATATTGCAAAACGGAACGGATTGCCGGAAACAATAGTCGAAAAAGCCCGCTTTTATTTGGGAAATAACCGTGCCGATGTTTCCGATTTAATTAAGGGACTTATAAGAAAACACGAAGATTTAAACGAGTTCGAAACTCAAAAAAAAGAAGAAGAGCGCCGTTTGCGCGAAGACAGAAGAAAATCCGATTTAAAAGAATTACGGTTAAAGCAAAAAGAACTTGAACTTAGAAAAGACGGAATAAAAAAACTGGACATTTTTTTTGAAGAAAAGCGGAAGGCGTTGGAAAACTTGGTACGCGAAATACGGGAAGGTGAACTTACACGGGAAAAAACTTTAAACGTAAAAAATTGGATAGAAGATTTTAAAGAAAGTCTTCAAAGCGAACACGAAGCTATAAAAACGGAACAGGAAAAAATAGAGGAAGAGAGCCGTTTTTCCTCCGCCGAAAAACAGGAAAATAAAAACAATCAAAGTCAATCTTTGCAATTGCAACGTGGAATAAAGGTTTATATAAAAAGTTATAAACGCTCAGGCGAAATTATCCGTGAAGAAAAAAAAGGTAAATGGCTTGTTGCAATGGATAACTTAAAAATTACCGTTCCTGAAAACGATATCGAAATATCGGAAAAACAGACGGACTTAAAACTTTCAAAACCCGTTATAACCCTTATTTCCGACTCGGATAGTAAACCGACTATGCCCTCTCTTGAACTGCGCCTTTTGGGAATGCGCGGAGAAGAAGCGCAAAAAGCCTTGCAACTGCAAATGGATACGGCCCTGGTACACGGAGTTACGGAATTTGCAATTATACACGGAAAAGGAGACGGCATCTTACAGCACATAACGCACAATTTTTTAAAAAGCAATAATTATGTAAAAAATTTCCGTTTTGCAAAACCTGAAGAAGGCGGAAGCGGAAAAACGATTGTAAATTTGGAGTAATAAATGGTTATTTTAATTACCGGCGGCTCGCGAAGCGGTAAATCCACTTATGCCGAAAAACTTTTAAAAAATGAAAACAATGCGGTTTACATTGCAACGGCTTCAATTACCGATGAAGAAATGAAAGAGCGAATACAAAAGCACCGTCTTCGCAGAAATTGTAAGTGGCGCACTTACGAGGATTACCGTAATTTACAAAATGCAATAGGCAATGAAAAATTCTATCTTTTGGATTGTGTTACGAATTTAATCTCGCGGATTCTTTTCGACGGCACAAACGGAAAAGAGAAAATTACCGCAAGCGATACGCAAAATACAATAGATACATCTTTAAATGAATTAAATTCGCTTATCGAAGCAATAAAAAAAATAACGGAACTCTCATAATCGTAACGAATGAAGTAGGCTCAAGCCTTGTACCTATGAATCCTCTTTCAAGAAGCTTTTCCGATGCTCAAGGAACGGTAAATGCGGCCCTTGCGGAAATTGCCGATAAGGTTTTTTTTGACGGTATGCGGAATTCCAGTACAAATAAAAGGAGAAACAAAATGAAAGGTTTTATTTTAGCTTTACAATTTTTTACCCGGATTCCGATTCCGGTAAATATCGAATTTACCGAAAGCAATTTAAAAAAAGCTTTTTTCTTTTTACCCCTTATAGGAGCAGTTATCGAGGCGGTCGCTTTGATTCCGATTTATTTTATATCGAATACATATCTTGAAGAGGCGGCAGGACTTTCGCTTATCCTGTATTTATTTTTAACGGGAGGCTTACATATTGACGGTTTAGCCGACACCTTGGACGGCTTTCTTTCAGCACACAAACGAAAAGAAAAAATTTTAGAAATTATGAGCGACCCTAGAATAGGAAGTTTCGGTACAACCGGAATTTCCTTTGCCGTTTTATCTCGCTATATTGCTTATGCAGGTGTTATGCCTCATGGAGGTATTTTAATTTTAGCGGGAATTATTTCGAGGCTTGCGGGAGTGGGTATGGCGGTTTTTGTAAAACCTGCAAAAGAAACCGGCTTAGGCATCTTATTTCATAAATCGGCTTCAAAAATAAGTTTTTTCTTTTGGCTTATTGCCGTCTGTATTCTCTGTTTATTTACTCCTGAAATTTCTTCGTTTTCATTAAAATACCTTAATTTTACGCTTGCGGAATTTTCATACAGAATGAAATATTTACTTTTTCCGCTAATTGCATTTTTTCTTACCTTTATCATTGCAAAAATTGCATATAAAAAAATAGACGGCACTACGGGAGATGTAAACGGCTGCGCAGTTGAATTAACGGAACTTGCAATTTTATTCTCGATAATTTTTATTCAACCAGTAAATTAAGGACTTTAAACTTTGAAAATAATTTTAATAAGACACGGAATAACAATTACAAACAAGACTAAAGTTTACAGTTTAGACGATTCTCCGTTGGCGGAAGAGGCCTACCCCGCCCTTGACGTTTTAAAAAGTAAATTGGCTTATTACGAATTTAAAAAAGTTTATTCAAGCCCGTTTAAAAGAGCCTTGCAAACGGCTGAGTATTTAGGCTTAAAAAATATCCGAACCGATAAAAGACTTCAAGAATATAACTTCGGTATTTTTAAGGGCTTAACCTTTGCGGAAGCCGAAAAAAAATATCCTTCCGAAGTAAAAAACTGGATAGAACACAACGACGAATTTCCTCCTCCTCAAGGAGAAACTTCGCTTGAACACTTTACCCGTGTTTCCAGTTTTTTGGAAGAAGCGGCCGCAAAAGATGAAGACTGCATAGCGGTAACTCATTACGGTACAATTACTATGGCCTTGGCATGGGCTTTGGATAATTTCCGGCTTAGAAATAAATTCGCTCCTAAAAATTCCTCGCTTACGGTTTTACAAATTAAAGCGGGAAATAAAACTGTAGAGGCTTTTAATGAATAAAACCCGCCTTTAAATTTTTTAAAAGCGGGTCTTGTATAAGGTGTTCCAATTAAAATAAACGCAATCTCTTAAAAGACTCCCCTAGCCTCTTACCCTTTTAACGGCTTCTTTAAGAGTCAACTCTTCTTCTTTTCTTTCCGCCAGGTTTTTCAATCTTATTTTAAAAGAATCTTCATCAAGATTTACGGGCAATGTAAGCCCCTCCGGAATAAATATACCCCACTTAATATCTTTTTTTTCCGCATAAGTGTATTGATGGTTTATTTTTTTCGGCTCGGGATATACTTCCGCATTTATTCCGCAAGCTTCAAAAAAAGCTGCCGTTTTATAGCTTAAAGCAAAGTCGGTTCCAGTATCGGAAAATATCAGCACATCCGTAAAACTTCCTCGAAAGTTATTTTCTCCCAGCTGTTCAAGAGCGGCTATAAGCCTGTCCAAACCTATAGAAGCTCCGGCACCGCTTACGGATTCTTTCATATAAAGCCCGGTTAAATTATCGTATCGCCCTCCCGAACAAACGGACCCTATCGAAGGCAACTTCGTTAAAAAAGTTTCGTAAACCACGCCCGTATAATAATCAAGACCGCGCGTAATTGAGGGGTCGAAAACGACATAATCCTGAATACCTACGGCACAAATAAAAGAATATATATCTCTCATTCTCTCGGAATCTTCCGCCTTTCCGCCGGCAAGAGTTTCTACATGAGAAAGCACGGTTTTAAAATCGGCCGTTTTTATATCGGTTGTTCCGCCTGAAACGTAATCAAATATTTTTTCCGCATTTTCTGCTGAAGTTAATTCGGTTAAAAGTTTAAGCACTTCATCTTTTCCGATTTTTGCAAGTTTATCTACAATGCGTAAAATTTCTTCGCTTCTATCTTGAACATTAAGAGCTTTTAAAAAACGATTAAAAATACCGCGGTGAGAAACGTGAATTTTAAAATCCGATACGTTAAGTTCATTTAATGCCTTTTTTATTAAATGTATAATTTCAAAATCGGAAGCGGCGGTATCCGAGCCTATGACATCGAAATCACATTGCATAAATTCCCGATAGCGTCCGGCTTGAGGCTTTTCCCCGCGCCAAACCTTTCCTATGTGGTAGCGCTTAAAAGGAAAATAAATTTCCGAACGGTGTTCAGCAATAAACCTTGCAAGAGGAACCGTTAAATCAAACCGCATTGAAACATCTCGTCCCCCGTTATCGTTAAAACGGAAAACCTGCTTTTCCGTTTCGCCTCCGCTTTTCCGTAACAGAATTTCGGAGTACTCCAAAGCGGGGGTATCAATGGGAACAAAGCCCGAACTGCGGAAAGCTCTTACAAGTTTTTCCGAAAGCAAGGCCCTCCGTATTTCGGCATCGGGAAGAAAATCGCGGAATCCTTTTAAAATTTTAGGCTGTATCAAATTACTCATAGCTTAAGTTTACTATATTTATAAGCCTTAGACAAGAGAGTAAAATTATTGGAAACTTATGCTATTGCCGATTTTATCTTTTTATACTATACTTACATTTGAATTACAGGAGGGATAAATGAATCCGTTACAAAACACAGAACCTAAAAACGTTTTTAATTGGTTTTATGAAATTTCGCAAATTCCGAGGGGCTCGGGCAACGAAAAAGCGATAAGCGATTTTCTTGTAAAATTTGCAAAAGAAAGAAATCTTGAAGTTTATCAAGATACCGCTATGAATGTAATTATTAAAAAAAACGGAACAAAGGGCTTTGAAAATTCGCCGGCCGTAATCCTTCAAGGCCACATGGATATGGTTTGCGAAAAAGAAACAAGTTCAAATCACGATTTTTTAAAAGACCCTATTAAATTCGTCATTAAAGGCGATATGCTTTATGCGGACAAAACCACATTAGGCGGCGATGACGGAATTGCCGTAGCTTATGCGCTTGCAATTCTCGACTCAAAAGATATTCCTCACCCGCCTTTGGAGGTTTTAATTACAACGGAAGAAGAAACGGGAATGGGAGGGGCTATGGCCGTAACGGGCGAGCACTTCTCGGCAAAAAGACTTTTAAATATAGATTCCGAAGAAGAAGGTGTTTTTTTGGTAAGCTGCGCCGGAGGAGCAAATCTTCATATTTCCTTTAAAATTGAAACCGAAAAAGTAAAAGGAACCGCCGTTAAAATTTCCGTTACGAATTTATTGGGCGGACACTCAGGTATAGAAATTAAAAATCAGCGCGCCAATGCAATAAAAATTTTGGGAAGAATTTTATCTCAAATTAAAAAAACGGAAAAAATAAATATAATCGAAATTGAAGGCGGCTCCAAACATAATGCAATTGCAAAAGAATCTTATGCGGTAGTTGCCTCGGAAAATGCGGAAAGCGTTTTAAAAATAATAGAAACCGTTACCGCAGACTTAAAAGCGGAATACAGGACAGCCGATAAACTTTTAACGGTTACAGCTTGTAAAACTCAAACCGAAAAAAACGTTATGTTTACAAAACAACTTTCCGATAACCTTATCGATTTTATGATGATAGTTCCTGACGGAGTGCGCTACAGAAGTTTGGATATTCCAGGCTTGGTTCAAACAAGTTTAAATAACGGTATTTTAAAAGAAAAAAACGGCAAACTCGAATTTACCGTTTCGGTAAGAAGCAGCGTAAAAAGCGCGCTTGATGAAACTTGCGAAATTATCCGTATTCAAGCCGAGCGTACAAATGCCGAATTCGAAAAGGTTTCGGAATATCCCGCATGGGAATACAATCCCGATTCTCCCATACGGGATAAGGCAATTGCAGCTTATAAAAAAATTACCGGAAGCGAACCTAAAATAAACGCCATTCACGCAGGATTGGAATGCGGGCTTTTGGGTAAGGCAATTAAAGGCGTTGACGCAATCAGTTTCGGGCCTAACCTTTACGATGTTCACACGCCGAACGAACACATGGATATTCCCTCTGTAGAACGCACTTGGAAATTCCTGTTAGCTTATTTAGAAGAATTAAAACAATAAGCCGTCGATAAAAATTAAAGCCGGTAATTCAGTTTCAGATTACCGGTTTTATACCTACGCTTTATTTACTTTAAATATTTATTTTAGGACATTATATGAAAAACAAAAAAATTAAGGCTTTTATATTGCTTACGGGCTTAAGTATTTTGTGTTTTGTTTCATGCAAAACAAAACAGCTGCCTCCTAAAAATATCCCCGTCATAGAAGAAACCGCATTTATTCAAGTTACGGATAAATCGCAAATGTCATACAGGGGCTTATCCTGTACGGTAACCTTTTCGGACGGAACAATCCGCGAATATAAAACGGATGATGAAGGAAAAATAACCGTAAAAGCAAACTCCGATTTAATAATCGTTAAAATAGTATACGATTTTACAGGCTATAAAAGAACCGGAGGAAAACTTTTGGCAAAGGAAGATTTTAAACTTGCAAAAAAAGTAAAAACAAAACTTAATTCAAAACTACAGGAATTTGAACTTAACTTTTCACCGTTTGCAGGTGCAAAAACTATTTTAATTTTAGATATTTTTTAAAAATTATTTAAACCGTCCGAACGGAAAATAAGATAATAACGGCTTATGAATAACGATGAAAAATTAAAACCTGAAATAATTGAAAATGCAAAACTGTATATAAAAAAAATATTTCAGGACGATTACAGCGGACACGATTTTTTTCACACAATGCGGGTATACAGAACGGCGGCTTACATTGCAAAAAGAGAAAACGCCGATATTTATATTGTAAAGTTGGCAGCCTTATTGCACGATGTCGATGATATAAAACTTTCGCCCGATACGCACGCCGATAAAAACAGAGCTCTTTTGTTTATGCAATCCAATAAGGTAAGCGTAAAAGTATGTAAATCCGTTTTATCGATTATCGGTCAAGTTTCATATACGGGAAAAGATTCGGTAATTCCGGACACTATCGAAGGAAAATGTGTACAAGATGCTGACAGGCTTGACGCTTTGGGGGCAATCGGAATAGCAAGAGCCTTTGCATACGGAGGAAGCCGTAACAGACAAATCTACAACCCGGAAATAAAACCTCGTATGAATATGGGCAAAAACGAATATCAACATCATATATCCACTACCGTCAATCATTTTTACGAAAAATTATTTTATCTTAAAGATATAGATGAATACCGATACGGCAAAACATATTGCACTGCAAAGAGAAAAATATATGAAAAATTTTATTTCCGAATTTTTAACCGAATGGAATATGGAAGATATTAAAAATTAATTCAAGGCAAGCCCGCCTTTTTTAAAGCGTCTTTTACAGCTTCTAAAAAAGCCCGGCTCGTAATAGTAGCCCCGCTTATTATATCCACATCAACGGAACCTGCATCGATAATCTTATCCGGTAAATAATCAAAAACGGTATCGCTGTAACCTGGCGTATCGGAATACTCAACTACGTCTATAGTTTTAATTTTATTATTTTCGATTTCAACTCTTACGCGAATATCGCCTAACAAGCCTTTTCCGATTCCTTCAAAAATACCGGAAACCGAGGCTTCACCGTTTTTACCTAAACACGAAACAAAAAACATTGCAATAAATAAAAAAAATAATTTTTTCATAACAGCATTACCTATACGCGAAACATATTTTATTAAAATATAAATAAATTGTAAAGCGGATAATACAACTACATTTTAAATTCTTCGCCCAAATAAATTTGACGTGCAATTTCGGAATTCAGAATATCGTCCCTGGAACCTTGCTCGACAATTTCGCCTTTACCTATTATATAAGCTCTGTCAGTTATCTCCAAAGTATCGCGGACATTATGGTCGGTTATTAAAATACCTATACCCTGCTTTGCCAAAAGACGTATAATAGTTTTTATATCGTGAACCGCAATCGGGTCAATCCCCGCAAAAGGCTCATCAAGAAGTAAAAATTTAGGTTCAATTGCAAGAGCCCGGGCAATCTCCGTTCTGCGTCTTTCGCCTCCCGAAAGCGTATATGCCTGTTGTTTTCTGTTTGCCGTTATTCCGAATTCATTTAAAAGAAATTCAAGTCTTTCTTTTTTTTGAACCTTATCCAAATCTTTACGAGTTTCCAAAATGGCATAAATATTTTGTTCTACAGTCAGCTTACGGAAAACCGAAGCCTCTTGAGGTAAATACGAAATACCTTCTCTGGCCCTTTTATACATGGGTAAATCGGTTATCTTTTTTCCGTTTAAATAAATATCTCCTGAATTGGGTTTATAAAAGCCGACAATCATATAAAACGAGGTCGTTTTACCGGCTCCGTTAGGCCCCAAAAGCCCTACTATTTCCCCCTGTTCCATAGAAAAACTTACATCGTGTACGGCGTGCTTTTTTCTAAAAAATTTATTTAAGCCCTCAACTTTCAGTATACTCTTATTTTCAATCATTTGTTTCTCCGCAAAAATCGGTACGGCTTATTTTTCCTGTCCGTCTTTTACCGGGTCTTCTTTTTCTTCTTTGCCGGATTCCGCACCGTCTGTCCGAACTTCGGAAGTTTCCGAAGAAGCGGCTTCTCCGCCGCCCGCATCATCTTTTTTTTCCCCGGTTTTTTCTTCAACCGAACCGCTCACTCTTCCGTCAAGCGAAATATCTTCAGTTTCCAAATTAACGGAAATTTTTGCCGCCTTAAACTCATCGCCGCCTTTTTTTACGGCAGGCCTTCCGGTCAGCTCCAACTTGGATTCGGTTCTGTTATATAATGCAAACATAGAATTACATTCTATATCTTTACGCAAAATTTTTATGTTAAACCGCATAATCATTATTTCATTTTTTTTCTTATATTCAACATTTTCGGCGGAAATTGTAACATCATTTTTGGTATCGTTAAGTTCTATCTTTCCGAACATTAAAACAATATCGGTCTTTCTGTCGAATTTGATAAAATCTGCCTTAAATGAATACCCGTTTTTTGAATCTTCACCCGAAACCGTACCTGTGGCGTTTACATAACGATAATCGGTACCGAAAATCTCTATGCTGTCCGCAGTTATTTTTAAGTTATCTACAGCTACAACGGCATTTCCTATAAGATTTGTAGTTTTTTTATTTTCGGAAACGGAAGCCTTTACGCTGTCGGCCGAAAAATTTATTTTGGAATTTTCGGAATTTAAACGGCAAAAGGAAAGTGTAAAAAGAAAAAACGGTAAAAATTTATTTAAAAATCGTTTCATCGGCATTCTCCTTATCTTCCGTTTTTTCCGAAGCCGTAAGTATATTTCCCGAAACTACGGAAGAAAACTCAAATTCACGTGAGACGGTATTCGCAATAAACCCCTCTCCGGTTATATCAAGTTCTTCGCCCTTTTTTACACTAACCCGCCCTTCTTTACTTCCGTACAAAACACCTGAAGTTTTATCCCAAAAAAAAGCCTCTCCCGAAATAGCCACCCCTTCTTTTATGTCCTCAAAAAAAACCTTGCCGCCTAAAAAATATTTTTCGTTTTTTTCATCGATTTTTATAATACCTGCAGAACCCTTATACCCGGAAAGTTTTTCGCGTTTTCCGTCCGATTTATTTTCTTCATCGGTTTTTGAATTTATTTTAACAAAGGTTATTTTTTCCCCCGCCCAAATTTTATCCGTATCATATATCTCAAGCTTATCGAAATTAATTTTTAAATTTAAAGAATTTTCTTCATATCTATCCAAATTCGAATTTTTAAACACAAAATTAGGCTTTTTTTCAAAAAATTCGGCCTCTTTACTATAGTTTAAAGTACAAGAAAATGATATAATACCGATAAAAGAGATTATAAAGATTTTTATAATTTTTCGTATATCCATTACCTGATTATACTATCTTTTTCAATCTTAGTCAAAACCTTAAGGTATTGAATAATTAGGTAAATTTATATATTATAAGTTTAGGAGAATTTCGTATGCCCGATTTTTTAACTGATGATGAATTTCGTATGTTCAGCGATTTAATTTATAATGCCAGCGGTATTACTTTTTCGGCGAGTAACCGTGCAATCCTGGAAAGCCGCTTAAAGGAAAAATTAAGGGCAAAACAGCTGGAAAAAGTTTCGGATTATTATAATCTCATTTTAAAAGATTCCGAAGAACAAAAAAATTTATTGGATTCGGTAACGACAAATTTAACACGTTTTTTCAGAAATCAACCGCATTTTGATGCCTTACAAAATTACGTAATTCCCGAACTCGTAAAAATAAAACGTGCGGCAGGAAAAAGTAAAATAAAAATATGGAGTGCAGGCTGTTCGACAGGGGAAGAACCGTATACTATTGCAATGATGATGAAAAAATATCTTCCTGCGGGTTTTACGGCGGAAATAATAGCGTCCGACCTATCTTTAAAATGCCTTTTGGTAGGAAAGACGGGTTTTTATCAGGAAGCCCGCATTGCGGGAGTTCCGGATGATTATCTTCACACTTATTTCGATAAATTAAATGACGGGTATCAAATTAAACCTGAAATTATGAAAATGATAAGTTTCGACTATCACAATTTAAAACATGAATCAAAGCAAAATGACTTCGATATAGTATTTTGCAGAAACGTTTTAATTTATTTCGATGAACCCGCACAAAAGGACGTTATCGATAAATTTTGGAAAGCGATGTCGCCAAAATCATTTTTGTTTATAGGTCATTCCGAATCTCTTTTCGGAATGAATACGAAATTCGAATTTTTAAAAACCGACTGGGCATGTTTTTATAAAAAAGATGTCTAAACTATAAAAAAAGAGGTATTTTGTTTATGGAAGATATAAGAGTTTTAATTGTAGACGATTCCGCATTAATGAGAAATTTAATCGGAAAGATTGTAGAAGCAACGCCCGGTTTAAAAATTGCGGATAAGGCAATGAACGGTAAATTTGCTCTTCAAAAACTTGAAAGAGCGCAGCCCGACATTATCGTATTGGATTTGGAAATGCCTGAAATGAACGGCGTTGAATTTTTACGGGAATTAAAAAAACTAAATATAAAAATCCCTGTGGTAATTTTATCAAGTATTGCAAAAGAAGGGGCAAAAATTACTATAGAATGTTTGGAACTCGGAGCGGTAGACTTTATTACAAAACCGTCCGGCTCCGAATCGGCGAATCTGCATACGGTTTCGGATACCCTTTCCAAAATGCTTTTGGCATACGGAAGAAGGTACATACTTGAAAGGTCTAAAAACTCATCGGGAGAAATCCCTAAAGGACTTGCCGAGCAGTACCGCTCCGCCCCGTCGGAAACGGCAGGCGGCTCTTCGCCAATTTTTAATATGCAATTAAATAAACCGGCAGAAAAACCTTCTCCCGTACGAAGTCCCGGAAACATTCAAATAATAGCAATAGGAATTTCCACAGGAGGGCCGAATGCATTAAGACAGGTATTTGCGGATTTGGCACCCGATTTACCGCAGCCTATTGTAGTAGTACAACATATGCCGCCGGGATTTACGGAAGAATTTGCAAACAGCTTAAATAAAATTTGCCCGCTGGAAGTAAAAGAAGCCGCCGACGGAGATGTAATAAAACAGGGACGTATTTTAATTGCTCCCGGAGGAAGACACTTAACCGTCGAAAAACGCTCCCTTGCCGCCATTGCAAGGATTACCGATACTCCTCCTCAAAGCGGACACCGTCCCAGTGCCGATGTTCTTTTTGAATCGGTTGCAAAAGAATATCAAAATCATGCTTTAGGTATTATTATGACGGGCATGGGAAAAGACGGAGCGCAAAATATAACAAAACTTTATACCGAAGGCTCCCGTACCTTGGGACAGGATGAAGCATCTTCCGTAGTATACGGAATGCCCCGTGTAGCTTGGGAAATGGGCGGTGTAATGGAGCAAATAAGTCTTAGCAATATGGCTTCCGTAATTAACAACTACGGTAAAGAATACGCATAAAAACTTTCCGGTTAAACGCCTTGTTTTTGAACAATATCCATATTGTCGGGCAAGGCGCAATGACCTAAAAAAATAGGCGATTTCGTCTATCGATAATATTTAAAAGTATTAAAAACTTTTTTAATACACTAGACAAACTTAATCAATATGTTATAATATTTATACAAATAAATCCGCAATTAATATAAAAACACTTTAAACATAAAGGAGCTTGACAAAAATGGAAAAAATGAATATGATACCCCCCCCACCCCCCCCCCCCCCCATACAATCGCACAAGAAAGGAAACATTATGAAAAGATTCAGTTTAAAACTAAAAACATTTATTTTTTCGGTAATAATTTTAACTTTTGTTTTTATTATTTTCCTCAGTGCAGGACAAATAAACACGGTAAAACGAAATAAAGATACCTTAAAAAGACTGTCCGATTTATTATACGAATCATACGACAAAAAAATCAAACTTCAAGTCGAAAATATCGTCTCGCTTATTGATTCTTATAATGCAATTTACGAAAAAGAAAATATGCCGCTTAATGAAAGAAAAAACCGTATTAAAGAAATAATAAGAAATATGCGTTACGAAAAAGACGGTTACTTTTGGATAGACACGCCCGACGGTATAAGCGTTTTACTTCCGGTCGAACCCGATATGGAAGGTAAATCACGGCTTGATTTAAAAGACACAAACAATACCTATATAGTAAAAGAATTTATAAATGCCGCAACCGGAAAAGGTGACGAATTTGTAAATTATTATTTTCCGAGAGCAGGGCAAACAAAGGCGGTTCATAAACGCAGCTATACAATACATTATCCCGGATATGATTGGATTATAGGAACCGGAAATTATCTTGACGATATTGAAAAAGAAATAAGCGCAATACAGGAACAGCTATATGCATCTCTAATAGAAACTACGGTAAAAAACATTATAACGGGCCTTATCACATTGACAATTACAATCGCAGTCTTTTATTTTATAATAGTAAAACTTTTTATAAGCCCGATTATTCTTACCTCAAAGATGCTTGTAAATATTTCCGAAGGAGACGGAAATTTAACATCAAAACTTCCAGTAAAAGGAAGAGATGAAGTTGCGCAACTTTCCTCCGCATTTAATAAAACTATGCAAAAAATCAGGTATATAATTCTTTCAATTATGAAAGAAAATAATTCTTTGCAAAACTTAGGTATGGAATTAACTTCAAATATGACGGAAACGGCAAGCTCCGTTAATCAGATAAATGCGAATATAGACAGTGTAAAACAACAAGTTATTTCGCAAGCCGCAAGCATTACGGAAACTGCCGCAACCGTGGAAGAAATAATACGAACCATCAAACAACTTAATAACAGTATCGAAGCACAGGCTGCAAGCGTAACTCAATCTTCTTCATCTATAGAGCAAATGACGTCGAACATAAGTTCCGTTACAAATATGCTCGAAAAAAACGGAAAAGTAATGGAAAATGCTTATGCTCAAACCATAAACGGAAAAAACGGTGCTCATACGGCAAATGAAATAGTCGCACAAATTGCGGAAAAATCCAGCTCTCTTCTTGAAGCAAGCCAAATTATACAAAATATTGCAAGTCAAACGAATTTACTGGCAATGAACGCGGCAATAGAAGCCGCACATGCCGGAGAAGCGGGAAAAGGATTTGCCGTCGTTGCAGATGAAATACGCAAACTTGCCGAAGAATCCAATGTACAGGGTAAACAAATAGGAGAAGTAATAAAAGAATCCCTTCAAATCATTGAAAAAATAACAATTGCGGGAACCGGAGCCGAAAAAACATTCGATAAGGTATATGAGCTTGTAAACACTCTTACCGAACAGGAAGCTCTTATTTTGTCTTCAATGCGTGAACAGGAAAATGCAAACAGAGAAATTTTAAAAGCTATTAAAAATATAAACACCGTAACGGAAGAAGTAAAAAACGGCTCTTCGGAAATGCTTAAAGGCGGAGAAGGCGTTGCATCGGAAATGCGGAAATTGGACGATTTAGCCCGCACTATTACAGACAGTATGAATGAAATGGCATCGGGTGCGGTACAAATCAATAATGCCGTTCAGGAAGTAAATGAAATGAGCCGAAAAAACAAAGAAAGTATAGATATTTTAACGCAGGAAGTAAATAAATTTAAAGTTTAAAAACGCGTTAAAAAGATTCTTATTTTCAAACCGTTTAGGAAAAATAATTAATTTTTTTTCTCTCCCGTGCAAAATAAACCCTATAAATTACACATTCGTTTTAAAGCACCGCTTTTTTTCGGCGACTTTTTGTGCAAAGCCCCTTTATTTGCCGGAATCTTCGTTTTTTGCTTGACAAAAAGTTAGCCTTAGCTTATAATAAAAATATAAGATATACTTAATGAGGTTAGTTAAGTAAATATATAAAAATATTCATATTATTTATAAAATATGAGGAGGTCTTTTTATGAATAAAAAAAATTATGTATTGATGGCAATGATATCGGTTGTATTGTTGATAATGACAGGGTGTCAAAAAGAGGCGGATAACGTTGCCGAAGAGTCGATACGGGATACTTCCAAAGAGAAGTCGGCAGTTTCCATTCAAGTTATGGATAAAGAAGTTAAGTTTGATAAAGCTCCTGAAAAGGTCGTTGTTGTAGGTTATGATAATGCGGAAGTGATGGCGGCATTGGGATTGGAAAATCGGATTGCGGGATTGACAGGGTGCATGTATCGCTCAGACCATTGTTATCCTGATTTGGGTAAAAAATTGGAAGGGATTTCCGTTTTGCCGGACGGTAAAGCTAAAGGAGTTCCTTCTTTTGAATCGGTGTTGACGAATGAAGCGGACATGATATATTGTATGTCTTATCATTTTACTCCGGATTTTGTAGCACCGATGGATGATTTTGAGAAAAATCAAATAAAATACTATGCTTCGAAAGGTACTTACGGAGAGTATTTGACTATGGAAGCGGTGTATGAAGACATTCAAAACATAGGCAAAATATTTCATGTTGAAGAAAAAGCGAATGAATTGATTCTGGAATACAAAGGTAAAATCTCCGAGGTAACGGATAAAATAAAGAATTCAAAGCCTGTGAATGTTTTTGTATTTGACTATCAAGATAGAACCGGGATTATGACACCGGGAGGTAAAGGATTTCAAAATAACCTTTTAAAACTTGCCGGAGCCGATAATGTCTTTTCCGATTTTGATTCCGACTTTGATGTAGCTACGATAGAGCAAATCATTACAAGAGACCCTGAGTATATTATATTGATTGAGTACTGGGACAAAAATGAAACGGAAGAAAAAATCGCTTATTTGGAAAGTTTGCCGGAGTTGGCGGATGTAAAAGCCGTAAAAAATAAAAATTATATTTCTTTAACTGGAATTGAATATTTCCCGAGTTTGCATAATGCCGACGGAATTAGAAAGATTGCAGAAGTGATTCATCCTGATGTGTTTAAATAAAAAGCGGTTTATTCCGGCAGTCCTTTTCACTTTATTGATAGGATTTGCGGTTATTATTTCAGGGGTCAGTTTCGGCTCTGAAAACATTGCCGTTAAAGATTCGGTACAAATTATTTTCGGTAAACTTTTTTCCTGGGATTTAAGTCAATTTAAGCAAAGCAAAATAACAATTCTTTGGAATATGCGGTTGCCCCGTATGATATTGGCATTGGCGGTAGGCGGGGGATTGGCGATTGGAGGCTGTGCAATGCAGGCGCTGACTCAAAATATTTTAGCTGACCCCTATATACTCGGCGTATCCAGCGGTGCTTCAGTAATGGTCAGTACGGCTTTTCTGTTATTCGGCGGAAAAGCAGCTCTTTCCTATATTGCACCGCTCTTTGCTTTTTTCGGTGCTTTGTTGGCAATGGTTATTGTGTATATTATCGGTATGAGAGGAAAAAAAGTTTCAACAAATAACTTAGTGTTGACAGGCATGGCGGTATCTGTTGTTTTAAATGCTATGAGCCATTTGATTATTACCATGCTTCCGAACGCATTTATTATGGAAAGTGCGGCCATGTGGATGTGGGGAACCTTATCCGCAGCGAGGTGGCATAATATCCTGCTTCCGGTCATTGTTTCTTTTTTGAGTATGATTGTGTTCAGCATTGCAGGCGGTCAGTTCGATTTATTTTCCTTGGGTGAAGAAACTGCCGTAACGCTTGGAATAGACACCAATCGGTTAAAGAAAATCATTATTGTTTTTATATCCATATTGATAGGAACGATTATTTCCGCCAGCGGTTTAATCGGTTTTATCGGTTTTATTATTCCGCATACAACGAGAATGATATTCGGCTCGAACAATCGACGCTTGTTTATTATGTCTTTTATTGTAGGCGGTATTTTTTTAGCATGTATGGATATTTTATCCCGAACATTACTTGCTCCGAAAGAAATTGCAGTCGGTATTTTTTCGGCATTTTTTGGAGGGCCGTTCTTTATTTACTTGATTATTAGAAAAAAAAGAACCGGGAGTATTTGATATGGAGAGAATACGCGTCTCAAATTTGAATTATGAATTGAACAATCGCCGGATTTTAAATTCCGTCAATATAAGCATATCCGAGGGACAGTTTGTAGGTATCATAGGACCTAACGGGAGCGGAAAAACTTCTTTGTTAAAGCATATATATCGAGTACTGCCTGTAGTAAATAAGACCGTTTTCATTAACGGAAAAGATATTAACAGAATGAGCATTCAAGAAACTGCGCGATTTATGACTGTCATGAAACAGGAAAATGAATTGGCATTTGATTACACCAATTTGGAAATGGTGCTGATGGGACGAGCTCCGCATAAGAAAATATATGAAGGAAATAACCGAGAGGATATGGATTTGGCGGTTGACGCATTAAAATATGTCGGAATGGAGAAGGTGAAAAATCGATTGTTTTCGACACTCTCAGGCGGGGAAAAGCAGAGGATTTTGATGGCAAGGTCGCTGGTTCAGGATACGGAAGTCTTTATTTTGGACGAACCTACCAATCATTTAGATGTATATTATCAATGGCATTTGATGAAGTTGATTAAAAACCTTGGAAAGACGGTTTTGGCTGTTTTTCATGACTTGAGCATTGCTTTGGAATACTGCGACTATCTTTATGTTTTAAATGAAGGACAGGTGGTGAAAAAAGGCTTTTTTAATCAGGTAATGGATTCCGAGCTCTTACACGAAATTTTTCATGTTGACGGAGACATTATAAAAACAAATAACGGAAAGTATCGGGTGCTGATTCACGGCTCCATTTAAATTAGGAGAAAAGAATGTTAATTAACATAATTTTGTTGCGGCTGGTTTGGCGGATAAAAAAAGAAATGTTTCTTTTGTCGATTTTGACTTTTTTATTCGGAATAGCTTCTATTTGTCAGGCATTTATGATTTCAAAAATGATTAACGGTATTATTTTAAAAACAACGGATGTTCGGTATTATGCCGTATTTTTTTTCTTTACCCTTGTTTCGCAAATTTTATTAAAGTATTCCATTAATTATTTTACGGTCAAAACGGAATCGAATATTAAAGAAAATTTAAGAGGCCGCGCCTATGACCATTTGTATTCTTTGGGTTTACAACATTTGAATGAAGAAAGAACCGGGAAATTAAATTTGATTTTTTTGGACCGCATCGAGGCTTTAGCTTATTATTATTCCATTTATATTCCGAATTTACTTAATGTATTTTTTGTTTCGATAGGCTGTACGGTTTACATCGCCTATTTTAATTTTTCGGTTGCCGTAATTGCTCTGTTGGGAATTTTGGGAGTACTTTTCGTCCCCTCACTTACATATAAATACTTATGGAGTACGGGTGTAGATGTATGGAAAGAATATGAACAATTCAGCGCCGAGTTTTTGGATAATATTCAAGGAATGGAAACTTTAAAAAACTTAAAAGCTTGTGAAATCAGAAAACAACGCATGAAAGATATTTCAAAAAAAATTCATAAAAAAACAATGAATAACATGAAAATTACCACCGTTGAAAATTTTTTGTTTGAAATGTCGGCAAATTTGGGTTCCATCATTTCCATTGCATACTCCGCTTACTTATCATTAAAAGGCGTTTTAAACATACAGGATGTTGTCGTTATTTTATTTTTAATTCGCAGCTGTTTTTCTCCCGTTTACGCTTTGATGAATGCATGGCACTTGGGATATCACGGTTTAACCGCTTCAGCGGCTCTTCAATCTTTTTTTGAAGAAAAAAAATCACATTGGAGAACCGCTTTTACGGCTCATCAAAAAGAATGTTTAAAGGTTAAAAATCTGTCCTTTTCATATTATGAAGGACAATCGATATTGAAAAATATTGAATTGGAAGTGGAAGCAGGAAAAATTCATGCCTTAATAGGAAAATCAGGAGACGGAAAATCCACGCTCGCCTCCGTCATTGCAGGATTGTATCCTTACACGGAAGGGAGTGTCGAATTTTTAGGTGTAGGTTTGTCCGAAAGCACAGTGGATATGTGGCGTGATAAAATCGGTGCCGTTTGGCAACATCCGTATATTTTTCACGGAACTCTTCGAGAAAATTTATTGTTCGCAAAAGCCGATGCGACGGAACGGGATTTAATGGAAGCCGTTCAATTATCCAATCTTTCGGAAGTTGTTGCCAAGCTCCCACAAGGATTGGACAGTTCTTTAGGCGAGAATGGAAATGTACTTTCCGGCGGAGAGAAACAGCGCGTTGCAATTGCCCGCTGTTTTTTAAAAAATGCGGAGTTGTTGATTTTAGATGAAGCCACTTCCAACTTAGATGAAAAAAATCAGCAAGCAATTCAGGAAAGCATGGAACGCTTGGTTCGAGGGAAGACGACACTTATTATTGCCCACAGATTAAGTACAATAAAAAATGCGGATTGTTGTCATATATTAAAAAACGGAGAGATTATCGCCGAGGGAACGTATGAGGAATTGCTCAACTCATGTCCTGAGTTTAAAAATATGGCGGAGAGTCAGCAAGGAGGACTTTATGAAACAAAATAGATTGCACACATTTTTAAATCTGATAAGATATCTTAAAAGAATTCGAAAATATATGGTCCTAAATTGTGTGATATGCTGCATTTATGAAGTTTTGCCTATTATCAACGTTTTTTTGGTTTCTTTTGTTGTCGGAAATATTTTTCGCGGAGCGGAAACGAATTATCCTTTGATATTTATGCTGCTGATTTTTTTTACGGTGCTGCACAGTATTTTCGGATATTTGAATATGTGGACGGAACATGATATTGCTTATCGCCTGCTTTACGAAATGAGGTATGAAATGTATTGCCGTTTGGAAAAAGCGCTTCCGTCGTTTTCCAACCCGATGATGAGCTCGGAAATCACAAGTATCGCTTCAAATGATATGAATTTGATAGAATGGTTTTATGCCCATACCGTCAATATTTATGTGGCGTGTATTCTTATGTTTCTTTCATTGGAAATATTCTTTTTTTATATTCATTATTGGATTGCCGTCAATTCATTCTTATGGATTGTTTTGTATTTACTCTGTCCGTTTTTATTTAACCGAAAATCACAGGAAGACGGAAAAAATATTCGTGAATCTTACGGTAAGTTGTCCAATGCGGTAATTGACGGAATACAGGGACTGCGGGAAATTATGAGCTTTAATTTATTAAAACAGTACAAAACAAATCTTTTCCGAACCGTTCGTACCTATGATGAAACAAAACGGAAAGATGCTCAAAGAAGGTCTCATGAATGGGTTTATGTAATGTCGATTATGGCATTGATGAATATCACCATGTTACTGATTGCAAATAAACTTTACCGCAGTGAATCTTTAGATGTTAAATGGATTCCCGTGATATTGGCGATGTCGGGAAGTCTTTTTGTTGTTTTTTCCAAATTTATTTCCATGTCAACTCAGTTTTCGAGTGTATTTGCCGCCGCAAGTAGAGTTTTTCATCTGTTAAATTTACCTATTCAAGTCGAAGACTGCGGCAAAGAAAAATTTGACGGAAAAATTGAAACCGTTCAATTTGAAAATGTTGTGTACTCTTATCCCGGCTCTTCCGACAATCAAATTAAAAAGATGAATTTTACTTTGGAGAAAAATAAAAAAATAGCTTTATCGGGAGAATCCGGAGCCGGAAAATCGACTATAGTTCATTTGCTTCAGCGATATGCGGACCCTATTGAAGGAAGAATTTTGGTGAACGGAAGAGACATTCGGGAGTTTACTTTGGATTCATGGAGAAGCGCCGTTGCCGTTGTAACACAGGAAACCTATCTGTTTAAAGGGACTGTTGCTGAAAATATTCGTATGGGTAACCCGGAGGCGACTATGGGGGAAGTTATTTCCGCGGCTAAAATAGCCCAAGCACATGATTTTATTATGGAAATGCCGAGCGGATATGATTCTGAGGTCGGAGAGAGAGCATTAAAACTTTCAGGCGGTCAAAAGCAGCGAATTTCCATTGCAAGAGCCATTTTAAAAGGAGCTTCTTTTATTATTTTTGACGAAGCACAGTCCGCATTGGACTCCGAAAATGAAGAAAAGCTGAACTTGGCAATTAAAAATTCCTTTCATAATAAATTGTTACTTTTTATAGCGCATAGAGTATCATCCGTCCGTTCCTCCGACCGAGTTCTGTTCATAGATGACGGAAAAGTAATTTCTTTCGATACTTTTGATGAATTGAAAAAGAATAATTCACTTTTCCGAGAAAAAGTTCTTGGAGGAAAGAAATAAAAGGGCCTTAACGCAAGGGTAAGTTTTTGAGAAAAATCAAAAAATAAAACGGCTACACTCCGGTATTTTATTTGTCGGGGTCAGCCGTTTTTTTACTTTTTCGGGATTTTCGGGTCAAAACCCTTGTTTTGACGCATAAATTAAATCTTTACAAAATGTAAAAGAAGAGAACCTTCTTTTGAGTATAATTTAATCGAAGCTTCATCGATTTCCATTAAAACAATGTCTTTTAAATTTTTTCGAAAAGCCTCATCAAAAGGTTTTCCTATAGTATTTAAAGTATCTATAGTCTTAACGGAATTTATTTCTATCGTAAAATTATACTTGTTACCTTCCGTTTTTCCTCTTTTTTTCCATATCCCGTAATAAGCGCTGATTCCGCTCGTAGCTTCAAATTCTCCGTTAGGTAAAAAGTTAATTTTTGCCGTGCGCATATTCGCATCAAGCCCGAAAAAATTATCTTCCATTTTTAAACCTGCAAGAATCCAAATCCTTTCCGTTAAATGCTCTTTAGCGGCAGAGTCGGGCAAAGGTTTTATGCCGTTATCCGCCTTTGATTTAACCGGTTTATAAGAAGCGGCTTCAGGTAAGCTTTTACACGAGCTGAACAAAAAAAATGAAAGTCCTGCAAAAAATAAGACATAATATCTTTTCATAACAATAAGTTTATGGCAAAACCGAGAAAATTTCAAGATACCGCTTGATTTTTTTTTAATTTTATTGTAACATTCGCAAGTCGAGCGGGGAATTAGCTCAGATGGTAGAGCGATTGGTTCGCAATCAATAGGTCAGGGGTTCGATTCCCCTATTCTCCATTAAAAAATCCTTGGCTATATAGACTTATCGAATTTCAGTCTTTTACCTGATTTTAAAAAGTCACGTAAAGAGTTTATATAGGGGATTATCACGTTTTTAAAAAATCCGGAATAACAAGCGGTAAAAATTTACAAAATGAATCGAAAACTTCAAGCCTTTTTATCAAAAAAAAATATAGATATTTCCGCACGTATCTATTTTATAGATGCTATGGGTGCTATGGCTATGGGCCTCTTTTCTTCGCTCCTTGTCGGAACAATTTTAAACAGTATAGGTTTATACTTTAATATTAAATTTTTAACCGAAACGGTATGGCCTGTTTGCAGAGATATGACGGGAGCTGCAATAGGTATTGCGATAGCCCATGCTTTAAAGGCTCATACCTTTGTTCTTTTTTCCGCCTCAATTGTGGGCTTCGCCGGAAACAAATTCGGCGGTCCCGTGGGAGCCTTCCTTGCAGTAATTATAAGCACGGAATTGGGAAAGGCCGTATCCCGCGAAACGAAAATAGATTTAATAGTAACTCCCGCAATTACAATTCTTTCCGGAGTTGCCGTTTCGGTACTTGCAGGCCCCGGAGTGTCGGCATTTATGAACCGGATAGGAATCTTAATTGTAAATGCAACGGAATTACAGCCCTTTTTTATGGGGATTTCGGTTTCGGTTTTAGTCGGAATTATTTTAACGCTTCCTATAAGCAGCGCGGCAATCTGTATGATGTTATCTCTTTCCGGGATTGCAGGCGGAGCTGCAACGGCGGGCTGCGCCTCCCAAATGATAGGTTTTGCCGTAATGAGTCTCCGCGATAACGGGATAGGAGGCTCTTTTGCAATAGGAATAGGAACAAGTATGCTCCAAATGCCTAATATTATAAAAAACCCGCGAATTTGGATTCCTCCGACGCTGACCGCCGCAGTCTTAGGCCCCGCCGCGACAATGCTTTTTAAACTCGAAAATATTCCGTTGGGTTCGGGTATGGGAACTTGCGGATTCGTAGGACAAATAGGAACTATTACCGCAATGGCGGATAAAGGAAAAACGGGGTTTACAATTTATCTTTCGATTTTACTTTTGCATTTTATAGCCCCCGCCGTTTTAACCGCAATTTTTACCGCAATTTTACGCAAATTGAATTGGATTAAAGACGGCGATTTAAAATTAAACTTATAAAACCGCCTTTTTATGAGGCCAAAGGAGGCGTTTCAGGGTCAGTATCCGGTTCAAAATCGGAGTTCGTTGCATATCTTTCAAGCATAAGAATTTTCGCAATCGCCGCTCTAAGAGCGTCCCTGATAGGTCTGGCTTCCGAAGAACCTTCCGTCATAAAACACAAAATACGTGAAGTAAAATCGCTCATTACCGGAGGCAACATACCGAAAGTCTCAAGTAAATCGCTTTGTGAATATTGTTTTAAATTTGAACCTTCTTTATCAAGCGAAACCAAGTATTTACATGGACGCCAGCGTACCGTAAAATCCTTTCCCCTATCGCCTGAATATCCGAATAAGCGGCAAATCAAAGCCCTGCCTCCGTACACTGTACAATGATGAGGATTATCGATATCGAAAAGAAGACAGCCCTTTTCCTTATCCAAAACATTTTCTTTGAAATTTCCTTCAAGAATTTGTAAGGCTCTTTCTCTCTGGTGATACAAAAGCCATGCCGCCAAATAAAGAGCTTCAACTTCATAGATTTCAGGCTCAAAATGAACGCAGCACATTCCGCAGCCGTCAATACAGCGTACGGGACAGGCTTTTTGCCATTCGGCTTCCGCTTCTTCAATTTCTTTATACACTTGGTCGAGAAGCAAAATCATCGAAGCGGTTTTTGTATCTTTAAAAGAATGAACTTCTTTTATCATAATTTTTCCTTAAAGTTTTTTATTTTACCTAAGATATTTTTCGAAAACGATTTTTACAGTGTTTTCATCTCTCGAAAAAACGGTAAGGTATTGTAAATAATTACGGTTTTTCATTTATATCTTTAATCGGGTTTAAACAATAAATTTTTTAAACAAGTTCTTATAAGCTAAACTGTCCGTTTTGGATTCTTCAATTAAGGGATTTTCTTCAACCTTGCCCAAAACCGCCGCACGCTCCGCTTCCGAAGCATAGGTAATACCTCTAAAATAATTATTATAATCCTTGTTTTTAGTATAAAAAATTTGATTTTCTATATAATCCGAAATTTCCAAGGCCTTATTTAAAAGTATATTCCATCTATCGCAATCTATTTTATTCACTCCCGTAACCTTGCATAAAACGGCGTAAGCATTTTCCGAGCGGTCTTTTTCATATTCCGACTGAACGGCATCATATTCCGTATGAATTTCACGCCAGTTTTTTAAAATATCTTTTTTAATTTTTTCCTGGATAACATCAAGTTTTTTTTCAAGAATTAACTGTCCGCCCATATTTATCCAAGCAAAATCGAAATTATCGATATCAATAGTATTTCGTGCCGGTTCAAAATCGGAAAACGAAGAGTTCGTTTTATCAAAATATTCGGTTAAGACCGTAACGCCGTACCAAATAAGCATTTGAGTATATGCGGCATATGCTTCCGCAGCCTTAATTATTTTTACCGTACGTTTTGAACGTTCAATATTTTCCGCCGTAACAAAAAGCCTTTTAGCCTCTTCATAATGCTCTTCAAAAATTTTCTTAAAACTTAATTTTTCTTTTTTTTCTTCAAGCCAAGCGGCTTCCAGTCTTTTTTCCAAAATAGAACATGCGGAAAGAATTTCAAAAGCCGTATCGGGAGCAAGAAAATTCGTTTCAATATGCTGCATTTTTGTTTTGCGCTTATCCCGGCGGACAAATTTTTTATTATTGCGCTGCAAGGCATACATATTGTACATCCAATAATAAGCGGGCATTATTTCAAGCCTGTCGTCATGAGCGTTATCCATTACCAAACTGAAAGGAAAAGGTATATCCAATTCCGACATATAATTTCCTTTTGATAAAAGTACGAATGAAGCAAAACGGCAATTATGTTTTAAAGTACTTGAAAGGCCCGTCCAAAACCCCCTCCCGGCCATAATTTCTCCGTCATTTCCGCGTGTATTATGGTTTGAACCTACGGTAGCTCCGGCAGCCATATTCGACTGCCCCTGCACAAGAGAAGCGATTAAAAAAGAGTTATTATGATGTTGTTCATGATATGGGAAAATAAGGGAATTTAAAACTTCGCAACATGAAATTGTAGAGTTATCCCCGAGTACCGAATGGATAAGACGGGCACCGTATTTAAGCTCGCAATTGTTTCCCATTAAAAACCTTACGGCCTTTGTTCCGTAAAAAACACGCGAACCGAAACCTATAATTCCGTTTATAAGTTCCACCCCCTCCCCTATCTGGCTAGGCTCTTCAGAACTCGATTTTACGGTAAGGTTTTTAAGCTTATTCGCACCCTTTATGTAAACGCATTCTCCGAAATTGACGTCTTTTATTATCCTACAGCTTTTAATAACGGATTCCATACCTACCATACCGTAATATCCGCGTTTTGAATCTTTTGAATTTTGTGTAATGGTTTTTAATTTTTCTATAAGTGCCGGGTCTCCCCTGAATCTTGCCCAAAGAAAGGCATCGGCAGTAATCATATCATAAAACGGAAAAATCTCGCGTCCGCCGGCTTCATTTATGGGAGCGATTGTTACACGTACGGATTCTTCTTCACCGTCTTTTACAAGCCCTTCTCCGAACTTCGAATGGTTTGTCGTACTCATCTCATCTATTCTGTTTAAAATTGAACGCCTTCCGATTATATAATGAGAAAGATAAGAACAATAATGAATTGCACAATTTGAGCCTATATCGCATGAAATAATTCTGCTGTTGCTTATTCCTACCGGAACAATAAAATCATGATATTTTAAATAGCACTCTTCCATTGAGGCTATACGGACAAGTCCTGCAAATAAATTATTTTTTATTAAATCAATGTTAAAGGGGTCTTCTACTAAAACATCGGTCCAGTTATTGCAAGTATTTCCGTTTTTAACAAGCCGCTCGATTTCTTCCGAAAGTAAATTTCTAAAAGTATGAGAGATATGAGAAGTTTGGGAAAACCTGAGGTAATACTCATCTTTCCCTTCGGGCAAGTACTTGCCGTCTATAAATTTGTATCCGAAATCCGAAGATTTTACAGTTTGTATTTTTGCCATAAGTTATGCCGCCTTAAACACGAGAACTTTATACCAAAAATAATAATCTTATGTCAAGCCGATAATTTAAAGAATAAAACCCATATTAAGGTAATAAAGTTACAAAATGTGAACTCTAAACCGAAAATTTTTAAAGATTTTTTTTAAAATTCAATCTGTAATATTTTTTATAAGTTATCGATATATAAAAACCGCCGAAAATAAAAATTCTTACTCCTCCTTATTTTTGTATTTTTATGAGAAAACCGGTATTGACATTTTATTTTTATAAACTGTGTTAAAATGACACACTTATAACTGCTTTTTTGGCACACTATGCCGTTTTTACTTATAAAATTGACCGGCTTTAATTTTATATTTACACGGTAAAAGTAAAAAATTAAATAAATCCATATCCGATATACACTTATCAAATTTTTAACCTGCTCGGATAAAAAAAATATAGTTAGCATAAAATTTGCTTGTATATAAGTGAGGTTGAAAAACCTACAACTTAAACCGGAGGTACAATATGAATAGTTTAAGTCTTTTTAGTCCGTCCTTTGCGGACAGCGTTATTGATGTGCTGGATAAAAATTTCGGGGGAAACCTCGGAGTCTTTGCACCTATTAAGCACACTTCTTGCGGAATACCGAGCGTAGATATCCGCGAAACGGATACGGCTTACATTATGGAGGCGGATCTCCCCGGTTATACCGAAAAAGATGTCGAAATCAGTCTTAAAGACAGAGTTATGACGGTTTCGTCTTCTCACAAAGAAGAAACAAACGAATCGAAAAAAGAAGACGGTGTAGACTATATCCTACGAGAACGCAGTTCAAGACAGTTTACACGCCGGTTCAGTCTGCCTGAGGATATTAACCAGGATGAGGTTTCGGCTCATTTTGAAAACGGAGTTTTAACCGTAAATATCCCCAAAAAACCGGACACACAACCGCGCCAAATCGAAATCAAGCGTAAATAACTTACGCAAGTCTTAAGGGGCTTTTAAAAGCCCCTTTAGGCTCTTTATGTTAAAGTTAATCCCATATCCGTAAAAATCTTTTTCGCCGTTTTAAATTCTTCATTTGATAAGGCAGGCACTCCTTCCAGAGGATAAATTTTTCCGCTTTCTTTCCATTTAAAAACACCCAGGGTATGATAAGCCAATAAATCGATTTTTTCCACATTAGGAACGGTTTTTATAAAGCCTGCAAGTTCGGTTAAAAGTTTTTCGTTATACGTAATACCCGGAACAACCACGTGTCTTATCCAAAGAGGTTTGTTTATTGATGAAGTATAATCCAAAAAATGCAAAACGGGGTCTAACGGGACTCCGGTTAAATCTTTATGCTGTTTTTCATCTATCGATTTTATATCCAGTAAAACCAAATCGGTATATTCCAACGCTTCTTTAACCTTATCGTTAAGGTAAAATCCCGATGTATCGGCAGCTGTGTGAAGACAATCCCTTTTACACATTTGAAAGAGCTCTTTTACATATTCAGGCTGGGCAAGCGGCTCTCCGCCCGTAACGGTTACACCGCCTGCAAAAATATAATAATGTTTATACCGCCTGATTCTTTGAAAAGTTTGTTCCGCCGTTTCTATTATGTGAGCGTCTTCCCGATTCCACGTATCGCAATTATGGCAATATTTACAGCGGAGCGGGCAGCCCTGCAAAAACACTACATAGCGCAAGCCGGGGCCGTCCACCGTGCCGAAACTTTCATAAGAATGAATGTATGCCATTTACATCGATTGGTTTATAGTCCGCGAAAGTACGTCAAGCTGCTGCTCCCGTGTAAGTTTTACAAAATTTACCGCATATCCTGAAACCCTTATCGTAAGTTGCGGATACTTTTCAGGATTTTCCATAGCATCTTCAAGTAAGGCTCTGTCGAAAACGTTTACATTTAAATGCTGGCCTCCGTCCGGTTCAAAATATCCTTTTAAAAGAGTTGTAAGATTATTTATGCGTATATCCGTGTGTTTTCCAAGTGCATTAGGTGCAATGGCAAAGGTGTATGAAATACCGTCTCCTATATCTTCAAACGGTAATTTGGCTACGGAAGAAAGTGCCGCAATAGCCCCGTTCGTATCGCGTCCGTTCATAGGGTTTGCCCCCGGAGAAAAAGGTTCGCAAGCGCAGCGGCCGCACGGAGTTGCCCCGGTCTTTTTTCCGTATACGACATTTGAAGTAATGGTTAAAATCGACTGAGTCGCCTTTGCATGTCTGTACGTTTCGTGTTTTCGTAAATGATTCATAAACATACGGGCTACCATAACCGCAAGCCGGTCGGTTTTATCGTTATCGTTTCCGAAGGGAACGTATTCTCCTTCGTGTTTAAAATCTATTGCAAGCCCTTCTTCATTCCGTATAACTTGAACCCTTGTATCGCGTATCGCCGCAAGAGAGTCCGCTACAATGGCCAAGCCTGCAATACCTGTAGCCTGAATACGTTCCACATCCGCATCGTGAAGGGCTAGTTCAAAGGCTTCGTAAGAGTATTTATCGTGCATATAGTGAATGATTTTTAAGGTATTCATATAAACGCCCGCCAGCCACTTCATCATTTGGTCAAAGCGCTCCATAACTTCATTATAATCAAGATATTCCGAAGTAATCGGCTTAAAGGCGGGTGCTACCTGAGCCCCGGATTTTTCGTCCCGGCCGCCGTTAATGGCATACAAAAGACATTTGGGCAAGTTGGCTCTTGCTCCGAAAAGCTGCATTTGCTTTCCTATTTTCATAGGAGAAACACAGCAGGCAATTCCGTAATCGTCTCCGAATTCGGGGCGCATTAAATCATCGTTTTCGTATTGAATTGAAGATGTTTGAATCGAAACTTTTGCGCAAAATTTATTCCAAGATTCGGGAGCATGATTCGACCAAAGAACGGTCATATTAGGTTCGGGGGCAGGCCCTAAATTATACAAAGTGTGCAAATATCTAAAAGAGGTTTTTGTTACAAGGGTTCTTCCGTCAACGCCCATTCCTCCTATAGATTCGGTAACCCACGTGGGGTCGCCTGAAAAAAGCTCGTTATATTCCGGGGTGCGCAAAAAACGGATAATTCTTAATTTTATAATAAATTGGTCAATCAGTTCCTGAGCTTCGCTTTCGGTCAAAGTTCCTTCCGCAATATCTTTTTCGATAAAAATATCCAAGAAAGTGGAAGTTCTTCCTAAAGACATGGCAGCTCCGTCCTGGTCCTTCGTTGCGGCAAGGAAGGCAAAATAAAGCCATTGAACCGCTTCCCGAGCATTTTCCGCAGGGCGGCGGACATCAAAACCGTATGCCGAGCACATTCTTACAAAGGCTTCAAGGGCGCTTATCTGCTCGCTTATTTCTTCACGATAACGTACATCGGATTCGGTAAGCTCCGCAACGTCCAATTGAGTTAAAGCTTTTTTACGCTCTTCAATTAAAAAATCCGCACCGTAAAGAGGAACGCGGCGGTAATCTCCTATAATTCTTCCCCGTCCGTATGCGTCGGGAAGTCCCGTGATAATACCGGATTTTCTTACGGCGCGCATTTCATCGGTATAAACCGAAAATACTCCGTCATTGTGAGTTTTGCGGTATTTTGTAAAAATTTCTTTTGTAACGGAATCAAGGGTAAAGCCGTAAGCCTCCAAGGCTTTTTCGACCATTCTCCACCCGCCTTTCGGATAAATACCGCGTTTAAGGGGGGCATCGGTTTGTAAACCTACTATAACCTCATCTTCTTTGGAAATATAGCCTGGGCCGTAAGCGTCAATTGCCTGAGGTTTTTTCGATTCGGCATCGTAAACCCCGCGCTTTGTTTCCTCCTTAAACATTTCGGTTAATTTATTCCAAATCCTGGAAGTACGCTCCGTAGGACCTTGTAAAAATCCGTCATCGCCTGAATAAGGCGTATAATTATTTTGAATGAAATCGCGGACATCAACTTCGCTTCTCCACGTTTCACCTTTAAAAGAATTAAAATAATCAGGTTCTTTTAACATAGAAACTCCTTGATTTTTTGTTTGCCTTAACAAACAAAAAAAAGATACCTACTTACTAACATATTTTTTAATTTATGTCAATACATAAAAATAAAAAAATATAGAAATAAACAAGTTTCTCCTTAATGAATAAATCCGTCAGCTGCATACACTGTGCTTCATAGAATAAATCATAACCTTTATTTTTACTTCTTCATCTTTTAAATACTTTTTTATTCTTTCTTCAGCGCCGCGCTCCATTTCGGTTATAACCGATTGAAGATTTTGTTCTACAAGATAATTAAAACACTCTTCCGCCGTTAAAAAAGAATTGACGGTTTTCAGGACTTCAAGAGGAACGCCTCTTAAAGCAAGATAATAAACAAAGGCTTCCATACGTGTATCGGCGGTGCGGTTATGCGTGTTAAAAATACCTATTGCGAGTTTTGCAAATTTACCTATATGCCCCAAAAGGGTTATATTTTTAAAACCCTTTGAGTAAGCGTAAGTTAAACCGTCTCCCGCATAATTTGAAATTTTTACGACCGGAATTTTTAAGTTTAATTCTTCCGCAAGTTTTTCTCCGTAATTTCCCGGAACAAGTAAAATATCGGAAGTACCCCGGTTTTCCGCAATGCCGTTTATTTCCATGTAAATTGTTTTTTTAATCGCTTCTTCGCTCATAGGGTAAACAATTCCCTTTGTGCCTATTATTGAAATTCCGCCTTCAACTCCTATGTTTTTATTAAAAGTTTTTTTTGCTATTTCTTTTCCTTCAGGAGAAAAAATAAGTACATCGCAGCCCGTTTTTAAAACCTTTAAAACTTCGTCTTTAATCATCTTACGCGGAACCGGATTTATGGCGGCTTCTCCCACTTCGCCGAAAAGACCTTTTTTAGTAATTATTCCTATCCCCTCGCCGCCCGCTATGTTTACAATACCGTCATTTCTTGCGGAAACCATAGCATAGATAAAAATTCCGTCCGTACTGTCAGGGTCGTCTCCCGCATCTTTTTGAACAGCCGCAATTGCAAAAGGTTCCTTACAGGATAATGTGAATTGAAATTTTTCCGCAGCGGCGGAATTTTCGGATAAAGTTGAAAGCTGTAATTTTTCTACCGGCAGGTCTAAAACATAGCCTGCCGGAGTATCTATTTTTACCGAATAAATTATACCTTCTTTTGTTTCTTTTTTTAAAGAATTAAAAGAGCCTTCTTTTAAAATAATTGCGGCAGCCTTTGCCGCAGCAGCCGCGCAGCTTCCCGTAGTGTAGCCGCACCTAAGTTTTTGTCCGTCTTTGTCGATGTATAAATCAAGTTTCATAAACTACCGGAATACGGGAACGGGCTCGTAACCCGCCTGTTTTAATCTTAAAAGCACATCGCCGTTTCCGTCCGCAAAAACAAAAACGGAATAAAAAAGCCCGGATACCCTCCTATCTTCTTTAATTGAAGCTTTAAAACCTTTTTTTAATAATTCCGCCAAAAGGGCCCTTGCGTAATCTTCCGTTTTAAAAAAACCTACTTGAAAAGCCGCAGATTGCGGATTAAGCTGAGTACTTCCTGCAGATTGTAATTCGATACTGCCTATTAAAGGCTCCGATTCTTCCTCCGTTTCGGTAAATGCAAAGGAGCGGGGCATTAAATACCAAAAAGTTTTGGGAGAGAGTACGGCTTCGCCGCGCACGATACCCGCTTCAATACTGTTAGGGAATTTTTTTAAAAGAGTATTTTCAGCCCTTTTATCGTTTTCAATCCACCATAAGGTTAAAAGCAGAGCCGGATGAAATTCTTTAAAAGCGGAATCGGTAACGTGCTTTTTCATAGATAAAATCGCGGAAGAAAATTCCTTAGAGCCTTCTTCGTAGAATTTAAGTTTAAGCCACTCTGAATAAAGAATTATTTTCGCGTCTTCTTCCGACATAGGAGTTTGTACAAGTAAGAGCAAATCATTGCAAAGCTCGGAGGCCTTATTCATATCGTCGGCCAAAACGGCGGCTCCGGCAGCCTTTAATAAAAGAGTTTTTTTTTCGGCAAGTGGTGCATTTTCCGCGGCAATTAAATAATGGTTTACGGCTTCCTTAAAAAAATCAAAGCGTTCTTCGTAATCGGCAAGAATAATAAGGATTTGCCGTTTTTCGGCAGGTCGAACCGACTTTTCAGCTTCCGCACTTATAAAAGCGATAACCGCTTCAGGCGTTTTTTTTATAAAAGCCTTTTCAATCAGCTTTTGCACATTGGAAGATATTTCATTTCCGCAAAACAGAACTTGAGGAATAAAAAAAGAAAGTAAAATTATAAGAGCCGCTTTTAAATTAAGATGCGTCATTCCGCATTTTTTATCAGGCATCGGAAGAAAAACCCGCACTTTCACCGCCTGAAACTTTTTTCTTATTCCAAAACCAAGTTCTTTTTTGCGGTTTTAAATCGACATTCTTTATTCCCGAAACCTCGTTATCGGTAGCGGCGGAAGAAAACCCTTGATGTTTCGGAGCTTTGGCATTCCGTTTTTATTTCCCCAAAAAAAAGGAACGGTAAGTACAATTCCAATCAAAAAAGAAAATAAATTGATTACATACACGGGAACGGTTTTTAATGTATAAAAAACCAAAGAAACATCGCAAGTGTTGTTCATATTAAAACCTGCAAACAAAGCGAAGGCTAAAATAATAAACAAAAAATAAATTACCTTCCAAGGCATAGTAAGCTCCTTAAGATAAAATTTTTACGCTTCCTGCCGGGAACTTCTTTTAAAAGCGCCCGTTGCAAAAACACGGTAAATTAAAATCCTGTATTTAACCGCGCAGCTTTAACTATATTAGAAAAAATAAAAAAAAACAAGATAGCAAAGACAGAGTTTATATCATCTATTGTTAGAAAAAAAATAATATGCTATATTACCGCAAGGAGTTCATTCTTATGGAAAAGCTTTTCAAACTTAAAGAGCACAACACCTGTGTGCGCACTGAAATTCTTGCAGGTATTACAACCTTTTTGGCAATGGCTTATATCCTGGCGGTTAATCCGGGGATTTTAAGTCAAACGGGGTTGGACAGCGGAGCGGTTTTTACCGCTACAGCCTTATCCGCAGCCGTTGCAACGGCTGCAATGGCATTTTTGGCAAATCTGCCCGTAGCCCTTGCTTCGGGAATGGGGTTAAACGCTTTTTTTACTTACAGCGTAGTTATGGGCTTAGGCTATTCGCCTGCGGCAGCCTTAACGGCGGTTTTTTTGGAAGGCGTTTTATTCGTTCTTCTTTCGGCGGTTAATGTTAGAGAAGCAATCATAAAGTCAATCCCCGCAAACCTTAAAAAAGCCGTTGCAGCAGGTATAGGTATTTTTATTACGTTTATAGCCCTTCAAAATTCAGGAATTATTACGGATAATCCTGCAACACTTGTAGGCTTAGGCACCTTTTCTTACGGCTCCCCCGCCCTGCTTGCAATTATAGGCTTAATTATTACTTGCGCCTTATTTATCTTAAAAGTACCGGGAGCGATTTTAATAGGAATATTGATTACTACAGCCATAGGGATTCCTATGGGAATAACAAAACCTGCGGACGGCTGGGAAGGGTGGACACCGGTAAGCCTGCCCGCTTCTCCCGCCGTCTTTAATTTCGACTTTTCAAATGTATTGTCGTTTAAATTCTTTGTCGTATTTATCTCTTTTCTTTTTGTAGATATTTTCGATACGGTAGGAACCTTAGTGGGAGTATCGGCACAGGCAAATCTTACCGATAAAGACGGAAACGTTCCCAAAGTAAAACAAGCACTTTTAGCGGACGCAATAGGAACAATAGTAGGGGCATGCCTCGGAACCTCTACCGTTACAAGTTATGTTGAAAGCACGGCGGGTGTCGCCGCAGGCGGAAAAACGGGACTTACCTCGTTAACTACGGCGGCAATGTTTATAGCGGCTCTATTATTTTCTCCCCTCTTCCTTCTTATACCTTCGGCTGCAACTGCACCTGCTTTAATTATTGTAGGATTTTTAATGATGAGTCAGGCGGGAGAAATTAACTATAAAGACCCTTCGGAAGGAATCCCCGCATTTATTACTATGATTATGATGCCGTTTTGCTACAGCATTGCCGACGGAATTGTCTTCGGTATTCTCTCTTATGTAATCTTAAAATGCATCAAAGGGAAATTTAAAGATATACCGATAGTAACTTGGATATTGTTTATTATTTTTGCAGGAAAATTTATAATTAAATTTTAAGCATTATAACCTAATTTACAATAAGTTCAAAACGGTTAAGATTTTGCAGTCTAACGATTATGCGAAGATACGATAACAATCAAATTAAACCGATAGAATAAATCACCTGCCCGTCCCCAATCGCGGACGGGTTATTTTTTTCGCACGAGCGATACGCAAACGCCATACGCAGTACGAATACGACCCCGCAGGACACATTACGCGGGTAAGCTATCACGACGGCAGCGAAGAGAGATTTTTGTACGAAAAAGGCTTACTGAAAGCAGCCCGCAATGCCGATTCGATAGTTGAGTTCGACCGCGATGCAATGGGCAACATCACCCGTGAAACGTGCAACGGACACGAAATCACAAGCCGATACGACATACTCGGCAGACGCACGCATACGGCGAGCAGTTCGGGAGCCGACATAGCAACGGAGCTCGACAGCCTCGGCAACATAACGGGTATAGAGGCTCAAGGGTGGCAGGCAACGATAGACTACGACCGTCAGGGCTTAGAGATACAGCGAACCCTCTCGGGCGGACTGACCTCCCGCACCCGCCGCGACAAACTGGGACGTGTCCGCTATCAGAATGCGGTATCGAACGGACACACACACCTTGACCGCGAATACCGATGGGGCACAGACGACCGCCTTGCGAAGATAATAGACCTTAAAACGAACGAAACAACCGCCTTCGAGTACAACGATAGAGGCTTTTTGACGCGGGCGGTCTATGGCGGCAAAGAAGAGGTATGGCGTACAGCCGACAAGCTCGGCAACCTGTACGAAAGCCCCGACTTCACCGACCGTATATATTACAACAGCCGCCTTGAACACGACAGTAAACGGAGTTGGTATTATTACTACGACTGCGAAGGCAATCTGATACTTAAAAGCCCATTTCATAGGCAAGGCAAAAAGCCCGATACTTCTTGGGGAATATGCTGTTACAGTTACGAATGGAACGCCAACGGCAGTCTGAAAAGCGTAACCACCCCATCGACAGGTAAAAAGATATTCTTCAAGTACGATGCTTTCGGCAGGCGAATAAGCAAAAGCTACGGCAACCGCGAATTTTTGTACATTTGGGATAAAAATGTACTTTTGCATGAGATAAAAAAGGAGGGCAAACAGGAAGACGAAATAACGACGTGGGTATTTCAAGGATTTACACCTGTCGCTAAGATACAGGGCGATAAATCTTACAGCATAATATCAGACCATTTAGGCACACCTTTACAAGCCATAGATACACAAGGCAATAAAGTTTGGGAGCGAGAACTTGATATTTACGGCAGAATACGCAAAGAAAAAGGCGAAAAGGGGTTCTGTTGTTTTTTGTATCAAGGTCAATACTTTGACAGTGAGACAGATTTATGTTATAATAGGTATAGGTATTATTCGCCTGACACAGGTACTTATATTAGCCAAGACCCGATAGGGTTGGCGGGCGGAAATCCTACAATTTATGGGTATGTGAAAGACCCGAACAGTTGGATTGATGTATTTGGTCTTAATAATACTACTCAATCTCATCATATTATTAGTGATAAAAATAATTTAACTAAAAATCATGCTTTGATTAGTTTAGCTGGATATAAAGACCCTAATGATTTTTTGCAATCTTCAACCAATAAGATTGATTTACCTACAAAATATAATACAGAGGATAATGTTAGTTCAATACATTCAGGAAAACATTATAACATTTATTCAGAGTTGATAGCAGATGCTATGGATGAGAAAGTTTTATTAGGTAAAAAAGAAAATTGGACACAAGACCAATACAAACAAGCATTGGATGATATAACAAATAAAGTTAGAGATAAATTAAATAAAGGAGAGATAGCATTAAACAAAAATAGAAGAAAAAACTCTTCTTGTAAATTTTCAATATAAATTAAATTATGAAATATTTGATAAGTACTAACAGTAATTTTCCTAATGGAGAGTATGGAAAGTTTTCTTGCCAAAAGGATGAGCTTGATTATCTTTTATTTAGGGACATAGAACCTATTGATTTAACTATTCGTTTGGATTTTAATAATTTTGAAGTTATTGCAGAGAAATGGGACTGCATCCCTATAAACAAAGTTCATATCTATTTGTTAAACTCAAAGGCGATGTCTCTTCTTGAAGAACATTATAAAGGGGAGTTTGAATGGATAAAAGCTAACATATATTCAGATAATAATTTAATAGATACCAATCACAAGCTATTGCATATTATGAACCATTCCAAAAGAGACACTATATTTTTTGATAAAGGCATTTGGGTAAGTGAGGGGTTTACAAAAGAGTTTAAAAGGAAAAAATTAAAGGGTTGGGTATTCTATGGAGAGAATAATAAGTAATGTGGTAATGGACAATTTTCCAAATTTATTACTAAAAAATCATTTTTGAAAAATACTTAAAAGCCCATTTCATAGGCAAGGCAAAAAGCCCGATACTTCTTGGGGAATATGCTGTTACAGTTACGAATGGAACGCCAACGGCAGTCTGAAAAGCGTAACCACCCCATCGACAGGTAAAAAGATATTCTTCAAGTACGATGCTTTCGGCAGGCGAATAAGCAAAAGCTACGGCAACCGCGAATTTTTGTACATTTGGGATAAAAATGTACTTTTGCATGAGATAAAAAAGGAGGGCAAACAGAAAGATGAAATAACAACGTGGGTGTTCGAGGGCTTTACCCCGACGGCAAAGCTTGTAAACGGTAAATCGTACAGTATTATAACCGACCATATAGGCAGACCGATACAGGCGATAGACGATAACGGCGAACTTGTATGGAGTTGCGATTACGACATATACGGCAGACTGAAAAAGCTAAAAGGAGAGCGAACTTTTATACCGTTCAGGCAAGTCGGACAAATAGAAGACGCTGAATTAGAAGGACTTTACTATAACCGGTACAGGTGGTATAATTCGGAGACAGGTTGTTACATCAGCCAAGACCCGATTTCTATTGCAGGTGGGTTGAACTTATACAGCTATGTTCACAATTCCAATAGTTGGATAGACCCATTGGGGTTAACGGGACACCTTTCTTTTATTGGAGAAGCCTTGCATCCTGCAACTATTACATCCGACAATCCGGGTGGACTAATTAAAATACAAGCAACGGGCAGTCATGCAGGAGATAAAGTTGCAGTGTATGAGAAAACTAAAAATAAAGATGTATGGTCTGATGATTATAGGGTTCATCATGTTTCGTATGACCCTAAAACAAATGAAATGACAATGCAAATTGTAAAAAAAGATTATCATAAAATAGGGCATACAGGAGGAGCAAAAGACTTTAAAGATGATACAGGTTTTAAGTATAATACACAAGAAGCAATAGATGAAGCTACAAAACGAAGAAATAAAAATGGATGTAAACAATAAAGATAAAAAATGAATTTATTTAAAGACAGAAAATTACTCTATGAAGGTAGAGAATCTCAACTTTCCGAAGAAGAAATAAGACAATTATTAGGAATTAATTGTGATAAAATTGATAGTTTTATTCAATTATACCTAATATATGATGGCATTTTTTTTCCTAAGCAAGCAATGATGTTTAGACATACGTTTTATACTATCACAAAAGGAGATTGGGATAAAATAGAAATAGGTTTTTTCTTAAAATTTGATGATATAATTAAGACGAGAAAGCTCCAAATAGAAAATAATACCGGGTTAGATTATTTTACCCAAACTCATATTCCTTTTGCTGATGATGGATTCGGTAATGATATTTGGATAGAAATATCAACAGGAGTAATTAAAGTTTTTTATCATGAGTATTCAATTGAAGAAGGATTGATAACAGTAGCTCCTAATTTTGATGATTTTTGTTCTTCATTAGAAAATTGGACACTTAAATAATATACACATTAATATGATAATAACATAATAATTGTTCGTAACATTTTAACATAATTAGCGACCACTTAGGTACACCGATTTTAGCTGCCGACGAGCAAGGCAATAAAGTTTGGGAGCGGACGTTAGATATTTACGGAAGAGTCCGTAAAGAAGAAGGAGAAAAAGGCTTCTGCAATATGCTTTATCAAGGGTAATATCTTGATACTGAAACCGAATTAGTATATAATTATAAGCGTTATTACAGTCAGGAAACAGGAGCTTATATATCACAAGACCCGATAGGATTGGCGGGTGGTAATCCTACTATTTATGGGTATGTGTTTGATAGTAATATAGAAATAGACCCATTCGGGTTGGATTGTTTTGAAAACAAACGAGAAGGTTTACGTAGAGAAGATACGCTAAGAAGAATTTTGGAAGATATTTATGGTAAAGATAGAGTTTTAACTGAAAGGACTTTGGTAGATGCTAATGGTAACAAGGTAACACATAAAGGAAAAGGAAGACGTGTTGATTTTATTGTGTTAGATGATAACGGTAATGCTATAAAATCGTTTGAAGTAACAAGTAAAACAGCAGACAAAACACGACAAATTAGAAAAGAAAATGCAATTAGGTCAAATGGAGGAACATTTATAAAAGACAGTAATGGAAACCTTGTTGATGTATCAAATGTTCCAACACAAATTATTAGAATAAAATAAATAAAATATGAAAGATACAGTATTATTGAATGTAAAAACACTTATGGGAGCATATATAAGGCAAATTGATAAGGACAATATACTAATCAGTTGTAGAAATTTGCTTCGATTTAGTTATGAAAAAGGGCTCTTACAGAAAAACCCTTTTGATGAACAAGGTAATTTAAAAATTGAAGTAGTCATCAGAGAAAGCGATTTAACAGATTTAGGAAAACGGCTATTTGATGATTTAACTGATAAATGGTTTGCTTATACAGACCGTACTCAAAAATATGATAACATTATAATGTTAGAAAAATATTTCAATAAATTGAATGATAATATGTAAATAGTAAACGGCAAAACGCGGCAATACCTTTGGACGGCAGGCGGAATAAAAAGAGTCTTCCCCTACCCGCTGCCCGTCTTATTTTCTTAAACAGCTTGACTAAACTTATTTTTTTTGCTAATATAAAAAAACTCCGTCCCGTAGAAAATACGGGACCAGAAATGTGTCCATAGGAGGGAACATGCGAAAATACGAACTTATGACGGTTTTTCCGGTTGAAGAAGACCTTTACAAACCGGGAATGGATTCTCTGCGTAATATTCTTACAGAATTCGGTGTAGAGATTATCTCCGAAGAGCCTTACGGCGACCGCGACCTTGCTTACGAAATTAAGCGCAAAACAAAGGGCCGCTATACGCTTTTCAACATTAATGCCGACCCCGCGCGGATGATTGAATTGGATAAGCGCTTTAAACTTATAGCTCAAATGTTAACATACCTTTTTATCCGTGTAGAGGAATAACAAGAGGAGGATACTATGGCAGATATAAATCATGTAGTATTGGTCGGCCGTTTAACACGTGATGCCGAACTCAGGTATACATCGTCCGGTATTGCTGTTTGTAATTTTGCTATAGCCGTTAACAGACGAAGGAAAAACGGTGATGAGTGGAGTGAAGAAACAAGTTTTTTTGATGTCGTACTTTGGGGAAGACAGGGAGAAAGTCTAAACCAATATCTCATCAAAGGAAAACAGGTGGCAATCGACGGCGAACTTAGACAAAATCGCTGGGAACAGGACGGTCAAACACGAAGCCGTATAGAAATCGTTGCCAACAATCTTCAGCTTTTAGGAGGAGGTCAGGGAGGGCAAGTCCCTCAAGGTCAGCAAATAAGGCAGGGCACGGCCCCGCAGCAGGCTGGATACGGCAATCAGCAGTACCAAACCGGAGCGGGAGGACAGGCACCGTCCGCATACCAAAGAAGACAGGATGCGCCGCCTTATAACGACGACTATATACCCGACCCGGGCAATTCGGATTTGGATAATATCCCATTTTAAGGAGAATAATGATGTCAGACGAAACAATGAATGATGTAGACGTAGAAGCCAATATGCAGGAAAATATCCGCGAAGGCGAAGACAAGAGAAAAAGCAGAACTTTTTACAGAAAAAAGATTTGCAGATTTTGCACACAAAAATTAAAAATCGATTATAAAGACCCTGATTCGCTTAGAAGATTTATAACCGAACGCGGAAAAATTCTTCCCAGAAGAATTACCGGAACCTGTGCAAAACATCAAAGAAAACTTGCACTTGAAATCAAACGTGCAAGGGCATTGGCATTATTGCCCTACGTTATCAACGAATAATTTACACAGCCTCCCCTTTCCAACTCCTGGAAAGGGCGGAATTTTTTAAGGAGCTCGAACATGAAAGTAATTTTAAATGAAGATGTAAAACACCTCGGAGAAGAAGGTGATATTAAAAACGTAGCAAAGGGCTATGCAAGGAACTATCTTTTCCCGAGAAATTTAGCCGTTCCCTGCAATGATATTACCGTTGCACACTTTGAATCCAGAAAAGAAGAAATTGAAGCTAAAAAAGCTGCAAAAAGGCAGGACGCCGCAAGCATTAAAGAAAGACTTGAAGCCGCCTCAATTAAGATTTCTATGCCTGCAGGACCCAACGGAAAACTTTACGGAGCCGTTACCACGCAAACAATTGCGGATGAATTACATAAACTGGAATTCGATATTGAACGAAAACGAATCGATATACCCGGTCAAACGGTAAAAAGTACGGGAACTCATAAAGCGGTAATAAAACTTTATGAAAACGTAACTGCGGAAATTTCCTTTACGGTTGAAGCACAGGTTATCGAAGAGAAATCCAAACCTGCACCTTCCGAAAAAAAAGCGAGAAAACCGCGTAAAGAAGATACAACGGAAGAAAACGTTGAAGCTTCAAATGACGAAGCTCAAGCCGAACCTGAATCTTCTTCGGAAACTTCAAACTGATTTTAATCTTATAAACGGGCTTTTAAAGCCCGTTTTTTTTAAAACGGCTTTACAAGTTATGGAAAATACAAACAAAAAATACAAGCAGTTTACTATCCGTTTTTTAGACCGCTCCATAAGATTTTTATCATATTCCGTTCTCGCACTTACCGTTCTGTACTTTTCGGGAAGCATACAGGACTTTTTAGATTCAAATTTATTTTTAATCTTAAACATAGTAACGGTCTTTTATATCCTGCTTGCGCTGTTTTCCCTTTCAGCCGTTTTAATCAAAGCCTTTTATATAATTTTTTATAAAGAAAAAAAATATATTTTCCTATTTATCGTAGATATTTTTTTATTTTTGCTAAGTATAAGTGCAGCCGTTTTTTTCTCTTTTTTAATGATAACGGCAAAGGGCAATATCTAAAATTCCGAAAAACCTTTAACTGCAACCGCTTTTAATTTTACAAAAAAAATAGTATAATTTTATTCTTATGAAAAAAAAACTTTTTTCTAAAATCCTTTTAATATTTTTTTCCGCCTTATTTATGCAGTTTTTTTCGTGCACCGGCAAAGAAAAATCGCCCGCCCCTTTAAACGAAAAAATAAAACCGAAACGCATTATCCGCGATAAAATTCTTCTCATTTTGGGAAAAGATTATTATGAAAAAAACGGAATTCTCGGCTATCTGAAAGAAGAATACGGAATAGGAAATGAAGAATCTCCCGTCAAACTTCTTACATACAAAGATATGACCGAAACTACAAAACTGCCTCGCCTTAAAATGATAACCGAAAAAATAGAAGAATATAAAATCACAATTGTAATTTCCATAGGCATACCGGAAGGCGGAGGACGATATTTAATTCAAAATGCCGAAAACAACCCCCTTCTTACAATTATAAGCCTTTTACCTATGGACGAAATACTTCCGCTTGAAGCCGCTTCGGATATTGTTATAGATTTTAAAGCACCGGCCTCTTTATTAAATAAAGAAGACTCATTTACGGTAAGCGATGATGATATAGGCGTTTTACTTACGGCTTCAGTATTTGCAGGGGAAGATATAAATGCAAAAAATAAAAATTTAAAAAATTCCCCTTTAGAAGAATTCCGCGAAGCCCTTTTTACAGCACAAAAAGTTATGCAAAAACCTGTTTTTAATAACGATTACTCGATAAAACCTTTTATAGATTCAGATACTGGAATTCCGTCGCATAAATATTTACTTATTTATAAAAACGGAGAAAATCCGGAAAATGATTTGGAAACCCCGGATAGTAAAGATACCGAAGATGCGGTAGATGAAAACGGAGATATTACAAATCCCGATAAACTTGAAGGGGGTGCATAATGAACAGCTTGGAATTCCTAAATAACGGAATTTTCGGTGATAATGCAGCCTTGAAAAAATTGGATAGTTCCGACAAAGCGGTTCTTCTTTTACTCTCCGACACCCACGGAGATTATTCTTCAGTTGTAAATATCCTTAAAACATACGGAAAAAAAGCCGATGCCCTCTTATTTTCAGGAGACGGTTTACAGGACTTCCTGCATATAATAAATAATGCAATATATGATACCTCTTTAAGAGAATGCTTACCTTCCGCAATATGTTTGGTTTCAGGCAACTCCGATTCTTTACGCGGAATACTCAATTTGGAAGCGGCAAGAGAAATATCCTCCTTTCAAAAAAATCCGGAGAAGATTTTACTTTTTAAAGAAGAACTTTTTTTAACGGCTTGCGGAACAAAAATTTTACTGACTCACGGACACGAATTTTTTGTAGATTACGAATTTAATACAATCGGCAGTTTTGCAAAGCAAAATAATTGCAGTATTGCAATTTACGGCCATACACATTTTCCTCTTGTCGAAAAAATAAACGGTATTTTTTTAATAAACCCGGGTTCCGTAAGCCGTCCTCGAGGAGGCTCAAAAAGAAGCTTTGCTCTTTTAACTTTGAAAAAAAACAAAACTCCTGAAATAAAATTCATAAATTACGAAGATACTTATTAAGACATTAAATTTTATAATTCTTTAAAAAATTATGATAATATTCGTCAAAAGAATCGTTTTCTATAGCCTTACGTATATCGCAAACCATATTATGCAAAAAGAAAAGATTGTGATACGTTGCAAGCATAGAATATAAAATTTCTTTTGTACGGAACAGATGGCGTAAATATGAACGGCTGTATTCCCTGCAAACCTTACAATTACATTTTTTATCTATCGGGCCGAAATCAAATTCATATTCTTTGCGCTTAATTGAAATAGCCCCGTTATGAGTAAACAAACTTCCGTTACGTGCATTTCTGGAAGGCAAAACACAGTCGAAAATATCAACTCCGTTTTTTACCGCTTCAAGAATATAATCTGGAGTTCCGATTCCCATAACATAAACAGGCTTTTTCTCAGGAATTTGCTTTGCAGTAAATTCCAAAAATTCAAGATATTTTTCTTTAGGCTCCCCTATCGAAAGTCCTCCTATTGCAATGCCGCGCGGTTCATGTTTTAAAACGGCTTCAAGACTTTGTAAACGCAAATCTTCAAAAAAACCGCCCTGCACAATGGGAAAAAGAGCTCCGTCATAGGTTTCACTCGTATTATTCCAAGCGTTAAAGGCTCTGTCAAGCCAATTCATTGTAATTTTTAAATCCGCAAGAGTTTCCGCCTTTGTAATACCGTAAGCGGAACAAATATCAAGCTGCATTTGAATGTCGCTGTTAAAACCGGTTTGAAGTTCCACTGCAATCTCCGGGCTTAAAAACCGGGAACTGCCGTCAATATGGCTTTGAAACTTTACACCCTCTTCGGTAATTTTACGCAAACCGGAAAGTGAAAAAACCTGAAACCCGCCCGAATCGGTAAGAAAATTTTTTTGCCAGCCTGAAAACCCGTGTAAACCGCCCGCACTCTTAATTACTTCAATTCCGGGACGTAAAAAAAGATGATAGGTATTTGCCAAAATAATTTGAAAACCTATTTCGTTAAGGTCGTCTTTTGTCATAGCTTTTACACTTGCGGCCGTACCTACGGGCATAAATGCGGGTGTTAAAACCTTTCCGTGCGGTAACTCCAAAATTCCGGTACGGGCACGCGAACCGGCATCTTTATGAAGGGTTGTAAATATTTCTTTTTTTTCTTTCATCTTGCAGTAATCGTTTAAATATAAAAATACGGGACCGGAGGGACTCGAACCCCCTACCTACTGCTTAGAAGGCAGTTGCTCTATCCTGATGAGCTACGATCCCAAGATTTTCAAATCGGGATGGAGGGATTTGAACCCCCGATCTTCTGGTCCCAAACCAGACGCCTTAGCCCCTAGGCTACATCCCGATTAAGAGTCGATATAATACGCAAAAAATGCGTTTATGTCAATAGGTAATTAAACCGTTTTTAAAAATAAACTCTTAAACCCGCCATGGCATTAAGCGATTGCGCCATATCGGGAAGACGGTCCGACGATTGCTCAACTCCCAAAACATAGCCTGAAACCGGTTTATAGTAGTTGGCACAGGCACCGAAATAAATACCGAATTGACGGGTAAACATATAAGAAGCCGTCAGCTTAAGCCCGCCTCCTATATTTGTGGATTTAAATATTTCTTTTGTAACACTGTGAGTTACGGTAAATTTGGAGCCGCCTACTGCAAAGGCTCCTCCTAAAAATAGATTAAAGCCCTTCCCCGGCTTAAAATTATATCCTATTCCGAATTGAGTGTCGTTTACAAATATCGAATTAAATGCAAACATGGTAGTTCCGTATATAGCCCAATTTTTCGGAAGGTCATAAGACAAGCCTATATTAAAACCTCCCATGTGTTTATAGCGGTTTGAATGATGTCTGAAACCGTCGCTGTCGGTTCCCTTCCAAAAATGGTGAAGCTGATGATTTGTATATAAGGCGCCTACCTCCAAATTAAGACCGATAGTCTTTGCAGACAATGCCCCCGCTAAAAGAACCGAAAAAACGGTTATCAGGATAATCTTCTTTTTCATTAAAAACCTCCAAGTTTTAATTATTGATATTATAAAGAAAATTGAGAAATCTTTTAATACCTTCTTTAAGTTATAAATGAATTTAAAAAATTAGTCAATATAAAGAAAAAAAGCGGAGGTTTATTCCGCTTCTTTTTTTACGGAATTTTCATCAATATAAAAATCGACTGCAAACCAATCTTCAGGATTGGACATTTCTTCCGCAATTTCGCCAATCGGAACATGAGCCGTAGTTTCACCCAATAAATAATTTTTACCGTTATGTGTAAAACAAGCTCCGCTTCCTCCGCAATCGGTTCCCGCAAGCGCATGAGATTTTGTACCGGAAACAAGAAGAACGGCATCTATATTCATTTGCTTTAAAATTAAAACCATCAATAAGGCTCTGGAGTCGCAGTCGCCGCGTTTTTCCAAAAAGGCTTCGGGCAAATTAAGAAAATCGCTTCCCTGATGATTTCTTTCGTATTTAAAATCTTGAACAAACAGCAAAAGCTCTTTTGAAGCCTTTTCCGCCCCTTCATTTCCGTAAAAAGAAAATGCCGATTGAATTGCGGCGGAAGCGGGATAGATTCTGCTCCACGCATCGCGGAAAATTATTCTGTAATATCTTTTCCAAGCTTCGGTCAAATTAGGGTTATTTAAATACGACGTTAAAAGTTTAAACTCCCTGTCGATAACCGACCGGTTTGCTTCCGCATCGGAATTATCGACGGTAAATTTGATTTTTTTATTATTAAAAGTGTAATTTATTTCTTTTTCTCCCGTTTTCGGATACAGGGCGGCAGTTACCGGGCCGGGTTCAAGATACGACATTATATCGGTAAAAACGGAATCGAGGGCGGAAATAATAACCGGTTCGCAGTTTTTGGAATCTTTTTTATCCGAATATGAAAAAAGAACAAGCCAGCCTGAATTATCCGGAAGTTCTAAAATTAAAAGCCAGCCTAAAAGCTCTTTAGGTTTATAATCTTTTGAAGGAGAATACATAAAATCCACATTGGACAATAATGCCGTCTTATTCCGCCATAAAAAGGGAATATCCTTATGCGTTAATTTTATTTCCGAAAATTGGGAAAAAATATGCTCCGAAGTTTTTTGCACGTTTTCAAATTTTTCTTTTTTATAAAGAGCAATGTGTAAGTCTACTGGAAAAACGGAATGTTGAAATAAATAGCGAGAAGAACCTTCATGTTGCGTTAAACCGAAACCTTCAGGTAAATCCAAACTGTATCCCCAAGAAGGAGAATACATTTGTTCGGCGCTTAAAGCAAAAAATAAGACGGTAAAAATACAAACGAAAATTTTCTTTAATTCAGTTCTTATAAAACCCATAAAAACCTCCCGATAAAATCATCAAGCGCAGATTTTATCAAAAATCGAGCATTGATGATTTTCCGCCGTTTCGTAATGCAATGAGAAACGGCATACAATACACGACGTTTGCCGAAAGGCAAACTCGACAGCGTTTTTAGGCAATGCTATCTGCATTGCCTAAAATAAGCCTCCCTTTAAAATCATCAACCGCAGATTTTATCAAAAATCGAGGATTGATGATTTTCCGCCGTTTCGCAACGAAGTGAGAAACGGCATACAATACACGACGTTTGCCGAAAGGCAAACTCGGCAGCTTATTTTGGGCAATGCTATCTGCATTGCCCAAAATAAGCCTCCTTTAAACAGTATAACATATTTTTACTCCAATTCAAAAGCCCCCGTATAAAGCTTATAGTAAGTTCCTTTTTTTTCAATAAGACTTTCGTGATTTCCCCTTTCTATAATTTCACCCTTATCTAAAACCATAATTACATCAGAATTAGTTACGGTAGAAAGCCTGTGCGCTATTACAAAAACTGTGCGTCCTTCCATTAAGCTGTCCATTCCTTTTTGAATTAAGGCTTCCGTTCTCGTATCTACGGAAGAAGTTGCTTCATCTAAAATCATTACGGGCGGATTTGAAACGGCAGCCCGCGCGATGGAAAGAAGCTGTCTTTGTCCTTGCGATAATGAGCTTTTATTTCCCTGAATAACCGTATCGTATCCTTTCGGGAGCATCATAATAAAGTTATGAGCGTTTGCAAGTTTTGCGGCTTCAATACATTCTTCATCGCTCGCCTCTAAATTACCGTAACGGATATTTTCCATAATTGTTCCCGTAAATAAATTAACTTCTTGAAGCACCATTCCCAAAGAGCGGCGTAAATCTTCTTTTTTTATCTTATTTATATCAATTCCGTCATAAGTAATTTTTCCCTTATCTATATCATAAAACCTGTTTATTAAGTTAGTAATTGTAGTCTTACCAGCACCGGTGGCTCCGACAAACGCAACCTTTTGCCCGCGTTCCGCATAAAGAGAAATATTTTTTAAAACGGGTTTTTCAGACGTATAACCGAAATCCACGTTTTCAAAAACCACATCGCCTTTAAGTTTTGTAAGTAAGACGCTGCCGTCCTCTTTTTTAAGTTTCCAAGCCCATAAATCAGTGCGCTCATTCGCTTCAATTAAGCCGCCGTTCTCTTCTTTTGCATTAACAAGGGTAACCTCCCCCGAATCCGATTCAGGTTTTTCGTCCATTAAATTAAAAATACGTGAAGCTCCCGCAACCGCATTTACTACCGAGTTAAACTGGTTCGATAATTGAAAAATGGGATTTATAAAATTACGGGTAAGAGCCAAAAAGGAAGCTATCGCTCCAAGTGTAAGCGTGTTAATTCCTGTAAGCGTTAAGTTGTTTATTTGCTCAATTGCAAACCAAGACCCGGCAAGAGCAACAATTAAATATTGTACATAGCCTAGAGCATTCATAAAAGGCCCCAGAATATGAGCATAAGTATTGGCTTTTGAAGCGCTTTCCTGCCATGCCTTATTCTTTTCTTTAAAATCCGACTTCGTCATTTCTTCGCGGCAAAATACTTTTATTACTTTTTGACCGCTTATCATTTCTTCAACATAGCCGTTTAAACTGCCTAAGGTTTCCTGCTGACGCATAAAATAAAAAGCGCTTTTTTTAGCAATAAATTTTATTATTGCGGAAATGGAAAAAATGCCGGTTAAAACAATAAGTGTAAGATAAACGCTTTGGTACAACATAGAAAAAAATACCGTAATAATCGTAAATACCGAAGAAACCAGTTCGGGCATAGACTGTGTAATCATTTGACGTAAGGTATCGGTATCGTTCGTATAACGGCTCATAACATCGCCGTGAGTATGAGTATCGAAATATTTTACGGGAAATTTTTGCATTTTTTCAAACATTTCATCGCGGATATTTTTTAAAGTTTTTTGCGCCGCATTAATCATTAGGCGGCTGTAAATCCACGAAGAAGCGACTCCGATTAAATAAATTATGCCTATAAAAATAAGAGCCCTTAATAATCCCGTAAATACGGGATTCGGTTCCGCAAGCAGCGGAACAATGTAGCCGTCTATAAGCACTTGCAAAAAAATCGAAGAAGCCGCCGAGGCTGTCGAACTTAATAGAATACATATTGTAACAACGATTAAAGTAAGTTTATATTTTTTTAAATACGATAAAAGCCGCTTAACGGCAGGTATATAAATTTTATCCATTTATTTAATTCCCTTTTTGCTGTGTTTCAAAAATTTCTTTATAAATTGCGCATTTTTCCAAAAGCTCTTCGTGTTTTCCTACGTTTTCTATTTTTCCGCCGTTAAGGACAACAATTTTATCGGCGTTTTGAACCGAAGAAATTCGCTGTGCAATAATTATCTTTGTTGTTTCGGGAATAAACTCTTTAAACGATTTTTGAATTAAAGCGTCCGTTTTAGTATCGACCGCACTTGTAGAATCGTCCAAAATTAAAATTTTAGGCTTTTTTAAAAGAGCCCTTGCAATACAAAGTCTCTGCTTTTGTCCGCCCGAAATATTTACTCCGCCTTGTTCGATTTTAGAATCGTATTTATCCTTCATCGTTTCTATAAATTCCGTTGCACAAGCCAATCGGCAAGCCTCTTTAATTTCTTCATCGCTTGCATTTTCATTTCCCCACTTTAAATTTTCTTTAACGGTTCCCGAAAATAATTCATTTTTTTGCAAAACAAAGGCAACCGAATTTCTTAAAGCATCTAAATCATAATCTTTTACATTTACACCGCCTACATTTACTTCACCCGAAGTAACATCGTATAAACGCGGAATCAATTGAACAAATGAGGTTTTGGAAGAACCGGTTCCGCCTATTATACCTACGGTTTCCCCCGATAGGATATGCAAATTTGCATTATCTATAATTTTTTTATCCGTATCGGCCGTGTACGAAAAATCGGCATTTTTAAAACTTACGCTTCCGTCTTTTACTTCAATAACCGGATTTTCGGAATTTTTTATTGTAGGGCTTTCTTTTAAAATTTCCGCGATACGCTCTGCCGAAGAGCGCGAAATTGTAATCATAACAAAGACCATCGCAAGCATCATTAAGCTCATCATAATCTGTGCGGCATAAGAGAACAAAGCCGTAAGAGCTCCCGTAGTCAAACCTAAATCGGGATTATTGCCGCTTGCCGTAATCGCCTTTGCACCCAGCCATGAAATTAAAAGCATACAAAGGTAAATACAAAACCTCATAAGGGGAATATTTAAAGTTACATACCGCTCTCCCTTTGAAAAACCTTTGTAAATTGCTTCCGAAATTTTACCGAACTTTTTTATTTCATACTCCTGTCTGTTAAAAGACTTTACGGCTCGCACTCCCTTTATATTTTCCTGAACAACATTGTTTAATTCATCATAAGTTTTAAAAACTCCCGTAAATATCGGGTAAACCTTTTTTATTATGCAATAAAGCCCCAATGCCAAAAGAGGAATTAAAAACAAAAAAATCATGGAAATTTCTTTACTTATTTTAAACGAGGCAACCATTGCAAAAACCATTATACCTGGAGCCCGTATTGCAATTTTTACAAGCATTTGATAAGAGTTAAGCACGTTAGTCACATCGGTGGTAAGCCTTGTAATAATAGATGAGGTGGAAAATTTATCGATGTTTGCAAAAGAAAAGGTCTGTACCTTATCGTACATATCCTGCCGTAAATTTGCGGCAAACCCGCAGGCGGCCTTTGCCGCCGTAACCGATGAAAAAACACCGGTAGTTAATTGAATAAGAGCGAAAACTAAAAGAGCCGCACCGTATTTAAATACCGTATACATACTGCCCCGCTCAATACCGAAATCGATTAAACGGGACATACATACGGGAATTATTATTTCAAAAACAACTTCCGTAATCGTAAGCAAAACGGCAAAAATCGAAGTACTTTTATACTCCCGCAGGCTCTTTGATAAAACTGTAAACATTTATGCTCCAATAGATAAAACGCCTGAATTGGTGTTTTACAATATTTAAATATACATTTTTTTGTGTGTCAAAGCAATAGGCTTTAAAATCAATCTTATATTAAATTAAAAAAATATATAAATAAAAATATAAAATTTCCGTTTTTATAAAATGCTCTATAAATTTAAAGCGGTTAAACTAAGCTCCTTATAAAAAAATTAAAATACGTACAATCGAAAAAAAAGAGCTTTTATTTTTATAAAAAAAGGCATTTTTACATAATACTTTAATCAAAATTCAATAAAAACCCGTAAAAAAATGCCTTTTTTACTCGACAAAGTATGAAAAATAAGGTAAAATGTAGTATAATTGTGAATATTAATCGTCATAAGGAGTGTAACGATGAAAACATTAAGCTGTGATATTTGCGGTAAAGAATTAGTAAAACCAATTAAGGGAAGAACCTACTGGCATATTCGTGAATACGATGTGTGTGAAGATTGCAAAGAAAAGGTAGAGATGAAACTCCGACCTGTTTTGCGAAACCACTTCCCCTTCTCGCAGGAATGGTACGAAAACGAATTCGTATCTGCAATTGCAAGAGGAGTTTCGGCAGGCAGAGCTTAGCCGATTTTAAGCCTGACCCTTTTCTCGATATCCCGAGAGAGGTTCAGGCTTTTAAAATTTCTTATCCTTAAATCTTTTTGACTTCTCTTGTAATTATTACCTTTATAATGTATACTCTTACACATAGGAGTTTTATATGTATGATGTACTTGTTTTGGGCGGAGGCCCGGGCGGTTATGTTGCCGCTATAAAAGCGGGAAGAGCCGGTTTAAAAACCGCTCTTATCGAAAAAAATAAACTTGGAGGAACCTGTCTTAACAGGGGCTGTATTCCTACAAAATACCTTCTTCATACCGCAGAAGTATTCGGAAGTTTTGCAAAAAACGATTTGGGTCTTTCAGGAGAAAATTTAAAATACGATATAAATACCGTTTATGAAAAAAAGAATGCCGTTGTAGAAAAACTTGTAAACGGTATTGAAAAACTTATAGAAAATGCCGGCGTCGAATTTTTTAACGGAGAAGGAAAAATTACCTCAAAATCTTCCGTGGAAGTAAACGGGCAAACTCTTCAATTTAAAAATTTGATTATTGCAACCGGTTCTTCCGTATTCGCACCGCCTATAAGCGGAATCGAAAACGCTCTTACCTCCGATGATATTTTAGCTTCTTCACCCGTAGATTTTAAAAGCGTAATTATCATAGGCGGCGGAGTTATCGGCATTGAATTCGCAACCATGTACGCAAAGCTCGGCAAAGAAGTTACCGTTGTAGAACTTGAAAAAACAATCCTTCCGCCCTTCGACAGAGACTTGGCAATGCAGCAAGCTCTTGTTTTAAAAAAACAGGGTGTAAAAATAATAAACGGAGCGGCTGTTACAAAGATTGAAAAAACCGGCTGCACCTTTACTCTAAAAGAAAAGGAAGAAAAAATTACAGCCGATGCGGTAATAGTTTGTATCGGACGTATTGCGGAAATTAACAATATAGGTTTGGAAAATGCCGGTATCGAATTCGATAAGAGAGGAATTATTACGGATAAGTTTATGCAGACGAATATACAAGGAATTTTTGCAATAGGAGATGCCGTAAAGGGAAATGTTATGCTTGCACATAATGCGGAAAACCAGGGAAGCTTGGTTATAGAAAATTTAACAGGCAACTGCAAAAAAGAAAAAACGATATCATTCCGTCTTGCGTTTATTGCTCTCCGGAAATTGCGGCCGTCGGGCTTTCGGAAAAGAAGCTGAAGCGAAAGGCATAACCGTAAAAATCGGTAAGGTGCCTATGGGCTCAAACGGAAAATCCGTTTTATCGGGACACGATGTAGGCTTTATAAAGGTACTTTTCGATGAAGAAGACCGTCTTGCAGGCTGTCAAATGATGTGCGCATCGGCTACCGATATGATAGGCCCAATAGGAACCCTTGTTAAAAACCGTGCAAAGCGTGAAAATATTCTTCACTCAATGTATCCTCATCCTACTGTAGTAGAAGCCTTTTATGAAGCCGTCGAAGACGCGGAAAAATCCGCAACACATATAATTTATAAAAAGTAAACGGTTTAAAGTAAAATTTAAATTTTGCTTTATATACTTACAAACAACCGCAAGGTCATTTCCTTGCGGTTGCCTAATCCGGCCGGAGGGCGGTTATGAAATCACAAAAAGAAATTTCAACTGAAAAACATCTTTTGGATTTGGTAAAAGAAGATGTTTTTGCTACAAGTCTTTTACGTATTCTAATTGAAGATAAAGAAATTGAAGCCTTGCAGGAATATGCGAATTCCGTTTCAATTGTCCGCTTGGGCTATAACGACCACGGCCCCGTTCATATGAAACTTGTAACGGCTAACGCAATTAAAATTTTAAATCTTCTTCAAAAAGCAAATATCCAAACCAGCTTGCAAAAAGAGGGAACAGGCTCTTTAGAAGACAGTAATTGCGCCGTAATTTTAAGTGCCTATCTTCATGACATAGGAATGTCGCTTACACGGCAAGACCACGAAATTTTCTCTATGACTCTTGCCCTTCCGATTATTGAAAGAACTCTTGATAAACTGGGTATAACTTCATATCCCAGACGGGCGGTAATAAAGGCCTTAACCTGCGAATGTATAATAGGGCATATGGCGTCAAGAAAAATAAATTCGCTTGAAGCCGGAATAGTTTTAATTGCGGACGGCTGTGATATGAAAAAAGGGAGGGCAAGAATTCCGCTTGAACTGAATACCGATGCCCGCATAGGAGATATTCATAAATACTCCGCAAACTCAATTGAGTCCGTAAATATTACCGCAGGAGAAGAAAAACCGATTAGAATAGATATTTTAATGAGCAGCGATGTAGGTTTTTTCCAAATCGAAGAAGTATTGATGGGAAAAATAAATATGAGTCCTGCTAAACCATATATTTCTCTTTTTGCAAAATCCGGAGACGGAACTGCAAAACAGTATTTATAAATATTGCTGAAAAAAATTGCAATAAAAGCCATGATTTGTACTATGGGCAAAAAAGCGGATTGTCATAAAAAACAGCTAAAAATAATTAATCATTCTTTAATACTTTCATTTAATGCAAGAGCAATTTTTAAAAGTTTATCTTTTGTGTTTTGTTCAGGGTCATCGAGTACGGTTGAAAACAATTCTTTTAAAATTATACCAAGTTTGGGTCCCGGAGCTATCCCAGCCGCAATTAAATCGTTTCCGTTTACAGCTAAATCTTTTATGCTGAATGCATTTTCACTTTCTAAAATCTTTTCAATTCTTTTTTGAAAATTGAGTAAAGAGCGTAAATCTATAGTTTCAGCCGTCAAGGCAAACCCGTCCGCACGCCTTAAAGCGAAGAGGTTTAAAATATTTTCAGGCGCTACACGCACAATAAAGCGGCGTACGGCCGCATCGCTCCAATCATCAGTGTAGTTAAACATGTGATTTAAAATCAAATGACAAACCTCATCAGTTTCCTTATTTGAAAATTTAAGACGCTGCATTATCCTTCTTGTCATTTTTTCGGAAACAACTTCATGTTTATAAAAAGTATAATCACCGTATTCGTTTAAGATACGAGTAGAAGGCTTTCCTATATCATGAAAAAGAGCGGCAAGCCGTACAATTAAATTTTCCGCAGGAGCGGCATTGCAGGCTAAAAAACTATGGTCCAAAACATCAAACTTATGCATACCCCTTTGTTCCACACCTCTGCACAAAAAAAGCTCCGGTAAAAACTCTCTCAATAAACCGGAACTTTCCAAAAGTTTTAATGCAATAATCGGATTTTCGGTTTTAAGTATTTTAATAAATTCATCTCTAAATCTTTCAGGGGATATTTTTTTACACACTTCAAGCATAAGAGGAATTGCATTTAAAGTTTTTTCTTCTATATGAAAATTAAGCTGTGCTGCAAAACGTATAGCTCTAATCGGACGGAGCCCGTCTTCGCCGAAACGTAAAACCGGCTCACCTACCGTTTTAATCCGTTTTGCTTTAATATCCTTTATTCCGTTAAACGGGTCTACTACAGAACCGTCGGCAAGATTAACCGCAATTGCATTCATAGTAAAATCGCGGCGGCTTAAATCTTCTTGTATAGTGCGGACATAATTTACAGTGTCAGGTCTTCTTCCGTCCGAATAATCGGCTTCGCAACGAAAAGTCGTACATTCAATTTGCTCACCCTTATATAAAACGGTAACCGTTCCGTGCTCTATACCGGTCGGAATCGTTTTGCGGAAAAGTTTTTGCACTTGATAAGGAGCGGCGTCCGTTGCTATATCGTAATCCTTACACTTTTTACCCAGAACCCAGTCTCTGACAGCTCCTCCTACAAGATAAACCGAAAATCCTGCTTGCAAAAAAATTAAAGCCGCTTCTTTTAAGTTTTTATTTACATTATATTTTAACATAAAAACCGCATTTACCGTTTTAATTTAAATTTATTTACTTCCATAAATAAATTTTCCGTGCCTAATTTATTTTTTTGCGCTATACCGTTTACTTCATTAACGGCATTATTTATTTGAACTACGCCTGAAGCAATTGCATTCATATCTATAATTATTTTTTCGGTTACGGAAGTAAGATTGTTTATTTCCGATAAAACCTTGTCCGAATTTACAAGCATTTCGCTTGAACCGCTTTTTACTTCATCGGTAACCGCTGAAATATCGGAGACTGAATTTAACAAAAGACCGCTGCCTTCATTTTGTTCAAGCATTGCGTTAAGAATAGTATCTTCCTGCATTTTAACGGCTTCCGTAAGTTGAAAACTTTCATTTACGATTTTTTCGGCATTTACAGAATCGTCGGCAATTTTATCTATTTTGGCCTTCAGAGCTTTTAAAACTGAAGTTATATTTTTACCCTGTAAACTTGATTCTTCCGCCAGCTTTCTTATTTCGTCCGAAACTACGGCAAAACCCTTTCCGGCTTCTCCCGCATGAGCGGCTTCAATTGCGGCATTCATTGCAAGCAAATTTGTCTGACTTGCAATATGCTGAATTACGCTTGAGGCCTCCAAAAGGCCGTCGGATTCCGCACTTATTTCCTGAGTTACCCTTGCAGTATATGTTACGGATTCTTTTACATCATTTGATTTTTCTTCAAGTTTTTCAATTAAAGTTTTATTTTTTTGCAAAATAGTATTAACCGATTGAATATTAGCCACCATTTGCTCCACTGCGGAAGAAGAATCGCTTATACTTGCGGTTTGCATTTCGATATGAGAATCAAGCTGTTTTATCGTTTCAATCATCTCCTGTATTGCAGATGCCGTATCTTTTACTCCGTAAGATTGCTTCATTATTTGTTCTTTCGTATCTTCAATATCGGTTGTCATCTGATTAACGGTTGCCGCCGTTTCCATCATATTAGCGGAAAGCTCTTCTCCTACATTTTTCATTATGGAAGCGTTTGTTCCTATCGATTTTATGGAATCTCCTATCTTCTCTATAGTACGGTTAAAATATTCCGAAATCTGCCCTATTTCATCATTTCCGTCAACCGGTAAATAAGTAGTTAAATCCCCTGTTTCTATACCTGCCATTGCCGTTCCTATTTTTTTTAACAGCTTGACAATTTTAAGCGACATAAGATACGATATCGGTATTGAAAAGATTATAATGAGAACAATTACAAAAATCAGTCTGTATAAAACTTTTCTTCCGACTTCGGTATATTCATCATATTCAAGAATTAAAATATATCTCCAGCCCAATTTTTTATTTTGAGAACTTATCAATTTAAATATATATTTTTTTGAATCTATCGTTTTATAAATATTTTGGCCGTCTTCCGCCTGAACAATTTCGGCATATTCGGAACCAAGCGAATTGATATCCTTACCTACCGACTCTGGAGATTTTGTATGAGCTATGATAGCCCCCGTTTTATCGATGGCTATTATGGCCCCGGTTTTACCTATGGCTTTTTGTGCAATGATATCCTTTATATACGAAAGATTAACAGAAGTGGAAAATACTCCCTGTAATTTGCCGTTTAACAAAATTTTATCGGTAATCTCAACCGTAATATCGTTTGATGATGAAATATAAAGGTCTGATAAAATTTGTTCGGATTCATTCTCTACGCAATTTTTATACCAGCTTCTTGTTCTTGCATCATAGCCCGGTTTTCTATTTGTTGCAGGATATATTAAAATACCTCCGTCTATTTCCGTCGCAACGGTCATATAGGGAATGGAATCATAAGAATCCACAAAAGTTTTCATCATATCGTAAATTTCTTTTTCTTCTTTACCGAAAGCTGCGGGATTCATTTTAACCGTTCCGTCCGGTTCATCGGCTTTTAAGTTAATATAAGATGTTATTTTTCCGTTTGCATTTTTTATTAAATCGGACTTTACAATGGAGGAATTAAGTTTGGATAAATTATCCAGGAAAATACCTAAATTGGAATCAAATTCCGAAGCGGCATCATAAAATGCACTATCCAGTTTTTCGTAACTTTGATTAACAATATACAGATAAGCTCCTACTCCTACACTTATTGCAGGTATCGCAGCCAATACGATAATAATAATCGCATATTTAAATTTTAACGGAATCTTTTTCTTACCGTTTACAATATTTGAATTAGAATTTTTCATTTCGTGCATACCTCCCGACAAAATCATCAATCACGGAAATCATCGTATTTCTGAAATTTATGATTTCCGGCACTTTTGTAAGCTAAGCTGAAAAAGTGCAATAATACGTGTTTGCAATAAACAACCGCCGAATAAATATTTTTAAGCTAAGCCGTTTAATTTAAAGTTTCCGGTTTGTTTTACAAGCCCGCGACAGTGTTTTTAAGCGACGTTTCTATCATTTAAAATAAGCCTGCCGTTTTTTAATTTTATTTAAATTTCTCCAGTTTGTCTATAAGACCTAAAATCGGAATATAGTCTTTTTAACTGCGAAATAAACTATAAATAAAGGAATCCCGTGTACAAAAAATTAAAATACCCGTTTAAGGTAAATAAGTTAATCAAAGATATTTTTATAGTCAAGATAAATCGATAAAAAAAACTTCTTTATGCCTTTTCTTTACCTCAAAAACGGCAACCTGTTGACATAAATCCCCATCTATGGGTAATATACCGAAAGATAAAGAAAATATTTTAAGCGGGCAAAGACAGCCGTTTTAAAGCCCGTATCGAGTTTGCCTTTCGGCAAACATCGGATATTATATGCCGTTTCTCATTACATTACGAAACGGCTGAAAATCATCAATGCTCGATTTTTGATAAAATCTGCGCTTGATGATTTTATCTGGAGGCTTATTTTAGGCAATGCAGATAGCATTGTCTAAAAACGCTGTCGAGTTTGCCTTTCGGCAAACATCGGATATTGTATGCCGTTTCTCACTTCGTTGCGAAACGGCGGAAAATCATCAATCCTCGATTTTTGATAAAATCTGCGGTTGATGATTTTAAAGGGAGGCTTATTTTAGGCAATGCAGATAGCATTGCCTAAAAACGCTGTCGAGTTTGCCTTTCGGCAAACGTCGTGTATTGTATGCCGTTTCTCATTGCATTACGAAACGGCGGAAAATCATCAATGCTCGATTTTTGATAAAATCTGCGCTTGATGATTTTATCTGGAGGCTTATTTTAGGCAATGCAGATAGCATTGTCTAAAAACGCTGTCGAGTTTGCCTTTCGGCAAACATCGGATATTATATGCCGTTTCTCACTTCGTTGCGAAACGGCGGAAAATCATCAATGCTCGATTTTTGATAAAATCTGCGCTTGATGATTTTATAGGAAGGTTTAATCTGCGCAATGTTGTTACATTGCTTTGATATAAACTTTCAGTTTTGCTTAAAAGCAAAACTTAATTATTATTGCCGTTTCTCATTGCATTACGAAACGGCTGAAAATCATCAATGCTCGATTTTTGATAAAATCTGCGCTTGATGATTTTATAGGAAGGTATTTATGGGGTTAGATGAAAAAACAACGGAAAAATATATTCAAATTTTAAAAGAAGAATTGGTTCCCGCTTTAGGCTGTACGGAACCTATCGCCATCGCTTATACCGGAGCGTCTTTACGGAAAATTATGGGCGGAATCCCCGATGAAATTCTTATTGAAAGCAGCGGAAATATTATCAAAAATGCAAAATCGGTTATAGTTCCGAACACCGGAGGAATGAAGGGAATGGAAGCCTCCGCACTCATAGGAATAATAGGAGGGAACCCCGATAAGGGGCTTGAAGTTTTAGCGGACGTAACAAGCGATGACGTAAAAACCGCCGAAAAGTATCTTCAAAAAAAATGTACGAAAATTCAGCTTATGGATACCCCTGCAACTCTTCACATAAAAATCACAGGCAAATTAAACGGAAACACGGGAATTGCCGAACTGATTCACCAACATACAAACCTTGTTCTTTTAAAACTAAATGATGAAATTATCTTAAAAAAATCTTACAGCCCGGAAGCCGCGAGCGGCGATTTAACCGACCGTTCCTGTTTAAATGTAAAAGATATTTTAGAATTTGCAAACACGGTAAATCTCAATTCTATCGAAGAGCCCATATTAAGACAAATAGAATATAACACGCGTGTAGCGCAGGACGGCTTAACCAATTCTTACGGTGTAGAAACCGGAAAAAATATTTTAAAATACAGTCAAAGAAAAGGAGATGCCTTTTCAATTAAAATACAAGCGGAAGGAGAAGTAGCGGCAGCTTCCGATGCTAGAATGTGCGGCTGCTCCTATCCCGTAATAACAAATTCGGGAAGCGGTAACCAAGGCTTGGCGGTTTCGGTTCCCGTAATAGTTTACGCACGTGAAATGGGCGTAAGCAAAGAAAAACTTATCCGCTCCCTTCTTATCAGCAACCTCCTGGCTATTCATCAAAAAACCGGAATAGGTCGCCTGTCGGCATATTGCGGTGCCGTAACTGCGGGAGCCGCCTGTGCCGCAGCGGTAACATATATGAAAGGCGGAAGCTATGACCAAATTTGCGGCACAATAAAAAACGCTCTCGGCACTGTTTCAGGAATAGTTTGCGACGGAGCAAAACAATCTTGCGCTTCCAAAATAGCGGCATCTTTAGATTCCGCATTATTCGGACATGAACTTGCCATGGACGGAAAATATTTTTCAGGCGGAGACGGTATAATAAAAGACGATATAGAAAAAACCATAGCGAGAGTCGGAGTAATGGCCGCTGAAGGAATGCGCCAAACGGACAGTGTAATATTAAATGTTATGTTAAAAGATTAGCAAACGCTTCACAAAATCATAACAAGGGTGCCTGCGGTTATAAGTATACAGCCGAGTACGGTTTTAAACGTAACGGCTTCTTTTAAAATTATAAACGAAAATATTATCGTTAATACTATACTGAATTTATCTATTGCAGCGGTTTTAGAAACTTCTCCGGCTTGGATTGCTTTAAAATAGCAAATCCACGATAAACCCGTCGCCGCTCCCGAAAGAATTAAAAAAATCCAATTACTTTTTGTTAAGCTTTTTAAATCTTTTATATTTCCGTTTGCAGCCGTTATGCCCCATGCAAGGATAAGCACTACAACGGTTCTGACAGCCGTTGCAAGCGTAGAATTAACATTTTTTATTCCGAATTTTGCTAAAATTGAAGTTAAAGCCGCAAACACGGCCGAAAGTAATGCAAGTATTTTCCACATAAAAAATTCTAATTAAAAAGAGCCGAAATTCCGTCAGCAACAGCTTCTACGGTTTTTTCACGCACTTGATTTCTATCTCCCGAAAATAAAAATTGAAAGGTTTTGCACTCCATATTCCCTTTTAAAAAAGAAGCAATACCCGTAAAAACGGTTCCTACAGGTTTTCCTTCAAGCGAATCGGGGCCGGCAACACCTGTAACTGCAATTGCAACGGCCTCAAGCCCGCCCGTATTTTTTGCTAAAAACGCATTTAAAGCTCCGTAAGCCATAGCCTCCGCCGTTTCCGCGGAAACAACTCCGTATCTTTCTATAATCTCAGGCTCAACACCCAAAAGCGAAATTTTTGCTTGGGGACTGTATGTAACAAACCCGCCCCAAACCGTTTCCGACGCCCCTGCTATTTTTGTAAATTCGGAGGAAATTAAGCCTCCTGTAAGGGATTCGGCGGTAATAAGTTTTATCCCCCGTTTTTTAAGCTCCGAAAAACTCCGCTTTATTAAACATGTATCAATCACTTTAAACAGTTACTATTGACGGGTTAATTGCTCTTTTAATTGCCCCGAACTTATGGAAAAAAGATTTTTTTCGGTAAACCCGCTGTTTCTAATCATCTTTACCGAGCCCTCAAATGAAACATTATCCGCAATTCTAATCCTTCCGGCAGTAATATCACCCCTCACAGAGGATTGAGGCTTTAAATCCACTTTATCGACGGCGGAAAGAGAGCCCGCAACCGCTCCTTCCACCACTATCGAAGCCGCCTTAACATATTGTACTCTGCAATCCGCCGTTTTTGAAATAATCAAAGCTCCTTGAGAATCTATAGCTCCGTTAAACTTTCCGTCAATTTGCAGCGTTTCGGAAAATTTCATTACACCGTCAAAAACGGTTTCTTTACCTAAAACCGTAACATTTTTTTCTTTATTTTTATTGCTCTTTTTCAATTTTTAACTCCTTAATTTAAGATAAATTCTTTTTATAGCGGCGGCTATAACTGCGGAAAAAGTTACAACCGATATTATTACGGCAAAATAATCACCTGCAAAAGAATAAACCGTTTTAGCGGTTTCTGTCAATATAGGCACCTCCACGGTTAAAACATCTTTTGAAAACGGCTTCAGCATGGCTTTTATTTCCCCGTTAGGGTCTATATATGCAGTTTGTCCCGAACTTGCGGCACGGACAACGGGAACCTTATTTTCCGCAGCCCTGAAAACCGCCATACTTAAATGCTGGTATTGCGGCACGGCACTTTTTGCCCATGCATCGTTAGTCATATTTACAATCAAATCAGCACCTTTTTTAACGAAATCCGCCGAAATATAGCCGAAGCAATCTTCAAAACAAATGGGAGTTCCGAATTTTATACCGTTTATATTAAAAACAAAGCGCTCCTCCCCCCTCTCCCAAAAATGAGTATCCGATTTTTCCAAAAGTCTATAAATAAACGGAAAAATATTCTTATAAGGAAAATGCTCGGTAAACGGAACAAGGTGCATTTTGCGATAAGTATCGGGTTCAGGCGGAATAACATTTTTGGAAGGAATGAAAAGCATCGCCGCATTATAATCCAATCTGCCTTCTCCAGTTTCCCCTATGGGTACAGCATCGTCATTTCCGATTAAATACGGAACGGTTTGTCCATTTAAAAATTCCAATAAATTCCGTACCAGGGCCGCCGACTGCATATCGCTTGAATATTTATAATGCCATTTTATTCTGGGAATAAATGCCGTCTCGGGCCAAACTACAAGCGAAATATCGGAATTTTCAGCAACTGCTCTTTCGGATAAGGTTTTTAAATCATAAAAATTGTTTTTATAAACTTCAATATTGCCTACCCAAGGGTCGGTATTAGGTTGAATAAGGGCAAGTTTAGCTTTTTTATATGAAGAATAATCAGTTTTTGCGAAAATGCCGTATAAAAAAAAAGCGCAAAAACAGCCGAGCCAAATTGCGGCATATTTACCGTAAAGTTTAACGGTTGTTTTTAAAGATTTATTCAAACTAAATTCATAAATAAATACGGCCGATATCGACGAAAAAAAAACAAGCAGTAAAGAAATACCCCAAACGCCTAAAACCGCACTTGAACGTATGAGCGTCGGGAAATTCCATTGGGTATAACCTATAATTCCGTAAGGATACCCCATAAAGCCGAGCGTTTTTACGTATTCATATCCTACCCAGACAAGGGCTTGAAAAATAAAGCCGTAACGCGGAAAAAAAATATCGACAATTTTTAATAAGGCAAACAATAACGCATATAAAATAAGGTAATACCCCGTAATTACATAAACGGCAGCCTGATGAAAAAAAAGAATCCAAAAATTAAAGGCCAAATATGAAAGAAAACCTGAAAACGCTCCCCAAAGAACGGAAAACTTTAAACTTGTCCTTTTTATTAAAAGAAAAAACGGTGCCAGCGCTATATATCCGAACACCGGTATACCGGTAAGTACCAACTTATTAGGATGTGATAAGTAAAATAAAATAACACCTGACAGCGATAATAAAAGGTTATATTTAAACGAATAAAGTTTTCCGCTTTTCATTTTAGGACAATTTTTTCGGACTTAATTCTTTAAGAGAATCTTTTAAATCCTTTGCCGGTTTAAAACGGACCTTACAATGAGCTTTTACCTTCATTTTTTCGCCCGTTTTGGGATTGCGCGCATTGGCCCTTGCCTTAACGGGAACAACTTCAAAGGTGCCTAATCCTCTTATTTCAACCCCCGAACCGCTTTTAAGCAAATCGGAAATCGATTCTACAAAAAGGTCTACAATGCCTTTTACTTGTTTTAATTTATACTCTTCATTGTTTCTATAAATAGAATCTATTATATTGCTCTTTGATTGTTTTTGTTTCATAGTTAATTCACATAAAAAAAATACCGCAATTTCCATAAGGGCATTGCGGTTTAAGGCCAATGCTTATTTGGCAGGAAAAGAAGCGTTAAACAACAATTGCATTCTCGACTTTTTTCGCGCAGCCGAATTCTTAGTTAAAATTCCCTTTCTGGCAGCGGTATCAAGCTTACTTGTCAACTCTTTAAGCAAGGCCCCCGCACTTTCCGCACTTCCTGAATGAACGGCATCGGTATATTTCTTTGCAGCAGTTCTTACCGAGCTTTTTACAGAGCGGTTCCGCATTCTTCTAACTTCGCTTTGTTTATGTCTTTTAACCGCAGATTTATTCTTCACTTGTTTCTACCTCCGTGAATTATTTTAAACCGAATCTAACCGGTTGTATAACCGCAAATTATTATAGTTTACATAGATTACACTATATCTATTTTTTTTGCAATAGCTATGCGCAATCTTTTTTCATCTTCTTCACTTAAACCCAAAGTTTTCGCCGTATCCAAGTCCTGCAAGGCTTCGGTATAAAGTTGAAGTTTAAAATATGATAAAGCACGCCTAAAATAAACATGTGCCTGAAACTTGTTTATTTTAAGCGAATCCGAAAAATATTCAATTGCTTCATTATCCTTATTCAGCATTGTCAAAGCAATACCGACATAATAATACGACCTGAAATTAGAGGAATTATGCTTACAGCTTTCAATAAAGTCGCTGCAAGCCGCTTCGTAATTACCCTGTGCAAAATAAGCCATTCCCCTATGCTTAAAAACCACAGATAAAACAATATCGTTAGGGTTTTGGTCTATTATTTTAGTATAAATTTTTTCCGCCTCTTCAAAAAGATTTTTATTATGAGCTTCTATTGCAGCCAAAATTAAGTCGTCTATGGATTCAAGGGCTATAACTTTTTCTTCTTGAGTTCCGCTACCCTTTTCCAAACCCTTTTTGGAGGCCGGCAACAGCCTTTCGGTATATTCATCTGCAAGAGAATAAAAACCCAAACGTCTTGTATCAAGCTCAGCATTAAGCTTATTTTGATAATCGCGTATTTCTTGAAAAATAACATCTGCAAGACTTAAACTCGCATTTATTGAAGCCAATTTTCTTCTCAAAGGCAAATCGAACGGCGAAAATTCCGCCTTATAAATAAGCTCATGTTCAACTTCCGCCCAGGCATCCTGTAAAATCGTTCTAAGCTGAATTTCAAAAATGAGGTCTTTAGGCAAAACCAGTCCGACTTTAAATTCTTCGGGGATTTCAAGCAGTAAATGCACCGATTCATAGCCGAATTCCTGAAAAGCAAGATTGGAACCTTTTCTTTCAACCTCAATTATTTTAAAATTTTTCTCCAAAAGAGTTTCAACTTCACTCAAATCCTGTAAAAACGTGCAAATTATGCGTATTCCCAAAATATCCGTTAAAACCGGCAAAATTTGCAAATCCGAATCGGAACTTTCCGGCGGAAATTTTAACAGTTTGGCATAATAGCTTTCAAACCCTTTAACTCTTGTTTTATATGTTGTAGGAGACCCTATTTTAACGACGGAACGTAAAAATTCCTCAATACGCATTATAAGCACTTTAAAATGAGGAACGTGAGAAGCATATAAGCGTCTAAGATTATCCTTATTAGGAAGCCATGATGTTTCTTCTGTAGATGACATAGTATAATAACAGGACAAATTAAATAAATAAAAGCGGCAGCAAAATCCGCCGCTTTTATTAGCTAAGTATAAGCGGAACAGTCCGCTATGAGCCAACTATTGGTTGTTGGTTTCTTGATTATTTCCGCCGCTATTTTTTGCAGCTTCAGAGCCTTCGGAAGGTGTAAAACCTGCTTCCGTAGCCATCTTTTCCTGCTCCAAGAAACGCAAAACCTGGGTTTGTCCGAAGCGTTCAACTTCAATCTTTTTTCGCTTCATTTCCCGTTCCGTTTGAATTCCCCAGATGTCTTCATCTGCAAAATCACGTACGGTTGTTAAAACGGCTTTGTCATAGATAATCTTTACATCTTTAAAATATCCTACGAAATCGCCGCCGTCATGAGCCGCATCCCTCGTAACGAGGAAGCCGTCAAATGAAACGTGAGGAAGAGAAGTGGGGTATACCGGATATAATCTAACTTCGCGAGCCTTTACCTGTGTAATATAACCGGGGTTTGACCAAATCATTTCTCTCCAACCGTCAAACAGGAGGTAACCCATAAAATATCTTGTTACCTTGTTATTCTGATCGCGAAGAAGAACATAAAGGCCGTGGGGGAAATTCATTCCGTAAGTATTTACGGCAATGGATTTAATAACACCGGTGTTTCGTACAACTCCGTATCCGCCTTCAAATCTGCCCTTACCGGAAGCCTTATCTTCTTCAGTAGGCTCCTGTAAATTGCCGGAATCGTCAACCTGCGTCATTTTTTCATAAGCAGGAATTAAAAATCCGGGTCGAATTTCCGCATTAGCGTTATTTGCCCATGTCGGGAATAAAATGCGTACACCCATCAATTTTTGACCGGCAAAATTCTTTGCTTCACCGCTTACTTCAGCTTCCGTTACCTTGGATAAAGCAACAGAAGTAGGATTCTGTGCTGACGAATTAAGTTTAACTTCCCACTGAGCAATAGCGAGAGAAGATCTCATTAAGGCTTTTTGCTCGTCGGTGTAAGAAGCACCGGCAACAGCACCGTAATCCATTACAGTTCGTCGGTTTTGAGTCATCGCACCGGCCTTATCTGCAATAATGTCGGCATTTAACAGCTGAAAATCAAGAATAACAGCTTCTTCAGCAACTGCAACGGCACCAATCAATAAAAATGCCATCGCTACAAGTATCAATGTTTTTTTCATTCAAAAACTCCTTTATATGAACTTATTATGCCCTGTTATATATAAGTATATGTAATAATTCAATTTTGTCAAGACTTTTTTTCAAATTTCGGCATTATTTTTTAATAAATCGTAAATCTGCACCCCTTCTACGGCTATATAAACCGATTTCAGATTTTTACAATTTAAAAAAATATTTTTTGCCAATAAATTCTTAATTTCTTCGGAATCGAAGCCTTCGCAGATAACTTCCATAAAACTTGCAGGGAAATCGACATACAGAGTTCCGTTACGGACAAAGCACGATAAAAGCTTGCTTTCCCGATTAAAAAAAGAATATCGGTCGTGGTTTACAGGCCCAAGCATAAGCTCTTTAAAAAAATAAACTTCCATAGGTTCAATATCCTGCGGAGGAATATAGCGTATTTCCGTTTCTATTTTTGAATTAACGGAATTTTTAAAAAACATAACATAGCGTTCGTACTTATTGTTTAAAACCGAAAATAAGGCAATTAAAACTATTACAAACAGTAAACCGCCTGCAATTATTTTTGTTTTGATATAATCCATTTTAACCTCTTACAATAACGGCTTCTTTTTAAGATTTTGCAACAGGACTTCAGTCTGAAACCGCTTAATTGATGCCGTTTTCAAACCCGCTTATAAAAGCGGTTATCCCATTATATATGCCCATGCTGCATTTTTTCAAGTAGGCAGGAGAGGCTAAAAGTTTCGCCTCTTCTTTGTTGGTTACAAAGCCTATTTCCACTAAAACGCTGGGCATTTTTACTTTGCGTATTACAAAATAAGGATTTGCACGAATCCCTCTTTTTTTGCTTTGACTGCCTATTTGTCCGTCCAATCCGTCCAAAATACTTTGCGCGAGAAGAACGCTTTCGGTTGTAAATTCTTCTTCCATCATCGAATTTAAAATAGAATGAATTTCTTTGGGTGCCTCATTTTTATCCAGAACCTCCCTTCTGTAATCGGAAGGAAGATACCATACTTCAAAACCGGAGGCTTTTACATTAGGTGCGGCATTTGCGTGTACGGAAACATATAAAATACTCTCATTTTTATTTAATTTTACCTTGTTTGCCGTATTTACCCTATCTTCAAGCGTAGGATAAAAATCTTTGTCGCGTGTCAATAAGATTCGTTTATCGGGATATATTTTTTTAAGCATGGAATAAAGCTCCAAGCTTACCTTTAAAGCTATGTCCTTTTCGTACAAAATAAAGTTTTTGCCGTTTTTTTCATAAGAGCCTACACAGCCCGGGTCCTTTCCTCCGTGACCGGGGTCTATAAGGATTGCCCCGACACTGTAAAGCCGCTCCTTTTCGGGAAGCGAAAAAAACGTCTGCAATTTGGAAAACATTCCCTCCGTTACAAACGTAAGTCCGTCTTTTGTATAAGGAGCCGTATAAAACTCCGCCGAAAAATAACCCGAATCCGGGTTGTTAAATACAACAAGACTTTGCCCCACCTTACAGCTTGCCTCGGCATTATTTTTTTTTAAAGATAATTTCTTGAGAAACCGGCTCCCAAAAAAGCTCAAGTTTAAGTTTTTTAGCTGCATCCGTTACCGAAACGGAGGCTTCAACCGAAAAAGCATAAACCGGCAACAGTAAAAAAATAAGAGAAAATATGAGCTTAACAATAAGTATTTGTTTTGAATTTTTCATTTTGTTGTTTCCGGCCGATTTAAAAAGTAACATTAAAATATTATAATGTCAAGAGTAGCCTGTATAAATATACAATATTTACAGTAATGGAGGTGATAAAAATATTGTTTAATTTAACCCGAAGGAGCCTTAAAGCTTTGCCATTTATTTTTTAATCAAACCTGTAACCTGCATTATTTTTGTGTCGAGCTTTATACGTACGCAAAACGGACAATTTGAACGGTTCTTAAAAGATTACAAAGCTACGGTTAAAAATCTTCTTAATTTATTACTTTTTATCGCCCTTTGGACAAAAACATAAATATTCGTACTGTCAATTTAAGCACCTTATTTTTTTGTTTTTGCAGGCACAGACCGAAAAATACTGTTTGCATTCCCGTACCCTCTCCCCTCCCCGAACACAGGCAAACAGCGAAGCGTATTTGCTCCTCCAACCCGCCCCAAAACCGGCTTAGGGCCGAATTCTTAGCACAGATCCACTAAGCGGCTATTTTTAAAAGAGAGGGAGTCACAGGGGAGAGAGAAAAACTTTTATCCGAACAAGCGGGCATCTCCCACTAAAAAATACCCCTCCGAATCTCTCCCTTCGTTTCGTAACCTTATTGATATAAACACGCAATACCGGGTAAGATTTTGCCTTCAATAAACTCAAGCGAGGCGCCTCCTCCCGTAGAAACGTGGCTTATTTTATCGGCAAGGTTAAATTTATTTACCGCCGCTGCGGAATCTCCCCCGCCTACTACGCTTATCGCTCCCTTTTCGGTTGCTTCCGCAACATAACGGGCTGTTTCAAAAGTTCCCTTCGAAAAAGCCTCAAACTCAAGGAAAACTTATGGAAGCTATGCAGGAGCAGGAACACGGCAGCCGCGAAGTATTAACCGCCATTAAAGATATCAATTCAATTACCGCACAGGTTCAGGACGGTTCTTCGGAAATGCTCCGCGGAGGAGAAAACGTTGCGCAGGAAATGCAAAAGCTTGACGATTTAACTCGTGTCATTACCGACAGTATGAACGAAATGGCGTCCGGAGCGGTACAAATAAGCAATGCCGTGCAGGAGGTAAACGAAATAAGTCAAAAGAATAAAATGAGTATAGAAAATCTTGCTTCCGAAGTTGGAAAATTTAAAGTTTAAGTATACGAAAAGGAGGTTGTGTTAAGCATAACCTCCTTTTTTATAAACAGGGTATTTTTGCCCGCATAATTGCATATTTTTATATTCCCGTGTTATACTTATTTTATGAAAAATTTAAAAACAATTATTTTTATAAGCATTATTTTTACGGGCGGTCTTTCATGCGAAAACGCCGCATTTTTTAAACCCGTAAATTACCGAAGCGAAATGAGGCTCTTTGTTAAAGAAATTTCACAATATGCAAAAACCGGAAAAAACAGGTTTTACATCGTCCCTCAAAACGGACAGGAATTGGCGGAAACCGTAACGGAGACTAATGTTTATACCGAAACGGATTATATTGAAAGCATAGATGCCGTAGGCAGGGAAGATTTGTTTTACGGATATACGGGAGATAATAAAAAGACTCCCGCATTTATTACCGACAGCCTTACAAGGCTTTGCAATATTTTTAAAACCCGTAAAAAACCCGTTTTTGTTACCGATTATTGCCTTTCGCATAAAAACGCCGATTTATCCTATTTAAAAAATAACAAAATGGGATATATTTCATTTGCCGCAAACGGCAGAGCCTTAAACACGGTGCCGGAATACCCCGATGCTCCGTATAATAAAAATAATTCGGATATTACAAAAATAGAGGAAGTTAAAAATTTCTTATATTTAATCAACGGTGAAAACTATAAAACCAAAGAAGAATTTATATCCGCTTTAGAAAAAACCGATTTCGATTTATTGATTATCGATTTGTTTCATAATGAGGAACAATTTACAAAACGGGAAATTGAAAAATTAAAATTAAAAAAAAGCGGAGGGAAAAGGCTCGTTCTTTGCTATTTGAGTATAGGGGAAGCCGAAGATTACCGCTATTATTGGAATCCTTTATGGAAAAAAAATAAACCCGTATGGCTTAAAAACGAAAATCCCGATTGGAAAGGTAATTATAAGGTTGCGTATTGGAATAAGGAGTGGAAAAAAATAATATACGGGGCTTCCGGTTCGTATTTGGATAAAATTTTGGACAGTAATTTTGACGGAGTATATTTGGACATAATAGATGCCTTTGAATATTTTGAAAATAATGAAGAAAACCGATGAATTTTAACTGAAAATAAGGTGAAAAAATCGTTTGACATTACACCCCAAAAGTGATATAATAAAAAAGGTTTGCCGATTTATAAATATTGCACAAACAATTTTTTACGGTAAATAAAAAAAACTATAGGAGTGGTGTATGCAAAAAATTGTTAAAATTTTGCTCGGATGTCTTTTTGCCTGTTTGGTGTTAACTTCTTGTACAAAAGAAGAACAAAAAAAGACTTTAAAGGTTGGTATGGTAACCGATGCCGGAACGATTGACGACAAATCGTTTAATCAGGGGACTTGGGAAGGTATTAAGCGAGCCGAAAAAGAACTCGGTGTAGAAATTAAGTACTTAAAACCCGTAGGAACAACGGAAGCGGACTATATCAAAGAAATTTCAAACTTATACGATGCGGGTTATAAATTCATTATTTGTCCCGGATTTAAATTTGAAACTGCTGTTTTTAAAGCACAATCCAAATACAAAGATGCCAAATTCGTTATTATCGACGGTAACGCTCACCCCGCCGATTCTTATGACCCTCAAAACGGACCGAATACAATCGGTATCAGCTTTTTGGAAAATGAAGCGGCATTTTTAGCCGGTATTGCGGCTGCCTTGCAGTTCCAAAAGGGTAATTTCGGATTTATCGGCGGTATGGAAATTCCTGCGGTTCAAAAATTTAATTGGGGCTGGCAGCAGGGTGTTAAATACGCAAACGAACATCTCGGAACTCAAATTGAAATGGATGAAAAGAATTTCGTATATCAGGGCGGTTTTTCCGATATTGCGGCAGGTCAGCAAATTGCGGCTTCTATGTATGATAGGGGTGTAACGGTAATTCATGCCGCTGCGGGCGGAGTAGGAGTAGGCGTTATTAACGAAGCTAAAACAAGAACTCAGGCGGGCTCTCAAGTTTGGGTTGCAGGCTGCGACGTCGACCAATATGCCGAAGGAATAATTGCAGGCGGTTCTTCAATTATCTTGACTTCTGCGGTAAAATATCTTGAGAGAGCTTCTTATGATATGATTAAAGCGGAACTTGAAGGAACCTTTCAAGGCGGACGTTCTCTTCTTCTGTCGGTTAAAGATGACGGTGTAGGAATCCCCGAAAAAAATCCGAACCTTTCCGATGAGGTACAGGCAAAAGTAAACGAAATTTTCCAAAAAATGAAAGCCGGTGAAATCGTTGTAAGCAGCGAACAGGGCAATTTATTTAAATAAATTTTTTACCCGAAACCCTGAATTTGCCTTTGGGTTTCGGGTGTATTTTTTTTATCAAGGAGTATGTGATTGTCCGATTACGTAATTGAGATGAGAAATATCCGAAAGGAATTTCCCGGCATTATTGCAAACGACGGAATAACGTTGCAAGTTAAACGAGGCGAGATTCATGCGATTTTAGGTGAAAACGGAGCGGGAAAATCAACTTTGATGAGTATCCTTTTCGGGTTATACCATGCAGATGAGGGCGAAATCTTTGTAAAAGGCGAAAAAGTAAAAATAAACAATCCCAACGACGCCAATGCTCTCGGAATAGGTATGGTTCATCAGCATTTTAAACTTATTCACAATTTCACCGTAACTGAAAATATTATTTTAGGAAAAGAAGGCGGTTTTATTTTAAATAAAAAAGCCGCCGAAAAGAGAATACAGGATTTAAGCGATAAATACGGGCTTTTTATTTCGCCCGACGCCGTTATAAGCGATATAACGGTAGGTATGCAGCAGCGCGTAGAAATTTTAAAAATGCTTTACCGCGATGCCGACATTCTTATTTTTGACGAACCTACAGCCGTTTTAACGCCTCAGGAAATAAGCGAGCTTATGCAAATTATGCGTAATCTTGCCGCCGAAGGCAAGGCTATTATTTTAATAACTCATAAATTACAGGAAATATTGGATTCAGCCAACCGCTGTACTATTATAAGAAAGGGTAAATTCATCGATGTCGTAGATGTGGCTTCTACAACTAAAAATGAACTTGCCTCTAAAATGGTTGGAAGGCCAGTTGATTTTAATGTCCCGAAAGAACCGTGTAAACCCGGTGCAACCGTTTTGGATATAAGAAATTTAAGCGTACTGAAGGAAAAAAAACTTACGGCCGTAGATAATTTTTCTCTTGAAGTTAAAGCGGGAGAGATTGTAGGTATTGCAGGTGTGGACGGAAACGGGCAAAGCGAGCTTGTAGGGTTAATGCCTATTGAATCGGGAGCCGTTATTTTGGACGGTAAGGATATTTCCAAATTTTCCATAAGAAAACGAGCTGAAGCAGGTTTGGGGCATGTACCTGAAGACAGACAAAAGCACGGCCTTGTACTTCAATATTCCATTGCGGAAAATATGGTTATAAAATCCTATTATACCAGGAATTTCCAGCGGCACGGAATTTTAAGACGAGATAAAATAAAGGCTTTTGCAAAAAAGATAACCGACGCCTTTGATGTCCGCTCCGGAAAGGGTATTGAATCCGCTGCGGGAAATTTAAGCGGAGGGAATCAGCAAAAGGCGATTTTGGGGCGGGAAATTACGCTTGACCCTAAACTTTTAATTGCCGTAAATCCTACACGGGGTCTTGATGTAGGTGCAATAGAATCCATTCATAAAGAAATAGTAAAACACCGCGATGCGGGACGGGCGGTTCTTTTAATTTCTTTTGAGCTTGACGAAATATTTAATTTATCCGATAGGATTGCCGTTATGCACAGAGGAGTTTTAAGCGGGATTGTAAAACCGGAAGAAACCACCGCCGAAGAAGTCGGTTTAATGATGGCCGGAATGGGAGGCAAAAATGGCTAAGCTAAATTTAAAAAAAAGCGGCTTAAAAAATATAAATTTATCGGAAAATAATTTTGTAATAAGTTTTTCAGCGGTTTTATTGGGGCTTGCCGCAGGAGCCGTATTTATAGCCGTTTTGGGAAATAGACCGCTTACGGCTTTTTCATATTTGTTCCGGGGCGGTTTAATGAATATCGAGCGCATAGGAAACACGCTTGCAACGGCTACGATTCTTTTATTTGTAGGACTGTCTGTCAGTTTTGCTTTTAAAACGGGTCTTTTTAATATCGGAGCTTCGGGGCAAATGCTTATAGGCGGGCTTTGTGCAACTTATATCGCCTTAAACAGCTCTCTTCCGCGTCCGGTTTTACTGATTGTACTTATATTGGCGGCTATTGCTGGCGGCGCCTTGTGGGGACTGTTTCCGGGGCTTTTAAAGGCTTTGTTTAATGTGCACGAGGTTGTTTCCACTATAATGATGAACTGGATAGCTTATTGGACGGCTTACTATGTTATTCCATGGTATTTAAAGGGTGAAATGATAGAAACCGAAAGCCGTTCCATTGCGGAAGCCAATACTTTGCGCGCTCCGTGGCTTTCAAATTTATTTCAAAGCGAGTATATAAATTACGGAATTTTTTTGGCTATTGCCGGTATGTTTTTTTTAAAAATAATTTTGGATAAAACGACTTTGGGTTTTGAGCTTAAAGCCGCCGGTTATAATAAAAGTGCTGCGGAATATGCGGGTATTAAGGTAAACCGCAATATAATCTTTTCTATGATGATTGCGGGAGCCTTTGCAGGTTTAGCCGGACTTACCTATTATGTAGGCTATTCTTTAAATATTCAAATAGGAGTTTTGCCGTCTCAAGGTTTTGACGGAATTGCCGTAGCTCTTTTGGGTGCGGGAAATTCAATCGGGGTTGCCTTAAGCGCAATCTTTTTCGGAATTCTTCATGTAGGAAAGGGCTTTATGAGTGCAAACACATCGGTTCCTCCCGAAATTGCCGATACGATAATTGCGGTTATAATTTATTTTACCGCAACAAGTCTTTTATTAAAACGGTTTTGGAAAAAAATTCAACAGCGTTTGTACGAAAAAAAACTTCCTTCCGCATCAATTATAAAGGAGAAAAACTGATATGTGGTATATTTTAACTTTGATATTTCCCTATGTTATAGCATACACGGTTCCGCTTTTAATTACCTCGTTGGGGGGGCTTTACAGCGAAAGAAGCGGTGTAGTAAACTTGGGTCTTGAAGGTTTAATGCTTGTAGGAAGTTTTGCGGCCGCGATTTCGATAAATCTTTTAAAAAATATTTTGCCCGCACCTCTTTTAATTCCTGCGGGGCTTTTAGCCGCCGCAACTCTCGGTGTTTTATGCTCTCTTTTACATGCCTTCGCTTCAATTACTTTAAAAGCTGACCAAATTATAAGCGGGACTGCAATAAATATGCTTGCCGCAGCCTTAACCGTGTACATAGCCCGCTCAATTTTAGGTTCCGGAAACGTCAGGGTTGACGGCATTATAAGAAGGGATATTCCGGGGCTTGTAAATATTCCTATTTTGGGAAAATTGTTTTTTTCTCAAACTTATTGGAGCACTTGGCTGGTCTTGGCAATTTTAATATTTTCATGGTTTTTGCTGTATAAAACTTCTTTCGGATTAAGATTAAGGGCTTGCGGAGAACACCCTTCAGCCGTTGCAAGTGCAGGTGTAAATGTTCACAAGATGCGGTATTTTGCAGTTTGTGCAAGCGGTGCATTGGCGGGTTTGGGCGGGTCCGTAATTTTGGTAACTTATTCGGGCGAATTTAACGGAAGTGTTGACGGTTTGGGCTTTTTAGCCCTTGCCGCCCTTATTTTCGGGCAATGGAAACCGCTTGGTATTTTAGGCGCAACTTTTTTCTTCGGTCTTGCAAGAACCGTTGCAAACGTATCTCAGGTTATTCCGGCTTTAAGCGTTATTCCTCCGATTTGGCTTAAAATTTTCCCGTATATAATAACGCTTGCCGCTCTCGTGGTATTCAGCAAACATTCCGCCGCTCCGAAGGCCGACGGTGAACCTTATTAAAGATAAAAAAAATGAAAGCCGCTTTTTTTAAGATTGTTTTATCAAAAATCGTTTCAGGTAAAGCTTTTTTTATAAAAGCGGTTTTTATTTTTACTTTTGCATTTTTCCTTCAGCCTCCTTATGCGCAAAATGAAGATACTTTAAAAAACGGTTCGGAGCGTTCGGCTGTATCGGGGTTTAAAGGTATTTGGGAAAACGGCGAAAGACTGGTGGAATTTTTTAATTTAACTGAAGACGAAATTTCTTTTAAATTCGATATAAGAACCGTTTTAAAATCTTACTATAAATTTTTTTACGATGACGCCGCCTCTTTTTCCTGCTCAATGGGAAAACCTGTTACGGAAAACTCTTCGATTTTCGTTTTAAATATTAAATACCCGCTTGTAAAAAAATTAAAAGTTTTTCCCGTATGCGTGGAAAACGGTTCTTTTTTTACTTCGTTTTACAGGCGCATAAAATCGGACTCTGAGGAAAATGAAGAATTCGATAAACTTAACGGCTTTTGGATAGAAGAAGGCAGCCGCAGAGGTTTTCTTATTTATCCGGATAAGGAAACGGAATCCTTCGATGCATATTTTTTTACCGATAAGGATTATATAAGATTCAGATATTGGCTTGATGATTTGGATTATAATGAAAAAAAAGTACATGTAAAGGGTATGGACGGCTCTTTGTACGAATTTCCCAAACTTATAAACAGAAACGGGCTTATTTATTCGTGTGTTACAAGCAACGGCCGAGTACTCCGTAATTTTGAAACCGGCATATATACCGTGTCTCCGGCTGAAACGGGGCGGGAGTCCGGAAGGTTTACCGTAACTTTAATTAAGCAGGGCGCAGGGATAGGAACTCATTCCGTACCGGATACATATCCGCATGAAAAATTTCCAGTTATGGAAAATATTCCGTTGTATATTTTAAATAACGGGGAAGCATTCGCTTTCGGTGAGCCTTATCTTAAGCGTTCGACAATTACCGATTTGGATAAGGAAATAAAAGAACATAATTCAAAGAGAAGAAAACTGGCCGAATAGAGTTTTAATTGACTTATGCCGTTTATTATGTTATACTTTTTAAAAGGAGCAGTAAAATGATTTTAAACAGCGTTGCCGTAAGAACGGAAGAAATGGAAAAGTCCATTGAATTTTACGAAAAAATATTGGGCTTTACTTTTAACTATATGATGTCCGCAGCCCCGTGGAAACGTATAGCCTTTTTAACCGAGCCGGAAAGCGGAATGAACCTTGAGCTTATCAGTAACGAAAAAGCGAAACAAAACGCTGAAAGCCGTATTTCACTTACAATTCAAGTGGAACAGATAGGCGAAGCGGAAAAATTTTTAAAAGCCAATAACGTACGCATAATAGTTCCGCCGCGTACGGTAAAAGACGGAAAAAAGATGCTTACCGCCGTTGACCCGAACGGAGTGGAAATAGATTTTATCGAGTTTAAAAAAGATTAGGAGACAATTATGCTTAAAACCGTAAAAGACACGGAATTAAAAGGAAAACGCATTATAATGCGAGTTGACTTTAATGTTCCAATGAAAGACGGAAAGATTCAGGACGATACCCGTATAACCGCAGCCCTGCCGACAATAAAATATATTTTGGAGCGGGGCGTACGCTCGCTGGTATTAATGAGCCACTTGGGCGACCCTTTAAAAGATTCCAAAAAAGCTAAAGAAAAGGCCGAAAAAGAAGGAAAGCCGTTTGATATGGAATCTTATCTTAACGGAAAACATAGAATGAAACCCGTTGCTGAGCACCTTGCCGAGCTTTTAAATAAACCTGTTGAATTTGCGGATTCCTGTACGGGGCAGCTTTTAAAAGTAAATTCTCTTCCGCAAGGAGGAATTTTGATGCTCGAAAATACCCGTTTTCATAAAGAGGAAACCGCAAAAGAAGTTTCCGAGCAGGAAATTTTAGCCAGAGAGCTTGCTTCTTACGGGGATATTTTTGTAAACGATGCCTTCGGTACCGCTCACCGTGCTCATGCTTCCACGGCGGAAATCTCAAAATTCGTTAAAACAAGCGTCGCGGGATTTTTAATGGAAAAAGAAATTAAATACCTTGAACCTATGATTAAAAATCCTGAAAAACCTATGACCGCCATAATAGGAGGTGCAAAGGTTTCTTCAAAAATAAGCGTTTTGGAAAGTTTATTAAAAAACGCTTCTTCGCTTATTATAGGGGGCGGTATGGCGTATACTTTTTTAAAGGTTAAGGGGCACAAAATAGGGAAATCCCTCTTTGAAGAAGATTATATGGAAACCGCAAAACAGCTTTTGGAAACCGCCGAAAAGAGAGGTGTAAAAATTATTCTTCCCTTGGACCATATTTGTGCAGAAACCTTTTCTTCCGATTCAGAGCCCGTTGCGGTAGACGGCGAAGATATTCCGGATAACCTTATGGGAATGGATATAGGGCCTAAGACGCTTGCCGTTTACAGGGATACAATAGTTTCTTCAAAGTCCGTAATTTGGAACGGGCCGGTAGGCGTTTGCTCATATCTTTAACTTGCTCGGAAAGAGAAAATATTACATTAAATTTTTCTTCCGCCGTTTTGGAAGCTGCGGATAAGGCTTCTATTTCGCCTGAAAGTTTTTTTAATGTCGCCGTTATGGTTTTACCCTGTGCGGAGGATTCTTCGGCAAGTTTTCTTATTTCATCCGCAACAACCGCAAAGCCTTTACCGGCGTCCCCCGCATGAGCGGCTTCAATGGCGGCATTCATTGCAAGTAAATTGGTTTGACTTGCAATATGCTGAATAACCGAGCTTGCCTCAAGCAAACCTCCGGATTCTTCGGCTATTTTTTGAGTTACGTTATTGGAAGCCGCTATGGAAATTTTTCCGTCTTCCGTAGCGGAGGCAAGATTTTTAATTGCGTCGTTGGCCTTATCCAGAGTTTGCGTAATCGAACTTATGTTTGCAACCATTTGCTCAATGGCGGAAGAAGATTCCGCTACCGAAGCGGCCTGATTTTCAATACTGCCGTTAAGCTGTTTTATAGTTCGGATAATTTCTTCTACGGTAGAGGCGGTTTCCGTAACACTTGCCGCCTGCGTAAGAGCTTGCTGCTTAACTCCGTCTATATTCGTACTTATCTGATTAACGGCGCTGGCAGTTTCGGTCATATTGCTTGAAAGGTCGCTTCCTATATTTTTCATAGTTACGGCACTGCCGCCCACGGATTTTATCGAATTGCCGATTTTTTCTATTGTTTGATTAAAATAAGAAGCAAGGTCGGTAATTTCGTCGTTACCTTGAAGGGGCAGTCTTACGGTTAAATCTCCCTCTCCCTGAGCGATATCCTTAAGAGAATTAACGGCGATATTGATAGGCTTTACTATTCCTATTGCGACAAAGAATATTGTAACAAGTGAAATTACTAAAATTATAAACCCTATTGTCCACATCGACAAAGTAAGCGTATTTATAGTTCCCATAAATTCATGTACCGGTGCGGAAATTATAACCGTCCAGCCGGTACTTTTCATCTTTGCAAAAGAAGAAATACTGGAAACGCCGTTATAATCATAAAAGCCTACGGAGCTTTCGCTGCTGTTTAACGCCGTTTGTAAAAACCTTCCGAGAGAAGATAAAGAAGAATTTGTTTTAGCATTTTCAATCATATTATGCTGCTGCGAAACGAGATTAAAATCTTTATGGGCTACAGTAGTCCCCGTAATACCTATTATTCCGCAATAGCCCGTTTCTCCTACAACAATATCTTTAATTATTTGTGTAAGTTTGTCGGCCGTTACGGTGGCAAGCATAACACCCGTAACGGAGCGGGCATCGTTATAAACGGGTAAGGAAAATACGACAATAAAAGCGCCGTCCAATCTCGAAGTAATGGGCTCGGAAATAAACTTTTTCCCTTGAGCAGCCGTAAGATAAAAATCTCTGTCGCCTACAAATACGGTTTGGCCGCTATCCGTATAACGCACACCGTTCATATCGCAAATATCAAGCCTGTGAAAAAGCTCGTTAAATGCGGCTTCCTTTTTTAAATAAGCGGTTTTTTCTTTATAAGAACTGTCGCTGCTGTAAAGTATAGGTGCTCTGGCAACTCCTTCCAAAAACTGAAATATTGAAGCCGTACTTGAATCGATTATTGTAGCAGTATCATTTGCCTTATCAATAAGATGCGCTTCAACTTTTTCGGTTACAGCTTTTCTTGAAATATACATAGCTGAAACTCCAAGCATAAACAAAGAAAGAATTACAAGCGGAACAAAAATTGCAAGTAATTTTAGACGTATCGAAAACCGTTTTTTCATTTTTCCACTCCTTTATAATCGGTTTTTAGTATGCAATTATTTTATACTTTTATTCCGAAAATTCGGAAAATATAGATGTGAATATACATTACAGGCTGTAATTGATTTATGATGGGAACTTTTATATTTAAACGATTTTTAATTATGAAATAATTTTCTCGGGGGGGGGGGGGAGGGTAATACGGATTTTTTACATTCATGTCAAGTACTCCTGTATCGATATCACATATTCAGTATATACCAATCGATAAAATATTTCAATATACAGAGATATAAATTTTTAAATATTTTTAAGTATCTTTTATATTTTTATTTTAATAAAAGATACTTAAAAAAGCATTTATATATAAGAGTTTTCAGTTTTTAAAATGTTTTGCCAATATTTTTCTTCCGATTAAAATACCGAGAAATCCGCAGACAAAACTTGCAATTAAAACCGAAGCTCCTATCCAGCCTACGCTTACCGCAATGGTTTCGTCCATTTGTGCGGCAGTCATACCTCTTTCTATCCATGTACGCTTATAACTTTCGGCAAAAAAAACGGCGGGAATAATGCCGCCTGCGCTAGAACCTGCTTGCATAAAAGCAAAACCCAATCCGTTTTTAATTGTATTTTTGTATTGAGAGGTTGCCGCAATGCCGTCTGCTATCAGCGCCCCTATAATTGAAGTAATAAACCACGGTAAATATGCCATACCCAGTACGGCGATTAAACCGTGTACCAAAAGTGTTTGAAGCGTTAAAATACCCAACTTAGGTACCTTATATACAAGAAATAATATAATCGTACCGCCGATAAGACTGAAAATTGCAGGTGAAAAGGCATGACCCAATGCATTTAATGCAGCGGTCAATCCGCCGATAGCCGAATAGGCAACAACATAAATTGCCGTTACAATTCCTAAAAAAACAAAGTCTTTTACTTTGTACCCCTTTGACGCATCTTTCATTTAATACCTCCATAAGGTGTGAAAAAGCACACCGATTATATTTAAAAATAAACGGAAGACGGTATTTTAACCTCAGCCGTTTATTATACCGCCTATAAAATGTTCAAAAATATGTTTTACGGCATCGCCGTTTTCCGATGTACGTATATCGGAAGCGATTCCGGTTTCGTCCAAAAAAAGAAGCCTGTCGCATGTGTTCATAATAAATTCATAATCATGCGAAACGATTAAAACGGTATTATCCTCCGAAGCTAAATCGGAAAGCATGGCAGAAACATTCAGCATATTTTTGTAATCCAAACCGCTTGTCGGCTCGTCCAAAACCGTTACCGCACTGTTGCGGATATAACTTGCCGCTATTATAAGCCGCTGTTTTTGTCCCATAGAAAGACTCATCGGGTGCATGTCTTTTAAATCGTAAAGATTAAGGCACTTTAAAACTTCTTCTATCTTTTTATGTAAGAAAGGACTTTCAGCCGCACCAATTAAAAGCTCATTGTATACGGTATCGCCGAAAAGCTGATAATCAACATCATTCATTACAAAGTTAATGTTTTTTACCCGCGCAAAAGCCGGAAGTTCTTTTTTCCCCATTACTATGCCGCCTGAATCTTCTTTATAAATCCCCGAAATAATCCTCAAAAGAGTGGTTTTGCCTATTCCGTTTTTACCGACAAGAGCCGTTATATCGCCCTTGTATAAGGAAAACCCGATATTGTTTAATATCTTTTTTCCGCTGTCCTTATACGAAAATGAAATATCTTTTAAAGCGATAACGCATGTTTCTCCTTTTTCCGCAAACTCCTCAGCATTGCGGAAGCGGCGGACGGGTTTATCTTCAAAAATATTAAGGCTGCGTAAACCTAAACCGTGCAGCTCCTCGTTAGTCAGAGCACGGAATTGCTCCGCCGTGTATTCTTTTTCAATTTTTCCTCCGTTGATATACAATACGCGGTCAAAAAGCTCTTTTAGATAATAAATACGGTGTTCCGCAATAATAACCGTTAAACCCTTTTCTTTTAATGAGCGGATAACATTTCCCAGTATTTTTATTGAAGCGTAATCTAAATTGGAAGAAGGTTCGTCAAATAAAATAATGGAAGGCATAAGCGTTAAAGCGGAAGCGACTGCAATTTTTTGTTTTTCTCCGTTAGACATATCTTTTAATTTTTTTGTAATCAGCCGTTCTATGCCGATAATTTGTACGGCATATTCCATACGCGTTTTTATTTCCGCCCTTTCCACGCCGTAGTTTTCGCAAGCAAAAGCAATTTCCGTCAACACTTCGCCCGTAAAAAATTGACTTGCCGGGTCTTGAAAAACCGAGCCTACATATTGTGAAATTTCATACACGGGCAAATTGCCTATATTCAATTCTTTTATAAATATATCTCCTGAAAATTCTCCTTCAAAAAATTCCGGGATAAGGCCGTTAATACATTTTGTTATAGTTGACTTTCCCGAGCCGCTCATACCGGTTAACAAAATACACTCCCCGTCTGCGGCAAAAAAAGACGGAACTTTAAGCTGCGTATCCTTTTTACCTTTGTAAGTAAAAGCAACGTCTTTAAAACTAATCATACTGCCGCCTTAAAAATTAAAGTATACAAAAAATTTTTACTTTCAATAAAGAATAAGGTTATTTGGTTTGCGTAAATATAAGACACCGAAATTAAGGCGGCGGCAACGGCAAGAATAAAAAAATCAATCTTACCCAAACTGACATCTACAAGGCTTGTTTTAGTTCCGTTATATTCGACACCCTTTACCAAGGCGGCTGCCGTCATCTCTTCGGATATTTTTAAACTTCTAAAAAGGAGAGGTACAAGGCTGTATTCGATTAAGGTTAAGGGTTTTGTAAAAAAAGTTTTAAAAGAACTTTCAATCCCGCGCATTTGCATACATTCTTTTATAATCGTAAATTCTTTTTTTGCCGTAGGTAAAAACCGGAAAGCGACCGTAAGGCTTAAAATAAAACCCTTATGCAATTTCATTTTACGCAACGCATAAATAAGCTCGGTAGATTGTACTTTTTTTATAATTATATGTGCAATCATAATAAACGAAAAAAGTTTTATATTCATAAAACCTGCAAAACCTGCAAACGAAATAACGGCCTTTAAAATAATATTTTTTGTGTCTATGTTCGGAAGACGGCTTAATGCAAAGCTGATTAAAAACGCAATCAGATATTTATAAGCGGTACGGCGCATTTTAAACATTAACATAATAATAAACGATAAAATAAAAGCGGCCGCAATAACTGTAAAATAGGCCGTACGCAGCATAATAACGGATACGCAAGTGTTTATAATAAGAAGGGTTCTTACATCAAGCATATTTTTTTTTATTTATATAATCGTCAATGCAAAAGGGTTTAAAAGGCATTATAGAATCTCCTAAGGCAAACTTGATTAACCTCAGGTAACATACTAATTATTTCCGACGGTTTCGTCAATAGGATTTTGTAATAAACGGGTAATTTTAATTTAAAAGAGGAGCTCCGTCATAAAAAAATATAAAACACCTTTTTTTAAACTTCGCTTACAAATGTACGGGGAAAATAAACAATCCCAGTTTGTATAGGCAAGCGAAGATTGTTTATTCTTATAAACGGCTTTTTTTTAGTAATTTACCAAAGACCCATAAAGAACTGAAGTAAAAGACTTACCGCAGTTATACCCGCCCAACAGGAAGCACCGAGAAAAAGAGGTTTTCCTCCCGTTTTTATCAGTTTTACAATATCGCTGTTTAGCCCGACGGCAGCCATGGCAGCAACAATTAAAAATTTACTCATCGTTTTAAGAGGTGTAAAAATTTCAGCCTTTACGCCTAATTTCAGCGCAACTGTTGTAATAAGCGATGCTCCGATAAAGTAAAGAATAAAAAACGGAAATATTTTTTTAAAGTTTACGGACTTACCGATACTGCCGCTTTTCTTTGCTTCCTGCGTACGCATAAGTGCAAGAACAAAGGTAATGGGAATAATTGCAAGCGTACGCGTCAGTTTTACCGTAACCGCCTTGTCCAAGGTTTGAGAACCTAAATTCCACATGCTATCCCATGTAGAAGCTGCGGCGGTAACCGATGAGGTGTCGTTAATAGCGGTGCCTGAAAATATACCGAAAGCGTCTCCCGATAAGGTATCGAACCCCAACAGTTTCCCGAGCACCGGAAAGATAAGTGCTGCAAGCACATTAAAAAAGAAAATGACGGAAATTGCCTGAGCTACTTCCTCATCGCTTGCATCTATTACGGGAGCCGTTGCCGCAACTGCAGAGCCTCCGCAAATGGAGGAGCCTACACCTATAAGAACCGAAATATTTGATTGTGTATTCAAAAGCTTTTTCAAAATAAATGCGGTTAATAAAGATGCGGCAATTGTACATACGATAATCGGAAGCGATTGACTTCCCGTTTTAAGTATAACGGTATAATTTAAACCGAAACCTAACAATACCACAGCCCATTGCAATACTTTTTTTGAAACGAATTTAATTCCGGTTTCTGCAAGACCCTTATTTTTCCAAAACATAGAAATTATCATTCCCGTCAAAATGGCGATTACGGCACCGCCCATAATCGGAAATAATTTTCCTAAAAACCATGACGGAATTGCAAGGATTGTACAGACGGCAATCCCGAAAAGATTTTTTTTAATAAAATTCATTTTTTCTCTCTCCCTACAAAATATCCAGACCTTACTTTTTATATATTTAAACTTTATTCATCTATTTAATTTTCGGCTTTATCATAGAACCTATTTTTTTATCTCTCCTCCATTGGGGAATCTCTCCGTCTTCGCCCCAATATTCATCTACGGAAATTATCTTATCGTTTTGTAATTGTATAAATGAAGTTACATGAAATGAAAGCGGTTTATTTGTTGCAAATACGTGTACGGCAGTAATAATTAAACTTCCGAGCGTTTCAATCCTTTCAATTGAGCCTGCCCATTTATCCGGATACTCGCAATTTACTTTTATAAATTCATCGACAGTAAATTGCTCTCCCGTATTATGCCACCTGATACGGGCTGCCGGAACAAAAAAAGGTTTTATCAAAGCGGCATCCTGTTTAACGATCGCATGCCAATATTTATTTATATCCATATTTTTACCCCGCTTGGTTTATAAACATATCACTTTCGGACAATATGTAAAAGAGGATAGGAATTTATTAAAAACGGGGAAACCGTTACACAAGCTCTTATCAAACAGCTCCTCTTTGAACACCCCGTCAAAGGGGCTTTTCGGGTAATTAAATACCACACACAAGCAAACAGCGAAGTGCCTTTGCCCCGACCTCGCCATAAACCCCAGCCGTAAGCGGGGTTCTTAGGGGCGGAGCCTCTAAGCAGACGGAAAAGATAGGAGGGGTTTGGGGAGGGAAGAAAACCCGTTCTGCCGGGGTGCCTTCCCTCCCCAAAATCAGCCCCTAAGCGGTTCTTTTGAAAAGAGAGGGGGTCACAGGGGGAGAGGAAAACTTTTATCCGAAAAAGTGTTCCTCTCCCCCTATTAAATTCCCCCGACGTATGCTATACTTAACCGTAAGGAGGGCAGACGCTATGGCAAGCACCTTATATACACTTGCACAGCCTGAAAAATTCACCGTCCGCAATGACTATGCGTTTAAAAGAGTCTTCTGCACGGAAAAGAATAAAGACATTCTCATAAAATTCTTTTCGCTTGTAACCTGAATGCAAGAAATCATTTTGCCTATTTTCGGCTTGAAAACAGCGAGCTTACTACCCGCTTTTACGATGAAAAAACAGGCAGGCTCGACATAAAAATCAAATTGCACTCAGGCGAAAAAATCAACCTTGAAATGCAAAATATCTGGTTTGAATACTTTACCAAACGCAGCATTTTTTATTGGACGCAACTTTTTCTCGAAGACTTCAGCAAGGGAGCCGATTACAGCGAACTCAAAAAATGCATAGCGATAAACATTCTCAATCAGACGTTTCATCTTGCCAATAAAATCCACTCCGTCTATAAGATTTTGGAAACGGAAGAACACAGCGAGCTGGACGGAATGCTTGAAATCCACTTTTTGGATTTAACGAAAATAGCGAAAGAACAGCGCAGCGAACTGGAAAAATGGCTGCTGTTTATACAAACCGACGAAAAGGAGGTGAGGAAGATGTTGGCAAAAGAAAATCCTTTAATGCAAAAAGCCGAAGACACGATGGAAGAATTCTACACTGTTGCGGAACAACGAGCCCTTTACCAAGCTGCATGGCGATACGAGAGCGACCGCGTTTCTATGATAAATGAATCGATGAGAAAAGGCATTGCTCAGGGCAGAAGTGAAGGTATAGCACAAGGCTTTTCCGACGGCGTTAGGCAAAACAAACTGGAAACGGCAGCGGCATTAAAAACAATGGGGCTTTCCATTGAGCAGATAATGCAGGCAACAAATTTGAGCAAAAGCGAAATAGAAAAACTGTAAACCCCTTTAGTAAGCCGCTCTTAGCAGTTAAAACAAAACCGCAAAGCTCGCAGAGCACGCAAAGAGACAATAGAGGGCTTGTAAAATACGGCACCCCGAACCCCTAGCACCCTCTGCGCTCCGAGCGGTTAAAAACACCCCCATAGCGCAACCCGCTAATTAAATTGCAATCCCAAATCATAGCCGCCAGCCGCAAACAGCGAAGCCCCTTTGCCCCGACCCCGCCATAAACCCCAGCCGTAAGCGGGGTCCTTAGGGGCAGAGCCCCTAAGCGGTTCTTTTGAAAAGAGAGGGGGTCACAGGGGGGAGAGGAAAACTTTTATCCGAAAAAGCTGTCCTCTCCCCCTCCTTAAATGACATCGACAAAATAAGAAAAAACCACCCCCTCGCACACAAGCAAAGCGCGTAAGCGCCTTTGCCCCCGCAACCCGCCCCAAAAAAACTACCCGCGAGTTTGCTGCAAGAAAACTCGAAGCCCAAAAAGGTACAGGACGTACCTTTTTGGGCGGGGTTCTTAGGGGCGGAGCCCCTAAGCGGTTCTTTTGAAAAGAGAGGGGGTATAAGGGGGAGAGGAAAACTTTTATCCGAAAAAGTTGTCCTCTCCCCCTCAAAAATCATCAAATTTCCCCACTTGACATTTTTTTTTTATATAATGGAGCTGTTTTTTTTTAGGAGGAACATATATGAGCGAACTTTTGGAAAACCTGCAAAGTTTTAGAGAAGAAACCTCTAAATCCGACAATACGCGGTATTACTCGTGGATTGACTGTAACCTCGTCTTCAGACAAAAAAAGACCGCTGATGACGTTTTGGCTAAAGAACTTTTTATGTTCTTGGCAAGTTGGGGTATGTTAAGAAACTCCTTTCTTCTTAACCATAACCGGCGCATCTTACTTCCGGTAATAAACCTTCTTAAAGACCCGCGTTTTAAAATACTTCAAAACGCAAGTATCGACACGGTTGAAGCCAATGCTTCCCTTATAATTACCCTTAAAAATGAGCTTTTCTCGTGTTTAGACTCTTTAAAAAATAAGGACGACAGAAACATTACCGTTACCCTTATTTCCAAAATTATTACGGGCGCCTTTGCCTGCTCCGTAGCCTACGACACCAATGTATGTAGTGCCCTCCAGGCAATACATCTGTGTCAAACCTTTAACAAAAAGTCGATTTTGGAGCTTTGTACCTTTTACAAAGAACACCCCGAACTTGAAAAAATGAGGCTTAAAATACAAACCGAAGACGGCATAGACTACCCGCCCATGAAAATCCTTGATATGGCTTTTTGGAAGCCGGGAGAAAAAAAGTAAAAAAGCCCTATCAAGGCGCGGGGCATAAAAAGCGCCTTAACGATTTTTTCATAACTAATCGATTTATATAGGAGGATTAAAAATGAAAAAAATTATCTTAAGTATTCTTTTAACTGCGGTTTTCCTGGCGGGAGCCTCATGCAGCGAAAAAGAAGGAAGCGGTGTAGGGGGCTCAAAGCCCATGGCGGCGGATTATTTCAGTTACACTCTTAGCAAAGACGGTAAGGCTGTTGAAATAACCGGATTTTCAAACAAAATGAAAGAAGAGTTTTACGATAAAAAAGGGGAAATGTGGAATCTTACCGTCCTTCACTACCCCGGTAAGATTGAAGGCTTACCCGTAAAAAGCATAACCGTAACCGAGCCTTTTAAAAAATTTAATCCGGAAGCCAAAAGTCAGGAAGACGGGCTTATCCCCTATGATGCGGTAATTATTCCCGACAATGTCGAAACGGTTTATATTAAAGGCCCTATGGTGCAGGGGGGAAACTTCTCCTCGCTTTGTGCAAAAAAAATAATACCGGGTAAAAACGCCAAGTATAAAACGTATATTGAGGACGAGTGGCTTAACGCCTATTTCTTCCTTTATTTGGAAGAGTTTACGGCGCCACAATCGGCGGAACATTTAGGTGCCTATGCAGCTTGTACATTTACGGAAGTAAAAATTCCCTCCCATATTAAATTTATCGGTACGGAAGGGCCGTCTAACGGTGGCTTTGCCGAGTGCCCCAATTTAAAAGAAATTATAATACCCGACGGGGTTAAAATAGGCGGTCATGCAACCTTTGAAAAACTTGCCTTATCGGTAAAAACCCAAAAAAGGCTCCGCGAGCTCGGCTACAAGGGCTCATTTTAACCTGTTTTAAACGCTTTTTAACCCCTTTTTAAAAAGCTCTCTGCCTTTTTTCTCTTGCGTTTTTAAGCGGTATAAAAGGCAGGGCAACCTTTAAGTTTATTACCCTAAAAACCCGTTTAACACCTCTCCCAATCTTATCGGATTATCCTTATTTACTTCATGCCCCGCCTTTTTAATAATGTTCAATTCCGCATTCGGCAACACCGTTTTTAAACGCAAGGCGGCATTCATATTAACCCTGTCCTTTTCTCCGCAAATAATAAGAGCGGGGCAAGTTATCTTACATAACTCCCTGCTGAAATCCAAATCAATCATCGAATCGGAAAGATGTATAAGCTCTTTCTTTTTTAATCCCGTTTTTTTAAAAACTTTTTCAGGCAGCATGGAAAAAATTATATTTTGAGCCTTAAGCAACATCTTAGGCATAGCATACTGTACTCCGATAAGCGCCAAAGCATTAACCTTATCGCTATTTTCAATTGTATAGTGCAATGCAAGAATACCGCCCAAAGATAAACCGCAGATACGTATCGGCTCGGAATACCTTTTACAATATTCCGAAAATGCACAATACAAATCGGCATAATTTATTTCCTTATCTTTAACCAATGTAAATAAGTCGGGGCAATCAATATCCTTTCCGCCATTTATTACTCCATTATTCATCGTATCTATAGTTTGTTTCCAACTTGCAGAACTTTGCCCCAAACCGTGAAGCATAATACATTTCATAAAAATTATCTTTATTCCTTTTTACATCTTCCGATTTTTAATTTTGCCGATATTATACCGTATTTAAACCGTTTTTGCCACATGTCGGTTCAGGCAAAAACAATACCGCCTTTGCCGCTTATAAATGCAGGAAATAAGGGGATGTCTCAAAAGTCGGTTACTTTTTCGCCATCCCCGTCGAGTTTAAAATTAAGTCTTTGTATCATAATGACTTAATTTTAAACATCGCAAGTTAAATCTAAGGAAAACCGGTGAGCAAAGCTCACCTCTAAAAACTGAAGTTTTTGGAAAGCCCCCTTCTAAGCGCGGCTTTTATATCGGGAAATAATTTTTTTTACGTTCTTTCGACACAGTGTATTATTCTGCAATCCCGCCCGTATCTTTTACTGTGTATTCTTTTTCCTCCCGGTCGAAAGCTTTAATTCCTTTGTTTTATGTTGTAAATGCCAAAGCCGTGCATACAGCCCCTTCCGCTCAAGTAATTCGGAATGCCTACCCTGTTCAGCGATTTTTCCCTTATCCAGTACGATAATGTTATCCGCATTTTTAACCGTTTTTAAGCGGTGCGCTATCATAATAACCGTTTTGTTTTTTACCAGATTCGACAACGCCTTTTGCAGTGCAACCTCATTCCGCGCGTCCAAACTGGCGGTCGGCTCGTCCAATAAAAGTATCGGTGCATTTTTTAACAATGCCCGTGCAATGGAAATCCGCTGCTTTTCTCCGCCCGAAAGCGTACAGCCCCCTTCGCCGACTGTCGTATCATAGCCTTCAGGCAGTTTCATAATAAAATCATGACAGCATGCCTGTTTTGCCGCTTCAATCATATCTTCTTCCGTTGCCTTTTCATTACCGAACACAATATTTTCCCGTATTGTTTCATTAAAAAGATACACATCTTGCAGTACAAACGAAATGTGTTTTATCCACTGTTCCGCCTGAATATCTTTTAAAGTAATACCTCCGATTTTTATCTCGCCTCCGTCCGTGTCCCAAAATCGTGCGATAAGCCGTAACATTGTCGATTTACCGCCGCCTGACGGCCCGACAATTGCGGTAAGTGTGTTCTTTTTAAATGTGCAGGAAACATTCTCAAGTGTTTTTTCCCTTTTTGAATACGAAAAGCTCACCTTGTCAAATACAATATCGTCGGTCAGGTTAAGCGTTTTTTCTCCCGTAAGCGGCTTTTCCCGCATGATAGTATCGATTCTTGTTGCGCTTTCATAATGGACTCTTAAAATCGTTATATAGCGTACCCACATTAAAAGCGGACTGATAATCTTTGTCCCGATAATGATAATACTTAAAAATTCCGCTAACGATACGGTGCCGCCGAGCACCAGATATGCGCCGGTAAAACACATAAGGGGAAGCCCGGCCCGCACCATTGTAGACGAAAAACCTAAAAGAGCGCCGCCTATACTTTCGCCTTTTATACAGACATTCATAAGATTAGCGTATGCATTTTTAAGTTTTTTAAAACCGCTTCCCGTTTGATTGTAAGAGCGCAGTATCTTCATACCTAAAATATATTCATGTAAAGAATCCGCAGCTTCGTCTTTTGCCGCTCTTGCTTGCACCGTAAGTTTTGCAAGTATTTTAAGCGAGGTATAGGTTATAAAGGCTGCAACAGGAATGGTAATATAAAAAGCCGCCGCCATTTTTGCATTAAAGTAAAACATAAAAACGGAGGTTACAAGACAGGAAAATATAACGCCGAACAAAGCGGTAACTAAAGCTGCCATACTTTGTTCAATTGCCAAAAAATCTCCGGTAAAGGTATTGATAAGCTCGCCCGTTTTTGTTTTTGAGAAAAACCCCAACGGCAGTGTTTTTATCTTTTGTATAAATTCTTTTTTATGTGCCGCCGAATTTTTTGCAGCGGGAAGGAAGGTTTTTAAAAAGGTTATAAAACTTATAATAAATTGCAATAAAAAAAAGCCTGCAAGCCATAGGGCAATGCTCCAAAATCCGTCATCAAAAATAGCGGTAGGATTTTTAAAACGGATAATCAACACGTTTATTGCAAAATATATTGCAATTGCCGGAAAGCTCATAGTAACGCCTTCTAAAAAATACCAAACAACGGGCACTGTCATCTCGTAAGGATGCCCCATTGTAAATTTACGTATAATTTCTTTCATTGTATCGCTTCTCCTCTGTGTTCAAGTTCCCATTCGTCCGCTTCATATTGCAGCTTCCATAACGTTTTATATTCCGTATTCTTACTTATCAACTCCGTATGGGTACCCCGTTCAATAATTTTTCCGTTTTGTAATACGATGATGTTATCCGCTTCCATAATACTTTGCAGTCTATGTGCAATAACAATGACCGTTTTATGTTTAATCAGATTTTTAATCGCTTCCTGTATGACGTTTTCATTTTCCGCATCGGTATAGGCGAGGGCTTCATCTAGGATAATAATAGGCGACTCCTTTAAAAATGCCCGCGCAATGGAAATACGCTGCGCTTCTCCGCCCGATAATTGTATGTTGCCCGAACCGATGAGCGTATCGTAGCCTTCAGGCAGTTTCATAATAAAATCATGACAGCATGCCTGTTTTGCCGCTTCAATCAGTTTTTCTTCCGGAATATTTTTATTCATTATAATATTGTTTTTTACCGTGTCGGAAAAAATAAAGGTATCTTGAAACACAAAGGCAATTTTATCCATCAATTCTTTTGTTTCTATTGTCCGTATATCCTTACCGCCGATTGTAATGCGTCCTTGATGAATATCATAAAACCGTAACAATAATTGCCCGACGGTTGATTTTCCGCTTCCCGATTCTCCGACTAAGGCGGTCATTTCTCCTTCGTTACATGAAAAAGAAACCGAATCCAATGCTTTGTGCCGACCGGAATCCGTTTCGCTTTGATATGAAAAAGAAACATTTTCAAACTCAACACTATTGTGTGCAATCCGCTTTTGCTCCGGTTTAAAATCAAAAACGGGACTATTCAGTATGAGCTCTATTTGCTGTAAGCCCGCCTGCGTCATACGCAACTGTGCGGCATAATCAATGCAGGTTAATAAGGGTTCCCACAAGGCAGGAGTGATGATAAGCGCCATCAGCACCGACAAAACGGTATCGCCTGTCGGACTGTAAGTAATCAACAATCCCCCTGCCGGAAGAACAAAGGTAAGAAGGGATAAGCCGATGCTTTTATACATAGTCATATTGAAAGCGGCTCTTTTATAACTTGTTACTTCCCAAAATTCATAATCGTCAATATATTTTTCTAAAGTCTTTGTCATTCCGTGCGTTTTTCCGAACAGTTTTACTTCGGCTATTCCCTTGACATATTCCGAAAATGCTCCGGTAATGTTCTGTGCGGACTGTGTAACATCTGCATAGATTTGTTTTGCCTTTTCACCGCCGAAAATCGAAAATTGAAAAAAGAATCCTGCCGCAATCGAAAGAATTACCGTGAGCGCCAAAAAAATATTAAGATACCCGATACCCGCCAATAATAAAAGGAGGACAAGAGTCGAGCCAATCATATCGGGCATTATATGCGCAATGACTCCCTCAAGTTTTCCAATATCCTCGTCCATAATTTTTTGAATACCGCCGCTTGTGTGTTCGGCGAAAAACCCTATCGGCAATTTCCCCAAATGCTCCATAATTTTTATTCTGTATCGGTACAAAATTTTAAATGCCGCAGTATGACAGCCGAGACTTCCGCAAAAGGAAAAAACCAAATTTAAAAGTATTGCAGCCCCTGCAATGAGTACCCAAAAAAGAATCGCTCCTTTATTGTTCGAAACTCCGTCCGTCAAAAAAAGCTTTCCGATATAATACACCGAAATATAGGGTACGACATTACAAAGCATTCCGATAACCGAAGCGGTTATGCCTGCCGTTAAAATGCCCCTTCCTTTCTCCGTTACCGAGAAAATATGTTCCAATATACCTTGAGATTTTTTATTCAAAACAGCCTCCTCATATTTTTATTTTGTTAGTAGTTATTAACTTAATATTAGTCGTTTTAAAAACCGTTGTCAAGATGATAAGGCTTTAATTTAAGCAGAAAAATGTAAAAATTCTTGCTTTTTCCGCATTATTATGCTATAATAAACTTCAAATAGAAAAGAAATATACATAAAAGAACGGGAGTAAATATGAGAACGCTTGAAGATTATTGGGCTGATTTTGAGCGGTACGGCTTTATTAAACATATACAAAACGGCAGAATCGACTACCGTTTACCTGAAGAAAAAGGGAGCGGCGGTTTTTCCGTTTTGGGAGATTCCGAATCGGCTATGGCTGTCGTTTCCGACTGTACGCTTTTTACTCCCTTTATAATAAAAGAACATGTCGATGAGCTTATATTGGAGGCAGGTCATTACTATACCGGTTCCGCTTCGTATTATCAAAAAGAAGAGAGCCGTTTTGAATTTGAGTACGGACTAAATGCCTATGTAAATTATCCGGTTTTTGACGGATACAAAAGGATTGAACCGAATATACGGCTGGTGAATGCAGGTTTTGCCTTCCGTAAAAAGTTTTTTGATACACTGCCTATTAAACTGCATGAAGATTTTTTTGAAAAAGCGGCGGAGGCTTTAAATCCCGCCCCCATAACAATTCCTCAACTTTCACTTATTTGCAATCAACTTAAAGAATGTACATTGGAAGGAGCGGCTTTACGGTTATTTATTCACGGTAAAGCGTATGAAGCATTTGCACTTTTGTACGATTATATTTATAGTAAACCTTTAAAATGTGCCGTTTATCTTTCGCCTCAAGATAAATCCGTTTTAAACGAAGTAAAAAAATATATCGAGCTTCACTTTGCAGAGGATTTTACCATAGCGGAATTAACAAAACGGTTTGCACTTAATCAGCAAAAAACGGTAACGGGGTTTAAAGAACTGTTTCACACAACTATAAACGGCTACACAAAAAAAATGAGAATGACAAAGGCTCTTGAATTGCTGCATAAAACGGACCTTTCGATTATAGCCGTTGCACAGGCGGTCGGCTACTACGGCGACGGTTTTTTTCAAAAAGCATTTAAAGAAACTTACGGTATTACGCCTAACAAAATGCGCAAAGAGCTGAAAAATTGATATGTCAAGACCTACGACAAAAAAATATTTATTAAAAGTTGCCGGATTACAGTTTGCAAACCTTATAAAAACTCATTACCGGAATTGACGAAGCGGCACAAACCGCCGATATGTTCCCGAACGAACGGGATAACGATGCAAGGGGCGTCTTTATGCACTTAAGAACTCTATAGACCATACTTTTACAATCCTGAAAAATATGCTATAATAACGGCAGAGGGACGCTTATGGATTTTAACCGAAAACTGCCTATCGGCGTACAAAGTTTTAAAGATTTACGCGAAAAAGAATTTCTTTATGTCGATAAAACCGCATTTATTCCTAAACTCGCAAATTCAGGCAAGGTATATTTTTTAAGCCGCCCGCGCCGCTTCGGTAAAAGTCTTTTTCTTTCGACGTTAAAAGCATACTTTTTAGGGCAAAAAGAATTATTCAAACAGCTTGCAGTCGAGCAATATGAAAATGCAACAGATGAGCCGTGGCAGGAATATCCCGTTTTTTATTTTGATTTTAATGTCGGGGAGTTTAACTCAAAGGACGATTTAAAAGCGCGGCTTAATTTTGAGTTAAGCAGATATGAAGAAATCTACGGCGGCATATCGGACACACCGGCTTTACGGTTTCAAAAACTCCTTGAAAGAGCGTATGAAAAAACCGGAAAGCAGGTTGTTGTGCTTGTAGACGAATACGATAAACCGCTTTTACAAACAATGAATGTAAACGAAACATTAAATGAAGAATACCGCGCAACACTCAAGGCATTTTACTCGGTGTTAAAAAGTGTAGACCAATATGTACGGTTCGCCTTTTTAACCGGTGTTACAAAATTCAGTAAGGTAAGTATTTTCAGCGATTTAAATAATTTACGCGATATAAGTTTTGAAGAAGATTTCAGCTCCGTATGCGGACTTACACAAACGGAACTTGAAAAAATATTTGAACCTGAAATTAAGATATTACAGGAAAAAGCGGCTTGTTCTTATGATGAAATAGTGTTGCAGTTAAAACAAAAATATGACGGCTATCGGTTTCATCAAGCAGGTGAAAATGTGTATAATCCGTTTAGTGTAATAAATGCATTTGCAAAAAAAGAATTGGGAAATTATTGGTTTGAAACGGGCACACCGACTTTTTTGGTAAACTCTTTAAAAGATTGTTCCTATAATATCCCTGACTTGGACGGGCATGTGGAAATGGATGCCGCCGGTTTATCCGATTACAGGGCGAACTCCGGTTCCGCAATTCCTATTTTGTTTCAAGCGGGATATTTGACGATAAAAGATTATGACAATACAGTACGGCTTTATACATTAGGCTTTCCCAATGACGAAGTGCGCTACGGTTTTTTATATAACCTTTTACCGAGCTATTCAAATGTGCTTTATTCCGATGCCGCCTTTTCCGTAGCGCAATTTTACCGTGATATTATTGCAGGAAGAGTAAACGAATTTATGCAGCGGTTAAAATCGATAATGGCGAGCGTACCGTACGACACGGTAAAAAAAGAAAGTACGGAAAGCATTGCGTTAAGGGAACACAACTTTCAAATATGCGTATACTTAGTCTTTGCACTGATGGGGCAGTTTGTAAAAACGGAAACGCCGTCATCAACGGGAAGGAGCGACTGCACGGTAGAAACCGAAACGGCGGTGTATATTTTTGAATTTAAGTTAAAAGATTCCGCAGCTGCCGCCTTGCAGCAAATTAAGAAAAAAAACTATGCGGAGCGGTACAGGGCGGAAAACAAAAAAATCGTGTTAATCGGAGTAAGTTTTAATGCCGAAGAGAAAACCGTCGGTGAGTGGATAATTGAAGAAGCGTAAACCGGCGGAATAAATCCGCAAGATAAAAATAGGTACATAGTATGACGCTAAGTAAAGAATATTTAAATTTTATTTTAGAAGGTTTACTTTACTCAATGCAAATAGCATTGAGTAAAAACACTCCTCGAGTTTGCTTGAAAAACTATTTTGCAAACTTGCATTATTGTATGCACTTTTTCACTTCGTTACAAAAGTGCGGAAAACAAGCAATGCTCAAAAATTGATATTTTTTCCGCTTGCTTATTTTATGAGAACAATTATCCGAATTACATGATATAAGTTATCGGGCAATGATGTGAAACTTCCGGCGGCAAAGAAAAATCGTAAGGAATTACTGTAACACTTGAAACGGAAGGATTGCTGCTTCGTCCTCGGAAAGAAACGGATAATGCTTTACGGTATCGGAAGAATATACAAAAACCGATATTTATTATAAAATGCAACCATTCGATTTATATATTCCGATACGAATTCATTCCAATTATTAAAAAGAGCTGAAAGAGTATACGGAAGCATTGGAAAATATTTTTTCAATGTATTTGATTCTGAAATTGGATTTAAACAGTAAAAAATCATCTAACACCCGCTTCAAGTTGACATCGCGAATAAACCGCAAATGCGGGCTAAGAGAATATTAGGCTGATGTCGCTATTCGCGGCATAATGAGCGGCAATACCTCTTGCAATTTATAATAGCGTAAATTATATTAAGAGCACTTAAATAATTTCAGAAAAATTGCCCTATAGTCAGCTTCAAATAAAACATTGACAGAAAAACTTAAAGGAACTATACTAATATATAGATAAACTACATTATAATTATGGAGGTTTAAAATGAAAAAAGTTATAAGTATACTTTGTATTTTTTATGTGCTCATATCGGCAAACTGTGTTTCAATGAAAACCATATACGGAAATAAAAAGATTGAAACTAAAACTTTCAATCTTGAAGATTTTGATTCTGTAGATATAAGTCTATTTTCCTCATCTGCAAACATAATACGTGGAGAAGCCTTTAAGGTTGAAATTGCTCTTAATTCAAATTTATTTGAATTTGTTGATGTGTATGTCAACAAAGCAGATGAAAAACTCATCATTAAAACAAAGAGTAATATCAATATACGGGACGGCAAGGCTGAAATATTCATTACGATGCCCAAAATAAAAAGCCTATCCGCGGCTGGGCGTACGGAAAGTACAGTTTCTGGTTTTTATGATAAAGATATGTCGGTGTCATTATCTATCAGAGGTGCAGGTTCTATAACAGCCGATATTATTGCACGCAGTATCGGTATCGATATTTCAGGTGCGGGGAAAACAGATTTAAAAGGCAAGATGGAAGAGTTTTTTCTTAAGGCTAGCGGAAGCACAAATGTAATTGCCGATGTTATTGCAAACAATATAACTTTGAATACATCGGGTATAAGTGATACATATTTAAAAGGGACTGCTGAAAAAATTATTGTCAGTGTTTCAGGTTCGGGAACTCTAAAGGCGACGGAGCTTAAGGCTAAAGATATTTCTTGCACGATTTCCGGTTCCGGGAATATTGAAATATATGCCGAAACAAGTTTAAAGGCAACCACATCTGGTTCCGCAACTGTCCGGTATGCAGGCAATCCGCAAAAAGTTACCTTGAATTCTTCCGGTTCGGCAAAAATAGAAAAATTGGAATAAAGGGTTTAGCGAATATTAGATTAATGCCGCTATTGCGGTAGATAAAATAAAGGAGAAAGATATGACTGCAAAAAGAATTGTGAAATTAAGTAATGTTTTATGCATTATATCGGTTATTGCATTATGCTATTGGGTATTCACTTTTATTGTTATGAATGTTTTCGGTTTAAAAGTTTTTAGAGAAAATTTGACTGAAACATTTTACTTAAGCATATTGGGAATATTGGCTTTGATGTTCGGTGCATTAATTACAAATGTTATGTTCAATTTGACAAGAATAGCGGAAAAACATAATAATGATACTGCCGATTCAAAACAAACCGGTAATAAAATAAGTTTAATTTGTCTTATATCATTATTTCCAATAATTACAATTTTATTATTTTCAGGAGACTATTTGACAACCCGTAAAAAAGAACGTATGTTAGTACAATCCGCCGAATCAATAGTTGTTAGCAATAAAAATGTTATTGATGAAATCATAAATTATGAATTCTCGAAAGAATGGATTAATAATACGTCCGCAAAACTTAAGTTATTATCAAAACTGGACAGAAACTATGAAAACATCTCAATACTTGTTAATGATTCAATCGACGGTGTTCCGGTATTTTTGATGTTTGATAATTATTATTACATAAAAAATGACAGTAAACCCGATAAAGTCGATTTTGTATTTCAGAGTGATATAAAACAACGAGAGTATTTAGAAAAAGTGTTTCAAAATAATTTCTTAGAAAAGAAATTCAGCGCATATGATGGAAATTATGAAATGTTTTATCCTATAAAATATAACAATAAAATAATTGTTTTATATTTTCAAGATAGACAACTGGAAAAGTAGGCAGTTAATATTTTTATATAACGCCCGCTTTAATGCTGACAAACGGGATTGCGCTTGCTTGCGGTTAAGCAAATACTATACTCACAGCACAAAAAGTCTGCTGAATGAAAGAACACAACTTTATTGTTTGGAAAACAGTCGTTTAAATAAACAGAAATTCAGGAAGATATAAAGGAGTTATCAATGGTTGAAATATGGGATGCGTATGATAAAAATTTTCGCAAAATTGAGAATAAAAAATTGATACGAGGAAAAACTATCCCAAAAGGTTTGTACCATTTATCGTGCGAGATAATAGTCAAACATAATGACGGAACATATCTTCTTATGCAAAGAGATTTACAAAAACATTATGGCGGAATGTGGGAATTGACAGCTGGAGGCTCCGCATTATCGGGAGAAACTGCAATAGAATGCGCAAGCAGGGAATTAAAAGAAGAAACAGGTATTATTTCTAATGACCTAATAGAAATCAAAAGAATTGTACACGAAGGTTATCAGACACTTTATGTGATATATTTACACTGTACCGATTTAAAAAAAAATGCCGTCATTTTACAAGAAGGAGAAACTATCGGCTACAAATGGATAGATAAAAACACCTTGTTTGAAATGAAAAAGGATATGTTGGCATCACAGAGAACGCCGGAAATTATTAAAGAATCGGATATATAAGTTACGAACGATTAACGTACAACAAAGTTTTCAAAACCGAAAGCCGGTCAAGCCGATTTGCTGTTTAAAATACTGATGAATTGACACCGTTTGTGTAGGTAAGCCAAGTAAAATTATATATACCGAACCTGCTGGACAAGTATAATAAAATGATATATACTATCGATAATCAATACGAAACAAAAATAAAATTTTTCCGTCAAAAAGGAGCTTGACAAAATGGAAAAAACGCTATAATACCCCGACACATGCAGATAAATAAAAAAAATGGAAAACGCTTTTCAATCAAATTAAAATTACTGATTATTTTCGGTTTATTGGTTGTTGTTGCCAGTACAATTGAAATCTTGTTAGCGGTACGTACCTCACGCAGAGCCGTTACCGAAAAAGTAGAGATGCATTTAATCGACAAAGCCGTCGATACTGCGGAAATTATTGACGGCTCTGCCTTAGCCATACTTCAATTCCTTGAAGGCATTGCACGTTCGCCTGTTCTACGCAATCGGGAAATTCCATATTCGGAAAAGACAGCATATTTAAAAAAAGAAGCTGCATTTAACAGCTTGTTTCACCGTTTGGATATTTGCGATACAAACGGCACACGCTATATGGAGGGTGGGAAAACTTCGTTTGTAGGCGACAGAGACTTTTATAAAGCCGCCGTATCCGGCAAAGATTTTATTTCTGAGCCTCTTGTATCGCGCTTGGACGGAACCCTTGCCATTGTGTTTGCCGTACCGGTATATGATGACACCCGCACCGTTGTGAACGTGATATTGGCTGCGACAAAAGCCGAATCACTTACGCAATTAATTAAAGACATTGTTGTAGGAAAAACGGGGTACTGCTATGTACTCGGTTTAACAGGAACCACCGTTGCTTCTAAAGACTTTGACAGAGTAAAGGAAGCGGAAAATATAGCCGAACTGGTAAAAATCGATAGCACGCTTATTTCTCTTGCCGCATTTGAAAAAATGGCAATGGAAACAAATAAGTCTTCCGTCGGGTTTTATGAGTACAAGGGTATAAAAAAAATTGCTTCGTATGCTACAATAAAAATCACCGATTGGACGGTAGTTATTAAAGCCCCGGTTGACGAATTTATGGGCACGATAGATGCCTTACGCACATCGATGATTACCATCGGGCTTGTTATTTTGCTTTCCGCCTTAGTGATTGTGTTTTTTACCGCCCGCAAAATGGTTCAACCGGTTGAAAAAGTCGTAACCGCCTTAAAAGATATTTCGCAAGGCGAGGGCGATTTAACGGTACGCCTGCCCTTACAGGGAAACGACGAGGTAACAGACCTTTCCGAATATTTTAACCAAACCATCGAAAAAATAGGAAAGTCAATAAAATCCGTCGGCAGCAATACGGAAAATATGCAGGAAATCGGCACCGAGCTTTCTTCAAACATGACCGAAACGGCAAGCGCGGTTAATCAAATCAGCGCAAACATCGACGGCGTTAAACAGCAGACGATGACGCAGGCGGCAAGTGTAACCGAAACCGCCGCCACGATTGAAGAAATTATCCGCACCATAAAAAACTTAAACGGCAGTATCGAAACGCAAGCGGCAAGCGTTGCGCAGTCTTCTTCTTCCGTAGAAGAAATGGTTGCAAACATCGCTTCGATTACGCAGACCTTAGGCAAAAGTAATGAGGTTATCGGAGATTTGGCAAGAGCTACCGCCGACGGTAAAGAAACGCTTTCTTCTTCCAACAGCGTAACGCAAAAAATTGCCGAAGAATCGGGCGGACTTTTAGAGGCAAGCTCCGTTATTCAGCACATTGCAAGCCAAACAAACCTTTTAGCTATGAACGCCGCCATCGAAGCCGCTCATGCAGGAGATGCCGGAAAAGGTTTTGCCGTCGTCGCCGACGAAATACGTAAACTTGCGGAAGAGTCTTCCGTACAGGGCAAAACCATTACTGCAACATTAAAGACCTTATCGGGCGAAATCGAAACGCTTTCCGCTTCTTCCAAAACCGTAGAAGAAAAGTTCAATGCAATATACTCCCTCGCCGAAAAAGTAAAAGAGATGAGTAACCGCATTATGGAAGCAATGAGCGAACAGGAAAACGGAAGTCGTGAAGTGTTATCCGCTATTAAAAACATTAACGAAGTAACTGTAGAAGTAAAAGCCGGCTCCGCCGAAATGCTTAAAGGCGGTGAAGGCGTCGCCGAAGAAATGAACAAACTCGACAATTTAACCCGCACGATAACCGACAGCATGAACGAAATGGCTTCCGGTGCCGTGCAGATAAATAATGCCGTGCAAGAGGTAAACGAAATTACCCAAAAGAACAAACAGAGCATTGAGTCTTTGGCACGGGAAGTCGGAAAGTTTAAGGTGTGATGTTTAGTAAAAGGTTTAATGTTCGGTAAAAGAAGCGGAGCGGTGTATACTGAAAAAGCGTATAGACTCCGTGAGCTTACGCTCGGTAAAATGCACCCCCCGCTTCAAAGCCGACGGCGGTTTACGCAACCCTTATTGTAAAAAGATAAAAAATACTGGGAGGTACATTATGCCGCAATTATCATTATATTTAACGCAAGAGCAAATTTCAAAAGTTGAACATGAAGCGCGTGCAGACAGGATGTCTCTTTCCAAATGGGTTGTAACACAAATAATAAACAAAATTGAACCCCGCTATCCTGAAGGTTGGGCAGGGACTTGTTCGGCTCTGTAACTATAGTAAGAAATTAACTTCATCTTGCGATTTTGATAAAGATGTGGTATAGTTAAAAGGGAAAGAAAATGACAGTATTTGAAAAGCTTTCAAACAATGGAATCTATGTAACTCACAAAGATTTAGAATATATAATTTCTAAGTATAATATTAAAGAAATATCTGTATTTGGCTCTTCAATACGAAATGATTGTACGAGTGAAAGCGATGTTGATTTTCTTATAGAGTTTAGAAATTCTGAAAAAATATCACTTTTTGATATACTTGATATACAAGACTATCTTCAGAATATTACAAAAAGAAATGTTGATATTGTGGAACCTGATGCTTTAGTAAATCCATATAGAAGAGAAGCAATAATGAATTCTAGGGAGCCTCTTTATGTTTCATAATGAGCGTGATAAAAGTTATATTTACGATATATTAAAGTATTCACAAGAAGTGATTGATATTATAAAAGACGAAAATCATAATAGTTTTGTAAATAATCGTATAAAAAGATTAGCGATTGAAAGATTAATACAAATAATTGGAGAAGCAGCGAATCATCTTTCCAAAGATTTTATGCAAGAAAATCCGGATATTCCTTGGACAAAAATTATTGGGTTAAGAAACAAAATTGTTCATGATTATGGAGAAATCTTAACGGATCGAATTTGGCTGATTGCATCGGAATCAATTCCTGAGTTAATGTATCAAATTAAGTCGAGGAATTTCATCTAACACCCCGATTCAAAGCCGAAAAGTTTTCAAAACCGACAGCGGAGCAAGCCGATTTGCAGGTTAAACAAATGCTATCCTGAAAGCTTACCGGACAGCAAGGGCGCGGAAAAACTTTTTTCCCATTGAATCCGCATAAGAACAAATTCTTTCATATCTTTGTAAAAGTCCATTTTAGGCGGAGTTATTTCTATAAGTTTTAAGGCTTCCTGCACAAGCGGATTTTTATAACAGCAAATTGCATTGCTTGAAGCAAAAAATAAAACGTCCAGTTGTATTTTATAAGCTCTTTCAAAAGCAACATTTAGCATGGCAGAAAGCCTATCGCACAGTGCATTTGCCTTTTCATAATAGCTTTTCTTAAAAACGGAAAGCCGCTCAACCGTAACATTCGTTTCAATAACGGGATTTAAGTACGAAACATAGCGCATATAATCTTGGTTTGCGTTTAGGATTCCTGCCCATACCTCCGAAATCACTTCGACTGAAAAATTATTTCCTTCCGGAAAGGCGGAAAGCAGCGAATTGTAATAGGCTGTCATTTTATCGCTTGCAATTTCCAAAATAATTTCTTCTTTTGTAGAAATATATTTATAAAGATTTGCACGCGAGCAGCCAAGTTTTTCGGCGATTGTAGTAAGTGTCAGTTCAGCATAGGGTATACTTTCAAAAAGACTCGCCGTTGCCGCCTTTATCTGATTAAGGCGTTCTTCTTTGTGCTCGCCGCTTCGGGCTCGGATATAATTTGCCATGCGTACACTATACGATAATTTTATTATTTTTACAATAAGCGGCAAAGTGTTAATAAAATTGCATTTTACTATTGACTTGTAACTAATATTATGTTATATTCTGTTTTAGCGACAAAACGTTGCTTATTTTTGAGAGAGGGGGGATACAATGAAAGAAAACACATTGACCTTATCGAATGGTGTAACAATTCCGCAGCCGGCACTTGGAACCTGGTGCATTGATGACGGCAAGGTTTCGGAGGTTGTGAAAAACGCAGTCAGGCTTGGATACCGCCACATAGATACGGCACAGGCTTATGCAAACGAAAGCGGAGTCGGAAAAGGAATCCGCGAGTGCGGCGTTGCACGCTCTGAACTTTTTGTAACTTCAAAAGTTGCTGCGGAATGGAAAACGTATGATGAGGCGGCTCGTTCAATCGACGAAACCCTTTCCAAAATGCAGATGGAATACCTTGATATGATGATAATCCACAGTCCCCAACCGTGGAAAGAGGTAAACCGAAGCGCCAACCGCTATTTAAAAGAAAACCGCGCGGTTTGGCGTGCATTGGAATATGCGTTGTCGGCCGGGAAACTTCGTGCAATAGGTGTTTCAAACTTTTTGCAAAGCGATATTGAAAATATTTTGGCTGCCTGCCGCGTAAAACCTATGGTAAACCAAATTTTGTGTCATATTTCCAACACACCGCTTGAACTTATTCAATTTTGTCGGTCGCACGGAATTGCAGTTGAAGCATACTCGCCGGTGGCTCACGGCGAAGCCCTTAAAAATCCTGTGATTAACGAAACGGCAAAAAAATACGGCGTGAGTGCAGCCCGGCTTTGTATTCGATACACAATTCAGCTTGGTCTTATCAGCATACCTAAGGCAAGCAGCGAAAATCATCTTAAAGAAAATATCGATGTTGATTTTGAAATCAGCGCCGACGATATGGAGATGTTGCAGCATATTGAAAAAATCAAGGATTACGGAGAGTTCGGATTTTTCCCCGTTTTCGGGGGAAAGATGTAGCTTTTGATGTCAATACATTGAACACGGAGATATTTTTATGAAAAAATTTTTTATTATATTGGCTGCATTTTTTTTCTGTCTTTCGGCGGCATGTGCGCTTGCTACAAAAATCGATGAGGCATTTAAATCCGTTAAATCCGCCGCTTCTACGCAAGGAGTAAACGATATGAAAATCTCAATTACAATCACAAGCGAAAGCGGAAAGCATACGCTTACCGCTGCACTTTCCGACAATTCTTCGGCAGCCGCATTTTACGAGCTTTTGAAAAAAAATGCGATTACGGTCAAAATGCAGGACTACGGTAATTTTGAAAAAGTCGGACTATTGCCGAAATCGTTGCCGCGTAATGACACGCAAATTACAACAAGTGTGGGCGATATCATTTTGTATCAGGGGAATAAAATTACCATTTACTACGATGTAAATAGCTGGGATTTTACCCTGCTCGGTAAGGTGGACGGAGTAACGCAGGCTGAACTGAAAAAGATTTTAGGCACCGGTGATATAACAGCGGTATTCGCTGTTTTGAAATAAAACAAAGAGATACGATAAACGGTTCGGCACGCATGGCGCCTCGCCGCTTATCTACATGGGTTTGCCTTTCGGCAAACATCACTTATTATTTGCACTTTTTTGCTTTTGTGCAAAAGTGCTGGAAAAAAACTTTTTTCGGAAACTGCAATGTTCCGCAAAAAGTTTTTATAGGAGATATTTTTATGAAAAAACTTTTTACCACACTTTTACTGGGAGTTTTTTGTATGACAGGACTTTTTGCTAAAACGGCGGTTGTGTATTTCAGTGCGACCGGAACAACGGCAAAGACTGCAAAGGCGGCGGCGGAAGCCTTAAAGGCGGACATCTTCGAGATTAAGCCGGTACATACATACACGCAGGCGGATTTAAATTGGCGCGACAAAAAATCACTTGCAACAGTTGAACATAACGACCCGAAAAGCCGCCCCGCAATCGCCGACAAAATTGATTTGACGGACTACGACACCGTTATCCTCTGTTACCCGATATGGTGGGGGTATGCTCCCAAAATCGTGTACACATTTGTAGAAAGCCTGAACTGGAGCGGAAAACGCCTTATCACCCTTTGTACAAGCGGCGGAAGCGGTCTCGGCAAAAGCGGAGCCGATTTGGCAACGTATGCAAAAGGGGCTGAATTCAAAGGCGGTAAGGATTTTACCCGCGGAAGCGGTGCGGATATCAAGAAGTTTGTAGAAGGGATTTTAAAGTAAAAGTGAACGCTTATTTTAGACAATGCAGATAGCATTGTCTAAAAACGCTGTCGAGTTTGCCTTTCGGCAAACGTCATGATTGTATGCCGTTTTTCACTGCGTTGCAAAACGGCGGAAATTCTGCAATCCTCAGAATTTGAAAATTCTTGCGGTTACAGAATTTATAGGGAGGCTTATTTTAGACAATGCAGATAGCATTGTCTAAAAACACTGTCGCCATTGCACAGCCGAAGGTAACCGCCTGATTTTGCTTGAAAAACTATTTTGAAAACCTCGCTTATTATATGTGCGATATGAAAAATAATAATTATTATACATCATATTATACGAAAACAGGGTATTTTCATAACAAAGTACTTTACAAAATAAAGTTAATGTGTTACACTTATCTTAAGCAGGATGTAGATTAAAACATCTTACCGAAATTTTTTACAGGAGATATATTTATGAAAAAGATTTGTATCACATTATTATTTGCATGTACAATCGGCTTATATGCACAAACCGCAATGCCGGAAGACGCTAAGGGAATCGGACTCGGGTTTGCTCTTAACGCAAACGGCAGGAGCGATTTCGGTATTACGGCGGAAATAACGGCTCCGTGGTTTTTTAAGAATTCGTTTTCATTTAAAACCGGAGGGGGTATTTTCTTTCGTAAAACCGACGCTTGGAAGCCGTATTACAGCCTTGATTTTTATTTTCTGGGCGGGACTTTAATGAAAACGGCAAATATCCGTCTTTACGGCGGCGGCGGACCGATTTTCCTGTTTCCGGCTTCAGCAGGAGAAAAACCCGTTATGTTCGGCGGCGCAGGCTTTTTCGGTTTTGAATTTTATATGGCGGCACTTCCGGTAGGCTCATCTTATTTCATTGAATTGGGCGGCAGCGGATTTGCTGCAAGCAAGCGGCTTGATGTAAACGGTTTTACCGTAAAAACCGGGTTCCGGTATTGTATTCCGTTAACACAAAAATCGGGAGAAAACTGATACCTATAATGAAAGACTCCGAAATTCAAAAACGCTTATCCTTGATAGCCGACTTGGCAGAGGATGCACAAGCCGGCATAGAAGCGATGATTGTACCTTTTTTAGTGTACGGTTTGGCGGTGCCGGCAGGCACTGCCTTAAGCTATTATCTAGGCTCTATCGGACTGGGGCGGTTTATTTGGATACTGTGGTTCACACTGATAGGAAGTTGTCAGCTTTTTTTGATTTTTTATCATCGAAGCATATCCGCCGAAAAAATACAACGGGCAAGCGACCGTATTTTTGCGGCATTATGGGGAAGCACAGGGGCCGTGATAGTATTGAGTTTTGTCTTTGCGACAATCGGTACGCTTACCTTTACGGCGGCATTTTTTATTATCGGTATCCTGCTTGCAGTAGCTTGTATCACGAGCGGAACAATTATACAAAAAAAAGGCAGGCTGCTATTGTATGCTATCGGCAGCGGCTGGACGGTAAGTGCGGTATGCTGCCTTTTTGTAAATGCCCGCAATGCGACGCTGATTATCGCAGCGGCGACTTTTTTACTGTTTGCAGTTCCCGCTTTTGCCGTTTTATTGGGTACGCAAAAAAAGAAAAGAGCAGCAAATGGGCAGCCTTAAACAAGAAGAAAAAAATTTTGACCACGGTTTGTTTGACGAACTTTTATCTTCCAGGCTTCGTCTTGCAATTATGTCCGTTTTACTCGGGTGTGAAAAAGCGGAGTTTACCGTATTGCGGGAAAAAGTACGAGCTACGGACGGGAATTTAGCCGTTCACTGTAAAAAACTTGAAGAAGCCGGCTATATCACTTCGGAGAAGAAATTCGTAAACCGTAAACCGATGACTTTATATGAGGCAACACCGGCCGGCCGCCGTGCGGTAAAAAACTATGCCGCTCATCTGGCAGCACTTTTAAAAAAAGACTGATTTTAAGCTCCTAAAATAGCGTCGCTTAATTTTAACGTGTAAGATGATATGTTTTTACTTGCGGGGAGATGTAGTACTCTTATCCGACGGGATAAGGGGGGCAGGCAGGTACGGAACCAATCAAAGCAATATTGGCTCATTGAAATTTTAATTTTTTTATGTACAGACTTGACAGCTAATTTTTTTTGTGTTACCTTATTTTATAAGGAGGCATGCTATGAAAGATGTAAAAGACAAATTTATTGTCCCTGCCAATAAGAGGCATGACAATTGTAACAGCGGTGAAAATGGCTGTAATAATTGTTAGACGCGTATGCGGATAGATTTATTTATCCGCCTCATTTTTGTACTAATGTGTGGAGTATGCAAATATGTTCTTAAGAAATGTAAAAGGGGATATAACCAAACGCTGTTTTTTGGGTTGTTATTTTTGTTTTAATGCAAAAGAACGCAAACTTGCTAGTCTAGTAGAGTTGACGTATGAAGAAAAAAAGAAGGGTGTCGATGAACTTGCTGGGTCTGGCGTAAAAAGAATACAGCTATTAGGCGGCGAGCCTTTATACAGTGATAGAATTTTTGATTTACTGGATTATATAGGTTCTAAAGGAATAAAAGTAGGAATAAACACAAACGGTGTTATGCTATCGGAAGCAAACATAAAGCGAATTTTAAATGTAAATTGCGTAGATGATATTATTATAAGCTTAGATGGATTAGAAAAATTACATAATAAAATTCGTGCGGTTAATATTTTTAATATTATCATAGATAATTTAAATACTTTAATTAAGTTAAAAAAACAGAAAAATGTCCAGCTCACTGTAGGTGTAAATACTGTATTGACAGGAGAAAATACCGAAGATATTTATGAGTTACTTTATGTATTAGATGGGATTGGTATAGACTATTGGCATGGATTAGAATTAGTAAAATTTGATACGAATGAGAAGACTTTCACACTTGATGAAATAATTGAAATTCTAAAAAAGCTAGGTCAAATTCAGCAAGAAGTATCGCTAATAATAAAGCCAAAATTTACATTTCCATTTATTGTACAGTATGTAAATATTACTTATGGTTTTAAGTTATATCTTGCAGAACATTTTTGCGGGGCAGACTTAACTTTTGCATATATTGACTGGAGCGGAAGATTTTATCCTTGTGATAGAGCTCTCCCTACCAATCTTAATAAAGATATTTATAAAAATTTAAAAATCCACGAACTATATGTGAATAAAACTTCTTTGGATAAATGTATCACATCGGATTTGTTCAAGGCATTTTCGTTTGTATATGCCGATGAGACTATTAAGGCTAAGGCTTGTATTGGTTATCCATATCATAAAAAAATATGCTATCCATGTATGGTAGTACTAAAAAATACGGATGCAGATAAAGCATATATATACTGTTTGGAAATGAAACAAAAAATATTTACGGAATGGATACAAAAATTTAAATCAGAATGCCTTAATGATGAATATGGAATTCCTGAAAATGTTATTCTTGAAAATGTTATTCTATACAAGAACACTTCCACAATGTATTTATTTGATGTAAAACTGGATAATATATATGAAATTGAGGATAATCTTATAAAAGCTATTTTAGTTTTCCTTTATAACAATTCTTCTAAAAATAAGTCTGATATTTTTGCGGAAGTCCTTTTTTCTCCTTACACGGAAATTAATGTATTTGACGGCTATGAATCATTTGTTACCAGTTTTACAACAGCTTTTACCGATATACAACAAAAAGGAGCAATTTATGACATATCAAAAGCGCTACTTTAAACTTCACTTAAAAGTTATTTTACTTTCTATTATTCCTCTTACCTGTTCTACTGCAATTCCGCTCTTACTTGGAAAAATAATTGATAATTTAAACAGCGAGGCTTCACCTGAAATACATAAGGCTATCATTATTTGCTTTGTTATTATATTCGTTCAAGGTTTTTTTAATTTCATTTGGAACTATTATTTTAATATAACTGAAAAAATAGTTGCAGAAGCGGAAACGGAAATTCTTTTTGATGAGTTTTTGAATTCAAAATCGAATTTATCGGGAACTTTTAATAACGAAAAATTGCTAAACCGTATAGCGCATGAGCCGTATAAATTAGGCAGTCTTTACGGGACAACGCCTGTAATGCTTATAGAAAACATTATAATGTTTGTTGTAGCTTTTTGCGTACTTTTATATTTAAATGTGTATCTTTTAATTTTAACATCCTTATTTATTCCTGCGGTATACGCAGTAGGTTGTTTAGTAAGAAAAAATATTATTAAATGTTCCAAAGAAAAATCATTAGTTATGGAAAAATTTTTACTTCGTTTAAGTGAAGCCTTAAACGGTTTTTCCGATATAAAAATTTTCCGTGCGGAAAATAAAATAAATTCTTCGTTAAAAGAAATTAGGCGTAATATGTTAAAAGTAGAAAAAACGGAAGAATTTTATCAACGGATGTATAGAAATATAAACGGATTTATGTTTCAGGCTTTGCCTCTTATAATATTGGTTACCGGTTTTATTTTTATGCAAAACGGAAAAATAAGTTTAGGTACCGTTATTTCTTTTTATATGTATGTCGGATATTTTGTAGAACCGGCACAAAATCTTGCAGATTTACGCATTGGGGTTTTAAATGCCGGTGAAAAAAAGAAATTGATAGACGAAATAAAAAAAGATTTTGCCGTTGTCTTATCAGGAAACGAAAACTGTAATAATTTTTCAGACATTTTGCTGCACGAGGTAAAGCATAAATTTGAAAACAAAGATATAAATGTTAAAGCAAATTTAAATATTTCTACCCCCGGTTTTTACGGAATTTCCGCCCCATCCGGTTTAGGCAAAAGCACCGCTTTAAAAATTCTTTCAGGTTTGCTCTATTCCGATACGGCAGATGTTTCGGTAGGCGGAAAAAGAATAAAAACTTTTGACACTGATTCGCTTAACGGAAAAATTTTTTATGTAAGTGCAGAATCTTTTATTTTTCAAGGTACGGTAAAAGAAAATATAGAGCTTTCAGATACCTCACATATTACGGAAGAAGTTTTTAATTCAATTTTTGATAAAAGCGATGATATTTCACTTCAAACAAATTTAGAAACGGAAGGGGCGAATATTTCACTCGGGCAAAGACAGCGTATAGTTTTATTGAGACTTTTAGCACTTGAAGAAGAACCTAAAATAATTATTTTAGATGAAGCGCTTTCCGGTCTTGATGAAAAAAGAGAAACCTCTGCGATTGAACTTTTAAAGAAATTGTTTAAGAATACAATTATTCTTTTTGTAACGCATAGAAAAAAGTCCTTTGATCTTTGCGATGCAGTTTTTGAATTTACGGCAGGTTAATAATTTCTTTAAAGGCACTTTAAACTGCAACTTTGAAAAATAAGATATCTTTTTGTAAATTAACAAGAGGTATTGATACATTGTTATAGATCCTATATTATCTTGTTAGGTAAAAAAAGGTTTAAATAAATTTTTGCTAATTTTTCTTATGAAAATAGCAAAATAATTGCTTTTAACAAAAAATATTATTAAGCAAGTCTTGACTTTTTAATAATATGTTATTATTATAGATAATATAAGGAGATATTTTATGAGAAGATATTTATCAGTTTTTATTATTTGTTTATTAATAGCCATTTCTTTTGGGTGTTCACAATTGAAATTGACAGGATCAAAAACAATCACTTCTTTTTCGACAGAAGAAATTGAAAATCTAAGAGAGGTACAAAAAAACAAATTAATTTCTGAAACATCGCAGGAGTATGTAATGTTCCTTGCTGAATTAGAAAATTATCAATTGGAATATAAAAGCAATCCTTCAGATGAGTTAAAAAGTAAGATAAATGAACTTGAGGCTTACGGATTAAGAGAATTTCCCGATTGGGTAATTACTTCATCAAATTCGGATAATAGTAGCACTCATTCAGCTCGTTCTACTTATTCATCAAGTACATGGAGAGACTCTGTTAGAGCTGTCGGCTCTTTTGATTTTGTGACAGTTTGGTGGACAGAGTCGTATATCCCTGCAGAGATATACAAAATATACAGAAGAAACAGAACATATTCAAATTCTTATTATTATCGAGGAAGTGTAACTCCGACTCAAAATGATGATGAATATTACAGAGATTATTATGTAACTGGGAATACATACTATGATTACCAAGCGACAGCTTTTGAGAATGGGGAGTCGTATTATCATAATGCATTCGTAGAGAATGTTTATGTTCCGCAACTTTAATTCTTAAATTAAGATTAGATAGGATTTGTAGTGAGGAGAAGTTTTAAACTGATAATAGATGTACTTTTTTTATTTGTTTTAGTTATATTGCTTTTAGTCATTACAAATCCTTTATTAATTCCAAAAGTAGTTCAACAAATTAAATTAGCTAATGAAGTATCTTTTGAATATGTAATATTATTGGATAGATTAGATGAATTACAAATTAAGTATTTAAAAAATCCTTCTTTAGAACTTGAAAAAAAAATAAAAGAAACTGAATATTTATTACAAAAAAAATATCCAAATCAGATTGGACCTCCAGATAAATAATTAAAAATTACACAGTCAAGGCTTAGTTTAAATTTTCAGTACCGACACACGGTACGATATGGTTAAAATAAAATCGTCTAACACCCGCTTCAATGCTGACATTGCGGAGGAGCCCGCAAATGCAGGTTAAGCGAATGTTAGCAGAACTCACTTCACTCGATAGTAGAAATAGTAGGTAAGGTGTAAAATAAATTGCCCAAAAAATAAATAAAAAAGGTTCATCTGAACCAAAAAAAACATTATAATGAAATTATGAAAAACAAAAATAATGGGGAACAGATGAACCGCAATAATAATACCATAAAAAGAAGAAAATGGAAACACCTTAATGAAAAAGAAAGATATGTGATTGAAGTATTATTTAAAACCGGCCATAAAGCAAAACAAATCGCAAAGTCTTTAAATAGGGATAGAAGGACAATAGACAGAGAAATAAAAAGAGCAACGGTGATAAAAGTAATAGAGAATCCATATATAAGCCGTAATCCTCAAGTCCCTGACTATATTGAAAAAATAAGTTATTCGGCAAAAAAAGGACAACAAAGAGCCGATAAAATGAAGTTACTAAAAGGCCGGGATTTAAAAATAGGCAAGGATAAAAAGCTTTTACGGTATTTGGAAAACTGCATAGCGGATAATAAATTTTCTCCTGATGCCGCAATAGGGCAAATAAAACAGCTAGGCTTACATTTTCCGGTTATGATATGCACTAAAACCGTGTACAACATGATAGACAGAGGGGATTTTTCCGGATTTACAAACAAAGATTTGCCTGTAAAACGCAATAAACTTAAACAAAAACATAAAAAAATAAACAAAGTTGATAAAAACAACATAAAAGGACGGTAGTATTGAGCAAAGAGCAGAACATATAAATAACAGAAAAGAAAAAGGTCATTGGGAAATGGATTTGGTGGTAGGCAAAGGAAGATGTTGCTTACAGGTTATGACTGAAAGGGTTATGAGAAAAGAATTAATATTTAAAATCCCTGACAAGAAACAGCAGAGCATTAAAAAAAATTTAGATATGCTTGAAATGAAATATAAAGATGAGTTTAAACAAATATTTAAAAGCATAACCTGCGGATAACGGACCTGAATTTTTAGACCAAGAAGGCCTTGAAGCCTCTTGCTTAAAAAAAGGAGAAAAAAGAACTACTTGGTATTATGCTCATCCTTATAGTTCATGGGAAAGGGGAAGTAATGAGAACGCAAATAAACTTATTAGACGCTTTATACCGAAAGGTGTAGACATAGATAAATATGATGAACTGGAAATAAAAGGTATAGAGGAGTGTATAAATAATTATCCTAGACGGATGTTTGGCTATAAAACAACCAATCAAATGTATATAGGAATTTCATAAAAATGTTTTTTTTGGGCAATACCTCTTACAATTTACAGAAGGACATATTTTTTCTCTGCGGACATTGTACATGAAACACCGCTTACTGTGATGTCGGTTTTATGAGCGCTTTACATTCAGCTTCATGCATTAACTGTGAAAACGGAATAAAACAAAAATGCTCTCTTAAAAGCCGGCAAATAAAAAAGCCCCGCTTTTTTAGATATAGCTTCGGCAATTTATTTTATCAGTCTTATATATTTTATAATGCGTGTTATGCCGAATATCAAAAAAAGTATGGCAACGGCAAATAAGAGCGATATACCGGGTATAAAAAGTTCCGTATTATTCGTTAAACCTTCTATAAGTTTTTTTACAAAAACAATCAAAACAAGTACGCATAAAAGCGAAATAACTGTCCATGTTATAATATTCTTTATACATACGGCTTTTGTAATTATTTTTTTCATAATCTCTCCTCGCACAATTTTAATTCTCATTAACGGATTTTATACATTTTATTTTTTTATATCATTTTGTACTGCGTGTACAATTCTTTTGCCGGCTTATTATTGAAAAGGATTACCATATCTCAAAAAAGCCTCTTTATGCATATATTGAAACAGTATACATAATATTTTGTTATATTTCAACAAATAACAAATTTCCAAAACAGTAATGACGGGTTATACTGTAATGCAGGCGGCAATAGCGGCGGCTAAGCCTGCGGGGTTTTCCCATGCCATTGAATGTCCAGCCCGCTCAACCGTTTCCATATGAAATCCCTTTTCTTTTAATACCGCATAGTTGTCATCGGGAAGAGAATATTCGCCGAAGATAAAACTTTTAGGAATCTGCAAATCGTACAACACGGTTCTCCATGACGGAGTTCCTCCGGCCGCTGCATGTTTTGACAGTCTGTATGCGGCAAGCGGCAGCCAATGTGAAAGACTTGCCGCCCATAATGTATTTCCGGCGCTTTTACTTTTATGTATAAGTTTTTCAAAACCGCCTGAAATAAAATCTTTTTCCGAATATCGGGCAATACTGTAACTGACCGCACCCTTTTTACTTGCGTCCAAATTCGATTCGGAGAGGATAAGCTGTGCCGCAAGAGAGCCGCACAGCGAAGCCAGTTCTATTGCAACGGCGCCGCCGAGACTGTGTCCGAAAATAATCAGCTTTTTAATTCCGAGTTCTGTTATAAAATCTTTTAAATATTCGGCATGAGCCGTAACGGTGTATTCAAAATCGACAGGTTTGTCGCTGTATCCCGCTCCTAGTAAATCCGGCAGTATACACCTGCGGTGTTTTAAATGAGATGTTCCGATTACTTCAGGATATTCAAATGAACCTGCACAGCCCAATCCGTGAATAAACAATATCGGTATGCCTTCACCGTTAAAATCATGGTAGCGCATATAGGCCTTGCATTTTTTTACTAAAAATTCTTTCATAGTATTCCCCGCTTATATTTTTCAATATAATAATATCACAATACTATAAAATCTTCAAATACTTTTTATTTAAAATGATGTAAACCTTAAGCTGCGGTATGTTAATCAATACAATATGTATATTCATCAATTTGTATTGTAAAATATGGACAATTTAAATAAAGCGAGGTATAATGATTAATAGATTTATTTTTATCTAAAATAAAATTTTAAAGGGTACCGATATATGAATAATTTACCTAAAATCAAAACCAAAGTAATTGAAAAAGCAAAAATGTCAGATGACATGTGGGAGCTCTTATTTTTATTTATCGATGAGTATGTCAAAATGATAAACAGCGATGAAAATATCATAAGAGAGTTTAATCCTTCGCAGCATACACTTCTTGCATTTAATTACCTATACGGAGAAGTATGTAACGGCGGTTTTATTCAGCTCATTCAAAACGGATACGGAGCTTATATTTTTAGCAGTCCATTTGCCGAAACCGTTAAATTGTGGGGAGCGGAAAAAACCGCTTCTATAGTAAAAAGGGCAAAACCGATATACGATAAATACAAAGAGCGATTGGAAACGGAAGTGTCAATGACGGATTTTTCAAACTTATACTCTGAAATTACTGATTTTGAACCCTTTGAAGATGAGTTTTATAAGATAATGGACGGGGATACTAAAAAAATAAACAATTATGTTTTGGAACACATACATGAATTTGCGGAAGCGACTTTATAAAAATTAAATTCAATACAGTAATAAGAAAATATATTATGAATATTTTAAAAATTATCGGGCACGTAAAACATGCAATAGAGTCTGCCGTGCGTGAAAACATACATTCGCCTTGGCGGATTGAAGAGAATATAAATTTAACAATATAATAAAAAATAAGGAGAAAAGAAAATGAAAGAAGTAACCGAGATAGACAAAAAATATTTTCGCTATGTTTCACAGGCAATCGGTGTGAACAGCGAAGTATTTGCATATTATGATGAAAACGAAACGCACAGCATAGATATTCTTAGCTGTGACGACCCTACGGACAGCGAGGTAAAATTTTATTCTACCATAGGTTTGTCAGGCTATCCGAATCCGATAAACATAAAAGACGGCTCTGTTGCGAATATTCCGGTAGAGCTCCTTATGGCAGGATATAAAGAGTATGAGCAGATTCCGAATATTTTATCGACAGCGTCATTTTTTATTATAAAAAACAAATGGAACTGTCAGCCGGGTACGGTATTCGAAACGATTGTGTCCGATTATTACCGCTGCGATATGAAGCATATTATGTTCACACCTCCGTTTTTGTGGGAAGACAAGCTCTCACGTGTGGAGATTGACAATCGAAAGATATACCCGCTTCTGTTAGTCCCCATTTCCGACAAAGAACTCGAATACAAGAGCAAATACGGCACTGATGCACTCGAAACCCTTTTTGAAAACGAAGCAATTGATATTTTCGATATAAAAAGAAAATCGGTTGTATGATTGGATTAAAAACTAAATCAAAAGGATATAAAAATATGAGTTACGATATAAACCTTTACAGGATTGAAACTAAAGAAAAAGAACTTCATTCGAACGATGAAAACTTTTTTGATAATTGTGAAAACTTAGTGCCTTTCACGGAAGAACAATATCACAGTTTAAGAGCAAGATTGGAAGAATACGATTATGTGTTTCAAGAAAAAAATAAATACGGTTTGTTATTCGAGCATCAAGAGTATGGAACTGCATTGCTTACCGAAGAAGCTCTGTTCTTTACTACTTCATTCAACTATAATGATATTTTCGAGGTAGGACTGATAGCTTCCGAATTAACCGATACAGGCGAGTTTGCCAAATATGACCCGCAAAATGACGGCTGGGAGGAGATATGATAGCAGCATAAGGAAGAAAAACAAATGAGTGATTTTACATTTTTAGGAGCCTATAAGGTTATAAACGAAGAGCAGGATAATGGATTAGATACAATTTTCTATCCGGTAACGGACAGGGAAATTACCTCTTTGGAAACGGAACTGCAAAGTAAACTTCCGCCGGAACTTGCGGATTTTTATTCTCAAGTCGGTTACGGTTTTATCAAAAAAGAAGCGGGAAATATAAACCGCAAACAAAACAAGATCTTTCAAAAATTTAAGTAGTCATAGTTTTGGAATGACATAAAAATATAAGGAAATTAATATGTGGAAAGAAAAACTTGAAATTCTAAAAAAAGAAATGGAGCTATATCAGGAGAAAACAAATTCAGGCATAGTTGATAAAGAAATACTTAAGTTTCAAAGAGAGGTAAGAAAAGAATTCGGGTATGAATTACCGCCTGATTATTTGAAGCTTCTTAAATATATCAATGGATTTGAGTATAATGGTTTTATATTGTATCAAGTAGATGAATATTTAACGAATGTCACTTCTGTTAATCAACATGTCAGTGAATTTATCGATACAAATAAAATTTGGTACGAAATAGAAGAAAATAAAGAATATATATTTATTGGGGACAGTGATATCAGCTTTTGGGTTTATTCTTTACATGAGAAAATCTATTATGAATTAGACAAACCTGTAACCGATAACATAATTAACAAATTCAAAACCTTAGATGAACTGTTAGAGAGTTTTTTTTCCGATGTTTTACCGGAAGAATAAAAAGTATGGATTGTGAATGCAATAGAAAAAGTTCGAAAATCGGCTGTACGATTTTTAAACAAGGATTAAAGGAAGTATTTATGTTATTAACGGAAAAAGAGTATAAGAATACGATGACATCGGAGTTTGTTGATTGTACACATTCTGCCGAAAATTTCAATTCAAAAGAATTTGACGAATATGTAAATGGTAATTTGATTGGAATGCTGGGGAAAATGAATATTGACCTTATCTATGAAACAAAGGACGGCAAGTTCAGGCATATTATTTTCAACACACAACTGCATAATGTGCACTATATCGTTATCATCGACTTAACCGAAAAAACAATACTCGGACATTACGTATTGGACATCAACAAAGAGTATAGTATAAATACGGATTAAAAACTAAATAAAAGGAGATATAAAAATGAAAAAAATAATATATCAAAGATATAATGTGTGGAAAGGCATACTTAAAACCGAGTCCGACACGATAGAATATTGGGACACAGTGAACACAACAAGACTTTTTAAGAAGTTTCAAAAAGGGCAGATGACCATTGAAGATATAGCCCGGAAGAATCACGAAGACGGTCTTCTTTATGAGGTTACCGTCTTGGAAGAAGATACCTCTGCTGTTTTTTTACAGATTAATCATAAAAATGAATTCATAGGGGTCAATTTTATGGATGAGGTGGGACGTGCTTATTTAACTTATCATTTTTCCGAAATCGAAGCTAAAAAGAAGTTGTTTTTAAATGAAGTCTGGTATAATTATTATACCCCCGGGGATAAATCTTTTGATAATGAAGAATATCGGATTAATTTTATTTTCGACCGGGAGGGCAATGCAGCCTACCGCAAGTATGACGAAATAAACAAAAAAACAATGGATTATGAAACCAAAGAGCCGCTTGATATTAGCGGCTTATACGAAGATTATCCCGAGTTCGGGCATTACAGCGGATTAATCAAAAAAGGAAGAAATATGAAGTTTCTCGAAGACGTATGTTCAATTAAACTATAAGGAGATAAAAACATGAAAGAATTAACTAAACATTCTATATGGCATTGTTACTGTATTCTCGGTAAAGTCGAAGAGTTGTTACAAGGCTTGGAGTATCCCGATAATTGGATGAAATGCTACGAAGTCATTGATAAATTTATAAAAGGTTTGCCTAGTAAAAGTATTCACTCCGAGCAAATGAAAAATAGAATTCTTAAAATTGAAAAAAACGGAATTCCCGGAATTACCAGCAAAAATGCGCCTTTGGGTGGAGTTTTGACATGGAATCGCAAAAACAATGAAAAGATATGTACACTCTATCTTAATGAACAGATTGACGATATTAATCAGGCAAAAGCGTGCGGACTTAGCTACGGCGACTGGCAGCTAAAGCAATTCCCGCAACGCTACTCATATATTTATTTTCATAGAAACACTGTAAACGGTTCTCTATCAAAAGATGTCAATATAAGGAATCCCTTAGTCGGATATTACCCCGATTTTATCTTTGAAATGCCGGGTTGCGGCGACCCGTCAAATAATCACATAAGCAATTTTAAAGCTCATATCGAAGTTTATATTTACATAAGCGAACGTTATGCAGATATAAAAGGCGAGCAGGAAATAAAAAAATTTGTTATGGAGATGGCAAAATTGGCAAATGCCATAAAGGTCGGCAAAGCCAAAAGCGTGTAGTGCAGAGAGTGGATAGACGAATTTGACGATAATCATTTGGAGAATCTGATATGGGGTGCCCGAGCCGACAGACGTACACTTGAATATTCAGCTAACGGAAAAATTACAGGCTGGGAAACCATCTTCGAAAGATAGTTATTATGTTAATCAAATTATGTTATAATATTAATCGAATTATAAGGAGATATAAAAATGAAAAAAATAATATATCAAAGATATAATGTGTGGAAAGGCATACTTAAAACCGAGTCCGACACGATAGAATATTGGGACACAGTGAACACAACAAGACTTTTTAAGAAGTTTCAAAAAGGGCAGATGACCATTGAAGATATAGCCCGGAAGAATCACGAAGACGGTCTTCTTTATGAGGTTACCGTCTTGGAAGAAGATACCTCTGCTGTTTTTTTACAGATTAATCATAAAAATGAATTCATAGGGGTCAATTTTATGGATGAGGTGGGACGTGCTTATTTAACTTATCATTTTTCCGAAATCGAAGCTAAAAAGAAGTTGTTTTTAAATGAAGTCTGGTATAATTATTATACCCCCGGGGATAAATCTTTTGATAATGAAGAATATCGGATTAATTTTATTTTCGACCGGGAGGGCAATGCAGCCTACCGCAAGTATGACGAAATAAACAAAAAAACAATGGATTATGAAACCAAAGAGCCGCTTGATATTAGCGGCTTATACGAAGATTATCCCGAGTTCGGGCATTACAGCGGATTAATCAAAAAAGGAAGAAATATGAAGTTTCTCGAAGACGTATGTTCAATTAAACTATAAGGAGATAAAACAATGGTAAAACTTACAGAGATAAGAAATATTTTAGAGAAAGAAAAGCCCGATGACCTGTTTTTGCAGTATTTTGAATGGGTAAAAACCTTAATGCCGTTTTGGAAGCAGGCTGTTATGAGGATTGCGGAGCTTAACGGTACGCCGGAAGAAAAAAGAGATAAGCACTTGCGAGCCATCGACAATTCTTTGGAGCTGATGCCTGCTTGGCGGTTTAAAAGAATAAAATACGTAAAGGCAAGAAGAGAAGAAATAGACAGTGCTATCAGTTTTATTCGAAACGGAGCTATAACAAACAAGGTGTCGAAATATGCCTTTGCTCCTGTTTGCAGAACTGTGGCAAGCGTTTTACGCAGCTGTTTATACGTCTCCACTTTCGGCTATTCCGACGAGCAGCAGCCAACCGTATTAGCTCAAGATGTTTACGATATTGCTATGTGTCATACCCTGTTTCCTTTCGACACAAGCGACTTTGTGTATTACCTTCCAAGAAATAAATCTATCCATACCGAAGACCCTGCCGATTTGGACAACTGGCATATAATGATGAGCAATGCGGGCAAGGCTTTGAAAATTACCGACCTCATCGAGGAAGTGAATAAACAGGCTTGCATAATATGGGAAAACTACAAAACACCGCTTAAATGGAAATACGATGAATCGATTTGGTCCTCGGAATTTGAAAATGTTTCGAAAAAACTGCATTACGCCGCAGAAAAGGCTTTTCATAAAATGTAAAACTTATTGCTTAATTGAAAAATAAATAAAGTAGATAAAAATATGAATATTTTAAAAAATTTCGGATTGAACAAACAGAACAAACAAGGCAAACAAACGTCTATGCCGCAACAGGAACTTTGTATCAACCTGACTAAAAACGGCTTGTATATTAATGATGAGTTTATGGAAAATATGTCAACGGATATTCTGGCGGAAAAATTCGGCGAATACAGAAAAATATCGTACGAATCACCTGATGGAACAGCAAGTAAAGACGATGCAAAAGAAATATATATCTGGGATAATCTGGGAATAAAGATTTTTGTTTCCAAAGGAAGTATTGGAGAAATACAGCTAAGGATATGCGAAGACCCGGACTGGGAGAAAAATGTAAAATTTGCGTTTTTCGATGCAAATCCAAAGCAGATATTTTCCGGCACTTTTACGATAAACGGCAAAACTGTTTTGGAGGCTATCCCTCAAAAAGAATTGAGAGATGCTTATATACTTTTGGAAATGAAAGTCGGCAACTGGAAAGTAAATTGCTCATTGTCGAGTAAAATTAATTCGGTTTTAAAAGCAATACCTTTTCAGGAACGTTTAAGAAAATCCGAAACCGATGAGATAGCCAATTTGGTGCGTGCCGACCCTGAACCTATACGGAATATAAGTTTTTGGTACAAACCGCCGAGAGTGTCGAGCGGTAAATGGATATTGCCGAAAGCGGAAGGTGAAGTCCTTAAATTTACAAACTTCAATTTTAAACTTGCTATTATCCAAGAACTGATGTACGAACAGGAATTGCTCAAACCGAAATTCGATGTATATGATTTTTGCAAAGATTATGCAAAAAAAGAAATAGACCCCGATGATTACTGCGATAAAATGATACCGGAAGTAAAAAGTTGGTTTCAGAAATTGGAAATCCCTGCCGAACTTGCCCCAAAGGTAACACAGCTCTTTCTTGACGGCGGAAACGAAATTAATATGCAGCTTATTCCGCAGTGGGACGGCGAAGACAATTCATTTGATATTAAATCTATTTCCGATGAAGAGTTGGCACAGTTTCCAAACTTAAAACTTATTGACGGCACGGTTATTTATATTTCCGAAAAAGCAAAGAAAAAACTTATCGAAAAAGGAATTAATATTGCAGAATAAAAGTTTTAAAAACTAATTAAAAATAAGGTGTAACCTATGGAAAAAATAAAATCACTTATTAAAAGCCTGCACAAAATAGTAAAGAATAGCAAATCGGGTCATTTGCCTTTAAAGGAAAGAGTATCATTATTGAATGCCATAAATGATACAAGTGTTATTGGTAAACTTTATTTCGAATGCCTTAAAAAAGTATATCCTGTCTGGGCGAAGGATTTTCCGAACAATCCGATAATGACGGGTATTATTAATAAAGCAGACGCTTTTTTATACCGGCAGTCGTGTGACAGAAAAGAATTTGAAGCACTCTATAATGATAATACCAACTATTTTGAATCTATTACGGGCGATACGGGATTAGCCGGCATGACAGCTCTTTCTTTATGTGCAACTTTGGGCTATGGTACCGAATTGGAGATAGAGGATTATCAGGGAGAAGATGACAATGCTTTCGATTGGCAGGATTGGACACCCGATTTTTACGCTTCAATGGCTTATTCGGGAGGTAATCCTTTTGTGGGAGAGGGCAATATCGTTCGCAGAAAAGAGTTTTGGGATTGGTATTTAGATATGGTTTTGGAATTATATAGATTACCGGATAATCCTCTGCTCTTATCACCTCCATTACAAATCGAATCGGAGAAGTTAACTAAAAATATTGACAGAACTCAAACTTATAAAACTGATGCCATACTTAATAAACTCAATGAAGTGATAAATAAAACCATTGATTCGTGTTGTAGAGATTATCAGGACAGTTGGAGTAAAATACATATAAAAGCATATTGTATGAAAACCGGGCTTCGTGTAAATTCTTATTTTACTAAAAATGGGGAAGTTTGTAAAATTAGAGGAAAAGTAGAATCTTTTGATTTAATGAACGAAATAAAATATATGATGTATGAACAAAATAAATGCGAAGGAGCTTGGTTTACTTCCAAAATAGAAATTAACGAAGACAAAACCTATTCGATAGAGTTTAATTATGATAATATAGAAGAACTTCCGAATAATTGGCAGCAACCTGATCGTTTCGTGAGTGAATTTGAAAAATTTCCCCGCAGTAAAGAATTTACTCCTCAATGGTGGCAGGATATTTTAGAAAAAAAAGCCAAATATCTTAAATAGATTATTTCGCAATTAGGAGTTGGAAATGCTTAATTATAAATTAAACAATAAGGAGATAAAAATATGAACAACCTAAAAATAAGGTGTAACCTATGGAAAAAATAAAATCACTTATTAAAAGCCTGCACAAAATAGTAAAGAATAGCAAATCGGGTCATTTGCCTTTAAAGGAAAGAGTATCATTATTGAATGCTATAAATGATACAAGTGTTATTGGTAAACTTTATTTCGAATGCCTTAAAAAAGTATATCCTGTCTGGGCAAAGGATTTTCCGAACAATCCGATAATGACGGGTATTATTAATAAAGCAGACGTTTTTTTATACCGGCAGTCGTGTGACAGAAAAGAATTTGAAGCACTCTATAATGATAATACCAACTATTTTGAATCTATCATGGGAGATACGGGATTAGTCGGCATGACGGCTCTTTCTTTATGTGCCACTTTGGGCTATGGTACCGAATTGGAGATAGAGGATTATCAGGGAGAAGATGACAATGCTTTCGATTGGCAGGACTGGACACCCGATTTTTACGCTTCAATGGCTTATTCGGGAGGTAATCCTTTTGTGGGAGAGGGCAATGTTGTTCGCAGAAAAGAGTTTTGGGATTGGTATTTAGAAACGGCCTTACAATTATACACTTCCCCCGATACAGCTGTACTTGTTCTAAATATTAGTACAAATAAGCCTGCAAAATCATCTGAATTCAGACGAAACCAGTCTTACACATCAGATACTATCAGAGAAAAACTTGAACATATTGTAGATATGACAATTGAGGATTTGTATAATCAGGAGAATGACATGAGTTTTGACAGAATAGAATATAATTCTATTTGTTTGGAATTATCTGGCACAACTACAGAGATTCTCTTTTATATTAAAGGGAATGCAATCAAGTTAAAGGAAATGAGAATGTGGCCTGACGAAAATCAAAGTGATGTAATAGATGATGTTAAACAGGAAATGTATAATCAAAGTCCCGAAGAAGGAGCATGGCTCGAAAGCCATATGGTTATTTACCCGGATAAATCATACAAAATAAACTTTATCTATGATGATTACAATCAGTTATCTAAAACAGCAAGGGAGTCGGACAAAATAAAAGAAGAATTTCGTGTTTATCCCCGCAGTAAGGAATTTACCCCTCAATGGTGGCAGGATATTTTAGGAAAAAAAGCCAAATATCTTAAATAGATTATTTCGCAATTAGGAGTTGGAAATACTTAATTATGAATTAAACAATAAGGAGATAATTATGTTGTCAGAAAAAGTTAAAAATTATTTGATAGAAACAGGGTTGTACGACGAAACTGAAGATACAAATTATCAAAAAGTAATGTTAGATTTAGGTATTAAATTGGATGCGGCTTTCGCCCAATTTAATCTTTATACAAATGCTGTAACATTTTCAGGACAAGCTTATGATATATATAATGTCTGTTGGTTTGCTATTAACTCTACATATTCTGAACAAATAGAGAATATGCAATCAGCATTAAATTTACCCGAAGAATATATTCCATTGGATAGCTTTGAAGCAGAGGGAGGATTTTTCTATAATCTTAAAACAGGGGAAGTTTTAGAACTTGAACTTGGACAAAAGTTAATTGATTTTCAAAATGGGCAACTACAACCTCAATGGAAAGATTTTAATTCATTTTTAGAATGGTTTTTTGAATTAGAATAAACAATCCGCTTCAAAAGGTAATATGAGATATTGTTTGAAACTCTTGAGGTTGCAAAAGATGATAATGAAAATGTAGAACTAAGATAAAGAATCCAAGTTTTACACTATACAATTTATAAAAAAGTGCCTAAAATAATAAATAAGTACACTGAAAAATAGGTTTTTAGAGGTGCCCTATAAATTAAACAATAAGGAGAAAAAAATATGAATAACCTAAAATTAAGTTTATTAAAAAAATGGGAATTGGATAGTGAGTATTCGTTTGTGCACGGCTCTGTCTTGCTGCCGAACAGTACTGCAATAATTCTAACTTCGGGCAATATCAATTGGGATAAATATTACCTCCTTATGCTTTCTTCCGACGGCATAAAAAAGATTCCGATTGAATATGAAGAGGTATCAAGCAGAGATTATCCTGTGCTTTTTCGATATGGTGCAGGTTTCGGACTTATCATTTCGGCAAAAGAACTGCGGTATTACTCAGGTATTCATTCGTCGCCTGAAATTATTCCAATAAAAAACAAATCTCTGTTACGGCGAAACATCGTACCGGAAAAAGCTCAACAGAGGTATTTTCAAAATATATCCGACAGCCGAATAATTCCCGTTTGCTTTGAAAATGAATTTTATTGCGGAGACGCAAGATGTTTTGCTCTTTTTGAATTTGATGCTGCTGCAAAATATGCCGAATGGAAATGTTTTTCTACAATCGACAAAAAGGCATTTATCTATCAAGACGGCAGAAATGAAGAAGCTCCCAAAATAGACAGTATTAAAATATCGAATAAAGAAATCTATGCCTTTATTCCGGGTGACAGCCAAACATCGGTTAATAAGTGGGGAATGAATTATTATGCCCTTGCAAGAGTTTCCGAAAACGGGAAAGTAATCGAAAAACTTATCGAATCGGACTTCCTAAAAAAAGACGATAAAAGACGCGGTATCAACGGACGCTTTACGGATTCTCAATATGTGATAATGACGCCTCTTTTTAAAACCGATGACTGGAAGGGTAAACAAAAAGTTTTTTCACTCGGCACACGCGAATATTCCGATATTGCTTTCCCAAGAGGAATGTCAAAACACAAACTCGAAAATATCGCAGGCGAAATATGCCTTACCTCGCTTTTCGATAAAGGACTAAAAGAAATAGCCTTGTATAATATAAATAACTAATAAAAAAGGAGATAGAATATGGATGAAAAGTTAATAGTAAATTCTTTATATCTAAGTAATGATGACAGCGGATATATTTATTATAACGGTAAATTATTTACAGGTATTGAAGAATGGTATAATAAGGACGGAGTATTAGGCAGTAGAACCGAATATATTGACGGCTTACAAGATGGTACAATGGTTGGATATTATGAAAACGGCACTGTTAGAAGTCAATCTCAATATAAAAAAGGGTGTGTACATGAATCTGATTACAGATAAATAATTTATAATATGAAATCGGCAGTTGATGTATCATTATGGATAATAATATATGAATCGATTAATAGTATACGGAAGTTTTGCAGTTGTCATTCTGCTCTTGTACGGCATAAAAAAAATGTTCTTGGATAAGATAAAGAATCAGATGCTAAGGTATATATTAGCAATGGCGGTATCTTATTCTGTACTTATTATATTTAGTATAATAGGCATAGAAAATGAAGTTATATCAACAGCATTTCAAAGAACGAGACTGAGTTTTGGCCTTGGTCGTGGAAGAATAGAGCCCATAATGGCGATGGTGGTAGTTCCTGCACTTTACTCCTTATTCTTTATTGGGTATTTTAAAAAAGACTTATCTCCCGAAGAAAGATGGAAAGTATCAAAAAGGGTAATGCTTTCGGTTTTTGTCAATGGTATATTATCTTTTGTGCTGCTGATGTTGTTTTATCGTTCGTATTATTTTGGGTATAGTTTATCGAAACAGTGGGCTCTTATTAAAGCAAGCTGCGAACACATAGATTGGCGGTTTCTTCCTCCATTCGTAGGACTGATGGTTTTATTTGTGTATGTAATGAAGCGGGACCATTTTAAACACAACAACAAATCAAAAAAAGGGAAAAAGCATGACGACAGATGAACTTGCACAACCGGAAGAGGAAAAAATTGACCTGTTGTTTTTACGATGATTATTTATGGAACGGAAATTTTTAGGAGCAACGATGAATAATGTACAAGATATAATTGTGAAATGCAGTGAAATAATTAGATACGATTCGATACATCATTTAAGATTACCGTACAGGAATTTGATTTTTGAGCAGCTATCACCATTGAAAAGAGGTGTTTTGGTATTGAAGACAATCAAAAATATTTTATATCTGTGGGACGAAGTTTATCCGAACGACGGAGATTGCAAAGAATTGTATAATGATTGCATTTCGTTTTTAGAGGGCGATATGTGCCGTGCCGTATTGGTTGGCATAGATACTACCGGCATAAAGAATAATATAAATTTAAATGAAGGAGAAAAACAAAATGGCAAAGAACAGTAAAATAAATGTGCAGGGAAATGAAATTACTATTATCAGAGATAAGGAGTGGGAGTATATTTCTCTTACCGATATGTTGAAAGCCAAAGACGGAGATTTTTTTATTTCCGACTGGTTACGAAACAGGAATACCGTTGAATATCTCGGTATTTGGGAAAGTGTATATAACCCCGATTTTAATTATGGCGAATTCGCCGTAATTAAAAGTCAAACCGGTTTGAATAGCTACAAATTGAGCGTAAAAGAATGGGTCGAAAAAACAAATGCTATCGGGCTAAAAGCTACAGCAAGCAGGCTGCCTTGGTCTATGCCGACGAAGCCGACCTGCTCAATGTAGCCTTGTTCGGTCTTACCGCCAAAGAGTGGAGGCAAAACAACCCCGACAAGAGCGGAAACTTGCGTGATTATGCCACATTGGAGCAATTGGTCGTGCTTAGCAATATGGAGAGTATCAATGCTCTGCTCATCAAACAGGGACTGCCGCAAAGCGACCGCCTTGTGCAGCTGAACCGTGTAGCCATTACACAAATGAAATCGCTTGTAGAAAACAAAAACATAAAACAGTTAAAGTAAAACAGCGTAAATAAAATTATAAATTTAAAATATAAGGAGAAAAAAATGAGTTACATTATCGACAAATTATTTGAAATAGTGCAAAAATTTTCTAAGGTGGTAAGATTGTTAAAAAATCCGACAGAAGAAAATTCCCGGAAAGTTGTCAAAGGCTGGGAACTTCTGGACTTCGACTACAATACGGATGATGAAGCTATTATAGACGGCATTGCTGCAAATATTTTGAAGACAAATATTTTGCAAGCTGCCTATGACGAAAACAAAAATCTTTGTATCCGATACAAAGGTAAAAATATAAAAATAGACTATCCCGACAACATTAGAAATAAAGATGTTACGATAAAAGCCGTTAACAAAATTATTTCGCAAGAGTATGAAATAAGATTGTTTCGTGATTCTATCGGAACAGAGCGGTTGCAGTTTTATGTTTTACCGCACGAAGACTGGGCTAATTGGGAATACTACTATGAAGAAACCGTTCCGCTGCTATTTTCCAAGATTGATGAAAACACCAAAATATTTACCCTTACCGACGACGAGATTCAACGGATAGTAAAAGAGAACAAAGACAAATATGAACGGAAAAGAATTAGGCGGGAAAGATTGCTGATAATAAAAAGCGGATTGGATAAATCCCGCAAACAGGCACAAGCAACGCTTAGCGGCGAAACCTTACAAGAAGCTCTCGGCCGTTATGCGGATACGGAAAAATGGGTTGATGAAAAACTGAAAATTTTTGAAGGATACGAAGATGAAGGCGGAAGATTTTTGCAACCCATATCGGACTATGACAGGATAGCGGAAAACGACTACCAACTTAAAACAAGGAACGAGAGGAGACAATTAAAAAAAATCAGAAACTTTATCGGCAGCAACAATAACGACAAAAACTTGTCCATTGATGAATTGCATCTTATTGCAGAAACCGTCGAAAATTTGTGCACACACGACAGCATCGTCATAAGTTCTGCCGACCATTATTGGAAAAAATTTCATCTTCTTCTTTCCGGTATTCTTGCCGTTGTCAACGAAGAGGCAATGGAAGAACTCTCTTTTATCCCCGAAGACCGGCGTTATGAAAAACTGAATGAAGAAGACCGTGCCCACATTGATGAGGGACGGGAGCTAAAAAGGAACTCGTTAAAAGAATGGTGGGATATACATGACGGTACTTCCGCTATTTACACCATTCATTGGCTGCTGCGAGACGGGCATGCACGCAGGTATGATGAGTTTGCAGCCTGCTCCGATTTCGAAGAAGCGATGGAAGCGGACAGAAAAATAAGTATCTTTTGGTTAAAAGAAAAACAGCGTTCGGACGACAATCCGATTTCCGATAATGCAACACTCGATGAAGTGATAGCTCTCGAAGTTAAATACTACATTCGAGAGCATTACGATGAAATACAAAAACATATTCGTAAATTTCTCGACAAAACAACCCCCGACTGGAATAACTTTGACGAAGCTATGATTTGGAAAAAAAACGAAGAATATCTTATCGAAGTCTTTATGAAAGAACATAGAAAATATGTCGAAGACACTATGAATTTTGTCCGTCTTTTGGGAGCGAAAAAAGCCGTTTGTCTCGATGCATGGGATATAGGACGATGTGCAAATGTTATACGATGGAGCTATTCGCTCGGCTACATCGGCGAACAGACTGCATGGGAGTTTTTGGATAAAAACTCACGACGCGCAATAAAACAATATCAATCTTTCGGCAGTTTCGCACACGATTATATGCTCGGACGTTTTTTTTGGCAGAGCGGAGATTCGGGTTGTATGGATATTGACAGCACCTATATGATGCTCGATGCTATCCGATATTTATTTGATAAAGATAAAGGAATGTGGACACAAAACCCATGGATAAGCGAATTACAAGATTAAAAATAAACTGTTGAGGGAAACACACACAATAACACAAAGACAAAACACGATTATTAATATATAATATAAACTAAAAAAAGGAGAAAAACATAAATGGCAACAGACGGAGTAAAAATTATTGACGGCGATACCGCTTACGACATATATAATGAAATAATGGATTTGTACGATAGTGGTGGAACAGCAGAAAGTATAAGAGAACAAAAACCTTTCCCGCCGAAAGAATATGCGGACGACTTCGACTATGAAGTTATGGTAACCGCATACGCACAGGCATTTTGGGAAATAGGCTTTATGAGCGAAGACATCATCGCGGAGGTAAAACGCGTAATAGAAGCGGGAGCTTGCGTAAAATCGTGGACGGAAGAAGGCGGAGCAAAAACAGGCAAGGCTCGTCAAAAAGAGCTTGACAAGCTGTGGGGTAAAATCAATTCGCCCAATCCTAAAATACGCAAGCGCAAAAAATATAAGAAGATAACCGACTTCTTTTTTGAAATTAATGATGTGCTTACATTTCACACTTCGGGAGGAGACCATTTTGCACTAATACTTTTAGACATATATCGCTACCGCAATATGTGCGACTACCGATTTGCAATTACCGATTACAGGGATAGCCTGCCTCCTGCTGTCGAGCAGATACGCAAATGTAAAATACTGGGGCATAAATTTATGTCGGAAGATTTTATCTCCGATACAATGATTGGTATGTTTAATAAAACGGCTCTAAATAATTTGGAAGGTTTTGCCGATATGATGAAAAATATAGAAAAGACACTGCAAGATAAAGCCGGTAAAGAGAGCGATTGTCGGATAGGCCTGAACCTTATAGAGATTTCGCACAAGGATTTAAAAACATTTTACGACAAATTCGACATAATCGGAAAACTCGGCATTGACGAATCTAAAAAGCATTTTGGCAGTTCCAATCATATATCCGATTTTGAAAAACTCTCAAATCACTTTGATAACTTGGAACATCATATCAAAGCATTTAACAAAAGCGACACAGCGGCCCTTACCAATACCAAAGAAGAATGGTTTGATATGGAAATGCTGATAAATAACCGAATATGAACTATTACAAATCGAATTAATAAAGAGAAAAATTTTATGAAAAAAATAATCGAAAATACAAATGAGAGCAAATTGTATTTCATTCTAAACGATAGCGAATATGAAATATTATTGAAACAGAATGTGCAAGAATTTTTGAACCTTGTCTGCACTGAAAAAATCAGTTCATTTGCATTATCTTCTATTGTTCCGGATTTTTTAGATAAAAAAGAATTGGATTTGGCACGTGTCCGTTCTTTCCTTGCCAATGACAGTGTCAAACTTCCTTTTTATCTAAAAATATCATTGTGTCGTTTGATTGAACCAAAAAATTACAAAATACTCTTTACTTTTGTAGAAGACGGACAAATAAATCAGTACTTATGTCAAGAAGCAACAGATAACGAATGCATTGATATTTGGACGCATTTAGTCAAAAACCGCGATTGTGATGATTTTGATTGGGCATACGAGAACAGCCATTGGGGCGACAACACAAAATTATATGCTAATTATTTAAGCATTAGAGAACAGCAAGAGCAAAAAGAGTTAGCTCACCCTCCATTACTGACCGATATTTCTTGGAGTTTTACCGGCAACACTTACAAAGATAAACAGCAATTTTCAATGGAAGTCTCGAAATATATGGCGAATTTAGGTAAACATTGGTATCCCGATAAAAAGGTTTTAGTAGATAGCGAATTAATTATCTGCTATACTTATTTTGCAAATGATACTGAGAAGACCGGAAAAATTACTGCAAAGAGCGACACAGATTATTGGACTGCCCTTGATTTACTGTTTGTTATTCACAACAAATGTGTGAAAAAATTAAAAGATGAAGACAAACACTTTTTTGAGGGTTTATCTTATTATGAAGATGATAACAGCGGAAAACCTGTTTATTTTTTGGATTTAGGCAGTTGAAGAATTAAAACGGATAGATTAAATTAAATATATAATATAAACTAAAAAGGCGAAAAACAAAATGGCAGTATTAGAAACAGAAAGGTATAACAATGTTATCACTTATGGAAAAGAGGCAATCAATAGCCTAAAAAATAATGACATTGATAAATTTGCGACATTAGCAGAAACCGGATGGGAGTGCTTTCCTGAACCCAAAAATAGCTGGAATCAGGGATATAATTATGCAAAAATGATTTACAAAGGATTTTTAAACCACAAACAATTTGCTCATGCAAAGATTTGGCTTAATAGAATGATTGAAAACAATAACACTCTTCATTTATTTGATGAGGATTGTTTTTTTAACTATGCAAAATATCAATTTGAAATGGGAGAATATAAAGATTCGTTTGATAAATTTAGTAGAGTAGTTGAAGAGGCAGGATTCAGATATTTCGATGATGAAGACCCCAAATATCTTGATTTTTACAAACACCCCGAAAAATACATAAGGTAAGACTATAAGGACAAAAGTGATGATGAAGTTAATTAATCGGAAAGTGCAAATATGAACGAGATACAATTTCTTTTATACAATACTCCCGATGGCGGCGCAAATGTTCAGGTAGCGGTCAAGGACGAAACCATTTGGATGACACAAAAAGCTATGTCGCAGCTTTTTGATTGCAGTGCGGATAACATCGGACTGCATTTAAAGAATATCTTTCAAGAAGGTGAATTAACGGAACAGGCAACTGCCGAGAAAATCTCGGTAGTTCAAAAAGAAGGTACGAGAAATGTTAATAGGGAACTGATTTTCTATAATCTCGATGCCATAATCTCAGGCAGTATGAGATTTTGCCCGACAAGGGGCGTATCTCCGCAACCGCTGCGAAGAAAAAGGCAGAACAGGAATATAATATCTTCAATAAAACACAAAAAATAGATTCCGATTTTGATAAAGAGATACGGAAACTGACAAACAATAAGGAGCATTAAATACTATGGCAGAATTAGATGACGAACTATACGAACGTATAGAAGAACTATCGGAAGAGGGCAACGAGTTTGCCGACGAAGAACGATATGCACAGGCAAAAGCTAAATTCGAAGAAGCCCTCAGCCTTGTGCCGGCACCCAAAACCGATTGGGAAGCCGCTTTGTGGCTGTATGCAAGTATCGGCGATATGAACTTTATGCTCGGCAATTACAAGGAGTGCAGCGATAATATGTTCGATGCTCTCAACTGCCCGGATGCACAGGCAAATCCGTTTGTACACTTGCGTCTTGGGCAAGCCTTGTACGAACTCGGCAACACGGAAAGAGCAAAAGAACATTTACTGCGTGCCTATATGCTCGACGGCGAAGACATCTTCGAGGGGCAGGACGAAAAATATTTTGATTTAATAAAATCTATGGTTTAAAATGAATTAGAAATTAAATAATTAGGAGGAAACAAATTTATGAATAATGACTTTGATAATGACTTTCAAAAACTTCTCACAGAAATGATAGAGCTTGCCTATGAATTTGTAGATAATAATGCAGATGAAGTTGATACTGTATATGTTATCGGATTAATAGAGAAAGGGTATTTCTTTAAACCCTTTTATAAAATAAACGGACAATTGGTAAAATCGCATAAAGTAAATACTGTGTCTAAACAACAATACGATATTTCAAACGATATCGCATTTAATCTATTGAAACTTGGGAACGAAACACTAATGAAAATTGAAAAACTATTTATAGATAATAATAAGAACATTCCCACTATACTAAAGCTCGTCTATTTTCCAAAATCAGGGAAGTTCGAAAGTAATTTTGGTTACGAAAAAAACTACTCAAACTCTGCGACCAAAACAGCCCAAGATGTTTATGAAGAATGGTATGACAATCAAGGACTTTTATAGAAATCAGATGTATAAATTAAAAATTATGAATACTTAATTAGGAATTACGAATTAAAATATATTTAGGAAAAAGACGATGAATGAACATAATAAAATTATCAATGCCGTAGCTAAAAACGTACTGGCTCCGCACGGCTTATTTAGACAGGGGGCTTCAAGAGTGTGGCTGCAAGACAACGGTTACTATATAACTCAGGTCGAATTTCAACCAAGCCGCTGGAGTAAGGGCTCTTATCTTAATGTGGGAATTTCTTTTTTATGGGAATCAACCGAGGGTTTAAATTCTGTGCTTGCATTTAATTTTGGAAACAGGGTAAACGGAAATTCTTTTGTTGATTATACAGGCGATGATGTCCGTTTTGAAAAGGAGATACAAAATCTTGCACAAAAGGCTTTGGGTAAGGTAATAGAGTACGAAAAATTTAGAGACTTGGAATATGCAAAAAAGGCATTGGTTAAAGGCGAAAAAAATCCTCTTTGGCAGGATTACGATTTGATAATGCTGTGCTTTTTAAAAGGGGATTTCACAGAGGGGCTTAAGTTATTCAATAACTTTTTAGACAATTTTAAAAAGAGGTTTTGGGAAGGAGAACATTATGTAGAATGGCGTGAAACATTCTATAATCATTGCACAGAAGTTCTTTTACCTCAATGCAATTCCAAGGAAAATGCAAAAAAAATGATTTGTGATATGATTCAAAGACGGCGTGATTTTTTCAACACAAAACCTTCGTTTAAAAAGCTGCAAAAAGACCCCGTACGGTTTTGACGTGAATAAAAAACGAAAACAGCAGTAGGTAATGCTAAAACACAAATCGAATAAAAAAGGGAGATATTTTATATGGAAGATATTGATTTGACAATCAAAAAAATTGCGAAGATTTCGCATGATAATTTGCCGGTTAAAAAAGGCTGGGAAAGATACGAAATAGATGTTTGCACCTTGTCGAAATACACGGAACTTGAAGCCTCGTATTATTTGAAAGACGGAAAGGCAATTTCGTTTAATCCCGAATATGAAAATTCCGTCGGTATTGAAGATGACCTGACCTTTGTTTTTTTGAAATTGAGGGAGCAGATGTATAAACTTTCTCCTGACAAGGGGGCTTGGTTTTCGTGTAAATTTACATTCTTTTCTTCCGGAGATTTTAAGACTGTATTTAATTACGATGATGAACCGGTTTTTGAGTATAAGCCAAGTAAAGAGCAATATATTGATGAGCTGAAAAAATACCCCAGAGAGACTATACCTAATTGGTTAAATAAAATCATAAATTAAAAAATAAAAGAAGAAAAACAAAATGGCAACAAACGAGATAAGATTATTTGAAGGCAATAAAATACGCTCCCGCCGGTACGAGCTTGTAACTCGTGGCCATACTGAAAATTATAAACTAAGGTACGAGCCTATATGTTCGACGGCGAAGACATCTTCGAGGGGCAGGACGAAAAATATTTTGATTTAATAAAAGCTATGATGTAGGGGTAATTAGAAATTATGAACATACAAACAGTTGAAAAAGATTTTATGAAAACTCCGTACAAAAATACGGAGAAACTATTATGTGCCTTTAAGGAATTTTACAACGACACAAAAATTGACAGGCAAAAACTTTCCTATAGTTCGTATGATAATTTTAGGAAAGCTATTACACTGCAAGACCTGTTTTTACTTAACTTGCCTGCAGGAATATTAAGTTCGATACTTGATATTGCCGTTTATAAGGCAATTAAAGATGAAGATTTTGAAACCTCTCTAAACGGATTTGTACTATATGCGAGATTGGATTTTTACAACCGTATTCCGTATCAAATAAGGGATTGGGTTGTTTTAAATTCTTTTATCTCTTCCGATACTCAGCTTTTAGAAAAGGTTTATTGCAATATATCTTACGACGAAACAGAAATAGACGAAGCGTTTTATCTGTTCAAAAATTTGCTTCGTGCAATTATAGTTCACAACGATGAATGGAAAAACAAAGCACTTGATTATTACCATAAAAACATTTCTCTTGTCCGCTCAAAATCCGACACGGCTTTGATAAACTGTTTGAAATCAATTGCGGAAAAAGACGATAACGGTTTTTGTAAAAACTTCGCCGAAGCAATGAAATTGAGTTCTAAAACTCAGTGGCTAAAAACGGTTTATAATCGTCCCGCACTTTTTAAATATTGCAATCCTTTTGTTTTAGGAATAGCTAACTTAGCTTTGGCTGAAAATATAAACTGTCCGGAGCCGGAGGAGGATTTAATTTTTAGACTGACAAGAGCAAAGAAAGAATATAACCCCCAACCTTTTATGCTTTTTGATAATGAACTTATCTTTTTAAATGAGATTTTATATACCGATTTCGTTTCTTCAAGCAAAATAATATCGGACAGGATTATAAATACACGTGCAGGGACAATACTAAAAAATTATTGAACAATTCGGACAAAACATAGTTGTCTGAAATAAAATATAAAAAAGATATTTAAAATTTCAAAAATAGGTTATAATAACAATAAGGAGAAAAACAAAATTAGAAAAATATTTGAAGATTATTTTAGCGAATTGCAGGCGGATATGGTAAGTATCTGTATGGAAAATGTGGAAGACAGAGCGGATACGGTGTACATATATTGCTCCTGTGAGGATAATGTTATCGCCTCTGCTTATTTTTACAAAATCAACGGAATGGTTGTAGATAGGCATAAGTTGAACGATGCTATTGCTCAGGGCAAGGCGGAATATGATGTGTCGGGCGAGAGGCAAAGAATGGTATTGGATGTGATAAACTCCGATATAAAACAACTTATGAAAATATGCAAAGAGCATAACAGAGATATGCCTACGGAAATGAAGCTGATTTATGATGTAAAGAACAAGAGTCTAAAAGCGGAGTACCGTTATGATTTGGTCTATACCAACGACCCTGTAAAAACGGCAAGCATAGTTTCCGATAATTGGTTTGAAGAAATAAAAAAAGAAAACAGCAGTAGGTAATGCTAAAACACAAATCGAATAAAATGAGAAAATCTAAAAAATATTACAAAATAAAATTTGGAGGAATTGAAAATGTTAAAAATGTTATCAAATGAAGATAATAATTATCTTCTTTCATTAATCAAAGAAAATAAAATGGTTGAAGCTGTTTTTTTTGTCAAAGAAAATAAAATGGTTGAAGCTGTTTTTTTTGTCAAAGAAAATAAAATGGTTGAAGCTGTTTTTTTTGTCAAAGAAAAAACAGGTATGGGCTTAAAACAAGCCAAAGAATATGTTGATACGAAAAGAATTAATGACAATACGGAGCATACCGGAAGTAATATTATTTCGGAAGCTGACGAAAAATATATTTTTTCTTTACTTAAAGAGAACAAGCAATTAGAAGCCATTGCTTTTCTTCATAGAGAAAGAGAAATAAGTTTAGAGGAAGCTAAGGATTATGTTGATAAAAGGGAATTTAAAAATAAAATTTCAAATGAGAAAATCCCATATAAAAAAGGTTATATTATTGATAGAAAAACAAATACCCTTATTCGTGATTTAAATAGACAAAGAAAATTCAGTAAAGTAGTACATTATATTATATTGATATCCGTTATTATTTCTCTGATACAGCTCTATTTTTTAGATAAAACTTCATTAGAGCAAATGTTGTTTTTCGGTTTGTCTATAGCTTTCATTTTTTTCTTGTCAATTGCTTGGCTTGCACTTACCTTAAATATTTCTAGCTTAGAAAAGAGAATGAATAAAATAGAAGAATTAAGATTAGAATTAGAGTTATCAAGAGAATTTGAAATAAAATCTTTAAAAAGCAATTGGACTCTGCTTTTCTATATTGTAATTGATAGTTTGCTTCTTTGGGTATTACCTACTCATATAAACATATTAATTGAAGAATTAACATATAAATCTGCCTTAAATGTTATCATATTAATTATACTTTTGGGTTTTTGCACTTATAACTTCTTCAAAGAACTTAAAAATAAAAAATACTCTTTAAGTATAAGCGGCGAAACCGTAAAAATCTTCTATGAGAATAAGGAAATCAATTCAATAAAAACAGACGACATAAATTATATTGAATTTTATAAAGTACATCATAGAAGAGAGATGGTAGATCCGAACCCAATCTTACGGATTTTTGATAATAAGAAAGAAATGCTTATTGAAATGGAGGTAACAAGAGAAGATTACCATAGATTAACAATGTATTTTACGAATTATAGTGTATTGATACAAGACAAATATAATAAAATATAAAAAAGTAATTATAAACTAAATAAAAGGAGACATTTATGAGTGTTGGAATATTTGTTGACCCTGATTTTTACACAATCGGCACAGGGAGTTTTGTGCACTGTTTTTTCTCAAACATTGCATATCATTTGGAAAACGGTCAGTGGGGAGATAGATTCCCCTGTTTGATGGAACATCTTTATAACGGGCTGTTAGAGAAACAATATGTAAAGAATGCAATAAAAGAATTGCATACGGTAAAAAAAGAATTTGCCCGCATACCGCCTCAAAAGGTAATATGGGATATTGAAGATTTGTCGCAGCCGCCGCCTTGGGGAAACGACATATCGGAGGATATTACGGACCTATCGAACTATTTTGTAACAAGCGAAGGTGAAGACCTTTTCGATGTACTGTTTGAAGCCCTTGATGTTGCAAAAGATGATAATGAAAATGTGGAACTGAAACAAATGTAAATAATTAAGGAGAGCAACAAAATGCAACCGATTGATGAAAACCCCAACAAAGCCGTATTGACCACCCGCTATGTTATTAAAAATAATTCGCCTGTTGTTTGCGTCATTTATGACGAAGACGGCGATTGGCAGTTTTTGGGTACAGAAGAAATAGACGAAAGCGATGCTGTGGTACTCTCGATGAAAGAAATGATAAAACACGACGGCACATTATGCAATATCCCTGAATTGGAATGCGGTCGGTCTGCCGTGCGTGAAAACATACATTCGCCTTGGCGGATTGAATAGAGCATAATTTTAATGATATAATAAATAAAAGAACCCTGAATTTAATAAGGTAAAACTAATGAACCCATTATAATTCTAAATTTAAAACCAAGGAGAAAAAATGATTACATCATGTTATGATATCGAAACAAAACCCATTATCAGTTTAAAAGATTTTTATGGTGAGAAAAAGAGTTTGTTGGAAAAATGCTTGATTATTTTATCCAAAAAAATTCATGACCGTTTACTCGAAACTTTTGAATGTAATGAGATAGCCTGTTTAACTGCTTGTAACGGTAATACCCCAATATATAAAATGAATTTAAACGGGGAAGATATTGGTTTTTATTTATCCTCCATAGGTTCTGCGATTGCTGCAGGCGAATGTTTTGAGGCAAACTGGACAACGGGAGCAACTAAATTTATTATGTTCGGTTCTTGCGGAAGTTTGAATAAAGAAGTAACTGCCGGCAAGTACATTATTCCGACAGATAGCTACCGGGGAGAGGGATGCTCTTATTATTATGCCCCTCCTGCGGACTATATCAAAATCAAAAACAGCGACAAGGTTGCCGCAATATTTGAAGAACTAAATGTCCCTTATGTACGGGGAAAAGTTTGGACAACAGATTCGATGATTAGGGAAACGGTCGGGCTGGTGAATAAAAGAAAAAGCGAAGGCTGTATTGCTGTGGAAATGGAACTTGCCGGAGTGCAGGCCGTTTGCGACTTCAATCAACTGGAGCTTTATAATTTTTTAGAAGCAGGAGATGTATTGGGAGAATGCAGTTATGAAATCGAAGAACTTCGTAATGCCAATCATAATCTTGCAAAATTATATATTGCTTTTAAAATGTTGGCTAAGATATAAGAAGTCTTCTTTATTTTAAAAAATAGTAAACTAAAAGGAAAGCTGCTGTATGAATGAAGAAATTTTAAATTCGGTTTATAATGCATCACTGGAATTCGGAGAAAATTTCCACAAGCCCATCATTGAAATTATCGAGGAACTTTATCCGAATATTTCCGTTAATGAAAAAAATTTTATTGCAGCTTATATTGAACAAACAAGAGACGATATAGAGAAATATTTTTATGACCGTTATGATTACAAAAATGAAACTGCAAATAAAGATTTGTACGAACAAGGAAAACAATGGATAAGAGAAACTTATACTTGGATGAACCGTAAAAATACTAATCGTGCCGCCCTTCAAGGAATGTATTATGCTTGGCACGGATAATGTTTTATCGAAATAAAAAACGGCATGCTGCGGAACTCCATAGTCGTTTCATAACATTTTGCTGTAAATTAATTTTGCATACTAATTCTTACAGTCTTTTAAATTGTAATTTGTGATTTTCTATCTAACATTTTGTCGCAGAACATATTCCAACATATTTCATATTCTTCATGAGATACCAACTGCAAATCCGATGGAAGATAAATACATCTTTTTTCCGCCTCTTCGACAAATCGCCGAATCCACTCATCTGTTTCGGAGATTACGGCACGAACTGTTTTCCATTTTTTTTCATGTGCCAGATATAGACGGGTATGTCCATCCAATGAAACATAGCGATTTTTTCTCCGAATGACAGGAACGATAATATCTTCCGGTTTTTTAATAAAAGAACGGACAGCCTGAAGTTTTTGACTACTCACATAAAACTGCGAAGGTTGAATTAAATTTAACGGCAGATTAAATTGTTCCGGCGTAGGAAACTCAAAAACCGTTATTCCATAAGAGTTTACAAACCTTGAAATATGAGGAGCATGAAACCGAAACTCTTCTGCTAAGGATAAATATTTTTCGGTGTCTTTTCCACGAATTACCGCACATTCCGAATCTATAATCTCAACTTCGTACGGCACTCCGTCAATATCATAGGCACCATGCTGAAACAATACGGTCTTTGAAAATCTTTTGTCATCATATCTGTCTATGCGTTTTATGGTCATTGAGCTTTTTCCTTTTTAAGTTTTTGAGCAGGCAATTTATCAAACATAGCTTTGAATAGTCCTATCAAAAAATCTTCGCTGTCTACATTATTAACTGAAAGCATTTCTTTTGCACCATCATACGGCAGCTTATAAATATTCTTTCCTTGATGCCATTTGTACCTCAATAAGCAATCTATTCAATTGAAATTATTATATCTCATTATCTAATTTTGTACTATATTTTTATCAATAACGGCATATCGTATTCGTCTTTGCCATTTTCGATAAATCCAATCGACTTCCAAAAGCGTATGGAATTTTCTTTGCTGCTATTCAGTTCATAATACTTTGCCCCGTCATTCTTAGTGTATTGTTCTAAGGCTGTAAAACAAAGATGCCCTGTTCCATTTCCTCTATATTCAGGAAAAATCCAATAATCCAAAATAAAACATTTTCCATCTTCACTTTGATAAGTGCAGTAAGATGCTGCCCCTATTCGTTTTTCATTTCGAATAAAGTAAATCATATGCTGTTTATCGATGTCTCCGTACCATGTGGGCTTCAAGAATACCTCGGTATTCATTGCTTGTAAAATATTCGATATCTTCTTTATCTGTAATTATGCCGTCATTAATCAAATATGTAATATGCCGACTCCAGAAATCTTGTATTTCACCTATAGAAATTTCTTGAATACTAATCATCTTTATACTCCCCACTTTATATAGTTTTTTAACTTATCTCTTTGAAAGATACTTTTCTATTTCATCATCGGTTAATTTTCGTCCCTCCGTATTAGGATAATCCGCATGTTCCGCACATATATTGACTATGATTTTCTAAACAATCAACCGTGTTTAAAAGCGGCGTTATTCTATTTTTGCCGATATAACACTCTTTGCACATTTTAATTCTCCTCTCTTCGTAATACTTAATTTCCTCACTACCGATTTCCGGAAGCGTATTCGCCTGTATTAATATCTATAACTTCTCTTATCGGCTGTATAAGAGAATCTTCATATTGAACCTTCCATTTCACATCGTAATCCATGTTGCCGTTTGTGAAACCTGCGATTGTATTTCCGTCTTCTATCGGATTATCATTATCATAAATGTAAGATAAAACATTATATGCATGGTTTACAACATCATTCGGATTTAAGCCATGGAAATGATATTGAATATCAGGTAAAAATAGGGTGCTCATACCGAGCGAATCAATGAGCATATCATTTGTTCCTTGAATATTAAAAAAGCGGACATTTACCGCATAATGGATAAAGCGCATTTCTTCGGGTAAGTTGCAATTTAAAATTTCTTCTCGGGTGAGCATTTTTTTAGATGTTTCAAAAACGACTGCCTTGCAGGTCGGATAAATGTTTACCAATGCTTCAACGTAATGCACCAGCATTTCCGCTCTTTCTTTATAATCTAAACCTGCTGCCAACATATCCGTCGCCATTACTTGATATTTACAAGTCTCTAAAATTTCGCTGCCGTTCGGGCAGCCCCATAATTGTGTTGCTGCAATATCATCCATAATCGGGTTTTCAATTTCAGAACAATTCATAATAATAAGCTGCGGATGAACATTCAGTTTTTCTTTTTCAAAGTATACGGAATATTTTTTAGGAGCAAAACCTGCCATATTACCGTCATAACAAAAGCAATCCGTTTCGCCAAAATGTTCACGCATAATTTTATGTATCAGCTCTTTTTTGGGCATTTTACATTTTTCTTCCATAAGCAAATGAATAACAAAAACAGAGCCGGGTCGGTCGGCAGTTTGACTCATATCCTGTTTGAGAATTTTATTGTTTTCGTTTATTTTTTTTCTTTCATAATTTGATGTCATACCTTTACCTCCAAAAAATATAATTTTGCTGATTTCACTAACTCATCATATCATTAAATTTTTATAAAGAAAACAAAAGCGGCTTTTTTCGAAACACAAAATCTATATTACTCTCTTTTTTAAGCCTTGCAAGAATTTTGCTTTCCATTCCACTTACAATGATAAAACAAAATACTAAAACAAATAATTCTTCATTTGTAGATTTGCGATTTTTTATATATTCATAACGAATAGCAAAGCGCTCATGATAGTTCTCTTCTTTAGCAAAATGATATGCAAATAATAGTATTTCTAAAAGTTTCTCATTGCTATATTTTTTTGCGTTTTTAAGTAAAAAGTCATTCGGCACTACATTTGAAATATAGTATAAATATTCTTCCGTATCTCTCTTTATCTCATTCTCTAAGCATTTGTATTCAATGTAATTTTCCTCAAAGAGTTTCAATTCTTCCTCTGTTACAAAATGCTCATATAAGCTCTTTGAAAGATAAATACGATAACGATAATCTTCCGAACGGATTTCAGGTTGATACTTCGTATTTTTAAATAATTCTTTCGGATTTTCATGTAATAGATGAATCGGTTCTACAAAATGGTCATTTAAATCTTTAATGATTCTATCAAGCGCTTGAAAATTTAATGTTTTTTGCTTGATGTAAAATGGAATATATATTGCTCTACTTTGGGGTGCTGTAAATAAAAGTTGATATAATTGAACTTTATTTTTATTAAAAATTGAAGCGGAAAGATGCAGTAAAACATTGGGATTATTACGGCTTCTTTGTGTGATTACCTCCAAACTCAAATCTCCTGCTTTCTTTTTTATCGTTCCATTTTAAGCATTTTAAATCCTGTTTCATTTAAGTTTTTTAGGATATATTCTCAATTATTCGTCCGTCTCATTATATCACCTTTCTCATATTTTGTCATCGTATTTGTGTGCACTTTTAAAAGCTGTATCTATATCATCACAATTCTTACGTATGGTTTGCATTCATTGATGTCAGTTTTTGTTTTTTCATATATTAAATAGCATACTCCATTATTAAGATATTCATTATCGTAGTCATAACCGTATTCATTAAATACTTGATATTTGCTTGTACAACATCCTAGGCCGCCTTCCATTCCTATAGAAAGCATCAGGAACTCTACGATAAAAAATCATATAGTGATTTATATATTTTTCTCCCATTCAAGTAGATTTATATCTTTTATGTGAAGATTTTTGCCTGTATAGTCGTTTTCCGGTTTTATTCCGTTTTTTCAATGCATACACGGTGATACCGGTTATTTAAGCCTATATATTTTCCGGTTAAAATATTAATTACTACACTTTCAATAGGAGCTCATGTATTTTTCCGAACGGATTCTGCAATTAAAAAGCGGTTATCTAAAAACATTAAATTCCTTTATTGATATTTAATAAGCTACTCCTTAGGTACATTAAATTTATAAGTATCACTCTCATTATCACATTTTGTCAAATTATTATTTACTGCATTTTCATTCTTTTTAAACACAAAGGCATAGCCGTAGTTTTTACTTTCCCTATCCGTTTTTTCGGTTTTTTCCAAACCGATTAAATCAAATTCATACTTACCTTCGGGTATATCAAAACCTAAACGATAATTATAAGGCTCCGGTATTCCTTCCGAACCGGTTTTTACATATTTCGTGCGCTCGGTAATATGCTTTTTAATATTTTCAAAATCATAGTCTAAATCATCGAAGCAGGAAAAGCAAATTTTATTTAATTCCCCTACTTCCAAATAAAGTTTTTCAAATCTGCATACTTCTTTAAATCCTTCCGGTATCGCAATCTCTTCATTTATTGAAGTAAATATATGATATTCAAAAGCATTGATACGGTAAAAAGGAATCAGCTTTGCCTGTTCTACAAGCTCCAGAAAAAGATCGAAGTTCTTCTGTAGATAACTTAAAAACTTCTTCACCTTGCATTTTTTTGAAGCAAGATATTCCGTAAGTAAATCGGTAGGAATAACCGCCATTCCGTAACCGTGTGTTGTTAATTCTCCGATATAGTGCATTATGCCTCCTTACTTTCTTCGATAAAATCAATCACATCAGACCAACCGTCATCTTTTGCATCATAGCCCCAGCGTTTATCCGTCAAGGATTCAAGGTCGTCAATGCTTTTATGCAAAGCCTCGGACATTTCTTTTCTTCTATCTGCGGGAATCGAATTTAGATATGTATCGCTTATTTTGAATCTGACATTTTGAAGAAAATTAACCGTATCGACATAGGCAGCCGAATCTTCAAAGACCGTATTTTCAGGAAAGCATTTTATTACGTTTTCAAAGGCGGTTTTCATATCGGATAATTTTAACGCTTCCAATGCGGCGGGAACATAGCAAATAAGATTCGGATAATTGCAGATAAATTCCCACCAACCGTCCCCCTTCCAATTTCCTATGATGTTAACGGCAATATGAAAAAGAAATAAGTCCTCATCGGTTTGATTTTTAATGTCTTCTATTTCTCCGATTTCCCATAGGTTATCCGAAACTTCTGCAAAGAAGTCTTCCGTAAAATCTTTTTGATTTTTGATTAGTTCTTTCAGTGTAAGCATTTTATTCTCCTTAAATTATTGCATTTTCCCAATTGTTTTTAACCATAATTTTGCATTATCACATTCGCTGTTAATTATCCCGGTTCGATTATCGGTAAAAACCTCCCACTGCCAGCATTCACCGCCGACGCAGCCGAGTTTTGTCCACTCGTCCAACAGCGCTATAAATGAATGAGCCATTACATATCCATGCATCTCATCTCCGTCATGGCTTAAATAAACAATATTTCCATAGCTCTCTTTTTCCAGGTCAATTGCGACCAAATCGCCGTTACCGACTTCATAAAAGCTGAGTTTATTATGATAGATTCTATCATACGGATTATTGTAATCGGGATAACAAATTTTAATCCAATCTTTTCTTGACTCTTCAAAAACGGGAAGGAGTTTTAAGTCGAAGTGAAAACTACCTGAAAAAACATTACCCAACTCATCGGGCAGTTTTAAAATTTCTTTTTCTTCATCATAAATGTTCCAATAAAATTCCAAATGAGAAGAAAACTCAAGCAGCACCTTTTTAAAGTTTTTAGGCAGGCTGCATCCCAATTTTTCTTCAAGCTCTGAAATTTCTTTTTCAGTTGCAGGTTTTTCAATGATTAATTCTCTTGTATAGCCGCTAAGCTCTTCTACTCTTTGTTTATACCATTTCAGTCTTGATACAATTTGCTCATACATATCATGTCTCCTTTTGTTATTTAATTCGTGAAACAATATAAAATCTATGAATTCGTCCTGCAATGACACCATCTGTTTCCAAGATGTTTTGTGCATTATATAAATTTTGTAAATGCGTTTTTACCGAAAAATGAGGAAACTCCCATTCTATTATTTTTGCAAACCATACCAGGGCTCCTACATCATAAAATCGAATAGGCCTGAATACTTCGCCGCTTTCCAATATTTCAAATCCGCTTTCAATAAGTTCCTGTTTTTTAATTTCAAGACATTGTTCGGGATAGGGCGGATTTGTAATTTCAGGCTGCAGAAGTTTTACCAATTCTCTATCATTTTCGGCACCTACCTGCTGGGTAATAAAAAATCCATTTTTTTTCAAAACTCTTTTTAATTCTTTTACATTATAAGAGCCGTGCCTGTTAGTTACAATATTGAACGAATGCATATTGAATGGTAATTCATCTTCTCCGTTTGCTTCTTTAAAATCTATTCCAAGCGGCAACAGCACTTCTTTGCAATATGCAACATTAGGCTTGTAACCTTCGATTGCAGCAGTTTTATTCACCGGATGACCGAGCGAAAGTAAAAATTCTCCGCCCCCGGTTTCCATATCCAAAAGTTTCATATCAGCATTTAAATATTTTTTTATTATCGTCCGTAAATCCCAAGGCAAGTCGTCTTCTTCAATATATCTGCCTTTAATATGGGAAAAATCCCAACCTTTAATGTGTGCTTGATTTTCTTCTTCAATCCACTGATTCAATAAATCTTGTTGTGCGGTTATATTCATTTTTTACCTCACCATTCGCAGAAGATACTCCGGTGTGCCTTCTTCTAATTTTTTTTCTCCCGTAAGATTAAAACCGTGTCTTTTATAAAAAGAAACGGCTTTTGTATTTTTTTCCAATACCCACAAATTATTTGTGCCCAATTCTTGAACGACATATTCAATTAGCTTGCTACCGAAACCTTTACTTTGAAAATAAGTCTTGTGTTTTTGCTTTTCTAATCATGATTCTCCTCCATCAATTTTATATTTCATAACATCAAAACCCATCTTTTTTAAATTGATGATTTGTTTTTGCCTGTGTTCCGCAGTGCCTATTCCGGTTAGAATATCGCTGTAAATGTCACTTTCGGGCCAAGCATCATAGTAATTGTTTAGGAACTGAGGGATTCTTTCATACATAGGTTGAATGATTGAAATATAGCCATGTTTAAGACATTCGATATACGTTTTTTCGTCAAGCAGTTCCGTATTCCCGTATTTATCAAATGAGCTTCGGCGGCTGAGAGCTCCCTCAATATCCCAAGGTGTAAACACAACCAAATGCTCGGGCCTACTCCAACGCTCAATATCCGTTTTATCGGGCGAGGGAAAAAGTTTTTTCCAAAAGCCTCGTTTTACCGCATAAGTGCCGGTAGAAATATACAGCCGGTACGCCGTGTTTTCAAATACTTTTTCCGATAGTTCGCCGATGATGGGCTCAAATATTCCGTATACATCGCAATTTAATAGACGGGCATAATAGATTTTTTCACCCGCCTCTATTTCGTAAATTGCTCCTATTTCATATCGTGCCACTTTCTCCCTCCTATAAAAACTTTTTGCAAGGATTGGCAAATCCTGAAAAAAGTTTTTTCAAGTAGTTTTGCTTTTGTAAAACTACATATAATAATGCGATGTTTTGTGCTTTGCACAAAACTCGTCAGATAAACAGAGAGGCAGTATTTCTGCCGAACTGTTTATCATGCCTCCTGAAAAAAGTTAATCTTTGCCGAATGTTCGGTCAAAGAGTTTTTTCATTTCTCTTGCATATTTAACCGCCCCGGGAATGCGCAATCTTTTATAATAATCCGCTAAAATTGCAGGATGATTTTTTAATATCTCAAATTCCGCCATATACATTGCTAAGCATGATTTTGTATATTTGCCGAGTGAAATAGTCTTTGATTTTTCATCTTCATCAAGTTCTTCTCCCGGAGCAAATTCGCCGTCCGGATATTTCTCGGGAGTATCATTGCTGTACTTCCAAAATGCCTTTGTCCAAAGAATAATATCGCTTTTATTTTCCTCGATTAAACGCAGGTACCACCCAATCAATTCTTTTTCCGTAGACAGCTTACAACTGAATCCTTCCAATAAAAATTGGCGTTGTTTTAATCTGTTATGTAATAGGGAAATTTCAATGTCCCTGATTTTTTCTTCAATTCCCGTCGGGTCCGTAAGCCGAATCAGTTCCGAATACATTTCGCTGTCTAAAAATTCTTTTAAAGTATTTATTTCTGTTGTCATGTAAAAAACCTTCTGCAAATTAAATATTATCGATAATTATAGATTCGCTTAACCTCCATTTGCAGCCTATCCGAAATGTCAATTCAGAAAAGGCCTTTTTTATAATGCCGACTTCCGGCTTGTTCAAAGCACCAACCATTAACTCCATATAAGTAATGGAAGACATCCCCAAACCGAATCCTTTGTCTTGCTCAAGTTTTTGCTGAACTTCGTTTTTCCCGCGAAGATAATCTATAAGAACACAAGTATCGCAAAGATAAATCATTAAGAACGCCCCCAAGCCTTGCTTCTTATTTCCTCAACGGAAAAAGACCTATCTTTCCACAAGCCAAAGGCTGCATTAAAGTCTGAGAATTCTCTTTTATGAGTTTTTACAGGTGTATGTAAGGTACGTACTATTTTATCAAGTAATTTGATTTTCTCAGCATAAGAAAGCATATCAACCTGTGCCGCCAGTTGCTTAAAAGCTAATTCCGACATATAAGAACCTCCCTTTAGTAGAGTATACAACTTTTTATAAAAAAAGTCAGCTATAAATACTAAATTAAAAAATTACTTATTATAAAATAACACACCTTATTTTTTACAGTTGCAGTCGATTGAATTACTATTAATTAAAATAATCACTAATTATACATAATGCCGAAATAATCCAAACATTGCTTCATTAAATCTTGCACGGTAAGACACGTATCTCTTAAAAAATTGCGTTCATTTTTCCAATTTTTAATTCCTCTGTAATAGTACGCCTTTAGTTCTTCAGTAATTATAAAAGGGACTATATTATGTTTAAGGCATTCTTTGAACATTATTAATCTTCCAATACGGCCGTTACCGTCTTGGAATGGATGAATCGCTTCAAATCGGACATGAAAATCTAACACATCATCAAAAGTGATTTCGGATTTTGAATTGTATTCCATTAATAATAATTTCATCTCTGCCGAAACATCCGCAGGTTTTACAGTTTCATCGCCGCCTACTTCGTTTTCAAGCATTTTGTAGTCCCCAACCTTAAACCATGATTTCCGGCTATCAGTTGTGCCGGACTTTAGAATATAATGGAGTTGTTTTATAAAACTTTCCGAAAGTTTCGTATGTGCGCCTTCTATTATTAAATCAATACAATGGAAATGATTTACCGTTTCAACAATATCATCAACTCTAACTACTTTATCTGTAATGTCAAGTGTTTTTGTTTCAAAAATAAATCGAGTTTGCTCGTGTGTAAGTTTTGAACCTTCGATGTGATTTGAATTATAAGTAAGGTCAATCTGGATTCTGTGATAAATTCCGCCTTTCAAGCCGGCTTCCTTTTCACGTTTAAGAAATGATAAGAGAGTATCCTGTTTTGCACTATGACGAGTTTTCCGATGAGGTTTTTCCGCATAGGAAGGGATTTTCCATGTTTTTCCTTCCAAAAGTGAACCGATGATTCTGCCCTGCAAACAGTAATTTCTTACGCTGCGTTCACTGATTTTCCAGCGTTTTGCAGTTTCTTGAACGGATATGTATTTTATCTTATTCATAGGTACTATTATAACATATTATCGGCAATATATAAAGCGGATTTGAACGCTTAAATTCATTTTTATTTTGCCGTTGGTAAAACAGTTTATTATATTTTTTATTACTTTACCGGCTTACAGGGCTGTGCATATATCATTCGCTTAACCTGCATTTGTGTCTTTGCCTCACGCGTATAGCGAGGCAAAGCAAATGTCAGGTTGAAGCGGGTGTTAGATTGTTTTCATAAATACCCCTACAAAAAGATCCGTTTTTCTATATACTATTTTATATCTTTCGTTTTTTTATAATAATTTGTAATTGTAAATTTTTCGTCTTTGATTTTTTAAGTAACAGCATTACTGCCGAAATTTCAAAAGCAATTTTTTAAAGGTTAATTAAAATTGATAAATAAAATTATTTCTAATTCGCATGGAAACACTACTTCGTTCTTACCGCGGGCAGTTTTTTCCATGCGATTATTCCGGATATACATGAGAAAAAAGTTGCAATTAAAAATATTTTTGTTGAAATGTAATCCCACAGTATTCCTATAATTATCGGAGAAATAATACTCACCGCATTGTTTACACTTTCGGTTAATCCTAATACAGCCGAAATGGATTTGTCATCAAAAATATCAAGGATATATGAAAATGAAATAGGCATAAAAATATCTTTTAATTTAAGAATCAAAAACACCGTTAAAAAAATATTTTTATTTTCTGTTAATGCAAACAACAGATACGGCACACAGTCTATAAAAATATCAATAAGATATATTGTTTTTCTTTTTTTATCCGCTAAAGTTTTTGAAAGAAAAAATGCTGCAACGGAATTTAAAATAATAAAGAGAGAATTATAGGTCATAAATTTATCAATATCAAAGCCTATGGTAATTGCAAGTATCGGAATAAATCCGCTGCAGGCAGCCGATATGCTTAATAAAATATTGACAATCAAAAAGTACATAAAGGGTTTATCTTTTAATACATCGAATAATTTATGCCGATGAGTTTTTTCTTCTTTCTCATCTTCAATATGTGTATTATTTTTATACAACAATATAACCAGCAGCAAAATCGGGAATAGATATAATGCATTCCAATAAAAAATAGAATGTTTTGCCATGCATATTTTTAAGAGCTTCGGAAATAAAAATATCCCTAAAGACATTCCCGCAAATAAAAACAAATCCCGAACTGCAATATAAGAACTTCTTTTATCAGCGTCGATTGAAACGATTATGCTATTGCCTGCCGAAAAATTAAACACACTGCGTATAAAAAAAATTGATATTCCCAGCAACATAACCGATATAAAATTTTCTCTAAAGCCGAATAAAATTGAAAAAAACGCTCCGCACAAAATACCGCACACAGCAATCCAATACGGATTTTTCTTTTGCGAAATAATACCGGTAAGTCCCGGTAAAAATATACCTGCCGCCGAGATAATTGAAAAAATAAACCCTATTTGTTTTCCGTTAAATTTTAGAACCGTTAAATACATCGGATAAAAATTTTCCAATGCACCGTTTGCTAAGAAGAAGAAAAAATAAATAATATACTTTAGCGAAACTATTTTTTTATGATGCATATTCAATAATACCTATAGATTTTAACATTTGTAAAAGTTTAGTTTCAACATTTCCAGAATTTAATTCATTTTCATTTTCTAATATTTTAATAATCTGATCAACATTATCATATGATATTAGATAGTTTTTATTAAATTTTCTAGAATAAAATTCAATAGAATTTTCATATGTTACCCATCGACTACCTGGAACTAGCTTAAAAATATTGATTTTTCCATTCTTTACTATTTTTTTTGTTAGTTTTTTCGTAATAATTTCAAATTTTGAGTCCAATATTTTATTTTTCGAGAGAAAATATTCACACATTTTCCTATAAATAGGTTCTTTTTTATCCAGAGGGCATTTTATTTGGCAAATGTTATTCATACGAAATGAACATTTATTGCATATAGTTTTTTTATCAATACAATTTTTTTCTATCAGCCTTACATCTGCATAAAAATTGTTGAATGGAATACATTTTATTATTTCATCAAAACTATGTTTTAACAAATTATTATCACAGTTATTTATTTTTTTAAAATAATTTATGCCATATTCTAGATTACATGGGTATAGAAAAGCATCTGGATCTAAATAGTACACAGAACATCCACCCATACAATAATTTTTATTAAAAACATTTTCTATTTTATGTTTATCATATATATAACTTTCTATAAAAGGAGAAACACCAAATGTAAATTTTTGATATATATTGTCGATTATTATTTTTTCCAAAAAAGCAAATACATTATCTAAATAATCATTTACATTTGAAAAGAAATCTGTAGACTGACTAAGTGCATTCCCCGTTATATCCGGCAGTGAGATCGATATATTTTTTATATAATCATATTTTTTTATAAAACTATAAAAAAAATGCATCCGCGTTACGCCAAGTTTATTCAATATTGAATTTATATAAATATTATTATTCACGGTGCATATATTTTTTAATTTATTCAAATTATCTATTATTTTTAGAAAAGTTCCATCACCTCGATTTGTATCATTCGATTCTTCATCTGCACCATCAAGACTAATAATAAATCTATCAAATGCACAATTTTTTATTTGATACAATGTTTTTTCAGATAAATTTTGGAAATTAGTATTTACCCATAAGTTAATACCTTTATATTTTATATAATCTATTAGTTCGGTAATAGCATCATAATTAAATGGCTCTCCTCCTAACAGTTGAATGCAATCCACACCAGCAGAAAACAACTTATCAACCAAACATTTCATGTCTCTAATATCTAATCCGTATGTTTGCTTTTTTAAAGTTGTATAATAACAATGTTTACAGTTTAGATTACAGCAATCAGTAATTCCCCATTTTACTACCATATTTATTATATTATCCTTTAAACTTCAATTAAATCTAAATTTACCAACTCATCAATAAATGTTTTAATTTTGTGTTCTATTTCAGATTGTGTATAATTCTCATATGAGTGCTTTAACATTGACGCAAGATATTTCATAGGTTGATTATCTTGAATACCTTTCAATATAATGTATTCATCTTTTCCGACTGTATAACATTTATAATTTTTCAAATCAAAGATGAGGCAAGTCTCATTTAATTTTTCTTCAAATCTAAATAATACATATTCTTTTAAATTCATAAATATTTATCCATTAATATCAACAATATTTTTTTAGCAATCTGGTATTTTGTAATTTATAGGCTTGAATTGCGGGACAGCCACACATACATAACTTTTTATATTTGCATATTTTACACTCTGCTAAAATATTATCGCTTTTATTTTTTTGATACCAATAAAACATTTCAATAATATTTTTATCAAAAATATTACATATTTTTTTATCACTTCCAACGAAGTATGTACATCCATATATGTCACCGTTCACATCGATTTCACATGAAATTTTACCCTCTGGGCAAATAAATTTGTCAAGTTTTATCTGTTTTGTTAGTGTAAGATATTCATACTTTTTTAATAATCCATATACATTTTTTATTGGATCTCCATAAATGCATATATTATCATTAATAGCAGATTCATATATTTTAATAAAAGGTTTTAAAATATCATTGTCACATGCAGGTCTTTCAAAAGAATTCTTATTTTCTACAAATGGGGTAAATCGCAAGTATTTTATACCTTTAGATTTTATATAGTTATAAACATCTTCGAAACTATCAGAATTTTTTTTGCTTATTACACAATTTACCCTAATAGGAATATTATATTTTTTCAATATGTCTATATTCATATCTAAAATATTAAAGCTTGCTTTATTCCTATAGAGTTCATATTTATCATAAACAGAATCTATACTTATTTGCATATAATCTGTATTATTGTTCAATAAAGCAGCGAGATTTCGACAAATATGTTCAGTAAGTAATATCCCATTGGTCAATATTGATAAAGTAATTTTTTTCTCTTTAATGTATTTAATAATCTCAAGTATATCATTGTGTAAGAAAGGTTCTCCTCCTGTTAAATAAATATTTAAAACCTCTTTATTTTTACAAATATCTATTATTTCTTTCCAATTTAACATATCTTCATTTTTATTTTTTTTTGAGCAATGTACACATTTCAAGTTGCACTTATTTGTTACATTGAGACCTACTTGTAATGGAAATTTCATATTTTCCATATAATCATGCGACACATTAAAGTAATTCTGTTTTATAAAATCAAAGACAGAATTACATCTACCATTATTTTGAATATTATAGTCAATATATCTTTTTAAGAATTTACTATCGCAGCTTTTTGAATACATATTTGACAGCTACCATCTTGCATATTTATAGTTCCATATTTCTCATATGCCAATTTCATATTTCCACCCTTACATAAAAAAAATATCTTACATCGTGAACATTTTGCTTTACGCAAATCCCTACCTTTCCTAAATTCATTCCATTTAATACCATTGAGCCATAATTTTTTTATTCCAAACTCATATACATTGCCAGAACTATGCGTTATATCCCATTCAGGTCCAGGCAAGAGATTCCCCATAGCATCTATTTGGACTGTCGAATTTGTTTCTAAAGGAAGATAAAGTAGATCTTTCTCGCTTGGAATATTTAAATCATTACCTTTTAAATTTTGATAAATAACATTTTGAAAAAACTGATTCACTTGAATTCTTAACTTAGTCTCCATTTTAGGTTCAAGTAATTTGCATAAATAAATTTGATGTAAATATTTACTGTTATCAACTGTATTTAACATACCTTTACCTTTTCGAAATGGAAAAACTGGTGAAATTGAAAAAGTAACTGCATTCAATGAATTAACCAAATGATATGTATTCAAAATATCACCTACATTTATAAATGTAGCTGTATAAGCTATTCGAACTTTAAAACCAGAATCAGTCAAACACTTTATATTATAAAGCGTTTTATCAAAAACTTTTGTACCCCTCTGCATATCATGGACAGCAGCAGTCGATCCATCCAAACTTATTTGGATAACATCTGTAGTAAGGTTTAATATTTCTTTTAACTTACTTATTACTTCCTTTGACAGTAATACACCATTAGTCATAATTTCTATCAAAATATTCCTACGCTTTAATATTTTAAGAATATCAAACAGTGAATTACATAAAAAAGGCTCTCCTCCCGATATAGATACATGGAACACATTATTTTGAGCAATTTCATTTGCGACTCTTAATAAATCGGTCTTCCCTGCTGTTTTTCCTAGATCTGCCCAGCAGTGCCGACAATTACAATTGCACCTACCAGTAATTTTCCATAAAATTCTAATAGGAAAATCAAAAGTCACAAATTTCTGTTGCTGCAGGTTAAGCATTTTATTTACACAAAAATTCATCAAATATCTATCGCCAATGGGGTCATTACATTCCTTTATCAACACATCATATAAATAACTGCTTATACGGCTATCGTCACTACACATATATTCAATCACCTTAAGCCACCTCATTGTAGATAAAGTATCCTATTGTGGAGTTATATAGTATTTAATTGTATCCAAATAAATATTTGACATATTATAAATTTAACCAGCATGGGCTGGACTACAAGATCGTGCCCCTCCGCTTGCCGTCGAAGGATTACTTCCAACAGGCTTACTATCCGCTTTGATTTCTTTAATTGTAAGTTTTAAATCTTTCTTAACTTCTTTTTTCATAGTCTACACTCCTTAAAAAATATATAACTGAATCTAATTATACAAATTTAAATATAATTTGTCAAATGATTTGTCCGTACTCATTGTACAAAAAAGAGTGCTGGTATCCCCCATGGTCAAAACCGTAGAGGTTAGGCAAAATGGAATAATCAAAATTCATATATACGGTAAGAAAATGGAGAAAAGGCGTGCCTAAGAAAAAAAGAAGCAAGGCTTACATACTTATCTAAAAAACTAAAAATCAACTATGATGAAATTGTATTGGCAATTTAAAATCGAAAGCATAGCAGAAAAAGCCATAGCCGATAACAACCGTTTCAACGGCACAATTATTAAACGTGAAAAAAACTCCGTTTACTAAAAGGCATCTCTAAAAACCTGTTTGGTTTTTGGAGATGCCCTTATATTTTTTATTACTTTACCGGCTTACAGGGCTGTGCATATATCATTTTTGAGCTCTTTTTTCTATCTCTATGCGGGACAGTTTTTTACGTTTTTTACCGGATAGAAAAATACTATAAAATCCTGTATAAGTTAAAGGTGTGCTGATTTAAAATGAAAAAATAATATTACCTATCGTTTTGGTTATAACACAGTTATTTTTACAGGCCGCAGCGGTAAGGGCAAAAATATTTTGGTAGTAACCGATAAAAATACGATAAGAGTTTTTATAAAATATTTACTGAATATGTCTGATGAGGAAATAATGCAAACATATATACCGGCGGATAATTCATTTTTATTTGTAATGGATAAAAACTTGGATATAGAAACTGCGGGGTTTCCAATATGGCCGTTTCCGCCGGAAAAAATAGATTCGTTTTAGAAAAGGAAAAGACGTATGAATGAAAAGGGGAATACTATTGTATGAAAAACAATTCTTATATCCGTAACTTAAAAATAGAAGATGTACCGTGGCATCGCCTTCCTACAACTTATGCAAGAGCAACTCCGTTTCCGCAATATTTTGAAGTGCTGGAAAATATGCAGGACACGGATAAAATAGAAAATGCATTGGATGAAATTTCAATAAATGTTGAACATCAAAGTACTCTATGGTATGCTGCTCCATTTACTCTTGTGTTTCTTACAAGAATTTTTATCAAAGCATTAAATCAAACAGAGGCAAATATAAATGCAGATTATATAGTTGAAAGACTTCTCGAAATTTTTTCCGTAATAGCTGAAAGTTTTTGTGAAGGCGAAGTGTTAAACCATGCGGAGCCTCTTCCTTTTTTTTGAGGATATGTTAAAAGAAGAATATTTATGGTCTGAAATTTATAATGAAGACGATGATTTACTTCGGTATGAAGAAGAAAATGTTTTCCCTGCTAATCTTTTTTACAGTTTTTATTATTATTCTTTTGAGGTATTAAAAACATACCGTGAAGAATTTGTTAAATTAAAAGATACAAAATTTGCAGGAATTGCAAGAATACTTTCTTCTTTACTTTTATAGGAGAGTTCATGGTAAATAAAGAACAGATAGTTTTATTAAATGACAAATTAAAAAAAATATTACAAGCGGAAATACATGCAGGCAACACCGTTGCGGAAACGGCGATAGGCTGGTTTTCAAAAGCAGAACCTCGACATTTGTTCGTGTTTCTTGAAAAATCTTTTTTAACTCCTATACAAAAGGATATAAAGGGAATAACATATACCGAAATTAATGATGTACATTATTGGAAAGCGGAATATACCGATAAAAAAAATTATCAAACCCTTGCATGTAAATTTGACCGACTATCTTTTGGGGCGTTTGAGTATAAGAACACAGGATAGATATGTAATTCAAAAAACTAAGAATAAGGATAAACAAGATGAAGAACAAGATAGTAATTAACAATAAAATATTTATTTTCAATGAGCATGACGGCTGTTATGAAGGCGGTTATACAATTTGGGGAAATGAAGTGCAAACGGTAATTGAAGTCAAAAATGACCCGCCTGATATCCTCTCTCCGATTTTATCAAGACTGAAATGGCTTAACATAAATAAAGAAAAAATATTAGATGAATTTTTAAAAGAGAATAGCTATTTTGTAGATACTATAAACGAAATGATAGACAATAAAGAATTTGAAGCGGATAGCCATATCACCGTTGACGATTTTAGAGCATCATTGTTTATTTTATATCTTAATTTTGAACTTGACTCGACCGGTATAACTTGCTCTTTCGATATTGATGCAAAACCTGACTATCTTTTGGGACATTTAGCCTGTATGACAGTGGATAAAGAATATAATATCAAAAATAACAGTATAAACGGATAAATTATAATTTGAATAATAGATAAGAAGAAAAGAGAAGAAAACCGGACATGAAGGAAATTTATGCAATTAACGATTTATTACAATTAGAAAATTTTTTACATTCTCAAAACGATGTTGAAAAACTGCGCGAAAAACTTTTTATAGAATTTTTAAAATATAAAGGAAATACCCGGTTATGACTTCAATTTAATGATTGCCGATTTTACCGAAATAATAAATAAGTGGAAAGCTTAAAAGGAGTGTCAGTAAAAAAACAATGTCAAAATTACAGGATAAGAAAGATTGCAAGATAGAAAATGACAGATATTATATTTGTGCATTGCAAGCCTTAAAACAATTATTTACCGAAACGTCCTGCGCTTGGCAAAAATGGATTGAAACCGATATTAAAGAATATCTAAGCACGGGCAGCGTTCAACATCATCAGAATTGATTTCAGCCTGCTTATTGCCCGATATTCCGAATTTGCTTGAAGAAAGAGAGCGGATTATAAAACTTATCGAACAAAGCGGAATCGGTTTTTCGGCATCTGAAAAGTCTTGCTGCAAAAAATGCGGCGGCGATACCGGAATCGGATATTGGAAATTGGACGGCAATATTTTTAAGCCGTATTAAATAATTTATAGGAGGCAACAATGGACATGACAAAACGTCCTTCAAGATTACCGAAAGCAATCGGTCTTTTAATTATGACGGCAGGTTCGGCTGTATTTTTTATAATCGGCTTCGGTATTCAACACAAGTATAAAAATACGACAAGCACCGGCAGTTTTGTGCACGCACTTTCAAAAGAAACGGCGCACATCGAAACAAAAAAAGATAAAACGATTTTTATCTACACCGATATCTATTCTGTAAAGCGTAACGATTATATGTATGAAATAAAAGACGAGGCGGGACAAAGAATCGAGTTTACAAAGCTGAGCGGTAAAAGGGCAATTCCCCTTGACGGAAAAATTATGGAGCAATTTATACCGACAGCTTCTTTTTCCGCACCGGGCGGAACGGTCAGCGTGTACTGCGATACATCGGGCTCCGCACGCGGTGAATTTTTTATCGGAAGTGAGGTACGGGCAAAAACAATATCATGGCAGGCGGTTTTATTTTTTATATCGGGAATTATCGTGCTGATTCTCGGCTTTAAAATGGGCATGAAAAATATTCTTATCAGGAAAGAACGGTTCGAGAAATATGGGAACTAAATTATTACAGGAGGTAGAAAAATGATATACGGTCGGGGTTTGGGACTTTTTTATGTTACGGTAATTTATATAGGCGGAATGTCTTTGATATCGAAATTGCCGTTTATCGGCTCGCAAAGCGGCAGGGTGCAGATAATTGTGGTATTGATAAGCCACATAATTCTTTCAAGTATAAATTACTTTCTTGCACGATTTTTAAACCGCAATGGAGTAAAGCACAGCGTTGCAGGTTTACGCTTGGAAAAGGTTATTATCTTTTTAGGTCTTCTCCTTTTGTTTGTGATAGTTCTTATGGTGTACGGGGAATTTTTTAAGGGATAAAGACATACATTTCCCAACCGACTCGGAAATATCGACGGTTCTTTACCGACACTGTCCGGAACTACAGCCCTGCCATTTGGATTAATTTTAGTGCGTCGGCTTTGTTTTTTGCATCGCTTTTTGTTTTATCGGGTGATAGCATTTTTTTCTCCTTTGGGCTTTACAAGCCCCGTTTAATTTTAGTGTTTAATTTTAGGTCTACCCCCTGCCGCTCTCCTTATCGGGGAAACGGCAGGTAAAGTTCAAACCTATTTTAATTATGAATTAATTTTTCTTCCAGTATTTATCGCAATAACCGCCGTCACTGGAAAGTTCGCGTAAATACCGGGCAGCAGTTTCGGGATTTGCCAAAGAGCTCGAGCTTATGGAAGTATCGGTTTCTGTGGCAGAATCGCCCGCCTTCCAGCCCTTAGTATCTGCAAAGACCGCACTTGTTAAGCCCCTACAGCCGCTAAAAGCCTTCTTGCCTATTTCGGTAAGGCTTGCAGGCAGTTTTACCTCGGTTAAGCCCGTACAGTCGGAAAAAGCATACCCGTCTATTTTAGTAAGACTTGTACAGACGGATAAGTCTATACTTCTTAAACCTGTAAACTCTTTAAAAGCATTATCGCCTATTGTAATAAGGCGTGTACAGCCGGATAGGTCTAGACTTTTTAAGTCCGTACAGCCGGAAAAAGCAAGCGAGCCTATTTCAGTAAGGCTTGCAGGCAGTTTTAGTTCGGTTAAGCCCGTACAGTCGGAAAAAGCTGACGAGCCTATTTCGGTAAGGCTTGCAGGCAGTTTTACCCCGGTTAAGCCCGTACAGCCGTCAAAAGCATACTTGTCTATTGTAGCAAGGCTTGTACAGCCGGATAGGTCTATACTTTTTAAGCCCTCACACTTGTAAAAAGCAGAGTTGCCTATTGTAGTAAGGCTTGTACAGCCGGATAGGTCTATACTTTTTAAGCCCTCACACTTGTAAAAAGCAGAGTTGCCTATTGTAGTAAGGCTTGTACAGCCGGATAGGTCTAACCTTGTTAAGCCCTTACAGTCTTTAAAAGCCGCCCCGCCTATTTCGGTAATTACTTCATCCCCTATTTTAGCGGGGATTACAAGAATAGCAGGAAGTTCTTCCTTTGTGCAAGTATAACCCGTTATTCTGCCGTATCCATCGGTTTTAAAAATAGTAGTATCTACTTGAGGTTTAAAGTTACCCGTTTGAGGTTCAGAGTTACCTGTTTGAGGTTCAGAGTTACCTGTTTGAGGTTTAGAGTTGCCCGGTCGGCTTTGAGGACAGCCCGTCAATAATCCCATCAGCAGCCCCGCTGCCAATACCAATGCAGTAAAGTTTACTGCCCGTCTTACATTTCTTTGTTTCATTTTGTAATCTCCTTAGCGTTTATGCCCGCCGGCAATTTTTAATAAGTAATTAGTAATTACCTTGACGGCAGCTCCGTCCTTATGCAGACGGCAACTCCGTCATTATGTAGACGGACTGTCCCTCCTTATGCAGACGGTCAGTCCCTCCTTATGTGGACGGTTACTCCGTCCCTATGCAGACGGCAGCTCCGTCCGTTTTCTTATACCGCCGCTTTCAAGGTTTTGTGGTAAAAGCTCTTTTTAAGGCTCTTCGATTTTTTATTACCGTTGCTCGTAAGCTTCGTTCTTACCTCAAGCGTAAACTCTCCTGCCGGAACGGTTGCGTCCAGCAAGACTATGAGGCGGGCGGGTTTGTTTTCGACGACGGAAGCACAGCGGACGGCACTCATGCCCGATACGGCGAATACGCCCTGTTCCGTGTCTTTGTCATCGAATTTGAGACGGCTGCCTAGTATTTCCATTACAGAGCCGATTTTGATGGTTTCCGAGTCGCCTGTGAGCTTGTCGGTTACGGCGGTTATATACGGCTCGGTGCCGGCAGTTTCGGTTTTCACCGCTTTTGTCTTGCCGAGAGCGGTTTTAAGAGCCGTGCCCGCGCTGATGTTCAAGGAAACCGCATGCCGCTTTTTGTCGAAGCTGTCATCCGCCCCATCGAAGACTCCTGTTATGCTCATACTCGTGTTGATAAGCGGTGTGTTTAAGGTGCCGCCTTCTTCAACGATAAATGAGCATTCTTCGGTGTACAGCTGCATTATGGCGACAAGGTCGGTGCGGGTAACGGTGGTGCCGCGCCTTACCATGCGGTCGATGATGTCCTCCAGTGTGAATACTTGGCTGTCGGTTACTTGAGCCATGTAATCGTCCGGTTTTGCCGTGAGTAAGTTTTCCCGTAAACAATACTTTAACATAAAAGCCTCCTTATTTAAGGGGATGTGTCCCCTTAGCCCCCTAATCCGTTTTGAATTGACTAGTCTCAATCCGTAAGACATGCCGATTATTCCTTTGAGAAGTCAAGCAAAGCTCAACGCTCTGCGCTCCTTGCGGTTTTATTAAACGGTGTAATATAAAAAAAGCCCAAGAACAAACAATCGGTCTTTGACTGACTTTTTGCCCTTGGGCGCGGTTTAAGTAATCGGTATTTAAATTTATCCGTGCGGAGGGTTTTATACCTCGACGCTTTGCTGTAAGGTTGTTTATTTGGGCATGACGCGCCCTCAAGCTGTGAAGCTGTGAAGCTGTGAAGCTGTGAAGCTGTGAAGCTGTGAAGCTGTGAAGCTGTGAAGCTGTGAAGCTGTGAAGCTGTGAAGCTGTGAAGCTGTGAAGCTGTGAAGCTGTGAAGCTGTGAAGCTGTGAAGCTGTGAAGCTGTGAATTTTGCCCGATGCGGTACTTTATGTCAAGTGCAAAGCACGGTGCTTTTGCAAAACTTTTTGCACTTTTTTTGGGGGAATCTTTGTAACTGCTTTCGGGGTGTTCGGTTAACATTTGTCTTGTAGTATAGAATATTTCTATAAAAATTGCAAGGGTCCGCATTGCCTCACGTTAAATCTAACCGAAAAAAAGCTGTTCATCACATAAAAGTAACGCACTTTAACAACGTCGCCAAAAAAAGCGTGCATGTCATTAAAAAGACACGTAAAAAGCGAACCTATGAAAAGTACTACGGTCAAGACGTACAAGAGCAAGTTATCCGGCTGTGGATTTTTTCAATGTACCTGTGTTCAAAAAGGCTCGTTCCGTTTATCCCGCGATAATACCGATTACCTTTTTCGATTGGGATGAACGTAAAATAAGGCTTTTTTGAGGTTGATACTGCCGCAAATTGCGGTATAAGCACTAAAGGACAGTATATTTGCACTCTTACCCTTACTGATGTTCATTTTTCCTTCAATGAAGATTATTTCAAAGCGTAGGGTAGAGGCAAAGACCATAAAGAAATATTATAAGGCTAAGAGTCCGTATCGTAGGCTTATGGAAAGCTCTGATATAAGCGATGCTGAAAAAGATGAACTGCAACATAGGAAGGATAGTTTAGATTTACAACAGCTCCTTGATAAAACGCAAGAGCTACATAGTAAACTTATTTCAATGGCTTAGCGGTGGTCTACATAGCTTAAAGTTAGATTTTTACGTGAGTAAATGCGGTCAAGCCGAATGTTTTAAGACATTATTCACAATAAAAATAAGGGCGCGCTTTAATCTTTTCATATCCGTCATCACTGTCTATAATTTTTACGCCGTCTATTGCCATGTTCCCCCTGCCTTTTGTCTGTATTATTATAGCATAATTCACAGTGTTTTTCTATCAATTCATTGTTATTTACGGAAGCAAATTTCATCAACAATTCCTTCCTCAACTTTATTTCTCCCTTCCATTATATAAAATTCGCTTCCATTGTATTGCCTCAGCTTTTGAAAATGATTTTAATTAATTTCTGCAATTATATCATCAACCAATTCCGTAAGGCTCTCTGCGGCATAACTATGTAGCTAAACCGCAGCACGGCTTGAGCGCGTTGTCGGCTTTGAGCTACTTGTTATGTGTTTATTTTTCCTCACTGTTTAATTTTATAGTTTTTAGTTTTTCTAATATCTTTTCCCTCTCTCCGCTTCCCGTAGTAGAAAGCCGTAAAAGCGGAATATTGCATGCTTCAAAAATACGGTTTTTCAGTATATCTCGCTCTGACTGTCGCGTTCCTTTTTTATGATACTTATGACCGTCAACTTCTATGGCAAGAACCGGCTCATTGGTAATCTTATTGTATATGAGAAAATCAATATGTGTCCAAGTTTTTGAAGCGTATGCTTTTTCCTCTTCATTTAGATTTTTCAAATTGTTAAGGTTTCCTATATCCTTTAGAGGTTGCTCAAAAATAATGCCAATATTTTTGAATTCCTCTGTTTCAAGAATTTCGCAAATCAGTTTATACATTATATTTTCAGAATCATATTTTGATATTTTTTTGATTTTAGAAAGATACTCAAATCTTTTCTTTGTGTATTGAGAATACAAATAATCAAAAACAGAATTTACTTTACTCTCTGAGATTTCACAATTATTGTACTGAATGTAAGAAATCAAATCGCTGATATTCTTATCTTTAGGCTGTTCGTTTCCTGAAATTACAATACAGAGGTTTGTTTTTGCACGGGAGACTGCGACATTCAGAAGATTTTCATCATCTGCAAAGTCCGTAATTTCATCGTCGGTTGTAGAAATGATGATTATATCTTTTTCCCGCCCTTGAAATTTGTGAACTGTATCTGCCTGAATGTCAGGAATCGTTTTCGAGATAAGATTCGTTTGGTCGCGGTAAGGTGCGATTATTCCGATTTCATCTTTGGTAACATTTGCAAGGCTTGGAAGAATTTCTTTGGAAATCACATCAACCTGCCTTTGATTTTTGTGTCCCCTGCAATGATTCCCGACATTAGTTTTATAGACTTTGAGAACATCTTTTTCGTTTTTATCGCTTGTCATAATTAACAGCTGGTTGTCATAGAGTTTTTGATTACAGAAATTTATGATTTTCGGATGACAGCGATAATGTTCGCGAAGCAAAGTTTGCGGAACATCGGGAATAAGTTCTTCAATCGAAGAAAGAAAACTGTGATTTGAAAAACCATACGCAGGATTTATCTTGTACTCAGAAAATATTTGCTCTGCTTTCTTTTTATCCATAGTAGTAACTACATTTGGAAGCTGCTTTTTGTCGCCGACAATCACGACATTTTTTGCACAGGAAAGAGCCAATGCCCCGGTTGAAACATCAACTTGCGAGGCTTCGTCCATAATCAAATAATCGAATAAAAAATCTTGCGAAAAATAAGGCAAACAGTTTCTTGAAGAAAAAGTAGTGCTAAGAACAATCGGATATTCTTGATAAAATCCGCTTTCAGTTTTGTCTAAATCTTTATCTGTAAAAACTTTTCGCTTTTCATTTTTTCCGTATCTTTTGTTAATTTTATAACGAAGATAATCAAGCGATGAAGCATAAAGTCTTTCTGCATTGAATTTCTTTTTCAACTCCTCTTTCTCTAAAATTTCATTTTTCAATTCTTGAATTCGATTTTTGTAATACAATTCTTTTAGAGTTGTAATTAACTTACTTGATTCTATCTTCCAAAACTTATAACTTCCAATATGGAACTTAAAAAAGATTTTCAGTTTGAATAAAAATCCAAGAAAGTCTTTTCTGTCAATTTCAAACTGAATGCTCTGCCACAAGCTCATAATTTCTTCTGATGAGAGAGCGGACAGCGGTTTGCTTGCAAAAAGATTTTCACTGACATTTGAAAGTGAGAAATGCCTGTATTCTGTTTCTAATTCATCGAGTTCTTGTTTTAAAGTCGCCTCTTTTTCTTGATACTCAAAAAGCCCTTTTAAAGTCTCAAAGGATTTTGTAAGCGAATCGAACATTTGTGCTTCATCTTGCTCTATTGTCCATGATTTTATTTCTGATGGATATTCTTCCGCTTGTTTTTCCAAAAACTCTGAGATATTATCGCTTTTTCCGAGCGGAGCAACAATAAAACCAAGATTGTATTTGGGAGAGGAAAGTTTTTCGTAAACATTTTCAATCGCAGAGTTATTGTTTGAAACCACAAGGACGGTTTTGTCCCATACAAGAAGATTCGCAATGATATTCAAAATTGTCTGTGTTTTTCCCGTTCCCGGCGGCCACTGTATAATGCTGAATGAATTCTCAAGTGCGTTTGTAACGGCTTTATACTGGCTGTTGTTGCAGCCGAATGGAAAAATCGGATGTGCGATTCCGTTCCATTTTATTTTTTTGCCATTCGGATTTAAGAAAAATGCCAAAGCCGAATCTGGATTTACAAGGCGGACTCTCTCATAATTTTTGACAAGGATTTTTTCATCAAAATCATTTCGCATATCACTTAAAGAAGCAATGTTTTTCAAGTATTCAAAGACCGTCCCTGTTTGTTTTTCCGTGGCAAGGGCATTTCCGATTATCTCTACATTTTCAGGTTTGTAGTGAAAAATTCTTTCGGAATTTTCAAAAGTAATGAGATAGATGTTTTTAGTTTCATTAAAACGAATTCGTTTGATTTGACGAGTCTTATCCTGCTTGCCGTTTTTATCAGTCATATAAATTATGCTGTGAGAAGTATCCATATTTTTTAGTCAGAATTAAAAAACTTCATCTTGTTCATCTTCTACAGAAGCTGCATTCTTAAAATAATAATACAACACTAAATGAGCATCTTCGTAATGATAGATATCATTATCAGCTACACAATCTAATGCTACGGAAACTAAACCGTCAGCAAGTTCTGTTTTTCTCCCCAAACAGCAGAGAGTCGACGAGAACCGGCTTTTAATGTTTGAAACCAATATTCATCTTTTTGTAAAAAAGAGGATATAGCAGAATCTACTTTATTTATAATTTGAGGTTTTCCATAAGTTTTAGCGATTCTATCTTTTACGCTATTGAATGCATTTTGAATTTCTGTACCATATTTATTACAAGTTACAGAATCAGAAATTGCTCTTATCTGATACAATCCAGTTTTTTCATTCACATAAACTGCATAATATGAAAAAAGAGGATGTTTCTTTCTAGGCTTTACCAAGTAAATATCATCTTTTACATACGAAGGTTCTTCCTCACATTGCTCGGCAATCTCTTCAACCGTCATACCCATTTTTAAGCCAAATGGGGCAGCATATACAAAACTTAAAATAATTCCAAAAATCATTGCTAAAAACAATTTTTTCATTTCTACCTCCAAAGCTGCCCGGCGGGCAGTACACATAACTACCGCTTAACCTGCATTTGCGGGCTCCTCCGCAATGTCAAGTTGAAAAAGAGTGTTAGATGCTTTTATTTATAATTTATTAACTTTTAAGATTGAATGTATCACATCATCATGTTGATACTGCTCGCCTAATTCTTTTATATTCTCAATAAATTTTTTACTATCTTCAATATAGTCATTAAAAGAATATACCTCCGGATTTCCATTTGCATAACAATAAAATATTTCAGTATATTTTTTGCATAATTTGAAAAATAATTCATAGTTTTTTGTTTTAAGCAAATAATATAATATATGCATTACAGGATGTATAATCGTATCCAGTATCATATACCGCCACAATTCAAATGAAAAACCTGTCGGTAAATCTTTTCTTTGTAAATCAGCTTCCGTATACAACAGTACAATGTTTTTATATTCATTCAGTTCACCGGTTATATTGTTCTGTAATTCCATAATCTGCTTATTCTTGTTCTTGATATAATTTTGTTCGTTGAATATATCAATATTACTTATTTCTTGAAAATCCTGATTATGGATAATGGCATTTAGTTTACTTTTTGAAAACATAATCCATTCAAAAAGATGTGCAATAATATCTTTATAATTCCAATCATTGTAAGTACTAACAAGTTTCTCATTTTTATAACTACTTATAAAATCAACAATATCCACTTCTATTTTATTAATTTCAGCTATTATTTCTTTAATTTTCATTTTTCTCTGCATCCATAATTTTTATCAACTGACACTTAAATTCGGGAATGATATTTTTTGCAACATCCCACACAATTTCATAATCAACGGAAAAATAACTATGAATGAGTTTATCTCTCATACCGGCAATGTTTCTCCAGGGAACTTCTTTATATTTGACTATTATATCATTTGAAATATTTTTAACAGCTTCTCCGATAATTTCAATACTTCGTGCAAACGCTCGCTGCGTTTTTTCATCTTTCAGAAACACTTCTTTTATCATATTACTTGTTTCAGATTCTAAAAAAATAATTTCATCAAAAATATGCTTGAATAAATCTTCATTCGATCGATACATATTCAACCTCGTTAAGTATTCTATTACCAATATATGGACTTAAACTTTCTGTGGTTAATAAATCTATTGTTGTATTGAAATTATCTTCCAAGTAATAAACTAAATTTATAAAGTTATTGTAATTTTTTTTACCGGCATAAAATTCGACCAATATATCAATATCACTATTTTTATTTTGTTGATTATGTACATAAGAACCAAAAAGCCCTATTTTTTTTACGCCATAAGACTGGAGAATATTTTTGTTGTATTCTAAGAAATTAAAAATTTCTTTTTTTTCTTTAGGTTTCATATTGGTATTATACCTTTTTTTGAATATTAAGTCTAGATTTATGCCTTAAAAATTCAATTCGTGCAATAGCATGAGTCCACCTAACATTCGCTTAACCTGCAACAAGGCGAAGTCCTTGTTGTCAGCGTTGAAGCGGGGGTGTTAGACACTTTTATTTTATTTAATCGCTTATATTAACAGCTACGATTTTAATTTTACACTATTTAGCTTTCTATTACAATATTTAATAAATAAAAAAAACTTTAAATTTTACTATAAAGCTTTATTATTTGTATATCCAACTTTCATATTACTTAACGCATATATTAAAAACTATTAATTTAACTATAATTCTATATTATTTACAAAACTAATCTTTTAAAAATAATATTATCTTAAAATTATAAGCTTATTCTTAACAATAAGACTTTATTTTTTAACCTATACAGCTTTTCATCATTAAATTAAAAAAAATCAATAATTTTACTATAAGGCTAAAATTTTATTTTACTTAACAAATAATTATTATAATCACTATGACTGTCCTAAGAACTTTTAACTCGTTGATTTCCTGAGCTAGTTTAAAAATCCTAAGATACAAGATTTATTTTTCTTACCAAGTTAATTATCATAATTACCATGACCGTCCGAAGGACTTTTATTTCGTTGATTTCCTCAACAAGTTTTAAAATCGAAAGATTAAAGTTTTCTTTTCCTTATTCAAGTAGATATTATAATAAACACAACTTTACTCAAAGAACCTAAACTTTTAATTTGGGTTTTATGCTTTAATTTACAAAAAATACATACTCAATTTTTCAAAGTTGCAGTTTATCGTGCCGTTAAGCATCTGTCTAACATTGTTTTAAACCGCAACGTTACTCGACAGCGTTGTCGGCTTTGAAAACGGTGTTATGTGTTATTTACTTCATTACAAATATCACATCTGCATAGGTTTTATAAACCTTTGATTTACCTTGATATGTAAACTCTATTTTCATATCATTTAAGGATTTATTTCCAAAATTATCCAAATAACCATGAATTGCAGGTTTTAACAAATCCAAATTTCTCTTTAATTTCCAAGAAGCAGAAAAATCATCTGTATCAATCAAAACTAAAAAGAGTCGATTTTCAGAACCGAATCTCATTTCGCCTTGATTTTCGTATAACCATTTTGCAAGCAATTTTGGATTTTTTATACAATCCTTTACAATACCAAGATTTTCTCGCTTTATAGAATTTAGAACCTCCAAACTTTCTTTTGAATTTCTATCTTTGAGTTTTTCAGAAATTTCATAATGTATTTCACTAGGTTTCGCGTCCTTATCAAAAGAAATACCAAGTTCTTTAGCTTTTGATTTCAAATAGGTTAATTCAACAGGATAACCATTTATTTTCCTCTGTTCTTTCAAAAATTCGGCTGGAAAATAAGTTACTTTTAAATCACAAGGAATCTGATTTACAAAGAAATCTACGCTCTTTATTTGTCCGACTGTAGGTAAAACGATTTCATGTGACTTAAAAATGTGCTCTATCAAAATACTTGACCAATGGTTGTACCAACTATTTAAAACATATCCTTGAACTGCGTGCTTTATTTCATTATCAAATTTTGAAGTTAATTCATCATATGATTGAATAGTTTTTACATAATGGCTTACCAAATACTTGTCTAAAGAGTTTTGATAGTCACCGCCCCATTCAAAATTCTGTAATTTATAAAGTTCAGAAACAAGTTTTTCTTGATTCAAATCATTTAATATTTTTTCATTTTTGAAAAGAATATATTTATCAAGTTTTTTATGAGAATCTTTTATATTAGAACTAAGAAGATTAAAAAGTTCTTCAAATTGTTTTGACAAAGATGTTTCATTTAGAACGATTTTATTGGCAAAACAAAACTCTTTAATAATCTCCTTGCGAACTATTGATTTCACTTTTAACCATAACAGGGCTTCCTTATCTTCTGAAAAAGAAATCAAATCTTCTGCATCATAAATAGATTTCCATTTGTTGAAAGTATTAGGCATTCTTCACTTCCTTAAAAGGTTTATTGTTTGTCCAACCGTCTATTTTATTGAATATGCCGAGAGTTTGTTCTGTTCGAGAGTGATTAAAAACCAAAACATAATCAGATTTCATTGCTCCTTTTCTATTATCTTGCACAACAGAATTTGCAGAATATTCCATTGGGAACGACCCAAGATAAACTAAAGAGTTTTGTTTTTCAATGCTATCAAAGAAACTCCAACTATTCTTGTCCTTTGCATTAAAATAGAGTAATAAATAACCATCGTTTGTTAAGATTCTTGAGGCTTCATTTAATATTTCACGCATATCGTTTAAATATTCATCTTTACTTTTCTTACGGGATTTTGCATTTGATACAACAATTTCCTCTGAAAATTCAGATTTTTTATTTAATAAACAATTCCACATTTCACTTAATTCTAAATATGGAATTCTATCACTATGAGGTGGATCTGTAATAATAAGTTTTACAGATCCAGATGGAATTTTTTTCAATTCATTTTTTGAATTTCCTTGAACAATTCCCATATCTGCTTGTTTTTCATAAAAATCAAAAATATTATTTTTGTACAAAATCTGAGAAGAATCTTGTTCTAACAAAGCTTTATACAGTTTATTAGCTCTATTTTCAAAACAATTCCAAACATTTATTTCAAAATGTAAATCAGGTCTCCACAAACCAATAACCCAACTTCCAACTTCAATTTTTTCTGATTGCTGATTTTTTGTTTTACCTCTACCTGTGATAGCAAATACCATATTTGACATTTGACCAGAAGAAGCAGTTAGTGTTAATTGCAGAGATCTTTTTAAATTTCCTGAAAATTTGTTAATTTCATCTAAAATCAAATCAATATTGTATAATGCTCGTTTTGTAAACAAATCATAAATAGTCATGTTTTCCAGCGAATTTATTCTAGCGTTTTCAAAAAATGTACCTTTTTGAATATTTCTGACAGAATAATTTTCAAAGGATTTAATCTTATTTGAATCAAATTCAGAAGGTTCTAATTGTATTTTTTTTCTTGAAGTGTTATTTTTAATCCACACTTCTTGTAATTTATCTTTATTCCATAAAAAATGAGTTGCAATATCAGAATTTTCTATAATGTATGTTTCAGATATTTTTGAAAAAACATTTTTTTTTATTGAAGTAATTGCTTTTTTGTAATCGTCCGCTTTTGGTAAAGACAGTAAAAATAATGTATGTTCGATTGAAAAAGGGTTTATATCAATTCCTAAAAAACGTCTTCCTAAATTATGAGCTTCTTTAGAAATTAATCCAGAGCCTAAAAATGGGTCTAAGATTATATCATTTTTGTTGGTGCAGTTTTCTATACAATAGTCCAAACTCTCAATAGGTTTTTTCCCCCAATATTTATGAAAGGCATAAATGCCCTTATAAGTTTTCGGATTAGAAATACTTTCTACTGTGTAATTTTCGTCTGTATCAAAAAGTGTTGGTTGTATCATAGGTTTATATTATACCGTTTTTTCAAAAAATTCTATATTGCAATCAAGCGTCCCTGTGCGGACATCTACATAACATCTTTTGTACCTTTCCTCATTATACCCCACAATCCGCTATTCTGTCAACCTAATCTGCCGTAAAAATTGTACAATACAACTTTCTACCATAAATATACCTACACCGCCAATCCGCCGAAGCAGATTAGATCTATCTTTATTAAATCGCAAACGGTGCAGAAAACGATGTCGCGGGAGAGTGCTTGCGTGAAGGATTGGAAATGTTATGTCTGAAAATTCCTGTGTTAGAAGGTTTCTAGTTTCATCATATAAGTATCCGGCTGTCCGAAAGAATAACCTTATAATATTTTCATCAAAACTTTTTTCAGGCTCAATCATTGATAGATATTTTGCAACACCGCCGGTAATTCCATAGCAGATCGTTTTATCTTCATAAGAATACTCAGGTACAAATTGTGCTGAATCAAAATAGTCAAATGCTTCTAATTTTATTTGATAATCCCGTCTTCCAAATAACGGAGGCTTATTTTAGGCAATGCAGATGGCATTGCCTAAAAACGCTGTCGAGTTCGCCTTTCGGCAAACATCGTATTATTGTGTGCCGTTTCTCACTTCGTTGCGAAACGGCGGAAAATAAACAATCCTCAAAATCTGAAGATTTTTCCGGTTGTTTATTTTAAAGGGAGGCTTATTTTAGACAATGTAGATGGCATTGCCTAAAAACGCTGTCGAGTTCGCCTTTCGGCAAACATCGTATTATTATGTGCCGTTTCTCACTTCGTTGCCTTATAAGTTTATGCTTATTTTACCTTATAATCCGAATTTTTTCCCAATCCTTGACCGATTCGATTACCGGCAGTAAACTGTCGATTTCAAAATTTTCCTGCTCATTCTATCATATCGTTTTTAAGATGTTTTTCTATCGGTTATCAACCATTTTATCTTGTGATATAATGACACTACCCGTAAATATAAGGATATGTGATAAACGGTTCGGTGCAAATGGCGCCTCACTGTTTATCTAGCGAGTTTTGCCTTGCGGCAAAACATCTTATATTGTATGTGCTTTTTCACTTCGTTGCAAAAGCACCGGCTAAAAACTTTTTTAAAAATTTGATAGTTTTTGAAAAGTTTTTATGGAGGAATAATTATGTATATCACACCGGAAGAACGACGAAGGAAATCAAACGAGAAAATTAAAGGAATGGGCATCACCTGTATGGAAGAGCTGCCTTTGCGAGAGTCATCAAAAGAGGTAAGGTTGAAAAGTCTTGACAACATTTGTAATCGAGCAATAGCAGCGCTGTTGTCTATTCAATTAGCCGAAGATATTGGAAACAATCAAGGATATGAAGAATCGAAAAAACTCTTTTTAAATTTGCTTGAAAAATACGAAGTATCGGAATGCCTGTTTGAAAAAGAAAAACGCCTTTTTGACGGAACATACAGCGAACAGGATGTTATCGATGTCTGCTGGACTTACGAGGCGTATTGGTCACTCGTGTGGGCTTTGGGCTTAGTCGAGGATATTTCGTACCCGAATACCATCTGCGATGTGGAACGTGCGATAAAACTGGTCGGCGATACCGACGGAAAAGAAGCGTTCAAAGCGCAATGCAGGCTGCGCGACATAGAAGAAATACTGGATATGCTCGACCTTCACTACCGTTACCATTGGGCGACGGAGGAAAAGCGGCTCCGCTCCGAAACGGAAATCAAAGATTTAAACCCCGAAGTTGTCATGGAACGAAGGCGTGGACTTGAATGGCTTATTTCCGAAGGAAACGATTGGTTCGATATTTCGATGGATACGTAGAGGTATTGCCCAAAAGTCGATAAAACGAAAGTACGACTCGAAAAAATACAAAAAAAACGAGGAGATTAAACTATGAAACGCATTGAACACCGCTATTTCGGTCAATTGAATCTTGCGACAACGGATGATATGGAAGTAATTTGGGAAAAAAATATTCAGGGGATAGATACATGTCTTTGGCTCGGCAAAAATGTAGAACCGTCTATCGGCATACTCGACCTTTATGCACATTTTCTTGAAAACATAGACGAGAAAATAAAAGAAGCAAGAAAAGCGCTTATAGCATATTTAAAAGATGACGGCTACTATATAAACTTTCATATTGAAGAATGCGGACTCGAAGACTTGCCGAATGATAGTGCCGACTTTGCAGCAAAAATGACGGTAACAAATTTAGGATTATGGATTGACAGTGAAAAACCGCACATTACAATGGATTTTATGATTTCCCCTGATGAAAGCGATGAAATACTCTGCGTAAAATTCGGCGAAGAGGAAGCCGTTATAGCAATTGACTGGGAAAGTTAATAATAAGAGGCAGCAATGCAAAAAGTTTTTATTATTGCGGCCGCTGTAGTAGTCTTCATTGCCTGCGCCGTTCTTTTATATCATGTAAAATGGGTGTACTCGTACCGCAATGCCGAAAAATACCTTGAACACAAATACGGCATCAAGTTTAAAACTTCGTACTCATTTTTGAATTACGGTATCTCGTATGCAGTCGGCGGAAATACTCTTTTTCCTTTTTTTTCAAACATGATGTATCACATTTACGCGGCTCCTGAAGACCGGCCGGAATTACGCTTCACCTGTTATTTGGACAATGAGAAAGAGCCGTATCATGACGACTATCTTACCGTAAAAATCACCTATCCGCTTTTAGTAAAAACGCAAAACGCCTTATCGCAGTTTGCGGATAATTGTATTGTTGAAATCGCTATCCCGGAAACCGTAACCAAAGATGTCGGCGATTTTCCTTCAGGCACAAAAATATATATTGCCGTAAACAAAAACAAAGTACCGGCGGATTTTGAACATACTGTTGAAAATCTTATAAAACAAAATTTTTTCGGTAATGATTGTTCCGTATTCCTATACCTTACCGATGAAGAAGATTACCGCTCAATCGCAACGTGTTGCGCAGAGCAGTTAAAGTACCTTTCGTTTTTTATTCACGCTCCTGTTGAAAAAGCTGGCAGCTTGCAGATACTGCCGTGAGAAGAGAAGACTAAGCAGTAAAATGAACAAAAAGATACTTTTTCATTTTTCAAAATTGAACATTGGACTAAACAGATGAAAAGGGCACTATCGCCGATTACCTTCTTCAAAAGAAATGAGTGGAAAGATATAATTGCTAAAATGCTCAAAGGAGAACTGCATTATGAGCGATTTAACAAAAATCAAAACGACAAAAAAGAATATGGTGTTGATTATGCTTTGTAATCTTATATTATTTGGAAATTACACTTATGCACAAGAATCGAAAGACATCTTCCCGGAAACAATGACTATCATGATTGGAAAAGAAGAATATACCGTTTTTTGCGAGTTAAAAGCTTTTTTTAAAAACGGCTGGAAAATCAGTAACAAAAAGCTTTACATGAATCCGTATCGCAATGAAGATTGGTATGAAATGCGGTACACACTTTCCCGCAAAGAAAACGGAACAAAATTGATTCCTTGGGGAACGACTATTCAAACATTGGAAAAGAACGGTTCGTATATAGAAGTAGACCTTGAAAACCGTTCCGAAAAACTTTCGAAAATTGAAGATTGCATCGTAGAGGGAGTTCGCGTTTATTCTAAATATATAAAAGAAAAAGTATGCTTAAAAAACGGTATTTGCTTGCAAACCTTAAAAATGAGAAATAACTTTGAGTGGAATGAATATCCTTCGTCAAGTGATCCCGAATCGGGAAAATGGATATTCTCGCCAACGGATTATTCCAACGAATTGGGATTTTTTGAATACTGGTTTTGGCGAGCCATCGAACAAAAAAAACAATCCGTTACTTTCTATTTTGACGCGGAAGGACTGGCGATGGGGCTGGAAATTTACAACGGTGTCGGAGGAAACAAAATAGAATAGTACATTGGTTTTAAAGATGGAGTATTAACAATATCCACCGTCGCTTGCAGCACGGTATATTGATTTATGATGCAGCGTTTACTTCCCGCACTATTTTTCTGCTTGCGGATGTGGGAAGCCGAAAGAACAAGAAGTATTTACACCGGAATTTCCGGATATTTTAAAAACATAAGGAGTGTTATAAATGAAAACAATAAACGAAAATCTAACGGTAGAAGCGATAAAAGAAATGGGAGAAGAAATAGACCTTTATCGGCTGGTTGACCCGATGTGGTGGACCGTAAACATTTACGGAACCTATGAAGAGTATTTAAAATCGGCAGACGGTTTTACTTTAGAGCAGCGTTACTTATTAGCCATACAGTGGTACGAGGCGGAAGTAGATAACGGCGGACACCATCAGTTTTTTTCCAACTCCACGGGTATTGTATGGAAAGATGCTTTGGAAGGTTTTAAGCTTTTCGGTATTGATGATTTATATAATAATCTTCTGGAAGTCGTAGAATTTTTCGGCGGCTCAATTTCTTTTGATAGGGACCAGCGCTGTGATATACTTTCAGAAACGGAAGAAAAAGATGAGAAAGCTTTTTATGATTTTTTGGATACGCATGACGAGTTTTTTTATGCAAATGATTCATTTGATGATAAACTGATAGACTATATTAAAAATAACCCCGAAAAATTTGTCTTTGTTGGAAGCTATGAAACGGATGATGATTAGAACATGGAAACGAATAATATAATAAACGGGCTAAAACATTTATCTGAAGGACTATTCCTACCTGAAGAATGGATTGATTGGTGGAAACAAAATGAAAAATTTGCAAAACAATTTTTGCCGCCGCGGTGGTATTTAAAGATAAAACCTAAGATGCCACAAGGTTTAATGGGTGCCGCACTAATATCTCAAAATGCGGCTCGTGAATACTTAAAATCTATAAATCAATCTTATAACGAGAATTCACAAATCAATTATATGGAAGGATGGAGAAAGCAAATAGATGATATCTCCTTGAACTATGACAAAGTTGATATTATTGATTTTGACTTGAAATTTACCAAATTGAAGCAAAGTTATCCTAACTTGTTTACAGTAATAAAAAAACACTTACTGCAAAATGATGTTGTGGAAAATAATCTAACCGACGAGAAATTAACCTCATCATTCTTTTATAAATTATTACATAGTGATGTGATTACATTTTTTTATTGTATTTCACAATTAAAAATGGAGAGTATCTTTATCGATTTTAATATGTTAGAATTACGGGAGGAATATATTAAAATTGGTGAATTATGGTTGAACAGTGATGGAGATGAGTTATATATCAAACCTCATGAAACTTCTGTATATTTTCATGATATAGGGAAAAATCAAATACATATTATAAATAAATCATTTAATTTATTTATTGAAAATGATTTGAGTCGCTTTGTTTCTGAAAATGTATAGTCTTTTACTCTGTATAGTTCGATTATCTTGTTTATATATTATGGTAATGCTCCAAATCGGAAGTTCTCCAAATCTGGAGTTGTCAAAATAACTATCAGATTATCAAAAGAAAGTTCAAGTATTAAGCGTAAAGGCAGGGATATTTTCCTTGCCTTTTAGTGTTTTTAGAACTAAAAACATCTTTTTATCGGGAATAAATTGTAATTTCGCAAGGCGTTCTTTGAGCGATTGTCCTTTCCGCTATCAAGGTCAATATCTTGATACAGAAACCGAATTAGTATACAATAGGTTTAGGTATTATTCATCTGAAACAGAGACTTACATCAGTCAAGACCCGATAAGATTAACAGGGAATAATCCAACGCTTTATGGATATGGTTTTGACAGTAATACACAGATTGACCCATTGGAATTAGGCGCCATTCCTAATAAAGTTGCAGGCAATGCTCGTGAAGCAATCGCCAGAACTTGGTTAGAAAACAAATTCCCTAATGCGGAGATATTATCAGAACGCTATATACGAGATATAAATGGAAAAAAAATATTCTATCAACTCAGCGACCCAACACAAAATGTTCCCGAAGGAGATGCCGGTTGGATAGAGCAATTAAAACAAGAAAAAATAATCTGTGATTGTTGGAATATCATTAAGCATAAAGCAATTGATGTATTTCTAAACGAAAAAATAAAAAAGAGTTTTGCTCCGATAACCTACGCAAGAGGTACATTTATTGGAATGTTACGGGAAGACCTTGTTTCATTACTCGGCTTGCAGAATATTGAGAATGTATATTATGTGGGAAAGGTTTATGATGTAAATAAAAGCGTATCCAAAGAATACATCTCTGTAGTCCCAAAGGTCTCAACTTTTATAAGAGGCGGTAAAGAGTCAACTTGCAAAATATGTGATAAATGCGGAGCGGTTTTATATTTCCCTTTACCGTTAAATAGTTGGTATATTGTTGATAAGTCTATCCCAAATTCTATTTTATTTCCCAGTGCTTTAACAGGTATCATTGTAAATGATGAAATTTATAAGAAAATTAAAAAATCCGGAATCAAAAAAATCGGATATGAAAAATTGCCCGTATTAAAAGAAGCGATTGACGGTTGTGATAATTATTTTATGACTTTTTCATCAAAAAATGTACTTAATTTAAAATAACGGTTTAAATAATTATGTTTAAGGAAATTGTGAACTATGATTTATATTAAATACTATAATAAGAGCACAGGTTGCTTTTTAGAAGACCTAAATAGAAAACCTGATACCGAGATTGAAAAAAAATTAAATATGCAAGCTGATGTCATCTATCAGTCGCCTCATACAAATAAAATTATTTGGACGGTAAAGCGAATAGATGATGATTGCATAAACATAACGGTATTCGATAAAGCCGTAAATAAAATTGCTTCTATAAAATTGGAAGATGAATTTAACGATTCGGAAATAGCTTTTGCAGGCTTAAATGAAGAAACTCGTATAATAGTATCTTTTACGGCAGGACAGGACGGTTCTCAAGATTATTGCATGGAATTAAACAATAATGAGCTCAAGATAATATATAAGTTCCCGGAAAATTTATCCTATATGTTTAGCTTCGATAAATATGCTTTGCTTGCAGATTTTTACAGCTCGACCTTTTTTAAAATTTTCTCCTCCGATTTTGCACCAATTGCCGAGAAAACATATTCTTTATTCAAAGAAGATTCATTATCCAATGTCCAAAAAATCAATGATAGTTTCGGAATATTTTGTACTACCGAGGGGAAATGCTATGCTTTTGATTTATCAACACTTGAACTGATTGATGAACTTATCATCGATTATACGATAGATAAATTAGAAAATAGCTGTGGTGTAAATGCACTATTTCAAACAAGAGACGAAATGATTTTCCAATATCGCAATTATAAAAACGGCAAAGAAAGCATTGAATGGCTCAGCGTAGATAAATTATATTCGGATAAACTTATCAAAGAACAAAAACTGTGATATAATTAAAAAAGGATAAATATTGTGAAATTAATAGAAGCGCTAACAAAATTTAATAATGTGTTCGGCAGAAATAAAACCGATATGGGCAATTTTTCCGTCATTGATGATGCCGTGAAAAATACCGAATGCACGGATGAGCTGGAGCAGTTTTATTCTTTAACATCTTTCGATAATGTGTTAATAATCGGAGGAGAATTTTTTCTTACCGTTCAACCTAAGATAAAACTTGATAGAGCTCAAGAAGGCTGGTACATAATTCTTAACAAAGAAGGGAAGCGGCAAAACGACGATACAAAGTGGAATAAGGATTGGGTTGTATTTGCAAATAGAAATGATGATGCCGTTTACTTTGATAAGACTGACGGCGGCGTATACGGCTCTATCGATAAAAGACGGTTTTTCCATTTAAGCTCTTCACTTGCCGATTTCTTTTTTCTTTTATCCGAATGTATGAAATTGGAAGAAGAAAAATATAAATTTAACACAAGCGATGATGACGAGGAGCCTTTAGAAAATTTTATCGATGATATAGAAGGCGTTCTTTCGCAATGCTTAAACACAAATCAAGTTGAAGATTTTCTATCGTTCTTTTTCGGATAGTTCGGAGGCAGCAATGAGTAAAAAGAGAGGTAAAATTAAAAAATGGAAATAAGATGTCCTAATTGTCAAAAAATTTTTAAAGCCGACTCTCAACAAAAATTGTTGACAGATACGGCGAGAAAAAACAATCAAAGATTGATATTTATTGAATGTCCCAAGTGTTTGAAAGATGTTCCAATAAATACGAACAATTTATTATCAAAAACTCCTCAAAAAGATAAGGACAATAAGAACGAAAGCGTCGAGGTAATAAAATCTCCCTATAAAATAAGCAAGCGGAAAAAATATCAATTTTTGAGCACTGCTTATTTTCCACCGTTTCGGAACGGAGTGAGAAACGGCATACAATAATATGATGTTTGCCGAAAGGCAAACTCACAGTTTAAATTAAGCGACGCTTATTTTAGGAGCTTAATTTAAACCTACGATTTGTCACGAAGGAATTGTAACTTATATTGATACCGAAGATGAAAAGTTTTGGGGGTGCGGAAAATGCGGTAATGTCTGGTTGTCAAAAGAGGATATTAGGTTATAGTTATGAATTTAGAACAATATTACTCAGGAGATAAAATGTGGTATAATTTCACGGAGATAGCAAAAGAAGAAGTTTGCTCTGCCGGATTTAATACAGACAAATCTATTTTAGATAAACTAAAAAGAAAACTGAAAGACAATGATGATATAGCTTATGTTGCTTACTATCTATTCTACAATGATAGCATTAATCGGATTGAAAGAAGAAGCCCGGCTTTAGATAATCTGATGCCGATAGAGTGCCTCGAATCTAAAGAATTAATTGATAGATTGCGAGAAGCACTATTAAGAACCCCTCTATGATTAACGGAAAAAATTATTGACAAATATAGAACATATAGAAAAATTATATTTTGATACACTTACCAAAGACTGTGAAAATATGGTATAGTGTATGTGCTTCTAAACGAAAATTTTTTTTACGGAGAAGAAAAATGAGAGACCTGCTTCAAATAATAGATGAAAGAAAAGAAACCTTAGCGAAACCTACCTTAAAACTTGTAAATAAATTTTACAATAAAATAAAAATCGACGGTTATTTTGTTGATGATAAAAACATCGTAAAACTACAGGAGCTTGCAGCCCCCGAAGTATGCACTTTTTTACTGGAGTGTATACAAAAATACGATGAAACGGAACGGCTTTATAACTTACATCATGATGTGATTAGTCTCCGTGCCGTATGGGCATTGCTTGCTTTTTCAAGGGAAAAGAATGTTCTTGCTTATTTTAAAGAGCTTATTGTAGGAGAAAGCCCGAACAAGAGATTTTATTTACATTACTTGCTTTCTTACTTCCGTCACGAGTGTGTCAAACATCCTTATACAGACATGCTCATCAGTTTGTATGAAAATCTATCTAAAGAACTTGTTTCTTATAAATTAATGGAGCTGTTAGGTATTACTCCTCTCGATAAATTTAACTGGTCTGTGATGATAACCCTTATCAATTTTGGAGAATGGTATACCACAAACGGGTTGACAGAAGAACAGATGGAGCAACAATACACGATGACTATTTTCTTTGGAAGTCCGGGAACGCTCAATAGCACATTTCAAATTGAAATTCAAAACAGTCTTTCTTTAAGACGGAAGAAAATCAGGTTTGAGGAATTTTCTGACAGCGGAGTATTTACCATTAACGTGAGTGAAAAAGAATTCAAAGCGCCCGATTTATGTAAGTTGGATTTATTTTTAAAAGAAGCGGAAAACCATTTCGGTACAACTTTTCAAACAGACAAACCGGCGTATTTATCGGTTTCTAAGGGAATCAATAGAAAAAGAATAGAAGAATGGGTAAAAAAAAGATTTGTATTATTTTAAACTAGGCGTAACTATGCAAATAGATAATAACGGCTATATGAATTTGCACAATATTACTCCGATGATGACGTTTTGTACACTTTCACGGAAACAGCCAAAAAGTTTATTTTGTTGTGTATAATCGAAAAATTTAGTGTAATAAAAAAGAGGTATATATGACAAACGAAAGATTGGAACATATTAAACGGATGGAAGCGGTGCTCAACAAAGCGGAACTTTTTTTTGAGGAAGCTGAACGGTTTTTACAGCAGTGGGAAAACCTGTATTCAGATATGAAAGAGTTGGAAACATATTACTACAGCACTCAATGGAAAAAAGATGTTCAAGCAAGTAACCGAAATGAAATCCCTGCAGAAATACCTCACGGAATTCTTTCGGAGGATTTAATTTACAATGCACTGGGAACGCAACAATGTACGGCAATAGCTTTTTTAAAACATATAACAAAGATTATTGCAAAGGAGTAAATTGCCGTTTCAGGCAATAGCGATTGATTTTATCAAAGAAAAAAAGGAAATAGCAGTATGGTAAATGAAATTTGGGAGGAATATGGCAAAAATAAAAGACATATTTTCTTATTCTTCGCGGTGGGATAGCATTGGGCTTAACTGTGTAGGTTGTAAGCATTTTCAAGCACCTCCACAGTGGCCCGATGTAGATAAACAAAGCAAATGTGAGCTGCACAATATTTCATTAGCGGTGCAAATAGGCAATGACGGTTATATGCAAGGCGAATGGTTTTGCTCTTCATTTGAAGGACGAACAGATGAGCGGGCATATAAAGAGTTTTTGTCGTTAAAACCGAAACTTAAAAAAGATGTCTTATACGGCGGTTACGGCAATGATGGAAACTTAAAAGAAGTAGATATGAATAAACTGAAAATAATTCATTTTGGAGATAATTATGGAATTAAGAAAACCATATCAATTACAAGAAATAATTGATATAATGTCTAAGGAAATAGATGAAAAAGGTTTTACAAACAGAAATTTTTGTTTGTATGCTAGTGAGGATATTTTAAAACCAGAACTTATTTGTTATTTGGAGTTGTCTCCAACAATATCAGATGATGATGAAGAAATTTATCCTAGTTTTACAATCCAAAAATCTTTAAGCCTATTGTATTATGGACAACAATTTGAAGACGTATTGATGAATGTTTTGGGACAAAAAAATGCTCCTACAATTGATGATTATATCTTAGCATTGGATTATTACTCTAAATATGACACATTCAAAGACTTTGAGTAATGCTCCAAATCGAAAGTTATTGGAATAATTATCTGATTGTCAAAAAAACAATCTTAAAACACAAGCATAAAGGCAGGGATATTTTACTTGGCTTTTACTGTTTTCAGAACTAAAAACAACTTTTTTGAGTAAAAAAATTATAACTATAGCAGTACTGGATAAAATAAAAACGAGGTGGGAAAATATGGGAATAGGAATAACGCCTGAAATGGCGGTCTTAGCAACTCCTTTTTTATTGGGATTGTTTTTACTGGTAACAATAGGTACAAAGAAATTTGCAACGAAAGAAAACCAGAACGGACTGATGACAAAAAAAGGCAGGATTGTCTCTGCAATAGTTTTGTCTATTTCGCTTGCCGTTTCTGTACTATGGTGGTATTTAGTTTACGGCAAGGGCAGCGGCGGAGCTACGGTGAAAGGCGCCTTAATCACGATAGGTATAACCGAAGTGAGCCTTTGGATATGCGTCTTTATTATTGCTGTGGTCGTTAAACTTAAAAATAAAAGAAAATGATATCGAGCAATACATGGAAATTATTTTAAGTGCCGCAATCGGCGGAGAAATTACGGCCGACTGTGACGGAGGAAAAGCCGTTCATTCATCGATAATAAAAACGAGAGCATCTTTAAAAGAAGGTTTTAAAAAAATATTTTTTGAAGGTCTTAACAGGATAAGAATAAATTTATATATCGGCGGAGATGTTTCCGCCTATTGCGATAAAACGGGTATTACCGTAACTCGATATTCCCATACAAAAAAAGAATGTGCGGCAGAGCTTTGTATCGATAAAAAGTATTGGACGTCCGCCCCCGTTCTTCCGATAAAAAAGAAATTTATTTTGTTTATTGAAAAATCATTGATAAGTTTAGGTGAAATCATCGGGAAAAAACTTAAAGCTGCCGGCTGCGATTTTGACTGCAAACTGTTTAAAGAAACCGTTATTAAAAGTTTAGCGGAGGTATAAAAAAATTATGATAAAATAATTACAGAGCTTACAAAAACCGATAAAAAAATGATAGAATAAATATAAGATGCTTATTTTAGCGGGAGGGAAATATGAACGGAGAATTATATCTAAAAAAAGGATTGCTTCAACTAAACAAAAAATTGTATACGGAAGCCTTGGAATCTTTGAATAAGGTTATCGAACTTGATGATAATCTTGCCGATGTTGTATCCGCAAAATGTATATTAGGCGAATATTATTTTATTCATCAAAACTATGAAAAAGCGAAAGAATTTTTATCATGGATTTGCGATATGCAGGATGAACTTGAACGGGAGTTTGACGATTTACTTTCAGACGAAATCGATACCGCCTCCGTACTGACGGAATTAATTGAAAAATATCAGCTTTAAAAAAAGTGATAAGAATATGCAAAAAGTATTTCAATAAAATTTAAATGAAACACAAAGGGACGGTTCCGTGTTTATTATACAGCTTTTATTTAAAACGCCCGTTAAAATGCCTAAAAAAGAAAAAATGGAAACTATAATGCAAAAACATTTAGGATATTCCGAGTGTGTCTCTTATAACGAATCCTTAGCCTGTTTTCCTTCAAAAAAAAATACAAGGCCGAATTTAAAGACGGAATCGTTCCGACGATGTTGAATATTATGACAGGCTCTTTTAACGGCGCCGACATTGATGAGTTTAAAAAAATGCAAATGCGGAATTGCCCCGAAAAAAAAGAAACCATACTTTCGGAATGTAAATATCAGGTAATCGGAACGGATATGCTTGCCGCCAGTCTTCTCGCTTTGGAAAGAGCGGAACTTGATATGAATTTTTTAAAAGCCCTTTTGGAACTATTCCCTGAATGCAATGCCGTATATTTTCACAATTCCGGCAAACTGTATTTACGGTGTAGGAATTATCGGAATAATATATGTATGGTACTATCGCAAAAACATGGGGTTGATTACCCGTCAAGTCGGAAAGATTAGAGCCGGTTTCAAAAGGCTTTGTCATAAATGTAAAAGATTTCAAGAAAACAAGCTACGAACTATGAAAAAATAGTTTTTTATCCTCACTGTATTATTATAGAAGAGCTTGGACACAGCCTTAACTCAGGCAGGTATCAAAACTCAGTATGATAAGAACATAATTGGTTAAAGCTGCCGTATTTGCAGCAATCCGTTACTTCGAGAGCTGTTTTGGGAATCCCATAGCAATTCCGTTTCAGCTTATTTACAAAACGGATAAGGTTTCATTTTTCTAACCTCAAACAACCGAATAAAAGATTCGACATAGCAATGAATGAAATGTAAATCAAAAAAAGTCTTACCGATTAGTGCTCAAAAACAACAGGGCATCTCTAAAAACTCGGTTAGATTTTTAGAGATGCCCGTCGAGTTTTATTTTAAGTCTTTATATTGTAATGACTTAAAATAAAACATCGCAAACTAAATCTAAGGTAAACCTATAAAAACTGAGGTTTTTAGAGGTTCCCAACAGAAAGACGGTTCGTTTTACCTTTATCAAAACTCTATAGACCATACTTATACAATCATGAAAAATATGCTATAATAACGGCGGAGGGACGCTTATGGATTTTAACCGAAAACTGCCTATCGGCGTGCAAAGTTTTAAAGTATTACGCGATGAAAACTATCTGTATGTTGACAAAACGGAATTTATTACAAAACTGGTTTCATCAAATCGAGTTTATTTTTTAAGCCGCCCGCGCCGCTTCGGTAAAAGTCTTTTTCTTTCGACGTTAAAAGCATACTTTTTAGGGCAAAAAGAATTATTCAAACAGCTTGCAATCGAGCACTATGAAAATGCAAAAGATGAGCCGTGGCGTGAATATCCCGTTTTTTATTTTGATTTTAATGTCGGAAAATATACCGATAACACGGCTCTGGATGAAAGGCTTCATTTTTTACTCAACGAAATCGAAACGGAATACGGCATTAAACCGGAAGAAAAAAAATCCTTTGCGTCAAGGTTTGAAACGGCTATAAAATCGGTTTACGGAACAACCGGCAAGCAGGTTGTTGTGCTCGTAGACGAATACGATAAACCGCTTTTACAAACAATGAATGTAAACGAAAGATTGAATGAAGAATACCGCGCAACACTCAAGGCATTTTACTCGGTGTTAAAAAGTGTAGACCAATATGTACGGTTCGCCTTTTTAACCGGTGTTACAAAATTCAGTAAGGTAAGTATTTTCAGCGATTTAAATAATTTAAACGACATAAGTTTAAATCCCGATTTTGCAGGAATATGCGGAATAAGTCAAACTGAACTTGAAAGAACCTTTCAGCCTGAAATTCAAAAATTAGCTGAAAAGCATGAATTAAGCTATGAAAGATGTATACAAAAATTAAAACAAAACTATGACGGCTATTGTTTTTCACCCGGTACTGAAAATATGTATAATCCGTTCAGCTTGTTGAATGTTTTTTATGCAAAGCAATTTGAATATTATTGGTTTGCAACGGGAACTCCGACGTTTTTAGTGGAGGCGTTAAAACAAATGCATTACAATATTCCCGACTTGGACGGGCATGTGGAAATGGATGCCGCCGGTTTATCCGATTACAGGGCGAACTCCGGTTCCGCAATTCCTATTTTGTTTCAAGCGGGATATTTGACGATAAAAGATTATGACAATACAGTACGGCTTTATACATTAGGCTTTCCCAATGACGAAGTGCGCTACGGTTTTTTATATAACCTTTTACCGAGCTATTCAAATGTGCTTTATTCCGATGCCGCCTTTTCCGTAGCGCAATTTTACCGGTAGCGCAATTTTACCGCGATATTATTGCAGGAAGAGTAAACGAATTTATGCAGCGGTTAAAATCGATAATGGCAAGTCTTCCTTACGACACGGTAAAAAAAGAAAGTACGGAAAGCATTGCTTTAAGGGAACACAATTTTCAAATATGCGTCTACTTAATCTTTGCACTAATGGGACAGTTTGTAAAAACGGAAACTCCGTCATCAACGGGGAGGAGCGACTGCACGGTAGAAACCGAAACGGCGGTGTATATTTTTGAATTTAAGTTAAAAGATTCCGCAGCTGCCGCCTTGCAGCAAATCAAGGAAAAAAACTATGCGGAACGGTACAGGGCGGAAAACAAAAAAATCGTGTTAATCGGAGTAAGTTTTAATTCCGAAGAGAAAACCGTCGGTGAATGGATAATTGAAGAAGCGTAAACCGGCGGAATAAATCCGCATAGACATAAACTTTTAAAAATGATACATTGATAAATATCGTCATCGATAAATATTAGGAGGCTTTTATGGCAAAAGGAAAATGCATCGGGCTTTTACCCAAACTGGGCATAGGTATTGCCGCCGGCATTCTTTTAGGTCTTTTTGTTCCTGCACAGGTAATGGCTGTTATAAATACGGCAAAATCAATTTTAGGTTCACTGATTTTTTTCATAGTGCCTTTAGTTATTTTCGGTTTTATTGCCCCTGCAATTTGCGGATTAAAACAAAATGCAGGCAAAATGCTCGGAACATTTTTAGGTTTATCTTATTTTTCTGCGGTAGGCGCTTCAATCTTTTCGGCAATTGCGGGATATTTATTAATTCCTTTTTTAAAAATTCCAAGTTCCGTTTCATCACTTGCTGATATTCCTAAAACAGCTTTTTCACTTTCAATTCCGCCTTTAATGCCCGTTATGACCGCTTTGGTAATGGCAATTCTTATAGGCATTTCAGTTTTATGGACAAAGGCCGAAACGGTTGAAAAAGTTTTAATTGAATTTCAAAAGATGGTTTTAGAAATTGTAAACCGGATAGTAGTTCCTATTTTACCTCTTTTTATTGCAGCAACATTTGCGGAACTTGCATACAGCGGAAGTCTAACAAAACAGCTCCCTGTATTTTTAAAAGTTATAATTATTGTTTTAATGGGACATTTTTTATGGCTTGCAGTTTTATATCTAATCGGAGGCGCAGTTTCAAAAAAGAATCCTTTTGAAGTTATCCGTCATTACGGCCCCGCCTATACGACGGCGGTAGGAACAATGTCGAGTGCCGCAACTCTTCCCGTTGCTTTAAACTGTGCACATAAGTCAAATGCTCTTCCTTCAGAAGTTACAGATTTTGCAATTCCGCTGGGAGCTACAACTCATCTTTGCGGCTCGGTTTTAACGGAAACATTTTTTTGTATGACAATTGCGCAAATGCTTTACGGTTCGGTTCCTTCCTTCGGAACAATGCTTTTATTTTCATTTTTATTCGGAGTTTTTGCAGTAGGAGCGCCGGGAGTTCCCGGAGGAACGGTTATGGCATCTTTAGGTTTGGTTTTAAGCGTTCTTAATTTCGACAGTACGGGAACGGGTTTATTGATAGCAATCTTTGCTCTTCAAGACAGCTTCGGTACCGCCTGTAACGTAACGGGTGACGGAGCTTTAGCATTAATCTTACGGGGAATTTTTTACAAACCGGACGGTACTTTAAAAAAGCAAAGCTGATAAATAATATAAAAATAAAATATAAAGAATTCTAAAGACCGTATGTTATTTTTTTAAATTAACATTTATTACTTTAAAAGGCAGCTTCTAAAACTTCAAAGATTAGAAGCTGCCTAACATATAAAACAGCGGTGCAAACAGCACCGCTTAAAAATCGGTATCTCTTATTTTCCTTTTTTTGCTTTAAACGCTTTTATCATTTCAGGAACAACTTCGTGTAAATCGCCCACTATTCCGAAATCCGCCATACCGAAGATGGGAGCTTCTTCATCTTTATTTACGGCAACAATTACATCGGAAGCGCTTATACCTGCAAGATGCTGTATAGCCCCGGAAATACCTATTGCAAAGTAAAGTTTAGGCGCAACCGTTTTACCCGATTGACCTACTTGTTGAGCCTGAGGTCTCCAACCTGCATCTACTACCGCACGGCTGCAACCGACACGTCCGCCCAAAACTTCGGCCAACTCTTCAATAAGAGCAAAGTTTTCCTGCGAACCTACTCCGCGTCCTCCCGATACTATAATTTCCGCTTCGTCAAGACTTACTCCGTCGGTTATTTCCTCGACATGCTCTATAATACGGGTTCTTATATCGTCTTTAGATACGTGAATTTCTTCCTTTACAATATTACCGGTACGGCTCTCATCATAAGGAGGTTTTTTAAATACACCATGCCGTACAGTTCCCATCTGCGGTCTGTGGTCGGGGCAAAGAATACAGGCCATAAGATTTCCGCCGAAAGTCGGGCGGGTCCAAATTACCGTACCCGTTTCCTTATCTATGGATATTTCCGTACAGTCCGCCGTAAGACCGGTTTGAAGACGGCAGGCAACTCTGGGGCCCATATCACGGCCGTTATGAGTAGCTCCTATCATTAAAGTTTCAGGTTTATATTTTTTTATAAGTTCGGACATAGCATGAGTATATGCATCTGTAGAATAAATTTCGTACTCGTCGCCTTCAACTATAATTGCAGAATCGGCGCCATAACATATTGCATCTTTAGCGGCTTTCTCTATATTTTTACCTACCGCAACGGCTACAAGTTCACATTTTTTTTCATCGGCAAGTTTTCTTGCTATGTTCAAAAGCTCATAGCTTACACTTTTTACCTTTCCGCCTTCCGATTCTATGAAAACCCAAATGTTTTTATAATCACTAAGATTGTTCATTTATCTCTCCTTACTATATAGCCTTTGCTTCAGCCATTAAATCGACCAGTTTTTTGGCTGCTTCTTCAGCCGGAAGTCCGTTAAGTTTTACTCCGTTTTTTTCGTTAACGGGAGTATAGGTTCTTTTAACCTTTGTAGGCGACCCCTTTAAACCGCAGCGCTCAAAGTCCAAACCTCCAAGGTCTTCTTCCGACAAGATATGCACTTCTTTTTTCTTTGCGGCCATCTTGCTTTTTATTGTGGGAACTCTCGGTTCATAAGGAAGTTTTACTACAGTTACAAGAGCGGGCAGTTTAGTTGTTATCATATCATAGCCGTTTTCGCCTTCCCTTTTGACCTGTATTTCTCCATTATCTTCCAAAATATCCAAAGCATATGTAATTTGCGGAATATTTAAGCATTCAGCTACTTGAGGCCCTACTTGAGCGGTATCTCCATCTACAGCCTGCTTTCCGCATAGGATAAGGTCGAATTTAAGATTTTCCCTTTGCTCCACTATTTTTATCGCCTCCGATATTATATAGCCTGTAGCCAAAGTATCGGAACCGCCGAGCCCCTTTCCCGATATTAAATATCCTTCATCGGCGCCCACAGCCAAACATGTCCGCACGGCTTCTTCAGCCTGCTTAGGTCCCATACAAAGAATGATAACCTTTCCGCCCAGTTTTTCTACAAGTTTAACACCTATTTCCTGAGCATAGGTATCAAAAGGATTTACGATGCTGGGAACACCAGCCCGTATCAAATTGTGAGTTACCGGGTCAATTTTGATTTCATTTGTATCCGGTACTTGTTTTACGCAAACGCAAATGTTCATAAGCTTTCTCCTGATTTTTATCTTACTAAAACCGCAAGTAAAAAAATAACGATTTTATCTAAAAAAAATCTAAATATTAAATATTTATCCATGCACCTGCAAAACAAATAATGCATGCAAGTAACGTATAAAATATAAAATACTTAAAAACTGCGGATAAAATCTTACTTTCCGAGCCTACGGCATTAATAGCACTTGTTCCGATAGCAATACCCTGCGGGCATACCATCTTACCTATTCCGGCACCCATAACATTTGCCGCCGTAATCCAATACGGATTTAAACTAAGAGATACGGCGGTTTCCTGTTGCAGTTTGCCGAATAAAACGCAAGAAGACGTTCCCGAGCCGGTTATAAAGGCTCCTAAAACGCCTATAAAAGGGGAAACAAACGGATAAAATGAGCCGGTAGTAACTACAAGCATATTGGCGATATCCGAAATCATTCCGCTATAAGTCATTATCTTTGCTATGGCTATAACGGCACAAATAGTAAAAACCGTTTTCCAATATTTCTTTAATGTAGACAAAAATACTTTAAATATCTCCGCTATTGAAGCCTTTTGAATAAGACCTCCTATTATTGCAGCCGCAAATATAAGAATACCGGGAGTATTAATCCATATAAATGAAAGAGCCTTTCCGCCTTCACCTGAATATATTTGAAATGAACTTTTTATTGAAGAAAGAGGTTTGTTAATTACGGGGAAAAGGGTTGAAGTTACTACAAGGAATACTAAAATAAGAATAAAGGGCATCCACGCTCTAAGGCCGTCTTTTGAGCTTATCTTAAATTTCATATCCTCATTAACAAGACCTATAGAATATTCCGGAGACGGTTTATTTTTAAACAACTTTATTGCAGCTATCATACACAATATAGAACATGTAGAGCCTATAATATCCGGAAGTTCCGCACCCAGAAATTGCGCAGTTATAAACCACGGAACAACAAAAGATAAAGACGCCGTTAAAGTTATTCCCATAACTCCTTTAAGAGCCTTTATGCCTCCTCCGCAAATAATTATCATTAAAAACGGAGAAATAAAGGTAATAAGACCTTCGATAAGAGCAACATTTGCTGCAAGAGGAGCCAGCTCCAATCCGGATACTTGCGCCAATGTTGCAGTAGGTACACCTACCGAACCGAAGGCCGTAGGCATTGTATTGGCAACAAGACAGGCCGTTACAGCCTGTATAGGGTCCACTCCTATTCCTGCAAGCATGGAAGCCGGGATTGCCATTGCCGTTCCGAAACCCGCCATACCTTCCATAAAGTTTCCGAATCCCCAGCCTATCATAAGCATTAAAATTCTTTTATCATCGGAAATCCCTGCAAGCATTTTCTTTATCGTGTCCATTGCGTTAGTATGTACGGTAAGATTATATGTAAAAAGAGCCGCAATGATAACAAGACATATAGGCCACAAAGCCGTCAACACTCCTTCGGCCGCCGCCGTAGATGTATTTACCACACTCAGCTTCCAATACGATATTGCCAGTATAAAAGTGATTATAAGAGCGATACCGCATGCCTTGTGGCTTGGCATTTTTAAGCGGCTCAGAGAAACTATCAGCCATACGATAGGTATTATGGCAAGAGCAAATTTTAAAAACAACACAGTAAAACCTCCATACTTTTATTTTTATAACATTCTAACACAGCATTTTAAATTCTGTCAACACTTTACATTAAATAACATCAAATTTTACAAAAAAATATGCTTTTTAAGCAGGATAAAATTCATTTTAATAATCAAACGAAATACGAAGTCTCCCGTCTTTATAAAAATAGCTTGTCATATTCCTTCTTTTTAAATTATCCGGAAGCGAAAAACGCCTTGTTTCATTGCGAAATGAAAGAACAATATCGGATTTTTCTTTTAACACAAAAATACTTTTTTCATCGGCAAACGGAAGGTTTATAACAAATATACGCGTTCCGCATACCTCTTCTATGGAGAACGCTATTTCGCTGCAAAACACTTGAAAAGGGTCGGCCTCGCCGTACATTATACGCGCCGCTTTAAGAAGTTTTCCCATTCCGAGAAGTTCATCTTCCTGTAATTCCAGTTGAAAAAATTTTTGTTCGGAAAAACTTTCACGCACGAGTTTAATGCTTTCTTCCTGCTTAAAAGCCCAACTTTTAAAGCGGTTTTTAAGAGCTTTTTCGGGATAAATTTTATTCATATATATTGCATCTACTCCGAAATCATAAAGCTGAAGCCATGTATAGCTGCGTCTTGCCTCTTCAATAACTATTTGCTCAGGAGTGGTAACTATTCTGACACTTGTAATCTCCCGTGTGCGCAATATTTTTTGAAGACGGTTAAGTCTTTCCGCAAGTTTTACAACTTCTTCAAAAACGGCATCTTTGGGTTTGGGAACGGAAGTTTTTTTAGAAATAAGAGAACCCAAAGCCGTATTTATATTGCGTACCATCGGCAGTATACTGTCTGTAAGTACATTGAATTTCTCGGAGTAACTTAAAAGAGCCAAGGTTTGACCTGTAGGAGCGCAATCCATTATTATTACATCGTATTCATCTTTCTCATATACATCAAGAACACAAAGAAGACTGAATATTTCATCAAGCCCCGTAAAAAGCAAAGCCTCTTCAGTTTCAATACTGTTATTAGCTTTTGACGATATAATCTGCCTTAAATAACCGCTTAAATTCCCCCATGCTTTTTTACCTTCTTCGGCGGGGTCTATTTCCATCGCATCAAGATTTTTACAAATTTCACCGGGTTTATAGCTAAGTTGTATCCCGAAAGAATCCGAAAGACTATGCGCTTGGTCGGTACTGATAATAAGCACCCGTTTCCCCGAATTTGCAAGATGCAAAGAAGTTGCCGCCGATATGCTTGTTTTGCCTACCCCGCCCTTACCCGTATATATAAGGATTCTCATTCCGCCTCCTTATCGTTAGCCGTAGAATTTTTAGGTTTAAGATATATATCCAGCTTCCCGTTACTGTAATCCATTCCTTTGACTGTACTGTAATACAATACGCCCGGGAGAGGAATACATCGTATAAAATTATTCAGCTTTATACTTATATCCGAATTATTATTTATAACCTCCGCCTTACACTCCTCGGAATAAGGAATTGCTATTCTTAATATATATCCGTCTTCAGTTTTGATATACTCTTCCCGCACTATATCCGTTTTTACATCAAATAAATTATAATGCGAAAGTTCACTACGACAAATATTCTCTACAGCTTCTTTACCGCGTATTTCTTCAGGATACCATGGAATCGGAATAACGGGTATGTCCGTAAATACGGAATGTAATTCTTTTATGTATTTTTCCTGAATGCTTTTCCAATTTTCCATAAAAGGAATTTCGGTATCATCCGGAAGAATCCTGTTTATAAATAAACCGCTTACTTGATATCCGTAAAGATTCAAATACATAAAACTGCGTTTTGTTTCTTCCACAGCCATTTTTTCAGGAGTACACACAAGACGTACAGAGCAAATATCTTTATTTTTAAGAAATTCTTGCAGGTTTAAAAGCGATTCGTGCATTTTTTCTATATCGTTCAATGCTTTTTTATCCGGAAGTTTAATACCGTACCGTAATTTTGAAATAGGAGCAAGAACCCTTATAAAAGCCTTACCTACCGGAAAGAATTTTTCCATATACCATGCAAGAAGTTCAGGCAGTTTTAAAAGAGAAAGAGTTTCCCCTGTAGGCGGACAGTCGACGATAATTCTTTCATACTTTTCTTTTTCATAAATTTCTTTTATTTCCATAAGAGAAAAAAGATTTTCAAAACCGGGGATTATAAAACTGTTATCAAGACCGTTTATACCGAAGCCTATGCTTCCCGACAGGGCGGAAGCGTTTTTTTTAATTTCGGAAAACTGCTTTCGCATAAGTTCAGGCGGATTAAGTTCAAGAATATCAAGGTTTTCGGAAACGGGAGTTACGGAACCGTACAAATTCATTTCAAAAATATCGCCCAAATTATGAGCCATATCCGTACTTACAAGAAGCGTTTTTTTATTTTCGGCTGCCGAAGTAAGAGCCGCAGCTGCGGAAAGACTTGTTTTCCCGACGCCTCCCTTACCTGTAAATATAACAATTTTCTTCATACAGAATAACCTTATATTGCATTATATGTATTAAATTGTACGGTTGTCAATATATTTCAATAAATTAAAATATTTAATTCCGGAATTTGTTACAGATATTAAAAATATCAAAGTATGTTTAAAATATCGCAGCTAAACCGTTTTGATTATACAAATTATATTCTTAATATAATTAAAGATTCAAACTTTACTATATACCGTCATCTTCGCTAAAACCTTTTTTCTGACTGTTATAAAGTTTTGCAAAAAGACCGTTTTTCGACATAAGGAAATCGAAACCGCCCTGTTCAATTAACCGTCCATTATCCATTACAATGATTTCACCGCAGGATCTTACACTTCCCATTCTGTGCGTTACAATAACGGATATTTTCTCTTTCGCTTGCATAAAAATATTTTCGATAAATTCATTTTCGGCAATTGGATCAATAGCGGAGGTGGGTTCATCGAAAAACATTACATCGCTTTGTTTTATAAAAGAACGCAATGCCGCAATCCGCTGACGCTGACCGCCTGAAAACTCTTCACCTCCGTATTGCATTCCTACAATCGAAGTATATTTACCTGCAAGCCGTTGTTTAAATTCTTCTCCGAAATAATTTATCTTTTTAAGTTTTTCATTTTCTTCAGCAGCGGAATGTTCCGACTTTACAAAAATATTTTCATCTACAGTAAATCCTGTATAAAATGCAAAGTCCTGAAAAACCGCCGATAAACGATTTTGATATTCTTTCGTATCTAAGTCTTTTAACTCGTATTTACCGTTAATTATTATACTCCCTTTTTGCGGTGTATAAAATTTAGTTAAAAGTTTTACCAGAGTTGTTTTCCCGCTCCCGTTTTTACCGACAACAGCATACGGTTTTTTGCCGTCGATAAAAAGTGAGAGATCTTTTATTATATAATTTTTTTCATCATCTCCGTTTACATTGTAACCGAACCAAACATTTTTTAATTCAATCGAATATATTTTTTCATTTAAAACGATTTTTCTATTTTTATGCGATTCTTCATCACTAGCTTCCCAATCTATAAGAAAAAAGAAGTTCTGAAAATAACCCATTAAAATAAAGTACCAACGCCCATACGTTGCAATATCTTGAATTTCATATTGTGTATAGATAAATGTCTGCACATAACCTGCAACGGCACCCACCGCAAGATGTTCTTTTATAATAATAAAAATCATAAGAAAAAACAAAGCTATAGCTATTGCCGAAGAAATAAGAGTACTGATAACTTGAAAAAATAAACCTCTATGTGCTATTTGAATAAATTTTTTTAAATATCCGTCACGTGTTTTTTTGTATGAATCTTTAAAATTTTCGGTAAAACCGAATAAAAAATTATCTTTTGCTTTTTCACTTTCAAGTGCATGTTTAATATATGTCGTAAGTTTGAGTTTTTCATTTTGCAGTTTTTTCGTTTTACTCCATTGCTTTTTTCCGACTTTTTGCGTAATTAAAAAAACGGGAACGGTAGAGCAAAGCATTAAAACAGGTAAAAAATAATTAACTGAAAATAAAACTGCAAACATACTGAATAAATTTATAATTTTTTGTAAATTAAGCGTTAAGTTAAAAACGTAATTTTGCGGACGTACATGTATTTGGTCCCGAACCATATCAATCTTTACAAGGTTTTCCGCAGTTTCAAAAAAACTTAAATCATCTAAAGCTCCCAACTTTTCCGATAATGCCGTCATAATTAAAGCGGAAAATTTTTCGGTTATAATTGTATTTAATGTACCTTGAAGTGCAACTGCCAATTCCAAAGCCGCTGAAACAGCGGCCCAAGCAATAAGAAGATAAAATGTTCCGGCAAAATTAAAATTTTCAAAATTTGTAACAGCCTCTGCAATTAAGTTTATTAATTTAATTGAAATAAGAATTCGCATTGAAGGCATTATTCCGGAAATAAGCGTAAGGAAAAGTACGACACTCACCCGTATAGGAGAACTGTCAAACAATAAGCGGAATGTGCGGATAAATGTATTTTTTTTCATCGAAGTCACCCCTGATTTAATTTCTCCTGATAAGCTCTTTCATACTTTCTTACAAACCGTGATATATATCCCATAATCATATTTCCAAACTCAATTATATAAAATAAATTTTTTATAAAAATCTTTCATTCCGCTTCCTATCTCGCCATAAATTTTGCCGTCAATCCTTTTGTATTTTAATAATAAAAGAATTACAGTCATCGCTGCAGTTCTTGATATTTAGTAGTATGTACCTGCGGCACAATCTTTTAACTAGCCGTCATTACTGCCCGAGATTTTTTTTCAAAAAACATTCAAGTCAACTAAACCATTTATAAATTCTTCTGTGAACAACTATATCATTACGAAAATATTACACATTATGTCGTAAAAGCACCCCCTCCGCCTGACATATAAACAAATATTATATGCCCGAAATAATCATAAAGCATTATAAATACTTTGTCAACATTGTTAAATATCAATCGCAATAACTAATAATTAAAAAAATAATTTTATGAAATTTCAAACATACATTTGATTAACAGTTTTATCGTCGAAGACATTTATTTCAATGTTTATCTTTTCACATTTATATTTACCTTATTTGCAATTCGATATAATTATAAATACTTACTTTTAAAGTTTTATTTATCGATATTATAAAACTTTAATCATCTTTGTACGTAATATTTTTTTTAATACGGCCGCATATTTTAATAGTTTTCGCCGGCATATGCTTTCTATTATTTTAAGTATACTTTTTTCATTTTTCATTAAATTATGCTCTTCTTTTTTATGTAATTTATTTTACGACTTAACTTTTAAATAAATTTTCATATATCTTTTACAAAAATTCAATTTTTTTTCATAAATTTTTGACATTTTACAATCTTTTTTGTTGACAGCTAAAAGATTCTGTGATAGACTTTTTATGTATGCAGGTATTTATATATAATATCCGGTCTAAAAGATTTGCTTTATAACTTTTTTGTGCTTTCCTACCTGAATCCGCCCGGATATTAAATATATGATTAATGTTTTTTTAAATGAATAAAAATTTCATTTTTAAAGATAAATTTAAAAGAGTGAGGGTAGCCATGAGTAGTATGACAGATGATTTATATAATCTATTTAAGAAAAATCTCGAAAGTGTAAACGGAAGCTGCCGGCGCGTTTCCAAGGCAGGTCTTGGAAAAGCCGTCGCGGAAGTATTTAAAGAACAGGGTATTTCTTCTACCTGTGTTTTTGAATCCGAGTTTTTAAAAGAAGCCGCAGTTGTATCGGAACTTGAAGCTGCAGGTATAACGGTTCATACCGACCATATACGTCTGCATGCCGAAACGGATAAGGGCGGAGTTTCCGAAGCGCAGCACGGTATAGCCGAACTCGGAACTATAGTACAGGAACAGGATGACGTTGACGGAAGAATTGTAGCCACTATGTCCGAGTATTATATCGGAATAATAAAGGGTTCTCTAATTGTACCTACATATGACGATATGTTTGACATATTGAGTGCAATGCCCCTGCTTCCCAATTATATCGGATTTATAACCGGCCCAAGCCGTACGGCGGATATTGAATGTGTAGCTACGGTAGGGGTACACGGGCCTATCGATGTATGCATAATTGTAGTAGAAGATGAATAGTTCAGGAGGAAAATATGTCAAATGAAAATTTAAAACAGGAAATACAGTCGGCACTGGAAAACGCCACTTTGGGTAAGACCTTGGGTAATTTTTGTAAAAACTATCCCGCACGCAGAGAAAAATCTTATGAAGGCGTTGATTTTAAAACTACACAGCAAATGGTTAAAAAAGTTAAATCCTATGCGGCGGACCATATCGATGAAATAATTGAAGAATTTACAAAAAACTGTGAAGCAAGAGGCGGTCATGTTTATCATGCAAAAAGCGCCGAAGATGCAATGGAATGGATACGTAAACTTGTAAAAGAAAAAGGTATTAAAAACATTGCAAAATCGAAATCGATGGCGTCGGAAGAAATTCATTTTAACAAAATATTGCAGGAAGACGGAGTAGACGTTCAGGAAACCGACCTCGGCGAATTTATAATATCACTTGAAAAAAACACACCCGTTCATATGGTTATGCCCGCTCTTCACTTAAATAAAGAACAGGTTGCAGACCTTTTTACGGATTACACAAAGGTTAAAAACGAACCGGTTATATTAAAAGAAGTAAGAACAGCCCGTAAGGTAATGCGGGATAAATTCACAAGTGCCGAAATGGGTGTTTCAGGTGCCAACATTGCCGTTGCCGAGACGGGAACCGTGTTTACCCTTACAAACGAGGGCAACGGACGAATGGTAGGAACGCTTCCGGATACCCATTTATACATATTCGGTATTGAAAAATTCGTAAAATCATTTTCGGACGCCCGCTGGATTTTTAAAGCCTTACCCAGAAACGGAACGGCTCAGAGAATTACCTCTTATTTATCTATGTACACGGGAGCATGTGAAGTTACTTCAAATAAAGAAACGGACGAAAAAAAGAAAAAAGATTTTTATTGCGTAATACTTGACGACCCGGGCCGAAGAGCAATCCTTGCAAGTCAAGATTTCAGGCAAATATTTGACTGCATAAGATGCGGAGCCTGTCTTGATGTATGTCCCGCCTTTGCTCTTGTAGGAGGACACGTTTACGGTTCAAACGTATACACGGGCGGTATAGGAACTATGCTCACGCATTTTTTAGTTTCGGAAGAAAGGGCATCGCAAATTCAAAGTATTTGTCTTCAATGCGGAAGATGTGATGAAGTATGCGGCGGCGGACTTAATATTTCCGAAATGATTATGAAGTTAAGAGAGAAAAAAATGCAGGAAAAACCCGATGCGGTTGCGAAATTCGCCTTGGACGCCGTAACGGACAGAAAACTTTTCCACTCTATGCTTAGAATAGCCTCCATAGTGCAGGAGCCTTTTACGAAAGGTCAGCCTATGATAAGGCACTTACCTCTTTTCTTATCGGGGCTTACCAAAGGAAGGAGCTTTCCGGCCATTGCCAAAGTACCGTTTAGAGACATCTTCCCGACAATTGAACAGGAAGTTCCCAATCCCAAAGGGACGGCGGCGTTATTTGCAGGCTGCCTCCTTGATTTTGTTTATGTAGACCTTGCCCGAGCTCTTATCGCTAACATGAACTCCATAGGATACAAGGTTGAATTCCCTATGGGACAAGCCTGTTGCGGTTGTCCCGCTTCAAGTTTAGGCGATGTAGAAAATGCACAAAAAGAAGCGGCCATAAATATTGAAGGAATGAATGCCGAAAAATACGACTATATAATTTCCGCATGTCCTTCATGTACACACCAGCTTAAACTATACCCGTCATTTTTTGAAGAAGGAACGCCTATGCACAAAAGAGCGACAATCATTGCCGATAAATCAGTCGATTTTTGCAAACTCTTTTATGACCTGGGCGGAGTTTCCGACAAAGGAGATGATAAACCAATCAAAGTTACATATCACGATTCATGCCACCTTAAAAGAAGTCTCGGCGTAACAAAAGAACAGCGCGAACTTATAAAAAATATAAAAGGCGTTGAATTTGTTGAAATGAATGAACATGACAACTGTTGCGGTTTCGGCGGCTCTTACTGTATGTTATATCCTGAAATCTCATCGCCCATTCTTGAAAATAAAATTAAAAACATACAGGAATCGGGCGCAAAAATCGTTGCGGTAGACTGTCCCGGCTGTATTATGCAAATTAAGGGCGGTCTTGATGCCAGAGGATTGGACATAGATGTTAAGCACACAGCTGAACTTATTGCCGAAAAAAGAGGTTTGGTTTAAAAATTGAAAAACACAAGTGCTGCCGATGTACAAATTTTTAAACTTCCCGAACTTGAAAGCCTTATGGAAAAAATGGCGGATTGCGTAAAAAAATACATTTACCTGATTATAGGCGATTCGCTTAAAAAAACCGAAGCGGGTAAGGTAATCAATGATGCCGTTGCCTCTTCAGGAAAAATGATAAGAGCAAAACTGCTTTTACTTTGCGGAATTCTGGGGCCTTTATGGGAAAAAAACAAAGAAAAACTATGTGCATTGGCGGCAATACTTGAACTTACTCATCTTGCATCTTTAATACATGATGACATTGTAGACGAAGCCCCTTACAGGCGCGGGAAACCTTCCGTACAAAGCAAATACGGAAAAAACGCCGCAGTATATGCCGGGGACTTTATTATCGCAAAAATTTATCACTACCAGACGGAAAACGGTTTTAACACATCGGCGGTTGAACTTTCAAAAGCTATAGAACAAATGTGTATAGGAGAAATAGGACAGGATACTTTCCGGTACAATGAAAAAATAACGGAAAAAGAATACTTACGTAATATAAAAGGAAAAACATGCGCCCTGTTTAAAACCGCTTGCAGGATGGGAGCAAGCGAAGCGGGTTGTTCCGATGAATTGATAAACAAACTTGAAATATTGGGTGAAAATATCGGTTTTATGCTTCAGCTTAGAGACGACCTGCTTGATTTTACCGCCGAAGGGAAAACTTTAGGCAAAAACACTCACAGAGATTTTTTTAGCGGCATTTATACAATGCCGCTTATTAAAGCATTGGAAAATAAAAACGCTGAAAACGGCTTACTGCCTATTATACTTGAAAATTCAAATAGAAAACTTTCAAAAAAAGAAATTGCGGAAATCGAAGAAAAAGTCGTATACTTCGGAGGAGTTGAAAAAACCCGTCTTAAAATTAAAGCACTTGCAAAAAAAAATAAAGATATTTTGAATTTAATCGGAAATCAAAACGATGCCGTTAAACTGATTAAAAAGATAGTGGAATGCTTAGAGGTATAAAATGGAAAAATACACAAAACTTACACTGCGAATGGCTCTTCAATTAGCCGCACCTCATACATGGGTTGCCTCAATTTATCCGGCTGTCTTCGGAATAATTTTCAGCAATATAAAAGGATACGGTTTAAATATTTTCTCAAGCATAATGCTTATTGCCGTATGCATACTTATGCAATCCGCCGTAAACACATTTAACGACTATGCGGATTATATTAAAGGAACCGACAGCATAAACGATAATGTCGAAAAAACAGATTCTGTACTTGTATATAATAACGTAAATCCGCACCATGTATTGTTTTTAGGCATTTTATACTTAACTTTAGGCGCAAGCCTCGGAATATACTGCTCAATAAAAACAGGCCTTATGCCCTTATACATAGGAGCGATAGGAGGAGCTGTAGTTTTACTTTATTCTCTCGGCCCCTTACCGCTTTCATACCTCCCGATGGGAGAGGCCGTTTCCGGTATTGTAATGGGAGGCTTTATTCCGCTCGCCGTAGCATCTGCCGCCGACAATAAACTTCATCTTGAAGTACTTGCCTACAGCCTTCCGCTTATAATAGGTATATCTCTTATTATGATGACAAATAACGGCTGCGATATTGAAAAAGACAAAACTGCAGGACGGCGCACACTTCCGGTAATAATGGGAAGAAATAAAACCGTTTCAATTTATAAAAATATGATATTACTGTGGCTTACGGTTTTATGCATACTACCTTTAATACTGTTCGGAATACCGGGGCTTATCTGTACATTTACAATTATTATTCCGGGACGAAAATATTTTATAAAACAAATGAAATCAAAACTCGAACAAAGTGATAGAATATCCTTAATGAAGGGAATTGTTGCTGCAAATATGTTCGGCGGCGGGGCTTATATAATATCTGCGGTAATAAAACTCGCCGTTATGAGGTAACATTATGAAAACGGAAACAAAAGAAAAAAAAGTACATAAAATTTTCGAAACCATTTCCGATAGATATGACAAGGCTAATAACCGTATAAGCATTTATATGCACAAAAAGTGGAAAATGAATCTTGTCAATAAAATCATAAGGGGCAGCTCCAAAGGAAATAATATACTTGACGTTTGCTGCGGGACGGGCGACATTGCAATATGGACGGCAAAAAAAAGACGGGATATTTCCGTTACCGGTATAGACTTTTCATCTTCCATGCTGCAAAAAGCTCGACAAAAAAGCATTAAAATAAAAAATATTACTTGGCAACAGGCCGACGCTTTAAAACTGCCGTTTCCCGACAACACCTTTGATTCGGCGGATATTTCATTCGGTTTACGGAATACCTCAGAGTACGAAAAGGTTTTATTTGAAATGAAAAGGGTTGTAAAAAAAGGAAGCAACATCTATTGTTTGGACTCATTTATACCTGAAAATAAATTTATACGCCCTTTTCATAAATTTTATTTTAAACATATAGTCCCCGTCTTAGGCGGAGGCATACACTGTCACAAAGAGTATTTATGGCTGTATGAGTCCACTTCTAAATTTCTTGGAAAAAAAGACTTAATGAAATTATATTCTAAAATAGGTCTTGCAAATACGGCTTGTTACAGCTATTTTTTCGGTTGCTGTGCGCTTATATGCGGACAAAAATAGAGGATTAACATTTATCAGGAGGAATTGTATGAGCGATGAAAAATTTGATGCCATAATAGTTGGCGGGGGGCTTGCCGGAAGTTCGGCGGCAATTGTTCTTGCTAATGCAGGACTTGAAGTGCTTTTAGTAGAAAGAGGAGACTACTGCGGAGCTAAAAATATGACCGGCGGACGTATTTACGGGCACAGCCTTGAAAAAATTATCCCAGGCTTTGCTAAAGAAGCTCCGATTGAAAGAAAGGTTATAAAGGAGCAAATCTCCCTTATGAGTGCGGACAGCTCCCTTGATGTAGGTTTCAGGTCAAAAAAATTAAGCTCCGAAGCCGACAACGCCTCATACACCGTACTTAGAGCGACCTTTGACCAATGGCTTGCCTCCAAGGCGGAAGAGGCGGGAGCCGAAATTATCCCCGGCATTTTGGTAACCAATCTGATTCTTGAAGACGGCAAAGTAATAGGCGTTGAAGCTACAGGTGAAAAACTTTATGCGGATGTAGTTATCCTTGCCGACGGAGTTAATTCCCTTCTTGCCCAAAGCATAGGAATGAAAAAAGCGCTTGAACCCAATCAAGTTGCCGTAGGAGCAAAAGAAGTTATAAGACTGGGAGAAGACGTTATAAACCAAAGATTCGGTCTTGCAGAAGGAGAAGGGCTTTCATGGCTTGCCTGCGGAGACCCAACCATGGGAGGCTTCGGAGGAGGCTTACTTTATACAAACAAAGACACTGTCTCAATAGGAATAGTTGCAACCCTAAGCGATATAGGTCACAGCGACCTTTCAATAAACCAATTGCTTGACAGATTTAAACAACACCCGTCCATTGCCCCGTATATTGAAGGCGGAAAAGTAATAGAATACTCCGGGCATCTCGTTCCCGAAGAAGGCATACATATGATACCGGAACTTTACAGAGACGGAATTCTTATCGCAGGAGATGCCGCCGGATTTTGCGTAAACCTGGGATTTACCGTAAGAGGTATGGATTTTGCAATTGAATCCGGACGTCTTGCCGCAGAAACCGTAATCAGGGCGCGCGAAGCGGGAGATTTCAGCGCACAAACCCTTTCCTACTATAAAAAAGCGCTTGACAACAGCTTTGTTATAAAAGAAATGGAAAGCTATAAAGGCTTCCCGACAATCCTGTCCAGAAGAGAAATCTTTGAAACCCTTCCTGAAATGGTAAATGATATAGCGGCAAAAGCTTTTACCGTGGACGGAAAACCCGGACCGGGCTTAATTATGTATATAGTCAATTCCGTTGCGCAGCGGACAACCGCATCGGAAGTTATGAACTTAATTACCGCAATACTGGAGGCGTTTTAATTATGAAAAAAATGACAATTGAAGATAAACTCGGTCTTGACATATTTCACACGGATGAAGAGCATTCACACATAGATGTGGACAAAACTTATACGGATGAGAAGGAAATTAAAAAGCTCCTGCTCGCCTGCCCTGCCGAATGTTATAAATACATAAACGGCAGCTTAAGTTTTAGCCATCTGGGCTGCCTTGAATGCGGGACATGCAGGGTTCTTTCACTCGGGAAAATTGTAAAAAGCTGGGAACACCCGGTAGGAGAAATCGGAGTAAGCTACAGATACGGATAAAATCCGCTTGTAATAAACGTAAAAATATACCTTTAGCTCTGCCGCCGTAACGGGCTCGGGAAAATTAAACACAATATTAAATATACCGAACCTGCAAAAAGCATATCGGGCAAGGGTATATTGTATTTAATTAAAATCCCGACAATCTAATACGAAAGCCCGTGCGGAAGAATAATAGGATAAAAGGACACGTTTTTTTCTTTTGCAAGTTTATCCACATCTTCCTTTTTTACCTTACCTCTGGGACGAGAATGAGGAGGAGCATCTCCTATAAGAATAAGTTTTTTATCCGTATTCTCATTATCCGTCCGCCATGATTGTTGTAAGCCCAAATACAAGCCTTCATAAACCGCCTCGGGAATATCTCTACCGCCGAATACCTTAAATCCGTATAAGGCTTTTTCGAATTTTTTCAGATTGCCGGTAAACATACAAGCCTCCCGCACTAAAAAATCTTCGCGGTAGTCTTTATACAAAATTAAAGCTATTCTACAGGATTTATAGCGGGGAATAATTTTTTCCAACATAGAAAGAATACTCTTACGAACGGCTTCAATATCATCTTTCATACTTTCAGTAGAATCCAAAGCAAACAGTAAATCCAAATTTTCCTTTTCCGTTTTTGTCAAAATCTCTTCTATAAGAGGTACTATTTCTTCAGGTGATTTTGCATAAATCAGCTTTCCCGCCGTAGTATCCGCCAGCTCGGTAAATACCTTAACGGCATCATTACTGTAACCGGTTTTTTCGTTTTCCGGTTCTACAGGTTTTTGCGTTACACGTAAAACAAAGGGATTATCTTGAAAACCTCCGTCATAATCACCGTAAGGTTTAACAAAGGTTCTTATATTAAAAAAAGTTCCGTCCGCAACTTCAACCTCACCGCTTCTGGACCAATCGTAACCGTATACAATTATATACGGAATCCAAATATGAAAAGCCTTTCCCAAAGGAGTATCTTCTTCCGGAGTCGAATCTATAAGACTATATAATTTTTTCTCAGGTAAAAGAAATTCCCCGTTAAGAAGCCGCTTCTCGTCCCCGTTTATAACATTATAATCGGGATTACGATAAGCATAATTTGCCTCTTTTAATTCGGGGTCGCGCGTAGTTTCGGTAAGCAAAACGCTTTTTATATCGGGCTTCGCTTTTATATAAAGATGATAGCCGCCTTCGGGACTCTGTATAACCAAAACATCATCTTTACCTAACGAAATATCTTGAGCCTTAAGCACACAAAAAAAAGAAATAAATATAATCGTAAAAAAAAATTTTTTCATATATTAAAGTATAAATCTAAAATGCTTTTTTGTAAATAGATTTAAAATTTTTATATGCGGAAATTGCAGCTTGACATTCAACCGAGAAAAATATATACTTAACTTAAAGTATTTAAAATTTAACCTATTTTATAATGTAAGGAGGCTGCATGAAGCATATTTATAAAACAAGTTTGTATCGAATTATTTTAAACATCGGTTTAGGTTTTTTCGTATCTGCTTTTATAGCTCTTTTAACTTCTTTTTTAATAAAAAACACTTTTATACAATTGCTTATCTTTGTCGGAGTATATGCGGCTTATATTTGGCTGGTTGTGCTGGATAACATAATCACAATTGAAGTATACGATTCTAAAGCGGTAATAAAAAAGGGAAAAACTGCAAAGACCTATCCGCTTGACACAACCTCTTTTAGAGCCGTAATTACAACTCGCAGACAAAGAAACTCCGTAATAAGTACCGATACGGAATGTATGCTTTACATAACACCTGAAAACGGAAATGAAGAAATGGTAAACTGCGAACTTATCGGCAAATATAAATTTCAACAGTTAATCGAAGATTTAGGCATTTCAGGAGATTCTTCGCCCGTAAATAAAATTGACACAAAAAAAGAATATTAAAAAAATTATCATAAGGAGAAAATAATGAACGAATTTTTTAATAATTTAGGGCCTACAATGTATTATATCGTCATTGTTCCCATATTTTTTATTGCAATAGCAATTTTTTCATTTATAAAAATGAAAAACAACAAAGCAAGAACCGCAAACTGGCTATCGGAACATCAAAATGCGGTAAAGGTTTATATCAACAAAAACGCAAATATTATGGACTTAAGTATGACCGGCCTAACCGTTCACACAACAGACGGAGAGCTGCCGATTACCTTTACCGAAGGAATAACCTCCGGCTTTTATCTTACTCCGGGGACTCATATAATAGAATCCAGTTTTTCAAAATCGCGGCCGGGTATTATGTACCGAAAAGTTACAACTACATACGGGCCGAGCAAGCAGGAGGTTTCCGTGGAAGCCTTTAAAACATACAACTACAGATTTGATAAAAAAGAAGAAACTTATATATTTGAAGAAATAAATTAAAACACTAAATAATTATCCGGAGGATTTTATGGCAAAAGGCTTAGTTAAAGGAAAAGCGGAAATGGATATGGGTGCCGGTTATAAGGTAGTTTGTGAATCCGGCGGAAAACAATTTATTTTGGACGAACCCAAAAGTGTAGGCGGAACCGACCTCGGAATGAATCCGCTTGAAGCCCTGTTAAATGCGTTGGGAGCATGTAAATGCGTCGTTGCAAAATTAACGGCAAAACAACAGGGGTTTAACCTCGACTCTATTTCAGTAGAATGCACAGGCACATTTGACTCCGACGGTTTTAAAGGTTTAAATCCGAATGCAAAAATAGGTTTATCGGAAATTGAAACCGTTTACAATATTAAAACTTCCGCTTCGCAGGAAGAAACGGAAAAATTCATCGCCTTTGTGGATTCGCACTGCCCCGTAAACGATACAATCGGAAATTCGCCCAAACTTTCGCATAAGGTCAAGCGTCTATAAATAAACCGAAACGGCTGTAAACCGTATGTAAATTCCGTCCTTTAAAACGGAACTTAAAATATTTTTACTCTTTACATTCTTTCACTGCCGACTTGTCATTAAAGTAGTATTGTGTTATAATAACTTCATAATCTGCAATATTTTGCAGAGAGGAGAATTAAATATGAAACACAAAAAATCGATTTCTATGTTCGGTTTAGCGATTTTGTTCGCTCTTATATTTGCTTTAACTGCGTGCCGTGCACCTAAAAGTATAGCAAAATACACAGGAGACTATGCAGGGACATACAAAACAAATGATAACATGGGAATCGGCTCATGGAGCGGAAGCGTAACCGAAAGCGGAGCCTTTTCGGGAATATTTAAAGACGATAGGGGGTATAAATATACTGCAACCGGCAATGTTAAAAACGGAAAGCTTTCCGGCTCTGCAAAAAATGAAGACCCTAACCATGTAGGTCCTGAAATGAAGTTTAACGGAGAAATTAAAGAAACAGGAGCCGTATCGGGCACTTGGCAATTAGGGGATAACCCTGTTATCGGATCAGGCTCTTTTGAAGGAAAAAGAAAATAACTTTTTATATCCTATAAACAAACCCGTACATTAGAAAATGTACGGGAAATGTATTTTAGAATAACCGGTAAAAACTTATCGAAAAATCCGTTTTACATAAGCTGACCTGTCAAGTAAATATCCGTGTACTTTAAAACCCGAATATTTAAAATCTTAAGTTTAAACGGCAATTTTAATTACGCCTAAAATCCTAAAAATTATTAAACCGGAAAATCCGCTCAAAAACAAAAAAATAAATACACTTGATTTTTACAAAGGAAATAAGTATTATCTAACTATATGAAAATTACAAAAGATACTACGGTCAGCGTAGAATATACGCTAAAAGATGATACCGGCGAAATCCTTGATTCGTCGGAAGTAATGGGTCCGTTGGAATATATCCACGGATATAATATGATTATTTCGGGTCTTGAAAAAGCCCTTGAAGGTAAAGAAGCGGGCGACGAATTCAAAAAAACCATACCGCCTGAAGATGCGTACGGGGAAGTTTTTGAAGATTTAATTGTTGAAACGGACCGTTCACAATTTCCTCCGGAGGCACAAATTGAAGTGGGAATGGATTTTGAAGCGGGAGACGGCCCCCACAGCAGGGTAGTACGAATTACAAAAATCGACGGCGATAAAATCACTATAGATGCGAATCACCCTCTTGCAGGCGAAACTCTTCATTTTGAAGTTAAAATTCTTTCCGTAAAAAAAACTACGGAAGAGGAACTGCAATCTCTTGTTCAAATGATGTCGGCGGATTCCTGCGGCTGCGGGTGCGGTTGCGGACATGAGCAAAACGAACATGCTTGCGGCTGCGGGTGCTCCGGGTGTCATTAAAACCGAAAGAGTCCGATAAACTGATTCCGCTTTTCGGAGGATTTTGCTTTTTTCTTTCAGCAATAGAATTGATGATTCCTAAACCTGTTCCGTTTTTCAGAATAGGTTTAGCCAATCTTCCGCTTCTTTTAGGAATAGACGTTTTCTCATTTCCGGCATTTTGCGCTCTTTTATTTATAAAAGTATTGGGACAGGCAATTATTTCAGGAACGCTTTTTTCCTATGTTTTTTTATTTTCTCTGCTCGGAACTTTCGGTGCAGGGCTTTTAATGTATTCTATGCGCGGAATTCCGCGTAAAGCGGTTTCCTTTATCGGAATAAGCATTGCGGGGGCATTTCTTTCAAATTCGGTCCAAACAGTACTTGCGATTTTATTTATTTTCGGAAAATCGGCAAGATATATAATTCCTCCGCTTTTCTTTGCGGGTATTATAACATCGTTTTTTTTAGGCTTGTTTGCAAACGAATTTACTCAAAATTCCAGTTGGTATGAAAATATAATAAACGGTAAATTTAAAATTTCATTTTTGCATGATTACGGAGACTCTTACTCCCGTAAATCCGAAACAAAAAAGCTTTTACCTTTTAATGAAAAATATCTGCGCTGCGGTTCAGGCATAGTTTTATTTTTACTTTTGTTGTTTACCGATTTTTTAGCGGTAAAAACCATAATTTTCGGGGCAAGTTTGATTTTATGTACGGCAGATAGACAAAAAATAAATTTTACAAACCTTATTGTAATGTTTATCGTTATCATAATATTCAACTTATTTCCGCCTGCCGGAAAAATCGTTTTCGGTATCTTCGGCTTCGAAATTACTTCCGAAGCCTTGCTTCGAGGAATTGAAAAAGCCGTCATCTTGGAAGGAATGATTTACATTTCCAAGTGGGCGTTAAACACGGAATTTAATTTTAAAAGTAAATTCGGTAAAACGGTTTCAGCTTCGTTAAATGTGTTTCAAAAACTTCTTTCGGTAAAAAATGAGATAAACCCTAAAAATCTTATTCCCACGCTTGATGCAATTCTTTTAAGTATGTGAAACTCCGTAAAATATTACTGAAAAATTATTATACTAATTTTTCTTTTTAAAACCGATTGACATTTTACGTGTTTTCTGCTATATTTATATCTCTTTCAGGGCCTATAGCTCAGTTGGTTAGAGCAGCGGACTCATAATCCGCGGGTCGCCGGTTCAAGTCCAGCTGGGCCCATTTTTTATAAACAATAATATAAAGAAAAGAAGTGCATTATACTTCCTCCCATCACAAACAAATGCCAAATCCCGTGCATCCATTTGACTTTTTTCATAGCATAGAATATACAGCCTGCCGTATAAATAATGCCGCCTAAAAGTAAAAATTTAAAACTTAAAGTCGGAAGCTGTTCTTTTAACGGACGAGCTGCAAAAATTATAAGCCACCCCATAGGAATATAGGTTACTACAGAAAGAACTCTTACCTTACTTCCGAATATCGAATATAAAACTATGCCTAAAACAGCCAGTCCCCAAATTATTCCGAAAATTACCCAGCCGACAGCACCCCTCAAAACGGTAAGACAATAAGCCGTATAAGTTCCCGCTATTAAAATATAAATTGAACAGTGGTCGAATATCCCGAAAACTTTTTTTGTTTTAAAGGCAAGGCATGATACAGTGTAGAAAATAAATATAAGATAATAAGCGATGCACCGAAAATAGTAAAACCTACTATATAGCCTGCCCGGAATTCATAAGGAGCATATTTTGCCGCCCTTATAATCAATATAATCAAGGCCGCCACGGACAAGCCCGCACCTATACCGTGTGTTATTGCATTTGCAATTTCTTCTCCTATAGAATATCTTCTTTTTTGAATTTGTTTTTCTTTTGTCATTTCAACCTCTTATTTAACTAGACCATTTAACTTAAATAAAGTTGCAAGAGGTTTTATTATACAGCCCTTATTCCGAGCACAAATAAAAAACGGCTTAAATCCCGTCTTTAGAAAACAAACCCTGACCTTACCGATAAACGGTATATCGGATTTAAATTTTCCGCATAGGATTTAAGCCGCCGGAAAGCCCCGAGCAGAGCCTTTAATGATTGCCATTAAGACCCTAAATAATGCTCTATAGGAACTTGCATCCTTTGTTTCGATATTCCGAAACTTCTTTGATAATAGCATCGACGTCCATAACCATTTCCATCATGCTAACTTGTTCCTCATAGACCTTGGGGTCTATCTGACTCTTAATTTCCGGTTCTGCTACGTGATAACACAAGAGTCCCAACGAGACTCCCGTCAACGGACCTGAATAAGTCGGATCGCCTACGGTAACAGTTTCGCATGCCAATCCTGCAGATTCGGCTTCCGCACCGCCTAAAAGAACTACAGTGTTCTCAGGGCCGTATTTTTCAGCCAAATCTTTAACTCGTTTTTGGTTTTCCAAGTCCATTGCACCTGCGCTTGTTCAGACAAAGCATTCGGTTGCAGCATATACAACCTCAGCTCCTGCAGATTCCGCGCAAAGTTTTATAGCTTCCCCGGGAACGCCGTCGCGGTCACCGATAATGATGACCTTTTTGGTTTTTAACTCCATAGCATCCCTCCTAGGATATTTTCGGGCAATACTGCCCTCGGCTTATTCAGCCGTATCTTCAAAAAGCCGTCAGGCTTACAAAGATTATAGTTTAGATATATTTTTTAACCATTTCTTCAATTTGCTCAATGGTTAAGTCGTTGCCCGTAACACTGTCTTTTCTTTCACCGTCAATATAAATCAGCATTGTAGGAAGACCTAAGACTTGTTCTTTCATTGCAACGCGTCTTGCTCCATCGATATTAAATGAGCAGAATTTCGCCTTTCCTGCATGGCGTTCCGCCATTGCATGAACATCAGGCATTAATTGTTTACACGGAACACAACCTTCCGACCAAAAATCCACAAAAGTTACACCCTTTGACTGATGTACTTCCTGTTCAAAATTTTCCTTGTTTAATTCAATCATCTTCTTCTCCTATAAAACTTTTTGGAGGGATTATTAAATCCCGAAAAATATTTTTCAAGCGGTTTATTTACAAACTGCATATAATAACCGATGCCCGCTCAAAAGCAAACTTGTCAGATAAGCGGCAAGGCAGAATTCATGCCCGGCTGCTTATCAATCTTATGTGAAATCCGTTATTATTTTCCCATAGCCATTTTGGCTTTAATATCGTCAATGTAATGTCCCGCCCAAATACCTGCAATGGCTCCGTCTGCAGCAGCGGTAACGACTTGGCGGGATTCTTTTTGAATAACGTCGCCTACACCGTAAATACCCGGTACATTTGTTTCCATTTTAGCATTGGTAAGAATATAACCGTTTTCATCAAGGTCAACCAACCCTTGAATAAAGGCGGTTTGAGGATTATGTCCGATAAATACAAAAACACCTTCAGCAGCAAATTTAGAAGTTTCACCTGTTTTTGTGTCTTTAAGAATAACGCTGTCTACAAGACCTTCGCCGCAAACTTCTTCTACAACCGCATTCCATTTAAATGCCATTTTCGGATTTGCAAATGCTTTTTCCTGAATTGATTTTGCTGCACGCAATTCGTCTCTTCGATGAACAATCGTTACTTTGTCGGCAAATTTAGTTAAATACATTGCCTCTTCAACTGCGGAGTCTCCGCCGCCGATAACTACAATTTCACACTCTTCAAAAAATGCTCCGTCGCAGGTTGCGCAATAGGAAACACCCTTACCCCAGTGTTCTTTTTCGCCTTTACAACCGAGTTCTCTTGCACTTGCACCTGTTGCAACAACTACAGCCAGACATTCATATTGAACACCGTCGCTTCCATGTACGATTTTTACCGGAGAATTCGGGACAAGTTCGATTTTTTCGGCTCTAGCCCTTTTAAATTCAACACCGAATTTTTGAGCATGCTTTTGGAATGCTTCCGTTAAAGCAGGTCCGGACGATTCGGGGAAACCGGGGTAATTCTCAATCTCTTCCGTAATATAACACTGACCGCCTTGATTAGGCTTTTCTTCAAGAATAATCGTCTTCAGTTTTGAACGGGCAGCATAAATTCCCGCCGCCATTCCGCCCGGCCCGCCGCCGATTATAACCAAATCATATTTTTCCGACATAAAGTCCTCCTGAATATTTCTTTCGATAATATAACATCTTTTTTTATTTTAATCAAGTATGATAAAAATTCACATACGGTAATGACAACCCGAATAAAAAAGTTATATATGCAAGATGAAAGCCGTTTTTAAGATAAGCGTATTCCGTATAAAATAAATATCTATAGTTTCTCCACTTCGCTCTTGGTAAAGTTTATTACAGGCATTCTCCTCTAGACGGAAAGCCGCATAGTTTTTAATACCGCCGCCGTTTTACAGTTTTTCTATTTCGTCTGCGGACAAGCCGGTAGCCTGCATTATTTTTTGCACCGAATCGCCGAGTTGTTTTAAGACCTTTGCCGTTTCCAGTTTTGTTTGCCTCGCTCCGTCGGAAAAGCCTTGAGCAATTCCTGCCTGCATACCTTCGCTTCTGCCTTGTAGTAAGCCCTGAGCAATGCCTTTTCTCATCGATTCATTTATCATAGAAACGCGGTCGCTCTCGTATCGCCATGCAGCTTGGTAAAGGGCTCGTTGTTCCGCAACAGTGTAGAATTCTTCCATCGTGTCTTCGGCTTTTTGCATTAAAGGATTTTCTTTTGCCAACATCTTCCTCACCTCCTTTTCGTCGGTTTGTATAAACAGCAGCCATTTTTCCAGTTCGCTGCGCTGTTCTTTCGCTATTTTCGTTAAATCCAAAAAGTGGATTTCAAGCATTCCGTCCAGCTCGCTGTGTTCTTCCGTTTCCAAAATCTTATAGACGGAGTGGATTTTATTGGCAAGATGAAACGTCTGATTGAGAATGTTTATCGCTATGCATTTTTTGAGTTCGCTGTAATCGGCTCCCTTGCTGAAGTCTTCGAGAAAAAGTTGCGTCCAATAAAAAATGCTGCGTTTGGTAAAGTATTCAAACCAGATATTTTGCATTTCAAGGTTGATTTTTTCGCCTGAGTGCAATTTGATTTTTATGTCGAGCCTGCCTGTTTTTTCATCGTAAAAGCGGGTAGTAAGCTCGCTGTTTTCAAGCCGAAAATAGGCAAAATGATTTCTTGCATTCAGGTTACAAGCGAAAAGAATTTTATGAGAATGTCTTTATTCTTTTCCGTGCAGAAGACTCTTTTAAACGCATAGTCATTGCGGACGGTGAATTTTTCAGGCTGTGCAAGTGTATATAAGGTGCTTGCCATAGCGTCTGCCCTCCTTACGGTTAAGTATAGCATACGTCGGGGGAATTTAATAGGGGGAGAGGAACACTTTTTCGGATAAAAGTTTTCCTCTCCCCCTGTGACCCCCTCTCTTTTCAAAAGAACCGCTTAGGGGCTCGCCGCCCATAAGAACCCCGCTTACGGCTGGGGTTTGGGGCGGGTTGCGGGGGCAAAGGCGCTGACGCGCTTTGCGGCTGGCGGCTATGATTTGGGATTGCAATTTAATTAGCGGGTTGCGCTATGGGGGTGTTTTTAACCGCTCGGAGCGCAGAGGGTGCTAGGGGTTCGGGGTGCCGTATTTTACAAGCCCTCTATTGTCTCTTTGCGTGCTCTGCGGTTTTGTTTTTAACCGCTCGGAGCGCAGAGGGTGCTAGGGGTTCGGGGTGCCGTATTTTACAAGCCCTCTATTGTCTCTTTGCGTGCTCTGCGAGCTTTGCGGTTTTGTTTTACGAATCGGTAAGGTGTTTGCTTTGCCGATGTTCCTATAAAATAAGCCTCCTTTTTTAACGGGTAATGTCCAATTCCCCATTACGTGTATAGACCGTCTATCGTTATGCGGTAACTCTGTCTTACCCTATGTGGTTCGTCTGTCTTACCCTATGCGGTAACACTCCCTTACCTTGTGCGGTAAGACCGACTAACCTTATACCGTTACACTGTGCGTTTAATAAGCCCCCTCTTTCTCTCTGCGAGCTTTGCGGTTTTATTTAACTGCTAAGAGCGCAAAGGGTGCTAAGGCTTTTCAGGGTGTTGCCGTTTGTAAGCCCCTCTGTTCTTCTTTGCGTGCTCTGCGAGCTTTGCGGTTTTGTTTTGTTAATCGGCAGTTTTTTATCTCGTAATCATAGATTGTAAGGCTGCCGATAACCTTTGTTCTCACTCGTTCGGACTGGCGTCCTTTGATACTGCGGGCAAAGACCCTTTGACAGTACGGGCAAACCTATTTTGATATAACTGTGCTTTTACCTTGCAAGTGTAGCCCGCAGACGATTTCGCTCTTGACCGACTTTATTGTCAGCATTTATCTCCGTTTCTCTTTTTTACAAAATACCGTTTATGGTAAGAGCTTAAAGCTACAGACAGTTTAATCGCGCGTAACCATTACCTTTCTTGTTTCGTCAATGTCGGGGCCGGCAATTCTTATAAAATACATTCCGCGTGCAACCGAAACTCCCGAATTGTTTTTTCCGTCCCAATAATAAAAATGCGTCCCGCCGCTCTTTTGAGAACGTTCCAAAGTTTTTACTATGTTCCCGTCAAGCGTCATTACCTGTATTGTAAGGGCTCCCTTCTTTTGAACGAAAATTTGAATAGAAGTGTTTTCCCCTTTGTCGGGATTTATTACATTGTTAAAAATTGAAACCCCTCCGCGCTGGTGTCTTACGCCTATAACAACGAATTTCCATACATCAAAAGACAAAATGTCGGAAGGATTTTTTAGTCTTGCACAGGGTAGCCACCCGTCATACAAAAACATAAACTGCGCTGTGCCGCCTTCTTTAAAATTTGAATCCGTATCGACTACCGTAAATTTTATTTTACCGCCTTCGCTTTCTCCGGAGTAGTCGCTGAAACCGTCAATTTTACTTGCTCCTATAATTCCGCCCTTCGGCACTTGTGCCGAAGGGGGATACCAAAAGCCGGATTTATCAACGCTTAAATAAAGTTTTACGTTATTTGATGTACCTGCAAGAGCCGTTACTATCATTGTGTTTAATTTAGGCAAATCTTTTTCTCCTGAAAAATCTCGGATTGTTCTTGAGTTGGCTGCAAATAAAACGTTCGTAAGGCCTATGCCCACATCGGAGATGTTATCTTTATTGTAAGTTTTGTTAAAATGCTGTATTTCTATTTTTAACCCTTTTTGTAAAATCTCATCTGCCGATATGTTTTTGTTTAAGGTGTATTTCCAAACGGCAAGTGGTCCCGAAATTGTTTTATACTTTACAGGCAATTGAGAGGTTGAGCTGCTTGTAATATCTGTACTGTTGTTTTTTATTTTTAATGTTGAATGGGTAAATTCGTTTTCTTCCGTGTTGCGTCTAAAAACTATGTAAAGTTCGTTACCGTTTACCCGTATAAAAGAATTTTTAAGCTCGAAGGTATCGTCAAATACCCAGCCGTTTTTGTTTGTTGGTTTTCCGCTATTGTCTTCGCTATCTTTAAGTTTATAATACGGTTTAAAATCGCCTTCGTTTATTTTTATGCTCTCGGTGTTTACTTTTAAATACTTACCCGTATTGTCTTTGGAAGCGGTAAGATAAATAGCCGATGTGCTGCTATTGCCGTTTATTGCAAGTTTATTTGAAGTGGAATTTCCTGATAAAGTTAAGTCTTCGATTACTTTTATCTTACCGTTTATGCTTAAAATTTTCCCCCCGGCATCTTTACAAGTTAATTTTTTAAATTCGGTTTTACTTTCAGCCATATTACCTATAACTCTTATAATATTTGAAGGAGACAAAAACACCTCGTTTTCCGATTTAAAAATACCGTTATTTTCGAATTTGGAATTTACCGTTATTTTTTGCTTTGCAGTTAAAGTACTGTTATAGTCAACAGTAATATTTGTCGCTTGTAATTCTGAATTTAATATTGCGGTTCCTGTTATCTTAAACATATTTTTTACTTTAATAGGGCCGGAATCTGTAGTTACGGTTGTATTCCCGCTTCTATTTATAGTAAGGCTTTTAAAGCCCCCGTTAATATCGGCATCGTGAAGAGCTAAAGATGTTCCGTTGCCGTTAATTTCAACAGTAGAGCCGTCGTTAAGGGTTATTTTGTTTTTTTGAAATGTTTGGTTAAACCAGATTTTTTGTTCAGGAGTATATTCTAGGCTTAGTTTACCTGAAACCTTCATTTCGGATTTATCTGATGAAGAAGCGGAGATTGTATAATTTGTTAAATCAAGAAATCCAAATTCTTTTACGGTTACTGTTTTTGCTTTCGCATCAGATGAGGTAAGTTTGGGCCAATGGTTGATGTGTGCCTCGTTTGAAATTGTAACATCGTCCTGTTGTGAGGGAACCATCATTAAATTCCAGTTTTTTAAGTTTTCCCAGTTGATATTTTCTTTTCCCGTCCATTCCAAATTTACAGGCGGAAACTTCCACCCGTTTTGAGCCGTCTGGTCGTCAGGCCTCTTACCTCCTTTTTGTTTACTGTTTTTTGCCGTAAAGTTATTGCCCGTTATTTTAACCTTATCAGTATCAATTTCTAAGAAGTTTCCTTCTCCGCTGCCGGTTAAAGTAATTTCGCTCGGTGAGGTTCCTCCTTCTATTACAAGAAACGACTTTGAACTTTCCGTACCTGAAAGTTTCAAAGCCGTTTTAATTTCAATTTTCCCGTCCAGTTTAAGCGTTTTACCGCCCTTATCTTCCACCATTAAATTCCCGATTTCCGTATTATTGGAAGGACTTGATGTACCCTTAATTGTAATCTCATTACCCGCATTATCCGCAAGTTCGACCGTCTGTACTTTTAAAGTTCCGCTATTGGTAAGACTTTTCCCGAGTTTTATTGTTCCATTTACCGCATTGTTGATTGTTCCGTTATTTGTTATTTCTTCAGCTTCAAGAGTTCCTTCCAATGTCAATGTCGCACCTGAATTTACTGTTACCTTTTTTGCTTTTACTTGCATACTGCTTGAAATTTTAGGATAGTGATTCGGTGTCGGAACCGACTGAATTGTAACTTCGGTATTCATATCAGGTATTTGCAACGGAGGCGGCGTACCGAGCCAAGTCCAATTACCGGGGGTATTCCAATCATCGGTATTACCCTTCCATGTTGCAATTGTTTGAGCCTGCAATATTGCGGGCAATAAAACCGCAAAAAAAATAATCGGTTTAATTTTGTTTTTTTTCATTTTTCCCCTGCCCGTAAAAATCAAATTTTTTTGTTTTTACTGTAAAGGCCGTCTTTAAAAACCCGTGCCGTCGGTTTTAAAAATTTCCTTTTTTAATTATAACATAATAGTTAAAACCGTGCAAGCCATTGGTTAAACGGGTATCTTCTTAGAGGCAAAGTAAATGTTTTAAAAACTTTAAATTAATTTAATAGGGTTCGTATCTTATCCGTATGTTAATTGCAATTTCCCTTAATCATTTCGGCAAGTTCCTTTCCGCGCAGCTTTAAAATTTGCTTATCTTCGTCGCCCAGCCTTCCCTGCCACTCATAAGACTCCAAATTTGTCCAGTTAAGTTTTTCGATTGCAGCTTCGTACTCTTTTTTTGCGCCGCCTACCCAGCCCCAATTTCCTATGCGTAAAACTTTTTTACCGGTAAAATGTTTCCGCTCGAATAAATCCAAAATATGCGCCATAGGCGGAAACATTTTGTACTCGTAAGTAGGCATAGCCAACACCAAGCCTGCCGAACGGTAAGCCTCGCCTAAAATAAAGGTGGGGTCAACATCCGGAATTCTATAAATGGAATAAGGCATACCGGCCTCGTCTATACCTTCGATTACGGCGTCCAAACCCGCCTTCGTGTATCCGTACATAGAACCCCAAATAATACAGACGGCCTTTTCCTGTTCTCCGGAAGTATTATAGCCTGCAAATTTTTTATAAAGGTTTATAATACGCAAAGGATTTCCCTTCCACAAAATACCGTGACTCGGAGCAACGATTTTTATTTCAAGCCCGTCAAGTTTTGCCGCACCCTTATTAACAAAGGTACTGAAACTTGCAACTATGTTGGAATAATAACGCAAGGCTTCGTTTTCAAAGAATTTAAGTTCTTCTTCCGTATGCTCGGTATCGAATATTTTTTCTCCTATACAGCCGTAAGAACCGAAGGCATCGCAACTGAATAAAATTTTATCGGAGGTATCGTAAGTCATCATTGTTTCGGGCCAATGGATATTGGGTGTATCGTAAAAAGTAAGAACCTTTCCTCCGCCCAAATCCAAAACGTCCCCGTCCTTAACCGCACGTAAATTTTCATTTATTTTAAAAAACTTTTGAACCATTGCAATCCCTTTTGCGGAGGCTATAATTTCAGCCTCGGGATTTTCCCGCCGTACAAGATGAATAAGGTCGGCATGGTCCGGTTCAAGGTGATTTAATATTACATAATCGAAATCGGCAAATGTAAGACCTATCGAAGATAATTGAGAGCGGTAACTTTCAATCGAACCGTCCCAATCTCTTACAATATCGATAAGGGCATTTTTTTCGCCCTTTATTATATATGAATTTATAGAAACACCGTAGGGTAAAATCCACAAGCCCTCAAAACGGGCTGTTCTCTCGTGAATGTCCGCATGAATACAATAAACGGAATCTCCTATTTCTCTAGCTTGCATAAAATCTCCGGGTTAAAAATTAAAGAAGCAAAAGGCTTCCGGCGGGAAATATAACATATTTAAAGGTTTTTAACAATATATGGCTTTTAAAAAAATAACTAAAATTTACTTATAAATAAATTTACACTTTAATATCATAAAAAAGGGGCTTTACAAAAAAACGTTTTTATGATACTCTGCTTTCACTATTGCCGGCGTGGTGAAATGGTATACACGGTAGACTCAAAATCTACTGGGGGCGACTCCGTAAGGGTTCAAGTCCCTTCGCCGGTAAAAACTTTGTATAAAGTTTTAAAGCCGTTCCTTTTAAAGAGCGGCTTTTTTATTTATATCCTTATCTTAATCTTAAAATACCCGCTTAACAAAATTTTATCCAAAGCATGCTTTATAAAAAATCCTTTATTGCAGTTTTAAAACACAACCTATAGGAAGATGGTCCGAGTATCCGCTGCCTGAAAGAACCGAATACCTTGAAGGCTCCCCGTTTTTGTTTATTAAAGGAGGTGAATCGATAACACAAAAAAAAGTCAAGTCGAAATTCCGTCCGTCTTTTAGATTACGGGAATAAAAAATATGGTCTATATCCTCCCAAGAGTCTTTAAAAAAATAACTCCCCGCTTTTTGAACTCCATTTTCGGCGGCTTCTTTGTAATCTTCCGAATCCCAACAGTTGGGGAATTCATTTAAAAGAGAAAATTCGGTAAATACTTGATTAAAATCGCCGCACAATACAAACGGCGTGTCCGGTTCGGTTTTTTCCAAAAAGCAAAGCCTGTCAAACGCCTGTTTTTCCTGCAAAAATCTTATTTTATCGGTTTCACCCTTTCCCACCTTCGATTTCCAATGAACATTCAGTAAAACAATTTCCTCTTCGGTTTTAGCCGTTCTCAGCTTTATTCTGCACTCTACAAGAGGACGCAAATCCGTATTGCCTGCATAAACGTCATACACCTTTACTCCGTCGACGGGAAATTTTGAAAGTAACGCCGTACTGAATGCCCCCTGCTTTTTGGACGGAATAAAAACCGCATAACGGTACGAATTATCAAGCGGCAACAATTTACAAAAATCTTCAATAACCGTTTTACTTTCGATTTCCTGCAATACCAAAATATCGGGAATATCCGTTTCACCGAAGCCCAACCGTACCGCTGCAATATGAACCGCTTCTTTTAGACGCATAAGCCGTTCGGCATATTTTTCTTTGGACCATTTGCTTTTATTTCCCTTAAACTCTTTAAATTCGCCCCCGTCTTCCACCGCATCGAAAAAAGTTTGTGTGTTATAGCTTACAATTGAAACGGAATTACACTCCGAGCCTAAATTTACAAAGGGATTAGTGCAGGCGGTACACGAAACCGCTAAAAAAACGCAAAAACAAACCGCCGATACACAAACAAAAAATTTAATTTTTTTCATAATTAAAACCTCAACCTTAAAGTTTTAGGAAATTCTCCTTAAAATTTAATTTGCGATGTTTTTAATAAAGCCTCGTTTTATAAAAACTTATTAAAAACCTGACAGGACTTTTAAAAGGCAAGCCGTATTTTTTAAAGCCCCCTATAAATATATATCCGTTTTTTTAAGCATAATTACTGCCGGCATAGCTTTTTTTTTCATATTTTTCTATGCGAGGTTGACAATTTGGCTTTTTCAAAATATACTGTAGTATGTAGAATTTTGTTTTACAAACCCGTAACTGCGGAGGGGTAAAAAGTTGTTACAACTGTCATTTTTAAATTTTAAAAGAGGCTCTTATATTCTGATTGAAGGAAAATCGGATACCGACCATTTTTATATTATCCAAAGCGGAAAAGTTCAAGTTGTTAAAGAAGATGAGGTAGTAGTTGAGGAAGGCGGTAATGTCTTAGGGCCCGGAGACTTTTTAGGAGTTATTGCCTGTATGTCCGGGCATAATCAAATAGAAACGGCAATTGCCGTAACCGACGCAGTTTTAATTTCAGTACCTTACGGACAATTCCCTAAACTGATAGAAAAAAACACCCCGGTAGCTATGAAAATAATTTATTCTTTTTCCAAAAGAATGCGCTATTTGGACGAAGCGTTAACCAGAATTACCCTAAAAAAGAACGCCGTAACAAACATTTCGCACCTTTTTAACATAGGAGAATATTATTTGCGTATGTCCAAATTCGATTTAGCCTTGTACGCATATTATCACTATTTAAAAACACAACCTAAGGGCGAATATGCCGCCGCAGCTCAAAAGAGATTTATGGCTATTAAGGCAATGGGTATAAAGGTGCCGGTAGAAACGCTTGAACCGAAAACGGACCAAATGGTACGCATTTATGAAAAAGAAGCTATGGTTTTTTGTGAATGTCAATCCGGTTCGGAGCTGTACATTATTCAAAAAGGGCATGTTAAAATTACTAAAATTCTCGATAACAGCGAAGTCCTTTTAGCGGTTTTAAAAGAAGGCGATATGTTCGGTGAAATGGCTTTGCTTGAAAACAAACCTCGTTCGGCAAGTGCAATAGTTACGGAAGACGGCTGCCAGCTTTTAGCGGTAAACAGACAAAACTTTAATCAAATGGTTTCCACACAGCCCCAACTTATTGCCCGCTTAACCACTACCTTTGCCGACAGAATTTGGGCAATGTACAAACAGCTTGCAAATACCTTAATAAAAGACCCCGTCGAAAAAATGTACGATATGCTTGCAATTCAATTGGAAAAATCAAGAATAAAACCGGTTAAAAATAAATTTCACACTTTTAACTTCGGCCCCGTCGAGCTTGCAAATATGTGCGGTATTCCTAAAGAAGAGGTTTCGGAAGCAGTTACAAACTTTTTAAAACAACCTATTGTACGCTGCGACGGTACAAAAATTTCCATTACGGATGAATTGGAGCTGTCAAAACAGGCGGCATACTTTAAAAAAATGCAGGAAATAGAAAAATCAAGATTAACAGCCCGCGCAAAAAACGGAAATTATTGGTAAAAATTATGAAAAAAATTATTTTTTGTATAATCTTTATATTCTCAAGTTTTTGTTTTAGTCAAGAAAATACGGAAGAGCCGGCAAATGAGAATTCCTCGAAAGAAAAAGGTGCAACATCTTTGACGGAAACAAACGGTAAACAAACCTTAAAAAAGGCGTCGCAAGAAAAAACCTTTGCGGAATTACCGCATGGATACAGAAAAATCATGCTTGGAATGGATATGGAAAGCACAAAAGCGGCATTAAAAGAAGACTCCGTTTTCGGCTATAGAGGGGAACGGGACCTTTCCATTTTAGCCGGAAAAAACCGCAGTTTAATAGAAACTGAAGGCTCATCGAATATTAAACGTTCATGGTTTCAATTTTACGAGGAAAAACTCTACATTATAATTATTCAAATGGATACCGATAAAATCTCCTATTACGACGTTTATTCCGCATTGTGTAACAAGTACGGAGAACCGGATACCCTTGACCCTAAACGCTCTATTTGGAAAAACGATAAAACGGCAATGATTTTAGAAAGACCGCTTGCTTTAAAATACATCGATTTGCCTGTTTTCAACGAGCTTCTTGAAAAAAGCAAAACAGATAAGGCTTATACGGATATTCTCCGCGAGGAATTTATAAATGAACTGTAAAAAAATCTTTTGTATCTTATTTGCCGTAAGTTTATGCCTAAGATGTTCGGCGGAATCAAAAAACGAAAAAGCCGATATTTTTTTTGAAAAAGCCTCCCCGTCAACGGAATCGGAAGAAGAATCTTTAAAACAAAAACAACCGGCTTTAAAAACTGCAAAAATTACGGTTGAACTTGCAATTACCGAAGCTCAAAAAAACAGGGGCTTTATGGAGCGGAAAATTATACCCGAAGGCACGGGAATGATTTTTATCTACAAAGAAGATGAAAAGGTTCGCTTTTGGATGAAAAACACGCCTCACCCTCTTTCAATTGCCTTTATAGACAGTTCCGGCACAATCCGGGAAATATACGATATGACACCCTACAGTTTGGAATCAACGGCAAGCTCTTATTTTGTACGCTATGCCTTGGAAGTTCCGCAAGGTATGTTCGGCAGAATGGGAATAAAAGAAGGCGATAAACTTTCAAAAGAGTCTCTTATGCTTTTAAAACGTAAGGCCGTAGAAAAAAACTAAAGTAAAAATGCCGTTATTATTCCATACAGCTAAAAACCGAAGTCTTTTTACCGCTTACAATATCTTTTATAATAGACACGGCTTCGCCGATAAGCTCCGATATTTTTTTATCTTCAACTCCGGGAATATGCAAGCGGCAGCGGTGGCACGGAATTAAAATTTTTTCCGCGCGGCTCTTCCATACCGCATTAGCCATTTTCGGCGTAACTTCGCCCAAAAGAGAATTTGCAATTGAAATACCTATAGGACCTGCAATTATATCCGCATCTTTACATTGCACAACAACGGGGTTCTCCCCCGAGCAGCCGGCATAAGCTCCGGCTTTAAGCATATTTCCCGTAGCCGCACTGTTGGTGCCTATCGCAAGAATTTCAGCTTCGGGCATTTCCTGCATAAGCTGTTTAATTAAAATACTGCCTATTTTCCCGCCCTGCCCGTCTATAACTATTATCTTCAAAAATCTACCGCTCTTCCCACGCTTTTGCAAGTTTTAAAATCCTGTCTTCGGAAAAACGCTTGCCGCAAAACTGAATACCTATGGGTAGCCCGCTCCCGTTTTTTCCGGCAGGAATGGAAAGAGCCGGAATGTGGGCAAGATTTACAAATGTTGTAAATAAATCGGAAAGATACATCGCAATAGGGTCGTTTACTTTTTCATTCAATTTAAAGGCCGGTGTAGGGCTTGTAGGACAAATTATAAAATCGTATTTATCTAAAACATCATTTACAACCGTTTCGATTTTTGCACGCACATTTAAACTTTTTTCGTAACAATCACCCGAATATTCTTTTGAAAGAACATAGTTGCCTGTTATAATTCTACGCTTAACCTCAAGACCGAACCCCTTGCTTCTGGTTTGAATATAAAGCTCATCGTTCCCCTGCCCCGCATCTTCGCGCATTCCGTATCTAATTCCGTCTATGCGGGAAAGATTACTTGCCGCTTCCGAAATTGCCAAAGTATAATAAGTCGGAATGGAAGCGTCCAAAACCGGTATGGAAATCTCTTCAATTTCCGCTCCCAAGCCCGAAAGCCAACCGCACACTTCGGTAAATACATTTTTTACTTCCGGGTCCAAACCTTCAGCATGCATAAATTCCGATGGCACGGCAAATTTCATTTTTGCAATTTCTTCTTTTGAATATGAAGTTAAATTTAAAAGCGAAGAAAAATCCGCTTCCTCCGATGTTTCGTCCATTTCGTCCTTTCCGTACATTACCGCAATACCTAAGGCAATATCGGAAGCCTCTTTTCCGAAAAGGCCTACTTGGTCAAGAGAAGAGCTGAAAGCCGTAACCCCGTATCTGCTGAAAAGTCCGTAAGTGGGTTTTAAGCCGTAAATACCGCAATACGAAGCCGGAAGGCGTACCGAGCCTCCCGTTTCGGTTCCAAGCGAAAAAGGAGCCTGATTTGCCGCAACAACGGCTGCGGAACCGCCGGAGCTTCCTCCGGGAGTGCGGGTTTTATCTACCGGATTACGCGTAGGGCCGTAGCATGAAAATTCGGTGGAAGAACCCATTGCAAGTTCGTCCATATTTACCCTGCCCATTAAAACGGCTCCGGCTTCCAAAAGCCGTGTAATTACCGTAGCGTTATAAGGCGCATAATAATTTTTTAAAGCATTGCTGCAACATGTACAGAGTTTGCCCTTCATAGAAATATTATCTTTAATTGCAACCGGTAAGCCCAACAAAGGTTTTTCATCAAATGAAACTCCGCTTCGTATAAGCTCATCGGCTTTTTTTGCATTTTCTTCAGCTTCATCAAAAAATTCCAAAAATCCGTTTAAAGGCATTTCGGTTTTTAAATCGGCTTCGTATTCGGCCTTAAAAGCCCGTATAATTTCCAAAGCCGACAATTCTCCGGACTTTAACTTATTTCTTAATTGAGTAAAGGTTAAATTGGTTATCATAATTAACTATGCTCCCGACCCTAAAACTTTAGGAACTCTAAAATAATTATCCATATATTCAGCAGTCATCTTTTTTAAATCAATTTGACGTACACCCTCTTTTATCTCATCGGAGCGTAAAGAAGTTTCATCTTGTGCCGCATACATGGAATTGCCCGTATCCGGGTCCGCAAATTTATCCAAAATTTTAAAATAACCGATTAACCGGTTTATTTGTTGCGAAAGAACTTCGCTTTCTTCTTTTCCTGCAGAAAGCCGCGACAAGTACAAAAGAGAAGAAAATACTTCATTAGAAATTTTATTATCGTTTTTTTCCATAAGTGAAAGTTATAATAGCACAAATACGGAATATGTGGAAGTAGCCCATAGATTTATACGCCTGAATACGGCAATTTTTTAACTTTAATTTACAGGCTTGAGTTTTACCCGGATACGGAGCATTTTATTTTCTCCTTGCAAAGTATATACATATTCCGGCATATACTTGAATTTATCATAAAATTAAAGTATACTCCTTTAAAGTATACTACTTATGAGTAGTATACTTTAGAGGAGTATAACATGATTGGAAGAAAAGAAGAATTGACCCAACTGCAAGCCCTGTATAACAGCAACAAATTCGAATTTATTGTAATGTACGGAAGACGAAGAGTAGGCAAAACTACAATTCTTCAAGAATTTGCCGAAACAAACAATGCGATATTTTTCCCCGCACAGGAAAAAAACGATGCTCTAAATTTACAGGATTTTTCAAAAACCGTACAAAGACATTTCGACGGTGAATTTATTTCGCAATTTTTAACATGGAAAGATGCTTTTTCATACATTACAAGAAAATGCAAAACTAAAAGAACCGTTTTAATAATCGATGAATTCCCTTTTTTAGCGGAACAAAATCCTTCAATAAAAAGTATACTCCAACACGAAATAGACCACGAATGGCAAAAGAAAAACATATTTCTTATTCTATGCGGTTCAAGCGTCAGTTTTATGGTAACGGACGTTATGGGTGCTAAAAGCCCTTTATTCGGCAGGGTAACGGAAACAAGGGAGGTTCTTCCGTTCGATTATCTTGAAAGCTCAGAATTTTTTCCGAATTATAAAAACGAAAACAAGTTAATCGCTTACGGTATCCTTGGCGGAATACCGCGTTACTTAAATTCATTTACCGATACAAAAACCGTAAAAAAGAATATTGCGGACGAAATACTTAAAAACGGGGCTTTTTTAAACGATGAACCTGAAATGCTTTTAAAAATGGAATTAAGAGAGCCGGGAACTTATAACAGTATTCTCGAAGCGATTGCAGGCGGCTGTAATGCACTTACCAAAATTGCGGACCGTATTCACGAAGATAAATCAAAGGTAAGTAAGTACCTATTAACACTGCAATCGATAAGACTTGTAGAAAGAAGCGTCCCTTGCGGAGAATCTTTAAAAAGCAGAAAATCAATTTATACTTTAACCGATAATTATTATAAATTTTGGTATCGATATGTATTTGCAAACAAGGGTTATTACGGAATGCTGGGGCATCAGGAGGCTTCGGAGGAAATTATCGCCGACCTTCCCAATTTTATGGGACAAATTTTTGAAGATATTTGCAAACAATATTTGGTACGGCAGGCAAAAAAGCGTAAGCTGCCGTTTGTTCCGTATGTTATGGGCAAATGGTGGGGAAACAACCCTTTAACCGAAGAACAGGACGATATCGATATTCTGGCTCTTAATAAAAAAGGAGATGAAGGAATATTCTGTGAATGCAAGTTTAGAAATCAACCTATGCCTATGGGAGAATACGAGGACCTTATGCGGGCTGCAGAAATTTTTCCTTCAGTGAGGAAAAAATATATGATGTTTTTCAGCAAGGGAGGTTATACAAAATCCGTAGTTGAAAGAGCCGCTAAAGAAGGGGTTATCCTGCTCGGGATTAATGAGTTATTCGAATTACGGTAAAAATAATTTTATCTGGAGTTTTTAAAGTGTTAAAAACAATCAAAAGTTTATACCAAAAATTTAAAACTGAGAAAAAACTTTTTCGTGTAATAAAAAAAAGGGAAGTTTCGGAAATGTTTCAGCTTATTCTTGACAGAATAAAGTGGATGGATAAAAATAATATAAAACAATGGAATGTAATAAATTATACCGAAATTTATACACGGGATTATTACGAAAAAAAGCGGAAAAAAGGAGAACTGTTTGTACTTTTAGACAAGGTAACGGACGAAATTATATGCGCCGCAGTGCTGCAAGACTCCGATAAAATTTGGAACGACGGCGAAAACGCATTATATATTCACAACTTTGTTTCTAAAATCGGAAAAAGCGGCGCAGGCGGCGATTTTTTAAAATATGCAATAGATTATGCCAAATTAAAGGGTAAGAAATATTTCAGACTTGATTGCGCCGCAAATAACGACAAGCTAAACGGATATTATGAAAAACACGGATTTATCCGGACGGGCATATGTGAAGACGGTTTATATAGGGGTATACTAAGAGAAAAAAAATTATAATATATAGCGGTTATTCCAAATTACGGCTATCATAATTGGGATATACTTCGTGTTCTCCTCTCGGTTTTTCATATAAAAAATTTTTAATTTCTTTAAATTTTTCGCCGTCCGGTTTAAAGTATTCAAGACCGTCTCTTTTGTTTTTTAAAAAAACATCAAACCATGCCAAGTCCAAACCGGCATATAATTTAAAAAAAGGCTCATTATATCCGCCGGAAAGAGGTGTTCTGTAAATATCCAAACTTCCGTTATGCTTTACATTTTGAAAAGATAAAAAACACGCAGGATTATTTTTATTTAAGTTTTTAAAAAATCTATATGTTTTTTCAGGATAAGCGGTTATGTCTATTTCCGAAGTAAGAATCAAAACGGCTGCATTTGTTTCCGTAAAAGAATCGCCCAATTCTTCATTTGAACTGCCTACGGTTTCAACTAAAACGGAAGAGCCGTTATAAGGATGAATTGCCGCAACGGCTTTTACTTCAGGTATAAAGTTTGCATAGTATAATGCGGCGGCACCTCCCATAGAATGTGCGATAATACCTATATTGTTCATATCTATGGAATTATACATACTATGATTTTTATTACATACCGCTTCATTTATAATTCCGTAAACGGAGGAAAAAGCAGGCAGCCAATCTTTGGGAAGCGAGCGTTTTTTCGAGGTAAAAACCGCGGCGGCATAACCGTGAGAAGCGATGTATCTTCCGAGAGATAAAAAAGCAAGCTTGGAGTTAGCCCAACCGTGCGTAATCATAATCAGAGGATATTTTCCGGTCTTTTTAGGAAGATAAACGGTAATTTCCCCGCGTAAATTTTCTTTATCTGAAAGAGTTTTATCGTAAGTATTATCTTTTACAATGCTTTTATACACATTATTAAAACCTATACGGCTTACATCATTATATGCTTTAATCTCATAAGAGCCTATAAAATCGTCCGTCTTATTTTCCGTAAATACATATAATCCGAAAAAACAAAAAAAACCGATAATCAAAAAGTATCTTTTTATACGCTCAAACATAACGCTCCGCCTTTATTAAAAATATTTTTTATGTTCTTCCGTTGCAAAAACAAGACCGTCCACCAAACCCGGCTCCATACTCGAATGTCCTCCGAGTAAAACTATGTTTAAAAAAGACTTGGGCAGTTTTTTATGCAGCTTATATGCGGAAAAAGGCGGACAATCCATATCATACCGTCCTTGAACAATTGTACATGGTATATGTTCTATTTTAGAACAATTGTTAAGAATATAATTATCGTCTTTAAAAAAACATTTATGTAAAAAATAATGACATTCGGCCTTTGCCATAGAAAGAGCTTCATTATCATTCATATCGTATACTGAAGGAAAAAGTTTTACCAGTGCCGACTCCCAACGACTCCAATGATGAGCCGCTTCAAGCGCAATTTTTTCGTCTTTGCAAAACAAGCGTTTTGAATAAGCTCTTACCAAACAATTACGTTCATCTTCGGGAATAAAGTTACGGTATCCCTCAAAGGCTTCGGGGAAAAATTTCGATGCTCCGCCTTCCTCATATATCCAATCGATTTCCTCTTGAGTGCCTAAAAAAATACCGCGCAAAATAATTGAAACAACCTTATCAAAATGCGCTATAGAATAAATTAAAGCCAATGTGCTTCCCCAACTTCCGCCGAAAACCGTCCATTTGGAAATACCCAAATGTTCACGTAACTTTTCCATATCTTCAATAAGATTATCGGAAGTATTTTCTTTCATCTCACAAAGAGGCAGACTTTTACCGGCGCCTCTCTGGTCGAACAGAACAATTCTATAAAATTCGGGGTCAAAATATTGACTTGCAACGGGAATACAGCCGCCGCCCGGGCCTCCGTGTAAAAACACAACAGGCTTTCCGTTAGGGTTACCGTATTGAGCGTAATAAATATTGTGAATATCCGAAACTTTTAAAAAGCCTTCATCAAAGCAAGCCGTTTTTTCATATAAAATTTTCATAATATACCTCTTGTAAACGATGATATAGCTTTTATGATTTCTTTTCAAGCATTATGGAATAATAAACCGCTTATTTTACCGTGCCCTCCCCGTCAATATAAAATTAAACATACGCTATCGATATTCCTAATTAGGGTATTAAAAATACTCTTGAATTTTTTAAAGACACTATGACAGTTATTTACAAATTCAAAAAAAAAGTTAAAATAAAGCCGTTTGTAAAATTAGGAGCCGATTAAATGAAAATAAATTTTAAAAAAATAATTTTTAATATAATATGTTTAATATCAGTCTTCTTTGCAGGCTGCACAAATGAAACTTCAGCGGATTTGGAACGCGAGGAAAAATTTACTCTTGCTTACGGTTCATTTGAAGATGAACTTAATCTATTTAATTTAAACAGTTCCTATACGCGCCCCGACACCCAAATTTTTATGAAAGACGGACTTTTTTATATAGCAAATTCCGGCGGGCAAAAAATCTTAAAACTTTCCTCTTTCGGCGATTTATTAACTTTTTTTTATAACCCCGAAACAAACACCCCTCCCCTGTTTTTGGAAAACGAAGCTAAAAATGAAGAAAAAGTAGAGGAAAAAACCGAAAAAGACGGCGAAACAAATTCCGATACGGAACAGGTTTCAATTGCAGCGGCAACACGCCTTGCAGTAAAATATCCGTTTAACAGACCCGGTCTATTATCCGTAACAAATTCAAAACAGCTTTTTGTAGCGGATTCCGTTGACGATGAAAAAATAGAATACGACCATGAAGAAAATTTGGCTCTTAGAGAAATTATTCTGCGCTTTGATGAAGAGGGTAATTTTACCGATTACATAGGCCAGGAAGGAGCCGGAGGAACTCCATTTCCTTCTATCGAAGGTGTTCATACAAATGCAAACAATGAATTAATTGTAGTATGCAGAACTCAAACAAGTTTAAAAATTTATTGGTATGATGTAACAGGAGCCTTACTGTATAAAATACCTATTTTCTTTGATGCTCTGCCCGGCCCGTATTCGGAATCGGAAAATATTTTTTCTTCCGTAGATAAAATAATTCCAGATTTTAACGAACTTAGATTATATGTAAAAATAGATTATTACGGCGAAGAAAAAGATTCTGCAACACAGGCAAGTTTAGGCGTTAAGTACGATAAAAGTTGTCTGTATTTTTTAAATTTAAAGACAGGAAAATATGAGCGCAAAGTAGATTTAAATTTTTATGAAGATACCGAATCGGATAACGGAGAAATCAGAAAATTTAAAAAAGTTTATGAGCTGGCAGGCGTTACGGAAAACGGCTGGTGCTATTTAAGTACTCCTACTGAAAGCGGGTATGCGTTTGAACTGATTGATTTAAAATCTCAAAAAAGGTTCAAAAAAAATCTAATGATTGAAAATTCGGAAATGATGTATAACGCCTTTCATATTTCTTCCAAAGGAATTATTTCCGCCCTGCTCGCTTCCGAAGACAAAGCCGTAATTGCCTGGTGGCGGGCGGATAAAATAATAGGAAGTGCAAATTAAATTATGTCCGATGATTTATTCGAACAAAGAGAAAGCTCTTCTCAAATTCCTTTTACACGGTACAAAAGGGAAGAGCGTTTAAAAAACGCTTCGGAAAAGGTTAGGCAATTACACAATCCCGATTTTATAAAACGTAAAGGCTTAATTAAAAGTTTAACCGCAACGCGCGGACTTAAATTTATTTTTTTTGCAATTATAATTTTTGCGGCCGTCAATTTTACCGTATTTTTTCTTACCGCAGACAGAAATAAGGGAAAAATTTACGGAATTAAATGCGAGCTTCAAAGTTTTACCCATAACGGAAAAGCACTTGCCAACTTAAAATTGGGAAGCGTCAAAATAGAAAATACGTCTTTATTGCCTAATTTAAAGCAATCTGAAAATATCGAATTAAAAGAAACGGTTAAAATTCAATTTACTTTTTTCGATAAAAACGAAAATAAAATAAAATCCTTTTTGCCTGAAGGAATTTATACCGGTGCCGAACTTCGTTTTTTCGCGGAAGATGAAACGGGTACGGCAAAAAAAATCCGGGCGGATATTTTAATTAAAGATAAAATTTTAAGTTTAACTAAAACAATTAACTGACGGAGCAGTAGTTTAAATCTAAAGAGTATGACAAAAAACAAAAAATGTAAACTTTGTAAAAACTGTAACGGTTACGGCTGTATAGGTGAATTGCCGGGAATGGGCGGCGTTTTTAAAAGTGCAAACTTTATTGCAAACTGTGCCGCATGGGAAAAATATTACGATAAAAAAGAGACCGATATTGAAATCCGCTCAGTCTCTTCTTTAAAAACAGTTTTACCTAAAATAAGACTTGCCCCTATGACGGGTGCTGTAGAAAATGCCGGATACTATGAAGAAAAGCAATTTTATTTCGATTTAATAAAAAATGCAATTGATGCCGGCCTTGCTTTAAGTTTGGGGGACGGATTCCCTGATGAAAAACTGCTTTTCGGAATTGAGGCATTACATTCTTTTAAAAAGAAAGCTGCCGTTTTTTTTAAACCTTATCCCCAAAAAAAACTTTTTGATAGAATCGAAATGTCGCGCGATGTTGCGGAAATAATCGGAGTCGATACGGACGCATATAATATCATAACAATGCGCAATCTTGTCCATCTTGAGAAAAAAAACGCCTGTGATTTACGCGAACTGAGAAAAAGAGCAAAACTTCCGTTTGCCGTAAAAGGAGTATTTACTTTTACCGATATGGAAATTATAAAAGAGTTAAAGCCTGAAATTGCAATTATTTCAAATCACGGCGGAAGAATAGAAACGGAAGCCGGGAGTACCGCCGATTTTGCCGCCCGTCATCTTAAAGAAATTGCAAAGTATACTCATGAAGTTTGGATTGACGGCGGCTTACGTAAGTGCGGCGATTTTATTGCCGCATCTTCATTAGGCGCTTCGGAAATTTTGTTGGGACGACCGTGCATTACCGCCATTCTTAGAGACAAAGATGCGGGCATAAAAAGTATGATAAAAGAAATTTTCGGCGGTCATACCTTTTTTAACGGAGTTATCCGAACCGAATGAAAATAAGAATAGATAAACTTTTAGCTCTAAGCGGATTAGGCTCGCGTAAAGACGTAAAAAAAATACTGCGCAAAAAACAATGCTGTGTAAACGGAGAGCGCATTTTATCTTCTTCATTTTGTTTTGAACTTGAAAATGCAGTCATTACCGTTGACGGTGAAAAAATTAAAATACGGAAAAATGTTTATTTAATGCTGAATAAGCCCAAAGGCTGTGTAACGTCTACCGATGACCCGGTTCATAAAACCGTTATGGAATATTTAAATCCGCCTTTTAATAATATGAAACTGTTTCCCGTAGGCAGATTGGATATAGATACTGAAGGATTATTGCTTATTACGGACGACGGGGAAATAACTCATAAAATTACTTCTCCCAAATCGGGGATTATAAAAACATATTATTTGGAATTTTTAAATGAGCCTTCCGAGACGGAAATTGAAAAATACACCGAACTTTTTAAAGAAGGTATAATTTTAAAAAACGGATACAAGTGCCTTCCTGCAAAATTCGAAAAATGTGAAAATAAAACAGGTTCTGCAAAAAAAGGCTTTTTAATTCACATTACGGAAGGAAAATTTCATCAGGTAAAAAAAATGTGCTTGGCGGCAGGAAATAAACTATGTTATTTACGCCGCATTGCGATAGACGGAATAAAGCTAGATGAATCCTTAAAAACAGGTGAATACAGAGAACTTAATGAAAAAGAATGCTCCGTAATATTTTTAATGGGAAAGACTTTCTAATATACCGTTTTGCTTAATAGGCCTTTAATGCTTATCTTTAACACTACCCGATACTATCTTTATTCCGCCCCTTACAATCCTTGCAAAAATATGCTATACTATACTGTTATTCTATGAAAAGCAGGAGAAAATAAATTATGAAAATATATTGCCCGTGCGACAAGCGTTTTGATGTTGAGCATTCTACAATTATAAATTTAGATAAAACCCCTGAAATAATTGATAAAATTAAAGACGGCAGTTTTTTAACTTTTAAATGCCCCCAATGCGGAAGACCGGTACGCGCCGAAATAAAAACAAGAATCGAATGGCCTTCAAAAAAAAGTATCTTACTTTTTGTTCCGGAATCGGACAGAATCGCCTGTTTATCATCTTCGGCAGGGTTTAAACAAATAGATTTATCTACAAATAAAGAAGAAAAAACACCTTATATAAAAAGCGATGAAACTCCCGTCATAGGTTATGCCGAGCTTGCAGACCGTATAGCAGTACTTAATGCGGGACTCAATCCGCATGCAATAGAAGTTTTAAAATTCTTTATCCTTAACAGCGGCAAGGATATTAAAGGGAAAAAAATTAAAATGTTTTTTAATTCCGTTGAAGGCGATAATTTTAAATTTTATGTACACGGACTTAAAGCGAATGAAGTTGCGGTAATGCCTATTCCTAAAAAACTTTACGATTCCGTTTTAACCGATATTCAACAAAAGAAAAAACAGGAAGTATTTGAAGCGGTTTATTTGGGAAATTATCTTTCATACCAAAATATTTTTACCGAAGGACAAGGTGAATAATCTTATGCTAAAAAAATTTTTGTTATTGTTTTTACCGTATTTGTATTACACGGCATATATGCTCAAAATCAAAGCGGGGAGCTGCCTTGGAGCGAGGTTGCCCCTCCGGCGGAAACCCCTCCTGTTACAAACGGAACGGAAACAGGTCAATCCGAAAACGGAGAAAATTCCGAAAACGAAACGACCGATAATCAACAAGAAAATATGAATACCGAAAATAATGCGGAGGATACGGCAAATCCGGAAAATTCCGGCGGGTCCCATACCGATATTTCACAACAGCAACCCGCAGGTACGGAAAAAACACAACAGGAAAAAAACGTTACCGGGCAACAAAATACAGACGGTTCCGAACCGAAAACGGAACAACCTCCTGTAGGACAAGCCGCTTCTTACGCTCTTTCGCTCGGTATAACACTCGGAACGGATAAGGCGGTTAAAGAAGCAATCCTTAAAAATAAACCCAAAGAAACGGATAAGGCTCAATCCGCAAATATAGTACATAAATTTGCAGGAGGAGTTTCCGAAATCGTAAATGCCGGTATGCAGCCGGTTTTTTTTGCAGCTGGAAACGACGGTTTTGTAACCCGCTATTCTTATCCCGATTTTAAACCCGATACTTGGCAGCTTTCGTTTATGCCTATAAAAAAAATTGCCGTACACCCTCAAGGGAGGCTTGTTGCAATTTACGAAAGCGACGGCTTCGGAGTACATCAGGTTTCGCTTTGGGATTGGACTCTTAAAAAAAATATATTTGCAAAGCGCCTTTCCGACTCGGTAGCATCTCTTTCGTGGTCGGCAAAAGGAACATATCTTTTTATCGGCAACCGTTCTACGGACGGAATTACGGTATTGGACTCAAAAGGAAATGTAAAAAATATTTACAGTCAAGCACCGGGTATAGTTTTTTTAGCCGCAACGGCTTCTTCCGAAAAAAATATTGTAACTTACGGAGAATCGGGAAGACTTATTTATACTGAAATAGCTTCAAAGAAAAAAATAAAAGAATTCCGTACGGAAAATAAATTGGAAAATCCCAATCTCATAAAAAATTTCAATCTTATTATAGGATATAAAAATAAAACCGTTTATGTAATCGATGCCGTAACCGGAAAGGTTAAAGAGCAATATCCCGCAAATTATGCAATCTTTGCGGCAAAATTACAGGATTCCGCCCCGATTTGGATTGAACGCACAAGAAAAAAAAATGAATGGTGTATAAGACAGGGAAAGGCCTATTCTCAAGGATTTTATGTTCCTTCAAATTCAAAAATCACTGCAGCCCGCCATGTAAAAGATAATCTTATAATAGGAACTGAAGACGGTTCGGTTTATATGCTTGGAATGAATGTGGATTCAACGGTAAAAGTCGAAACACCTTTGGAATATGAGCGGACTGAAATTGACGATATTACTACGGACGGAGAAAGTGTTTATGTTTTACAGGAAGGAAAAATATATTCACAAAAATCTCCCGATGAAAAACCGGTTCTTATTACGGCAGGTTTAAAAACAAACCGCTTTTTATTTTACAATAACGGTTTTTTACTTTGGTCCAATGAACGTAAACATATCCCAATTTATCATTATTCTTTTGAAACGGGAAAGTTAAAAACCGCTGCACAGCCGAAAGAAAGCGTTATTTCCCTTTCCGTTTACAAGGATAATATTTTATATGTCGAATCGTTTAACGGCGTTTCTCTTATCAATTCTGCAACAGGGAAAAAAACTTTTTTTTATAATGCGCCCGGAGTACAAAATGCAGTCCAAATAGATGATGAAAATATTTTAATTTCAAAAAGCGCTATCGACAGAGCACAAAGCCCCGTTTTTCTCATTAACATAAATACTGAAGAAACAGCCCCTATTCAAATTGAAGGAGATTTGATTTTTGCACTTGAACAAAATTCTTCAAACCCGAATACTTTAAGCTGCTTTTTAGTAAATTCCAAACCTTCGAACAAAACGGAATTGATAACCATAAAATTAAGCGGAAAAAATTTAATCGACAGCTCGTTCAAACCGGTTCTTTCTTATAAAGAAGAAGACCTTACCGCATTTTTAAAAACAAGCGGGAACGATATATTAACCAATTTGGGGAAAGGTTCTCTTGTACACTATAATACCGCTACAAGGCAAGCTATTAGACTGAAGCGGGATTACGGTTTTTCAAAAGATGCGGCCATTCTTAAAAATTATTTTGTCAGTTTAAATATGGGCGGAACAATTTCGTGGTACAGCCGAAAAGAAAAAGTTTTATTAAAAACAAACGGTATTGATATTCATAATTGATGTTATGCCTTATAAAATTTATGTTGAGAGAGTATTATGAAGACTAAAATAAAATTTTTATTTTTAATTTTATTGCAAGCCGTATTTTTTTCCTGTTCAAAAAATGCGGAAAATAAAATTGCGGTTATTTGGACAGACCGCATCGATTTCGTTTCGTATTGTGAAGTTTTTAATAATTCACAAAACGAATATAAAATAATCGTCGAATACAAAGAAAATCCTGCAGATGCAATAATAAATGCGGAAGTTCACCCCGACATTGTAATAGGGCCGTGGTTAAAAGGAAAATCCGCAAGAGGGAATTTTAAAAAAATAAATAATTTATTCGGCTCCGGAAAAATCGATAAAAACGGATTTTATCCTGAACTTTTAAATTTGGGAAGCCTTTCGGGAAATCAATATTTATTACCGGTCAGTTTTAACTTACCTATGATTATTTTTTCTTCAGCGATGAAATCACAAATAAAAGAAGGTTTTACCATATCGCTCGATGAAATCCGGGAAGTTTCAACGCAGTTTAACAGATCAAACCGTTCGGTCTTTTCGCGCATGGGATTTTCTCCGCGCTGGTCCGACGATTTTTTATATATAACGGCAAAAGGCTTTGATGCTTCTTTTGAAGAAGAAAATAATTTTTTTTCATGGAATGATAAATCGCTTCAAACTGCAATATCATATATCCGCAATTGGAGTAAACAAATAAATTCTTCCACCCGGGCCGAAGATGAATTCAAATTTAAATATCTTTACGATTCTCCTTACTCTCTTGTAAGAAACGGGCGCTGTCTTTTTTATTATGTTTCAAGCGACGACTTATTTTCAATGCCTCAAAAACAATTGGAAAATATAGATTTCAGATGGCTCAGCTTTAACGGAAAAACGCCGCTTAACGATAATATTTTATATGCCGGAATATGCAACAAGGCAAAAAACAAAAAAGCCGCCGAAGCATTTTTTATTTGGTTTTTTCGTGAAGATGTACAAAAGCAGCTTTTAGACCGCTCAAATCAAATGGATTTAATGATTAACTCTTTTGCACTTGCAGGAGGTTTTTCAGGGCTTAGACAAGTTACGGAAAAACTTTTACCGCGTTATTACCCGTTATTACTTGCTCATTTACCTCAAAGAGAAACCTTTTATGCCCCGCATATTTTACCCAGCAATTGGTTAAAATTAAAAAAAGAAATATTAATGCCGTATTTAAAAGATGCTTGCGGAGCGGAAAACGAAACTAAACCAATTCCGTCTTTAAATAAAAAAATTACCGACTGGTATAAAAACCAATAATGTTTTGAGGAGTAATAATGAATAATGAAGATATTATTGTATGGCGAGAGTCAATGGTTAAATTGCCCGATGCTAATTTCTTTGACTTAATACAATTATATTTAGGTAAAATAAAAACTCCTTTTAATAAGCAAAAACTTGTAGAGCAATTAAGCGCATTTTTACGTAAAACCTCCGTGCAGGAACTTATTATAAAAACTATTGATGCTTCGGATATTTTAATACTAACGGCAATTGCGGAATTGTACGGTGTTACTGAATCATGTTTAGCCGATTTATTTGAAACAAAATTCACATATCCTGAATTACATGAAAAACTTTTAAATGCGGAAGAACGGCTGCTTATTTACAGAAATATAAAAGAAATATCGGCAGAACGGATATATACAATCGCCGAATGGGATTATAAAATAAATCCCGTCTTAAAAGAAATACTTAATCCGCTGCTTAATAAAAAAGTGTTTATTTTAGCTGAAAAAAAAATATAAATCCGAGCCGCAGGAAATAAATTTAAGCGATACGGGATTAGCCGCCATTTATTCTTTTTGCTTCCACAATAAAACCGTTTTAAAAAATAACGGCACGCTAAAAAAGAAATATAGTGAAAAGCTTCAAAAAATCTTTCCTTGGACGGCAAATAAAGATAAGGGCGAGGAAATTATTTTTACCGCTTGCGAAAATCTGGGACTTTTATACTTTACGGAAGGTGAAATTATTTTACAAAAAGAAAAATGGCAAGCCTTTGCAAAATTAAATTCAGTAGAAAAGAAAATTTATTTTTCTATAGCTTCCATTTTTAAATTTAAAAGATATGCTATGCAAATTATTTCTCAAACCTTGCTTGAATTTTTGGATTCGCTCGGTAATGATTATTTATATTCAAAAAATGATTTGGAAGTTTTTTTTCTTCTTCTTTGTGTAAAATCGTTTAAAGGAGCGGTCTCCGATGAAAATACTACGGAATTTAAAATAAAAGATAAAATAAAAACTCTTATTGATATCCTTATATTTTACGGCATACTTTGTACGGAAGAAAATTTAATTTACCGCAATCCGACTTTATTTCTGCCTGAAACCGAACCTGATAAACCTCTTTTAATTAATCCGTCATTTGAAATAACGATTTTACCCAACAGCAATTTAACGAAACTTTTGGAAGTTTGTGAATTTATGGAGCCGGTTTTAATTCAAACTGCCGGTAAATTTGAAATAACTAAAAATGCTTGCTTAAAATTCTTTGAGGCGGGATTTTCATATTCTGATTTATACGATATATTAAATAAAATTACAAATCGCAATATTCCTCAAAATATTACGGTTTCCCTTTCGGAATGGTATGCCAATTTTACCTCTCTTTCCGTTTACTCGGGGTTTGTAGTTTCGGTTTCAAAAGAAAAAGAAAAATTTTTTGATTATAATACTTCAATTAAAAAACTGATTAAAAAAAAACTTGCCTGCGGAGTTTATCTTTTAAATATTCAAGATATAAAAGAATTCGAAAAAGCCGTGTCTTCAAGCGGTTTGGATTTTATTTTTTACGGCGATGTACAAAATAAACAGGCTTCAATTCGAGGTTTACAAAAACTTGATTTTAATTTCGAAAAAAATGAATTTAAATTTACGGAAAAAACAAAATGGAATGATGAGCAGGCAAAACGATGTAAAGAATATAATAAAAGAATCGATAAATTAAACGCTCAACTTAAAGAAAAAAAATTACCTAAAGAAGAAGAGCAGGTTTTAAAAACTTATATTAACCGTAAGGCAATCATTCTGGAAGAACAAATAGAAAATACTCCGATTAAATTTGAAAAATATGAAGCCGCCGGACTGGATTTTACAGGTAAACAGAGAGTTGCGGAAACGGCAATTTCAGGGAATAAGCTTCTTGAAATTCACTTAAACTCTGAAAACGGAATGAAAAAAATTTTATGCAGGGCTTATGAAATTATAAAAACCTCATCGGGTGCGGATTTAACGGTTTATACCGAACCGGATAAAGAAAAAATGGGTATTTCAGTTGCAGGTATTGTAAAAATAAAAGTTATAAGAACAGCTTTGTTGTCATAGATTTTAAGAAGTATATGTATTTCTAATTTCTATTTTACAAGTTTGATTTTCAAATACGGTATTTGCTTTTACTTGACGATTAAAAAGAATATCTCTTTTACCGTTTAAAATATAAAAAGGCAAACCTTTTTGATTTTCGCTTGTCTTGGCATTATATAACTATTTTCTATATTTTTTTTAATAATCACTTTCATACACATCACTCTTGTAAATATAATGTTTTATCATAGCATAAAAAAATATTTTGTCAATAGATTAATTAAAAATATTTTAAAACCTGATTTATAAAATTCTTGAGCCTTTTGAAGTTTTTTCTATTTCTATTTTTTTAGGAATACGCCTTTTTAACTCACTTACATGTGAAATAATCCCTACCATTCGGCTGCCTCGAATTTCATCTAAAATCGCAATTGCATTTTCAAGACTTGCTTCATCAAGAGTTCCGAAGCCTTCATCTATAAACATAGAATCAAGTTTTATACCGCCGCTTCTATTTTGAATGGAATCGGCAAGCCCGAGAGCAAGACTGATTGAAACCATAAATGTTTCTCCTCCAGAAAGACTTGCCGTAGGACGTGTACCCCCGGTGTAAGCGTCATAAATTTCCAAATCCAAACCGGACAGATTATTTCCCGATACTTCTCCGCTTACTTTTAAAATATATCTTCCGCCGCTCATTTTTTCCAATCGGCGGTTGGCATAAACCGTAATTTCACGTAAAAAAGCCGAAAGCATCCATATATCGAACTTTAATTTAAATTTATTTTCTCCGTTTAAATTGTCTGAAAGTTCGGTTATCAGTCTTGAATCTTCACAAGCGATTTTTAATTCTTGAGAATATTTTTTATATTCCTCAAAATGCCCGGTAATTAAAGTAAGCTCTTTTATAAATTCCGCAGCTCTTACCTGCTCTTCATCAATATTTTTTTGTAAAGATTGTATTTCATTTGCAATTTTTTCAATTGACTTTATTTCTTTATTTTTTAATTCGGCTTCAAGAGTTAAAGACGCCTGTCTTAATGCAATTCTTTTTTCGGTAAATTCTTTAACTTCGTTTTCAAGCTCATTTATTTCCTCTTCTTTTAATATGGAAGCAAAAAGCTCTTCTAAAGAATTAAATCCTTTTTTTTCAAGGTTGCCGTTCAGCTCTTCGGTTTTTTTAAATAAAGCGGCTTCATCTTTTTTCATTTGTTCCTGGATTTGTATAATTGCAGTTTCCAACTTTCCGTGTTTCAGTCGATTCTCCGCCACTCTTTCCGCATACCCGTTTATTTTTCTGTCATTTAAAGAAATTAAATTACGGCAATTTTCAATTGTATCTTCAATATTCGATTTTCGGATTTCACTGTTTAACTCCGTAAATGCGGCATCATACTGTTTTTGCTTTTCTTTTAAAGTACTTTGAATTCCGGCTTCTTTTACCGCAACGGCAGTAAGTGCGGAAGTTAATGCCTCTTTTTCATTCCTGATTTTTTCAAGCTCTTTTTGTAAATTATTTTTTTTCGTGTTTGCAATTTGAGCTTCTTTTAAAGAAAGAAAAGCTTTTTCCGAAACTTTTGCGGTTTCGGTTATAAATAACTTTATTTCTTCAACCTTAGGTATCTCACTAAAAATAAAATCTTCATTTAAAAATTCTCCGTTTAATTTTAAAAAATAATTTTCAGTTTCATCGGTTTCATCTTTATAACGCTCGGCATCTTTTTTAAGCTCAGTATAATTTTTATCTTCCGTTTCTTTTTTTACTGAAAGAATTTCTATAATCCTTTCGCTTTTTTGAATTTTTTCTTCCAATGTAAAAAGACTCTCTCCGCTTTTTACCGCAGGTTTAGGATGATGAGTAGAACCGCATACGGGACACGGAGAGCCTTCCTCCAAATTAACGGCAATTGCCGCCGCTTTTCGGTTAAGCTCTTCGGCGGTCTTTTGTTTTTTTAATTCTGCAAGCATCTCTTTTTCTATCTCATAATCTTTTATAATCAATTCCAAATTACGGCGGCTGTTTTCGGCGGCGGCAACAAATTTCAAATGACGCTCTTTTGCGGAGTGTTTTCTTTCAGCAAGCTCCGACAATCTTTTAAAGTAATTTAAACTCATCTCCGCCTTATCGGAATTTGCCTTCCTTAAATCCGTTTCTTCTATTACGCTCTGCAATTCCAAAATCTCTTTTGTAAAATCGATTTCACTTTCTTCCGCCTGTTTAAGTTTACTTTCAATTTCTTTTTTTTGCTCCTTATTCAATTTTTGTTCCTTTTGTTTTTCAACTATTTCACTGTAAACCGAAGCGGCACGTTCCAAGGAATCCAAGTTTTTTCTAAGTTCCGCAGTTTTTATTTTTTCACCTTCAATTACGGCTTCTTCATTTTTTAAAGATTTTAAAATTTCGGTTACGGAATTTAATTCTTTTATTTTTTTGTCGGTTTCAATTTTATTTTCCGTAATTGAAGATGTAAGTTTGTTTATCATCTCAGCCTGTCCCGAAAGAGAAAGAGCTCGGCGAGCTTTTTCAATTTTATTTTGAAAACCTTCGATTTCAACTGCTTGACTTTCCAATTCGCTTAATTGTTCTAAAACAATTTTATGCTCTTCCGCCTTTTGATTTAAAATTTTTGACTGTTCCAATTCAGCCGTTTTAATTTTTATTTTATCGGCAGCTTGACTGTAATTCTTTTTTATAGCGGCTATTTCTTTTTCCAATCCTTCTTTTTTTAAAGAATAAGTTTCCAAATTAAATTTAGATTGAATATTTTCCAAGGCGGTTTTAATAAAATTTATTTTTGAACTTTTTTCTTTTTGCATTTCTTTTGCAAGCTGCATTATATCGGAATATTTTGAAATGGGAAATAACTCGGAAAGAGTTTCTTTTTTTTGATTTGAATTTTCTTTTAAAAAATTTGCAAACTCACCCTGAGGCAATAAAACTATACGGGAAAATTCTTTTTCGGTTAATTTGATTATATTTTTAATCTTTTCATCGGTTTCTTTTTTTGTTGAAGTTAAATTATTCCATTTACCCGATTTCCATTCAAACAATAAAACCTCTTCAGGAATTTCATTTTTCTTTCCCGGTTTTAAAAACGGCAGCTGTCTTAAAATTTTATATCGGCTTGCTCCTATCGAAAAAGTTAATTCCGCTTCGGCAATTTCATTTTCTTCGGCAAACTGACTTCTAAGGCTTCGCATAATTTGAGCTCGTCCTCCGATAGGCCTTGAAAAGAAAATATATGAAATTGCATCGAATATTGTAGTTTTTCCGGCTCCGGTTTTTCCGCATACTAAAAAAATAGAGTCTAAAACCGTAAAGTCTATTGTATGAGTTCCTGCAAAGGGGCCTATATTTTTTATTTTTAATATTTCAGGTTTCATTTATACTTCCTCACTTAGAGCCTTACCGCATATTTCTTTAAAAAGGTTTTGCTTTTTACCGTCCGCAGTTTCTTCTATAGCATTTTCGAAATTTAAAAAATTTTCAAAAATAATTTCAGGAGCTTCTATATTCTTTTTTAAAATTTCGGAAAAACTTTTATCCTCGGTTTTAAGTTTTTCCGAAACAGATTTTTGTTGAATATTTAAAAGATAAGGAAATTTTTTTTGCAATAAACTCATAGGGCTTTTAATTACAGTTTTATCAATTAAATTAATTTCCAAAAAATCATTCTTGTATTCATCGAACTTTTCAGTTTCAAAAAAATCTTGAAAACACCCTTCAAGACGTATCATTTTTTTTAAAGGCTCTATAGGTACTTTTTTTATCGTAACGGGAAAGCCTTCGGCATTACAATTTATATCTACGGATAACACAACTTTTTCGGCTACGCTTTCATCGAAACTGTAAGTAAGGGGAGCTCCGGAATAATACATTCTTTCGGTTATCTTTTGCATTTTATGTAAATGACCTAACGCCGTGTATGAAAAAAAATCGAAAAGCTCGGGTCGTACAAATTCGGCTGTACCCAAAAACGCTCTCTCGGAAGAAGAAGGGATTCCGTTCAATGTAAAAAAATGAGCTATTAAAACGGACGGCACATCAGGTTTTACCGCACCTTTTAATCTTCGGGAAGCCTCTTCCGCCATTGCAGCCTGTGTATCCAATTTATTTTCAATTGAAAATAAATCACCTTGCTCTTCCTCCCTTAAAAATGAACCCAAATGTAAAAACGGTAATAAGAAAAAATCTACGGTTTCATTATTTTGCTTTACGGTAACCGGTGTACATAAACAGGCAGTATCGGCTGCTATGTGAATGTTCTGCATTTTAAAAATTTGCGAGCCGAAGGAAAGCCTGTCGGCAGAATCATGATTTCCGGGTATTATTAAAATTACGGTATCGGGAAGGTTAATATGAATCTTCGATAAAAACGAATCGAACATTGCAACCGCTTCCGAAGAAGGAATGGAGCGGTCGTAAATATCGCCTGCAATAATTAATGCCGCATAATTATCGTTTAAAAGAATATTGTAAATATCATTAAGCATTTTTTTTTGGCGTTCCGTTTGTGAAGTTTCGTATAAGGTTTTACCGAGATGAAAATCGGCGGTATGTAATATTTTCATACACACAGTGTATGGATATTCGGGGTTTATGTAAAGACCTGCAAAATATAATTTGTATGTACCGTTAAAAATAAATGACGAGGAACCGAAAAATCGGAAAAATCATAATTCGGAACCTTAACCTATTTACTTTTGCCACTTCCCCGAAAAATAATAAATAACCGTAAGCAATAATCCGGCACCGGCACCTATATTAAACGAAAACCAAATTCCGTTAAGGCCCCAATATTGAGAAAGAGCCCCTGCCGAAGGCACTCTAAAAATCCACATTGCAAGCAGTGTGGAAATCATCGGAAACATCGCCTTGCCCGCACCTCTTATTACGCCGGTTAAAATAAAGGTAACCGACAGTAAAAGATAAGAAACGCTTGCAATTTTAAAATATTCAGCTCCTATTAAAACAACTTCCGTTTTGTCTACAAAAAGCGAAATAAAAAAACTTCCGAAAAAAGCTAAAAGAAAAACGGCTATTGTTGTAATACTTAAACCCAGCAGTAAAGACCCGCGCAATCCTTTTTTTACACGCTCTTTTTTCCCCGCTCCCAAATTTTGCCCGGTAAACGAAGAAAGAGCCGCGCTTATATTAAGTCCCGGCATAATAATAAATCCGTCCAATTTTCCTACTGCGGAAAAAGCGGCGGCAGCTTGAGTTCCGAAAATATTTACTACGGAAGACATCGCCATAAAGCCTCCGCCTACGAGAGCCTGCTGAATTCCTGTAGGCAAGCCTATTTTAACCGATTCAATACAAAGATGTTTATCGAATTGTAATTTAAAATAATTTACTTTAAAATATCCGTATTTTGCACGGGAGTAAAAAAGAATCCAAACACAGGAAAATATTTGCGAAATTAAAGTTGCGTATCCCGCTCCAGCCGTTCCCCAGTTAAACCAAATTACAAAAATACAATCTAAAATTATATTCATAATTGCGGAGATTGCAAGAGCATACAAGGGGATAAGCGAATCTCCCAAACCGCGAAGCATTGCGGTAATTCCGTTATACATAAAAATAAAGGTAAACCCCGAAAACATTATTCTTAAATAAGTTAAGGCCTCCGGAAGAACATCTTTCGGAGTGCGCATTATTTTTAAGATATACGGGGCAAAATAAATTCCTAACAAAGTTATAATAAGTCCCGCAAAAAATAAAAGTAAAAAACTTGTTTGTATTACAAGCTCAATACTCTTATGCTTTTTCGCTCCGAAAAATTGCGCAATTAAAATATTGGACGCCATTGAAAACCCTATACTGAGCGATAAAAAAACAAATAAAACGGGAAAAGACATTCCTACCGCTGCAAGGGCATGTGCTCCTATATTTTGACCTACAACAATACTGTCGGCAACATTATATAATTGCTGAAGTATATTACCCAATAACATAGGTAAGGAGAAAAAAACAATTTGCTTTAATTCATTTCCTTCGGTTAAGTCTTTCATATACTATAACATTATTTTGAAGTCATATTTACAATATCATCATGTATAGCGGCAGCCGCTTTATCCGAAATAAGAGAACTCATTCTTTCAAAAAACATTTTAGACGGCTCATCGTCGGGAGCAATCGTTAAACATTCTTTAAATAAAGCTAAAGCTTTTTCGTATTGCTTTTCTCGGTAACAAGTAATTGCATTTTCAAATACTTCAACAAGTTTTATCATTTTAGGTTCCGCTTCGGATTTTACACATATAATATTATATAATTGAACAGGTGTATTTATTCCTACAACTCGAACTCGGTCCAGTCTTCTTCCGAGAAAGGCCCCGTTTGTTTCATTCCATGTAGATTCCGAAACTAAAATCCAAGTACCGTATTTTTTATTTACACCTTCAAGACGGGCTGCAAGGTTTACATCGTTTCCCATAATTGTGTAATTCATTTTCTTTTCGGTACCCATGTTTCCTACAACCATATCGCCTGTGTTAATTCCTATACGTGTAAAAATCGGCATAGGAATATCGCCCGATTCATAAAGTTTTTTATTTAATTCAGTTTCGATTTGTTTCATTCTTACGGCTGCAAGACAGGCTCTATAAGCATGGTCGGGTAAATCGGTAGGTGCTCCGAAAAATGAAACTATAGCATCTCCTATATATTTATCGATAGTGCCTTTTTCAGCTAAAATCAAATCGCTCATTTGCGTTAAGTAGATATTTAATACCGAAACCAAATGTTCAGGCGTAATTTTTTCAGACAGTGTTGAAAAAGATTTTATATCGGTAAATAAGGCAGTAATTCTTTTTTTCTCGCCGCCCAATGCAAGCTTTTCGGGGTCGGAAACTATTTCGTTTACGACATCATCGGAAAGATAAACACCGAAGGCTTTACGTAAAAAACTTTTTTCTTTTTCGGTAAAAACAAAATCAAGTACAAGAATTATAAGAAAACATGTTACAAAAGAAATAATCGGAGTAAAAAGCTGTAAGTAAATCAATCCGAAAATAAATAAACTTATTCCGGCTCCTAAAATAAAAAACAAAAATAATATGCCGAAAAGAATTTTACCGAAGCTGTTTTCTATTTTATTTAAAACAAAGGCGCATAAAAATGTAAGAATAAAAGCAATCAAAAGTGAAAGTTGTTTGGAAAGAGGCGTAATGAATGCTTCATTCATTATTGTATTGTAAATATTTGCATGCGTTCCCACATTGGGATAAGAGTTCCAAAACGGATTAACCCCCAAATCGGATGTTCCTACACCGCTGTAGCCTATAACCGAAAAAGCTCCATTACAAAATTTTTTTTATATAATCGCAATGTTCAATATAGTTTTTATAATCTTTTTTTGCATTAGTAAAAAGATTTGTTACATATTCATCGGCGGTCTCATATTCACTCTCGCCTGTCTGCTCTTTTATTTTTTCAAAGACTTCGTGTATCTCAACATCAAAACCGCCGTCCAAAAAAGTTTTAAAATTATCGAAAAAGACTTGCCTCGCCTCAAAATAATCTTCGTAATTATATTTTCCTCCGCCTAACAGTTCGCTTTTCCAACCGGATAAGGCTTCATACTCGTTTTTAAGGGCAAGAACCTTATCATGATAGGTTAAAAATCCGTCTTCAGTTCTGATTTGTAAATCGTAAATTAAATTTAAAATATCGATGAGATTTTTTTCAATTAAGTCCGCATAAATTAGAGCATATACGGATAAACTTTTAAAACTTCCGTTTTCGGGGTTTTCCGTATCGGTAAAACGTTTTTTTAACCAGTTAATCAAAAGGTTTCCGTCTTCGTCAAGCGGGATTATTATATCTTTTTTGTCATTAAAATTTTTAGGATTCAACGCATTTTTTAAAATAAGACGCCTGTTTTCACGTATTATTCTTTCAGGTTCAAGCATTTTTAAAACAGGTGTAAAAACCAATTGGCCTATATATTTTCCGTTATACTCCGAAAAAAGAGGAATACGGCGCCGCACTCCGTCCGAATCGATTATAACATTGGGAAATCCCGCTCCGCGGGCACCTTGCAAAATAGGCATAATTGTGGGAGCAATTCCGTAATCTTCGTTTGCAGCCTTTATGTTTGCCGCAGTTTCCGTTTTAAATAAACCGTTTTTATCTTCCACATTATCGAAAAGAAAATTATTATAGGCAAACTCTTTTAGCTCTTCAATTTCACTGTTTATATTTATTTCAACGGCATTTATCGTTAAATAAGCATTTCCGAAAAACCTAACGGCATTACCCATATAAGCATCATTATCCCGAAATACATTTTTAATAATCGATTTTGAAAGTTCGTCAATGCGTGAATCAAAATATAAAGACATATCCTTACCGGCAGCTTTAACTTCGTTAAGCGGAATGTTTTGTGCGGAAACCGCATCCGAAAAGTCTTCTATATATTCGCTTAATTCGTTTCTAACCGCCTTATATTCTTTAGGTAAATCATGTTCAACATAGTCGCTGTTTGCCCCCGTTCTGCCTGCCGATAAATATTCAATATCGAATACGGCAGCCTTTCCTCCGGCTTCTTTTAAACGCACCAAAGCATCGGCAATTATATCGCGCGGCCAAGGCCATGAACCTACCTGTTCTATTGCAAAATCATCTATATTTAATAAAAGAACGTCATTTCGTTCAGACACTTCAGGTTTAATTCTAAGAAGTAAATCATAAATACCGTTTTCGGTGTTTTTCCCCGCTTTTAAAAATCCGAAAAATGTAAAAAATAAAAAAACTGCAAGAGCAATTATATAGTTTAAATTTTTTTGTAAAAATACTACCGTTTTGTGTTTTTGTTTTTCACTCATCGTTTTCCTCTGCTTTAAAAATAAGTATACTTCAAAACTTACGTAATTTCAAGGTAATTATATGAAAAAAAGTTTTCAAAACTTTTATATAACCCGAAAATATCGAAAATCGGCACCTGAGACTTTAAAATTAAGATTAAAATGTTATCTTTCGGAATTTCCAAAGGGCTTGCCAAAAATTGCATTATATGGCAATATAAGGACTTAGGAGATATATCGTGTTAAATAAAATTATTATCGAAAATGAAGAACAACTGATTTCTTATTTAAAAGATGCCGTCGAAGCAATTAAAACCAAAGAAAATCCCGAAGAATTAAATAAATACCGACGCATCTTTAAAAAAGCAGTCCCGCTCACGATGCGGTCTTATGTTGCCGCCTACCTTATAAAACAAGCGGGTTTTACCGGTTCCGCTTCGGGGATAAAAAAAGATATTAGAAACAGAATGCACAGTTCCGCGATTAAACAGGGATTTAAATCGGCTCATATACCTAAACCTCGTGTAGTTTTACCTGAGGACGGAGCTACAAGCATTTTTATAGGAATAGGCAGAAAAAGAGGCATTTTTCCGAAAGATATTATAACATTGCTTATTCAGGGTGCAGGTATCCCGCGGGACCATATAGGTGGTATCCGTATTTTGGATAATTATTCTTTCGTTCAAGTTATGAATGATGAAGCCGATACAATTATCGAAAAATTAAATAACAGTTATTACCGGGGTAAAAGTCTTACCGTAAGCCATTCCAGAAAACCTTCCGACGATATGGAAGAACAGGCGGATTTTGAGGAACAAATCGAAGAAAAAGAAACCGATAAACCGTTTACGGAAGAAACATACGAATCGCAAGAAATAGTAAATGAACAGACGGATATATCCGAAGAAAATATATAAAATTAAATATTTAAATTAAAACGGCCTTTAAAAAGTCAATCGAATTTTTAAAGGCGCTCCGCTTTAAAACCCCGCAAAGCCCGATAAGGTTTTTGCGGGGTTTTTATTAAAAAACAATACAAGTTCGGCTTTTCAAATTTCCTTACATCTTTATCTTTTTTTTTATTTATGATATTATAAATATATTAAAATTACATATATTCAAAACGGGAGAGAATTATGATAGAAGTAAACGGTATGGGTCAGGCTTGTCCTATCCCGGTCATTATGACAAAAAAAGCAATTCGTGAAAATAAAACTAAAGAAAACATCTTGGTAAAAGTGGACAACGAAATAGCTACCCAAAATCTTTCAAAAATGGCGGAGCAGCTTGGTATAAAAGTCAACATTACTAAAATTAAAGAAGCGGAATACACGGTTTTATTCGATATGGAAGGTTGTGAAAAATGTACGCTTCTTGAAAATCCGGTTGCAGTACCGGAAACGGGAACTGGAGATTACGCTGTAGTAATCAATTCCGATAAAATGGGTTCGGGAGATGAGGCCTTCGGAAAAAAACTTTTGGAAGGTTTTATTTATGCGCTTACCGAACAGGACATTTTACCCAAATTCGTTATTTGTTATAACTCGGGTGTCCAACTTACAACAATAAACGAAAAAACAATAAACGATTTAAAAGCCCTCGCTTCGCAAGGCTGTGAAATTCTTTCATGCGGTTTATGCTTGGATTTTTACGGAGTTAAAGAAAAACTGCAAGTGGGAAGCCCCACAAATATGTACAGAATTACAGAAATTATGCGTACCCATTTTACTGTACGTCCCTAGTTTTACAAAAAAATTAACGCCTTATGAACACGGAAGTATTTGCGGTATTTTCTTTTTCGTCTTCACACTATGCAATTGCAGCTGAAATTGCGGTTAAAGGAAAAGAAGAGGCAAGGCTGATTCCTCTTCCGCCCGAAATTTCGGCAGGCTGCGGTTTAGTGCTGCGCGTAAAAGAAGATGCCGTCAAAAATACGGCTGAACTTTTAAACGTGGCCGAAATTCCTTATGAAGAAATTTATAAATTAACCGTCGAAAATAAAAAAAGGATTGCTGAAAAATATGATTTACTTTGACAACGGCGCAACGACTTTGCAAAAACCTAAAGAAGTCGCAAAAGAAGTTTTTAGAGGAATTTCTGCCGAACGGTTCGGTAATCCGGGCCGCGGAGCTCATGCTTCGGCTCATAACGCCCTTGCGGAACTGTTTAAAACCCGCTCGGCCGTTGCAAAGATATTTAATATCAAAAATCCGCTTAATATAGCCCTTTGCCAAAATGCGACCGCCGCCCTTAATCTTGTAATTAAAAGTTTATTTTCAAGTACGGACGGCATTATTACAACAAAACTGGAACATAACTCGGTACTGCGCCCCCTTTATCAGCTTGAAGAAGGCGGTGCGGAACTTTCGTTTATCGGGTTTAATACGGAAACTGGAAAACTTTTTTACAATGATATGGAAGCCGCCGTTACACCCCGCACCAAAGCCGTTATTGTAAACCATTGTTCAAACGTAACAGGCTCAATTTGCGATTTGGACTATGTTTATTCCGTTTGTAAAAAATATAATTTAATAATGCTTGTAGATGCCTCCCAATCTGCAGGAACAATTCCTATAGATATTTCAAAATACGGAAACAGTATCTTTTGCTTTACGGGGCATAAGGGTTTATACGGTCCGCAGGGAACGGGAGGAATTGCGGTAAACGGCGATTTTAATTTTAAACCCGTATTTTCAGGCGGCAGCGGAGTTCATTCTTTCGAGCATAAGCACCCGGAAGAAATGCCCGATATTTTTGAAGCGGGAACAATGAACGTTCCCGCCTTTATGGGACTTACTGCGGGCTGTAATTATATTCTTAAAACGGGAATAGAAAAAATAAACGTAAAATTAAAAAATTTACGGCAGGAATTTATAAAAGCCGTAAACGGTATCCCGCACATAAAAATTTACGGAACAACCGAATCCGAAGCGGGGGCCTCAATCGGCATAAACCTCGGAAACATTCCTTCGGGAGAAGTGAGCCGTATTCTCGATGAAGAGTATTCGATAGCTACAAGACCGGGAGCACACTGCGCACCCCTTGTTCACACAAGTTTCGGCACGGAAAAGCAGGGCATTGTCCGGTTCAGTTTTTCTTCATTTAACACAAAAGAAGAAATTAAAAAAGCTGCGGCAGCTTTGGAACGGATTGCTGCAAATTACGGCAATTAATTTATATTTAAAACTTGCGGGCTTGCACCGGTTTACAAACCACGGATAAATTTTATTTTATAAAAAAGATACATAAAAAAATATATAATTTACTACCGCTATACCATTCATAATAATTATGCTATAATCCGTTTTATTATACTTTAGGAGCAAGAGTATGAGATGGAAAAACAAAAAAATCCCTGAAGGGGAATTTATGGAAATGCGGGAAGAAATTCTCAAAACATGGCCTACCGGTAAAGATGTCGATTTAAAAGAATCTATTGATTATTTAAAAAAAATTCCGCCTGAAAAAAACTTTGCAATAAAACTTGAAGAAGCGGATAAGGCGGGAATTACGACAGCACAACCTAGAGCAGGGGTTCCCCTGTTAGATGAACACATCAATCTTTTAAAATTTTTACAGGACGAAGGCGGGGCGGATTTTTTACCGAGTACCATTGATGCCTATACCAGACAAAACCGTTATGAAGAAGGAGAAGCGGGAATAGAAGCTTCAAAAAAAGCGGGACGCTCCCTTATGAACGGTTTCCCTGCGGTAAACTGGGGAGTAAAAGCTTGCAGACAGGTTTTGGAAGCGGTCAATCTTCCGTTACAGGCAAGACACGGCACTCCGGACGCAAGGCTTTTATCCGAAATTATTCATGCAGGAGGATACACTTCAAATGAAGGCGGGGGAATAAGTTATAATGTTCCTTATGCAAAAGCCGTATCCATAGAACACAGTATTATGTGCTGGCAATATGCGGACAGACTTGTAGGTTTTTATGAAGAAAACGGAGTTCATTTAAACCGCGAACCTTTCGGACCGCTTACGGGCACTCTTGTACCGCCTTCGGTCGCAATCGCCGTAGGAGTAATCGAAGCTCTTCTTGCAGCGGAACAGGGGGTAAAAAGCATAACCGTAGGATACGGTATGTGCGGAAATATGACGCAGGACGTTGCAGCGGTAATTTCACTTAGAGAACTTACAAAAGAATATATGAAAACCTTCGGATATAAAGATATGTGTATTACGACGGTTTTCCATCAGTGGATGGGAGGCTTCCCTGCCGATGAAGCTCGGGCCTACGGCCTTATTTCTTTAGGAAGTACGACGGCAGCCCTTTCAGGAGCTACAAAGGTTATAGTTAAAACTCCGCATGAGGCCTTCGGTATCCCCACAAAAGAAGCAAATGCCGGCGGTATTAAGGCTACCAAAATGGTTTTAAACCTTTTAAAAGGACAGCGTTATCCGAATGCAAAGGTTCTTTCCGATGAAATAGAATTGATTAAAGCCGAAACAAAGTGCATTATGAATAAGGTTTACGAAATAGGCGGAGGCGATTTAGTTGCAGGAACGATTAAGGCATTCGAAGCCGGCGTAATAGATATTCCCTTTGCACCTTCCCAATACAATGCGGGAAAGGTAATTCCCGCACGGGATAATGAAGGATTTATCCGCTATTTAATGCCGGGTAACCTTCCGTTTACAAAAGATATTTTGGATTTTAACCGCTCGCGTTTGGAAGAGCGGGGCAAAGCGGATAACCGCGAAGTCGATTTCCAAATGTCGGTTGACGATGTATATGCCGTAAGTTCCGGCGTACTTGTAGGCAGACCCGCAAAAAGATAACTTTTTAAATTAAATAAAGCCTGCGCAAAAGAGCTTTAAACCCGAAGCGACTGGCGGGCAGGCTTTATCGGAATAAGAATATTATAATTTCATTTTAAGTCTTCTTTTAACATTACTTAATTTGTTTTTTGAGCCTAACTTTAGGCTCCGCAGCAATTCCGAATTTAGGGAACATTTTGTCCATTCCGAATAAGGTAAATATAAGAATCGTGATAACCGCAATATGTGCCATAAAATTATATTTAATAATTTGAGTTTGACTAAATTCCATAAGAGGATACACTGTACCTGCAATCCCTGCAAAAAAACTTAAATAAACGTGCCACGGAATCAATTGCGAACCGAAGATTCCCAATGCCGAAGAAAAGGTTGCATTGCGCAAACGGAGAGAATACATAGATTTTTCATCGCCTTCAATATTCTCATTTGTAATGTCCTTTATAATCGGACCTACCGTAACAATTTGAGCCATTTCGTCCGCAAGGGCTGCGTTTCCTAAAAGTGAAATAATTCCGTTCCAAAACATAAGCTGTCTTACATTGTGCGAAAGTTTTACGGCTAAATTCGATAAGGGTCTAAAAGCGTCCATTTTTGCCATTATCCCTCCGAATGCGGCAACCCACATCATCATAATAATAACCCAAGAGCCTGCACCTACGAAACCGTTGTAAATAATATCAAAGTATGAAATAATACCCGAAACCGTACCTGCAAAACGGCCTAAAATAAAACACGAAACAATGCCCGCTCCCAAACACAACAAAGTGGAAAAACCTTTTAAGGCAATTCCTATTACAAGCACAAGAGGAATAACCATATAAACCGGAACTCCGTGTTGAACTTGACGTAAAAGATTTACGGCAACAGGTTTTTCCTCTTGAAGTTTTACCCATACTTCTTGAGGTATAGCTTCAATTGCTTTTGAAGGAGAAACAAAGTCTCCCGGCAAATTTAAACCTGCAATAAAAAATACCGCACATGCAAGGACAAGACAAAACAAAGACCATAACCCCTGATTTTTCATTCTGTCGGTAACTTCTACATTATGAATACCCGAACTTACGACTGTAGTATCGGAAATAAGCCCGAGATTATCTCCGAAGCAGGAACCGCCTGCAATTGCCGCCAAACTTAAAACCATATTTCCGTTTAAAATATGCGTCAGCCATAAAAAAATCGGAGCGCAGGCGGCAAAGGTGCCCCACGAGGTTCCCGTAGCAACCGATAAAACCGAAGCGACCAAAAAGGCGGCGACTGCGACGGTTTTTGCGGAAATCCCTATTTTTAAACTCAAGGTAATTATCGAAGCGCCTACACCGGTTGACATAAAAGCGTCCGCCATCGCATAAGCAAACATTAAAATAAAAAATACAAGCTGCATTTCCTTTACATTATCTATTGCCGAATTTAAAACGTCAATAAATTTAAACTTTTCCGTAATCATTGCAACCGCTACGGCATAAAGTACGGCTATGGGAGCGATAATTAAAATATCCAGCTTAAACCCGCAAACTGCGGAAAAAGATTCGATGTTTGAAATCATCATCAAGCCGGCGAGCAATAATACCGGCGTCAACTTAAAAAAGGCACGCATACATTCTCCTTAAGATATACAACTTTAAATTATATCATAGAAATAAAAAAAAGTGTAGGGGCGACAAAGCGTATAATATTGATTTTAAAAACCGTTTTAAGTATAATTAAAGCACAACAATTTTATTAAGGAATTTTCCGATGAAAAAAGATATTTTATCCTCCGTAAAAAACTGCAAGAGTTTTTTTGATACGGGCATAACGAAGAGCTGTGATTTCAGACTTACACAATTAAAAAAACTTAAAAAGGCTTTGTTTGAAAATGAAAAAGAAATTTTAAATGCCTTATATTCGGATTTACATAAAACGAATTTTGAAGGATACTTTTCGGAATTTGCAATCGTAAAAGAAGAACTTGATTTTACAATTAAACATTTAAAAAAATGGATTAAACCTAAAAGAGTGCATACCCCTCTTGCTCATTTTAAAAGCTCAAGCAAAATAATATACGAACCGTTCGGCACGGTTTTAATTATGTCTCCTTGGAATTACCCGCTTAATTTAACTCTTACACCGCTTATAGGAGCAATGGCTGCCGGTAATTGTTCAATAGTAAAACCTTCAAACTATTCTCCGGCAACTTCCGCAATAATCGAAAAAATTATTTCAAAGCATTTCCCTCCCGAATACATTAATGTAATTTTAGGAGGCAGAGAAGAAAACTCAAGTCTTTTAGAACAGCGCTTTGATTATATATTTTTTACAGGAGGCACCGAGGTAGGAAAACTCGTAATGCAGGCGGCGGCAAAATATGTTACGCCCATGACCTTGGAGCTGGGCGGAAAATCTCCTTGCATTGTAGAAAAATCGGCAAATTTAAAAACGGCGGCACGCAGACTTGTTTTCGGCAAATACCTAAATGCGGGTCAAACTTGTGTAGCCCCCGATTATCTTTTACTCGAAAATGCGGTAAAAACGGAATTTATAGAAGAGTTAAAAAATGCATTAAAAGAATTTTTCCCTACGGAAACATATTTACAAATACATTTTCCGCACATCGTAAACGAAAAACATTTCGACAGATTAATGGGTTTAATTGAAGGTGAAAAAATAATCACGGGAGGGAAAGGTAACAAAAATCAAAAATTCATAGAACCTACTATTTTGGATAATATCGACTTTAATTCAAAAATTATGCAAGAAGAAATCTTCGGACCTATTTTACCCATCATAGGTTTCGATTCTCTTAATGAAGTTATTAAAGAAATTAAATTACGTGAAAAGCCTTTGGCATTTTATGTTTTTACTCAAGACAAAAAAATAGAAGAAAAACTTCTTTCGGAAATTTCTTTCGGCGGAGGCTGCGTCAACGATACTATTGTTCATTTGGCAACAAATTACTTACCGTTCGGAGGAGTCGGTGCAAGCGGTATGGGTAAATATCACGGCATAGAAAGTTTTAAAACTTTCAGCAATGCGAAAAGCATTTTAAAAAAATCCTTTTTCCCGGATATTGATGTACGTTATCATCCGTATTCCGAAAAAAAATTCAACATAATAAAAAAGTTAATGTAAGTTTATGAAAGATATTTTACTTAAAGGTTTTCAAGAGTTGGGAATCGAGGATAAAGAAGGAAAAAGTTCGGAACTTTTACTTTTATATTTAAAAGAAATAAAAATGTTTAATACCGGCTTTAATTTGGTAAAAGTAAAAGACGATAAAGAACTTGTAATTTCGCACATTTTGGATTCTCTTTCCGCATATAAGTTTTTTAATGCTGAAATACAATCTCTTATAAAAAAATCTCAAACAAAAATCGATATTGCAGATGCAGGAAGCGGAGCTGGTTTTCCGGGGATTCCTCTTGCATGTTTATTTTCTTCATTTTCCGAAAGTGAAAGAAATTCCGAACGAACTTCTCCTTGCGTCTTATTTACTTTAATAGAAAGAATGAAAAAACGAGCCTCTTTCTTACAAAATGTAAAAGCCGTTTTAAATTTGGCAAACATACAAGTCCTTGAAGATGAGGCGGAAAACTCCCCGCAAAATAAATTCGATATTGTAACATGCAGGGCTTTCCGCACATTGGATAAACATATTTTGCATACACTTTTAAATTGTACAAAGCAAAACGGAAAACTTTTTTTGTACAAGGCAACTGAAGAAAAAATAAACGAAGAAACGGAGCTTATTAAAAAAGAAAATTTAAAATTCAAAGTTGAAAAGCTCATCGTTCCGTTTTTAAAAAAAGAACGCAATTTATTGATTGTAGAAAAAAAATTATTAAGGATAACCATGAAACAAAAACCGTATTCCGTTATATATAAAGACGATGATTTATTGATTGTAAATAAATCGGCAGGACTGGCAGCTGCGGCCGATAGATGGGACGAAACCGCTCCCCGCTTGGATAAAATTATATGCAGCGATATTTTTTCAAACAGCGGAACGGATGATAAAAAACTTTATACGGTTCATCGTATAGATAAAGATACATCGGGCTTAATTATGTATGCCCTTAACTCCGAAATACATAAAAAGTTAAGCGAAAAATTTCAAAACCGCGAAATAGAAAAAACCTATCATGCCGTAGTTGCGGGGAAACCTCCTTGTAAAAATTTTTCTTGCGATGCAAAGCTGAAAATAGACGGAGATAAATTTCACCGTACCGTAATGGATAATAAACAAGGAAAAGATTCTTTTACCGAATTTACCGTTTTAGAAAATTTAAACCGATTTACTCTCATTGAAGCAAGGCCCGTTACCGGTCGTACTCATCAAATACGTGTACATTTAAAACTCTCCGGCTTCCCCATTTTATGCGATTCGCTATACGGAAAAAACGAACCCGTTTTTTTATCTCAAATAAAAAAGAATTGGCGCGGTGATAAATATGAAGAACGTCCGCTTTTGGCCCGCCTCGCTCTCCATGCTTATGCTTTAAAATTTATACATCCCGTAACGGAAAAAATAATTGAAGTAATCGCGGAATATCCTAAAGATTTAAAAAGTCTTGTTAATCAGTTAAGAAATTTTTAAAAACAGGGCAAATAAAAAACGGAGGTTAAAATTAAGCTCCTAAGATAGCATCGCTTAATTTTAACGTACGAGTTTGCCTTTCGGCAAACATCGTGTATTATATGCGGCAGGGCTTCTAAAATCCGAACAGGTTTTAAAAACCGCCTTATACGGTTTTCAGAACTTTTATAATTTGCAAACAAAACGGTTTTATGATAATTACAATCGCCTATGTTGATTTTTTATATAAATTATGTTAATCTCAAATACCGAATGTAGAATAGGTGTGTTTTGTGTTCTTTAGCTGGAGTTTTAAAATGAATAAAAATCTTTCTACAAAATTTATACTGGGTATTCTGTTCGATTTATTTCTTGTAACCTTGGGAAGTGTTATTGCGGCGGCAGCTCTACAGTTTTTTTTAATCCCCGGAACAATCGCACCCGGAGGTGTAAGCGGATTATCCGTTGCAATTGAAAAACTTACCGGTATAAAAGTTTACATTCTTAACCTTGTTATAAATATCCCCTTGTTTATTTTAGGTGCAAAACTTTTAGGAAAAAAATCGGCGATATTTACACTTTATTCTTTATTTGTTCTTTCCGGCGTATTGGCGGTTTTACCGCAAAACTATGTTTTTACCGACGATTTATTTTTAGCGGCAATCTTCGGCGGTATTTTATTAGGTCTCGGTTTGGGAATAGTTTTTAAAGCGGGAGGAACTACGGGCGGAACGGACCTTGCAGGAGCTATCGTACATGATAAATGGCCCGGTTTAAGTATTGCAAAAGGAATGGCTATTGCGGATTTTGTAATTGTTGCCTTTGCAGGTATTGTCGATAAAAACGTAAACACTTCTTTATACTCTTTAATTGCATTGTTTTTTTGTACAAAAATTGCGGATATGGTTTTGGACGGCTTTACTTATTTTAAAGGCTTTTTTATTATCAGCTCAAAACCGGAAGAAGTCGGAAACGCTCTTATGCAAAATCTTGAACGGGGAGTTACAATTTTAAACGGAGCCGGAATGTATTCAAAGCAGGAACGCCCCGTCCTTTTATGCGTAGTAAGCAGGGCACAATTTATGCGTGCAAAAGATATAATTACCGAAATAGACGGAAACGCCTTTATAATGGTTTGTGATATGCGGGAAGTTTTCGGATTGGGATTTAAAAAATAACGATGCATTAAAAATTTAAAATTTCTTTACGGTGAAACAATCCGAGCTTTTGTAAATTTTCCGCCGTAGAAAATTCGGGTTTTGCATTTGCTTTAAAATCAATTAAAAAACGGTTCATCGAAAAATGCTGAAATAAATAAACTTCAGGATTTTTCGAGCCGGAATAAAATTCTTTCAATTTTTCCGCATAAACGGAAAAAAGGCCCTTTTGCCTAAGTTCGCCGTAACCTACAATCCAAAGAGGACAACCCAATTTTTGCTGAAGCTCATAAGTTTTTTGCACGGTAAAAATCTGTGAAGCATCAAAAAAGTTTTTAAATTTACCCGTATTATCGTTTTTTAAAATAAAGGAAAGCTCCTTTGTTTTTGCGGTATGAATAGGCGTTTTATTTAAAATAATTACATTTTTTCTAAAATCAATACCCAAATCGATATTCGCTTTAAAAAAACCGTCTGCAATTTTCCCCGCCTGCCCTACAAGGTATCTTTGGTTTTTATGAAGCTGTTCGTTTTTACCGGGGTTATCTCCTACAAGAATTAATTTTATATCATCATTTTCAGTAACATCGTCCCATGCATGATTATATACAACAGGCGTTTCCACAGGATAATCCGGAGTTCCGTCCGACTTCGCCGCCATAGCCTGTAATTCGGCAAAACCGTTTTTTACAGTACAGGTTAAAGCCGAAGTTTCCGAATCCGTTTTCGGATTTTTATATTTAAAATTTAAATGATTAAGCATTGCTATACATTCTTGTTTATATTCCGATTTAAATTTACAAAAGGCGTCCCACTTATGTTTTGTCATAAAAAAATTATATCACATCGTTTTTTTTTTGAAAAGCGGGAAAAAAATTACCAAAAACCGCAGTTTGAACCGATAACCGAAAGAGCGGCGCAAACCGCAGTTTCCGTACGGAGAATTCTTTTACCCATTGAATAAGTCTTAAAGTTTTCATTTCGGAATAGCTCCCTTTCCCGCTCAGTCCACCCCCGCTCGCTCCCTATTGCCGCAATTACATGTTCCCCCCGTTTTAATTTAAAAGAACCCAGAGTTTCGGCATTTTCCGAAATATCAAGCAGTATTTTTTTTTCTTTTAAGAATAAGGCTTGAGAAAACCCGTTTTGCACATTTTGTAAAAAAGAAGCATTTTGTTTTTCGTTTATTTTTTGTAAAACTTCTTGTACCGAATTATAAAAAGAAAATTGCGGCAGCAAATTTTGTCCAGCCTGTGAAATTCCGTCTAAAAGGTATCCCGTTATTTTTTCCTTATCGGAAAGGTTTGATTTTAAATAAGACTTTTCACCAAGCTCCGTACCGGTTAAAAATAACTCCGAAAAACCCAAACTTGCGGCATCGCGCAAAATTCTTTTTAATTGAATAGGACGCGGAAAACCTAAAATAAGTTTTATAGGCGGAAGCGGAAGCGGCAATGCGGTTTCCGTAAAAGAAAAAGTAATTCTTTCATTTGAAAATTCGTTAATTACGGCTGTTCCTATTTTCCCGTTTATAAAGCCCGCTTTAAAATCACAGCCGCTTGAAAGTTTTAAAATTTTTTTTATATGCAAAAACCGCTCATCGCTTTTAAAAAAGACGAATTCCGGTTTTACGGAATTTTTAAAAGAGAAATCCTCGGAATTAAAATAATCTTTTTCGGAAAATAAAATTATATTCATTTTGTTGCCGCTTTAACTTATACCGGGCCTATCTTCCAAACTAAAATCCGCTTCAGTAAAAATGGAATAATCATAGCCCTGCTCGGCTAAAAACTTTTGCCGTTTTTCCGCAAATTCTTCTTCCACACTTTGACGCGTAACAATCGAATAAAAGTGAGAATCACATTCTTTGGGGCGCAATATCCTGCCCAGCCTCTGAGCTTCTTCCTGCCGGCTTCCGAAGACACCCGATACCTGTATTGCAACGGAAGCGTCAGGTAAATCTATTGCGAAATTTGCAACCTTGGAAACTACCAAAACCTTAATTTCGCCCTTTCTAAAAGCTCCGTATAACTCTTCCCGTTCTACATTTGTATTTTTCCCTGTAATAAGAGGAGCCTTGATTTCGGAGGAAATTTTTTCAAGCTGCGATAAATACTGCCCTATAATTAAAATTTGCTCCGTGCTATGCTTTTCTAAAAGTTTTTTTACAATTCCCAGTTTAGCGGGATTTTCACTTGCAATACGGTGTTTTTCTCGTACGGAGCCTACGGCATATTCAATTTCTTTTTCGGAGGCAAGATTTACACGTATTTCAATACAATAAGCCTTTGCAATCCACCCCTTTTGTTCAAGGTCTTTCCACGGGACATCAAAACGCTTAGGCCCCACCAAACTGAAAACGTCTCCCTCGCAGCCGTCCTCCCTTACAAGAGTTGCCGTAAGTCCCAGCCGTCTTATAACTTGAAGCTCGGCGGTAATTCTGAAAACCGGAGCCGGCAGTAAATGGACTTCATCATAAATAATAAGCCCCCATGAGCGTTCTCTAAAAATTTTAAAATGAGGAAAAGGAGATTCGGTATCGGGACGCCATGTAAGAACTTGATAAGTTGCAATTGTAACGGGTTTTATTATTTTCGATTCCCCGGTGTATAAACCTATATCCTCTTCACCTATATTCGTTTTATCCAAGAGCTCACGCTTCCATTGATAAACGGCGGCTACATTCGGAGTAAGGATAAGGGTATTGGTTTTTAACATCGACATAACAAGCATTCCTACAACGGTCTTTCCTGAACCGCAAGGAAGAACAATAGTACCGAACCCCGTTCCTGCCGATTTATCCCCTACGAAGGCGGACGCGGCATCTTTTTGATAATCTCTAATTTCAAATTTAGTGCCGTTTAAAACCGTTTCTTTTAAACAAATATCAAGCGGTTCCCCGTCGCGCAAAGGTACTTCATCTTGAACCGGCCAGCCCTGTTTAAGTAAAGCCTGTTTTACGGTTCCGCGGTTTAAAAGTGTAATTAAAAAAGAATTTTCATTTTGCGTATCTTCAATTAAATACTTTGTAAGAGTTTTTGCAGTTTTTAATTCTTTATAAATTAAAGGCGTTGCTGCGGTAAGCCTTAAAAAATTTTCATCGGTGTACGGCAAAAGTTTTATCTTCCCGTATCTGGAAATCGTTTCTTTCATCCAAACCGAAACGGAATCCGGAACTTTAAATCGGGAAAACCCGTTTAAGGTATTCATTATATCTTCAGGCTTTAACCCTGCTCCGGCGGCATTCCAAAGAGACAAAGCCGTCAAACGGTATGTATGTAAATGCTCGGGAGATTTTTCAAGTTCGGCAAACGGAATTAAAGCAAATCTTGCCTCTTGGGCTTGCGAATCGTGAATATCCAAAAGAATCGAGCGGTCGCCCTGAATTATAAGCGGTTTTGAATTTTGCATAGCGTTACATTATACTTTTTTTTAAAGATTTGGTCAAACATAAGGATTTTTTTAAATAACATCTATACACTGACCATATATTTATGCTAAACTAATGGTTATGATAAAAGTTGACGATAAAAATATAAAGAGTTCTACGGCATTATCATATATTCTAGGCTCAAAGGCTCCGATAATTATTGCATCGGGCAAAGGCGAAATTGCCGAAAAGATAAATCGGATTGCCGAAAAAAACGGTATAAAAATTATCGAAAATCCCGGTCTTGCAAATATTCTTGCAGAGGGACAAATCGGAATGTGTATTCCGCCTGAAACATATAATGCCGTTGCCGCAATTTTTGCATTTTTAAAAAGAAGTACCAGAGGAGATTTATAATGTTAAAAAAAATTAAAGTAAGCGAACTCAAAATCGGTTCAAGATATTCCGCTCCGATTTTATTTGATGACGGACAAAATATGCTGCTTGCAGAAAACAGCCCCGTTACGGAATATGAAATAAACGTATTAAAACGTTGGAAAATCCCGTACGTTATAACCGCAGGGGAAATAATTCCGCCGGGAATGAAAAAGCGTTCGGATATTGCGGCCGCCGAAGCTGATAAATTATTAAATAACGCGGATACCGTAGAAGAGCTTGAAGACATACAGGAAGTTGAAGAACTGTCCGAAGTTGAAGAATTGGAATCGGCAACCGCTCCGCAAGAAACCGACCAAGTTGTAATCAGCGGAACAACAATAACAAAGAATGAAATCATAAACGTTTCGCATGAAAGCGTATTAAAAATATGCAGCGATATAAAATCCAAGGAGTTATATAAAACATACAGTAAGCTTATTTACGATATAAACGACTTTTTTGAAAAGCTGAAACACCGGCAGCCGGTTGCAAACCTTGCGGTAAACCCTTATGCCGAAATTATTTTAAATCTGATAAAACAGGATTCTCCGCTTTGCGTAAGTTTTATTTTAAGTACGGAGCTGGAGGAAAACAATTTAGCCCGCTCTTCAGTTAATACCGCAATTTTAGCGGTTATAATAGCCGAAGCCCTGGAACTTTCCGAAAAACAGATAAAAGACGTTGCCATTGCCGCAATTTTACACGATATAGGAATGATGAAGATTCCCGAAACGATTGTAAACAAACACGATGCCTTAAACGATGTGGAAAAACAGGCAGTTGCAGCCCACACCGCTTACGGTTATAAAACCGCTTTAAACGAACTTATGTATACAAAAGAAATCGCAAAAAGTATAATGCAGCACCACGAAAGGTGGGACGGAAAAGGAATACCTAACGGAGTTGCAGGAGAAGATATCGATTTGGGAGCAAGAATAATTACGGTTGCAGATGCCTTCGTTGCTATGATAAGCCCCAAACCTTACCGCGATTTTATGCTGGGATACCAGGCAATGAAAAATCTTTTAGCGGACAATGCCCGTATTTTCGACCCTTCAATAATAAAAGTAATGATTAAAAGCATAGGAATATATCCTATCGGCTCTCTTGTACTAATGAACGATGCCTCTCTTGCACGGGTTGTACAAAGCTCGCCCGATGCGCCGATGCGTCCCTGCATTAAAATCCTTATTGATGAAACCGGAGAGCTTTTGGCGGATACGGATACAATCATAGATTTAAGCCAAAACAAAAACCTGTTTATAGTAAGAGCAATTAATCCCCGTGAGTATACAAAAAAATAACGGGAAAATAGGAAAAAACGGAGAAATCCTGGCTGCGGAATGGTTAAAAATGCAAGGCTATGAAATTATCGCCTTAAATTGGAGAACAAGAGACGGAGAAATAGACATTATCGCCCTTGACCGCGCAGCCTTTTTAGTGGTTTTTATTGAAGTAAAAACTCTTCCTAACACGCCTTTGGAAGATTTGGATATTATAATAAATAAAAAAAAACAAATGAAGATAAGCAAAACCGCTAAACATTTTATCGAAAATAATCGACAATATAATGGAATGTATATGAGATTTGATGTGATAGTTTTAAAGTCAAACCCGTTTTTGGCGCAACAGCCTGAAATTTTACACTTAAAAGATGCTTTTGGAGATTGCTATGAGTAATGTAAATTTATTTCCTCATAAAAAAAATAAACCTGCAAACTGTATCGGCTCTTGCTCCGCTTTGAGTATTGACGAAATTCATGCGGTAGAAGAAAAACTGGAGGACCCTGAATATATGGACGCCGCTATTTACAGGCTTGCAACAATTATAACCGACAGAATTTTAAGCGGAGGATTGAATTATGAGCAAGAAGAAATTTAAACAAAACACCGGTCGCGAAAATAATTACGGTATTCAATATTCCGATTTTCAATCAAAAAAGCGCAAATATTCTCCGCCGAAAAGGCCTCAAATTCAAATTAAAAAAATAGAATATCCCGAATTTATTTGTACAAAATGCGGCAAACCCATAGAAGACTTAAGTGCAGCCATCGCCGATAAGGAAAGCGGTCAGCCCGTTCATTTCGACTGTGTAATGGAATTCCTTAAAAAAGCGGAAGACTTAAAGCAAAATGAAGAGGTTATTTATATCGGTAACGGGAACTTTGCAGTTGCCTATTTTGAAAATCCTAAATTAAGAAAAAATTTTAAAATAATTAAACTTATAGAATGGGAAGATAAAAATAAAATTTATTCATGGAAGGCTGAACTTGCAGACCTTGCAAGCAAGGTATAAATTTATTAAACTTTAAAACCTTTTAATGCAGCATAAAAAAAGCCTTGTAAAATACAAGGCTTTTTTTTTATTTAATACGTTATTTTCTGTTTGCAAGGGCTACAATTCTATTCATTTCATTGTTTACAATCATATACCCCTCGTCCACTCCCATACCGGGTTTTGCAAGCTGTTGTGCGGCTCCCGCTGCAACCGAACAGTTTACAATAACTTCTGCGGAGCGGTTTGTTTCGTTACAGGTTCCGCCGCAATATGCACCTATACCTTTTTCTTTGCAATAAAGAATTGCTTCGATTGTGTTGTTTATTCCGCCCAAATCGGGAGTTTTAATTTGAATCATGTGCCCTGCCCTGTTATCCGCAAAGTATTGAATATCTTCAAGGGTATTGCACCATTCATCGGCAACAAGTTCAACTTTTACATTATTTTCATCAAGGCTCTTTGTAAGGGCTGCAAGCACTTGCATTTGCTTTTCGCGCTCTCCCATATCCATAGGGCCTTCAATTCTAAGTTTAAAGGGGGCCGCCGCTTCTTCCAAGGTTTTAAGATAGGCCGTCATTTTCGGAACATCGTTATTTGTAAAATCGCCGATTGTGCCGTATACGTCAATATGGAAAATAGGTTTATAGCAGTCGCAAGTACGCATTGTTTCCACTCTGTTTTTAAGCCACTTTACATATTCCAAAAGTTTTTCACCGTTTTTGCCCGTTTTTTCTTCAACGTTGTTAAAAAGCCCGTGAGGTAAAACTTCCGCCTGTTTAATAATCATTTTATCGGAATTTAAATAGCGGTCATCTCCGGATTGGGTAAAAATCGGAATGCGCTGTATTTTGCAGCCTGTGTTGTATTCTTTTACTACAATTTCAGCCATAGTCTTATGTTGGGATTTTGCAACGGCATCAAGAATAGCTTGAGAAACTCCGTAGCGGAGAGCCGTATGCATACGTTTTCCGTTTATTGTATGTTCTTCAAATTTTTTAGCCATTTCACGGAAAGAGGTAATTTCTTTTCCCGCAAACAAGGGCTTAATTTCTTTTTCGATAACGGGAATAAAGTCCTTTGCCAAAAAGAGAGGGTCCCGTCCGCCCGCTCCGGAATATTGAACGGCTGCACAATCCCCGTAAGCGACCTGCCCGTCCTCAAGGATAAACATAACGGAAATAGCCTCTCCCGCTTGGCGGATTGCGGTAAAGCCCTCAGTTACAGGTTTTCCCGTATAGAAAAAACCGTCATGCCCGGCTCCCTGTTTGATGGCTTTTTGGTCATCAAAATAAAAGCCCGTTTTGCCCTCGGCACAAACAACATCAATAATTTTCATTTTTTGCTCCTAAATATGAAATCAATGTTTTATGATTATAGCACAATTTTTATTGCAGGTATAGGAGGGAACTTTTAAAGAAACGATACAAAGAGCTTTTTTATAAACATTTACTTCAAAAATTTTTTGGGTAAAATGTGTAAAAGAGGGGGTTTAACCGCAAGCGGCCCGCATAAAACCGGACGGCTCGGATTAAACCCTTACAAAATATTAAATTAACCCCGCAAAACCGCCGAAAGCCAGCGAAAGCAGGGCTGCGGCTATAAATAAACTAGGAGTGCCTTTAAGAAATTTCGGCACGGGTGCCGTATCTATTCTTTGGCGCAAACCCGCCAAAAGCAAAAGCGAAATCATAAAACCGAAAGCCGAACCTGCCGCATGAACTATAGCTTGCGTAAAGGTATAGCCTTCATCTATAACATCAATAGTTACTGCAAGAATTGCGCAGTTTGTCGTAATTAAGGCCAAATAAACTCCCATAGAGCTGTAAAGTGCAGGAGCCGCTTTTTTTTAAATAAAATTCCACAAGCTGAACCAAACTTGCAATTACCAAAATAAAAATCAAAGTTTGTAAAAACTGCAAATTGCCTATAAGTATATAATTGTAAATAGGATAAGTAACCGCCGTGGCTAAAAGCGTAACAAATAAAACGGCCCAACCCATTCCCATAGATTTTTTTACATCGGAAGACATTCCTATAAAAGGACACAACGCCAAAAACCGCATTAAAACAACGTTTTTAACCAATATTGCGGAAAGAAAAATCTTAAACAGTTCAGTTGCTTGCTGCATTTGCTTCCTCCTTTACTTCGTTTTTAACGACCGGTTTTTCTTCTTGAACGGTTTCCATATTTCCGGCCTGTTCGACGGCAACGGTTTCCTCCCGCGCCTCTTTCCCATTTTCGGTTTGTTTAATTGCAGCCTTCTTTTTTTTCGGGCGCTCAATGGCGTGCTTAACGGCCATATTTATCGAAATCATTAAACCGAATACAAAAAAACCGCCCGGAGGATTTGCAAAAAATAAAATATGATAATCTTCGTGAATTAACTTTATTCCTGCAAACGAGCCGGCTCCTATTAGTTCCCTGATTACGGAAATTAAAACCAATACCAAAGTATAACCTACGCCCATACCGAGAGCGTCCAAAACGGAATTCCCTACACGTTCTTTTGAAGCAAAAGATTCAACCCGTCCCATTATAATACAGTTTACTACAATAAGTTTTATAAAAAGTCCCATAGATTCCGAAAGAGCAGGTGTATAAGCCTGCATAAGCAAATCTACGATTGTAGTAAACGAGGCTATAACAATTATAAAAACGGGTATACGTATATCGGCGGGAATAAGTTTGCGGAATATACTTATTATCATTTCGCTCATAACGATAACAAAGGTCATCGCAACACCCATACCCAGACCGTTTAAAACATTTGTAGTAACCGCAAGGGAGGAACAAAGACCTATCATTAACACCAAAAGAGGATTGCTTTTAATAATTCCGTTTGTAAAAATCTCCGACTTTTTCATTTACTTCCCCCTTCGGCTAAATTATTTTTATCCATATAAGTTATTGCAGCTTCGGCACCGGCTTTAAGCATGGCCGAAACTCCGTTTGAAGTAATGGTTGCGCCGCTTATAGCTTCCACATCTTCTTTTACTTTAAACGAAGAAGAAAGAGCTTTACCCTTAAATTGACTTATAAAAGGGTCTTCCGCCGCGCGGCTTCCAAGCCCCGGAGTGTCGGTAAGTTCCAAGAATTTAATTGCCTTAACGGTTTTATCCAAATTTATTGCAATTAAAACGGTCGCCTTGGAATAAGTCGGCCCGCTTACCGTGAGAGTCAAGCCCGTATTTTTTCCGTCTTTTAAGGCAAGATAAGCGTTTATAAATTTAATTTTGCCGTTTTCTTCAGGAAAATCGCTTGTAATTTCTTTAAAATCGTCCGCTTCGGGAAATACCGCTTGAAGAGCTTTTTTTGTTTTTTCAAATTTAACCTCTTCAATTTTGGGAGCGGTAAAATTATAAACGGCTGCAAGGGCAATGCAGGCAATTACCGCATAAGCTGCAAGCGTAAAAGCAAGTTTTATAGTCTGTTTCATTTTACAGCCCCCTTCGATACCGCAGAACCCGAGCTTTTTTTAGGCTTTACATAACCGTATTTTACCGAAATCAATTTATTCAAAAACGGAACCGCTGCATTCATTATAAGTATACTGTACATAACGCCTTCAGGCATTCCGGAAAATAAACGGATTAGAGCCGTTATTAACCCGCAGCCTATACCGAATAAAATTCTTCCTCTTGCCGTTACGGGACTTGTAACATAATCCGTTGCCATAAAAACCGCACCGAATACCAAACCGCCTGAAGTTAAGGTTAAAATGGGGTTTATCCCTGCAAGGGCGGTAATGCCGACCGCCGTAGCAATCATTGTAAAGGGAATACGCCAATCTATTACTTTTTTAACGAGTAAATAACCGAAACCGAGCAAGATAAGAAGAACGCTTGTTTCACCTATACACCCCGCATGATTGCCGGCTAAAAGTTGAGTATATAACTCCGAAACCGAATTCATATTAAGAAGTTTTGCAATTTCCGAAGAAGTCATTGCAATGCCTTCTTTTGCATTAATCAGTTTTAACGGTGTTGAAGAAGCTATTCCGTCTAAAATGGGATTTGTTGCGGAACTTACGGCATCAAACATAGACCCTCGCGGCTGAATCCATTTTGTCATAGCACCTGAAAAGCTTACAAACATAAATGCACGTCCGACAAGGGCCGGATTAAATACGTTCGCTCCCAATCCGCCGAAAAATTCTTTAGTAACTACAATGGCAAAAAAACAGCCGAGTAAGAGTATCCATATAGGCAATGCCGGCGGAATTACAAGAGCAATTAAAAGCCCCGTAACAACTGCGGACAAATCTTTAGCGCGTAAATCCGCACCGCAAATCGCCCTAAAAACGGCTTCAAAGCCCACACAGGCTACAACCGAGACTTCAATGCGTATAAGCGCAGGATATGAAAAAAGATAAACACCGTAAATTGCAAGCGGCAAAAGAGCGATTATTACATCAAGCATAAGCGTTTGCGTTTTTACAGGCGAAACTATATGAGGAGCCGGAGACATAAATATCTCATTTTTATCCGATTCTGCCATTTATTTGCCTCCTTCTTCTTTTGTTTGATTTTCAGACGGAGCGGATTTTTTTTCAGCTTCCTCCCGAACCTTGGCAGCCGCTTTTAAGGCTTCTTTTGCGGCCGCCTTTGCCTCGCTCTTTTGTTTTTCTTCGCGGACAATTTGTTTGCCTATTTTAAACCTTTGCACTAATTTAATACGTGCAGGACAAATATAAGAGCAGGTACCGCATTCCACGCAATCCAAAAGACCGCAGCGTACAGCTTCTTCGGTATTATTCGATTTTAATGCACGAACAATCAATACGGGCATAAGACGGCAGCTGCAAACGTCTATACATTTCCCGCAGCCTATACAGGGACTTTCCTCTTCCAACGAAACTTCTTCTTTTGTAAGGAATAAAACACCGGAGGTATTTTTTTGAACGGGAAAATCCGCATTTTTCATTGCAAAACCCATCATAGGGCCGCCTGAAATTATTTTAAGAACGCCGGGTTTTAATGAAATTACATCGGGAATTAAGTCTCCTACGCATGTTCCTATGGGAGCAATAACGTTTACCGGTTTTTCACAAGCTCCGCCGCCCAATGTTAAAGCTCTGTCAATAAGAGGTTTTCCTAAGCGGAAAGCCTCGGAAATTGCCTTTAAAGTTCCTACATTTTGAATGACGCAGCCGATTTGAAACGGAAGTCCTCCGGCAGGAATTTCCCGCCCTACAACGGCATCGGTAAGCGTTTTTTCTCCGCCTTGCGGATACTTTGTTTTACAAAGCTGAACCGAAATATCGAAAACTCCCGCAGCACTTGAAGCGGTCTTATTTTTTTCGATTGCTTTTTCCAATACAGGGACCAAATTCTTTTTATTGTCTTCAACGGCAATAATACCTTTAGGAGCCCCGGTTATCTTCATTGTAATAGTAAGCCCGTCAACAATATCCTCGGACGAACGGAACATTGCGGCTGCGTCCGTGCAAAGATAAGGCTCGCACTCCGCTCCGTTTGCAATTACATAATCGATTTTCGTATCGGGGGGGGGCGTTAATTTAACATGAGTCGGAAAAGACGCTCCTCCCATACCGGTAATACCGGCTTCCCTTATACGCCTTACGGCATCTTCTTTTGTACAAGTAAACGGGTCTAAAGGAGGCATAAACTCTTCCCTGTTTTCTTCATCAATTTGAATTGCAATACAAAGGTTCTCGCTGTTGCCCGTAACAAGATGAGGCTCTATTTTTTTTACGGTTCCCGAAACCGAGGAATGAACGGGAGCGGACATAAATTTATCCGTTTCCGCAATTTTTTGCCCTCTGGAAACCTTATCCCCTACGCTTACAAGCGGAGTATTAGGCATTCCGCCTTGCGTAACTGGAATCCAAACCATATTGGTAGAAGGTTTTACCGAAAGCACTTCTTCTTCCGGCAAAACCGCTTTATTTTCAGGCGGATGTGCACCGCCCCAGAATGATTTTATACCCATGCTCTTATTTTACCCCGAAGACGTTAAATAATCAAGGGGTTTAATACCGAAGCGACAAAATTACCCGGATAAAAAATTTTAAACGAAAGTTTATAAATTAGATTTTAAACTTTTTAACCTCCGCCGCCAGATTCTCTATGCTTTGTTTATTTTTTTGAGTAATCACATTTACTTTTTGTACGGCATTACTTATCTGAACGGCTCCGGAAGCCATTTCATTCATATTTCCTGCAATAATTTCGGTCAATTCATCGAGCTTTCGCATTTCCTGCGCTACATTTTCTCCGCCTCTAAGCATTTCTACAGCTCCGTCCTGAACTTGAGCCGTAACCGTGTTGATATCTCTAATGGCCGATAAAACTTCTCCGCTGCCGTGCTCCTGTTCTTTCATAGCTTCCATAAGACGATTGGTCATATTTTTAACTTCATCCGATAAGCCGAAAATAGCATTAAACTTTTCTTCTGCAACCTTAGATGAATCCGATAAAATACCTATTTCTCCGCTCAAGGTTTTAAGCGTTGCCGTTATAGTTTTTCCCTGCATACTGGACTCTTCCGCAAGTTTTCTGATTTCATCTGCAACAACGGCAAAACCCTTTCCCGCCTCACCCGCATGGGCTGCTTCAATGGCCGCATTCATTGCAAGCAAATTCGTTTGGCTTGCTATATGCTGAATAACGGAGCTTGCTTCCATAAGACCGCTGGATTCTTCGGCTATTTTTTGTGTTACCGTATTTGATGTTTCAACCGTATGCTTTCCGTCATTCGTAGCATCGTTAAGATTATTTACCACTTCATAAGTTCTTTCCAAAGTATGTGTAATTGAACCTATATTGGCTACCATTTGTTCTATTGCCGAAGAAGACTCGGCTACACTTGCCGCCTGATTTTCGATAACGGCATTTAATTGCTTTATCGTGCGTATAATTTCTTCAATAGTTGAAGCCGTTTCCGTTACGCTTGAGGCTTGAGTTAAAGTTTGAAGTTTTACGCTGTCTATATTCGAGCTTATTTGCTGAACGGAACTTGCAGTTTCAGTCATATTATTCGAAAGCTCGGTTCCGATACCTTCCATAATGTTTGTATTTTCGCTAACCGATTTTATAGACACGCCTATTTTTTCTATGGTTTTATTAAAATAATCGGAAAGCTGTGCAATTTCATCATTACCGCTTATAGGCAAGCGGACGGTTAAATCTCCTTCCCCTTGCGCTATTTCTTTTAAAGCGTTAACCGCCTTTTTAAGAGGTCTTACAATATTCCCGGTAAGAATCCATACGGCAACAAAGATTACCGCCGTAACCGTAACGGCTATAATCACCAAAGAGTAAACCAGTTTATCAAGGTTTCCTAAAAAGTCATTTATGGGAGCGCGGATAATTACATTCCAGCCCGTTTTCATAGTTGCAAAAGCCGCTATATTTTGAACTCCATTACGTGTATAAGAGCCTATATCCGCTTTATCCGACAACATTACATAACGCAAAAATTCGGCCTGAGATTTATAGGAAGAATCCCGTTCTGCTTCTTCTATAATGTTTTCATGTTTAATAACCCGCTGTGTATCTTTATGACCTATAGTATGGCCGTCTTTACCTATGATATGACAATAACCGGATTTACCTATTACAATATCTTTTACAAACAAACATAAATCCGTGCCGGAGTTTACAGAAGCCAATACTCCCACTATATTGTCGTTATTATCCATAACGGGAACTGCAACTACAATAACAAGCTCTCCGTTTTCTCTTGAAATAATAGGTTCGGAAATAAAGTAATTGCCTGCAAGTGCATTTTTATACCATTCGCGGTCATTTACGTTAATTTTTTCTCCTTTACTTGTATAACGGATTCCCGCGGTATCGCAAAAATCAAGAGCGAATATCCCGTCGTTAATATCCGCATACTCTTTCAAAAGAAAGGATTTTTCAAACGGAGGAACATTCGGGTCAAAAACCATAGGTATGCGGCTTAAACCTTCGTAATAATAAAAATCGGCTTTTATTTCGGAGTCGATAAAGGCCGCCATATCTTTTGCTTTTTCAATAAGGGCATTTGCAACCTCCGTTTTTACCGCCTTATGCGATAAAATACCGGAAACACCGCCTTGCGCGGCAAGTCCGATAATAACCAGTAATGAACAAAGCAACAATAATTTAGTCCGGATTGAAAATTTACCAAGCATTCTATGTCCTCTCCATAAATGGGATTTTTTGAGGTAAAGAACATATAGATTAAGAAATGTTATATGTAAGGGCCTCAAGATTTATACTCTACTTAAAATAACATATTTCTCTATAAATTACAATATGTTAAAATTCAGTTCTCTTTATTATTTATCAGTTTAATTATATATAATAAAAGAATCACACCGAAAAGAATTAAAAATGTAAAGAAGAAAAGAATTGACATACAATGTCAAAATAATCCTTCTACACTTATAAGTTGATATAGATTATCATATTTGTACGCTTGCGTTGTTTCGTAAGTGCTTGCCTCATTATTATAACCGAGAACGTTTCCTAAAGAGCATAATACTCCCACACACTCGTTCCAGCCTCCATATTTCCTGATAAACCTTTTTTAATTAATTTTTCTAAACTCTCAGGTGATAAGTAAAACCGGGCACCGGGATGCTCTGCATAAGTCCAAGCCGATAAAAAAAGTAATACTAATATCAATAACTTCCTAACAATATATTTTTTCATTCTTTTATTTCCTTTTTATCTTCACATGTCCTTTAGTCTGCTCTCCATTAACCTCTTTAAATTTAGGGGATATTCATAATAAAATTTATTTATATAATTTTTCATTCTCCTGTAACACACTCATCACTTTCTCCGTTACATCCTCTAAACTGTTTTTTTGTTCTATATTTGATGAATCATAGCTTAATCCCAATTGCTCAATAATAAGATTTATAAAATATTTTCGTAGCAAATCAATACTTTTTCCGGCTTTTATTATTGGCTCAATATAAGCCGCATACTCTACACTCGCTATAAAAGGAGGCACATCCAGCGGATTCCATTCTGACAATATATCATTAATTCTTTCTTTTAATCTATAATCTATTTTCACGGATTCCCACATCCTTTATAAATATTTTATCTTCAGATATCTCTATCCCGCTTTCAGTCGAACTCCCTCCGCTCCTTCCTATCTCAACCCCTTCTTCAAACGGTTCATACTCTCTTATATTCTCTTCCTCTCTCTTATGCTTACAACTTATTATCAGCAAAATATAAACCGCTGCCAATATTACTGCACCCCTCATTCATTCCTCTCCTTCCATATATTTCTCATATAGCCTTTCAAGCCTCGCCTTCTTTCTCCAATTTTCTCATATCTTTCCTCTACTGTCAATCCGGATTTATAAAATTTCCATATATTTTCGCTGAAAATTTATAGCTCCGTAAAATCGGCACTTATATAATATCACCTTTTAAACTCTTTCCGGTTTTCTTTTATCATTAAAAAATTACACCTTGCAACAAATGTTTTCGCTTGTAATTGCATTTAACGGCGCAATATATTATACTTATCGCATTATGAAAAAAGCAATTATAATTGCAAGTTTCGGCACTACATACTCCGAAACACGAAGCAAAACCATTGATGTTATTGAAAAAGAAGCCGAAAACAAATTTAAAAATATCGAAATTGTTACGGCTTATACTTCAAATATTGTACGCTCAATTTTAAAAAAACGCGATTTAATTTCGATTCCTTCAGCCGAAGAAGCCGCATCTCAATTAAAACAAAAAGGCTATACCGAAATTTATATTCAGCCTACACATATTATTCCGGGCGCCGAATACGATAAACTGAAAATACCGGGCTGTATTTTAGGTAAAACTCTTTTAAACGAAAATGCCGATTTTGAAAAATTTATTTTAGCGCTCGAACTCCCGAAACTCCCCTGCGATACGGCAATACTTTTTATGGGTCACGGTTCGTATCACGGTGCGGATAAATTTTACGGTATATTGGAAGAAAAAATAAAAGCTCATAACTACGGCAATATTTTTATTGCAACGGTTGAAGGAAGTAAAACCGTTAACGATATTTTACCGGAACTTTTAAAGCAAAAAATAAAAAAAGTTTATCTTTATCCCCTTATGATTGTAGCAGGAGACCATGCGCAAAACGATATGGCGGGAGATGAAGAAGACAGCTGGAAAACGGTTTTACAAAATGAAGGCTATGAAGTTTATCCCGTATTAAAAGGTTTGGGGGAATATCCTGAAATACGCAGCCTTATTTTTCAATCTTTGGAAAATACCATAAAAGAAAACGAAGGCGGAAAATAAAAATGAAAAATATCTTTGCAGTCGGCACAGGCCCCGGTGCTGCGGAATATCTTACACTTCAAGCCGTTAATGCAATAAAAAATGCCGATATAATTTTTGCTCCCGATAATAAAGGAAAACAAATGGCATTGGATACCGTAAAAGAATTTATAAACGGAAAAAAAATAATTCTTTTGGATTTCCCTATGGGCTTTGTTTCGCAAGAACACTATAAAAATGCGGCCGAAATGATAATTGAAAAAACCGAAGAGGAAAAGTCTTCGGTAATTCTAACAATAGGTGACCCTATGATTTACAGCACCTTTATCTATCTGCTTCCGTATTTTAAAAAAAGTAAAATAAATTTAAAAATAATTCCCGGAATAACCTCATTTACAGCCGCCGCCGCAATTTCAAAAACTCCTCTTGCAAAAAAAGGAGAAGTTCTTACCGTTACCGACCATCTTAATCCTTTAATTACGGCTAATTCGGATTCCATTGCCCTTTTAAAAACTTACAAACAAAAAGAAACCGCAATCGGCGAATTTGAAAAAAACGGATTGGATTACGTTTATATAAAGAGAGCTTCGCTTGAAGGAGAAACCGTACTACGCTCAAACGATAAACAAAAAATTTTAACGGACGGAAATTATATTTCCCTTATGCTTGCCCGCAAAACAAATAAAACCGAAATAAGCGAAAGTAAAAAAGAGGAGGATAATTAAAAATGAAAGCCGTTATGATTTCCGCCCCTAACAGTAATTCAGGCAAAACAATCATTTCCGCCGCCCTCCTTTATTCTTTAAAAAAAAAGGGCTTTGATATAAGCGGCTTTAAAACAGGCCCTGACCAGGTTGACCGTAAAATTTTAGAAACCGTATCCGGAAAAGCGGCCGGCAATATAGATTTATTTATGATGGGTAAAAACGGAATAAAACACGCCTTAGGTTTTGCAAATTCCGAGTATGCAATTATAGAAGGAGTAATGGGCTGTTTTGACGGCATAGGTTCCACTTCGGAAAACTCTTCATACGCCGCCGCAAAAGAATTGGATATAAATATAATTTTAGTTTACAGCCCATCAGGCGAAATGTTTACAATGATACCCAAATTAAAGGGTATGATTGACTGCTCCGAAAAAAGAATTTGCGGAATAATTTTAAATAAGATTTCTTCTAAAATGTTTTCTCTTTATAAAAAAATGATAGAAGAAAATTTAAACTTACCGGTTTTAGGTTTTTTTCCGAACGAAGAAAAACTGAAAATAGAGGATTCAGGGCTGGGCCTTAATCTTAACTCGGAATTACAATCTTCCGAATTTTTAAATTTACTGGATAAGACCGTAAGCGAAAATATTGATAAAGATAAACTGCTTTCTCTATTTAAAGAAGTAAAAACAGGAAACTTTACAATACGGTCTTTGAAAAAACAAATTAAAACCGCAATCGCTTTAGATAATGCAATCAATTTATATTATACCGAAAACATTTTTTTACTTAAGAGCTTGGGCTGCGTAGAATATTTTTCGCCCATTCACGATAAAAACCTGCCCGAATGCAATTTTTTATATTTCGGAAGCGGAAATATAAAACCTTTTGCAAAAGCTCTTTCCGAAAATAAAAATATGCTTAACGCCGTAAAATCTTTTGCGGAAAAAGGCGGTTATATCTTAGCGGAAGGAGAGGCCGCTTGTTATTTGTTTGAAGAATTTGACGGATACGGAATGTGCGGTATTTTTAAGGGCAAAACCGAAAGTACAAAAACCTTATACAACTTCGGCTACAAAATAATTAAACTCGAAAAAAATTGCCTTTTAGGAAAGAAAGGAACCGTCTTACATGCCGCCGAATATCATAAATCCAAGGCAATAACAAACGAAGCCCACGCTTTTAAAGTATGTAAACCGCAGCCTTATTCGGAACCGGAAAGCTTTTTTGATGACGGCTACGCATATAAAAACACTTTGGCCTCTTTTCAAAATTTTAATTTTACTTTTTGCAGCGGTTTTTTGGAAAGTATAAGCTGACAACCTAAAAAACGCAGAGCCGTAACCTTGCATAAATTGACATCTCCGATACAATTGACAGAGCTTCCTCCTTATGGTACACTTATAAAGTAAATTTTATGCAAAACCCATACTGGACAGCAAAGGAGAACCGTCTATTTTGCTTTTATACTTATGTGCAGTGTTCAATAAAGGAACGTTAAAATGAAAAATTATATAAAGATTATCTTTGCCTTCAGCGGTATTATTTTAGCTCTTGGAATTGCCGGAGCGGCCTTCGTTATTGCCGCAAAACCTTTTTCGGACTTTCAATTAAAAATCAATTATCTTGTTGAATACGAATTTTATGCGGAAGCCCTAAAAGCGGATATGTTCAGAACCGCCGTAAAGGGAAACGGATTTTCCGCAAGTGATTTAAAAAATAAACTTAACGAAACCGAACAATATTATTCCAATTTTAAAAAGCTGGTATACTCCGTAAAAGATGAAAGCGAAGTCAACTCCGCATATACAGGATATGAAAATGCAAATAAAAAGCTTTTTCAAAATCTTGAAGCCTGGAGACAGGAATTCGAGGCAAGCTCGGATTCTTCGGAGCAAACATTTAAACCCGTATTGGAACAATTCGATTCCGTAAAGAAAAATTTTGAAGCTTTAAAAACGGCATACCAAAACCTCTTTATGCGTCAAGAAAAAAAAGCAAAAACCTTTTCAATTATGCTTATGATTACGGCATGGGGAATAGGAGTGTTTTTAACTTGGCTTGTTTCCTCCGTAATTTATTCCATTTATATAGAAAGGGAACGTGCCAAAAAAGCAAAATTAAGATTGCATTTAGGCCCTAAAACCGAAAATAAAAATAACGGTGAAAACATCAACTTGCAGGAATACGGATCTGCTTCTTTTAAAACCGGCTATAGTCCACAAAAAACGGAAACTGAGGAAACTTTAAAAAACTTAAAACCTGAAAAAAACCTGTTTACAAGCGTCACTTACGATACTGCAAACAAACCCGAAAAAGCCTTAAACTCTTTTACGGAAGCGTCAAGCGGTATCGAAAAAAAATCGACCTTAGCCGAAAGCAATTTTAATTCTTCTACACAAAACCGATTTACAAACCGCTTAACAGAAACCGAACGGACTTCCGACTCAAATACCGCATATAATAATCAAAATTATCTTCAATTAAAAGACGAGTATGCAAAACTTAAAACTATGTCGGAAGAATTGGAAACCGCAAAAACCGAACTTGCACAAAAATATACCGAACTTGAAGACTCATATTTAAAATTAAAAAACGAACAGTCGGTTTTCGGAAACGATAAAGAAGAACGTGTAGAACAGGTACGCAACTTTTTACAAGATGTACAAATTACGGCGGCAAATGCACAAGATGATGCAATGGTCGCAGCCGACCTTGTAAACACTTTTAAAGAAGGGCATAAACTTTTTAAAACCACTTACGAAAAAATCATTTACATAAATCAAAGCATCTCCGCAATTAAGGAAATGGCTGAAGTAATTTCAGGAATTGCAGAGCAAACCAAAATGCTCAGTATGAATGCGGCCATTGAAGCCGCTCATGCGGGCGAATACGGAAAAGGGTTCGCTGTTGTTGCGGAAGAACTCGGCCGTCTTGCGGCGGCAGCCTTGGAAAGCTCTTCCGATATAGGTAAGACCGTTATGGAAGTCGTAAAAAGCATTTCGGTTACCGCAAAAAGCAGCGAATCTCTTGACAAGGCATTTACCGAGCTCAATCTTAAAACCGATAAAATGTACACTGCGGTTTCAGGATTTTCCGACAGAATGGTAAGCACTTTTCAAAAAACCGATGAAATATTAAACATACTTTAAAGGAAAAAATGGCAAAAATATTTGTTGTAGGCATAGGCCCGGGCGGAGCGGAATATATGTCGCTTCAGGCAATCGAGGCATTAAAAAAGTCCGACCTGATTGTAGGCTATTCGGGTTATATAAAATACATTGAACATTTAGCTTGCGGAAAACAAATTTTTCAAACCGGTATGACAGGCGAAATTGAACGCTGTAAATATGCCCTCCAAAAAGCTGCGGAAGGGAAAATCGTAAGCGTCGTAAGCTCAGGCGATGCCGGCTTATACGGAATGGCAGGTCTTATTTTTGAATTGGCTTACGAATTATATCCTGAAAATAAGGCAACGGCAAATACGGAAATTGAAATCGTGCCCGGCATTTCGGCGGCCTTTGCGGCGGCTTCAAAACTGGGGGCGCCTTTAATGCACGATACCGCATTTATCAGTTTATCCGACAGGCTTACCGATTACGATATAATAAAAAAACGAATCCGTCTTGCAGCCGAAGCGGATTTTGTAATTGCAATTTATAATCCCAAATCAAAAACCCGCATAAATTATATAGAAGAAGCGGTCGGAGCAATTTTACAATTCCGCTCATCTGAAACTCCTGTAGGTATAGTAAAGAATGTATGCAGGGAGGAAGAAAAAATAATTATAACAACCTTAGATAAAATCGATTACGGAACTATAGATATGTTTACAATTATAATTATAGGGAACTCCGCCACTTATATTAAAAACGGAAAAATAATTACACCCAGAGGTTATAGCATAAAATGATTTGGCTTATCGGAGGAACAAGCGAAGCGGGTATTCTTGCAAAGAGATTTGAAAAAAACGGCAATGCTTATATTATGAGCATTGCAACAGAAGACGGAAAAGAATTTTTTCAAGATTGCAAATTAAAAATCGGCAGAATGACAAAAGAAGAAATGCTTGAATTTTGTAAAACCGAAAAAATAACTACAATTGCGGATTTAAGCCATCCCTATGCGCTGGTCGTTTCACAACTGGCATACGAAACTTCAAACGAGTTAAACATAAAATATTTCCGCTTTTTACGTTCTGAAATAACCGAAAATAAAAACACCCTCCATTTTAAAAATATTGAAGAAGTTTGCACTTTTTTAAAAATACTTAAAACCGAATGCGTTTTTTTTACTACAGGCTCAAAAAATATTCCGGATTTTGAAAAGGTACGTTTAAACCGCCGCTTTGTTTATAGAATTCTTCCTACGGCGGAAAGTATTGAAAAATGTAAAAATGCCGGAGTTGCCGCAAAAGATATAATTGCAATTGTAGGGCCTGTTTCGGAAAAATTAAATACGGCAATGTTCCGGGAATACGGGGCCGAATATGTCGTACTTAAAAACAGCGGCGAAGAAGGCGGCACAAAAGAAAAACTTGAAGCTTGCAGCAAACTGAATATAGTTCCGATTATGATTGACCGCGAAGAACAAAACGGAATAGACAGCCTCGATGAAATAGAAAAAGAGATTTTAAAAAATGAATATACTGCAAATTGAACACCTTAATCTTTCTTACGGCAGCTCAAGCATAATAGAAGACTTAAATATTTCCGTACGGGCGGGACAAATAGTTTCGATAATAGGTCCTAACGCCTCCGGTAAATCTACAATTTTAAAAGCGATTGCAGGAATTTTAAAGCCGGCATCAGGGAAAATTTTTATTGAAGGTAAAGATATTTCCAAAATGAAAACAAAAGAGCTTGCAAAAAAGGTTTCGATATTATTACAGCAAAATAAATATCCGGACGAAATAACGGTTGAAGAACTTATTTTTTTCGGAAGATATCCGCACAAAAATAATTTTGAATTTTTTAATCAATCGGATAATGAGATTGTAAAAAAGGTTTTACAGCTTACAAATACCTTCGGCTTACGTCATAAAACTTTGGAAACTCTTTCCGGCGGAGAAAGACAGCGGACATGGATTGCAATGGCATTGGCTCAAGAACCTTCCATTTTATTATTTGACGAACCCACCACTTTTTTAGACCCTGCTCATCAGATAGAATTTTTAGAACTTGTAAACGGGTTAAATCAAAAAACAAATACCGCAATTATTTTAGTGTTGCACGACTTAAATCAGGCAGCCCGCTACGGCAATTATATTTTTGCTTTAAAAGATAAAAAACTTTTTGTACAAGGCACACCTGAAAAAGTTTTGACCCCTGAAAATATTCTTTCCATTTATAATATTAAAACGGAAGTAGTAAAAGTTTTAAATCATTTAACGGTTGTCCCTATCTCCAATATTTAATACTATCGGGAAAATACCGTACATAAGTAAAATTCTTTTTTTTCTTTGACAGTATCAAATTAAATAGTGATATATTTATCCTTTATTTATAAAGCGGAAATTTCCGTGCGGTATTTTATTGTCTTTGATAATTTTGAAGCAAGAATTATGGTTAGGCATGAAAGAAAACATAAAATAACAAACCTCAAAAATAATGAAGGAATATAAGGAAGCAGTTGCAAAAAGCCGAGTGTCAGTGCCGAAGTTACAAGTGAAGTAAGTAAATCCGATTTTTTTGTAAGAATTGCGGCATTATAAGTAAGTCCCGTAACAAAGACAAAAAAAGGAAGCAGCCAAATTAAATCGGCATACCCGAATTCTTTTAATAAAAAAGCGGCGGCGGGTATAAATAAAAACGTACCGATTATAAGTGCATACACGGCTTTTGCCGCAATGATATGCATTGAACCGCATCGTATATTCAAAAAAAATAAAGCGCCGCCTGAGCGGATATCATTATAGCAGGAATCGAAAACATATTGACTTACCAGCATAACAATCAATATTAAATAAACTTGTTCGGGCAATTTTCTTTTTGCAAAAAAAATAGCGGCAACCGCCGAAATTACAAAAATAACAAAGCTCCAAAATTTTTTATTTTGCATACATTCAATCAATTCTTTTTTTAATAAAATTAAAAAATAATTCATTATGCAAATTCCTTGTATTTTTCTTTTAACTCATCTACGGTAATATCGGTTTTATCGTTTATCCAAGAAATCTTTCCGTTTTTTAAAAACTGAATATGAGAACTTGTTTCGGCGGTTAAAAATAAATCGTGGCTGGTAATTATTGTGGTGCCCTTCCGTTTTTTTAAAAGGTTTGTTAAATTTTCCGCATTGACCGGGTCGAGAGAGGCATACGGTTCGTCCAATAATAAAAAATCTCTGTTACTTGCAAAAGCCGTTAAAACGGAAGCTATGACCGTCTGCCCCGCCGATAGTTTTGAAACGCGTTTTTTTTCGAATTCTTTTGCACCTAATAATTCAAAGGCTTCTTGATATAATTCGTTTGTTTCCGCGCCCAATATTTTGATATGTTCTGCAAGCGAAAAATGCCGAATTAAACCGCCTGAAGCAGGTACAAACCAGCCGCCGGTATTTTTAAGCGTACTCGGCAAAATACCTGAAATAATTTTTAAAAGCGTAGTTTTACCCGCTCCGTTATGTCCGCACAAAACGGTTATTTCTCCGTCGGGAATCTCAAAGTGAAAATTATCGAAAATCAAATCCTTTTTTTTGTACCCGAAAGTAATATCAAAAACCATAAACTTCTCCTTATAATTGTGTACGGTAATACATAGATTGCGAAAATATTTGACAGACAATAATAGAAACAAGTGAAATACTTAAAACCGTTACTATTTTAAGCAGCAAGGAAGGCAGTAAAAAGATTAAGACCAAAATTGAAACTATTATCAATATTGCAAAGGAGATTGCAGTAGTTTCTACACCTCTTGCATATATTGAGCAAATATATGTAACGGAGCTTGCATATATAAAATATAGAGGGAACCATATACTACTTTGTAAATTTATTAAATGATAAATATTTGGAAGATTAATTAAAAGCATAACAATACTCATAAGAAAGGCAAATAAAATTTTTACAATAAACGGTTTGAAAAAACCGAACTTAATGTTATGTAAAAAAAAGACACCTTTATAAAGCAAATCATTTTTATATGAATCATATATATATTGAATAATGATTAACAACATAAAAAAGAGCATAATAAAAGGGTAAAATTTCAATTTTTGTATTTGCGGTAAATAAGGTACTAAAGAAAAAATGATTAAAGCCATCCAAAGTCTATAATTAGCTAAAAATTCATATAGTTCTTTTTTAAATAAAATTTTCATCTTCTCTCCTATAAAAGTCAATCCCCAAGTTTCCCACTTAAAGGATTGCCTTAATAGCGATAATACAATAGAATTTTATTGTATCCCAAGATAAATTAATAAGCGGTTCCGCCTATAAGCATAAACAATATAATAAATCCAATTTTTAGTGCAATATAAATGCCTCCTCATACATAAATTTTAGTTTACAGCGGTATCTATCAGCATACATTAAAATAGACTATCTATCAATGTTAATATTATAATGTATTATATCAAAAGTCAAGTAAACCTTTAAATTTTCTAAGTTATGAAGTGAAAATTATCAAAAACCCATAAATCTCTCCTTATAATTGTGTACGATATTTTAGCGAATAAGAAACCTTATAGGCGGCATATACCGATAATACGGCTAAAAACATACAGGCTAAAATTCTTAAAATCATAACTTGAATTAACATAATGCACACCAGCATTATAAATGATACGATTATCGAAACCGTAGCGGAAGTATCTTCGGAACCTTTAGAAGATACGGATGATAACTGCATTACGGCAGCTCCCGTAACGATAAGGGGAAATAACCAAAAAAAGTCGGCTGTTTTTATTACCCCATTTATATTGGGAATATCGGCAATAAGTATTACCGCTGCAATTGCAAATGAAAAAAATATTTTAATAAAAAAGACTTGTAAAAAGCTGAAATTTAAATTATGGATAAAAATCGAGCCGGAAGAATTTATTTCGTCCGAATATGAATTATAAATATATTGCTCTACGGCTAATAATATAAAAAAGGAAGCTGTAAAAACCGATATGTCATGCTTGCGTAACCATGGCACATAACTCACTGCCGTACATATAATAATTATAAGCCACGCTTTATAGTTATATCTAAATTCGTATAATTCTTTTTTTAATAAAATTTTTAGATTTGAATTCATATTTTTAATACCTTTCTAAATAAGATTGTTTATCATAATTTTTATACACCATAGCAAGTAAATAATCAAGCTGATGGAAAAATGACGTGAAAGTAATTGCTCCTTATAGTTGTATTCTATATATTTTAGTATATAAAATTTTTATCGATATAAATACAAAAAAACAAGTAATTACAATACTAAAAATAATTTTAAGAAAAAATACTTGTATAAAAAAAATACAAATAAGCATTGCAAAACTTATCGTAATCGCAATTGCCGAAGCCGTATTTTCCGCTCCGTTTACATAAGCGGCGGAAATTTGCATAATTGCCGATGAAAAAACTACAATCGGATATATCCAAAAAATATCCGAAAAAGAAAATACTCCTTTTAGATTCGGAATATTCGCCAGCATAATAATACCGGTAAGTATAGATGAAAAGAGTAGTTTAATAAAAAAAAGATAAACAGGTCTTATGCCTATATTTTTTTAAAATAAAATTCCATTATAAGAAATATCGGTCAAGTATGAGTTATAAATATATTGTCCTGTTGCTAATATAATAAATGCTAAAATAGTAAAATCCCGCATAGCCGATTTTCGTACATTTGGAAAATATGAAAAGCAAATAACAATAATTGTCAATATCCACGCTTTATAGTTATACTTAAATTCGTATAATTCTTTCTTAAGTAAAATTTTAAGATTCGATTTCATTCGATTAATACCTCTAATACGTCATCTTTATAAGTAACCGGTATGACAGCTATCATAGCCGCTGTTTTCATTATAAACCATATCAAATATTTGTCAAACCATATTATAAATATGTAGGCAGTTATAGTTTAAAGCATAATTCAAATATACACGGTATTACATATTTGTCAATAGTACTTGCAATTTACATTTTATGGATTTACGGTAAAATACTTGAAATAATTTTTAAAAGCGTAGGTTTCCCGCTCCGTTATGTCCGCACAAAACGGTTATTTCTCCGTCGGGAATCTCAAAGTGAAAATCATCGAAAATTAAAGAGTTTTTGTACCCGAAAGTAATATCAAAAACCATAAACTTCTCCTTATAATTGTGTACGGTATTTAAGTGCATAGAAAAGTTTATATGAAATAAAAACCGAAATTGCTGCAAGTACAATACAGGTTATAATTATTAAGATAATAAATTAAATTAACATTATGCATACAAGAAACTAAAAAGGAAGGTTTATTTTAAGCGGCTAAAATAGCGCCGCTTAAAAACACTAGCCGAGTTTGCCGTTCGGCAAACATCGATTTTATTGTATGCACTTTTTCACTTCGTTGCAAAAATGCGGCAATTCGGCAATCCTCGAAATCTGATGATTTCTGCGGTTGTCGAATTTAAAAGAATAATTAATATAATCACCGCAAAGGAGTCTTCACAACCGAATATAAAAATCATAAGGAATATCGAAAGATTATAAAATTATGTCCGATTATAAAAATACCTTTTGAAATATTCACTGAAAATGACCGGTTTTATAATCCTTTGAATATTGCAAGGTTGAGAAAGTATATTGCTCAGATGGAAGCGACAGGCGGTACGGTTCACGGGATATCGTTTGCTGATTAAGTCGTGAACGGGTAAAACATATAACTTTAGAAAAATTTCGTTGGGTATCAATTCTTTTTTAATAACATTAAATTAAGTATTGACATATTCATTCTTAATAAGGCTCTTTTTTGACTCTCTTCCAAACATTCAATATTGCTTTATTTTTTGATAATTGGGATAAAATATTAGGGATTTTATTGCTTTGTATAAACCTAACAAGAAAAAACCCCTAAAAAAAGAAATTATAAATTAGGAACACCTAAAGACTTAAATCAAGCCTTATTTTTTGTAATCAGCAACATAAAATGAAAATAATTGACCACAAAAAAGATAGAGCGACAGTTGCAGATGAAATAATCTGCATTGTTTGATAATCAAGAATTATAAACTTAAAATAGTTTGTTTATAAACTTGTCATTCGATTTCTCTCAATAACACAACAGCTTCTTATTTCGGCATTATTCTCATCGAAAAGAACATCTGCAAACGAAAAATCTTTGCTGTCTTCTACTTGTTCCGTAGAGTAAATTCCGTTTTATTCATCGCTTTTCACCACCTTTTAATTATATTTTTAACTTTTTTACATTAAAAACTATATACAAAATCGGACCTATTAACAAAGCTGCCGACCCGGTATATACATAAACCGCTGAAACAGTCCGTAAAAGGCACCCAAGAGCATACGTTATAGCGGGAGATAACAGTAACTTGATATTGGCGGAAACGGTGTAGTATTGCCCTAAGAAATTTTCGTCAATCGTATGCATAATATATGCTTCAAGCAAAGAATTCATAAGCCCCAGAGCTATGAAAATAAGACAGTTTATAATGCAAACATATATTATATTGCCGAAACTGAAATGAAAAATCGTGCATAAAAATATAAAAATCAATAACAAAGGAATATGTTTTATTTTAAAAATGTTATCTCCCGTTGTAACCGTTATACTGAGTCCTATAATATTTCCGACGGTTCCCGCCATAATAAACCCGGTATAAGCGTCAGGTGTAAATATACTGTTATTTATTTCCGAAAAAAGAAAGAATACTGAAAATCCCGATACGGCAGAGTGAATATTTATAAGCAAAATAGTAATAATTAATATTATTGCCGTTTTATTTTTTATAACGGCTTTTATTGCCGTATACAAATCTTTAAATACGGAGCCTTGCATTTTATCTACGGCAGTACAATATTCTTTATACAAGAATTGATTAATTAATCCTGAAATTAAAAAAGATATCGCATTTATAATTAAAATTTCCGATATTCCTTTTTTTGTAAAACAGTATCCGCCGAGATATTGCCCGATTAACAGCGAAGCATTTGCAAGCAGTACTAAAAACGTATTAAGTTTAACTAAATTACTTTTTTCTCCGATACGTTTAATTATTATGCCGCACCGTCAAATACACAATTAAGTGTTGAAAGTAAAATAAAATCGGAAATAAATTGTGAAGCCGATAATAAGGCAATATTCTTTTTTACCGTGCTAATTTTTGTTGTAAGCATTATTTCCCTCCTCAATTTTATAAAATTTATTATAGCATATACCGTTTAAATTTACAAATAGAAAATAATTAAAATTTCTTTTGAGCTTTTAGAAATATATAAGATACAGTATAACAACAAAAATATATATCAAGAAAAAAATTTATTTTTATGGACACAGCTGTTCTTTAAACAAATTTATAAAAAACGGGAGAGAGAAAAGTTCATTACATACGGCTCCGTCATATATTATTTTTCCATCTTTAAAAAACAATACACGTTTAAATTTCATTACGGTAGAAAGTCTATGTGAAATACACAGAACAGCAGTATTTTTTCTGTTAAGTATTTTAGGAAGTATTTTATCTTCCGTTTCGGAATCAAGATTTGCCGTTGTTTCATCCATTAGAATAAGTTCCGCTTCTTTTTCATTTATACGGCATACCGAAAGTCTTGATTTTTCTCCCTGTGAAAGGATTTCCGGTTTTAAACGAGTTAATCCGCCAAATTCAAGTTGTTCATAAAATAATTTAAGCTCCGCATCTTTCATTGCTTGTTCGATTTTTGTATCGTTTTTCAAAGAAAAAAATATATTTTCACTTAATGACATTTTAAAAAAATAAGGGCTTTGCTCCGCTGCGGCAATTTTACCAAATCTATTTTTTGTTTGACAGGCTTTTTTTCCTGCAAATAAAATCTCTCCAGATGAAGGCTCAAAGCCGCCGATTATTGCATTTAAAAAAGAAGTTTTACCGCTGCCCGTTTCTCCTACAATAGCTATTTTTTCTTCTTTGTCTATTTTTAAATTAATGGAATTAAGTATTTTCTTTTCATTTATATGTACAGAAAAATCTTTAAATTCTATCGGAAAAATATTTTCAATATTCTCGGAAATATTTTTTTGAGGCGGAAAACTCAATACCAGTTCCTCAGTCATAACCGCAGTTTCCCGTACAAAAGAAACGAAATCTATAAACTCATATAATATTCCCGTTATAAAATAGATATATGTAAGAGAGGTAAGAAAAACTTCAGGCATAATTTTAAAAAAAGGAATAAACGCCGTAAAAACAAAGAATAAAGGGATATACAGGGTTTTTATCATATCGGTAAGAAGCGTCTCATTATAATTTCCGCAAGCTTTTTTAATGTTAGCGGCTCTCGCTTTTTTACTTTTAGCAAAAAATTGATTTAAAAAATAATTTGAAGCTTCATATTTTCTTATTGTTTCTATACCATTACCTATTTCAGAAATGGTGTTTTGTAATGTCTTATTTGTTTTTGATGCATTTGATATTTTTTCTTCCATATGCTTATAAAAATAAATTTGAATTGGAATTAAAAATAAAACGGGAATTACGGATATAATAAGAAGTTTTGAATTGATAAAAAAGCAAATGGTAATTACAAGTATAAGTTTAAAAAAAGAAAGTAACATATATGCTATTATTTCCAGGTATTCTATAGACATCATTCCGTTTGAATTAAAAGAATCTATAAGAAAACCGTGATTTATTTTTTCTTGTGCATTCAAAAATTTTTTATAAAAAGTTACCGCAATAATATGAATCGGTTCAAATAAAAAAACTTGTATATGTTTTTTAAGTAAAATAATTGAAAATATAAACCATACGGTAATTGAAATAAAAAGATAAAAAAGAATTTGAGGGTCATTGTTTTTATATAAAATATTTATACCTATTGGGATTGGAATAATAAAAAGAGAGATAAATAACTCTTTTAATAAGAGTATCGCATGTTCTTTTTTATAATTTTTAAAAAAATACAAATAAAATTTAATTAATCTCATAAATATAATCTCCTAAAACAAGTAATTTATTTTTTGTTCCGAAAAAAGACTTCGTAAGAATTCATTTTGCATGGCAGTATCTTTAGGCTTATCGAAAACTATACAACCGTCTTTAATCATAATTATCCGCTCCATATCTTTTATATCCGAAAAACGGTGCGATATTATAATGAGCATTTTGATATACGGTTGTATGAAGTTTATTATTTCATCCGCCAGTTTTGAGCTTACTGAAGACAGGGCTTCATCTATAATTAAAAAGTCCGGTTTACGTATGAGAGCACGGAGAACCCCTATTCTTGCTTTCTCGCCTCCCGACAAATTTTTATGGAGTACATCATCTTCTGCAAAAGAAAAAGAAAATAATTTTATTGCTTCAGTTAAAAAATTTTTATCATAATTTTCCAATCCCAACAAAATATTTTCCTTTAATGTTCCTGAAAAAATAAAAGTATCCGAGCCTGCATAGCCTATAAGATTTCCTGCGGAACTTCCGTATAAAACCTGTTTTTCATTGTATTTGATTTTTCCGGATGAAGGAGCAAGATTAAGCATAAGCGTTTTTGCAATGACCGATTTACCGGAACCTGTTTTTCCTATTATGCCTACTTTTTCATTTGCTTTAAATTCTAAAGTTATATCATTTAAAATATTTTTACCGTCCGCTATCAGGTTAATATTTTCCATATTAATGCTGCTTATTCTTTCCGGAAAAAACGTAAGCCTTTTGCTTTTAATAAAAGGTTTAAGGTAGGTGAAGAATTTTAAACCTTTATATGTTTTAAAATCGGTATTTATTAAACTTACCACAACGGGCAAAAAAAGGAGAAACACCGAGTAAACACCCGCTAAACTTTCCATTTTGTTTGTACTGTTTAAATTTATGTATATAAATATAAGCGGTAAAATAAACGGGAAGAGAGTAAAAAAAAGCTCTCGAAATCTCCCCGTAAAACCGGTTAATTGAAAACTCCTGCTTAAATAGTTTACAGTTTTTGTAAAACGTTGTATAAAAAAATCTTCCGCAGAATTAAAATGGATTGTCGAGGCAGAATCCGCCATTTCAGTTAATAAACCAATACTATGGGACTGAGCTGTATTGATATTATCAAATCCCCGTTTTTCGTATTTTAAAAATTTGCGCCCTATAAAAAATATGATAAGCATACAACCAAAACCGATTACTGAAACAATAAAGTTGAGTTTGGCAACGGCATATATGGAAACGGATATTTTTAAAATATTCAATATGGGACTTCTCATTGCGGCAACAGCCGATGTAAAACCGTTTATCTTGCGGTTGATATCTAAAATATTATCTATATTTAAATTTGAAGTCATAATATTTTTTAATATAAGCGCTTGTAAGAATTCCTTAGGTTTAGTCAATAAAAATATTTGAATCAGTTTATACTTAAAAGAATCAAACACGCGAGAAATAAAATATAAAAAAATCGGTAATAATGTAATTAAATAAGCAGAAATTTCATGAGCAGTATTCTTAAATTCTGAAATATTTTGTGTGAACCCGATTAAAAAATCGGATAATTTAAAAAACACATAGATGGAAAATACATCCAATACAAAAATAACGGCATAAATCGGTGTATATTTTAAATACATTTTAAAAAAAATATTTTTACGCATTATGAATCTCCTTATTAAGTTTAACCAAATTACTTTTTTCTCCGATACGTTTAATTATTACTATTGCCGCACCGTCAAATACGCAGTTCAGCGTTGAAAGTAAAATAAAATCGGAAATAAATTGTGAAGCCGATAATAAGGCGATGTTCTTTTTTACCGTGTTAATTTTTGTTGTAAGCATTATTTTCCTCCTCAATTTTATAAAATTTATTATAGCATATACCGTTTAAATTTACAATAATAGAAAATAATTATTTTGATTAACTTTTTCCTCCTGTACATAAGCACGGATTATAATCTACATAGATTGAAAAAAATTAAGAGAAAGTAGTATAATGATAAATAAACAAACAAACAAAAACAAATCGGAAGTTATAAGGAGCGGAAATAAATGAAAAAGGTAAAATCAAAAAAGAAGAGAGTTTTTATAATCATATCTTGCGTTTTAATCTTGTTGCTCGGCGGCTGGGGATTGCTAGCCGTGAACATTTATAATTCCAATTTTAATAAACGCTTTAAAAGTTATGAACCCTTAATGCTGCATGTAGAGGATTTTGAAGGCTTACAGCGTACAAAGTATGAATTTTCTTCGGACAAAGGACAAATGCTGACAGGATATATGTATAGCGCCGGGGATAATCAGTGCGGAATAATTGTAATTGCTCACGGGTTCGGAGGAGGCGGACATAATTCATATATGGATTGTGCAAATTATTTCGCACGGCACGGATACTATGTTTTTGCCTATGATGCTACCGGAAACGATGAAAGCGAGGGAGCGGGTGTCGGCGGTATCCCTCAAGGTGTAATAGACCTCGACTATGCAATATCTTTTCTAGAGAAAAGCGGCAAGTTTCCCGCTCTGCCTATATCTTTATTCGGACATAGTTGGGGCGGTTACAGCGTATGCAGTGTATTAACATATCACCCGGAAATAAAAGCCGTAATAGAAATTTCGGGCTGCAACAGGTCATCCGATTTATTTGAAGCGAGCGGAAAAAGAGAAGCAGGTAAGATAATTTATACTATGATGCCGTTTATTAAATTTTACGAACTGATAAAATACGGTAAATATGCAAGAAATACGGCAATGGACGGTTTTAAGACAAGTAAGGCGGCGGTTATGATTGTTCACAGCGCAGATGATAACATTGTGCCCGCTTCTTATGGATACGATTTATATTACAACAAGTATAATAACAACCCGCGATTTACTTTTATCCGTTTTGAGAATAAGGGGCATAATGAGATTTTTACCGACATCAATGATACTTATTTAAATGAGTTTAATACGGGATTTAATAAATGGACTGAAACGCTCAATTACGACTATAAAGCCGATGCAAACAAGGCGCAATTTGCGGCGGATAAAGCAAAGTATATCAATGATAATCTTGATAGAACAAGATGGTGCGGCAGGTTGGACGAAAAACTTTTTAAACGGTTTTTAAATTTCTATGATGAACATGTACGGCGGTAAATCTTAAATTTATTGGAGTAATACGTATGCAAAAAAATGTAACTTTAGAAAAATTTCGCGAAGAATTTTTAAAAGATATATGGAAAGCGGGATTCAGGGAAGAACACCCCGAGTGGAAAAATTGGGACGGCCCGTATTTTGATGACGATTACACCTGTTTTAAAACTTTTGAAGCCTTTCTTAAATCATCGGAATATGAATTTTTTATGAGCGAAAAATGCCGGTGTATATTATCGGACGGGAAACCTGTCGGAATGGTTTCCGGATATTGGAAAGATAAAAAAACGTTATGGTTTGAGATAGGTATTACCATATATGATTCTAAATATTGGAGCGGCGGAATAGGCACGAAAGCGCTTAAACTTTGGATAGACGAAAATTTCTGTAAGTACGAAAAACTTGAACATATCGGGCTTACCACTTGGAGCGGCAATATCGGAATGATGAAAGCTGCCGAAAAGGCGGGAATGAAAAAAGAAGCGCAGATAAGAAAAGTGCGGTTTTGGAAAAATACCTATTATGACAGTATTTCATACGGGATTTTGCGCTCGGAGCGAAGCTGATACTGCTCGAAACCTTTTTTATTTCCACACTGCAAGCGAGTCTTGCATCCAGCTTACAACATCGACTCCGTACACTTCTTTAAAAATTTGAACGGTTGCGGTTTCTTCTTTTGTACCGAAATTTTTTATACATCCGTCTTTTAAAAAAATAATTTTATCCGCAAATTGCATTGCAAGATTTATATCGTGAAAAACTCCTATTACCGATTTATTTTCATTTTTAATTAAAGATTTTAAAAAAGCGATAAGTTCAATTTGATTTTTTAAGTCTAAGTGATTTGTCGGCTCGTCCAATAAAATTACTTCAGGTTCCTGTGCTAAGGTGCGCGCAAGATATACGCGCTGAAGCTGTCCGCCTGAAAGAGTATCTATTCTACGCTCGCGTAAATCCCAAGCGTCAACCGCACGCAAGCATTTTTCAACGCATACTTTATCGTCTTTTGAAATACCGAAAAAAACGCCTCCGTTATTTTGCGCATATCTTCCAAGCATTACCGTATCGTACACCGAATAAGAAAAGTAGATTGAAGAAATTTGACTTAACACTGCAATTTTTTTTGCAATCCGTTTGCGGTTTAATTCTTTTAAATTATCTCCGTTTAAAAAAATATCTCCCGAATAAGATAACAGTCCTGCAATCGTTTTAAGCAAGGTTGTTTTGCCCGAACCGTTTTGTCCTAAAATGCAAATGCTTTCACCTGCCGAAACCGAAAAAGATATATTTTTTAATATAGGTGTGTTATTATATCCGGCGCAAACGGATTGCAGTTTAATAAGAGGGCTATCCATTTTTTATTTTCTCCTTCCGGAAAAATAAACATAACAAAAAAACGGAGCACCGATTAAAGCCGTAATTGCGCCTACCGGTAATTCTTGCGGAGATAAAATAGTACGTGCCGCCATATCAAACAGAACCATTGCCGTTCCGCCTAAAACAAACGACATCGGTATTACAATTTTATGATTTACTCCGAAAATCTTCCGTACCAAGTGCGGTGCAATTAAATCGATAAAACCGATAATTCCCGTAAATGAAATTGAAATACCGGTAAGTGCGGACGCCGAAAATAAAAAAAGCCATTTTATTTTTTTTGTATTTACACCCATCGAAGCGGCCTGCTCTTCTCCGAAGGTAAGCATATCCAACTCGCGGGAAAATACCGTCAAGATAAAAATTCCGACGGTGGTAAAGGGTAAAAGCACAAAAAAGTTTTTTATATTTTGCGTAGAAAAACTTCCCATTTGCCAAAAAATAAGCTGCGCCATTCCGTGTCTGTTTAATGCAATAAGCAGAGTAATTATTCCGTTTATAAAAAGAGCGAAAACGATACCCGCCAAAATAATCGTACCGTTTTCAAAATTTTTATCAATGAGAGAAGCGAACTTTACCGCAGCATATACGCTTAATAGACCGAAAACCGTTCCCGCTATCGGGAGTGTAAAGTTCGGAATAAGCGGAAGATATATTCCCGTTGCAATAATTAAAGCTGCTCCGAATGCAGCCCCTGAAGAAACTCCCATAGTGTAAGAAGACGCGAGCGGATTTTTTAAAACGCTTTGCATAACCGCACCGCTTACCGCCAAACTTCCTCCGGTTAAAAATCCTACAAGCACGCGCGGCAGCCTCACATTCCAAACTATTGCTATAAAAGTATCGGCAATGCCTGTAATTTCTCTTTGAGTTATTTTGCAAAAAATAATTTTAATAATATCTTTAGGCGGAATAAAGACGCTTCCTATTCCGATGCCTAAAATAAGAATAAGACCGCAGCCCGCTATGGAAACTGCGGTCTTTAATTTTGTGTTCATTTATTATTTAAAGACTTCAGGATAAACGGCTTTTGCCATTTGATTTAACGCCTTAATAATATTTTGATTCGGACGCGAGGAAGAATTATTGTCTATTCTGAAAACCTGTTTTTCTTTTACGGCTTTAAGCGTTTGCCAACCGGCTCGGCTCATAATTTCTTCAACAGTATTGGGAAGATAACTTACATTTGTTAAAATGATATCCGGGTCTTTTGATAAAACCGTTTCGTCCGAAACGGAAACCCAGCTTTTTTGTTCGGCAAGAATATTTTTTGCACCTATAATTTCAATCATTTCATGGATAAAAGTATCCGTGCCTAAACTGTACATATGAGGAGCCGCACCTATTTCAAAATAAACAGTTTTCTTTTTATCGGCAGGAATTTTAGCGGCAGTATTTTTAATCGTTTCAATTTCTTTTTTCATATTTGCAATTATTTTTGCACCTTGAGATTCCGCTTTTACAACACTCGAAATAAAAGCAATATCCGTATAAATTGCAGCGATACTTGTAGATGACGGAATTTCAATGACGCAAATACCGGCAGCACGTACCGGCGCAAACGGGTCTTTACCTTTTGCCCTTGACATACCGGAAGTAAAAACCACATCTGCATGTAACGCAATCAGTTTTTCCGTATCGGGGGTCATCATATTAAAGTAGGGAATATCCTGTTTTAACAAACCGTCTTTTTGCGTGTTCGTATCGGCGGCGATAATTTTATCGGCAAGCCCCAAATCAATAAGAATTTCGGTTGTCGACGGAGCCATAGAAATAATTTTCTCTATTTTTGCAGGAAGCGTAATTTCGTTTCCTGCACGGTCTTTAGACAAATCGATTACGGAAGTAACGTCAGAGGATTCTTTCGCTCCTCCTGCAAATACGGCAGCTGTTGTTACCGCAAACATAACGGCAACACATAAGATTTTTCTTAAGTTTTTCATAAAACATCTCCCATAAAATTTTTTTACAAGGATTATCAAATCCCAAAAAAAAACTTTTTAATCGCTTTTATAAGCGGAAGTAAAAAGCGGATACACTATTCCCGTGTTTGCCTAAAGACAAACACGGAAGATAAACAAACCTTCCTCTCGGAAATTATTTATCACATCGCTTGTATTTACATTATAGACAATTTTTTAATTTTTGTGTACTATTTAAGGATATTTTATTTTGAGGAAACTATGGATTATATTGAAAGTCTTTTTAATAAAAATTTTTTGGAATATGCAAGCTATGTTATTAAAGATAGAGCAATCCCCGATTTAGAAGACGGATTAAAACCCGTTCAGAGAAGAATTCTTCATTCTCTTTTTGAAATGGACGACGGAAAGTTTCATAAAGTAGCAAATGTCATCGGTCATTGTATGAAGTATCATCCGCACGGAGATGCTTCAATCGGAAATGCCCTCGTTGTTCTTGCATCAAAAAATCTTTTTATTGAAAAACAGGGGAACTTCGGCAATCTTTATACCGGCGATGAGGCTTCGGCTCCGCGTTATATAGAATGCCGTGTAAACGAACTTGCAAAAACTCTTTTATATAATCCGAATATTACAAATTACACAACTTCTTACGACGGACGGAATAAGGAGCCCGTTACTTTTCGTGCCAAAATTCCCGTTGTACTTGCAATAGGAGCGGAAGGAATTGCCGTAGGTATGTCTACGAAAATTTTACCGCACAATGTAATCGAAATAATTGAAGCCGAAAAACAGTGCCTTAAAGGAAAAAGTTTCAAACTTTTTCCCGACTTTCCTACAGGAGGCCTAATCGATATTTCAGAATATAATGACGGATTAGGAAAGGTGCTTGTGCGGGCAAAACTCGACACTTCCGATGATAAACGGATTGTAATAAGAGAACTCCCCTTCGGCAGTACCACAGAAAGTATGATTACTTCAATTGAAAATGCTTCAAAGTCGGGAAAGGTAAAAATTTCCGAAATAAGCGATTACACGGGCGAACATGTTGAAATAGAATTAAAACTTCCGCGGGGAGTTTACAGTCAGGACGTTGTAGATTCTCTTTATGCTTTTACGGAATGTGAACAATCGATTCCCTGTAATCTTTTGGTAATAAAAGATAATCTTCCCGTTCAAATTACCGTTACCGATATTATAAAAAACCATGCAAAGCAGCTTCTTCAAATTTTAAAAGACGAACTTGAATATGAGCGCAATATGCTTACGGACAGACTGCATTTACGTACCCTTGAACGCATTTTTATTGAAGAGCGTATTTATAAAAAGATTGAAACTATGAAAACCGCCGACGGTGTAATCAATGCGGTTATAAAAGGCTTTGTTCCATTTAAAAAAGAATTAATCCGTGAAGTTACCGAAGATGATGTAGACCGCTTACTTAAAATTCCGATTAGAAGAATTTCTCTTTATGATATAAATAAAAACCGTGAAGAAGTACGCGAAATAAATAACCGTTTAAAAGAAATCGCAAAACTTTTAAAAAATTTAAAAGAGTACGCGGTTTCCGTTTTGGACGGAATATTAAAGAAATTACCCGATGAAGAATTTAAAAGAAAAACCGAAATTACGGGTTTTACAAAAGTCGATGTTAAAGAGGCTGTAACGCGCGATACGCCTTTACGATATGATGAAGAAACGGGATACCTCGGTACCGCAATTACTACAGGAAAAGAAATTTTACGGGTAAGTCCCTATGACAGAATTTTCATTTTAAGAAAAAGCGGAGTATATACCGTTATGGACGTCCCCGACAGGGTTTTCGTCGATACGGGAATGTGGTATTGCGGCTTTGCGGAAAAAGAGGAGTTATCTCAAGTGCTGTTTACTGTTATTTACCGTGATACAAAAACTAAGTATCCTTATATTAAGCGTTCACGTGTTGAAGGATATATTTTAAACAGAGACTATGTTTTTGCACCCGATGCGGAAGAAATTCTTTTTGTAAGTACAAAACCTAAATTTTCATTTACCGTTAAATACGCCCCTAAACCGCGTGTAAAAAAGACGGAAGATAAATTTTCGTCATCGGATTATGCCGAAAAGGGTTTAAAAACCTTAGGAGTACGCCTTGCAAACAGAGAGGTTCTTTCCGTTGAAGAAACAGCCGAAAAAAAATCTCTTATTAAAAAAGCGGCGGCAGTAAAAAAATAAAATTTACTTATACTTATCTTAAAATTTAATGCCTCGGTAAAATCGAACGCTTTTTTCTTTTAAAACGGCTGAAACAAAATATTAAAAAAACAGCAAGGATATAAAAATATATGGTTGCTGTTTTGAAAAATAAAAAAAGCCAGGCAACAACCTACTTTCCCGCATAATCTGCAGTATCATCGGCGTAAGAGAGCTTGACTTCCGTGTTCGGGATGGGAACGGGTATTACCTCTCCACTATGGTCACATGGCAAAATAAACTGATTAAAGCTTTAAAAATATAAAGAACATTTTAAAGGTATAAAAAAGAGAACGAAAAGAAAAAAGAAACAATAATATGGTCAAGCCTCACGACTTATTAGTATTGGTCGGCTTAACATATTACTATGCTTAGACCTCCAACCTATCAACCTTGTAGTGTGCAAGGAGTCTTTAGAGGGGTTAAACCCCTAGGGATACGTAGTCTTGAGGCGGGCTTCCCACTTAGATGCCTTCAGCGGTTATCCCTTCCGAACTTAGCTACCCGGCAATTACCCTTGGCAGGATAACCGGTACACCAGAGGTTCGTCCATTTCGGTCCTCTCGTACTAAAAACAGCTCCTCTCACGTATCCTGCGCCCATAGCAGATAGGGACCGAACTGTCTCGCGACGTTCTGAACCCAGCTCACGTACCGCTTTAATTGGCGAACAGCCAAACCCTTGGGACCTGCTTCAGCCCCAGGATGCGATGAGCCGACATCGAGGTGCCAAACATTCCCGTCGATGTGAACTCTTGGGGAATATCAGCCTGTTATCCCCGGAGTACCTTTTATCCGTTAAGTGACGGCACTTCCACTCGCTACCGCCAGATCATTAAGACCTACTTTCGTATCTGCTCGAGCTGTCACTCTCGCAGTTAAGCCTCCTTGTGCCTTTACACTCGCTGCGCCGATTTCCAACCGGCGTGAGGAGACCTTCGCGCACCTCCGTTACATTTTAGGAGGCGACCGCCCCAGTCAAACCGCCTGCCTACCACTGTCCCTATCCCGGTTTCACGGGACAGGTTAGAAACCTGATTTATCAAGGGTGGTATTTCACTTGTCGGCTCCGCCTGACCTAACGGCCAAGTTTCACAGCCTCCCACCTATTCTACACATGATAAACCAAGTCCCAATAATAAGTTGCGGTGAAGGTTCACGGGGTCTTTCCGTCTAACTATGGGTAACCGGCTTCTTTACCGGTATATAAATTTCGCCGAGTCTCGCGTTGAGACAGTGCCCAGAATCGTTACACCATTCGTGCGGGTCGGAACTTACCCGACAAGGAATTTCGCTACCTTAGGACCGTTATAGTTACGGCCGCCGTTTACCGGGGCTTCAATTCAGAGCTTCGCAGTTACCCGCTAACCCCTCCTCTTAACCTTCCGGCACCGGGCAGGTGTCACCACCTATACGTCTCATTGATGATTCGCAGATGGCTGTGTTTTTGATAAACAGTCGCCTGGGCCTGGTTTGTGACGCCCCCATATCTTTTAAAAAAGGAGGCCACACTTCTTCCGAAGTTACGTGTGCATTTTGCCGAATTCCTTAACGCGAGTTCTCTCGAGCGCCTTAGATTTCTCATCTCATCTACCTGTGTCGGTTTACGGTACGGTCTTTTATAACCTAGCCTTAGACAGTATTTCCCGGCACCTTGATTACACCCGCTTCGCTCTGCCGTAGCTTCACTCGCTGTCGCTCCTTACCTAGGATAACGGATTTGCCTATTACCCTTTTTAACGGCTCGGATACTTCGACCGGAACTACCATTCTCCGGCCGGGTTTCACCTCATGCGTCCTGCCCTCGAAATTATAAAAGGTATCGGAATTTGAACCGATTTCCCATCGACTACGGCCTTCGCCCTCGCCTTAGGGGCCGACTTACCCTGGGCAGATTACCTTTACCCAGGAAACCTTAGATTTTCGGCGGAGAGGGATCTCACCTCTCTTTTCGTTACTTATACCTGCATTCTCTCTTCCATCTCCTCCAGCATCTCTCGCGAGTACGCCTTCTTCAGTTAATGGAATGCTCCCCTACCGCCTTACACATTACGCGTAAGACCCGTAGCTTCGGTATACTGCTTAGCCCCGTTACATTATCTGCGCATGAACACTCGACCAGTGAGCTGTTACGCACTCTTTAAAGGAATTGCTGCTTCTAAGCCAACCTCCTGGCTGTCTTTGTATCCACACTTCATTTCACACTCAAGCAGTATTTGGGGACCTTAGCTGACGGTCTGGGCTGTTTCCCTTTTGACTTGCGAACCTTAGCGCACGCAGTCTCACTCCCATACGTTGATTATCGGCATTCAGAGTTTAACTGGGTTTGGTAGGCTTTGACACCCCCTAGTCCAACTAGTGCTTTACCTCCGATAATTTTGTATGAGGCTGTCCCTAAAGGCATTTCGGGGAGAACCAGCTATTTCCGGGTTTGATTAGCCTTTCACTCCTAGTCACAAGTCATCCATACCTTTTTTAACAGATTATAGTTCGGTCCTCCACAAGGTTTTACCCTTGCTTCAACCTGCTCATGACTAGATCACTCCGGCTTCGGGTCTACGACATGCAACTAAACTTCAGCTTTCGCTGAAACACGCCCTATTTAGGCTCGCTTTCACTCCGGCTCCGGAACTCCTATTCCTTAACCTCGCTGCATACCGTAACTCGCAGGCTCATTCTACAAAAGGCACGCTACTACCCTCTATAAGGGCTGTAACATCTTGTCGGTTTACGGTTTCAGGTTCTATTTCACTCCCCTTAGCTGGGGTTCTTTTCACCTTTCCCTCACGGTACTTGTTCACTATCGGTAGCTGTCTAGTATTTAGCCTTGGATCGTGGTCGACCCGGTTTCCGACAGGGTTTCTCGTGTCCCGCCGTACTTAGGTGCCGCATCAACAAGTTCAATTTATTTCGCTTACGGGGGTTTCACCCTCTTCGCCAGGCTTTCCCAAAACCTTTCTGCTATAAATTGATTTTCTCTAAACTTGTCGGTCCTACGCCGATGCAGTCCTTCAACTCCCTTATAAGGGTTTAGGCTCCTCCAATTTCGCTCGCCGCTACTTTCGGAATCTCTTTTGATTTCTTTTCCTTGAGTTACTTAGATGGTTCAGTTCACTCAGTATCGCTTTACTACCCTATTTTATTCAGGTACGTAATGTCAGTATCACTACTGACGGGTTACCCCATTCGGCTATTTCCGGTTCTCAGGATGTGTGCTCCTCCCCGAAACTTTTCGCAGCTTACCACGGCCTTCTTCGCCTTACAGCTCCTTTAGGCATCCACCATAAACCTATTCTTTCGCTTGACCATATTATCGTCCCTTCTTTCTCATTTTCAAAGAATGAACTTATTTCTTAACAGCTTATATCTTTACATAAACTCTCACAGTCAATTTAATTAACCGATTTTACGCTTATACTCCGATATAAACCGCCTTACTTTCATTTTTTCGTTCCCTTCCCTATCTATTTCAAATATCAATTTCGATTTTTTTTATCAATCGAATAAAAAACCGAGTTCAGTCGGTATGGGCCTGATTAGAGTTGAACTAATGACCCCTTCCTTATCAGAGAAGTGCTCTAACCAACTGAGCTACAGGCCCTATAAAAAAAGAGGAAGAGGAAAAGAACAGGCATTGGGGAAAAGAGTAAGGGAGTGTCTTGTGTACTTCAAGACTTACCGTATATTAAAAATTAAAACAATTTATACGGTTTTATTAAAGAAAACATTCGCTTTCTTTAATTATTTACCTTTCTCTTAGAAAGGAGGTGATCCAGCCGCACCTTCCGGTACGGCTACCTTGTTACGACTTCACCCTCCTTACCAAGCGTACCTTCGACACCGTCCTCCCTTGCGGGTTAGACTAGCGGCTTCGGGTACCCTCGACTCGGATGGTGTGACGGGCGGTGTGTACAAGGCCCAGGAACGTATTCACCGCACCGTGCTGATGTGCGATTACTAGCGATTCCAACTTCATGAAGTCGAGTTTCAGACTTCAATCCGGACTACGATTGCTTTTTTGCGTTTTGCTTGGCCTCGCGGCGTCGCTTCGATTTGTAGCAACCATTGTAGCACGTGTGTAGCCCTGGACGTAAGGGCCATGATGACTTGACGTCATCCCCACCTTCCTCCGATTTGTCATCGGCAGTTCCGCCAGAGTCCTCAACCTTTACGTGTTAGTAACTGGCAGTAGGGGTTGCGCTCGTTGCGGGACTTAACCCAACACCTCACGGCACGAGCTGACGACAGCCATGCAGCACCTGTCAAGAGTCGTATTGCTACGCTGATATATCTCTATACCATTACTCTTGATGTCAAACCCAGGTAAGGTTCCTCGCGTATCATCGAATTAAACCACATGCTCCACCGCTTGTGTGGGCCCCCGTCAATTCCTTTGAGTTTCACCCTTGCGGGCATACTTCCCAGGCGGTACACTTAATGCGTTTGCGTCGGCACTGAAGCTCTTGCTCCAACGCCTAGTGTACATTGTTTACTGTGCGGACTACCAGGGTATCTAATCCTGTTTGCTCCCCGCACCTTCGCATCTCAGCGTCAATCATCGGCCAGAAACCCGCCTTCGCCACCGGTGTTCTTCCAAATATCTACAGATTCCACCCCTACACTTGGAATTCCGGTTTCCCCTCCGTGATTCAAGTTACGCAGTACCCAATGCAGTTTACGAGTTAAGCTCGTAGATTTCACATCAGGCTTACATAACCGCCTACATGCCCTTTACGCCCAATAATTCCGAACAACGCTTGGGGCTTACGTGTTACCGCGGCTGCTGGCACGTAATTAGCCGCCCCTTATTCGCATGATTACCGTCATCGAAGATGCATTCCCTCATCTCCTTATTCTTCATCTGCAAAAGAATTTTACAACTTTTCAGCCTTCTTCATTCACGCGGCGTCGCTCCGTCAGACTTTCGTCCATTGCGGAAGATTCTTAGCTGCTGCCTCCCGTAGGAGTTTGGGCCGTATCTCAGTCCCAATGTGTCCGTTCACCCTCTCAGGCCGGATACCCATCGTCGCCTTGGTGGGCCGTTACCTCACCAACAAGCTAATGGGACGCAGGCCCATCCTAAAGCGGAGCCGTAGCTCCTTTCCTTATACGGCTTTATCCGTATAAGCACATTCGGTATTATCTAATATTTCTACTAGCTATCCCCATCTTCAGGGCAGGTCACCTACGCGTTACTCACCAGTCCGCCACTCTAGGGTAAGAGCAAGCTCTTACCTTGCCGTTCGACTTGCATGCTTAAGACGCGCCGCCAGCGTTCGTTCTGAGCCAGGATCAAACTCTCCATTATTTTTATTTCAAGCTCCCTTAAAGAGAGCCCGATTTTAATTAAGTTTGTTCCCTTTCAAATTATTCATTTTAAGGAATTGCTTATTTTTAACTCTTCTTCTTAACATAGAAAAAGAACTCTTTTTAAGCTTATTTTTCCGATACTCATTTTCCCTTAATTCTAAGTTTTCCTTTAAAAGTTGTCTTTTAAAGGTCTACACTTATGTCTTTGCGTTCTTTTCCTTCCCTCTTAATTGTCAAATATCAGGCTAAGAGCTTCTCTCTTAACGTTACCCGCACGGCTTAACGCGTTAGCGAGCAAAAAGGATTATATCATAACTTTTCAGTTTGTGTCAAGTAGTTTTTAAAAGTTTTTTTTAATTTTTTACTTAAAGTAAAGTGTATTCTTTTTTTTTTCATCTTCAAGCAAAAACGCCTCTATTCTTCCTACATTTTCGCTTTACTTCTACTTTTTTCTTCCGTTTTCTAACGGTTTCGCCTAACCCGGCGAACGGTCTTGTTTATACCACTTTCTACAAATCTTGTCAATACCTTTTCTTATATTTTTTTTAGAATTTACTTCCGCGGAAAACAATACCCGCCTGAGGACTTTAAGCTGCCGTTATAAACCGGCCAATTTATCTTTTTTATAAAAAAAAGCAAAGAAGCATACAGCCTCTTTGCTTTTATCTCTTAAGTATTAAATTTATCTTGCGTATTCTACGATTCTTGTTTCGCGGATAAGCGTAACCCGAATTCTGCCCGGATACTGCAATTCGCTTTCAATTTTCTTTGCAATATCGCGTGCAAGAATTTTCGTATCGGCATCGGAAATTTTTTCATTATTTATTACTACACGCAATTCCCGTCCTGCCTGAATCGCATAAGCCTTTTCCACACCGGTGAAACCTTCCGCAAGCGTTTCAAGATTTTCAAGCCGCTTAACATAATTATCCATAGTTTCGCGTCTTGCTCCGGGTCTTGCAGCGGAAATCGCATCGGCAATTTGAACGATAATAGCTTCTATAGAAGAAGGTTCGATATCGTTATGGTGAGCTCCCACGGCGTTTACCACGCGCGGGTCTTCATTCATTTTACGCGTAAGCTCCATACCGATTTCGGCATGATTTTTATCGGAATCGGTTTCAGCGCCTTTTCCGATATCGTGTAAGAGGGCTCCGCGTTTGGCAATTTCAACATTGGCGCCTATTTCGCTTGCAATCATACCGGCAATAATTGCAACCTCTTTAGAGTGATGCAAAACATTTTGCCCGTAACTTGTTCTAAAATACAGCCTTCCCAAAGCCTTTATGCCTTCCTGGTTCATATTATGAATCCCGAGGTCGAATAAAACACGCTCCCCTTCTTCATAAATCTTTTGTGAAATCTCACGCGTTACCTTTTGTACTATTTCTTCAATCCTTGCGGGGTGAATTCTTCCGTCAAGAATCAGTCTTTCCAATGCAACACGCGCAATTTCTTTCCGTACGGGGTCAAAACATGAAACGACAACAGCTTCAGGAGTATCATCTATTATTATATCCACACCTGTCAGCGTTTCCAGCGCACGAATATTCCGCCCCTCTCGTCCGATTATTCTACCCTTCATTTCATCGCTGGGCAAACTAACCGTTGAAACGGTAATATCGCTTGCAGTTTCCGTAGCAAGCCGCTGAATTGTTGTTACAAGAATATCTCTGGCCCTTTTTTCGGCAGTAAGCTGCGCTTCTTCTTCTATTTTGTTTATTATAGAAACAGCGTCATGCTTTGCTTCAGTTTCCAAGCTGCGGATAATTAAATCTTTAGCTTGTTGTTGAGTTAAACCCGATATTCTTTCAAGTTCTTCCCTATATCGTTCTTCTTCGCCGCTTAAAATTTTAGTTCTTTCATCGAGAGCGGCTTCCCTCTCGATAAGCTCTTTTTCCTGTTTTCCCGCCGCTTCAACACGTTTGTCAAGCTGCTCTTCCTTTTGCGCCAATCGGCGTTCGAGACGCTGGAGGTCGCCCCTGCGCTCTCTGTTTTCCCGTTCCTGCTGTTTTTGTTCCCGAATCAGCTGCTCTTTTGCCTCAAGAAGAAATTCCTTCTTCTGGGCTTCGGCATCTTTTATTGCCTCCTGTAAAACCCGCTCTGCACGTTGTTCAGAAGCAGATAGTTGAAATCTGGCATAAAGCCAGCGAATCGTCCATCCAAGAATTATTCCGACAGCAGGAAGGAGAACGTATAAAAGCCAGTTCATATGTATGCTCCTTAAAAGTGTACTACTGTCCGATGATGATAATAACTTCATTTTAAAAAAATGTCAATGGAAAATATTAATTTTTTCAAATTTATAAATTTTAATTTTCTAAAACCGTATTTTCTTTTGCCGATATAAAAGATATGAACGTTATTACATGTCTGCCTGTAGAAAACACCGAATATTTAGGCAGAAAAAATAGAAAAAAAACATCTTTTTTTAAATATATCAAGCCGAAAACCGGCAAAGGTTTTTCGCATACGGCTTTAACGCTTGCTTTTATTGCAAGTTTTACAGCCGTTATAATTTTATACCTTCCTTTTTTAAAACTTGATTTAGGACTTTCCTCTATAAAAACCATCTCTTTTTGGGAGGAACCGTCAGTAAAAAATGCAATGCAAGAATATTCAATGCCCGCGTCTGTACAAGGCTCAAGTTCGGACGAAACGGAAAACGCCGGAACCTTAGATGGAGAGGAAACCTCTTTTGCCGAAGTACCGGATTTTATTCCTATAGTTGATTTTCAAAATTATATTATAGCCAAAGGCGACACTATAGGCGGTATTGCATATAAATTCGGATTAAAAAATATAGGTACGCTCATTTCGGCAAATAACATTTCCAACGTAAAACGCCTGCAAGCCGGAAATAAGTTAAAAATTCCTTCAATCGACGGAATATTTTATACTGCGGTAAAAGGAGACAGTTTAAGCTCCATTGCCGCCAAATTTAATTTACCTGTTACGGCAATTTTGGACGCAAATGATTTGGAAAACCAAACCGTAAGTATAAGCCAAAAATTATTTATTCCAGGAGCTTCTATCGGGAAATTTGAATTAAAAAAAGCCTTGGGAGAACTTTTTATTTATCCGATAACTGGCCGTCTAACTTCTCCTTTCGGAAACCGACGTGACCCGTTTACCGGACGATTAAGTTTTCACACAGGCATTGATATTGCAGCTCCCGTAGGAACCCAAATTAAAGCTACTCTGGACGGAACGGTTGCCTATACGGGCGTTTCCGTAATTTACGGAAATTATGTAATTATTTCGCACGGCGGAGGTTACCAATCCATGTACGGCCATCTTAGTGCCGTAGCGGTAAAGCGCGGGCAAACCGTAAATCAGGGAGGAATAATCGGAAAAGTAGGTAATACGGGACGCTCTACCGGTCCGCATCTTCACTTTTCGGTTTATAAAAACGGAAAACTTATAAATCCGCTTACGGTTTTAAAATAAGATTAACCTTTTTACCGGTGCCGGAGTAAAACCGTAAACGAAGGCGGCAACCTCAAATGAGCTATATTTTCCATAACGTTCATCAAAAAAATTTTCTTATAGCCTTTTTCTTATTTGATATTTTTTTACTTAAGTACCAAAAGTCCGGGAAAGGTCGGCAGTAAATTAGTTCAAAATTTATTTAAAAAAAGCAAAGTTAATGAGTTAAGAAAACGATGAGCTCCTTCAAAAGAAATCAATCGGGATTTTATTAATTAAAAGCAGCAAGGCTGTTTTTTAAAAGATATAGCGGTACGGTTTTAATCCCCTTTGTTTCACTTCAAAAGTAACGTGATACTATTTATAAGCCCGGAACGGGTTAAACCCTCCGCTCAGTATAAAACTTCCGCTTCTTGCAGCTTCAAATTTTTTCACTTACAATAAATTCATCAACGGCATATTTTTCAAACATAGAGGAGCGCTTACCTTAAGCATACCGATGGATTTGCCGTATTTTTTCAAGCGAAACCGAAAAAATTCATACAATAACACAAGTTTGCTTTACAAAACCGGTCAGCATTTTTATACAATGCCTGCATAAAATAAATTAAGGCTTATTTTATGCAGGCATATTTAACCGCATTTAAATTTGACGATGAAAAGTATATCTATAAGATATATTTTACAGCTATATTTGCAGTTTAATTTATTGAAAATTAAGTAAAATTTTAACAAAAAAAATACATTTTTTACATTTTAGGCTTGATATATATATAAAATATGATAGAATTATAGGTGATACAGAGTATGCATCAAAGGAGTTATATTATGAGTAATAAACAATTACTTATTGAAGCGTCTAATACGTAAGAGCTTGCCGGTATTTTTGATGATGCGGAAATACAGGCTATTGGTTTAGGATGTGGCGATCAATGCGGTCCCACATGGGGACTTTTTTGCGGTACGAATTGTGAGCAGTATCAATGCAATCTAATTTTAGCCTAGCCGGAACTTTCTGTAATGGAGTATTGGAATAGCAATAAACTCAAAAAACGGTTGGAACCGCCGGATAGAAATGTATTTCCAGATGGCACTCCTTGTAAAACCTGTAACAATGAAAATTATGAAATATGCCATAAACTATATAGCAGATGCCTTAAACAATGTTATGAGGTTTATAATAATGTAAATATGTCCGATATAAATTACCCTTATGCGGAATTTAAAAATTTTCGGAAACAATAAAATGGGAGAAATTTAAAATGATCAAAGCTTTTTGGTTCTTTTTTTTAGAATGTTGGAAACTTAATTGGAAATTTCCTTTTTTTCTTATGATAAATGAAATCATTCTTGCTTCAATCTATGTTGCAAATGCCATGTTGCCTAAGTTCATTATAGAAGCATTGTTTATACAAAAAAGTAAGATACTATCAATTTTTTGGATAGTGACTGTTATTTCTGTTGTTTTTATCTTAACGCTGTTGCGCAATTTTTTATATGGTATAGAATTCGTTCAAAGGAATAAAACTTTGCAACTTTACAGCCTTAAATTTACGGATAACCTTGTAAAAATAAAATATGAAGAACTCGAAAAGCAAAGTTTTCTCGATAAAAAAATAAAAGCTATGCAGTTTATCTCTGCTTCAGGAGAGGATTTTGCCACGGTTTTACGAAACGGATTTTCCATATTCGGACAATTTTTAGCACTTGCAAGTTTTGCCGGAATTATTTTTACACTAAGCCCTATCGTTGTGCTTTCACTGGTCATAGTGGTATTTTTACAATCATTTTTTTTAGATAAATATTTAAAACCGATAAAAACATATTATTTAGAAAAATCAATACTCGAGCGACGCAGAATGTACTTTGATGAAAAATTAAATGATTTTCAATATGGTAAAGAAATTAGAAATTATAATTTAGGTGATTGGTTCTTAGACAAGTATAAAATACAATTAACTGAAATTTTTTCTTTTTATAAAAAAATCGGGTTTGCAAATTGGAAGTCAGGTTGCATTTCGGCATTTGCAATGCTTTTTCAATTAATCATAGCCTATTATTATCTTTTTAGAAAAACATTTACAAGTTCTTTAACGGTTGCAGATTTTTCCATGTATTTAGCTTCTATCACAGCTTTTTTTAACATTTTAACCGTAATAATAAGATATATAATAGATATTCAACATTTTAAAATATTATTTAAATCATATAAGGACTATATAAGTATCCCTATAGAACAAAATTTTTCCAATATGAAACCCGCCCTTCCCTTTTCTTTCGATATTGAATTTCAAAATGTTTCTTTTAAATACGGTAAATCCGAAAAGTACGCACTGCAAAATGTAAGCGTAAAGTTTAATTCTAAAGAGCGCATTGCCGTCATCGGAGAAAACGGTGCGGGTAAATCCACCTTTGTAAAATTGTTAATGAGACTTTACGAGCCTACAAATGGGAAGATTTTAATTAACGGTATCGACATCAAAACAATCGACTACGATTATTATCAAACTTGGTTTGCCGCCGTTTTCCAAGACTTTAAGTTTTTTTCTTTCAGCATAAAAGAAAACATTACCTTCGGTAAAACGGAAACGGAAGAAGATAAAAAACGGTTTGAAAAAATAGTTGAAAGCACGGGCTTAAAAGAAGTTATAGAAAAACTCAATAAGGGAGTAGACACATTAGTGTACCGCGATTTCGATGATGCGGGTTTTACACCGTCGGGCGGACAAGGGCAAAAAATTGCGATTGCAAGAGCAGCATATAAAAATGCACCGATAGCAATTTTAGATGAGCCTACCGCCGCCCTAGACCCGAAAGCCGAAAATAAAATTTATGAACAGTTTGATGAATTCTTTAAAGACAAGTGCTCGCTTTATATTTCGCATCGAATGGCGGTAACGAAGTTTTCGGATAGGACTCTTGTTTTTGACAATGCAAAGATTGTTCAAGACGGAAATCATGAAGAGCTTATAAACCAAGAAGGCAAGTATAAAGAGCTTTATGAATTACAGGCGAAAGTATTATAATTAAAGCTTTTATAAGCCATTTTTTTTAGTCCCTGTACGAAAAAACCTTTAAGAGCTTTTCAAACTTGGGAATCAATACAGGAATCTTCTTTTTTTATTCAACATATTCTTTTGATTTAAAATTGTGATAAATGTTTTTTAAACCCCATCTCGGTGCAGTTTTGTTTTGCATTAGTATCTCCTTATCACATTGTAAACAAGAATATTGAGACTTCTCCATAGTCGCCGTTTTTATCGATTATGCTGAGTTCAAGTTTATTCTTATCGGAAAATTTCACCTCATCCGTTGAAATCTGTATAAGAAAAGAGGTTATTGGGGTATCTGAAAATTGTTCTTCAACACCGGAAAGAGCTAAGATTTCGCAAAATTCACCGTTTACAGATACGGTTAAAGGTTCTTTGAACGATATTTTTTCCGCTTGTCTTAAATTTGGATCAGGTTCATGTGCCTAAAGTAAATCATCAGATCAAAAGCGGAAATCTTTGAAGCTGCCGTACAGCAGCTTATCACTCAAACATTAAACATCGATACCGATTTTTCTTAAATCCCAATACATTATACAAAACTAAAGACCTTTTCTCAACAAAAGAAACAATACGCACATCTTTGCAGAATTTATGCACTCTTGTCTACAGCCGTTTAGACGAATTTAAGCTTTTGTTTAACCGCTCGGCAGGAAAAAAATACGAAAATATCCGCCACGAATTCGTAATGGCGGATGTTGCTGCATGCAAAAAATTATCGGCGACTTAAAAAAACACGGTGTAAACATCCGCCCCCTAAACGATGTCTACCAATTGTTAGTATTACAAGGAGATTTATAAAATGAAATTGGAAGGAATACACGGTTTTTTTTAATTGCAAAATTTCAATTAAAGCACCGTTTTCTTTTACTGATTTTGCTCGCAGCCGTAACTGTATTTGCGGCTTTCGGTTTAAAAAAGTTTAGAACAACTTATATGACCGAAGAAGTTTTTGTAAATGTAAATGAGTACACAAAAAAAATGAATACCGATTTAAAGAACTTTTCGGCAGCAACGACAATATCGTTTTACTCATAAAATCGGACTACATTTTTAAGAGTGAAGTTTTAAATATGATACAGGAAATCGAAAATTAGCTTTTAGAAAAAGTACCATATACCGATTCGGTTACTTCAATCACCGATATTGACATCAGCATAGGAACGGAAATTGTAATAAAAGCCAATGGTTGATAAGTGTCCAATATTTTGAAGACCTTATTTTAAATCATAAAAACGATATGGGATTGATTACGCTTTTACCGACAACCTGCATATAATTTTAGCAGGAGACATTCATACCAAAGACTATGACAGTAATGGAAGACTTTGTACAATTAAATAAGATAAGTTCCGTTTAGCTTAAAGGGAAATTTTCATGGTAACTTACAAAAAAAAAGCAGAATGGAGAAACTACTTCTTTTCCCCATTCTGCAGTAGGCATACTCAAGAAAAATCTTGAGTACAAAACCGGCAAAGGCGGTGCGGTAAAATCTTTAACGGCCCGTCAAAGCCATTCGGATAAATCCGCAGTCGTAACATCAAAGAAAAATTCTTCTCCGTTCCCAACCATTAAACACGGAATGCCGATTTTCCCCTCCCTCTTCAGCTCACCGAATTCGGCTCGCTCGTCCCGATATTTTAACAAAAATTTTAAATGACCGAGGTCTTCGGTAATGTCAAAATAACGGAACTTAACTCCTTTTTTTTCTAAATATCCTTTTGCAGGCCCGCAATCGGGACACAGTTTACTTCCGAATAAAAATAATTGTCTTTTTGCCATTTTAATACCCGTCCGACATTTGGCGGTTTAAATCGCGCTGACATAATTCCTGATAAACAAGAGCTCTGTCTTTTAACTTTGCCTTTACGGCATCGGAAAACGGCATATACCTCCAAAAGACTTCACGCACTTCCTTGTCTACTTTTTGAATGCCTTCGCTTTCTTTAACCATCCACGTAATGTAATCTTGAATAAAATACTCTTTTATATCGCCTTTTAATTTTTGATTTTGAAACCATTGATAATAATTTCCGGTTAAGCCTTCTTCCATCCAATAGTATGAAGCCTTTTCTTTTGCAACCTGCCAACGTAAATCGGCAATTGCCATTAAAAGCGAAACCCTCAAACTTTTAGGATACATCGGAATCGCAATACGACCCCGGCTTGTAACACGGTTATAACGGTCAAAAGGTTCCCAGCAAAAACCTATATCGCCGTAAGTGGGGAGCAAAATTACAAACGGAGGAATGCGGTTTAATTGATTTTTATATTGCCTGCAATAAGCCTGTACATCTATACTTTCAATCCAGCGAAGCTCCCTCAAAACATTTTCACGAGTACCTACATCATTTGAAGTGGAACGAAAATACTCACGGGATAAAATCGGAAAATGATTCCCCTTTCTTCCGCAAGTCATCTTTGCCATCTGCCTGACGGTATCGTATTCTCCGGTTGCCCCCGAAACATTAGTAGCCTCACCTCCGGTTGCATCGGCTTTTTCTCTTAAACTTCTTACATCGGCGTCCGCTTCTTTATATTCCTCATAAAAACGCTGAAGCTCCTTATCCAAATTTAAAAGTTTTTTTAGCCGCTCGTTGACCTGTCCTATTTGCTGCTTTTGGCTTTCGCTATAAACCGTCTTTACTCCGCTTATATTGCCCTTAATATCGTGAGAAAATATCTCCGAAATATACTGTTTAATGGAATCTTCAAACCTGCTTATTTCTTCGGATTTCGCACGCAGCAAGTTTTCCGCCGTTTGAAATTTACCCTTCGCCTTTTCCAAAAGCTGATTAAAACGCGAATTATCATCTTTTTTTGAAACCTTAACCTCATCCGTAGCGGACGGACTTATTTTACCGCAGCCTATTTCGCGGAACCACTCGTCAAGATAATAAACGGCCTCACAATAAGAATTTTCATCGATAATTTTTGCAAACAAATCTTTTTGGGAAGTTGTCAATAAGGTAGGAAGAACAAGTCCGTAGCGTACGGCATATTGTTTTTCTTTTGAAGCCTTAGCCGAAGCTATTTTTGTAACCATTTCCGAAACAAAATTCCAATAAGCCGACTCCACCTGTTGTTTAAAAACGCCTCGGTCTTTAGGGTCCGTCGCCGTTAAAAATTTCGTAAGAGCGGTATGAAACCTTTGAGCATTTTCACCCTCGCCTTTTAAAACAGTCTTATAAAATTCGGAAGAATCAAAAAGAGTATGAGGTTTATCTTCATAAAATTTTTCGATTTTTTCAAAACCAGTTAAAGCAAGGTCCACTTCGCTTGCATCGCGCCGCCGCTCCCCTATTGCCTCGGGAGCATTGGAAAACATTGTATCTTTGCTTATACCGCCTGTTTTAATTTCCGGAAATACGGTTTTAGAATCCTCATTAAACGAAAAATTTTGAGAATCGGGCATAGAAACAGTACCCGTTCCGCCTTTAGCCGGCACTACTACATCTTTGAGAAGTTCGTCAAGATCTATTTCAGTTGTTGAATCCATAAGATTAACCGCCTTAACTAAATCAGGCATCTTAACCGAAAGCCCTTTTTTAAATGGAGATAAGGGGAATTGAACCCCTGACCTCTTGCATGCCATGCAAGCGCTCTACCAATTGAGCTATATCCCCCTGTCAACAGGTTCAAATTATATCAGTAAATTCAATTTTATGTCAAGGGGTTTAAAGCAAAATAACAATTTATTATAAATCTTTTCCCTTAATATGAGCCTTAAATACCGTATTTACATATCTGAAAATATTTGATAATATATACATTATGGATAAGAGTTTTATATTGAGTCCGTCGCTTTTAAGCGCGGATTTTTCAAAACTCGGCAGCGAGTTAAAATATATAGAAGATAACGGAGGCAAATGGGTTCATATCGACGTAATGGACGGACAGTTTGTACCTAATTTAACCTTCGGAGCTCCGGTAGTAAAAAGTATCCGAAAGTGCTCCTCTTTGCCCTTCGATGTTCATCTTATGGTAAATAATCCTGAAAATCTTGTAAAGGACTTTGCGGCGGCAGGGGCAGACTGGTTTACCTTTCATGCGGAAGCTTCCGTTCATACCGACAGACTCATATCCGATATTAAAGCAAATGGAATGAAGGCGGGTATAAGTATTGTGCCTACAACGCCGATAAGTATTATAGAGAATATTTTACCGATCGTAGATCTTGTATTGATAATGAGCGTAAATCCGGGGTTCGGAGGACAAAAACTTCTTCCTTATTGCTTAAAAAAAGTTTCCGTCTTAAAAGAAATAAAAAAAGAGGAAAACTTAAAATATTTGATTTCGATTGACGGCGGAGTTAATTCCGAAAATATTGAAACGGTAAAAAAAGCAGGTGCGGAAGTTATAGTTTCCGGCTCGGCATTTTTTTCGGGAGAATTAAGAATATGAAAAAGCGTGTTTTTTTAATTTTTTTTGCGGCACTGTGTGTGCAGCTTTTTTCTCAAACTTATAAAGATTACCTATCTTCGGGGCTTGACGCTTATGCCCGTTCCGACTGGTCTTCTGCGGTTTTTTCCTTTCAAAAAGCAATTGAAGCTTCAAGCGGAACCTCCGATGAGGCCCTCTATTGGTTGATTATGGCGAATGCTTCCGCAAAAAATTACAGGCAAGCCCTATCCGATACGGCTCTTTTTTTGCAAAAATTTCCGAACAGTCTTAAAGCTCCGGAAGTTATTTATCAGCAAGGAAGAATACTTTGTCTTTGTGCGGAACATGAAAAATCAATTAATATTTTATACGGATTTTTGCGCCGTTATCCCGGGCATAGACAAATTCCTTCGGCCTATTATTGGATAGGCGAAAATCTCTATATGGCGGGCAGATTAAAAGATGCGCGTACCATTTTTTCCCGCGTTATTATCGATTACCCGTCGTCCGCAAAGGTGGAGCCTTCACGATATAAAATAGCCCTCATAGACCAATCTTCAACACAGGACGAATTGTTAAAGCTGTTAAAAATAAGCCATGAAGAACTTTTAAAACTTTCGGAAGAATATGAAAAGGCAAAGAAAAATTATGAACAAACCGTAGCCGTTTACCAAAAACAGGCGGGAGAAATAAACCGCGACGGTAGAATTGCAGAGCTTGCCGAAAAACTTCAAATGGAGCAAAAGAAAAACGAAGAATTATACGATAAATTGGTTATGTTTGAATTAAAAAACCAAGAACTGGAAGCTATGCTTGCCAAACTTGACCCCAATTATGCCGCAAAAATGAACGGAGAAGTTCCGGAAGCGGACTATGCGGATGCCGAGAAAAAACGTGCGGCGCTTGAAGCCCTACGTGAAAAGGCAAAACAGCTTCAAAGTATGTACGACCAATTATTGGAGGAAAATAAAAAATGAAAAAAAAGATTTTTTTATAAGTTTAATATCGATATTGTGTATTTCATCGGGTTATACAAAGCAAAAAACCGATTATGAACTTATTTCGGGGAATTTAAAACTTAAAGTTTTCGCCGCAACGGGGCATTTTTGCCTATACAGTCTTTCTCCGCGGGGAAAAGGGCTATATATGCCTCTTTACGATGACCGCTCTTTAGGAAGAGATAATAAGTTTTACGTTCTGCACAACAAAAAAATTTATGAGCTGAAAAAGAAAATAGGTAAACCCGTTAAAATAGAACAAGGCGATGACTTTATAAATATAATTTTTTACTTTACCGATAAATTTTACGTTACTCAAAAACTGTCTTTTACGGCACAAACATACGGCACAAGCGGGCCTCTTTTAAAAATTGAAACCGCTATAGAAAACACTTGCGGAACCTATGCCGATGTAGCCTTAAAAGCCATATTCGATACTAATTTGGGAGAAAACAGACGTATTCCGCTTTATACCGATTTACGTACCGGAATTTTCCGCGAAACCGTACTGGAACCCAAATTTGAAAAAGATTCCGCCGTTATTTCAGCCAACTCGGACGCTGCCTGTCTGTTTTTAATCAACCATACCGACGCTTCGCAGGTTGAAAATATCTATATCGCAAACTGGGACAGACTTCAAAGTGTAGGCTGGATTCCGCCTATTGTACAGGGGCGCAGTTTCAGTACAAAATATTTTCATAACGATTCGGCCTTGCTTTTTGTTTGGCCCGAAGCTCATTTGCAAAACAACGAAACCTTAACCGTAAGTATGTTCATAGGTTATTACGACTACTTAAGACGTAATGAAAAACCTAAAGAAGAAGCCGTAACGGAAGTTCAAGAAACCGTAAAGGTTTTGCCCGAACCGGTACAGCCCGTTCCGGAACAAATGTCTTCTCAAGAATTAAAAGATTATACTTATATAAAAACTTTGCTTGAAAAAATAGCGGAAGTGGAAGCCGACCCCGACAAAGTTTCCGATGAATACATAGACGATTTGACAAAACAAGCCGATAGTGCTATAAACGATATACAGGAATAACTAATGGCTCTTTCAGTAATCGACCAGGGTAAAAAACTGTTTGCAAAGCGGAAATATAACGAAGTAATCTCCACTCTTGAACGTCATGTTTTGGACTATAGGGATTCTTTTACCTTCCACTTTTATCTCGGACTTGCCTATTTATATTCCGGAGAAATTCCCGCAGCAAAGGATTATTTTTCGCGGGCAAGACAAATTAAACCTACCGACCCCGATTTACTTGCTGCAGAAGCCGTAATGTTTTTACGCAGATGCGATACCGCAAATGCCATTCAATATTATATTCTTGCCCTGGAATATAATCCCAACTATAAACTTGCACAAAAAGGCTTGGGCTTTATCCGAAATAATAATTCTCCTGAAAAAATAGGAGATATTGTCCAATCGGGTAAAATAAAAAAACTGTATCCCAATCCCATGAAAGAGGAAAAAAGAGGGAAAAGAATAGCGGTTGCTCTGGTTTGTTTAATTGCAGCCGTTTCAATATCCGTTATAGTTCCGTATATTTACAAAACACGTAAATTTTCCGAAAACGAAAGAGCCAATATGGACGATTTTAAACTCAGCTCAAACGAAAAAAAATATGCCGTCGATATGGAAGGCACGTTTTTATACGTCCTTACCGAAAGCCAAATTCTTTCGGCTTATTCAAATGCGCAATCCTACTTTAAAGAGCACCGCGACAATGCGGCTCAAGTGGAAATAAACCGCCTGCTTTCGTCCAATGCTTCGTTTTCCATAAAACAAAAAGCCCGTCTTTTAATGGATTATCTTGAAGAGCCGGGTTTCGACAGTATAAAAGACCTTTATGAATTTTCTAAAGTACGTAAAGAGCCCCTGCTTTATCTCGATTGCTGGGTAGTATGGAAGGGAATGCCTACAAATATTCAATCCGGCTCTTACAGCACCGTCTTTAATCTTTTAGTAGGTTATGATACAAAACAGCAATTGGAAGGTGTGGTAACCGTTTCATGCGAATTTGTCGCAAAAATAGACCCCGATAGGCCGGTAAGCGTTTTAGGACAAATTCAAATAAAAGACGGAGTAGTGTGTTTAAGAGGCAAGGGTATTCATCAAAGCCAAAAGCCTGCCGAAAACGAATAAAAAATTTAAAATTCTATATGCAAGGCGGTAATAATATCGGTATCCGACGCCTTGCAGCAGGCTCTGTTTAGACAATTTTTCAGTTCGCGTATATTTCCGTGCCAGTTATTAAGGTAAAGTTTTTCCATTGCGCTTGAAGAAATTCTTTTTCCCGTACTTTTTAAATAATAATTAACCAACAAGGCAATATCTTCTTTACGTTTTCTGAGAGGAGGAATTTCATAACGCAAAACATCAAGCCTATAGTATAAATCCCGTCTAAAAAGCTTTTTCTTTATAAGCTCTCTTAAATTTTCGTTTGAAGCGCAAATTAACCTAAAGTCGGTTTTTTTAATGTTCATAGAGCCTACGGGGCAAAAAGCCTTTGTTTCCAGGACGTGCAGCAGTTTGGCCTGAACGGCCGGCGATAAACTCTCCATTTCATCTAAAAATATAGTACCTCCGTTTGCCGCAGCAAATATTCCGTCTTTTGTTTCAGCATCGGTAAAGCTCCCCTTTTCAGTTCCGAACAAAAACGACTCTGCAAGATTTTCGGGGATACAGCCGACATTTATAGGCATAAATTTTTTAGTTTTAAAAGCCGACAGCTTATGGATAAGCTCGGCAACCAAACCCTTGCCGCAACCTGTTTCGCCCAAAAGCAAAACGGGAAAATCGTTTTTTGAAGCTTTTACAATAAATTCCTTTAAGGCGGCTGCCGCTCGGCTTTTACCGATAATGTTTGAATTTATTATATCCGCAGTATTTTTATCCATATTCATTAAAACGGTTTGATTCTTACGGCTTTCTTTATCGGAAAAAAAATTTTCTATATATTGTTTGATAAATAAAAAGTCTTGCGGTAAATCAAAAATGCCGGAAATTAAATATTTCGAAAATTGCAATTTTAAAATTTCGGCTCCGCCGTGAACGATAAGAAATACATTAAGCATAGGGAAATAATTTTTTAATTTATCCAATGCTTCAAGGGGAAACATACCTCCGGTTTCAACATCAAAGAGAAGGAAATCACACTTAATCTTTTCTAAAAATTCAAAAATAGCTCCGCTGTTGTAAGTTACCTGTAAATCCCAAATATCGTGCGTTTGAGATAAAAGCATTTCAACGTCTTTTTTTGAATATGCAGAATAAATACACGTCCTCATCTGTAAACATTGTATCACGTATACAACATATATACAATCTTTTCAGTTTAAATTATACCGTCGGTATTTATATTGTTTCTATAGGAAGAATTTTATCCAAATCTTTTAATATTGAAAGTATTTTAACCTTTTTATCTTCGGAATAAATATTCGCTTCGTCTTTCAGTTTTTCCAAAACCGGCAAAAGAGGTTTTAATTGATTTATATCAACCTTGGAATGGTTATATTCCAAAAGAATACTGCCGGTAAGCGGATTATGCTCAATGTTTTTTAAGGCGGGGAATTTTTTTAAAATCGAAACGGCGGCGGCGGTAATTTCTTCATCTTTAAATACTGCGGCTCTAAGCCGTATTCTGCCCGGGAAAAAACTCGTAATCACTTTTCTTCTCCGCTTAAAATTTTTTGCATAGCCTTAATGCTTATAGTTACGGTAAGCGAATTATGCAGTACCGCCGCCATCGCCGGAGATATGAGACCGAACATTCCGCCGAAAAGCAACAGAGAGTTTCCTCCTATAATCAGTTTGTTGTTGTTTTCTATACGCTTTAATAAACCTTGCCCCAACCGGCGCACGGTAACAAGACTTTTAATTCCGCCGCCCGATAAAACTATATCGGCAGTGTCGCCTGCAATAGAGGAGCAGTTATCCATAGCAATACCTACATTCGCTGCGGACAGTGCCGGGGCATCGTTAATGCCGTCTCCTATCATTATTACCTTGTTTCCCGATTTTATTTCGTTTTGAACATAGTTTACCTTATCTTCAGGCAGGGCTTGAGAATAATACTCGTTTATTCCCGTTTGCAAAGCAATTTTTGCCGCAGCCTGTTCGGCATCGCCGGTTATCATTACGCATTTTTTTATACCGGTTTGCCTTAATTCTTTTACAGCCGCAGCGCTTTCTTCACGCACGGGGTCTCCTATTGTAAGAATACCCGCAAGTTTTCCGTCAACGGCCAAGTATAAAAGGGAGTATCCCGATTCCGCAGCGACTTTTTGAACGGAAAGAGCTTTTTCGGTAAGCGGAACTTTTTCATCTTCAAAAATAAAATGAGCGCTTCCTATACAAAGTCTTTTTCCTTTTAATGTGGAAACTATTCCGTGAGCAACTATATATTCTACTTTTGCGTGCCGCTCCGGATGGGTAAGCCCCCGATTTTCGGTAGCTTTTACTACGGCTCGTCCAAGCGGATGAGGAAAATGTTCTTCAAGGCAGGCCGCAAGTTTAAGTATTTCATTCTTTTTAAACCCTTCAAACGCATATACTTCCGCCAAAACGGGTTCAGCATAAGTAAGGGTTCCGGTTTTATCGAAAATAACGGTATCGGCCAAGGCGGCTTCTTCTAAAAATTTTCCGCCTTTAACGGAAATATATTGTTCGGCAGCTTCTTTCATTGCCGAAAGAACGGCAATCGGAGCCGCCAGCTTCATTGCACAAGAATAATCTACCATCAGTGTGGAAATGGTTTTTGAAATATTTCTCGTAAATAAATAAGTTAAACCCGTAAGTAAAAAGTTAAAAGGAACTATTTGCTCGGCAAGCTTTTCGGAGCGTTTTTGTGCGGCGGCTTTTAAACTCTGAGAGCGGTCAATCATAGAAATAATATTATTTACCTTGGTTTCCGTTCCCGCGCTGCGTACACGGATATAAAGTTCGCCGTCCTCAAGAATTGTACCGGCAAAAACGATGCAGCCTTCGGTTTTTTCTACCGGCAACGATTCCCCTGTGATGCTTGCCTGATTTACAAGACCTTCACCTTTTTCCACATTACCGTCGGCAGGAATTTGACTGCCCGCACGGACAACTATAAAGTCGCCCTTTTTTAAGGCGGAAGCAGGAATACTGCGTTCTTCACTTCCTTCGACAAGATGAACCGGCTCATTGGAAATAAGAAGGATTTGAGCTAAATTGCTGTATGATTGTCTGCGGGTAAGCTCTTCTATTTCTTCGCCCATATCCAGCAAGGTAGCAACGGAACGTGCGGTAGATATCTTACCGTCAAGTACTGCCGCCGTAAGAGCCGCGGCATCAAGCAAATCGGTACTGAAAAACTTCCCGTTTATAACGGATTGTATCGCTTTAAAAATACGGGGTAATATGCTTTTATATAATAATAAATTGCGTATCGGCATGGGAAGGAAAGAGCGTAATACAACATCAAAGAGCGTACCGACTAAAATATCCAAAATACTTTCCGTAAAAGGTATTTCCGCAACCGCTGCAAGTAATTTTTCATCGTTTAAATACTTGTCGGAAAGCACCTTAAATAAGGCGATGATTTCTTTTTCCGAGATAATATTGAGGTCGTAATAAATTAAAAAAGAACAGGTTTTAGGGTTTACTTGAATATCGGTAATACCCTCCTGAACCGCAATTAAAGTTTGCGCAAGAACCGCCTGCCGGGGCGAAATTCCAGAACGTTTATAATGCACTCTGATTCTTCCCGGCAGAGAATGTTTAACGGTAATTTCCATTGTAAGCTAAAAACTTATCAGGCTTTTTTTGCTTGATTATATTCGGCTTCCGCTGCAATATCCTGCGCATCTTCTTTTATAGATTCCGCAAAAGCTACAGCTTCCTGTTTCAGCTGCATTCCCTTTCCTACAACGGAAGCGCAAGCCTTGCGGAATACAGGAGTACGTATAATTGAAGCCGCTGCAAGACCTGCGGCAACTCCTACACCAAAAGCAACCCATTTATTTGAAAACATATTGTGTACCTCCGGGCGTAATATACCAGTTTTTTTAAAAAAAAGCAAGATTAAAATTGAATTCCCTATAAAACAGTTTAAAAAGACGTTCCCGTATTTTTGGCGGTAATTCCGTTTTTAAGCGAAGTATAAATATTTTTATCGACCGTTCCCCTGCCCAAATTAAGCCGCCTGCCTATAGCCGCATTACTGGGTCCTTTTACCTGTTTATCGCTTATTTCTTTTGTCTTATAAAAAAACCGGACATTTGCCTTATACGACCTTGTTAATTTCGCATACGACTGATAATCTTTTTCGGTTATTTTTAAAAGATTTTCAAATACTTTTAATTTTATATAATATTTATTCCGCTTGTAATTTATTTCTTTAATATTTTCTTTACAGCGCACACATTCGTTTTTAAAAGAGTGCACTATATCGAATAAAAGCCTGAAAGGCATATTTATCTCTTTAGATATTTTTTTAATCATATTATCGTCCAAAAATAAACAAGCCTTACAAGTCAGCAAAAATATTCTTCTCTGGTATATATTCATACCTGCATAAACGGTACGCAGAGAAACTTCTTTAAAGTTTTTTCCCATATCGTCTTTTTTATAAGGAACAGTGTTTTCACTTGCGTAAAAAGTGTAATACCCTTCATTTTCCAAATCTTCGGCAATAATGTTCATTCTATATTGCTCTTCACTTTTTAAAACTTCTTCTTTGATACGCGCATTCCGTAATTCCGAAATAAAATTTATAGCGGCATACTTTAACCTTGTAATTAAATATGTTTTAAATGATGAAAAGTTGGGATTAAAACATTTAAGAGTGCTAGGAATTTTTTTATAAAATTCTAAAAGAAAGTCGTTGCGCTTGTCTTCATCGCCGATAATAACTCCCAGTTTTTCCAAGTTAAAGTACATAACCGTAAAAATTTTCATAGTCAGTTCATCGCGTAAGTTTTGCGTTTTTGCCGATTTGTAGTTTTCCGCAAGTATATTTAAATTATCTACAGTAAATTCCATTTTTCGATTTCTCCTATTATGCCTGTAATGGCATTTAAACATAGGCAAAAATCGTACCGGTTTTATTTGAAGATAATACACGATATTTCAGTGATTTTTATATTTTAAAAAGTAAATCTCTTTTTTACATTGATTTTATCCGTACGGGGTTTAAAGAAAAAATGAGTTTCTCTTTTTTTAATCCGATATTTTTTAAAATAAACTTTAAGCGTAAATTTAAAAATACCGGATTAAAATCTAACGGACGCATTATTTTTCTTCCGGTTTAATATTCCCCAAACCTATTACCGAAATATTCTTAGGTATTTCCGGGATTCCCAAAACCGGAACCATAGGCAGCTCGTATTCGATAAGTTTCTTAATTAAAAGACGTCCTTCTTCAGGTACAAGAATAACCGCAATACCCATAAATTGTGAATTAAAGTTATTATATGCGGTTTGTACCGAACGGAGCCAAGCCTTTTTTTGTTCCGTATCTATTGCAGGCATAGGTCCGTTAAAGGTTTCCACTCTGCTTTCAATTACGGTTTGTAAAAATACGGGGTCAACCATAAAAGCTCTAAGCGTATTATCGCTATCTATATACTGCTGAACTATTTGCCGTCCCAGTCTCTGACGAACCTTTTCGGCAATTAAATACACATCTCCCGTTAAACGGCGGTAATCTGCAATGGTTTCCAAAATTGCCGCCGTGTTTCTGATTGAAACGTTTTCTTCCAAAAGACATTGCAGAATTTTTTGCAGTTCGCCGAGGCTGAATTTTTGGTTAGACTGAATTTCTTCAACAACAACGGGATTGGTCTTTTTAACGGATTCCAAAATATCGCTTACCATTTGACGAGTTAAAATATCCGCCGCATGTGTTTTTATGATGTGAGTTAAATGCGTTGCAACAATAGAAGGGGGGTCTATAACCGTATAACCCGCACGTTCGGCAGCGCTCCTATTTTCTTCGGAAATCCAAAGAGCCGGAAGTCCGAAGGCGGGGTCTACGGTTGTTTCGCCCGCAATTTCGTCCTGTACATTACCGGGATTTACGGCAAGATATGCCCCCATTCTTATTTTAGCTCTTGCAACCTCCGTTCCCTGAATGGTAAAACAATACTCATCGGGGTCCAATTTTACATTATCCATAATGCGGATAATGGGCATAACAAGCCCTATTTCAAGGGCTATTTCCTGACGAATCCGCTTTACACGGGCTAAAAGCTCTGCGCCCTTAGATTCGTCAACGAGAGGTAAAAGTCCGTAGCCGAATTGAAGAGAAAGGTCGTCCAAGGGATTTACCGCTTTGGAATCTTCACCGCCCGGCTTTGAAGCCTTTTCGGAAGCGCTCTTTGCCGCCTTTGCTTCATTTTCGGTAAGCATACGTAGTGTCTGCGTTTTTTGCAACCGCCAACCCAAAAATGCAAGAGCAAGTGCCAGAATAATCAAGATAATTGAAGGAAAGCCCGGCAGTATCGCCATAAGCAAAAGAGTTCCGGCTCCGATATAATATATTTTCGAATTTTGAGAAAATTGGTTTGTTACCTCGCTTCCGAAAGAACCGGTAGAAGCTGAACGAGTTACCACAAGACCGGTTGCAACCGAAATTAAAAGCGACGGAAGCTGGGCTAAAAGCCCGTCGCCTATCGTAAAGCGCGTATACATTTGTACCGCATTGCCGAAAGCTTCGTTTCTAAATACCATGCCTATAATTAAACCGGCAAAGATATTTAATATAGTCATAAAAATTCCTATTTTAACATTGCCGGAAACGAATTTGCTTGCACCGTCCATTGCCCCGTAAAAATCCGTAGCCTTTTGTAAGTCTTCCTTTTTTTTACGGGCTTCCGCTTCGGTTATAATACCGGCATTATATTCCGCCTCAATCGACATACTGCGCGTATTGTTAAAATCTAAGGCAAAGCGTGCCGCAACTTCGGCAATTCTGGTTGCACCCTTTGTTATAACAAAGGCTTGTACGGCAATTAAAATAATAAAAAACTACCAAACCTACCACTAAGCCCTGATTTCCGCCGGAACCTATAACAAAGGAGCTGAAGGCATCAATCATTTTTCCGTCAAATTTAGAGCCTAGGGTTAAAATAAGGCGCGTAGAAGAAACATTTATAGCAAGTCCGAATATCGTGGAAACCAATAAAAGAGATGGAAATACCGTAAATTCCGTAGGCTTATCTACAAACAGAACAATCAGCAATATCATCAAACTGAATATGAGGTTAACCGCCATAAATAAGTCCAACAGCGAAGTAGGAAGCGGAATTATTATCATAAAAACAATAAGAAGCGCCGCAACAGCGACCGCTACATTCGGAATATCTTTTATAATTTTATTATCAGCCATTTATTCCGTCAGTCCTCCCGGGGATTTCCCCTTCATTGCATAAACTTTCATAAAAATAATAGAAAGAGATGTATAATATTCATTGGGAACTACCTGTCCCAAATCCACATTTGCATATAAGGCCCGCGCTAAGGGAACGTTTTCCATTAAAGGTATATCGTGTTCGCGGGCAATGCGTTTTATGTTTTGTGCAGCCGTATCCGTACCCTTTGCAATAACCATAGGGGCAGGCATTTCTCCCTGCTTCCATTGCAATGCTACCGCATAGTGAGTCGGGTTTGTAATTACCACATCGGCATTAGGCACGTTTTTTATTCCCGTTTTTTTCAAAATTGCCTGCATTTGTCTGCTTATTTGCGACTTTATCATAGGGTCGCCTTCCAATTCCTTGTATTCCTGAGTAACTTCAGTTTTCGACATTTTTAAAGAATCTAAAAACTGTTTTCTCTGGAAAATATAATCCGGGATACTCAATACAACCAATGCCGCAGCGGCAAAGGCTAAAATTTTCGCAGCCGTCTTTGCAATAAAAAAAACCGAATCCGCAAAGCCGACTTGCAGCATGGAAATCATTGTAGTGATATTACTTTTTATAACAAGATATCCTATAAAACCGATAATTACTACTTTAAAAAGCGATTTTGCCAAATTAAAAAGCCCTTCAGATGAAAAAAGAGCCCGCTTAAAAAAACGCGCGAAATTGGGCGTTATTTTTTGGAAATTAGGCTGAATCGGCTTTGCCGAAAATAAAAAACCGCGGTTTTGAATAATGTTGCTTATAACACCTGCAAGCATTGCAATTATGGTAATCGGAAAAACGGTTTTAAGCAAGTAGTTAAGAAATACGGCGAACCAAGCTCCGTTAAAAAGACTTTCGGTAGTGCACCTTTCAAAAAAGAAAGAAATAACCTGCATTAGGGATTTAAACATATAAGGACCCAAAATAATAAGAGCAATTACTGGAAAAAGAACTACTACCGCAGCGTTTAAATCCTGACTTTTCGCAACGCGCCCCTCTTCCCTTGCCTTTCTGATTCTATGCTCGGTAGGGTCTTCCGTTTTACCGTCATCTTCAGCGGCAAACCATTGTAATCCGATTAATTTATTAAAGTAATCGAGTTCGGAGTCAAAACAGATTTTATACAAAAGAATACCGTCCGCACTTTTCACCTTGCCCCTCCTAAACCGCTTAATAAATTCCAAAATGCGGATAACCCGTTTTCCAAAATAATTTCAAATGTGTTTATAAAAAACGGCAAGGCTATTGTAAGAATTAAAAATGCCGTTAATATCGTAATAGGAAAACCTTCCGACAATAAATTCATTTGAGGAGCCGCCTTTGTTAAAAGCCCCATTGTAACGTGAATTAAAACAAGGGTTCCCATAATGGGAAGCGAAATTATAATAGCATTTAAAAAAAGATTTCCTACAGCGTTTAAAAAATAATTTGAAAGAGGCTCCTGTCTTTGTAAAAAAGCAAGACAGTTTACATATTCTATACTTTTCATTACTCCGCCTAAAAAAAGCTTTTGAAAGCCCTTAATTTGCAAAAAAACAAGGGCTGCAACAAAATTGAAGTATTGTCCCATTAAGGGGTTTTCAATTTGAGCAAGGGCATCGTAAACTTCGGAAGCGCCGAAACCCATTTGAAATGAAAAAAATTGTCCTGCCGTGCTGAAAGTTGCAAACAGAATACTTATAAAAAAACCGGTTAAAACACCGATTAACCCCTCGCCTAAAAGCAAAAGAGCGTATTCAAGCGAAAAAGCGTCGGGAATCGTAAGTGCAGGATAGGCATAGGGCGAAACCGTAAAGGCGGTAAGTCCTGCAAGCCCTATTTTAGCAATACGCGAAACATTCCGCATAGAAGTAAGAGGAGAGGTCATTATCATCGCAAAAATACGGACCGCCGCAAGTAAAAAAACGGGCTCTTTATTTAAAATAAAACCTAAGGGCTGCATTTTTTACGCCTTTAAATAAAGTTATAACCGAACAATCAGCGTACCAGCTGAGGAATTAAATCCATCAGCGAAATAAAATATCCGCGTAAAACGGCAAATATCCAACCCGCTAAAAGGGCAAGCATTCCGAGTATAGTAAAAATTTTCGGAACAAAGGTAAGGGTTTGTTCCTGTATTGAAGTTGTAGCCTGAAAAATCGCCACAATAAGCCCTACCAAAAGAGCCGCAATTAAAATAGGTGCGGAAATTACTAAAACTACCCATATACCTTCCCGCATTAAAGTAACTATTGTTCCGATAGACATTATCCCCTCCCGACGTATAGGAATTTTCTAAAATATAACTTAAGTTTTAGAAATAATCCGGATAACCTCTAAAATATAATCGAGTTTTAGAGATGTCTTATATTATATCATTCTTTTACATTTTATTAAAGTATGGAAAAAGAAAGCCGTATAAAAATTAACTTTTAAAATTTATAGATGAAAATCACCTCAAAATCGAAAAGAAAATTATTTCCTTATAAGTTTCAGCCTTGCTTTTTAGCTTTGAATTTTATATAATACGAACCGCTTATAAATATTTTTATAAGATTTTAAAAAAAATATACAAAAGCCTTTTTATTCCGTATAATAATAGTGTAAGGGCGGAAAATAAATTTAAATTACACATAAGGAGATTATTGTGGCAAAAACAAGAAACGAAATGCCTGCGGACGCAAATACCGAAGACAAATTAAAGGCTCTTGAAGCGGCGAGACTTCAAATTGAAAAACAATTCGGACAGGGCTCTTTAATGAAGCTCGGCAGCAATCCTGCAATAGGAAATATCGATTCAATTCCTTCAGGAAGTATTCTTTTGGACGAAGCTCTAGGGATAGGCGGATACCCCAGAGGCCGTATTATCGAGATTTTCGGACCGGAGTCGTCGGGAAAAACTACAATAGCTCTTCATGCCGTTGCGGAAGCTCAAAAACAAAAGGGCATAGCGGCTTTTATAGATGCCGAACACGCTCTTGACCCTCAATATGCAAAGGCTTTGGGCGTAAACATCGACGAGCTTTGGGTTTCGCAGCCCGACACTGGAGAACAAGCCCTTGAAATTGCCGAGAGTTTGGTACGTTCCGGCGCCGTAGATATAATAGTAATTGACTCGGTTGCCGCCCTTACACCTCAAGCGGAAATAGAAGGGGAAATGGGAGACTCTCACATGGGATTACAGGCCCGCCTTATGAGTCAGGCCTTAAGAAAACTTACTGCGATTATAAGTAAATCTAAATGTATGATTATCTTTATTAATCAAATAAGAATGAAAATCGGTGTTATGTTCGGAAGCCCTGAAACCACTACCGGCGGAAATGCCCTTAAATTTTATGCGTCCGTACGTCTTGATGTAAGAAAAACCGAAACTCTCGGAAAAGACGATGACGGAGCATGGGGAAATAAAATTAAGGTAAAAGTTGTAAAAAATAAGGTAGCCCCGCCTTTTAAAAAAGCCGAAATGGAAATACAATTCGGAAAAGGAGTTTGTCCTTACGGAAGCCTTTTGGATTCGGCCGTTAAACAGGAAATTATTAAAAAAAGCGGTTCATGGTATTCTTACGGAGATGATAAAATAGGACAAGGTCGCCCCAATGCCGTTAAATTTTTGGAAGAAAATATTGAGCTTACGCGTAACATCGAAAAAGAATTGCGGGAAAAGCTCTTTCCCGGAAGGCCCTATGTTTCAAGCTTTGTAGAAAAAACGCAAGAACAAAAAGAAGCTCAGGAAAAAGCCGCCGCCGCCGCACGCTCCGATTCTTCAACCTCATCGGACACGGAAAATAAAGAAAGAGAAGAGCCTTCCGAAAAGAAAAAAACGGCTCCTCAACCGGAAGTAATCGGTAAACCGGCCGATGACAGTCTGTTCTAAATTTTAAAACGGGTTTTAAATACATACCGAATGATTTTTATAAAAGGTTATTCGGTATTTTTATTTGCAGCTATATATACGGAATTAAATTTTTTAAGGGGATTTTTTTATGAATAAAAATAAGGCGGCGGGAAATGCAATGCTCATACTGACATCGTTTATCTGGGGAACCGCATTTGTTGCTCAACGCACGGGAATGGATTATGTTCAACCTTTTACTTTTATGACGGGACGTTATGTACTTGCATTTATTTCACTTGGGATTGTTGCAGCAGTGATAAAACTTACCGAAAAAAGAGAAAAAATCCTTGCGGAAAACGAAAAGCCCCTTTGTAAAATAAAAAGACGCAACACGGTTTTAAGCGGACTTGTTACCGGATTTTTTCTCTTTTTAGGTTCCACATTTCAACAAACCGGCATATTGTATACTACGGTAGGAAAAGCAGGTTTTATTACCTCTTTGTACATAGTAATTGTCCCCTTATTCGGAGTCTTTACTGGAAAAAAAATACGAAAACTTGTCTGGATAGGCGTAGTTTTTGAAATAATAGGTTTATACCTTTTAACAATAAAAGAAGGTTTCAGTATAGGTTACGGCGATTTAATTATTTTTGCAAGCTCTTTCGTATGGGCGGGGCACGTTTTATCTATAGATTATTTCAGCAAAAAAGTAGACCCAGTTTATATGTCGTTTTTGCAATTTGCCTTTTGTTCAATCTTATCTGCGGCGGCAATGTTTATTGCGGATACACCCGTATGGAGCAACATAACAGCGGGCTGGTTTCCGATTTTCTATGCGGGAGTTTTTTCGTCAGGTATAGGCTATACATTACAGATGATAGCTCAAAAAAACACCGACCCTACAATAGCTTCTCTTATCCTAAGTTTGGAAGCCGTATTCGGTGCAATAGCCGGTTACTATTTTTTAGGAGAAATATTAAGCATAAAAGAACTTTTAGGCTGCGCCGTCTTATTTACCGCAGTTATTATCGCTCAGTTTCCGGAAAAGTCTAAAAAATAAATAAGGGCGGCAAATAACGTCCCTTATACGGACTTCCCGGTTTTTAAGTTAATTTATAAAGATTATCCTCAAGCAAATTAAAAAAATAAGTACGATGAAAATCCGAGCCGAATTTATCTACGGTAAAAATTTGCTTTGCTTTTTCCATAATACCTAAAACTTCACGATGCGGCAAAGGCAAACTCCTGCCCAAAAGTAAATTATCGAATTCTTTTTCACGGATAAGCCGATTAGAAGAAAAAAAGAGCCGCATTTCGGATAAAATATTTTTTTGAATTCTAATTAAAAATAAAAACGATGCGGCATCTTCGCTCAAATTATAATGAGAGTCGAGCTTCGCATAAAAATTCTTTGTCCACGATTCGTTGGGAATACGTATTTTCGTTATTACATAAGATGAGCTTCTTTTTTCATTGTAACTTGTATCTATGTATTTTGCAAAAGGCACCCACTCTATTTCTTCACCCGTACGTATTTCCAACTTTGCATCAAGAGCAAGCATAGGCAAAAACGTACCTGAGCTCGCTTCAGCATTTGCAATATTTCCGCCTATTGTAGCAAGATAGCGAAGCGAATTATTGGATATTTTTTCTATTGCGGAATATAAAACGGGCGGTATATTTTTTTTCCCCAAATCCAAAATTTCATTTAAAGTAACCGCCGCCCCGAATTCAAAATAGCGCTCCGTTTTAAAAATTTCCTTTAATTCCGGTATTTGATTTATATCCAAAAGATGTTGAGGTAAATCGATAATATCGCCGGTTTGATTATTTAAAAACCCCGTAGCCCCCGCAATAGGAACAACTCCCGAAATATTTTTCAGCATAATCTGCATTTCCTGCAAAGAGCGAGCCCTGTATATATTTGATTTTTTTGTCAAAGATTCCATAACTTTCTCCGGCTAATTTATTTTCTTTTTTGAGATTTACCGATACGTGTAATTGCGGAAAATAAATCCTCAAAACTTGTACATCGGCACATCGAGCTGGAATAAACCCTGCGTATTTTTTCTTCCGCACTTTGTGCCGAAGCGTCAAGGCCGGAAGTTAAAATAGAGTGAGCAAAAAATATTTTACCCGCATCGCAAAATCCGCACATTTCAACTCCGGCCTGGTCAAAACCGGCACTTATAACCTTATAAGCTTCGGTGGTTTTAAAATACTCAAGGGTTATTATTTCCGCACCTTCAACCTTAAAAACCGGCACAAGACACGAGGGAACCGGCTTACCGTTCATAAGCACGGTACATGAACCGCATTGGCCGTTTAGACATGAGGATTTTAAACTGAAAAGACCGAATTCTCTGCGTAAGACATAAACAAGCCTTTCATTGGCTACGGCTTCAATTTGTACATTTGTTCCGTTTAAGTTAAAACTAATTCTCATCGGATTCCTCACTTATTGCAAAAGCTTTAAAAATATCCTCGGTAAACACGGGAAGAGTATCTATACGGCGGTATTTAATCATAATTTGATTTAATGCCGAAATATATGCAGCCGGAACCAATCCTTCCGCAAGCTCTCCTACACCGCGTGTTTTCAGCTCACTTTCGATAATAAATGCCCTAATTGGAGGGATATGCCCGGTAGGAAGAATTTTATATCTTGACGGAAGGATATTTCTTTCCTGAAGTTTTTCTATCGATATATTAGAAATTGCATTTGCAATAGATTTATGAATATTGTGCATAACCATTTTTTTTGAATAAATTTTACCCGGATTACATGCAAACCAAATACCCTTTATTTCCACCGAATAATTGCTGCGGTTCAGTTCAAGCTCTACGGCACAAACGGCGGGGGTCATTGAAATAAAAGGAACTCCTTTAAGAAGCGTATTATCCCAGTCCTTAGTTTTTGTAATCTTATATGTTTTACTTACGGTAATGGGAAGAGGTTTTCTAAACCTTTGATTTTTAATTCCGGTACAGCACTTCGATATAAGCTCGGGGATAATGGAAATACCGCATGAAGAAGTAGCAGCTCCCGTAATACTCATCTCGTCGGTACTGCCGCCCAAAAAAATAACCGAGTTTTCGTCTGCTTCAAGCTCTTTGGCAATTTGTTTACGCAATATTTTTTTTAAACTGTCCGAAACGGGCTCCGCTTTAACAATAACCCTATCGTCAATAGTCAACGTAATTTCCGCACTGTAATTCATTCCCGATTTTACAAGAATATTGGACCCGTTATATTGAAGCCCCGCCGCAATTCCGATACCTCTCCAATTTCCGTCATACCGGTTTTTTCTCCCCGTATTTATCAAGCGATAAGCATAGTATTTCCTATAAAAATCGCTTGTGGAGCATACCGCTTTAAACAGATTCTCTATGGACAACTCTTCATCATTTTTAACTCCGCAAATTCTTGCCTGACCCGTGCGCAAAGCATTATCCAAGCGGAACTTAATCGGACATAAATTAAGCTGGTTTACAATTTCGTTTATATGTTTTTCCAAGGCGGCCGTTATATATGCATCTCCCCAACCGGTGAATAAATCGGTAAGACCGCAATTGGTTTTAATCGCAACGGCATTTATACTGTAAGAAGGCAATCGGTAAAGGCTCGCCGCGGTTACCGTAATTTGCTTTAATATTTGATTTATAAAAGGATTAAATGAGCCGGTATCTACAATAACGGAAACATCCATAGCTTCAATTAAACCCGAATTTGAAACGGCGGTTTTATGCTGTATTAAAAGACCTTGAGATTTTGCAGTATATAAAAAATCTTCCTGACGTGTAAACTGAATCGAAATATTCTTTTTTGTAAGATATGACGCAAGAGCGATTTGGGCTGCGAGCAGAGAGGGAAACCAAATTCTTCCGTCAAGAGATTCCGCTTCATTGTGAAGTATTACATTTACCTGCCCCTTAGAAACCGCCAAAACATCGCATACCGAATTTAAAATATGAAAAGGCCATTGAGATGCAATATGAACTTCCAATCGCCCCTTATTCCAATTTGTTTTTACACATGCCGTTTCCGCATGATAATGATATTTTTGTTTAAGAGAAAATGTAGAATAAACAATATTTTTGCTTTTATCGAAAATACTTTCGGTATTCCCGCATGACAAAGATTCTTTTGCTATAGTCGGATAATCGAAATAATTTTTTACCTCTTCTTCAAAAGTAAATTGAGATTTCGGCCTTAAAGCGGCTTGAGTTTTTATTTTAAAAAGAGGCGCAAGTTCCGAAAGAATTTTTTTATCGGGACCGGTTAATACCCCTACAGCCTGTCCCGCATACTCTATTTTATCCTCGGCAAAAACCGGAATAGCCGAATCAAAAAAAGAAACCGAATTTTTCCCTACAATATCTTCCGCCGAAAAAAAAGCATAACCTTCAGGCAAATCCGGTTTTTCTATCCCCAGCAATTTGGAATCCGTATCGAAAGAGCGTATAATTTGAGCATACTCCGTTTTTTCAAACGTTAAATCCGAAACAAAATCTTTACACATGTTCAACGCTTATTAGCTTCCCCTATCTTTAAAACCGTATCGGTAACATACTCTATATCCTCATTTGACATTGAAGGATAAAACGGTAAACTTAAACTTTGCTCATACTTTAAACGGCTTTCAGGAAAATCGGCACCGTTTAACCCGTACCGTTTTTTTATATACGTCATTTCAAAATGCGGAATAAAGTGCATGGAAATTCCAAGTCCGCTTTCCTGTAAGAGGCGGGCAAATTCATCGCGTGTAATTTTCAGCATATCAAGGTTTAAACGCAAAATATACAAATGCCATGCATTCCCGTTTCCGTCAGGCGGAAGAATAAAAAGCGGATTATCCGAAAACGCCTTATTGTATTTTTCGGCAACTTTTTTCCGCCGTTCATAAAATAAAAGAGCTTTTTTAAGCTGAACTTTTCCTATAGCGGAAAGAATGTCAGGCAGATTAAATTTCCAGCCCGCTTCCGTTACATCGTATTTCCAAGAAGCCTTAGTGTCGGTGTAGCGGTCCCAAATTGTACGGTTAATTCCATGGGAACGCATAAGCCGGATTCTTTTTGCAATTTCTTCATCGTTTGTGCAAATCATTCCGCCTTCGCCGGTAGTAAGCGTTTTTGTAGCATAAAAAGAAAAAACGCCGCAAGTACCGAGAGTGCCTGCATATCCTTCTTCAGTTTTTGAAGGGAAAGCATGAGCCGTATCTTCTATAACCGCAACACCGTACTTTTTTGCAAGAAAATTTATTTCTTTCATATTGCAAACATTTCCCGCAATATGGATAGGAACAACGGCTTTTATAGTTTTATCTTTTTTTAATTCCGCCTCAATTTTTTCAGGAGCTATACTATATGAATCTTTTTCAATATCGGCATAAACAATTTCCGCTCCTAAATGAAGAGCCGAGGTTGCCGTTGAAATAAAGGTATAAGGACTTGTAAGAATTTTTGTGCCGCTTTTTACTCCGCACGCATCGTAAGCCAAAATTAAACCGCTTGAAGCCGAATTAACTGCAAGAGAAAATTTACTCCCCGTAAATTCCGAGAATTCATTTTCGAATTCCAAGGTTTCTTTCCCGGTAGTAAGCCAGCCGGATTTTAAAATTCGACACACGGCATTCTCTTCTTCTTCGGAAAAAGACGGCACAAAAAACGGAATATTTTTTTTACAGTTTGTGATTTGCATTATATTAAACCCTTTATATACCCTTGCGGTTTAAAACTGAGTATACAATAAATTTTAGGATTATTCAATTATTAAGGGCGGGCGGCAAAATGAATTCAAAGCAGGCGGAAGTTAAAGTTCCGTCTGCTTTGGAGTTTGTTTAAAATCGACTGTAACCTTATATCGCAGATTTAGAACAGAGGTAAGGGTAAGCATTATTTATTCGGGTTTTATAATAAAGGTTTTTAGAAAGCCTTCCCGACGGTTTATTTAAGACCTGCAATATCCTTAAAACAATTTTTATCATAAAAATTGTTTTCATTTTCTTCATGGTCATTGTACCAAATTTGTGCATAAAATTTACTGTGTTTCGCATGTTCGTCGAAATTCCACGGCGGAACGGCACATTCGGGACACCAATGTCCTCCCTTTAGAATAAGGAAGGGAGTTGCCTTAAATTTGTGTCCGCAAGAACATTCCCATTCAAGCGGGGTATATAAATCTCCCGGAATCATTTCTTCACTTAAGCATTTTCCTCCGCGAAACCGTGCAGCTTGTTTCATATCATCAATATTAAGACTGCTTTCCGGCTTTGTTTCATCGTAGCCGTGAGCTAAAAGAAATTGCGCTGCTTTGCTTTCATCTTTTATGGAACTATAATCCAAATATTCTCCCGTTTCGGGATTTTTATTTTCGCACAAAAGAGGATAGTTTTCCCAAGTTTGCGGAATTTTTTCGAATTTTTCACGTGAGCCGAAAAAGGCTTTTATTCTTCCCTCAAAATTATTTTTCAGCCAATACATAGGGGCATTGCAGGTTCTCAAAAGAGGTTCTATTGCAAATTTACGGATTAAAGACGGAAAGGGTTTTCCGAGTTTAAAATACCAAAATTTTTTATCGAGTTGTTTAAAAAATTCTTCAAAGCCTTCGTATTGAAAATCAAGATATTCGTTTAATATTTTTGAATCGTAAAACCAGCCGCAATGAAAATTACGAGGAGAATTCCAATTAGGTTTAAAAACATCTTTTGCACTTCTTCCCATAAGTTTAAAACCGCGGTCAAGAGTCTCATAGCCGGTTACCCTGGCGGAGCTTCCGTTTCCTATATTATAAACCCGCTTCCAAAATTCCTTAGGAAGAGAACCGTCTTCGTTTTTTTGTAAAAGATTTTTTAAAAGCAGCCCTGAAGTGCGAGCCGTTGCCCATTCAATCGGAGTATTCCAACAAGTATGAAACATAAGACCGTCGTCCATATTTTTCATCATTATATTGTCATATAAAACTCCGGATTGCCTAAGCGAAACCCAAGAATTTAATCCCGACTCGATTACTTCACGTTCGGCCATTACCTTGGTCGCTCCGTAAAAATCAAAGGCGGAGGTTAACAAGGGGTCTCCCGTACGTATCCAAGGCGCTTTAAAAGTTCTGTTACCGTATTCGGCAACGGTACCGATGTAAATAAATTTAACCTCGCTGCATTTAGGAGATATTTTTACCGCATTTATTAAATTAAGAGTGCCTAAATAATTGGACTTATATACATCATCGGAATTATGATCCGCCGCAGGCGGAATAATTGCCGCACAGTGAATTATATAATCGGCATTTTCAGTGCACTTTACGCAATCGGCAAAAACCGATAAATCGCCGAAAATAATATTTACATTTTTGCCGTACCGTTTTTTTAGTTTCTTTGCAAGTTTTAAATTTTTCTTTTTTTGCCGTAAAATTACGGTAATATTATAATTATCGGTTTCGGCTATTTGCTTTAAGGCTTCCTCACCCATAGTTCCCGAAGCCCCTGTAATAAATACTGTTTTCTTCATTTAATTATAATATACACAGTTTTAATTTTGTGCAATAGATAAGGTTTGCAAACAAATAAAGAATTTTTAACGGATAACTTTTAAAAATAATATTTTCGGATTTTACTGAAAGTCTTAAAAACGGAAAACCGTTTTAAGTTTTCAGTAAAGCCTTTAATTCGTTTCGAGTCGATATTTTAAGGGGAACAGGTTTGGGGCATTGTATATTCTTTTCGCATTTTTTGCAGCTTTACATATAATAAAGCGGCCTTATCCCCGTCCGACGGCTCGGTTGTTAATAAGTTCTCAGCTTCTTTAATAGTATTGATAAATTCTTTGCGCTGCTCCGATTGCGGGTTAAAATAATTTTCCGTTCCGTGAAAATATGCATCCTTTATTTTTGATAAGGCTATTTCGCCTCTGAGGGCTACGCAGCTTCTTTTTTGTAAGGGCTTATCGCTTTCGGGTTTTAAAGGAGCTCTGAATTCGGGCAAAAGTTTTTCTTCTTTAAGATTTGCACCGTCATAATCCATAGAATATATACGATATTTTTCATTTTCGGATTGCAAATAATAGTGCCCTTTTACATAATCTATAAAATATATTCTATCCGTTCCGAATTCCAATCTGTGCAATTCAGGATTTCTTATACTTATTTCTTCCTTTACATACAATACTTTTTTTTCACTTCCGTCGAAGTTGCTTTTATATATGCTTCTATCGGTATCTAAAAAATAATACCAATATCCGTTATGATATGTAATATTGCTTTTTTTATCGCTATTGCGGAAAACCGGAGAATCGCTGTCATATTTTTTATCATCTGCGGCAGGCAATTCCGGATATTCTTCAGAAAATACATACGGATGGTTTAATTCGTTATGAAATTTATAATCTGAAGTTAAAAAATACCGCCCCAAGCAGTCGTCCTGTCTATAAACATTTCCGGCTTTATTATCGTCCCATGTAGGTTCAGCATTATACCATTTACCGTTAAGTTTAATTCTATTCCACATATGCCCTTCAGGGTATCCTATCATAGCGCCAGTAACGGCTTCGGTTTCTATTCCGATACCGTTCATAAGCCTTCGATAACTTAATCCGTAACCTTGACAAATGGACTTTCCGTCAATAAGGGCTCCCAATGCGTCCGATGAATGTACGGAACCGTCGCTGTATACCGTATTTTTAAGCAATTCTCTGTAAATAACGAAGCTCAATTCCGCATCGTCCATACCTTCCTGCATAACGCCGTAAAATCTTTCTAAAGTATTTTCAAATTTTTTAAATTTTTCTTCAAATGAATTTTTACTTATTTTGTAAATAAATTTGTATTTATCAAGTTCATCATTATTTTGAGCTTTATAATTAATTGAGATTCCTCCGTCTTCAATTATATGAAAAACAAAGGGATAAAAAGTTAAAAATTCTTCATACAGTCTTTTATGTTCGGGATTATCGTTACTGCAGCTTATACCTAAATCTCCTACATAAACATCATCTTCATAACGCAAACAGGCATTAAGAAGTCTTTCAAAAAGAATTTCTTTTCTTTTTTTACTGTCGGCTGAGGATAAATAATCGGGAGCTTTATCCGTTATTTTTTTATACGTCGGGGCAGTTTCTTTTCTCCGAACTTGCTGCATTTGCAATGAAACCGTACCGTTATTTTTTATAAAACCGGGTACCTGTAATGCCGTTCGGTTATCACAAGACGCTAAACATAGTATACCTGTCAGAAAAAAAACAGGTTTGATTGTCGTATTTTTCATTAAGCTATTCCTTAAATTGTATAAAGCATACTCTAAAATAAATGCGCTTAACAATTTAATTCAGTTATAGCTTAATACCTTACGGGTAATAATATTATAACATAAGATTTTAGTCAAGTATATAAAAGCTCCAAAACATATAAAATATTTAAGAGTTATGTAATAAACAGTAAAAAACGGTAAATATTTCAATAAAATTGCATAAAAAACATTGATTTTCGTATAAATTTACTTGACTTTTTTCGGGAATTTTTATATCTTATTTTCATAACGTAATTGCAAGAGTATAAAAACTTTTGCATTGATACATTAAATAAAACTTAACAGGAGTTGAAAATGAAAAATTTACTTAAAAAAATTAAAATTAACCGTAAAAATACCGAGCCTTTAAGGGTTGAAACTTTGACATACCAGAACAAATTACACGAACAGACTCTTCTTTGGAAGGCTTCCGTGCCGGCGACAAATCTTTTTATGTAGCCGTTTAATGTTTAAGTTTTACACTGGGGAGCCGTTAAAAATTCGATTTTTAACGGCTCCCTATTTTTTAATTTAAATCTTCATATAAAATCATCACTTTCGCAATTATCAAATTGGGAAAGTGTTTATTTCCCGTAAATCTTGCAATGAAATAAAAACATACATTGTAATAGTGTGTATCCGTTTTACAAACGCATTAAGCTGTTTTAAGCAATGCGGGGATAGCATTGCGGGATAGCATTGCTTAAAATAAGACCTTCTCTATATATTTTTAATTTTACTGTTGAAATTTTTAGATAAATTTGATATACTGTTGACAATTAAGTATTGTATAAATCATTATTTTTTTATAGAATATACTAAGGAGTATAGGTATGCACAAAATACTTGAAAAAAGGCAGTACTCGCCTGAAGTATTCTATCTTAAGGTTGAAGCGCCGGAAATTGCCAAAAACAGATATCCCGGTCAATTCGTAATCGTTCAGATAGATACCGATTTCGGCGAGCGCGTTCCTTTAACTATAGCGGACGCTAATGCAAATGAAGGCTGGATAGCCCTTGTTATCCAAGCCGTAGGAGCAACTACAATTAAACTTTGCAGTAAAAATGTAGGAGATTACATTGCTGCAATTTTAGGACCTCTCGGCAGGCCGTCGCATATAACAAAGTGCGGAACTGTAGCCTGCGTTTGCGGCGGTATCGGGGTTGCTCCGATGTATCCTATCGCTCAAGCGTTCAAAAATTGCGGAAACAAACTTATTGTTATTATCGGAGCAAGAAATAAGGATTTGGTCGTTTTTGAAGACGAGATGAAGGCTATAGCCGATGAACTTATAATAACTACCGACGACGGCTCTTATGGAAGAAAGGCTCTCGTTACCGTTCCCTTAAAAGAACTTTGCGAAAGTCAAACACCGCCGGATGAGGTTTTTGCAATAGGGCCTCCCATAATGATGAAATTTTGTGCGGAAACTACCCGTCCTTTCGGAATAAAAACTACGGTTTCCCTTAACACAATTATGATTGACGGAACGGGAATGTGCGGAGGCTGCCGCGTAACGATAGGCGATGATGTAAAATTCGTTTGTGTAGACGGCCCCGAATTCGATGCGCATAAGGTTGATTTCGATAATATGATGATGAGAATGAGGGCTTTCCGTGGACGCGAAGAGCAGGATAAACATAAATGCCGTTCAGGTATTTTTAATTAAGAGGGAACATGATGGAAAATACTAATTGTGAAAACCGTGCCGGACATTTAACTTACGATGAACTTTCCGAAAAAGCGAAAAAACTTTGGAATGATTTAAAAGATAAAACCTTAACTCCGAAAGAGCGAACTCAAATTCCGTTGCAAGATATGCCTACCCTCGACCCTCATAAGAGGGCTGCTATTATGGACGAAGTTGCGATTGGCTATACTAACGAACAGGCGGAAGTTGAAGCGGCTCGCTGTTTAAACTGCAAAAACCGCCCCTGTGTAAAAGGCTGTCCCGTAGGTGTTCCGATTCCGGAATTTATTGCGGAAATTCAAAAGGGCGATTATAAAAAAGCCGTTGATGTTATAAAAACAACCAATCTTTTGCCTGCAATTTGCGGCCGTGTTTGTCCGCAGGAAAAGCAGTGTCAAGCCTTTTGTACTATAGGAAAAATGTTAAAATCTCCCGAACAGGCGGTTGCAATAGGGCGGCTTGAACGCTTTGTCGCCGACTGGGAAAGAAATAATAATAAAATTACCGTACCCGAAATTGCTCCCGAAACGGGGAAAAAAGTTGCGATTATAGGTTCAGGCCCCGCCGGTCTAACCGTAGCCGCCGATACCCGAAGAGCCGGACACTCCGTTACCGTTTTTGAAGCCTTTCATAAAACGGGCGGTGTTATGGTATACGGAATACCAGAGTTCCGCTTGCCTAAAGAAATTGTTGCAAAAGAAGTTGAAAACCTCGAAAAAATGGGAGTCGAATTTAAAACCAACTTTTTAGTAGGAAGAACGGAAACTTTGGAACAGCTCTTAAAAGAAGACGGCTTTGATGCGGCCTTTATAGGAACCGGGGCAGGTTTACCGAAATTTATGGGAATAGAAGGAGAAAATCTGATAGGCGTTTTCAGTGCAAACGAGTATTTAACTCGAGCCAATTTGATGAAAGCCTATGATGCTTCACACTCAGATACTCCTCTTTACGAAGCGGAAACATTGGCGGTAATAGGAGGCGGAAATGTTGCGATGGACGCCGCAAGAATGGGTTATCGCTTGGGTTGTAAAAAAGTATACTGTATTTACCGCCGTACCCGAGCGGAAATGCCTGCCCGTATAGAAGAAGTAGCCCATGCCGAAGAAGAAGGTGTGGAATTCTGCTTTTTGCAAAACCCCACAAGAATAATAGGCGATAAAGACGGAAAGGTTTGTGCAATTGAAGTATTGGATTACGAGCTCGGCGAACCTGATGAATCGGGAAGACGTAAACCTGTTGCAAAACCGGGTACCGAACATCAAATTAAAATAGATGCCGTAATAGTAGCCTTGGGTAACGACTCAAACCCGCTTATGGCGCAAACCAGCCACGGTTTGGAAGTTACCAAAAAAGGAAACATAGTTGTAGATGAAAGCCAAAAAACTTCAATCGAAGGCGTTTGGGCGGGCGGAGACATTGTTCTCGGAGCCGCAACGGTTATTTTGGCAATGGGCGAAGGAAGAAAAGCCGCCGCCGCTATAAACGAGTATTTAAAAACAAAATAAAACCCGAATGGAAAAGGGATAAAACAGTTAAAGCTTGATATGAACCCTCCGCGCCGCTTTGTCCGGCAAAGAAGGTTCATATCCCTTTTTATAACTCTTTAAAAAAAATTACCTTTTTTTACAAAAAGAGCGGTAATTGATTTCCTTAAAAATAGGATACTTATGTTCCCGCTCGGAAAGCCATTTAGCATCGGGAGCGTCCGCTCCGAGTGATTCGTAGGCTACAGTAAAGGCTTTAATATGCTCTAAAAAACGGTTTTCCGCAAATTCTTGTAATTCCGTTGTTGCGCCGTAAAATGGCCAGTAAAATGCCTGCATTAAAAAAACTTCCCGGGCAGCAGCATTTAAAACCCTTTCTTTTAAGCCTCCCTCTTCGGGAAACATTTCCGTAAGTTTAATCATACGTTCCGTCATCTTCAGCATATATCTATACATCCAATCGGTTTTACCGGTTAAAAGTTCTGCGGCATATCCGGAATCAAATAAAGAGGAAAAAAACGGTTTAACGGTATAAACCTGTTTTGAAATATGAGCGGCTTGTTCGGGTAAAACGGCTTCTATTGATTCGCTTTCGCTTATCAATTTAAAAACACGCTCAATCCAAGCAATTCCTTCGCACCATCTTTTCCCTAAAAAATCGGAAGAGCAAATAAACACGGAAACCGGGCTTCTAACAACAGTTGTATCCCGTACCGAATTTAATGTTGAAATTCTTGCTTCTACAAAAGTTTTCGCATCTATTTCAATTTGTTCCCGAGCCTTTTCTATATCATATATAGACTCATCTTCGTCTTTTGCCCAATATCTGAAACCTATAGGTCTTCTGCCCCTTGACGTATCGAACACGGAGGCAAGGTACTTCTCGGGTAATTTAAATCCCACATCGTTTTCAACGTCCATGTACACGGGATTTGAAGAAAAAGAATCGGCTTTATCGTAAACCGAACGGCATGCGGGTGCATCCGAAGCTAAAAAAATCAAGCCGTTTTCAGCGGCGGCCGGAGCGAATATCCCTGCGGGAGGAGCCTTATCGGCAAGCAAAAAAGCTCTTGTTTCTACAAGAGTATAGCTGTAACCGTAACTTCTGATAATTTCTTCCAAACCTTCGCAGTAAGCCAAAGCGGGCAGCCAAAATCCCGAAGGTATGGAGCTGAAATGCTTTCTGTAATTTATCTGCCCCATTTCAATTTGAGCCGAAACGGCTTCAGGCATACTTTCAAAAAACGGTAAAAAACAACTGGTTGCAGTTGTAGCCAATATTTCTATATATCCTTCTTTTGAAAGCATATCGAATTTTTTTAAAATATTTCCGCCGCAATCTTCAAAGGTGCGCTTATCGTCGCTGAATACCTTTAAATTATATTGAATAAGTTTTTTGGTTTTTTCGCAACCTGCGCAGCGTTCCAATTCTTTTTTTGCAAATTCAATTTTACGTTCAATGTGTTTTTTATACCGCTCTTGAAAAAAAACGTCTGCAAGCATTTCGCAAAGAGCCGGTTCAAAAACAATACCCATTTTAAACGGAGTATCTTTTTTTAAATTTTCACACATTTTTATAACGGGCAAATATGTATACGAAAGAGAATCAAAAAGTCTGTCCTGTTCAATTCCGCCGTCCGCTTCGCTGGGTATATACGGAAGATGAGCATCTAAAATAAAAACAAATTTATTATTTTTCACTTTTTTCCTCCTCATCTTTATTATCGCGGAATGCTTGTCTGTAATTTTTAAAATGGCTCTTTTTTAAAATTGAAATACCTGAAAGAGCCGAAACCGTATTAACATTATTTTCCAGAAGGCAAAGAGCATTCGGGATATTTTTTCGGTTAAGGTGAATAAAATTCGATTCCGCTAAAACCTTAACGGTTTCGTCCGAAAACCGTACGCAAAGATTTACGCGCGTCAAAACATCATCAAAAGAAAGAAAAATATATCTTCCCGTATCTTCCTTGCTTATATCTATATCATAATAATCATAAGGTTCGCTTCGGTTATTTTCATAAAAAAGCATAACGCGTAAAATAAAAGAATCGAATTGCATATCTTCGGTTATAGTTTTAAAAGACGGTCTGTAAAAATCCCAAAAAACAAACAGCCACATAGGATCTCTTAAAAGTATCCGTATTTCCGTAGAATTGTAAGAAGACGGAAGTCCTTTAAACAATTTAACTTTCTTAGGGTCATCGTCAGGTTCTTCTTCATAAAATTTCTTTTTACGGTTTCCCGTGTGCGGAGAAATTTCGTCTTCACCGTATTCTTCAAGTTCCAAGAGTTCTTCAATTATAAAATTACGGTTAAGTCCTTTCGGAACATACAGCCCGTATATTTCTGCAAGCCGTAAAAGCTCATCTGCGGCAACAGATTCTAAATAAGTTTTTGATAACTTCACACGTTTTCCTCTTTAAAAGTATAATGCAAAAAAACGGTTTGTGTCAAGGGTTCGCATTTAAACTTATGTCTACAGCTTTGTAAACAGGGCAGGTATTTTATCGCTTTTTGTATTCTAGATTTAAAATTAAAAATGTGTTAAACTAAGCTCTATGTCAATTCCCGTTTTTATTAAACTGAAAAAAGAGGCTTCCGTACCGGAGTATAAAACACAAGGTTCTGCCGGAGCGGATTTACGCGCATATATTGAAACGCCCGTTATTTTAAAGCCTATGCAAAGATATCTCGTACCTACCGGGCTTTCCGTAGAACTACCTGAAGGCATGGAGCTGCAAGTACGTCCGCGTTCCGGACTTGCTTTAAAGCACGGGATAACCGTATTAAATACGCCCGGCACCGTCGATTCCGATTATCGAGGAGAGCTTTGCGTTTTGCTTATAAACCTCGGAAGCGAAGATTTTAAAATAGAAAAGGGCGACCGCATAGCTCAAGCGGTAATTTCTCCCGTCGTTCAAGCCGAATTTACGGAAAAAGAAAAACTCTCCGATACGGCAAGGGGCGCGGGAGGATACGGTTCTACGGGAATTGCTTAAATTTTTTTTATAAAATTTGCCTTTAGAGCCTTATTTTTATATATTTGTTTTTATAAAACTTAATTGTAGGAGAATTTTATGTTGGTTAAAGAAGAACTTCAAAAAGCAATAGATATAATCCGGCCGAGATTACAGGCGGACGGAGGGGATATAGAGCTTAATTCGGTTTCGGAAGACGGAAAAGTGTTTGTAAGCTTAAAAGGTGCCTGCGGCTCATGCCCTATGGCTACCTATACCTTAAAACTCGGAGTGGAAGAGACTTTAAAAGATATGTTCCCCGAAGTTACCGAAGTTATTGCGGAATAAGTTTTGAAAATAAAACTTTTAAAGGGTTTAATTTTAACCGCTTTTACCGTATTTTTTTTAAGCGGAATATCTTCGTGCAAAAGCGCTCCAAGTGCAGGGCCCGAACCCGAACCTTCCGAGCCTTATAAAGATGCTTTTTTAGGTGTTTATTCTACGGAATTTCCTGCCGAAAAAAGCGGCATTTCGGTTTATTCCGTAGAATTTAAGGCCGATAAAACAGCCAGAGTTTTACTTTTTAAAAAAGCGGGCGGACGGACTTCCGCCGTACCGAAAATAATACAGGGTAATTGGCTGTTGGGAAAGGACGGAGTAATTGTTTTATATTTTCCCAACAATGTGCCTTCCGAATTCTTTTTTAAAAATGAAGACGGTTCTCTTTCTTTTTTAGACGATAATAAAAAGCCTTATACCGGCAGTCTGAAAGAAATTATGGTATTAAAAAAGCTGAATACCCCGTAAACTCCGCATTGATTTTTCTATGTCTTTGATAAATTGATTTCCCTGTTGACAAATTTTAAACTAAGGTTTATTCTGTTTTCCGGCTATGGCGAAAAAAAAAGAAAGTTCAAAAAAAGCCTCTCCGAAAAAAACGGCGGCTAAAAAATCAACAAAACGGAAAAATTCAAAAAAAAATACCCTTAATTATACGGGTTTGGCGGCAGGGCTTTTTGCCGTCTGTATTATTTTAATTGCCGTTTTTTTATTTATAAAACCTGCGGTAGAACAGGATAAAAGAAAAAATTTTTCAGGCCGTACACAAAACGGAATTGAAAATAAACCTTCCGTAAGGCAAGAGGAAATACAATCTCCTCTTTCGGAAAACAAAAATGAAAAACTCAAAGATAACGTAAAAAAAGATAGGACGGAAACGGCGGATAAACCGTCCAAGCCGGCAACTTCCGAAAAACCTGTACAGTCTGAAGGTTCTGCAAAGCTCCATAAGTCCGAACCCTCCGAAAAAACGGAAAAACCTAAAACCGGCGGTGCGGGGAAAGAGCCAAGACCCGAGCCCCCTAAAGATATTCCTAAACCGGTAAAACCTTCCGAAACGGAAAGCATTGCAAAGCTTACGGCTAATGAAGGAAATGTCCCCATAAAAGATTTGCCGGAACTTCCCGAAAAGGGACGACTTATTTTCGTATTTGACGATGCAGGTCATAGTTTGGAACAGCTGAAGCTTTTTTTAGACTTGCCGTTTCCGTGTACTATTGCGGTATTGCCGAGGCTTGCCCATTCTGCGGAAGCCGCAAAAAGAATCCGGTCTTCCGGTAAGGAGCTTATTTTACATCAGCCTATGCAGTCCGTTAATTTAAACATTAACCCGGGAGAAGGTTCAATCCAGCCCGGAATGAGCGCGGAAGAAATAAGACAAATCGTTTCTTCCAACATCGAAGAAATTGCCCCGGTTGCAGGAATGAATAATCACGAAGGCTCGCTCATAACTTCCGATGAAAATGCAATGCGGGTAGTACTTGAGCTTTGCCGTGAAAAAAATATTTATTTTTTGGATTCAAGAACTACGGCAAAAAGTGTTGTGCCTAAAACGGCAAAAGAAATGAATTTTAAAATTTGGGAAAGAGCGGTTTTCCTTGATAACGAAAAAACTGTGGAACATTTGCAAAAGCAAATTGCACAGGGACTTGAAATAGCTTCGGCAAGAGGCAGCGCAATTATGATAGGACACATATTTACACCGCAACTTGCAATTTTGCTTAAAGAAATGTACCCGGAGCTTATAAAAGAAGGTTATTCGTTTTCTACAATTTCTAAAGAAAATCGGGCTTCTCAATAAAACCGGTAAAAAAGAGGTTTTATAATTATGAAAATACTTGGAATAGAAACATCATGCGATGAAACGGCGGCGGCGGTTGTAGAAGACGGTAAAACAATTTTAAGCAATATTGTTGCAACCCAAATTCCGTTTCATAAAATATACAACGGAGTGGTTCCCGAAATAGCAAGCCGTAAACATACCGAATGGATTTTGCCCACTGTAAAACACGCCTTAAGCGAGGCGGGATTAACAATAGACGATATTGACGGAATTGCCGCTACAAGCCGTCCCGGTCTTATGGGCTCCCTTTTGGTAGGCTTAACCTTTGCAAAAACCTTAGCTTGGACTTCAGGAAAGCCCTTTATTGCGGTAAATCACATGTTGGGGCATTTATATGCCGGTCATTTGGAAAATGAAATAGAATATCCGTACTTGGGGCTCTTAGTTTCGGGAGGCCATTCCATTATTTGTAAAGTAAATAATTTCGACGATATTGAAGTACTCGGCACGACAATTGACGATGCACCGGGAGAAGCCTTTGATAAGGTTGCAAAGTTTTATAATCTGGGCTATCCGGGAGGAGCCGTAATAGATAAACTTGCACAAAAAGGCAACCCCAAGGCCGCTAATTTCCCTATGCCGATAATTCACAAAGAAGGGCATAAATACGATGTTTCGTACTCCGGCTTAAAAACGGCGGTTATAAATCAGCTTGACCGCTTTTGGAATAAAGATTTTGAAAAAACAAATGAAAATATAGCGGCGGCATTTCAGCTGCGCGCGGTAAAAATTCTTTTACGGCCTCTTATAGACGCTGCAATCGATACGGGACTTAAAACCGTTGTTGCAGGCGGAGGAGTTGCGGCAAATTCTCTATTGCGGGCAAAACTTGCCGAGCATACGGAATTAAAATGTATTTTTCCGTCTTTAAAATTTTGTACCGATAATGCCGCAATGATTGCCGGTTTAGGGTATCACTTTTTAAAGCGGGGCGACAGAAGTCCCTTTACGATTGAAGCTTCCGCAAGAGTTGAAGGTTTCAGCAAAAAAGGAAAAAGATAAAGAGAATTAAAAATTTAAGTTCCGGTTGATTTATAAACCGGCAACTTAAAATAAACGGACGTGGGTTTGTTTAACTGCCGACGGAAATTCTCACGCCCGCGTCCGTATTAAAGAAAAACCCTTTTACAGCTTCGCCTTTTTTTTCAAATGAAAACGAGAACAAGCCCGCGCCGAAATTTACAAACCATTCAACTTCGCTGCTTATAGTATGTTCAAGTCCCGTTTCCAAAACAACACTTCCTATACTGTCTTTTAAAAGAGAGCCGGCTCTTTTTTCATATCTGTTAATTCTAAAAAAAACATTTAAAGGAATTCTGAAACGTGAAGGTTTTGAATATACCATTGTGTACATTCCCATATCCGTAAGCGAAATAAAAATTTCATCATTATCTTTAACGGAAGTTTTTGTTTTTTGTGAAATCTTTAACGATGCGGTTATGTTCGGGAAATTCCAACCGAGTTCGAAAAAACCGTCCTGCAAATAAATTCTGCTTGTTTTTGCCGGTGTAAGAGGAACCGCAAAATTCGTATCCACTTCCGCCAAAAAACCCTTAGGCGTTCTAAACGACATTGAAGTTCCGAAGCCCGGCTGAAAAAGAGTTATAAAATCTTTTTCAAATTTATTGGAATTTAAAAAGCCCAAGGCGGGGCCTATTGAAATTTTTATGGAATCGGTTACATAAGCTATTCTTCCCCATATGGAATTGCCGAAACCGGGCGTACGTCTTACGGCAAGCCGTCCGTGAATGTTTTTTCCCAAATCTTCGTCCAAAATCAGCCTGAAGCCGAAATCGGGCATTTTTTTTAAAACACCGTCCGAGCTGAACGCGAAATTCCCCGCTTCCGCGGCAATTTCGATTTCAACTGTATAAGCGGCGCTTATTGCCGTAAATAAAACCGTTAAAATTATCAGCTTTTTTAAAATTTTCATCAAAACACCGCCTTTATGGAAATTTGACCTGTAAACATTTGTTTTAAATTATTATACATTAAAGGATTTATAGGAATTCTGCAATCGAATTCTATCTTGTTTATCTTAAATGCAATAAACGGGCTTATGGAAAACGAAAAAGGGGTAATCAGAGCCGGCTTTTGCGGGTTTACGCTTGCCAATACGGAAAACCCTCCTTCCACATTATATAAATTAAGGCTTCCGAAAGTAAGCATTGTATTTAACCCCGTAAAAAAAGAATCTTTTAAAGCCGGGTCGTTTATGCCGGCCGGAAGTAAAAATACCGGAGATATAAAACAAGCTATTGCGGTATTAACCTTATCATGTTTTATACGGGCTTCAAACGAAGCGTAAAAATTGGACATAAACAGATTCGGAGATATATCCGCAATACTTATTTTCGCAACTCCCGCTTCGGTAAAGAATTCGTAATAATCGTCCGCCTTAAACAACATTGTAATTCCGGTTCTGAATTCCGACTGCTTTATTTTTAGCGGCAAGGCCGCTCCTGCAAAAAAGTCGAATGAAAAAAAATCGAAATTGCCGCCGAAACGGACATCTCCGCTTATTCTCAGATTTTCCCGCAACTCTTCGTTCCAATATGAATAAAGCCCCATATAAAAACCCGATTTAAGCGCCCCGTGAACCGTAAATCCTGTTCCTTTAACCGTATTTTGCGGCCTGAAAGCCGAAGCGGGGTATCTTTTTCTGAAATCCGGTTCGGGCAGTTTTTCTTTTATGTGTTCCTGTAAAAGCGAATCGGAGCCCAGATAATCGTAAAAACCGGTAAAAACGCCTACCGAAAGAAGATTGTTTTTAATATGCGGAAAATTTACGGACGCTCCCAAAAAATCGAATTTTCCAGGTTTGCGGTAGTCGGAAACGGGAGAAAAAAAATTCAACAGTTTTTGTATATCGGCATTTATACTTAAATCCATATACAAAATATGTGAAGGGGAAAATCTTAATATTAAATCGGATACGGAGTTTGCGCCTATATAAGGCGAAGAACCTATACCGTAAAACGTGTTAACGCTTTCAAAATGAGGAATGGATATATTTTGAGCCGGTGCCGTTAAAACCGTAAACAGCAAAAACGTCAAACAGCACAGTTTCTTTACATTTGCAAACATAATAATACTTAATTTTACAATCTTAACCGATAATTGTCAATCTATAAGATTGGCTATTATTTATAACGGTTTTTAATATTATCGGGAAAAAATACATAAAATATTAGTTTTTGCGTAAGACTACGGTTTTTAGCGATTTATGATAAGTTTTTTCAATAAAAACGTAAAAAAAGCCTTTCACATATTGACTAATCTCTAAAATAGTATAAAATATAAGTATGAGTGATTATCTTGACATCAATAATGAAGAGCTTTTAAAAGATTTCTTCAGTGAAGCCGAACAGCAGGTAGAAACGCTTGAGAGCAATGTTTTGGTTATAGAGCAAAATCCTAATGACCGCAATGCTATCGATGAAATATTCAGAGCCGCTCATACCTTAAAAGGGGGTTCTGCCACCGTTGAAATGACTGAGTTATCACAGTTTACTCATGCCATGGAAGACTTGCTTGATGCAATCAGAAGCGGGTTTGTAGAAGTAACGGGGCAAACGGTCGATATACTTTTAAAATCGATTGATATTATTAAGCTTATGCTTAATGCGAGAGCTTCAAGAAATATTTATTCGGATGATGTTTCAGGAATTGTAGCTCAGCTCAGGTCGTTTATCCCTGAAAAAAAGGGAGCGCAAAAACAGGCAAAACAGGCGGCTCCAAAGCCTGCCGCCGTACAGCCGGTCAAACAGGCTCCGGCACCTTCAAGCTCCGGTTTACAACTTACGGATTATTTTTCCGAATACGAAATTTTAGAGCTGAACGAAACGGTACAAAAAGGCGAAAACCTTTATGCGGTTACGGTAAAATTCGATGAATCCAATTTGATGAATTCCGTAGGCGGTATTCAGGTATTTGCCGCACTTAAGCAGCAGGGAAGCGTTTTAAAAACCGTTCCCGATTTTGACGCCTTATATGAAGATGTTTTTCACGAAACCGTAGTTTATTTTATATCTTCTTCGGCAAATAAAAACGCCGTTGAAAAAGCCGGTTTTATAAGCGATGTAACGCTTTCCGTAAATGCGGAGCAAATTTCTCTTGCGGCGGCAACCGCACATGTAAAAGAAGGGCAGGTTTCCGCTCAAAAAGAAAAACTTGCAGAGCCGGTAAAAGAAGCCGCCCCGTCCGCATCGAAAACGGAAAGTGCGGTAAATGCCGAAATAGCCGCTTCCAAGGCTTCGGAACAAACCGATAAAAAACCTCAAGCCGTTCAGGGTGCCCCTCAGGGCGGCCCCTCAGGGGGAATGCACTCTTCCGGTTCCATCTTGCGCGTAGATGCAAAACGCATAGATTATCTTTTAAACCTTGTAAGCGAAACCGTTATTACAAAGGCTTCTTTAAACCAAAGCGCAATGGAATTCAGCGATTTGTATTCCGGGTTTCAAAATTCCAACACAATATATAAAGATAAAACAAGAAAATTGCTGGATAAAATTCCGGATTATCTTGGAAAAATACAGCAAGGTTACGATATCAATACGATAAAACAGGATTTGGTAAACGAGTACTCGGACCTTTTAGAACTTTTCGGTTCATTCGATTCTTCCATGAAAGCGGCGGTTACCAAATTTAAGTCTTCGGCTCAAAACTTGGGAAGAATTTCAGGAGAGCTTCAGGAAGGCGTAATGAAAATACGAATGGTTCCTATAAGTCAGATTTTCAGCCGCTTCCCGCGTGTAGTGCGCGACCTTTCACGCGACTTGAAAAAAGACGTTCAGCTTGTAATTGAAGGTGAAGATACGGAGCTTGATAAATCGGTTGTAGAAGACTTGCTTGACCCTATAATGCACTGCGTAAGAAACTCCCTCGACCACGGAATAGAATCTCCTTCGGAGAGAAAAAAGTTGGGAAAACTTGAACAGGGAACGCTTCTTTTAAAGGCCAGCAACGAAGGAAATATGATTGTAATTGAAGTTACCGATGACGGTCACGGTATTGATGTCGAAGCGGTAAAACAAAAGGCCGTAGAGCGCGGTATTCTTCATCCCAATAAAAATTTAACGGATGTAGAGGCTTTTCAGCTTGTATTTGCACCCGGATTTTCCACAAGTAAAACAATTTCCAACGTTTCCGGCCGCGGAGTGGGATTGGACGTAGTAAAGACTCATATTGAGAAACTGAACGGAACGGTTACGGTAGAATCCGAACCGAACGTAGGTACGAGGTTTATAATTAAATTGCCTCTTACTTTGGCTATTATAAAGGGTCTTTTAATTAAGGTCGGAGAAGAAGTTTACTCAATTCCCATTACTTCGGTTATTGAAAGTCATCGTGTAAAACCGGAAGAAATTAACAGAATAGACAACTATGAGGTTTTTAACGTCAGAGATGAAGTATACAGTCTTTTAAGATTGAACCGTTTATTCGGTATTAATTCCGCGGAAACCGATGAAGACGGCTATAATTATATAGTTGTTATAGGAACCGAAGAGAAAAAAGTAGGCTTAATGGTTGACAGCTTAATAGGTGAAGAAGACGTTGTAATTAAGCCTCTGAAAGACCAGTTTACAAATTCACCCGGAATTGCGGGAGCTTCAATTTTAGGAGACGGTTCCGTTTCGTTGATAATAGATGTAGCTCAGCTTCTTGAGCTCGGTTTAAAGCAGGAACTTATGGCAAGAGAACGCCGTGAAGCTTCCGTTTGGTAGTTTTTACTTGAGGAGCAATAGAATGTCGGAAACTAAAGAGATAAGAGAAATAAGAGCTAATGTAGGGACTGGGATAAGCGATTCCGAAACCTTACATGACCAGATGACGATACTCGATTTTAAAATGGTAACTTTTTCGCTTGCGGGAAAAGATTACGCTATCGATATAATGCGCGTAAAAGAAATTGCGAAAGCGGGAAATTTTACTTATGTACCGAATACTCCGCCCTTTGTTTTGGGGGTTTATAATTTGCGCGGAGATATAATACCGATTATAGACCTTCGTATTTTCTTTAATATTCCGGTAGCTACACGTAAGAAAAACCAAGCTGAAAGTATGGTTATAATTACCGTACAGGAGCAAACTTTCGGTGTTGTCGTGGATTATATCGATAAGGTTGTAGGGGTTTCAAGTAATACTATCCAGCCTCCTCACCCAATTTTCGGCGATATCAATATAAAATATATTCACGGTGTTGTTGAAAGTGCGGGGCATTTGTATATTTTGCTTGATGTCGATAAGATATTTGCTTCGAGAAATCAAAAAGAAGATACTAAAGAAGCCCTGCCGCAAACTCAAACCGCAGCGGAAAATACAAAATCCGCCGTGGGACGGCAATCTACCGAAGGGTTGGATATTAAATTTATAGGCGATACGCTTGCGGCAATGGGTAAATTTTACATTACCGCCATAAACGAAGATTGGATTCAAAAGCGTTATTTGGAATGGAAGGATATGCGCCCGTCGGGAAATTTGCAAATTCAAAACGAGCAGGATGCGGACGAATTTCTTACGCCGTTTTTATCTCCGTTTACAAAGAAATTTTGGAGCGAGGATTATATAAACGCATATTATAAACTTTTACCGGAAAATAATTCCGCTGTAATTAATGTTTGGTGCGTAGGCTGCGGCGCGGGATATGAAGCATACAGTTTGGCGGTTCTTTTAAAACAAAAGTATCAGCGGGCGCATATAAAAATTTATGCCAATGACTTCGACCTTTTGGCAATTTCAAACGCTCCGATGCTTTCGGTTCCCGATGAGGCGGCTTCCGGTATTTACGAGCCGTACATTACGCGTACTGCAAACGGCAGTTTGACTTTTTCCAAAGAAATAAAAGATATGATTCTTTTTGAATATCACGATTGTACACATCAAAATGCCGTGCCTGATGTTGATATAATATTGGCCAGGGACGTTTTATCGTTTATGAATCCGGCATCTCAAAATTCTTTGGTTGAAGAATTCAGGGAAAAACTTAAAAATACGGGTATTATTATATTGGGTAAAAATGAAGCAATGCCTAAACAAAGCGGTTGGTTACGAAATGCCGAAGGCGATGTGGTAACGTTTACAAAAGAGTAAGGACAAATAACATATAAATTAAGGATTATAAGGAGTGTTAAATGCGTGTAGAGTATATTAATCCGTTTAGTGAAGCCGCTTACAATATTCTTTCACAAGTGCTGGAAGGAGAAATCAAGCGGGGAGATTTGTACCTAAAATCGACATGTATGCCGGTTATGGGTGTAGCTGCTATTGTAGGTCTTGCGGGAGATGTTGAAGGAAGAGTTATTTTTGATATGACAATGCCTACAGCATTAAAAATCGCTTCTGCAATGAATAGCGAAGACTTGAAAACATTTGATGAATTAGCCCGCGCTACTATTACCGAATTGGCTAATCTTATTACGGCACAAGCGGTAACCAAGCTGCATGATTTAGGGTTTAAGTTTGATTTAACTCCGCCTGCTCTTTTTAGCGGAGATAATATGCAAATTTCAAACAATAATATTGAAGCTTTAATTGTTCCAATGGAAACGCCGCACGGTAAGGTTGAAATTAATGTTGCTATCCGTGATAGGACATAAAGGATTGGAGGTATAAGATGATATCGAAACAGGATTTTCCGAATATTAACGAAAGAGCGCCGGAAGGTAAAAAACCCGACGGTACACCTTTTAAAGTATTGGTTGTCGATGATTCCATTTTCGTTACAAAACAAATAGGACAGATTTTAAGCAGCGAAGGTTATGAAGTTGTTGCCACTGCGGTTGACGGTTTTGAAGGTGTAGAAAAATATAAGGAATTATGCCCTAATGTTGACCTTGTAACAATGGATATTACCATGCCTAAGATGGACGGAATAACGGCTCTTGAACAAATTATGGCCTTTGATAAAAATGCCAAGGTTGTAATGATAAGTGCTTTAGGTAAAGAAGAGCTTGTAAAAAAAGCTCTTTTGCTCGGTGCAAAAAATTATATCGTAAAACCGCTTGATAGAAAAAAAGTTTTGGAAAGAATTGCCGGTGTTTTAGGCATATAAATATTAAATTCAGTAAAGACCGATGAACTCATCGGTCTTTATGTTATTTCTTTTAAGTTTACAAGTCTGTATCTGTCGTTATCTTTATAAATAGTGTAAGTATCCTTGAATTCCGTTTTTAATGATTTTTTAAGATTATAAATATGGTTATATATACAATGTTTTTTGTCCGGTAATTTATTCCCCCAAAACAAATAAGATATTTCTTCATCGGTAATACCGTCTTTTTTGTTTAACACCAATTGACGCAGCAAAATTGCGGATTTTTTAGGCAGTTTGTATATAAACTCGGAAGTAAGAATAAAATTTTTATTACGTTTAAGAGTTAAAAAAAATTTTTTTAAACTGTTTTTTGTCATTTGGATTTTTACATTCGGTTCATATAATTTAAGGCTTACCATTTTTATTTTTTTTATACAATTTACCTTATCCGGTATATAACTGCAAACAACCAAATTCCGCTTAAGCCGCTTTAATAAAGTTTTTTCGGTACAATTGTAGTGTTTCAGCTCTTTTTTTGAAATGATAATTGCATTGAATTTTTTTATTGCTAAGGCTGCTAAAAATTTGCTTCCGTTTTCGGCGGCGGTTGTTTTTAAACCGAATTTTTCCAACTTTTTGCATAAGAAAATAAGGGTTTTTACTTTTCTATCAAATAACAACACTTTTACCATAGGTATATTATCGGGCAGTTTAGAGTCTTTCTTAAATTTTAGGATATTTTATCCCGGTCGGTGTTTAATTAAAGTGAAATAACGGTACACAGCCGGTGTACCGTTAGTCCGTCATTTATATTCTTTCCCGATTAAAAGTTTGCATACCTTTTTAGTTTTTTCATCGGCATCTTCTTTTTTACCTCCGGCTTCAAGGCGCTTAATTTCGTTTAAAATAATTTGATGATTTTCGGGTGTTACTTTAAATTTTAAGGCAATTATAATACCCATAATCAACATAAAGACAGGCATTAAAATAAACGAGAGTTTTATTCCCTTTAATGTATTTTCTTTTTGCTGCGGTTTTTGAACCTGTCCTATACCCGAATATCTGAAATCGATATTATCAAGAAATTCTTTTAAATTATATAAATCCGCTTTTGTATAAAAATTTTCGGGATTGATTTTTTTATATACGGCTCCGTCCTTTTGATATGAAGCGCATAAAAGAAAGTGTTTATCCGTTTGAATAAAATCCGTTTTATTAAAAGAAGAAACAATAAAATTTTCGAAAATATCTTCCGGTATTTCTTTAAAATTTGTTTTGTCCGCAAAAAAGGCGGAAACTTCGGCGGAGGCGTTTTCTTTTTTTGTTTTATAAAGTTTTTTTATAATTTCGTCCGTATCTTTGCTTAAATATTTTAAGTGCATATTTCCGTCTTCGCAAAGCGAATAATATTTTGTTATATCCGAAAAGTCTTTGCCCGTTTTTTTGCAAAGCTCTTCCGCTTCTTTAAATTGTTTTTGAGTTAAAACGGAAGGAACCGGATTTTTATAACCTATGCCGCTTAAAACAAAACCTATGGTAGTCATAATTATAAGTCCCAAAAAAAGTTTTCTCGTAAGCGTCATTGCAGCGGAATAAGTTCCGGCGCGGTTTTTTCCGCTCATAACCCTGTCTATATCCGATATAAATGGTAAAAGCTGGTGCGGAATTAAATTGTTCGCGGAAATTCCTATTCCCATAAGTATCATATTTAATATTAAAAAGACATTACTCGATGCGGGAGTATGAAACATCATCAATAAAATCGAAACTGCAAAAATTATGAGAGCGGTAAGATAAACCGGTTTATGACCTTTTTTGTTTATAAGATAATTATGAACGGGAAGGGACGCCATCATACTTATTAAAAGAGTTCCCTGTATAATAACGAAAACACTGCCTTTGTTTAAATAATCTACGATATAAAATAAAACAAAAGACATAAAAATATCCAAAGCTCCGTAAGAGCAAACATACATTGCAATGTGAATTCTGCACGAACGGTTATGAAAAAGCGAAAGAAAATTTTTTATAAACGATTGTTTTGATTTTTTTTCCTCTTTTTCTTCCGGCAATTCCCAAGTTTCAAAATAAAGAGGAATCCAAGGAAGAGCAAAGATAAGGGCGAATACACAGCTCATTACAAAATAACCTGCCGCACTTCCGTTAAAATAATCGATAATCGGCTGAGCTAAAACGCCTCCAAGCAGGGTAGCAATAAACGAAAACATAAGCCTTGAGCCGTTTAATTTATTCCGTTCCGAAAAATCCTTTGTTATTTCCGCACTTAAAGCCGCATATGGAATATATGAAACGGTAGAAACCGTAAAGAAAATAATGTATGCGATTGTGTAAAAAATAAATTTACCGGCCTGACTTTCTATTTTTACCGGAAACCAAATAAGAATAAAGGACAGAGCAATAGGAAGAATGGAAATTAAAAACCATACGCGTCTTTTCCCGAAGCGGGTTTGAGGTGTGTTATCCGAAATATATCCCATCATGGGGTCGGAAACCGCATCCCAAAATTTTCCGATTGCAGGAATTAACCCTGCCAATGCCGGATGTAGCCCTATTACGTTTACCAAATAATACATTGAAAATGTAGTAACTATAAAAAAACAGCCTCCGCCGTAAAGGTCTGCCGCACCGTAAGCGAGATAAGTCCGCCATGTCATTTTTTTTTGTTTCGCATTCATATTGATATTATACAATAGAATGAAGTATAATGCAAGAAATATAACGTAATACATAAGTAAAATTTTTAGGGAGGCTTATTTTAAGCAACGCAAACGGCGTTGCTTAAAAACACTTATCGAGTTTGCCTTTCGGCAAACATCGTGTATTGTATGCCGTTTTTCAGTTTCGCTTGCAAAACGGCGGAAATTCATCAATGCTCAAAATCTGAAGATTTTTCCGGTTGTTTATTTTATAGGGAGGCTTAAGATAATGTATGATTTTACTACAAAAATTTCAAGAAAAAACACCGGTTCTCTTAAATGGGATTTAATGTATTCGGTAAATTCCGACATCGGAGATGAAATCGTCCCTCTTTCCGTTGCGGATATGGAATTTAAAAATCCGCCCGAACTGATTGCCGGTTTAAAGAAGGCTCTTGACGAAACCGTTTTAGGCTATACGGGACCTACCGAAGAATATAAAAAAACGGTAAAAAATTGGATGGGGGAAAGACATAATTGGGAAATTGAAACCGACTGGATAGTACCCGTTTCCGGAGTAGTGCCCGCATTATATAATGCCGTGCGTGAATTTACAAAACCCGGAGAAGGAGTTATTATAATTACTCCCGTTTATTATCCGTTTTTTAAGGCGGTAAATTTACAAAACCGTAAGATTGCGGAATGCGGTTTATCGGAAAAAAACGGAAATTATACAATAGATTTTGACAAACTGGAAAATTTATCAAAAGATAAAAATAACAAGGCGCTTCTGTTTTGTTCTCCGCATAATCCCGTAGGCAGGGTATGGAAAAAAGAGGAACTTCAGAGGGTAAAAGATATCATTTTAAACAGCGATTTATTGCTTTTTTCCGATGAAATTCATTTTGATTTGATTATGCCGGGTTATAAACATACCGTATTTCAATCTTTAGATACAAGGCTTGCGGATAGAACCGTTACTTTTACCGCACCTTCAAAAACATTTAATATTGCCGGCATGGGAATAAGCAATATTATAATTAAAAATCCCGATATGAGAGAAAGATTTATAAAGGCAAGGGATATTTCAAGCGGTATGCCTACTACTCCTTTAGGGTATAAGGCTTGCGAAATTTGTTATAAAGAATGTGCAAAATGGTTGGATGAATGCATTAAAATAATAGATAAAAATCAGAGAAACGTAAAAGAATTTTTTGAAAAGGAATATCCTGAAATTAAAGCTCCGTTAATTGAGGGGACTTATTTACAATGGCTTGATTTTAGAGCTCTTAAAATGGATTATAAGGATTTGGAAAATTTTATGATTTATAAGGCTCAAGTGTTTTTTGATGAAGGCTATATTTTCGGAGACGGAGGCAAAGGTTTTGAAAGAATTAATTTGGCGGCACCCTCTTCGGTTATTTTGGAAAGTTTGGAAAGACTTATAGGAGCTTTAAAGAAGTAAAAAATCACCCGCCGAAATTACGTTTTTTTGATTATTTTAATTTTTCCGGCAAAATCATATTGACAAAAAAGCAATATTTTTATAATATGCTTTCCATATTCGGTGCCGAATGCCAAATTCCGGCGCCTTATGCGACACTTGACATTTTTTGGCTTTATGTATATTATAAACACTGCTCACTGTTAAGCGAGAGTGGTGGAATTGGCAGACACGCTAGACTTAGGATCTAGTGCTTCGGCGTGAGGGTTCAAGTCCCTCCTCTCGCACAATTCCACAAAGTCAAAAGAGTGGAGCAAAAATTGCGGGAATAGCTCAGTGGTAGAGCGCCACCTTGCCAAGGTGGATGTCGCGAGTTCAATCCTCGTTTCCCGCTTTTTAAGCGATTCGGTGAACGGATCGCTTTTTTTTTTGCCTGCGGCTTGAGTTCAGCCTATATCCGCTTAGTCTCAAACTAGGGCTTTACGAATTACTTTTAAGGAAGGAAAAATGGAATACGAAAAAAATCTAACGCTTAAAGAAAAATCTCATGCGGAGCTGTCGGTTAAAATTAAGAAAGCCGATGTACAGGAAAGTTATAAAAACCTGGTAAATAAATATTCAAAAGAACTGCAAATCCCCGGATTTAGAAAGGGACATATCCCCGCTAAAATTTTAGAAACAAAATACGGAGAGGCAATAAGGGGTGATTTGGCGGGAAATTTAATTGAAGATTCTTTAAAAGAAATCTTTGAAACTATGAATGAATATGAAAGACCTCTTCCTTATTCTTATCCCGAAATGACGGAAAAAGCCGAGCTTAAACCCGAAGAAGATTTTTCTTTTACCGTTCATTACGACGTATTCCCCAAGGTTGAAATTAAAAAGGCGGAAGGTTTTAAAATTGAAGTGCCCGAAGTGGAACCTTCCGATGCCGATGTAAAAAAAGAATTGGAGCGCTTGCAGGACAGAAATGCCCTCGTAGCCGATTGTAAAGATGGCGCTTCGGCGGAAAAAAATAATATCGTAACGGTTAATTATTGCGAGCTTGATGAAAGCGGAAATACAATTGCCGGTTCGGAAAGACAGGATTTTGCCTTTACCTTGGGAACCGGACAAAATTTCTTTAAAATTGACGATGATGTTATCGGAATGAAAAAAGGCGATACTAAGGAAATTACAAAAACTTATCCTGAAAATGAAGAAAACAAGGAACTTGCCGGAAAAACAAAAAAGATTAAGGTAACGCTTACGGCTCTTAAATACAAGGATTTACCTGCAATTGACGACGATTTGGCTCAGGATATCAACGAAAAATATAAGACTCTTGAGGAGCTTAAAGCCGATATTAAAAAGAACATTCAAAACGGTATCGATGAAAAAATAAAAAAGCTTAAAGAAAAAACATTTACGGAGCGGCTTGTTGAAGAAAACCCCATAGAATTGCCCGAATCCATGTTAAAAGCGGAATTGGAATCCCGCTGGATTATGATGGCCAATCAATTCCGCACAACTCCTGAAAACCTTGAAAAAATTGTTTCCTCAATGAACGGTCAGTCCAAGGCGGACTTTTTGGAATTATGGAAACCTGAAGCGGAAAAAAGTTTAAAGGGAAGGGTTTTAATTGAAACCTTGCTTAAAGAGAAAAATATAGAAGTAAGCGATGAAGAAATGGAAGCCGAATACAAGAGATTATCGGAGCTTACCGGTATGAGCGTAGATGAAGTAAAAAAACACTATGCCGACGAAAGACAAAAAGAGTATTTTATTGATGAATTAAAAGAGGATAAACTTTTTAACGCTCTTTACGAAAAATGCACAATTTCAAAAGGTAAAAAATTAAGCGTTGAAAAGTTTTTTGAAACAAACCAAGCATAGGTTAAGAGGTTATTATGAGTACACTTGTTCCTTATGTAATAGAGCAAACGGGAAACGGAGAACGCAGTTATGATATTTTTTCGCGTCTTTTAAAAGACAGAATAATTTTTGTAGACGGAGAAATAAATGATGTTTCGGCGGACCTTGTAAGTTGCCCAGCTTTTATTTTTGGAATCTCAAAATCCCGATAAGGATATAAGTCTTTACATAAACAGTCCGGGAGGTTCCGTAACTGCCGGACTTGCAATCTACGATACAATGCAGCATATACGGCCGGATGTTCAAACTATTTGTTTAGGCCAGTGCGCAAGTATGGGAGCGGTGCTCTTGGCGGGCGGAGCAAAAAATAAAAGATTCGCCCTGCCTTCTTCCCGAGTAATGATTCATCAGCCTTGGGGAGGCGTACAGGGACAAGCTGCGGATATTACGATTCAAGCCCGTGAAATTATACGGTTAAAAAAACTTACGATTAAGTACTTTGCCGAAAATACCGGCAAGACGGAAAAAGAAGTTGCCTCCGATATGGAGCGTGACTTTTTTATGTCGCCTGAAGAAGCAATGCAATACGGAATTATAGACAGAGTTATGAACAGGAGGAAAGATGGCTCGAAATAGAATGCATAATGTTTTAACCTGTTCCTTTTGTAATAAACCCGAAGATGACGGACGATTTATAGTTCCGGGGCCGGGGGGGATTTGCATTTGCGAACATTGTATAGCATTATGCGAAAGTTATATAAAATCTTATAAAACGCTTAAACCCGTTTCACGTCCGCAGACTGTGCCTACACCTAAAGAATTAAAAGAATATCTTGATGAATATGTCATAGGCCAGGACACGGCAAAACGCGTTTTATCGGTTGCCGTTTACAATCATTATAAGCGCATTATGAATATTCCGGCAAACACCGAGGACGTAGTTTTGGAAAAATCCAACGTGCTTTTATTGGGGCCTACAGGTTCCGGAAAAACGCTTTTAGCTCGCACGCTTGCCCAAAAAATGCAAGTTCCCTTTGCAATTGCGGATGCGACAACTCTTACCGAAGCGGGATACGTAGGTGAAGACGTTGAGAATATTTTGCTTAAGCTTATTCAAAATGCAAACGGGGATATAAAAGAAGCCGAACGCGGAATAATTTTTATAGATGAAATAGATAAAATTTCCAGAAAAAGTGAAAATGTTTCCATTACCCGCGATGTCTCAGGTGAGGGCGTGCAGCAGGCTCTTTTAAAATTAATAGAGGGAACCGTTGCCTCCGTTCCTCCTCAAGGCGGACGTAAACACCCGAATCAGGATATGCTTAAAATCGATACGACAAATATTCTTTTTATTTGCGGCGGAGCTTTTATAGGTTTGGATAAAATAGTGGAATCGCGTATTGCCTCGCAGCCTATCGGTTTCGGTGCGGAGGTAAAAAAATCCGCCGAAAAGAATCTTGCGGAACTTTACGATAGCCTTTCCCCCGATGACCTTGTAAAATTCGGAATAATTCCTGAACTTATAGGAAGACTTCCAATTAAGGTAGCATTAAACGAGCTTACAAAAGAAGATTTAAAACGCATTCTTGTAGAGCCTAAAAATGCACTTATAAAACAGTATAAGGCGGCGCTTAAACTTGACGATGTTGATTTAAATTTTGAAGATGAAGCAATTACCGCAATCGCACAACAGGCAATTGACCAAAACACGGGAGCAAGGGGCTTGCGTTCCATTGTAGAAAAACTTATGCTTGACTCTATGTTTGAAGCTCCGTCCATTAAGGGTAAAAAAGAGCTTACAATAAGCAAAAAAATGATAGGAAATACCTCCGTCAAACCGAAAATACGGCTCTTGGACGAAAAAACGGCATAAAGAATAAAAACAGGTTCTCAATAAAAACATCTTGCATATTTTCTAAAAGTAGTGTAAAATACACCTATGACGAATGCAAGAAGGTCTATTGACATAAATGCAAAAATAATTATAATACCCCCCCCCCCCCTACCTGGCAGGCTCGGAGGTTTACAATTTTCAACAGCCGCTGTCGCTCTTTGCGGCCGTTGCGATAATAAATTTTAATCTGAAAATCATTCAATCCGAAATAAAAGATTTTTATCGCAATAAAGCTTTTGTTTATTTCAATTTTACACGAAATAAACAAAAGCTTTTTTTATTATACCGTATTTTTAGAACATAAATTATGACTTTTATGTCGGCAATACATCTTATTAAATAATCGGTTAAGAGGAGTTATAAAATGAAAAAACGGTTTTCCATTAAAATTAAGCTATTGATTATCTTCGGTTTATTGGTTGCTGCGGCAACATTGGTATTGGGGCTTTTAGCTATGCAGCTTGCAAAAAAAGCCGTAACCGAAAAGGTGGAAACTCACCTTATAGATAAGGCGACGGACACGGCGGAAGTTATTGACGGAAAAGTAATGTCAATGTTTCAATTTCTTGAAGGACTTGCCCGTATGCCCGCATTTGTAGATGAATCCCGCTCTTATAGAGAAAAAGTATCGCTGCTTAAAAAAGAAGTTGCATTTAATGCCGCTTTATCCGAAGCAACAATAACCGACTCTGAAGGCAATATGTATATGCTTGACGGAAATACTGTAAAAGGCTCGGATAAGGATTGGTTTATTTCTGCAACAAGCGGTAAGCATTTTGTAAGTGAGCCGCATATTTCACGATTGACCAATAAAATGATAATCACTTTTTCTACTCCTATTTACGACAGTAACAGAAAAATAATAGGAGCATTGGCTGCGGGAGTTCCGGCGGAGTGGCTTACCGATGCAATTGAAGATATTGTCATAGGTAATTCAGGCTACTGTTTTATTTTAAGTCAAACAGGCACCGCAATTGCCCATAAAAAATTTGATTTTGTAACCGAACAATTTAATGCTATAGAAACTGCAAAAACGGACAGCTCTTTTTCTTCCGTTTCAAATCTTCATTCCAAAGCAATATCATCTGAAAAGCCTGATATTGTATTTTATGAGTACAGTGAAATTTCAAGCATTGCTTCTTATGCAAAAATGAAAACAAGCGACTGGACGGTCATTATTTCCGCTCCTGTAGAAGAGTTTATGAATACAATACATACTTTACGCTCATCAATTTACATTATAGGCATCATTATTTTAATTACATCTCTTATAACGGTCTTTTTTACCTCTCATTCTATGGTAAAACCTATTACAAAAGTTGTTATGGCATTAAAAGACATCTCTCAAGGCAAAGGCGATTTAATGGTGCGCCTGCCTCTTCACGGTAACGACGAAATCACAGACCTTTCCCAATACTTTAATAAAACTATAGAAAAAATAAGCTCTTCAATTAAATCCGTAGGAGAAAATTCCTACGCTATGCAGTCCATCGGTTCCGAGCTTTCCTCCAATATGACAGAAACGGCAAGCTCCATAAACCAGATAAGCGCTAACATCGACGGGGTAAAGCAGCAAACTATGAGCCAGGCGGCAAGCGTTACCGAAACCGCCGCCACAGTAGAGCAGATTATCCGCACCATAAAGCAGCTTAATAACAGTATTGAAACTCAAGCCGCTTCGGTAGCTCAATCTTCATCTTCCGTTGAACAAATGGTTGCAAACATAGCTTCCATTACTCAAACACTTGAAAAAAGCGACGACATCATTAAAGAGCTTGCCGCCGCTACCGCAGACGGTAAAGAAACTCTTTCCTCTTCCAACACAGTTACTCAAAAGATTGCCGAAGAATCCGGCTCCCTTATGGAAGCTTCAAGCGTTATTCAGCACATAGCAAGTCAGACCAATCTTTTAGCTATGAATGCCGCAATAGAGGCCGCTCATGCCGGAGATGCGGGAAAGGGTTTTGCAGTTGTAGCCGACGAAATCAGAAAACTTGCGGAGGAATCTTCGGCTCAAGGGAAGAGCATTACTTCGACGCTAAAAACTCTTTCGGGGGAGATAGAAACTCTTTCCGCTTCCGCCGATACCGTAGAAGAAAAGTTTAATGCAATTTTTTCTTTGGCAGAAAATGTAAAGGAGATGAGTAACCGTATTATGGAAGCTATGAGGGAGCAGGAAAACGGAAGTAAGGAAGTGTTAAGCGCAATACGCAATATAAATGAGGTAACTGTGGAAGTAAAGGCGGGCTCCGAAGAGATGCTTAAAGGAGGGGAAGGGGTAGCCGATGAGATGAATAAACTTGACGGGTTAACCCGCACTATAACGGACAGTATGAACGAGATGGCTTCGGGGGCAATACAGATAAACAATGCGGTACAGGAAGTAAATGAGATTACTCAAAAGAATAAGATGAGTATTGAAGCCTTGGCTAAAGAGGTCGGCAAATTTAAGGTATGATTTAACCGGTTCTTATTTTTAAGGTCATCTCTTATTTTCCGGCAATTTATAACATAAAAACAAGATTAAAAAGTTTTGTAAAAATCCAATCACTAATTATCCGAATCGGATAATTAGTGATTGGATTAATTTTCTTTAATTCCCGAAACCCATTTTGTATTTAAAATTAAGATAATTGCAAGCAGCCCGGCCGTAATATTTGAAAAAAGATTTCCCCAATAAATGGAATAATACGAAAGAACGGACTCCGTTGCAAGAATAAAAATATAACGTAAAAACCAAATACGCAGCACGCCCAAAATAAGAGGAATTTTAGTTTTACCCAAACCTATAAAGGCTCCTTGAATGGTCATACAAATTCCGAAAGCAATAACCGAGTAAGTATAAATATGCAAAGCGATAACGGCAATCTCTCCTATTTCGGGAAGTTCCGGTTTAAAAAGCGAAACTAAAAATGCCGAAGAAGGAACAACCGAACCGATTAGAACCGCTCCGCTTAATGCGCTTACAAGGCAGCCTAAAAGACATGAGCGTTTTGCCTTTGCAGGATTCCCCGAACCTATGTGCATACTTACCATTGTTGTAACGGCGGCGGCGAAACAGCCCGGAATATTAAAGCAAACCGTAGAAATATTATTTGCGATACTTTGCCCGTTTAAAACAATTGCACCGTAAGGTTCCATTTCCTTATTTATAAGAAAAAAACCGGCAAAAATAAAAGCATAATTTATCATTGCGGGAAAGCCTATTTTTAAAAGTTTTTTTATCGTCGGAGGTGAAAACTTAAAATTCTTTAATGTTAATTTATCGGGAGTTTTTTTAATAAACAAATCGAAAAACATCCATGCGGCAACTACAAGATTTGCAAAAAACGAAGCCAGAACGCAACCGTCAATTTCGAGTCTGAACAAATATAGAAATACATAATTGCCGATAAGTTTAATTATAAGCATTATTACCATTCTTACAAACGGAGCTTCCGGTTTTCCGTTTGCATTTTTAATTCCGTTATAAATGGATTCCATAAAACTGAAAGGCATAACTATACAGTAAAGCGAAATATAACGGAAAACTTTCGGCGCTATTTCACTTTTTAAAGTTGCGCTTATTAAGGCTCCCAAACCGAATAAGGCCGGAAGCGAAACAATTCCGAGTAAAAAGCCGAATACGAAAATTTGAGTTGCAACCTTTTTACTTTCATCGATATTGCCGCGTCCGTTTAATTGCCCGATAAGAGCCGCAGCTCCCACACTTAACCCCTGTCCCAAGGCAAGAACTATGGAAATGATAGGTTGGGAAAAACTTACCGCACTTGCAGTTACGTGGTCCGTAAGCCTATTGATAAAAAGCCCGTCGGTGAACGGCATCATTGCTTGCAAAAGCGCCATCATCAAAGCGGGAACCGAAAGAATCAGCAAAGTTTTAATAGGTGAAGAATTTAAAATTAATTCCCTTCGCTGTGCCGTAGTTTGACCTGTCAGCTTTAATTTCATAATTTAAACAGTGTAACAGATTATAAAGAAATATGGAAGATACACGGAATAAAAGTTTTAAGCAAAAGTTTATGCCCGCTTGACAAAAAAGCTATAAAGCTACATCATAATGTTATGAAAATTTCGAATGTTTTTACATCGTCAAGACTGGTATTCGCTCCGCTGATTTATGTTTTATATTTTTTACCTCACTGGTTTTCGGCGGTTAATCCTAAAATTACTATTTTACTTATAATTCCGATTTTCATTTATATGGAATTTACCGATTATTTGGACGGGTATTATGCGCGGCTCAGAAATGAAGTTGACGACTTTGGAAAAATATTCGACCCCTTTGCCGACGTCTTTGCAAATATAACCGTTTTATTTTGTTTTATGTTGGACGGATTTTTATTTGCACCGCTTTTTTTGATTATTGTGTACCGCGAATTCGGAATTATGTTTTTGCGTATGAAAGCTCGTGGAGAAGGTATTACCATAGGTGCAAAAAAAGGCGGAAAGACAAAAACCGTCTTTTATATAATTGCTGCAAGCGTTTCAATGTTTTTAAAACTTGAAAGGATATATTCGTTTTTGCCGAAATTATATATACAATACATTCTTTATTTTAATTGGTTTCTATACGGTGTTGCAGTGATTTTATCGCTTACATCGTTTATTGATTATATTACTTCATATAAAAAAGGAAAAATAAGATGAACAATAACGACGAATTTAAATTTGAAATTACTAAATCTTACGGAATTATTTCCGAAGGAAAAGGCGGCTGGAATATGGAACTAAACGAGGTTTCATGGAATGACCGTCCGAGTAAATTCGACATAAGAACATGGGCTCCGGATCACCAAAAAATGGGGAAAGGTGTAACTCTTACACAAGAAGAAGCGGTATCTTTAAAAAGACTGTTAAATTCCATAGATATTTAATTTTTATCCGCATAGCGGTAAATGCCCGGAAATTAAAAGGCCCTACAAAATAAACAAGCGCAAAAAATTGATCTTTTCTTCGCTTGTTTATTTTCCGCACTTTTACAACTAAGTGAAAAACGGCATACAATCACGATGTTTGCCGAGAGGCAAACTCGACAGTGTTTTTAGACAATGCTATCTGCATTGTCTAAAATAAGCCTCCCTATAAATTCTGTAACCGCAAGAATTTTCAAATTCTGAGGATTGCAGAATTTCCGCCGTTTTGCAACGCAGTGAAAAACGGCATACAATCATGACGTTTGCCGAAAGGCAAACTCGACAGCGTTTTTAGACAATGCTATCTGCATTGTCTAAAATAAGCCTCGGTTTAAATTTACAAAAACCGACTTTATAATTATATCCAATCTCAGTTGTATTTTTCCGTCTTGTACATTAGAAAAATTAAGAGATTTTATCTTTAAAAAAAATATGGAAAAATCTTCAAAGGCCCTATTTATATCGACACTAAAATAGTGTATACTCACCTTTAACAAAATAAATATCTTTTTAATCTTGATTATGGAGGCTTTATGGATATTTTAACGAAATTGGCAGGCGGAGTAATTATGGATGTTACTACTCCTGAACAGGCAAAGATTGCGGAAAAAGCGGGAGCCGTTGCGGTTATGGCTCTTGAAAGAATCCCCGCCGATATCCGCGCTGCAGGAGGGGTCTCCCGAATGAGCGACCCTAAGATGATACGCGAAATTATGAAAGCGGTAAACATTCCTGTTATGGCAAAGGTCCGTATCGGACATTTTATTGAAGCAAGAATTTTAGAAGCAATCGATATAGATTTTATCGATGAATCTGAAGTCCTTTCGCCTGCCGATGAAGTTTATCATGTCGATAAAACTCAGTTTAAAGTTCCGTTTGTTTGCGGAGCACGTAATCTGGGCGAAGCTCTCAGACGTATTCAAGAAGGGGCAAAAATGATTCGCACAAAAGGCGAAGCGGGAACAGGCGATGTTATTCAAGCCGTAAAACATATGAGGCAAATTCAAAGCGAAATGAAACAGCTTACGGTTTTAAGAGAAGACGAACTTTATGTTGCCGCAAAGAATTATCAAGTACCCTATTCCCTTGTGGAATATGTTCATAAAAACGGAAAACTGCCCGTTCCGAATTTTTCGGCTGGAGGAGTTGCAACACCTGCCGATGCGGCCCTTATGGTTCACTTGGGTGCCGACGGCGTTTTTGTAGGAAGCGGGATTTTTAAATCAGGAAACCCCGAAAAAAGAGCTGCGGCAATAGTAAAGGCCGTAAAAAATTATAACAACCCTAAAATACTTGCCGAAGTTTCCGAAGATTTGGGGGCTGCTATGGTAGGCATAAATGAAGAAGAAATAAAGACAATTATGAGTGAAAGAGGTGTATAAATTCTATACTTACGGAATTATGCAGCTGCAAGGGGACTTTAAAAAGTCCCCGTTTTTTTAATTTTTTTATATAAGATAAGGCTATACCGGCTTTAATTTAAATAGGATTTTTTATAATTTACTTACAAGGCATTTTATAACTTTTTCTAAAAATCCCTTTATATTGTGCCGATAATAAAAAAGGAGGTTAAAATTAAGCTCCTAAGATAGCGTCGCTTAATTTTAACTGCCGAGTTTGTCTTTCGGCAAACATCGTATATTATATGCCGTTTCTCACTCCGTTGTAAAACGGCGGAAATTCATCAATGCTCGATTTTTGATAAAATCTGCGCTTGATGAATTTATAGGGAGGTTAAAATTAAGCTCCTAAGATAGCGTCGCTTAATTTTAACTGCGAGTTCGCCTTTCGGCAAACGTCGTGTATTATATGCCGTTTTTCAGCTGTGCTTGCAAAACGATGGAAATTCATCAATGCTCGATTTTTGATAAAATCTGCGCTTGTTTATTTTATAGGGAGGTTAAAATTAAGCTCCTAAGATAGCGTCGCTTAATTTTAACTGCGAGTTTGCCTTTCGGCAAACATCGTGTATTATATGCCGTTTTTCACTCCGTTGCAAAACGGCGGAAAATAAACAATGCTCGAAAATTGATATTTTCTGCGCTTGTTTATTTTATAGGGAGGTTAAAATTAAGCTCCTAAGATAGCGTCGCTTAATTTTAACTGCGAGTTCGCCTTTCGGCAAACGTCGGGATTGTATGCCGTTTTTCAGCTGCTCTTGCAAAACGGCGGAAATTCATCAATGCTCGATTTTTGATAAAATCTGCGCTTGATGAATTTATAGGGAGAATATCATGTTAGGAAGAAAACATTCCGAAAAAGAAACCAAAACGGGAAGTATTACGTTTTATTCTAAAGAACAAATCGAATGTCCCGTATGCCATACAAAATTTAAACGGGAAGAACTTCATTCAGGCGGGGGAAGATTGATTGCCGGAGATTTAACCGATGAGCTTAGGCGTTTATACGAACCTTCCGCAAAGTACGGCGAAGTATATCCGGCAATTTATAATCTTACGGTTTGTCCTAAATGCCTTTTTACAGCCTTTCCTCAAGACTTTAATATTCCTTCAAAACCGGTAATTGAAAAACTGTTTGATGAAATGGAAGCCCGCTATACTTCAATAAAGAGGCTTTTTCATAATGTGGATTTTTCCAAGTCCAGAGGTTTAAATGAGGGAGCCGCTTCATACTATTTGGCAATTTTGTGTTACGAACTTTTTGAAGAAAAATTTTCGCCCACAATAAAGCAGGCAATTTCTTCAATAAGAGCCGCTTGGCTTTTTGACGATTTGGGGAAAAAATACCCTGAAGAAAATTATAAATATGTTTCCGATGTGTTTTACCGGAAAGCGACTTTTTTATACAGACGAGCCTTGGAGCTTGAAAGCGGCGGAAAAGAAATTATTGCAGGTTTAAAATCTTTCGGTCCCGATGTTGATAAAAATTACGGTTATGACGGTATTATTTATCTTTCTGCCTTACTTGAGTATAAGTACGGTCAAAAAACCGATATGGAAGCAAGATTAAAGCGTATGGAGTATCAAAAATTTGCTTTAGCAAAAATGTTCGGGCTTGGAAAATCGAGTAAATCAAAACCCGGTCCTCTTTTAGAGGCTGCACGAGACCTTTATGACGCTTTAAAAGTAGAATTAAAAGAAACGGACGAAGAATAATGAAGTCCGAAGATTTGCGTAATATTCTTTTAACCGTTTCTTATGACGGCTCCGATTTTTGCGGTTGGCAAAAACAGACAAAGAACGGGAATGAAACCTATCGAACGATACAGGGCGAATTGGAAAAAGCTCTTTTTAAAATCCATAAACGAAATATAGAAACAATAGGCTCCGGCAGAACGGATTCCGGGGTACATGCCGTAGGGCAAGCCGTAAATTTTTTTACCGATATAAAAAGTATGCAGGCTGAAAATTTTATTCCCGCATTAAATTCGATTTTGCCGAAAGATATACGCATTGTAAATGCGGCGGAAGTTTCTCCGGATTTACACGCACGCTTTAATTCCCTATCGCGTACTTACCGCTATTTTATAAAATGCGGCAAAACCGTTTTTGCGCATGAAAGCCCCTATTGTCTTCATATAAGACGATATCCCGACCTTGAGGTTTTAAACGAAATGGCTTCTTGTCTTTCAGGCGAAATGGATTTTACCGCATTTTCCGCAGCCGGAGACCAAAGTGTAAGTAAACACAGATTTATAAAAAACTCAATCTTTTTTATCGAAAACGGTTTTTTGATTTTTGAAATTTGTGCAAACGCTTTTTTATGGAAAATGGTAAGAGCAATTACCGGAACAATTTTGCGGCTTGAAGAAAAAGGTTTTTCAAAAAATGAATTTAAAAAAATACTCTCCGATAAAAACCGCATAGAGGCAGGTCCTACGGCTCCGCCGCACGGTTTATTTTTTTGGAAAGCTGAATATCCTGAAAGACTTCTGCAAAAAAACCGAATATCTTTCAGTTCTCTTTAAATCTGTCATATTGCCTTAAAACATTACCGATTAAAAATAAAACAATTGTATATGAAAACACCGAAAAGAAAATCCCCATAGATAAAAACATATTATATAAGCCGTGTAAAATCCAAACGGAAAAAAAAGGTAAAATCGTTTTTTTAAATTTGCGGCTCATACTTATTTGCAAATAATAAATGCCGAATGCCGCATGTAAAAAATTTGAGGTAAAAAGACGTGCCCAAATAAATTTTCCCTCGCGGACAGTATATGCCAGAGTTTCAAAGGAGGCAAAAACAAGTCCGTAAAGGATTGAAAGAAATAAAAGAATTCGTATTTGCTCGCGCATTTCTCCCGGAAGATTTTCGTCCACCTTAGTAATCTTATCCGACCACAAAAATTTTACAAAGGCATAAAAAATAACGGTTTTTGTAAATTCTTCAATCAGAGCTGCGGCTGCAAAACTCTCGAAAAGAATAATTTTTATATAATCCGCTTTCCGCAGAAAATCGAAAAAGAAAAACTCTACAGCGGTTTGAATTAAAATAGATATGAGTACAGCTGAAAATGAAAATAAAAAAATATATAATAACGGCTTTATCGACAAGTTTTCTTTTTTCGTAATTATCCATGCAAAAATAAGAGCCGAAGTAAAAGAAAACAACATAACGGCTATAATTTTCATATTATTTATAATATAATGAATAAAAATTAAAATCAAGTGGAGAAAACAAATGCTTTTTATAGTCGGAATGAGCCGTGCAGGCAAAACCGAAACGGGAAAAACTCTTGCAAAAAAATGCGGCGCATTTTTTTTCGATACGGATGCAGAGCTTGAAAAAAAATACGGACTTAAAATAAGCGATATTTATAAGAATTTAGGTGAAAAAAAATTCCGTATAGCCGAGTTCGATATTTTAAAAGAAATAAGCATACACTGCGCCGACAAAAGTTCGGTTATATGCACGGGCGGCGGCATTGCAGAAAATTCCGATGCCGTAGAGTTTTTAAAAAATTCCAAGAGAACCGTTTTACTTGATACGGATATTGAAATAATTTTCGAGCGTATAAAAAAAGAAGTTTCCTCGGGGAAAGGTTATCCCAAATTTCTGGGGGAAAATCCGACGGAAGAAAAAGCAAAAAATATTCTTTATTCCATTTACAATAAAAGAATAAAAATATATAAAAATATATCGGAACTTATCTTTAAGTCCTCCGACTCTTTACTTTCTTCCGTTTTTTTATTAAATTCTTTTATATGAATATGGATAAATACACCGTTAAAGCAAGCGAAGCCGTGCAGGAAGCTTCGTCCCTTGCTCAGCGGGACGACCACAGTCAAATTGAAAGCGAACATCTTTTGTATGTTCTTTTGGAACAGGAAGACGGAATTGTTCCGCCGATTGTAGAAAAGATAGGCGTTCAGCCTGATTCTATTTTAGATGAACTTGATAAAATCCTCGATAAAAAGCCCCGAGTTACTGGACAGTCGGCACAAACTTATATGTCGCCGCTTTTGGCAAAAGTGTTTGCCCATGCGGAAGGATATGCCGATAAACTGAAAGACGATTACGTTTCTACAGAGCATTTTCTTTTAGCTTTAACCGAAGCGCAAGATTCTGCGGGAAATCTTTTACGCTCGCGCGGAATAAATTTTAAAGCGGTTCTTTCCGCATTAAAAGAAATACGCGGTAATAACCGTGTTACAACCGATAATCCCGAATCCACATTTCAAAGTTTGGAAAAATTTTGCCGCGATTTAACACAGCTTGCACGTCAGGAAAAAATAGACCCCGTTATAGGCCGCGATGAAGAAATAAGACGTGTTATGCAAGTGCTTTCACGCCGAACGAAAAACAATCCGGTTTTAATAGGAGAGCCGGGTGTAGGAAAAACCGCAATAGTTGAAGGCTTGGCGCGGAGAATTGTTTCAGGCGATGTTCCCGACAGCTTAAAAGGAAAGCGCCTTTTATCGCTTGACTTGGGAGCCTTGGTTGCGGGGGCTAAATTCCGCGGCGAATTTGAAGAGCGGCTTAAGGCTGTAATTTCCGAAGTGCAAAAATCGGAAGGCAAGGTTATTTTATTTATAGATGAGCTTCATACTCTGGTAGGAGCCGGTGCGAGTGAAGGGTCTATGGACGCTTCAAATCTTTTAAAACCCGCCTTAGCACGGGGAGAACTTCGAGCAATCGGTGCTACTACTCTCAACGAATACCGTAAATATATAGAAAAAGATGCCGCTCTTGAGCGCCGTTTTCAGCAAGTGTATTGCCCGGAACCGACAGTGGAAGATACGATTGCAATATTGCGCGGTTTACAGGAAAAATATGAAGTGCATCATGGCGTAAGAATTCGCGATGAAGCATTGATTGCAGCCGCCGTTCTTTCCGACCGCTACATAACAAGCCGCTTTTTGCCGGATAAGGCAATAGACTTGGTTGATGAAGCCGCAAGCCGTCTTAAAATGGAAATTGAAAGTCAGCCCGTAGAGCTTGACCAGGTCGAACGGAAAATTTTGCAATTAAACATAGAAAAAGTTTCTATCGGTAAAGAATCCGATGCGGCTTCAAAAGAAAGGCTTAAAAAAGTGGAAGAAGAACTCGCAGAGCTAAGCGAAAAACGGAATGCTATGCAGGCTCAGTGGCAAAATGAAAAATCCCGCATAGACGAATCCCGTGAATATAAAAAAGAATTGGAGCAGCTTAGAAATGAAGAAACTCGCTACAGCCGCGAAGGAAATTTAAATAAGGCTGCCGAATTAAAATACGGAAAAATCCCGGAACTTGAAAAAAAGATTGCGGCGGTTACCGCCGAACTTGAAAAAAAAGCGGGTTCCGCAGGGCAGCTTTTGCGCGAAGAAGTTTGCGAAGAAGATATAGCTAAAATAGTTTCAATGTGGACGGGGATTCCGGTTGCAAAAATGATGGCAAGCGAAATGCAAAAATACTTGGATTTGGAAAAGGTTTTACAACAGCGAGTTGTCGGACAAGATGAAGCCGTACGGGTTACTGCGGACGCAATCCGCAGAAACAAGGCGGGACTTTCCGATATGAACCGTCCTTTGGGAAGTTTTTTGTGCATAGGCCCTACAGGTGTCGGTAAAACCGAACTTGCCCGTACGCTTGCGGATTTTTTATTTAACGATGAAAAAGCCTTGACAAGAATCGATATGAGCGAATATATGGAAAAACATTCCGTAAGCCGCTTAATCGGAGCTCCTCCGGGATATGTCGGTTATGATGAGGGCGGTCAGCTTACCGAAGCCGTCCGCCGCCGTCCTTACAGCGTAGTCTTATTCGACGAAATCGAAAAAGCACATCAGGATGTGTTTAATGTATTTTTACAGATTTTAGATGACGGAAGACTTACGGACGGACAGGGCAGAATAATAGATTTTAAAAATACGATTATAATTATGACGAGCAATATCGGTTCGGAATTTATTCTCGGTGCAAAAGATATGAAGAGTATAAAACCGCAAATTACCGAAATTTTGCGCGCTAACTTTAAACCCGAATTTTTAAACCGTATTGATGAAATTATTACATTTAACCGGCTCGAAAAAGAACATATACGTAAGATTGTCGAAATCCAGCTCGCTTCCGTTGCGGAGCGTCTTCAAGCCCGCCGCTTGAATTTAAAAGTTTCGGACGCCGCAAAGGATTTACTTGCCGACATAGGCTTTGACCCGATGTTCGGGGCAAGACCTTTAAAAAGAGCAATTCAAGCAGAACTTGAAAATAAACTTGCACGTGAAGTGCTTGAAGGTAAATTCCCGGAAGGCTCTACTATCTTTGTCGATAAGGGAGAAGCGGGATTAACTTTTAAAAAAGGGTAACGGTTGCCGTTTTATTTTTAAACGATTTAAGTTAATATAAAAAATATCGGGCGTCATTATTTATGCCCGATATTTTTAAATCTTTCTCTTGCCAATTACACATACTTAGTGTATAATTAAAGTATGAAAAACTTAACTACACCGAAACGTTCCGAAATTGCTGCCTGCGATAAATGGAACATTGAATTGCTTTTTAAAAATGATGAAGAATGGGAAGCCGCTCTCGCTTCCATTCCCGCCGGAGGAAAAGAAATCTTAAAATACAAAGAAGCTTTTTCAAAACCCGAAACCATTGATGCGGCAACCTTACTTGCCTGCTTAAAAGCTTCTACAAATGTTGACCGTATTGCGGAAAAGGTCGGCAATTATGCATTTTTGATGAAATCTTCAAATGAGGGAGATGCGGAAAATATTCAGCGTATGGGAAAATATATGATGACGGTTACCGAACTTTCCGCCGCAACAAGCTGGTTAATGCCCGCCATTATGGAAATCCCTGAAGAAAAAATCCGCTCTTGGATTGACCCCGAAGGCCCTACGGGAAAAGATTTTGCCGATTTTAAAGTATCTCTTGAAAAAACTCTTCACTTAAAACCTCATACTCTTTCCGACAAAGAAGAAAAGATTTTAAGCCTTTTACGTGAGCCTCACGGAACACCCAGCCAAACTTATTCGGTTTTAACCAATGTCGATTTGGATTTCGGTAAAATTGAAACCGAAGAGGGAGAGATTCAACTTACCCAATCTTCATATTCGAAATTGATGTTAAACCCTAACCGCTCTTTGCGCGAAAAAGCGTATAAGCAGCTTTACGGAGTTTACAATAACCATAAAAATACTATTGCAAGTTTATATACGGGACAGGTTCAACAAAATGTTGCTCTTTCAAAAATACGCGGATACAATTCCGCACGCGAACGTGCGCTTTATCCCGATAAGGTACCCGTTTCGGTTTACGATAATTTAATCGATACCGTACATAAGAATTTGGCACCTCTTTATAAATTTTACGGGCTTATAAAAAAGAATTTAAACGTAAAAGAACTGAGGCATTACGATGTGTATATTCCGCTTGTAAGCGAAGTAAAAAAAATTACACCTTATAATGAAGCTGTAGATATTATTACGGAAGCTCTTCAACCTCTGGGAGAGGAGTATGTAAAAACAATCCGCAACGGACTTTTAAACGGTTGGGTCGATAAGTACGAAAATGAAGGAAAACGCTCCGGGGCTTTTTCTGCCGGCGGGTATGACGGTGACCCATACATTCTTATGAACTATAAGGAAGATGTTATACGTGATGTGTTTACCCTTATCCACGAAGGCGGGCACTCAATGCACTCATGGTATTCTACACACAACAATCCATATCCCTGCTATCACTATACCATTTTTGAAGCTGAAGTTGCCTCCACATTTAACGAAGAGCTTTTATTCAGGTATATGCTTAAAACCGCCTCCGACCCGAAAATGAAAGCCTACCTTTTAAGTGTAAGGGCGTCCGATGTGCTTGCAACTCTTTACCGCCAAACTATGTTTGCCGAATACGAAAAGATAACTCACGCTCTCGTTGAAAGCGGAACTCCTCTTACGGTGGACAATTTGAGAAGCGAGTACAAAAAACTTTTGACAACTTATTTCGGTCCCGAAATGGTGTTTGAAGATGTAAGCGATTTGGAAGGTTTACGTATTCCTCACTTTTATAGAGCGTTTTATGTTTATAAATATTCTACCGGTATTTCAGCCTCTATGGCTCTTGCGGAACGGGTTTGTTCGGGCGGCAGTTCCGAGCGTGAAGATTATTTTAAATTCTTAAAATCGGGCGGTTCCCGCTACCCGATTGAATCGCTTAGGGTTGCGGGAGTGGATATGTCAAGCCCCGAACCCGTACAGGCCGCCTGCGATAACTTTGCAAAAATCGTAGACGAACTTGAAAAAGTTTTGGAAGAACTGAAAAAATAGCTTTTATCCCTTGAGTCTCTGTAAGTATGAAAAACGGCATACAATCACGACGTTTGCCGAAAGGCAAACCCGCAGTTAAAATAACGGACTCAAGAGGTTCAAGGGGATTTCTTTTTAAAACATAAATATCAATTTAAAATAAACGTGTATGGGCGGTTCGACAGGTTAAACTTTCTTTAAAAATTCCGCAGCGTGTCTGTTTTGAGGATATTTTTCCGCAATGTACTGGAAAATCCGTATCGCATCTTCTTTATTTTTTAAACGCATTTGCAAAATACCTTCAATTAAAAACGTATCCGCATTTATTCCGAAGGTTTTACGGGCTGTTTTCAGCAGCTCCAGAGCTGTTTTTGTCTGTTTCATTTTATCGAGACAAAATACCAGATTATGCAATAAAATCCGCTCTTCAGGTTTTGCCAATAGCATTTTTCTATATAAAATTGCCGCTTTTTGATATTGTCCCGCTTTCCGTCTGAATAATGCAAGTTCCGGGTCGAAGTTTACTCCTTCAGTTTGTCCCGTCAGAATTTCAAGCTGGTTTGCAGCTTCTTCCCATTTTTCACCCTTCTCTAAAAATTGAATAAAGTCGCGGCGAAGGTATATGTTGCCGCTGTAGTTTTTTAGGCAGCTTGTATATTGGCTGTGAGCTTCTTTTTCCATATCCAGAGCTTCAAAACATGCGATTTTTCCGATAGCGGCTTCTTCGTCATTGGGATTTAATTGCAAGGCTTTTTCGTACCATTTGACGGCAAGTTCAGGCATATCCAGTTTAACATATGAACACCCCATTGCGTTAAAGATTGCACAATCCGCCCTTCCGTTTTGAATTAAGCTTTGAAGGTGGGGCAAAACTTCTTCGGGAGGGTTGTCGATATGGGCTGCGGTAATTATTTTGTAATAGTAGATTTCATTTTCGTCGCATACATTTGCGGCTTCGGCCCTTAAAATTGCACTGCTTAATTCTTCCCATCTGAAGGATTCTTGCAGAGAAAGCAGTATACCGTAATGAGGATACGGGCTTTGCGGGTCATGCTCTATTGCGCATTTATAATGGTTTAATGCGGTGTTTATATTGCCCATTAAGCGTTGAGCTTCGGCTGCCAACAGTCTTATTTCGATGTCGCTTCCGAAGGTTCGTATATAAATTCTTGCGGCCGTTGCCGCCCGTGAATAATTGCCGGATTCAAGGTGTTTTTTAACGGCGCCAAGAGCAAAGAATTGTCCCGAAATTCCGTCATCAGGTATTTGAATGCCTAAACCCGCCAAATCCTCGCATGCACCTGCCGCATCGCCCAGCTCCATTTTAATCATTGCGGTGTACCATTTAAGAGAGGCATCTTCCGGAGCGAATTTACAGGCGGCTTCGTATTGTAAGAGAGCTTCGGATAAGAGACCTTGCATTTTTAATGAGTGGGCAAGATATAATCTCGGAAGAACACCGTCCATTTTGTTGTTTATTACAAAAGTGAACATTTGGGAGGCCATATCAAGACTTCCGTTTCTAAGTTCGTTCACGGCTTCTATAAAAAGCGAGTTTAAGTACCCGTTGTTCAATTTTATATTGCCGGGGTCATACTTTAGGGCTTGTTCAAAAACCTGACGGGCAAGACGGGCTTTTTTTCCTTTTAAATATGCAAGACCGAGCATTGCGCGTGTTTCAAGAATTGAGGGGTTTATTTTAAGGCTTTTTTCCAAACAGTATGCGGCTTTGTCGAATTGCTCCGCCAGAATATAGTTTCTTCCTAAGAAAAACCAGCCGGTACCGTCGTTTCCGCAGCGTTTTATATAGGCTCGTCCGTAAGCAATTGCCCGCGTAAAGTTTTTTTCGGCAGCCCAGCTGCGTGAAAGGTATAAGTATATTTCAGGATTGCCGTTTTTTTCAGCGGCAAAGGGCGAAGAAGTTTCGGCTAAGCCCTGTGCGGCTAAATTTTCCAATATTTTAATGGAAGTCTTATAATCTCTTTTTTTTCCCGCTTCTACAGCTTCGGCAATTAAGGTATGTACGGACTTAGCCATTTATTTTATTTTTAGGAAAAATTATTTTTTCCCCGCTTGAACCAGGGTTACGGCAGAGGTTGTTATAATATCGTCAACCGAGCAGCCGCGCGATAAATCCGAAATCGGCTTTGCAAATCCTTGAAGGAAGGGGCCCAGAGCTTCCGCGCCGGCAATTCTTTGTACGAGTTTATACCCGATGTTGCCTGCGCCCAAATCGGGGAAGATTAGGGTGTTTGCCATTCCTTTTACGGGAGAATCGGGAGCTTTTTTTTGCATTACCGAAGGCACGATTGCGCAATCCAATTGGATTTCTCCGTCAAAAATAAAATCGGGTTTGCGTTCTTTAAGTATTTTTACCGCTTCGCGTACCCGTAAAATGTTTTCGTCTTTGTCGCCGCCTGAACCCTTGGTGGAAAACGAGAGCATTGCTACTATAGGTTCCGCACCGGTAAAGGTTTTACAGCTTTGAGCAGCGGAGCAGGCTATGTCGGCAAGCTGTTCGGAAGAGGGGCTGGGAATTACGGCACAGTCCGAAAAGATAAATACTCCGTTTGCACCTAAATTGGGATTTTTAGTATCCATTAAGAAGCAGGAAGATGCGGTTTTCATTCCGGCTTGAGTGCCTATAACCTTCAATCCGGCGCGCAAAACATCGGCGGTTGTGTTAAAAGCTCCGGCTACCATAGCGTCCGCCTTATTTTGAACAAGCATCATAGCCGCAAAACCCAATGCGGAGCTCATTTCCGTTTTGGCTTGCTCTTCGGTCATACCCTTAGCCTTACGCTTTTCATAATAAGCGGCGCTAAAAGAATCAAGCCATTCCGATTTTACCGGCTCAATGACGGTAATTCCGTCAAGTTTAACCCCCGCTTTTCCGGCGGCGGCGACGATTTCTCTGTCGTTACCGATTAAAAAAAGCTCCGAAACCAGTTTTTCGTCTACAATGGCGCGGGCGGCTTTTAAAGTCCTTTCTTCCGTTCCTTCAGGCAAAACAAGGCGGTTGCCGTATTCTTTTGCCTTTTGTTTCATATTTTGTACAAAACTCATATATTTACTCCTTAATTTCGGTTAAAATTTATCTATTTCGTGTAAGAGCTATTACTGATGTAACTATACTGAGTACCGTTGCAATTATTGATACGACGGGAGCATACCTGCTGAAATTATAAACAAAAGAGTTTGATTTTGCAGTTATTACGGTATCCGGTAAAATATCATCGGTTTTTTTCATTTTTTTGCCTGAAGCGTCGGTTATAACTACTGCCGAACCTACGTTTCTTGTAACGTCAAATCCTCCAGCCAAGGATACGTAATACTCAAAAGACTTTCCCGGCGAGTAAGGATATGAGCCCGGTTTTACTACGGCTCCGGCCACTATTACAACTTGTTGTAAAAACGGAACTACAATTCTGTCTTCATGCTCTAAAAGAATTTTTTCGCTATATTCCGTGTCGTAAAAAATACGGTTAAAATTTTCATATATTTTTTGACCCTTACGCATTAAATATGCGTTTTTCGTATCCGACATAGAGGAAAAAAGAGTCCGCCTTTCTCTTATTACGGAAACTAAATCATCTCCCATAGTGAACTGAACGGGAACAACCTTTTCGGCCGAATTTAAGGAGCCTTCAAAATAGACAAGGCCTTTTAATGAGGCGGAATTTTCAACATAAACCGAATCGTAATTTTTAAGCTCAAAAGATGCCCATTCTTCTTCTTTTTCCAAAGTTACCGATTGTCCTAACGGAAATTCGGTGCTTTTGGAATTGTGTTTAACGGTTACCTTATTTTCGTTGGCAAATTCGACAAGTCCTCCGCCGTAAATTTCGATAAGCTCTTTTAAGTCCTCACCGTCCAAAAGCTGGTATTTTCCAGGTCTTTCTATGCCTCCGTCTATAGTAACGGAGCGTTTTACTCTGTTTACTATAACAGTATCTCCGGGACGTAAAAACGGGTCTTGCGAAAAGTCCCCGTATCGTTTTGCTTTAAAAAGATCATATTTTTTTTTCGTACCTGTAACGGAAAGAATTTCAATATCCCGAATGGACGAATAATCCGTAACGCCCGATTTAATTACATTAGATAAACGTACCAATCCCGTTACGCTTGCTTCAAAGGCCGTTTTTACTTCACCTCTTACCGCAACCGTAAAAGCTCCCAGCGATACCATAATAAATTGTACGCCGCTCATAGGATAATTTTTAACTATTATGTTTTCAATTTGCCTTTTAAGCTGTAAAAAGGTTAATCCTCGGGCATTTATAATCGTTAAATTTGCAACGCGTACGTTATAAGAAGCGTCCACCACTATTTTATAGGTTACGGCTTTTGCTCCTGCAAGGTATCCGAGCTCGTAAACGTCTCCTATGGTTACGAGATAGTTGGGATTGGACATAGCTTCAATAGCTGAATGCTGAGAAGGCGATGTAGATAAGTTAACGGCTTCTTCACCGTTTAAATTTAATACAACAGCACTTATGATTAAAAATGCGGATATAAATTTCAATTTTTTCATTTTTTCGTTCCTTTTAATTTTGCCAATGCTTCCGGGTCGTTTTTTATATTTTTTACCGCATTTAATACAAAGGCCATAAAAAGAGATAAAAGAAAGGCTGTAAAAGTTACGATAATGCAAAGCATTCCCCTGCTCGGTTTGGACTTAGATTCCGGAACTTCAGGGTATTCTATAACTTGTAAAACCGGGTGTTCGCTGCTTACTTTTATTTTAAGAATTTCGAATTTTATTTTTAACTGACTGTATATATTTTTTTGAGTTTCAAGTTCCATTCTTAAGTGTTCCGATTCGGTGGCTATTTCGGAAATATTCGCACTGTAATTATAAGCGGTCCTTTCTTCAAGTTGTTGAATTTTAAGCTTTATTGTTTTTATATCATTTAAACATGTCGCAATGGCGGCTTCAACATTTTCTTTTTCGAGTTTATCGGGGTCCAATCCCAATTCCATAAATTTATTGTCGTAATATTTTACGCAAAAAGAAGTTACGTTTTTTGCAAATTCTGGGTCGATATCTTCATAAGATATGGCAAATACCCCGGTTTTCTCGTCTAAAGCCGCTTTTAAATTTCTCGATATAATTTTTCTTGCATTTGTTTTAGGATTTTTTTCTATTTTATACTTTTCAATAATATTGAATTCTTCAGTTATCGCATCCAAGAGGGAATTAGTAGTAGCTAAAAAAGCCGCCAGTTTACTGTAAGAAGGTCCCGATGCTCCTCCGAACCCCATAAGAGATGCTATATCACCCAAACCGCTTGACTCCAGTTTTGACGATAAGCCTCCTGCCGAGGAGGCGGAGGGCGTTTTTATAAGCATCAGAGCCGTGGACTTATATACATTAGGCAAAAACGATTTTTCAGGAGGAAGCATTAATGAAATAACCGAATATATTAAGATAAAAACGGCCGCACAAACAGTCGTAAGAATAATCATTTTTTTGTATTTAAATACAACTACAAATAAGTCAAGCAAACTTATTTCATCATTTTTTTCTTGGAATTGAGCACTCATATTTCTTTATACTATCATTTTTTTCTCTTTGTGTCCAGATATGAATTTTTAAACGTATTTTAAGAGCCTGAGCCGGAAAAGTTACGTTAAATTTAAAGTATGCCGAGGTTAAATAGAGAAGGTCTTATTTTAATAGCAGAATACAGCCTCTTACAAAAAATTTATGATTATATATGCTTAAACGGATTTACCGTACAATATGCGGTTTTTGAAAAATTAAAACACCTCCTAAAACAATAAACCGAATAGCATTTTTTTTCGTTTTATGATATACTAATACTTTAAGGATATTGATACGACATATACAATTTTAAAAAATACCGCTTTTAACGGTATATATAAGGTATATGATATAAAAACCGTTCGGTAAAATTTCGGAGGGAAATATGAATAAACGCATTTTTATTAAACTTATCTTATGTTTTGTAATAACGGCACTTACAGCACAAAATCATTATTTTAATGTAGGAGATGTCATATCGGGAATTAAAAAAAGTCCCCCTAAACATACAATAAAAATAGCGAAAATCTTTGATATGCCTGAGGGGACTTTAGAAGTAAAAAGCTATCAGGAAACACCTTCCGAAAAAGATACAAATTTTTTATTTGCAGGCGGACAGCTCATAGGAGTTAGCCGATACGAAAAAGGTCAAGAACTTTTCTTTTTAGATATGAACGGAGACGGCACAATACAAATCATATCGCACAGTCCTGTTATCCCTTTGTGGGTTTTATCCCTTTCAAACCATACAAAAAAAAGTGAAAAAAATAACGTTGATAAAATTTTAAATAGTTTTTACGATATTTTTAACGGCAACGATAATCCTTACGAAAGCGGTAAACTAAATAAACTTATAAAAGAAAATTTTGAACTTGCCGTAAATATCGATACCGAAAACAGAGACCTTATTTACGGTATATGCTTATATTACGGATATAACTCACAAAAAAATCACTATCTTAATTATACCAATGTGCAAAATGTACTTTTAGAATACCTTTACAGATTCAAACTTGAAACGGCTCATCCTCTCATATTTTTATGGGCATTGGAAGAGAATTTGGGAATAAAAAATAAAGAATATGTTATCGAACTGTTACCTACTCTTATAGACACATTTCCAGAATTCATTCCGTTTAAGGTATATTCATGGCAACTCGAAAATGACCCGAAATTAAAAGAACAAAAATATAAAGAGTTAAAAAAGAAGTATCCCAAGCATTGGATTGTAAAACAAATATAAAAAAGAACTTGTACTGCGCAGGCGGAAATTTATTTTTAAATTTCTTTGTTTCCTTCAAAGGGTACAAACCCTTCTATAGGCTGTACAAGCTCCGAGCCTTTTCCTTTTTTTGTAATACTTTCAATTCCGATATTTTTTTCTTCGGATATTATCTTTAAAATGTACGGTGTGCAAAACCCGCCGTGACATCTTCCCGAACCGGCCCTAACCCTTCTTTTAATTCCGTCAAGGGTAACGACGTTTAAAACATTATTTACAGCATCGCGAATTTCACCCTCACTGACTTCTTCGCAGCGACAAATAATTTTTCCGTACAGAGGATTTCTTTCTATCATTTTTTGCCGCTCTTCGGAAGAAAGACGGGCAACAGGTTTCGAGACGGAACGTATCGGGTTGAAATTTTTGTTTAAGTTCACTTTCATTTTCTTTTTTAAAATCGAAACGGAAATATTTACAATGTCTTCCGCAATTGCAGGAGCGGCGGCAAAACCCGGAGACTGAATCCCTGCCGCATGTACAAGATTCTCCACACGCTCCGAAGCTTCAACTATAAAATCTTCTTCCCAAGTACATGCTCGCACTCCGCTATAATACGTAATAATATCCGAAGCGGAAACTTTTTCATTTAAGTTTAAATGTTTTTTTATATCGCTAAATGCTTCGATATTTGTAGAAAAATCTTCACGGTTCATAACTTCAATTGCATTAGGCCCTATTAACAAATTCCCTTCTACGCAAGGCATAATGCCTCCGCCCTTTGAATGCCCTTTTTTTAATTTTAAAAGACTGGGCATTGCGGAGCTTGTTTTTTGCATACCGGCTAAACGTTTATCTAAAATTGCGTCCGTTCCCTTTCTTCCGTGAATTGAAAAAAATCGGTCTCCCGCAAAACCTGCAACCTTATCCGCCCATACGCCTGCGGCATTTATAACAAGAGCCGCGTCGAAAGTTCCTGAAGTAGTTACCACTTGCGAAATTAAATTACCGGTTTTCTTCATTCCGATAACAGCCGTATCAAAATAAAACTCAACTCCGTTTTGAGCCGCATTTTCCGCATAGCAAATTGTTACTTGCATAGGAGATGCCACTCCCGCAGAAGGCTGCCAAAAGCCTCCGTAATTTTTATCGGTCATATACGGGTCCGTTTTTTTTATTTGGGAGCGGGAGCGGTAACCGTAATCGCCGTCAACACCGTTTAATTTACATCTCAATTTCATAAGAGGAACAAGAGGAATTAAAAAAGGAGTGTAGAATAACAGAAAACTTCCGCAGCGGTTTATTTCAAAACCGAGTTCCTCCGACACCTTTGTATACATACGGTTCCCGCGTGTATTCAGCTTGCCTTTTTTCTTTTTAGGATTATCCGCAAAACCCGGATGAATCATTCCGTCGTTATGACTTGAAGCTTGCATTGCAACATCGCTTTCTTTTTCAATTACTGCAATTTTTAAATCAAAGCGTGAAAGCTCTCTTGCAATTGCACAGCCTATAACCCCGCCTCCTATTATAACAACGTCGAATTTTTTATCTTGCAAAAAATTCCCGCCGCTTAAAGGAAGGCTCATAGGCTCTTCGCCTTTTCCGTTTACGGTTAAATCGTTTACAACTCCCTTAAAGCCGAAACGGGCGGCGGCATACCCTGCAAGAGTTCTTTCCTCAATTGAAGAAACGTCTCCCGTTAAAACAACGGAATTAAAATCAATGGAAAGATTAACTTTTTTTTCAAGTCCGATTTTTTTTAATTTTGTTTTAAGACGTTTTAATTTTTTTTGAAAAAGTTTATCCATTTATCAAAATCCTTATAAATAATGCCGGGCCTGCGAATCCCATAAAGTTTTATATACGCCGTTCGTATCTTTTACAAGTTCTTCATGGGTCCCGTGTTGAACGATTTGCCCTTCATCGAAAACTATAATTTCATCGCAAAATTTACATGAAGAAAGACGATGTGAAATAAAAACGGAAGTTTTATCTTTTACCATTCCGTTAAAATTGGAATATATTTCCTGTTCGGTAACGGGGTCAAGGGCGGCGGTAGGTTCATCTAAAATTAAAAAAGGTCTATCTTGATAAAGAGCCCTCGCCAATAACAGTTTTTGAATTTCTCCTCCGGATAATTCCGCCGCATCGAAAAAAATATCTTTACAAAGGCGCGTGTCTTCTTTATCAGGTAACGAGCAAACCTTTTTTAAAAGACCTGCAAGTTCTAAACATTCTTTAACTTTGTTTTTATCGGCGCTTTCTTCAGCTTGTGCAACATTAACAAAAATAGGGGCAGGTAAAATTGAAAACTCTTGGAATACCGCGCTAAAACACTTATAATATTCACTGCGGGTAAAAGTTTTTATATCTTTTCCGTTAAATAAAACCCTGCCTTCATTAGGGTCGTAAAGCCCCGTAATAAGTTTTACCAATGTAGTTTTACCCGCGCCGTTTAATCCGACTATTGCAAGTTTTTCTTTCGGCTTAATCTTTAAATTAAAATTATCTAAAATGCAAGTACCGTTTTCCGAATAACGGAAGGTTATATTTTGAAGTTCGACTGTATTTTCTTTTAAAACGGGAAGCTCTTCACCCTTTGCAAATAAAAAATCTTCTTTATATTCAAGAAACTCCCGAAAACAGGAAATCTCCAATGACTGTTTATGCAAGGTTGAAACCGTATTTAATATTTCCATAATCCATTGAGTAAAAACCGTTACCGCCGTAAAGTATAAAATAAATTGCGGAATACTTAAGGCATTTTTTATTACTGAGGAAATAAGCCAATAATAAGCAAGGCCGTTTCTTAATGCGGTTAAAATAATATCTGAAAGGTCTGCAAAAAAATAACGTATTTCTCCTTTTAATTGGAAATACATATAAAGTTTAAGATGCTTAAGGTATAACTCTTTAAACCAATTTTGCATGCCGAACATACGTATATCTTTTGCGAACTCTTTACTTTTACTACACTCGGTAATATAATGAAGTTTTGTAATATGTTTTTCCTCTTCCGATTTATTTTTATACTTCCAAGTGTTTACCGCATTTGTTAATATAAAACTTATAACGGAAGTACAAAGTACCGCCGCAATTATTTTAAAATTTATTGAAGAAAGCAAAATAATATAAATTAAAAAACCTGATATATATTTTAAAAGACTTGACAGAGTATCCCAAATTGCTTCACAGGCTTCACTGTTGCTGTCCGTAGTTTGCATTGCCTTATTTTTATGATTGATAAAATCTTCTTTATATAAATTATTATAAGATGTTGTCATCGCTTTTTTACCGAGTAAAAAAACAAGGCGGCTTCTAATTTCCACCCTTCCGAAAAGAGAGTTTGTTTCGATATAGCCTAAAAAACCTTTACATAAAACAATACCGGAAGAAAATAAAACTATAGTTTTAAAAAGAGGCTGTACGCCGCCTCCATTTTGAATTAAAGTTAAAATTGACGGCAATAAAAATATACTTAAAACATTATCCGCAGCATAAAAAAAAGCTTCAAAAATAATTAGAAGGTAAACGCTTTTACAATAAAGATGAGCATTTTTAAGCATAAATAAAATATTGCTTAATATTCCGTATTTGATACTTTCCTGCCGTTTAACACTCATTTACGTCCCCCTTTAAATAAATTCCGGCACCGTAAAAACAGTACCGGAAGACCTTATAAATCTTAAACCGCTTCAGCTATTTTTTTGTCTATATATTCTTTTAATTCCATACCTGCAATTTTTATATCCGTAGGATTATCGCAGTTAGGTATCAATTTAAAAAAATTGATATAAAGTTTATTGTCTTTTATGTAATACTCTTCCGTATGAGCGGGAATAAAAATAATTTCGATTTCTTCATATTTGTTGTCTTTATATTTTTCTATAAACTCTTTTAAGTTTAAAGTTTTTATCGGAGCCATCATATTGTGCATTGTCTGTAAATCTTCCAAAATCCACATATTGTTATTCCAAAAACGGCTTTCCTGCTGTGTGCGGTCATTTAGACGCTCTCTGTTGGAGATGGCGGAAAGAACCCTCCGAACGGAATCTTTAGAAAATCCTTCTCCGTAAACTACTTCCATTTGAGGCTTTTCGGCAACGCTTACAAAATAATCATCACTGATTTTATCTTTTGAAGCAACGCTTTCCCAAAAGAAAACCATCATTTCCAAAACATCAAAATTAATTTTTATATTTTTCATTAAGGTTATCCTTTATATAAAATATTTTAGTATCGTTATAGTGTACACTTATACTATTTTTTATTCAATATGTCGGCTTATTATACGTAAATTTTTCATATCTTGACACTTTCCGTTTTTAGTAATACACTGATTTTACACGATAAATTTAGGAGTCGGAAATGGCAAAAAAAACGAAACTTGTTCTGGGTGTAATCGGCTCGGATTGTCATGCTGTAGGAAATAAAATTTTAGACTACTCATTAACGGAAGCCGGCTTTGAGGTGGTCAATATAGGTGTTTTAAGCCCGCAAGAGGATTTTATAAATGCCGCACTGGAAACAAATGCAGATGCAATTTTAGTTTCTTCCCTTTACGGGCAAGGAGAATTGGATTGCAAGGGTTTACGCGAAAAATGCGACGAAGCGGGTTTAAAGGGTATTAAGCTTTATGTCGGCGGAAACATTGTAGTAGGCAAACAGGATTTTACGGAAGTAAAAAAAAGATTTGAAGCCATGGGCTTTGACCATGTATATCCTCCGGGAACTTCCGTGGAAACCACCATTAACGATTTACACGCCGATTTTCCTGAAAGTGCAAGAGCGTAAATTAAGGTGAACTGTTATTTATTTGTCGATTTCGGAAGTACAAATACAAAAATTACACTTGTAGATGCCGATAAAGAAGAAATAGTGGGAACGGCAAAGGCTTATACGACCGTAGAAACCGATGTAATGATAGGTTATAAAAATGCAATAAATCTTTTGCACGAAAAAACCGGCACGGATTACACTGTAGTAAAAAGTCTTGCATGTTCTTCCGCAGCAGGCGGATTAAAAATAATTGCAATCGGTCTTGTTCCCGAACTTACAAGCGAAGCTGCAAAACGCGCCGCTCTCGGAGCGGGAGCAAAAGTTATCCATACTTACAGCCATAATTTAAACAACGGCGAAGCGGAAGAAATCGTCAATTCCAATGCCGATATTATTTTACTTGCAGGCGGAACGGACGGAGGCGACAGCAGGTGCATAACACATAATGCAAAAATGCTTGCCGATTACGGTGTAAAAGTTCCCGTAGTTGTTGCGGGAAATAAAAGCGCCGAAGATGAAATTATTGCAGTTTTTAAAGATAAGGTTAAGTACCGTATTGCCGAAAATGTAATGCCTAAAATAAATAAACTGAATGTTGAAAGTGCCAGAGAAACGATACGCGATATTTTTATGCATAATATTATTCATGCAAAGGGAATGTCGCATGTTGAAAAATCAATTGATAATATTCTCATGCCGACACCTGCCGCCGTGTTAAAAGCGGCACAAGTACTTTCCGAAGGAACGGATGAGGAAGACGGTCTTGGCGATTTGGTTATTCTCGATATAGGAGGAGCTACGACCGATGTTCATTCCGCGGCGGACGGAGACCCTACTCAAGGCTCGGTTTTTTTATACGGGCTTCCGGAAGCGTTTTTAAAACGTACCGTAGAAGGAGACCTCGGTATGCGCTACTCTCTTCCCACAGTAGCCGAAGTTTCAGGCCCGCACGGACTTCGTCATTATCTTCCGAAAGAATATAAATTCAATATCGAAGAAGAAGTAAAAAAACGGAATGAGCACACCGATTTTATTTCACAAACCGAAAAAGATATGGCTTTTGATTGTGCGGTTGCAAAGGTTTGCGCCGATGTTTCTATGAGTCGCCATGTAGGAACTTTAACTCCCGTTTATACGGGCTGCGGTGCAAGTTTTCAACAAGAAGGGAAGGATTTAACAAAGCTGCCTTACATAATAGGTACCGGCGGTATTTTAGTTTACAACCCTAATTATACGGAAATTATGAAAGCCTGTACTTTCCGTGAAGACAATCCGTTCAGTTTAAAACCTAAAAATCCCAAATTCCTTTTGGATAAAGAATATATCTTGTCCGCAATGGGACTTTTAGCAACGGAAAATCCCGGAATGGCTATCCGTATTTTAAAAAAACATTTGGTATAAGCTCTACGTCCCTATAAAATAAACAAGCGAAGCTGAAAAACGGCATATAATATCCGATGTTTGTCGAAAGGCAAACTCGACAGCGTTTTTATACAATGCTATCTGCATTGTATAAAATAAGCCTCCGTTTTTTCACCGCATGCGAAATTATGAATAAAATCAACGCAATAACGTAAGGGAACGACAGTAAAATGCCGGACGGTATTTTAAAAGACCCTTGCATAATATTTACCGCATATTCTGCGGAAGAAAATATCAACACTGCGGCGGCGCAAAAAAGCGGATTTTTATTACCTAAAAAAACCGCGGCAAGCGCCGTCCAGCCTCTTCCCGCACTGATATTGGGCGTATAAGCTGCAAGACGGAATACGAGAACGGCTCCCGCACAAGCGGAAAAAAAACCCGCTGCCGTCCATGAAAGCACTTTATATTTTTCGCAATTTTCTCCCCGTGCCGTTAACACTTCAGGAGCTTCCCCGGAATATTTTAAACTAATTCCTGAAGAAGTAAACTTTAAAAATAAAAACAATAGAACGGAAAAAAATAAAGCCGTAAAAAACGGGAAAAAATTATTTACGGGTACAAAGTTATGCGTGCTTAAAAATTCTTCAAAGGAAATAACACCCCGCTTCGATAAAAACAATTCGGAAGCCCAGGGAACAAAACCTGCCGCGAAAAGATTTAAAGAAAGCCCCGTTAAAAAAGGATTTGCTTTTGTTTTAAATGTAAATAAGGCTAAAGCAAAAAGAATCAGCGAGGTTAAAACGGAAGCAAAAATAAATCCTAAAATTTGAGAGCCTGAAATAATTGTAAATAGCGTACAAAAAAAAGCCGAAAGAATAATCGCTCCTTCCATAAAAACGGCAAGAGCGCCTGAATATTCCGTAATAAGAGCTCCGGTTACCGCAAACAAAAGCGGTGCTGAAATTTTAAGAATTGCAGAAATTAAACCGCTCATTTTAACTTCCTCATTTTAAGATATAAAAACTTTTTATACAATTTAAGATTAAAAAAATTCGCCGATATAAAAAAGAATACGGCCGCTTGTAAAAATACCGCCGTATCGAAAAATAAACTTCCCGACATTACAGCCGTATCCGAGGCGCTTTGGATAAGAGAATACAACAAAGCGGAAGGAATTATTGCAAAAAAGTTTTGCTTTGCAATTAAAGCTATTGCAAGCGCCGCCCAGCCTATTCCCGAAGAAAATTCCAAATGACAAAAATGCCAAGTTCCCGTTATTGCAAAAAAACCCGTAAGCCCGTGCATACCGGACGAAACGGACATACCTGCAAGGCTCGGAGCCTTTGCGGAAAAACCTGCAAACTTTGCAAACTCCGGAGCTTTACCTGAAATATTTAAATGATAACCGTACTTTGTTTTTGAAAAAAACAGGATAAAAAATACGGCGATTATAATTGCAAAAATAAACGAAACATTTAATGTCGAAGGCGGAAAAAAAAGAGTTAATTTAAATTCATCATTAATTGAAGGCATTGCCAAAAGATTTCCGTCGGTATCTCTGAACGGTCCGCTTATTAAATAATTCAATACGGGAACAACGGCGCTTGAAAGTAAAAATGAAGTTAAAAGCTCATTTGCATTAAATTTATTTTTTAAAATACCTGAAATAAAACCTATCAATGCGGTTAAAATAAACACTGTAAACAACGAAACCGTAAACTGAACAAAGGGGCCGCAACTCCAAACCTCTTGCAATAAAAGCGAAGTTAAAAAACCTGCAAAATAAATTTGCCCCTCACCTCCTAAATTAAAACTTCCGCATTTAAATGCAAATAAGGCCCCGCATGATGCAAGTAAAAAAAGAGATGCCTTGTTAAGCATATTTCCGAAATACCAAACTGAAGAAAAAGGTGTAATAAAAAATTCGCGCAATGCCTCGGCGGGATTTTTTGCGGCAACCGCAATGAGAATTATAATTACAAATATACCTAAAAAAAAATGCCGGAGCCGAAGCCGGCAGCCTTACCTTTTTCAATCTTCGCGTCCTAAAAAATATACGGCATCAAAATAATTTTTATATAAAGCCGTATCAAATTCTTTTGTTAGAATTATAACGGTTTTTCCGTTTTCTGCAACCGTATGAAATTTTTTCATTAACATTTCCGTAGTTGCAGCGTCCAAGCCCCATGCAGGTTCACAGGCAATAATTATTTCAGGATTTTCCGAAAGAGCCCTGGATAAAATAATACGTTGAAGCTGACCTCCTGAAAGAGTTCCTGCAAGACGTCCCGGTACCGCATTTATGTTTTCTTCTTTTAAAATTTTCTCCGCAAAGGCTGAAAACTCCCGTTTATTTAAAAAATTCTTTTTTAAATTATAGCAGTTTAAAATTTCCTCTATAGTTAATACGGAATTTGAAGCCCTGTAATTTCTGTCGGAAGGAATAAAGGCGATTTTATGTTTTAATAAAACGGAAGGCGTTATTTTTTTTATCGGAATAATTGTATTGCCGTTTAATGTGTTTATTTCAATAAAATTATTTTTAGAATCTTCTTTTGCCATTAACATTTGTACATTACTCATACCAGAAATAATATTTTCCAAAAGCTCCAAACCGCTGTTGGGAAAACCTATAACACCTGTAATTTTCCCCTGCTTTGCCTGTAACTTAAAATTATTTACAAAAGGAATTTTGTTTTTATTAAAACAAAGAGAAACCGTAAAACTTATCTTTGATTTCAGAGTGTCCCCGTTTTTTTTATCCGGTAAATTTAAAAACGTTTTTTTTAAAAACATTTTTTCTTTTATAAAATCTTCCGCACCGTTCTTTTCGATTAAAACGGAAGTCAAAAAAGTCCCGTGCAGTTTCCCGTTTTTTAAAACCGAAATTTTATCCGAAGCGTTTATTGCATCGGAAACATTATGTGTAATTAAAATAACTCCCAAGCTTTTTTCTTTGCATACGGTTTTTAATAAAGTAAAAAATTCGGCACGCCCGTTTTTTGAAAAAACTGCGGCAGGCTCGTCCAAGATTAAAAATGCGGGATTTCTATAAAGAGCCGAAAACATTGCCGTATAAAATTTCTTATCCGATGAAAGATTTTTTACGCATTCATTTAAATTAAGCCGTACTTTCCAAAGCGACTTTAAATCTTCAATTTTTTGTTTTTCGCTTTTAATATTTAAGACGGAAAAAATATTCTTTTTGGGAGCACCGATAATTATATTTTCAAAAACGGTTGCATTTTCCGCAAGGCGGGGCTGCTGATGCACGATTGCAATTCCGGCATTTAAGGCATCATTAGGAGAATTAAAAGAGTACGTTTTATCTGCAATTTTAATTAAGCCGCCTGTAGGAGGGATAAGTCCTGAAAGTATATTTACAAGAGTGGACTTTCCCGCTCCGTTTTCGCCCAGCAAGGCATGTATTTCCGAAGTGAAAAACTTTATATTAACATCGGTTAATGCGGTATTTGTAAAAATTTCTCCGGTAGTTTTATTTTCGGTTTTATAGGTTTTACAAATACCGCTTAATTCAGCCGTTCCGTTTTTTTTCAAAATCGTAACTGCCGGTTTTATTTTATTGAAAGGTCCAAAGAACCGTCCGCTATTTTTTTTAACATAGCTTCCTGTTTATTGCGGATTTCTTCCGGCACGGTTTCTATATAAATAGGGTCATCTGAAATAAAATTAACATAACCGTCTTTAATGCCGAGCGTATTTGAAGAACCCTCGTTTAACCTTCCTTCGATAAAATTAAGGGTTTGTTCGTAAGCCAATTGTTTTTGTTTCATTTCGGAGCTTGATACTACGTAGCCTTCCGCCTTTGCATAACCGTTATCATCAAACCACGAAACATAAAAACCCAATTCCTTTGCGGCGGCAAGAACACCCTGATTCGCTCCGCCTGAAATAGGCATAATTACATCGGCACCGTCTTCGTACATTGCACGGGCAAGCTCCGCACCCTTTGCGGCATCGTACCAGTTTCCGACAATTCTAAAATCGACGGTAAAATCATTATCGGCAGCCCTTGCTCCTTCTAAAAAAGCGGGCAAAATAGTGTTAAGCATTGCAGGATATTCCTGACCTGCAATAAGCCCGAGTTTTTTTTCCGCATTTGCATATTTCATATTGCTTAAACTTACAAGCGCCGAAATATAACCTGCAATATAAGCCTGTTCTCTTTGATTATAACGGAAAGTAGTTATCATCGGATTTCCTTCCGAGTAAGCGTCTAAAAGCAAAAACTTTTGATTCGGAAATTGTTTTGAAACAGGTTCCGCTATTTGCGGAAGAGAAGGATTGGAAGAAATAATTAAGCCGTATTTTCCGTCTACTGCAAGAGAGGTCAGCTTTGTTCCCCAATCCGCCTGATTGGTTCCGGCTTCCAAAATTTTTACCTCTACATTTTTTCCGTTTCGGTTTGCAAAATTGACGGCTTCTTCCACTCCGGAAGCAAGCATTTCATACACGGGACTTCCCGCACGTACGCCCGGCAAAAAAACCGCAATATTCATTTGCGAGTCGGTTTGTTTATTTTCGGTTTTATTGCAGGAATAAAATACGAAAATAAAAACACAGGATAAAACAGTAAAAATTATTTTTTTCATAATATATAATATAACAAAATTAGAAAAAATAAACTAGGGCTTACGAAATTAAAACGGATTTAAATTACAATTAAAAGAATTCTTTTACCTTTTCTTTAAAGCAATTTCCTCTGTCAAATTCGTTTTTAAACATTCCGAAACTTGCAGCCCCCGGAGAAAATAAAACGGTATCGCCGGATTTTAATTCGGATTTTGCCGCTAAAAGAAGTTCATCTAAACTTGAAAAAGCACCCTGATATTTAATTCCGCGTTTTTCCAACATTGGAATAAGTAAATCGGTTCCGGAGCCTTGAAGCAAAAATACACTTTTTGCAAGATGAGCATTTTCGGCAAGAGGAGTAAAATCCAAACACTTATTCGTACCGCCGCAAATTAAAACGGGAGACTCCGTAAAAGCGTTTAATGCGGCCGTTACCGCTTCGGGTATCGTTGCGGCCGTATCGTTATAAAATTTAATTCCGTCTGTTTCATAAAAAAATTCCATACGGTGTTCTATACCCGCATATTCATTCATGACGGTAAAAACTTCTCTAGGCTCCGCTCCGTATAAAACTAAAGCCAATGCGGCATTTAAAACATTTTGTTTTAACTTTACGCCCGGCACTTTACAATTTGCGGAAAGAAGCCGTACGGTTTCATCCTCCCCGTTGCCCGCCGATTTATAAACCCCGTTTCCGGCCTTATCGAAAAAAACTCCGCTTAAATTTTCAGGCAATTTATTTTCGCCGTACCAAAAAACTTTTGCTGCGGTTTCAGCTGCAAACGAAGAGCCCCATGTATCATCATAATTGCAAATTAAAAAATCCTTATTATTCATATTTTTATAAATAAGTTTTTTATCCGCAACATATTTTTCCATTGTGCCGTACCAATTTAAATGGTCGGGCATTATAGGAGTGATAATTGCAATTTTAGGTTTTAATGAATTTGCATTTTTTAAATCGGCAAGCTGCCAGCTTGAAAGCTCAAGCACGACAGGTGTTGCACCGTTTGTCTTTTCCAAAAATGAAAGGGGGCTTACCGTAATATTTCCGCCTAAAAAAGCATTAAACTTAAGTTTTTTTAAACCGTAGTAAAGAGCGCTCACGGTAGACGATTTTCCTTTACTGCCCGTTACCGCTAAAATAGGAGCCTTTGACATTGCAAGAAAAACGGAAATGTCGGATTCGATTTGTTTTGCTTCCTGTAAATATTTATTCCCTTCAAGTTTAACTCCCGGATTTTTAATTACAACATCGGCATTTTTAAAATCGTCAATGCGGTGTTCACCCAATATAAAGCGTATGTTCGGGAACTTTTTTAACTTTTCGATTGAAGGAGCCAATTCTTCCGCCCGCTTTAAATCGGTAACCGTTACCCTTGCACCATGCCGTGCAAAAAAATCGGCGGTTGCAGAGCCGCCTCCGTTTAAGCCTAAGCCCATGACCGTAACGGATAAATTTTTAATATTTTGCAATGATATTTCCATAATAAATAAGTATAGCAAAAAAAGGAGGAATAATAAAGCGGCGCTTCCGAGCGGATTCGCATCTGTAAAAGTTAAAAATAAGGAAAAATAAACATAGATGAGTTCAGTTACTTCCACCCTATGCTTTTTTGAGAGCTTAAAAAAGCATAGGATTAATAAAGATAGGATTATACACCTGCCGCTTTTAAAAAACTTGTCTTTAAAACGGCAGCAGGGGTTAATCAATACTGTCCGATTCTTTCTTCAGGATAGCCTGACTCTACTAAAAGCTCCTTTATTCTTTCAAAATTCGGACCCGATTTTATAAGAACTTTTTTGCAAAAATCATCTTCTTTGCTTCCAAAAGGATGACCGAGTATAAGGGTTATGCTTTCAGGCAGTTTTATTTCTGCATTTGTACAACCGCAAAAAACGTCATAACTCATTGCGGTAAGAAGTGTGCAGGCAGATAAGTCCACATTTGTTAAGCCCGTACAGCCTGAAAAAGCTGTATGGCCTATTTGAAAAAGGGCTGTACAGGCGGATAGGTCTAAGCTTGTTATGCCCGTACAGTTTTCAAAAACTCTCTGGCCTATTCCTGTAATAGCCCAACCCCTTACTTTATGCGGTATTACCATAACGGAAGGAAGTTCTTCTTTTTTGCACGTATACCCGGCTATGGTACCATAGTAAAGTTTAAAAATACTATTCTGATTTTCATTGCTTGTGTTGCCTGTGCTACCCGCATTGCCTGTGTTACCTGTATTACTTGTGTTAGTATTTTTAGGCGCACCATTCGGGCAGCCTGCCAAAAGTCCGGCAACCAATACCAATGCAGTAAAAATTACCGCTCCAACAAAAGATTTTCTTTTACTTTGTTTCATTTTTTTCTCCTTGCGTTTATGCCCGCCGGCTTTTTCCTATATTTGTAAGCTCCGATATATTCGAAAGACGCTGCACCGATTGCCCCGTAAAAACTCAAGGGGTTAAACCGCTTTAAAAAATTAAAAAATAAAAATGTCGATTTATTTTTAAAGAGGTAAATATATAAAAAAACGCATAAGACAAAGTAAAAAAAGCGTCTTATGCGTTTATTATTAAAAAGAAAAATATCTATGTTTTCAGTTAATTTATAGACTGTGTTGTTTTGATATAGAGGGGGGGGGGGGACTATACGATATTTTCCCACTTTTTGTCTAGGGGTTTTTGAGTAAGTATTTAAATTTTTTTCTAAATAAATATCTTTTTGTACCATAGTAAACATTATAAAAAGCAAGGCAGATTTTGTCAAGGCTTAAGATACCGAAATTAAAAATAATTGCGGTATCTTTAAGTATTTTAATCCGGCTTATACGTTAAATTTAAAAAATATAATATCTCCGTCCCGTACTGTGTAGGCCTTGCCTTCTTGGCGGTAGCGGCCCGCTTCTTTTATTTTTTGTTCCGAGCCGTATTTTACAAAGTCGTCAAACCCGTAAACTTCCGCTTTTATAAATCCGCGTTCAAAATCGGTATGAATTACTCCGGCAGCCTTAGGGGCGGTATCTCCTGCATGTATTGTCCAAGCCCGGCATTCATCTTCTCCTGCGGTAAAAAAGGTTCTAAGCCCGATTAAATTATAGGCGGCCCTTGCAAGCTGCGAAAGGCCCGATTCTTCCAAGCCCGCTTCGGCTAAAAATGTAAGGCGCTCTTCTTCGCTTTCCAAATCGGAAAGTTCCGCTTCGAATTTACCGCAAATTATTACAACGTCCGCACCTTCGGCTTCCGCAATTTTTTTTACCGCCCGTACGTATTCATTATCGCCGGTCATTCCGTTTTCATCAACATTGCAGACATACATTTGAGGCTTCATTGTAATTAAATGTGTGTCGTATATTGCATCTTTTTCTTCATCGGTTAAATCGGCTAAGCGGGCGCCCTTTCCGTCCTGTAAAAGAGGCCGTATTTTTTCGATTGCCTTTATAACGACCGCCGCTTCTTTTTGAGCTTCTTTACTCATGCGCATAGCTTTTTCCGCTCTTTCGGTACGCTTATCCAAACTCGCCAAGTCGGCAAGGGCAAGTTCAATGTTAATGGTTTCTATATCGGCAACAGGGTCTATTTTTCCGGCAACGTGGACTATATCGTCATTATCAAAACAGCGGACAACGTGGGCTATAACTCCCACCTCCCGTATGTGCGATAAAAATTGATTGCCCAATCCTTCGCCTTTGGAGGCACCCTTTACAAGGCCCGCAATATCGACAAATTCTACGGCTGCCGGTATAACACGCTTGGGGTTAAAATGTTCCGCCAAGAGTTTCAGCCTTTTATCGGGCAAATTTACAATTCCTATATTGGGGTTAATTGTGCAAAACGGATAATTGGCGGCTTCCGCAGGAGCGTTTGTTAATGCCGAAAATATGGTCGATTTACCTACATTGGGTAACCCGACAATTCCGCAGTTTATAGCCATTTTTTCACCTCTTATTTTTCCCAGATAAGTCTTTCGGGCATATAAAGATAAATGCCTTTTTCGGAATTAAGCGTTAAAAATTCAAACGCCGCATATAAATCGGCAAAGCCAAGTTGTTTTAATACGGAGCTGTCGGCACCGTTTAAAAAATTTTTTATAACTTCCTGTGTAAGCGTAAGAGATTTTTTTATCGGTTTTATAGAAAAACCGCCTTGAATGTTTGCAAGTTTTGCGGCATAAGAAGCGGCGTCATTAAAAGAACCCAGCTCGTCTACAAGTTTCAGCTTTAATGCCTGTTCGCCGGAATAAATTTTGCCGCCTGCCAAGTCCGCTACAGTTTCAACGGGTATGTTCCTGCCTGAAGAAACGGTTTGTATAAAGGTTTCGTAAATATGCATAATTTCAAGCTGCCTTGCATCAAGTTCTTCGACGGAGGGGTCTTCAAAAATGGAATGGCCCGGTTTTTGCCCCGCATACACCAAATCGGCGGTAATTCCCAGATGTTTTTTCAATGCGGTTTGAAACGAGGGTGCCGTACCCAATACGCCGATTGAACCTGTAATTGTATACGGACTTGCAAAGATATAATCGGCGGAAGAGGAAATCCAGTATGCGCCCGAGGCCGCTACCGAACCCATAGAAACTACAACCGGTAAGCCCGATTTTTTTGCTCTTTCGATTGCTCTGCGTATTTCTTCGGAAGCGAAAACCTCGCCTCCTCCGGAGTCGATACGGAGAACAATCGCTTTAACGGACGGGTCATCTTGAGCCATATCGAAAAGTTCAATCAGCTTTGAGCTTACCGCCGCTTCCTGTGTATTTTTGGAAGAGCCCGTAATAGCTCCGTTTAAGTAAATAACGGCTACCGAATTCTTTGACGGTATTTCGGTAAAGTTTAAATTATAATCGCCGTAACTTATTGTATTTACCGAAGACATAAAGGTCTCACCGTCCGCAAAACCGATTTTTACCGCAAATTCGTCTACCGAAGCAATATCGGTAACAAGCCCTTCTTCCAAGGCCGCCCGTGCGGTATCTCCCGAGTACTTTTTTACAATAGCGAAATTATGCTCCGCAAAGTTTTTAATTTTTTCGGGAGCAATGTTTAAATTGCCCGAAATATCGGAAACGTATTTATTCCATAAAGCGTCAAATGCCGATTTTAAATTCGAGCGGACATTTTCCGAAAGGTTTTCGCGGGAATAGGTTTCCGCCATACCCTTATATTTCCCAGCCTGTAAAACATTCCACTTAATGCCGAATTTATCTTCCAAACCCTTGTAAAAAACGGGACGGGATTTAAACCCTGCAAACGAGATTTCTCCTAAAGGGTCGATTCCGATTCTGTCGGCATAAGATGCAAGATAAAATGAAGATGTTCCGTAATTTACGGAATAAGCATAAATCTTTTTGCCCGATTTTTTAAACTCCGAAATTGCACCGCCTAATTCCGCCAAGTGTCCCGAAGAAAGGCCCGACAGTTCCGAAAAATCCAAATAGAGCGAGGTTACCCGTCTGTCGTAAGCCGCATTTTTAATTGCCTTTGTTAAATCGCTTATTAAAACAACGGAATTTTTATAAAGACCTATAGATGTAAAAGGGAAAAAATCGCCTTCGGTTTCCGCTGCCACGCCTACCGGAGCAACCCTTAAAACCGTATTTTCTATAATGCGTGAAAAGGTCTTTTTTTGAGGTGAAGGCACCGAGCCCATTATTCCCATAAAGCTGAAAAAGAAAAGAAAGAATACAATGTTAATTATAAGTAATCGGATAAAATTTATTCCGCGAAAAAGGGTTCTGAAAAACCCGCCTTTTTTTCTCTGATTTGTCGAGTTGTCGTCCATAAGATTAGCTAATTACTCCTTAAAAATAATATTCGGAGTATAATAACAAAAAAAAAGAATTATGACAATCGGAGAAAATATATATTTTGTCTTTATATTACAGTTTACCGGTAAAGATTTCTTTTAATTGGTCGAGTATCTGTCCGCCGCCCGTTACGGATATTTGGTTTATCTTTTCGCTTATTTTGTCTATATATTCAAGCTCTTTTAATTTTAATAAAAGCGAATTTTCTTCCATCAGTTTTGCAGTGTTAAGAAGGCTTCGCGTAGAAGCGGTTTCTTCCCTGCGGGTAATAACATTTGCCTGAGCTTTTTTTTCCGCAATTAAAACTTGGTTGATGATGTCGCGTATTTCACCCGGCAGAATAATATCTTTTAATCCTGAAAAGATAATCGTTACTCCGAGTTTTTCTTCATGCGTTTTAAGTATATTTATTACAAACTTGTTGACTTCTTCTTTTTTCTCAAGCAATTCATCAAATGTCATAGTTCCTATGTATTCGCGTAAAGCAAGCTGTAAGCAGGTATAAAGCTGACTTTCATAGTCTTCCGTTTCGGCTAAGGCTTTTATAGGGTCTGCGATTTTATATTGACAAACAAAATTTAATCTAAGAGAAATTTTGTCCTTTGTAAGTATTTCCTGTCCTGAAATTTCAATTTGACGGGAGCGCATATCCGCTTTAATGATATTTACGAGTTTGCTTCCTTTCCAAAAATAATAAGAGCCGGCCTCAAGTATTTTGATAAAAGTTTTATCTATGAATAAAAGGCCTTTTTCGTAAGACTCCACCGTTTCGCGTATAATATAATCTTGTAAAAAATTACTGTTTATAACTTCTTCACTTATTATTCCGGTGTCGATACAGGGATTGTTTAAATCCGCAGTTATAAATTCTTTTTTGTGATTATTTTTCCAAAAAATATGTTTACCTGCCGTCAATACATCTTTAAAAATTCCGTCATCAAAATATAAGGCGATGTTATTATCCTGTAATTCAACAAATTCGACTTGTTCCGTAAAGTCTTTATTAAGTAAAAGAGTTGTTTTATCGGCATTCGTGCACAGCTCTTCGTAAACGGAATGTTTTTCTATTTTGTAGTTTTTTAAATTTAAAAAAAAGCAAGGCCCCAGCAATTTTATAAATTTTCCGTGTTTAAATAATAAGGCTCTTTCATCATATTGTATACGCATACTGCTCCTCCATAATAAACGGCTTTTGCCTAAAAGCAAGCCGGCAGTGTCAATAAAAAGCGGCAACAGGTTTTCACCGAAGCGGGGCGGATTTCGGCTTAAGAAATATTTACAAACATTATTTTTATTTTACGGCATAGCCGAAACGCCGTAACCGGTTACAATGCAACCGGCACATTTCCGGCACGGTATAAAATATGCAAATGATGTAAACAATTTCGGTATCCGCCGCAATTCAAAGCCCGTTACCGATTTGCATTATTCGGAAAATTCCGCATAAGTGCCGAAAACCGATTAGCCGCTTAAAAGAGGTCCGTTTTAAAAGAGACCGGCTTTCCCAATATCTTTCAACCGTGAAATTCCATACTTAAAGGTATGTATAGCGGGAGTCGAACCCGATAAAGATTTATCTTAAATACCGGAATATCGAATGCTATTGCCCGATGCCGCAGCGCTTTTTTGAAACGCTTCGTATATTAAGAATAATCGAAAATTATTTTACATAAAATAAAAATAATATTCAAGCTAATAGATAATTTTTTTAATAACTTAAACCGAAGACTTAAAAAAAATATAAAAAGGCCTCCCTCCCGCTCCCGTTTACAGCCGCAAATAAAAAATATATAATTGCAAAATAAAAATTACGGAGAAGCTATATGCCTGAAAAATCTTTAAACGGGTATAATCTTAAATTAAAGCCCGATTATATTCAGCTTTTACAAAGCGAAGGCTTTTCAAAAAAAAGAGTTGTTGCGGCGCTTTCGGCTTATATACTTGTTTACTTTATACTGATTGCAATTTTTTTTATTATAATTGAGGTTATATTAAAAATAAGCGGAAATTCAAATACCTTTTCACAATTTTTAAATTTCGATACTGAAGACTTTCCATTTTCGGATAAATTTACCGATATTATTTTATTCTTGTTATTTCCTACAGGTATGATTACAAATAAAATAGTCTTTAAAAAAAAGGCCGGAAATTTAATATCGGTATTCGGTAAATTCCGCTTATCTTGGTTTTTTATATGCCTTGCGGTTTTAACGCCGATAGCTGCGGTTTGTATAATAGGACAAACCTTTTTGGACGGCATACCCGAGTTTATTTTTTCAAAGTCAACTCTTTTTGCGGTTTTTCTTACCCTGCTTTTTACTCCTCTTCAGTGTGCGGGAGAAGAAATGCTTTTTCGCGGTTGGGGTTTACAGGTTTTCGGTATTATGTTTAAAAACAAAAATACCGCATGGATATTGATGTCTTTTACTCTTTCACTTTTGTTCTCAATTGCCCACTTCCCCGCAAATATTTGGGTGGGACTTGAGCTGTTTGTTTCCGCAATACTTTGGTGCGCTTTAATTTATATTACGGGAGGCATGGAAGCGGGAATTATTTTACATTCGCTTAACAATTTATTTTTAGGTATTATATCCGACTTAACGGCGGGAGAAATGACATTCGATGCAAGCGATATCGAAGCTGGTTTTTCCCGGGAAGGAGCGACGCTTTCAATATCGGGGGATATTGTTATGTTTATTGCGGTTATCCTTCTTTGGAAAAAAATACAAAAGTACGCAAAAAGTTAAAACCTACGGCAATTTAATCCGCACTGAAATCCTCTAAACGAATTGCAGTGCGGATATAAAATTTTATTGTTTTACTTTTTTAATTACATCGATAACGGAACCGTCTCGGTACTCCACTACGGCAACAACCTCATCGGAGAATTCTATCGCTTCGGATTCTCCCGTAAGAAATTTCGCTCTTTCGATAAGCTCGTCCATTTCGATAAGTTCTATACCGGCTTTTTTAAAATTAGTCTTTAAGTCTTCACGCAAAGGGTTTACGGTTATTCCCAATTCCGTTACAAGAACATCTACGGTTTCTCCCGGAGTAACAATTGTAGTTACCCGGTCGATAACTATAGGAAGCCTGCCTCTTAAAAGAGGGGCGACTATTATAGACATTTTTGCACAGGCTGCGGCATCGGAGTGTCCTCCCGAAGCGGCTCTAATTACCCCGTTGGAACCTGAAATTACATTTACGTTAAAATCCCTGTCTATTTCCAATGCGCTTAAAACGACAAAATCCAATTTATTTACAGCCGCCGATTTATTAAAGGGGCTTGCATAAAAATCGGCACTTATTTCTTTATGGCCGGGATTTTTTGTAAGGGATTCCACTCCGCCCAAATCGAAATCCTGAACGTCGAAAATTTCTTTAACCAATCCTTCTTCCAATAATTCGGCAAAAGCGGCGGTTATTCCGCCTAAGGCGTAGCTGCATTTAATGTTTCTTTTTAACATTTCTTCTTTTATGAAACGTGTTACCGCTAAAGCCGCTCCGCCCGAACCGGTTTGCATGGAAAATCCGTCGGTAAAGTATCCTGAAGCCGTCATAGCTTTTACGGCATTTTTAGCTATCAATATTTCTTTCGGATTTTTTGTAAACCGTGTCGCTCCCGACATAATACCTTCGGAATCTCCTATTTCATCTACCTTAACTACAAAATCCACATCCGTCTGCGGTATGCTTATAGGATTATTGGGATAATCGACAAGGCAATCCGTAATAAGAATAACCTTTTCCGCATAACGGGCATCCACCATTGCATAACCTAAAGAACCGCAAACGGATTTACCTACAACTCCGTTTGCATTGCCCATACAATCCGAAGACGGAACGCCTAAAAAAGCAACGTCTATTTTTAAATCGCCTTCTACAATGGCTCTTGCACGCCCCCCGTGAGAGCGGATAACGGCAGGGGAAGCCAATATTCCGTTTGATACTGCTTCTGCAAGTTTTCCGCGGACACCGCTTGACTCTATTCTGTTTACGACTCCGTTTTCGATGTGTTCTACCATACATTCGTGGGCTGCGGTAAAAGAACTGGCGGCAACTCTCAAATCTTTAAAACCCATTTTTGCAAGAACATTCATTACCATGGGAAGAACCTTATCGCCGTCTCTAAAGTGATGGTGAAATGAAATCGTCATTCCGTTTTTTAAACCGGTTTTTTTAACGGCTTCTTCAATTGTTTCAACCACCTTACATCTTCTTACACGGTCTTTTAAAGTCTTTCCTTCCTCCATTGTTCCTTCAGGTTGAAAAGCGAACGGCGAAACATAGGCCTGTCTGTTTTCATATCCTTTTATTGAAGAAAGCAATTTTTTATCTACTCTTTTTTCTTTCACTTTAAATGTCCTCCTCTTCCGGTTTGAGCCCGGAGGCTGCCGCTAAATTTAAGATATGCTCGGCTCTTTCAATAATGGGCTTGTCTATCATTTTTCCGTCAACGGTAAAAACGCCCTTACCTTCTTTTAACGCTTCTTCTTTAGCTCTTATAATTTTAAGCGATTTTTTTACTAAGGCTTCATCAGGGGTATATATTTGATGAATGAGCTCTATTTGTGCAGGGTGTATAAGCGATTTACCGTCAAAGCCCATTTGTTTAATCATAGAGGCTTCTTTTATAAAACCTTCTTCGTTTTCAATATCGGAATACACCGAGTCCAATGCCGCAATACCGGCAGCTCTGGCAGCCATTACTATCATTGCTCTGCCCGTCATTATTTCTATACCGCTTTCCGAACGAGTTGTTTTTAAATTTGTAACGTAGTCTTCGCCGCCCAAGGCCATACCTATCAGTCGGGAAGAAGACCTTGCAATTTCCAAGGCGTTTAACGCTCCAAGCGGGCTTTCTATTGCAGCCATTATCTTGGTAGTACCTACGGGAATACCCGCAGCCTTTTCAATTCTTTCGATATGCGCTTCTACCGTTTTTACATCTTCAGCACAGTCGGTTTTGGGTATTCTTATTACCTCTACTCCGGCTCTTACGGCAGCCTCCAAATCTTCTATGCCGAATTCCGTATCCAAGGCGTTTATTCTAACTACGGTTTCTATTCCGAGTTCTTTGTAAAAAGAGCCGAATTTTTTCATCATATTGTAAAATAGAATTCTTGCGGAATCTTTTTCGGTAATTGCTACCGAATCTTCCAAATCAAACATCACCGAATCCGGTTTATACACATAAGCGTCCCGCATAGGCCCCGGTTTGGTTGCGGGAACGAACAGCATTGATCTTCTCAGTTTCATTTTTTATCTACCTCTTATTTCCACGGATAATTAGTGCTTTCACAGCTTCGTAAAACGGCGGTCTGCACTCGGCTTTCTATTACGGCTTCTATGGCTCCGTTATCGTCTGCAACTACTTTAGCATTTTTTACCGACATTTTTTCCAGTGTTTCCAAAACGGTTTTTCGGATATTTTCACCGAACTGTCCCATAACCTTGCTCGTTAAAGATAATTCTATCCCCCGCTCACAAGGTTCCACGGATATTAAAATATCGCTTTTTTCCGTACTTCCCGCACAGGCTGTCAATTTTAATTCCATACATTTACTCCTCTATTTGAATATTGCCAATAAGGTTCCCGCCGCAACGGCAGACCCTATTACTCCCGCTACATTAGGACCCATTGCATGCATAAGCAAAAAATTGGAAGGATTTTCTTCTTGTCCGAGTTTTTGTACAACTCTTGCCGACATCGGAACCGCACTTACTCCGGCAGCCCCTATCATAGGATTTATCTTTCCGCCTGAAAGTTTGCACATACATTTTCCGAAAACAACCCCTCCTATAGTGCCGAAGGCAAAAGCAAAAAGCCCTAAAAGAAGAATCTTAATTGTAGCAAATGTCAAAAACGTTTCCGCATTTGCCGTAGCGCCTACAGTTGTTCCCAGACATATTGTTATAATATACAGCATCGCTCCCCGTGCATGTTCCACAAGGTTGGGAACTGCTCCCGATTCTTTTATAAGGTTTCCGAGCATAAGCATTCCTATAAGCGGTGATGAAGACGGAATAAGCAGAATAACAATTATCGTAACAATTATCGGAAATAAAATTTTTTCTCTTTTGCTTACTTCTCTAAGCTGTACCATTTTTATTTTTCGCTCTTTCTTTGTAGTTAAAAGTTTAATAATAGGAGGCTGTATTACAGGAACTAACGCCATATAAGAATAAGCTGCAACGGCAATGGGGCCTAAAAGCTCCGGGGCAAGTTTTGAAGTAAGATAAATTGAGGTAGGTCCGTCCGCTCCTCCTATAATTCCGACGGAAGCCGAGGCGTTACCCGAAAACCCCAGCATAACCGAACCTATAAAGGCTGCAAAGATTCCGAATTGGGCGGCGGCTCCCAGCAATAGACTTTTAGGATTTGCAATAAGAGGCCCGAAGTCCGTGCTTGCCCCTATTGCCAAAAATATCATAGGGGGATATATACCCAATTTTACGCCCTTATAAAGCCAATACAAAAGGCCTCCTTCTTCCATTAAACCCGCATTCGGAACGCCCGGCAAATTTACCAAAAGCATTCCGAAAGAAATGGGCAAAAGAAGATAAGGTTCGTATCCTTTTTTTATTGCTAAATATATAAGGACAAGGGCTATTATAATCATAATCGCCTTATTAAGAGTAAGCATATAAAGCCCTGTTGTCGTATATAATGTATTTATCAATTCCATAATGATATTCCTATTCAAGGGTAAGCAAGACTTTGCCCGTTTCTACATTTTCGCCTTTTAAAACGGATATTGTTTTAATTCTTCCTGCAAGAGGAGCTACAATGGGGGTTTGCATTTTCATTGCTTCCAAAACTATCAGCTCCTCTCCTTCCGAAACCGTATCTCCTACGGAAACAAAAATATCCAAAACCAAGCCCTGCATAGGAGCTTCAACCGCAATACCGCCTGCGCTTTCCGTTTTTTCAAAATTATCTTTTTTTTCAAGAGGCGTATCATTGCATACTGATATTACACCGTCTTTTTCGGTAACGGATTCAAGTTCCACCTCATATACCTTGTTATCGATTTTTATTTTATAAACCTTTATCATTTTATTTCTCCCAATTCTTTTACTGAACGTATATGTATAACGGCACCGTCTTTTTCCCCTGCGGCTTCCATTGCCGCAACTGCGGCCGCAACTCTTATTTTTTCATCACCGTAATTTATGCGGTGTTTTCCGGTGTTCGTATCCGTTTCTTTTTTTAATTTTTTATCCGAAACGGTTTTTTCCTTCGGAATGTATTTCATAAAAGAAACAATCAACGAAATTAAAATAAGAACAACAAAGACGACGGCCATACTTACCGATGTTATATAAACGGCTTCGGTAATACCTATATATCCGTTTTCCGTTAAAAAACCTTTCACTATTTCTCCTTAAATTAAACAATATAAATATGCCGCTCTTTTATTTTAGGAGCATATTTTTTTTCAAGATAGCCTTGCGCTATTTTAGGAAACATAGAATATGTTAAAACATCTTCTTCCGTTTTTGCAAAAGCTTTTGATTCTTCCTTTAACTTATCGTACTCATTATTAATCAAATCGGCAGGTCTTCCGGTAAAAACCTCTTCACTCCCTATAATTTTTTCTTTTATCTCCGCCGAAATAATTGCCGGAGGTTTGCCGTACAAGCCTTTTACATAGTCCTTAATTTCTTTCGCTATCGTTTTATAACGCTCGCCTGAAAGCACATTAAAAACGGCTTGTGTCCCTACCATCTGGCTTAAGGGAGTTACCAAAGGAGGATAACCCATATCCTTTCTTACTTCGGGTATTTCCCTTAAAACCTCTTCATATCTATGTTCAGCTTTTTGGGATTTTAACTGTAAAAGCATATTGGAAAGCATACCGCCCGGGAGCTGATATTCTATGATAGAAGGCTCCGTCATAAGGGCTTGCGGATTCATAATACCCTGTTCCATATATTTATTTCTTATAGGTTTAAAGTATTCGGCTATTTTTTTTAATATATCCATGTCCAACCCTGTGCCGTATCCCAATTCCTGTAATGCCCGTCCGATACTTTCGGTTGCAGGCTGAGAGCTTCCTCCCGCCAACGGAGATATTGCCGTATCGATTATATCAACACCGGCTTCAACCGCTTTTAAATAAGACATACTTGCAAGACCCGCCGTAGCATGCGTATGAAGTTCAAGCGGAACCGTTAAAACGCTTTTTAATTCTTTTATCAGTTTAAAAGAAACATCGGGAAGTAAGATTCCCGACATATCTTTTACCGCTATAGAATCCGCTCCGAGTTTTTGCATTTCCATTGCAAGCTTTTTATAGTACTCAATTGTATGAAAGGGACTTATAGTATAACATATAGTAAGCTGAGCATGCCCTTTATATTTTTTTACGGAAAGGCAAGCTTGTTTTAAATTCCTTATATCGTTTAATGCATCAAAGATGCGTATTACATCAATTCCGTTGTAAACGGCTTTTTCGATAAATTTATCTACGACATCATCGGCATAATGCCTGTACCCTAAAAGATTTTGCCCGCGTAAAAGCATTTGCAGTTTTGTATGTTTCGTACGTTTTCGAATTTCTCTAAGCCTGTCCCAAGGGTCTTCTTCTAAAAAGCGGATTGCGGCATCAAAGGTTGCACCGCCCCACATTTCCATAGAATAATACCCCGCCATATCCATAGTTTCAACTATGGGCAGCATTTCTTCCGTTTTTAAACGGGTGGCCATCAGCGATTGATGACCGTCCCGTAAACAGGTTTCCATAATTTTAACAGTTTTCACTAAATTTTACCTGCCGTTTAAATTTACGATTATGCAAAAATTCCGAATATTATGGAACCCAAAATAAGCATCATAGCTCCGCCTATACGCGAGGAAATTTGTGCAAAAGACATAAGCTCCATTCTGTTAGCGGCGCCTAAAACGGCAACATCTCCCGCGCCGCCTCTGTTAGCCATACAAAGCCCTGCCGTAATACCGGCTTCGATAGGATAAAATTTCATTTTTTTAGCAACAAACATTATAAAAATTACCGCTCCGAAAACAATGGAAAGAGCTATTACCAGATTTGAAAAAGAAAGAGCCGCTAAAATTTCTTTTACATCGGTCGAAAAACCTACGGACGTCATCAATATCCAAATAGTATATTTGGAAAAAAAGTTTTGCATTATTTTTGCGCCCGTCTTCAATTTTTGCGGAATTACTCCCGCTATATTTAAAATCATAGTTAAAATAATTAAAAAGGCAAGTCTATGTATTTCGAACGAAAATCCGAAACTTTCCCAAACCTCTCCTAAAATATGAGCTGCAATAAACAATATACCGGTCATTACAAAAGCCGCAAAACATCAATCATTTCACATTTTACGGACGCTTCTTCAGTCTTAATTTGTTCATTGGAAGAATTCATTACCAAATTGCCGTTACCCGTAAGTGCGGCTCTTTTTTCTCCGAGCTTATTTAAAACGGCACCCGTTAAAATTGCAATAATATTTGCAATAGTAAGTATGGAAATTGCGAATGCAAACCATTCGCTTGCCGGCTTACCCGTTTTTGAAGCCCACATTTCCGACATGGGAATCGCTCCCGCACCCGTTCCGCCTCCCATTATCGGAAGAACATAGTTCATTATAACATCTATAGGATTTTTTCCGAAGATTAGCCCCGAAAGAACACCTGAAACCGCAGCTCCGATTACCCCTATTATTATAAGGGGAATATAACCGCTTAGAGATTTTATCAAGATTTTTCTGTCGATTGTCAAAACGGAGCCTACAATAAGCGCCGGAATAAATATTTCCAAAAAGTTTACCGGCTGTTTGCCGTAAAAAATATTTACGGATTTTATAACCGGCTCGGGAACAAGTTTGTAGGTACCGAAAATCGCAGCGGCAAAGAAAACCATTACCGTACCGCCGCCTACATAACTGTTCCAAAACGGAATCCTGTCGCCTATTTCTCCGAACAAAATACCAAAAACCGCAAGCAATGCGAATATTGATATAAAGTTGGACCTTAAAAACCCGGATTCTTTTTCACCGAACGGAACATAAATCGTAACACAGGTTAGAACCAACATGCATAAGAAGATTGGGAAATTTAAACCGCCCCATTTACCTTCCCGAATATCGAACAATTCCTTAAAATTCTTTTTCGCCATATACCCTCCTAGTTGTATACTGCATACTGTATACAGAATACAGTAATTTTTTTCTTTTGTCAACAACAGGTATATTATTTTATAGAAATAAAAACATTTATTTCAGTTCGGTCATTTTTTCCAAGACAAAATTCATAGATTTTTTTAAGTGAATTTTATTGAGCTTTAAGGCCTCGTCGATATCCTTTTTCTTAATAATCTCGACCAATTTACAATGCTCGTCAAAGGCTTCTTTAAGGCGGGTTTCGTCTTGCAGACACAAAAGACGGAATCTTTTTGAATATTCTTTCATATTGTTTATAAGTTTGGAAACATGTTTCAATCGGGATATGTTGTAAAGAGTTTGATTAAACTTTTCAAACATAGCTATAATTTCTTCATAAGGGGCTTTATTTTCTATAAGACTTGCGGTTTTCGTTAAAATATTATCAACCGCCGCCATATTTTCGCTGTATTTTTTTATAACTTCTTTTATGACTATACATTCCAAAGCTTCTCTTATCAAATAAATTTCTTCTATATCTTGAACCGATATATAATTTACTATAACGCCGCCTTTTTCGGAACAGGATACAAACCCTTCAAGTTCCAGCATACGCAAGGCTTCCCTCAAAGGCGTCCTGCTTACACCGAGTTTTTCGGAAAAATCCACTTCTACAATTCTTTCTCCTGAAGAAATTTTTCCGCTAAAAATCATATCTTTTAATCCGTCGTATACCTGTTCCCTGATAGGCTTCATTTTTTTTATAACCATATATCTTCCCTATTCCAAACTTATTTTAAATATATTTTATTATAAACTCTTTTCCGATATCGGTGCAAGCCGTAAACGTAAAAATTATTAAAAATTCTCAATCCTTTACGGAAATTACGGCACCGTTTTTATCGAAATCGGATTCCTGCAAAATGTTTCCGACATTGTCGTATTCGGTTTCGCTTTTTAATTTTCCGTTTTTATAAAACCGTTTTAAAATTCCCCGATGTTTAAATTTTCTTCGTAATCTTCCGGAGTATAATTTTTTTATAAATTTTACCTCTTGCGGAATAAAAAGAAGAACTGTTACGATAAGAACCGGAGGAACGGCATGAATATGGGAGCCGGTATATTTACGACTATAATATTCATACTTGACTTCATTATTTCCTTATTGTATCATAATTACAATTAAAAATCCATATTAAAATAAAGAGCGTTATTATGTCCAACAAATTAAAGTCTTACTTGTTCGCTTTTGCGGCAATCGTTTTTTTTGCTTCATCTTTTCCTTTTTCAAGATTTGCTTTAGGGCATTTCGGAGCCGAAGTTTTAGGGTTTCTCAGGTGTTCTATTGCAAGTATTGTTCTTTTAATTATAGGTAAATTTAATAATTTGAGGCGACCGTTTACGGCTAAACATATTCCGTTATTTTTTTTATCGGGAGCCCTCGGTTTCGGGTTATATCTTATAGTGTTTAACACAGGTTTAAAAAGCATTACCGCCGCAACATCGAGTATCATAATAGCCACAACCCCTATTATGACGGCTGCAATAGCTTCTTTTTTTTACGGAGAAAAAATAAGTAAAATAGGCTATGTTTCAATTTTAACCGCTTTTTGCGGTGTTTTAATTATTATACTTTGGAAAGGCATTTTGTCTATAAACATAGGTATTTTATGGACCTTATCGGCTGCGGTTTGTTTTTGCGGATATAATATTTTAAGCAGAAAGCTTGCAAAGATGGGATATACTTCAATAGAAATCGTAACCTACAGTATGATATGCGCCGCAATTATTTTATTGCCGTTTTCTTCAGGCGGATATAAACAAATTCTTACTGCCGACATAAAATACATCGGAAGTCTTATATACTTAGGAATTTTTACCAGCGCATTGGGATACTTTTTATTTAATAAAGGAATTGCAATTGCCGAAAAAACCAGCGACGTTACTAATTTCATTTTCGTTAATCCGCTTATTGCAAGTATTTTAAGCTATCTTGCCTTGGGCGAAACCTTAAATGCCGGCACAATAATAGGCGGAACATTAATTATCGTAAGTATTATCGTCTTTGCACTAAAAGGAGAAAAATAAATCAAAAAATATTGTTTTTACTCTTGCAAAATTTCCGATATATGTATATAATTATTGTATAAACCGAAAGGAGAAATAACCGATATGAACGAAAAAATTCGTGCCGTATCCCCGCCCTCCCTGAAAGTTTAAATTATAAATGTCATTATATTTATAGTATATTTTCTCAATGTAAAAGTAGTTAAATCTCAAAAAGTCGTCCGGTTGGAAGTCTCAAAATGAAGAGCTCCAATTCTAAATTTACTTTAGAAGGTCATACAAGAGCGTATTGTCATGCCCTTTGGAATTTAGACCTTCTTTTATTACGGTGTATTTTATAACACTGTAATTTTTTCGGAGGGACCGTATTGTGAAGTTCGGGATTTATAAAACCTTAACGGGTTTAGATGAAAACAAAAACGCTTCTCAAAAAATTGAAGACGGGTAATTGTATTTAAAGATATAAGTCGAAAATTAAAATCATAAACAAGATTTTACAACAGGCTTATAAAAAACATATTAAATAAATACAAAACTTAAAATTGAGGAGATAAAATGACAAAACGATTTTCTATTCGGAATAAACTTGTTATAGTGTTCGGAATTTTAATTTTAATTGCAGGTGTTATTCTCGGCCTTCTGTCAGTTAACTTAGCAAAAAAGGCGGTAACGGAACGGGTTCAGGCACACTTGCTTGCCAAATCTTCAAGCACGGCGGAAATAATAGACGGAAGAATAACCGCGATGTTTCAATTTTTGGAAGGTGTTGCAAGGGCACCCATACTTAGAAACACCGACAGTTCTTACCGCGAAAAAACCGCTTATTTAAAAAAAGAAGCCGCTTTTAATGATAAAATAAGAAATTTGAATCTATGCGATTTAAACGGAAATCGTTATGCCGAAAACGAACAAACCGTTTTCATTGGCGACAGAGATTGGTATCTGTCCGCCAAAGCCGGAAAGAATTTTTTAAGCGAGCCGCTGGTTTCCCGCTTCAGCGGAGAATTTATTATGTCTTTTGCCGTACCTATTTACGATGATAATCACAAAGTAATATATGTATTGCTTGCAACGGTCAATGCCCAATGGCTTTCGGAACAAATTGACGATATTGTTGTAGGGCAAACAGGTTACTGCTATATTATAGGTTTGAGCGGAACAATGATTGCTCACAAAGATTTCGATTTGGTAAAAAAACAAGAAAACTTTATTGAAGCTGCAAAACAAAATTCTTCTTTTACAACTCTTGCAAATTTTTTAGACCGTGCTATGACCTCGGAACAGGATTACGGTTATTATACACATAACGGCGAAGACAGAATAGCTTCTTTTGCAAAAGTAAAAACCACGGACTGGATTGTAATTATAACAGCCCCCGTAGAAGAATTTATGGGGACAATTCAAACATTAAGAAAATCAATGTATATAATAGGAATCTCTATTTTACTTGGAGCCCTTGTTATTGTTTTCATTACGGCGCACACAATAGTAAAACCTATAAACACCGTAGTAAACGCATTAAAAGATATAGCCCAAGGTGAAGGAGATTTAACGGTACGTCTTCCTATGCACGGTAATGATGAAATTACCGACCTCGCCCAATACTTTAACAAAACCATCGAAAAAATAGGAACGCTAATTAAGTCGGTAAGTAATAATTCCAATACTATGCAAAGCATAGGCGAAGCTCTTGCAAGCAATATGACTGAAACCGCAAGCTCAATAAACCAAATAAGTGCAAACATTGACGGTGTAAAACACCAAACTATGACGCAAGCCGCAAGCGTTACCGAAACGGCAGCTACCATCGAAGAAATTATACGTACTATAAAACAACTGAATAACAGTATTGAAACTCAGGCAGCTTCGGTTGCTCAGTCCTCCTCCTCCGTTGAACAAATGGTAGCCAATATCGCTTCAATTACTCAAACTTTAGAAAAAAGCGACGGTATTATTAAGTCCTTGGCAGGAGCTACGGCGGACGGTAAAGACACTCTCTCATCTTCCAATAATATAACACAAAAGATTACGGAAGAATCCGGTTCTCTTATGGAAGCAAGTTCCGTTATTCAGCACATAGCAAGCCAAACAAATCTTTTAGCTATGAATGCGGCTATTGAAGCCGCCCACGCAGGCGATGCGGGAAAGGGCTTTGCCGTTGTAGCGGACGAAATCAGAAAACTGGCGGAAGAATCTTCCGCACAGGGTAAAACCATTACATCGACATTAAAAAATCTTTCAAATGAAATTGAAACCCTTTCTGAGGCTTCAAAAACCGTAGAAGAAAAGTTTAATGCAATCTTTTCGTTAGCGGAAAGCGTCAAGGAAATGAGCAATCGTATTATGGAGGCTATGCATGAACAGTCAAACGGAAGCAAGGAAGTATTAAGCGCAATACGCAACATAAATGAGGTTACAATAGAAGTAAAAGCCGGTTCCGAAGAAATGCTTAAAGGCGGTGAAGGCGTTGCGGAAGAGATGAATAAACTTGACGGCTTAACCCGTACTATAACCGACAGTATGAACGAGATGGCTTCAGGAGCTATTCAGATAAATAATGCGGTACAGGAAGTAAACGATATTACTCAAAAAAATAAGATGAGTATCGAATCCTTAGTACGAGAGGTAAATAAATTTAAGGTTTAATAATTTTAAAATGCAAAAACTTAAGGTTATGGGACTTGATTTTCCCTGGTCCTCAAGTTTTTATTAAAAAGCTTAAACTTTTTTCCCCCGCTTTTTTATACCGTATAAAAGGGCGGGGGTTTATTTAATTTAACCGCCCGAAAGTGCAAAAAACCCTTTTGCTTCGATAAAAGCCCCTCTTCTTCTTTTCGGACTCTTTCTTTTATGACCTTTCTATCTTACATATTTTTTAAAAATTGTGTATACTGAAAATTATGGGAAAAACTTTTGTTTTTGTAAACCAAAAAGGCGGGGTAGGTAAAACTACCTCCGTTATCAATTTGGGAGCGTATATCGCATTGGCAGGAAAAAAAACTCTTTTAATTGATTTCGACCCGCAAGGGAATATGTCATCGGGTGTGGGCGTACAAAAAAAACGTCCCACTATTTATGACGCTCTTGCTCAAAAAAGCGAATTTAAAAAAACCGTTTATCAAACCGCCGTACCTAACCTTTTTGCGGTTCCCGCTTCGATAGATTTATCGGGAGCAACCGTTGAGCTTGTCGATGAGCAAAACAGGGAGTTTTATTTAAAAAATCTCCTTGCGGAAGTAAAAAGCGAGTATGATTATATTTTAATAGATTGTCCGCCGTCCTTAGGGATTTTAACGCTTAACGGACTTGCAGCCGCAGATGAAGTATATATTCCGCTTCAATGCGAATACTTCGCTCTTGAAGGGTTAACCCTTTTACTTCAAACAGTACAACGCGTTCAAAAAAGCATAAATCCGAATTTACAAATAGGCGGTATTTTTTTTACTATGTACGATTCAAGAACAAACTTGGCGCAGGAAGTAGTTCAACAAGTTTCAAGCTATTTTAAAGATAAGGTCTTTGCCACAATTATACCGCGGAATGTAAGACTTTCCGAAGCGCCTTCCCACGGACTGCCTATTTGCAGTTACGATGCAAAATGCGTCGGTGCAAGAAGCTACGAAAAATTGGCAAAAGAGGTTATGCTCCATGTCTAAAAAACCGGCTTTAGGCAAGGGCCTTGACGCTCTTTTATCGGATAATAGCCCCGAACTCTCTGAAGAACCAGCAGTAACCGCGGAAGGAACAATAATAAACTTAAATCCGAGCTTACTTAAACCGAATCCGTACCAGCCCCGAAAAACTTTCGATGAAGAAACGATTGAAGAGCTTGCTTCTTCTATAAAAGAACACGGAATTATTCAGCCCATAGTAGCCGAACAAACGGAAAACGGAAGCTATTTTATAATTTCAGGCGAACGGAGAACACGGGCTGCAACAAGTTTAGGTTTAAAAACAGTGCCTGTTATTTTGCGCTCATTTGCAGATAATAAAAAGCTTGAAGTCGCCTTAATCGAAAATATTCAGCGTGAAGATTTAAATGCTTTGGAAGAGGCTCTTGCATATCAGGAAATTATGAATATTTCGAATATTAACCACGAAGAACTTGCAAGACGTGTAGGTAAAAGCCGTTCGGCAATTACCAACAGTTTAAGAATTTTAAAATTGCCTGAAGAAATGCAGGAAGCGGTGCGGTTAAATAAAATTTCGGCGGGACATGCCCGCTCTCTTTTGTCCGTAGTAAATCCGGCGGACCAACAGGTTTTATTCGGCAGAATTATAGAATCGAATTTGTCCGTGCGGGAAACCGAAGCTATGGCGGCAAATTTTAATTCGGGCGTAGGCAGAATTGCAAAAAAAGACAAAAAAGAAAAAACTTCAAGCGGCGAAGATAATTTTGAATTGCGAGATATAGAACAGCAGTTTATAAATTCGCTCGGAACAAAGGTTCAAATAAAAGGTACTTTAAAAAAAGGAACCGTAGAGATTTCTTATTTTTCAAAAGATGATTTGGATTCTCTTTATCAAAAATTGAAAAACGGTTAATAAGGTAAGCCGACGGACAATTGCAAATCGGCAACCTGATATTATTTGTGAGGTAGATATGAAAAAAGGTTATGTTCAAGTTTATACCGGCGACGGTAAGGGAAAAACCACTGCGGCATTCGGATTGGCTTTGCGGGCTGTGTGTGCCGGCTACAAAGTTTATATCGGGCAATTTTTAAAGGGAATGAGCTATAGCGAACTGAAAGCCCCCGAGTATTTGCCCAATCTTGTGATTGAGCAATACGGAGAAGCTCATTTTGTACACAATGACCCAAGCGAAAAAGATATTGCCCGTGCAAATGAAGGCTTGGACAAAATAGAAAAAATTATAATGTCCGGCGAGTACGATGTAGTAATTATGGAAGAAGTGAATGTTGCTTTGCTTTACGGGCTTTTTGATATCGAACGCATTTTAAACATCATAAAAAATAAGCCTGATACCGTAGAGCTTATTTTAACCGGACGTTATGCAAATAAAAAGATTATAGAAGCTGCGGACCTTGTAACCGAAATGAAAATGATTAAGCATTACTTTAATGACGGGGTACAGGCACGCCGCGGAATTGAATCTTAAATTTTAAAAAAAAACATTAGTGCCCTACGGTAATTAAATCCGCTTTATTTTGCTTTTTTAAAAGGTTTTAGTTATGGAAAAATACTTTGAAAAACTTTGCAGCATACTTGAAAAAGATATGCCCGTATCGGTTCAAACTCACGACTTCCCCGACCATGACGCAATAGGGGCGGCATACTCTCTTGCGGTATTGTTGGAGCTTTACGGATATAAAACCGAAATTGCTTACGGCGGGCTGATTCAAAGTTTGCCTTTAACGGAATTTGTAAAATTTTTAAACCGGCGGTTAATATCCTTAGACGAAATCGAAGACTTAAAAAAATATCAAGTTATCATAGTAGACGGCTCGCCTTTTAAAGGAACGGTAAAAACCGTCGGAGGAATTTTAAAAGGCGTAATAGACCATCATCCTCCGCGTGCAAAATCGACGGCTGCCTTTACCGATATACGGCCTGAAATGGGGGCCTGTTGCTCTATTATTTGGTCTTATTGGAAGGAAGCCGGAAAAGAATATGACGGAATAACTGCCGCAGCCTTAATGACGGGCATTCAGCTTGATACGAATTTTTTATCAAGACATGTAAGCCGAGAGGATATGGACGCTTATTACGAACTTTATTTTAAAGTCGACGTTCAAGCGACACAACAAATGATTAAAACTACAATTAATGTAAACGAGCTTGAAGAAATAGGAAGGGCTTTTACAAGTTATATACGTATCGGTAATTTTCTTCTTGTAGAATTGGAAAAAGATTATTCCAGAGCGTTACTTTCCGTTGTTGCGGATTTTTTATTATGGCTAAAAGACATCGCTTTTGTAATTGTAATAGAAACCTGCGGCGAAGAATTTAAACTTTCCGCACGCAGTCGCGACAAGGCTTTGGACGCAGGCTATATAATTCAAAGTGCCGTAAAAGGAATAGGCTCCGGAGGAGGCCATGCTCACATGGCAGGCGGAGTTATAAAAGCAAAAAAATACCCGGGTAAAAAAGCTTTTTTAGGTTTAATTCTTGAAAAGGCTAATTCAATAGGAAAAAAGGAATCATTGTGGAAGAAGTTAATGCAAAAATTTTAAAGCGAATTCAAACAAAAGAAAGAGAAATTATACTTTTAGGCACAGCCCATGTTTCAAAGGAAAGTATAAAAGAAGTTGAAACTGTAATTCGGGAAGAAATGCCCGATTGCGTATGTGTAGAGCTGGACGAAACACGTTACAAAGCTCTCGTTTCGGAAAAGAGTTGGCAGGAAATAGATATTTCCAAAATACTTAAAGAAGGAAAGGGCTTTCTTCTTCTTGCCAATCTTGTTTTAGCATCGTTTCAAAAAAAATTGGGCTCGGATTTGGGGGTAAAACCCGGATATGAAATGAAAGCCGCAATTGAAGTTTCGCAAGAACTCGAAATAAAAACCGAAATGGTAGACCGTCCCATTCATACGACCTTAAAAAGAGCTTGGGCAAAAAGCCGCGGAATGGGAAGGTCAAAACTTTTGGCGGCACTTTTAAGTGCAGGCTTTTCAAACGAAAAGCTGGACGAAGCCGAAATAGAAAAATTAAAAACCCAAAGTGCAATGGATAATATGATGGAAGAAATGGCGGAGTATCTTCCGAAGGTAAAAGAAGTTTTAATTGATGAGCGCGACCGTTATCTGGCTTCAAAAATTTGGGAAAGTAAAGGAAAAAAAATTATTGCGGTATTAGGAGCCGGCCATCTTCCCGGAACGGAACGTTTTATAAAAGAGCTGGAAGAGGGAACAAAAACAACCGATGTTTCCGATATTGAAGTTATTCCGCCTAAATCGGCAATAAGTAAAATAGCGGCTTGGATATTCCCCATCACAATTATCTCCTTAATTGCTTTAGGGTTTTACAAGGGCGGCGGAGCAAAGACGGGGCAAATGCTTACCTCATTTATTTTTTGGAACGGCGGTCTTGCCGCAATCGGAGCGCTTATCGCTTTGGGGCACCCGCTTTCTATTTTAGTATCGTTTTTGGGCGCTCCCGTTACAACCGTAAACCCCTTTTTGGGTATAGGAATGCTTTCGGGGCTTGTTCAGGCATGGGCAAAAAAACCTCAAGTCCGGGATATGGAAAATCTGACCTCCGATACTTCAACCGTAAAAGGCTGGTATAAAAACAGAATTACAAAGGTTTTACTGGTGCTGATTCTTTCATCGCTGGGAAGCGCCATAGGCACTTTTATTACGGTCCCGGCGCTGATTGCAAATTTATCTTTTTAAATTATACATTATTATTGTCGATTGCATAAAAACACAAGGGGGTATAAAATCATCAACCGAAAGACATTTTCGAATGTCAAGGATTGATGATTTTGTGCTTTCGCAGCGCAAATGAAAACGCTTATAGAATAAGGTAAGGCCTTGCAAAGTAAACTTTCCAATATGCTCCACGTATTTTATCTCAATTGAGCCGCTTGTTGTTCCGCAATAAATTGATTTGAGTAAAGTTTATAATAATATCCCTTTTGTTTTATCAACTCGATATGGCTGCCCGCTTCAAGCATCTTGCCGTTTTCAACGACAATAATTTTATCGGCATTGCGGATAGTGGAAAGCCTGTGTGCAACAACAAAAGAAGTTCTTCCGGATAAAACCTTGGAAATTGCATTTTGAATTTTTTGCTCCGTTTCGGTATCGATTGAAGAAGTCGCTTCATCTAAAACAAAAAGCCGCGGATTCCGTACAATAGTTCTTGCAAAAGAAATAAGCTGCTTTTGTCCTGTAGAAAGTAAACTTCCGCCTTCTCCTACAGGCGTATCGTAACCTTTTTCCATTGACATAATAAAATCATGAGCGTCCACCAGTTTTGCAGCTTCTATAATTTCTTCATCGGTTGCATCCAATTTCCCGTAACGGATATTTTCCGCTATAGTGCCTGAAAATAAATGCGGAGATTGTAAAACATAACCTAAGTTTTCATGAATCCAGTTTTCGCTCATATCGGTGTAATCGATTCCGTCTACCAAAATACGACCCTTTTTGGGCTCATAAAATCTGCAAAATAAATTTACAATCGTCGATTTTCCCGCACCGGTTGCACCGACTAAGGCAACGGTTTCACCCGCAGTTACCGATAAATTAAAATCCGTTAAAACCGGCTCTCCTTCTTTGTACCAAAAGAAAACATTTTCAAACCGCACCGAACCAGTAACGGGAGGACGCTTTTCTTTTGTAGGATTTAAAGCCGTACCGTATTTTTTTACAACTTCGCTTTTTTCTATGATGTCGGATTTTTCTTCAAGAAGCCCGAATATTCTTTCCGCAGCGGCTTGCGCGGAAATAAATTCCGCAAACAAATCGGCAGCTTCGGCAAGAGGCCCGTTAAATTGAGTAACATAAGAAAAAAACGCTACAAGCATTCCCAGCGTAATTGCAGCTGAAATTACGGAACTTCCTCCGTATATTACCATTAAACCTATTCCCAAGGAGCCTATTAACTGGACGGAAGGCATAAGCACTGAAGAAATTAAAATACCGCGGATTGAACTTGTTTTCATTTCTTCGGTTTTTGCTTCAAATTCTTTTGCATTTAATTGTTCGCGAACAAGTGTTTTTGTAGTTTTTGCTCCCTGAATATCTTCGTTGTATGCGGCGGTTAATTGCGAATTTATCTTTCGCACTCGTCTTTGTGCGATTAAAATTTTATTTCTTAAATAAACGCTTAATACAATAATTAAAGGTAAGGTTATCATTGCGATAAGCGCAAGTTTTATATTATCCGAAAACATTGCAACAATAACCGAAAGCATTAAACAGCCGCCGAATAAAATGTCGGTTAATCCCCAAGATACAATTCCCGAAAGTTTGTTTATATCGGAAGACATACGCGCCATTAACCAGCCGACGGCATTTTTATCGAAAAATGAAAGCGAAAGAGATTGTAATTTATTAAAGCATTTTATTCTAAGACGATTGCACATTTTTATTTCCAAATCGCCTGCAAACTTTACAAAGAAAAAAACACATATTCCGTAAACTGCTAAAAATATTACCGTAAAAATAATTGCAGGAACAAAGGTTGTTAAATTCTTTTCTTTTACAACGGTGTCTATTATGTATGCGGTAAATTTAGGTTCGACAATTTCCAGCATACCGGTTAAACCGCCCATAGACAAACCTGCTAAAAGTAAAATTTTAAAAAAGCCGAATTCTTTTAAAACTTTTTTCCAAACTCCGGTTTTAAATTTTTCGTTTCCGGTTTCTATCGTATCAAATTCTTCCATAATTTATTTCAGTGTAAACTAAAATATAAAAATATTCAATATATATTTATAAAAGGAATTTAAACCTTAAAAAAATCGACTCTAAAGCCGTTCAAAGCAATATTGAATTTTTATAAACGGTTATATTTTATAAATTGCATCTAACTTTGATTTTGCCGCTTCCGAAAAATGATGACTTACCATTATAACCGTAAGGTCTTTATTATTTAAAAGTTTTTCTTCTATTTCGGAGGCGTTTTTTTCATCAAGAGCGGAGGTTCCTTCGTCAATTAAAAGAATTTTTCTGCCGTGAATTAGAGCCCGTGCAAGTGCAATACGCTGTCTTTGTCCTCCTGAAAAATTTTGTCCGTTTTGTTCGACTATCGTATCAAGTCCGTTTTCGCATTCTTTTATAACGAATTCAAGAGCGGCATCTTTTATTGCCTTTTCCAATTCTTCATTTGAAAAATTACTTCCCAAACAAATATTTTCACGGATAGTACGGTTAAAGATATAAACGTTTTGGTCTATATATGCAACGTTTTCACGCAAGATTTTTTTATCAAGATTTAAAAGCTCGGTGCCGTCATAATAAATTCCGCCTGTGTATTCATTTAACATTCCGGTAAGCAATTTAAACATTGTGGTTTTTTCGCTTCCCGATTCTCCTATAATTCCGTATTTTTTGCCCAATTCAAAATTCATATTTAGATTTGAAAGAATTTTTTTACCTTCGTTATCATAGGAGAAATTTAAATTTTGAATATAAAAATCTTTTTTAAAAGAAGGCGCCGATAATTGTTTTACACTTTCCTGTTCTAAACTTTCAAATTTTTCAAACACAGGTTTTACGGATTTAATTTTTATAATATATCCTGAAAATTCGGAAAGGGATTTGGACAAGGTATCGGCAATTTGAGCCGTTGCCAATATCGTACCGATTGTAACCAATCCTTTAATTGCAAGATAACCGGTAACTCCTATTATCGAAAGATAAAACAGCATTCCTACAGCGGCAATAATTATAGCGGAAACAATATGTTTTTTTACCAGTTTAACCATATCCTTTGCTCTTTCGGTACCTACGGTATGAATTTCTTCGGGAATTAACTTGCGCTTATTAAACGAAAAAAGGGTATCAAAACCCAAAAGTAAATCCTGTAAGCGTATCGTAAAAACACCGATAGTCTGCATTACTTTTTCAGTACCTGCGGCAATTCCTTTTTCAAACAGTTTAGGTAAAAATAATAAAATAACGCCTTCGATTACCGCCAGAACTGCAATAATCCAATGAATACTGATAAGAGATACGAAGGAAATAATAAAAGCTGAAACGGAAATTACAATTTGAAAAACGGGGACTAAACCGTTTTGTTCAACTAACCCCATATCCGCTTCAAACCATGAAGAATATTCTCCCGTATGTTTTTTGTGAAATCCGGTATATGTTGACGATGATATTTTTTGTGCAAGACCGCAGCGTATACCCAATAAGGTTTTTTGCACGGTTTTTGTTCTAATTGTTTCATGCATATAGTTTACGAGATACCCTACAGCATAAATACAGCATACAACGGCAATCGCCCTAAAAAAAAGATTTAAGTTAAGAGCAGCAACGGAATCAAGGACATCTTTTGCATAGTATTTGCCGATAATACTGAAGCCTGAAGAAATACAGCCTAAAAACCATACGAAAACGGTTTCAGGTAAGTATTTTTTAATGTATTTTTTCATTTCTTTCTCCTTAACTTTTTTATTTACAAGGCTTTTGCCGTAAGAAAATTTATTAAACGACAGGAACCGTACATCATTACCGTATCGCCCGACATTTTATACCTTCCTGTACATAAAAATTTTCGTTGTCCGACATAAATAATATAATATAGCGGAATAAAAAAGTCAATCATAATTTTAATATTTATAATAAAATTATTAAAATATTTGATATTATTTTACTAAAAAATACATAATCTTTAATATATTTTTAAATATAAAGCCCCAAAGAAAGTTTCCTTAAAATTTGAAATTTTTATACATCTTACGTATGTTCAGTTTTGTATTGACGATTGAATTTTATAAATACGTTTGTATAAGCCTTCCCGCTTTATAAGCTCTTCGTGTTTTCCCTGTTGAGTTATTTTTCCGTTTTCCAAAACGATAATATTATCGGCATCGCAAACAGTCGAGATTCTATGCGAAATAATTATCATAGTTTTGTTTCCTTTTTCTTTATGCAAAGCCTCTCTTATGTGTATGTCCGTTTGAGTGTCTACCGCAGAAAGAGAATCGTCAAAAATTAAAACGGGAGCATCTTTTATAAGAGTACGCGCAATGGCAAGCCTCTGCTTTTGCCCTCCGGAAAGAGAAACCCCGCGCTCGCCCACAAGAGTGTCATAACCTTTTTCAAAATTGATTATTTCGCCGTCCAGAGAGGCAACTTTGGAATAATGTTTTGCCGTCTTATCGGAAATATCCGGATTACTCAGCTTTATGTTTTCCATAATTGTTCTGCCGTATAAAAAAGGCTCTTGCAAAACAAGTCCGATTTGCGAGCGTATCCAGCCCTTGTCGATAGTATTTAATTCTTTACCGTCAATCTTAATCGAGCCTGAATCGTATTCGTAAAGCCGCGCAAGTAAATGAACCAATGAGCTTTTCCCTGAACCGGTAGGTCCTAAAATTGCCGTTGTTTCTCCGCTTTTTATACTGAAAGAAATATTATCAAGTGCCGGTTTGCTTTTTATTTTATCTTGAGCTTGACCGCTTCCGTTTTCTTTACTTACAGTATCCGCCGTATCCGTTTGCGGATATGTAAATGAAACGGAGTCAAAAATAATGTTGCCCTTAATTTCAGGTTTTTCGTTTGTAGGAAAAATTTCCTCTTCTTTTTCGTTTAAGATTTTTTCAATCCTGTCAACCGCTACAAAGGCTTTTCCTATATTACTTATAATTCTTCCCAAACGGCGCACCGGCCATATAAGCATACCGGTGTACGAAATAAAGGCTACCAAATCGCCCGCTGAGATTTCCGAGCGATATGCCAAAAGACTTCCGTATAAGATAATACCGAAAACTTGCCCAAGAGAAAGAGCATCGGTAAGCCCCCAAAAGACCGCAAAACATTTATTTATTTTCAAATTTTGATTTCTATACGTTTCACTCCGCTTTTTAAATTTTTCCATTTCATACTGATGACGGGTGAACGCTTTTACCACACGTATCCCCGTAAGGTTTTCCTGAACCGCCGTTGTCATCGCAGCTTCATATTCCGTCGCTTTTTTAAACAATTTTTGTATTTTTTTAAAAAATATTACGGAAGAAAAAAACGTAATAGGCATAATCGTAAGCGAGATAAGCATCAGCTTTGTATTTGTCCTCGACATCAGATACAATGTATAAATTACTAAAAACACGGCGCTTACCGTATCCATAATTTGTGAATATAAAGCAAGCCTTACAGTTTCTATGTCGGAAGTACAACGCTGAATTAAATCTCCCGTTTCCGCTTTTGAATGAAATGAATAAGGTAAAAGCTGAATATGATTGTACAGTTTATTCCGTAAATTTTTTATTGAACGCTCCGTTGCAATGCTTGCAAGATTGATTCTTGCAAAGGTAAATACCCCTCTTATAAAAGAGAAAAAAACTATAAAAGCCGCCATAATTAAAAGGCCGGTAAAACCGTTTAAATGATTTTGAAAAGGTGAAATAAAAGATGAAAGCCACGCATCAGGTAAGGCTGCACCGCCTAAAACGGAGTCGATTGTAATTTTAATTAGTTGAGGCTGCATTGCAACAATTACTTGCGAAATAAGCGTAAACATCAATGCGGTAAAATACAAGGAGCCTTGTCCTTTCATATAAGACAGTAATTTTTTTAAGTTGTTCATTTTATACCCCGATTCTTAAAAAACAGTTTAGCATAAAAATTTTTTTTATGCTATAGCATTCTTTTATAAAAGCTTTATACTTGCTTTAATTACGATAAATATGCTATGCTCGTTTTGCAATGAATTCCGAACTTAAAATAAAATATAATAAACTTCTTTCACTTATTTTAGAATACTTGCAAAACGGATTATGTCTTGCACTTTCAGGCGGTGTCGATAGCGGTTTACTGGCAGGAGTTACCGCACGGCTTTTACAAAATAAAACCGTTTATACAAAAACTTTTGCATTGAATTTTTTTAAAAATAAATTTTATGCCGTAACCTTTAAAACTCCTCTTTATTCCGATGAAGAAATTGTTGCGGCAAAAAAATTATGCAAAGAACTGAAAATAAATCATTTTGTTATTCCCGTAGATATGGAAAAAATGCCTAAGGCTCTTTTTAAAAACCCTAAAGACAGATGTTTTATTTGTAAAAAAGCTATGTTTAAAAATGTAATTAAATTCTGTAAAGAAAAAAAACTGTGTACTATTATAGACGGAACGAATTTTGATGACCTTTCGGTTTATCGTCCGGGGAAAAAAGCTTTGGAGGAGCTTAATATAAAAAGCCCGCTTGCCGAATGCGGCTTTACAAAAAATGAAATAAGAAGTCTTGCCGAAGAATTGGAGCTTAATTCCATTGCGAAAAAGCCCTCGGCACCTTGCTTTGCAACGCGCCTTCCTTACGGAACATTTTTGGATATACCTCTTTTAAAAAAAATAGAAGAAAGCGAAAAGTTTTTACACAAAAGCGGTTTTGCGGAATGCCGTATACGTTTTCATAATCCTGTAGTACGTATTGAAATACCTGAAAACCTGTTTACAGAATTTTTAGAGCAAAAGAAAAAAATTATTTCAAAAATAAAGAGCAAGGGGTTTAAATATATAACTCTCGATATTGAGGGCTTACGTTCGGGGAGTATGGACGAGTAAGCCCGATATTAAAGCTCTTGTATGTTTTAAAACAAATTTCAGCTTTGCATTTTTTTTCTTGCTTCTATTTTTACGGGGTCGTAAAAACCTTCTTTCCAGTTAAAGCGCGAAGTATCTTCCAAAAATTCATTTTTACGGCAAGCGGCAATTATTTTGCGGTATTCGCCGCGCTCGATTTCGGTATGCGAAAAATCAAGTAAAAATTTTGCAAAGCCTTTTTTTTCCAGTGCCGTAATTCTGTCGGTAATGGAAAACGGTTTTTCAGGCAATACAAAAGAAGATGACGGAGTTGAAAAGGCTTTAAAGGCTTCTCCTTGCTTATCCGAAAAATATAAAAAGTTATAACTTTCCGGTAAGGTAAAGCGCATTCTAAAAAGAGCGGGATATGCAAATACCGGTATTAAAACCTGTTTTCTCATTCCGGGGGCATAAACCTCTTCCAAGTTTTTTTGAGAATTTTCAATCGGAGAAGTAAATTGCGTAATGCCGTTTTCCTGAAGCCATTTTAAAGCCCATCGGTTAAAACCGTAAAGATATCCGCCCGCAATTAAATTAGCTTTTTTGTTTTTCAGCATTGTAATATGCGCCGGATTATTTACAACAAATTGAGTGTAGCCGCTTTCGGTTAAATAAAGTAAAAAGGTTTCAAGTTCAGCAATTTTATCTTGCGGCATAAAGGGGTCAAGTGAAATAAAAATTTCTTTTTTTGAAAAAGGCAAAGGCTTTCCCGTCGATAAAAATTCTTCAAAACCTTTTTTTGTATCTTCGTTTAAATTAATAATTACCCGCACCGGTTTATCCGAAAGAATTGTATGCAAACTGTTAATTGAAGATACTTGAACGTAAAAGCCGTCGGGGAAAATATCTACATTGGATTTTGTCAGAACGTTTTTTACATCGGCTTTTTTTCCGTTTTTCTTTTGCTTGGAATTTCCCTGAACCGTTTCTTTTACGTCGGCTTTTCCTTCAGGAAAAAGTTTCAGCTCGGGCAATTTTTCATCAAGAGGGCGGCGGCGGTATGCCGATAAATTTTTAGGTAAGATTTGCGGATAGTGTTTACTCATATTTTTTGTCTGCAAAAGATAAACGCTGTCGCCTATGCCGAAATTATCGGGAACTTGCAGCCACGTTTTACCGCCTTCCTCTCGTATATCTTGAAGTTTCCAGCTTTCTCTGCCCTTGTCGTCTTTTGTATGAAGTCTGATAGAATCTCCGAAGGACGGAGTATAACCGCCGCCTTTGAGCAATACATAATGAACCTTTCTTAGAGGTTCTTCTTTTGTTTTGCCTGCAACCTCGGTAATTTTAAAATCGGCGGTTTTTTCTATCGTGCCCAAAAAAATTCCGGTACCGCCTGCCTGTAACGGATTTAAAATATTTTCCGCTTTTGAATTTATAAATAAAAAGGAAGTTTTTTTGCGGGCAAAATCGTTTGCAAGAATTCTTCGTCCGGTTTCAATTGCGGTTTTTTTATCTTTTTCCCAATTATCTAAAACATATCTGTAAGCCGAAACTGCGGTACCTACATATTCGGCACTTTTCATTCTTCCTTCTATCTTAAACGAACGGACTCCCGCTTTTACCAAATCGGGAACATAGTCGATAAGCTGTAAATCGTACGGAGAAAAATAGTAGCCTTCTTTATCCCCTTGAGGCGTATGCGCTTTGTATAAACGGCGGCAGGCTTGCGAACACATTCCGCGGTTTGCGGATTTTCCGCCGAGGTAAGAAGAAAACATACACAAGCCGGATTGACAAATGCAAAGAGCCCCATGAACAAAAACTTCAAGCTCACAGGAAGTTTCCGAATTGATACTTGCAATTTCCGTTAACGAAAGTTCCCGCGCAAGAACTACACGTGAAACCCCGAAACGGCTTAAAGCATTTGCAGCCTTTGCCGAGGCTATATTCATTTGTGTTGAAGCATGCAATTTTAATTTCGGAAAATAAGTTTTTACCATTTGCACAATTCCCAAATCCTGCACTATAATTCCGTCAGGACCTACCGCATTTAAATAATTTAAAAAGCGGTACATTTTTTCCGTTTCGTTTTCTATTAAAACCGTATTTACGGTAACATAAACTTTTTTGTTTTTTTGTGAAGAGTTTCAACGGCGGCTTCAAATTGCGGCCACGCAAAATTGGAAGAGCGCATTCTGGCATTAAAACTTTTTAATCCCAAATATACCGCGTCGGCACCCTCATTTATTGCAGCGTCCAGAGCTTCCGTATTCCCTGCCGGTGCTAAAAGTTCTATATTCATACATCTATTCCTTACATTTAAACTTACAAATGCCCGCCGGCAATTTAAGTATTTTTTCTTGCAAGAAGAGTATAGCATAAAAGAAAATTATCGGCAATGAGAAAGGAAAAGTGTTTTATGCCGAGTTAAAAGCTTTATTTTTATTATACTTATCGTATTTTCCGTAACTATGATTTATTGCAAGAAACGTTTTTTTTTCAGAAAATTTTATTTTTATCAAAGGCAATTTAAAAATATAAATTGCCCTTTAGGCGGTACAAAAAATTATTCGTTCATCTTTTTGGTTTCCGGATAGTCGGTTACTTTTTGAATATCCTTACAAATATCTTTTAATGCCGGATATATTTTTTTATAAACCGAAAAAAGTCCGTCATATAATTCTCTGTGCTCCCGACCCGGAATAAATTCTTTTTCGTAAACAACCATTTGTTTTGCAGCTTCCCCTATGGAAGAGTACGCTCCGATTCCCGCTGCGGTAATAACTGCAACGCCTAAAGAAGAAGCTTCCGTAATTTTACATCGCACCAAACTTCTATTTAAAATATCCGAAGTAATTTGACAAATTGCATCGCTTTGAGAGGCTCCTCCCGAAGCTGCAACCTTTTCACATTTAAACTTGCCTTTTGCTTCAATTATTTCCAAACCTTCCCGCAAAGAATATGCCAAGCCTTCGATGATGGCACGATATAAATCGCCCCTGCCGTGAACATCGCCGAAGCCTATTATACTGCCCTTTGCATATTTATCGAAAATACTTGCACCCCAATAAGGCTGAAGCATTAAACCTCTACCGCCTGCCGGAGCCTCGTCCAAAAGTTTATCCAAAACGGTTTCGGGGATTACGCCCAACTCTTCCGCACGTCTACATTCTTCCTTGCCTAATTCCTCTTTAAACCAGCTTATCATCCAATAACCGCGGAACACTTCCAATTCCGAAAGCCAAGTGCCGGGTATAACGCCGCAATAAGCGGGGAAAAGTTTTTTATATTCAAAATATTTGTCCGCGCAAACTTCTATTGTAGCCATTGTGCCGAAACTTAAAGCAGCAACGGAAGAATCCGTAACTCCCGCTCCTATGGTTTCGCAAGCCTTATCGCTTCCGCAGGCAATAAGAGGCAAACCCTCAGGTAAACCCAATTCTTCCGAAGCCGCCTTTGTAAGAAGGCCGATAAGAGTTCCGCTTTCCACTATTTTGTTCCGTTTTTCTTTTTCCAACGGAATTAAAAGCTGTTCAATCGAAGGTTTTTCAGCCCAATCCCGTTTTTTGTTTACAAAGGGAACATATCCTATCATTGAAGCCGCAGCATCGCACACCTCGCCCGTAAGTTTATAAATAAACCAACCTGAAAGAAAAAGCACTTTCCAAGTTTTATTCCAAATTTCAGGCTCCTGCTCGCGTATCCAATTTATTTTGGCACTGGATTGAACCGTAACTATCGCATCGTATAAACCTGCCGCATGGAAAACCGCACGCATAAGTCCGTTAGGGTGAAACGGTCCGCGGGCGGTTCTATTGTCGAGCCAAACAATTGCAGAACGCAATACTTCTCCGTCTTTATCGATTAAGACTGTAGTTGCCCTCATTGTTGTAACACCCATACCGCAAAGATTCTTAAAAGCTTCCGTATTTTCTTTTTTTAATAAACCGATTGCATTTTTAAGGGCATTCCAATAAACACTTACCTCCTGTTCCGCCCAGCCCGGTTTGGGAGTAGTATGAGGCTTATAAGGAATACGGGAAGAAGCTAAAAGGTTGCCGCTTAAATCGAAAATCATTGCGCGTAAACTTTGCGTTCCGCAGTCTACAGTTAAAACCGTTTTCATAAAATACCTCCTTCGGAGCTTCCGGTTTCGGAACTTCCGTCTAAAGAATTCAAGACTATACCGGAAATATCATAAGACCCGGTTGCAATTAAATCGGTTCCGCTCGCACAAAAATCCTTTACGATAACGTCCCCGGCTTTACACGAAGATAATACTGTAACGGAGCGAATATGCCGCATATATTCGGGAAAAGATTTTAAAGGAACGGGGCCGCTCAGTTTTACCGACAGTCTTTTGTTTCCGCCTGCAATACATGCAACCGTTGTTGTAAGCATTCGCATAGGGCAAACGGCTTCCTGCTTTCCGTAAGTTTCTCCCTTGGGGCACTTATTTCCCGTAACGGTAATTTCGTTTAAATTTTGTTTTTCGGAATTTTCAATCCGAACCGTTAACCCGCATCCTCGCGGACAAGCCGTACACGTAAAGTTTTTTATTTGCATTAGGCACTTCCTCTTTTAAAGAGCTTATTTTTTTTATTATTAAAATAAACAATGCTCTTGTCAAGGGTTTATAATATAATACTTTAAGTCTTGTCTTTAAGTGTTAAAAAAACTTCTCATAAATCTTTAAATAGAAAAACGCTTTTGCCTCAAAGCGGACACGAAAAACAGTAAAGCGACATAAACCGCTCAAAAATGTCAAAATAGGCAGGTTTTAAAGTACTTACTTGCAGTGCTTAAGAGCATAAAAATGACCGTCTATACACATAATGACCGCTTTAAGGTATTAAAGAAAATATAAATTACCTTGACAAATCATCGGCATTTTGCTAAAATAGACATAATGAAGAAAATTATAATGCAAGCAGCAAGCAGCAAGCAGCAAGCAGCAAGCAGCAAGCAGCAAGCAGCAAGCAGCAAGCAGCAAGCAGCAAGCAGCAAGCAGCAAGCAGCAAGCAAATTATGAAAATATAAATTCCTTTGTCAATCCCCACGGCACTTTTCCGAGTTTTTTTGCATTTGCTTTCTTTTTTATATTAATTTATTTTTCGCAACCGCTTTTTTCTTTCAAAATAATTTCTAAAAATTATACGCTCTATCATTTCCTGATAGACCCGCTTGTTTATAATCATCACAATAATAAAGATACTCAATTCCGTATTTACACTTTTGCCGTACCGTTTTGTTTGCCGTTTCATGGCTGTATACGGCGGGCGGAAGTGAGTAAATATAAAGATTTTTTTTAAGGAGGTATCTATGTCACAGATACTAAACAGAGGAAAGGAGCTGATACGAATCAACCCCAAAGATGCAAAGAAACTTGAATACTCGACAAATGCCGGGCGTTCATGGAGTACTCGTTATTCAGGTAGTTCTACGCAAGGTACATTTCAGGATTTAACCGACAATGGAAAAGAAATCCTTGCAACTACCGAAAAAGGTTTGTTCTACTCTATAAATGACGGCAGAAGCTGGAGTAGGCGTAACTAAACAGTTTTGCGGCGGGGAAATCCGCCGCATGTTGAGCAAATGCAATACATAAAAATTGAAATTCGCACAAATCATTTTTAATGGTTGCGAAAAATAAATCTATTATAATCTATTATAATTAAAGAAAATAAGAGGAGAAAGAACTATGAAAAGAAGATATTGGTTACATCGAATTTCATATTTAGAAAATATCAGTTATCCGATGTTGGAAAACGGATTATTATCTATCGGGTTTTCCGATTTTTGTAATACCGAATTTTTGAATAAGGTATCGGAAAATGATTGGGATTTTTTTGAAGAGGAATTTCAAAAACGCTGGGAGTTTTTGCCGAAAAACAGGTATAACCTTTGGAGGTTTGTCGCTGAAATGGATAAGGGTAATTGGGTTATTGTACCTTCATTGAAGAGCTTTTCCGTTTATGAAATAACCGATGCATACGCATTTTTAGCTTCGGATAAAACGCTTACATTGCCTGCAACTGATTGGAATGGTATACCAATCCTTCGTGATAAAAAAACAGGGCTGTTAAAATTAAAGAATAAAGACGATTCCATCGATTTAGGTTTTATACGAAAAGTAAAACCTATCTGTAAAGATATTCCGCGTAAAGAATATGCCGATGCAGGATTAACTGCTCGGATGAAAATACGCAGTACAAACGCAGATATCTGTGACTTAGCGGAAAGCATTACGCACGCAATTAAAAACTTCAAAATCAATAAACCGATAAACTTAAAGTCGGAAATTTTTAATAAATCAATACCCGTCTGTAAAGATGTTATTAAAAAATACTTAAATCCGGATAAGTTTGAACAACTTATTAAAAAATACTTTGAAACTCTCGGTGCAAGTAGTGTTATAATTCCTGCAAAAAATCCCAGTGAAAAAAAAGGATGTGAGGATGTTGATATTGTCGCATATTTTGATAAGATTTCAACTGCTGTAAATATTCAAGCAAAATTTCACGATGGAGAAACCTCAGACTGGGCTGTTCAACAAATAAGTGAATTTGCAAAAACACAAAAATACAATAATGATGAATATTCAAATCAATATTGGGTTATTTCAATGGCAGACAGTTTTTCTGAAAAATGTCAAAAACTAGCAATCGAAAACAAAGTAAAATTAATTAATGCCGATCAATTTATCGAAATGTTGCTTAATATGGGTATTCAAAATTTAGATGTTTTATAGACATTACATGCAAAAACTAAAATAACTATCGCGAAACATTTTTGAAATACCGGTGGCTCTCATAGCACATCAGCAAGGCTTTGCCTGAAAACGAACGCGTGTATCGTATTCGTACCGCGCTTCCTTATGTGATATGGCATAAAATTAAAACTTAAAAATTATCTTACGGATGGAATAATATGATAGATAGAAAAGCACAAACAAAACAAAAAGGCATTAAAGGTTTTTTATATTGGTATCTTGAAAGTGAATATAATGCAAAACAAATTTACAGCGATATTGTTATTTTGGTTATTGTTTTACTTTCCGTAACGCTGACATGTTTTGAATTGTATCATCAAGATAAAAATTTACCGGCATGGATATTTCAACTTGACAATGTCTTAACTGTTTTTTTCATTATCGAATATGCCGTGAGGTTTTACATTGCAACCGATTTTATATCCGATATAAAAAAGACAGGATTTTTCTCTGCACTGTTCAATAAACTTGAATGGGTTTTTTCACCGTCGGCATTATTGGATTTAATTGCATTGCTGCCGCTTATCCGTTTTTTACGCGTACTCAAAGCTTTCCGCTTTTTGCGGTTTGTAAAGTTGCTGCGCTTTTTACGCATTCTGAAATTGCGGAAATTTTTTTCACATATTTCATTACTTGTGCGGAGTCTAAAAGAATCATATTTTTCATTTTTAGTTTTATTCGCCGCAACATTTGTAATCGTTATTTTAAATTCAATCGGTTTATTTTTAGCCGAAAGCTCAAATTCAGGCGGACAATCATTATTTCCGCACATTGTGTATACCTTAAAACTTATCGGCTTTACCGACGATAAACCGGCAACAATAACCGGAAAAATATTTGCATCATTGACGCTGTTTGCCAATATAGCATTTATCGGTTTTTTCATTTCAATCATATCATCAAAGATGGGGGAAATTATGGAAAATATAAAAAAAGGAAAATTAGGGTCGTTAGATATTAAAGACCATATCGTGTTATGCGGTTACACCAATTCTTCAAAAAAAGTAATTGAAGAATTATTAAGCAACAAAAAGTTTTGTTCAAAAAAAATTGTGCTTATTACGGAACAGGAAAATCCCGACATCAACGGTATTATTTATGTGAACGGCGACTATTCCGATGTTGAGGTTTTGCGTAAAGTAAATATCAAAGAAGCCGTGCTTGCCGTTGTTTTTTCCGAAAGCAAAGAAAAAGAAACTATAAAAAATGTCGATATGCGTACCGTATTAACCGTGTACAATATTGAACAGGAAAATCCGGCAGTTCACACAATTGCAGAAATAATCAACGAAAAGAATGCCGAAATCATACAGGAAAAAATAAAAGGCGACGAAATCGTTTTTAAAGAAACAATCGATGCACACTTAATCGTTAACTGCATTCGTCATCCGTATATTTCACCGATGCTCTATGATTTTTTGAATTTAGACGGTAGAATTTTACGGGAAGAAAAATTATCTTATTTCGGATTTAAAGGAGCAACAACTTTCAAAGACTTAAAACAACATCAAGTTGACTCCGATATTGTCATTATCGGTTATATTGATTCGGAAAATCATGCATATTTAGCGCCTAAGAATTCCGTCTGCATCACCCCCGAAGATAGAATAATTTATATTGATGAATCCGAGACAAAATAAAGATGGTAATTGGAGAATCCAATCTTTTGGATTCAATTCTAAAATCAATACTTTTCTTTTTGATAAAGCGGTTCGGTTTTGTTATTCGCTTATTGAAAATCATTATTTTTTAAAAGATATTTATTATAATAAAAAAAAATATCTATACATAATGTTGCAAGCTATATAAATAAAGTTATCTTAGACCAAGGATAAAAAAGTAAATTTAATTTATGGACTGAATGGTACAGGAAAAAGTACACTTTTGCAATTTTTGTATCAATCACAACATTTTCTCAATCAGCCTATATTTATTTTAAAGATTGTTTTTTAGAAAATTCCGATAATACTGAAATTTATGTTTATAACAACCAATTTAAGGAAGAAAACACCAATTATTTCAAGCAAAATCTTCAAAAATAAAATTTACTATTTGAAAAACTCCGATTCTATTTTTATTTTTTGTAGATATGTTTTTATTATTGCCATCGTATTTGTTTGCGTAATAATATTGTAATTACTATATCAATTATTACCGCCGCTTTCACAAAAGTCCGCCGAAACTATGATGAAGCTATCTTTGTCTTTATATGACCTTATTGTATCTAAATTAATAGTTTTAATATATGAATTGGAAGCGACCTTGCACCAAGAACCGGTTAAACTGTTTTTGGCTCATCAGATAGATAGTGATGACGGTGTAACATTTGATAGACGTGTTTCTATTCCTTTGCGAAATGGAGATATTCTTATTACTGCAATAAATAAAAAAGCTTGAAACTATAAAACTTTCGGAATTGGTTATCAAAAATATGGATTTTCTTTTTCCATATACACAGCTTTATAGGTTTCAACTTCTTCGAGTAAATGGGGTGGACATTGCACCCGCTTAAACAGGAGCTTTTCATAGAGGGCAATCGCTTTTAGGTTTTTAGGATTCGGGTCAACAAACACTTTTTCCGCTCCATGCTTGAAGGCTTCTTCGATTGCAAATCGTAAACCTTTTTCGCCGATACCTTTACCGCGAGCATGTTTTAGCAATTTAATATCAAGACTCGCCAAAAAATTATGTTCACCGTCAATTGAATAATAGGCTTCGCCGCAATATGTGCCGTCATCATAAATCGAGTAGTGATTGGTGCGAGGATATTCGGCTTTTATCCGCTTGTACCAACTTTTCATATCGACATCCGATTGCACGAGTCCGTCGGGAAAGCCGACAAATTGCATAACATCTCTGTCCGCCCATAATTGTTTTATATTGTTTAAATCGGATTCATCCGTTTCTTTTATTAAAATATTCAAAGTATACTCCCATAAATTTCAAAATATTCTAACCCTAATAATCTACCACATTAAATAAAAATTATCAAGAATCATTACCGCTATCATCACCTGATAGACTGAGTGTGTTATAATATAGCTGCACAAAATTATTGTAATAAGGAGTGTGTCTATGTACGGAAATATTATACGGCGTATTGAAAATGAAAGTAACTATGAATGCTTAGCGGCGGTATTATATCTTTATAATATTTGCAGCAATATTCACAATATTGCTCAGTATTCAACATTACTTGGGCTATTCAACATATTGCTCACAGTCTTTGATAACAAAGAACATGCGGAAAGAGTTGTCAATGCATTGATTGAAAAAAGCATAGCAAAAAAACAACTCCATATATTTACACCGGATGAAAACCATAAAAATCCATTTAAATATTGTGAAATACTGAAAAACAATTTCAAAGAAGATGAAAAAATATATAAGCAAACATATTTTGATTTGAATACCCAATTGGATATAAATATTGCACGATGTACATTTGTTGACAATTCATATTTTGCAAAAATAATAGCATGTACATTCTTTAGCGATGGTGTAAATATTGAAAAATCAACAAGTGAATTAGCGGTAAACCTTTTGAAAAATAATTCAAGTATAAATCTACTTTTGTACGGAAGTCCCGGTGCCGGCAAAACCGAATTTGCAAAAACTCTTGCCGTTCAAACCGGATTACAAATTTTCAGTTTTAAAAATGAAATGGAAAATAATGAAGAAAATGTTTTACGGCAGTTAAATTGTCTTCTTTCAATTGAAAAAAAAAGATTCTATTATTATTGTCGATGAAGCGGAAACAGGACGATTTCTGCAAAATCATAGGATATAAATTGCATATTTTCGGTTGTACTTAGTCGTTGCGATAAACTCATCGAGAATTTTCGTCTTTTGTTTCTTGCCCTGCCGTACAGTACCGTTTTAGGTTAGATTTTTACATGATGAACAGCTTTTTTTTCGGTTAGATTTAACGTGAGGAAATTCGGTATCTTGTCATTAAAAGAAAATTGTGTTATACTAATTTTATTATGGAAAAAGAATATATAATTCCATACGAAAAATATTCTCAAAACTCATGCAGGCTACTTGACAAGAACGAGTCTGCCTTCATAATAGCTCGACACTCGACACTCGACACTCGACACTCGACACTCGACACTCGACACTCGACACTCGACACTCGACACTCGACACTCGACACTCGACACTCGACACTCGACATGTAAGCTCTAACAAAAATACAACATTATCACATTATCACGCGCAAACCGGCATAATTTCGGCTTGTGCGTTTTTTTATATCTTACTCAGGTTATGCCGCCGTAAAGACAGCAAGGCTGAAAAGAATTCGGAAGGTTTTATAAACTCTTCCTAAATTCCGGTACGCTTTGCAAACTGAGCGGCGGAACACCGACTCAATTCTTTGCGGTTACATATAAAATTATTTTAAGGGGAGGATTACAATGAAAAAAAGTAATTCATGCAAAATGAAAATAACCGCTTTAAAATCGGACAAGCGGCTTTTCAGCAGGACGGCAGTATTTAAGTTTGCCGTATCGTTATTGTACACAGGTCTTTCAAGAGGCTTTTTTAAGGAGGGGAAGTAGATGGTTTCTTTGAAGAAAATATTGGCACCGCAGACAATCTTGCATAAACTAATGACATTCGGTATTGCATTGCTTGTAATACTTTTGGCCGCCTTTTTCACACCCGGAAAAGAAGGTTTAAGTGCAAGTGTAGGAACATTGGTCATCGTATTTATTCTTTATTATACGCTGGTCAGCCGAAGAATTTTGGAAACTCTGATTTTAGGCACTTTTTTCAGTATAGCCTTGCTTAAAGGCAGGGGATTTGTGCAGGGGTTTATTGACCAACTCTTCGCAACAATGGCAAATGCGGATTTTGCATGGATTGTACTTATGTGCTGTTTTTTGAATGTTTTCAGTAAGCTGCTGGGTAAAGCCGGTTCTATGCATGCAATTGCACGCTTGATTCGACGTATGATAAAAAAACCTAAAGATTTAAATCTTGCTTCATGGCTGATGCAGTTTCCGCTTTTTTTTGACGATTATATGACAATCGCCGTAGGCGGGAATATTATGGCTCCTATGTATGATGAAATGAAAATGCCTAGAGAGGACGGCGCGTTTATAATCCACACATTAGCGGAGCCTATGAGAGTTTTGTTTCCCATTACTTCATGGGCAGCATTTTTAGGAGGTCTTTATGTATCAGGCGGCATGAATGCGGACGGTACGGGAATGACGGCCTTTTTTAAATCTATTCCTTTCCAGTTTTATCCGATTATTGCCGTACTGGGTACATTGCTTTTTGCACTAGGGAAGCTGCCCAAATTCGGAACGATAAAAAGTCCGGATAAGAGTTTATATGCACAATTGGAGACTGAAGAAGATGAGTCCGGTAAAAAACACGGAACGTTACCGGATTTCTTTTTACCGCTTATCGGTATGATGGCTGCATCATTTTTCTTCAATTTTGATATTGTTCCTGCAATGATGGTTGTGCTTCCCGCAACTGCGGCATATTACCTTATTCGCGGAATTATCGGCTCGGAAGATATTGAAGTCTGCTTAGTAGAAGGTTTTGCAGATTTTATGAATCTGATTTTACTTTTCTGTCTTTCATATATGCTGAATGCGGTATTGTCGGACATGGGTTATGTAGACTATTTGACCGGATTGGTTAGCCGTTTTGTAAGTCCCAATCTTTTACCCTTTATTGTCTTTACTGTGTTCTGTCTTTCCGAGTGGATTATGTCATTGAACTGGAGTCTTTTGCTGATAGCATTCCCAATAATTTTACCGGCGGCAATTTCGGTAGGAGCTAATCCGTATCTTACAGGTGCGGCAATGATTTCTGCCGGTTGTTTCGGATGCAATATGTGTTACATTTGTGATTACACGATGTTGACCTCGTCCGTTTTCGGATTAAAAGCGGATAGACATGCATCGACATGTGTACCTTATTCTGTAGGATTTGCCGTTATTTCCGCCCTGTTATTCCTTTTGGCAGGATTCATATTTTAGCATAAGGGAGATTCGATAAGCAGTTCGGCAGAAATTCAGCCTCACTGTTTATCTTCGAGTTTTGTGCTTTGCACAAAACATCGTTTATTGTATGCAGCTTTGCAATTTGCAAAATTGCATACAAAATTTTTTTTTCACAAATTGATATTTGCTGTAAAAAGTTTTATAGGAGAAAATAATGTTAACTGTAGAAAAAACAACATATACTTTTTCCAAAAATGCTGAGCCTGTAGCACATGTAAAGCCTATGGATATATTGGAATTTATAACTGTAGATTGTTTTGGAAATCAGATAAAAAAAGAAACGGATTTGGCTGAAGTCATAGATTGGAAACGCGTTAATCCTGCAACCGGGCCTGTATTTGTAGAAGGAGCGGAAAAAGGCGATGTACTTGCGGTCGATATTTTAGATATTACTGTTAATGAAGCGGGTGCTGTATGTACAATCCCCGACTGCGGACCTTTTATAGAAAAGAGCGAATTGCGCACTCATATTATTCAGGTCAAGGACGGATATGTACACTTTAAAGATATGAAGTGGCCCATCAAACCTATGATAGGTGTAATAGGCTGTGCTCATGATGAACGAGATATTCCGACAGGACATGTATATAACCATGGCGGTAATATGGATAGTGCCATTATAACAAAAGGGGTTACGGTCTGGTTTCCTGTTAGGGTTAAGGGAGCTCTTTTGGCTCTCGGTGATCTTCATGCAACTATGGGTGATGGCGAGGTTATCGGAAACGGTATTGAAATAGGCGGTCGTGTTGTTGTGCGTGTGCGCCTGTTAAAAAACTTTGAACTGAATTGGCCTATAACGGAAACCGAAACTGATTTCTTTGTCAATACTTGCGGAGCTACATGCGATGAAGCAATTGAAGCGGGTTACCGCGAAATGCATCGCTTGATATCCAATGCTTACGGCTGGGATTATACGGACGCAGGTATGTATATGACGATGAGAGGATTCCTATCTGCTAATCAGGCTTGCTTAACCGATGAGGCGGGAGGAAATACCTTCCGTATCGGTACGCCGAAACATGCGGGAAAAAAAAGACTAATCGGATAAAAACTTTATAGATAGCATAGAGCGGTATTTTAATTGTCCCTATAAATTCATCAACCGCAGATTTTATCAAAGCCTTACGGCTTTGTTCTGTAAGGAAATTTTTCATCGTATCCGCTAAAACGGACAGCGAATCAAAACTCGGGCAGCGTTTTTATGCAATGCTATCTGCATTGCATAAAATAAGCCTTAGATTATCGTATGCAAAACAGAAAGCAAACCGTCTTAAGCGGCAATCAATCCATTGCTCAAATGGATTTTCTTATCGAGGCATTATTCTCATGATTAAAACAGGGAGTGAATATAGAACATTTAATGATGCACTGAAATATCGTACCTCATTAAATATGTAGAGTTTTGATGCATATTCTCATTACATTACGAACATGCTAAAATCCTCAAACCTTGCGAACTGATGTTCGCTTGTTTGCCTTTCGTATATTCATAAAGAAATCAAAGCGAAATGATATCCTAGTTGCACAAGGCTTCCTGAAAAACTTGAATGCAGCGTGCCGACAATAAACCGCGATATTGAATTTTTGCGGGATAGATTTAATGCTCCTATTGAATATAGTGCATTAAAAAAAGGATACCGCTACACAAGAGAGTATGATATACCGCTTAATACACTCTCTACAGAAAGTCTTCCGTACAGAAACAGGCAATCGGTTAATGCAGCCGAAACCAGATGCCCCTTCCATTCCGCTTGACTACTTTTTCACTTGTTGTTGATATTTATGTAATTTTTACTTGACAACTCAACTAAGGCATGTTACACTAAAAATATCTTAGCGGTATTCGTATCGAAATTAAAATTCCGCTCCCATAAATCAAAGAAGGAGTTTCTTTGATTAAAAATTCAGCAGAACCAATTGTTATACCATATAGATTATATCTATAGGGTATATAGGAAAAAATTGTATGAAAAAACATTTATTTACTGCATTTTTTATTTTTATGTTCTTTGTTTTATTTGCTTCGGAAGTAATTGAAATCCCTTTTTATTATGATAACGAAAAAAAATCTATCTTTGTTTATGCGGAAATTGCAGGTAAAAAAGGGTATTTTTTATTTGATACCGGAACATTTGCATCTTTGATTTTTGATAAAAAAGAAAATTATAATAATTTTAAAGTTGTTGCTGAAAATTACAGTTTAATAATCGGCGGTGTGCAAGATTCCGTATCGGTATATTCCATTGATGATGTTGTACTTGCAGGTAATACTCTTAAAATAAATTCTTACTTTATGGTATCGGATAATCCGAATATGGGAAAGGATTATATCGGCATAATAGGGTTGAATGTTTTTAAAGATAAAATATTTGAAATATCTATGACCGATTCGGTTATAAGAATTTATGATAAAAAGCCTGATGAATATAATGATTTTTTACCTATCCAAAACTATTCATCAGTTGAATTAAAAATATTTATTCCGATTATAATTGACGGTAAGACCTATAATGCATTTGTTGATACCGGAGCCTCATACGGCGGATGTATACTTTTATCCCCGACTGCTCATAACATTAAAAAATCAAAACAGTTTAAAATAAAAACACTTTCGGGATATGATAGTTTTATAGTTGAAACCGGGACTGTTGAGGTGATGGGGATAAAATTTAAAAATGAAGATTTTACTACTCACTCTATTGGTTTATCTGAAGATATAATCGGAATGGAATTTTTAGCATTATTCGATATGCTGTTTGATTTACGCAATGAAAAAAAAGCCGTGTTTTATTATAAACCGCGTTATCCTTATGAATATTTTAATTTTTTTATAGGAAGCTCAGGCTTAGAAAATATAGGAATATATCATCTTGATATTTTCGACCAAAACCGCCTTATTGTAACTTCGCTTATAGAAAATTCTCCTGCATGGGAAGCAGGACTTAGACCGGGTACTATAATTACTAGGTTAAATTCAAAAGAGGTGTCGGAATACAATATAGAGGGAATAAAAATATTGATAGGCGGGAGCAGTAACTTAAAAATAACCTATATTGACGGCAACGGTAAAGAAAAAACGGTGCAAATAACACCGGAGAAGTTGCTTTAAAACGAATGCGTTTAATCACCCAATTAGACGGCACCGATTGCGGAGCGGCTTGTCTTGCTATGGTTGCTTCGAACTACAAAGCAAAATACTCTGTAACATCAATTCGTGAAATTGCCGGAACCGATACTCACGGTACAAATCTTGCGGAGCGGCTTGTAAAAGCGGGTAAGGTTATGGACTTTTCTGTACAAGTTTTAAAAGGAGATAAGGAAGCCCTATTTTTTTGTTTGCCATTTAATTTAACCGCGAAGGACGCAAAGGAATTTTAAAGGGAGTTTTTATAACCAAGTCTTCAATTAACCTTTGCGGTCTTGGAGTTCTCTAAAATAAATAAATAAAAATTGCAAATTTCTAAAATAAACACTTGACAAATAAATAAAGTATGCTATACTTAATATAATACTAAATTTAAGTTTAGGTGTAGGAGCCTAAACAAAAGAGTTTTTATGAGATTTATTGAGCAATGGGTTTCAGCCTGCGTCTGAAACAGAGATGGTAATGGTTGATGACGGATGTCCTTGTCCTTTTTGTCCTGGAAAAGATTCTGATGGAGGTACGCCGCTTCCTGTGCCGCCTAGAAATGATGCTGGAGACGATGATTCTGGAAAAAGTTTGAATGATCGAATAGGTATACCTGGATTTAAAAATCCTCCTCGAAAGCGTATTAGATTTCCCTTTATTGATGGAGGTATAGGAATTTCAATTGATATAGATTGAAATTCCAAATAATTAAAAATATTTTATTGTGCCGTATGTGTCTTTTATGCATACGGCATTTTAGGAAAATTCTTATGAAAAAATATCTATTTACCGCATTTTTTGTTTTTACAACTTTTGTCTTATTTGCTTCTGAAATGATAGAAATACCTTTTCTGTATGATAAAGAAAATAAGAAGATTTTTGTTTATGCAGAAATAGGCAAGAAAAAAGGTTATTTTATGTTTGATACGGGGTGTTCAACTTCTATTGTTTTTGATAAAAAAGAAAACTATAATAATTTTAAAACTGTATCCAATATCAATGAATCTTACTATGTCCTAAATTTGAAAATACCTGATGTACGGTATTCTGCTGACAGTTTAATATTGGCAGGTAATAAATTAAACTTAAAACATGAATTTAATGTAACCGATGAACCTCTGCTTGTTAAATTTTTCCCCGGTATTGCAGGAATCATAGGTTTAGATATATTTAAGAATAAAATCTTTGAAATATCAATGACGGATTCACTTATAAGAATTTATAATGAAAAACCTGATAAGTATATGATATCAACATCGGTTTTTATTGACGATTTTAAAGAACATTATCGTATAACAATACCGTTAAAAAGTAACGGAAAAACGTACAAAGCTATGATAGATACCGGATCTATTAAAACAGGACTATCTGAGGACTCGCATGATGTAAAAATAAATTCAAATGTTAAGATAAAAGTTTTTAATCCTACAGCACATCCTTATAAAAAAGATTACTATGCTGTAAAAAGAACTATTGAGTTTATGGGTTTAAAATTTGAAAATAAGATTTTTGAAACATTATCTATTGACGATATGAATATAGATATAATCGGTATGGATATATTATTATATTTTGATATGCTTTTTGATTTGCGAGATAATGAAAACCCTCTGTTTTATTATAAGCAAAGAATTCCAAGTGAATACTTTAATCTTTTTATTGATAGTCATATAGAAAATAAACTTCGTATTTCGATTTTATTTGATGAAAATAATTATGGTTTTATAGAAAGATTAATAGAACATTCTTCTGCATGGAATGCAGGACTTAGACCGGGAAGCATAATAACAAAGATAAATTCCCGTCCTGTATTGGAATACAGTATAAATGATATTAAACGTTTGACTAATACGGCGTTTAAAATAACCTATATTGATTCCAATGGTAAAGAAAAAACCGTTAAGATAAAACCTAAGAAGATGTTGTGAGGCTTGTTTGTATATGAAAAAATTATTTATGATAGGCCTTATCTTATTTTCATTACAAATATACGCAGTTGATATAATCCCGTATTGGTCGTTGGGAGATGTTAAACTCGGCGGTCTTTTTAAGAAAAATACCCCCCAAAGCTTCCTTTGATTTTAATGCTTCAGCGTTCAAATTTTATTTTTATGATAGGGATACAGGTCTTAATTTTTCCTTAAGCCCATTTTATGTTGATATAACAAATATTGCAAGTCAAAAAGGTGTAAAAGATGCAAAACAAAGTATTTATGTAATGTCGTTTATAAATACCGAATTGGATTTTAATACCTTATATCGTGTTTCCGATAAATATAATTTAAATCTTTTTACAAGCTTTCATATAATAGATCCTATACTGATTTCCCGTTTTCAATTTAATGCAGGGGTGGAATTTGCTATTACATCAGAGTCTACAATTTTTCCTGCAAACAAATATTCACTTAAAGCAAAACTTTTAAGTATAAGGTCAGGTATTAAATACACGTACACGGAAATTACAAAAAAAGAGCCTGTGTTTTTTTTGGATATAGGTATAGATATAGGGTCTGCATTATTTATTTTTAAACCTAACTACGAAAAGACATTAAAACAAAAAAAATAGGTATGAAACTTATCACCCAATTCGACGGCACCGATTGCGGGGCGGCTTGTCTTGCTATGGTTGCTTCGCACTACAAAGCAAAATACTCTGTAACATCAATCCGTGAAATTGCCGGAACCGATACGCACGGTACTAATCTTGTAGTGCCCGCAAAAGCGGGCACTGCTATGGGCTTTTCGGTGCAGGCACTTAAGGGCAATTAAGAATCCTTACGCTTTTCCAAGAGCTTTTTATCCTCATCGAATAGAGCTTGCTGCAGCCTGCTTTGTGTTTCAAGCATTTGGTAAAAGCTAAAACAACAGGTTTAAATTGAGCGGCTAAGATAAGAATGTTCATCTTAAAGATGAGTTTTGTAAAAATGCAAAACACCGTCTATTCATATATATGACTGTGCATATCAATTCACCGCTATAGGAAGTTCAAACTTTCCGTAACGGTGAATTTTAAGGAATCCAAAAGCGGGATTCTCCAGCAGTTTTGCTTGTTCACTAACTGTTTTGTAGTACCTTAGGGGGAACTCCTTGTAATTAAATTTAGTTATTTTCCCTTTGCCATTTATTTGCAATATCTTTCCAATTTATTTCTCGCTTATCTGTTCCTGTCCAGATATTCCAAAATTCAGGGTCTTTTGATTTTGGTCTATTTTTTTCATCGAGTGTATTCATTTCTACAATAACGGGGATCGGGGCTGCCCATCCTAATAAAATTGCTTTTTTAGTTGGTAGTATCGGCAATTCATTGAGAATACCGCCTAAATTATCCGGCACCAATTTTTTTACCATTTCTTGATCTTTATCATTAACTAAGCGATGAAGTAAAAAAGTATTGCATTGTGATAAAACCGTTTGCGATAATTCTGATGGTCGCTGAGATGAGAGTAACAAACCTAAACCGAATTTCCTGCCTTCTTTTGCGATCTTTTCAAATGATTGTGTACATAATCTATTTGCCGTAATTTCATCTGCATCTCCATCGTAACGTTTAATAAAATTATGAGCTTCTTCTACCACTAACGTAGTCGGCAATATGTTTCCTGTATTTCGCCTATATCGTTGATGTGCTTCAAATATTACCCGTGATAAAACAGATACAATTACAAATAATATCTCAGAAGGTAAAAGAGATAAATCAATGATGTTAATGGTCCCTTCATCAGTACTACTCCCGATATACGATTTAAGCCATTGTTCAAGTGTAACCTCTTCTTTTGTTGCAGTTTCAACAACAGAAGCAATCCTCGAATCTGTTAGAATACTGCGAACTCGCATCATAAAAAAATCCATGAATTGTTGAGCATTACTTTCTTGAACTAAATGCTCCAGATGACTTAAAAAGTCTTCATTCTTAAAAAAAACGGGACTATCTTCATCTGGACCTTGATAGCTTTCTAACTTTCCAAATGCACTTTCGCTATTAAGAATAGCATTACAAACCTTATGAATGTCATCTAAATTAAAAGCTGGATAATAATTATTCTTATTATTTCTAGGTCTTCGCTCAAGAACTAAATCAATTGCGGCTATGATTTCCTCTATTTTTTTCTTCGGCTCATTTTGCAATGTGTTTAAAAACGTTGTAAGAGATTCTCTTGCTGATTGCAATGTCGCTCCTAAATTATCCTTGCCTGGCCAATTAGCAATTGCATCAATCCCTTGCCTTTCAAAATTTCTAAGAGATACTAACATACTGATTATAAATCTACGCGGGGCTATTAGAACATTGTTTTCATCAATACGTCCGCCACATCGAACTTCTCGAAGAGTACGGCGTAATAAAGGTCTCTGTGTTCTGCCGCTTGCAAGCGCAATCGAACTCCATTCATAACTATTCCACATCCAGCTTGGAACTTTTAATTGAGTTATAGTCTGTTCCTCTTGCATCGAAGGATGTAGCACAACTTGAAAACGCCGTATTGTGCATAGATTATCAAAAGCATTAGTATATTCTCCATTTGGATCAAGAATAATAAAACGAGAATTTAATTTTGCACCAGATGCTAATTCTCGTTCTGCCGTTTCAAGCGACCAGCGAATTAATCCTGCTACAGAACAAGATTTTCCGCTCCCTGTATTTCCCAGGACAGCAACATGCCTCCCAAATACTCTATCAGGGCTGATATAAATGGGTGCATTCGCAGCCATTGGTGAAATACCTATTTTGACCTTTGCCGTACTGTCTTTATTCTGAACGATAGCACGTAATTGATTTTGATCGGGAATAATCACAATATCACCGACTGACGGATAACTATAAACACCTCTTTCTATTTCATAATTTCCATTTTTTTCTTTTAAAATACCCAAGGGGCTAACTGAAAGTTTTCGGAGCGGGAAAGGGAGGTCAATTAAGTCAAAATCTTTATAACTTTTCCTTTTTGGATAAGGAGAATATTCTATTCCAATCCATGAAATTATGCCTATCAAGGCACCCGCCTCATTAGGAATAAGCACGAATCCATTTACTTTTGGAAACAGCTGCGGGATACCTGCATTTATTGCTGTTGCTTGCGGTGCATTAATTTCCAATAACACCTTTATTTCTTTAGGAGAAACAAACTCAACTGTTCCAATAGTTTGAGTTCTTGTATAATCGAATTCTTTATACATCGTTACCCTCTGCTTCTTCGCCCTTTTTCTTTTGGGTGTTTCTTTTTTCTTCTATTTTGTGTCTTCTATCGGAAATTCTATCGATAGCCGATTTGGGAAGATAATTCTCCGTTAAGGTTTTGATATGACCAAAATGATTCCCTATGAGCAGCGTTAATTGCGAAGCATTACAGTTATTGACAAACTTCTCAATACGCCCCGGGCTTCGAATTCCATCATTTTTATCCGCAGGTTTATCGCCTGCTTTATCAAAAGAAATAATAACCAAATGTGTTGAAGGAATAGTAAGCATATCACGAATGATAGCATTGATATGAGAATCACCAAAACCATAGCCGTATGTTACCAACACAGAATTAGGGCGGCATATTGCAGTGGAAAAATCTCTGAATAATTCAGAATAAGGGAAATAAGCCGTATCAATTCCTTTTGATGAATTAGGATAAATAACAACAGTGTCATAAGGATTACCGGTATTTTCTCCTCTAGGTTCTGAGCCGAATGGCATTGGGATTTTATGAATTTCTCCATTGCTAAAATGCCAATCAAGCGAGCCGTGTAATTTAGTATAACGAACGACTCCTTCCACATATCGCGGTTCTCCGCGAATGCCGGGAGGGTTATAATGAAAATCCAGTTCCATTTTATGCATTCTTAATGTGGGATCCAATTTTCCGATAAATCGATCAAGTGTATAAATTCCCGCTTCATCCAAAGCATACTCAATAAAACGATCGTAATTGGTAGTAAAAATATGCAGCCTATCCCGTGTCGCAGTACGGCTGCTGAAACTGATTAAAAAACGCCGCAAAAGAGCGAGTGCTTCCGTGCCTTTATCTGCAGCTGCCAATACCTTTTTTTCATTAGATTGCAAATTGGTTACTAAATTTTTAAGTTGGTTATTTATTTCACTTTCAAGTTCGGGAGTTTTTGAATCGTTTAAAATCTTCATTCCTTTGAGTAATTCGATTGCTGTTCGTAAATCGTCTTCAAAATTAGCTGCTCCACGTGAAAGATTTTCTGCTGCAGAATCTGCATATTTATGTATCTCTTCGTTACAGATATTGAAATCAATTCTCCCCATAGCTTGAGGTGTAACCCCAGCCTCATAACAAATACCTGTTGTGAGACCCGTACCAGTCAAAAGCGATAGATGCTCACTCTGAAAAACAGCAGTTAACCACGGTTCAATTACAGTACGTAAGTGTTTTTCATCCGGTTTATCGGAATTTTCAGGAACCTCATTTGCAATATACAAAATATGGTCTTGTTCCCAATTAATCGTTTGCATTTAATAATACCTCCCCACATATAAGAATATACTTACCTATCATCTACTCCCCCTCCACAATTCCAATCTCTTCTTCCGTCAACCCATACAGCGTATATACCGCCTTATCAATCTGCTTATCAAGAATTGCTGCCCGCTGTTCCAAGAGCTTTTTATCCTCATCGGAAATAGCCTGCTGCAACCTGCTTTGCGTTTCAAGCATTTGGTCTGCAAGGCTGATAAATCATGACTTTGTAGACACACAGATAATATTTTATGAAAATATATTTTTATTTGCATATTATTTATCTGTTTCATCTTGTTTTAATTCGTCAAAAGGTAAATCTTGAATAGCTTCATTCTCTTTTTTCAATTGTTTATATGCTTTCCCTTCTAATGTTTCTAATATTTTATCATCCACAATATAACTTATAACCTCTGTAACAATATATTTATGTTTTTCCTCTGTTGATTTTGTTTTTTCCCGCTCAATTCTTAAATTGCAGGTAATAATGAATCCGTTCTTAAACTCAATAAGACCATCATCAATACTGGTAATAAATTCTTCCGATTTCATTGTGAGTGTTATCAATTCGCCATTATAGAGACCTTTCCATTTTATATTTTTATTCATCTTTGTTAAAACCGGTGAAATAATTACAATTTTAGCATTTTCAATTATTTGATCAGTTAGTTCTTCTCGAACAATTATATAGTCTTTAAAATTATCTTGAGAAATTTTACCATACTCAAGTATTCTATTTTTATCTTCATCCTCACCTATAAATTCAACAGATTCTAATCTTTCATAGTTGTTTAATATTTCATAAAAATTAGATCTCCTTATTTTTAGTTGTTCATTTTTCTCAATTTCTTCCTGTTTCTTTTGGTTATCAAGCTTTAATGCCTTTATCTCTTCTCGTAATTTTTCTTTCTGTAGTTCCGATAGTTCCTTATCTTCAAACATACTATGTATTGCATATTTTATAGATTCTGTTATTGCGATAGAAAGAGGACTTATTAGACAAGTTGTTGCTATATTTACATAAAGTGCTGTAATAATACCGATTGCAATCTTTTTATTATCACTTTTTGATAAGTTAGTAGGTATTAGTTTAAAAAATTTCCTTATTCCGCCCGCTTGAGTTAATTCAGTTTCAAATATAAATTCTAACTCAACATATTTAGATATTTCTTTCATAAATAGGAGTAATTCATACTCACATCTATTTTCGATAAATGCATCTATCCTATGTTCTTTATCAGAAAAACAATAATGTAATTCTATAGTATTAGCATTTAGTTTTTTCATCAATGCATCGCTAGTTGCTATATTTATATCTTCCATCTTTCTCCTACCTCCCCTCCACAATTTTCACTTCTTCTTTCGTCAAACTGTATAATTGATATACCGCCTTATCAATCTGCTTGTCAAGAATTGCTGCCCGCTGTTCCAAGAGTTTTTTATCCTCATCGGAAATAGCCTGCTGCAGCCTGCTTTGTGTTTCAAGCATTTGATCTGCAAGGCTGATGAGCGGAGCTTCTTCTGCGTCGGAAACGGATATAAGCGGTATTGCAAGCAGTGGTTCTTTGTCTACTTGGAAATTGTTGCCCTGCATTTTTCCCTTGTGTTTGAGCCAAAAGCGGGCAAGTGTAGAATTTAAAAGAGCCGTTAAAAATTTTAGATTAAATCTATTTGATTGAATAACAAATAAGGCTCTCGAAGCGTAAAATGAATCCTTTGTATAGTAAAATCTTGGAAATAAAGTTCTTCCTTGAGAAATAATTTTTTCTTTTCCTTCTACAAAAAATTTTTCTTCTCTTTCTCTATGAAGATAGTAATATGGTTTATCCGGTGTTTTATATTTTATTTTTGCTTTTTTTAGCTCGGGTTTATATTTATCAAAGTGACTAAAAAAATTAGGGAAATTTGATAACTTTTGGTTGTTAAAATTTTGTGCCGATAAATAAATAATGTATTTATCAGTAGGTTTGCAAGCATATCTATCAGATAAACCTGTATAGTACGGTTTTATAAATTGCTGTTCTGCTTCTGAAAAATTAGATATATCGTTTACTATAAAACATTCATCAGGGGCTCCTACAATTCCTTGAATAATTTCATCTTTTTCAAAAAAAGTATTACCGGCTGTCTGTATTTTATTCAAAACTTCTGCAATTTTCGGATTCAAAAATAAAATATAATTATCAAGACACTGTGATTTTTCTATATGCGCAGTAAAATAAGTATTTCCGCCTGCATTATCATTCACTAAAAAATCAACAACTTCCGAAACTGAGGACTTATCATTATTAAGACGGGAATAGGGTACAGTATAGCTTTCGGCGTCTTTTGTTTTTTGCATAATATAAATCATTGTTTGAATCGAAGCGTTTTCAAAAACATTATAATTACCAAAATCCGTATATTTTAATATTTTTGCATTATTGAGTATAAAATTTCTAAAACCAGAAGCACCTGCATTCGTAATCCAATTATTAGGTGCAATAAAACCGATGAGTCCGTCATCTTTCAAAAAAACAATCCCCTGATATCCAAAAAAATACCATAAATCCATTTTTCCCTGATAGCAAGGATGAGAATATAAACCTTCAAAACAATCGCGATTGGTATATTCTTTGACATACGGCGGATTTCCTATCACGCAGTCAAAGCCGCCTTGTGCAAAGACTTCGGGGAATTCCTTGTCCCAGTCAAAAGTGTTGATTTTCCTCATGGCTTCATCGTCAAAAAGGCTTAAATCTTTTTCGTTGTAATAGTCGGAGCCGACAAGACTGTTGCCGCATTTGATGTTTGAATCAAGTGAGGGTAAAAGGGTTAGATCGGAAAATGTAAAAAGCTGCCCCTGCGTCTCGCTGCCTTCGTTTTCCAAAAGTTTTAAGTAAAGCGACAGTTTTGTAACTTCCACCGCCTGACCGTCTATATCCACGCCGTAAATATTGTTAAGCAATATTCGCTGCTTTTCTTCAATCGTGAGCTTATATGAACCGCCTGTAGTTTCGTAAATGAGATTCTTTTTAAGCGCATCTCCTCGCTTCTTTTCATTTGAATAATAGTCCAAATGATAATTAAGCAGCTCTTGATAGGCTTCCACAAGGAAGGAGCCTGAACCGCAGGCAGGATCAACAACTTTGAGCTGTGCAATATATTTAGGGCTTTTTCCCCTTATCTTTACACCTATTGTATTTTCAACAATGTAGCGGACTATGTATTGAGGCGTATAGTAGACACCGCCCGCCTTTTTTACCTCAGGCTTTTCTTCGATAAGGGCGGTGTGCCCTCCTTTTACATTTCGGAATTTAATGGTTTTTCCCAAAAACTGCTCGTAAATATTGCCGAGTATTTCCACCGGTAAAATCGAAAACTCGTATGGACATTCGGGATAATACAGTCCGTTTATAATGGAAGAAAGAACCGCATCGTCAATAACCAAACTGCGCAGCCAATCATGCGGTTTGAAAAGTCCCGAATTATATTTTGCGTTTGCCTTGTCAAACACGGATTGCAGCCTTTGATAGACCGCACCGCTTTCGGTTGTTTTTTTAAGAAGAGCGTATTCTTCCATCTCCTTATCTTCTGCAATCCGCAAGAAAATAATGCGGTCGATAATTTTTTGTACGGCAGTATTCAAATGATAAATACTTAAAGAAGGATTGCGTAAGGCGATATTTTTTGCCAATTCCGTCCGCCAACTTTCAATCAGTTTAAGCAATTCCTTATCAACTTCGGAAGTGCCCTTTTTATTTTTATTTTCCTGAATATATACATCAAAGCTGCCCTTTAAAATTGCCTCTTTTGAAAAAGTATTAAAAATAAAATCGAAGTGCTTATGATATTCGTCAAAGGTACAGTAAAAGATACGGGCGGTACTCGGCTTATCGGACGGAGAAGGCTTTATGCGAGTGTCGTACACGGCAAATTCTTCAAAATCGGTGAGTATACACAAGGGAAGTTTTGCCGTATACCCGTACCGCCTTACCTGAAATGCCGGTTCAAGGTCATCTTTGATATTAACGCTCGGCTTTTTTGCTTCTACAAAAAACTTCCTTACTCCGCCTATTCTAAACGCATAGTCGGGAGCCTTAACCTTGCCGCCTATCGTTACCTTATCTTCACGGATTACCTCGCGGTACTGCTCAGAATACCCTTTTTCATTCCTCACGTCCCAGCCCAAAAGCTCAAAAAACTTGTCGATAAAATCGTGCGGGTATTTGCTTCATCATAAGCCGATGTATTGTACTGCTTTTTATTCCTTTCAAATAATTCCGTCAACTGCGTAAGACCGGTTATATGTTCATCTGACATATTCATAAGTAACTCCGTAAAGTCTAATTGCCTTTGATTATACCACATTCTTATAAAAAAATCAGTAGTTGCGGTTAATGGAACTCGATCCCTTTAACTGCCCAATTCAATATTGTGTTTTACTTTATGGGAAATTTTAATAATTAACCCTCAACCCTCTTGAAATACAAGGATATTTGCAAGAGAACAGATTGAATTTACTACCAATTTACTACTTTTGAGGAAAAAGCCTTGATGTGCTGTAAAAACTCTTGCAGATAGAAGTATTTTACCACAGATACAAAAGGTATGTTGTGGGAATCAAGATTAAATAGGAAATCGTAAAAGCGGTGATCTTTCGCTTCTGTTAAAGGAAGTATAAGAACACCACTTTTTTCATGCCCATGTTACGAAGTAGAAGTAAATTAGGGCTTGAAATACAAGGCTTTCAGAGGGCGGTTTTGACAAAGTAAGGGGAATATACCTTTTCTTTCAAAATCGCCTTTTAACTGCGTAACAAATAAAAATGAAAGAAGTATCAGTATAACAGTTTTTAGAGTAGAAAAAGGCAAAACTTTTTAGTTGCTTGAAATCTGGACATGAGGGCGAATTCTTGTTGAAACATCAGTATATAAATCCACATCAAACCCTTCTGCCACTTCAAAACTTACAAATATACAATATGGTATTTCGTTTTTCTTAAGTTTAATTGCTTCCTCTCTACAATTTACTTTTATGATAAGGTCATCATCATTCCAGACGATTGGGTTTTCTCCAATAAAAATCTCATGTTGTAATGAACCTTTACGAACTGCCTGCCATTCTGTATTTTGCCTATCTGGAACAAGCCCCTTTCCACCATCATCAATATTAAACCATAGTTGTGCACCTCGATATGTTTGCTTATTTGGTACAACAGGAGAAAGATAGGCCAATGTAACAGTCAGCTTCCGTTTCATTGGACGAGTCGAAAAGTCTACAGGAAGCGGGAGTCTAAATATATCCCCTTCGTCTTTCTTTAATGCTCCAAGTCCGATAAGAGTTATACGTTCTTTAGTGCACTCTATAACACGACTTATATTAGGGATACCGTTTCCAATCCATTTACTTAATTGCTTTGGGGAGGTTTTCATTGATGAAGCAAGCTTATTAGCAATAGATTCCCATGATGCACCATGTGTGAGCATAGCTTTCAAAAGAATTGCAGTAGAATCTACTGGCATTTTGACACCTGTTTCGTCAAGAAATATCTGATTCAGCACATCATGGCATTTTGCCGCTTCATGTGTTATTTGAGCAGCAGCATCGCTCGTTCCAAAAGAGAAAGCACATCCATCGGTATTCCCCATTCCATATGGAACAGCAGACAAACATCCCGGCTCACGCGAAGATTCCACCCAATCAATTTTGCCATCAAATCTTCCTCTAATAAATTTTCTACCACCATAATAAAACAAGTCCGGAGTAATGATAGAACGATATCCTTTTCCAATTGCAGATATTGGTGATGGTAGTCCTCTGTCAACAGCCCAAATAAAACGATCGGTTTCATTTGTATCGGTAAAATCATCGTACAGAGCACCGATTGTAATCCCATTCAAACTTTCTGATGGTGCCAATATTTTAAGGTTACGCTGATTATCTTTTATAGTCTCACCAAAAACATTGCTCCTTTGTGTTATATCGAGAGATTTTAGTTCATCGAAAGTTGTTTCTACAAAATTTACAATCTCAGGGTGGTTGCCGGCACTTATGATAAACAAAATCTTATATTTATAAGCCAGAAAATCAAGCAAGCGCGCAGTTGGACTCATTGTGACAGCCAACTGTCGCACAGGGTCTCCAATAGATAAATTAATTACTCTAGTATTGGGTGCTGTTGCACTCTCCTGACCATCTCCTTCCATCATTCTCTTTACAGCTCGATGAAGAACATCAATAAACATGCTATCATCAGGAACAGCTTCTGTTATCTTATCAAAGCCGTTTTGTTTCGGTCGTAGGACAGGTCGCACATAAACAGGACTACTAATAGGAATGTCATTCCTTTTAATGTCACCATAAATTACCAGGGAAACCATTGATGTACCGTGAACACGATATTTACTTTCATATCCCGTCGCATAGTCATCAGGGTCATCAACTATGACTCGTCCACGAAGCAGGCGGTGATTCTGCATTGGCATACCATCGAAAACAGCAACCACAGCATCACCTATCGGTAATGATGTTTCTTCAGTAGAATTATATATTTCTGAATCCGTTGCGGAAACAAATACAGACTGACAAACAGGACGAAAGAACATGATATCATCAACTTGTGACAATTCGATTTCTTCATATCGATTAACTAAGCTCTCAATAGAAGTTCTTGGTAATTCAACTAACATACCATGGTAACATATTTCATCTATTATACATTCCTGAATTACATGTCCTTCTAACGATCGAATTTCGTGATGAATCGTTTCGGTAGAAATACTTCTTTTTGCTGCATCACTTCTAAAGAACAGTTCAATTTCGAATGGAACAGGAGAATTCCCATCAATTTCTAGCGATTCACGCCAATATTCTAAAGCGTGTGTTTCTTCAATTCTATCCCTTGAATCCCATTTCCTTAAATCTTTTATATGGGTAAAAATATCACGGAGTCCTACAAAACCCCGCTTGAATACATTAGTTTCTCCGTTTTGATATCTTTTCCACAATGATAATAATTGCAACATCGCCTGTTGATTAGACATTACGCAGTATAACTTCCCGTTTAGTGGAGTATTAAGTTTTTCATTAGAGGTGTTGTCAACTTGGTAAAAATCATCATCTGGATCAAATGGTTCAGTCTCGCTGTCAAATATCCATTCAAAACCATCCGTATTCTTCACTGCCGTATAGAAATTATCAACAGTTCCGATTATTTCAAAAACCAAAGCAAATTCAGGGTTAATCCCAGTGAGAGATTGCTGAATCTTTAATGCCTTCTGTTCAAAAGCAGTTTTGAGTAAAGTAAAAGATGGTTGTAGCCGAGTGAACTGCTTTCTAAAAGATGGCCTTACTGTCTTTGTAAATACGGGAGGCTTGTGTTCACGATCTGCTCTCTCTGGAGACGGAAATAATATTAAAGGTCTGTCTGGCATATTTCTAATCCTCCATTATTTTTATCTGCAATAATTACTTGAGATTGCCAACTACGAATTACTTTCTCGGTAATTTCCTTCGCATTATCATTCGGCAGACTTAAAATATATTGTCTATAAACTGATAATGCAAATTCCTCTGCTTCTGCATAACTTATACCTAATGTTTTCCTCGCAAGTATGCTTGGTTGCAAACCAAACTTAAAATCTTTTTCCTTTTCAAAGAAACGATAATACTCTTCTAGATTGTTTCGAGTTGGTTTTGGTATTTCTAGTCTGATTTGGAATCTACGCCATGCTGCTTTATCAAGCAAAGTATCATGATTTGTAGCAGCAATAACAATAACATAACTTGGAAGCGCATCAATCTGCATCAATAAAGAACTTACTACACGTTTAATTTCACCAGTTTCATGGGTGTCACCACGTTCTTTCCCGAGTGTTTCAAACTCATCAAAAAATAAAACACATTCTCTGGTTTTCACATAATCAAACAACCTTGATAATCGGGATGCGGTTTCTCCGAGATAAGAACCTATAATACTTTCATACCTAACTGTAAGAAGCGGTATCATCAATGCTTCAGATATTGCTTCTGCCAATGAAGTTTTTCCGTTTCCAGGAGGACCAATTAAAAGAATTTTATTTCGTGGTTCTATGCCGTATGATTGCAGCAAATCGGAACGGTTTTGTTCTGTTATTAAATCTTGACAGGTTAATTTAATATGATTTGGAAGAATTAAATGATCTAGTCTTTTTTGCGGAATCTTTTCCATAAAAAGATTCTGTTCACTTGTTCCACCACGGATAGTCGCTGGTGAAAGTACATTATCTTTAGCGATAGCTTTATGCGATTTTTTTAATAATTCATCAATTTTTGCTGCAAGTACTGTATGCTGCTTTGAACGTTCTTCGGCACATAAGGCCTCAGTAGCTTTCCTAAAGTTTGAAGAATCATTTATTAAACCGTATTTTATTAACTCACATAGCAAATCTGCTCTTGCCATAATTTTTTTACCTCCTCAAATTTTCAACGATAAATGGCAAGTGGTTTTATAATAGACCATCCGGAATATCGATGAAATTATTTTCACAAAAATACAAAAAACTTTTTACCGCTAAATTGCTTGGCATAACATGACAATTTTCCCAGCGGTTAATAGTTGAATAGCTTACATTTATTGCATCAGCAAGCTGTTTTTGACTTAAATTAAGTTTCTTTCGTACAAAAATAACAAACTCCGAAAATGCCATTAGTACACCTCTTTTCCGATACAGCATCTGCTATGTTTTTATCTATGTCAATATAGCAGATGCTGTATTTTTTTTCAAGAGTTCCGCTAAAGAAAGAATCCTATTCATGTAAATGTAAAATTTCATAAGCTATAGCTTTTTTTACAATCCGATTGATGTTGACCCCGATTTTTTGAAGCTCTGCCGTCATTTTCTTTATATCGCTGTGATCGACCTGAATGATATATCCGTCTATCGCCATTTTCAGAAGGTACGCTTCCATATTTCTTGTAGGCACCTGTTTCATTTTTTCTTCAATCAAGTTTCGTTCTTTTTCCGTAACACGAAACTTAATTTGCACATTTCTTTTCCTGTTATTCATAGGTGAATTTCCTTTCTGCGTTCATAGAGGGTTTGGGACACTTCCCAGCAAGCAAAATCTCTACCGCCGGAACTGCGGAAAATAGAGATTTTTTACGGAAAGGGTACCCCTTTCCTATGCTTGCTATTCCACTTCTTTCTTAATCTCTACAACAACGGAAATTCACTTTTGCCAAAGATGGCAAATTAAAAGACAGTAAGAAAAGCAAGTGAAAAGAATGATGGCAAACAGAAAATTGTCAACCATGAAGATATAAGCCATTTTGACATTTTTGATTTTATATGATATAACACTCTATGACTATAAATACAAAAAAAGTCATATAGTATTTAGGGGAGAGTTATGGCTACTGCTTTTACCGATGAAGAAAAAGAAGCAATTAGAAAGAAATTACATAAGGTTGCAAAGGATTGTCTTAAAAGATATGGGGTTAGGAAAACCACAGTTGACCAAATGGTAGAAATGGCAGATATTTCCAAGGGTTCTTTTTATAATTTTTATGCTTCAAAAGAAATGTTATTTTTTTCAGTCTTGGAAGAATATCAAATAGATATTATGAACTGTCTGACGGAACAATTAGGACAAGAAAATCAAATAAATGCAGATCAGTTTGTGCGCTTACTATATGATTTTTATCAGGATTTTCGCTATTCATTTGTGTATACCATTTTCAAAAATCATGAAATGGAGCTACTCATAAGAAAATTGCCCAAAGAAGTGATAAAAACCCATCATCTCTTAGATGATAGAATGGTTGAAAAAATTGTATCCCGAATCAATATTAGAGAAACTTTATCGGTAGAAATTGTCTCCGCTTTATTTAGAACGATTGCTATGAGCATATTACACATCGAAGAAATCGGCGAAAAGCAATTTGATACGATATTAAAATTATTAATACAAGGAATTGTTGGGCAAATTATTGAGGAGGATAATAGTGAAAGAGGCAATTAAGACAATAAATCTTTCTAAAAAATATGGAAAACATCTTGTTGTTGATGACCTGAATCTATCAATAAAATGTGGTGAAATAGTAGGTTTTTTAGGGTTGAATGGTGCAGGAAAAACGACAACTATGAGAATGCTTTTAGGATTGATAAAACCTACAACAGGAGAATGTTATATCCAAGGGAAAAAGGTAGACCAATATAATTTAGAGGTTCGGAATGAAATAGGTTATATTATTGAAACGCCTTATTCTTATCCGGACTTAACTGTGAAGGAAAATTTAGAAATTGTTAGTACATTAAGAGGGGTTAGAAATACAGATAATATTGACAAAGTAATTGAGAAATTAAAATTAAACCAACATAAAAATAAACAAGTAAAACACCTTTCTTTGGGAAATGTTGCTCGCTTAGGAATTGCAAAAGCTATTATTCATAAACCTAAAATACTAATTCTCGATGAGCCGACCAACGGATTAGACCCTTTAGGAGTTATTGAGGTTAGAGAACTATTAAATGAATTAGCGAATGTTCTCGGTACAACGATTCTTATTTCCAGTCATAAACTGGAAGAAATAGCTAAAATTGCTACCAGAATAATAATTATACATGAGGGTAGACTGATAAGAGAAGTTGAGAGTAAAGAATTAGATAAGTACTTAGAAAAAAAGTTGTTAGTAAGCGGTTCTGATAACAGGGCTATAAAAGAAGTATTATCTAATAAAGGCTATCAAGTGGATCTCAAATCAGACTTAGAAAATAATATCTGTTTCGTGGAACTGACTGATATAAAATCCGTGAAATATCCGGAAGAAATTGCTAAATTGCTGGTTAATTCAGGTTATCCCCCAAAACTTCTGACTGTTGAAAAAGAAGATTTAGAAAATTATTTCGTTAGAATAATTCATGACTACAATGAAGGAGCGCATAATGAATAGGATTGTTTCCTGTATTTTAATTGAATGGAGAAAGTTGATAAAATCAAAACTTTCTATAATAACTCTTTGTTCGATCTGTTTAGTTCCTTTTATTGTTGGGCTATTTGCAGTTATGATGAAATATCCGGAGTATTTAAAAAATCTTGGTTTGATTTCTGCAAAAATAGAGATGATTAGGATAACGGATTGGTCATCATACTTTATGGCATTATCGCAAGTAATTTCTGTTGGAGGCTTACTCATTTTCGGTTTTACAACCTCTTGGGTTTTTGGCAGAGAATACTCTGATAAAACAATGGTAGACTTATTAGCACTTCCAATCAAAAGAGATACGATAGTATTATCCAAGTTTATAGTTGTCGCCTTATGGAGTTATATTATATCTATTTTTGCACTTTTATTAGGATTGTTGGCCGGTAAATTGATTGGACTTGCCGGTTGGAGCTCAATAATATTTTTCAAAGGAATGCTTACTTTTGGCTATTGTACTACCCTTACGGTTTTACTCTCTACTCCGGTTGCATTTTTTGCCTGCTTAGGGCGTGGGTATTTATTACCATTGGCGTTTATTATTTTTACAATGCTTTTTTCTCAACTTGGTTCAGCTCTTAATTTAGGTGAATATATTCCGTGGTCTGTTCCTGCACTTGCAAGTGGTATTACAGGAAAAGTGATATTTAATTTAGGGGGCGTAATCAGTTTATTGGGGATAAGTATTTTAGGATTGATTTTAACAATAGCTTGGTGGAGATACGCTGATTATAATTAAAAGGAAGTGGTGAAGATGATACTAACAGAATGGCTGTTATGCCCTATCTGTAAAAATAAAACAGGGTAGAAAAAACCTTAAAAAGAGTATAATATTAACAATTATTTAGAGAGAAAAATAGAATTTAGGAGGTAACGATAAACAAGATTACTTGTATTTGTTTAGGTGTTAAAGATATGGAAAGGTCAATCAAGTTTTATAGAGACGGTTTAGGATATAAGACTGATTGCAGAGAAAATAATCCGCCGGTATGCTTTTTTGATACTCCGGGAACAAAGTTCGAACTATTTCCTTTGGAACAATTAGTTAACCGGATTATTCAATTCAATGTATGATGAGTTACCGGTACTAAAACCAAAGAAAAAGAAATGAATTTGTCGTGTTAAAAGGATAACTATGACGCAAACCGAAAGAAGAAAATATTTAATCGGTGAATTGATAAAAGAAAACGCCGAGTATAAACAGCTTACGATTTCTCAAATTCCGCAAGATGAAAAGGCGCAGGAAAATCTGTTAAGGAGTTTATTCAATGTACGGCCGCCCGTTCCCGTTTCTTCCGCATTTATAAAAGTGCAGGACGAATACTTGCAGGAAGAACTGCGCAATAAGGGCGTTGTAGATTATATGAGTTTGGAAGAACCGGAGCCTAATATCTACTTGTGGAAAGGAGATATTACCCGGTTAAATACGGACGGAATTGTCAATGCGGCAAATGACGAATTGCTCGGCTGCTTTATACCCCGCCATGCCTGTATTGATAACGCCATTCACACGAGTGCGGGAATACAGCTGCGGCTTGCCTGTCATGAAATTATGCAAAAACAAAGGCATAAAGAAAAAACGGGCAGCGCAAAAATTACTCCCGCTTTTAATTTGCCGAGTAAGTATGTGCTGCATACCGTAGGGCCGATTGTAAGCGGAGCGGTAACCGAACAAGATTGTATGCTGTTGCAATCTTGTTATACCTCCTGCTTGGAACTGGCGCGGCAGCACGCACTGAAAAGTATTGCCTTTTGCTGTATCTCCACAGGGGAATTCCGTTTTCCGAACGATACGGCGGCACGGATTGCCGTACGCACGGTAAAGGATTATTTACATACCGTGCAAAGCGGTATAAAGGTTGTATTCAATGTATTTAAAGAACAAGATGAGCGTATCTACAAAGCCTTACTCCGACAGCATTAGCATAATCGCAGATACATTAAAAAAAGCGGACGCCGTTATCGCCGGTATCGGAGCTGGAATGTCAACGGCGGCAGGCTTTACATATTCGGGTGCACGGTTTGAAAAATACTTTTCGGATTTTCAAGCTCGATACGGAATACAGGATATGTATTCAGGAGGCTTTTATCCTTTTCCGTCTTTGGAAGAATATTGGGCGTGGTGGAGCAGGCATATTTATTACAACCGCTACGATGTTCAGGCAGGAAAGCCGTATACCGATTTATTTAAAATCTTACAAGATAAAAATTATTTTATTATCACTACGAATGTAGACCATCAAATACAAAAAGCGGGCTTTGATACTAAGCGGTTATTTTACACTCAAGGCGATTACGGATTGTGGCAGTGCTCGGTACCCTGTCATAATAAAACGTATAGCAATGAACAGACGGTAAGAGAAATGATAGAGCGGCAAAGCGATATGAAAATACATTCCGCATTGATTCCGTATTGTCCCGTATGCGCCGCTCCGATGACGATGCATTTAAGAAGCGACGGCACCTTTGTTGAAGATGAGGCATGGCATCGCGCACATAAGCGGTATACCGATTTTTTAATGCGGCATGAAAATAAAAGAAATGTTTTTCTTGAATTAGGTGTCGGAAACAATACACCCGGTATTATTAAATATCCGTTTATGAAAATGACGCGGCAAAATAACAATGCCCGATATATCAGTATCAATATGGAAGCATATCATATTCCTCCGGAACTAACGGAGCAAACGCTTTTTATCCAAGGGGATATAAAAAAAGCGTTGGAAGATATTTCGGAAAAAATAAAACGGTAATTGCCGTAATAATTAAGTCTTCCCTACTGGAATAAGTCGGCGGTAACCTATATACTTAAACCGTATATGAAAACAAAATATTTTTTTCTATTTTTATCTGCCGCACTGATTATAACCGCTTGCAGCAATACGGAGACAAGCGGTAACTTAAAAAGTGCCGGCTCGGCTAAACAAGAGGTTACAGCCTCTCTCGGTGCGGAACCTGCCATTTTAGATGCCGCGAAAGCCTCGGACAGGTACTCGTTTATAGTCCTCGATTATATAAATGAACATTTAACGAATATTCAAACCGAAGACGGAAAACGCAGTATTTTACCCGGCATAGCGGAATCTTGGAAGCATAATGAAGATTTTACCGAATGGACTTTTTACTTGCGTGAAGCGTTTTGGTCCGACGGAGTTCCCGTTACCGCAAACGATTTTGTGTACAGCATACGCAGAATTATAAACAAAGAATCGGCATCGCCTATGGCAATGTATTATGATTATATTAAAAATGCACAAGCAATTTTAAAAGGCACGGCAGAGTACAGCGAAATAGGAATAATTGCCGAAAATGAAAAAACGCTTAAAATCTTTACCGAAACTCCCGTCAAACATCTTGATGAGTTGGCTGCAAAAATTCCTCCTCAGAGAGAAGATTTTATAAACACCTTTGAAAAGTCTTACGGAAGCGATGCCGATAAGATAATTTGCTGCGGAGCATTTAAAGTTGCAAATTGGATTCATAACAGTAAAATAGAACTTGTAAAAAATGAAAAATTTTGGAACGCTGAAAATGTAAAACTTGAACGGCTTACTTTTAAAATAATAAACGAAGAAAATGCGGCCTTAGGAGAACTTATCGGCGGCGGAATAGATATTGCAAATGCAGTTTCAATCAATTGGATTGATAAATTAAAAAAAGATACCGGCATTGCGGAAATTACCGGAACGGACAGCCGTGTTCAATATGTTTTTATGAATCAAAAAGACAAACTTTTTTCCAACAAAAAAATAAGACAGGCCGTTTCGGCAAGTTTAAACCGTGAAGAAATTTGCAGCGATTTGTTTGACAACATTTATAAACCCGCTTACGGTTTTGTTTCTCTTTCAACGGAACTGGAGGGGCAAAATTACAGAAACCTTGCGGGAGAACCGATAAAAACTCTTATACAAAAAACGCCCAATCCTAAGGCTCTTTTTATCGAAGGCTTAAAAGAACTCGGAATGAGCGGCAACCCCGAAGAAGTTACTATCGAAATAATGTTCCCTACAAACGAAAGTTCCAAGTTTAACGAGTATTTACAACAAAGCTTATCGAAAACACTGGGAGTAAATATTATACTTGATAAAGTGGAGGGCACGGTTTTTAAAAAACGGAACAAAACCTTGGATTATCAAATCGGATTTAAATCATGGGCAGGCGGTGTAGATTCCCCCGCACGTTATTTGGATTTGTTTTTACCCGGGAATAAAATTGTTCCTATAGGTTGGGAAAACGAAGAATACAATAAACTTGTAACGGAAGCAAAACAAAGCACCGATTTTAACAAACAACTTGAAGGGTACAAACGTGCGGAAGAAATTCTTCTTGTAGAAGAATGTTGTATTGCGCCTTATGCCAACCAAACTTATAATATCTTTATGCAAAAGAGATTAAAAAATGTAATGCAATTTTATCAGGGAACTTATAATTTAAAATATAGTTATATTGAAGATTGATTTTAAGCGGCTCAAATCTGAATTGATATAATCCGCACTTACTTATTTTATCCCGAAAAAATAAACCCCGGTACACTTTTTTAAATGTCGGGGTTTATTTAAATATCGGCTGCCCCTATTCTTTTTTTCCGATAGCGGCGCGGATTATTTTTCCGTTATGTGTTTTAGGAAGAGCATCAACGAATTCCAAAGAACGCGGAGCCTTGTATAATGCTGCATTTTTCTTGGCAAAAAACATAAGCTCCTTTTCTAAACTTTGACTCGGCTGGTATGTGCGGTTTAAAACTACGAATGCTTTTACCGCCTGACCGCGCTTGGGGTCCGGCACCCCGGTAACGGCACACTCAAATACGGCAGGGTGCTGCGAAAGCACGGATTCCACCTCAAAGGGACTTATCCTAAACCCCGAACTTTTTATTAAATCGTCCGTCCGCCCTTCAAACCAAAAATACCCGTCGCTGTCGCGATAAGCGGAATCGCCTGTATAATATAAACCGTCTTTAAACACTTCGGCGGTTTTTTCTTCATTTTTATAGTATCCGCCGAACATTCCCCACGGAACTTTTTTATCCAGCCTTAAAACAATTTCACCCGGCTCTCCCGTTTCGCAGCTTGTCCCGTCCGGACGGATAATATCTATATCATACCCGGGGGCAGGCTTTCCCATAGAACCGGGTTTTATTTTCATTCCCGGGAATATACCGGTTGCAAGTGTAAGTTCCGTTTGACCGTAACCTTCTCTAAGCTCTATACCGGTTTTTTTCTTAAAAGTATCAAAAATATCCGAAGTCAAAGCCTCTCCGGCCGTAGTACATTCTTCCAATGCCGAAAGGTCATAATTTTCGATTGCTTCGTGAATAAGGTAGCGGTATACCGTAGGCGGAGCGCAAAACGAAGTAACCTTATACTTCTCCAGTTTTTCAAGCATTTGCCGCGGAATAAATATTTTCATATCATATACAAAAACGGCACAACCGCAAAGCCACTGCCCGTAAATTTTCCCCCACATAGCCTTTGCCCAGCCCGTTTCCGCAACGCTTAAATGTCTGCCGCCTTCTTTAACATGCTGCCAGAATTTTGCCGTCGCGATATGCCCGAGCGGATACAAAAAATTATGCTCCACCATTTTCGGATTTCCGGATGTGCCTGAGGTAAAATAAAGAAGCGCAGTATCTTTTCCGCAAGGGTAAGAATCTCCTTGAGGCGGCGTAAACTCATCGCTCATATTTTTTACCAGCTCTTCAAAAGAAATCCAACCGTCCATTTTATCGTGTACCCAAACTAAAAGAGGTTTATTATAAGCGGCTTCGGCCGCTTTTTGAATTTCCTGCTGTAAATTTTTTTCCTGAACAGCTATTATCATTTTAATACCTGCAGACTGAATGCGGTATTCTATATCGTGAGAAGCAAGCTGAACTGTAGCCGGAACCGCAATCGCTCCGATTTTGTGTAATGCAGGCAAAATAAACCAAAATTCATACCGTCTTCTTAAAAAAAGAAGCACGGTATCGCCCTTTTTAATCCCCATTGCCTTAAAAAAATTGGCCGCCTTATTTATCCGCTTTGCAAGCTCTCCGAACGAAAAAAATTTCTCTTCCGTATCATCACACCACACGAGAGCTTCCTTTTCGGGCTGCTCGGCGGCTATTTTATCTATTACATCATAAGCAAAATTAAAATGCTCAGGCGTTTTTAAAGAAAAAGACTCATATACCGTATCCCAATCATCGCTTTTGGTATAATCAATATAATCGTTACAAAACATATTAACTCCACGGATAATTAGACACGATGAAAATAAAAAGGTTGCAAAGAGAAATATGCTACGGCACCGATTACCGGTTCAAAATAAACCGTGTTGATTCACTTAACTTTTTTTGATATAATTTTCTTTATGATAAAGGCTTGTATTTTTGATTTAGACGGAACATTAACCAATTCTCTTAATTCCATTGCATATTTTGTAAACAAAGAAATTTCAAAATACGGAATGGCTCCGATACCTTCCGAAGATTTTAAAACGCTTACAGGTAACGGAGCCCGCACTCTTATAAAACGGGTTTTGGAAAGATACGGAAAAACGGATACGGAGCTTGAGAATAAAATCTTAAAGGAGTATAACGCCGCTTATGATGCGGACGCATTATATTTATGCACCGCTTATGCCGGAACTCACTCCCTTATAAAAACTCTTACCGAAAAAAGCATTTCCGTAAATGTTCTTTCAAACAAACCGCAGCCTACAACCGAAAAAATAGTAAAAACCCTTTTCGGAGAAAACACTTTTTCCTGTATTTTCGGGGCACGGGAAACCGTACCGCTTAAACCCGACCCGGCAGGAGTTTACGAAATCCTTAAAATAATAAACGTACAAAAAGAAGAATGCCTTTACATAGGCGACACCGCTACGGATATCCAAACGGGAAAAAATGCGGGGCTTGTTACGGTAGGAGTATTATGGGGTTTTAGAGAACTTAACGAATTGCAAACCGCAGGTGCGGATAAAATAGTTAAATACCCGACCGATATTTTAAACCTTATACACGTAAATTAAATCCCTGTGTAAAATTTTATATACTTACGGATTTCCGTTTTAAGATTTTTTTAAGCGTTTACGCTTTCCAACAGTTTTTTATAATAACCTGCAACGCAATCATCGGGGAAAATATCCAAAGCCTTATCGAAATACTTACCGGCTTTTGATAACTCTCTATTAAATATTGCCTGTACGCCGTGCTCTATATAACCTTTAGAGCGGTGTTTTAATTCACGTACGGAAATATCATCGCAGTCATAAACTTCAAACAAAAAATTTTCTTCGTTTAAAGCCGTCTTAATTCTTTGTATAGGACGTATATAATGACCGCCCTGCTCGTTAAGAGCCGCAAAAATCCTGTCGGAAATAATTATAGATGAAGTATACTTTTTCGTAGACTCCTGCAAAATTTCGGCAATATGATAAGATTTTGAAATTATAATACTGTCCATTCGATGTATATTGCCTATTGTCCCTAAAAGGATATCTCCGAAATCTATTCCTATACCTACTTTAAGCGGCGGAGAATTAGGCGGCGCAATTCGGTTTTCCATAATCGATTTTTGTATTTCGATACTGCATAAAAGAGCCGAGTCGGCTCCGTCCGGGAACAATGCAAAAAAACCGTCACCCAAATATTTTGTTATAATCCCGTTATACTTACGCACAATAGGAGCTACAAGAGCAAAATATTCATTCAGTAAATCGAACACCTCATTGGGAGAAAGTTTTTCGGAAGTATGCGTAAAAGAACGTATATCTATCGAAAGTATCGGCATTTTTAATTCCACATTATCCCCGAGGCTTACTTCGGTAATGGATTCTTTTTGTAAAAGACCTACAATTTGGTCGGGAACAAATCTGATTAAAGATTTATTTATTAACTGCATTTCGGCATTTAAATCTTGAATCTTTTTAATTGAATTTGCATATTCGTTTAAAACCATAACGGATAAAATAACGATTGAAAGCATAGAACCTATATGGATAAAAAACGAATCCGGTAAAAATCCGAGCGATACCAATAAATCGTATATACTGAACAAAATCAAAACCGCCAAGGCGGTAAAAATCCAACCGGCAAGCTCCCGCTTTTTTATCAAACCCGCCGCGGGAACAATAAGTGCATATATAATACATAAAAATGCAAATATCTGATAATAAATTAAAATACCCGAAGAAATTTCAGGCGGCAAAACTAAAGTTGAAACTGCATAAATACAGGAAACCGAAAGGATAACCGTATAAGGAATTTTCCAGCATATATTTAATGCACGTTTTAAAAATATAGTAAAAAATATTACAGGAAGCGGAACGGTAACATACCTCAGAATAAAATTTAACCGCCACGGCATTTCAGTAAAAATAATCGGAGCAATATGAGGGTAAAAAACAACTCCCCGTATTGCCAATGCAATGGACGCAAACGAAAACCAAAGAACAAATGATGCCTGCTTATAAAAAAACGACAACAAAAAAAGAAAACCGCAACGGTAAAAATAACGGCAAAAAGCCCTGCATGAAAGATTAAACCGCTTCGGAACATATCGCCTACACTGTTAACCTCTCCTAAAATTAACGAAGAAGAAAACCCGGCTTTTCTGTTTCTAAAATTGGAAATATTGATAATTATATCCACCGTTCCGTCAGGCTTAGGTCTAAAGGCTGCCTTAGAAGATTTTATACCGGGAATTTCCGTTTCTTTATTTATCCCCGGCTGTCCCTGCCTTGTTATATCCCTTCCGTGAATAATAACGGCGGAACTGCTCAATGCATGACCCACATGCAAAGCGTAAATACCTGTAGGCTCCAAACCTGAAATATGCAGCCCGTAAGAGCCGTATCCGAATCTCGAATTTAATACCGTATCTTTAAAAGTTCCGGGAATTTGCCCGTAAGTTTCTTTTTCAGTATTACGTAAAGAATAAAACTGATTCGGAGTAAAATAAAATTCACCGCTTAACTTAAATACCGAATTTGCAGAACCTGCCGGTATTTCTACAATTCCTTTAACCGCCTTAAGAGCAACAATTTCCGTTTCATGCAAAGGCCTCAGTAAATAAACCGAATATAAAAAAACGAAAAGAACAAAAAACGGAACGGAGCCTAAAATCAATCGTTTGTTTACAGCCTTCATATTTTATTTACCTCATAAATCGATACCGGCTCTTCTTTACCTCTAAATCTTACAAACCCGCCGAAATTAAATTTTATCCGGCTTTCCGCTTCCGAACTTACATTATTTTTTACGGCGGCACTTACAAAAATTTCCGTTTCTTTTTTTAAGGCATAAAAATGAAGCCGCGAAGCTATATTAACGGCATCGGAAATAACGGTACTGTCCATTCGTGCCTGCTCCCCTATCGTACCTATCATAAGCTTTCCGTAATGTACCCCGCAGGCAAGTTTTATTTTTTGCATACCGCGTATTTCGCGTTCAAAATTTTCAACTCTTATAATTTCCTTTATTTCGAGCATACAATCTATAACATCTTCCGCCGTTCCGTAAAAAAGAACCATAAGCCCTTCCGCCAAATATTTATCGATAAACCCCTTATGTATTTCTATTACGGGATTTATATCGGCAAGAGTTTTATTATAAATCTGAAGAACGCTCAGCCTTTCGGCTTCGGTTTCCAATCCGGTTTTCATACCTAAGTGAATAAAGGCAATATACATATCCTTTAAAATATTATCGCCCAACCGAATTTCTATATGTTTTTTATTTAAGAAATTCATAAATTCTATAGGAACAAATTTAGCCAAAGCCGTATTTGTAAGCTCTATTTTTTTAGCCAACCCGATTACATTTTCCGATGTGGTTTTAAAATACTGCAATACAATAATTGCCATCGGGGCGACTAAGGTTAAAACTCCGAAATGCGATAAAAAACCGCCTTCTATAATTTTATTTGCAATTAACATATCGCGTATGCTCATCGATAAAAAAACCAAAACCCCCAGCAAAAAAAGATGAGCATACTTATTACGCTTAAACGCTTCCATTACGGTAATTACAACATTATATATTGCCGCCGCCAGTACATAAATTTGAGCATAAACAAGCAAATTCGTAGAAACCGAAATCGGTGCAAACAAGTTAATTGCCGCATATAAAAATGCCGGAAAAAGAATTATATAAAGATAACGCATTTTTATCTTTCCGAATAATTCGTGTATAAAAAGCGAAGCGAAAACTAAAGCAAGCGAAAAAGTCGCATAGCCCAATTTAAACAAAAATATGGAATTTATTTTAGGAATAATTGTCGTAAATAAAACTTCATCATAGCAGCAAATACGCACACCGAAATTTACGCATAAAAGACCGAAATAAAGAGAAGTTTTTTCTTTCGGATAAAATATATAAAGTGAAATAAAAAAGGCGGAGGTTACCAGTAAAACTCCGGCTAAGATGGTAAAAACTAAAACATCTTTATTTTTTGCATTTGCGAGAGTGGAATAAAAAGCGATTTCTACAGGTTTTTGAAAACCGGGAAATTTATCGTGGTGATTCGAGATATGAAAAACAAGAATCGCTTCTTTCGCTCTTCGGGTAGGTAAAACCATAAAAGAAGAATCCCAATTAAAAACCTCTTCTTTTTTTGAAACCGCAGGTTTACCGGAACGCATAAATTCCAATCCGTTTAAATATGCAACAAATGCGGAAGAAACACAGGCGGTTTTAATTGCATAAACTCCGTCGGCGGATAAGTTCGTTAATTTTACTGCATAAGTTGCATAACCGTACTCGGGTTCAGGCTCGGAGTATTTCGTCCAACTGGAATTTATATGTTCAAATCTGGTATATTGATAAAACTTGTCCGACGGGGAAACGAATTTATTCGGTACAAAAATCCAATCGCCTTCAAGCGCAATAACGTCCGTTGCACTTAAATTTTCGGCATTATAAACGCCGCGTATTACAGGATATTCCGAATGTTTATTACCGGGTATTTTACACGAAAAAAATAAAAGTAAAAATCCGAAAAATACAAAGATTTTTTTCACTGTCCGCATACCGCATAAACTGTAACTAATAAACTACTATATAGTAAATTACATACGCCCAGCTTAACAAGCCGTGTATAACGGCCCATAAGACGGATTTCCATGCGGTATAACTTATTATCATCGCAAGGCACGAACCGAAAGTTATTCCTTCTTTAGCATAATGTCTTATAAACTTGACTTTATCCGCCATAACTTTTCCATCCTTTAAATATTTTTATACTATTTTACACTAACGGAAAATATTGTCAAGTAATAAGGCTGTAAAATAAAAAACCTTGCAAGGTTAAATAAGCCTTGCAAGGTTTTATAATTTGTTAAGATAAACGCCGCATGAATAAAATTAAAGTTACAGCCTTATTTTGCGTTTTTAATTTTATTCGCGTCTACATTCGACTTCTTAAATTCATATCTGGTACTGATGCCAAATAGAGCATTTCCTGCTACTCGTTGGTATATGGCCAATATATCGCCTTTAACTTCAAAGGAACATTTTACGTTCTCTGTAAGAGGCATCGAGATTTTTCCGCCCTTTGCACTGTAATCGCCGGAAAGACGGGGAACTTTACTAAAGTCCTTTCCGTCAGCCGAACTTGCAACATAAACCTTATCCTTTCCGTCAAAATAATAATAATTGGGAGCAAGCAGACTATCTACAGGTGCTGTTTGCTCCCAAACACCGGTAACGGTTTTTGCATTTCCGCCGCAGGATACCATAGCTGCCATGCTCAGTAAAACAACGAGCATTCCGATAACAGAAACAATTTTATTTCGTTTCATATTTAAACTCCTTTCACCGTTCTTTTAAACGGTTCTTTAAATTTCTTCCATTATACCCCCCCCCCCCCCGGTTTTGTCAAGAGGTTTTAACTCGTTTTTTCAATTTTTTTTGCAAATTCGGGCAAATATTTGTAAATTTTTCCTGATAATAATTATAAAATGCCGTGTAACAATTAAAAAAAACTTAAAAAAAGGCTGATAAATTATGGAAATAAAAATAAAAAATTTAACCTTAACCAACGACCTGCTTTTTAGAGGAATTTTCGGGAAAAAAGGAAATGAACACTTATTAAAAGAACTTGTCAATGCCGTCCTTTCATATAAAAATTTACCGCTTATAACTCATATCAGGCTAAAATCTCCGATAACAAAAATCGGACATCTCGTAGGAAAACAAAATATTTTGGATATTTTAGGCGTCGATAATTTACAAAATCAATATGCAATTGAAATGCAGGTTTTAAATCATCTTTTTTTACGGGACAGAATGAGTTACTATCTTGCAAAACTGCATACGGACCAAAACCTTAAGGGTAAACCGTATTCCGAAATTAAAAAAAGCGTTTTAATTTGCTTTATGGACGAAAATTTTTATAATGATAAATATTTTTTTCGCACCGCTCAAATGCGCTCGGACGTAAACTATGAACAAGTTGTTATGGATAAACTTGAGTTTCATTTAATTGAAATGAAAAAATTGATGACGGTTTTGCAAAACTGTGATATAATAAAAATGAAAGAGTTGGAAAAGTGGGTATATTTTATTAAGAACATAGATAAAACAGGAGATAAAAATATGGAAACCTTGTTAAAAGAAAATCCCGCATTTAATGAAGCGGAAAAAGAATACGAAGAAATTATCGGCGATGAAGAAAAAAGGCTTTTACTGCTGCACCAGGAAATTTGGGAAATGGACAGAATCAGTGAAAAAGCCTGCGCCAGAGAAGAAGGGCTTTCCGAGGGCTGGAATAACGGAGTAAGGCAAACAAAACTTGAAACGGCAAAGCTGATGAAACGGGAAAATTGCGAAATTTCTTTTATTTCAAAAATTACCGGTTTAAGTTTAAATGAAATAAAAGATTTATAGCAAACGCAAGTTATTTTACCGCCGCTTCCAAATCAAAACCGTTCCTTGAAATTATTTTTGCCTTTACCACGGAGCCCGCATGAATCGGCTTACCTGATAAATCTTTTTTGCCGTTAGCAAAACTTAATACTACCGCTCCGTCCACTTCCGGGGCCTGAAACCAAGCTCGTCCGAGAGCAAGAACGGTGCCGTTATTTTCAGCGACGGCATTCAAGTTTACGGAATCCGCACTTTCTCCGCCGAGCGGAATAAGCTCTTCAACTAAAACTTCAAGCGTTTTACCTATAAATTCTTCGAGTTTTTTTTCGGTTATTCCCGTTTGAAGCTCCCGTATTTGCGCTAAACGTTTTTCGGCAATTTTTTTCGGAACTCGGTTTTTAAAAGAATAAGAAGCGGTATCTTCTTCGCGGGAATATGTAAAGCCGCCCGACCAAAGGGGTTTTAAATTTTTTAAAAAATCTACGGTTGCCGCAAAGTCATTATCCGTTTCGTTCGGAAAACCCGATAAAAAGGTCGTGCGCAGGCAGGGCTCTCCGTACGGACTTTTTGAGTTTTTAAAAGCCTCCCGTATTTTTTCGGCAAGCCGTAAATAAATTTCGGGAGAGCCTTTACGGTTCATAGCTTTAATTATTTTTTCCGAACCGGATTGAAAAGGAATATCAAAATACGGCAAAAAGCGCGTATCGGAGGTAACAATCGGTAAAATATCAAGAGGAAAATGGTCGGGATGAATATATAAAAGGCGCACTTTAAATTCGCCTTTAATTTTTGAAATAGCGGTTAAAAGCTGTGCAAGCCCCGATTCGGCCGAATTTTTTTCAGCTTGAAAGGCCGCTAAATCCTGCCCTATTAAATTAAATTCGTAAAAATCTTTTTTAACGAATTCCGTAATTTCGGAAGTTATTTCCGCTATGGGTCGGCTTCTAAGTCTTCCGCGTATTATAGGAATTGCGCAAAAACTGCAAAAATTATCGCAGCCTTCGGTAATCTTTATATACGCCGAACGCGGAAAATTAAGAATTTTAGGCCGGCAGCCTCCGCAAACTCCTATTTGAGGCGGAGTTAAAACGCTTTTTTTTATTTTTTCTTTTGCAAAAAGTCTTTCTACAACTTCAGGCAGACGTGATAAATCGCCGTTACCGAAAACAGCGTCCGCTTCAGATAAATCGGTTTTTAAAATTTCCGCATATCGCTCCGCAAGACAGCCTGCCAGCAATATTTTCGCCCTCGGATTCACGGCTTTTGCATTTATAACGGCATTAATCGACTCTTCTTTTGCGGATTCTATAAATCCGCAAGAATTTACGATAATTAAATCGGCGCTTTCCGCAGAGTCGCAATTACTCCACCCCAAGCCCTCCATAATTCCTATAAGAATTTCCGCATCGACTTGATTTTTTGCACAGCCGTGTAAATCGACAAAAAAATTTTTAATCGACATCGGCTATTATAAATTTAAAACGTCTGGTTGTATCGTCCTTTATCCATTTTAAATCTTTTACGATAACTTCTCCCGGACGGCTTATTTCCAAATCCACGGTTTTTCCGCCTGCAACAAGCTGCATTTTTACGGCATTTCCGTTAGAAGCCCAAATCCTAAAACCGTTATTGGCCTGTACCGTAAGCTGTTCCGCTTTTTGGTAATACCTTTCTTCGCGGTTTGCTTTATCGGATTCGTGGCGAAACAGGCAGTATCCCCTAAATGTGGCATTTAAGGTTACAGGATAAGCCGAACCGCCTTCAAACAGCACCCTGGTTGCGGCATTTGAAGAAAAACCGGAACTCTCGGAAACGATAACATCTGAAGCCTTTACCGTTGCTTCCGCAGCCAACTCTGAACCCGTTTTAATTAACACTAAAGAGCCCGCTTCGGGATTGTTTTTATCTATATCTTCGACAAGAATTTCAGCATCATGTACGGCATCGCCGTTTAAATCGAGTTTAAGAGTTTCCGCAAGGTTAATAATCTGGTTTCCTGCTTCCGTATTTAATACTAAAGAGGGGCTTACCTTTTCTACAGTCAGTACATAGTCTTTTCCGCCGGCTTGAATTTTTAAAGAATCGCCTATAAAAAGTCTTTTTTCAAAACGCGGTTCGGTTAATTCATAATTCCCCGCTTTACGGCTTTCTATTATTTTTTCTTCCGTTATGTTTTTCGCCTGTCTTTCCTGCAAGTCGGGCAGCCATTTACTGAAGATAAAATAAGCTAAACCTGCAATTAAGGCTATAACGGCCGCAGCTGCCAATGCAATTATCATCAGCCGATAACTGCCGGCGTTTTTTTTGGGCAATAAAGCGTCGGGAGGTAAATCAGTTTCCTGAATCTTTATTTGCTTGTAGAGCTTTATAAATTCTTCCGGGTTAAGCCCTAAATATTCGCAATAATTTCTCAAAAAGCCCAAAATATACGGCTCGGCAGGGAATACGCTGTAATCATCATTTTCCAAGGCTTCAAGATATCTTTTTGCTATATTCGTTTCTCGGGCTACCTGCTCCAGTTCAAGCCCGTGTTGCATTCTTGTTTCGATAAGAAGTTTTCCGATTTCGTTCATTGTATTTCTCCGATTTTAATTTAATACGGTTTGTTTTGTTACTCTATAAAAAGAAAGTCATCTAAAACCTTTGCAGTCGGCGGCGCATCAAATACGAAATTTTGACTTTTAATTCCTACATTTATTCTGTAATTATAAAAATCAAAAATAACCTTTCCGCCCGAAACGGGAACGGCTTCTATTCTGCGTATTAATTTCGATTCGGGGGAAATCATTACGCGCAAGGTTTTAAAAGTTTCGGAAGCGCTTTTTCTGTTCATTATTAAAATTACAACGGATTCCGATGGGACTTCTTCCACCTGCACGGGAGAAGCCGAAGTTTCGTATTGAATCGTATAAGAGCGCTTCATAAGCGATAGCCCCTGCGGAGTCGCTAAAGCCGTGCCGCCGGCAGAGCTTTTATCGATTTCCTGCCGTAAAATTGTTCTATAATCCGGTAAATAAATCGAAAGCGTATTCCCGCTGAAAACTATACATTGGTCGGCAGGCGATTTAAAATCCAATCTGAGCATATCCGGCCGTTTAAACATAGCGGTGCACGGCTGCTTTGAAGCCCCTGACGTTATATTCATATCTACAACGTAATCCGAAAACTGTGCGTATTTATCGGATACGGCGGAAAAAAAAGCCGCCGCCGTGGTAATATTTTGAGAAAAACAAAAAATTCCGATACAAAATAAAAGGGGGATAAAAATATTTTTCTTCATTTGCTTTACAGTAAAGCAAAAAACGGGCATAAAGTCAAGGGGCGTATAAATTCCGTTTAAATTCGATTGCTTTTTCCGTTTCCTTATTATCACTTAAATTGTTTAATTTTGTAAGGCTATTGCATAAATTTAAGTATTGGGTTAATCTTATAATTTGAAGCGGTTTAATATAGTTTTATATCGGCCGTTAAAATTTCAGGAGAAGTTAATGTCAATCCTTTTTTATTTGGAAGTATTTTTCGGTATTGTTTTTTCGGTGTTTTTAATTATAAATAACGCGGGGCTGTTGTCCTTTTTCGCTCTTATTTTGGGAGCGGCTTTTTCAATTTGGTTCGGGTTTGCAGCCGTTTCTTTTTTAAAAAATACAACGGAAAAGAAATTGTATATCTTACGAAAAATTGCGGAATATGCTCCGTTTTTCTTTATTGCCTGTTTTGTAATATCGCGGGCAAAAATCTACGGCGAAAGAGAAGTTATGGACGCCGTTTTAGCCCTGTATTGGCTTGCCTTAATTATTTTTAACGGTGTTATCCTTTACAGATTAAACGATAAACGAGCTCGCAAATATTTTCCGCAATTACCCGAACTTGACCCTAAACACAAGCATTCGATTTTCTTTGAAATTTTGGAGTGGGTAGATGCAATTGTACAAGCGGCTTGCGTAGTTTTATTATTTACCGTTTTTGTTTTTCAATTATATGTAATTCCTTCGGAATCTATGGTGCCGCAGTTTATGGTAGGAGACAGAGTTGCGGGTATAAAATTTTTGTCCGGACCTACCTTTCCGCTTTCTTCGTTCCGTTTTCCTCAACTGCATAAGTACGAACGCGGAGATGTCGTTATAATAAGAAACCCTCATTACAAAAATGAACCTAATAATGAACTGAAATTTTTTACTTCACAGCTGGTTCAATATCTTACATTAACGACGGTAAACATAAACAAAGATGAAAACGGAAATGTAAAAGCCGACCCGCTAGTAAAACGAATTGTCGGACTCCCCGGAGAAAAGATTATGCTTGTAGACGGGGTGCTTTATATAAAAAAAGCCGGAGAAAAAGACTTTAAAAGTTTTGATGAATCCGGATATGCAGCATGGAATTTATCGGAGCTTTCCAAATCTCAGCTTGAATATGTACGCGATGCCGAAAAGATGACTACCGAAAAATTAAACCGCCTTCAATCCGTAGAGACTTGGCGTAAACAAGTTGATTTTTCCGAAGCGGAAAAAGAAGCCGACGGTTTAATTGAAAAAATGAAAAAAATAAAGGGTAAGGCCGATACGGTTTTTTCCGCAAACGATTTTTTGCCCAAGGGACAGTATCTTATTAACTATATGGCAAAAGATAATGAAATTATAGCGTCAAAAATATTGACAACCGACGGCGGACTTACTTGGTTTAAGGCCTTTTTAAAAAATTGGCAACCGGAAACGGATAAAAATTTTTCTCAATATAATTTATATGAAAAACGTAATGCTCAATTAAATGTTTTAATTAAGTTGGCTTTCGGTAAATTATTCGTACGCAATGCCGAGCTTTATAAAGAAAATGCAACTGCGGAAAGATTTGCTTCAGATGAAGAGCGTACAAATATTATAGGAGAACTCGAAGAATATCTTTTTTATCTTTCCCTTACAAGTCAGCGCAATATGAATGAATTTCCTCAAGCCGAAGAAGAATACATTCCTGAAGGCTGTTATTTTATGATGGGTGATAATCGTTTTAATTCTTTGGATATGAGGCATGAATATTCTTATCATCTTGAAAGTTTAAATTCAAACGATGCTTTTTCAATCGTATTTATAACAAATATAAAACCGCGCTATATTCCGTCTTCAAAAATGCTGGGGACGGTAAACCTTATTTTATTCCCGTTTTCCAGATTCGGACGAATTAAATAAAAAAAAAGCTCAGGCGGATTTTTTTCACCTGAGCTTTTATCTTAATAAAAGTTTTTAATTGCGGTTTTTATCTTTAACCGCAATAATGGCTCCCAATATCATTAAATGTCTTGAAAGCTGCGAAAGATAATTTAAAACCGATGCCGTATTCCTGAATATGTTTCCGTTAACGGCCCCGAGGATATCAATTAAGACAATATTGATTATCCAAAGAATCATAAAGATAATCAATATTATATTCGTCAGTTTAATTTCTCCGCTGAAAAATTCTACAATTAAAAAAACGCCTGCAATTAATTCCGTAATTGCAATCGTAATTATAATAATCATAGTAATTGTTGAGCTTTTAAAAAGACCGTTTAAAAGAGCTACAACTTCTCCCAAATCTCCGCCGCTGGAGCGCATCAGTCCTAAAATACCTGCAACAATTAAAAAGAAAGCTAACGCAACTTGCAGCGTTACAAGCCCCACAGTTCTTTTCATAAGAACCTCCCATATTAAAATTACGGAAATTTAAAATTACCGTAATATCATTATCGGAATAATTAAAAATAAGCATAAGTAAATTTCTTTTCTTACTTCCCTACACAAAAACCCGAAAAAACCTTATCTAAAATATCTTCCGAATTTACTTCACCGGTAACTTCGCCTAAAAATCGCAAAGCCTCTTCCAAGTCTTCGGTAATTAAATCAAGAGGGAATCCTGCGGCTGCATTTTCGTATGCCGAATTTAAAAATTGAAGAGCATTGCTTACCGCTTCTTTTTGTCTTTCGCTTCCGAGAGAAGCTCCTTTTGAAAGGTTGTTGGAAGATGAGGCAAGAAGCCCGTAAGCCGCCGCCGAAAGCTCTTTAATGCCCTTATAGTTTTTTGCAGAAATAAAAATATAATTTAAAATATTTTCATCTTTTAAAATCTTTATAATAAGTTTTTCTTTTCCGCTGTCCAATAAATCCGTTTTTGTAATTACCGTAATAATCGGAACAGGAGAGTTCTTTATAAAATTTAAATCATCATCGTTCAGTTTTGAATCTTTAACGGCTTCGGCGGAATCCAATAAATACAATACCAAATCCGCTTCACGGCTTATCTTTAAAGAACGCTCTACTCCTATAGCTTCTATTTTATCTTGAGTATATCTAAAACCTGCAGTATCATAAAGATTTACAGGAATTCCGTTAAAGTTCAGTCCCGCCTCGAGCCAATCTCTGGTTGTACCGTGAATATCCGAAACAATGGCGCGGTCTTCTTTTAAAAGAACATTAAACAAAGAGGATTTTCCCGCATTTGTTTTTCCGGCCAAAACAACCCTTGCTCCGTCAATAAAAATTTTTTCGGAAGCCCAAGAGTCGTAAAGAATTTGAAGCGGATTTAAAACCTGTAAGATTAAATCGGAAGAAAAAACGCCTTCTACGGTTTCTTCATCTTCAGGATATTCTATTTCAACATCGGCTGCGGCAATTACCTTAAGAAGCGATTCCTTTATTCTTTTTATTTCCGAAAATACGGAGCCGGATAATCTTCCTGCGGCAAGCTCAACCGCCGTATCGGTTTTGGAATTTATAATTTCGTTTACGGCTTCCGCCCGGGTTAAATCCGTTTTGCCGTTTGCAAAAGCGCGGAAAGTAAATTCTCCTCCCTCAGCCGCACGGAATCCGTTTTGCAATAAGAGCCGATAAATACTTAATACTACAGCCGTACCTCCATGGCAAATAAATTCAACGGAATCCTCGCCGGTAAAACTTTTGGGAGCGCGATAAACGCAAACCGTTACTTCATCTATCTTAATCTTTGTTTTAGGATTTATAACCCAGCCGTGCAAAACGGAATTCCCGGCCGCTTTTAACAGAGTACCGGGTTTTGAAAATATACTTGCGCTAAGTTCAATACAGTTTGCTCCCGAAGTGCGGACAATCCCTAAAGCGGCGGGGCTTAATGCCGTTGCAATTGCGGCAATCGCATCATCTAAGCCGTATTTACCTGCCTGCATTTTTTCCCCTGCATAAATTTAATTTTACAAAAATTAAAGGCATTAAGCCCGAGGCTATTGCGCCTACCGCGGCAAATTCCAAAAAAACGTAAAGTCTGAATTGCGGATGGGAAGCGTTTATTTTTGCAAAATAAACGGCCAGAACGGGAATTATAGAAACGGCAAAGCCCAAAATAAAACGGAAAATTTTTTGTACAGGAGTTCCGCTTGAAGCATTAAAATTTATTTTAAGAGGTTCAAATATATAAATATTACCGAAGGCCAACCCGAATAAGCCTCCCGCACCGTAAACTTTTTCGTTACAAATTAAAATAAGAAAAAAAGAAAACCCGGCAGCTGCCGCAAACTTAACCGATTTTATATTTTTAGAAGAAACCTTTGAAAGAGCTTCCGCAAATCCGGAAATCTTATTTTCTATTTTTTCCGTAAAGAGAAAGAAAATAAAAAATACAAAGCCTCCTAAAAACCAGCCGGATAAAACATCGGTAGGATAATGCACTCCTAAATAAATTCGGGAAACTCCTATTGCAAAAGGAAAAATAATTGCGAGAAAAATTTTTAACTTGTTTTTAAGTTTTGTTTTTGCGCCGTAAAATAAAACTGCGGGATACATTAAGGTTCCCGTAAAAGAATGCCCGGACGGAGTTGAAAAGCTTGTTTCCGTCGTAAGCATAACTTCAGGCGCATAAGTATAAGGACGCGGTACATGAAGTATCAGTTTTATCCCGTCCGTTAAACCTGTTCCGAAGGTAAGCACGTACAAAAGATGCAGCCCTTTTTTATAATCAATGCACCACATATAAATAAGCGGGATTAAAATTCCAAAACCGTACACCGAAACATCTGTAAAAATTTTTACAACTTCCGTAAGAGCGGGATTTGCAACAGTTTGTACCGCCTTTATAAATTCTATCCCCCCATAGGTAAATTGCGGGAATTGCTTGAGGCACGGCATTTGTTAATTCATTCATAGTTTTTCTCCGTCCGGACGTACATCCGCATAACGCCCCGAATTATTCCAATAAATATAACCTTCGTCTATCGAAGCCTGTATTCCCAAAATTTGACGCTTAACGTAATTTACATCGTAATATTTTTTATCATATGAAACGGGAATATAAAATGCCTGTACCCACGGGCGTACAATTAATTTATTTCTTGCAATGAATTTATTACGGTATGAGCCTTGATAATAAATTCTGTAAGGGCGTTCTTCCGCGGGGCTATATGCCAAAAAGTTTTGAGCAAAATGGCTAGGATAAAACATAGGGCAAATTACATCTACATATTCGGCAATCAATTCCACTTCCTGCCCCGTACGCGCACCGGTTCTGTACCAGCCGTTTGAACCGTAAATATCAATGGAAACCGGAGCTTTAATGCGCTCTCTTGCATAAGCAAGAAACGACATAAGGGCGCTTACCTTATCCATTCCGTTTTCACAAGCCGGATATAAAGTATTTGCCAAATTATCGCCGTCCGTAGGAAACCTGATATAATCAAATTGGATTTCGTCAAAGCCCTTTTTACAAAGCTCTTCCGCAATATCAATATTATACTTCCACACATCTTCGTTGTACGGGTCTATCCAATATTCTTCAATCGCTTCCTTTGTTCCGTCATAAGAATTATACCCCTGCCAAGGTTTATTTGTAGTTTTATCTCTTACGGCATACTTCCCGTTTTCATAGCGGTATAAATTTTTATCTTTAAAAAGAACGATACGGGCAATTAAATAAAGCTTTTCGGCCTTCGCTTTTTCTATAAATTTTTCCAAATCAATCGTATAGCGTACCCCGCCGTATTTTTCGATTTCTTTATTCTCGGTATCATACCGGACAAAGCCCGCTTCATCTTTCATATCGATTACTATTGCGTTTAATTTATTGTCTTTTATCGTTTTTAAATGTTCCTGAAATTTTTTCTCGTTAATTGCCTGATGAGTGGGAATATAAATTCCTTTTTTCCCGTCCGCTATTTTCAAATATTCGGTCTTTTGTTTTTTTTCGCTATGTAAAAGCCACAGTTCCGATAACGAAATGGAATCCGTAAACGGTGTAGTTTTTTTCGGGATAAATGCGCATAAAAAATTCGAAGACGTTAAGAAATTTTTTGCCTTATTAAAATTCTTAAACAGCGACTTGTTTGAGGCAGGCTGAATTTTCGGCACGAGTAAATTAGCTTCAAATATTTTATCGGGGGTAACGGCAATTACCGTATTTTCCGAAACCGTTAAGCTGTCCATACAGGTAATTTTAGAATTATCTTCCCGTAAATTTGCAACGGAGAAAAATATTTTTTTATCCCAATTTAATTTATAAATTCTGCCGGAAAAAGTTTGACAACAATAAACTTGAGGCTGTTTTAAATTTTGAGTATCGGAGCTTTGCTCAAAAGAAATATCGGAAACCTCTTCTATCCCCTCAGGCCCCTTACCGAGTCCGTCGTTCAGTTCGTTCCATATTTTAGAATTTACAAGAGGCTGTTTATATGCAACTCCGTAAATGGCGTGCGATACAAAAACAGTAAGCACGCTTTCACCGTTTATATCGGGCATATCCGAAACGCTGACGGCTTTTATCCCGTTTATTCTTCCGTTGCAGCCCAAGTCTTTCCAAGTTTTTCCCGAATCGGTTGTCAAAAAAACGCTGTCGGAGGTTGCGGTAACAAAAATATTGGGATTTACGGGGTGAGTTTCCAAATCTTTTAACTGCTGAACTTTTTCGGTAAATTGTTTATTCCCGTTTTTATCGATTGATTTAATAATTTTTTTCGGGAGAGTATTGTTTAAATAATAAAACTCTTTTAAGTTTTTACTTGCGGCAATTCCGTTGCCGGTTAAAAAAAGCCATTGATTGCCCGCCTTACATATTTTAAAAACGGAAGAATCTTTCCAAATTTGTTTTGCACGAAAATTATCTACTTTATATAAACCGTCAGCCTTCCCGGTTAAAAAAACATCTTCCGCAAAAAGCGGGAATAAAACCGCTGCAATCAAAACCGCGGAAAAAACCGTTTTACGTATATTAAAATTTATCGCTTTCATTATTTTTCTATTACTCCGAATTTTTCAAATACAAAAAAGATAATGCTTAAAACCACGGCAACGAGAGATGCCAATACCATTCCCTTAAATTCTATTTGCCCTAAGTTAATTGAAATGCCGCTTAACCCCGAAGTAAAAACAATCGAAGTAAGAATTAAATTTTTCGGTTTGGAATAATCGATTTTCGAATCTACCAATAATCTTATTCCCGAGGCTCCTATCATTCCGTAAAGAAGAAAGGTTACCCCTCCTATTACGTTTCCCGGAATTGTGGTAATTAAAGCTGCAAGCGGACTGATAAACGCCATACATATGGAAATTACCGCAGCTCCTCCTATTACGTAAACGCTGTATATCCCCGTAACAGCCATAACCCCGATATTCTCTCCGTAAGTTGTAGTAGGTACGCCCCCTGCCAAACCGGAAAGAGCCGTCGAAAAATTATCCGCAAATATACTTCTATGAAGCCCCGGAGACTTTAACAAATCTTTTCCTATAATGTTTGACGTTACAACCTGATGGCTTATATGTTCGCTTGTAATTACAAGTAAAACCGGAAGCATAGTAAGCGATGCCCGTAAATCGAATTTCGGAAATTGAAATTTGGGAAAAGTAAAAAGTCCCGAATTTATAACGGGAGAAAAATTCACCATACCGAAAAAAATAGATGCCGCGTATCCTGCAATTATTGCAATCAAAATCGGAATCGTGGAAAAAAATCCCCTAAATAAAACGGAGCCTAAAACTGCCGTTCCGAGGGTAATTAAAAAAACGGTTACATCGGCAGCACTTCCCGTTTCGGTCATAACGTTTGCACCTATATTTCCGCCCCGGATTGTTAAACCGACAAGTTCAAATCCTATAAGGGCAACGACGGCTCCCATTGCGGCGGGAGGTAAAATTATATCTATCCACGAAGTTCCGAATTTATAAATTATAAATGCAATAACGCAGCCTAATAAACCGGTTACTACAAAGGCGCCTTGTGCATAGCCGAATCCCATAGAAGAAATAATTATGGCCGAAGGCCCCAAAAATGCAAAACTTGAACCGAGATATGCGGGAGCCTTTCCCTTTGTTATAAAAATAAAAAGAAGAGTACCCGCACCGTTCATCAACAACACAATGCCGGGGTCAATCCCGAAAATAATCGGAACTAAAACAGATGCCCCGAACATTGCAAAGGTATGCTGAATACTCAACGGAAGAAAAAGAGCCGCCGGCACTTTTTCATTTACTTGATAAATTTTTTTTGCGGACATCTTTACACCTCCTCGGCCTTTTTTCTTTCAAACACTCTAATAAGAGCATATCCCGCCAATAGGCACAATGCGGAGATAAAGCGCATTTTAAGCGGCTGGCATACTTGCGGGAAAATATGCAAAACCGAACCCGAAACAAGCCCGAGTATAAAAGCATAAGTTATTTTAGGATATTTATTCAACAAAAATTTTATAAGCCTTGCCGAAAGGAAAATACCCGTAACCACTCCCAACCCTACCGTAACTAAAACCGAAAGTGTAAAATCATTTACGGCTTTTATAACCGTATAATAAACGCCGAGTATTAAAAGAATAAAGGAACCTGAAATACCGGGAATTATCATAGCGGCGGAGCCTATAATTCCTGCAAAAAAAAGAATAAAAAAGTTTTTAATTGAAAGAACTTCAATTACCGTATTCGCTTCGGAAGATGGACCCTTTATAAAATACGTTAAAAGCATTATACCGAGTCCCAGCAAAAACCAAAAAAACTTTATTACGCTTGCCGATTTTTTTAAAGGCGGGAAATCTTTTACCAGTTCGAAAATTAAAAAAACACTTCCCATAATTAAACCTATAAAAAAAAAGTTGATTTGCACGGGAAATTTTTCATATAAAATTTTAAAGAGCTTTGCAAACAAAAGAATTCCGAATGCCGCACCGCAAAGCAAACTTAAAAAATCTTTCCATTTATTTTTAATTTTTTCTATATCGAAAGCGGCCATATCTATTAAATCGGAATACACACCGAATACTACCGCAATAGTTCCGCCTGAAACTCCGGGTATAACGTTAGCAATACCTACAGCTATACCCGCAAGTATTTTCTTTATATAATTTGTCATAAGAAAGATTATATCTAAATTTCCCGATAGACACAATAGGCAAAAATAAGGTATAATACGAAAATGTTATATCAAATTTCGGAATTATTAGCTCAATATTTCGGGCCTATGAGGCTGCTACAGTCCTATACTGTTTTAATTTCAATCGGCTTATTTTTAGGATTTTTATTAACGGTTTTTTTATTACCGAAATTTTATTCAAAACTACCGAAAGACAGGGGCAGGGAATTTACGGTAAACCCTGAAGCGGCAGTAGGAAAACCTACCGGTGCCGGAATTGTATTTATTCCTATTTTTATCGTTTGTGTTTTTATTTTAATAAAGCCCACTCTTACTCAAGGATTGGCGGCGCTTTTAACTTTTGCCGTTATGATGACCGGCTATTTGGACGACCGTTCAATAAAATCATGGGGAGAATATTTAAAGGGAAGCCTCGATTTAATTCTTTCGATAATAATGAGCCTTATTATTTTTTATGTTTACTTTCAGGGCTCGGTTACTTTTTGGCTTCCGTTTACTTCAAATTTCGTTACCGTACCGCCTGCGGTTTTTTTTATAACCTCAACCTTAATTTTATGGATTTCCATAAATACGACAAATTGCACGGACGGAGTGGACGGCCTTTCGGGAACCCTCATTTTAATAGCCCTTGTTTCGCTGGGAATAGTTTTTTACTTTATACTCGGCCACGTTAAAGTCGCTTCTTATCTTTTAGTACCCAATATTGCAAGCGGTGCGAAGTGGGCTGTTATGATTTTTACTCTTTGCGGAGTGCTTACGGGGTACTTATGGCACAATGCCTATCCCAGCAGGGTTTTAATGGGCGATGCGGGCTCGCGCTCTTTGGGTTTTTTTATAGGCATTTTAGTTATAATTTCAGGGAATCCCTTTATCCTTTTAATGACAAGCGGCGTAATTTTAATAAACGGCGGAACGGGAATATTAAAAATCGTCCTTTTACGCTTCTTTAAAATAAAAATTTTTAAAAATATACGCTTTCCTCTTCATGACCACATGAAAAAAAACTTACAATGGTCGCCTACCCAAGTTTTACTTAGGTTTATGATTTTACAAATTTTAATTACCATTGTAGTTTTAGGAATTTTATTTAAAGTACGGTAACTCCCGATGAGTTTTTTACAGCGGTTCGAACCGCTTGCAGGAACGGAAAATTTAAAAAAAATTCAAAATGCGAAAATTGCAATTTTCGGTTTGGGTGGAGTGGGAAGTTATACGGCCGAAGCTCTTGCCCGAAGCGGTGCGGAAAATTTGGTTTTAATAGACGGCGATATAATAGAAGAAAGCAATATTAACAGGCAGCTTTATGCTCTACATTCTACACTGGGAAACCCAAAAACCGAAATTGCAAAAAAGCGAATACTTGATATAAACCCTAATTGCAAAATTTTTACTTTTTCAAATTTTATTTTACCCGATAATTTTGAAAAAACCTTAGGCAAAGATTTTTTTAAAGATGTAAATTTTATTGTCGATGCCGTAGACACAATTACTCTAAAAATTTTTCTTGCAAAAATTTGCAATGAAAAAAATATTCCGATTATATCTGCAATGGGCTGCGGAAACAGATTAAGCGCCGATTTTGAATTTGCCGACATTTATAAAACTTCGGCTTGTCCCTTATGTAAGGTTATGCGTACTAAATTAAAAGCCGTTAACGTAAAACGCTTAAAAGTTCTTTATTCAAAAAGCCCCTGTGAGGTAAAACGAAATCCTCCGGCTTCCGCTTCATGGGTCCCGTCCGTGGCGGGACTTTTAATTGCAGGAGAAGTTATAAAAAGCGTTATGGAAATATAGAACCTGTGAAAGCTGCCCTATTTCCCTAAACACTTACAACTTTTCCGCCGATAATCTAAAGTGATATGTATAAATTTAAACTTATTTTAAAAAGGAAAATATTATTTATACTCGGATTTTTTTGTTTTTCTTCATTTTCGGTATTCAATGAAGAAGCCGCCCTTGAATTCGGTGGAAAATCCGGTTGGAATAATTTACTATCTTCTTCAAATATAAAAATCCGCAAAGGAAAATTCGGCTATGATTCCGTAGGACTGACCTCCTCCGTTTCAAAGACTTCATCTAAAACGGATATGTATATAAGCTTCGATTTTGACGAACCTGTTGAAGAAACAGGCTCATATTCTTTAACGGAACACTCGGTTATCCGAACGGATTCCGATAAGGCAAAATTCGGTGAAGGAGCGGGATTATGCAGCCCGCATTCAAAAACGGGCGGTGTAAAATTAATGCCTATGCCCGACTCGTTTTTTGCCGGAAACACGATACTTAAATCTTTTACCATAGAGTTTTGGCTTTATCCGCAGGCTGCCGAAAGCGGAAGTAAAATTTTAAAGTGGTGGGCTTCTTTGATGGATAAAAAAAAGACTATGTATCAGAATATAATAGCCAGTATACTTAACAATAAACTTGAATGGGAATTTTTTAATATCTGGCAGGACAAAAACAATAAGGGAATTGATGTAAGACTTTTAGGCAAATCAAATATCATACCTGAAACATGGAGTCATCACTTAATTACATATAACGACGAAACCGGTCTTTTGGAATATAGAATGAACGGAAGAACCGAAGATATAATTTATTTAACTTCAACCGGCAGAGAAGGCTCTCAAGTTATGTATTCCATGCTGGGCACTCCTTCCGATGTTGTAATCGCCTTAAACTATTCAGGTCTTATCGATGAGCTAAAAGTAGTAAAACAATTTACAGAGCCTGCCATGTCCTGGGAAGTCGCCTCTTTATTTGAAAAGTATCCGCTTGAAGGCGGCAGAATAGAAACAAATATAATAGATTCCGGCGGGAAAAAATCCGTTGCAAAGATGTTAAAAGCTTCTTTTGACAATCCCGCACAAACCGATGTTGAATTTTTTATACGCAGTGCCGATAGCCCGTTTAATTGGACTGAAAATTATCCTGAATGGAAAACCGTAAAATTTAATGAAGCCGTCAAAGATATAACGGGAAGATTTTTTCAAATTGCATGCGATATTTATCCCGATTCAAACGGAACGAAATCACCGCTTATTCACTCCATTGTATTTCAGTATGAAAAAGACGGAGAACCTCTTCCCCCCGCCAAGGTGTTTGCAAAGGCTCTCGACGGAGCTGTGGAGCTTATATGGGCACCCTCGGTGGATTTCGATACTAAAGGATATTTAATTTATTTCGGAGAAAAAAAAGGAGAATATCAATATCCCGGTTCCCCTATTGATGCGGGCAATGTTACAAAGTATAAAATTGAAAAATTAAAAAACGGGAAAAACTATTTTTTTGCAATTGCGGCCTACGATGAAGAAAACGGAGCTCATTCGGGGGCGACTTCCAAAGAAGTTTATGCCCGCCCTTTGCAAAGTAAAAAAGAATAAGCGGAGTTAAAAATGTCAAGTGATTTTAATATAATAATCGAACAAGCCAATTCAGCCCTTTTGGCAAGGGATTACGAGTTTGCGGAAAAAATTTTAATTTCTCAATTAAAAAAAACGGATACGGAAAATATTGATGAAGTAATCGCACTTAAATCGCTTTTAGGGAAAATTTATATCCGTTCGGGAAATCTTGAAAAAGGGCTTTCGGTTTATAAAGACCTGAATAAAATAAAACCGGATAATATAGATATTGAAAATAATCTCGGTGTAATTTATAGACGGCTTAATTTATTTAAAGAATCCATTGACATATTAAAAAACGCAAAATCATTGGATGAAAAAAACGAAACTACATTATATAATCTCGGAAATACTTATAAACAGCAAGGCGATTATAAAAATGCAGCCCTGTGTTTCAGCGAAGTATTGGAAATAAAACCCGATGATGCACTGGCCTACAACCATTTAGGTACCGTATATTTTTTATGTAAAGATTATATTAAAGCAATCGAATCTTATAAAATGGGACTCCGTATAGACCCCAATAATCCGTTTTTACATTTTAATATTGCAGAAATTTATAAATTACGTAAATCTTATAAAGATGCAATTTTATCTTATCAAACCGCATTAACGACAAAACCCAACTGGTATGAAGCTCTGCTGGGACTTACGGATTGTTATGTTTCAACCGGAAATATACAAAAAGCCATTGCCGTTTACAAAACCATAATAGGTTTAAACGGGCAAAACGAAAAAGACTTTTCACGTCTTGCGGAGTTATATGAAATAAAAAATGAAAAAGATGAAGCTGAAAACTATTATAAAAACGCTTTAAAAATAAACGAAAAATATCTTCCGGCAATTTTAGGATATTCAAAATTATTAAAATCGCAAAACAGATATTTTGACGCATTTAATGTGTTATTAAACGGTATAGAAAAAAATACCGACAACAAAAAATTATTGCTTGATACCGCCGATACGGCACTGATGCTTGAAGATTATACGAAAGCAAAAGATATCCTGAACACTTTAGCGGTAAAATGGGGCAATGACTTTGAAGTGTTAAAATCGCAAGGAAAACTTTTTTCTATGCTCGGGGAAAATAAAAAAGCTGAAAATATTTTCGAGCGTCTTTTAAAACTTTCCCCTGACGAAATAAATTTAAGACTTGAGCTTGCGGATTTATATTTCCATAACGAAAAATTTGAAGAATCTTCAGAGCAGCTTTTAAAATATTTAACTGAAAAACCGCAGGATATCGATGCAAGGCTAAAACTCGGTAAGGCATATACCGAAATGGAGCAATACGATAAAGCCAAAACCGAGTATAAAAAAATACTCAAAAATGACGAAAAAAATACACAGGTATTGGCAGCTATATTGGAACTTAATAAAAAACTCGGAAACACGGCAAAAGCCGTACAAGTAGCGGCCGATATGATTCAAATACAAAGCGAAGATAATTTGGGCATAAATGATTTGCCGGATTCTCTTCAAATGTATGAAGATGCCGTAAGTAATTACGGCGATGATTCCATTTTAAATAAAAACATCGACTTACTCCGCACCCCTAATGAAGAAATGGATTTGTCTCCGATTGAGGATAACTTAAGCGCTCAAGATGTAAAAAACGAAAACGAAACGGAAGACGAACTTACTCTGGGGGAAGCCATTGAAGATACTCCGGATTTGGAAATGCCTTTTGACGATTTAATGGAATTGGCGGATGAAGAGTTGTTTGAAGGCTCGGACAGTGAAATTGACGATACGATGTCTTTGGATACTCCCATAGACGACGCTCCCGAAACAGGCGATTCAGGACCGGCTTCTTTTAACCTTTCTTCCTCAAGCAAAAAAAATCAGGATATAATTCCTCAAGAAGAATTTCAATTGCCCGATATTACACCTTCCTCGGTTTCTTCCGGCACTCCTTACGGCAGCGGCTCCGGAAACGGAGGGGCGGAGGCCAAACCTAAAATGGAATTTACCGAGGAAGAAGAAATTCTTGATTTTCCGAATAAACGGGAAACAGGAACAACCGGCGGTATAAATAACGGCGCGGAACAGAATAATTTTTCCGAAACGGGAAAAGAGCCCGCCTCGAATTTAAGCGGCGGCTTAACCGGGGATACCGGATTCAAACCGTATTCGGATACGGACGCAGAAGAGGGATTCGGCTATTTGCCGGAAAAGGAGCCTTTACTTCAACAGAAAAGAGCCGCTCAGTTTCAAAACGAAAACAAAATTTCGGAAGATACACGTGCCGCTTTAAATGAGCCGGAAAGACCCGGTAACCCTATACCCGCTAAAAATACGGAAGGCCTTGGAGGCGGCGGTTCGGAAAATATTTTTTCTCAAGACGGCGGCCAAGTTCAAAATGAGGCGGTTTCTTCTAAAGGTTTTGACCTTCAAAACGACAGCAGGGTAACGCAAGCTTTGGCATCGCTTAATAAAACGGTTGAGTCTCTTGATGCCATGGCGGGAGAGCTTGCTTCTAAAATTAAACAATTCGAAAAAAGAAAAAATAATGCGGCTTCTTTATTTGAAGAGGAAAAATCCGCCGCTTCGGATACCGTTTCCGAAACAAAAAGTTCCGCGGCGACAGGTAAAACAAGTTATGCAAATTTAATTCCCCGCACCGTAAAAAAATCTCCTCATTTTGAACGGGAATTGGAAGCAATAGAAAATTCCGAAATAATAAAGTTATTTTCGTATTTAAGCGATTTAATGAAAAGCCTCCCTGAAGAAAATTTAAAAAAGTTTTTAATAAGCAACGAACGTATTCAAATGGAATATGTTATCGATAAGCTTTCAGGCGATTTGGGTTTAAAAAACAGAATTATTTTAATGAATATAAAAAAAAAGTTTAATAAAAACCCTGGAACCTAAAAATTTAACGGAAGAAAGATTAAAAAGTACGCTGGGTTATTTGCGATTGGTCGCATCGCAATTGCCGGACAAAGGCTTTGCCGAAGCGTGCAGCGAAAAACTCGACAAAATCATTCAAAGTATAAGCTCGGCGGGAATGACGAATCTTGACACTTCCGCCTAAAATAAACTATACTTGTTTTTCTTATGAACAAACTTTTATTTGCATTTAATATTACCGAAATTATTCTTTTCGGTTTGGGACTTATTTGTTTTATAGCCTTGTTTTTTATACCGGCAGGCTACGGAAAAATGATAAATAAAAACTGGGGATTTTCTTTTAATAATAAGGCCGCATGGTTTATTATGGAAGTACCGACTTTAATTACAATGATTACACTTATGTGCATTTGGGCATCGGGTGAAAATTTTGTACGTATTATTATAGGAAGTTTTTTTATTTTACATTACTCTCAACGCGTTTTAATTTTTCCGTTTTTATTAAAAGGAAAAAGCAAGATGCCCGTAACGGTCGTTCTAATGGGCGTTTTGTTTAACACGGTAAATGCTTTTTTAATAGGTTCATGGCTTTTTTATTTATCGCCTAAAGATATGTACCGAATTTCGTGGCTTTACGACCCGCGCTTTATAATAGGAGTGTTTATTTTTCTTTCGGGAATGGCTATAAATATCGACTCGGACAAATATATCCGCTCGCTTCGTAAAGAAGGCGATACGGCTCATTATTTTCCGCATAAAAGAATGTACCGCTATGTTTCCAGCGCAAACTATTTTGGAGAAATAATAGAATGGTGCGGTTTCGCTATTTTATCGTGGAGCCTTGCCGGAGCTCTTTTTGCATTTTGGACGGCGGCAAATTTAGTGCCGCGCTCTTATGCAATTAACAAAAAGTACAAAGAAGACTTCCCTGAAGAATTTGAAAGTATAAAACCTAAGTGCATTTTTCCGTTTTTATTTTAAATTCGGAAAAATATTATAAAATAATTTTTGGCAGGAGGAATATTGTGCCGAGTCCGGTTTGGCTTTTTTTGGGACCTGAAATAGGAGAGCGAAACACCGCAGTTGAAACAATTTCAAAAACTCTTTTAAAAAAATACGGCGATATGGAAACTCATACAATGTATGCGGGCGAAACCGATATGGGAAGCGTAATTTCTCTTTTACAAAACGCATCTCTTTTTTCGCCGGCTAAACTTGTTATCTTAAAATCTGCCGAACTTATTAAAAAAAAAGAAGATATAGAACTTTTAACAAATTGGATTGACTCGGTTTCCGCTGATAATATTCAAAACGATTCCTTTTTAATTTTAATTTCCGATGAAATTTCAGTTTTAAAGAAAATCTCGGATACGGTTCCAAAAGCACAGCAAAAAATATTTTGGGAAATGTTCGAAAATAAAAAACAGGAGTGGATACGTAATTTCTTTTTTAAAGAAGGCATTAAAATCGAAAACTCCGCCGTCGATTCTCTTTTGGAATTAGTGGAAAACAATACCGATGCATTAAAGACGGCGTGCTCTCATTTGGCCTTATTTTTACAAAAAGGCTCGGTAATTACACAGGAAGATATAGAAAAATTTTTTGCGCACAATAAAGAAGAAACTCCGTTTACGCTTTTTAATGCGCTTACCCTTGCCGATTTGGAAGCTGCCTTATCCATTACGCAAAAGTTGATGCTTTCAAAAAATTCTTCTCCCGTGCAGATAATTGCAGGTCTTACTTATTGTTTTCGCCGTTTAAACGATTGGCACGAAGCTCACCGTGAAAACGCTTATCTTGATGATTTTGCTTTAAAACGCTTGGGCTTTACAAGCAAAAATGCAATTACGCAATATAGACGCGCTGCAAACCTTTGGAACGGAAACCGCTGCACAAAAATTATAGCCTTACTTGCCGAAACGGATTTAAAGCTCCGCTCAATGGGAACGGGCTTACAAAATACGCTTATGGAAATTTGTCTTTACGAAATTACCGGAAAATCCGGAGATTCCATTGCAAAATATGTTTAAACGGCAATTGCTATAAACCTATTTCCGTTTTAAGAGCCGTAACCGCGGAGGCAACCTCGCTTGAAGCCGCACTGAAAGACGAATCGGAATTTAACATAAGTTCGGCTTCTTCAAATTTTCCCGCATTGATTGTAGAGGCAACCTTACCCGCTTCTTTATGAAATTGAGCATGCTTTGCCAAACAAACTGCAAATGAGGGTAAATTTCTATATTTTTCGGTTGCTTCGCTGTGCAGCCATTCTCCGAATTCGCATTTATTATCTTTGGAAATGGTTTCGGCATCAAGTTTTTCATGTAAATCAATTGCGGTGCGGAGTTTTACCTTCCATTCTACGTGCCGTTTAATTGCATTATTTAAATCAATAGTCCTTTCCGATTTTTTAACGGCAGTCCGCTTTTCACTATTTCCTACTTTAAATTTATTTACCTCATTTGATAAATTCTCTATACTTATTTTATTCTTCTGAGCTATTACCGTTACCTCTTCCACTGAAGTATTTATTTGACTCGTTCCGGACGCCATTTCATTCATACTGTCGGTAATAACTCTGGTCAGGCCGTCAAGTTTTTGCATTTCTTCGGCGACACCTTCGCCTCCTTTCAGCATTTCTTCGGAACCTTCTTTTACTTCTACAGTTACCATATTTATATTACGGATTGCATTAAGAACTTCCTTACTGCCGTTTTCCTGTTCGTGCATAGCTTCCATAATTCGGTTACTCATTTCTTTAACATTTTCCGCCAAAGAAAAAATAGCATTGAATTTTTCTTCAACCGTTTTAGAGGATTCCGAAAGGGTATCGATTTCGGTTGAAAGAGTTTTTAAGGTAGCGGTTATTGTTTTTCCTTGAGCCGAAGACTCTTCGGCCAATTTTCGGATTTCGTCCGCAACAACCGCAAAACCCTTTCCGGCATCACCCGCATGAGCTGCCTCTATCGCCGCATTCATAGCTAAAAGATTTGTTTGACTTGCAATATGCTGAATAACACTTGAAGCTTCCATTAAGCTGCCGGATTCTTCCGAAATTTTTTGCGTTATGGTATTTGAAGAACTCAATGTTTCTTTACCGTCCGCCGTAGCGGTTGCAAGCTCTTTAATTATATTATCGCTTTTTCCGAGAGTTTGAGTAATTGAACTTATATTTGCAACCATCTCCTCTACCGAAGAAGAAGATTGAGCTACACTTGCAGCCTGATTTTCAATGCTGTTATTAAGCTGCTTTATTGTTCGAATAATTTCTTCCACGGTAGCGGCGGTTTCCGTAACGCTTGCCGCCTGAGTCAGCGTTTGTTTTTTAACGCCGTCAATGTTTGCGCTTATTTGGTTTACGGAAGTAGCGGTTTCCGTCATACTGTTTGCAAGAGCGTCTCCTATGTCAAGCATAGTTTCCGCATTATTTCCGATTTCCTGAATTGAAGCTTTTATTTTTTCGATTGTTTTATTAAAATATTGAGATAAGTCCGTTATTTCATCATTACCGTGTAAAGGAAGGCGCACCGTTAAATCTCCTTCCCCTTCGGAAATATCTTTTAAAGCAACGACTACACCCGTAATCGGTTTTACTATTGCATGAGCCGTAAGAAATACAACGATAAGAGCACTGATTAAAATTATAATACCGATAAAAGCTAAAGACTTTTGCAAAGTTTGTACCGTTCCCATAAATTCTTCTACCGGAGCTTTAATAATTAAGGTCCAACCTGTAGTTTTTATCGCGGAATACGAGGCAATACAGGATATTCCCTTATAATCATAATAACCTATTTCGGTGTTTTTCACATTAAGAGCATGCCGTACAAAAGCCGCAAGAGAAGAAAAGCCCGTGTCCGTTTCCGATGCCTTTATAGGATTCAAAGCCGTTTTAACCGATTCATTATCTTTATGCGCAATAATATTTCCCGTTGTTCCGACAACAAAACAATAGCCCGTTTTACCTACAACAATGTCGTCAATATCTTGCGATAACAGTAATCCGTCTACGGTGGCACTTAACATCCCTATAATATCTTTATTGTCCCCGTAAATCGGAACGCTTAATACCGTAATAAGGGAGCCGTCCAATTTTGAAATAAACGGCTCGCTTATAAAATTCTTGCCCTGCCTTGTAGGCCCATACCATTCCTGTGTGCTTATATCAATTACTTTTTCACCGTATGTATATAAATTACCGCTCATATCGGCCAAACTTAAAAGATGTATCTTATTGTTAAATGCAGCTTCTTTTTTTAAATACAAAGCTTTTTCGGTATAAGAAATACCGTCATCGCGCAGTATGGGAGCCCGGGAAATACCTTCAAGGAATTGGAAAAAGGCCTGTACTCTGCCGTCAATAATTTCTGCGGAATCGACCGCTTTATCTGTAAGGTGTGCCTCTACCTTTTCGATAACGGCTTTTTTTGCAATTTGCGATGCTAAAAGGCTTAATACAAAAGTGGCAGCCATAGTTAACAATCCGAATATAATCAATAACTTTAATTTTATGGAGCGACGTTTTTTCATTTTATAATTTTCTCCTTAAAATATTTATATGGATAGGGGGGGGGGGGGGGTAATATACTGATTTTTTGTATTCATGTCAATAACTCTCCTTTATACTTTACGTAAATCAATTATATACTTATCGGTAAAAAAAAGCAAGATAAAAATATAGAATGAGAGGAGTTTTTTAATAAAAACTTTATACGGGCATATCCTCTTGTTTTAACCGCTAAAAATCCTTATAATTTAACGCTCATAGAACAATTTTGAAATTAAGAAAAGAGAATGGAAGATTTTAAAATAATTTCGTGGGAAGAACTTATTGCCGTTAAAGAGTGTTTATTCCCGCAAGGAACCTCCGTTACGATAGGAGGTTTTGACGGGCCGCATAAGGGGCATAAAGAGCTTTTTAAATATGTATTAAACTATTCTGAAAAAAACGGAATTCCTTCAGGAATTATTACTTTTTTCCGTCCGCCCGTTTCGGTAAAAAACGGCTCTTATTCCGGAGACGTATCGACTTTAAGACTGAGGCTTAAAAAGTTCAGAGAGCTGGGTTTTCGGTTTGTCGTACTTATTGACTTTTCTTCGGAATTCGCTAAAATAGAAGGTAAAGAGTTCTTCGATATTCTTATAAAAACTATCCGTATAAAGTATCTTGCCGTAGGTGAGGATTTTTCGTGCGGATATCGCCGGGGATTTGGAGCGGTTGAAATTAAGGAACTTGCTTCACAGATTGGCTTTTGCTTTGATTCCATAAAATCCGTAAACCTTAACGGTAATTTACGCATCAGTTCTACCGCTATACGTAATGCCGTTGCGGCGGGAGATTTTACCCTTGCAAAAAACCTTTTGGGTTATCCTTTTTTATTCGATATCGTAGGTCCTGCGTGGTTAATAACCGAAAACAATTCGCTTTCGGCACTGCGCTCGTATATAACGCAGATACTTCCGAATTACGGGAAGTATAAGGTTTTAATTAAAACGATTGACGGTGCGGTAAAAAAAGCCGTTTTTTTTGTAAAAGAGAGCGAAGTCGGGCTTTGTCTTGAAAAGGATAGCACCGGTCAATTCGGTTTGGAAAATCTTAATAACTTTGACGCAATTGAATTTATTTGTAAGGAGTAAAAAAAAATGGCAATTACAAAAGAGCAAAAAGCATCGATTGTAAAGAAATTCGGTGCAAATGAAAAGGATACCGGTGATATTAAGGTACAAATCGCATTGCTGACGGAAAAAATTAACCAGTTGACCGAACATTGTAAGGTCAATAAAAAAGACGCCGGCAGCAGACGCGGCTTACTGGGTATGGTCGGACACAGACGCAGTTTGCTTAAATATTATCAGCGTACCGACATTGAGGGCTACAGAGCAATCCTTAAAGAGCTTAACCTCAGAAAATAATTTGACAGGGTACAAAGAGTTCCTTGCTCTTTGTACCTTTTTATTTATGTATAAGGAAAGAATTTAATTTGGAGAAAATAATGAAACAAAGAGTTACTTATAAAATAGGAGAATACGATTTAATACTTGAAACCGGGCATTTGGCCAAACAGGCTAACGGTTCAATTTATGCGGAATATGCAGGTTCCGCTATCTTAGCTACAATTTGCGCGTCCGGACAAGCCCAGGAAGGTTTGGATTATGTGCCTTTAACTGTTGATTATAACGAAAAATATTATGCCGCGGGAAAAATCCCGGGCGGATTTATAAAAAGAGAAAGCCGACCTAAAGATAAAGAAATTTTAGTTTCGCGCCTTATCGACAGACCTATGCGGCCCTTATTTAAAAAAGAATTCGGAAGAGAAATTCAGCTTATTCCTACCTGTATTTCCACCGATATGATAAACCCGCCGGATATTCTTGCGGTTATTGCAAGCTCCGCAGCAGTTCATATTTCGGATATTCCCTTTGACGGACCGGTAGCTGCGGCACGCGTTGCATTTAAAAACGGAGAATATATTATAAACCCGACATTTGAGCAAATAGAAACCGCCGATATGGAAATAGTAGTCGCCGGAACAAAGGACGGCATTACAATGGTTGAAGGAGGGGCTAACGAAGTTTCCGAAGAAGTTATGCTTACGGCTCTCGAAAAGGCCCATGAAATGATAAAGGCTCTGTGTAAAATCCAAGAAGATTTACGGGGACTTGCCGGAAAAGAAAAATTGCCGCTTGTTCCTCTTGAAGTTGAGCTTGAAAATAAACAAGCCATTTATGATGAGGCATTCCCTCGTCTGAGCAAAACCCTTTATCTTTCCACAAAGATGGAACGCCGCGAGGAATCCGATAAGGTAAAAGAAGAAATTGCGGAAAAATATGCCGAACAGCTTGAAGATGAAATTCAGCTAAAACTTTTTAACGCCCTTTTTGAAGAAATGGAATATAATATTTTGCGTAAAAATATTTTGGATAAGGGCTTACGCGTTGACGGGCGCGGCACAAAGAATATACGCCCCATTACCTGTGAAATAGGTGTATTACCCCGTCCGCACGGTTCGGCGGTTTTTACACGCGGCGAAACCCAGTCTTTGGGAGTTGTAACAATCGGAACGGTTTTCGATGAGCAAATTTACGACGATATCGAAGGCGACCGAAGAGAAAATTTTATTTTACACTACAATTTCCCGCCTTTCTCCGTAGGTGAGGTAGGAAGATTAGGCACGGGAAGGCGTGAAATAGGCCACGGAAATCTGGCTCACCGCTCTCTTTACCCTATGATTCCTTCAAGAGAAAAATTTCCGTACACTGTACGTGTAGTTTCCGAGATTTTGGAATCCAACGGCTCTTCTTCTATGGCGACCGTTTGTTCCGGAACTCTTTCGCTTTTACATGCCGGTGTTCCGATGAAAAAGCCCGTTGCAGGCATTGCTATGGGTTTAATTACCGAAGGTAACGACCGCTATGCAATTCTTTCCGATATTTTAGGCGAAGAAGACCATTTAGGCGATATGGATTTTAAGGTTGCCGGTACTGCGGACGGCATTACAGGTTTTCAAATGGATATAAAAATTGCCGGAGTTTCTTCCGAAATTATGAAAAACGCCCTTGCTCAGGCTAAAGAAGGAAGACTGCATATTCTCGGTATAATGAACCAAACTATTTCAGTCCCCAGTTCGGAACTTTCACAATACGCTCCGCGTGTCGAAATGATGACTATCCCCGAAGATAAAATAGGGGCATTAATCGGCCCCGGAGGAAAAAACGTAAAAGCAATTTCCGAAAAATATAATGTAACAATAAATACCGAAAACGACGGAACGGTTACTATTTACGGTAAAGACGGCTCTTCCGATTTAAAAGGAGCAAAATCCATTGTTAAGGGAATTACAAGCGACCCTGAAGTAGGAACGGTCTATGACGGTGTCGTTAAAAAAATTATGGATTTCGGAGCCTTTATAGAAATTATGCCGGGCAAAGAAGGTTTGTGCCATATATCGAAACTTTCGCGCTCCCGTGTTGAAAAAGTTTCCGATGTTTTAAAAGAAGGACAGGAAATACCCGTTAATCGATAAAATCGGAAGGCTTAATCTTTCATATATCGACGCACTGGAAGAGAAAAAATAAAAGCATTATAAAAGATTTTTATAAAATCTTAAAACGATTTTATAATAAATAAAAAACAAAGCATTCAATTGAAAAATTATTTTCCTTATGTTATACTTATTTGCTATGAAAAACATAAGGAAAATGCCCATCGGGGTACAAAGTTTTGAAGACTTACGTAAAAAAGATTTTTTCTATGTCGATAAAACCGAGTGGGTATGGAGCTTGGTTAACGGTTATAAGGTTTACTTTTTAAGCCGTCCGCGCCGCTTCGGAAAAAGTCTTTTTCTTTCTACCCTTGCGGCATATTTCCGCGGTCAAAAAGAATTGTTTAAGGGCTTAAAACTCGAAACCCTTGAAGATGCCGAAAAAAATACCCGCGAGATATGGCAGGAATATCCTGTTTTATATTTGGATTTTAATGCGGGTATTTACACTGACAAAACGGCCTTAGTTAACAGATTTGAAAGTTTTTTTCAACAGTATGAAAAGTTATACGGGCCCTCTACAATATCGGATATTCCGATAAGGTTTGAACAGCTGTTAAAACAAATTTATGAAAAAACCGGTAAACAGGTTGTAATTTTAGCGGACGAATACGATAAGCCCCTTCTTGAAACAATGAATGAAAACGATGAGCTTTATGAAACTTACCGTAAAATATTAAAAGGTTTTTACGGAGTTTTAAAAAGCTGCGACGCCTATATACGTTTTGCCTTTTTAACCGGAGTTACCAAATTCAGTAAAATAAGTATTTTCAGCGATTTAAACAATTTACTGGACATTTCGCTTGAAAAATCCTATGCGGAAATTTGCGGCATTACTCAAGAAGAACTTGAAGCAAATTTTATGCCCGAAATAAAAGCTCTTGCGGAAAACTGCTCTCTTACCGAAAAAGCGGCTCTTGAGCGTTTAAAAGAAACCTATGACGGCTATTTGTTTCATCAAAACGGAAAGCCCGTTTATAATCCCTTAAGCCTTATAAATGCCTTTGCTTCCCGTGAGTTCGGCTATTATTGGTTTGCCACGGGCACTCCCACCTTTTTAATAGATTTATTAAAAGGAGGCGATTACGATTTACGCGATATAACCGAAGAGGCGGAAATGAGTAAGGAAAGCTTATTCGATTACCGCCCCGATGCCGAAAATCCCATACCCGTATTTTTTCAGGCTGGGTATTTAACGATAAAAAGTTATGATGAGCGCTTCGGTGTTTATAAATTGGGCTTTCCGAATAAAGAAGTAAGACAGTTTTTTTTTAATAATCTTGCTCCCGCATTCACGGGAATAACGAAAGATGAAACGGGGTTTTATATAAAAAATTTTATAACCGACCTTGAAACAAAAGATATAAACTCTTTTATGAAAAGAATGTATGCGGCCTGCGAAGGTATTCCGTACAGTACTGCGACAAAGAAAAACGGAGCGGTGAGGGAAAGAGATTATCAAATAGCGTTTTATATAATTTTTACGCTTATGGGGTATTATGCTGAAACGGAAGTACACAGTCATAAGGGGCGTGCGGATTTGGTTTTACGCACTGCCGATACGGTTTATGTTTTCGAGTTTAAAACCGACGGAACGGGAAGTCCCGATGAAGCTATTTTACAGATAAAAGAAAAGGGGTATGCCGAAAAATATAAGATGAGCGGCAAGCGTCTTATTCTTATCGGAGCCGTTTTCGGCGACGATATAACGGAAAAAACTTCCGATATCTGGAAAGCTGAAGAAATTCGGTTTACTTCTTTTTAAAATAAAATATGTTTCTCTTTCAGTCTTTTTTAAAAAATGCCGATAATTTAACACATAATAAAAATTTATAATGGAGTTTTAAGTTGAAAAAAATAAAAAAATTATTTATAATTTTACCGCTTATTTTAGCGTTTATTTTTGAATCATGTAAAACCGCCCCGATTCTAAAAGGAATTGAAGAACCTTTCGGAATTATCGGAGACGATGCGGACATATATGTTTATATGCCTGTGGAAAAAAACAGGAAAATTGTAGAACAGGTTTTACCGGCCGCAACAGGGCAAAGTATGAAGCAAGCCTTGAGCAGAACAACCGCAATTTACTCAGGCATAACTATAAGTGCGGCGGGAGTTGAAGTACGGGTTTGTGCAAGGGGCAAATATCCTTACGGTATGACGGATTCTTTTTTTAAAAAGAAAGACGGTTGGAATCCTAAAAAAACAAAAGAAGGATATAAATATTACGAATCTCCGTATCTTGATGTTTCCATACCTTCACCGCTTATTGCGTGTATGGGTCTTGGGCCGCAAAACAGAAAAGATATGCAAGAGCTGTTGAGCCGTATGAAAAAACCGGTAGACCCCGAATTCCCTGAAAAATTCAATTTTCTTATAAACTCAAATTTACAAGATATAGGAATTTTCGTAAAAAACCCCGATTTATTTTTATCCGGTATTTTGGGTGTCAGTTTAGGGCTCCCTCTCGGAAAAATCGAAATGTATTTAAAAAAAGCGTCGGACGGTATGCAGCAAAATGAATATCGTTATGACTTATACATAGAAAGCGGCACTCCTCAGACTACAAAGGTTGCAAAAATGATTTTACAAAGAGCTTTAAAAGCGGAAGTAAAAGTAGAAGAAAATATGCTTATTGTAGAGGGCGGAAATATTTCGGAGGAAAAAATTACCGCTATTATAAAATCGATATATCCTAATTAAAAATAAAATAGAATAGGGAGAATAAAAATGCCTACTTACGAATATGTTTGCGACAGCTGCGGACATAATTTTGAAATGTTTCAGAGAATGAGCGATGAGCCGATTTCCGTTTGTCCTAAATGTAAAGGCTCGGTGCATAAAGTCCTCTCGGGAGGCTTGGGAATTAATTTTAGAGGTTCGGGTTTTTATATAAACGACAGTCATGCCTCGCCGCCGGCAGCGGCAAATTCAAATTCTCCTGCAAAATCTTCATCCGGCGGAGGCTGCTCAGGCTGAACCTCATCATCGTGCTCCGGGTGTTAGCACTTAAATTTATGAAAAAAAATGTAAAAAACACAATGCCGAAGTTTTTTTGTGAAAACTGCGGTAAAGAAGTTAAACGGAATACAAGAGTATGTCCTCATTGCGGCAGATTTTTCGCTTCGGTACGCTGTCCGGAATGTAATTATTTGGGGTCAACTGAAGAATTTATAAACGGCTGCCCCGAATGCGGCTATGCTTTTACTTCCGATTCGGACAAAACTAAAAAAAGCGGGAAAAAAAAGCGGAGAGAGCCTGTAACGGTTTATAAGTCAAACCGTTACGACGACCCGCTGCCGTGGTGGGTCTACAGCCTTGTAATGGGGCTGGCCCTGGTATTGGCGGTTTGTTTTTTTAAATTATAAAGATTCAGCTATCCTTCCGCAATCTTTCCGTTTTCAACTCTAATAACCCTATCGGCTTCTTTTATTGTAGAAGGTCGGTGAGCAATGGTTATTATGGTTTTATCCTTCCGTATATTGTTTAAGGCTTGGCGGAATAACGCTTCGCTTTCACTGTCTAAATTGGAAACGGCTTCGTCCATAAGAAGGATAGGAGATTTTTTTAAAACCGCACGGGCAATTACAATGCGCTGCTTTTCCCCGCCTGAAAGCTGAACGCCGCGTTCTCCTGCATTGGTATCATACCCGTTAGGCAGCTTTTGAATAAACCCGTCAGCCATAGCAATCTTAGCCGCAGCTCTTATTTCTTCATCGCTTACACCGGGACAGGCAAGAGCGATATTTTCTTTAATTGTCTTATTAAAAAGATATACATCCTGCGGAACATATGCAATGATATCCCGCACGGAATTTTGGTGCATTTCTTTTATATTCTTTCCGTCAATATAAATTGCTCCGCTGTCCGGGTCATAAAACCTCATAAGTAAATTTGCAATGGTAGACTTACCCGCTCCCGATTCACCTGCAATGGCAATACTCTCCCCCGCTTTGACGGTAAAGGTAATTCCGTGCAAAACCTCAATTCCTTTTTCATAAGAAAATTTTACATCTTTAAATTCTACACTGCCTAAAATATTCATTTCACTTAGAGGAATATATGGAGCACAATCTTTAATCGAAGGCTCCTCTTCCAATATATTTAAAATTCTTTTTGCCGCTCCGTTTGATATATTCATCGCTCCTGCCGTTACCGAAACTCCCATTATGGGAATAAAAGCAAAAAGGGAGAACACGATAATAACGGGCACCATTTCAGGCTTTAAAACTCCCGCTATTACCTCATAATGAGATAATAAAATGGTTGCAATTAAAACCGCGGAAGTAATTAGATTAATGATTAAACCGTATAAACCCTTAAAGCGTCCGTCCTTCATTTCTTTTTTGTTTAAACGCAAAGTATCCGCCGCAACTTTTTTAATATATTTTTCTTCTTTTCCGAAAATTAAAATTTCACGCAAGCCTTGTACGGTATCAATGGCTTCCGCATTTACAAGTGCAATCCCCTCGCGTATTTCATCTCCTATTTTTTTTTGTAATCGGATTAAAAAATATACGGAACGGCCGCTACAAGAATACAAGCTGCAAAAATTACAATTGCAATCTTTATTGAAAGAAAGCTCAAGGTAATTAAATACAGCATCGTGCATACAAAGGCTATAATATAAGCTCCCGCAGTGTGCGCATAAAAAACTTCCATAGCCTCAACATCTTCCACTAAGGCGGAAGTAATATTGCCGCTTCTGTTTTTTAAAGTAGACTGAGGAGCCGTTGCCGAAACCGCATCATATAAAAGGTTTCTTATTCTTTCAATTACGGCATACGCGACCAAATGGCATTCGTACATTTCTAAAAATGCAAACAATCCCTTACCCGAAATAAAACCGAAAAGCGGAATAAAAAGATAAAGTACATTTGTCGAATCTATTTTAAATAAAACGGCGGAAGTAATATATGCACCCGTTAAAACCGTAAGTAATGAAAAAACGCTATTCAATATTCCGTAAATAACGGAAATAATAAACTCTTTTTTATATTCGCTTATATATTTAGTCATCTTAATAAGCGGCAGATATTTTTCTTTAAACATTTTCTTTCTCCTATAAATTCTTTACAAGAAATGAATATAAGTAAAACTTATTTTCAAATTCTTAATAATTTTTATGCTCCCCGTTTATAAACCGGCATACATTGCCGTTAAACACAAAGTCTAAAAGATAAACGGAAAAGTGCCGTCTGCCTTTCCTGTCCGTTTATCCGCTCTTTTTTTCTTGTGCTTCAATAAGCTTTTTGTAATATCCGTTTTTCGCAATGAGCGTTTTATGCGTGCCTTCTTCCGCAATTTCTCCGTTATGTAAAACTAAAATTCTATCACTGTCTTCTATAGTGTTTAAGCGATGTGCAATTGTAATACTTGTCCGCCCCTTTAACAAAACGGAAAGACTTTGTTTAATTTCATTTTCATTTTCGGTGTCAACTCCGGAAGTCGCTTCATCAAGTACTACTATAGGAGAATTTTTAAGTACGGCTCTTGCAATTGCAATACGCTGTCTTTGCCCTCCTGAAAAGTTAAGCCCCCGCTCTCCTACCTTTGTATTATATTTTTCAGGTAAACTTTGAATAAAAGAATCTATGTTTGCAATTTTACATGCTTCAATCAGCATACTCTCACTTGCATTTTCATCTGCATGCAATAAGTTTTCTTTTACGGTACCGTTAAACAAATATGTTTCCTGTGAAACTACGGTAATTAAACTTCTCAAATTCTTTAAACTTAAATCTTTTAAGTTTATTCCGTTAATATAAATTCCTCCCGACTGAGGCTCATAAAATCTAAGCAGTAAATTTATAATTGTACTTTTGCCGCTGCCCGATTCTCCCACCACGGCAAGTTTTTCATTTTTATTTACCGTAAAATTTAAATTTTTAAAAACCGTATTCTTTTTTTCGCTATACATAAAGTCAATATTTGTATATGTAATTTCAAAACCGTTTGCGGCTTTTACGTCGATAAGCAGTTTTCCTTCATCTTTAATTTTTTCTTTTTCATCAAGGAGAGCAAAAACTCCTCCTGCGGAAGTTATACCCATAAAGCCCTGATGAAAATATGCGCTTAACTCATTTGCAGGCCTGAAAATTTCATTTGTCATAAAAAGAAGGATAAGAAGCGATTCCGGCTGCATAATATTTTTTGCCGTCAAAAATGCCGCAACGGCAAGCGTAAAACTTACCCCTATCCCGGAAGCAAAATTGGCAATTCCGACTTCGGTTAAATTCACTTTTAAATTGCGCATAGTTTCGGCAAAAAGCGTATGCATTTTATTTTTTAATATATTTCCGATACGCTCTTGTGCATTATTCGCCTTTGCAGTTACAATGCCCTGTATCCCGTCTAAAATTTCGGAAGTTAAATTTCTGTATGCCGTCCAATGAGCATTTGAAGATTCGGATAAAACTTTACCGAATGCAATAGGCGAAATTAAAACTATAATAAGCGATACTGTAGAAATAAAACCCAAGATATAATGCAGTGAAAAAACATAGACAAGCATTGCGGAACAACCTATAATGCACACAAGCACTTGAGGAATATAAAGCGTCAAATATCCTTCCAAATAATCTACACCGCTTACCATTGTAGAACCCAGTTTACCCGTTCTTTCATCATCTAAAAAAATAGGTCCGAGTTTTAAAAGTTTATCGTAGATACGCCGTCTTAAAGTATTTTTTACTTTTCCGATAATCTTTTTTCCGTACACGGAGTTTAAATATATTAAAACAAGACGCATAGCAATAACCGCAATTAAATATATTACATTGTGCATTATCAAAGAAAAACCTTCTCTGCCGTAAAGCTGCCCGATTATTCTTCCCAATAAAACCGCTTGAAAAATATATGTCGCAGAAACGGCAATACCGAGCATTGCTTTAAATAAAATATTAAATCTGACTCCTGCGGTTAATTCTACAACTCTTCTATGAAGCATCATAATAAAACCTCCTCTCCGATATCTAAAATTAAATTCCTATTGTTTAATAAATTTAGGCTGTAAATTTCTTGAGGATTTGTAAACACCTCGCTGCATAATCCCTTTTCTACAATTTCACCGTTTTGCATTATTATAACCTCATCGCAAAAATATTCGATTAAATCCAAATCGTGTGAAATAAAAATAAGGGTAAGTTTATATTTTTCTTTCAAAGTTAATAAAAGAGAAATTATTTGTTCTTGTACTGAAACATCCAACATTGAAGTCGGTTCATCAAGAATTAAAATTTCAGGACGGATTAAAAGTGCACGGATAATACAAATACGCTGAAGCTGTCCGCCTGAAAAAGCATAGGGGAGTTTATCCAATTCATTATAATCGATTCCCGTATTTACACAAAACTTTTTAACTTCCGTTTCAAAATTTTCTTTAGATTTATAAAGCTCTTTATGCAGGGAATAAACCTCGTCCAAACTGCGGCGTATTGTAAAGTCGGAATCCAAAGCGGATTCGGGATTTTGCTGTACCATTTGAATATGCCGATAAAATTCCTTTTTATTTTTATACTCGGTAATAAGTTTTCCTCTTATAAAAATATCCCCGCTGTCCGGCTTTATTAAATTTATCAAACAATGAGCAAGCGTAGTTTTCCCGCACCCGCTTTCCCCCGTAATTCCTAAAACGGAAAAAGGTTTTACTTCAAAACTTATGTTTTTTAAGACGGGAGTAAAGGCTTTGCATATTCCGTTTTTGCGGAAATGCTTTGAAAGTGCAACACATTTAATCATCTTTGATTTCTCCTTGTCATATTTTTCGGCATTGCCTCCAATAAGGATTGAAAATACTTTGAACGTTTGTTTTTAAACAACTCTTCCGTTTTGCCCTGCTCTATAATTTCTCCGTTATACATAAGCGCACAGCGGTGCGAAAGTTTTTGTGCAAGTTCCAAATCATGAGTTATAAGAAGAATGGCGATATTTTGTTTTTTATAAATCGAATAAATTAAAGATGCGTAAGAATTCCTAAGCACCATATCCATTCCGCGTGTAGGCTCATCGAAAATAAGCAGAGAAGGTTTACATGAAAGCCCTAAGGCAGCCGTAACACGGTGCTGCATACCGCCGCTTAATTGAAACGGATACATATTTAATACGTCTTTTTTAAGTGAAAGACTTTGAAGTAAATTTTCGGAATATGAATGTATGCCGGCCCTTGTTTTAAGCAGTTTATGCGCCTTTATGGGAATTGCAATTTGCTTTTTTATTTTTAATAGCGGATTTAAGGCATTTAAGGAGCTTTGCGGCACAAGGCCTATTTCTTTTCCGCGAAGAACGTTATATTCTTTTTCGCTTAATTTTGAAATTACTTTGCCGTTATATAAAATACTGCCTTCGATAATTGCATTTGACGGTAACAATCCTAAAACACTTCCCGCAAGCACCGATTTACCGCAACCGGTTTCTCCCATAATTGCAAAAATTTCATTTCCAATATGTAATGAGATATTTTTAATAATTTTTTTTCTTGTATTTCCGATTAAAAAATCTATATTTAAATTATGTATTTCCAATATGCCGCTCATTATATTTTCCTCCTTAGATTTTTTGTATATTGTAAAAAATCGATACAGGCTTCGGATAAATTTGAAAAAATAAGAATAACACTGAATTGAAAAAGACCGGGGAATATCATAAGCCACGGAGCATAATGTATAAACCTCAACGATTCTTTCAACATTAATCCTATTTCAGGATTGGGCGGCCGCACACCGAATCCTAAAAAAGAATAAGCGGAAATACCTATTATAATATGACCCAAAACTAACGGGAATGTAGGTAAGATGAGCATATATGCCGGTTTAACTAAATGCCTTGTAATAATAAACATATTTGATGCACCCAGAATTTTTAACCCCTTAATATAATCGCTGTGCTTTAAAATCATTATTTCGCTTCTTACCACTTTTATGTTAAACGTCATTCCGAAAATAACGGATATGGCAATTAAAATAAATGCCGAAGAACCGAAAACCGAAGAGAAAAAAATTGCCGCGGCAATCATCGGAAAAGACAGTATCAAATTACAAAGATAATATACCGCTTCATCGGCTATACCGCCGTAATAACCCGTAATAAGACCGATAAACCCGCCCAGTAAAAAACTGCATATTTGCGCCGTTAAAGCAATAAAAAAAGTATATTTAAAACCTTGCAGTGTTCTTAAAAATACATCTCTTCCGAAATCATCGGTACCGAAAAAATGCGTAGACCCGGGAGGTAAAAAACGGTTTTCAAGCGAGGCGTTTATTTCAAGCGGAACGATAATGTCCGATAAAATAACACATAAAATAATGAATGCGCTTAATATTGCATAAATGAGGACTTTGATTTTATACTTATCTTTGTTTTTCATTTTTTCCCCTTATATAAGTACATCAACGCTTATTACCGCATTGCAAAACCTCTTTTATCAATTAGGCAATAAAGAATATCCGCAATAAAATTAAAAATGTTTACAAAAAGACCTAATAAAAAAAGAGTTCCTGCAATTACCGGATAATCTTTTACGTTTATCGCATTTGTAAGCATAAGCCCGAGACCCGGGATTGAAAATATATTTTCAATTAAAATAGCCCCTCCTATAAAGCTTCCGAAATCGATGCAGGAAACCGCAATCGCAGGGGCTGCAATATTTTTTAAAATATGTTTTGTAAAAATTATTTTTTTCGGTATTCCGAGAGCTTGCGCCGAAAATATAAACTGTTTACTTAAAAGCGATTCCGTTTTATTTTGAATGATACATGTTAAATTTGAAAACGACATACTTCCCATAAGCAGGGCGGGAATAAGAAGACTTTTTATACCGTGATATCCTATTGAGGGAATTGCAGGCACATAATGAGCGATACTCCACAGTAAAATAATACCTACCCAAAACGGCGGAACCGACATACAAATTATGCGCCAGTATTTTAATAACAACCGGCAAATCGTATGCTCCTTTACCGCGGCAGTCATTCCTATAGGAACACCCAGCAAAATATATATGAGCATAGTAAGTATTGCAAGTTTAAAAGTTATCGAAAAACGTTTTATAAAAATCGAAAACACCGATTCACGCGTCATATACGAATAGCCAAAGTTCCCTTTTGCAAGTGAAGTAACCCAGGACATATACAACTCGCCGAAAGGCTTGTCAATGCCCAGCCGTTTTTCATATTGAATACTATTTGAATCGCTTATAAAACCTCTTTGATTTTTTGCTCCCAACAAAAGTTTTCCCGCATTGCCGGGAGCAAAATACACAACCGAAAAACTTAAAAACGATAATATAAGTACGGAAGGTATAATCATTAAAAATTTTCTAAACAATACCACGGACGAATTCATTTTTTCCCGCTTATTTTCTTAATCTTACATTACTTAAATCTATAAGATACACATTACCGTTAAACTGAAAGCCTTCAAAACGGGGATTAAAAATTGCAACGCGTGAACTCGTACACAGCGGAATTGTTACACATTGCTCGTATTGTTCTTTCCACAAAGCCCCTGCGTGCATTTTAATATCTTCTTCGGTTTTTGACTCAATCAAAGCCAGCGCCGCGTCTTTCGATTCTTTGTTGACGGCATAGCTTAAACCGTACTCGGTATACTTATCGTCAAACCCGAAATATGTTACGGCACCGATAATCGGTTCATACCAAGGGTGCTGAATCGCTAAACTGTAATTTCCCGTCTTAAAATGTTCTTTCATTAACTCCCCTGCGACGGAAATAATTTCGCAATCTATTCCGAGTTTTTTTAATTCGGATTTTACAAAAACGGCCAAATCTCTTTGATAATCTTCTTTGGAAGAAATTAAAAATTTAAGAATAACTTTTTTTCCGTCTTTTTCTATAAAGCCGTCATTATCGGTATCGCTGTAACCCGCTTCCTTTAATATTTTTTTTGACAATTCAAAATCATAATAATACGGTTTTTCGTTTTGCGGACCGTCTATAAAAGCGGGATTAAATTGATGACCGCAAACTTGGGGTATGCCGAAAAACAGCGTATCGACCAAAACCCTGCGGTTTATACCGTATTCCAACGCTCTGCGTAATTCTCTATCGCTGCAAAACCCCTCTTTCCAGTTAAAACCGATACTCATCAATGAAGTAAAAACTTCGGCAGGTTCCGCAATAAAACTCATTTTTTTTACTTTTATTAAATCGTCAACAGACGGATATTGTATTGACAGATAATGCTCGCTTATTCCAAGTACATCAATTTGTCCCGATGATAAAGCCAAATCCCTTGTAGTGTCATCGGAAATAACAATCCATTCTACATTTTCAATTGTATATGCGATACTCTTATTCCAGTATGATTGATTTTTTACAAGATAAGCCGATTGACCTTCATTATATTCTTTTAAAATATATGCACCGGTTCCGGTAAAATCCGTTATATTCATTGCGGAATCGATTCCGTTTTCTTTTATTGCGGTTACAAGAGCAAGGTCGTGCGGCAAAAAATAATACGGTGCCGTAAGTGTAATTTTTAAATGCTCAGTATCTACAACCGATACTTCTTTAAGTAAATATGAAAACCCGCACCACATAATCGGAGCAACATATTCAATATCCCATTTTACGGTTTGTGCCGTAAGAGGTGTTCCGTCAGAGAACCGTACATCGGTACGCATAGTAATAGTATATTCCGTTGCCGTGTCATTGCGCTCCCATTCCGTGATAATATTCGGAAGCGGTCTGTAATCGGGCGTAACTTTTAAAAGCGTATCGAATACCAAGGTTGAACCTTCTTTGGACTGTTTAAAATCTCTAACGGCTCCTATTTTAAGTACGGTATTTTCATCTTCCGCCTTTTCTTCGGAAGTGCAGGAACACAACATCAATACCGCTATAGAAAATAAAAATAAAATTATCCGTTTCATAAAAACCTCCATAGAAATTCCGCAACCGCAGACTTTATCAAAAGTCGAGGATTGCAGAATTTTTGTGCTTTTGCAACGTAAGTGAAAAAGCACATATAATAATGCGAGTTTGCAAAACAATTTTTCAGGCAAACTCGGGCAGTGTTTTTAATCGGTGTAACAGCACCGATTAAAATAAACCTCCTATAAATTCTGCAACCGCAGACTTTATCAAAAGTCGAGGATTGCAGAATTTTTGTGCTTTTGCAACGTAAGTGAAAAAGCACATATAATAATGCGAGTTTGCAAAACTGTTTTTCAGGCAAACTCGGGCAGTGTTTTTAATCGGTGTAACAGCACCGATTAAAATAAACCTCCTATAAATTCCGCAACCGCAGACTTTATCAAAAGTCGAGGATTGCAGAATTTTTGTGCTTTTGCAACGTAAGTGAAAAAGCACATATAATAATGCGAGTTTGCAAAACAATTTTTCAGGCAAACTCGGGCAGTGTTTTTAATCGGTGTAACAGCACCGATTAAAATAAACCTCCTATAAATTCTGCAACCGCAGACTTTATCAAAAGTCGAGGATTGCAGAATTTTTGTGCTTTTGCAACGTAAGTGAAAAAGCACATATAATAATGCGAGTTTGCAAAACTGTTTTTCAGGCAAACTCGGGCAGTGTTTTTAATCGGTGTAACAGCACCGATTAAAATAAACCTCCTATTAAAACACAATGTTGCCTTGAGTTTACTATAATAAAAATGTATGTATATTTCTACTCCATTTTAGTTAAATATAATCCGAATTGGTATTTTTTTAGGAAAATATGCAATTATACGAACTGTTATACAGTTCTATAATCCTGCAAGTTGACTTTCATCCATGCGATTTTTAATATTATTCCTGTATTGTAAAGGCGGCGTTCCGTAGAGGGTTTTAAATGCTTCCGCAAATTTACTTGCATTTGTATAACCGCAGCTCAATGCAATGTCCGTAATTTTTCGGTTTGTAGAAGAAATATAAAAGGCGGCGGTTTTAAGTTTATATTTTTTTAAATATGAATAGGGAGCTTCACCGTACATCTGCTTAAACAGTTTTTGAAAAATCGTATAACTCATATCTTCATCTTTTACCAAATTCTGAAATGAAATATTTGAATCAAGATTGTTTACGGCATACTCGTGAATTTTTTTTACTTTGTTTATATGATAACCGGAATATAAGGCTTTTTTGCAATATTCGGCTGAAGTTATTACACCGAGTAAATGTAATATTTCCAAAATTTTAATTTTTAAATAATCAATACGTGCAAAATTATTTTCATCGTACATTTTTTCCATAATGGCCGTAATTTCGGAATTTGATTTTATTTTATACCAACCGTCTTTTAAATTAAGTTTATTACAAATTTTTTCAATATCGATGGAAAAAGAATTTGCAATGTCTTTAAATTGAGAGTCTATTTCATCTAAAAAAAATAAAATGCTTATTCCTTTATAAATTTTTAAAGGGAAAAACGCTTTTAAAAGTGCAAGTCTTTCATAATTTATAGCCGTTTCTTTTTCACCTAAATACGAAAATGTAGTATTTTCAAATTCTCCTTCCAAAAGCCCGTGTTTGCAATAATCTATTCGAAACACATTTCTGGGTTTTCCTTTAAGAAGATGTACTTCATCGGTGTCTACATCATACAATTCTATTTGTATTCCCGTATAAATTTTTATTGAAACGGTTTTATCTTTACCCATAGCTATACCTTTTTAATAAAGTAAGAAGGAATATACATATATTGCTCAGGCTTTTTTTTTAACTTACACCCTAACCGTTTTCCAATCTTTTACAGTTCTCTTTCTTACGTCAAAGCCCGCGCCTATAAGCACAAAGGTTTTCCGGAAGCCTTGTATTTCCCTTCATAATTTTGCTTTTTTATCTGCTCTATCGCTTCATCGGCACTTCCCTTTGTTCCCAGCTTAAATTCGAAAATATAAACCGCATTTTCCGTTTGCACTACACAATCGGCTCTTCCCAAGGCGCAATGTACTTCGGTTTCTACAAACTGCCCCATTAAAGCGAATATGAGGTAAACGGCTGCTTGATAATTTTGCTCTCTTAATGACGCATTTTTTTTACTGAAACTGTCATAAGGAATACCGGAAATAACGGCCTTTATTCTCTCCATAAAACCGTCCACATTTCCCGCTCTTATATCTTTTGTAAACTCCCAAATCGAAACTCCCGTATCGCTCGGTCTTAGAGCCGTATATGCGGGAATTAAGTTTTCCAAAAAACCGTAGCGCACTTCATCATTCGGAAAGCCCAACCGGTATAAGCCCGCTTCATCGATATATTCTTTTATTGTTAAGTAGCCCGCCTGAAATAAAATGGGCAAGGGCTCTTTAGCCTCGGCACGATAGGTTTCAAGGCTTGCTTCGTTCAGTTCGATTCCTCCGTCCAAGTCGGGAATATAATAGTGCCCCTCTTTCAAATAATCGACTAAAAAAGTTGGTGTCCCGGTTTTAAACCAATAATGTTTAAAAAGTTTCCCGCTTAAAACGCTTAAAATGCTGAACGGATTATAAACTGAAATCGTTTTTTGACAAAATAAATAGCCGTCATAAGTCTTTTTTAATTTTGCAAGAGTTTGTTCATAAGTTAAATTGTTTTCTTCACCTAAATTTTTAATTTCAGGTTCAAAGTTTTTTTCAAGTTCGGTTTGGGTTATGCCGCAAATACTTGAATAATCGGGAAGCATACTTATATCGTGAAGATTGTTTAAATCGCTGAAAATGCTTACCTTACTGAATTTGGTAACGCCCGTTAAAAATGCGAATCGGATAAATTGGTCTGAGCTTTTTAAAACGGAATAAAAGGCTTTAAGCGTGTTGCGGTACTCTTCGTTTAAGCGTTCGTTTTTTCCCATTGTTTGAAGAAGAGGTTTATCATATTCGTCAACGAGGAAAACCACCTGCTTACCCGTTTTTTTATAAGCGGCTTTTAATGCGGCTTCAAATCTTGAAGCAAAGGAAGTTTGCTCCGCATTTTCTATTCCGTATTCTTTTTCGATATCCTTTAAGAATAAATTAAGCCTCTCATCAAGAGCGGTTTGTTCGCTGTATTTTCCTACATTAAAATCAAGATAAAAAACGGGATATTCCCGCCACGGCTCTTTTTTTGTGTTTTCGTACCGTTCGATTGCAAGCCCTTTAAACAATTCTTTTTGCCCTAAAAAATATGCCGCAAGCGTTGAAAGAAAAAGGCTTTTCCCGAAGCGGCGCGGTCGGCTTAAAAAATAACGCGTCCGGAATCGGCAAGGCGGAAAATAAATTCTGTTTTATCCACATAAAGATAGCTGTCATCGCGCATTACTTTAAAACTCTGCACACCGATAGGCAGTTTCCGGCTGAAATCCATCATAAATAACAGTTTAACATAAGGAAGGTATGATGTCAACATTCAATATTTCTTTTATCTGCCCCCGATTGACAAATTCTTCAATTTACGGTAATAACTAGATAAACCCAGGAGAAAAGAGAATGATTTCAAACCCTATTATCATACCGTCCGTCTTATTTTGTATTACTTATATTTTAATGATTACATTGACAAATTACAGGCCGATTATTGCCTGTTCTTCGGCATTGCTTTTCGTTATACTCGGTATTTTGCCGTATAATGAAGTTTTTTTTGCAATAGACTGGAACGTTATTTTAATGATTGCGGGAACAATGGGACTTGTCGCCCTGTTTACGGAATCTAAAATGCCGCAGCGGATTGCCGACAAAATTATTAACAATGTTCCCGATGTAAAATGGATAATAGTTTGTCTTTCATTATTTGCAGGGTTTATTTCAGCGTTTATGGATAACGTTGCAACCGTTTTAATGCTTGCTCCCATTGCGGTTGTTCTTTCAAAAAAACTGAATATTCCTCCCGTAAAACCGATTATAGCAATTTCGATTTCAGCAAATTTACAAGGTGCCGCAACGCTTGTGGGAGATACCACTTCAATTCTTTTAGGCAGCCAATTAAATATGACCTTTTTCGATTTTTTTTGGTATTTAGGTAAACCCTCGCTTTTTTTTGCAGTTGAAATTTCCGCCGTTGCCGCTACCGCAATTATTTATTTTATTTTTCGTAAAGCAAATCAAAAACCCGATAAGGTTGAACCGGTAAAAGTTACCGATTATTTTCCGTCAATTCTTTTAATAGTAATGGTAATATTGATGATAGGCGCTTCTTTTTTACCCGAAGATAAAAAACCTGAAATCGTAAACGGGCTGATTTGCATAAGTTTATTAGCCGCAGGTATTATTTATAATCTTATAAAGAATAAAAATTTTGAAATTTTAAAAACCGTAAAAAAAGAGCTCAGTTTTGAAACCTTATTTTTACTTGCCGGACTTTTTATCGTAATAGCCGCCGTAACGGAAGCGGGCGTTATAAAAGCAATTGCGGACGGATTTTTAAAGCTGGGCAATAATGTGTTTTTAATTTATACGATTATTGTTTGGGGCTCGGTTTTAATTTCAGCCTTTGTCGATAATATTCCGTATGTTGCGGCAATGATTCCCATTATCGAAATACTTTCTACAAATTTGGGAATTGCTTCTCCGATTTTATTTTTCGGACTGCTGTCAGGCGCAACCCTCGGAGGAAACATTACGCCTATAGGAGCTTCCGCAAATATTACATCGCTGGGAATTTTACGCGGCGAAGGTTACCAAGTTAAAAATTCGGAATTTATGAAGTTAAGCGTGCCGTATACCTTAGTTGCGGTAGCGATAGGCTATATTTTAATTTGGATTACTTACGGAGTGTAAACTTTTTTTATGCAAACCGGATATTTAAAGAGCATACTTGAAGATATACAAAAAGGCTCTCTTTCCGTTGAAGGCGGCTTGGAAAAGCTTAAAAATTTGCCTTATGCGGATTTAAATTTTGCAAAAATCGATTTTCATCGCGGAATACGTACCGGTGCTCCGGAAGTTATTTATTGCGAGCGTAAAGCAATTCCGCATATTAAAAAAATTACGGAAACTATGTTGCAAAACGGACAGGAAAATATTTTGGCAACCCGTGTAAGCCCCGAGGCCTTTACCGCAATTAAAGAAGCCGCTCCCGATGCGGTGTATTACGAAGTTCCGCGTCTTGCTGTAATCGAGCGGAAACCCTTGCCGAAAACCGAATCGGTAATAGCGGTTTGTACGGGGGGAACGGCCGATATTTATGCGGCGGAAGAAGCTGCAATTACCGCAGAACTTTACGGTAATAAGGTAGAGCGTCTTTATGATATAGGAGTCGCAGGCTTACACCGTTTATTGGATAAGCTGGAGCTTATTCAAACTGCAAATGTAATAATTGCCGCAGCCGGTATGGAAGGGGCTTTGGCAAGCGTTATAGGCGGACTTGTCGCAAAACCGGTGATTGCATTGCCTACAAGCGTAGGTTACGGCTCAAGTTTTAACGGGCTTGCCGCCCTTTTGGCAATGCTTAATTCCTGCGCTTCGGGTATAAGTGTAGTTAAGGTTTCGGCGCGGGTTATTTAGCCGGTTTAATCAATAAAATGAACACGTAAAAGCCTTTCCTCCCCGTCCGTTAAACGGCCGGGCAAAGAAAAAAATTAACTTTGCCCGCCCCTCTCTTTTTAAAAGATTATTATTTCTTCTTCGACAGGCATTTCCTCCTTTAATTCACTCGGACAGGCGGCGGCTTCGAATAATCGGTCGTCGGCAGTTTTACATAATTGATTGCCCGAAGTTTTAAAAACGGGTTTAAATTCTACGTGTTCCGCAACGACTTTTACCTTGCTGTAATTTTTACCGTCGGCACCCACCCAGCGGTCTTGCTTAATTCTTCCTACAACTCTTACACCGCGACCCTTTGAACCGTTTTGATTGCAAAGTTTTGCAAGATTGGACCACGTTTCAACATCGAAATACGAAGTTTCCTGCACAAAGGCATCATCTTTTTTAAAATTTCTGTTTGCGGCAATGGAAAACGTACACAGCGGCGTACCGTTGGGCGTAGTTTTTAAAACCGGCTGACGAACCATATTACCTTCAATAATAAGCGAGTTAAGCGATTTCATTTTAAACATCTCCTTAAAGTTTTGCCCGAAAAGGCTTTTAATTAAAGGAGGCGGCACGGTACCTATACCCTCCCCTTCACTTATTATTATGCGGAAAAAAAGGTCTTTTGTATAAAATTTTTAAAGAAAAATAAAAAAAAAGGAATTCCCCGAAGGGAATTCCTTTTAATGTTAGGATAAGGATAATTAATTATTTTTTAGAAGCCAGAGGGATAACGGCCTGTATTTTTAAACTTTCAAACTTCCAAAGGTTTTCGCCGTTTACGGAAATATCCAGGTGAGCACCCGACTCGAAGGGAATTGTTATACCGAGCATGTGTTTCTCGCTGAATGAAATACTAAGCATACGGGTTCCTCCTACGGTATGAGTCAGCTCATATCCTGCCGATGAGAGGCCCGTTCCAGAAACGGTAGTGTGTTTACCGTGTTTATCCACGCTGCCTGAAGCCTTAAGCTCAAATTTGGCCTCAGGAGTGGCTCCCAATAAAAAGCCCACTTTCCAATTGGCGGGAAGAATTCTTAAGCCCGTAGGAACGGAAATATTCAAACCGTAGGTTCTCTCTAACGTTTCCGTCCCTTTTACTGTAGTGGTAGTACTCGTAGATAAAGGTTTGGTCGATGAGTCGGTTGTTTTATTTCCACGGTTGGAACTTGCCAGTTCAAAAGAGAGTTCGGCGGTGGGCTTAATTTTAAACAGCACCGTTTTTTCGGGCGAATTAAAATTAAAGAGGCGGGCAGCCTTACCGGTAAGCGTAAAGCCCGCTCCCGGCTTCATATCGTATGCATACTTAAGGGCATTATCCTTGTCTTCGTAGCTTGCTCTCTTTGTTGCCGTTTTTACATTAACAAAAAAACTTCCGCCGAAAGACCATTTATCGTCTTCCCGTTTGGCGGGCATTTCAACGTCGTATCTGGCTCCAAAAACCGTCGTTGCGGTCATGTCCGTTACCTTAAATTTAATGTCATCGCTTGAAGTTTTTTTGCTGTATGAAGCATTTCTTCTTATTATTTCGGAACCTATATAGGGCTCTACAACATGTTCCATATTTCCCGCAGCGAAGGCGAAGGGAATTCCCAAACCGAATTCGGTAGACATCGTTCCGGCTCCCGAAATTGTATCTAAAGCGAGGGGGGGGGGGGGTACCTAAAATGGCAGGGTTTATATTTTTTTTAATTTCCGTGGAATTATTATTCGGGTCAAGATAATCCTTTATAACTATTTTTTCAAAATTTTGGGCTAAAATATTATTTGCATTAGAATTAAAGGCAATCTTTATACCCAGGGCTTTTTCGTTTCCCAAGCCCAATAAAATTTGAGTATTTGTATTTAATTTATTAAAAATAGGCATCCAGTTGTGGGAGGTCTTAGTTTCCCTAATAAGGCTTGAGTGCTGGTTATCATTCCAAACTTTGTCGGTTTTGGAGCCTCGGTCTATGGTGCTTAAAGCCATGCCGCTTATATCGAAATAAACGGACAATGGAAGTTTACCTTCGGGAGTATAATAACCGAAAGTAAATAAATTATTAGTACCCGAACCCATCAATTGATGAGGGTTCGCCACACCCGCATAAATAAGCTTGTTGGCAAGGCCGCCGAAACCGGGCGAAACGTTAAACGCGTCATCGATTTCATTTGTAAAAAGTTCCGCAGTTTTTTCGCTTTCCAGAGAAGTAACACTACCTCCAAATTCCGCCTGTGCAAAAAGTACAGTTGCCGTAAAAGCAAAAAGTACAGCCAAAAATAATTTACGTTTCATATAAATCTCCTTTCTTACAACTTTTATTATGTAAGATTTGTAATATGTATCCCGCATATTACATAAAGCACTATATCACTGTTTTTATTTAATTTCAAGTGAAAGTTTAAAAAATTTGGAGATTTTTACAAAAAAATGTAACTTTTTTCACCGAATTTTGATTCAAATCGGTATTTTTGTACGATTTTAAAATAAAAACCGCCGCTTTTATGTCTTACAGGCGGCGGTTTGCGGACTTATCGGCCGGGTTTGTCCGAGTATTGTAAATTTTTAACGGCATTACACAACTCTTTTCCCAAGGGGGTAAGAGAGCCGTAATTTGTAAGAAGCTGCGAAAAATTGTCGGCTTGCATAAGTTCCGGGAAAAATCTGTTATATTGTCCCGCAATATATAAAAATCCCGGGTCAAAATTATCCGGTTTCGCTTGGGGCGCTCCGGCGTATTGTCTCAGCGTAAAGTTTTTAGTCAGCTTATTTGTTTCATTGGTAAAATAACGCTGTTCGGTTTTTCTCCACGACCTTACATCATAAAGTATAAAATCGTTTTGGGCATAAACGGTTACGGTTTGGCTTTGCTCCGTTATTTCCCCCGTGTATAAAATTCCGTTTACGGTTTTTGAAACCGCAGTACGCGAAATATTAACGGGGCCGTATATTTCTTTAACCTTTCCGTAGTTATCGGCGGGGGCAAAAACCAAGTCGGCATTCCTTATGTCGATAAAATCCAAAATATAGTTTCCGTTCCGTTTAATAAAATTTATTTCTATTATTTCAGGCCCCGAATTTGACGAGGCAAGCTCGGATTTTACGGCATAGGCTATTTTGCTTTCTTCATTGTAATAGCCGTTTTCTTTAATAACGATTGCAAGTCTTACGGTAAGTTTCTTATTAACTTCATCAAGTTCTCTTGCGGCAATTCCCCGTATTATGTTTTCGGCCTTTTGATAAGAAAGTTTTGCCCGACGGAAGGCGGCGTAGTCTTTTAAGCTCATATTATAGTTGCCTTCGTCAATATAAAGACGCGCCGCTTTTTGTTCGGCATTTCGAGCCTTTCCTAAACTTCCCTTATAATCGGAAATCCATGAATCGGCAAGCATATAATATTTGTAAGATTTAAGCAGGCTTTCGGGTTTATTCGTATAAAAAAGGGCTTCGGCGGCATTATAAGTTACCTCCGCACCCAGCGAATTTATTTCATTATCAAGATGATGAGAATATTTTTTTGCCCGTTTTAAATAAGTTAATACCTTTTCTATTTTTTGAGAATCGTTTGCGGACGATTTTACAAGACGGAGAGCCTCATTGTACAAGGCTTCCGTTGCCTTCGTATAAGCCTTATCTTTTAAGCCGCTGTAATCTTTCGCTTCAAATACCGTAAATTCGCTTTTTCCTTTTAAACCTTCCGGGTACATTTTTTGTAAGGTAAGAATTCGTTGATAAAGTAAAATCCAATCGGAAATATTATCGGCAATATCGGCATAGTATATATTGTTTTGTTCCGCTTTATCGAGCATAGCGGTCATACTCGCTTCGGCTTTTGCGGTTTCGGTTTTATATACTTTTATATAATCATCCGAAACGTTTCCGTCAATAATAAGTTCGGCGGCAGAGACAGCCCGCTGCACCGGATTTGAACCGCGTACATACATACTCGCACAGCCTGCCGAGGTAATTACCGCTAAACTTGTTAATAAAAATAATAATTTAATAGTTTTCATACATATTTAATATACTTAAAAAAAATATTTTAGTATAGAGATGGATTTTTTTTAAGGTGTTAAAAAGGTATTAAAATAGATAACAGTCGAAAATTTACAACATTTCCAAAAAAGCTTCCACTCTCGTTGAAACCTGACCTATATCGTTCATTGAATAATCGGATTCTATGTACATGTAAGGCTTTCCTTTTTTTTCGGTAACGAATTTATTTACCGAAGTTGATTCTATTGCAAATGTATGGCAGGCTTGTAAAACAATTTCTATTACGCCGTCTATTTTGTATTCATCGATTAATGTATTTAAATCTTCAAAACGTTTAGGGTTTGGTGTCATTACGGAACAGGAAATATTTAAATATTTTTCGGCTATGGCTTCCATGGGCTCAATAGATTCATCTATCAATTCCATTTTTTCCCGCACACCGCTGCAATTTTCGTAAACTACAATATCACCCCCGGATTTTTCAATTGTTTTTAAAATTTTTTCCCGTACACCGAGTACAGGGCAGCCTGTAATTAAGATTCGCGGGCGTTTTGATTTTGTCCCCTTTAATTCTTTTTCCCAACGCTCATATATTTCTTGTGTTTTCGCTTTTAAGTCCGAATTCTTTTTTTCACGGTCGAAACTGAATCCGAAGCCTTCGTAAATTGCACTCATATCTGCTCCGGTTAAAGGAGCCGGAATCAATTTGCCGAGTTCAAAAAAATTCTTTAAATTAATGCGCTCTTCATTTCCTTTACGTATTGCCGCTCGTAAATCCTCGTCGGTAATTGTTACATTAAATTTTTTTTCAAGCGCGTTTTTAAATTTATTAAGTTCATTTAACCAAAGTGTAAAAGAAGACCCTTCGGTATAATTTTGCGGCAAATGTAAAACGTAAGTGTCTTTTATTTTACCCATTAGCTCATACATTTTTTTCTTACCGTCGCAGGTGGTTTCACCTACAATTAAATCGGCAAAATAAAAATAAGGACACGTATCGCTTACGGCAACTCCGTAGCTTGCTTTAATTAACGGACAAAGATTTTTAGGTAAGTCCGCTTCCGAATGCTTAATCGCCTCGTTACTTGAAGAACATAAAGATACGGGAATAAGACCTGCCGCATAAATAATTTCAAGCGGGGTGTATGTACAAAAAACACCGACGACTTTTTTGCCCGATTCTTTTAAGTTTTTCATTTTAATAAACCCTTCCCTCCTTGCTTCCGTAAATTCTTCAAAGGCGGCGGGAAGTTTAAATCCGTTGTTTTGCGGTAAAGTTTGCATACTCTCTCCTATAATTTAAGTGTAAATATTTTCCGTATCCGTTAAGGCGTTGCCTTCAATTAATTTTCCGTCAATCATCGTGTATACGTTTTTTGAATATTTTAAAGCAAGTAACTCATGCGTTACTAAAATTATTGTCGTATTATTTTCTTTATTTATTGCTTGTAAAATTTTTAAAACTTCTTTTGTGTTTTCTATATCCAAATCGGAGGTAGGTTCATCGGCTAAAATTATTTTAGGAGAATTAACCAATGCCCGTGCTATTGCAGCTCTTCTTAATTCTCCTCCGGACAGTTCTTTAGGATACACATTTTTTAAATGCTCAATACCAAATTTATTCAATAAATACTCCGCTCTCTCCATTACATTTCCGTTACGCTTATTTAAATAAAACGGCAAACATATATTTTCGATAACGGTTAATGCAGAAAGAGTTACTGAAGTTTGAGGAATAAAGCCTATTATATCGTTACGTAAAAAAGATTTTTCCGTATCGGAAAGACGGGAGACTTCTTTACCTTCGATAAAAATTTTTCCGCTTGAAGGAATAAGTACACCTGAAATTAAATTAAGCAATGTAGTTTTTCCGCTTCCGCTTTTACCGATTATGCTTATAAACTCTCCTTTGTTTACTGTTAAATTTACACCGTCAATTGCATTAAATTCTTTTCCGCGTAAATACGTTTTTTTTAATTGTTCAAGTTTTAAAATCATTCGGTTTCCCTCATAGTCAGATAAGCCTCATTTTCAGCTATTTTTTTTGAAGAAAGAAAACCGGAAAAACAAATGGATGCCGTTCCGATAATACCGCTAAACAGTGCTATAAAAATAAGCAAAAATATATTCGGAGTTAAAAACGGAAAATTTAAATTTTTTTGTATTAAAGGAACCGTACTTAATGTAATTATCAGGCTGAATATTAATCCCGTAATTACACCGTATAAGCCGATTAAAAATGCTTCAAAACATATTATATTAAGTAAGTGTTGTTTGGAAGCGCCTAATATTCTGAGTATACTTAATTCTTTTTTGCGCTCATTGATAATTGCGGAAAAAACTACAGCAAGTAATAATGCCGATAATATCCATATTACACCGATAGAACCGTATATGTATTTAGACAATGTTTTTAAATTATCGGATATTTGACCTATCAGTTTTTTACCGAATATAGGAAAGAGATTATAGTTAGGGTATTGTCTGATTATCGAATTGGAAACATCAACCGGATTATATCCGTTTTTAACTTTTAGGAGAATAACTGAAATTTTATTTTCGGAAACGGGTTTAATAATTTTAACAGCCTCCGCTTTCTTTGCTAATTTTAAAGCGGTATCTAAATTAACAAATACCGCAAAATCAAAACCCGTTCCTGTTTGGCTGAGTTTACCTTTTACGGAAAGTTCTTTATCGAAAAATTTTATTATTGCTCCCGGCTCTCCTTCAACACCGGAACCTACCACAGCTTCGTTATCATTTAGGTTTTTACTTAAATTTTTTCTAAGCCACGGTTTTATTAAAAAATCCGTTTTATAGTCTATTCCGATTATTTGTACAGGGAACGAACAACAAGATGCCTGAAGAGTTGCAATATAAAGTTGATATGTTATACTTTCTATCCCTTCAATTTGTTTTATTTTATCAAATGCTTCTTCGGGTAAATAAAATTCCGAAGGCTCTCCTTTTAATATAATACTTTCAAATTTAGTTTTATATCCGTCGGGAACTAAAATTATATCAGCACCCAAACGGTCGGATAGACTGCTTAATCCCTTAGAAAAGCCTGACAAAAAAACGCTTCCGCAAAATAAAAATACAATAAATATTGAAGTTATTGTAATAAGCAATATACTTCTAATAGGTTTTTTACTTATGTTCGCTTTAACTAAAAAAAACGTATCAATTTTTTTATTCATAAAGATTAGTCCGCGTATTCCAATACTTCTAAAATATGTTTACGATATTCTATAAATTTATCATTGTTACGGTTCCTGGGATAGTCCATATCGATTTTTACATCGTCTTTAATTATGCCAGGACGCGGAGCCATTACTATTACACGTGTACCGAGATAAATAGCCTCATCTACATCGTGGGTAACAAGCATAAACATCATATTCTTATTTGTTCCGTACATTTCCAAAAGTTCATGCTGAATATTCATTCTTGTAAAAGCATCCAATGCTCCTAACGGTTCATCAAGTAAAAACACTTCAGGTTTTGTAATCATTGTTCTGATTAGTGCAACGCGCTGAGCCATTCCTCCTGAAAGCTGATGCGGGTAAAAAGTTTCAAACTCTTTCATTCCAATCATATCGATGAATTTATCTACTTCTTCTTTTTTTTCTTTTACATTACCTTTTAATTTAAATGCAAACTCGACGTTTTGTCTAAGAGTCAGCCACGGGAAAAGAGCGTGTTTTTGAAAAACCATACCGCGATTGATGCTTGTTCCTTCTATTTTTTTTCCGTTAAGAGTAATTTCTCCTTGTGTAATCGGAACAAGCCCTGCAACAAGTCTAAGCATTGTAGATTTTCCGCAGCCGGAAGGTCCTACTATACAGACGAATTCTCCGGATTCAATTTTTAAATTTATATTGTGCAAAGCTTCCGTCGTACCCTTATTATTTCTGCTTGGAAAAATTTTAGAAATATTTTTTAATACTAACTCCGATTTGCTCATTGTATTACTCCCTCCTGCCATTTTAAAACTTTTTTCTTAAGATAATTTAACGTAAAATTTACAACAACGAAAATTATACAAATTATAATTATGGCTCCGTACATATTTGAAAATTTTGCCCAGCCGCGCTGCCAAGAAATGTACCAGCCTAACCCCGATTCAACCCCCATCATTTCGGCGGCTAAAAGAGCAAGACATGCGGAAGACATTCCGAGTAAAAGACCTTGAAAGATATGCGGAAGTGCGGAAGGTATTGCAACTTTTAAAATCAATTGATGCTCCGTAGCCCCGAGAGTTTTTGCCGCTTCATAATAGGATTTGTCGATGTTTTTTATACCGATATAACTTGCCATTGTAACGGAATACCATACACCGAAGGCAAGAACGATTACGGCTCCTTGAAAAAGGGTTTGCGACCAAACCATTATAACCGGAATCCAAGTAAGCGAAGGAATTGCTCCTAACAGTTTCATAAAAGGGGAAATCCAATAATTTATAAATCTGCTGTAACCGCATGCAATGCCGGTTATTAATCCTATTATAACTCCGTAAAAATATCCCGTAAATAAGAGTTTTAAAGAATTTTTTATGCAGTCCCAAAGATAAGCCCTATCTTCAAGCATAGCATTAAAAATATGGTCAATCCATGGAAAGTAAGGCAACGGAACCGCATCGGTTTTTAACGCTGCATAATCATAAACGGTTAAAAGTAAATATACAAAAGATGCAAATGGGGCTGCCGCTCTTATTTTGTAATATAATTTTTTTATAAAAAACGAACAAACCGCAAGAATAAAAAAAACACATAATTGAATTCCTAAAAAGAATCCGTATATGTTTGTGCTCGTCTTTCCGGCAAAATTAGGAAGATAATAATATTCCCAAAGAGATACCGATAAAATGAGTGAAGGTAAAAGTAAAATAACGGTATCCAATAATTTCCCCGCTTTTGTTTTAGACCGTCGTTCAATTTCATGTAGCTGTTCTTGTGTCAAATTATTCGGTTTTTTCATAATTTTTTCCCATAATTTTTCTTAATGAGTAAATATACGATATTACCTGCTGAAAGGAGTAAAATTATTAAAGCAATAATTGAGGTAATTATAAATGTGTTATGTTTAACGCATTCCATAGAAGGGCTGCCGCAAATTCCGAAAAATCTGGGGAAGCCGTCTTTATTTATACCGAAAGAAATTTTAACAACCTTATGCGGAATTAAATGTACTGCAAGAGATGAGCTTGCGGTTATTAAATTTAATACGATTAAAATAATTTTATTTTTTATAAAAATTTCTATAATGCCGGTAACGGCAATTGCCGTACCGATATACATTACCAACAGTCCGCTGTAACGGCACGTCATATACATTCCGTTTTTTGTCATAGGGCATACCGGCGCAAATACAAACGGTATTAACGACAATACTATTCCTAAACCCGTTATAAATAAAGCAATGATATTTCTTTTTATTTGCATTTTCTCTATTACCAATTATATCAATCCGTCAACCTTAAAAATTATGGGATTTTAAAGGTTGACGGCTCTTTAACGGTGTATTTTAACCGCTAAAGATAAATCTTTTTAATTTTTTCTCATCGGTTTCCAAATTTTATTTAAAAGCTCCGTTGTATCGGCATCTTTTTTAATCAAACCGAAAGTTTTATAAGCATTTATAACGTCAATTAAAGTTTTTTCGGTTGCCTCATCTGAAATTTTCAGATTATATGTTTCCAAAAAATATTGATTAACTTCCGGATTTACGGAACCCCAATTATTTGCGGAAATAATTTCGGCAGCTTCTTTTTTGTTTTCTTCCATCCAATAACTTGCTTCTTTATGCGCCTTTGTAATTTTTGCTGCCGTAATCGGATTTTGTTCTACAAAATCTTTATTTAAAATTAAAATACAGCAAGGTTCGATTTTAAAATCGTCATCGAAGGTTATCGATCTAATGGCACGCAATGTACCGTTATCAATAAATTGCTGTGCAAACTGGTCACTGAAAATCGATGCTTGAATTTCACCACGCTTCATTGCTTCAATAGTCGTTAGAGTTTCAACATTTTTGAATTTTACTTTTGAATAATCCACACTATCACGGGCTAAAAACCGTAAAATTATATTATGATCCGAACCTCCGATTGCATCGTGAATTGCGACATTTTGTCCTTCCAAGTCTTTTGTATTTTTAATTGCAGAATCTTTTAATACAAAAAGAGTTTTACACCCCGTGTTTACACCGCTTGTAAATACCATATTGATTCCGTTAATTGCAGGTACAACGGATTCCGAAATGTGAGTAGCCATAACGTCTACTTTTCCCGTACCTAAAGCATCAAAGGGGCTCGGCATATTTTTTATTTCCCCGGTTAATCCTTGTTTTGCAAAAAAACCGTGTACCAAATTTACTCCCAATGCCGACGTGCACAAACCGCCGTTAAAGGCAAACTGTATAGGCGTTCCGTAGCGCGGTTCTTTTTTCCACATTTCATCAATGTTCGGGTCGTTCAAATCCACATCGGAAATACTCATCTTTATCGTTTCCGCTGAAACGGTAGAATTTGTTTGTTCGTTTTTTGAACATGCAGTTGCTGCTAAAAGAATGATTAGCATCATTAGACTTAAAAATCTTGTTTTCATATAATCTCCTATATAATAACCCGGATTATTTTAATCAGGGATATTTACCGTTTTAAACATGTAAGATTTTTATTTTTTAAATTATCTTACCGTTAATATTTTTTCTTTTCGTTTTACAACATATCCTATAATTGCAGGTTTACCGCAAACGGAGTCTTGTAAATTTTTACAAAGCTCTTCATATAATTTTTGCGCGCAATATTCCGGCACCGAAATTAAAAGGCCTCCCGAGGTTTGAGGATCGAACAATGCGTCCTGATATGCGCGCGGAGTTTCGATAAATTCAATGTTATCACCTATAAAGTTTTTATTTGAATATGCTCCCGCAGGAACAAAACCCATTTCCGCATTTTCTATTACCGAGTCAAATAGCGGAACGTTTTTATATAAAATTTCAATACCGACACCTGAAGCCTTTCCCATTTCGTAAATATGACCTAAAAGTCCGAAACCTGTAATATCGGTACAGGCATTAACCTCATATTTTACCATTACGCGGCACGCAGCCGCATTTAAAAAAGCCATTGTTTTATAAACCCTTTGTAATTCTTCAAAATCCAGCATTTCAGCTTTTGAAGCGGTGGTTAAAATTCCTGAACCTATGGGCTTTGTTAAAATTAGAACATCGCCTTCTTTTGCTCCGGAATTTTTTAAAATTTTATCCGGCCGAACAAATCCTGTTACGGCTAAACCGTATTTCGGCACTTCATCATAAATTGTATGACCTCCTGCAATAATCGCTCCGGCTTCAAAAACTTTTTCGGCACCGCCTTTAAGAATTTCTTTTATAATACTTTCAGGCATTTTTTCCGAAATGCACAAAAGGTTTAACGCAAGTTTCGGCGTGCCGCCCATTGCATAAATATCGCTTAAAGCATTTGCCGCCGCAATTTGTCCGAATATATACGGCTCATCGGCAATGGCGGGGAAAAAATCGGCCGTAAAAATTAAAGCCGTTTTATTATTTATTTTATAAACCGCAGCATCGTCCGACGTATCAAAACCTACAAGAAGTTTTGAATCAAAATGAACGGGAATATTTTTTAATAAACCGTCAAGAGCGCCCGCACTCAGTTTCGCTCCTCAGCCGGAATGCGATGAGGATTTAATTAAACTGAAATTTTTATCCGTAAGATTACAGCTCATATTTTTCCCTCTTTATATTTTAAAATATTTTAAACCGGAATGTATTTTCCGCCTTCACCGAGTTTAAAAAATTCGTCCCGTTCGATTTCATTAAAATAATTTTTATCGAACTCAATATCCTTTTTTAAATTAAGCCTAACCGCCGTGCCGCAGCTTGAACTTACTTCTCGCGGCACGGGAATTAACTTAATTACAACAGAGCCGTTTTTTACAAGCCCGTTTTTTTCAAGGATACGCATACAGGTAAGAGCCTGAAAATGCGTATGAAAGGTAATTAAGTATTCGTTATTCATTTTGAAACTTCAATTTTCCACCCGTCATCGACGGCAAAAAGTTTTGTAACGGCCTTCATTTTTTCACAAAAGCGTATTACATTTTCTTTTGAAGTTTCATTATCAACGAGAACATCAAAAGCACTGTGCTTTTCAAATGCTTTTTTTGTACGTACAACAGGTTCGGGGCAGGAAAGCCCGCGCGTATCAACAATAATTTCCGCCATAAAAATTCTCCTATAAAAATATTTTGTAAGTAAATTTCAACTTACGAAAAATATTCTTTCATAATAGTTTTGTGTAGCAAAACCATATACAATAATACGAGGTTTGCCTGAAAGGGCAAACTTTATCGGCAACCGGCAAGGCAGTATGCTGCACTTATGACAGGCTTTATTTACACCCCCCGCCGTTTCCATCTTGTAAACTCATTATGCAGTTTTCAATTTACCGTCTTCGATTAATACATTTGCAACCCATTCTGCAACTTCACCGGTTATTCTTATGCAATGCTCTTTACGTTCTTTAGACATAAAGTTATCGCCTGCCCATTGTCTAGTAATAACTCTACAGCAAGTTGCTTTGTATTTTTCTTTTATAAAGTCATGTAAACCTTTGGCATATTCAAACATTTTAGGATTCATAGGTTCGCCTTTTACGCGTCCATAAACAATCCCTAATGCCATCTCTCCGCCTGAAACCGCGCCGCATAAGCATTGAGCTTTTCCAAGTCCTATCGGAAAACTTGATGCCATTTTCACAATGTCATCACTATAGGGCTTTCCCAAAGCATCATTTATAGTTTGGACAACAGCTTCGGAGCAAAAAAAGGTTCCGCTTCTAAAATATTCTTCAGCGGTGTTTTTAATCTCCTGTAAATACTCATTCTTTGTTTTCATAATTTCTCCATATCATATAAAATAATTTTTAATTTTCGGGTTTTTTATCCGGTTTAAATAAAAATACCAAGTAGCATACTAAAACCCAACCGACAATCAAAAAAGCGATAAGTTCTTCAATTTTTATTAAAATTGTAAAATCGATACCCTTTTGTTTAAAGTATCCGCCGGTCAATTTCGTTGCCAACGCGCTTATAACCAACGGAAACGTAAATGCAGAATATCCGGGTGTAAATTTCAGCTTTAAAAGTTTAGGCAAATGGTATAATGCAATTACATAAAAAGTAACGGAAAAAAATAGCAATAAATATACTATAATCGTATTTTTTTGTTCAAAGCTATTCATATATCCTGCAAGAAGAAGAGATGCGGGAGCCGATAAAATAATCAGCGTAGGTTGCGCCGCCTCCGGTATTTCTTTTATCTTCCATACCCTACAACACACCAGCGGAAGAATACAAAAATAACCTACAAAAGCAATCCAAAAACAGATTTTTCCCGCTTGTAATTGCTGCACGGCAGGGGCCGTAACACTTGCAACGGCGATACCTACATATACGATATACCATGAAGGAAAAACTTTTTTGATTGAAAACTTAAGTAAAAATTCGGCACTAAACCATAAGATTAAAAAGCCATGCCCTACCACTCCTATATACCATACTACATAGCTTACCGTACTTGAAAACGGTTTTACATATACAGCCAATAACATCGTTGCCATTGTAAAAGTTAAAAAAACGCTTGCAATTACAGGGTTTTTAAATTCTTCTTTTAAAGTTTTATTTTCAAAAAGTAATTTCGCGACATAAATCACATAAAAGATAAATCCTATGACACCTATAATAAGCCGCAAAGTTTGACTGTATGACTGTAAAAGATTCCCCAATGTAAAAAGCGATAAAATTAAGCCTGCAATAGGTATGGGATATTCCTTTAAAAACTTCATTACTTAAAACTCCCGTGTGTTACTTATTCTTTACCGAATAATAAACGCTTATAAATGCCGTTACCGTTAAACCTATTATTACGGCAATCATTCCGGGAACTGTCGGCCCTTTCCCCGATGAGGCAAGAGCAAAGTTGTGCGCAAATGCCGCCCCCGTCATAAGCCCCGCTACGGTTATTGCGGAATCGGTATTGCCCTCGCCCGTTAAAATAAGCTGGCGTAAGGGACAGCCTCCGAGCAATACGCTTGCCCAACCTACAAGGAGCATTCCCAAAGCATTCCAAAGTCCGTCGGTGTGAGCAATGGGTTGTTCCGCCATACCGAATTTAAATGTTCCTAAAATTAAGGAGCCTATAAGTACAGTTACCGCAACTGCAATGCTTCCCCATAAAAGATGAAAATCTTTTAACATAATTGCGTCTCTTATTCCGCCTACCGTACACATTCTGCTGCGTTGAGCTAAAGCTCCTACAACAAGACCTATACCGAGAGAAATAAAAACGGGTGCATGCATTGCTCCCGGCCCTTTTTCGCTGAAGATGAGCACCGACGGAAATGCAATCAATAAAATAAAGAAGGAAAGAATTACAATAATCGGCATTACGCCTTCCTGCTTGGACTGATTGTAAGCGCGGCTTAAAGAAAAATTCTTATTTAAGAAAACAACACCGATAAAAATTCCTGCAACAAAACCTATAAGGCCGAAAATTGCATTTATATCGCCCGCTCCCAAACGTAAAAACATTCTTAAAGGGCACCCCAAGAACATTAAGGCTCCTATCATTACGAAAAAGCCGAGTGTAAAACGGGTAAAAACGGCCGAACCTCCGCGCGGTTTAAATTCTTTTTTTACAAAAGCAATTACAAAGGCTCCGAGTACAAGAGCGATTACTTCAGGCCGCATATACTGTACTGCGGCGGCATTATGCAGTTTTAATGCTCCTGCAATATCGCGCAAAAAACACGCAATACAAAAACCCATATTTGCAGGGTTTCCGAATTTAACCAATGCGAGAGCGGCAACACCTATTACCGCACCCGTTACAATAACCGTAAGATGTTTTTTCATACATCCCTCCTGCCGATGGGATTAAGAGGTAAGATGTTTCGATAAGTTTTACACTCAAAACTTGGAATAATTCAAACCGGAGGATACAGTAAGCCGTATTTTTATCGGGCGGTTTATTTTACGGGAAGGGCTCGGAGCTTTGCAAAAGCGGACTCTATTACCCTGCAATGCTTACTTAATTCCGCACTTTTATGTGAATTGTAATGAAGTAAAATTACTTCGAGGGTAAATACTCATCTTCGCACTTTGCTTAATCCTTATAATTAAATTTAAACCGTAAACGGTTTATGTAAAATTTTATAGCATAAATAATAATAAAAGTCAATAAGTAATAATAAATACTAAAAAAATAGGCAGGCTTTTAAAGCCTGCCTGCAAATCCTTGCGTATTTAACCGGGGAATTCTCTTTCACAAAAAAATAAAATTTACAATTTAAATTTCTTCATTTCTTCCGCAAGAGATTGTATACTTTCTTTATTTTTTACGGTCAATTCATTTATTTCCTGAACCGCATTGTTTATCTGTACCGCTCCGGTTGCCATCTCATTCATACTGCTTTTAATTACGGCGGTAAGCTCGTCCAACCGTTTCAGCTCATTTTCTATCTTTTTTCCGCCTGCATGCATTTCATCGGAGCTTGCTTTTACCTCCTCCGTTACGGTGTTGATATTTTTAATTTCGGCAAGAATATTGTTGTTTCCGTTTTTTTGCTCCTGCATTGTTTTTAAAATAATCGCTTCCTGATTCGAAACTTCTTTTACCAAATCATAAACCCGTCCGAATGTCCTTTCGGCTCCCGTACCGGCAACTACAATGTTTTCGATAATTTGCAGCGATTGTTTTATAACATCGCCTATTTGCTTTCCCTGTATATTAGATTCCTCCGCAAGTTTTCGGATTTCACCCGCAACAACGGCAAAGCCCTTTCCGGCTTCTCCCGCATGAGCTGCTTCTATTGCGGCGTTCATTGATAAAAGGTTGGTTTGACTTGCAATATTTCTTATAACCTCGCTCGCTTCGATAAGGGAATTTGATTTTTCGGCAATCTGCTGTACAATCTCATTTGCGGTTCTGGCTCCGTTTTTACCGTTTTCGGTTTGCTTATACACTTCTTTAATAAGTTCGTTGTTTTTTTCAAGCATTTCCGTTACTTTTATAATATTTTCAACCATTTGCCCGATTGATATCGAAGAACGCTCTACACTTAAAACTTGAGTTTCAATCCTTCCCGTAAGCTCTTTTATTAAGCCGATAATTTGTTCTATAATCAATTTCGTTTCCGCAACACTTTCCGACTGTGTAAATGCCTGCTGTTTTACTCCGCCTATATTTGCACTTATTTCGTTAATTGCACTTGCGGTTTCAATCATATTGCTTGAAAGCTCTTCACTTGAAGCCTGCATTTTCCCGGTATGTTCGGTTACGGAAAAAATGGCATTCCCGATTTTTTCAATCGTTCTGTTAAAATATTTTGCCATATCCGTTATTTCATCTTTTCCTATGAGGGGAAGGCGGACGCTCAAATCTCCGTCTCCGTTTGCGATATTTTTTAATGCGTCTACGGCGGTTTTCAGCGGTTTGGTAATTCTTCGTGCAAGAATATATATTAAAATTACTGCGCAAAGAGCTATTACTATTCCGATAACAATCATAGTCGTTCTCATAATTTCAATTGAACCGGTGAATTCCACTAAAGGGGCCTTTATAATAACATTCCAGCCGACAGACTTTATCGGCGTATATAGTGCAATCCATGATTTCCCTTTATAATCGTAATAATCGACTTGCTTTTCTTTTGAATTAAGAATAAATGCAGTAATTGTCGCCGAAGAAACGGCATCGGAATCTTCGTGTTGTTTATGGGAAGCAAGCAGCTTTGATTGAACGCTTTCCATATTTTTACCCGCAATAGTCATACCGTTTTTATCCATAATGTAGCAGCTTCCCGTTTCTCCGATAACAATATCTCCCGCTAAAGATGCCAGCCACATACTGTCTATTTCCGTAAACAACACTCCCTGAACGGTATTATTTTCTCCATATATGGGAACGGCAAAATGCATAACAACTTTTTCGACGTTTTCTTTAACTATAGGAGAAGATACGAAATTTTTTCCATTTGATGCGCTTAAAAACCATACGGTATCTTTTACATTTACGGATTCTCCGCCATAATAATGGCAAATGCCTTGCATATTGCAAAGAGCGAACGAAAGAATTTGCTCATTGCGTTTAATATCGCTTGAAAGACGGGCAAGTTTTTTATCGTAAGAAAGCTCATCGGTATGAAGATAAGAATGCATAGTAAATTTTTCCAAATATAAAAAAAGAACCTGTAATCTTCCTTCAATAATCTCCGCCGCATCCGAAGCCTTATCCATAAGATGAATTGCAACTTTTTCTTTTATTGCATTACGGGCAATTCTTACAGCCGATGTTATTTCTAAAATTAAAGCAATAATAAATACCAAACCGAAAATGATGATAAGTTTTTTCATAATTGAAAAATATTTTTTCCGTGTATTATTATATAAAATTCGCATATTTTCCTCGCCATCCTTGCCGAAACAAAATGTATCTTGCTGCGGCGGCCAATTATAGTATAACCGCAATATAATTACTAGCCCATTGAAATTTTGCAATGTATCTATAAAGCTTTATATTTTTTTACTGAATAAATAAAAAAGGAGTTTTAACCCGTTTACTCCAGTTTTAACTTTTAATAAAACTTCTCTGTCGGGATAACGTTTTTTTTACATTTATTAAAAAAAGCCCGGAGGAGAATTTCCGCCGGCTTTTTTGATGTAAATTTATTATTCAGCAGAGCATATTATAATGAAGATTCAATAAACCAAAGCTGCTTGTTATAATATTGAACGTGTTCATCAAACAAGGTTGCCGCACTAAACCATTTTTCTTCATCAGCCGCATGATATAAGGCGGTTGCTTTATTGCGAAGCACGGTCAAATCATTTTTTACAATCTGAAGAACTTCTTTAGCCGTAAACGCTTTTGCATCAACTTCCTTTATTTCCGCATTTGCGAGGTAGTCGGATAATTTGCAATCCGGCATTACACCGTACATTTTTTGGTGCTCCGCTATTGCATCGAAAAAATCAAATGTTTGGTCGTATACCGATTCTGTAAATTGATGAATAGCCATAAATTCTATACCTTTTACATTCCAATGCAAATTATGCAATTTGAATGTAATTACAGCCAAATCCGCTAAGTATTGATTAAATTCTTTGTGTAATTTCATAAAAAACTCCTTAAACTAAATTATATCAAATAATGAATGTAATATAAGTATTCTTACTTGTAAAGTCAATAGCGGGAAAGCATAATTTTTAAATAACGGCTTTTTTGTAAAAACCGTCATAAAGTTTTATTTTAAAAACTCGGCAGGCTTGTAAAGAGCTCTTATACTCACCTTTATAAAAACAAGACAAAACTTAAAATTTATGCTATACTTATTTTATAAAAAACATTCGGGGAATGCCTATCAGCGTACAAAATTTTAAAGTTATGAGGAGTGTCATCTTTATTTTGAGGTATTAAATGAACAAAACTATTAAAATTACAAACGGAGCATTTTCGTACAAGACAAACGAAGTGTTTAAAAATCTTAATTTAGAAATACCTTTAAATTCAATAACTTGTATTTTAGGAGAATCCGGCTGCGGAAAAACTACGCTTTTAAAAATTATTTCGCAGCGTTTAAAACTGAAAAAAGGAATAATTGAAAATGCCATTGCCGCAGGAGATTACTCTTTTGCATATCAGGATATACGCCTTATCCCTCATTTAACTGCAATTCAAAATATTGAATATATCTTGCCGGATTATTTTTTAAAAAAAGAAAAAAAGGAGAGAGCCTTATATTATTTAAATGCTTTAGGCCTTTTCGATTTTATACATTTTCTTCCGAGCGAACTTTCCGGAGGAATGCAAAGAAGGGCGGGTCTTGCAAGAGCCTTAGCTTATCCCGCTCCCTTTATTTTACTTGACGAAGCCTTTGATTCCCTTGACGATAAAAATAAGCATAAGATTGCCGAATTATTTTTATCTATTGTAAAGGAAGAAAATAAAACGGCAATTTGCGTAACTCACGATACCGTTCTTGCAAAAAAACTCGCATGTAATGTTATACGGTTAAAAGAGTAAAAATATGAGACGGTTGTAAGTATTTATTCCCCTCTTCCATAATGTTCCATATTTTGCTACAATATTTTCCATGCTTTTTAATTCGCTTCATTTTATTATATATTTTACCGTTATTGTATTTCTTTATTTTATCTGCGTATACTATATTAAAAAAAATAGTGTATCGCAGATACTTTTACTTGCGGCAAGTTTGTACTTTTATGCTTGCCGGAATTTTGCATATATCTTACTTATTTTGTGCTCCGTAGCGGTAACGTGGTTAAGCGGTATTTTTATTGAACGATGTAATTATTATAGTATAATACCCCCCCCCCCGAAAAATATAAAAATTAAAAAACAGCTGATACTTTCGGCAAGTCTTATTATAAATCTTGCCATTCTTTTCTTTTTTAAGTACCATAACTTTTTTGCAGATACGTTAATCGATATTTTTTCATTATTTTCTTTAGATATACACGTTCCAAAATTTAATATACTGCTGCCTGTAGGTATCAGCTTTTATACATTTCAAGCAATAGGGTATTCTATAGATGTGTATAAAGGAACCGTCAAGGCGGAAAAAAATTTTTTGACGTATGCATTATTCGTTACATTTTTTCCTCAACTTGTAGCAGGACCTATAGAACGGACAAAAAATTTACTGCCGCAATTTAAAACCGATCACTTGTTCGATTATAAAAGGGTAACCGACGGCTTAAAACTTGCCGCATGGGGAATGTTTAAAAAGATAGTTATTGCCGATACTCTTTCCGTATATGTAACAGCAGCATATTCCGATATAAATTATGCCAGCGGAATTGCACTTGCAGTAGCCACTTTCTTTTTTGCCGTTCAAATTTTCTGCGATTTTTCGGGCTATTCGGATATAGCTATAGGGGTTGCAAAAGTTCTCGGATTTAATTTAATGAAAAATTTCGATAAGCCGTATTTTTCAGCATCGATTTCCGAATTCTGGAGGAGATGGCATATATCGCTTTCCACATGGTTTAAAGATTATTTATATATTCCGCTTGGAGGAAGCAAAGTACATATAAGCCGGCATTACATTAATTTATTGATAACTTTTTTTATCAGCGGTTTATGGCATGGAGCTGCTTTGCATTTTGTTGCATGGGGTGTGATACATGCTTTTTATTTAATAGCCGCCCTTATAACAAAAAATATAAGAACAAGGGTTTTGATACGCTGCCGACTTGCAAGTTTGGACGGGACTCCTAAGAGGGGCTGGCACATAGTGCAAATTTTTATAACTTTTTGTCTGGTCTGTATAGCATGGATTTTTTTCAGGGCAGACAGCATACAGGATGCTCTTACTATTTTAAAAAAGATAATTTTTGTACCCTATGAATTAATGTCAGTCATCACAGGCATATTAAACGGTTCTATAAGTTTAGGCAAAGGGTTTTTCGGGCCCTATACTCTTGCGTTAGGTAAGAAAGAATTTATTTTTAATTTTATTTTGATAATTTTACTTTATTTTATAGGTCTAATTACGAATAAAAAAGACGGAGTTGATATTATCGGAAATAAAACGGTTATTGTCAGATGGACGTTATACTATGTAATTTTTACCAGTTTAATTTATGTGTTTGTAAGATCCGGAGAAACTTCCGAATTTATTTATTTTCAATTTTAAGCATTATAAAAAAGAGGTAATATTATGAAAAAATTTATAATAAGATTATTAATACTAATTGTACCTACGGCAGTTTTATTCTTGGGTGTAAACTTTTTGTATAAAAATACAAACCATTGGAAAGCCGAAAATAATGTATATAAATTTAATTTCGTACCGGATAAAATCCAGCTGGCAAATTTAGGCAGTTCTCATGGTGAAGTAAATTTTATATATGACGATTTTCCTGAATATACCGCATTTAACTTCGGCATTAGCGGACAACGGCATAGTTATAATTATGTAATTTTAAAGCAGTATATTAATACGTTTGAAAAAAATGCTGTCGTTATTCTCCCTATATCTTATTTTGAAATAACAAACATAGAAACTGCCAAAAACAAAAAATCAAAAAGGCCAGTATACTACAGATTTGTGCAAAAAAAATATATGCAGGAAATCGATGAGTGGAAGTATTCCGATTATATTAAATTCAATTATTTTCCGGTATTTTTTGGGAATCGTATATTTCAAAAGATATTACATGATATCACGGAAAACCGGATGAATATTTTCTGGAATAGAACAAAATATATAAATGAGGAAGAATTGGATAATTATTGCCAAATGAAATTTAAAGGTTGGACTCATCCTAATGAAGAAAAGGGGGAAGAAGGCTTTATGTATAATTTTAATATGGTATGCAGTATTATTGAACTTTGCAAAAAACACGATCTTATTCCCGTACTGGTTACAACACCGATAACGGATGTACTTAACGGTTATTTTGAAGAAAAAGAGAATTTTTTCAATACATTTTACCGTTTTACCGATGAATTAACAAAAAAATATCCCGATGTACATTATTTTGATTATTCTCATAATAAAGAGTTTTCTCCAAACCATAAACTTTTTTCGGATGGTGATCATCTTAATGTATCCGGAGCAAAAAAATTTACGGATACGGTTATCCGTGACCTTAAAAAGGCGGGAATATTACAATAACTAAAATAACAAGCTTATAAATAAGCATTACAAGCAACACCCGAGATGAAAAGCATGCTTGTATATTTTTCATATTACTATCCGTTTAACTTGCTTTGCCGTGCTAAGGCAATATCATAGATTAAGCAAATGTTATACATAAAGGTTCTTTAAAATGCAACAGTCTTCGAGAATATCAATTCTAGAAGACTGTTGCATTGGTGCACGAAAAGCGCACATATAATAAGCAAGGTTTGCTTTATGCAAACTCGACAGTTAACGAGGCTGTGCAATATTAGCAGCCGAAGTTATACCTTCTTATATATCATTTAATCCTTTTGCTTCTTTTACGATAAAAAGAACAACTGCAATAATAAGAATAACGGAATAAACAAGGGTAACGGCAGCGGTTAATAATTTAGAACATTCCGCAAAATGTAAGATAATTCCAAATATGACGGTAAAAGTCCCTATGCAATAGAGAAATATTCCCGTTTTACCGGCAAGCTGCTGCGGATTATAGGATTTTTTCTTTTCGGCAGGCATTGTATTATATCCGGCTATCAGATTGTAGCATTTACATTCTCTAATTAAAACCCCGAATATAATCATTACAACACCGCTTAAGAAAAAAGCTATCATTGTATACATCTATTTCCTCCTAACTGTATCTCATAAAATTTATAAATACCGAAGCGGTGTAAACCGCACCGCTCCGTTTATTATGCGTCTCTACAGCACGAACAATTTTTATTAAAATTGTACGGTTCTCGTTTAATATAAGAAGTATGCAATAAATGATGAGCTTTTTCGGAATTGGGTTTTCCTAAAAACTCTTCATAAATTTGTTTAATATAAGGATTGTTATGAGAGGTACGTACCTTAGCCCTTAAATCATCGGTGTAAAGTCCCTGCGCTCGGGCTTTGCGCACTTCGTCCGTACAACCGTAGGGCTGACCGCCTCCGCCGACACATCCGCCCCTGCAAGCCATTACTTCAACAAAGTGATATAAAGGTTCGCCTCCCGCCGCAATCGAGTTTTTCAGCTTTGCCAAAAAGTCGGGAAGATTGCCTAACTGATTAACAACGGCAATCCGCACGTCGGCACCGTTGATATTGATTTTAGCTTCGCGGACTCCTGCCATTCCGCGCACTTCGTTAAAATCCAAACTTTCCAGCTCCTTACCGGTAATATAAAAATAAGCCGTCCGCAAAGCCGCTTCCATAACTCCGCCGGTTGCACCGAAAATAGTCCCCGCCCCGGAATACGGCCCTAAAGGAGAATCGGCTTCCTGTTCTTCCAAAAGATTAAATTCAATTCCGCCCTGCCTTATATAATTTGCAAGTTCGGTGGTAATAACCGTATCTACATCTTGATAGCCTGAAGCAAACATAGTTTTATCTTTTCCGCATTCGTATTTTTTTGCCGTACAGGGCATAACCGCAACGGAAAAAATCTTTGCAGGGTCAATTTTCATTTTTTCCGCCCAATACGTTTTTATCATCGGCCCCATAATCTGCATAGGACTTTTTGTAGAAGAAAGATGAGGGATTAAATCGTGATGATATTTTTCCGCAAAGTCAACCCATGCGGGGCAGCACGAAGTAAATTGCGGAAACTTATATTTTCCGCTTGTAAAATTACTTACAAACTCTTGAGCTTCTTCCGTAATTGTTAAATCCGCGGAAAAGTTCGTATCGAATATGTAGTTAAATCCCAGCCTTCTTAAAGCGGCATAAATTTTACCTGTAGTAAGCTCTCCGGGTTTAAGCCCGAATTCTTCACCCAAAGCTACACGCACTGCCGGTGCAATTTGAACGACACTTACGGTTTCGGGTTCTGAAAGTTTTGCCCATAAATCCATCTTAGGCTTTGCTTCGTAAATCGCACCTACCGGACAATGAGCCGCACACTGACCGCACCTTACGCAAGGAGAGTCTTCAAGCTCAGCCATTACGGCAGGAGCAATAACGGTTTTTCCCCCGCGTCCCTGATATTCTATTGCATAAACGCTTTGCATATTTTGACAAACCTCAACGCAGCGTCCGCAGGAAATACACTTATTTCTCTCAAATACGATGGCACCGTTCGAATTGTCTTTCGGTTTTTCATTTATGTAGTGCTCGAAGTGAATATCCCGTAAGCCGAATTCGGCCGCCAATGTTTGAAGTTCGCATTTATTGTTTCTAACGCATGTTAAACAGTCTTTCGGGTGGTTTGATAAAATCAATTCCAAAACGGAACGTCTTGCTCTGACAATTTCAGGACTGTGCGTTACAATACTCATTCCGTCTACCGCCTTTGTACAACAGGCGCGCATCATACGCGGATTATTTTCAAGATGAACAACACAAAGCCCGCACGACCCCCAAGCCGGTAAATCTTCATTATAACAAAGCGAAGGAATTTTTACATTTGCAAGGCGGACAGCCTGCATAATTGTGGAGCCTTCCGCAATCTGCACTTCTTTTCCGTTTATTTTTACGTTTATCATTTTTTCCATAATCGTTACCTCTCCTTTATTTTTTATCTATGGCGGCAAACCGGCAAGTATTATAACATTCGCTGCATTTTAAACACTTTATTTGGTTAATAATATGCCTAACCTTACGTTCTCCCGTAATACAGTTTGCCGGACACTTTCTTGCACAGGCGCCGCAGCCGATACATTTTTCGTTGATGTAAAAACTGACGAGATTTTTACATTTTCCCGTTAAGCACTTTTTATCGGTAATGTGTGCAATATACTCATCTCTGAATTTTTGAATTGTAGAAAGCGTCGGGTTAGGAGCTGACTGGCCTAAAGCGCACAACGAGGCTTTTTGCATTGCGAAGCCTATTTCTTCCAGTTTATTGAGGTCGCTTAACTCACCTTTGCCTTTTGAAATTTTATCAAGTATTGAATGAATTTGCTTAGTTCCGATTCTGCACGGTGAACATTTTCCGCACGATTCGTCTACGCAGAATTCCATATAGAATTTTGCAACATCTACTACGCAGTCGTCTTCGTCCATTACAATCATACCGCCTGAGCCCATCATTGAGCCGAGTGCCTGCAAATTCTTAAAGTCAATCGGGGTATCAAGGGCATCGGGCGTAATAATTCCTCCCGAAGGGCCTCCCGTCTGCACGGCTTTGAATTTTTTTCCGTTTTTAATTCCGCCGCCTATTTCAAAAATAATTTCGCGTAAGGTCGTTCCCATCGGTACTTCTACCAGTCCCGAATTTTCAACTTTTCCCGTAAGAGCAAAAACTTTTGTTCCGGCGGAATCTTCCGTACCTATCGCTCGGAACCATGCAGCTCCTTTATTCAAGATAACGGGAATATTTGCCCAAGTTTCAACATTGTTGATAATCGTAGGTTTGCCCCAAAGTCCTGCTTGGGCGGGGAACGGCGGCTTAGGTGTGGGCATACCGCGCTTTCCCTCGATTGAGCGCAAAAGGGCGGTTTCTTCGCCGCACACAAAGGCTCCGGCACCGAGTCTGATTTCTATTTCAAAGTCGAAACCCGAGCCCAAGATGTCTTTACCCAAAAGCCCGTATTCGGCGGCTTGTTTAAGAGCTTTTTCCAAACGGAAAACCGCTAAGGGATATTCCGCACGGATATAAACAAAGCCCTTGTTCGCTCCTATTGCTTTCCCGCAAATTGCCATAGCTTCTATTATGCTGTGAGGGTCGCCTTCTATTGTGGAGCGGTCCATATATGCACCCGGGTCGCCTTCGTCGGCATTGCAGACGACATACTTAATATCGCATTGAGCCTTAAGACCCGCTTCCCATTTTAACCCTGTCGGGAACCCCGCCCCGCCTCTTCCGCGTAAACCGGATTTTTTAATCTCATCGACGATTTGCTCGCCGGTCATTTCAAAAAGCGCTTTTTCCAAAGCGAAGTAGCCGTCATGAGCTATGTAGTCTTCGATATTTTCGGGGTCGATTAAACCGCAGTTCCGCAAAGCAATACGGAGCTGTTTTTTATAAAACGGAATTTCGGTAATTTCCTCTGAACTCTTTTTTGTCTTATCATAAAGAAGGCGGGTAACTTCCATACCGCGTACTATATGTGTGTTAATAATATCAAAAGCATCTTCGGGTTTTACTTCAACATAAAAAGTATCTTCAGGAAGAATTTTTACTATGGGACCTTTTTCGCAAAACCCGAAACACCCGGTCTTTATAATTTTTACCTCATCGGAAATCCCCGCATTTTTTGCTTCCGTAATAAGGTTTTCGTAAATTTGAACGGAGCGGCTCGACTCGCAGGCTGAACCTCCGCATACCAAAATATAATGACTATACGACATGTTACACCTCCGCCTCAGTTTTTTTTGAAATATCGAATACATATTTTGAAAGAATTTTTTTGTTTACAACATGAGAATCGATTATTTCATTTGCAATTTCAGCAGTTACATAACCGTATTTTACAGGCTCTTCACCTTTTAAAATTACTTCAACTACAGGCTCCGCTTCGCCGAGACCTTCGAGCTCCGCCTGAATAACGGCAATATCTCCGCGTTTACCCATGCCGTTTATTTTTTCGCTTATTATTTTAAAGATTTCTTTTGCGCCTTTTTGTATTCCGCGCTCGCCCATTCCTACTATTATATAAGCCTCTTTTTCTTCAGGTTTTCTTATTTTTATCTCGGGAACAAGGCAATCTCTAAGTTCATGTAAGGTTTTTCTTGTTAATTTTTGCATACTCACGTTTTCCTTTTAAGTTTTCGATTTATCTTTCTAAGACGGCGGACGGGACTTCACTTTCAGAGCGGCAATCGGCAATTATTTTTGCCATATCTTCGCGTTTTAATTTTCCGTGAACTTCGCCGTTTACGGAAATAACGGGAGCTAAGCCACAACAGCCGATACAGCGCACCGGCTCAACCGAAAATTCTCCGTCTTCGCTTGTAGTTTGTCCGTCTTTTAATCCGAGAAGCGATTTTGCTTCATCAAGCAAGTCTTGGCTTCCCTTTAAATAACAGGCGGTTCCCAAACATACGGAAATCTTATGTTTGCCGGGTCTTTCGGTTTTAAAGAAATGATAAAATGACATAGTACCGTAGACATTTGCCAACGGTGTATTTGTGCGGACAGACACTTCTTCCGCAGCTTCTCTGGAAATATATCCCTGCTCCTCCTGCACCTTGTGCAAAATCATAATGAGGTTTCCGGGTTTTTCTTTCCACGAGTCGATAAAGCTGTTAAGCTCATCGGAAAAACAGGCACAGTTTTTCATATAATTTCCCCTTGTGGTGAATATAAAATACAAGCATAACAGGCAGGCACACACCATGGTAAAACACTGCTCATAATTTATATATCAGATAATATTATCAATTATAATTTTAAATTTGTCAAGGGATAAAAAAATATTTTTATTTAAAAATTTAAATTAACCCGGCACCGCCTGAAACCTCTAAAACCTCCGTTTTTAGGGATTCCCCTCTTGCGATGTTTTTAACAAGCATTATTTTATAAACACTCATTAAAAAGATGCCGGGAGTTTAAAACCGTCGTACTTAAAAAAACATCTCAAGCCCTATCGGAATAAGAGTATTATTTAAACAAAATAAGTTCTTTCCGCTTATAACTTATAAGAATAGGGTGAACGGATAAAAAAGGATAACCTAAAATCCCTTCATAGCCGTCTTTTATTTTTCTTAAGTGTGAAATATCCGAAAAACCGGTTTTTAAATCCTTATATGTTTTTTTACCGATTTTCATCGTTTTTACTTCAGCTTGATATATTTCCCGTTTAGCCCCGGAAGCTCCTCCAAGCTCAGTTTTTTCTTTATTTTTTAAAAAACTTTCCAATTCACTAAAATAAAAACTGTCTATTAAATTAAACTCTGCTCCGGTATCGATTCCTAATCTATAGATTTTATTTCCTATAAGAGTTTCAACCACCGGAATATGCTCTATCATAGAACATGCAATTTTTGAATATATTTTTAATTTATTATTCTTTATAAAACCGTCAATATAGTCAGGATTAATAAGCGTCAAAGTTTTTTTTGAATAATCTAAAAAGAAATCATATTCTTTTAACATATCATACCCTATTAATCCGTATATACCGTCCGTTTTTAAGTATGTTTCAAGATGAGACATATCAAGAATTACTATTTTTTGATTTTTCATTTTATTCCCGGCAAACTCCAATTCTTTTACCATTACTATATCCATATTTGAAGTTGAAGCATTACCGTTGATATCATGTAAACTACCTAACTTTTTTTCGCTTGTATCCACTCCATCAATATACTTTGAATTTAAAATGGAAAAAGGCGCCCCGCTGTCCAATAAAAATAAGCAGCTTTCACCGTTGAGGAGCACTTCAACAAGAGGAAGGTTTCCTGCAAGAATTACGGGAACGGAAATAAATTTATCTTTATTATATTCGATTACCCTTTCTTGAGGTGATAAAGTTTTCACTGCTATCTTCATAAATTCAGCTTCGACAAGTAAATTATCCTTATTGAATACAAACATGGAATCTTTTTTTCCTACTTGGGAATAGTCAATCGAATATTCTAAAATAAGTTTATCGGCTTCCAAACGGCTTTCTTTTTTTTCATAAGAAACTATATTTCCTACCGCCGATATTAACTGCTTCAATATGGTCTTTGCCATATCATCTTTATATCCGGCTATGGAAAAACTTTCGGCTAAATAAGGCAGCAGCTGCGATTCAGACTTTTTGTTGCAAGCCTCAAATACGACTTCCACAACTTTTTCGCATTCGGCCTCATTTTGTGCAAATATGCTGCTAAAAAAACATAAAAATATTAAACAAGAATTTAATATTTTAATTAATTTACATTGATTCCTTTTCATTTTTTCTCCTCATTAGTTTTTTATAATTATAACTTTTTCCACGGTTTTATGAAAGCCTTCCGGTTTCTATTTTTTAACGATTTTTGAATAGCAGCAATTTTTATTATCGTCGGTGTTTTTTAATCTCATATTTTTTTATAGTTTACCGGGAGTTTAAAACCGTCGTACTTAAAAAAACATCTCAAGCCCTATCGGAATAAGAGTATTATTTAAACTATAATTTTTCCAATATTAAACTATCCGCAGCCGGAAAAAATTTATTTACAAAATCATCATTCGTTATAATAATTATAATTACTTCCGAATTATGCTTACTTTTAATTAAGTTTAAAACCTCCCGCTTTTTATCGGTATCAAGATAATTTGTAGGTTCATCGATTATTATTAAATGTTTATCTTCATTTAAAGCATGATGTATTTGATTATACCTAGTTTGTCCGCTTGATAAATTCGATGATTTTGCCAAATTTCCATAAGGGCTTATAAAAGAAGATGCACCGTTAAATGATATATCCAATATTGATAATCCTGCATATATTTTTCGATTATTAAAATAAATATCTCCCGAATATCTGTTTGACAGACCCAACAAAGAATAAAGTAAGGTGCTTTTTCCCGCACCGTTTTCACCTTGTACCAGATATATATTCCCCTTATTAAAAGAAAAATTTACAGGTTTATTTAACGGCTCGTTATTTTTACTAATACCCGAATAATTCTTTAATGTTATTTTTTCAATTTTTTCATATTTAAGCTCCTGCATGCTTAAATCCAAAGCGGCAAAAAACTCTTTTATGTAAGGTTTATCGTTTATATATTGACGGCGGATATTAACAATTCTTTCAATAGGTGTCCATAACTGCGATGTATATAATTGAAAAGCTTCCAAAGTACCTAATGTTATCTTATTATAAATAACGGCAATACAGGATATTATAAAAACTGCCGCCAATAAAAAATTTAAAAATCCATATACTAAAAAATTATTCATAAGTGAAATATTTTTTTCAAATTTTAATTTACTTCCGATATAATCATCAGTTATCTTCGATATTATTGAAGCGCCAATCTGCTTAATTTTTAAAAATAATTCTTCATCTGCAATTTTAACCTTATCTATCAATAAATTTTTTACGGTATTATTAAGTTCATTATTTTTTTCGGATAACTTATTAACCTCAGTTTCTCCTATTTTGGATAAAAACATTCCGAAAGGAATAAAAAATAATTAAAAAAAATCCCTACCCAAAAAAAAATAATATAAAATAATGCTTAATGTTATTATTATTTTTATAATTGAAAATATAAGCGTCGTTTGTATTTCAAAAAAATACGGTTTTACAATATTATAATTTTGTGATAACATTAATTCAAAATTCGGTTTATCCTTTTTACGGGAAAAATATTCGGAATTATGCAACATTTTCTTTGATACTTTAACAAAATTATCCGCATACAGTTTCCCGTGTATATAATCTTTAATTGCTTCGGCTGATAAGAACAAAACCAGACTTATTATTTCCGCCAAAATCATATAAACAAATTTTTTCATATTTAAATAAATAACGGAATCAATCATTAGCTTTGTTACTAAAGGCATTGCAGATGCTATAATAATACTGAACAAATTAATGAATCCGTAGAATACAAAGGTTTTTTTATCAATATATTTAAATGAATGAAACCGTAACATTTTTTTCATATTTGTTCCTTTTAAATTAATCAATTACATATTCTATATTTTTTCAAGAACCTGTCAATCCGCTATAGGAATATCCTACTTTAAAAAAAATGAAAAATAGGTTAAACTGTTTATCATAAGGAGATGATTTATGAAACGAATCTTATTATCCATTTCATTGGTTTGTGTTGTATCCGCTTGTCTTTTTGCAACCGGAAGTAAAGAGGTCAGCCCTAAAGAAAACTTTACCGCCAAGGTAGTTTTGCCGTCGGGAGGCCCTGCAATTGCTCTTTCAAAATTGGTATACGAAAAAACGCAATTTGAAAATTCAGTTACGGAATATGAAGTTGTCGCAGGCCCCGATGTATTACAGGCCCGTATCCTTTCGGGAGAAGCCGATATTGCAATTGTTGCAACTAATTTTGCCTCCGTAGTTTATGCTAAAAATAAATCGGTAACCTTGATTGCTCCGGTTGTTTGGGGAAATTTATACTGTATTACTTCAGAAAACATTTCTTCAATTGCAGAGCTGAAAGGAAAGACCGTTTATTCTTTCGGAAGGGGCGTAACTCCCGATTTGACTGTAAGAGAAATTTTAAGCAAAAACGGATTGAATCCCGATAAAGATGTAACTTTTCAATACTTATCATCGGCAGCGGATATTCCTCCGGCTTTTTTAAGCGGAAAAGCAGGTATCGCAATTGCCGCCGAGCCGAGCTTAAGCGCTATTCTTGCGAAAAAACCCGATACAAAAATCCTAATTGATATTCAAAATGAATGGAAAGAAAAATTGGGAGGTCTTTCATATCCTCAAGCATCTTTAATAGTTAAAACGGAATTCTTAAAAAACCACGGTGAATATGTAAAAGCTTTTATTGAAGCTGCTAAAAATTCGGTAGACTGGGTAAATGCAAACAATGCAGCCGCAGCCGAATATGCTTCAAACATTACCGTACTTCCGCCCGTTACGGTTATAACTAAAGCAATTCCGCGTTTAAATATTTATTTTGTTGACGCGAAAAAAGCCGTAACGGCTATAGAAAAATATCTTAGCGTATTGGCGGCTTCCGACCCTAAATTTATCGGCGGAAATCTTCCCGATGAAGGCTTTTATTATCAAGCAAAATAAATTATTCTTTTATAAAATAGGCGGGGCTTTTATTTGCCTCGCCTTATGGGAAGCGGCTGCCCGTATTTTAAACCGGCCTATAATCATACCTCAGATTGGCGAGGTATTAAAAGCCTTGCTCTTAATACTTCAAAACAAAACTTCTTATTATTTTATCGCAAGTTCCGTTAAACGTATTATTATTACTCTGGTTTTTGATTCTTGCATAGCCTTTCCGTTGGGAATCATTGCAGGACTGAATAAAAGATGCGAAGCTTTTTTTTCCGTAACCGAAAATATTTTAAAATCAATCCCCACAATGACTATACTGCTCCTTTCTTTAATTTGGTTTAAATCGGAAATAACACCTCTTTTCGTTACAAGTTTAATTGTTTTTCCCGTACTTTACAGAAATATTACAGACGGTGTAAAAAACATAGATAAGAATTTAATAATTATGTCGGAGGATTTTAGCGTTCCCTTTATGCGCCGACTAAAACTTTTGTATTTACCTTGTATAAAACCGTTTATAAAAAATGCCTACAGCATTGCTTTTGCTTTTTGCGTAAAAGTTTTAATCAGTGCGGAAGTTTTAAGTCAACCGAAATACGGTATAGGCACGGCATTTCAAATTGCCCGTGTGCAGTTAGATACCGCCTCTCTTTTTGCCTGGGCTTTTATAGCGGTCTTAATTGCCGCAGCTTTACAAAAAACTATATTTAATCTACGGTAAATGCGTTTAATATTCCACCTTTCCTGCAAGACCAGCGCTTATATTCAATAAAAACGAATCTTTTTTTGTAGAACTTCCTGTAAGTTCGGCAAAAATTTTTATTTCGCCGTGTTCTCCTATTTTTGTAATTTGAGAATGCTTAAACGATATCAAATAATTAAGTTTTTTTAAATTAGAGGTTTTTGAAAATTCTACGGATAATTTTTCTTCTCTGCTGTCGAGAAGAGGAATTTTACTGAACAATCTTATAATTAAATGAGGTAAAGATGAAGAGCTTGCAAGAGTTAAAATAACACTGAATTTTTCTTTCCATTCCTCCGTTTTTAAACTTGTATTTTCGGTTTTTACCGCAAAGCAATTAAATTCATTTTCAAACCCTAAATTATTTCTTTCCGCAAAAAAATAGTATAAAGTATGTATGGAGTTAAATTTAAATTTAAAAAAATCTTTGCCGAAAGAAAAATTCCATTTATATGTTCTGTTAAGCTCATCCTGTTCATACCATGTAAACCAATTAAAATATCCGAATTTACCTGAAATATTCAATGTTGTATATTTAACTGCAAAATCCATTCCGTAAATATTCAAGCCTTGCGGGAAAGCCTTTTCCGATTTTACGATTCTTGAAAAAGCGGTATTAAATTCAAGCGGTATGTATAAATCCGTAATTGAAGAAGATATAATACGCGAAATATTTAAACCGTATAAATTATAAAAAGCATAGTTATTAAAATTATTTATTTGTATTTGCGTATTTATCTTTTTATCGATTAAATCGTAAAAAACGGGTTTGGAAAAAAGCCAAAACTGTTCTCCCATTCCCTTAAATAAAAAATAAATATCTTCAGAATATCCGTTTTGTTTTTTTGTTTCGGCTTCGGGCTTGGTTTTTAAAATCTTTCTTTCCCAAACCGGAGTAAAAAAAATCTTTTTGATTTCAAACGGAACGGAAACTGAAAATCTTGTTTGCTCTTCGCATTGAGAAAGACCTCGGTTATTTACTTTTGTAAAAACCGATGCTTCAAAGTTAAAACCTAAAAAATTCGTATCTTTTAAAGCAGTTTTACCGTTATTCGAAAAGAAATTAAATATAAATTTTAATTCCGAATTTCGGTTGTCGGCATATTGTTCACCCTTTGAATACATATCAGTTAAACTTTTTTTCCACGATTGCGTATAACCCGTATTTGAAATATCGTAAACCGTTTTATACCTTTGACTTACGCCGAAATTTATTTCACTGTATATAATTCCGAAATCTTTTTCGGGAATTATGGGAGATAATGAAGCAAATATTTTTGAATTGGTAAACTCTTTATTGTAATCTATAGAAGTAAGATACTTTGCGGAAATATACTTTTCAAAACCGAGAGTGCAGCTCCGTCTTAAAAGATTTTCATTTTGATTTACAAAATAATTTTCGGACGCTGTAAAAAAATAAATCGGAATAAAAACGGAGTGCCCGTAGCTCTCTATTATCTTTTTTTTTGAATTCTTTACGGCTATATCGGTTTTATTTTGCAAAGATAAATTCCCTTCCAATTTTATTTTCCACAAATCCATACCGGCTTCCATTTTAGAATTTATTTTCGTATCTTCTTTTTTAGATTCCGTTTGAAAATCTCCGTCGATATAAAAATGCGGATTTGAAAAAATCGGTTCATCATTTTTTTTAAAAAGAATTTCTTTTGCAGTATAATCGAAATAAGTTTTATTTTTAAAAATATAATTATGTCCTTTCGGTTTTCCATTTCTGTCCGCAACAATATCAAAACCGAATCGGCTTCCCGCTTTAATATTATATTTTGAAAATTCCGCCCCGCTTGAAAATTTATAAACATCGGTTAATTGTTGTTTTTGTTTTGCAATTTCCCAATCGCCGGAATTTGCAAAAAATATATCCAATCCGCTTATAGGCCGCCAATGAACACCGCTTGCAAATTTTACGGTTCCCGAATCGGAGTATGTTTTGCCTTCCTTCCATCGTATTTCAATTAAATCATTCGGCAATATTTCTTCGTGAAAGGTTATGATATTTGTTTTTTCGTTATAAACAAAATTAAATATTTCTATTTTATTTTTATAAATTCGTATGCTTCCCGGCACTGCGGTATCGGGTATGGAAAACTCCTGATTTAACGTATACGATTCGCATAAAATTTGAAGAGAAAGGTCTTCATTTGTATTGCCCGGAATATATATTTTATAATCGGAATTTACAAAAGGAAATATTTGTTCCGGCTTGGAAAAATCAACAGGAAAATTTTTATTGATAATTTGAATAAAATTTATTTTGATAAATCCGTCTGAAAAAAAATCTCCCGAGTTTATCTGCGAAGTAAATTGAGCCGCTTTATCTTCCGTTAAAGAGGAAACTACATTTATTAAATGAGAAGAGCCCGTTTGAGGAACGTCGTAACGCGAAGCAATTTCAAAAGGGGAAAAAGTATCCTCCGTTTTTAAAATTAAAAACGATTTTCCGCGAATATTTTCCGCATAATTCCTTATTAAAGGTTTTATATTATTTTCAATCTCGGAGATACCGGCAAAGTATAGTTTAACCGAATTTAAAAAAGTATCGGCAGCGGATTCTTCGCTTAATGAATATAAATAATTTACCGCAACGCCTGCGGGAAAACTTTTTTTTAATGTAAGAGTATTTTCTCTTGCATTTATCGAAAACTCATCTTTAGGAAGTTCTCTCCAATCTCCGCCTGAATAATCTTTTACAAGTATTTGTAATTGTTTTCCGTATAAATTAACGGCCGGAATATAAAAATGGCGGGCTTTGCTCCATGAGTTAATCGATATTTTAGTCTTGTTTATTTCATTTGTACCGTAATAAAATTTTGAATTATATTCGGAACTTTCGTATCGAAACATCGTATCCGCTTGCCAATTATCTCCCGCAAATGTACCCATTATACCTGGCGCAATAATATTTCCGCCTCCGGAATTTATAAAACCGTAATTTGACGGAAATTTAATTCCGCTGTTTCCTGCACGAATATGCTTTACTGCCGAGCCTTCCTTTCCGAAATAACCCATAGCTATAATGCTTTTTTTATAGTCGTCTTTGTATAAGGTTTCAAAATAAAATTGCCTGTTTAATAAAAGCCATAACGACAAATGCGCTTTTTGTTTGAATATAGGTTGTATCGAATTTAATTTTGAATAACCTTTGGAAAATTCAAAACTTGCAATTCCTAAAAAAGAAGCCTCCCAAAAACCGTCCAAAAAAAGGACGGCTTTATCCCGCTCTATATCTTTAAAATAAAGACCTGCTTTGTTTTCTCCCGTGCGGTTTTTTATCAACTCTATTTCTTCCTCTACGGACGGATTCTCCTTTTCGTTTTCCGTATCCGATTGGGGAAATACAAAAAAAGAAAATACGAAGAATAAAAAACCGCAAAATATTTTTTTCATTTTTTCTCTCCGTTATCGGATTGTAAAAGACGGGCGGGTTTTAAAATATCTTTACCTTCTTTTTTCATAAGAGCATACATTGTTTCTTCCATTTTTCTTTTTTTTAATTTATCTTCACTGCAAAAAAGCTCTCCCTGCATTTCGGTACGGCATTCTTCGATATTCATAATTGAAAGACCTAATAACCTTATCGAAGTTTTGTTGTCGAATTTTTTATAAAATATTTTTTTTGCACGCTCATATAAATCTTGAGAATCGTTTACCGAATCTCCGGTTTCTTGAATCGAAACCGTTGTAAAATCTCCGTAGCGTATTTTAACCGAAACGGTTTTACCGTTCACTTTTTCGTCAATAACACGGTACATCAGTTCCGTAGAAAGAAAAAGAAGAATATCGTCAATTTGTTCGTGCGAAATTAAATCATACTCAAAGGTTCGTTCGGTGCTTATCGAACGGTGCTTTGCTTCTTCGGAAAAAATTTCGGTAAGCTGCCCGCGCACGGCATTATGTAAAAAAACTCCTCCGGCATTCCCTAAAATTGTACATAATAATTTTTCGCTTGTATTTAAAATTTCAGAAACGGTTTTTAACCCGCAAGCAATAAGTTTTTCACGTGTTTTTTCTCCGATACCCCAAACTTCCTTTAGCGAAAGCGTTTGCATAAAGTCCGCCTCGCCTCCTTTAGGTACTATAAATAATCCGTCCGGTTTTGATTTACCGGAAGCGATTTTTGCAATATATTTATTGGTTCCGCAGCCTATCGACACAGTTAATCCGGCTTTTTCTTTTATTGCTTTCTTTAATAAACGTGCGGAATTTTCGGGAGGGCCTAAAAGTTTTTCCATTCCGCTCATATCCAAAAAAGCTTCATCAATGGAAATTTGCCGAACATCGGGAGTAAAATCTTTAAAGATATTCATAATTTCTTTTGATTTTTCGTGATAGCGTTTCATTCTTCCCCTTACAAAAATTCCTAAGGGACAAAGTTTCCGCGCCTGCATAATCGGCATAGCGGAATGAACACCGAATTTGCGGGCCTCGTAAGAACACGTAGAAACCACTCCGCGTCTTGATTGCCCTCCCACAATTACAGGTTTACCGCGATAGTCGGGATTATCCAATTGTTCTACCGAAGCGAAAAAAGCGTCAAGGTCAACATGAAAAAAACATTTTTGTTTTTCCATAATTAAATCTCCGAATCAGGTTTTAAAACGAATTCTTTTGTTACCTGAAAAATAAGTTTTTTATTTTCCGCATTATCTTTAAAGTCTATTTTCAAAGGGCTATCGTAAAACCATGCATTTATTTTTATATTAAGTTTTGAATTTTTCTCACCGGAAAATTTAATTGAAAACGCTTCGTTTATATTAAGAGGCGATAAAAAACTTACTTCCTTCCCCGATGAAGAAGTAGTAAATTCCGAACTTGCTTCATATATGGGAAAGCCGTCTTCACGGGTTATTAAAATATTTATAAGAGCCGCTTTCAGTGCCGGACTTACTTTTATTTCACCGATACTTCGCTCAAGATAGTTTTCCAATTTAAAATCTGCGGCAATAAAATCATTTTCATTTAAACTTTTAAATTGTTCTAAAAAAGATTTATCGTTTTCGTTAGCCGGCATTGTCTTTAATCCTGAAATTACTTCCTGAGTATTTATTTTATTTTCAATTTTATATAATAAAAAAGTTCTTTTTTGTTTTTGCATTAAAAAATCCGGGCCGATAATTATTAAAACAAAACAAATTACGGTTATTAAACTTATAAAAATATGCAGCGTTACCTTATTAAACTTTACATCGGGATTATGCCTTTTTAATCTGAAAAAAATACGCGTTAGCATTAAATAATAAGGAGTTACAAAGAAGGAAACGGCAAAATTATCGGCATAAAATAAAACAGGAATAAAATTATCCGTGTGAAAAAATAAAGGAAAAAAGTATAATACCAATAAACCTAAATTTAAAATAAAAAATATAATTTGAATATACGCTCTTTTTAAATGATATGAAATAAACGATAATGCATATATTTCCAAAAACATAAGAGATAAAGATAAATCCAAACTGGAAAAAATAAAAATATTAAAAAAACATGAAAAACTTGCAAGATAACCGTAAATAAAAGTATTTTGAGGAAGATTTGTTTTTCTGTTTATTACTAAAAATCCCGAGCTTATGGAAAAGGCAAGAGCGAATTTAAAACCCGTTGCGGCAACAGGAAATAAATTTATTGCATCGGCATTCCCGAATAACATACGGAAAATAAACAATACGATATATTCACTTAAATAGAAAGAAATAATATTTAAAATAAAAAATAAAATAGGCACCCGCCACAGTGTAAGTAAATCTTTTATGTGGACTTCTTTTTTCTTTCCGAATAAAAAGCTGAACATAAAGATATAAAACAATGCAAACATCATTATTGCAAGCATTATTATAATTAAAAATCTTTCTTTAATTACTATAAACTTAAATATCTTTTTTATGTTATAATGTTTATCCCAGTCTTGCGGAATCTCCTGACTGTATTTATTTGCTAAAGAAATTAAAGATGAAGTTATATCTTTATTTGTAGATATTGCGACGGAAGGGATTCCTTCATTTAAATATTTTGCAAGTATTTTATCGTCTTCCAAAAAACCCAGCCGCTTTAAAATAACATCGTTGGAATTAAAATCCATTTTTATATTTTGTTTTGAAAATTCTTCGAATAAACTTTCAATAATCCATGGGGGACTTGTTTTTTTATCGGAACCCGGTATTATCTTAACCTTATTTTCTTCTCCGTCGGATAAAATAAAAACCGCCGAAGTTTTTTTTTCATATATTTTATTTATAAGCAGGTTTATATTTTTATATCCGTTTGCAGGAATTGTTTCAGGCAAATCCGGTATATCGTTATCGGTAATCGCTATTATTACAGTACCGCTTAATTTTATTCCGCTAAGCTTTTCCGCAAAATTATGTAAAAGTTTTGTTGAAAAAGTTTCATTATTATTAGTATCTCTCGAAGAAGTAAATACAACAGCCCATTCCGTTTTAGGCCCGAATTCGTAAACGGTATTTTCAGGATAAAGTTTTATAGTAGAGAAAATTATTAAACTTAAAATAAAAATATGCTTTTTCAATATTGTAAACCCTTTATGAATTTAATTCTTTTTCAGTCAATATTTTTCCCGTCGTAAACCAAACTTCTATCTTACGATATGCATTGTTTATTCTGCAAATAATTTCATTCGTGTCGAATTTATTATCCGTTTTTTGTGCAATATCGGGATGATGTTTTTTTATTAAATGCTTCCATGCCTTTTTACAATCTTCCAAAGGTACTCCCGGTAAAACATTTAACACCGCAAAATCTTCGATTAATTCAGGCGGAACCGGAATACGCTTTTTCTCCGTATTTATTTTCGGCGGTGGACGGCGCTCCATTCTTGAAGCGGTTTTTCTATACTTTCCCTTAGGACGTAAAGCAGCTTCAAAAGGGTCTTCGTCCGAAGTTAATGCATCGCGCAAGATACTTCCCATTTCATCATAATAATTACCGCTCAATTTTAACCTCTAACAATAAAATCTTCCATATTTACTCCGCTTCCCGAAACTACACTGCGCTGTAAAACCGCTCCGATAAAAAAATCGAATTTTTCAGGGGCTTCCCCTATACTTAAAATTTTTTCTGTACGCAAGACGGCAATATCGCTTTTTGTAATTACCGAACCTTTTTGTAAATTTTTCGTATAATGAATAGACCTGTTGGTTCTTCCGTAATTCGGGCTTTCCGCTCCGCTTAATTTTTTTTCACCGGTACCTATTACTTTTTCTATTCTATCTTTAGAATAATTTAGACGCATTAAATCGTCGATTATTTCCTTACGGGAACATTTTGAATATTTTTTCAATGCGGAACACATTTGCGCAAACATTTCAGGCTCCAATGCAACCGGGTCGTCCAAACCTTTTTCGCTGCGCGAAAGACAAATGTGTTTTTCGATAATAAATCCGCCGTAAGCAAGACTTAGAGACGGAACCAAAATCGCGTCCATAGAATGGTCGCTTAAACCTACCGGTAAGTTAAATATCTTTTTTAAATTCCGTATAAGAGCCGCATTGTAACCGCTTTCCGGCGCAGGATATGCGGTTACGCAATGTAAAAGCGCAAGCGGCAATTCTCCGTTCACGCTTTTTACATCGATAATCGCTTTTTCAATATCCTTTAAAAGAGAAACTCCGGTTGAAAGAATCATAGGTAAGGAGAATTCCGCACAATGCTTTAAAAGCTGAGTATAATTAAGTTCAGGCGACGCAATTTTTATAAAATCCGGGTTAAGTTCTTTAAGTTCGTTCGCGGAGCGTATTCCGAAAGGCGTTGCGGAAAATAAAAGATTTTTACTGCGGGCATAGCTTGCAAGTTCCGCATAAAATCCTGCCGGTGTTTGAAGCTCTTTAAAACGCTCATAAAGCGGAACGGAACCGGTCGGTAAATTTACAAAGCCCGTGTCCGGATGCAGAATTTCGTCCGCATATACAATTTGGAATTTTACGGCGGACGCTCCCGATGAAAAAGCGGCGTCTATTAAAGTTTTTGCCCGATTAATATCCCCGTTGTGGCTTGTTCCTATTTCGGCAATTATAAGAGGATTTTCCATACAAAAAGTTTGTCCGCCTAAGTTTAAACTGTTCCCTAATTCTTTCATAAATATTCCGTAAAACAATAGTATATTAAATCCCCGAAAAAAACAAGCGGAACAACCTTGTAAACGTAAAACATCTATAAAACCCGTAAAAATTTTATTTGGTGTAACTATTTATATTACATCTATTGACATCACACCTATTACCGTGTTATTATCTTGATGTAATCATTATGATTACATCAAGATATTTTATTTTAATAATAGGAGTTAAAAATGAAAAAGATTGCAATTATCGGAGCTAACGGAAAGCAGGGGCTATGCTTAACAAATGAAGCCGTCAGCAGAGGTTATGAGGTTACCGCCGTAATACGTCATAAAAAAGCAAAAAACCCTAAGGCAAAGGTTTTACAAAAAGACTTATTTGATTTAACGGCGGAGGATTTAAAAGGGTTCGATGCCGTCATCGATTCTTTCGGAGTATGGACGGAGGACAAATTTCCCCAACACGGCAGCTCTCTTAGGCATTTATGCGAATGCTTAAAAAATTCAAAAACCAGACTTTTAGTTGTAGGCGGAGCCGGTTGTTTATACACCGATTCCTCGCATAAAACCATGCTTTTAAATGCGCCCGACTTCCCCGAAGAATTTAAGCCTCTTGCACGGGCGGAAGTTAATGCCTTTATGGAGTTAAAAGAATGCAAAGATGTATTATGGACATATCTTTGTCCGCCGTTCGATTTTAATCCTGACGGGAAGCGATGCGGTAAGTATAAACTTTCAGGAGCGGAAGTTCCGTTTAATTCCAAGGGAGAAAGTTCTATAAGTTATGCCGATTATGCAATTGCAATGATTGACGAGTTTGAAAATGCTAAATTTATTCAAAAGAATTTTTCGGTTGTAAGTATATAAATTATAAATACGTAACCGATAGTTATTTTTTGTCTTTTGTGTATAATATTTTTATAAGGATTTATTATATGCAAATAGGGACAAAATTTTCGGTTTCAATACATATTTTGCTTTGCGTAGAATTTTTTAAAAATACGCATAAGGTTACAAGCGAATTTATTGCTTCAAGCGTAAAAACAAATCCCGTCGTTATTAGAAATTTAATGGGCTTATTAAAAAAAGCGGGACTTATTTCCATTACGGCGGGAACCGGAGGAATTTGTTTAACCCGCAAAGCTTCCGAAATAAATTTTCTTGATGTATTTAACGCCGTTGAATCGGTAAAAGACGGTAAGCTGTTTAAAATACATAAAAATAAAGAACAGGATTGTCCCGTTGCAAATAAAATAGATGTTCTTCTTGAAAACTGCTTTTCCGAAGCACAGCTTTCCCTTGAAAAAAAATTAAAGTCTTATACCTTGCAAAATATTTTAAACAAACTGGTTTAATAAAGAAATTTACAAGCGGACTCTACCAGTTTTTCAGATACGGAATTAAGCACATCGGTATTCAGTTTAGTTAAATCGGAAGTACCGATTATAATAATTTTATATGCTTCGGAAAACAATTTAAAATCTTCCGCAGTTTTATCGGTAGCCAATTTACTCATAATATAAGCTCCCGTTTTTTCTACCGTTTCTTCTTCCGATTGCGATAAATCAAACTTTTGCATTAAGGTATTGTAATCTTCTTGCGAAAGAAGCCTGTAAATATTTTCATTATTCAAATTATTAAGCAGATACATCTTCATTTCCTTAAAAGGTATTCCTTTCGGATATTTAGATGCAAGCGCTTTAAAATTTTCTATGGATTGCCGTTTGCGGGCTTTTATCAGTTCCGAAATAAAAGCATCTTTACTTGGAAAAAAATGATAAAAGGTTCCTGCCGCTATACCTACGGCACGGGCAATATCGTGTATCTTTAACTTTTTCATTCCATATTGAGATAAAAGTTCATATCCTTTTTTAAAAAGAGCTTTTCTAACCGCTTCTTTTTCTTCAATTGTAAAATTAGCAGGCAAAGACTTCTCCTCTACAAAGTATTATATAGATTTCCGGTATAGTAACATAAAAATAATTTTACATCAATGAAGAGCCGATATACAAAAATGTAAAAATCATATAAAATAAAAAAATGCAATTAACAATTTGGTCTGCACTTATTCTATATTTTTGTGTTTTTCTCGCAGGTCTTGTAGATTCGGCGGCAGGCGGAGGAGGCTTGATTTCGCTTCCCGCATATTTATTTACGGGACTTAACACGCATACGGCAATCGGCTGTAATAAATTTTCCGCCGCCTGCGGGACCGGTTTTTCCGCAATGCGTTTTTTTAAAAACGGAGCATTGGATTGGAAGATTGCCTTTATTTCCGCAATATGCTCGTTTATTTCTTCATTTATCGGAATAAAAATAGCTTTTAAAATAAATCCTGAGGTTTTAAAAACGGTACTGATAATTATACTTCCCGTAGTTGCGGCAGCACTTTTATTAAAAAAGAATTTCGGGGTTGAAAACAAAGTCGAAGAAATTTCAAAAGCAAAAGCTTTCCGTTTTGCAGCTTATACCGGTTTGGCGGTAGGCTTTTATGACGGTCTTATAGGCCCCGGAACGGGAACTATTGCCATAATTGTATTTTCCGCATGTATGAAATATGATTTAAAAACAGCTTCAGGCAATGCGAAAATTTTAAACCTTGCTTCAAACTATGCTTCTCTCATTGTAGCCGTTTTAAACGGAAGTGTTATTTATCGGATTGCAATTCCTGCGGCAATATGCGGAATAATGGGTAATTATCTGGGTGCGGGGCTTGCTTTAAAAAAGGGTGCGGCTTTTATACGTCCTCTTATGGTTATTGTAATATGCCTTCTTTTTGCAAAGTTGTTTTACGACTTATTTGCAAGGTACTTTTTAGGCGGGTAAAATAACGCATTTAAACTTTAAATAATCAGGGAAGATATTTAGGAAGTATATTTTTTAAAGAATTAAACAAATTTATTTTCAGCTTATAAGAGCCGCCCGTTAATCCTGCCAATCTTGAACGCGCCGTTTTTCTGACGGAGTTTTCCTGAAATGTACATGTGCATGTAGAACAAATATATCCCGCTTCTTCCGCATGTCTTATAATCATCGATAAATCGGCAAGACAAAGCGGGCGTATTATCGTAACGGGATATTTATCGAATTTTAAAACGGGAGGCATTGTCGCTAAAATCCCTTTTTGAAGAGAATTCATTAAAAGCGTTTCTAAAATATCATCTATATGATGACCCAGAGCGATTTTATTAAAACCGTTTTCCATAGCAAATTTATTTAATTCGGTACGTCTTTGACTTGAACACCACCAGCAATTCATTTTTTCTCCCGGCTTTAATCGTCCTAAAACCGAAATTTTTTTTACGGTTAACGGAATATTCCACTCGTCAAAACGTTTTATAATTTCGGAAGAAAATTCCGGAGCAACATCGGAAGCTATGTGCATTGCATGTACGGTAAATTTAGGATTCGGCCGTTTTATACGCATCGAAAAATACTCCGCCAATGCAGTAGAATCTTTTCCGCCTGAAGCGGCAAGTAAAATTCTGTCGTTTTCTTCTATCATTTTATAATCGAATACCGCTCTATCAATTGTTCTAAAAAGTTTCGGGTTAGCCATAGCCGATTAAGATAAAAGATTTTAAGAAAAAAAGCAATAGCAAATTAATGCATTATATTGTTGACAAGATATGTAATTTATTATAGAATTTGCTTCTCTAATGTTATAAAGGAGAGTTTATATGCTTAAGTTTTTCAAAAGGAGGAAAATTTTCGCAATAAAAAGTATTTTTTCTTTTTTTTGTTTCGGTTTTATTTTTGCGTATGCACAAAATATAAAAAAAGAAGACAGGTTTAAAGTATGGGCTTTTAATGATGAAAGTAAGGTAGGATTCAATCATGTTTATAAAACCGCATTAAAAGACAACATAAAAGATGAATCGCTTTCCGATACCGAAAATATAAAAGGCCTTATTACCGTATACCTTCCGAAAAAAGAAGGTAAATGCCCTCTTATACTGATTGTTCACGGATATGCAGCTTCCAAGTTTTCCGTTTTGCCGTTGGGAAGAATTTTAGCATCATACGGATATGCCGCCGCAGTTTTTACCTCCAGAAAAAAAGAGGCTCCTAAAGATTGGATTGCCCCGCTTTCTTCCACATACGAATTACTAAAAGAAAAAAATGAAAACCCCGAACACAAACTGTACGGGTTACTCGATACCGAAAATGTAGGTATAGCGGTACATTCGTTGGGCGGCTCGGCGGCTTTATATTTCGCCGATTTTATGCCGTTTGTAAAAGCCGTTACTGCAATTCACCCTTATAACGGAGCTTCCGGATTTATCGAAAGAATTGCCGGTAAAAATGAAGAGTTGGGCGATGAATTTTCCGAAATACGCGGAGCGGTTCTTATTTTAACTTCCGAGACGGACGTAATTGCTTACCCCGAAAAAGCATATCGGTTTTTTAAAAATCTGAACAAAAACACGGCGGCATGTTTTTTATCGTTTAAAAATATAAATCACAACGACTGTTTGGATACTTACCGTATTGAAATTTTCGGCGGTTATCATAAGGAAAATTTTTCTTTATATTCTTATTTAATTACTTCATGGTTTGATTCATTCTTAAAAAACGAAAAACACAACCTTGAACTTTTTAAGAAAAACGGAAAAAGATTTTCCGAAATAGGACCCTTGTTGTACACCGATACAAAAAGAAAACATGGAGATTATCCCAATTACGATTCAAGAAATTTATAATATAGATTGTTTTCTAATAATAAAATGTTTTCCCATATATTTTTATAAGAATTTCGTATCGACCCTAAATCCTATTTATTTAGTATGTCAATATCCATTAAATCTATATGTATATTTTTACCTTTAATTTTTACTTTTTTTATAATTGGCGTAATTCCCAGTGCTTGTAAGATATACAGTTTAAAAAATATCTAAAGAACCTTTTTTTATTGCTATCTTTTCACAATAACGCAATATGATATATCCCAGCACCAGATATATTACTCCGATAATAAATTCTCCAAAAAATAAAGATAAGTTGCGAATCAAGCTCTCTCCTGCAAGTAAATTTTTTGTTAATGCAATACTTCTGGTTAAAGGTAATAAATATGATACCGGCTTAAGCATTGCGGGTAATTTTTCTATAGGATAATTTGCTCCTGTAAAAACAAGAAACATTACCGAGATAATATTAAGAATTAAATTCATACTGTCGGTTATCAACCCGAATGATGCAAGCAGCAACCCCATACAGGCCGCTGAAAAAATTCCGCATAATATTATTAATATAAAAGCCGGAATATTTATAGCCGAAAAATCGGCATTAAATATAAAAATACCTGCTAAAAGTGATATGAAAACCGTTACTAAAGAATCAAAAATATGGATAATTATCTTATTAAGAAAATTGGACAATGTATTGGCTAATGCTGCCACCGTATTTTTTAAGGTTCCGAAATATCTTTCTTCACGAAGTATGTTTCCAACGCCGAAAATGCAGTTATAAGAACACAAAATGATAGCATTCCCGGCTACATATTTTGCAATATCCTTTCCCGTATAAAGAAAATCCGCCAGCATACAAAAAAATACGAGTTGAAAAATAGGTGTAATAATTTTTACAAACAGATATGAGACCGGGTCTACCCAACCGAATAATGCTTTAAATGATAAATAGGACTGTTGAAAAAAACGCTTCATATTAACTTATCTCCATTGTTGCCGTTATGCGTACCCGTTTTTCAACAAGACCCAATATTATATAAGCCGAAATAAAATATACAATGGTAAGTATTAAAAGAATAATTGAAATAACAATATATTCTTTTATATTATTAACACCTTCTATTGTCATTATAATGATTTTAACTGTCCATGTGGGAGAGAGAGCCCATGACAACCAGCGTATCCATTGCGGAAGATTTTCGATTGGTATTAAAAACCCGCATAAAATATATATTGGAAATTCCATGCAATTCATAAAAATTCTTGTTTTACGTGACAATGTAAATAAGGCTGCAAATATTAAAGATATCGCCATAAATGATACTATCATTTCAAAAAAAGAAATAATAAACAGGATTGGATTTGCAAGGTAAAATAAATCTTTAAAAAATATTGCGGTAATTACAAAAATAATGACCATTGGAAGGCTGCCTAATAATGTATTACCGAGAGTTTTACTAAATATAATGATTCTATAATCTGTCGGCGTACTCATAATGTTTTTTAACGTTCCCATTCTACGCTCTCTATCTATATCACCGGCGGATGAAAAAGCAATGGAACTCCATAATGTAAGCATTCCGGTTCCCAATACAACAAAACTCATAAAGTTTTTTATAGTAGATACTTTAAACATCATATACGTCATTATTATATATAAACACGGTTGTATTACAATACAAAAACGGTACATCGGGCGAGCCCATGATTGTTTTATCTGTAATAAAATAGACGTCCAAATAATTTTATTCATGATTTATACCTACAAGTTTAATATAAACATTTTCAAGGGAAGGCTCCGAAATATCCATTTTTATGATATTATTACTCTCCAAAGCTTCAATTATGCAGGCTGCAATATTATTGTATCCCGTTGTATATTTAATACGGAGTTTAGAACAATCCTTATTAAGCCATTCCGTTTCAATAACGCCTTCAATTTCCAATATTTTTTTAGTATCTATTTTATTACGAATTTCTACGGTCATTGATATTATATTGTCAATTTGTTCCATTAAATTATCAACAGTATCGCAGATAAGCAGATTTCCTTTATTGATTATAGCAACCCGTTGACAAAGTTCTTGAACTTCATGCATATAGTGTGAAGTAAAAACTATTGTTTTAGATTGTGCTGTTAACCGTTTAATTATCGTATGCAGCTCCGTTGCACCGATGGGGTCAAGACCTATAGTAGGTTCATCCATAAAAATAATCTGCGGATTATTTATAAGGCCTTTAGCTATTTGCAGCCGTTGTATCATTCCTTTTGAATAGGTTTCAACTCGATAATTTGCTCTTTCTGCCAATCCGACAAGATTGAGTAATTTTGGAATTCTTTCATTTTGAATATGTGCCGGGATTTTATATAGGTTTGAAAAATAAGTAAGATTATCTTTTGCAGAAAGCCTACGATATACACCGTACTCTCCGCCGAATATAAAATTAATATGAGGTCGTATTTGTTTTTCTTGTCCAAACGTATCATACCCTAAAACTTTACATGTACCGCCTGTAGGAGCAAGAATAGTGGTAAGTATTTTTATAATTGTAGTCTTACCCGCTCCGTTTGGCCCTACTAAACCAAATATTTCTCCTTGATTTACTTTAAATGACACATTTTGAACGGCATTAACAACTTCCGTCTTTTTTTTTAAAAATCCGGTATGTGTTTTAAATGTTCTTGAAAGATTAGTTACTTCAATCACATGATTATCCATACAATTACCCCTTTTTAAGTTTACAGTATATATCCTTTATATCAATTAATACATTAGTTCAATAAAAAATCTCCTAACTCCCCATATAAACAATAGTATAATTTATTTATTTTGTCTATACTAAAAAATATTAAAAAAATAAACCCAATACGATATCCTTGACAGATATTACTTCCCGTATTATCATAGATTTAAATGAAACAACTTGCATTTACCGATTATGACATCATCGTTATAGGCGGAGGCCCCGCAGGGACGGCTGCGGCCCTGGCCGCCTCGGAAAAAAATCCCAAGCTGAAAATCGCCCTTATAGAAAGAGAAGAGCAGATAGGAGGCATTTTAAAGCAATGTATTCATGACGGCTTCGGTCTAATCCGCTTTAAGGAAAGACTGACAGGCCCTGAATATGCGTGGCGTTACAAGGAAATGGTAGAGGCAAGAGAAAATATAGATATTTTTCTTTTTACTTTTTTAACCAAGTTAAAAAAAGAAAATAAGTTTTTTTCCATGGAATTTACAAATCCCGAATACGGTGTTTTTAATTTAAGGGCAAAAAGTCTTATTGCCGCAACGGGCTGCCGCGAAAGAACCGACAGACAAGTCGCAATACACGGCGACAGACCGGCAGGAATTTTTACCGCAGGACAAGCGCAAGCTTTTATAAATTTACACGGTTATATGCCCGGGAAAAAATGCGTAATACTGGGCTCGGGAGACATAGGCCTTATTATGGCACGCAGGCTTACTATAGAAGGAGCTAAAGTCGAAGGAGTCTACGAAATCAAATCCGTACCTTCAGGCTTAACCCGAAACCTCGTACAATGTCTTGAAGATTACGGCATTCCTCTTCATTTAAAAACAACCGTAACTTCGGTTGAAGGTGAAAAAAGGATAAAAGCCGTTTATGTTGCAAAGGTTGACGAAAAGATGAACCCCGTTCCGGGTACCGAAAGACGTATCGAATGTGATACTTTAATTTTAAGTGTCGGTTTAATCCCGGAAAATGAAATCTTATTAAGTTTAAACGTTCCCATAAACGAAAAAACAAAGGGCCCTATAGTAGACCAGGAAATGCATACAAAGATAAGCGGTTTATTTTCATGCGGAAACGCATTGCATGTAAACGACCTGGTAGACTACGTTTCCGAGTCGGGAAAAACGGCAGGAGAAGCCGCTTGCCGCTTTGCGGAAAATATTTCTTTAAGTAAGGCGGAAAAAAACGAAAAAGAATATCCGGACAAATGCAAAATAGAACTTAAAGGAAAATTCCTTTACGCCGTTCCGCAGGAAATCAATCCCGAACTAAAAACCGATATTGTTTTTTATTTTCGCTCCTCCGAAGAGTTAAAAAATGTAAAATTAGAATTAAATGTAAACGGTAAAACGATTTTTGAAAAAAAATATACGGAATTAAAACCTCCCGAAATGGAACGTTTTGTTTTACCTTATAAAAAACTCGAAGAAATAAGTACAATCGAAAAATCGGAACTTGTACTTATAGAAAATCCGCTTTAATTTTATTCGGTAAATACAATTCGGGATTTAACGGTCTATAAAACAAAAAATCTTATAAAGATTTTTAAAAATTGTTGCATTTTCTTTATTTTTTCTATTGCAAAACATGTCTTATATGTATATAATCGCTCCCGTAAATTCATTAGGAGGCAATTGACATGAATACAAAAAATGGGTATATTACCCCCCCCCCCCCCCCCCCGAAAAAATAGGCAGGAAAACGATGAATAGAAAAGGGTCTCGGATTTAAACTTACATTTATCGTTTCGGCGGTACTGCTTGCGGTTTTTACCGGTAAGGGAACTTATGACAGTATAAGAGATTATAAACGTTCAATTAACGAAAATACTGAAATTACAAAAAACCAAAACGAAAGCTTTGTTCACGACATTGAATCTATTTTTGCCGAAGTCGGTCAGTCGGCAAGAGATATGGTAGCAGTTATAGAAGCGGAACTTAATTTGCCCGTCGAACAAAGAAGCAGAAACCGTTTGCTTGAAATTTCAAAAGTTATTTTAGCTGAAAATGAAACCTTAGAAGCCTTCGGGATTCTTTTCGAACCTAACGCCTTTGACGGAAAAGATTCGGAGTTTAAAGGTATTCCTCTTTACAGAACAAACGGACGCTTTCTTACGTATACCAATAAAAAGGACGGCACCATTGTAATAGACGGAGTTGACGACCCCTCTAAAGAATATTGGTATTACGAGCCCATAAAACAGCAAAACTCGGTTTTATGTCCTCCCTATGATTATGAATCCAATATCGTTACAACTCTGGCCATACCGATAATTCATAAAGGGAAGGTATTGGGAGCTTTAAATGCCGATATAAACGTTACTTTTATTCAAAAAAGAGTGGAGCAAATACCGTCCACTTCAAAAGAAAATTTCAGAGTTTTATGCGCCGATACGGGTACTATAATCGCTCACGGAGTGGATTCTTCAAAGGTTATGACAAATCAGCTTGAAGTAACTCCGGAATTTAAGGATATTTTTACTTCCGTTGCAATGGGAAAAAGCGGAGAAATGCTCAGCTCTTCACAGACTTCAGGCTTAAACTCTATTTTTATCTTTATACCGGTCAGATTTAAAGGAGTGGAAACAAAATGGGCTCTTGTTTCGGTAACTTCGATTAGCTTATCTACACGGGAAGCAAGAAAAGGTATGTTTACTACGGCAATATACTATACGGTTGCCCTATGTTTGGTTGTAATTGTGCTTTTTATCTTAATCCGCACAATGATATCAAAACCGATTCAATTTACCAATAATGCTCTTAGAGATATTGCTCAAGGCGACGGAGATTTAACGGTCAGACTTCCCTTGCGCGGTAATGACGAAATGACCGATTTAGCCGTATATTTTAACAGAACTATAGAAAAAATAGGCAATTCAATAAAAACTGTCGAAAATAATACTTATATTATGGAAAGTATCGGAGAAGAGCTTTCAAGTAATATGACCCAAACCGCAAGTTCTATGAATCAAATAAACGGAAATATCGACGGCGTAAAACAGCAGGCTATGACACAGGAAGCAAGCGTAAAAGCAACCGCCGCAACGGTTGACGAAATTATCCGTACAATACAACAACTTAATTCCAGCATAGAAACCCAAGCGGCAAGCGTTGCGGAATCTTCGGCATCTATAGAGCAAATGGTCGCAAATATTGACTCCATTACTCAAACTCTGGAAAAAGCGAATACCGCAGTAGAAAATCTTGCTTCGGCTACCGAAGACGGTAAAAGAACTGTTAACACTTCAAACAGTGTAACACAAAAAATTGCGGAAGAATCGGACGGCCTTATGGAGGCTTCAAGCGTTATTCAGCATATTGCAAGCCAAACCAATTTACTTGCAATGAATGCCGCAATAGAGGCCGCTCACGCGGGAGATGCGGGAAAAGGCTTTGCGGTTGTTGCAGACGAAATCAGAAAACTGGCGGAAGAATCGAGCGTTCAAGGCAAAAATATTACCGCAACTTTAAAAACCCTTTCGGGGGAAATAGAAACTTTATCAGCTTCGTCAAAAACGGTAGAAGAAAAGTTTAACGTTATTTTCGGTTTGTCGGACCAAGTAAAAACTATGAGTAATAAATTAATGGAAGCGATGAAAGAACAAAAACACGGCAGTAAAGAGATTCTTGCCGCTATAAAAAACATCAATACCGTAACGGTAGAAGTTCAAGACGGTTCCGATAAAATGCTGCGCGGCGGTGAAAATGTTGCGTATGAAATGAAAAAACTTGATGAGCTTACTCACGGTATAGCAGGCAGTATGAACGAAATGGCTTCCGGCGTTGTTCAGATAAACCATGCAGTACAGGAAGTAAATGAAATAACGCAAAAAAATAAAAGAAGTATAATAAACCTTGTAAATGAGGTAAAGAAATTTAAGGTATAAGGAGTTTTTATGGGAAAATTAGACGGTAAAGTTGCGGTTATCACCGGAGCCGCAGTAGGTGTAGGAGAAGGTATTGCGGAAGCCTATGTCAAACACGGTGCAAAGATTTGTATGATTAACCGCTCGGAAAGGGTCGAAAAAACCGCCGAAAGACTTCGCAAGCAATACAATGCGGAAATAATTACGGTTGTTGCAGATGTTTCCAATAAAGAACAAATGGAAGCGGCGGTAAAAAAGACTGTGGAAACCTTCGGTGCAGTACATATTGCGTGCTGCAATGCGGGGGTATGTCGGCTGGCACCCTTTGAAGAGATGACGGACGAAATGCGGGATTTCCATATCGACGTGAATATTAAAGGAGTATGGAATACTTGTAAAGCGGTTGTCCCTTATATGTTAAAACAGGGTGGAGGCAGTATTGTTATCGCTTCCTCCGTTACGGGCGATATCGTTGCAGATGCGGGCGAAGCGGCCTATGCAACTACTAAAGCCGCTCTTGTAGGATTAACAAAATGTCTTGCCGTGGAATATGCTTCAAGGAATATCCGAGTAAACTGTACACAGCTCGGTTACGCCCGAACTCCTATGGTAGAAGGTATGGCTAAAGAGTCCAATCCCGAAAATCCGGAAAAAGCAATAAGCGATATTGCCGTAGGAGTACCTATGAAACGGCTTGCCAAACCTATAGAAGTAGGCGAACTTTCGGCATTTTTAGGAAGCGATGAATCTTCTTACATCACCGGAGCTCAAATAGTAATAGACGGAGGCAGCACTCTTCCTGAAACTATGAGTATGGGAACAAGCTGATAAAACTTATTAAATAATTACAAAAGACGGCTTACAGTTTTCCGTAAACCGTCTTTTATTTTAAATACAAGCTCTAAAAATATTTACTCAAGCCAAATTTGAGAAACACCGAACTGTACTTTTAATTCTTCCGCAAAATCGGGTGTTGCAGGCACCTTTAACTGCGGAGACGCTTTTATAATATAATCGAAACCTTCTTCTTTCGTATGAATATAAACATCGCAAGAACCGCTCCTTTCATATAAAAAATCCTTTAAATGAACAAGCTCCTGTTCCAAAGTTATATTCGGGTCCAATTCTATATGAACTTCACTGATTGCTTTTTGCTGTAAGCTGTTAATATCTATAACCTCATCTACCAAAAAAGAAGCGGCTCCCTCTCTTGAGTTATCCACAGTACCCGAAAATCCGCAAACGGTTTCAGGCAAGAGTTTTGCCCTTGATTTTTCCCACGTATCGGAAAAAAACACGAGGTCGATAGCTCCGTTTAAATCTTCAAAGGTTCCGAAGCCCATAGGTTTTCCTTTTTTCGTTTGATAGGGGCGTACTCCCGTAAGCATTCCTACAAGCACATACTTCTTTTTTGAAATTGCGCGCGAAAGGTGTGCTATATTAAGAGTTTCCGAATTTTCAATTACCTTTCTATACTCGTCCAAGGGGTGACCGGAAATATAAAAACCCATAAGCTCTTTTTCAAGCCTGAGTTTTTCCTTTTGCGGAAAATCTTCAATAGGCTCAAAAATAAAATCGGAAAATTCTTTAATACCGGAATCTTCAAATAAACTGGCCTGCCCGGTAGAAGAGCTTTCTTTTTTTTGAGCGGCATAAGCTACGGCCTTTTCCATATTAAGAATAAGCGCAGAACGGACTTGCCCCAAACCGTCAAAACAGCCCGTTTTTATCATTACCTCAAGACAGCGTTTATTTTGAGTATGTAAATCATTTCTTTCCAAAAAATCCAAAAACGATTTATATTTTCCGTTTTTACGCCTTTCTTCGGAAAGCTCCGTTGCAGCCTGTAAACCCACTCCCTTTATTCCCATAAGACCGAATACTATATTTCCGTCTTCCGAAACGCTGAAATAAGGGTCTGACTGATTTATATCGGGCGGAAGAATTTTAAGCCCCATTTTTTCGGCTTCGGCAATGTATTCCGGTAATTTATCGGCTGTAGTAATTTCATTGGTTAAGTTAGCCGCCATAAATTCGGCGGGAAAGTGAGCTTTTAAATATGCCGTTTGAAACGCCAAAACCGAATATGCCGCCGCATGACTTTTATTAAAACCGTAACCTGCGAAAGGAATAAGAATTTCGAAAATTCTATCCGCATCGGCTTTAGAAAAACCCTTTTGTAAAGCCCCCGCAATAAATTTTTCCTTTTCGGTTTTCATAACTTCAATTTTTTTCTTTCCCATTGCGCGGCGTAAAATATCCGCTTGTCCCAGCGTATAACCTGCAATACGCTGCGCAACTTGCATAACCTGCTCCTGATAAACTATAACACCGTATGTTTCCGAAAGAATATCTTCCAAACACGGGTCGGGATATTTTATTTTAGAATGGTCAAACTTCGATTCTATAAATTGGTTTATGTAATCCATAGGGCCCGGTCTGTATAAGGCATTTAAAGCTATTAAGTCTTCCATTTTATTCGGCTTGGCACGCTTTAAAATATTCTGCATTCCCTGACTTTCAAATTGAAATACCGCGGCCGCCTTACCTTCGCTCAGCATTTCAAAAGTTTTTTTATCGGAATAATCTATATTTTCTATTGAAAAACTTTGCCACTCGCCGCCGCGTTTATGAATCAATGCTTCGGTATGCTTTATAAGGGTTAAAGTTTTTAAACCTAAAAAGTCCATCTTTACAAGTCCGCAATCCTCAATTAAATCCATAGTAAATTGCGTTGCGACTTTTCCCGTCTTGGAATCTTTATAAAGCGGAACATAATCGGTTAAGGCCGTTTTACCTATAACTATGCCGGCTGCATGAAGGCCCGTATTTCTGTTTGAACCCTCAAGCACCAGCGACTTTTCAAAAAGTTCCTTATATGCCTGTTCTTCCGACATCGCTTTTAACTCGGGTACTATATCTATCGCATATTTTAAAGAAACGGCTTTTACATCTTCCGAAAGAGGCTTATCGGGAATAAGTTTTGTAATTGCATTTACATCGGCAAGCGGAACATTTAAAACTCGCCCTACATCTTTTACAACGGCTTTCGCTTTTAAGGTTCCGAAGGTAATAATTTGACCTACGTTTTCATCTCCGTATTTTTTACGCACATAATCGATTACCTCTTGCCTTCTTTCGAAGCAAAAATCCACATCAAAGTCCGGCATTGAAACGCGTTCAGGATTTAAAAACCGTTCAAAAAGTAAATTGTACTTTAAGGGGTCTATATCGGTAATTCTTAGAGCATAAGCTAAAATAGAGCCCGCTCCGGAACCGCGCCCCGGACCTACGGGAATGTTGTTATTTTTTGCCCAGTTAATAAAATCCCAAACAATTAAAAAATAACCGACAAAGTCCATCTTAATTACTACGCCCAATTCATAATCCAACCTTTCTTTTATTTCAGGCGTAATTTCGGCATAGCGTTTTTTTAATCCCTCTTCAGCCAAGCTGCGGATATAGTCCTCTTTTGAACTGAAGCCTTCGGGAATTTCATATATGGGAAGAATAGGGCCCGGCTGCGGAATTTTTAAATTACACATATCCGCAATGCGTACAGTATTAAGCATTGCTTCAGGATATTCGGGAAAAAGGGCTGCCATTTCTTCTTCCGATTTAAAGTAGAATTCCTTACCTTCAAATTTCATACGGTTTGTATCGTCTTTCAGTTTTTTCATTCCGATACATAAAAGAATATCCTGCGCTTCGGCATCTTTTTTTTCCGCATAATGAATATCGTTTGTTACTACAAGCGGAACACCGATTCTACGGGCTATTTCTATTAAAAGCTTTGAAGCCCTTTTTTCTTCTTTTATTCCGTGGTCTTGTATTTCTATAAAATAATTTTCGGCTCCGAAAATTTTACGGTACTTGCGTATATGCTCTTCAGCCTTTTCCGTTTCGCCGTTAAGTAAAAGCACCGGCAGTTCCCCCGCAATACAAGCGGAAAGACAAATAAGGCCTTCCGAGTGCCGCTCTAAAAGTTCTTCGTCTATACGCGGTTTATAATACATACCTTCAATAAAACCTTTGGAGCATAAAAGCATTAAATTACGGTAACCCGTTTCATTTTTTGCAAGAAGAATAAGATGATAATATTTTTTCCCGTTGGGCGCTTCTTTTTTTTCAAAGCGGCTGCCTACAGCAACATATACCTCGCAGCCTATTATAGGTTTTATTCCTTTTTCATTACATGCCTTATAAAACACGACGGCTCCGAACATATTACCGTGGTCGGTCAATGCCAAAGCCGGTTGTCCCAACTCCGCCGCCTTTGCTACAAGTTTTTTTACCGAAGCCGCTCCGTCTAAAAGCGAAAAATCCGAATGAACATGAAGATGAACGAAATTACTTTCCATATTTTTTAGACTAGCATAAAGCAAGGAATTTTACAAGTCTTATAGAAGGTTTATAGACATTGAATTTAAGTACTACCTTGCATTATTAAATAAAATTGTGTATAATCTTCTAATGAGTATTCCCAGTGATTTATCACATCTTTTAAGAATGTTTTCCATAAGGAAGGACAGTCCGCAAGTACCGTTGCCGGCGTTTAAAGACTATATTCAGCGTTATGCAAAACACTATTTACAACAAAAACCGGAGCTTGTCGTATATCTCGAAATTTCTCAAGAGCTTTTACTGGAAGAATTAAAAAAGCTGCAAATAGAACATAAAGTTGAAATTATTGCGGATAAATCGGATTCTTACACTATTTTTATTCCGTATTTCTTTATAGATAAAATAAATAAACGGTATAAAGAAATAGAAACAAAACCGGAAATTCCTTTTCCTTTGATATCGGAATTGCCTAAGAATTTTCCCGTTTCGCTTTTAAAAAAAATGGCGGTTTCGGACGCTTTCGCATCTTTGGAAGTAAATCAGGACGGGAAAAATTTCTTATACAGCCTTGATTACAGCGGCGATATTCCCAATCTGATTTTCCCGGGAACATATACGGCGGGGAAAATTTTAAATCTTGCACTTGCAAAAATAAGACAGTTTTTAATTAAAGACGAATCCCGCGATTATATGCAAAAAAGACTTATGCTCGCAAATCCCGGAAAAGAATTTACGGTTAGGACATTTATTACGCGCTCCGCCTCTTATACCGCAGAATCTTTTAAAAATATGGCGGACTCCGGCGATACAACCTTGCTTTGGGGCCAGCTATGCGCCTTTATAAAACAGGAATTTTCAAAAAAAACCGAAAAACTTACCGATGAAATAGCCTTGCTGCAATCGGCAGGCATTGTAGAATATCTTAATAATTATTACAGAAACCAGCTGCAAAAAGATTTACAAACCGAAACGGCATTAAAAAATCTTTTACTGGCTTTTCAAAAAAGCCCGTATTATTTTACAATGAAACAAATTACACAATTTACGGATACCAGAGGAATCCCGTTACTGGGGCAATACTCCGAAAAGACTCTTCAGGATTTTATGAAAGAAAAAACGGCCGTTTCGGGAGAGTTTACTTTACCGGATATTCTTACATTCAAAAATACTTCCGAAGAAAGGTTTTATGTTCTTGCCGAAAAAGCCGTTCCCCTTATTATATCTCTAATTAACGAAGCCCGTAAACCTGTACGCGATGAGTGTATAAAAAGATGGCATCATATTTTAAGCAGTTTTTATAAAGACGACTCAATGAAAGATGAAGCCGCATTTTCCAATTTAATACGCACAATTACAGCGGAAGCCGCTCCGAACCTTTACGGTCTTCTAAACGCCCCGTTTACAACGGCATTGCTTTCGGATTCGCGGTTAAACGAAATACAAAATTTGGAAATAAACAGAATTTTCCCCGGAGGAAAAATTGCACCTTATTCCGAAATTCTTATGCTGAGCCGCACGGAATTGCTCAGCGATACAAAAATTCTCTTACCTTTTTGGTACGGTATTCCTTTTGTTTACTCCATCGTTGCATTTTTTAAACGGCCTAAAAACAAACAAAAAAAAGACAATAATCAAGCAAAGAAAAACGAACAGCAAATTATTTCACGTACCAAACTGACGCTTAAAGACGCCGCCGAAAATATTTCCGCCGAGTTTATTCCGCAAGGAATGACCTTTGATGAAGCTCTTAAAAGATATTTGGACGAATGGAATCAAAATTTAAATACGACCGTTCGGGATAATTTAACCGAAGATGTAAATGCTTTAATACGCGATTATATACGCAGCGTGCAAAAAACTCTTTCAACCGTAAACTTTACCGTAGAGAGAGTCCGCGGATTGGCTCAAACTTTAGCAGGGACACCGAGTCTTTTAAAAATAAAAAACAGTAAGGCTTTAACAAAATACATAGAGCTTTATATTCTCAAAGTTATAAAAAAATATTTTTAAAATTTATGCAAAATTTTATTTCTGTTATTAACACGGTTTTTTTAAGTATATTGCTGCAAGCCTTCCCCTTTATGCTGCTCGGAGCAATTATTTCTTCAATATTACATATTTTTGTTTCGGATAAATTCGTAATAAAAATATTCCCGAGCAAAAACGGACTCGGCTTTTTAACGGCTCTTTTCGGAGGACTTTGCTTCCCGGTATGCGAATGCGCTTCCGTACCCGTAATTTCCGGATTGATAAAAAAAGGCGTTGCTATGCCTATTGCAATTACCTTTATGCTTGCAGCCCCAATATTAAATCCTATTTCCATTATGTCTACTCTCTATGCATTCCCCGACAAACCTATGGTTATGATATATAGAATTTTTTTCGGTATTGTAACGGCTCTTGCAATAGGGCTTTTTCTTTTATTTTATCCTAAATCAAAGTACTTAAAAGAAGACGGCAAAATAGAGCCTTCCTGTTCCTGCGGTTGCGCTCATACACATTCCGATAAAGAAACGGAAACACATCATGTACATTGCAGCTGCAATTCCGGCAATCATAATTGCGATGATAAAAGCCGTGAAGATATACGCTTCGGAGAAAATTTAAAAGAGCTTTTTTTACACACCGGAGAGGAATTTTTTAATGCGGGTAAATATTTAATTTTCGGAGCCTTGGTTACCGCAATTATACGTGTATGCGTTCCTGCCGATTTTTTTATAAAATTTACGGCGGGAAATTCTTATACGGGCATTGCCCTTATGATGTTATTCGCATTTTTGTTTTCAGCTTGTTCAACCTCGGACGCTTTTATTGCAAGAAGTTTTTACGGAAATTTTTCCCTGTTTTCCGTTATGGGGTTTCTCGTATACGGGCCGATGATGGATATAAAAAATATTTTTATGCTGCTCTCATTTTTTAAAAAGCAATTTGTAATCGAACTTGCAATTATAATTACCGTATTGAATTTTATTTTCGTAACGGCTTTGGGCTTTATTTTTTTATAAATAGGAATTTAAAATGAATAAAAAACGTCTTTGCTTTAATAATATTTCCTTTGAACAAATTGTACAAGGTATAATTTTATTTGCTTTCGGAATTATTTTTTTATATTCGGTAATCTCAAAAAAAGCCTTACAATACGTCCACATAAGGCATACCGGAATTATTATCTTTGCGTCAATAATTTTTTTTATTATTTCTTTTTTAAAATTCCGCAACATTTTTTCTATAAAACACGAATCGAAAAAAACTTTTCCGTTTTATACAATCGCCTTTATTTTACCGATATTATTTGCCTGTATAATTCCGTATAAACCCCTAACGCTGGATTCTCTTGCCTTTCATACGGAAATTTTTTCACAACAACAGCAGCACGTTACTCAATTGCCGCCGAAACCCGTAACCCCCGCCTTCCGGAATTACAGGACGGTTATGTAATTATGGACGATGATTCTTTCGGACGCTGGCTGCCAGAGCTTTATTTAAATTTGGATTCTTGGACGGATAAAAAAATAAAAATAGAAGGCGCAGTTTGGAAAAATTCGGAAATACTCGGAGAAAAAGAATTCGCAATCGGAAGAATGATGATGGTGTGCTGTGCGGCGGATATGCAGCCTGCAGGCCTTATTGCAAATTGGCAAGAGGCCGACTCTCTCTCCGATGACGATTGGGTACGCATTACGGGCACAATTTCCAAAATAGAATATGAAGGGTCTTTTGAGCCCCTGATACTTGTAGAAAAAGCGGAAAAAATCAAACGTCCGATATTGGAATATGTCTATCCGTTTTAAACTTCCTTACATTGTTTTTAACGGAATGTGCCGCCATACAACCGGTAAATACCGTAACACTTGCCGTCAATGCAAAACCCTCCGCCGCCCGCCTATTTTATCAAACGCTTAAAAGGTTTTTATAAAATCTTCTTATATTTTCATTATTAAAAAAATGTGTTATACTGCTCTTCTTATGGAGTATATCAAAACCGTTTCAGAATGTATTAAAAATATCAGCCCGATAAAAACGCAAGGCGACTTAAGTATTAAAATTATTTCCGTCGAATACGATTCCCGAAAAGTAACAAAAACCGAAAAAGGCGGTGCCGCTTTTTTTGCATTGCCGGGTATACATACCGACGGGAAAAAATTTATCAACAGCGCAATACAAAACGGAGCTTCTTGTATTTTTTACGAAGGAGAATTAAACGAATTTAAATCCGATATTTGTTATATTCAAGTTGAAAACATAAGACATGTTATGTCAAAAGTTTCGGCGGAATTTTACGGCAATCCGTCGTACCGTTTAGGTGTAATCGGAGTTACCGGCACCGAAGGGAAAAGCAGCACGGTTTCTTTTATTTTTCAGCTTTTAAATTTATGCGGAAAAAAAACCGGTTTTTTTCAACTGTGGAATATTCCGTTGACGGTACGGTTATTCCCAACCCCGAACATCAAACAACTCCCGAATCGAATATTGTACATCAACGGCTTTCTCAAATGGCGGACGAGGGCTGCATATATGCGGTAGTCGAATCTTCCTCGCACGGTCTTTCGCCTTTAACGGCACGGCTTTCGGACGTCGTTTTCGATGCAGGTGTTTTTATGAATGTAACACAGGAACATTTGGAATTTCACGGAACGCTTGAACGGTACCGTTACGATAAGGCAAATTTATTCCGCGCATTGGATATTCCCCGCTCCAAAAAAAAAGATATTCCTATTTTCGGTGTTGTAAATTATGAAGACTCTTCCGCATCTTATTTTATAAACGCGACTGAAAAACCGGTTTTCCCTTTCAGTACGCTGCAAAAAGATAAAGAAAAAATAAAATCCATGGACGGCTTACTCGCAAAAAATATCAAAGAGTATTCGGGCGGAATAAATTTTACGGTTACAGAATTTAAAAACGGAAATGAAACGGAACATTCGGCTTCGCTTAAACTTTGCGGTTTATTTAATGTAAAAAATGTTTTGGCGGCGATTATTACGGTGAACAAAATTGCCGGAATTGAATTAAAAACAATTATAGAAAAACTCCCGCTTCTTAAACCGGTAAAGGGAAGAATGACTTTAATTGATGAAGGTCAAAATTTTGAAGTAATTATCGATTATGCTCATACACCTTCATCGTTTATGACGGTTCTTCCGCCTATAAACGAAAGAATAAAAAAATCCGGCGGAAAAATTATTTCGGTTTTCGGCTCGGGCGGAGAACGCGATTTACAAAAACGTCCCGCTCAGGGAAGAATTGCAGCCGAGTATTGCGACATAGTTATTCTTACAGATGAAGACCCGCGCGGAGAGGACTCCGTAGAGCTTTTGGAAATGATAGCGGCAGGTTGCAAAAACAAAAAAGCGGGCGAAGAGCTTTTTATAATTCCCGACAGACCTTCGGCAATTAAAAAAGCATTCACTCTTGCAAAGCAAAACGATGCGGTTTTGCTCTTAGGCAAGGGCCACGAAAACTCCATTATTTATAAGGACAAAACAATACCTTATGATGAAGAAACTGCGGCAAGAGAAATTTTAAAAACCTTAAAAAAAATGTAATGTAAAGAAACTTGAAATTATTTATATCATTTAATTTTTTAAAGTTTCTTTAACTCCGCAGTTCGGTAAATTTCGTCAAATCGCACAAAGGTTCCTTTTTTACATGTAAGGATATTTCCGCACGCGCATTCGCCGCAAATACCTATGCCGCACATTGTGTTCATTTCAAGCGATAAAAATATTCGCTCCCCTATTACACCGCAAGCTAAAAGAAGTTCTGCGGCTTTGCGCATAAAAATCATCGGGCCTACGAGATAACAAGTGAGCTCCTTAATTTCAGATATTTTATTTTCGGAAAAATCTTTTTCAAGACTTTGTAAAACACGTGCAGGACACCCGTTATCGGCTACACATTTATAATTTCCGTAAGAGACAAGTTTTTGTTCAATACTATTAAGAGACCCTCCTCCGGTATCTTCGGAAGTTCCGATATATGTAAAAATATTTGTACCCTGTTCCTTTAATTTTTCCGCAAGACTCGGCAAAACGGCAATTCCCGTACCGCCTGCAACCAATAAGGCATTTTTTGTCTTTGCAAGCTGCACCCCCTTTCCGTAGGGCCCGCGCATATAAACGGTTTCGCCTTCTTTAAGTTTAAACATAGCTTCGGTAAAAACGCCACGCCGCTTTATAATTAAGCTCATAGGATTTGTTTCTGCAAGAGAAAAAGGTTTTTCACCTATTCCGGGAAGCCATAAAAAAACAAACTGTCCTGCTTCAAATTTACAGCTTCCGTCAAGGACAAAAATTATTATATCTTCACTTACTTTTTCTTTTTGAATAATCTTAAACGGGCTATAAGCGAGCGCCTTATTTTTCCGCAAAAAAATTGAAGTTGAATCTTTTTCTTTACCGTTTATAAAACTTAAAGCGTCCGAAACCAAATTGTCAAAAAAAGGTTTTAAATCGTCCTGTTCAAGCATTCCGCAAGCGGAACCTATCCCTACAATATCCGCTCCGGCCCTAAGCAGTTCCGCCGCCTGTGCCCCGCTTGCAACACCGCCCATTCCTATAATGGGAATCTCCGGCCCTACGGCTTTGCGGATTTCACTTATACATTCAACAGCCCGCAAAAAAATCCAAGAACCGCTCATACCGCCTTTACCTCCGAGTTTATTTTGCAAAATCGGTTTCCCGGAGTCGGGTTCAATATAAATTTTAGGGCCGGCAGTATTAATCGCGGTTATTCCGTCAGCACCTTCGGCAATAACGGCAGCTGCAATTTCTCCGATGTTTTCCACATTGGGAGTAAGTTTAATAAAAATCGGAACGGAACATTCGGGAACGGCTTTTTTAATTTGCCTTACATAATCGGCAGCAATATTTTTATCACAGCCTATGGAAGCCCCGTATCCCGCAGCTGCATGCGGACACGAAAAATTAAGCTCCATACAATCCGCAACAAGTTCAAACCCTTGTATCAGTGTTATAAAATCTTCAGGGGAAGAAGCGGAAAGAGAAACGTTTAAAATTGCCTTCATGTCAAATGAACTCTTAAGTGCGGTAAGGGCTTTTAAAGACTCTTTCATTCCGGGATTTTTTAAACCTACGGAATTACCGAAGCAGCCTAACTCGGGTTCGCAAATTATAGGCTCTCTATTCCCTTCATTCGGCTCAATTTGGAAACTCTTAGTTGTAACAACTGCAAAGCCCAACCGTTCATCGGCGTATCTGATTAAATCGGGTTTTGTAGAAAGCACCCCTGAAACCGTTGCAAGCAGCGGACCGGCCTTACCTTCACGCGCCGCATCTCCGGCATTTTTTATTTTGCACAGCACGGCATTTTTTAAAAGTTTTTTCATTAATATAAGTATAACGGCAACAGCCTCATTATTCAATCGGTAAGATTTTAAATAATTTGTGTTTATCTTTAAACGGACGGTTTATAAATTCATAATATACATGTAATGTATTTTATATATTGACAACACAATATCCTGCCGATATAATTTTTAAAAAATGTATAACTATTACAAAAAACTATATACAAAATTAGGAAGAAAATAATGCAGCTATTACTTATAATTATAGGCGGAATTTGTTCAGCTTTATTTTTATACCGTTCTTGGCATAAAAATACTGAAGGCATAAAACTTTCGGACGGCACAAGCGAGACTCCCGATGCTCTTAACGGAATGATTGAAATGCAGGAATATTTTTTTTCCGAAATTCAAAAAGGGAAAAAAGCGGTAAAGTTTATGCATTTATTTTATCAACAAGATATTATGATGATACAATCCATATTTCAAAGCAACGGTATTCCATATAAAATCGAAAACAATCATCTTCCTTCCGTACTTACAGGTTACTGTGTATACGGATTTAACCATGCCGATTTTTATATCTTACGGGAAAACTATGATGAAGCCTTAAACATAGTCAAGGAATATGCCGAACGGAAAAAATCGTTTGAAAATTCAAAAAATCCTGCAAAAAAAATAGGCGATTTAATTACAATTATTACGGCTGCCGGTTATATTCCGGATAAAGATGAAACTTCGGGAATTGTCATCTTTAAACCGGAAGATTAAAATTAAACGGCAGTGAGTTTATACTTATCAGCTCAGTTTATTCTTATTATTGCGATATTCTATCATAATCTTTTCAAAAATGTCGGCACTTGTGGGAGGCGTATATGTTATTGCATTTGCCCCGGCTTCTACCGTTTTTAAAACCGTCTCGTCAGTAGGACCGCCTGTTGCTATAATCGGAAACTCTTTTCCCAGTCTGCTTCTAAGTTTTTTTACAATTTCAGGGGTGTTAATACCTCCGGAAACATTAAGTATTTTTACTCCCGCCTTTATTTTTTCTACAACTTCATCGTACTCGGACACAACCGTAGAAATAATCGGAATATCTATTTCTTTTGCCATTTGTTCAATAACGGAAACACTCATAGGCACATTTACGACCACCCCGTATGCACCCAAAAGCTCCGCTTGCAATGCAATATGGATTGAGCGGTTACCGGTAGTTATGCCTCCGCCTACACCCACAAATACAGGTACCGGAGCTACTTCAATAATAGCCTGCGTAATGGAAAGTTGAGGCGTAAAAGGATACACGGCCATAATGGAATTGGCGTTGGAATTTTTAATTACGGCAATATCCGTAGAAAACAACAGCGATTTAATACGCCTGTTCAACACCATTATTCCGCTTGCCTGGTAAATAGTTTCGGGAACGGGCACCGTTTTTTGTCTAAGCTCGGAAAAAACTTCCGGTACAAATTTTCCTTTTTCGTCTTTCATAATCCATATCTTAATAAGTATCGGATAAATTGTCAATCTTATTTTCAATTTAAAATTTTTATAATTTAACGGAAACCAATTTGCTTTTTAACTGTTATATCGTTAGGAGTTATCTTATGCTTTCTTCAATTTTATATACATGCGGAATTGCCGTAAAAATTTATTCTTATCTTTGCATTGCATATATTTTTCTTTCTTGGCTGGGAGGTAATTCCAGCGGAGGCTTTTTAAGTGAACTTTGCGAACCTTATTTAAGCAAATTCAGACGTTTCCGCTTTACACAAATCGGCAGCGTAGACTTTTCACCCGTTTTAGGGTTGGGTATCTTATCTCTTATTTCCCATATTTTTTTTCAGCTTTCCGCAACAAAAACAATTTCGGTCGCTGCAATTTTATTAAGTTTAGTAGGAATACTTTGGTCGTTTTTTTCGTTTTTGCTTAATTTTTTTATTATACTTTTAATCATACGTTTAATTTTAGACTGTATACCCGAATACCGAAGCGGGAATTTAACAAATATGCTGGATAGATTTTTAGCTCCTGTTTTTATAAAAGTATATGAATTGTCGGGAAGAAAATTTATGACTGTAAGAAAGCAAATAGTTATATGTTTAATAGCCGTTACAGTTACAAGGATTCTTTTAGGAATGTTTGTAGGTTCGGCTATGACCTTATTTAATTCGATTAAGATTATATAAGTATTTTATTTAGCTTCGGTTTCAAGTTTTTCGGCGAGAGAAAATAAATCAATAACCTTATGCAAACTTTCTTTTGCATAAATAATTTCGTCATGAAATTTACCGCCGTTTGTACCGGATAATGCAGACCAGTTTATAAGAGTTGCATAAAGATTGGACTTCCCTCCTCCTATAATACCGGATAAAACATTATCTATCGATTTTATAGCTTCAAGCGTTGTTACCATCAATTGCCTTGCTTCGCTTTCTATAGTACGCATCAAAGATTCTATTTGATTTTTATTTTTAAGTGTTGCCGATTTTTCATTCCTGATTTTGGCAAAAGCGGTTCCTATATCTCCTATGGGAGAAAGGCGGTTTTCATAAGCATCGAATTCGCCTTTTCTGTGTTCCAAAACATTATATGCAGTAGTATATTCGTTTAAATTTTCTATACGGGCAAAATTTCCTTCAACTAAAATAATTTTAAGAGAAGGAGAAAGTTTTTCGTAATAAAAAGATGAAAAAAAAGTTTTTAAAAATAAAAACTGTAATTCCTTTTTAAAACTGCAATTTACCCATAAATTTTTCCACGGATAAAAGCGCAGGGTATTAAGGTCATCAACTTTTAACAAACTTATCATTTGAATTTTAATATCATATTTTTTTTGTTCGTAAGACCACGTAGACCACTTTTGATTAAATCTTTCATACCACGACTGTTTAAAATATATAAACCAATCCTCTCCGCCTTCTATTTTATAAGGCAGCCAATTTATATCTTTTTTTACATAACGAACCATATCAAGTAAGGGAACTTCATTGATAAATGTTTTTATATTTGAAAGAGCTTCTACTGCCTGTTTTATAAAATCATCCGTTTCGGTTTTCAGTTTTATTTCATCATCGGGCATTTTTTCCTGCGATTGCATTAAAAACAAAACTTGCAATAAATTTTGCGGAATATTTTTTTTAGAAGACAAAACCGATGACAGGATTTCCATTTCAGGCTGTACGGTAAGGGTCGGGCTTATTACTTCCGATTTCGAGATAATCGAAAACCTAAGCAAAGTTTTATCCAATTGTAAATCACAAAAAGAGCGCATCCATTCAAGAGCTTGAGCGGTTCTGTACATTTCCGATTTTTCTTCATCGGTTAAATTGGAAAAAGCGGCATCGATTTTACGCAAAAAATTCGTACGCACGGCGCCTGAAACTTCAGAACCTATTTTTACCGAAAAAGGGTCGGTTTCTTTTATAAGCTTTTCGTAAGTTGCAGGGGCTATAAACGAACTTAAAAGCATATAAAATGAGCTTTTAAAAGAATCGTAAGAAGAAAGCATTGACGAAAAAAACAATTGTGTTTTCCGTAAACTTTTAAGACTGTCATAAAAATCTTTTATATAAATATTTCTGCCTATAACTATATAATTACCGGCCGTACGTCTTAAGGTCTTACCTAAACGTCTTAACAGTTCTTCGTTATGTAATGTTTCTATAGGAATTGAACGTAAAAATGACCTCAAAGAAATCCATAAACGGATAAAAAACGGTTCATCGGAAAGTCTCATTGCAGGAGTTTGCCGTAAAAATAAAGAATCCGAATTCTCCTGCTCACTATCAGAAGTTTCCGGCACAAAATTCTGCATACCGGCACTTATACTGTCAAGCAAACTTTTTGTTTCTTCTTTTGATAAGGACTTTACTAATTGATCAAATGTCGAAAGTGTACGTTCCATATACGTATATTACATTATAAATAAAAAAAAAGCTACAGGAAAAAAACTTTTTTTAACGGTCCCTACGGGAATCGAACCCGTCTTTTAAGATTGAGAATCTCATGTCCTAAACCGATAGACGAAGGGACCTTACAACTTTCCCCAGGGAGGATTCGAACCCCCACAAGCAGAACCAGAATCTGCGGTGCTACCGTTACACAACCGGGGAATAAATAACAGGAGAGAATTATATCATTGATACGAAAAAAAGTCAATAAGGTAATGATAAAACACTGTCTACAATCCTGCACCCGACGAAGCGCATTTGCCGCCGCAAAAACCAGCCGTAAGCGGGGTTCTTAGGGGCAGAGCCCCTAAGCAGACGGAAAAGATGAGGGGGGGACTACCGGCGCAACTTCAATGTAAACCCGTTCTGCAAGGGTGTCTTCCTTCCCCTCGCACACAGGCAAGGCAAACACCGAAGCGCCTTTGTCCCAAAATTACTATTTTTTTAGTTTGCCAAAAAAAATTACTAATAAAGTACTAGTTAGTAACAAACCTGCACTAACAGCAATACCAATTTCCCCGTATTTAACAATATCGTCATCAGATTTAGCTGTGAGCTCAATAATTTCATTCTTCATGATGTTATCTCCTTTATATCCGCTGAATGATAGCGTATAAAAAACCGGATATTATTTTTCATAGCTATTGACATTTCCATTTACGGAAATTATAATGAGAATATATTCCAAATTAGCTATTTTGTCAATACCTAATTCGGTTTTTATTGAAATTATTTTTTATATTTACGGTATTAGAGAGTATAAATTTTATGAGTGATATTAATTTTTTAGAGGTTTATAATCGCATCAATATATTAGCAAAAGATAATAACATCACATTAAGCGATTTAAAAGAGATAGGAATCAACCCGCAAATATTTACACGTATGAAAGCAGACCCTCCATCAATTCCTAGTGCCGATAAAATATATCAAATAGCGAAATATTTTAATACTTCAGTAGAATATCTATTGACAGGAAAAAAATATGACAATATTACATTAATACCTGAAGAAGAAAACCTGCTTAATAATTATAAAAGGTTAGAACGATTAGATCAGAAAACTGCAGATGCAATACGTAAAACTGTACAACAACTTGCTGAAGGACCAAAGGAAAATAGTTCTGAATCAAATACAAGTATAGGAGCAGGTGTTGCATTAGCAGGAATAGGAGCTGCTATTGGTATTATAGCAGCCTTGCTTGCCGCAAATAGAGATAAATAGCTCTATATTTAGAATTAACATTTCCTTTTAATATGCAAGGTTATATGTAATTTCAGCATAGTCGTAATTACATATAACCTATCACTACTAATACTCCCACTTTTCCGTCGCAGTCGACTTTTCAATCATACTGCGGTACAAAGCGGACTTTTGCAAAAGCTCTTCGTGCCTGCCCTCCGCATCGATTTTACCGGCATTCATAACGATAATCTTATCCGCCTTTTCTATCGACTTTAACCGGTGCGAAATAATAATAACCGTTTTATCCTTAATAAGCTTATTCAAACTCTCCTGAATCTTCATCTCGTTTTCCACATCAAGCGAAGCCGAAATTTCATCAAGAATAATAATCGGAGCATTTTTCAAAAAAGCGCGGGCAATGGAAAGCCGCTGACGCTCACCGCCGGAAAGACGGCTGCCGTTTTCTCCTACCTGCGTATTCCAGCTCTCAGGCAGCGACTCGATAAACTCGGTACAGTTTGCAAGACGGGCAGCCTCCTTAACCTCCTCATCGCTTGCACTCTTATTGCCGATACGGATATTTTCCATAATCGACGTATTAAATAACGCAACATCCTGAAACACAATCGAAATCTTATCGAACAAACTGTCCGTACTGATTGTTGCAATATCCTGACCGTCAATAAGAATTTGCCCCGAATTATAATCATACAGGCGGGAAGCAAGGCGGAGCACCGTCGTCTTTCCGCAGCCGGAAGGCCCGACAAGGGCGGTAACCTGATTTTGCCCGGCGGTAAACGAAACACCGTCAAGCACCTTTTGCCCGTCATTATACGAAAACTCAACATTTTTAAACTCAATCCCGTAATGCTGCAAAGAAACCGGAGCACCCTCCTGCGTTTCACTTTCGCGAAGCTCATTAATGCGCTTCACCCGCGAATCAAGATACATCATCTCCGCAAGGTTCGCTTCAATCCCCGCCACCGCATCGACAACGCGGGCGGCAGCAATAATATACCCGATAAAATACAAAAGAGGTGCAGTCCCCGCCAAATACATCCTTAAACCGAAAAACACCGTTATCCCGATGGAAAATTTAAGCAGCACCAACGCCGTATTAAGCGGAAAAGCCTGATGCGCTTCCACTATCAAATGCAGCTTTTCAGCCTCATCGACATTGCGGTTTAACTTTGCCGCAGTCGCTTCCGTCCGTCCGTAACTTTTAATCTCCTGCTGCAATTCAATCGCCTCTTGAAAAAACTCCGCCCGCTCCCGCTGTTTATGAAAATCGCGCGTCGTCTCCCGCACCTGAATTCTTTTCGACAAAATCAGCAAAATAAAACTCAAAACAATCGGCACAAACACACACAGCGCAAGAGCCGGATGCCCGATAAACATCATCACCGCAATAACCGCCAAATAAATCACCAGCCCGATTGTCTGCGGAATTGCGTGGCTTAACGCATGCTCAATCGCCGCAACATCGGCCATAACCGCCTGCGACAAATCGGAAATATCATGCTTTGAAAAATACGCAAGCGGCAGCGCCTTAAGCCTGTTCGCAATATCAATGCGTATCGCCTACACTCTTTAAACGTCGCCGTGTACAGCGTGTTGTAATTAACATAAATCAGCACATACATAACAACCGCAAGCGCTGCAATACCTGCAAGATAAAACCCCATCGACTGCATACGCTCTTCAACCCAACCTTGTAAAAAAAACATTATCAAAAACACCGGCAAAATATATGCGATATTCGAAAACACCGACCACACCGATGCTTTGATAATCCCCTGCGCTCCCGCTTCGGTTACACCGAACGCCTTTTGTAAACGCCTTATCATATCTATCTTCTCCTATAAAATATTGAACTCGTTATTTCGGCGGGGGAAGTCTCCCCCTCGCTCCCAAACGCCTCACTCTCCGTTCGTGCGTTTGTCCGCTACCCCCTCTCCTAGGGGGCTTGCCGCCCCCTAAAACCCCCGTCCAAAACTTAATAACAGTGTTATCACATTTTTACAAAGATGTCAATATGAGCAAACAAAGTTTATTGTATTTTACATATACCAATCCAATTTATCGCCTGCACTAAGGAGAACTGATACAATAACTATACATAAATGCCGTATCTTCTTTTTCCGATACCGGTGCGGTATCTTTTTCGATTTGCGGGCCCGTTAATACATCGGTATTTCACCGGGATATGCTCTTGCTTTATCTATCAATGAACGCTTTTACGCCCATTGTGAAAGCGATATTACTGCTTCTGATACAGAGCAGTGCATCTCCTGCAGTAAGTTCCAACGCGTGCAGTAAGGCGGCGGAAAGACGGATACCGTTATCTTTGAGGACAAGCCGGCCGTATTTTCTACCCTTGTAAGAAATCAATGTCCCTTCTTCCAAACTCCTATCCGCCAACTGCGGGTTTTCCTTCAAAATATGTTTTAACGGCGAATGCAAAAGTAAGGGTTCAGGCATGACACAAAATCCTCCGGTTTGCCTGCTGCCCGAAACAATGTACACAAAGGTTTCTTGTTCCAGCTTATACTCTTGTACTGCCGGTGTCGGAAAAGTAAGCGCTCCGTTTTCTCTTATTTTCGACCAACCGAAAATATATTTCCCGCCCTTAGTTATCTGCGGCATGTCCGTTCACCTCCAATGCTTTTTTGTTATTCTTATTGCGCCTGCACTGTGAATGCGGACAACAGTATTGCCGTCATGCGCTGCAAACCGTTGCAGTTTTTCCAAATACGGCAAAACATATTCGGGTTTTCTTTTTCCCATTACTCGAAACATTTCGGGAGCTTCTATTCGAACCCGCTCGCTTTTATCCTGCATTAACCGATAAAACAATTCCAGCCGTTCACAAAATATCTCCGGTGCATTCGTTGCAATATTTTCACACGCCCATACAAAAGCGAGCCGCACATTATCCGCCGCGTCCTCGCTCATTTTCATCATTGTGTTCAGATAGGGAACCCGCAGTCTTCTTTTAACAGTTGCTGCCGGTGTGCTTTGTTTTGCAGCGGATTAACATGTCAGATTGAAGCGGGTGTTAGGCTTTATTTCTTAAAAATATCACTATGAGTTCAGGTATCAACCAAGGTTAAAACAAGGATATTTTTATCTTTGTAATATAGTAAAAGCCAATCCGGTTGAATATGACATTCCCAAACTCCTTTGAACTTTCCGGCAAGTTCATGATTTCGATATTTTGCTTCTAATGGTTTGTCCGTCCGTAATTTCTCAACTATATCTTCTAAAAGAGATACATCCAATCCTCGTTTTTTTGCTAATTTGTAACTTGCTTTGAACTGATGAGTCTTTTTCAATTTATAAGACATTATTCACAATCCTCAAAGAGTTCCCTTGCTGAAGAATATGATTTTACACTTGAATCACTGCTAATTTTTTTGGCTTCTTCAATTGCAGATAATGTATATTCTGAAAAAATCTCTTGCGGCGGAACAATATCAAAAGGAATCTTTTGTTGATTGATGGCTTGTTTAAGAAATAGACGAATTGCCGTTGTTATATCCAATCCCAGTGAAGTAAAAAGAGATTCGGCTTCTTTTTTTGTTTCCACATCAACTCGCGTTTGTAAAATTACTGTTGCCATATATTTATCCCCCAAATGTTATTATACTATGATAAATATACTACATTTGTAGTGTTTTTGCAAACAAATCAGCCTTATTAAATTTTTAAATAATGACTTATAGATACTATACCTCCCAATCATTTTTACTTTTATTGAATAACGCTTTATACCCTACTAAGTGTGCCATTGGCACATCAACCTAACATTCGCTTAACCTGCCTTGCCGTAAAGGCAATGTCAGGTTGAAGCGGGTGTTAGGCGATAATTATAGTCTTAATTTTATCTATCACTAAATTTCAATATTATTTTATACTTTTAAGTTTTTGTGATTCATCCACTTCTTTGTGTTCAGCTTATTCTTCTTCAATAACTATTACTTTTTTTTAGTCGCTTTAAGAATTTTTATTCGCTTCCCTATACTTTTTATGAATGGCAAATTCTGACCATTTTCATCTTTGTATTTATAACAAAGATTTAAGGCTTGCTTTCTAAGTGTTTTACAAATTTCTTTAGCTTTTTCTTCCTTTTCCCTTCTCTCTTGGTCGCAAACCTCTGCATATGCCGACCAATGTTTTTCAAGAAAATCTGAAGCATAATCTATAAGATCCTTTTTTTTCCTCATTAGTTACCCCTCTTAATCATAATATATTTTGAATTTATACAACTACTGACTTTTATTTTGTATAACAATATTCTTGTTCCACATCACTTGCAACCTCTCCAGCTTCTACTACTTGAGAGGTCTCAGTTCTCATTTCTCCTTCTTGGATAACCGTCTCAAGTATATTATTACCATCTTTTACAGCGACGGCAATCGCATTAGTTGCATTCCCAATAGTTCGGCAAATACTTTCTAACTGATGAACAATATCTGCAAACTTTACTACAGCTTGCCAAATTTTCCTAATTACACTCCAGCATTTTTTAAAAAATGCAATTATTTTTGATGCATAACCCATACTAACATACTCCTTTGTAGTTAAATCTATTTTTCTTCCAATAAATCAGAAGCTTTGTAAGCTACATAGTTACCTGACTCAATACCTTCTCGTACTTTATCTTCAAATAACTCTGAAGATAAAGTCTGTTTCTGAATATTTTTTATAGTGCCTATACGTTTTTTTGATAAAGCGGCATTTCTAAAAGTTTTTTCAAATATACTTTGAGATATAGTCTCTACATTCTCATAAACAGCATTTGCTAATGTTTCTAGCATTGTATTTTTAATTTCTCTTGGAGAAAATCCATCTATAATTTTACCTAATTCTTTTAAAAAATCATAATCAAATACATTTTTATCAACTGGTGCTTTTTGAGGAATCATTTTTTTTATGAGCTCTATTCTCATATTTTCATCAGGCAGTGAAAATTCAATATTATGTAATATTCTGCTATTAAATGCTTTGTCGTAATTTCCTATAAGATTCGTAGCAAATATTACTATTCCACTAAAAGCTTCCAATTGAATTAACATTTGACTTCTTAGTGAATTAATTGCTTGATCAGAACTCTGCTGAACATTTTTAATTCGTGTACCTAAGAAAGAGTCCGCCTCATCAAAAAATAGGACACTGTCACTTTCCTTTGCAAGCCTAAATGATTCTATAAGATTTTTCGGTGCTTCTCCGACATATTTTGATTCGATATCTGAATAATTTAACAATAATATTTTTTTGTTCAGCTCATTTGTAATTGCATGGGCAGCCATTGTTTTGCCAGTACCAGGAACACCATAGAAATTTATAATACATCTTGGAGTTGGTTCTATTTCATCAAATCCCCATACAGAATATATTTTATTTTTGTTCTTCAATAGCAATAGAACTTTATTCAATTCAATCTCTACTGTCTTATTTAGAATCATGTTATCGAAACTAAATTTCGGTGTTTCCGGTTTTATATCTAGCTCATTCTTTAATTTTTTAACTTGGTTTACTTTTCGTAAATTTTTATATTTCTCAAAATCTTTCTCACTGTAATTATAACCAATATATATATTGGCTTGAACTTCTTCCGTTTCTATGTATTTTTTTACAACACGTGTTAAAGCAGTTCTAAATTTTAATAATCCTAGATTAAGATTTCTATTTTTTTCATTTTTACCATTTAATAAATAAGTAATATCAGAAGTCCCGATTTCTGAGTATTCCACAAAAATAATAACAGAATCAAGCTTTACCTTCTTCTCATCAATATTCTTTAATGTTGCAAAAAGCTCTTTTAAGAAAGCTTTATTTTCATTAATCTTATTTACTTCAACTACATTTTTTAGCATATGTTAGTTCCTATTTTCTTGTATTCATCCTGTATTTGTGCAACCTATATATTGCAATTATGCTTTTTTAAGTAGTTATTTCAACCACCTCATAAAATATGATATAGATTCTTTCAATCAAAACCTGCCTAACTAACGCTTAACCTGCATTTGCGGCTCGTCCGTAATGTCATATTGAAGCGGGTGTTAGGTTTTTTGCGAATATTACATTCTAAAATACAATATAAGGTTCTTTAATAAATTTCTTTTTACCGCATTTTGGACATTTTATGGCTGTTTCTCTTTGAAAAAACAAATTTTTCGAGCTTTTCCCATATCCTCTATATCCGCAATTCATGCAAATTCGAGGTATATTTTCCCATGGAAACGGCATTCTTACATTTTGCAAATTCTATCCCTCTCCTAATTTAGCAAATGCTTGCTCTCGGCTAAATATATATTTCAGTTAAATAAATTGTTATTTTTTGTACATTCGACCGTTGTAGAACCGACAGATACTTTCTTGCAGGAACTACAATAAGTTCTGCCGCTGCAAATGCCACAGTAGTACCTACAGCGGTGATCGCAACGGCATAAGAAACACATGTCGTAACACTAACATCACCTGTCGCATGAGTTGCTACAATTCCGGCAATAGTAGTTACACCTTATTGCGAACATCTCCGCTCTATATCCTTTGCCATTGCCCAACCTGCAGATTCAAGCATCGCAACGCTCACAGCAGGCGCTACAACCTGTCCAAGTCCTGGAATCAACTTTGAAAGTTCCTTAGCTACTGTTTTCAAAGGTTGTTTTAGAACTGTTCGTTTCAAAGCTGCAATTGCAATATTTTGTGCGACATTTTTTTCAATATGATCTCCAAATACTGCCGACAAAGCCATAGCCATGGTTACCATAGTTGCGATATCAGCTGCGACCCCTAACCCCGGGACTGGAATAACATTTCCTGCAGCTGCAGCAACAGCGTGTGTATGAATAATAGCATGGCATTGTTTTTCCTGTTCATCTGTCATTTTATTTTCCTCCTCTACATTCTTTACACCAAGATTGATTACGTATGGCGTCATTACCCATATTTCTAAAACCGAAGGCACTTAAAGGCTTTGTCTTTTTGCAATGAGGGTATTCTCTAGTTGGTTCGCTGCCGTTGTAACCATTTGATTGGATTGTTGGCTTTTGATTGTTTTCCATATATTTACCTTGGTATAACAAATACTGCTATCAATCCTAATGGGATTAAAATTAACGGAACAATCAAGGAAATTGGCATCATGAGTAATCCGATTATTATCATCAAAATACCAATTCCTTTTTTGCGTCCTATAATAAATCCCAGTATAATAACTAAAAGACTTAAAATAATAAATACCATATTAATAACTTATACTTTTTCTAAGCTCCCTAAGTAACGCCGCTCCTGAATATTTAACCGAAAGCATATTTAACTTTGCATTTTTACTTGAGTTGCAATGCTGACACAAAATCTGCAAATTTGTAATAACATTAGTACCACCACATCTTTGAGGAATAATATAATCAACAGTACAGTCTCTATTTCTTTCAGAAAATACTTTACGGCAGCCACTACAAACATAAGGACCATTCGGATATCGATTAAAATATATATCACGATAACTGGTTCCGACCACTTTGTTTATGGTATTCTTGTAATCGTCAACGCCGTCTTGCAATGCTTTACTAAATGCATCAAAAAATCCCATAAACAACTCCTAGTTTCCATATCCCATTTCTTTTAACAAAAGCATAGCTCCCATTTTTTTGACACGGGACTTCCCGTTTGAGCTATCCTTTTTAATTCATAGACACTTTTACCTTGAAGTCTATCTTTCCATTCGTAAGCTTCTTTATTGGTGTTGTCCACTTTTTTACAGCCTTACCGGCAGCCGTACCTAATGCATCCCAAAATCCCATAATAAATCTCCTATAAATTTAGTTTTGGTCGAAATAAATGTTATAGGTCGATTTCGCACAAGTCTTTCCGCAAACGGTTAGCTTGTCAACCTAACATTCTTTCAATTAACTTTTAGTTTACCCCCCCCCCCCTAAAAATGTCAAGAGGGTAAGAGTGAAAATTGATGAGATTTTTTGATTTTTTTAAAGAATTTAAGGCACTTTTTATAAGAAAGCTACTGCTTTATGTGGGGTATAAAAGAGAGCGTGTATCTCTGCAGTAAAAAGGGTTTTTCTGCTCTGAAGGCGGAGAGGATGCCGGGTAAGATTAAAAAAAAAGAGTTAGTGTAATTGAAGAGGTGAGATAAAAAATTTATGAATGCCGAAGCGGTTCCTCTCCAATAGTCGGTGTTTAATTAAATAGGAATTCCTAAGATAAACGGTACGGTTTACACCGCTCCGTTTATCACGCATCTTTACGGCGCGAATAATTTTTATTAAAATTGTAATTGATACCGATGTCCAAGCCGCACAGCAACACACCGCCTTTTTTTAACACGCGGCAGCATTCTTTAAAAACAGGTGCAACTTTTTCAACAAATATATTACTTACCGGATGAAAGATTATATCAAAACTTTCATCATCAAACGGGAACGGCTTTGTCATATCGGCACGCACCGGATGAACCGTATAGCCTTCGCGTTGTGCAACCGTCGCTTCCGTTTCCAGCTGCTTTTCCGAATAATCAAGCACAGTGCACTCCGCACCGGCAGCCGTAAAAAGCGGTATTTGTTGCCCTCCGCCCGAAGCAAGCCCCGGCACTTTTTTGCCCGTTATGTCGCCGAACCATTCCCGCGGGACAAATTTAACCGGCGTCAATTTTACTTGCCAATCACCGTGCAATACCCGCTCATAGGTACGCCGGTCTATAGGCAACCCCCATTCCCAACCTTCTTGTACCCATCGGTCAATTATTTCCGCATTCATATCCTGATAGTTTTTATTCATCGTTTTCATTTTTCCATCTACTCCAATACAGATTCTGCTATTTTTTTTCGATGCCATTGTGTCATCTCGTATAATTTTCTTTTCTTATTCAGTATACTGTTATTTTTATTTTTTTACTACGCCATCTGTGAGGCGTGAAAAATCTATTGCGTTTTTCTGCGTGATACAGATTTATCGGTTTCTTTTTCTATTTTTTTTTAATGTACACCCACTAGGTTCCCACCCTGTACTGTTTTTTTTCCTAAATCAATTGATGATTGACAAGGCGAAATGAAATTCGTATAATCGCTTGTTATATTAAACTAACATATAAAGGTATATTAATGACTAAAAAAACTTCTTTTAATTTTTGGCTTATTTTATCTGCCGTATCGGTTTTAATTTTTTGCAGTGTGTCGTTCGGCACGCTGTTCGGTTCGGCGGATTTAGCTTTCAAAGATGTGTTCAAAGTCTTTCAACTCAAATTATTCGGAAAAGAAACCGATGATTTATCTCTTTCCTCCATTTATATCGTGTGGAATTTACGAATGCCTAGAGTACTTTTAGCTTTTGCCGCCGGAGGAGGATTGGCAATTTGCGGTGCTGCAATGCAATCAGTTACGCAAAATATTTTAGCCGACCCGTATATCTTAGGAATTTCAAGCGGCGCATCAGCAGCGGTAAGTGTCGCATTGTTTTTAGGTGTTCCGCTTTCCATTCTTACCTACGGTTTACCCGTATTTGCATTTGCCGGAGCTTGCATTGCCCTCGTCTTCGTCTATTCGCTCGGTATGGCAGGACGGACAGGTTCGTCCGCACGGTTGGTACTTGCAGGGATTGCCGTATCGGTTGTATTAAATGCCTTTACCCAACTCTTTATGATGCTTGCACCCTCCGATAGAATTATACGAAATCTTTTGAGCTGGATGATGGGGAGTTTAGCAAGCGCACGCTGGAATAATATTTTATTTCCTTGTGTCTGTGCGATTGCCGGTTCTCTCGTGTTTCTTTTTTTCGCAAGAGCATTTAATGTTATTTCACTCGGCGATGAAACGGCAATCAGCTTAGGTATCCATACCGGAAAACTGAAAAAGATTACAACGCTCACTACGGCAATGATAACAGGAGTTTCGGTTTCCGCATGCGGTATTATCGGATTTGTCGGTTTTATTATTCCGCACATCGTAAGGCTGCTGATTGGCTGCGACCATCGAAAACTTTTCCCGCTTTCGTTTTTAACGGGCGGTTTATTTTTAATTTGGATGGACATATTGGCTCGAACCCTACTCAGTCCGCAAGAACTTCCCGTCGGTATTTTTACCGCATTGTGCGGCGGACCGTTTTTTATTTGGTTATTACGAAAACAAATTAAATAATTGTAACACGCAAGGAAATACATATGAATGCAATAGAAATAAAAGATTTACATTTTGCGGCGGCAACAAAGGAAATTCTAAAATCGGTTTCGTTATCCGTACCCCATAAGCAAACTGTCGGGCTCATCGGGCCGAACGGAAGCGGTAAAACGACACTGCTAAAACATTTGTATCGGGCTATCGAACCTGAAAAAAATACGGTATTTATTAACGGAGAAAAAATCGAAAACTTTTCATACCGCGAAACGGCAAAACAAATTACGGTTATGAAGCAGGAACAAACTTCCGACTTTGAATATAAAGTTATCGAAATGGTTTTAATGGGCCGCTCACCGTATCGAAAATTTTATGAAAGCGATACGGCTGAAGATAAGGAAATCGCATATAATGCGCTTAAATTTTTAGGAATGGAAGAAGCTGCGGAAAGGAATTTTTCAACATTATCGGGCGGTGAAAAACAGCGGGTTTTAATAGCTCGCTCACTTGCACAAGAAGCGGATATTTTAATTTTAGATGAACCGACCAATCATTTAGATGTGCATTATCAATGGGCGTTAATGGATATAATTAAAAAATTACATAAAACGGTTTTATCGGTATTTCACGAATTAAATCTTGCCGCAAATTTTTGCGATTTTATTTTTGTTCTTGCCGACGGAAAAATTGCAGCACGGGGAACACCTCAAGAAATTTACACACCTGAACTTCTTGCAAAAGTTTTTAGAATTGAAGCCGATATTATGAAAACGGCAAACGGTATTCCTTATATTATATACAAAAGAGCAATATAAGCATTCTCTGAAAAGCCCCTTATTCTTTTTCCCAAATAATTTCCGCAAATCTTGTTGTATCCGGATAGATATACAAGCCGTTTTTTTGAATATAGTTTTTTTCAATGTATTTGAAAATTGCAGAATCGTATCTATCCGTTTTTACTGCATAGACTTTTTTTAATGATGTTAATGCATCTTCTTTTGAATCGAATATGCGGTCAAACGAAGTTGTTTTTAATATGCGTATTTCGGAAAGAATATTCATTTCATACAAAATATTAAACACAATATTTATTTTAGGAACACTTGCATAACTTTTTTCGCCGGTGATTTCAGCAATATCACGAGCTTGTTTTTCCCAAGAAGTTTCGCTTGCAAACCAGTGAATATATGCACGCTTACGGCATGCAGCATTCATTTTTGCTAAAAAGCCGGTAATGTCTTTTGTAATCAGCGAAAGAGAAGCTGCGACAACATCATATTGTGTTTTTACTTCATAGTCTTCCCAAAAGGCTTGTACGGTTTCTATATTTGTTATACCGCGTTTATTCGCTTCATCTGAAAGCACTTGCAGCATACCGGCGGCAGGTTCGACAGCGGTGAGCGATTTTGCTTTTGCAGCAAGCTCAAAACTTACTATTCCCGGTCCCGCACCGATTTCTAAAACGGTTTCGCCAGGTAAAATCCGTATTCCTGCAGCCCGCACCCTTCCGTCCTCCCAAACATTCGGGAATGCGGCATAGGCTTCCGCTTCTTTTTTACTCATATTTTTAATGCCCTCCCTATCATTATTAAGCGATAGAGAGGAATAGGAATTTTGCCACAGTGTATTATAATCTACGGAAAACGATTTTATCATCACTTAAAATTTATAGGGGTGTAAACCTTTTGCAATCGTTTCCAGAGCATCTAAATTTTGCAATCCCGGAAAAACTTGAATAAGCGGTACAATAATAAAACGGTTATTTTTAATTGCAGAAACTTCCGATAATTCTTTTTTACTTTTTAGGAAATCGATTTTTCGCTGCCCGTCATTTTGATAATGCGTTCCGCTTTCCGCAATTTCATACTGATTGATAATGATGACATCGGGATTGCGGGCAATAATATCTTCCATAGATACCGCACAAAATTGCCGTTCAACATCATCGAAAATATTTTTACCGCCGCACAGCGTAATGATGTGGTTTTCCAATCCGGTACCGCCTGCGCTATAATATTTATCATTACTATTGCTGTCAAACACAAAGCAGCGCACCGGTTTTGTGCCTTTCACTTTTTCAATCACAGCCTGTGTTCTCGATTTTAATTTTTCCGCCAAAGCCTTTGCCCGTGCTTCAATCTTAAAAATCTTACCTATGTTTATAATATCATTGTAGGTATTTTCGAGGGTACAATTTTTTACATAAGTTCCTTCGGAAACATACAGCTTAATATTATTACCTTCATAATCTTCGTATTTACCTATAGCAGGCACATTAAACGGATATGACGGCGTGAAAATAAAATCGGGATTCAAGGCTAAAAGATATTCCAAACTGACTTCCTTGACTTGTTTAATATTTTTAAGTTTGTCGGCATACTCGGGGATAATATCTTTCAGTGTGTTGTGCCCAAAGCTCATTTCAATAATTTTATCCTCAAGACCGAGAGCTGCAAATATTTCAGCTTCGCCGGCAGACAAAGGAATAATCCGCTCCGGAACTTTTGAATATGTTGTCGTGTGATTAAAGTTTTCAATCGTAACGATACCGTTGTTATTTTCAGGTGAAGATGGGCTCTCCTGTCCGCCCAGTGCAAAAAGCCGTGCCGAAAAAATAACGGCATAAAAACAGAACGCCGGTTTTTTCATTTTGAAAAACTCCTTGTTATTTTAGTTAGCTCAATGTAACATAAATCACGCATAAAGTCAATATCACTTTACAAAAGAAAGCGCAGTTGATATTTCTTATAAATATGTATAATATATTTTCCATATATAATAACGGGAACAAGTTTATGATATGTTCATAAATAAACGATTAATTTCTTTATCGAAAGACGGAAGAGATTTTTTTTAATTTTAGCTTTATTTTTAAAATTTATTTCGCTTATTCTTGCCGCTTCCAAAATTCTTTACTCGGCATTAGCAATTCAATTTTTATTCGGGGAAACCGAGGTTCTTTTTTTACTTCAATTATTCGGATTTTTTTTCAGTATGGCAGCTTTTATTACTGCACGACTGTTCGGATTCGCTGCAAGACTTACAGATACTTAAAGCCTTAAAATGCGGATAAATACCAAAAGTAAAAATTAAACACCAAAGGCGAAATGCTTCGTATTTTTATTATGAAACACTTAAAAATAAGCATACCGTAAACGAAAGTATTGCAGTTGTCTGGCCGAAATAAGAGCCTTCCCAAAGCCTGTTACGGTACTGTTTAAAAAATAAAGCGATTGCCTTAAAGGCTTCTTTTGAATTTTTAAGACCGGCATTTTCGCCAGGCGCCCGCGATGTTTTTCTTTTTATCTGCTGTACCGAACCTCAAAATGCTATGATTGCCCATCGGATACTTTCAGCAAGGGTGTATAACTTCCTTATGTATTTGTACATTTTGTAGTCATCGATTATTTTTGCAGCTTGTCAAAAATATCGGAATCGGCTTCCATTGTTACGGAAAGCGGGGGAGGGTGGAATTTAAAAGTGTTTTTAGGGAGAGGGAAATAGGTAATTACCTACTCTACATTAGCCTCTTCTTTTTCAAATTCTTTTTGAAAGTTTTTAGGGTCGCTTAAAATTCCGTATGCTTCTTCCGAAAGGGTTACTTTCAGAACTCCGGTATCGGTTGTTATATTTATTTCTTTTGTGTCTTTGTATAAATACAGTTGCATATATATTTTTTCATCATCTATAAATGAATAGCGCACAAGTACTTCGTGTCCCTTATGAATACTTTCGGCACTAAACAGGTTTTTTAAATTTCTTTCTTCAGCCTCGCTTTCCGACACGGATTCTCCAAACAATGCGTCGAATATATTCGGAATTTTTTCACCCGTAATAAATAATAAAAAAGTGCCCTTACCGTCGTAGGTGCGGATATAAGAATTTTTCGCGGAATAAGGGAGCTGTTTTTTTACCTCGGCAGGTTTGCTGACGATTTCGTATGCGTATTTAAAGAGTTTCCATGTTAATTCTTTTGGAATATCCTCCATTCCCTGTAATTGCGGTATCCGGCAAAGAGGATAGTTTTTATATACAATAAAAGTGAAACCCTGCTCATCGCCATTACCGTAATTATATGAAAGGACATAACGGTATAGTACTTGTGCGTCTTTAGGCAGTTCCGTAAACGAAGCTTCGTCGGCCGCTATCTGTAAAGATTCTTGAAAAAGCAGATATAACGCATTGACTTCGTCTTTGTCCGTTATCTTGTGTACAATCTTATCTTGTGCATCATAAACCGTAAAGCTGTTGACCCCATAAGCAAAGCCGCTTACTCCGCCTGCCGACAATCCTGCCGTAACCAGTACCGCCATTAAAAATTTTTTCATATCGTCCAATTTCTCCGTCTAATTCCTCATTAAGCATTCATAACTGCACATTCTTTCGGCGGCCTCTTTTTAAAAACAGGCGAGGCAGATACCGGAAGCGTACAAAAACCGCAAGGCGTCCTCGGTGTACGCCGAGAACCGGTTAATTTCGGCAATGAAACAGCGTGCCTTATTAACCGGTAGATATCCGCCTGTTTTTTAAAGCTTACACCTTCCACTCATTCGCCTGCGAATACAACCTTTGCAGGCGGCTGTATTTTCCGCTTTGTTTCATCAGCTCCGCATCACTGCCGCGTTCGATGATGTTCCCGTCTTCGACAACTAAGATTTCATCGACGTTTTTAATTGAGCTTAAACGGTGCGCAATCATAATAACGGTTTTGTTTTTCATCAAAGCGGAAAAGGCTTGCTGAATTTCGTATTCGTTTTCGGGGTCGGCGGCGGCGGAAGCTTCATCTAAGATAATGATGTCGGCATTTTTTAAAATAGCACGCGCTATTGCCACCCGCTGTATTTCTCCTCCGGATAAATGCACCCCTTTTGAGCCGATAAGCGTATGTTCTCGTTTTTCAAACTTATTTAAAATATCCTCGCAGCGGGCAAGGCGGAGCGCCGTCATCACCTCTTCATCGCTTGCATTCGGATTTCCCATTTTTACATTTTCAAAAATAGTTGTCTTAAACAGTTTTGACGCTTGGAACACAAAGGCGATGTTTTTCATCAGTGCATTTTTGGAATATGATGCGATATTTTTTCCGCCGATTAAAATCTCCCCTTCGTTTATTTTATAAAAACCCGAAATCAATTTTGCAATCGTCGATTTTCCGCCGCCTGAAGAGCCGACAAGGGCATAGGTTTTATTCGGTTCAAGTGTAAAACTGACGTTCCGTAAAATCCGCTCTTCTCCGTAGCCGAACGAAACGTTTTTAAATTCAATACCGAAATGCTCGAAAGATTCTTCCGTGCCGTGTACGAGGTTGTCTTTTTCCATATCGGTAAAAAGATTTTCCAGCTTGTCGATAACGTTTTTCGCTTGAAAGTTGTACATTCCGACATACATAACGCGCATAAACGATGAAAAAAGCACACCTGCAATGCAGACAAAAAAAACGATTTTCGCAACGATAAGACTGCCGTCCGCTCCCTTATTCATAAAGTAAACGGCAAAGGGAAGGGTAAAGGCAGTAAACAAATTAAACAGCACAAGGAACAATACGTAAGGAGCGCGGCTGCTTAACGCGTATTTATATGCCATATCCGAATAGCCGGTAATCGCTTCGTAAAACGCCTTAAAAGATTCGACGGTGCTTTTAAAAATCTTTACGACTTGCATACCGCGCACATACTCCACCGCTTCGGCATTCATTTTTTCCAAGGCCGTTTGATACTTTTGCATAAAAGTTCTGTCGCCCATCATCCAGTAAGTCTGCGCGCCGCCGATGAGCGCGATAACGGTTAACAGGATACCGAGTTTTACATCAACGGCAAACACCACTGCAAACATAAAAAGCGGCGTAAACAGGGCTGAAACGTTATCGGGGATAAGGTGAGCAACCAGCATGTGCGTGTCCTGCGCATTATCGTCGATAATTTTGCGGATTTTTCCCGACGGGTTTACATCGAAAAAGGCAAAGGACGCATTCATTAAATGTTTGACAGCCTCTTTGCGCAAATTCGATTCAAGGCGGAAGCCGAGTAAGTGCGAAGCCCACAGTGCCGCAAAATACACGGCGGTGTAGCCTATCATCAGCGACACAATAACCGTTGCATAAAAACCGCCGTCTTTGATATTTTTGCTCACAAGCAATGCGTGCAAAAACTTCCACAAATACCAAAATGCTCCTATCTGCAAGGCAACGCCTGCAATGGAGCAGACAATCGAGATATACGCACAGTGTATTTTTTCGGGCGTATACTTAAATAATCTTTTGTATGTTTCCATAAAAACTCCTTATATACAATATGTAATTGGTAATGTGTAATTCAATTATTCATTACCGACAATTGACGGAATACAGCGGTTTACCTTTTTGCAATATGTTTCAAACTCCGCTCCGTATTGTTTTAAAAGCCATTTTTCTTCCGTGAGTTTTATAAACACGGTAAGGTAGAGCCAAAAAAGAGGCGGCAGTATGAGCAAAAAAATATTGCAGCATAAAAGAAGAGCCCCCGTGCATAAAAATAAAAAGGCGGAATAAATGGGGTTTCTCACATGTGCATATATCCCGTCCGTTACAAGTGTGTTTTGTTTTATCTTTACATCAATGCGCGAAGAAAATACCGCCGCCGCCCAAAGATATATTCCGCATACAATACTCAAGCTGCCTGCACTGTAAAACGGTACAACAGGCACGGTTCCAAGCGGCGGAATAATTCCCCATTTTGTAAGAGCGATAGCTAAAATCGTAACGGCTACCGTCGGCAATACATATAACGGCCCTACACCGATAACCGGTAAATGGTTTTGTTCTTCCGTTGCAGTTTTTATTTTCATATCAATTCACCTTATCCCTATACGGTCCCGTATTATTTATACGCCGTTACACAAAGATATTTTTTTTCAAATACCGAATCCGTTCGTATGCCGGTAAATCCTGCGGACATCAAAAGAATGTTCAACTGTTCGGCAGTGTAAATAGTCATACCGCTGATTTTTTCGCTCCATTTGTTATCGCCTTCGTGAAGTCCGTCTACTTCATTGCAGATAAAAAAGATTCCGCCCTTTTTTAATACACGGAATACCTCTTTAAATGCGTCTTCTATTTCAGGCCAAAAGTAGACGGTTTCAAATGCGGTTGCAATATCAAAGCTCTCGCTTTCAAACGGTAACGAAGAAACATTTGCCTGCACGATACGGCATACTCCTTTCGCCGTCGCCTGCTTATTGAATTTTGCCGACTGTTTTACACTCACTTCGGAATAGTCTACTCCCGTTACCGTTTTACAGCCTTTTTCAAGCAGGCGTTTTACATTTGCTCCGCCGCCGCAGCCTATATCCAATCCTGCCCCGGAAATCTTTCCGTCCAAATGCGAAAATCCCCACTCCGCCATTTTAATATGGCCTGAATTCATTCCCGCAACAATCAGTTTTCCCAAAACTCCCTGCGGCTTTTTAAAATTATCAAAAAAACTCATGTTTACACCTCTTACTTAACCGCTTCCTGCTCAAGCCAGTACTGCTTCCAGCCTGCACAGTGGTATATGTTGATACTTTCCGCATATTCCTGCGCTTCTTTTTTTGTCAGGTTATGATGAAAAATCTCTTTTAAGTTTTCAAAAAAGGTGGAAACCATCACGTGAACAAAAAACTTCATTTGTTTTGAAACGCGGATATTATCTTTTTTCAGCCACAAGGCGGTTTCTTCTTCGACAGCCCGTATTGCATCGTCGAAAACGTGCTCATACGAACTACCCTTTGCGCAGCACACAATCAGCCGCATTGCGTCCCAATTATCATAAAAAAAAATCGATGATACGCAAAAAACGGCGCAGTCCTATTTCCGTGATAACCGACAGCTCCGAGGTAAGCATATTGTATTTCATATAACCTATATCCGATTCATGACTTGTAAATGTGAGAAAGTCATTAAACGCAGTACCTACAAGTGCGTTAAAAACACCGTCTTTGTTTTTAAACAGATTGTAAATTGCTCCCGTTGTAAGACCCGCTTTTTCCGCAATTGCGCGGACACCGGTTTTAGAAAAACCTTTTTCAAAAAACTCTTCTTTTGCGGCATGTAGAATTTTTGCTCTTGTGTTTAACTCGTCTTTGTCAGCCGCAGCCTTTGTTTTCACTTCTAACCTCATTTAAATAATATAATTATAGTTTAATAACAATGTTACTAAAATGATACAAAAATGTCAATATGGCATAACAAAAAATATGCCGTCCGGAACATCGGTAATTTTTATCGGGAAAGCATTCATTTCCCAACACTTGACAAAAATTTACCGATAGTTATATAATTCATTTTATAAAGGAGAACTTTTACGAAATGATAGAAAAGATTATTTATACCCCCCCCCCCCTCCACCGGAAATAAATATTGGAAAGCGGTTAATAGGTAATTACGAAAGCCTCTTTTCCCGCATAAAAAAATATCCTTCACAAATTTTAAATCCGGTATTTTTATCCTTTAAATTAAAACACAGTTTAATAACTTATCGAATAAACCAAACCCCAAGAAGATACTTCCATGTACATTCTTGGGGTTTTAATTTTACGGCACGTACAAAATATCATAAAAATAAAACCGCAAAGCACGCAGAGCACGCAAAGAAGAAATAGAGAGCTTGCAAACAGCAGTACCCCTGAAAAACCCTTTGCGCTCTTAGCATTCTTAGCGGTTAAATAAAAATAAAACCGCAGAGCTCGCACACAGGCAAACAGCGAAGCGCCTTTGCCGCCAACCCGCTCTAAACCCCAGCCGTAAGCGGGGTTCTTAGGGGCAGAGCCCCTAAGCCGTGCGGGAAAGAAAGAGGGGGTCTAAGGGGGAGAGAGAAAATCCTGCTCGGAACGGGGTTGTCTCTCTCCCCCTTAAATCCCCCCGACTTGACATTTTTTATATTAATGAAGCTGTTTTTTTACATCACGGCTTGATAAAACTCTCTTCTATGTAATATAATAAAACAAAATCAAAATTTTAGGAGATATAAATGAATATTTATGATTTTACCGTTAAAGACGGAAAAGGAAAAGACCTTTCCCTTGCTTCCTTTAAAGGAAAGGTTTTGCTTATCGTAAACACTGCAACGGAATGCGGCTTTACTCCTCAGTATAAGGGTTTGGAAGAACTTTACGAAAAATATAGCGGCAAGGGTTTGGAAATCCTCGATTTTCCGTGTAACCAATTCGGGAAACAGGCTCCCGGCACCGATGAAGAAATTCAAAAATTTTGCGCGCTAAATTACGGTACTCAATTTGCGCAAATGCAAAAAATTGACGTAAACGGAGCAAATGCCTGCCCCCTGTACGTCTTTTTAAAAAGCAAAAAAAGCTTTGCGGGCTTTACCGGCGAAAAAAAAGAATTTATGGAAAAAATTTATTGCCGGAAACGACCCCGATTACAAAAACAACTCCGAAATCAAATGGAATTTTACCAAATTCCTTGTAGATAAAACGGGAAATGTTATCGAACGTTTTGAATCTACTGCGGAAACGGAAGAAATCGAAAAAAAAATCGTTTCGTTATTGTAAGTAAAAAAAACGGCGTACGGAAAATTAATCCCTTTTTTCCGCTATGCCGTTTTTTTTACTGTCGGCCCCTACAATTTACTTTAATTTAAAAATTCTATCATTTTCTATCTTGTATTCTTTTTTAAAGTAGTATAAAATAATCCGAGTGAAAAATATAAAAACTCCGGTAAAATAATCTGAAAATTAAATATGCAAATTCTTTTTGCAAAAAATTCGGCTACGACTTCCGGTGTTGTTTATAAGGTTATCTATAATTAAGGAGAATATAATGAAAAAGCGTTTTACTATTCGCTTAAAGCTGCTTATCGTTTTCGGTCTTTTAATCATCACATCAATATTGACACTGGGACTTTTAACTTTACAAATCTCAAAAAAAGCTCTTACGGAAAAAGTTGAATTGTATCTTAGTGAAAAAGCGAAAGATACTGCGGAAATTATCGACGGAAAAATTACTTCTTTGGTTCAATTCCTTCAGGGTATGGCGCGTATGAAGATTCTTTTAAATGCCGATATGACATATAAAGAAAAAATCGCCGTTTTAAATAAAGAGGCATCTCTTAATAAAGATATAAATAAATTGGAAATAGCGGATATAAACGGTTATTACTATACATCGGAAGGCTATACCGCCTTTGCAGGTAACTTCACATGGTTTCAATCTGCAAAAGCCGGTAAACCTTATATTTCCGAACCTCTCGTTTCGGAACCGGATAAAAACGTCATAATGATTGTTTCGGTTCCCGTTTACGATGACAATCATAATATTATGTCGGTATTGGCGGCAACTATCAGCGGCTTTTGGCTTTCGGATATTATAAAGGACATTACGGTAGGCGAAAGCGGCGAATGTTCTATGTTTGATGCAAAAGGCATTATTATTGCGGACAGAAACATGGACTTGGTAACCGCGCGGTATAACCTGATAGAAGAAGCAAAACAAAACCCCGAATTCGTATCAATAGCCGCATTTTTGGAATCCATATTAACTAAAGATGCTCATTCCGTAGGGTATTACGACTACGGCGGTTTAATTATAGTAGGATATGCAAAGTTATCCAATAACTGGCGTATAATTATAGGCTCCGCCGTCAGCGATGTTATGGGTGCAATATCCGTATTAAGAAATTCGATATATATTTTAGGACTGTTCATTTTATTGCTTACCCTTGTTATAGTCTTTATTGTAGCCCATATACTCGTAAAACCGATAATCGGAGCCGTAAACGCTTTAAACGATATAGCTCACGGCGAAGGAGATTTAACCGTTCAATTGCCCGTTTCGGGAAATGACGAAATTACCGATTTATCCAGATATTTTAATCAAACTATCGAAAAAATCGGAAAAGCGATTCACGAAGTAAGTACCAATGCGGATATTATGAAAAATATAGGGGAAGAACTTGCAAGCAATATGACCGAAACCGCAGGTGCGGTACATCAAATAAGTGCAAATATAGAAGGAGTAAAACATCAGGCTTTAACTCAAGCCGCAAGCGTAACGGAAACGGTTTCAACTATAGAAGAAATAATTCAGACAATCCGACAGCTTAACACAAATATAGAAAAACAAACCTTATCCGTTGCAAAATCTTCTTCCGCAATAGAACAGATGGTTGCCAACATAAGTTCAATTACGCAAATTCTTGAAAAAACAAACGATGTAATAAAGAATTTAAGCAATGCAACCGAAGACGGAAAACAGACGATAGCGACATCCAATAGCGTAACGCAAAAAATAGCAGAAGAATCGGGAGGCTTATTGGAAGCGAGCTCCGTTATTCAACATATAGCAAGTCAAACCAATTTGCTTGCAATGAATGCCGCAATAGAAGCCGCCCATGCGGGCGAAGCCGGAAAGGGTTTTGCGGTTGTTGCGGACGAAATAAGAAAACTTGCGGAAGAGTCTTCCATGCAGGGAAAAACAATTACTTCAACGCTTAAAACCTTATCCGGAGAAATTGAAATACTTTCCGGTTCGGCAAAAACTGCTGAAGAAAAATTCAACGCAATTTTCGGTTTGTCGGATGAGGTAAAAAGTATGAGCAGCCGGCTCATGGAAGCAATGAAAGAACAGGAAAACGGCAGTAAAGAAGTATTAACGGCAATAGAAGATATTAATGCAATTACGGCCCAAGTAAACGCGGGCTCCGCCGAAATGCTTATAGGCGGTGAGAATGTCGCCAAGGAAATGCAAAAACTTGACGGATTGACCCGCTCCATTACCGACAGTATGAACGAAATGGCTGCAGGCGCAATTCAAATTAACAATGCCGTACAGGAAGTAAACGAGATAACTCAAAAGAACAAAATCAGTATTGAAAATCTGGTAAAAGAAGTTAATCGATTTAAAGTATAAAAATTTTTACGGGACGCCTTTTTTTAAAGGTGTCCCGTGTTTACATAAAAACCGCTTTGTTCCGTTTAAAATCCCCTTAAAAGCACCGTGATACCGTTTACAAAGCCCGGGACGGCTTAAACTTTCCTTTACAATTAAGCCTCCTGTCCCTTATTCCCTTTTAAATAATGCCGTTAATTCCTCATTGCTTAATTTTGAAATCCACGTTTCACCCGACGAAATACTCATACCGCTTATTTCTCTTTTCTTTTGAATCATTGCATCTATTTTTTCTTCAAAGGTTCCCGTGCAGATAAATCTGTGTACAAAAACGTTTCGTGTCTGCCCTATGCGGAAAACTCGGTCGGTAGCCTGGTCTTCGACTGCGGGGTTATACCAAAGGTCAAAATGAATTACCCTATTTGCCGCCGTTAAGTTTAAACCCGTGCCGCCCGCTTTAAGAGAAATTAAAAATATTCTGTATGCGGGATTGTTTTGAAATTCGTCAACCGCTTTTTTCCGTTTCGAGGCGGGCATTTGTCCGTGCAGCATAAGAGCGCCGGTATGTAATTCGCTTTTTATAATTTCAGCTAAAATTTCCAGCGTTCCTACATATTGACTGAAAATTAAAGTTTTTTCACCCGCACGTAAAATTTCTCGGAGTAATTCTATAACGGCGCTTGTCTTGCCGGAACGCAGCATTTCGGGAGGAGTTATTTTATCATAAGAGCGCGGATGGTTGCATACTTGTTTTAGTGCCGTTAAAAGTTTAAGCATATAAGCTTGTCTCTCCGTTTTCGTTTCGGCGGTTATAACCTTGTTTAACTCGGTTTCAATTAAATTCTCATATAAGGCCAATTGCTCCGCCGTCAAATTACAATATTGGTTTGTAATTATTTTATCGGGCAAATCCGAAATTACGGCGGAATCCGTTTTTAACCGCCGCATTAAAAAGGGTGCCGTAATTTGCTTTAAACGTTTTGCCGTTTCCTGTGAATTATGAAGCTCAATGGGAATACGCCATTTTTTTCTGAAGTCGTCGGCGGTGCCTAAATAACCCGGAAAGAAAAAGTCGAAAATGGAGCGCATATCTTCAAGATTGTTTTCTACGGGGGTACCGGTTAATGCAATTTTTCCGCCCGCTTTTATCGCCTTAATTGCCTTCGATTTTTTTGACCCCGAATTTTTAATTGCCTGAGCCTCGTCCAAAACAATACAAAAAATTTTTTCGGATTTTATTTTTTCCACATCTTTTTGTATTATTTGATAAGTCGTAATTATTACGTCTGCATTTCTTTTAAATTTTCTTTTACTACCGTGATACACTGAAATTAAAAGATTCGGTGCAAATTTTTTAATTTCGTGTTCCCAGTTTAAAAGTAAACTTGCAGGTGCTATAACCAAAACGGGATTATCAAGCTCTCCCGAATTTTTAAAAGTTAAAATAAGACTTATAATTTGCACCGTTTTTCCCAACCCCATATCGTCGGCAAGCAAACAACCGAATCCGCTTTTTATATTCGCATAAAGCCAGCGGAATCCTTTTTCCTGATACGGACGTAACACCGCCTTTAAATTATGCGGTACGGTGATATCGGTTTCTTTAAAAACGGAATCAAGCAATTCTTTTGCCGATTTTGAACATACAATTTCACCTGAAAAAAATGCCTGTAAAACCTCGCTTTTTTCAGGCGGGTTTTCAAACCTTTCAAGCATTTTTGCAACTTCTTCGGGATTAAGCAAAATAAATTCATCATTAAATTTTACAAGTCCCGCCTTTTTTTCAAACAAACTTTTAAATTCTTCATAACTTAAAACGGTATCGCCTAATATAACGGCACGGTCATATTCAAGCATATCGTTCATATTTAAAAACGATACGACATTACCGGCTCCCTTTACCTTTTCTACTTTTATAACCGGTTTGGGCAGCAAAAGCGTCTTTAAACTTTTAGGAAGGACAATATCGATTCCGAAACGCTGCAAAAGTTTTGCGGATTTTTGTAAAAATAAGCCGGTATCTTCAAGCGAAAGTATTACCGATTTTTTTGCGGCAAGAATAGAAAGAGAAGGAAGATATGCTGCAAGAGCTGCCGGAAAGCGTAAAAGTTCATCGGGTGTTTTGGAATTTTTTGCGGCAACATTAAGTTCTACAAAGGGCGGCGGAATGTACTCCGCTTTAAGCGAAAAATTTTCGGCATAATCTTTAGGAGTTTGTTCTTCAAGTTCTTCCGGTTTATTTTCGGGCAGCTTTCGGACAAGGGCGGAAAGCGAAAACATTTCCCCTTCTTTAATTTGAGAAAGAGTAAGCCTGTACTCATAACCGCAATTGCCGTAATTTAAAACCGAAAGCCACGAGTAAATAACCGTATCCAAATTTCTGTTACCCGGAATACTTATATCAGCTTCCATACCCGAAAAAAAGAGTGAATCCGTTTCCTTATCTTTTGAATAAGCTCGGTTGGGCATAAACTTGAGCGAAAAAGCATATTCGGTTAAAAAGGCCGTAAGTAAAAGTTCCGCACAATACAGCTTGCCCCAAACTTTTACGGGGCTGAAAAATTCTTCCGTAAGGCAGGCCGCAAAGGCTTCAATATCTTTTTTTATTTCAGATGAAGAAGAAAGCGGCTTCCAAAATATGCTTAACCTTTTTTTTACCGTAAAAACCGCCGGTATAAATGCGGAAGATTGAATCAGTTTTCCTGTAAGAGCATAAAATGAAAGAAGGGTTTTACAGCTCCCGCTTATTTCAACGCCTTCCGTTCGTCCTTCAAAAAGCTCCGCAGCTTGCAAAAGAGTAAGCGTAAGTGCGGTTTGTTCCGCAGTCTGAATATTAAGCGTAACATAAGTTTTAGGCTTAAGGGGAAATTCGTTATCGTTTAAGTTAAGATTGTCGGTATTTACTTTTATTGTTGAAAACAAGTACGGATTTATAGGATTTTCTTTTTCGTTAAATTGTAAATAAGAACGTTTTATTTTTTTCGCTTCGTTTTCATAGATATTAAGGCCGTAATTAAACACCGCTTTATGGTAAAATTCCGTCAGTTTAATTATAAAATCTGAAGAAGAAAATGCGGGCTCCGGGGGTAAGATGTTTGTAATAAGCGGAAGGTATGATTCTCCCAATTCAAAGCGAAGCGGTTTTTCGGACTTAAATTCCGTATCATTTTCAAGGTCAAAAACGCTTGAAGAGGCTGTTTTTATTCCGCCGTTTTCGGCTGTATTTTTTTTCAAACCCGTCTTTTTTAACCGTGTTTTACGTAAAGCGAGCGGTACGGGCTGCTCCTGTAACGGGACAAATTGAGTTTCCGTAAAATCTTCCGGCGTATTTACGGAAGATAAATCAAACCCTGCAAGTTTAAATAACAGGCGCGGGTCGTGGTCGATTTCTTTTGCCAGCAAAAAAAGAACCGCCGCAATATGTTTACACGGGTCTCCGTAATCGGGGCAAGTGCATTCCCGTTCAATTAAATTCCAACGGGCGGGAATAAGTCGGACTTTTTTTTTCTTTAAAGTTTCGATTAAAGCGGGACTCATAATACCTGCACGCAATCCTGCAAGTTCAATGGGATTTTTTTTCCAAAACCGAGATTATTGCCTTTTCACCGGTTTTGGAAAGAGGGGGAAATTTAAGATAAACATGGTACCACGGCGAAAAGTTTCCCTTAACCTTTGCGGCGACTGTACGCTCTTTTACGACAAGCGAGGTTACCTTTCCCGTATTGGCATAGGTTTTACCGCGGGAAAGCCGCCCGGAATCGTCGTAAGATTTAAGCATATCCAAAAACCACTCACCCCAAGGCGTCGTTCCGTAATTTATTCTTGTCATATAAAAATAAGTATAACAAAAAAGAAAGCTAATTACAATCTTATAAAATAAACTTTTCTTTTAAGGTAAAGCCTAACAATAGGGTATTACAATAACCGATTTCCGCCGAAGTTCGAGTCCTTTTAACCGGCTTTTTTACGGTTTAAGTTTAATTTAAACGCTTATATCTATAACGGCGGCGGAATGCTCTTTTTCTCTAAAAGCTGTAGATGTAAATGTATAAACCGGTTTCATAGAAATAATTTCCTGTTTTAAAACCGTCATACGGGATTGTAAAAGCTCCCTGTTTTTTTTGTTTTGAGTTAAAACACAGGCTTGCAGTTTATCCAAATCCGATTTTAAGCGTATAACTTCATCATCTTCTTTTTCAGGCAAACCGAATTTATACATTTTTTCTATAGGGTCGATAACTTTTTGAATAGTAAAAATATCTCCTATAATTTCCTGTTCAAGTTCGGTATGATGAACGATTGCATCTATGTTTTCATCTCCGATACACCGCTCTTGGGTTTCAAGTACAATAAGGTACTCGCTGAATTTTTTTCTTTGGTCCTGTAAAAGCTCTTTAAACCGCTTTAAAACGGCTACGCGCTGTTCAACTTCTTTTTTTGTCAATTCTTTTTTCATTTTAATCTCCTAACCTGCAATATTTATGCCTACAGGGGCGGAAACATTGGCGGGAGCCGGTTGTGTAGAAATAATTTGGCTCCATACTTTTTCCAATTCTTCCATCATCGTTTTAACATCAAGAAGGGGTTTATAATCTTTTTTTAAATTTGCCGTTAATAATTGTTGATTAAAATAAGAATAAATGGAAAGAAGATTTTTAGCGATTTCTCCGCCCGCTTCCAAATCAAGCGAAGCCATAAGCTCGGTAATAATATCTTGAGCTTTTAAAATGTGATTGTTGATTTTTTCTATATCTTTTGCAGGGATTTTAGGAACTCTCATTTTTTCTATTGCGGAATTTATTTGCTTAATTCCTTCAGTGTAAAGCATTAAAATAAGAGACCCCTGACTTGCGGTTTTTACTTTGACTTCTTTATATGCCGCAACCGCTTGACTGTTATAGCTCATACCCACCCTCCGTATAATAAATAAACATAACTCGTTTCGTTTATCGGCAGAAAAAAAAATAGCTTTAGCATAAATACAGTAAAAAAGCCGGTCAACGCCGGCTTTAAACTTTAATCTTTAGGAGCGTATTCATACTCCGTATTATCGCCGTCATTTATGTCCGTGTCATAAGGCATAATAATTGCGGCAATTATATATACCAAAATACCGCTTCCGAAAACAAAAACGGCTACGGCCCAAATAATACGTATTAAAACTACGTCAATGTCAAAATAATCCGCCAGACCGGCACACACACCGCATATTTTTTTATTTTGTGAAGATTTATATAATCGCTTTCGCATTTTAATTCTCCGAATATATTATTTTACTTCCGCTTTTGCGCTAACCGTTCTGTTTCTTTCTTCCCAAGGAGAAGATACCCGGTTCGTATCGGACACAACAAAAAAACAGGCGGTAATTTTATCGAACCACTCCGCATTATCGGCATCTTTACGCAAAATATAGCGGCAATCCTTTCCGTCTGTAGAAAATACACGGCAGCCGTTTACCGGATTGCCCGAAGCATCTATCATAGACCCGGAGTCTTTATAATATTTTTCGCCGGGAACATCGAACCAAAAATATCCGTTTTTAATTCTGCCGTCATTTACCGAAAAGAAAATTTCAATCGAATTTTCATCTCTGGAAACCGATTTTATTATAGGCATTGCCAAAGCTGCAATTTCGTTTTTTCCGGAACTTGACGGAACAATGAATTTTACCTCTTCTTTTCCGCTTTTTTCAAGAATATTCGCGGAATTTTCTTCGGATTTTTTATCTTCCGCCTTTTTTTCAAAACCTGTTATATCAAGCATTTGCTCATATACACCGCCGCTCGTATCGGTAAGCATTACTTTCCATTTACCTAAAGCTACCGCACCTTTTCCTTCGCCGCATTGTAAACGCTTAACGGCGGCAATTTTTAAATTATCATCTATTTCGGTAATTTTTTCCAGCTGTGCCGAGTTAAGAATCCACATATCCTCAGGAGATTCTACAGTGAGTTTTTCTATATCGGACGTATTAAACGAACCCGAATAAGAAATAAAAAAACTTACGAACATTTGTCCTCCGGTTTTTAACGTGCCGTTCCAAATTGATGTATCAAGATTTTCAATTATCCACGTTACCGATTTTACGGCAATTTTACCTGAGCCGGATGTTTTTTTTGCAGGAGAGGCGGGAGCCGTTTTACAGCCGTACATAAAACTTACAAAACTTGCAAGTACGAATATTTTTAAACATAGATTCTTCATTTAAAATCCTCCGTATAAATATTATACAGATAAATTTTAAAAAATACAACTGCATATAAATTATTTCGTTTAAACCTATTGCCGTTTTCGACTAAAAGCAGTAGGATATATCTATGAATATTCCAGAATACCCTGAGTTTGCCCGGATTTCCGTCGATATGCAAAATGAAATAGAATTTTATTTGAGAAAATTACCGGACGGAATTTCCGAACTCACATTTATGAATTTATATCTTTTTAGAGAAACGTATAAATATAGAATTTCAAAAACCGAAAAGCTCTTAATTATAACCGGAGAATATAAGGGAGAGCCTTTTTTTATAACTCCGTGCTGTACCGTAAATGTAGAAATAACAAAAGAGCTTTTAGAAAAGTACAAAAACTGGACGATTCTTTCAAAATCGTTTTTGGATAATAACCGGACAGTATTTGAGCTTCCCTATTTTAAAAATCTGAAAATCGAAGAGGATAGGGATAACTTCGACTATATTTATTTAAGAAAAAATCTTGCCGAACTTGCAGGAAAAGATTTTCACAAAAAGAAAACGCATATAAATAAATTTGAAAAAACCTATGAAAATATCCGTATTGAACCCCTTACCTTGGAAAATATAGATGACGCAAGAAAAATATTGGAAATTTGGGCGGAATCGCTTACCGATAAAACCCCTGAAAATTCCGATTATTATGCGGCATTGGACGCACTTGATATATTCCCGCGGTCGGCAATGCCGGGTATTGTTTTATATGTTTGGAATGAACCTGTAGCGTGGACTATTGCGGAAATTACTCAAAATAATAAAACGGCGGTTATCTTATTTGAAAAAGCCGATGCCTCATATAAGGGAAGTTTTCAGTATATAAATTATGCTTTTGCAAGATATTTACCCGAATATATCGAATTTATAAACAGAGAACAGGACTTGGGAGACGAGGGTCTCAGACAGGCAAAAATGACATACCGACCGGTAAAATTTATAAAAAAATATAAAATAACCAATACTTAAATATAGGAGAAACTATGAAACACTTTAACCTTTTTAAAAGAATTCTTTTTGCAATTGTATTGACCTGTGTTTTTATAAGCTGTGCAACCTCTGACAAAAAAGAAGAACATAATGTAAAAGCTGTTTTAATCGAACACCCCGAAAGAATGTTTTGGGAAATAAAAAAAGATAATGCTTCGATTTTTATTTTAGGAACAATTCATTTTGCAGACCGCAACTTTTTTCCGCTGGAAGAAAGAATTTTGGAAGCCTTCGATTCCTCAGGCAGACTTGTAAGCGAAATCGGGGGATTGAAAGAGATGATGTCCGTTCCCGCACAAATGCAGCGGAAAATACTCAGCCATATCAATATGGAACCTGAAAAAAATCTGCAAAATTTTTTATCGAAAGAAGATGCGGAGCTTTTAAAAACCGAATTCGGAGAAGAAAGAGCAAACGTTCTTTTTATGCTTGACCCGTGGGTTTTAACTGTAGGTGTAACGGAGCTCATATATCAAAAAGCCGGCCTTAACAGTGCGGAAAGCATAGACTTATATCTTATGACCCGTGCAAAAGATAAAAAAATCGAAGGCTTGGAAGATGTCGCTTCGCAGTTGAAAATTTTATCGTTAGGCACCTTTGAAGAGCAGCTTGATATTTTAAACGATACTATAGAAGAGTTAAAAAATCCGGATAAGGGTATAAATCAAATTGAAAAATTAAAAAAATCTTATTTAAGTAACAATAGAAGCGAAATAGAAAAAATGCTTATGGAAATGATGTCCGTTCCGCAAAAAGCATCAAATCAAAGCCGCCGTAAATTTATAGACGCTCTTTTAAAAGACAGAAATATCCTTTGGGCTGAAAAATTTGCCGATTATTTAAACGCAGGAGAAACCGTCTTTGTGTTTGCAGGAGCCGCCCATTTTTTAGGGGAGGACAGCGTATTCGAGCAAATGCGTAAAAACGGAATATTGAAATAAGACTTGACTTTTACTATTTTATATAACCTCTTATAATGTGCAAATATATACTAATGCACTTGAATTTATGTGCAAATACCGTATAATTAATATAAATATTTTAGGAGTAAAACTATGGCACAAACGAATATAACTATCAGAATGGACAATGCGGATAAAACCGAATTTTCTCAAATTTGTAAAAGTATAGGACTTTCCGTAAATGCGGCCTTTAACGTATTCGCAAAAAAGGTTATTTCGGACAGAAAAATCCCCTTCGAGCTTAACGTAAAAGACGACGATTTCTACAGCGAAGCAAATATCCGTAATTTGGAAAAAATGAAAAAACTTTATGATGAGGGTAAACTAAAACTTACGCCGCATGAACTCATTAAGGTATAAACTATGAATAGACTTTGGACGGATTTGGCATGGGAACAATATCTTTATTGGCAGGAACAGGATAAAAAAACTTTAAGAAAAATCAATAAACTTATTGAAGACATTTCCCGTAACGGAAATAAAGGGCTGGGACGCCCCGAACCGTTGAAAGGCAATCTTACGGGGCTTTGGAGCCGCGAAATCGATAAAAAAAACCGTCTTATTTACGTAATTGAAGATGACACCCTTACGATTATTCAATGCAAAAATCATTACAAAGATAAATAAAATATTTTAGGAGTAAAACTATGGCACAAACGAATATAACTATCAGAATGGACAATGCGGATAAAACCGAATTTTCTCAAATTTGTAAAAGTATAGGACTTTCCGTAAATGCGGCTTTTAACGTGTTCGCAAAAAAGGTTATTTCGGACAGAAAAATCCCCTTCGAGCTTAACGTAAAAGACGACGATTTCTACAACGAAGCAAATATCCGCAATTTGGAAAAAATAAAAAAACTTTATGATGAGGGTAAATTAAAATTCGTTACCAAAACAATGGAAGAATTGCGGGCAATGGAAAAATGAAAATACAATTTGATGAATCGGCATGGGAGCAATTTCAATATTGGCAGGAACAGGATAAAAAAACTTTAAAAAAAATCAATAAACTTATTGAAGACATTTCCCGTAACGGAAATAAAGGGCTGGGACGCCCCGAACCGCTAAAAGGCAATCTTACGGGGCTTTGGAGCCGCGAAATCGATAAGAAAAACCGCCTTATTTACGTAATTGAAGATGACACCCTTACGATTATTCAATGCAAAAATCATTACAAAGATAAATAAAACGGCTATATTCCTATCTAAAGCCTATAACACTTAAGGCTGTTTCCGTAAAGCTAATATTATATAAATAAATTTTATTCGGCGACAAATTTATATAATAAATCTTTTACCGTAAAAGTAAGCGCTGAAGATACAAAATCCAATATTTCATCATTTTTAAGTTTATTAAAAGCATTTAAAAGGTTTATCGGATTTTTTAAATCGGAAACATTTTGTAAACCCGCAGCTTCAATTGCATAATCCTTTAACCCTTCATAATTTTCAAAAGACCAATCTTCCGTTAAACATAAAAGTCTTCTGCCCTTTTTATCGAAAAATACGGAATAATTCTTTTTATTTTCAGGATTATATTTATTTTTTATATCTCCGTTCCAGCGGAGAGGAAAACAATCGGCGTCAAAACCCGCTTCTTTTACTTTTTCTTTTATAGCTTTTTCTATACCTTCGGAAACTACCAATATTTGCAGCTTATCGTTAAATCCTGCTTGTGAAGATTTTTCTTGATAATATCTTGCAGCCTTTTTATATGCTGCGGATTTAAGAGCATTGCTTTCATCTGCAAAAATAAGCCACGTTACGGTATGACCTTGTAAATCGGAATCTTTAAGTTGCTTAATAAGTTCCCTGTTTTCCTTAACAAGAGAATTTAAAAAAGCACATTGCGTAAAGCTGAGAACTGAAACCAAAATTCCGAAAAAAGAAAAATATTTTTTCATAGTATTTTAACCCCGATATTTTTATTGTTAAAACTGAGAATAGCATTAAAATAAGACTTATACAAGCACTCCATAATTTATAAATTAAATTCTTATTATTCTTTACAAATTAAGAATTCTATGCAATAATATAAAGGTCGGAAATATCTTGAAATTTACATTGTTTCCGGCTAAGGAGTTTAATATGAGTAAAATTGTAGTAATCGGTGCAAACCACGCAGGAACGGCGGCAATCAATTTTTTAACCGACCTTTCAAAAGAAAATCAAGTTATAGTATTCGATAGGAATACCAATATCAGCTTTTTAGGCTGCGGAATGGCTCTTTGGATTGGCGGACAAATTAGGGGTTCCGAAGGACTTTTTTATTCAAGTAAAGAAAAACTTGAAGCAAAGGGTGCAAAGGTTACAATGGAAGCCGAAATTACCAAAATCGACTTTAAGAAAAAAGTTGTGTACGGCGCGGTAAAAGGCGGAGCCTCAATTGAAGAATCTTACGATAAGTTAATTCTTGCAACGGGCTCTCTCCCCATTCTTCCCAACATTAAAGGAATGGATTTGGAAAATGTTCAACAAGTTAAAATCTTCCAAAATGCGCAAACCGTTATAGAAAAACTTAAAAATCCCGCCATTAAAAATGTAGCGGTTATCGGTGCAGGATATATCGGTGTAGAATTGGCGGAAGCATTTAAAAGACACAATAAAAATGTAGTGCTTATCGATTCTATGCCCACAAGTCTTTCAAATTATTATGATACACCGTTTACCGAAATGATGGATAAGAATTTAAAAGAACACGGAATTGAACTCGCTTATAATCAAACCGTCAAAGAACTAAAGGGTACGGGCAAGGTAGAAGCCGTAGTTACCGATAAAAAAGAATATCCTGCCGATATGGTAGTAGTCTGTATAGGTTTCCGCCCCAATACCGAGTTAGGCAAAAACGATATTGAAACCTTTAAAAACGGCGCTTATTTAGTTAATACAAAGCAGGAAACAAGCATTAAAGACGTATATGCAATAGGAGATTGCGCAACAGTTTTGGACAATTCTATCGGTGAAAAATCCTATATTGCTCTTGCAACGAATGCAGTTAGAAGCGGCGTGGTTGCTGCACATAATGCTTCGGGTATTGCCTTAGACAGTATCGGCGTTCAAGGTTCCAACGGAATAAATATTTACGATTTAAAAATGGTTTCAACCGGCATTACCGCAGAACGTGCGAAAAAACTGGGTATTGATGTGGAATTTACCGATTTTACCGATTTACAAAGGCCGGAATTTATGGAAACCGATAATCCTCCCGTAAAATTAAGAATTGTGTACAACAGGAAAACCCGTGCGGTTGTAGGAGCGCAAATGGCTTCCACTTACGATATGTCTATGGGTATTCATATGTTCTCGCTTGCAATTCAGGAAAAAGTAACTATCGATAAACTGAAACTTTTGGATATTTTCTTTTTACCGCATTTTAATAAACCGTATAACTATATCACAATGGCGGCTATTACAGCTAAATAAAAAAAAGGGGGCTTAAGCCCCTTTTTTTATACCTGCTAGGCGTAACAAAAAAGATGTGTTATAATTATAACCGTCATAAAATTAAATTATGATTTTAATTTATTTTCAGGAGTTATTTATGGATACCGTAAAATTGGAACGTATGAAAAACGATAAGGGTTTTATTGCAGCCTTAGACCAAAGCGGAGGAAGCACTCCAAAAGCATTAGCTGCTTACGGAGTTGCGGAAACGGAATATTCCAATGAAGAACAAATGTTTGATTTAGTTCATAAGATGAGAACGCGGATTATCACAAGTAAGGCTTTTAATTCCGATAAAATTTTAGGAGCTATTTTATTTGAGCAAACAATGGAACGCGAAATTGAAGGAATACCTACTGCCGATTTTTTATGGGAAAAAAAGAGAATTTTGCCGTTTTTAAAAGTGGATAAGGGACTTGCCGAAGAAAAAGACGGAGTTCAGCTTATGAAACCGATACCGAATTTCGATGCATTATTAAAACATGCCGTAGAAAAACATATATTCGGAACAAAAATGCGTTCGGTTATTAAAAAGGCAAATCCTGCAAGTATCAAAGCCGTTGTAAATCAACAGTTTGAACTCGGCATTCAAATTGCAAAAGCCGGTCTTGTTCCCATTATCGAACCGGAAGTAGATATAAAATCTCCCGATAAGGCGGAATGTGAAGAAATTTTAAAAAAGGAATTGTCGGAACATCTTAAAACATTACCTAAAGATTTACTCGTTATGTTTAAACTTTCAATTCCTACAAAAGCAAATCTTTATGAAGAATTTACAAAACACCCCCAAGTTGTAAGAGTTGTCGCTCTTTCGGGAGGCTATTCCAGAGAAGAGGCAAATGAGCTTTTGGCTAAAAACCGCGGTATAATTGCAAGTTTTTCCAGAGCTCTTGCAGAAGGCTTGTATGCAAAACAAAGCGACAGCGAATTTGATAAGATATTGGAAACAACCGTTAAAGGTATTTACGAAGCTTCTATAACATAAAATAAAATCGGGTAAGGGGTTTATCCCCTTACCGTTTTGCCCTGCTTATATATTTAAATTCAATAAACCTTACTATGCTGAAATTTATAATTAAGCGTATTTTATACGGTATACTTACAATGTTTATAACTGCAAGTATTACTTTTTTTCTTGTCCGTATCATTCCTGGAAATCCTATAGAAACAATAGCCGAAAACCTGCCGGAAACGCGCCGTGCGGAATTATATTCCGAGTACGGTTTCGATAAACCTCTTACCGCTCAATATTTTATATTTTGGAAAAATTTATTTACACGCGGCGATTTGGGAACTTCTTTATATTACCGCGGCAGAAAGGTTACAGATGTTATTAAAACACATGCTCCGGTTTCAGCCTTACTGGGACTTCAAGCCCTGTTGTTGGGCGTTACAATAGGTTTAAGTTTCGGTATTTCAGCTGCTGCAAACAGGGGAAAAAAATTTGACTATGCGGTTATTTTAATTGCGGTTGCAGGTATCTCCATTCCGAGTTTTGTTATCGCTCAATTACTTCAGTATTATTTCGGCATTAAATACAACCTCTTGCCGATTACGGGCTGGGGAAGTTTTAAATATACCGTTCTTCCTTCAATCGCCCTTACTGTAGGCCCCATTGCAAAGTATTCCCGTTATATGCGTTCAAACTATTTGGATATTATTAACAAAGAATATATTTTAACCGCACGTGCAAAGGGCGCTTCAAAAAATAAAATTATCCGAAGTCATATTTTACGGAATGCATCTTTGCCCGTTATAACAATGCTCGGCCCTCAAATTGCATTTACCTTTACCGGAACCTTTATCGTTGAAAATATATTTTCCGTTCCCGGCTTGGGCTCCTATTTTGTACATTCAATTTCCGAGCGCGACTATACAATGGTAATGGGACAAACTGTTTTTATTTCTTTTTTATATATCATCTCTCTTATTATTGTCGATATTGCTTATGCCTTAATCGACCCGCGTATTAAAGCTCAACTGAAAAAAGAAATGTAAAATGAACAACGAAGAATTTTCTACCGCCGATTTTGAATTTGTAACTCCCTGCAAAAAAGAAATTCAATCCGTAAGAGTTAGCATAGGCTTTTGGGAAGATGTAAGACGGCGGTTTAAACGCAGTAAAAGCGCTCTTTTTTCCTGTGCGGTTTTAGGACTGATAGTTTTACTTTGTCTTGCAGGGCCGTCTATAAGCGGATATTCCGTAAACGAGGGAAATTTAAAAAACAAAAATTTAAGCCCGTCTTTGCAATTTTGGTTCGGTACGGACGAATTAGGCAGAGATTTATTTACACGAATATGTGCCGGAGGAAGAATTTCACTTTTTATTGCCGTAATAGGAGCTGCAATAGATATGACTATAGGACTTATTTACGGAGGTATTTCGGCTTATGCGGGAGGTAAAACCGATATAATTATGATGCGCATAGTGGAAATCCTTTCGAGTATTCCGTATTTAATAGTGTCCGTTCTTATTTCTCTTGTTTTCGGAAAAGGAATTATTTCGATTATCCTTGCAATGACAATTACCGGTTGGTGCTTTACCGCACGGCTTGTACGCGGACAGGTTTTGCAAATTAAGAATCAGGATTTCGTTTTAGCAGCTAAAGCTTTAGGCACAAGTTCTTTTAAGATAATTATAAAACATTTACTTCCGAACACGATAAGCATTATGATTGTAGCCGTAACTTTTAATATTCCGTCCTTTATTTTCGGTGAAGCCTTTTTGTCATATATAGGTTTGGGAGTTCAGCCGCCGCATACAAGTTGGGGAGTGCTGGCTTCAAATGCAAAAAATTCAATGTTATTCTATCCGTATCAATTATTTTTTCCGGGTCTTTTTATCAGCTTAACGATTTTATCTTTACAAATTATCGGAGATGCCTTACGCGACGCGATGGACCCGCATTTAAGGAAATATAAATAATGAGTTTATTAAATGTTGAAAATTTAGCGGTTACTTTTAAAACTTATGCAGGTACAATTTACGCCGTAAACGGAGTTTCATTTACCGTAAATAAAAACGAAACCTTGGTTATAGTAGGTGAATCCGGCTGCGGAAAAAGCGTTACCGCTCATTCCATTTTAAGGCTCCTTCCCGGTAAGAAAACCCGCATTTCTGAAAATTCCAAAATTATTTTTGAAGGAAAAAATTTACTTGAATGTTCGGAAAAAGATATGGAAAAAATACGAGGCGGCGAAATTTCAATGATTTTTCAAGACCCTTTAAGCTATCTTAACCCCACAATGACAATAGGCAATCAAATAATTGAAAGTATTTTAATTCATGAAAAAATCTGCAAAAGTAAAGCTAAAGAAAGAGCCGTTAAAATTTTAGAACTTGTACAAATTCCTAATGCGGAAAAACGCTTAAAACAATATCCCTATGAATTTTCCGGAGGAATGCGTCAGCGAGTTATGATTGCAATTGCATTGGTATGTAACCCGAAAATCTTAATTGCCGATGAACCTACAACAGCCCTTGATGTAACAATTCAGGCGGAAATACTGGAGCTTATTAAAAAAATTCAAAAAGAAACAAAAACCGCCGTTGTATTAATTACGCACGACCTAGGTGTTGCCGCTGAAATTGCAGACAGAATTCAAGTTATGTATGCAGGAGAAATAATTGAGCGCGGAAAAACTTCCGATATTTTTAAAAATCATAAACATCCTTATACCGAAGCCCTGCTCGCCTCCGTCCCTTCAATTGAACAGTTAAAAGAAAAAAAGCTATATGCACCGGAAGGCGGTCATCCGGATATGTTGGAAAAAATAAGGGGGTGCGCCTTTGCTCCCCGCTGTAATAAATGTATGAAAATTTGTCTTGAGCGGAAACCCTTAGAAATTAAAATAAATAAAGAACATTTCGCGGCATGTTGGCTTGAGCACCCTGCGGCAAAAACAATAAACACCCTCGCCGCAGAGCATGGAAATACTTTTTACAGCCCGAAACGGACTAAAACCTCCGAAAAAATAACGCATATAAACGAAAATATCGAAAGGACTTCGAAAAATGAATAACGCTCTTTTGGAAGTATACGGTTTAAAAAAATATTTTAACACCGGAAAACGCGAATGTGTCTATGCCGTCGATGATATAAGTTTTAAAATTAACCGCGGAGAAACGGTCGGGATTGTAGGAGAATCGGGCTGCGGAAAAACAACACTTGGAAGAACTATTTTAGGCTTATACAAGCCTGACGGCGGAAGTATTTTGTTTGACGGAACGGATATAGTTAAAGCTTCAAAAAAAGAATTGCATGAATTTAAAAAGAGAGCTCAAATTATTTTGCAGGACCCGTATTCTTCTTTTAATCCCAGAATGACGATTTCACAAATTATTTCCGAAGGAATGGAAGCTCATAAAATGTATAAAACAAAAGAAGAAAAAGAAAGCGCCGTTTACTCTCTTTTGGAAACGGTAGGTCTTTCCGCCGGACACGCCGACAGATTTCCTCATGAATTTTCAGGAGGACAAAGACAGCGGATAGGGATTGCCCGTGCATTAGCTGTAAAACCCGATTTTGTTGTTTGCGATGAACCTATTTCTTCTCTTGACGTTTCGATTCAAGCTCAGATTATAAATTTGCTTGTAAAATTGCAAAAAGAATTTAATATGACATATCTTTTTATTGCTCATGATTTATCGATTGTAAAATATATTTCAGATAAGGTAGGAGTTATGTATTTGGGAAAAATTGCCGAGTTCGCTCAAAGTACGGAGCTTTATAAAAATCCGCTTCACCCCTATTCTCAAATTTTAATTTCGGCAATTCCGAGCACCGATATTGAAAACCCGATGATGGCAAGACGTATTCATTTTAAAGAAGATTCTCTAAATTCCGAAAAATTTATCTTCGATAAGTTCGAAAGGGGAAACACGAAACCCGAAGGCTGCCGCTTTTTTCTGAGGTGTCCCAAAGCTCTTAAAGAATGTAAAATTAAAAATCCGGTTCTTAAAGAAATTTCTTCAGGGCATTTTGTTGCCTGCAACTTATATATGTAAAAATTTTTATATTGACAGAATTACTTATTGTATAATAAAATAATAATCAGGAGGTTTTTATGAAAGGTTTTGCTATGATTAAATTGGGAGAAACAGGTTGGATTGAAAAACCGGCGCCCGCCTGCGGCCCCTTAGATGCGATTTGTAAACCCTTGGCCCTTGCGCCGTGTACATCGGATATTCACACTGTGTGGGAGGGTGCAATCGGAGACCGCCGCAATATGATTTTAGGACATGAAGGCTGCGGTGAAATTGTTGAAGTAGGCTCTTTGGTAAAGGACTTTAAAGTCGGCGATAAGGTTTTGGTACCGGCGATTACGCCGGATTGGAATTCGCTTGAAGCACAAGGCGGATATTCCATGCACTCGGGCGGAATGCTTGCAGGCTGGAAATTTTCCAATTTTAAAGACGGCGTTTTCGGTGAATTTTTTCACGTAAACGATGCGGACGGAAACCTTGCCCTCATTCCCGACGGGATAAAAATCGAACATGCTCCTATGCTTTCGGATATGGTTCCTACGGGCTTTCACGGAGCGGAATTGGCCGATGTTCAATACGGAGATTCGGTTTTGGTTATCGGTATAGGCCCTGTAGGACTTATGGCCGTTGCAGGTGCAAATTTACGAGGAGCTTCGCGAATCTATGCCGTAGGAACACGTCCGAATTGTGTTGAAGCCGCAAAATTTTACGGAGCAACCGATATTATAAGCTATAAAAACGGCCCCATAGATAAGCAGATTTTAGACCTGACTCACGGAAAGGGTGTGGACAAGGTTATTATTGCAGGAGGCACCGTCGATACGTTTGAAGAAGCGGTAAAAGCTTTAAAAGCGGGCGGAAAAATCGGAAACGTAAACTACCTCGGCTCCGGTGTTTCCGTAAAAATTCCGCGTGTCGAATGGGGTGTCGGAATGGGGCACAAACAAATTAACGGCGGTCTTATGCCGGGCGGAAGACTGAGAATGGAAAAATTAAGCAGTCTTGTTGCTATCGGAAAATTAGACCTTTCAAAATTGATTACCCATAAATTTAACGGATTTGAAAATGTCGAAAAAGCCCTTTATTTAATGAAGGATAAGCCCGCCGACCTGATTAAACCGGTTGTCATTATCTAATCCCATATAAAATTTTGCAGGTGTTTTACACCTGCAAAATTTTAAACAAACACGTACCATGAAAATACTTATCGTGTCAGGCTTTTTAGGTGCCGGAAAAACGACCTTTATAAGAGAGCTTTCGCAAAGAACGAAAACCGAATTTGCCGTTATGGAAAACGAATACGGAGAAGCGGGCATTGACGGTGATATTTTAAAAAACGACCGTTTAAAAGTTTGGGAATTAACCGACGGCTGCATTTGCTGCTCATTAAAATCGGACTTCGCTTCATCTATTTTGACGATTGCAAATACCGTAAATCCCGAATATCTCATTGTGGAGCCTACCGGAATCGGAATGTTAAGTTCGGTAATTTCAAACATTGCAAAAATAGAGTACGATAGAATTAGACTGCTTGAACCCGTTACCGTAATCGATATAAATTGTATCGATGAATATCTTAAAGTATTTAATGAAATTTATACCGACCAAATTAAAAATGCTTTTTACCTTATTCTTTCAAAAACCGAAGGAAAAACAAAGGAGGAAACGGAGCGCGCCTGTGCGGTTCTCGGTAATATAAACCCGGCTGCAAAAATTATTTTAGAGCCGTATTCGGGAAAATATGATGAATTGATGAGAAGTCTTTTACATTCGTTTTATACAAAAAGTAATATAAAAATTGAAAATCCAGTACAAACGGAACTTCCGGATTTGGAAAACATAACGCTTAGAGGTATCAGTATACATTCGGTTGAGGAACTTATGGGAAAATTAGTTACGGTTTTACATAAACACTTCGGAATTGTCTATAGGGCAAAAGGATATGTCCCGATAAACGGGCAGTGGGCAAGGTTCGATATAGTAAATACCGAATACAATATAGAAACTTGCAGCCCTATGCCGGAAGCAAAGGCAGTCTTTATAGGAAAAGCTTTAAAAAAAGAAGAATTAAAAGAATTTTTAACTCCGAAGGATTATATTTAAAATCAATAATTTCACCTTAAAAGTTTGCGAGGTTGTTGATTTTAAAATGAATCGCAGGTAGGGTTTAAGCCCGTTTGCTTTGCTTAAAAGTATCGGAGTACTGTTTACAAGTCCGGTAACGGATTAAACTCTCCGCACGAATAAAAAATCTATCGTCTTTGAAGTAATTCAAAGGCTGCTTCCCTTGCCGTTTGAAGAATTTTATAATCGCGTATGGGGTCGGCGTATTTAAACCCTAAATATCCCGATTGCTCAACGCCTCCTATGTCGCCGGGGCCGCGAAGTTTTAAATCTTCTTCGGCAATCTTAAATCCGTCGGTTGTTTCCTTCATTATAGTAAGACGGCATCTTCCGTTTTCGGTTAAATTTTTTCCGTAAAGCAAAAAACAATAGGCCTGCTCCGAGCCTCGTCCTACTCTTCCCCTCATTTGGTGTAAGGCGGAAAGACCGAATCTGTCCGCATGTTCTATAACTATGCAAGTTGCATTGGGAACGTCAACTCCGACTTCTACAACCGAGGTTGCCGTTAAAATGCTTATTGCCCCGGACCGAAATTCTTCCATTATGCGGCGCTGTTCTTCTTCGGCTATTTTAGAATGAATTAACGCAACCTTGTGAGAAGGAAAACTTTGTTTCAGCTCCTCAAACATACGTTCCGCCGATTTTAAGGAAAGCTCTTCATTTTCTTCAATCAAAGGATATACAAAGTAAGCCTGCCTTCCTTTTAAAATTTCGCCGCCTATAAATGAATACACCCGTTCCGCCTTTCCGGCTCCTGCAATGTATGTTATAACCGGCTTTCTGCCTTGCGGCATTGTACGGATTGTAGAAATATCCAAATCGCCGAAAACCGAAAGCGCAAGCGTACGGGGAATCGGCGTGGCGCTCATCATTAAAATATGCGGAGATTTTTTTTCAATACCGCTTCCCCTTTCGGCATTGTCCCTGCTTTCAATTCCTTTTTGAATAATTGCGGAACGCTGCAAAACTCCGAAGCGGTGCTGTTCATCAATTACCGCAAGCCGCAAATTTTTATAATTTACACCTGCGGAAAAAAGAGAATGTGTTCCGATAATTAAATCAATATTTCCGTTTTCGAGCTCCCGCAATAAATTACTCCGCCCCCTTGCTTTTACATTACCGGTTAAAAAGGCGAGCCTTATACCTAAGGGCTCTAAAAGACGGGCCGCATTTTCCGCATGTTGTCGCGCAAGCAACTCAGTGGGAGCAAGAAACGCAGCCTGTCCGCCCTGCTCGATAATTTTTATACAGGCTAAAAACGCCGCAAGAGTTTTACCGGAGCCTACATCGCCCTGAATAAGACGAGCCATAGGGTTTATACCGTCCAAATCCGAATTAACTTCGGCAGTTACGGTAAGCTGGTCTTCGGTAAGTTTAAAAGGAAGCCTATCTAAAAACTGTGTTTGTAAGACGGTAAAACTCGGGATTTTTTTTATATTTTGTTCAAACTTTTTTTCTTCTTCAAGGCTGGGCAATCTCCCGCGCCGCTCAAGAGAACGCTTTCCTACTGCATATTGAAGAATAAAAAATTCTTCAAAAATTAAAGCGTATTTTCCGCGCTCCGTGTCTTGAAGCGTTTGCGGTGTATGAAGTAAAAATAAAATTTCCTGTTTAGAAGGCAAGTTGTATTTTTGTATAATCTCTTCGGGCAATTCGGAGTTTATTCCGCGTGCATAAATTTTTAATGCCGAATTTATGATTTTTCTCAGTTTTGACTGCCCCAATCCCGCCGTTAGAGGATAAACCGGAAGAATTTTTGCAGGCGCATTTTCGTTTTTTTCAAGCTCAAAAGAAGATGATTGCAGTTCTCCGTATTTATAATAAAAACTGCCGTAAACAATTCCGTCCGTTCCTACAGGAAAGTTTTTTTCCATAAAAGGACGGTTAAAACAAATTAAACTTGCCTTAGCTCCGTCCTTATCGGCAACAATCAGTTTAAGCGTACGCATTTTTCCAAAACCGAACCATTGATGGCCTATAATCATTACGGGAACATTTATTTTTTGCACTTTTTTCCAGTCCGAAAAAAAATGAATCTTGGTGCGGTCTTCCCAATCACGCGGGAAAAGACGCAATAATTCACCTATGTTTTCAACACCCAATTTTTTTAGCCGGGCTGCTACGGCACTGCCCACTCCGGCAATGTTTGTTACGGAAGCGGTAATTTCGGAAATAAGCATAAGATTATTTTAACAAAAGTTCGGGTAATTTGCAATTGGAGAATATCCTAATTATTACCCGTTTAATATTTAGTGTAAAGTGAACGAAAAAATCTAATCGTCCAAACTTCTGATAATCGTATCTATTATATCAAGGCAATGCATAGAAGCATTATCAAATTCTCTATAAAATTCTTCCGCACCGCCGTTAATTCCGTCGGAAACCATTTTTATAAGCATACACGGAATTTTATTCATATTACAGGTAAGAATTATTCCCGCCGCTTCCATTTCACATATATCGGCATTAAATTGTTTATGCAGCAATTGTTTTTGTTCGGGATTTGCGATAAATTTATCCCCCGAGGCACAAGTTACGGGAATTAAATCGGGCATAATTTTAACCGCTTTTTCTATGAGAGCAGGTGTTGCGGGGATATAAATGGACGGATAAATTTCATATTTTCCCGTTTCCGCAGTATCCGCCTGTGAAGTATCAAAATCATAATGCACTACATTTTTTACTATACAGACCCTGTGTTCGGAAATACTTTCCGTCAAACCGCCGACAATGCCGAAATTAAAAACAACTTCAACCTTGCATTCGCTTATTAAAAATTGAGTTCCCGCAGCGGCTGCAATTTCTCCGGCTCCCGAAGATAAAACAAAAAGCTCATAATTTCCTATTTCATACACAGGAACCGTAAAATTACGTATGTTTACTGTTTTTTTAGCCTTACCGTATTTTTTTATTATAGCTTTCATCTCTACGGCAACAAGTATTCCCGCTTTTTTCATTAACCTATCCTTATAAACAAATGTTAATATCGGTCTTTTCCCCTAGTGCTAAGGAAATGTTTTTACTTGATTATTTTCCGAAAAAACTGCGTTGACCGGCTTTTACCCAACGCCCCGGATTACGGGTTAAAACCGGAAGTTCCAACTGAGCGGCAATCCATTCGGCAAAAACTTCATCTTCAAAACCTTCCAATTTTACGAGCAAGGTTTGAATACCGGGTAATTCCGTTTTTCTTACGGCATCAACCGTTTCTTCCGCAATACGCGTAAATGCGGCTGACGCCGCCGACACACTTTGATTTCCGCAAGGCGAGTCTACATCACGGTGAATAAAAATCAGCCTGCCCTGTCCTTTTTTGACATAATAATTTTTTAAAACAAGGGCCAGCGCCGCATTTGCAGAAACCAAGTCGCCGATAGTTTTATCTATCGAAACGGCATCGGTGTTGGAATAAAGCCTTAAATAAGCGGCTCCGTCAAAAATAATAATAGATGTATCCGGTGAAATATTTATATTTTTCAACTGGAGCGGTAAGGCTTGGAGTGAAAAAAGAGACGAACGGTTCCATTCAATTTCAGTAGTAATTCCCGCATCTCCTTCAGGCTTATTTTCCGCACTTAAGCACACTTTAATACCTCTGTCTCGCAAAACCCCCGCAAGCTCTAAAGAAAATTTTAACCTATTGTCCGCAATAAAAATTCCTGAATTCATATAGCAATTATAATATTTTTTTTATAAGTAGAAAAGGGGTAATATTGTTATGGAAAGAAAAAACCTCTTGATTTTATATAACATTGTATGTTATAATAAAGTGTGGGAGTTTTATTTATTGTTGCCACGCCTATAGGCAATTTAGGCGATATAAGTTTTAGAGCTTTGCAGACTTTTAAAGACGTTGATTATATAGCCTGCGAAGATACGCGCCGTACGAGGGCTCTTCTTACTCATTATGAAATAAGTAAGCCGCTTCTTTCCTGTAGAGCCGTCAACGAAGGTTCCGCTGCGGAAAAAATCGTCAAGCTCTTAGATGAAGGAAACAATATTGCTTATTCAAGCGATGCCGGAACTCCCGCCGTAAGCGACCCGGGCTCAATTTTAGTAAGAACTGCAAGAGAAGCCGGTCATAAAATAGTGCCTATTCCCGGAGCATCCGCATTCGGGGCTATTATAAGTGTTGCCGGAGCTTATGATAAAACGGTCGTTTTTGAAGGATTTTTATCGCCCAAGGGCGGAAAAAGAAAAAAAAGACTGCAAGAGCTTTTCGATTTCGGGGCAGGGTTTGTATTATACGAGTCTCCGTACAGAATTGTAAAGCTTTTGACTGATATTGCCGAAATAGATAGCATAAGAGAGGTTGTTATCGGACGGGAACTGACAAAGCTTCATGAAGAGGTTGTTAAAGGTTCTGCAAGCGAGGTCTTACAAAATTTTAAACAACGGTCTTCAATAAAAGGAGAATTTGCGGTTTTTGTTACAGGAAAATCATTTTTAACGGAATAAATTGCGTTTTATTTCTATAAAACCTTAACTTTTTAATCATTTTAGCCGATAATCGGTTAAGAAGGCAGGAAAATATGATGATAGAAAAATTACATGGTATTGATCCGATTAAAAACTTGCAAAACACTCAAAAAACGCAGCGCGCGGAAAAAAAAGAATCGTCCGATTCTATCAGTTTATCGCCCGAAGCGCAAAAACTATCGGAAATTTATATTGCCATGGAAGCCGTAAAAGCTGCACCCGATGTAAGACAGGAAAAAATAGCGGAAATTATGAAGAAATTTGAAGACCCTGCTTATATGGACAAGGTTTTAGATGCAACTGCCGATAAAATTCTTGATGCTTTCGGGTTTTAATCTAATAATTGCCGCTCGTCCGGTTTTAAAGAGATTGTTTTAATTTTAAAAATAAATACATAATATTTTAGAGCCGCAATACAAGTTATCATAATGCGGGCATATAAGTTGTTTGAAAAATAAAAAGCCGTACTTAATACCGCTGAAGCAAAAAGTAAAATAATTATTTTATTTTTTAGCGACATTCCTTTATGTTCGGCAAAATCCCGTAAATGTCTTTTATAAATCCGCGATTTTAAAAACCGATTTTTTAGTTTTTCAGAGCCTTTCGTAAAACAAAAAAGAGTTCCGATAAAAAACGGAGTTGTAGGCAGCATAGGTAAAAATATACCTAAAAATTCCCAATGCCATAAACACAGAGCCTAAAAAAATCCATAAATACTTTATAATTTTCATACCGTATCGTTTTAACCTCAAATTATTTTTGACTTTACTATATTTTAAATATTATGTAAATAAGCCTAAGTTTACTTTAAACCCGACCTATAGGACAAATCCCGTAAACTGTGATACACTTACCCCGCAATGGATATTGTAATGACGCACGGCGGGCTTTTATCCCGTCAACCCGAAAATAACAATTTAACGGATTTCAGCAGCAATATAAATCCTCTCGGAATGCCTCATGGGCTTAAAGCTGCTTTAAACGGAGCTTTTCAAAATTTAAAAGTTTATCCCGATATAAATTATAGAAATTTAAAAAAAGCCGCAGCGAAGTATTTAAACTGTTTGCCTGAAAATATTTTACTCGGCAACGGAGCGGTTGAAATTATAGATAATTTTTGTGCTGCAAATTTTAGCCGTGTTATAATTTGCCCGCCCTGTTTTTCGGAATATAAATTGCGTGCAAAGATTAGAAACAAAGAAACTTTAGAAATTCCTTATAGAAGCGATTTTGTTCTTAATATCGAAGTTCTTAACGAAAATATAAAAGAAAACGATTTATTGATTTTGGGTAATCCCAACAATCCTACCGGGTTAAGAACGGCACAAACGGAGCTTTTAAAAATTTATGAAATTATAAATTCAAAAAAAGCTTTTTTACTTTTAGATGAAGCTTTTTTTGAATTTTGTGCAATAGATTACAACAGTATAGACATTTTTAAAAAAGAAGAATTTAAAAATATCTGTATAATACGTGCGGCGACAAAATTTTTTGCCTTACCCGGTCTCCGTTTGGCTTATGCCTGTACATCTCCGTCCGTTGCAGAATCTATTTCGCAATTTGAACAACCGTGGCACATAAATGCTTTTGCGGAAGCCGCCGCACAAATTATTTTCGCCGACACGGAGTTTATAAATAAAAGCCGTACCTATATAAGAGCCGCTTATTCCGAATTTTTTGCGGAATTGAATAAACATGGAACCTTAGGAAATATTAAATTTGAGCCTTATCCTTCGGATTGCAATTTTATTTTGTTAAAACTTTTAAACTGTACCGATATACAAGCTCAAAATTTTTTTGAAAAAAAGGGAATCCTTGTGCGTACGTGTTCAAGTTTTAAAATTTTAAACGACAATCATATAAGGATTGCGGTAAAATCGAAAGAAGATAACAGAAAATTTATCGAGACTTTGATTTAAAAATAAAAGCTCATCAAAAAATCGATGAGCTTAAAAATACATTTACCGGGTTAAAGCTATTCAAGCAAACGGGCTTCTATAATTTGATTAAATTCAAAATTTTCTATTTGGAGATAATAAGAAGCAACATCCATAAGAGCTTCCATAGGAGTAAGCCCTACAATTTCGGTACCTACAACGCTTACACCGTAACGCTTCGCTTCCATTTTTACCATTTCGTAAGATTGGTAAAGCGAGGTTTTAGTGTAATCGGTCATATTCATAGAAACTTGGACAATCCCGCGTTCCGCCAAATCTACACCCATAGCTTTTACAAACCGCAGCCCTCCGCCGATAAAACGTACTTTTTTTGCAATCTTATCTGCAATGGAAAGGTCGTTTGTTGCAAGGTTGACATTAAAAGCAACCAGCGGCATTCGGCAGCCTACTGCGGTAACTCCCGCCGATTGATGTATTTCGGTACCGCCGAAATCCGGTTTCCATTCGGGTTGTTTAACTTTTTCCGACATACCTTCAAATTGCCCCTTACGTATAGTGGAGAGATTTTCTCTTGCGGGAGATGTAGCCGATTTTTCATACAAAAATACGGGGATTTTATGCTGTTCCCAAATCATCTTACCTACATCATTTGAAATGGCGATACATTCTTCCATTGAAGAATTTTTAATCGGAATAAAAGGAACAACATCGGTTGCTCCCATTCTGGGGTGAGCCCCTTCATGTTTACGCAAATCGATAAGCTGAGCTGCAATTCCTACAGCCTCGACAACGGCTTTTTTTAACTCTTCCGGTTCTCCTATTACAGTTACAACGGACCGGTTATGGTCTTTATCGGATTCATAATCCAATAGTTTTAAATCGGTTTTACCCCGAAAGGGTTCAATAATTTTTTCTAAAACTTCAGAATCCCGTCCGTTACTGAAATTCGGAACACACTCAATAATTTTATTCATAATAAAACTCCAAAATAACGTATAAATTTATACTTGTTAGTTTATCATAAAATAAAATCTTGAACAAGAGAAGTCCTTACTTTAAATTAACCCGCCCGAATACGATACGGTCAAAACGGTATTTTAAGAAATCCCGGAGTATAATAACGATGATAAATCTTTTTTATCTTTCTTTAAAAAATTTTTTACTTAACTCATCAAGGCTTAAACCTAAAGCATCGGCAGTTTTTTTAAGAGCTTCATATTCTATGCTTTCTTTTTTTATATCTTTATATTCTGCAGTTTTTATTTTAACTTCACCCAAGTTTCCGTCTGAAGACTTTATCGTTTCAATTTTGCGGGACATTTCTATCCGCTCTTTTTCGCAAAACCTAAAACCTAAAGTGGAAGAGTGTTTAAAAATAATATGTGTAATTTTCTCGTGTAATTCTTTTTTATATAAAACGGTTACTTTAACTGCCGGCCTGTTTTTTTTTCATATATATCGAAGAAAAATAAACATCAACAGCACCTGCCGTAAAAAGTTTTTCCATTAAAAATCCCAGAGCTTCGCCTGTCATATCGTCAACTTGGAACACCGCTTCCGTAACGGAGCCGGTATTTTGTGTTTTTGCCGAATTGAGCGTTTCGCCCATAAGAATACGAAGCATATTGGGAACGGGATTATCGCGCGTACCGGCACCGTAAGCTGTGGAATGTAAAATCATTTCAGGACAGCAGCGGAATTCATCTACAATAGTTGCCAGAATGGCGGCTCCTGTCGGTGTTACCAGTTCCGATTTTATATCGGAAGTATAACCGGGAATTTTTCCCGCTTTTAAAATTTCCAATGTTGCGGGAGCCGGCACCGGGATTTTTCCGTGTGCACAATGAACAAAACCGGACCCCAGCGCAACGGAGCTTGCATATATTTTTTCAGGTTTAAGTTTTTCCAAACAGATTGCCGCTCCTACAATATCGATTATAGAATCGGTTGCTCCCACTTCATGGAAGTGTAATTCTTCAAAAGGTTTATTATGAATTTTACTTTCGGCATTTGCAACAAATTGAAAAATATTTTTTGCTTTATCTTTTACATTTTGTGAAAGAGTACTGTCATCAATAATTTTATGAATATCGTATAAATTCCTGTGAATGTGATGATGTGAACCGTTATGTTCATGATTATGCTCGTGCTCATGTGAATGGTAATGGTCTTCGTGCGAATGGCTATGTGCATCCGAATGATTATGAAAATGTTCTCCGCCGTTATCGCAATGACTGTTTTCTTCGGAGTGCTCCGAACAATGTGAATGTTCATGCGGAAGAATGACATTTACATAAGTGCCGCTAATTCCGCATCGCTCCGTTTTTTCTGCCGTAATTTCATATTCATCTGGAAGATTAAGTTTTTTTAATTCTCCTTTTAACCACTCAAAATCTATGCCCAATTCAAGCATTGAGCCTAAAAACATATTTCCGCTTATACCGGAAAAACAATCCAAATATAAAATCATAAAATATCCTTTATTATAAAATTTCTATAGCATAAATATTGTTTTTAATTGTAGCATTTAAATACTGTGCTGTCAATTACATCATTAAGGCAAATACTTGACCGCTTTTACGGTTTGTGATACACTCCGTTAAATTAGAAAGTTAATCCTTATAAAGAATTAAAATCCAGATAATTAGGAGATTGGTTATGATTAAACTTGCAACAATTGCCGGTTCCGATGCGTCCGGCGGTGCGGGCTTGGAAGCCGATTTAAAAACCTTCCAAGAATATGGAGTTTACGGTATGGCGGCAGTTACCGTAATTGCTACAATGAATCCGGATAATGAATGGGGGCACGAAGTTTTTCCGCTGGACGAAAAAACAATTAAATCGCAGCTCGATACCGTTTTTAAGGGTATAGGCGTAGATGCGGCTAAAACGGGAATGCTTGCAACAAATTATGCGGTAGAGCTTTCAGCGGAGTATTTAAAAAAATATAATGTAAAAAATTATGTTCTTGACCCCGTTATGGTTTGCAAAGGCGGAAATATTGCGCTTAATCCCGAACTTAATAATTTAATTATAAAAAAACTTTTGCCGCTCGCAAAAATAATAACTCCTAATTTGTTCGAAGCGGGACAAATCGCAAATGTAAATACTCCTGAAACTTTGGAAGAAATAAAAGAGGCTGCAAAAATTATTCACGGTATGGGAGTTCCTTATGTGTTTATTAAGGGAGGCTCAAAATTAAAAGATGAGCAATCTTCGATAGACATTTTTTATGACGGAAAAGAATTTTTAAAAGTCGAAGCCGAATTGATAAAAACGCGATGGACGCACGGAGCGGGCTGTACTACGGCAGCGGCAATTGCAGCCGGTCTCGGTATAGGGCTTGAGCCTTACGAAGCGGTAACCAGAGCGAAGAAATTTATTACATTAAGCCTTAGAAGCGGTTTTCAACTTAATCAATGGGTAGGACCCGGAAATCCTTCGGCATGGAGAAAAGGGTTTAATTAAAACGATAGAACTTTTTGCCCGATAAAATATTATCGGGCTTATATTTTTGTTATAGAGAACGATAAACTCCGGTTTAATAAAATGCCGGATAAAATCGAACCGCAATAAGTATTTTTGTTTATGTGTGTATAAATTACGATTGACATAATCTTATAAAAATCATAACATATCCATAAGTTTAAATTTTATACAAGGAACAAATATTGAACTTAATCAAACTTAAACAAGAACAAAAAAAAGCCGTTTTAGTTTTTACCGATATTTATTCACAGGTAAAAAATTCTTTAATACATACAAATGTAAAAAATTTAACCGCATTGCAAAGTATTGAAGAAAGTGAATTAAAAAGTTTATCGGAAACGATTTTAGTAAACCCCGTTTTCTCTCTCCGGTTTAAAATCGGCTCTCCCAATCCTGCAACGCTTGTAGGGTCGGGGCAGCTTGAAAAAATTTTAAATGTTGCGGAAGAAAAAAATGCGGATTTAATTATTTTTAATTGCGATTTAAGTCCGCGCATTCAAAGAAATCTTGAAGAGGTTTCGGGACTTTGCGTTATAGATAGACGCGAAGTTATTATTCAAATATTTGCAGATAGAGCGCAAACACGCGAAGCTGTTTTGCAGGCACGACTGGCTCAGCTTGAATATTCCATGCCGCGTCTCACGCGTAAATGGACCGGGCTTTCACAGCAACGGGGCGGTGTTAAAGGTTCGCGCGGAGCGGGTGAAAAAAAATTGGAACTCGATAAACGTCGCCTTCGTACGGAAATTTCAAAATTGCGTAAAGAAGTTGAAAAGGTCAGAGTACAGCGGAATGTTCAGCGTAAGAGCAGAACGGAAGGCAATAAAAAAATCGGAGCCATCGTAGGTTATACAAATGCGGGAAAATCTTCTTTACTTAAAAAACTTTCAGGAACGGATATCTTTGCGGAAAACAGACTTTTTGCAACCCTTGATTCCGAAACCCGTAAAATTTTCTTTCCGAATAAAACAGGCGGCGTTCAATTTTTGCTTACCGATACGGTCGGGTTTGTAAGTAATCTTCCCCACCAATTAATTGACGCTTTCCATTCTACATTGGAAGAAGCTGCCTTAGCCGATTTTTTAATAATCTTATGCGATGCTTCCCACCCCGCAATGTGTGAATGTCTTGCCGTAACACAATCCGTTTTAGAGGAATTAAATTGCGGTAAAAAAAATGCCATTATTGTAATAAATAAAATCGATTGCGTTTTTGACCCTGCATCTCTTTTGCAATTAAAAACCCGATATCCCGAAGCCGTAGAGATTTCCCTAAAAACCGGAGAGGGCTTGGATTTTCTCAAAATTAAGTTGGAGGAAATCGTAAACACCGTTTTATAGCTATGCGAAAAACAGCTCAATTTATTTGCGGAATAAACATTTTAATGCAATAAAGGATTTATAACTTAATTGAATTTTATAAAACATTTTTTTAATTGTAATTTTGTTTTATGTATTCAATACAAGTATCGATTCCGTTTGCCAAATCTTTTAAATCAGGTAAAACTACTTTATCGGGTTGTACGATACCGTTTTTAAAATAAGCGGAAAAATCTTTTACCGAATATAAAAGAGTTAAATTATCCGAAAGCGATAATTCTTTTACTTCACCGAAGCGCCCGTTCCAACCGCATTTTTCTCCGATTAAGACGGCTCCAATATTTTTTAAATCCTCCGCCGCCATTACTCCCGATGAAAAAGTTTCTCCTCCGATTAAGCAAAATACCGCTGAGCCGTTTTTTAAAAATAATTTTAACATTTCAGTTAAAGGTTTTATAACGGTACTGTCTCCGCCTTGGTTATGCCGTAAATCAATGATAATTTTTTTAGGAGCCTTTTCTTTTAATTTATTTTTTAAAATACTTACAAATTTACTCATCGGCAATTCCGAATAATCCGAGCATATATTATATTGAATAAATAAAATCTCGTCCCGTATAAAATCGGCTCGGTAATAACCCGATTGAAATAAAGTCGGTGCGAACCGTGCAAAAACAGGATTTGTTATTTGTTGTCCGCTCTTTAAAAAACCGATTTTGAAAGTTTTTATTTCGCCGGTTAAAACATCTTTTACCGTTATATCAATTTTTTCTGAAGATTTTATAACTTTCGTAAATTTCAAACTCGAAGATAAGCGGCATTCGTAATGAGCTTTTAATTCCGCATAGCCTTCGGTATCATAAGAAATTATAGGCATCAAATTTTTTAAAACCGTTTTTATTTCAATTCCGTTTATTGCGATAAGTTCTTTCCCGGCAAGCTCTCCGTATTCATTTTGCGCTTGCACTATTATGGAATGTCCTCCATACGGTAAAACAAAAAACGGCAAGACGTCTTGAGGAAACGGGGGTCCTACAATTTGAGTATGAGAGTCTCCCAAAAGAGCGATAAGTCCGCGCAAGGCAAAATATTTTTCCGTTTCGTTTTTTTTATTCCATTCGGATTTTAAAGTTTTGATTTCCGCATCAAATTCCGCTTCGGTAATTTTAGTAAACGGATTGGCATGATTCTTTTTTATACATCCGCTTACCTTCTCTAAAATATCCGTCCCGGTTGATTGTTCCGCCGTACAAATTACCGCCGTAAATAAAAATAAAGTAAAAATAATTTTTTTCATATTTTATGCTATCCTTACATTGCAATCATATCATAATTTTTCCGGTTCATCTATATTTATAAGCTGAAAATTGATGTGTTTATAATCATGTTGTCCGTGTTGACATTAACCTATTTTTTAACATATTATATCTTAAAAAATAATATGGTATCATAAGGAGATTTCTATTTTATGGAAGACAAAAAACAAATTGTGTATGACGATTATTTCGGTATTAAAGTCGCCGACCCCTACCGATGGCTTGAAGACGACAACGCTCCTGAAGTTAAGGAATGGGTAAAACGGGAAAACAAAAAAACGGAAGAATTTTTATCTAAAATTCCTTTTAGAAATAAAATAAAAAAAAGAGTTGAAGAAGTTTGGGATTATGAAAAACGTTCAGGCCTTTTTAAAGCCGGGAATTATTTTTATTTTTTTAGAACTGAAGGTTTACAAAATCAAAGCGTTATGTACCGTCAAAAAAATTCCGAAAAAGCGGAAGAAAATCCGGAACTTTTTTTCGACCCGAATACTTTAAGCAACGACGGAACAATTGCATTAAAAAATTTAAGATTTTCCAAAGACGGAAAATATATGGCCTATTCGGTTTCGGGCAGCGGTTCCGATTGGGAAGAGATATTTGTTTTCGATGCGGAAAAAAAAGCCTTAACGGAAGATAATATCAAATGGATAAAATTTTCAGATATTGCATGGTATAAAGACGGATTTTTTTACAGCTGTTATGATGCGGTAGGCGAAGGAAAAGCTTTAACTGAAAAAAACGAATTTCAAAAAATAAAATATCACAAGCTCGGAACGCCGGAAACCGAAGATAAACTTATATTTAACGATACCGAGCATCCGCTCAGGTCATTTACTGCAAGTACTTCCGAAGATGAAAAGACTCTTTTTATCTATGCCAATGAAGCCGGCAGCGAAGGCTTTTTGGTTTTTATTGCCGATTTACAAAAAGGCTTGCCGCAATCCAAAGATTGTTTTGTTCAATATAATAAAGATTTTAAAAATACGGTTTATCCTATTGAAACGGACGGCGGTTATTTATTTTTGATGACAAACAAGGATGCTCCTTTTTACAAATTGGTAAAAACCCCGCTTGCAAATCCGTCGGAAACAAATATTGAAGATGTAATACCTGAAAAAAAATGTCTTTTATCTTCCTGTACCATTTGCGGAGGAAAAATTCTTACCGTATATATTAAAGATGTTCAAGATACGGTTTATATTTACGGGATTGACGGAAAAAATGAAAAGAGGGTTGCGTTACCCGAAAACGGAAGTATAACTTTTTCCGGAGCGAGAAAAAGCGAAAATTTTTTGTTCTTTGCTTACACTTCGTATATAACTCCGAATAAAATAATAAAATACGATATAGAAAAAAATGAGCTTAAAGATTTTTTTACTCCTGCCGTTGATTTCGATGATAAAAAATATAAATGCGAACAAGTATTTTTTGCAAGCAAAGACGGCACAAAGATTCCTATGCATATTGTTTATAAATCCGATATTAAGTTGGACGGAAACAATCCTACAATTATGTACGGATACGGAGGTTTTGCAATTTCATTGACACCGATGTTTTCCGCAGCAAGAATTGCCTTTCTTGAAGCGGGAGGAATATATGCTTGCGTTAATTTGCGAGGCGGTTTGGAATACGGTGAAAAATGGCATGAAGCGGGAAAAAAGAAAAATAAGCAAAATGTATTTGATGATTTTATTTCAGGCGGAGAATATTTAATTAAAAATAAATATACTTCACCGGAAAAACTTGCAATACAGGGCGGTTCAAACGGCGGCCTTTTAATAGGAGCCGTAACAAATCAACGTCCGGACCTTTTTGCCGTTGCAATTCCGCAAGTAGGAGTATTGGATATGCTGCGCTATCAGCACTTTACAATCGGCTGGGCTTGGGTAGATGAATACGGAAGCAGCGAAGACAGTAAAGAAATGTTCGAATACCTTTATGCTTATTCACCTCTGCATAACATAAAACCTGAAATAAAGTATCCTTCGATTTTGATAACTACAGGCGACCATGATGATAGGGTTGTTCCTGCGCATTCGTTTAAATATGCGCAAGCTCTTCATGATACATATAAGGGTAAAAATCCCGTTTTAATCCGCATAACCGAAAAAGCGGGACACGGTGCGGGTAAACCTACTGCAAAAATTATTGAAGAAACCGCCGATATTTTTTCGTTTGTTTTTTATCAAACAGGAACCGATATAAAAGGTTAATAGACATTTTTAAAAACGGAAACTTTTAAAGGTTCCCGATATCAATACAAAAAAAGCTCTTGCAATATTAAATTGCAAGAGCTTTTTCCGTTTAAAAAATTTTATTCTCTGGAGCCCAACTCCTTATCAAGAAAAAGTAAGGCGGCACTTCCGTCAACAAATTTAAATTTATCCAATATCGATTGAACATTCGCTTCTTCTTCAACTTGTTCGGTTATAAACCATTGTAAAAATACTTGAGTTTTATAATCATTTTCGGCAGAAGCCAAAGCGTAAAGAGCGTTGACCGATTCGGTTACGGATTTTTCGTGTTCCAAGACTTGTTTGATAACATCTTCAGGTTTACCGTATTCGGTTTTAGGAGCTTCCAATTTTTCCAATTCGGGCTTACCGCCCGTTTCAAAAATGAATTTATAGATTTTCATTGCATGGTCCATTTCTTCTTTAACCTGTTTGTGCATCCATGATGAAAAACCTAAAAGACCTTCGGCTTCAAAATGAGTTGCCATTCCCAAATACAAATAAGCTGAAGCCATTTCCTTATTGATTTGCCCGTTTAATGCTTTTGTCAATTTTTCACTTAACATAAGAATCTCCTTAACCTATATAAAACAGTTTAATGCTATTTTATAGAAAAGTCAAGGAAAATTCGTAAAAATATAAAATTTTATAAAAATCGTGATTTAATTAAAAAAAGCACAAGACCTAAAAGGCTTGTGCTTTTTTACTTTAAACGTTTAACGTATTAGCCCCAATAAGCTTTAAGCATCGGAGCAATAACCAACGAAACCATTGACATAAGTTTAATTAAAATATTAATTGAAGGACCTGAGGTGTCTTTGAAGGGGTCGCCTACGGTATCTCCTACAACCGCAGCCTTATGAGACGGAGAACCTTTTCCGCCCGCAACTCCGCCTTCAATCATTTTCTTTGCGTTATCCCAAGCACCGCCCGCATTGGACATAAATACAGCCATAACAACACCCGAAACCGTAACGCCGGTTAAAAGACCTACCAACATTTGAGGCCCGCCGGTAAAGCCTATAATAATGGGTGTAGCAATTGCAGCCAAACCGGGTATAATCATTTCGCGTAAAGCGGCTTGCGTACTGATATCTACACATCGTTTGTAATCGGGTTTTTCCGTATTTTGTAAAATACCGGGTTTTTGTTTAAACTGCCTTCTAACTTCTTCAATCATTTTATGGGCAGCCTTTCCCACGGCGGACATCGTAAGAGCCGAGAATAAGAACGGGAAGACGGCTCCCAACAATATACCTACAAGAACGCTTATTACCGTAACATCGACATCTTTAACACCGGCCTGCTCTTTAAACGAAGTGAATAAAATAATAGCTGTAAGAGCTGCGGAACCTATTGCAAAACCTTTTCCTATAGCGGCGGTTGTATTTCCTACCGCATCAAGACTGTCCGTAATATTTCTTACATTTTCGGGGAATTTGGACATTTCCGCAAGACCTCCCGCATTATCCGCAATGGGACCGTAAGCGTCAACGGCAAGCTGAATACCTAAGGTTACCAACATACCTACTGCTGCAATACCTACTCCGTAAAGACCTGCAAGTACAAAACTTCCCCAAATGGAAGCTCCGATTAAAACTATAACGGGGAATGTACTTCTCATTCCCACAGCAAGACCTGAAATAATTGTCGTAGCGGGGCCTGTTTCACATGCATCAACAATGGCTTTAACGGGACGTTTCCCGGTACCGGTATAAAATTCGGTTATAATACCTATAAGAACACCGGCAGCAAGACCGATTATTGTAGAAAAGAAGACATTTAAATAATTTCTTCCGCCGTCAAAAGTTGCATCGCCCATAATAAATTTTACGAGGAAAAAAACAAAAACGGTTGCAATAAGAGCCGCTCCGAAAGTTCCCATATTTAATGCCGTTTGCGGATTTGAATCGGGTTTTGCACGAACAAATAATGTTCCTATTAAAGAAGCAATAAGCCCTGCAACCGCAATTAAAAGAGGAAGTACCATCATTTGAACTTTTAATGATGCCGCACTGGGTACAACCGTTAATCCTAAAATCATAGCACCTACCAAAGAACCGACAAAAGATTCAAAAAGGTCGGCACCCATACCTGCAACATCTCCTACGTTATCTCCTACGTTATCCGCAATTGTTGCGGGATTCCTGGGGTCATCTTCAGGAATTCCCGCTTCAACCTTTCCTACAAGGTCGGCACCTACGTCGGCAGCCTTTGTGTAAATACCTCCGCCTACACGTGAAAATAAGGCAATTGAAGAAGCTCCCAAAGAAAAAGCCGTCGCCAAAGGTAAAATTGTACTTCCGAAAATATTCTCATCCGCACCTAAAAATGAAGTGGAAAGAATGAGAACGACAAAAAGTCCGATAAAAGCAAGACCCACAACGCTCATTCCCATAACGCTTCCGCCTGAGAAAGCAACTTTTAAAGCGCCGTTAAGTCCTTGGTCGTTAGCCGCCTGTGTTGTTCTGGAATTAGCCTTTGTAGCAACGCGCATACCGATATAACCGGCAGACATAGAAGCTATTGCACCAAGCAGAAACGAAAGCGACTGAAACTTTAACGCTCCAGAGTTTCCTATTGCAAGAAAAACCGCAACAACAGCTATGAACGGAAGAAGAGTCAAATACTCCCTCTTCAAAAATGCCATAGCACCGTCGGCAATATGCCCGCCGATTTCTTTAAGTTCCTGATTTGATACCTTTTGCTTATAAATCCAAAGGGTTCTGAAAAGTGCATAAAGCAGGGCTAAAATTCCGCCCCCAAGCACAGCGTACAATGCGAGTGATATACTCATTTTGTCCTCCTGTTGTAAAAATACAACGTTAAAGTAAATTATGCGGTTATTTCCGCTATAATAGACGGAAAATAACATATTTTTAATAGTTTTTCAAGTAGCTTATTGACTGTAAGGGTTAAATATGCCGTTAGCCGTTATTGACACGAATAGAAAATGTATATATACTTAAAGAGATTAGGGTTATCAAGATATTTACGGATTGCCTTAAGATAAAAAGGACGGAACCTTCCGAAAAATAATTATACCCCTAAAATAAATTTTAAAGTTTACAAGGAAAACTTGTAACAGGGAGCGTATAAAATGAAAGAAAAAAGAACGAATCTTATTGTCGGAGCATCGGTTTTAATAGCCTGCATTATTGTTTTAGCTTCAAGCTGTTCGCTTAAACAAAGAATAAGCGGAGTATGGGAAGTAAAAAGTATAGGTAAATATATAAACGGTAAACAACAAGGAGAGCCTACGGTATACCCTATAACAAAGGGAGACGTTACGACGCATGTTTATTATTGCTTTACAAGCGGCGGATTGTATTATTGGGCAAAAAAAGATATAGGAGGAAATAATCCGGGTTTATATAGAGATTCCGGCAAAAGTTTTACTACGGACGGAAATAGATTGATAATATCCGGTCACTATGACGAGGTTATCGAGATAAAGGGTAATAAGGCAACCTCTACAATTGAAACTGTAGATACAAAAACTAATCCTCCAACCATAGCCAGAACTGTTATAAGCTTGGAAAAGGTAAAGTCTCCTTCCGTTAAAGATATTCAAAATGCAAAACAAGAAAAATAATACTTTATAAAAACATATAAGCTTTGCAGTTTTAAGTTCCGTAAAAACTGCAAAGCTTTTTTTATATCTTTAATATAACATTGTTTACCCTCCTCTCCTCATCTTGCCTGCCCTTAATAATTTTGATATAATGCTTAAAATACGGTAATAAAGTTTAAACTTTTAAAATACTTTAGGAGAATACAGATGAACAAACAATATGCCGAAGCCTTAATGAAATTTATTGATAAAAGTCCGTCGGTTTATCATGCAATAAAAAATTTAGGCGAATTTTTGGAAGCCAACGGATTTAACCGACTTGAACAAAAAGATTCTTTTAATTTAAAAGAAGGCGGAAAATATTTTATTACGAATAACGGAAGCGCCGTTATTGCCTGGCAAATGCCGAAAACGGGCGGTGCCGAAAACGGATTTAGGATTATAGGAAGTCACAGCGATTCTCCTACTTTTAGAATAAAACCGAATCCCGAAATAAAAGTAAATAATCATTTTTTAAAATTAAATACTGAAGTTTACGGCGGAGCCATTTTATCTACCTGGTTTGACCGCCCTCTCTCCGCCGCAGGCCGTGCAGTCTTAAAAACGGACAATCTTTTAAAACCGGAAATAAGATTAATCGATTTCGATAAACCGATATTGATAATTCCCAATCTTGCAATTCATATGAATAGAGAGGTAAACGAAGGTTATTCTTATAATAAACAAAAAGATACGCTTCCCGTTCTTTCGATTATAAATGAGAAATTTGAAGAAAAAGGCTTTTTGCTTAATCTAATTGCCGAAAACTTAAACGTAAAAAAAGAACAAATTTTGGATTTTGACCTTTATCTATACGACCGCCAGCCCGGCTGTTTTGTAGGTTTAAATGACGAATTTTTTTCTATAGGGCGAATAGATAATTTGGGAATGGCCTACTCTTCAATTGATGCCCTTGCACGGTCCCGAGCATCGACTTTTGTTCAAATGGCGGCGGTCTTCGATAATGAAGAAGTGGGCTCGGGCACGGCACAAGGTGCGGGAAGCCCCTTTTTGCAGGATACAATTCAGCGTATTGTGTTAAGCACTTGTAAGGGAAATGCTTTTGAAGAAATGCAAAAAGCTTTGGCTTTTTCATTTTTAATTTCGGCGGACCAAGCTCACGGTCTTCACCCGAACTATACCGAAAAAAACGACATAACCAATTTCCCTCTTATGAATAAAGGCCCCGCAATTAAACTTGCCGCTTCTATGAGCTACACTTCCGACGGTATCTCGGCGGGAATTTTTAAAGATGTTTGTATGAGGGCAAAGGTTCCGTTTCAAAATTTTGTAAACCGCTCGGATATGAGAGGCGGCTCAACGATAGGGCCTATTTCGGTTTCAAACTTAAACATAAAGAGCGTTGATATAGGAAACCCGATTTTAGCAATGCATTCCGTAAGAGAATTGGGCGGAACTGAAGACCAGGAATTTATTACAAAGGCCTTTGAAGAATTTTATAAATGATGTATAGATTTTCCGATTATGATGTAATAGTGGTAGGCGGCGGACACGCAGGAATCGAAGCCGCCTTAGCTTCAGCCCGTATGGGCGAAAACGTCTTACTGATAACTCAAACTGCCGACAGCATAGGTCGTCTTTCATGTAATCCTTCGATAGGCGGAATTTCTAAAGGAAACATTGTCCGCGAAATTGACGCCCTGGGCGGAGAAATGGGAAAACTCGCGGACGCCTCTATGATTCAATACCGCTTATTGAATAAAAGCAGAGGGCCTGCAGTACAGGCTCCGCGCGTACAGGCGGATAAATTTCTTTACTCGCAATTGGCAAAGCATACGCTTGAGCTTGAAAAAAATCTACATATTTTTCAAGATACGGTTTGCGATATAGTTTCGTCCGGCGCGGGAGAATCGGGTTATGTAGAATATGGAAAGGTGCAATATGTAAAAACCGAACGGGGCAGAGAGTTTTCTGCTAAGGCTGTTGTGCTTGCAACGGGCACCTTTTTGGAAGGAAAAATTTACATAGGCGAATTTGAATCTCCCGACGGAAGACTCGGAGAAAGGGCAGCTGTCGGTTTGGGAAAAGCTCTTGCCGCAAAGGGCTTTACCGTCGGAAGACTTAAAACGGGAACGCCTATGCGCGTTTTGCGCAGTTCGGTAGATTTTTCTTTAACCGAAGAACAGGAAGCCGACGCCGTTATGCGCCCCTTTTCCTTTGCAAATGCGGAAATTCACAGACCTTATGCAAAATGCTATATTACTCATACAAACGGAAATACACATAAAATTATTGCAGAAAATTTACATCGCGCGCCCCTTTTTTCGGGAAAAATAAAGGGAACGGGAGCAAGATATTGCCCTTCTATTGAAGATAAAATTAAAAAATTCCCTGAGAGGGAAAGACATCACGTTTATATTGAACCTGAAGGGCTTAACACGGAAGAGCTTTATATTAACGGCCTTTCTTCTTCCCTTCCCGAAGATGTTCAAGACAGAATGCTCAGAACAATTCCCTGTTTTGAAAACGCCGTAATTACACGCCCCGCTTATGCCGTAGATTACGCCTTTGTTTCTCCCATTCAGCTTTCTTCCGACTTACAAACTCGCCGCATTGCAGGCCTTTTTTTAGCCGGACAAATTAACGGAACTTCAGGTTACGAAGAAGCCGGCGGGCAGGGTATTATTGCAGGCATAAATGCGGCTCTTTATTCCCGCTCCCTTAAATTTAAAAATGAAAAATTTATTCCGTTTGTGTTAAAACGCAGCGAAGCATATATCGGAGTTATGATTGATGATTTGGTTACCCAAGGTGTAGATGAACCTTACCGTATGTTTACCGCCCGTGCGGAATACAGATTAAAATTAAGGCACGATACCGCCGATGAAAGACTTACTCAAGCGGCTTATAAAATAGGATTACAAAAAAAAGAAGCCGTAGACAGGCTTAACGAAAAACTTTCCCGACGCGCCGAAATTATTTCAAACTGGAACGCCGTAAAAATAACCGGAGAAACGGCGGAAAAATATCCGGAGCTGAAAAATCATCTGGGCAAAACCTTAAGCGATGTTCTTCACGACCCTCAAATTCCGCTTTCATTAATTACGAAAATAGACAAGGCTTCGGCCGAATTTTCTCCCGAACTTTTAGAATCCGCAGAGCTTGAAATCAGATATGAGCATTATATTGCCGTACAGGATAGAAGAATAAACAAGGTAAAACGTATGGAAAACACCGGGATACCTGCCGATTTTAATTATGATGAAATTTCAGGACTTTCCACGGAATCATGCTCCAGGCTGAAAGCAGTCAGACCGGAAACAATAGGGCAGGCGGGAAGAATTCCCGGAATAAGACCTTCCGATATTATGCTGCTTACCGTACGCCTTAGGTCTTTATAGAAAAATTATTTTTTAATTCCGGCAATTGTATATATAAAATCCATATCTGAATTTTCTTCAATCAGTTTTGCCAGTTTATTAAACTCTATTTCCTTTTCGGCCTTGGATTGAGTTCGGTAATTACATTTTTTTTCCGAGCCTATCAAACTGTCTTCATCTTCAAGTTCCAAATGCATATATGGAATTGTCGCAATTACGGGAATATTCAGTAATTCTTCAATCATTTTAATGCCGGAATCCAAAAGACTCTTATCTCCGCGGAATTTATTTATAATCATTCCTTTAATGCGGCGCCTGTCTTTTTCCGGTAATAACATAACGGTTCCGTAAAGCTGCGCAAAAACCCCGCCACGGTCAATATCCGCAATTAACAATACGGGAGCATTTGCCATTTCCGCCATTCCCATATTTACAATATCGTTTTGGTTTAAGTTTATTTCCGCAGGACTTCCGGCTCCTTCAATTACCACAATATCGTTTTCGTTTTCGAGAGTTTTAAAACTTTCCGAAATCATATTACGGCAAGATTTTTTATATTCAAAATACTCCCGAGCATTCATTTCGGTTTTTTCATCGCCTAAAATAATAACCCTTGCTCCGGTATCGGTTTTAGGAATAAGAAGAATAGGATTCATTAAGACGGAAGGTTCCGTTCCCGCCGCTTCCGCCTGTAAGGCTTGCGCAGTACTTATCTTTTTCCCTTCGGAGGTTACAAAAAAACGAGAAGACATATTTTGTGATTTAAATGGAACAGTTTTTAACCCGTTATTCTTAAAAATGCGGCAAAGTCCGGTACAAAACAAAGATTTACCTGCCGAAGAAGTTGTTCCTTGAATCATTATAGCAGGCATAAGGTTATACCGATAGGTTAGGGTTAAAACCTGTTATCCCAAAAAAACTTGGGCGTTGTTATCTATTGCTAAAATAGTTTTACATTCGGAACATCTGAATCTTCCGGGCTTTGTAGCTTTTAATTTCTTTGAGCAAATCGGACAAGCAAAAATTTTCGGGAAGATTTCTGATGGAGCTGCCGTCGATGATGCCGTTTGAAAAAAGGCTACCGCGTCTGAAAGTGCGTCCTTTATATTAAAAAATTGAGAAAAGCCCAAGAGTTGAAATATTTCATAAACCTTAGGCTGTATATCCAATAAAACGATATCTCCGCCGTGAGGTTTAACTGTTTTTAAAAAAGCCGTAAACGAACCGATTCCTGTAGACGAAACATAATTTAGAGCGGCACAATTAAAAATAATTTGTACAAAGCCTCCGTCTATTAACTTTGCAATTCGTTTTTGAAAAAAAGAGGAGTTGTAGGTGTCAATGTATCCGTTTAGGAACACAACTATACATTTGTCGAGACCGTCTACTTTTTGCAGCTTAATCTTTAAGCTGTCATCTTTTTCGTCATCAAATCCTGCTATAACGCTGTTATTGCTCATATTTCTCCCGAGTCCTAGACTAAAATTTCTAGTATCTCCAGACCTCATTATAACCTTTATTTAAAAAAAGTCAAATGCAAAAGCCTGAAACTTAACCATTTTCTATATTTATCGGTTATTTTTACTAAAATTGTAGCTTTTTTTTTGAATTTTCCGCAATATTTACAAAATATTCCCGTATACCCTGTTATACGGCGCTTTTGCAGGTAATTAGCCGGCGGACGGCACTATGTTTTAAAAGCTATAGAAATTTTAAAGAATTTATGTTAAACTCTCATATCCTAAAAACTAAGGGTGATTTTTATGACAATTTTACAGGCAATTATTTTGGGTGCGATTCAGGGTTTGGCGGAATTTTTACCTATTTCAAGTTCCGGCCATTTGGCGATTGCGGAGTATTTTTTTAAGCAAGAAAGCCTTCCCATTCTTTTCGATATTCTTTTACATCTTGCAACTCTTGCCGCCGTATGTACGGTTTTTGCGAAAAAAATAGCCCGACTTTTTTGCGTCTTGGGAAGATATATTACCGGAAAACAAAAACCCGAAGATAAAGAGGATATTAAAATGATTCGGGCAATTATACTTGCCACTTCGGTTACAGGAGTAATAGGAATAATTTTAAAAGATTGGGTAAAAAATATAGATGTCAAAATCGTTCCGTTTTTTTTCATCGTAACGGGATTTGTACTTATTCTTTCGTCTTTTATTAAGCCTAAAAAACAAAAAAAAGAACCTTGTATTATATCGGCTTTGGCGGTCGGCGCTGCGCAGGGTATAGGGGTTATCCCGGGTATTTCGCGTTCCGGAAGTACTATTTCAGCCTCTCTATTTTCAGGTTTGACACGCGAAACTGCGGGAGAATTTTCATTTCTTCTTTCCGTTCCCGCAATACTTGCAGCATTTATACTCGAGTTAAAATCTGCCGATACTTTACTTGTTGGGATAAGCATTCCGGCTCTTGTTGCAGGAATGACTTCAGCCTTTATAGTAGGATTTTTTTCTCTTAAATTTTTGCTCGGACTTATAAAAAAAGGAAAACTTGTATATTTTTCTTTTTATCTAATCCCGCTTGGAATAGGATTAAGCATTTACTTTTGGGGGTTTGCAGGATAATTGCCGATAATCCTAAGGGCTGCCTCGTAATTGGAGTTAGGTTTGAATGTAGAATCAAAGTATAGAATTTTATCTATAATATTGGGAATAGTATTTTTTCTCTTATCCGTATATATCGCTCTTTCGGTATTACTGCCTATTTTCGGAGTTGCCGAAATAATTTCTCCTTTTTCAAGAATCGGTTTTATACTTTTTTCCACTTATAAATTTTCTTCGCTTTTAATACCTTTTATCTTACTTTATTCCGCAATTCTTTTAATCATACCCGGTTGGAGTACACATTCAAAAGCCGTTTTGGCGGGAATGCCGATATATTTTTTTACTTGTGTGCTGGGCGAACACTTAATTTATTTTTTAATTCCTAAAATTACAAATACGGCAATAAAAGACTTTGCCAATGCTTCAATTGTACTTTGTACGGGGCTTTTAATTTTACTGGAAGTATTTCTTTCACTTATAATTGCGGAAAAGGCAAGACATAAAATTATTAAAAATTGTGATAACGATGATGATGAATTTGCGGAAGACATTGTAGGAGACGGGTATCATTCCGTAAATCAAAACACAACTATTGATTTACAGTATAATAAAAACGATATTTTTTTAAAAAGATTTATAGGAAAACCTTCTTATCTTCCTTCGGCATCTGTTTTAACTCATGAACAATTTTTAAAAACGGGAATAGCAAACGAATCCGAACAGCATGAATCTATAAAATCTTTTGAAAAAATTGCTGCGGATATAAATGTCGATATAGGCGGGAATGTTATTCCCGGGAAAAAACCTGATTTAATCGATTCTCTCGTTGTAATTGAAACTGAAGATATAAAACTTGACTCCGATATTGAAGAGCTGGAAGTTCAAGAAGAGACGAAAAGCGATGATAATAACGAACTCTTAGAAGATAATCCAAGTACGGAAAATGCCGCCGATTTAAACGGAAGCGACACGGAAAATACGGAAGGCGTTTTTAACGAGCATGCGGATATGGACGATACTGAAGATGACGATGAAGAATGCATTGAAGTTTCCGGTACGGAAGAAGATATATCCGATGAAGAAGAGGATTCCTGTGAGAGCGGGTATGAAAACGGAAGCGGGGAAAACTCGGAACCCGATTCTATAGAAATAAGCGCTGCACAGCCTTTAAAACCTAAAGCCGAAGAAAAGGTAAAAGGCTATCATATTCCTTATGATTTATTAACAAAATATCCGGGAAATGAATATTGGATAATAGACGATTCCACAAAAGCGGCGGCAATCGCTTTAAAAAACACCTTCGCCGAATTCAGTATAGATATTGAAATTACAGGAATACGTAAAGGCCCTGTAGTAACAATGTTCGAAGTGCTGCCTCCGCCGGGTATTAAACTCGGGAAAATTACCGCCCTTCAGGATAATATCGCTTTAAGACTTGCGGCACAAAGCGTGCGTATTGTAGCACCTATCCCCGGTAAGCAGGCAGTCGGAATTGAAGTGCCTAATAAAATGAGAGCTATTGTAGGTTTCCGCGAGTTAATAGAAACGGATATTCCCGATACAAAAAAAATGGGTATTCCCGTGGTGTTGGGTAAAGATGTAACCGGAGAACCTCAAACCTTGGACCTTTGTCAAACGCCGCACTTGCTTATTGCAGGAGCTACCGGTTCCGGTAAATCCGTTTGTGTAAATTCCATAATTCTTTCCATATTGTATAATAAAAGCCCTGAAGAAGTTAAATTGCTTTTAGTTGACCCTAAAATTGTCGAATTAAAACTTTATAACGGAATAGGTCATTTGCTTACACCCGTAATTACGGAACCTAAGAAGGCATTGCAGGGTTTGCAATATTGTATTTGCGAAATGGAAAGACGCTATGCTATGCTGGACGGAATGAGCGTACGCGATATAAAAAGCTATAATAGAAAAATCCGCCGTGAAAAACTTGCCGCCGAAACTCTTCCCTATATTGTAATTATAATAGACGAATTTGCAGACTTAATGGCAACTACCGGCAAGGAGTTGGAGGCAACCGTTTCCAGACTTTGCGCGATGAGCCGTGCGGTAGGAATTCACTTGGTACTTGCAACACAGCGGCCGTCAACAAATGTTATAACCGGCTTAATTAAAGCGAATATTCCGAGCCGTATTGCCTTTATGGTTGCTTCCCGCATAGACAGCCAAATTATTTTAGATAATAACGGAGCCGAAAAACTTTTAGGACGCGGCGATATGCTTTATGTAAGCACCGCAACTCCATTCCCCGCACGTATTCAAGGAACCTTTGTTTCCGATGATGAGGTTGAACAAGTTGTAGAACACGTAAAAACTTTCGGAGAGCCCGATTATATCGATGATGAAATCTTTATTGACGATGATGATTATACACAGGGCTCCTTATTTGAAGATGAAAGCGACCCTCTTTATGACGAAGCTTTGGAAATAGTCTTAGCTGAAGGAAAGGCATCGGCTTCATATATTCAGCGTAAACTTAAAATAGGCTATAACAGAGCCGCCCGTATAGTGGAAGAAATGGAAGCCAGAGGAGTTGTAGGCCCTGCAAACGGTTCAAAACCGCGTGAAGTTTTATAAAAAAGATATGCCCATCTTTAAAAACCTCACCGAAATTTTTTAAAGACATTTAAAATAAACGGTTTTAACTTTTTGTAATTTTAGAGCCTCAGTTCCAACCATTATTGCATTGCGAATAATTCAAATGATTTTTATGTAAAGCGGCTTTTATAAAAAACTTATAAGAAATAGAAAAGTACAGCTCAATTGCAGCTTTATTTTATTTATGTTATACTTAATTTTTATAGGAAAAATTAAATGAGTATAAAACTGTTGCCTAAAGAACAAATCGAAGAAGTATACAAAAGATTAAAAAAACATAACCCCAATCCCAAAGGAGAACTTTACTCATCAAATGTTTACACCCTTTTAATAGCCGTAGTTCTTTCCGCACAAGCGACCGATGTAGGTGTAAATAAGGCGACCAAGGCTTTTTTTCAAGCAGCAGATACTCCTGAAAAAATGCTTGAACTTGGCGAAGAAGGCGTAAAAGAATATATAAAAACAATTAATTTATATCCTACAAAGGCAAAGCGTATTATTGCATTAAGCAAAATCTTATTGGAAGAATACGGCGGAAATGTTCCCGATAAGCGTGAAGATTTGGAAAAGTTACCCGGAGTAGGCAGAAAAACCGCAAATGTTGTTTTAAATATGGGCTTCGGACAACCGGCAATTGCGGTAGATACTCATATTTTGCGCACGGCACCGCGTATAGGTATGTCGTCGGGAAAAACACCGCTTGAAGTCGAAAAAGATTTACTTGAAGTTACTCCGAAAAAATATTTATTAAACGCTCATCACTGGATATTATTACACGGAAGATATATTTGCAAAGCACGTAATCCCAATTGCGGAGACTGTTTTTTAACCGATATTTGTATGAAAAACGGCATTGAATAAGTTTTACAACTCTTATTCGGGTTTATCTCCCCATATTTCTTTAAAAGAATGAATAGTTCCGCAATATTGACAGGCATAGCGGTTATCGGGGGTACGGTAAAACATTGCTGGTGCTCCTTCCGCTTGAGCGGGATGCGAAACGCAAGCCTCATTGCGGCAAATTAAATCTTCAAAATTATAGATACGCGGAGGTAAATGCGTTCTGTATTTTGCTTCAATTTTTCCGTCTTTTATAATATTTAATGTACAACTTGCCGCAACTCCTGCAAGCCTTTTTAAATCGGCTCGCGAAAATTTATATTCGCCGGGTCGAAAAATAATTCCTTTAAAAATATTTGTCCCCTCCGTTGAAGTGGAAATCCATTCGCCGCCCTTACCGTCTTCCAGTTTCATAACCTTTGTAATTTTTGCAATATGTCGGCGTATACTGGCGGGCGTATCTCCCCGGCAAATATGGTCTATTACTATTCCGTTTTGAATGGGACGCACTCCTTCCGAAAAGGTTTTAACCTTACTTTTTCCCTTAGTTTGAACCGGAACTTCTACAATGTACTCCTCTCCTTCGTTACAAGAACCGGGCAAAGCGGAACCCGAATAATCTTCTCCGATTTTTCCTGCAATCATAGAAAGAAGCACTATACGCACATACATTCCGTTTATCGATTGGCTTTCCCAGCCGTTAAGAGTCGTTCCGTCCAAAAAAGAAGGGATAGTCGGGTGTTTCCGGTGCCGGGGCAACGGATGATAAAAACGTGTATTTTCCGGCAGCTTTCGGATAAATTCTTTTTTAAAAGTTATTGAGCGTCTAAGCTCTTCCTGTTTTTTTAAAATCTGCTCGCCCATTCTTTCAAGCTGCGGACGGGTAAAGTACCAAATTTTTGCAATGTTATCTTGATTTAAATAGTCTTCAATTGAGGAAAATTCTCGGAGTTTAAATCCGTTTTCTTTCATTTTAATTTTGTAATAGTCGGGCATCGCAAGTTCCGGAGGGGCAATTAAATCTACGGTTACGGATTCGAAAATTTTTAAACCGTCCGCTTTGGAATGTACGGTTCTGCCGTGATATAAATCGCCTACAAGTGCAAGATGAATATTTTTAAATGACCAATTGTTTTCTTCCAAAAATGTAAATTCATCTAACAATTCTTGAGTAGGGTGTTCGTGCTTTCCGTCGCCTGCATTTATAAAAGCGGGCTTACGTTTTAAGTTATTCCGTTTTGCAAAGGCTTGGGTTTCGTCTTCAAGCCAACGGCATACACCTTCTATTTTACTTCTAACGATAAAAATAGCGTTGCGGTACCCTGCAAGGGTATTAAAGGTGTCGGCATAGCTTTCTCCTTTATTAAAAGAAGAAGTTTCTACCGCCAAATCGCTTAACTTAACTTGATGAAAATTCGCGGCATTTCTAAAAGATTCTTTTGTGCGGGTACTGGATTCCAAAAACACTTCATAAATTCCGAAATCTTTATCGTTAATCCTGAATTTATCCATAGTTTGTTTATCGTCTTCTTGAATCGCTTTTTTTAAAATACGCGTTTTTTCAAAAAGATATTTCCGCTCTTCAATAGATAAGTCGTCGATGACGGTCAACGATTTCCCTGTAAAAACGTTTGCCATAATTAACCTCCGATAAAATCGAAAATGCAAAAAAAAACATCGGCAAAACCGATGTTAAAAAACAAAATCGAAAAATAAAGGAAGTTTATAAAAAAATTTTATGTGCGGTTTACGGTAAGTGAACATTTTTATGCCTCCGATTTTATTCGATATTAAAAAAGAGTATATAAAAAATGCAAGTTTATGTCAACGGGCTTAAGAGCTTATGCCGCGAATTTAAACTGATCCGTTTTTATACCATTAGGCTTTAGCCTTCCACATATCGGTACTTTGCGGGAAATTAACTGTTCACTCGTGCCTATAGCTTCTATTTTTCCGTTATTCATAACTACAATACGGTAAGCAAATTTTACCGAGCTTAAACTATTTCATTATCCTTTTGATAAACCGATACCGTCAACTTCGGGATAAAACATTGTATTTAATGCGGCGGCACTTCCATTAAATTTCGCTTTTTGAAGACTTTTATAGATTTTTATTTATCGGGCGGAATTTCGGTACGGCTGATTGCTGCATTTTCTTCAAGAGTAATTTTATACTCTCGAAAGTTCTAAAATGTACCGGATACGTTTTTAAAAATACTATCGGGTCGTATGTTCCGCGGTGTTTTATACGCCGAATTCAACAGTACCGGAACAGGGCGTATATAAACCGGCAATAAACCTTACCAATGTAGATTTTCCTGAACCGTTCTCCGCTACAATTTCAATTGTTTCGCCCTGCTTTATTGTAAGATTTATGCCGTGTACGACAGCTTATTGGCTCTCGGATATATAAAACTTACATTTGAAGCAATAATTCCATTAGTAAAATCAACAATTTCGTTTTTCCAATTTCAACTTAAATACTTCTTTAATTTATATTATATACATTTAAATGTAAGATTATAAGAGGTATTTGCCCGCATAAATCAATTTTGTAATTTTTTTGAGGTACAAAAATGACCTTATTTTATCGCTGCACGGATTGAGTTTTGTTAACGCAAAATCCGATCCGCGCGGTATTATTTTTGTTACCCGCATTATTTATACTTTCCACATTGACTTATTTTTTGTAACACTATTATTCCGTTAGTACGGTTATAACTATAGATAAAATGTCTTAAAAACGGTATAATGTTAAATATATAGATATAAACAAATTGTGATTTGGAGAATGGAAAATTTCCAATGCAGATGGCATTGTCTAAAAATGCTGCCGAGGTTACTTTGCAAACTTGCATATTGTATGCATTTTTCAGCTTTGCTTGCAAAAATGCGAAAAATAAACAATCCTCGATTTAAAAAAAATCTTGCGGTTGTTTATTTTATAAGGAGGTTTTTATGTCAAATAAGTCAAAGTTAAAAGTTTTTTCTTTTTACATGTTTTTTGTTTTTCTTGTTTTACTCGGAGCTCAATATATTCTTTTAGATTTATATTCCACGCGCTTATTTGAATTTCAAGAAAATTTATTAAACCTTAAAACAATCCGCGTAAAACCTCTCGTAGAAACTCTTGTCGTAATCATTACTCTTTTGCTTATAAATATACTTGCGCGCTTTGCCGTTATCCGGTTCGGGTGCAGAAAATTGCAGATAAAAAAGGATATGGTAGAAAAATATTTAAGCCTTCCGTTTTCGTACTATTATGATGTAAACTATGCGCAAGTTTTAGACTCGTTACAAAGTTATCCCGCATTTTTTATAAACGACGTTTTAAAAATATATACGATTTCTTTTAACGCCGTAATTTGCGTTTTGATTTTTATAAAACTTTTTTATGTAAGTGCAATGCTGTCGGTATTATCCCTCGGTTTATTGATTATCTTCTTTTTAGTAGACAGATTATTTTTACGCCGTGTTCGAAGCATAGATAAGCTGCGCATAAAATTGGCCCCCTCATTATACAAGGATCTTGGAGACTCCGTTTCAGGACGATTGGATATTCGTTCCGTAAACTCGCATAAATATTTTGAGCAACGTATTTTTTCAAAAATGGATAAACTTTGTAAAGATTGTTTTAAAAAAAAGGAAGGTTTGGCGATAACGCGTAAGAATTTAGAGCTTATTATTCAAAAAGTACTGCCTCTTATGTCGCTTCTAATTGCCTTATTTCTTTTTAAAGATAAGAGCGTAGGTAATGCGATAATGCCTTTTTATATGCTTTTTATTTTATTGCCTAATCCGTTGAGTGCGATTTCTATATTTGAACATGTCAAAAATTTAAAGACAATGATTGAACCCATTGAAGAGGTTTTACAAAGCAAAGAAACCGAAAGAGGAAATTCTTTATTTATTCATGATGATATCAATGTTAATTCATTATTCGTAAACTTACGCAATCAATATCTTCTTAATGACATCAATGTAAGTATTAAAAAGTGTGAAAAAGTTTTAATTATAGGAGATTCCGGCTCGGGGAAATCGGTATTTTTAAACTGTCTTATGGGTATAGACTATCAACAAAGCGGGCAAGTAAACTACGGCAGTATGGAAGTAAGAGAATTCGATAATAAAACTTTTTTGCAAAATACTTCTTTCCTTGATTTAAAAGGATTGGTTTTACCCGGCACATTGAGATACAACCTTCTTTTAAATGTTTCTGAAATAATAAGCGATGACTCCTTAAAGTCTTTTATTCATGCTGTAGGTGTTGCGGAATTTATTCCGTTTTTATATGACCTTGACAAACAGCTTGATCCCGATACCTTATCCGACGGGGAAGTCGTTACGGTTTCGCTTTTAAGGGAGCTTATTAAAAAGCCCCATATATTTTTTCTTGATGAAACTTTCAGTTCTCTGGATGTCGCAGTTGAGGAATGTTTTTTGAAATATCTCATGTCGACGGATAGTACCGTAATTATGATTTCTCATAAAAAAGAACATGTGCAATACTTCGAGCGGGTGCTTTATTTTAAATCCGGAAATATTCACGTCGATATAAAAGCAAAATATGCTTTAACGAACCCGCCTATAAAAGACTTTTACGATTCAATGTATACCGATATACAAAAAGGAGCTGTGCTGTGAAAACCGTTTATACTTTATATAAAAAATTCTATAAGGGTTTGACTTTACCTATTATTTTTTTACTTGTTCTAAATGCGTGCAATTCTATATTTCTTGTTTTAGGAAAAGAAGGCCTTAACAGAATATTGAATCATCTTTCTTTTGCATCTCTTTTAGCTATGTCAATATCCGTTATCGTATATACTATACTACAAACCGTTTATGAACTGATATTAAATAATTCCATTACTTATTGCGCATTACCGCCTATGATGAAAAACTCCTTTCATCACAGCTTGGTAAACAGTAACCGTAAATTGGAAGAAGAAGGTTTTTATATAATGTCCTATACTCAAGATATTAACATTCTTATTCCTTTTTGTTTTCGCTTTCTGGCTTCTTGTTTTAATGTTATTATTCTTAACGGCTTTTTATTCTCCATATCCTTATTTCTTCCCGTTATTTTATTAACAATAATTATATCGACTAATATCGTAGTTACTTATTTGGATAAACGAATAAACGAAACATACGGTTTACTTGACGATGAAAGCATAAGCTACGGCGGTATTATTAAAACGACCTTTCAATCAATTTTTTTAACATTAAATAACTCGGTTAAATCGGAGTGTAAAAAATCTATTTTACAAAAAGATGAAAAGCTTCTCAAAATTGAAAATAAAATTAAAATGATGGAAGCTGTAAAAAGCATTTTTTTTGAAGGACAAAATTACTTTATTCCTATTATAATAAGCCTGTTTTGTGTTTTTGCATTGCCCGGCGTAAATTTAGTAAATCTTTTATACATAATCTTTATTATTTCGTCGGTTAATCAAAATATGTCAAGTGTTTTTTTAGCGGCAAGGCAAATAAGACGCTCGGTTCCCATAGCGGAAAAATATTTTAAGTATATTGAAGAATGTGAAAATAATACAAAGAAAAACATTCATAACGATGCAGCTTTGATTAATGCAAAAAATATTTCGCTGCTTAAAAACGGCAAACCTATATTAAACAATATCGATTTTACACTCCATGAGGGCGAGCAAATTGCCGTTGTAGGACAAAACGGTTCCGGAAAAACAAGTTTATTACGCCTCCTTACAATGAACGAAGCGGAGTTTTCAGGATCGCTTACATATAATTTGAAAACCTTAGGTGCAAATACAATTCCTTGTCTTTGGAGTCATCCGCATATTTTTAATATCTCCTTACGCGATAATCTTGTATTCGACAAGTCCGTTCCCGATGCTGACATAATGCAAATGCTGAATGTGCTTAAATTGGCACATTTTGTAGATACATTGCCTGACGGCTTGGATACTGTTATGGATATGAACAACTTAACCGTATCGGACGGGGAGCGCAGCAGAATTGCTTTAGCGAGAATATTGCTTTTGACCTCCGATTGTCCCGTCTTGCTTTTAGACGAATTTTCCCGTAATGTCAATACGGAAATAGAAGACTTAATGCTTAATTTAATTTTTGTTAAAAAATCCGCAATCGCTGCTGTTACAAATAATATTTCAACTGCAAAACGCTTTAAAAAAATTTTATTCGTTGCAAGACAGGACGGAAGTCTTAAGGAAATCGGCAAAGACGGCATAGCGGAAAGAATAAAAGCGGCAAAGTAAATATATTTTTGGAATTTACAGTTTTTAACTTGCCCATCATAATTTAAATACCCCCCCTATTTGAACCTACAAACAAATAGGGGGAATTTTGAAATTTCGTCCTATTTGACAAGGACTAACTATACTCTTTATAAATAAACAGCTCCTTCGTGTTTCAGCTTGTATTACCGGTCGGCGGTAAATTCTTCTATTCTTTTTACAGCCGAAAGATTAAAATTTTATTTATAAAATAAAATTTATATTTACAATAAAATCGAAAACCAAGTCTTGAAAAAATATAAAATTTATGATATTCTTACAGTCGGGACTGTTTATTTCCGTTATAGTCTGCAGTATGCGTTTCACACATTTTTTCTACAAATATAATTGATTTAAATAATCCTAATACTTTTATATAAGGACGGTTTTTATGAGCCTAGAAAAAAAACTTGTCATGATCGACGGTAATACAGCCGCAGGTCATGTTGCCCACGCTTTAAGCGAGGTTATTGCCATCTACCCGATTACGCCGTCAAGTCCTATGGGAGAAGTAGCCGATGAGTATTCGGCACGCGGCAGAGAAAACATTTGGGGAACTGTTCCCGATGTTGTAGAGTTACAATCGGAAGCGGGTGCTGCGGGTGCAGTGCATGGCGCTTTGACGACGGGTGCCTTATCTTCTACATTTACCGCATCACAGGGGCTTCTCTTGATGATTCCGAATATGTACAAAATTGCAGGTGAATTAACCAGCACCGTTTTTCACATTGCAGCCAGAGCCGTAGCTTGCAGCGCTCTTTCAATTTTCGGAGACCATCAAGACGTTATGGCTTGCCGCCAAACGGGCTGGGCAATGCTGGCTTCCAATTCCGTACAGGAAGTTATGGATTTAGCCGTTATTTCGCATGCCGCAACTTTGGAATCTCGCGTTCCGTTTCTTCACTTTTTTGACGGTTTCAGAACAAGCCATGAAATTCAAAAAATTGAAGAGGTTTCTTACGACATAATGCGCGAAATGATAAGCGATGAGCTTGTACGCGCACACAGAAAAAGAGGTCTTACACCTGAAAACCCCGAACTTAGAGGAACAGCTCAAAACCCGGATATTTACTTTCAGGGACGCGAAGCAGTAAACAAATACTACCTTGCAACACCGGAAATTGTTAAAAAAACAATGGATAAGTATGCAAAATTAACGGGAAGACAATATCATTTATTTGATTATCACGGAGCCGCCGACGCGGAAAATATTATAATTCTTATGGGTTCCGGTGCGGAAACCGTGGAAGAAACCGTTGATGAACTTAATTCCAAAGGCGGAAAATTCGGTGTCTTAAAGGTAAGACTTTACCGCCCCTTCAGTGCGGAGCATTTTGTAAAAGCAATTCCTGCAACGGTTAAGGGAATTGCCGTTCTTGACCGCTGTAAAGAAGCTGGAGCCCTCGGGGAACCCCTTTATGAAGACGTACGCACCGCCATCGGCGAAATGCAAGCTGCAAAAAAATGTCCGTTTACAAATTACCCCGTAATTCTCGGCGGACGTTTCGGATTGGGCTCAAAGGAATTCACCCCTGCAATGGTTAAGGGTATATTCGATAATCTGACAGGCGAAAAGAAAAATAATTTCTCCGTAGGTATTGAAGACGATGTTACAAACACCAGCATAAAATACGACCCGTCATTTAAACTTGAAGATAAAGATATGCACCAAGCTATGTTCTTCGGTTTGGGGTCGGACGGTACCGTAGGTGCAAATAAAAACTCGATAAAAATTATCGGTGAAGCTACGGATAATAAGGCTCAAGCCTATTTTGCTTACGACAGTAAAAAATCCGGAGGCTTTACAATTTCACACTTGCGCTTCGGAAAACACGCAATCCGAAAGCCTTATTTAATTACCAATGCCGACTTCGTTGCCTGCCATAAATTCAGTTATATTGAAACTTATGATATGCTGAGCACTTTAAAAACCGGAGGAACCTTTCTTTTAAACGCTCCTTACGGAAAAGATGAAATTTGGGATAAAATTCCTGCGGAAGTTCAAAAGCAAATTATAGACAAACAGGCTAAATTTTATGTAATCGACGCTATCAAAATTGCGGAAAAAGCCGGAATGGGTACCCGCATAAATGTTGTTATGCAAACCGCCTTCTTTAAGATTTTCGGTATCTTGCCCGAAGCGGAAGCGGTAGGATTGATTAAAAAATTTATCGAAAAATCTTACGGCAAAAAAGGACCTGAAATCGTTCAAAAAAATATTACGACAATCGATATGGCCCTTGCCGGAGTTGAAGAAGTTAATTATCCGAAAACCGTTTCAAGCACTCTTAAAATGCACCCTGCAATTACAAGCAATGCCCCCGAATTCGTTCAAAAAGTTCTCGGAAAAATTGCCGTTCAAAAAGGTGATGAGTTAAGAGTAAGCGAGCTCCCCGAAGACGGAACGTTCCCGACCGCAACCACTCAATACGAAAAACGCGGTATTGCGGAGAATATTCCGATTTGGAAAAGCGAAATTTGTATTCAATGCGGTCAGTGTACAATGGTTTGTCCACACGCTGCAATAAGAATGAAGGCTTACGATTCTTCTCTTCTTAAAACCGCTCCCGCCTCATTTAAATCTTGCGCATATAAGGGCAAGGAATTCGAAAATTCGCACTTTACCATTCAGGTTTCACCTGAAGATTGTACGGGCTGCGGACTTTGCGTTAAGCAGTGTCCTGCAAAGTCGAAAGAAAATCCCGAAATTAAAGCAATCAATATGGAAAACTTCGTAGAAAACCGAAAAGCGGAGGTTGAAAATTGGGATTTCTTCTTTAATACTATTCCGGACCCGGATACAAAGAATCTTAATTTAAGCACGCCTAAGGGAATTTGTATGAGAAAACCGCTTTTCGAATTCTCCGGTGCCTGTGCGGGCTGCGGCGAAACTCCGTATGTAAGACTTCTTTCGCAATTATTCGGAGACAGAACCGTTATTGCAAATGCAACGGGCTGTTCTTCAATTTACGGAGGAAACTTACCTACAACACCTTATGCAAAACGTGCCGACGGAAGAGGTCCTGCATGGTCCAACTCCCTGTTTGAAGATGCGGCCGAATTCGGTTACGGTATGAGGCTTACAAGCGATAAGCTCGCAGTGTATGCACGCGAAGTTGCCGTTAAGGTAAAAGAAAAAGGCATTGCCGCAAACATAATCGATAAGATTTTGGCAAATACTCAAGAAGACGATAACGCTATTGAAGACCAAAGAAGCTATGTTGCGGAACTTAAAAAAGAATTGGCCAAATCGAATGACGAGCTTGTAAAAGAGCTTAATTCTTTAACCGACCACTTTATTAAGCGCTCCATTTGGATTTTGGGCGGCGACGGCTGGGCTTATGATATAGGTTACGGCGGTCTTGACCATGTACTCGCTTCAGGAAAAAACATCAATGTTCTTGTTATGGACACGGAAGTTTACTCCAATACGGGCGGACAAATGTCGAAGGCAACCCCCATCGGAGCCGTTGCAAAATTTGCGGCTTCCGGTAAGGAAATAGGTAAAAAAGACCTCGGTATGATGGCTATGAGTTACGGCTATGTATATGTTGCCCATATTTCAATGGGAGCAAATATGAGTCAGGTTATTAAGGCTTTCCGCGAAGCCGAAAGCTATGACGGACCTTCAATCATCATTGCATACAGCCATTGTATTAACCACGGAATCAATATGACAAACGGTATGACAAACCAAAAAGAAGTAGTAACCTGCGGACTTTGGCCCTTATACCGCTTTGACCCGCGTCTTGCAGAACAGGGTAAAAATCCGTTCCAACTTGACAGCAAGGAACCGGACTTTAATATTGCGGACTTTATTTATAAAGAAGTACGCTTTAAAACCTTAAAGAATGCGGACCCGGCCCGTGCACAAATGCTCTTGGATAAGGCTGTTGCAAGAGCAAAGAGGCGATGGCAAGAATATAAATACTTGGCCGATAGACCTTTCTAAGAGTTATGGAGAGGGAAGATATTTTTTTCAGGATAAAAGTTTTCTTCCCTCCGCCTTCTTCGAAAAACCCGCTTAGGGGCTACGCCCCTAAGCCCCCTGTTCGGCAATAGTTTAGGCCGGTACTTTAATGAGATTACCCGCTCTTCGGATTGTTGCAACGGTTCCATGATTTTTAAAAACAGGAGAAAAGATACAAGACACGAGAAAAAATAAACAAAAGAGGTATTTTATACGATTAGAGCTTTTTTCTCGTGCCGCTCCGTCTTTTTGAGCTTAAAGAAAAACCTGAAATTATTATTTTATATGAAGCCCTTTCCGGTCTTGACAAAATACGGGAAAAAAGAGGCTATCGAAAAATTAAAGGCTCATTTTGCGGATTCGATTATTCTTTTTATTACACACCGTAAAAAAACATTTGGCTTATAAGATAAAGTTTTTGAATTTAAGGCAAATGAATAGATATAGCGATAAGAATTCGGCAATGTCTTAAAGTTTCCCCCGCCGTTCCGTAATACAATAAAAAACGGCAAAACTTACCCCGCATACCTTAAAAAATTCAGCATAAGGCATGCAGGGATTTTATATTGCCGTAATCAATCAACACCTAAGATAACCGGCCCGTATTTAAAAGAACTACACTCTAAATTTGCCGACTTCTTGAGCTAAGGCTTCGATACTCATCTTATTCTTTTGAGTAATTTCGTTTACTTCCTGTACCGCATTGTTTATCTGTATTGCCCCCGAAGCCATTTCGTTCATACTGTCCGTTATAGTGCGTGTTAACCCGTCAAGCTTATTCATCTCATCGGCAACGCCTTCACCGCCTTTAAGCATCTCTTCGGAGCCCGCCTTTACTTCCACCGTTACCTCATTTATATTGCGTATTGCACTTAACACTTCCCTGCTTCCGTTTTCCTGCTCATGCATGGCTTCCATAATGCGGTTACTCATCTCTTTGACATTTTCCGCCAACGAAAAAATTGCATTAAATTTTTCTTCTACCGTTTTTGAAGCTTCCGAAAGAATTTCAATTTCTCCCGATAATGTTTTAAGCGTAGATGTGATACTCTTTCCTTGAGCTGAAGATTCTTCTGCAAGCTTTCTGATTTCGTCCGCCACAACCGCAAAACCCTTTCCCGCATCTCCCGCATGGGCAGCTTCTATTGCGGCGTTCATAGCCAAAAGATTTGTTTGACTTGCTATGTGCTGAATAACGGAGCTGGCTTCCATAAGGGAACCCGATTCTTCCGCAATTTTTTGAGTAATAACATTTGAAGAACTGAGAGTTTCTTTACCGTCTGCGGTAGCTGCCGCAAGCTCTTTAATAACGCCGTCGCTTTTCCCCAAGGTTTGAGTAATGGAACCTATATTGGCAACCATCTGCTCAACGGAAGCGGAAGATTGAGCTACCGAAGCGGCTTGCGTTTCAATACTGTTATTAAGATGTTTTATGGTGCGGATAATCTGCTCTACCGTAGCGGCTGTTTCCGTAACGCTTGCCGCCTGTGTCATAACCTGTTCCTTAACGCCCTCTATATTATTACCGATTTGATTTATAGAACTTGCAGTTTCGGTCATGTTGGAGGAAAGCTCTTCCCCTATGCTCTGCATAGTTTTAGCATTACCTCCTACTGATTTAATGGCAGCCCCTATTTTTTCGATAGTTTGGTTAAAGTATCGGGAAAGGTCCGTAATTTCGTCATTACCGTGAATGGGGAGCCGTACCGTTAAATCGCCTTCGCCCTGAGAAATATCTTTTAATGCCGCAACTACCTTTGATATGGGCTTTACAAGCGCGTGGGCTATTAAAAAAACTACAACAAGGGCTGAAATTAAAATACTAATACCTATAAAAAACATCGAACGCTTCAAAGTTTCTACCGTTCCCATAAATTCCCCTACGGGAGCCATAATAACGGCAGTCCAATCCGTACTTTTTATCTTTGCAAAAGAAGCTATAAAATAAACTTTTTCAAACCAAAAGAAATCCACATCGGAATGTTCCGAAATCAAAGCCTTTTTATCAAATGCCGCCAATGACTCATATTCGCCGTTTTTCTTTGCTTCTTCCGCAGAACTTCTTTGTTCTTTTACCCAAGCTATATTTTCCTCTTTATCGGCTATATCTATACCGGTTTTTCCCAAAATATAGCAATAACCAGTCTTACCTACAACAATATCCTGAATATCATGCGAGAGGATAAGCCCGTCAACGGTAGCGTTTAATATACCTATAATATTTTTATTTTCTCCGTAAATCGGAACGCTTAATATTATAATAAGAGCTCCGTCTACTTTTGAAACGATAGGCTCGCCTATAAAATTTTTACCCTGCTTTGAATGTATATGCCATAACTCTTCGCTTGCATCGGTAGCTCTTGCACCGTCCTTGTATAAATTACCCGCAAGGTCCGCTATACCCAGAGTTCTTATTTTATCGTTAAATGCCGCTTCCTTTTTTAAATAAAGCGACTTTTCTTCGTAAGACCCGCCTTCCTGTAAAATAGGAGTGCGGGCAACGCCTTCCAAAAATTGAAAAAAGGCGTTTACTCTTCCGTCAACCACTTGAGCGGTATCGATTGCCTTGTCTATTAAATGAGCTTCAATTTTTTCGGTTACGGCCTTTCCTGCAATCCGTATTGCCAAAAATCCGAGAACAAAAACCGAAATTGAAGCCAACAAACCGAATATTACGAGCAGTTTTAATTTAATTGAAAATCTATGTTTCATTGTATCTCCTGTTAAAAAGTCTTTAAGATGATTTTTTTTAAGCCGAAGAGTTTTTACATATTCAGCTTAAAACATATTATGAATTTATAAAGATTAAATTACGGATTATAATTTTTATTTAAGCCGCTTTAAAATCTTAAAATCTCAGCCTAACTTGTACTTAAAGCCGTTCGAGAGGCTCAATACGCCTTAGTCGAGACATTCGATACGTCCTATTTGAGAGGCTCGAACAGCCGTACCCCTAAAGAGAGCCCATCTTATAGGAAAATATAATGCTTTTTCTCAAACCGGACAAGAGGATTTTATGCAGGTTAAAACGGAGCATTTTTTTAAAATATTTTATCCGTAATAAAATACCGTTTCAGGTCTCAGTTAAGCCGTTTTAAGTATTCTATATCCTGTTTTATATCGACTGCCCTGCTTCCCGAAGGCGCCGATTTTAAGGCGTTTTCAAGAAAACTCAGGATTTCGGTTTTCGGATATTTTTTCGAAAGAGCCGCGATATAAGCTATGTTGCACCAAACCCCTTGAGCTTCTTCAGGGGTTAAAATATTCGTACCCAAGGTTTCTTTAAACTCATCAATCGCTTCTCCGTATTTTTTTTGCAAAAGAAGGTCATCTATAACAAGTTGTTTTTTTGCCAAAAGGAATTTACCCGTAAGCCCGCTTTTATTTTCAGGGTCGCTTTTTATTCCTTCTTCAAAAAAAGGAACATATTTTATGGAATCTACAAAATATACGGAATTAAAAAATTCCTCTATTGCTTTAATTTTTTCCATGCCTTCGCTTTTATCTATTTTGCCGCGTAAATTCGAAACCGATTCACCTTTAGGCCGGCGGGCATTTAAAAATTTAATCAAATCGTTTGAGTTATTTATTTCAGACGGAATAAGCTCCGAGCAGTAGACGTCTCCGTCTTTGTTAAACATACAAATATGCGGAACTTCAAGAACATTGTAATCGGAAAATAAAATATAGTTTTTTTCCAATTCCTTTTTAGACATTAAAGCTTCATCTTTTACGATGTTTACATTATAAAAAACGAATTGTTTTCCCGCCTTTGAAAAAAAGTCTTCGGTAAAAACCTCATCAAGCAGCTTTTTACTCGCTTCGTTGGTATCGGAAACGGTAAAAATTATTACCCCGTCTTTTTTGGAAGAGACGATGTCTTTTTCGATATTATGTACATCGCTTTTCCATACATTTTGGCCGGTAGCACATGCTGTAAAAAGTGCGGTTAAAAAAAATGCCGAAACCGTAAACAGATTTCTTTTTATATTCATATCAGCTCCCATAAAAATATTTTCAAGCACATACAATATGCGTATTTGCCGAAAAGCAATCTCGAAGTATAAACGGAAAAACTCCATTTGTGCAAGTAAGTCTATCACACCTATTATAATTTGTAAACCGCCTTAACTTTGTTTTAAAAGCCCCATTATAAACGGCATAGCGGTTTGTACCGAAAAAATAAAAAGGTATATGTAGGCTGAAATTTGCAAGACGGCTCCCGCAACGGCAACCGTTTTTTCTTTATTTTTAAGTTTGTAAAAAAGCCCCGTTCTTCCCGCCCATGCAAGATATGCCGCGGCGATTATCGGAATACTCATACCGAACGAAAGGGCGGCAACCGCTAAAAAACCCAATCCCGGCACTTTTAGGCTTACCGATAATACCAGAATAAACATTGCAGCCGGACAAGGATACATTCCGCTTATAATAACTGCTCCGAGCTTAAGCGGTTTATATTCTCCGCTCTTTTTAGATTTAAGGTCTAAAATTCCGTCAATTATACCGTAAAATGATAAAATAATCAAAACAAAAAACGAAAACCCTTCCATATAGATTGCGGTATCGTTGGTCGCCGCCGAAATTGCTCCCGAAACTCCGCTAAAAATCAGCATAATAATGCCGGCCGTTCCGCCGTGAACGGCAGCAAGCGTAAGCCCCGTCAGCAACGGCTCTATGGAAGACGCCTTACGTGTAAGATAAAAAGAAAAAACAACCGTTTTACGGTGCCCGGGACCTGCCGCATGAATTATTCCGTACAAAAATGAAAGTCCCAATATGGAAATTAAAACCGAAAAGTTTTTATGTTCCTTCCACAAGGCAATATAGTCACCTAGTTTTTGATTTAAAATACGCTGCCCCTTTAAAACGGATTCTGAAGGTTTTCCCTGATAAACGGGTGTTGGCGAATCTTTTGTTCCCGTAAAGGGGTTTGCACTTACAGGCAAAAGGTAAATAAGAATTAAAATAAAAATACAGTATTTTTTCAAATTAATTTGCATAAATACCCCTTTTTAAAATTTTATGTGAATTTCTCGGGGGTAATATGTTTGAAGACCCGGAGCCCATTTATAATAAACGGTTGTATCGTCTATAGGACCCGTAGGATTATAATACACGGGATAATTTTTGTTTTCCACAATCGAATATACGGGATTCAGTTTTGTTTTATCGCAAATAAAGTTTACCGCAAGCTTTTCGGGATAAGTTATATCGCAAAAAAAAGTATAGTCATAACATGCAAAATATAACTCCCGTCCTTTAAATGCCGTTAAATCGACATAAAACCTGTAACTTACTATTCCGTTTTTTTGCCATAAAGAAAATTTGGATTTAAGAATATGTTCAGGTGAAGTTCTCACGTTTCCCTGCCGCATAAAAATAAAGAAATAGTAATTTTGAGTATAAATAAAAGCGTTATTATAAACTTCGCTTGTTTCCGCGGCATTAAATACTCCGTCCTTATTTAAATCGTACCCGTCTATAATGTCGGCAACTAAAAAACCTGTCGAAGGTCCATGTAACATATGCCCCTTGCAGTTTTTCTCCGGAAAATATAAATTCCACACGGCTTGTAAAAAACATATGCGGGTGGGCATATACGGTTGAGAAAAGTAAACCGAAAATTGCAGCAATAAAATATTTTTTCATAATTTAAACACCAAGTTACAAATATTAAAACAAAATATTCTTACAATATGATACATAAAAGTTCTTGTTTTGTCAAAGAAAATAGTGTATAATATAAACATGAACAAACGAACTCATATTGCAGGAACCATTACTTCCTCGAAAGAAGATTACTTAGAGCGTATCTATGATTTATCTAAAAAGCAAGATGACGGTCATGTGCGCTCCGTTGATGTTGCCCGCGCTTTAAACGTATCACGGGCAAGTGTAAACAAATCGCTTGTAGGTCTAAAAGAAGACGGCTACATTGAACAAGAACCTTACGGCACAATTACGCTTACCAAAAAAGGCAAAACAATTGCAAAAGAGGTTAGAACACGCCATAATGCCTTACGCTCTTTTTTGGTTAACGTTTTAAAAGTCGATTACGACACTGCCGATATGGACGCTTGCGAAATGGAGCATGCCATAAGCAAAAAAACGGCCGAAAAGCTTTATGCCTATCTTAAAGAACTCGGTATTTCCGACTGTTCTGCGGAAGAAAAATAGGCACACAAAAATTCAGCGTATTTGCCACTTCCCGCCGACGTTTTTTATACGCTTTGACGGGATACTCAAAATACGTCCGTCTTCTCCTAAAAGCGATACCATTTGAGTTATCGGATTTAATTCCGTTATCTTAAATGTCGTACCGTCGTAACCGAATTTTATACCTTCAGGCGGCATTGCTTTACGGACATCGGAATACCATTCATGTTCATAAGCAAGACAACATAACAGTCTGCCGCACTGTCCCGAAATTTTAGTGGAATTAAGAGAAAGGTTTTGTTCTTTCGCCATTTTAATCGAAACGGGATTAAGCTTATCCGTAACGCCGTGGCAGCAATAAGGTCTGCCGCAACAGCCCAAGCCTCCTATAATTCGAGATTCATCACGGACACCGATTTGCCTTAATTCCACTCTAACCTTAAACACCGAAACCAAATCTTTAACAAGTTTCCTAAAATCTATACGGTTATCCGCACTGAAGAAAAATAACACCTTAGATTCATCGAATAAAAAATGGCAGCCTATAAATTTCATATCCAAGTTATTTAAAGCAACTTTTTCTTTAAAAACTACACCCGCTTCTTTTTCTTTATTTTTATTTTCTTCAAGCAAAAAAAGGTCTTCGGCGGTCGTCTTGCGTATTACCGTAACAACCTCATCAGGAGAACTGTTTATAGGACATTTTACTTGACCGCAAAACTTGGCAATATCGTTTCCGTAACGGGTCGGAGTAAGTACATATTCACCCGGTTTTACAACAAGCCCTGCAGGAAGTACCGCATAAACGGTTTCTTGAGAATATTCCAATTTAAGCTGATACAAAGGTGAAGGAAAATCTTCAGGGTGAGCCGCTTTACGTAAAGGCGGCACATCGGAATCTTCAAGAGCCGCTATATCTTCTATATTTTCATCTTCATTATAAGTCATAATTTCCTCTCAAAATTTACATAGTCAAGTTAATTAAAAGACCTTTTATTTCGTCCAGTTTTTCCAAAATTTGGAGTTTTTCAAGTTGATTAAATAAAAGTTCTTTTGTAAGTCTTTCCACTTTTTCATCAATGATTTTTACTATTGTATAATTTCTTTGCTTTATGGGATTAAGCCCGCCGGAAATTATCGATTTAACGTCAAGCGAATGCTTAACGGCAAAATTAACAAAAGTTTTAACAGCCTTTTTATATTCGCTTATTGTATCCGTATTTATATTATCCGCTAAATTAGACCCGCTGGAATAAACTTTATCCTGCAAATCCGCCAAAATATCATCTATTGCCGCTTTACGCTCTCCGGAACTTAAGCCTTTAAGACGCGCTTCATAATCGGTTTCCAAAGAATCTTTTTGTGCGGAATCCAAAATTGTATTCAAAAAACTTTTAGGTTTGCGTTTACTTGTCTCTTCAAGTTTTTTATTTTGATTTTTTGATAATTTTGTTTCTTTTGTTAAAAGAGGCGCAGCAGTATTTAATGCGGAAACATAGTTTGCGGTATCTATAGTGCTACCCATTCTCTAAGCCTCACCGTGAATTAAGAAGCGCAGATGCTGCAAGCCCCTGTTTGTTTTTATATTCCTTTTCGACCCTGTCAAATTCGGCCTGATTATTAACCGCAAAGCAAAAGCCGTGCAAAAAAACGTCTTCATCAACTCGGATTTTTTTTGTTAAAATTGAACCTAAAACCAGCCCCGTAGACAAAATCACTACTCCATTAGGAGCAATTACATCGCCTTGAACCATTCCGCCTATGCTTATTGAAGAAGCATGTATATTCCCTCGTACTCTGGCATGTTCGGCTATTATTACCCGCCCCGGAGTATCAATATCTCCGTCAATATCTCCGTCAATACGCAAAAAACCGGGTACACGCAAACTGCCGTTTATAAAACTTCCCGGCCCTATAATCGTATTTACCGAAACATCGTCTACAAAACCCGCCATATTATTTATTTCTTCCGGTACGCTTAATATTCAAATATTTCATAGGGTCAACTACATCGGAGCCTATATGAACTTCATAATGAAGGTGAGGCCCTGTAGAAATCCCCGTATTTCCGATATAACCTATAACCTGTCCTTTTTGAACCTGCTCTCCCACGGTAACTCTAAATGAATCCAAGTGTGCATACCTTGTATAAAATCCATGCTTATGCTTAATAAGAATATAATTTCCCCAACCGGAATCCGAAGCAACTGTAATAATCTGTCCGTCGGCAGTTGCCATAATGGGGTCTCCCTTTCTTCCGGTAGAAAGGTCTATACCCGTATGTATGTACCATTGACCTGTAAACGGGTGGCGGTTTTGCCCGAACGCCATAGAAATATGCCCTATACCGCCCCTGATAGGCCAAAGACTCGGAATATCCGAAAAGAGAGCTGCTTGAGTACTCATTAATTTTCCCAATTCCTGTACGGGCTGAACTGAATCCTGCAAGTATGAAGAAAGTTTTTGCAATTCGGCAGCTTCTTTTACGGAGCCTTCCGCTTGCTCTTTTACATTAAACAAACGTGAAAGGTCGCTGCTTTCATCGGCTTCACTCGCAGTTTCCATTATAGACTGAAGTCCGAGCGAAGAAAGAGTTGAAGATAATGCGGATTGAAAATTCTTGGCATTTTTAAGCAAAGAATTCGATTCTTCTTTTAAGATATTAAGACTGGCTTGAGTTTTTCGTGTTTCTTCTTTTAAAGCGGAAAGTTTTCCCGCAGCGGCTATAGACTCGGCGGTAAACCAAAAAAAGGAAGCTATCACTCCTATAAAAAGAACTGTCGTAAAAACAATGGAAAAAATACTTGTCTGAAAATTAATTACTTTTTTCTGCGAGTGAGGAACTACCATTATCGTGAGCTTTTTTCTTCCGCCGCCGATAAATTTTAATACGGCATCGGAAAAACCTGTCCAGCATTGTTTAAAAAGTTCGCCGAAAGCTCTTACCAAATTATTTTCGGCACGTTTATATGTTCGTGTTCTAGGCACTTTAAAACCCCTTTGTATAACAATACACTTTATTTTATCAATGTATTATACCATTATAAAAAAGATATGTCAAATAAGTTATCGGAATTTTAGTCGATTTTATTGAATTTTTAGCTTCTTTTTACTTAAAATCTCTATTATTATGCGGTTTATTTATTAAAACAGCCCTGAAAATAACCGTTTATTACCGACAATTTAAAATAATTATCCGCCTTGCACATTTCCTTAAATTTTCCTATAATAATCACTTATAGAATCTTTTTTTATTTTGGAGATATTGATGTATAAACCCGTAGACCCTAAAACCGATTTTGCAAAACAGGAAGAAGAAGTTTTAAAATTTTGGGAAAAAAATAATATTTTTAAAAAATCGGTAGAAGCGCGAAGCAACAATTCGGATTATGTTTTTTTTGACGGCCCGCCTTTTGCAACGGGACTTCCGCATTTCGGACATTTCGTTCCGGGAACAATAAAAGACATTATTCCGCGTTATAAAACTATGAAGGGTTTCCGCGTAGAACGCCGCTTCGGGTGGGACTGTCACGGTCTTCCGGTTGAAAATCTGATAGAAAAAGAACTCGGCCTTAATTCCAAAACCGATATAGAAAAATACGGTATAGATAAATTTAACGAAGCATGTCGTGCAAGCGTTTTGCGCTATGTAAAAGAATGGAAGGAAACGATAACCAGATTGGGCCGTTGGGTAGATTTTGAAAACGATTATAAGACTATGAATCCGGAATATATGGAATCTATCTGGTATGTTATGAAATCTCTTTGGGAAAAAGGGCTTTTATATGAAGGCTATTATATTCTGCCTTATTGTCCCCGATGTTCTACGGTGCTTTCAAACCACGAGCTTAATTTAGGCGGTTATAAAGATGTTCACGACCCGGCAATTACAGTACGCTTTAAGGTTTTAAGCCCGGTAACAAATTCTCAAGCGGGAAAAACTTTTACCGGAGAAAATGCTTTACCTGAAAACACTTACCTTTTAGCATGGACTACCACACCGTGGACACTGCCCAGTAATTTGGGACTTGCAGTAGGCGCCGACATAGAATATGCCTTAATTGAGTATGAAGGGGATTACTATATAATGGCCGTTCCCCGCTTAGAGGCATATTTTGCAAAACAAACTGAAAACACAAAACAAAAAGAAATGTGCTCTTGCGGAAAAACTGCCGGCGAATATAAACAGATATGGACGAAAAAAGGCTCGGAGCTTGAAGGTTTAAGATACGAACCTCTTTTTCCTTATTTTAAAAATCTTGCAGCCGGCGAAGACGGAAAAAATACCGAAGCGGGGCAGGGCGCGTTTAGAGTTCTGATAGGAGACTTTGTTACAACCGAAGACGGAACGGGAATTGTTCACACGGCTCCGGGTTTCGGAGAAGATGATAACCGTATCTTTAAAAATACGGGAGTGCCTACTGTTTGTCCGGTAGATGCCGAATGTAAATTCACAAATGAAGTACCGGATTATAAAGGCCTTTTTGTAAAAGACGCGGATAAAGCAATTATAGAACGTCTTAAAACCGAAGAAAAACTTTTTAAAAGAGAGCAAATTCTACACTCTTATCCTCATTGTTGGCGATGCGACAGCCCTTTAATTTACAGAGCGGTTGCAAGCTGGTTTGTTTCCGTAGAAAAAATAAAAAATAAAATGCTTTCCGCCAATTCCGAAATAACTTGGCAGCCCGAACATATTAAATCCGGACGATTCGGCAAATGGCTTGAAGGAGCCCGCGATTGGGCAATAAGCCGCAACCGCTATTGGGGAAACCCGATTCCGATTTGGAAATGCCCCGACTGCGGAGAAACTATTTGCGTAGGAAGCCGCGAAGAATTAAAAGAACTTTCAGGTATTTATCCCGAAGATTTGCACAAGCACTTTGTGGATAAAATTACAATTCCGTGTAAAAAATGCTCAGGTACTATGAGACGGGTACCTGAAGTCTTGGATTGCTGGTTTGAATCAGGCTCAATGCCTTATGCCCAACAGCATTATCCTTTTGAAAATAAAGAAATTTTCGAAAAAAATTTTCCGGCAGATTTTATTTCGGAAGGTTTGGACCAAACTCGAGGCTGGTTTTATACCCTTACCGTTTTAGCCGCAGCCCTGTTCGATAAACCGGCTTTTAAAAACTGCATAGTAAACGGGCTTGTTCTTGCCGAAGACGGAAAAAAAATGTCAAAATCGCTGCGCAACTACACAGACCCGAATAAGGTAATAAGTCAATTCGGTGCAGACGCCTTACGTTTATTCTTAATGAATTCAAATGTAGTCAAAGCCGATGATTTAAAATATTCCGATGAAGGAGTTCGCGACGTTCTTAAAGGTATTTTAATTCCGTTTTGGAACAGTTACAGTTTTTACGTTACTTATGCGAACATAGACGGAATTACTCCGCCTGAAAGAGCGAAAGCGGACGGAAGAGAAGACGGTACGGAAAAGTTTTTATCCGGTCTAAATAATCCCCTTGACCGATGGATTTTATCCGTAACGGAAAAACTTATTGCCGATGTCAGTACCGCATTGGATAATTACGATTTATCGCAGGCCGTACCGCCTATGATTGAATACATAGATTTACTCAATAATTGGTATATCCGCCGTTCGCGCCGCCGTTTTTGGAAAAGTGAAAACGACACCGATAAAACTCAAGGATATGAAACCCTTTATCGAGCACTAAAAAAATTCTCCCTTGTTGCGGCACCGGTTATTCCGTTTATTACCGAAGCAATCTGGCAAAATTTACGTACCGAAAACGATACGGTTTCAATTCACCTTGCGGATTATCCGGAATATAACGACAAAGTGCGGGATAACGATTTGGAATTTAAAATGAAGACCGTACAAAAATGCGTATCGATGGGGCGAGCTCTGCGCTATCAGTTCAATTTAAAAATACGGCAACCGCTTAAAGCCTTGGAAATAGTTACTAAAAATCCTCAAGAAAAATCCGTATTGCTTGAAATGGAAGAAAGCATAATAGAAGAGCTTAATATAAAAGAAATTATTTTCCACGATAAAGAAGACGAACTTGTAGAATATAAGGCAAAAGCCAATTTTAAAGTGTTGGGAAAAGAGCTCGGTCAAAAAATGAAAGCCGCAGCAGCCCAAATTGAAAAACTTTCTTCTTCCGAAATCGAAAGTCTTTTGGAAGGAGCGGTATTAAGTCTTGATATTGACGGGCAAACGGTAGATTTAACGGCGGAAAAAATTATTGTAAACAGGGTAGAAAAAGAAAATTTAAAAGTACTTAACGAGGGAACCCTAACAGTTGCCTTAAATACTGAAATTACCGAAGAACTTTTACTTGAAGGTTATATCCGCGACCTTGTGCGGGGAGTACAAAACCTGCGTAAAGAATCAGGGCTTGCCGTAACCGACCGTATCAAACTTTATGTAGCGGGTACGGATTCGGACGGTAAACAACTTTTACGCAAAGCGTTTGAAGCAAATAAAACCTATCTTATGGCGGAAACCTTAGCGGTAGAAGCGGAAAGCGTTACCGTATTACCCGAAGGTAAAGCCTCCGCTGAATTGGAATCGGGCGGCTTATTATGGCAAGTTGCTTTGGAAAAGGCTCAAGGTTAAAAACAAATAACAACAACCTTATTTAAATGGAGAAGTCTAAAGACTTCTCCATTCGTTTAAAAATACAAATCCCATCTTACAAAACACCGTATACAAAAGAACTTACAAATTCACCCTCTTGAGCTTTTTTATAAAAATATATACTCTCATATTTATGAATAATTTATTGGTTTTACGAAAAATAACGGCAAGTTTTTTTTCATCTCTTACTTTAATTTTACTTTCAGTGTCGTGTGCGAAATTTAAGACGGAAAAAATTTACGACTCCAAAGTAAATAATAATGTTCAAACTTTTGCAATAAGCGGTTCGGTAAACGGGTTTCATTACATTCCAGATGAAATTAAACATAAGGGGCTTGTAATAACATTCGGAGGCTCCGAAGGAAGTGCAGGAGAATATTATGCCGCCGATATTGCAAATAAAGGATATGAAGTTTTAGCAGTTTATTATTTCGGAAAAGAAAACCAACCCGTTTCCATTTCGGAAGTACCTTTAGAATTTTTTTCGGAAGTTTTAAATTATGCCGAAAAGAAATGCAAATCTATAGAACCCATTACGCTTCTCGGAGGCTCAAAAGGAGCCGAACTTGCCGCGATTCTTAGCTCATATTATTCCCGAATCGACAACGTAATTTTATTTGCTCCTTCAAGTTTTGTATTCCAAGGTTTGGATTATTCTTCTCAAAAATCTTCATGGTCTTGGAAAAAAACGCCTCTTCCCTTTATTACCTTTTCGCAAAAGGCTTACGAAAAAATGCGTTATGAAAATAACGCTATAGTTTTGCGGGATATGTACGAGGCCGCCGTAGAATTAACTCCTCCGGAAATTTTAAAAGAAGCTTCTATCAATTTATCAAATCTTAAAGGGAATGCCTTAATTTTTGCGGGCGGAGATGACGCCTTATGGCAATCGGATACTATGGCGCAAATTTTAAAAAAGCAAAACCCCAAAAAAACCGAACTGCATATTTTTGAAAAAGCGGGGCATGCCTTCGGAGCAGCCCCTGTTTCAGGAGGAATTAAGCTAGGCGGAACACCCGAAGCAAACAAAACGGCCGCAGTTGAAAGCTCAAGGATTTTAATTGAATTTTTAAATAAACAACATAAATAAAAATCTCAAATTATATAACAAAAAAAAGAAGCTCCAATTATACAAAAATTGAACGGGAATAAAAACGGTTTAAATTTTTATAATTGACAAACCAATATAAATTATGTAATATTATTAAATATTAAGGAGCTTTAAAATGATTTTAACCGTAACCGATTTAGTTAAACGCTATAAAGAAAAAACTGCGCTCGATAATTTTAACTTTGAAGTTAAAAAAGGAGAAGTCTTAGGTCTATTAGGCCCCAACGGTTGCGGGAAAACAACGGCAATAAATTGTATCCTTTCGCTATTAAAATTCGATTCAGGTGAAATTAAAATTTTTGAAGAACCTATGACGCAAAACGCCTTGCATATAAAAAAACGCATAGGTCTTGTACCGCAGGAAGTTTCTTTATTTTATGATTTTACGGTACGGGAAAATATAGATTATTTTTGCGGACTTTATATAAACAACTCCGTAAAAAGAAAAAAACTTGTAAACGAAGCTATAGAATTTGTCGGTTTAACCAATTATTCAAACTACAGAGCAAAAAAACTTTCGGGAGGACTTTTACGCCGTCTTAATATTGCCTGCGGAATTGCCCATAAACCGGAGCTTATTTTTATGGACGAGCCGACGGTTGCAGTCGACGCTCAAAGCCGTAATTTTATTTTATCCGGAATTAAAGAACTTGCAAAACAGGGAAACACAATAGTATACACAACACACTATCTTGAAGAAGCCGAAGAACTTTGCGACAGAATAGTTATAATGGATAACGGCAAAACCGTTGCAAACGGTACCTTGGAAGAACTGCAAAAAATGGGAAAAACAAGCGAAAAAATTATTGTAGAATTTATAGAGCCCCCTCTTAACTTGGAAGAAAGATTAAAAACGGTTCCGCATATTTTGGAAGTTACAAAAAAAACGAACGAGTATTTACTTTATTTTGAAAATTCTTCAAACAATTTAAATGCTTTCATTTCGTTTATAAATTCGGAAAATTTAAAGTATATAAAACTTTATTCTGAACGCCCTACCTTGAACGATACCTTCCTTGAACTTACGGGAAAGGAGCTTAGAGACCAATGATGTTTTTACGCTTATTAAAATATAATTCTTATTTAACGCTGCGTTCAAAAGAAGGTATGTTTTGGAGTATACTGTATCCCATTCTTTTATCAACACTTTATTTTGCAGCATTTTCTTCACTGCTAAATTTTTCTCAAAATAAAATAAACCTCGGTATCGAAAAAGACAATCCCTACAAACAAACATTAGTTTTTATACAAATGTTTAACATCATAGATACCGAAGAACAAAATGCGGACGCTGCTTTGCAAAATAAGGAAATAGACGCCTTTGTGCAAAATGATTTTTCTCTGCGCGTTTCCAAAAACGGAATTAATCAATCTATTGTTAAAGGTTTTATGGAACAGATAAAACAAACGCAAAGTTTGGGGGTGCCGATAAACCCCTTCGATTACGGAAAAACTTATATAACCGATATAAACGAAAAAAACAACTCCATAATGATTTTATTTTATTCTCTTTTAGCAATGGTTTCGTTTTACGGAATGTTCGGTGCAAGTTCAATTCCTCTCACTATGCAGGCAAATATTTCCAAATTAGGAGCAAGGATTTCCGCAACACCTATGAATAGATTTGCTTCTTATATTTCAGGAATTATTTTTTATGTTATTTTTAACCTTCTCTCAAATATTTTATACATTTGCTTTGTTTTATATATTTTGAAAATTCCGTTTATTACGGATATAAAGACTACGTTAACGCTTCTTATACTTGCAAATGTTTTAGGCGTTACTTACGGAACGGCTGTCGGCTCATTGCCTTTAGGAGATGAAAACACAAAGAGTATGTTTTGTGTTTTTTCATCTTTATTTCTTGCATTTTTATCGGGTATGATGAGCCCGAGTGTAAAAACGGCTCTTGATAAAGCCCTTCCTTTGATAAATAAAATAAATCCGATAGGTCTTTTAACCGACAATCTTTACAATGTGAATATTTTACAGGATTATAATTTACTCGGTACAATTATTATTATCTTTTTAAGTTTAACTGCCGTTCTTTTAATTGCGGTTTTTATAAATTCAAGGAAGGTTCAATATGACAGTTTATAAAAATTTTTTGCGCCTTATTTGGTCAAAAAAAAGTATGATAATAATTTATACTGCAATTTTTCTGATAACGAGCTTTATGTTTTTAAAAAAATCCGATAGAGGAATTAAAGAGTTTAAAGAAACACCGCTTAAACTTATAATTATAGATAACGACAATTCGGAGTTGTCTAAAAATTTAACTGCATATTTACAAACAAAAAATAATGTTAAAATAATCGACAGTAAAAAAAATGAAAATCTAAGCAAAGAAAATATTTTACACTATATAAAAAAAGAAATTTCTTTAGGCAATGCCGACGCGGGGATTGTTATAAACCCGAATTTAGAAGAAAATTTAACATCAGGAACAAATTGTGTTTTAAGCCTTAAAGACGGGAGAAATGCAAACTCGATTTATATCGATATGCAAATAAAAAAGTTTTTATTATTTGCCGATTCCTTAAAAAAAGCGGAAGGAAAATTTGATTTTGAAAAAATACATATAGCTTTAAAAGAAAGCATAACCGTAAATAAAATTTCGGAAAAACAGGAAAACGGAGTAAATTCGTGGTTTAAATCTTTTTTTAATTATTTTGCATGGATTTCATTTTCGATAATATTAAATTCAATCGGCTGGGCGGTATTTATGTTAAAAAAACCGTCGTTAAAAATACGGAACGATGTATCACCCGTTTCAGGTTTACGCTTTTCAATCGAAAATTTTGCAGCGCAGCTTACAGTGGTATTTTTAATTTTAACGGTCATAATAGGTTTTGCAGTCTTACTTAACATACAGCATTTGCGGGACATTCCCATTTTTGCATACATTCTAAACAGTATAATTTATGCAGCGGTAATTTTAAGTATGGCGTTTATGTTAAATGCAGTTTTAAAAAAAGGCGCGGTGCTCGGTATTTTAGGAACAGTCCTTCCTTTGGCATTATCTTTTATTTCGGGAGTTTTTATGCCTATAGAATTTATTTCCCCTGCAATTTTAAAAATTGCAAAATTGTTCCCAACATATTATTTTATAAAAGCAAATGAATTCGTTTACGGTTTTTCTAAAATAGATTGGAAAAATGAAGTTTTCCTGACATTATTTTTAGTTATATACTTCACCGCAGGGACACTTTTTAATAGAGCAAACCGTTCACAAAGAAAAATAGAACTCAGTTAAAAATAAAACCGGTATAATCGGGAAGGTAATTTCGTAAAACGAATAACCCCTGATTATACAGTTATTTCCGCCTCTAAATAATAAGCATTGCATCACCGTACGAAAAGAAACGGTATCGCCTTTCAATTGCGTGCCTATATGCATTAAAAATATTTTCTTTACCTGCCAAAGCCGAAACAAGCATTACCAATGAAGATTCCGGCGTATGAAAATTCGTAAACAGTTTATCTACTACTTTAAATTTATAAGGCGGATAAATAAAAATATCGGTAGATTGATTTCCCGTTTTTAAGGTCAAAGTTTTTTCATTCCATGCGGACTCCAAAGTGCGCACACTTGTAGTGCCGACCGCAATAATGGGCCTGCCGTCTTTTTTTGCCTTCGAAATATTGTAAGCAGCGGTTTCCGAAATGGAAAAATACTCCGTGTGCATTTTATGCTCTTCAACATTTTCCGAGCGAACAGGTAAAAAAGTTCCAAGTCCTACATGAAGCGTAACATATTCAATATCGATGCCTAAATTTTTTATTCTATTTAACACTTCCTCGGTAAAATGTAAACCCGCTGTCGGAGCTGCAATTGAGCCGTACGCCTTTGCGTAAACCGTTTGATAACGCTCCGCATCTTCTTCCGTATCATCACGGCGAATATAAGGAGGTAAAGGAATATGACCGTTTAAATCAAGCCAATCATCATCAATTATTTTATCGAATTTCAAACAACGGAATTCGTTGCCAAGCTCTTTTTCGGTTTCTATAATTTCCGCCTTCGTTCCGTCACGAAAAACAAAAACTTTTCCCGCTTTTTGGCGTTTAGCTTTTTTTAACATAACCTGCCATACAAATCCTCCGAATTCGGGAATAGGATTTATCAGCAAAAATTCGGTTTGCGCTCCTGAAGAGCTTTCAGCATAAATTCTTGCACGTCTAACCTTCGAGTTGTTAAAAACCATTAAGGCATCTTTAGGCAAAATATCCGGAAGTTCGCAAAACACTTTATCTTCCAAATTGCCCGTCTTTTTATTTAAAATTAAAAGTTTATCATTGCCGCGCATTTTTGAAGGAGTTTGAGCAATCAGCTCTTGCGGCAGCTCAAAATTAAATTCTTTTGTAAGCATAGTTATTCCCTTTAGAGTTTATATAAAATAATTTATCATTTTTAAATATATTGAACTACCTTATCTCTGTCTTTCCTGGATTTTTTCCTATGCGGATAATTTTCGGTTTCATAACCTAATGCAATTATTATTCTTAATTTTGCATTTATATTCAATTTTTTTAAAATTTCCTTTTCGGAAAACGCCCCTAAAATACAAGTTTGAATATTTTTATCGGTTGCAGCATTTACAATATTGGCTGTAAGAATTCCTATATCGATTGAACGAAAATCCGTTTCAAAAAGTTCGGTTCCTATCTTTGCGGTAAAATTATATTTATCCTCCGCAATTAAAATGTAAGAAGAACAATCTTTTAAAAATTTATTCATACCCATTACGCGTGCGGCCGAAATTATTTCAGCTTTTTCGTTTTGCACGGCAAAAATTTTATAAGCCTGAGAATTACACGCCGAAGGAGAAAGACGAGCTTCTTCTATAATTTGTAAAAGCGTATCTTTTTCAACTTTTTTATTCGGATTAAAACTGCGGCAGCTTTGCCTTACATTCATTAGTTCCGCAAAATTCATCTTAATACTCTCCTAACATTTTTAAAATATCCTAAAAAAATCAAACTAAAAGTTCTTTTAAAATTTCTTTTTTATATTTATAAACAGAACCGCAATTATGGCAGTATAATTCAATTATATCGCTGCCGTTTTTGTACATATCTTCAAGCTCTTGCTTAGGCAATACGGATAATTTATTACGGAAACCGTCTTCCGAACACGGACAATTAAAATCTATTTGCCTCTCCAATAAAACTTGTACTCCGCAATCGCGGAATAAACCGAAAATAACATCTTCCCTATTTCCTCCTTCGGAAAACCACTGCCCTAAAGAAGGAACCGCCGAAAACGCATGTTCTATTTTTTCTATGATTTCTTTATTTTCATCATTATCCGCATTAGGCATAAGCTGTATATACATTCCGCCTGCGCCTATAACTTTACCTTCCTTATCGAATTGAATACCGGTATTAAACCCCGTTACGGTTTGCTCCGACCGTAAAAAATATTCGGACAAATCCAAAGCAATATTTTTATGTTTTATTTCGGTAATACCCGTTATAGGCGGAGTACCGGTTTTAATTGAGGCTTCGGTAAACCGTACAACCGATATTTTTCCTTCTCCGAAAAGAGGCTTTAAATTCCAATTGGAAAGCTGTTCATTTAAAACTATAGGGTCTTGTAAAAGATATCCGCGAACAAAACCTTCACTAAATGCTTCCGTGCTGAAACCTACCAAAGGCCCCTTAGTATCGCAGCGGAACACTGTCCTTTCATGTCCTTTCATCATAGGTATTAAAAGCGCCGCACAAAGACTTGCGTGCCCCAAAACAAGAGTTTCCAAAATACCAAGCTCATGCTGTGCCCGCATTTTATTTACAAAACGAGTTCCATGAAAAAAAGCGCCCCTTGCAATCCCGTCTCCAATCATAAAAACCGTCATTCCGTCTTCGTGGAGAGTCTTAAATTTTTCAAGTAAACTTAAATCGGTAATAGGTTTTGTTATCATTAAAATTATTATATCAAAGATAAAACTCTTGAGCAATTAGGGGAAAACCGGAGTTTTATCTTTTAATTTTTATAAAATTAAGAAACTGCCTATAAAACCAAATATTATCAAACCTTTTGAATTTTTTAAAATTCTTTTTTCACAATTGAAAAAAAATAAATATAAGTGTATAATATCGGAACAGTTATAAGGGAGATAGGAATGTTTTTTGATAATTACCCGATTAAACTTTCAGATACTACAAAACCGTTTCTTTTAAAGGGATTAAAAACCGCTCCGGCAATTTTACTCATTCACGGATACACAGGTTCTCCACGCGAAATGGTTTGGCTTGGACGCCAATTAAACGAAGCAGGATACAACGTCTATATTCCGCGTCTTCCGGGACACGGAACAAATAAAGATGATTTTTTAGCTTCAACATGGAAAGACTGGCTTAGAGCGGTTTGTGAAGATTATATCAATCTTTGTTCGGACTACGGGAATGTATATGTGGGAGGATTATCTATGGGCGGACTTTTAACAGCTTTAATCGCCGCACGATTTAATCCTGAAAAAATATTTTTATGCGCTCCTGCATTTATAGCTTACGATAACCGTATAAAATTTACACCTTTTTTAAAATTTTTTATTAAAACGGTTCCATGCGGTAAAAAAAACTGTGAAAACGACCCCGAATACGCTTCAGCTATAGCGGACTATAACGGTATAGAATATTTAGCAAAATCGGCGGATTTATACCGGCTGCAAAAACTTTCTTTAAAAAATCTGCCCTTTATCCGCTCTCAAACTCTTACAGTACTTTCCAAAGCGGATAAATCCGTTCCGTTTAAAGTTAAAAATATTATCGATAAAAATTTAAGGACACAAAATGAATATTTAATTTTGGAAAAAAGCGGTCATATTGTAGTAAACGGCATCGAAAAAGAAGCCGTTGCTAAAAAAATCATTGAATTTCTTAAAGATTAAACTTTTAAGAAAAAAATGCCGATAATTTATGCGGGTTTTTGTATATTTACTATGACATTTTTTCAAAAGCGTGATATACTTATACCTGCCTGATAAAGGATTTTCTTAATGAAAGATTTTGATTATTATAAAAAACAGCCTAAATCGGATACTCACAACCACTTAAATTTGAGTATGCGTTATTCCGCTTATAAAAATTGGGCAGGTTTCGAAATTCCGAATTTTCCCCGAAAAATGAGCGGCTTGGATGAGATGCACGAAGTTATAGGCAAATTTACACGTCCGGCATGTCAAACTGCACAAGATGTTATGGATTTAATAGAAATGTCGATTCAAGAGGCTATAAATGATAATGTCGTGCATATTGAAGGCTCTATAGATATAGGTTTTATCAGGCAATTTGATGAAAATTTAGATAAATTTTTATTATTTATAGACAATCTGGTAAAAAAACACGAAAAAAAATTAAAATTATGCCTGAATTAGGTATAGCAAAAACATTGGAAAAGCCCTTTATAAAAAAATGGGCTGAACCTATGATGAAAAGCAAGATTTTTAAAAATATAGATTTATACGGTCCGGAAATTTCGGAAGGAATAGAAGACTGTGTTTTTTTATTTAAGATGGCGGAAAAATACGGCTTAAAGAAAAAAGCTCACGTAGGAGAATTCTCCGATGCGGCTTCGGTTAAAAAATTTGTAGAAATATTTGACTTAAACGAAGTTCAACACGGAATAGGAGCTGCAAAAGACGATAAAGTCTTACAATTCTTAGCTGATAAAAAAATAAGATGTAATATATGCCCGCAAAGCAATATAATGCTAAGTGCCGTAAAAAGCTTAAAAACACACCCGTTAAGGAAAATGCTGGATGCAGGAGTTCCGATAAGTATAGGAACCGACGACATTCTTTTTTTTGAAAAAACCAACAGCGAACAATTTTACGATTTGGTAAAAGAACAAGTAATAACCGAAGCCGAAGCGGACAGGTTAATGGCTATAAGGTAATCTAAATATCAGCTTTCCGATTTTAATTTATATCTCATAACAAAATAGAAAATAATAGCCTATAAATTTCAGCCTAATAAAAATACATTATGTATACTACCAATCTATAAATCTAATATTCATTATTTGATTTGACTTTTAATTTTTGTAATAGTATATTATTTATATTACATTAATTATCAGGAGGCACAATATGGATGTAAAAGTTGAAGACGCAGCAAGAGATAAAATAAAATCCAAAAATTCGGATTCTGTTTATTGCTATTTGCGTATGTGCGCATCATGAGGCGGAACAACACTAGACCCGACCGTGGTTGTCGGCACACCGAGCAGAATTGCTGATTTCAACAAATTTGAAAATAACGGTATTACCGTTTATGTAAAAAAAGGAACGCCTTGTCCAAGCGGTACTTTAACTATACTTATAGGAACATTCCTTTGGTTTGAAAAACTGATGGTAGAAGGAATGACAAACTGAATCAATGTTTCACGTGAAACAATTAAGACATCTAAAGGGGCTTTTATGCCCCTTTTTTATTTTAAACCCGTTATTTAAAAAAACAGATTTGACTTTATCTAAAACAAATTTTTTAAAATGATTAAACGATTTTACCTAATATTCAAATTTAATACATCTATTTTGATATAAATATCTTTAAAATAAGGCAATTGCGTATAAAAACATTTTATGTTAATATTCGGTACAGAGGTAATTATGAACTTTATATCAATAACAGAAGCCGCTAAATTTTTTACCGGACAAAATATCATATCGGCAGTTTTTTCAAAACCGGTAAAAAAACAAAACCCTTGTAAAAAAGTTAAAATCAGAAAAATTCTTATAAAAAATACCTTTCAATTTCAAATGGAACGTTTTGAAAATTTAAAAGTTTTCCATGAAAATATACCTGAAAAAGATTTTTTAATTTATGCCGAAAAATTATTTTCGGAATTTAAAAACATTGAAAGCAAAACACAGGATAAACGGTTTATATTTATGCAAAATAATAAAGGTAATATAAAACTATTGGAAAAAGATTATAAAGAAAAAGAAACTATTGTACTAGAACATGATAAACCTAAATCCTACCTTTTACCCATTTCTCCGCCTCCCGAGTTTTTAAAAAAACTTAACTTTTTCACCGATGACGAAAAAATAATAAACAATAAATATCATAAATTCAGACAGATAAACAAGTATTTGGAATTTATAGAATCGATAGAACCTATACTTTTAAAAATAATAAGTAAGAAAAAAGAATTAAATATAATAGATTTCGGCTGCGGAAAAGCATATCTAAGCTTTGCTTTATACTATTATTTAAATGAAATAAAACATATTCCTTCACAAATTTACGGACTTGATTTAAAAAAAGATGTTATAGAATTTTGTAATAACCTTGCACAAACTTGTAATTTTTCAAATTTAAATTTTAAAACCGGTGATATCGGTAATTTTAAATTTAATACGGAACCGGATATGGTAATAAGTTTACATGCCTGTGATACCGCTACGGATTTTGCCTTAGCAAAAGCCGTTAAAAGTAATGCAAAAATAATTTTTGCAGTTCCTTGCTGTCAGCATGAACTGAATACACAAATCCGACAAAATAAACAAAAAATACGGCAAAGCGCTTTTTTTTCATCATTATTGGATTATGGAATTATTACCGAAAAATTTTCTTCACTTTTAACCGATACGCTGCGAGCAAAATATTTAGAAGCTTCGGGGTACAAGGTAAATATTGAAGAATTTATAGATACTGAACATACTCCTAAAAATATCTTAATTAAAGCCGTAAAAATAGATACAATAAAACCTGAAATAATCGAAAAGTCAAAAAGAGAAATTGCAGAAATAATAAAAACTTTTTCATTAACTCCGGTATTGGAAAAACTTTTATAAAAAATCAGTGTATAATAAATTGTACACTATATATTACATTATTGTAAAATACATCTTGTGGATAACTTGTGATAAATTTCTTGTGAATTTCAATTAAATAAATCTGTTTCACGTGAAACTATTTATAGCAAAAAATGTCCCAAAATATTCAAAAAATAAGCTATTTTATAGAGAATTTAGAGATTTTTAGCTAATTTTTCAGTGATTTTTATAATATTTCATACACATATAAATTTATTAATTTTTTTTACTTTTACAGCTTGTGGATAACTTGTTTATTATATTTGGAAATATGTTAATAACAATAGTATTTTACCTGTTATTGCAATTGTTTAATATTATTTTGTAAAACGGCTTTTTTTAAATTTTTAAGAGCATTTTCAAGTTCAGGTGCAATAGATTTTTCTTTTTTATATGTTTTTTCAAATTCTTCAATTTCCCTGATTTCTTCGACAGAAGGCGTATATTCGGATTTTATCTTAGGCGGTGTATTTTGTATAAAATTACTTTGAACGATTACCGAAATATTTTTAACTTTTAATTCAGGATAAAATTTTTTAAAATTCGCCAAAATTTTCTTTTTTTTCATAAAAATATGTTGGCTCCAGCCGGAATGATTTACAGTTATAATTGCAATTCCGTTATTTATATCGCTTAATTCGCAATTTGCCGCTATTTTTTCATCGGATATAATTTTTTCCCATTTTTCATATATTGAAAGAATTTTATCTCCGTAATTCTTTTCTTTAAAATGCATTAACCCTTCAAGTTTTTGAGAGAACATATTTACCAATTCTTCAGATGTTTTAAAATTTTTCATAATACTTTATAATTTTAATATTTATTTTATTGCTTCATAGTTTATATTAAATTCTTCCATAAAAGTTTTTTTCTCAATATTATTTGCTATATACTTTATCTTTGAAAATCCTGCTCTTTTTAAAAAATTTAATATCATTTCTTTCGTTATAGGAAATAAATTTATTAAATCGGAATATGTTTTATTTAATTTTTTATCTTTAAATTTAATTTCAAAAGATACAATATTTTTTTTATAATAATTATAACTTCTATTAAAAATAAAATTCTCCGTTTCAATTACAGGAAAATATGCGGTTTTTTCGTTTAAAATTTCACCGTAATTCAAGGCTTCAAAATAAAATATACCGTCCGCATTAAGTATATTATAAACGGCAATAAAAAAATCTTCAATTTCTTTTTCATTTTTAAGATGAGAAACAGTATTACCGAAACATATTACAATATCGAATTTACCCAATTTTTGAATATCGAGCATATTCAATTTTTCGAATTTTAAATTGGATTGTCCGCAAATTTTCGATTTTGCAATTGCCAACATAGATTCGGATAAATCTATACCGACTATATTAAAACCGTAACCCGATAATTTTAAAGATAAATCTCCTACGGCACAACCTACATCAAGAATTCTAATATTTTGCGGTTTTATATTTTTTTCTTGATAGTATTTATATATAGATTCCGAAAAACCGTTATCTAAAGGGAAAATTTCAGAATAATTTTTTGCAATTATATCATACATATAGTTTAAATTGTCCTTCTTCTACAAAATATACCTTAGTTTTTTCTTTTTGATAATTTTTATACGGTTCTCCGGGCAAAAATGTACAAAATAATTGTTCATATTCAGGTAAAATTTCCATAAATTTACGGCGTTTTTCCGGGTCCAATTCAAGAAGAACATCGTCCATAAGAAAAACGGGTTTTCTTCCCGTTTTTTTTGTATACTCTTTAGCTTGAAGCATTCTTAAAACTAAGGCTAAAAGTCTTTTTTGTCCGTTTGAAGCATGTTCTATAAACGGTTTTTTATCTTTTATAAAATGAATTCTATCACGGTGAGGTCCGAGGGAAGTTGTTTTGTCAAATAAGTCCGACTGTCTTTTTTCCGCAAGAAGAATTAAAAATTCTTCTACGGTTTCGGCTTTTATTGCAGGACGATAAATAATTTCAACTCCCGAAATTCCGCCTATTTGCTCGTACAGCAAAGAAAACTCTTTATTAAATTCTTCTATAATTTTAGCTCGTTCTTTTGTAATATAAACGGCTGTCGGTGCAAAAATTTCATCTATAGAATCCAACACAATAGTTTTTTTTTGCTCCAAAACTATATTTCGCGAACGCAAAGTTTTCGAATACTTTACCAAATAATCTATAAAATCGGCATTACATAATGAAATTGATTGGTCTATAAAAAAACGTTTTCTTGACGGTGTTCCGGAAGCAAATTCCATATCATCGCCGTAAAATAATATACAAGGAATTGTACTTATTAAGTCTTTTCCGTTTTTTATTTTTTTAAAATTCTTTTGAATTTCTTTTTTTTTATCTTGAACGGAAACTGAAATTGTATGACTTACATGCTCCGATTCCTTATATAAAACTCGTACACTCAGTTCATTTGTATTTTTTTTAAAAATTTGATTTGCGGAACGGGTTCTAAAAGAATTTCCGTAAGCTGAAATATATAAACCTTCTAAAAAATTAGTCTTTCCCTGCCCGTTTTTTCCTACAAGGAAAACTTCGGGAGAGGAAATATCTATTGCTCCATCTTTCAAATTCCTAAAATTATAAAATGAAACGGAAAGAAAAGGCAAGACTTACTCCGTTTGCATAGGCATAATAATATGAAAAAAGTCTTTTTTAGGTTCCGGTTTTAAAGTTACGGGTTTCATTGATTCCGTAAATTCTATTTTAACTCTTTCATCGGTTATAGCCTTTAAAGGGTCTTCAAGATAAATGCAGTTTAGGGCAAACATTACTTCGTTACCGTCATATTTGCACGGAATTTCTTCTCTGGCATTTCCTATTTCATTTTCTTTTGAAGAAATAATTAGAGAACCAGGAGTTATATTTAAAAAGACTCTTCTTGTTTTTAATTCTACTAAAAGAGATACTCTTTTCAGAGCTTCTATAAGTTCAATTCTGTCTACTTCAAAAGAAAAATCCTGTTTTTCCGGAATAACTTTGTTGTAATTCGGAAATTGACCGTCTATAAGTACGGAAGAAAACTTATAAGAATTAAAATTAAAGAAAATATTTTTTTCTCCTATTGCAATTTCTATATTTCCTTCGTCCGTAGAACGTTTATTTATAATGTTTAAAATTTTAGGAGGTACTATTATACCTTTGAATTCGGGTAACGGTATTCCGAAATTCTTTTCAATAAAGGCAAGTCTTCTTCCGTCGGTTGCAACGAATATGAGATTATCTTCTTTATTTTCTATATATACACCGTTCATAAAATAACGTGTTTCATCGTCCGATACGGAAAATACGGTTTGATGGATCATTTCTTTGAAATTTTTTGAAGGAATACTGAAAAATTTTATATCATTAGGCTCGGTAAATGCAGGAAAGTCATTTTCCGAAATTGTTTTAAGTTGGAATTTTGCTTTTTTCACGGAGGATTTAATTGTCATTTTTTGGTCTTTTTGTTCAAGTTCGACTTCTCCTGAAGGCAGAGCTGAAATAATATTCATAAATTTATCGCAAAATACTGTTGTAGAGCCTTCTTCCGTTACGTTAACCGGTATTTTTGTTTCAAATGTTACTTTTATATCGGTAGCTTTGATTGTAAGGCTTCCGTCTTTTGCCGCTAATAAGACGTTGGAAAGAATAGTTAAGGCTGTTTTTGTTGCGATAATTTCTTGTGCGATAGAGATTTCTTTAAGTAAGGTATCTCTGTCAAAACTTATTTTCATATTATTCTCCTCTATATATGTTAGTATATATAATTAGTTGTCATAATAGTAGTGTTTGTGAATTTGTTAATAAGACGGATATTTTTATATAAGATATAGAAATATCTTATTTATAACTGCGTATTTTTTTACACAGATTATAGTTTTTATTAACAATAAAATAAATTATTCACAAAATTTTTATATATATTAACAGAATTTCCATATATACTAACATATTTTAAAAAAAAAATATAGAGGTTTAATATTGTGTTACTTTAATTAAGCTTTTAATTATTATTTCTTTTTCGATAACAAAGCCAATAAATACAGGCAACGAAAAAAGCTCCTCCTATTATGTTTCCTAAGGTAACGGGAATAAGATTTTTTGTAAAAAAATCTGTCCAATTCAGGTTTTCCAAAGCATTCAAAGGAATTTTGGAAGAATTTGCATATTCCGGAATTGTTTTTGCAAGAATACCGGCAGGAATATAATACATATTTGCTATACTGTGTTCGAATCCTGAAGTTATAAATAGCCATATAGGGAAAAAAACGGCTAAAAATTTTCCCGTCATATCCTTTGCACCGTAACAAAGCCAAACTGCAAGGCATACCAGCCAATTACACATAATTCCTAAAAACAGGGCTTGAATAAATGAAAGCGAAATTTTACCGTAAGCGATTTTTACTGTTATTCCTCCTAAAAGGTTATCTCCGCCGTGAAGTTGACCGCTTTTGACAATTAAAAATGCAATTAAAATTGAACCTATAAAATTTCCTGCATAAACCGTAATCCAATTTTTAAACATGGCGGATATTTTAACTTTTTTATCAAGTACCGCTGCCATAATTAAATTGTTTCCGGTAAAAAGTTCTCCTCCTGCAATTACTACAAGCATTAATCCTACGGGAAAAATCAGTCCGGCAATAAATTTACCTAAACCGTAAGTTTCCGGTTTTGCAAAAAATCCGAAGGCCGCCATATTTGAACCTTCAGAGGCAAATGCTATAAAAACTCCCGCTAAAATTCCGAGTATAAATTGTTTCCATATAGGAGTATTTACCTTGGCAATTCCTTTTTGAACGGTTACTTCCAATATTTCGGCAGGGTCATAATAAAGTTTTTCAGACATAATAATCTTTTAACCTCCATTTTAATAAATTATAAAAAGATTTTTCTAAAGTGTAAATAGGTTTTACGGTTAATTTTTTTAAAAGTAATTGTAATTCCTTTTAATATCTGTTAAAATATCGGTATATGTTAATTAGGAGGTATTATGATAACTATTTATGTTATAGCGGCAATAACCGTATTTATTCTTTTTACAATTGCGGTTGTTGTTCCGGAGCAGGAAAGTTATGTTATTGAACGCTTGGGAAAATATTCGCGTACATTAACGGCCGGTTTTCATATTCTTGTTCCGTTTATTGACAGGGTGGCTTATAAGCAAAATTTAAAAGAAGAAGCTCTCGATGTTGACCCGCAAGTTTGTATCACGTCGGATAATGTTCAAGTTCAAGTTGACGGAATTCTTTATTTAAAAATTTTCGACCCTGTAAAAGCAAGTTACGGGATAGATAATTATCGCTATGCGGTTGCACAGCTTGCAAAGACTACTATGCGCAGCGAAATAGGAAAAATGGAGCTTGATAAAACCTTTTGCGGACGGGAGGGTTTAAACGATAATATAGTAAAAGCCCTTGATGAAGCCTCCGATAACTGGGGAATAAAAGTTACACGCTATGAAATACGGGATATAACTCCTACCAGAACAATTTTGGAAGCAATGGAAAGACAAATGCGTGCGGAACGTGAAAAGCGTGCAAATATTCTTTCAAGTGAAGGTAAGCAGCAATCGCGTATAAATATTTCTTTAGGTAAAAAAGAAGAAGCGATTAACAAGGCTATGGGAGAAAAACAACGCAAAATAAATCTTGCGGAAGGCCGTTCAAAAGCAATCGAAATAACAAGTAATGCAACTGCTGAAGGATTAAGGCTTATTGCGGACGCATTATCCCAGCCGGGAGGAAAAACCGCGATGGGAATCCGCCTTGCCGAAAATTATATTCAAAGGTTTGAAAATATTATTAAAAAATCCAAGGTTTCGGTTTATCCCGAAAACATTGCAGGTTTTGCGGCTCTTACCGATATAATTAAAAATGCCGGAAAAGAGCAGGTAAAAGGTAAGGGAGGAATAAATGCCTAGTCTTAATTTTATAGTTTCAACTGTTATAGTATCACTTATTGCATTGGTTTTTATTATAGCTCTTTTTAAGAGTATAAGAATCGTTCCTCATAAAATGACTTTAATTGTAGAAAGACTCGGAAAATATCATGCGACTCTTGATGCGGGATTTCATATTTTGTTTCCGTTTATAGATAAGGTGCGTTATAGACAAACTTTAAAAGAACAGGCTATAGATGTTCCCGCTCAGGATTGCTTTACAAAGGATAATGTTCAAGTTAGGATAGACGGAATTCTTTATTTGCAAGTTTTCGATTCCATTAAAGCAAGTTACGGAATTAGGGATTATAGGTATGCGACAATTCTTTTAGCTCAGACTACAATGCGCTCTGTTGTAGGACAGCTTGATTTGGACGATACCTTTGAAGCCAGAGAGCAAATAAATGCTCAAGTTGTAAAAGCCGTAGATGAGGCTTCCGACCCTTGGGGAGTAAAGGTTACCCGTTACGAAATTCAAAATATACGGGTTTCCGAATCAATTATGGAAGCAATGGAAAATCAGATGAAGGCGGAGCGGGAAAAACGTGCCGAAATTGCACGCTCCGTAGGAGAAATGGAAACCGTGATTAATCTTTCGCGGGCGGCTTACGAAGAAGCCGTAAATATCAGCGCCGGCGAAAAAGAGCGTATGATAAACGAGGCGGAAGGTCAAGCAAAAGAAATTGTTGCCGTTGCCGAAGCGACCGCCGAAGGTATTAAAAAAATTGCCGCATCGACGCAGCTGCAAGGCGGAATGGAAGCCGCAAAACTTACGGTTTCCCAAGAATGGATAAATGCGTTAAGTTCAATTGAGGAAAATGCAAAAATAATTATGTCTGCCGATTTAACCGATATTAAAAAAATGACGATAGAAGCCGCCGAAGAAATTATTAAATAAATTAAAACAAAACGGGGGCTTCTAAGCGCCCCCGTTATCCCCTATTCTTAATATTTTACCACTTGAAAAACCCTTCATTTTAAAGTATATTTATAAAATTATGTAAATTTTATTAAAAAAGCTCGAAACTGCTGTTAAGTTTTATTTAAACTTGATAATTTTTTGTATTAAACGGGAGAAAAATATGAGTTTACAATTACACAATACTTTGGGGAACAAAAAAGAGGAATTTATACCGATTAAGGCTAACCATGCAGGAATTTACGGATGCGGACCTACAGTTTATGATTATGCTCATATTGGAAACTTACGGACTTATGTTTTTGAAGATATTCTTGTAAAAACGCTTGAAGCTTTAGGATATGAGGTTACTCATGTAATGAATATTACCGATGTTGGACATTTAACCGATGATGCCGATGAAGGTGAAGATAAAATGCTTAAATCGGCTGAAGAACGCGGTAAATCGGTTTTGGAAATTGCGGAATTTTATACTAAGGCCTTTTTTAACGATACCGAACGTCTTAATATAAAACGTCCGGGAATTGTATGTAAGGCGACCGAACATATTGCGGATATGATAAACCTTATAAAAAAAATAGAAGCAAACGGACATACTTATATGTCGGGAGGAAATCTTTATTACGATATTTCCACATTTCCTAAATACGGAGAACTTGCAAATATCAATCTTGAAGATTTAAAAGCCGGTGCCAGAATAGAAATAGATAAAAATAAACGTAATCCCTATGATTTTGTTCTTTGGTTTACAAAAAGTAAATTTGAAAATCATGCATTAACTTGGGATTCCCCATGGGGACGAGGTTATCCGGGATGGCACATTGAATGTTCTGCAATGAGTATAAAGTACTTGGGAGAGCAATTCGACATTCATAAAGGCGGAATAGACCATATACGCGTTCATCATACCAATGAGATTGCTCAATCCGAAGGGGCAACCGGAAAAAAATGGGTAAACTATTGGCTTCATAACGAATTCCTTATAATGAATAAGGGGAAAATGTCAAAATCCGCAGGAACTTTTATTGTTTTGGAAGATGTAATAAAAAAAGGTTTTTCTCCGCTTGATTACCGCTTTTTACTTTTAGGCGGACATTATCGAAGTCAACTGACTTTTTCGTGGGAAGCTATGGAAACCGCAAAAAACGGACGGAAAAGTTTAAATACGAAAATTTCAAAGTTGCTTGAAGGGCTTTCTCAAGAAAAAATTGAAGAGTTAAAAAATCTTACAAATACCTTAACTGCGGAAAAAACAAAGACTATTTTAAAAGATTCACCTGCAAAAAAATATTTTATCGATTTTATGGAAGCTATGGAAGATGATTTATCTACACCGCGAGCTCTTTCTGAGTTGCAGGGCCTCGTAAAAGATAAAACTGTAGAACCGGAGCAGGCTTTAACGGCAATTGCTTCAATGGATTATATTTTAGGGTTAAAACTGATAGAAGAAGCTGCCGAAATTCTTTCGGGACTGCAAAATCTTTCGGATAACTTAATAGATGAAGCTGAAATTTGTAAATTAATCGAAAAACGTGCCGCCGCTAAATTTGAAAAGAATTATAAACAAGCGGATGAAATAAGAGATAATTTAAAAGCTCTGGGAATAATTTTAGAAGACCAAAACGGAAAAACTACGTGGAAAAGAATTTAATCGGTAAAAAAAACGTAATTTTTTGATAAAAATTGTAACATTTTGGAGTATACCGTGTTTAATAAAAAAGAAATGCTTAGGGCTGCCGTTGATGAAGATTTTCAAGTAATTTATAAGGCTCTTATGCAAGTAATTTATAATGTTTCATATAATATTGTAAGAGAGGCCGACGCTGCGGAAGATATTTGTCATGATTCTTTAATTAAGATGAGTGAAAAACAAATGGAATTCCCTTCATTAGACGATGCAAAATACTGGCTAATTAGGGTTGCAAGAAATGCATCGCTGAATTATGTAAAAAGACGCGCTAGAGAACGGAAGGCTTATGCAAAAGCATTTAAAGAAGATACCAGAAAAGCCGAAACGGGAGAAGAGGCGGTTTTAAAAAAAGAAACAATAAATTATGTTCAAGATGCCATGGAAAAGTTGCCTAAAAATTTAAGGGCTGTGCTTCAATTAAAAGAATATGGAAGTCTTAACTATAAAGAAATCGGCAGCATTCTGGGAATAACCGAAGGAAATGTAAAAGTACGCGTGTTTAGAGCCCGCGAACAATTATCCAAATATATGGGGGAAAATGATGTCTATATGCCCGGATAAAGATTTATACTCTGTTTATGTTGACGGAGAGCTGCCTTCCCCGTGGAAGGAAAAACTCGAAGCCCATTTAAATGATTGTGCCGAGTGCCGTGCGGTTGTAAATTCATATAGGAATTTAAGTCTTAAATTGGCAACTGCGGGAGCTCCCGAATTGGATATTGAAAGTTCATTTTTACGTTTATGCGAAAAACGTCAAGCCGCCTTAAATAAGGCTAAAATCACGGAAAAAAAAGAAAACTGGTTTTATAAATCCGTAAAGATTCCTATTCCGGCTTTGGCCGCCGCCGCCTTATTTTTATTTGTATTTACCCCTATGTTAATTATGAATACCAATAAAGATGTGCAGTACGAAACGGCAACGGTTTCAAATTTTAAACCGATAGTTCCTGCCGCAAATATCACCGCGGAAACTCCTAAAAAATTTAATTTCACAGATTTTCATACTTTAGGTATAAAAAATTCCAATTTTACGGTAAGTACACAAAAGAGGGTAATAAATTTTGATAATTTTACAAATCTTTATTTACCTGTTGATATGGGATACGGCGGAAATATAATGAATATAAAAATGCCCGGATTCGGCTCCGCACCTGTAAAAGATACCGAACAGTTCGATATTACATTTGTAAAAAATGAGTAATAAGTTCTTCTATCTGTTTAAAAAATTTTTTATTTTTAGATTTTTTATTTTTCTTTTGACTTTGGGAAGTATTGCGGCAGGTATTTTATTTATAGTTTCTTTTACGGTACGAATGCCTGTAATTACTTCGGTTTTGCCGCAGGTTGTGGAATCCGGCTCAATAATTAAAATAGAAGGGAAACATTTCGGTAATAAATTTAATTCATCATGGGTACAAATAGGAGATTCTATCATTCAGTCGGAAAATTGTGATTTATGGACTGAAGATAAAATAGAATTTAAATTCCCCGAATACCAATCGGCAGGGCTTTTATATGTAGTTGTACAAAATAAAAAATCCAACCCCTCTTTTTTGGCTGCGGCTTCGGAGATTCCCGTAATTGCGGATAGATTTATATTAAGTGAGGTTCCCTCAATAAACGCATTAAGCAAGGATTTTGCGGAAGTCGGAAGTATTATTAAAATCATAGGGGAAAATTTCGGCGGCTCGCGCGGAAATTCTCAAGTAATGTTTATTCCCAATTTTACACCCGACATGATTTCAAAAATCGAAAAGGGTGAAGATGTGGGCGCTTCTTTTTGTTCAAATTCCGATTTTGATTTTATAACATGGACAAATGAAGAACTTCAAATTCGAGTACCTGACGGTGCCGATTCCGGAGCTATAGCGGTATTGACTTCCAAGGGATTAAGTAATGCCGTTCCTTTTAGGTTAAAAAACAGGTTAGGCACAAAAACCCGCGCAAATAAAAAAAACCTTGTAGTTGCAGCGGAAGTTGATGTTTCCAATATACGTGCTGAAGAAAAAAACACTCTTTTTTTAAAAGTTCCTCTTCCGGTTGAAACTTATTCTCAACGCGGTATTGAGATTCTTTCAATAAATCCTGCTCCGTTTGTAAAAAATTACCAAGGAGCTTCAATTCATCAATATGAAAATTCAGGCTCTTCCACCAGACTTCATATAAGACAGGAATATAGTGTAAATTCTTATGAAGTTACAACTAAAATTAATCCTGTAAATGTTCGTGTAGGGCAGAAACAAAATACCGCCTTATATAATGCTTATGCGATTGCAACCGAATTTATTCCTGCAAATAACGAAGTTATTCAAAAAACGGCAGAATCAATCGTTCAAAATGAAAAAAATCCTTATAATAAAGTAAAAAGAATTTATAATTATCTTTTGAATAATTTGGATATAATCCCAAGTTCGCCTCTTAATTCCGGTTCTTCTCCCGTAAATGCTCTTACAGAAAAAAGAGCCGATACTTATGATGCCGCAATTTTATTTGTGTCTCTTGTACGGGCTTGCGGAATTCCGGCACAGCCTGTTGCAGGTATCATTGTTGATGTTTCACAAACTTCATATTCTCATTGGTGGGCCGAATTTTATCTTGAAGGGTTCGGCTGGGTTCCTGTAGATGTAGGAATGGCTAAGGCTATTCCCTTTGATATGGGAATACCTCAAAAAGAAAATTGGTACTTCGGCAATATTGACGCATTTAGAGTCGCTTTTTCTTACGGAAAAACTTTGCAAACTCCTATGGCTTCCAACAGCAAAACGGCTGCAAAAGAAAGGTCTTATTCTTTCAGTTCAAGTATGGAAGAATTTTTAGGTATTGTTTCTTACAATTCCGTGTGGAAGGTTCCTAAGGTTATTGCCGTTTATTAAACATTAAAGTATAAGTTTTTATTTTAACGGGTTAAAGAAAATTACTATTATATAGGCTCCGCATGATACGAGCTTCTTACCAGAGGTCCTGAATTTACTCGTTTAAAACCCATTTTTAAGGCTATTTCCCTGTATTTTTCGAATTGTTCCGGTGTAACGTATTCCGTTACCGGTATATGCAGTTTTGTAGGTTGTAAATATTGTCCTACGGTAAGCATATCACAATCGGCTTTTCTTAACGCCGAAAAAACATTAACTACTTGTTCTTCCGTTTCTCCGAAACCTACCATAATTCCGGATTTGGTTTTTAAGCCTTTTTTCTTGGAATAATCCAATACCTTAATGCTTCTTAAAAAATTTGCGGCAGGACGCACTTTGGAATAAAGTTCCGGAACCGTTTCTACGTTATGATTTAAAACATCGGGTTTTGTTTCAAGGATTATGTCTAACAGCTCTTCTTTTCCGGACATATCGGGAATTAGGAGTTCAATGGTCGTATCGGGGTTGTATTTGCGTATTTGTCTTACGACTTCTGCAAATTGGTTTGCTCCTTGGTCCGGTAAATCGTCTCTGGTAACGGATGTTATTACCGCATGTTTTAGCTGTAATGTTTTAACCGCTTTTGCCACATTTTCAGGTTCCTGTAAGTCTACGGTGTCGGGTTTATTTCTTGTAACATTACAAAAGGTGCAATTCCGTGTGCAGTTTCTTCCTAAAATCATAAAGGTTGCAGTACGCCGTGCAAAACATTCCATTCGGTTGGGACAATTTGCTTCATGGCAAACCGTATGTAAATTAAGAGTGCGTATTAAATTTTTAACATTTGCGGTGTTACCGTCTCCTTGCACTCTAAGTTGAAGCCATTTGGGTTTTTTAACAAATTCTTTTTTTTCCATCGCAAGTATCCGCCTCAATTATTCTCATAATATAATCAATAAAAATTTCTTTTTCCATAGATTTAATATATTTATCGATTTCTATATTTTTTAATGTTTCCGTTACAGCTTGCCGTGAACATTCGGAACCTTTTAGGATATTGCATAAATTATCTATACCTAATTCTCCGAAAAAGTCTCCTTCTATGGTAATATCTTGTATTTTTCCGTCTTTATAGTCTATATCTATTTCTACAATACCGCAAGAGTATTTTTCGGATTTTCTGTTTTTGTTTAAAGGTTTTATGCCGTAGTTCCATTCTTTTGTTCCGAAAATTTCCGATTTTATTTTTTTTATTTCTTCCATATCATCGCCGGTTAATACGGTAACGGAATTAATATTATATTCTTTTTTTATAAAAGCTTCTACATAGTCTTTGAATTCCGTAACGCTCATATCAATAAAGTTGCTTATAAAACCTATTCTGGCAGCTATGGATTGAACTTCTTTTCCTTTAAATTTAATGTCTCTTGCCTTTAGGGCATTTGATAAGTTGTAAGTGTTTGCCTTAAAAAGTAAGGTTCCGTGATGTACTACTTTTCCGTTTTTGTAAAATTGCGCATTACCGCTTACTTTTAAACCGTTAATTTGGATATCGTTTCTTCCGGTAAATTCGGCATTTAAACCCAGTGATTTAAGAGCATTTACTACAGGTTTTGCAAAATTTTTAAAGGAATCGTCTATTTTTGTTTGAGGTTTTTTTGTTATAAAGGTGTATTGCATATTGTCCGTATCGCAATAAATTGCCCCGCCGCCTGAAAGGCGGCGTACAACTTCAATTCCGTTTGAGGCTGTAAATTCCAAATTTACTTCCAAGTTTATATTTTGGTATCTTCCGATAAGTATACAGGGGTTATTACGCCACAGCATAAATACGTCATCGTTATATTTATCCATAACGTATAACTCGATAGCGTGGTTTAATGCAGGGTCCAAATTGTTGTTTTCAATAAAAATCATTTTTCACCTTAAATTTTTTTGCTTATTGTATATTTACCCGGCTTCTCCCGTTTTTACGTTTTCCAATTTTAATTCGCGCCCGGCTGCTAAAAGTTTTTTACCTTCTATTTGCGGAATGTAATTTTCTATTAAAATGGGGGCGGAAAAAAACGTATCTGCATCGATTGACTCGGGTTTTTGTGCGTAAAAGGCGGAAACGTCTTCGGTATTTTCGGGGTCGGTTACGTCTCCTTCGAGAATGACGGGCGTTCCCGGAGCTGCCCACGGTGCTTGTAAAATTTCAACGTGTTCTTTTTTTTCTTCATCGAACCAGCTTGCAGCTAAAAGCATTCCGAAAGATTCGATACCTCTCATTTTTCTGGGTTTTAAATTGTCCGCAATAATAACGGTTTTACCTAAAAGCTCATCTTCCGTTAAAAACGGAACAAGACCTGAAAGAATTGTCCTTTCGGTTCCTGAACCGTCGTCCAGTTTTTCTATGTATAATTTATCCGCATCGGGATGTTTTTCGATAGCAACAATACGTGCTGTTTTTAAAGCAATTTTTTTCGAAAATATTTGCGAAGCCGGAATTTTTTCCGTTTGAGGTTCAATTTGCTTTTCGGTGTTTACGGTTTCTTTTTCGTCCATTTTCCTTGTCCTTTGATTACCGGAATATTTTTCGCGATAAGCGTCAATTATTTTGTTTTCCAGTGTTTTAAAAATAATAACGGGATTTTCTACGGTTTTAAGACCCGTTCTTTCTCCCAAATTTTTCCATGATAAAAAATCACCGCAAGGCTTTTTAAAGTCGGGAGCTTTTTCATCGAAAATATTACCGGACCAAATTTTAATACCGAAAAAGCCCGCAGCTTTATCCGCATATTGCGGCATAAACGGGTGAATTAGAATAAGTAAGTCTTTTATTAAATAACAAAGTTCGGAAATTAAAGCGCCTGCAAATTGAGGGTCCGTTTCACGTGTTTTCCACGGTTCTCCGTCCTGGAATGCCTTATTTGCAACGGAAGATAGGTTAAATACTTCATGAAAAGCGTCCCGTAAATTAGCCCAATCGGAAAGTTCGGTAATTTTTTTAAAGCTTTTTTCCGCTTCGTTTCTTAAATGTGAAATAATATTTTTAATATCTTCACGTGTTTTTAAAGTTCCGTCCGAAGTTTCTTGCTGTATATTTAATGCCTCGGGTATTTTTCCGTCGTAATATCTTGATACGAAGGTTGCCGTTCTGTTTACAAGATTACATAAATTTCCGATAAGTTCACTGTTTACCCTTTCTTGAAAGTCTTTCCAAGTAAATTGCGTGTCGTTTTTTTCAGGACGGTTGTAAAAAATATAAAAGCGCCATATATCGGCAGGAATTCCGGATTCTTTTGCATCATTTCCGAAAACTCCTACACCCTTTGATTTCGAAAATTTTCCGTTTTCGTAGTTAAGGTATTCGGAGCCCGACATATGGAATAATTTAGTCCAATTTTTGGCTGAACCTATTAGCGAACACGGAAAAATTACGGTATGAAACGGAATATTATCTTTTCCGATAAACTGAAATAATTCCACATCGTTTTGGTCCAGCCACCATGTTTTCCAATCGCTGCCGGTTAAATCCGCCCAGCATTTTGTAATGGAAATGTACCCTATAGGAGCATCAAACCAAACATAAAAAACCTTATTTTCAAAACCTTTTTTCGGAACGGGAATTCCCCATTTTAAATCTCGGGTAATGGCGCGTTCCTGTAAGCCTTCGCGCAGCCAACCCCTGGAAATTTGAATGGAGTTATTAGACCAGTTTCCTTCTTTAGAAGCCGCAGAAAGCCATTTTTCGTACTCCGGAGCAATTTTAGGCAGATTAATATAAAGATGCGTTGTTTTTCGTACTTCGGGAATTTCTCCGCAAGAAGAACATCGGGGTGTTTTCAGTTCCGTAGGGTCTAAAAGTTTCCCGCAATGTTCGCATTGGTCGCCTCGTGCGTCTTTATAACCGCAGGAGGGGCACTCGCCCAATACATAGCGGTCCGCTAAAAACCGTTTACACGAAGGACAGTAAAGCTGTTCAATCGTATGTTCGGTTATATATCCGTTTTTTTCCAAATCGTTAAAAATTGATTGGGTTATTTCAGTTTGCTGAGGCGTAGAAGTTCGGCCGAAATAATTAAAAGCAATGTTAAACCAATTGTAAATTTCGGAATGGTGAGCATGATAAAAGTCGCAAAGTTCTTGCGGTGTTTTGTTTTCTTCTGCAGCCTTAGTTTCTGTAGCTGTTCCGTATTCGTCGGTTCCGCAGATATAAAGCGTTTCAAACCCTTTTAAGCGGCAAAAACGGGCAAATACGTCCGCAGATAATACTTGAATCAGATTTCCTAAATGCGGATAGTTGTTTACATACGGCAGTGCCGAGGTTACAAGTTTTCGTTTCATATTCATTTAATTTTATACAAAAAAAGAAAAAAATCAAGGGATTTATGTGTTATGTTGTACGTGAACGGAAAAATTGAACGGGATAAAAAGTAAGAAAAAAGCCGTTTAAAATTTATTCTTTAAACGGCTTTGTTTTTATGTATCTGTTAAGATGTCAGCAGTAAATACTCTTTAAAAAGTCCAAATCCAGTTCAGGATAAAGGACGAATTTGTTTAAAATCTCGTCCACTTCTTTTTGAATTTCGGCTTTTACGGTAGGGTCAACAACTACATTTGCTTTGCTTGGAGCACCGCTTTTTGTAACGCCGGGTTTTGAAGCTTTTAAAACCCTATCGATAATGGAAGCGATTTGCTTCATTTCAGCAGCGCCCATTCCCAAACTTGTAACAGCCGGTGTTCCTACACGCAATCCGCTTGTCCACCAAGGTCCGTTCGGGTCGAAGGGTAAGCTGTTTCGGTTAAGCGTAACCCCGCATTCGGACATTGCAGTTTCCGCCTGTCTGCCGTTTAAACCGTATTTTGTTACATTAATAAGCATTAAATGGTTATCCGTACCGTTTGTTTGAAGTTTCATACCCAGAGCCATACATTCTTTTGCAAGAGCGGCGGCATTGTCGCGTACCTTATGTGCGTAATCTTGATATTCTTTGCTTGCAGCTTCGCGGAATGCTACGGCTTTAGCCGCCATTATATGAGGAAGAGGGCCTCCTATTACGAGGGGGCAGCCCTTATCTACGAATTCGGCAAATTCTTTTTTGCAAAGAACCATTGCTCCACGCGGGCCTCGCAAGGTTTTATGTGTTGTGGTAGTTACGACATCAGCCCATAAAACGGGATTATATTCGCCTTCAAAAACTTTTCCGGCTACCAACCCTGCAAAGTGTGCCATATCTACCATTAAAACCGCTCCGCATTTATCGGCAATTTCCCTAAAGCGTTTAAAGTTTATTTTTCGGGGATATGCGCTGTAGCCTGCTAAAAGAATAAGAGGCTTTTCCTGCATGGCTTGTTTTTCAATTTCATCATAATTTAATTCGCCGGTTTCTTTATCTACGGTGTAAGAGCAGGTTTTAAACATTTTGGAAGAAACGTTTTGAACATAACCGTGCGTTAAGTGTCCTCCGGAATAATAATCCAAACCCATTAACTTTTGGTTACCCAATTCGCGGCGAAGTTCTTCCCAATCTTTATGACTTAAGCCTTCAAGGCTCATTTTTTTAACCTTTCCGTCTACGACTTGTTCAAATTTTTTTAAAAAAGGTTCTTCTACTTTTGCGTTTAAGATTGCCCAATAAGCAACTATATTTGCATCTGCACCGGAGTGCGGCTGTACATAGGCGTGTTCGGCACCGAAAATTTTACAGGCTTCGTTACAGGCTGCCGTTTCAACTGCATCTACATTTTCGCATCCTCCGTAATATCTGTGTTCGGGGAATCCTTCCGCATATTTATCGGTAAGCAGGTTTCCCATAGCGGCTTGGACGCTGAGTGAAGAATAGTTTTCGCTTGCAATCAATTTTAAGTGACTGCGCTGGTTTTCTATTTCTTTTACGATACTTGATGCAATTTCAGGATACACCGAGGCAACCTGGTCCAAATTGGCTAAATATGCAATCATAGGCAGCTTTGCATCGGCGCCCGATTTTTCAAGGTATTTTTTTTAAACCCTCTTTCATACTACAACTCCTCTAAAATGTGAATTACATTTTACGTGCTGTATTATAGCAATTTTTTTTATTTATATTCTATAGCGGAAAATCCTCAATTTGATATTTTGTTTATAATTTTTTATTGCGAATGTTTTTTATTACATATATGATTATTAAAAATATTTAATTCGGAGATTTAAAATTATAAACCGGTTTTACAAAGTCTTTTATATCGGCAGTGGGTTTTATATGTTTTAAAATGATTTCTTTATCTTTGTAAGCGGCTGGAGATTCGTCCAAAGTGTTTTTTGTTGCGGTTGTAGTAAAGATTCCGGCATTATACATTTCTTTTTGAAATGTTTTTAACGAAAGAGACGCGAAGGCCTTGGTACGCGACATAATTCTGCCTGCTCCATGAGGGGCGGATTGATTATATACATCATTCCCTTTTCCGCGGCAAAAAGCAAGTCCGTCGCGCATATTAAACGGAATAATAAGTTTTTCATCAAGTTTTGCAGAAGTTGCTCCTTTGCGGATAATACCGTCATTGCCTATAAAATTATGAACGGATTCTACCAATTCTACGGGTTCCGTATTTAAAAATTCTGAAATAAGCTCTATCATTTTAAGCCGGTTTGCTTTTGCATATTTTTGAGCAAAATAAGTTGCATGAAGATAGGCTTTGCCTTCGGTACTTTCCGTAAGCAGGTATTCCAAATTTTTATCTTCTTCGGAAAGAATTCCCGAGGTTTCCAAAATTTCTTTTGCTTTTTTTTGGTAAAAAACCGCAATTTGCAATCCGAGGTTTCGGCTCCCTGAATGAATTGTAAGCCAAAACCTGCCTTGAGAATCTTTTCCAAGTTCTATAAAATGATTCCCTCCGCCCAAGGTTCCTACACTTTTTAAAGCCCTATCGGTATCCATATTTACTTTTTTCGACTCTTCGATAATTTCTTCTTCAAATTCTTTATTATCGACTTTATGAACACGGTGAACGGAAGTACCGCTTGGAATGTTTTTTTTAATAAAATTATCGAGTTCTGCAAGATTCGGATTTTTAATATTTAGCTGTGCAGATAAAATTCCGCAGCCTATATCTACACCTACAATGTTGGGAATGATATATTTATCCATATTCATAGTAAATCCGATAACGGCGCCTTTTCCTGCGTGGCAATCAGGCATTACAGCAATGTTAGTGCCTTCAAATGCTTTATGATTAAGAAACGTTTTAATTTGTTTTTCCGTTTCCGAATCTATGGAATCAATCATTACATTTGCTTTATTATATTTTCCCTGTATTGTTTGCATAACAATACTGTAACACCATATTTGTAAAAAGTCAATTATATTACATAGATTGAAAAAACTTTTAAAACGGTATGAAAATATTTTTCATACCGTTTAGGTGTCTTTTCACTCAAAAAGCTATTTTTTTATTTTGGCCTTCGGTAATTTCAATAAATTTTTCATCTCTTTTGCAAATTTTTCAATTTCTTCAAATCGATTTTGCTGTTTTAGTGCAAGATTAAGATGATAAAGATACTGTAATTTATTTTTTTCCTCTACAGGTATACCGTCAGGGAATAAAATTTCGTCATAAAATGTATATTGATTTTCATTATATGGTTTTGCATTAAAGGGCGCTGCCTTATCTATTTTTTGAATCCATTTATCTGTCATTGTTTGAGGAGCATCTTCCGGGGGATTGAGAATTTTTGAAAACCCTATATATGTGTAGTTATCGTTTCGGATATTTGTAGATAATTGAATACCTTGTACATCAAATTTAAGTTTATTATTTTCCAGATAAAAGCCTATTGCCGCTTTTAATGTAGTATCCTTATCGCTTGAAAACAATTGTTGAGGAATATGCAGGTCGTAATCTCCCGTTTTTATCATTGTTTCTTTTTTATTAAAATCGAATTTCATAGAAGAAAAAACAGGGTCCAAAGAATAACCCGAATCGCCGAGGGCCAGGTATTCTTTCCAATCATTAAAAGAACCCGAATATGACGGGATAACGTAGTCGCTTATAAATGCCAAATCAAGATTGTGTCCGTTTCTTGTTTCGGAAGTGGAGTCTATTTTTGACATTATGTATAGGCCTCCCGGAAGGGGTAATGCGTAACTTATAACTTCAGCATCGGCAAACGGTAATTCCCAAAAATTTACAAGCCATGTTCTTCCGTGAACATCGGTATGTTTTTGGGAGCGAACGGGTTTTCCGTAAGAAGTTATAGGTATACGCTCGTTGCCTATAGGACGGTATAATCTTGACGCCTGTAAAATATAATCCATATATAAATCGGGAGAAGAGATAAGTTCTTTTTGCGTTATGTTATCCGGTTTTTTTATCATAACCGTTAACGAGTTAAGCAGTGTTCCGTAAGAAATTTTTCCGTTTTGGGGCAGTTTATATTCATTTATATTATTCGGAATGAATAAGTCCCATTTTTTGTTGCTTTCCCGTACTATCGTAAGCGGAAATGACGGCAGCCATGAGTTGTACATAATTTCCTGCGAGCCGTAAGATTTAGCAAAGGATTCATTTCCGGAAAAGTCGAATTTTGTTTGTATATCTTTTACTATATTTGCAGTAAAGGTTTTATAATCCGAAAGGATATTTTTCTTTACATCGGAAATTTTTTGCGGAAGTTTTTGTTTATGATTATATTCATAAAAGAATTTTTCTTCAAAAATGTTCGGCATAACATAGTATATACTTATATGTGTAATTCCCGTATTTGGTTCTATTTTTTTTGTTTCCGAAAAAGGAAGTGCATAGTTAAGATTTTCATTTGAGCTTTTCATTGTAATTATTCCCAATACGCCGCCTTCCGGAGTAATGAGCGGTCCGCCGGAATTTCCGGGGCTTGCGGCGGCTGAAAATCTCAGCCATTTCCACTCTCCGTTTTCCTGTTCAAAGGTTTGGCTTGTAAGTAGACCGTGTCTTATAATAATTCCTTCTCCCAATGCATTACCTACGGAAAAGGTTTGCGTGTTTAGTAAAATTTTATTTTCTACACTTAATCCCATGCCTTCGGTATATTTATATCCGGATACGGTAAAAGAAATAAAATCTCTATTGGTTGAGTAAGATGTTATAGTGTCTACTTTGTAAATATCACCGGTATAAGACCTTATATAATAGTCGCCGTATAAGGATTCTTCATTTAAGTTAAACACATGGGCTGCGGAATAAAATAAACCGTCGTCCATTAAAAAAGCCGTTCCTATAGGGAAGTATTTATCGTTACGGATAGCAAAGGGGATTCTTTCCATAGGAAGTTTTTTTTCGTATTTTAAATTACCTTCTGCAGGTTTTAAAACGATAACTTCAAACACCGCATTGTTTAATTTTTCGAGCACTTCGGGCGATAATACCGCTTGAGCTTTTAAAAAAGAGGCGGCTCCTATAAAAAGAAAAAAGACAAAAAGATGTTTTAATTTCATTTAATCTCTCCAGTTTTTAAATTAAGAATATCATATTGCAGTATAATCTGCAAGTATTAAATAATTTCTGCGGATAAATGGTAACACTAAAAATAAAAGAGCTCGTTTTTATTAAAAAACAAGCTCCGTACGGTTTAAAATCTGTCTTGTATTGTTTTTTCGATGCGCTTTACAGCCTTATCGATTCCCAATATTTGAATGGAACCTACAAGCGGCGGACTTATTCTGCTGCCCGTAACGGCCATTCTGATAGGCATCATAAAGTCTCCCATTTTAATGCCCATAGCTTCGGCTTCGGCTCTAAAGATTTCGCCTGCCGTGTGTTCATCCAGGTCTTTGATTTTAGGCATAACTTCGCAAGCCTTTTGTAATGCCTTTTTTGTAGTTTCCGCATCGAGTTTTTTAGGAATAATTTCTTCAACCGGAGGTATGGCGGGCTCTTCAAATAAAAAGCGTACCATTGCGCTTATTTCACTTAAAAGGTGAAGTCTTTCTTTTACTAAAGGCATTACCTTCATTAAGATATTTTTTTGTTCCGCAGTGGGTTTTAAATAGGTTTGATTTTCAAAACGGCAGCCCGCTTTTTTTAATTCTTCTTCGTCAATTTTTCCGAAAATACCCGAATTTGCGATATAAGGCCAAGTTAAATCGAATAATTCTTCATCGGTTTTTTCCCGCATATATTGACCGTTAAACCATTCCAATTTTTTATAATCGAAAACGGCGGGAGCCTTGTTTAAATGCGAGACACTGAAAAGTTTTTCCAATTCGGGGAGGGTATACATATCTCTTCCGTCTTCGTAAGAGCATCCGAGCATAGCAACATAGTTTATAATCGCTTCTTTTAAGTAACCCTTATTACGGAATTCGTTACAGCTTGTAGCTCCGTGCCTTTTGGACAGTTTTTGGCCGTCGTTTCCCATAACCATGGGAAGGTGGCAAAATTCGGGCGGTTCCCACCCGAAAGCCTTATACATAATTACATGCATAGGTGTTGAAGGCAGCCATTCTTGTGCCCGCATTACATGAGTTATGCCCATAAGATGGTCGTCTACGATATTTGCAAGGTGATATGTAGGAAATCCGTCGCTTTTAAGTAAAATTTGGTCGGGATTAATATCTTCGTTTTTCCATTCAATATCGCCTAAAAGAGCATCTTTAAATTTTGTAGAGCCTTCAAGCGGAACTTTTAGGCGGATAACATAGGGCGTTCCCGCTTCCAATTTTGCTCTGATTTCTTCTTCGGTTAAATTGCGGCACGCCCTGTCATAGCCGGGAGGCATTTTGTTCATAGTTTGAATTTTTCTTATTCTGTCCAGCCTCTCCGAATCGCAAAAGCAATAATAAGCGCAGCCTTTTTCTACAAGCTCTTGAGCATATTTTTTATAAAGATCAAACCTTTGTGATTGCACGTAAGGAGCGCAAGGGCCGCCTTTTGAACCTCCTTCATCCCATTCAAGCCCGAGCCATTCAAGCGTATCGTAAAGGTTTTGCTCGTATTCTTCGCTATACCTCGTTCGGTCCGTGTCTTCAATGCGTAAAACGAATTTGCCGCCCTTTGACCGGGCAAATAAATAATTAAACAAAGCAGTCCGTACGCCTCCTATGTGCTGAAAACCGGTCGGCGACGGAGCGTATCTAACTTTAACTTGCATGATACCCCCTCTAATTTAATTTAAAATGTCAAGTTTTAAAATTAATTCTTAGTTAAGTTTTTTCGGCATTTTCTTCCGCATATTTTTTAAATTCTTCTTCGCTCATTTTATCGGAGTAAATAGGGTACAATGCTTCTACAAGCTCTTCCAAGGTTTGGAATTTTGCACCGTCAAGTTTATATGCCATAGTTCACCTCGTCATATATTTTAACATATTTTCTATTTCTTGTTTAGACACCCGTATTTTTTTTATATTTTTTATGGGTTTTTCCAAATCTTCCATATATTTAGGCCGTTTCGGTTTTTCGCCGCATGCAGCTTCTATTATGTCGGATTCGTAAGCGGGGTGGTCTTTTGAAATAAGAACCAGAGTTTCTTGTCCGTGTTTGTTTATAAAACGGCTTTTAACGGCTGCACCGTAAGCTGCGGCTGTTGAAGTATCAAACATAATGCCGTATTTATGATATGCCGTACGAATATATTTTGAATAATCTGCGGGCTCTACGGGTTCCGGAAAAATTAAAGCCTTCATAACTGCAGGGCTTATTTCAAAAATACGTTCAAGTCTTTCAATATTTGAAGGACTTATCGGGTCTGCCGCACTTCTTCGGTCAAGCGGAATATTAAGGGTTTTACAAAAACATTCGCCTTCGGCGTCTCCGCATAATTCTTGCGTGGAATCCGTTATAAACCCGTTAAGCGAAAGGCTGTTTTTCCACGCATAAAGACCTGCCGCCAAATTTCCGTAGTTCCCTGAATGTAATGCATAGTAAATTTCACCGAAAGAGCTTTTTCTAAACCTCGTAAAAGCAAAAATATAAAAAAACATTTGAGGTAAAAGCCTTCCGATGTTTACAGTGTTTGCTAAGGTCAGACGATACTCTTTTACAAGTTTTTTGTCAAGATATACCGACCGCTTTAAATTTTCTACGTCTTTAATGGAACCCTCGCATTCTACGGAGTATATTGAGCCTCCGTTTTCCGCAAGATATTTTTCAGGGATTCCCGCCGCAAATCCTTTAGGGTGAATAAGAAGGGTTTTAAGCCGTTTTTTATTGCCGAAAGCGGCAGCCATACCTGCTCCGTTCTTTTTTGTGCCTGTTGCCAATACTAAGGCGGTTTCATTCGTCATTGTAAGAATGTGTTCCAGTACCGAAGCCAGCCATAAAAAGCCGAAATCCCTATGACAGCCGGTAGGGCCGTGAAAAAGGTCTAAAAGAAAGAGTCTATCGTCCAATTGGCGGAGGCGTGGGCTGTAATTACCGAAAGCGGAAGCCGCAATACGTTCGGATACGGCGGGGCTGAATTCGTTTTTAAGCAATGCGGAAGTTAAAGTTCCTGCAATGGAGGCAAATGTGGAATTTTCGTTAAGATGTTCAATCCATGGGCTTAAGTCCATTGTATCGGCGGGAATATAAAGTCCGCCGTCTTCAGGGATACAATTCGTAACCGCTTCATAAAAAGTAACCGTTTTTTTACCGTTTCGTGTACTGACCAAATTCATTTCGATTTGATTTTAACAGTATTTTGAAAAAAAATCTATATCATAGAAATCAAAATAAAATTCCGTTTGTCAGCCGGTTTTGCTTATAAAATTAAGGTTTGATAGGTTTTTCTGTAAATATCCCGTTTTAAATTCTCCGGTATATTTATAAAAAAAATGCTTGCTTTTTTAAAGTTTCAATGGTAAAATGGTGCTATGCTTTTAACAGGAGGAATTTAATGAATAAAAAGCTTGTTTGGATGATTTTAGGCGCATTCATTCTCGGTTTGGCTGCCGGTATTATATTATGGCAGTCGGGTGTTAACATTGACGGATATGTATCATGGATTCAGCCTTTCGGACAAATTCTGGTTTCAATGTTAAAAATGATAGTTATTCCGGTAATTTTACTTTCTCTGATTTCCGGTGCGGCCTCTTTGCCTACAAAAGAATTCGGAAAAATAGGAATAAAAGTAATTATCTGGTATTTTATAACATCTCTTTTTGCGGCAATTGTCGGGTCGTTTTTGGCGGTAGCTTTTAATCCGGGTGCGGGGACTTCCCACACGGAATGGGCTGCTTTAATGAAAAGTGCGGCAGGCGAAGTAAATCCCGCTTCTGCAGGTTCTTTAGCCGATGTATTTTTAAGTATGTTTCAAAATCCGTTCCAAGCCTTGGCTCAGGGGAATTTTCTTGCCATAATAGTTTTTTCAATTGCTTTCGGCATCGCTCTTAAAATAATTTCGGAGAATGAAAATCCGAAATTACGTGAAGGAGCGGCTCAATTTTTAAATATAATTGAAACCTGTAAAGAAACCGTATTTAAAATGGTAGATTGGATTTTAGCTTATTCCCCGATAGGTGTATTTTGTCTTACTTCGGTAAATTTTGCACAATACGGGTCCAGTTTATTCGGTCCTTATATAATGCTTACTTTAGGTGTAGTAATAGGTATTATTGTTATGGTATTTGCAGTTTACCCTATTATGATAGCGGTTTCCACAAGGAAAAATCCTATAACGGTTATGTTAAAACTGCGTGAACCCATGTTGACTTCTTTTGTTACGAGGAGTTCCGCTGCCACCTTGCCGGTTTCACTTAGAACGGCAAAAGAAGAACTTAGAATAAGTGATAATCTTTCATCTTTTTCTTTGCCGCTCGGGTCTACGGTAAATATGGACGGTGTTTGCGTTCACTTACCTATGTTTGCGGTTTTAGCTGCCAATATGTTCGGAGCCGAAATGGGGTTTATACCGTTGTTGGTTTTGGTAATAACTACGGTTTTGGTATCGGTAGGTGCCGGAGGAGTTCCCGGCGGAAGTTTAATGCTTCTTTTTATTATCTTGCAAAATATGAATTTGGGTGCCGACCAAATTGCAATTATAGTAGGTCTTGCTTTAGGTATTAACCCCATATTGGATATGTTTGAAACAATGAATAACGTAACAGGCGACCTTGTATGTACATACTGCGTTGCCGAAATGTCGGATATGATTGAAGATAAGGAAGTTAATAAAAACTGATATGATATTGTTTTAACTTTTTTGCCCCTAAAAAGTTAAAGTTTTTAGGGGTGTTTTTATTTATGCGTAAGATTTAAGCCGTTCCGGTCTGCAACCCGTTTTTTAAATTCAATTTTTAAATCTGCAATTGGCGCAGCCTAAAATATGAATCCGTTTTTTATCGTTTCTTCGTTCAAAATAACGTGCAATAAGATGAGCTTCCTGCCCCATTTTTTCGTTACATACGGGGCATTTTCTCTGCAAGCCCGCTTCGCAAAGAGGGTAGCAATGAGGACAGCCGTAAATATAGCATAGCCTATCATCATCTCCCGGATAAAGGGCCGATTTAACTTGTTCTCCTTTTTTTTAAAATATAACCGCATACGGGACAAACTCCCGGGTCGCCGCGCTTTCCGGTTTCCTTGAGTTTTTCACCGCTTGCTTTTTTAGAAATGCTGGAAAAAAGAACGTATGCTAAAACAAGCAAAAAGAGATCTACAAAAACCAATATCATCCATGAAAAAGGCTGTAAATACATACCTACATAATACCTTTTTTTAAGCGTTAATTCAATAGAGTATTATGTATTATAAAAATAAAAAACACGTTTATATGTTTTTGAAATTCTTTACCGCATAATAAAATTTTATTTTGAAATCAGTACTACGGCTGTTTTTGCAAAAACCACATATATGTCCTGATTTTGAATTTCTTCCGTTTTATTTTCGTCTATAAAATCTTCCTTAAACGGATACGAAGTATCGATTAAACGGTGCCACAGTCCGCCTGAAGAAGGTGCCGGTAATTTTGCTGTAATATCGGAATCGTAGCCGTTAAACATAATATAAAAATCATTATCGTTACAATCGCTTTCCAAGTTGATTTTATTTCCGTCAATTAAAAAGGCCAGAAAACTTGACGGGGAGTTCCAATCGGGTGTTTTAGCTTCGCTGTTAAACCATTGAAGGTCGCTTCCTGCTCCGTATGCTTTCGCAATGCCTGTGAAAAAACTTTTTCGTATAAAAGAAAAATGTGTTATTCTGAGGTTAATAAGTTTTTTAGTAAATTCAAATAAATCATTGTTTGTATTAACTGAAGACCAGTCAAACCACGAAATAAAATTATCCTGACAATAAGCATTGTTGTTACCGTTTTGAGTTCTGAAAACTTCATCACCCATGTTTAACATAGGAGTTCCTGCGGAAAGTAAAAGGGCTATTAAAATGTTTTTAGCCATACGCTTACGTATAATTTCTATTTTATCACAGGCGGGCCCTTCCGTTCCGTGGTTAAAACTGAAATTATTATTTGAGCCGTCATTATTGTTTTCGCCGTTTTCTTCATTGTGTTTTTGAGAATAGCTGAGTAAGTCATACAGTGTAAAGCCGTCATGGCAACAAATAAAATTTACGGATTGATACGGGCGTCTTCCGTTTTTTAAGTATAAGTCCGAAGAGCCCGTTACTCTGGTTGCCAATTTTCTAATATCGGGATTAGGTTGAAGCCAAAAAGTTTTTAAGGCATCTCTATATAAATCGTTCCATTCGGCCCATCTTCCGGGGAATGCTCCTACCATATAACCTCCGGCAGCGTCCCAAGGTTCCGCAATTATTTTTGTGGAGCGTAAAACGGGGTCTTCTTCTATTGCATTTAATAAAGAAGAGGCGGCTTCTATATTTCCGTCCTTGTTTCTGGCCAATATTGAAGCTAAATCAAAACGGAAGCCGTCGATATGCATTTCAGTAACCCAATAGCGCAGACAGTCTATAATAAATTGACCGACGGCGGGGTGAGAAGCATTTACAGTATTTCCGCAGCCCGAATAGTTTTTGTATAAACTTTTGTTTTCTTCAAGATGATAATAAATTGAGTTATCAAAACCTTTAAATGAGAAAACCGCTCCGTTTTCATTCCCTTCCGCCGAGTGATTAAATACAACATCTAAAATAATTTCTATACCCGCTTTATGAAATTCCTTGACCATAAATTTAAATTCGTTTACGGCATTTTTCGGATTTTCCGCATAAGATGTCTTAGGCGCAAAAAATGACAAGGTGCTGTAGCCCCAATAATTTTTTAAGGTTTCTCCGGTTGTAGGATTTTTATTAAAATTTTCATTTTCATCGAATTCAAAAACGGGTAAGAGCTCAAGCGATGTAATGCCCAGCTTTTTTAAATATGGAATAACTTCGATAAGGCCTGAAAATTTTCCGCGTTTTTTTTCATCGATGCGGGTATTTAAAAAACTCATTCCTTTTAAATGAGCTTCGTAAATAATACACTTATGCAAGGGTAAATTTATGGGGGAATCATTGTCCCAGTCGAATTCTTCATCGTCGATTACAATACATTTTGGAAAGCCTTTTGCCGTTTTTTCCGTATTGAAAAACGCCTCTCCGTTTTGCTTATTCAGCCTGAATTTTTTTGTTTGCTCCGAATTAAAAATAGAGGAATCGGTAAGTTGTTTTGCATAAGGGTCCAGCAAGAAATTATTCTCATTAAATAAATGTCCTTCATAAGGTGAAAAAAGCCCGCTTGCAGTATAAAGATAAAAAGCTCCTTTTTTTAGGCCCTTGACGAAAATATGCCAGAGGTCTCCGGTTTTATTTATATTCGGGTCAAGTTTAAAACTGAATGCAGGTTTTTCGTCTTTTTCATTTTCAAACAAATGTAATGTAACTGAAGAAGCGTGTCTTGAAAACACGCAAAAATTTACTCCGTAAGAATTTACCTTTGCGCCCAAAGGCAGCGGTTTTCCTTTTAAAAACGATAATTTGCTCATCGTTACAGTATAGTATGTATTTTAAATTTATGCTATAATGCTACATATCATTTGTAAGGAAATAATTTATGAAAAAAGTCCCTATTGTAAGTACTGTTAGAACAACTATAGACGCTATAAAATATGCAGTCGGTAAGATTGAAAATATCGGCATTGTTGAGTTGAGTAATTATGCAAGTGTCGTTTCGTTTTTTAAATATGAAATGCCGGAAATAAAAATTATAGATTTCGGTGATGAAAATATTGACGGTAATGCATGTTTGAAAATAGTTCAAGAAGACCCTTGGCTTTTATTCGGAGGAGTAATTGCAATTACAAATACGAATTCCGAAAAAATGAAACTGGAACAGCAAAAAGAGCCCAACTTTTTATTTGTGTGTACGCGGAGAGATTTTGAAAAAAATGCCGTGCAAATTATTAAAATTTTACATCAACAGCAGCATTTTCTTTTTAACAGGGGAATGCAGCAACAGCATGATGCACAGGAGCACGGTCAGTTTGTAAGCGATACCGACCCGTTTGAAATTGTGTTTTATGCAAATTTAATAGGAACTTATTTATATAATACCGACCGTATAAGCGATGAAGAACGTTCCGGGTTGCAAAGCGCTATGATGGAGCTTCTTTTAAATGCGGTTGAACACGGGAACTGCGATATTTCCTATGAAGAAAAAAATGCATGGCTTAAGGCAGGTAAAAATATGCTTGCTTTAATTGCGGAAAAACAAAAAAACCCGGAAATTGCATCTAAAAAAATATATATTACATATAATATTTCGCTTGAAAAAACTAAAATAAAAATAAGAGATGAAGGAAGAGGATTTGATTGGAAATCCAAGTTGGATGCGGATTTTCAGGCAGGTCTGCATGGAATGGGAATTAAACTGGCGCAAGGTTTTGTAAAAAATATGACGTACAATACTATCGGAAATGAAGTTTCTTTTGAAGTTATAAATCAAAAGAATATTGCAAACTTGACGCCTGCAATTTTAAAATCTCAACAGGTTCTTGCATTTAAACATATGCAAATTGTATGCCGTGAAAATGAAGATTCGAACAATTTGTTTTATATAAGCTCGGGAAGATATGCGGTTTATGTAGATAATAAACTGATGTCCGTATTAACGCCGGCCGATATTTTTATCGGAGAAATGGCTTTTTTAATGAACGATAGAAGGTCTGCAACCGTAGTTTCTATAGGAGAAGGAACGTTGGTAAAAATTCCTAAAATGAATTTTATGAATTTAATTGAATCGTATCCGCATTACGGAGTTTTCCTTTCACGTTTATTGGCCGGAAGGCTGGCTCGGCAATCGAAGGTTACCGCAAAATTAAAGGAAGAAAAGGAAAAAGTATAACTTTACAAAATACGGTTGTATAAATTTTAAAAACTCTTTAGTTTTATTTGCAAAATGAGCTAAAATTTTAAGAAAATAAGAGCAGGCTATAGCCTTATTACAATAACTGCCGCTTCGGAGAATTTTATGAATAATAAAAAAATCAGCAATTTTCATACCCATACTTATTTATGTAAGCATGCCGAAGGGCGTCCTATTGATTATGTAAAAGAAGCTTCTAAATTTTCATGTTCGGCTTTAGGATTTTCCGACCATTGTCCGTATCCCGATTCTTCTTGGAGTTATTGCAGAATGCACGGGAGTGAAGTTGATTTGTATAAGAGCCTTGTTGAGGAGGCTGCAGCGGAGGCGGAATTTCCTGTGTATTTCGGCTTTGAATGTGAGTGGCTTCCCCGTTTTAAAAGCTGGTATAAGGATTATTTAAAAGATGAATTGAAAAGCGATTTTTTGGTTCTAGGTTCTCATTGGTATGATTTAAACGGTTCTCTTGAGTATATTCCTTACATTACAAATAAAAAAGATATATTCGGATATATCGATTTTACAATTACAGGAATGTCTACGGGAATTTACAGCTTTTTAGCTCATCCGGATTTATTTTTATCCAATGTGGAAAACATTGATTCGGATTACCGTGCCTGTTCAAAAGCTTTAATTCAGGCCTCAATTGAATTTAATATGCCTATAGAAATTAACGGGTACGGTACTTTTAAAAGAACGGTTAACCGCAACGGAAAATGTGAATATGTTTACCCGGTTGTCGAATTTTGGGAAGCGGCGAGAGATATGGGGGCAAAAATTATCTGTAATTCGGACGCACACTATCCTGAGCATACTATTTCGGGATATTTAAGGGCGTATAATTTTGCGGAAACCTTAGGTATAGTTCCTGAGGATACGGCGTCGGCAATCGGGTTAAATTAAAATTTATAAGGAGGGTTTAAAATGACAAACAACGGTAGAGCCGTATATTCAACCGGCGAGGAAGAAAAGCCGGTATCTTCTTTAAAAAAAGAGGTGAGGGCGTTCCGTATTATTGTAAAGGGGCGTGTGCAAGGGGTCGGTTTCAGGTATTGGACGGTAACGCTTGCAAACAGACTCTGTGTTACGGGCTGGGTACGTAATTGTCCCGATTATTCGGTAGAAATTTTTGCCGAGGCCGGGACGCAGGTTTTAGGTGAATTTATGTATGAGCTGAAACATAATCATCCGCGTGCAAAAGTGGAAACTCTTACTTCCGAAGAGATAAGGGTTCAGGGTTTTAAGAATTTTTCGGTCAGATAAAAGATATTTGTTTTAGTTAAGTTAAAAATAAAGATGATATTTTTTTAACATATTCTCCTTAATAACTATTAAGGAGAATATGTCTATATGTGTTTATTTTGCCTTAGGATTATATTTTTTGTTTTTAAAAAACTCTTCGGAAAGTTCTTTAACCTCTTTGCTTAACCAAATTATTCCTATCATATTGGGTATAACTACGAGAGCAAGGGTTATATCAAGAACAAAGCCTGCATGTTCAAATTTAACAAAGGCGGCAACGACAACCATTAAGGCTGCAAGTAAGCGTACGATTTTTCCTACTGTTGTGCCGAAACAATATTCCGCACATTTTTCACAGTAATATACGATTACCAAAATCGTAGATAGAACAAACAAAAATAAGGAAATTGAAATAATAACCGAGCCTATAGAACCGAAAGAAAGATTAAAAGCTCTTTCTACGGCAATACTTGCAAATTCATTTTGTTTCCATATACCGGTTGTTAATACTACTAAAGCCGACATAGTACATACAAGTAAGGTGTCAACGGTTACTTCAAAAATACCCCACATTCCCTGACGCGAAGGATGGTCGGTTATTGCCGTTGAGTGTGCATAAGGGGCCGAGCCCATACCGGCTTCGTTTGAATATACTCCGCGGGCAACCCCTTTTTGTATTGCCAATAATATTCCGCCGCCTATGGTGCCTCCTGCAATTGCGGAGGGGTTAAAAGCTCCGACAAAAATCATTTGGAAAGCTGCGGGGATTTGCTTAATATTTATTAAAATAATTATTATAGAACACACGGTATATAATAGAGCCATAAACGGAACAAGATATTCCGTAACTTTTGCGATTCGTTTAATACCTCCGTATACGACAAGGGCTACAAGAATAAAAATAAGGCCTATAGCTATATAGCGCATAACGGCAGGGTCTGCATGAAAAACCGCTTCGCCCAATTTTTCTATAGGGCCTACGGCAGAAAGGGTTTGTAATGTAATTGAAGGTAAAATTTCAAGCATAAAAAAGAAGGAAACGCAAAAGCCTAAAATTTTACCGATATTGCCTCCGATTCCTTTTTTTAAATAATATGCGGGGCCTCCTACATATTCTCCTAAAGAATTTTGTTCACGGTATTTTATACCAAGTACAATTTCTGCAAATTTTGTAGCTTGTCCTAAAAGGGCGGTTATCCACATCCAAAATACGGCTCCGGGGCCTGCGGCAAAAATAATTGTCGGTACTACAACGATATTTGCAGCTCCTATAGAAGATGCAAGCGCTGCGGTTGCCGCCTGAAACGGAGAAACCGTTCCTTCACCTTCGCCTTTTCCGAACATTTTACCGAAGGTTTGCTTCATAATAAAACCGAAATATTTAAATTGGAAAAATCCGAGTCTTACGGTAATGATAAGACCCCCTCCTACAAGTAGAATCAGCAGGGGCGGTCCCCAAAGCCAATCTGCAAAACTGCTTAACACTTTAATTAAAGTATTCATTCTAAACCTCCTTATGGTCTTTTTTTAATATATCATTCTTTTGAATAATTTGCAATGCTTGCAGTAAATTTATATAAATTGAATCTATAAAAAATACATTGACAAAATTTTGCCTTTGCGTATACTTTCAGTTTATGAAATTAATTTTAGCGCCGATGGCGGCAATAAGTCATTCCGGTTTAAGAAGGCTTATTGCGGAGTTCGGTGAGCCCGACGAATATTTTTCCGAGATGATTCACGCTCCTTCGGCAATATCCGGCGGAGGCTTTGAAAAATGGTATTTTCGCTGTAATCCTTCTCCCGAAAAACTTGTGTGGCAAGTTACAAGTCCGGAAGCGGAATCCGCCGCAAAAGCGGTGCCCATTTTGCTTAAAAACGGCGGGTTCGGTATTGATTTAAATATGGGTTGCTGCGCGCCGCAAATTGTAAATACGGGAGCGGGCTTTGCATGGGTACAAAAACCTTATTCGGAAACTGCCGAGTTTGTGCGTAAGGTAAAAGAAGCCGTTTTAAAATGGGAAAACGGAGGAATGCCTTTAAACGATTCTCATAGCGTAAAAGAAAAATCGGCTTTAGAAGGTTTTAAAAGCTCCCGTATCCGTTTGAGTGTAAAATTGAGATTGGGAGAAACGGAAGATTATGCCGCATTACTTAAATTTTGTAAAATGCTTGTTTCAGAAGGCGCGGAATTGATTACCCTGCACCCGCGTACACGCAGGCAAAAATATTCCCGTCCGTGTAAACATCGGTATACGGCCCGTTTGGCGGAAGATTTAAGCATTCCCGTCTATGCAAACGGCGATATAGATTCTTTAAATAAATTTTCGGAATATTCTTCCATATATAAATGTTCGGGCTGGATGATAGGCCGGGCTGCGGTACAAAAACCGTGGATTTTTTCGGAGATAAAAGAAACTTTAATTTCCGGGGCGGAAAATAATATGAGGGAAAACGGAATAGATTTGTTTAAAACCGCTTGCCGTTTTTTACAACTTCTAAAAGAAGAACAGCCTGAAGAATTTTATTTAACCAGAGCGCAAAGGTTTTTTGCTTATTTTTGCGATAATTTTAAATTTGCTCATCACATAAAAAGTAAAATTTTAAATTGTAAAAACCTTGAAAGTATGCGGCAAAAATTGGAGGAGTATTTTCAAGAAGTGCCGGAAGATATAATTTATAACTGCCGATTGCCGTTTTAGTCTTCCCTCATTGTCTTTATCCGCAAAAAAACGTATACTTCGGAGTATGAAAATTTATTTGGCATCGGGCAGTAATCATAAGCGAAAGGAAGTTTCCGAGTTATTGCCGGATTGTAAGGTAATTTTACCGAAAGACGAAAATCTTAATTTTAATCCGGAAGAAACGGGCGATACATTTTTTGAAAACGCTATGATAAAGGCTCAAGCTCTTTATAAGATTGTAAAAGCTCCGGTTCTTGCCGATGATTCCGGTTTGTGTATAGATTTTTTAAACGGAGAGCCGGGTATACGGTCTGCAAGGTACGGGGCCGTAAACGGAGAGCATGTCTCCGCCGCCTCCGCAATAGATAAAGTTTTGTCCGAATTAAAAGACGTAAAAAACCGTAAGGCTCACTTTGCCTGTTGTATGGTTTTTTTATTAAATGAGAACAGATTTTATTCCGTACAGGAAATTTGCGAAGGTTCCATTACTCAAAGTCCATGCGGTAAGGGAGGCTTCGGTTACGACCCTATTTTTTTTGTAAAACAATTTGAAAAAACCTTTGCCGAGCTTACTCCGCAGGAAAAAAATGCGGTTTCGCACAGGGGGCGTGCGATGAGGCAAATTTCAAATTTGATTAAAGACTTAGATATCGGTTTTTGATGAAGAGCTTCTCCCGTTTCTTCCCCGTTGAAAAGTTCAAATATTTATAGTAAAATAAACATTATGAATTTTCTATTGATTTTTATCTTGCCTTTGGCATTTTTACTTTATTCCGTTTTTTCTAAAGATACTTCAGGAACTTTTTCCGCCTTTATTATCGGTTTATGCTCCGGGCTTGTTTCCCTCTTGATTATTTCATTTTTCGGTATTTCCGGCTTATCCGTTTCTTCTTCTTTTACGGTTCATATATTTCGATTCTTTTTACAATACTTTTTCCTTAACGGTATTTTCGGACTTGCCGTTTTCTTTTTAATTTCTTTTTCTATTTCAGGCGAAGCTCTGGATACGAGTTTTTCCGCTCTTTTCGGAATTTTTTCTTCCGTTGCCGGCTATGCGTTTTATAAAAATATAAACATTCCGAATATTTCCGAACTTTTATTGTTTATTTCGATAGTTATAGGTGCAATTCTTATTTTCGACTTTGTATTTAATATTTTAATAGCCAATCTTACCATTTCTTTTGATTTTTTAATTTATCTTATAGCCTTTGCCGTTTTTTTAATCGTTTCGTTTTTAGGGAGCTGCGCCTTGGCTCTTTGGTATTTTTCGGGTTCGGCGGCGGTATATCTTTCCATTTCGATAGGGATATTTTTAACAGGCGCTATCTTACATGCTGTTTCCTCAAGACTATAAAAAAGACGGGTTTAATGCGGTCGTTGTTCTGGGAGCTACGGCAACGGGTAAAACCGCTTATGCCGTAAACCTTGCAAAAGAATATTCAGGTGAAATTATTTCCGTCGATTCCCGTCAGGTTTATAAAGGATTGGATTTAGGCACCGGAAAGGATTTATTCGAGTACGGGAATGTCCCCTACCATTTGATAGATATTTGTTCTTTAGAAAAAGAATATAATGTTTTCGATTTTCAAAATGACGCTTATGCGGCTTTTGCCGAAGTAAGCGGAAAAGATAATCTTCCGATTTTTACAGGCGGAACGGGGCTTTACCTTGATGCTTTAATTAGAGAATACAATTTGGTTCCGGTTCCCGAAAATAGAGAACTGCGTATAGGCTTGGAAGATAAAACTTTAGAAGAACTTCAAAATATTCTTTTGGAATTAAAACCCGAAATTCATAACAAGACCGATTTTGAGCAACGGGAAAGGTTGGTTCGTGCAATAGAAATTGCCGAATACAATAAAAACAATCCTGCCGCGGCACAACTTCTTGTATCAAAACGGCCCCATATTAAGCCTTTTATAATAGGTTTGAGTTTTCCGCGAGGGGTTTTGCGTTCGCGTATATATGCAAGACTTGTGCAGCGCATAAAAGCGGGTATGATTGAAGAAACGGAAAATTTAAATAAAAACGGTGTTTCTTGGGAAAGACTTGAAAGTTTAGGTTTGGAATATAAATTTACCGCAATGTATTTACAAGGTAAGATAAAATCTAAAGAAGAATATATAGAAGAGCTTTATAGGGCTATTTGTAAATTTGCAAAACGGCAGGAAACTTGGTTTAGACGTATGGAAAAAAATCGTGTAAACATAAATTGGATTATTTGTTCATAGTTAACTCTTAACTTTTTTGCACTTTATGCATATATTTCAATATAATATTTAAACTTAAGGAGAAATTATTCTATGCTTTTTTTACATTATCCTAAATGTTCTACTTGTGCAAAGGCAAAAAAATGGCTTGATGAACATTTGCTTACTTATACCGAGCGGCACATAAAAGAAAAAAATCCTTCCGCTAAAGAATTAAAGGAATGGCATAAAAGAAGCGGTATGCCGCTTAAAAAGTTTTTTAATACAAGCGGGCTGGTTTATAAAAATTTAAATTTAAAAGATAAGCTTCCCGCTTTAAGCGAGGAAGAACAATATACTTTACTTGCTTCGGACGGTATGTTGGTTAAACGGCCTCTTATAATTTCGGATTCTTGTATTTTAACGGGTTTTAAAGAAAAAGAGTGGGAAGAGGCTTTAGTAAAGGGTTCGCGTTAGTAACCTGAATTGTTTTAAGGCCTCTTTAAAAAATGCAAGTCAGCTTTTAGAAGATGCCTTATCAACATAGCCTAAACTCGTAGATAAAAAACGTACACGATGGTACGTTTTTTATCTAACCGTCATATGCAAAGCTTAAAAAAACCGTTCAGGCTTTTTTAGGATTACAGCATCGACAATATAAATGCGTAATCGAATGCGATATCCGCAAAGCGGCTGTAGCGTCCTGTAGCTCCGCCGTGTCCCGATTCCATATTCATGTGTAAAATCAGAATATTATTATCGGTTTTAAGCTCGCGCAGCTTTGCCGTATATTTTGCAGGTTCGTGGAACAGAACTTGAGAATCGTTAATACCACCCGTTACCAATATATTCGGGTAATTTTTTGCTTCGATATTATCATACGGGGAGTATGAGAGCATATACTTGTAGTATTCTTCTTCATTCGGATTACCCCATTCTTCGTATTCGCCGGTGGTAAGCGGTAAGGTATCGTCAAGCATTGTAGTAACCACATCGACAAAGGGAACTTGCGCTACAACAGTGTGGAAAAGGTCGGGACGCATATTGGTAACTGCTCCCATCAATAAACCGCCTGCACTTCCGCCCATAATTGCCAATTTATCGGAAGCGGTGTACTTTGTGTTAATTAAATGTTCGGCGCATGCAATAAAATCGGTAAAGGTGTTTTTCTTTTTTAACAGTTTTCCGTCCTCGTACCATTGCTCCCCGAGGTCGCTTCCGCCCCGTATCTGTGCTACCGCATATACAAAGCCCCTGTCAATTAAGCTGTAAACGGTTGAATCAAAATAAACATCGGAACTTATTCCGTAACTGCCGTAAGAATACAGGAGAGCCGGAGCGGAACCGTTTTTCTTTAAGCCTTTTTTGTATACCACCGCCATCGGCACTTTTACTCCGTCGGGAGCTTGTGCCCACAGCCGCTCAACGGTATAGTTGTCGGGATTAAATCCTGAAGGTATTTCCTGTTCTTTTAATTTTTCCGTTTTACCCGTTCCGATGGTATATTCATACAGGGTTTGCGGACGGTTAAGAGAACTGTACGTATAGCGGATTGTTTCCGCATCGTATTCGGGATTGCCGGACAGTGAGGCGGTATATACCGGTTCAGGGAAAGCGATGTTTTTTTCGCTTCCGTCGGCTATAGACAGTATTTTAATTTCAATAAGCCCGTTTTTTCTAAGCTCCAATACAAGAAAATCTTTGAATATGTCGATTCCTTCAATGCGGACATCAGGATTATGCGGTACAATCTCCTGCCAATTTGCGGTATTTTCAAAACCCGTAAGCGGAGCCTTGTACAATTTTCCATTTAAATTTTCTTTATCTTTATATTGAATAAAAAAGCAGTCCTTATGCGGAATAACCGAATAGTCTATATCCTGTACACGCGGTTTAAAAACGGTAAATGCCGCACGCGGTGTATCGGCAGGAATGAGTCTTTCTTCGGAAGTGGTGGAACTTGTGCTGTAAATGCTTATAAAGCGCCTCGTTTTTTCACCGCTGACATACGCTGAAAAGCGTACATCTTTTTCTTCATAGATAAATTCGGCCTTACCGCCTTCTATCGTGTTGCGGTATATTTTTGAAGAACGCAGGGAATCGTCAATGGTGCTGTAAAAAACGGTTTTATTGTCGGCAGCCCATGCGGCGGAAGCGGCTCCTTCAACGGTAAACGGTAAATCTTTTCCCGTTGTGAGGTCGCGGATCTTCATCGTGAATTCGGCAAAAGAACCCGTTTCGTTGTAAAAATAGATAGCCTTAGTGTTGTCGGGGCTGACGGAATATCGTGAAAAAATAAAGGCATTTTTTCCTTCCGCCATTTTATTTACATCGAAAAAGATTTCTTCCTCCGCTTCAAGCGAGTCCTTTTTTCGGCAATACACGCGGTACTGCTTTCCCTTTTCGACACGGCTGTAGTAATAATAGCCGTTTCTAAATACCGGATAACTTTCGTCATCTTCTTTGATTCGGGCAATCATTTCATCATAGAGCGTTTTTTGCAAGTCTTTTGTAGAAGCCATCACACTATCGGTATAGGCGTTTTCGGCTTTAAGATAGTCGATTACTTCGGGATTATTTTTATCTTTAAGCCAATAATAATTATCGACGCGCTTGTTTCCGAATTTTGTAAATTCCTCAGGGTGTATTTGAGCCTTTGGAGGGGCTTCAAAGTCGGATTGTTTAGGTTGAACCGATTTGGATTGACCGGTTTGACAGCCTAAAAAAACGGATAAGCCGGCAGTCAGTATAGCAGGCAATACTTTTACAGAATTTTTTGTTTTAAGCATATTTTCTCCTTATTTGCTAAGATAATTTCAAAAGAATTTTGACTTTTGGAATTTTATTATTTACGGAAAATACTATTAAAATAAAGAAAAAAAGTCAAGCAAGAGTTAAAAAACTTCCCCGTGGTGTGCATTCGGAAGTTTTTTTGACAATACAGGCATAAATATATCGGGCGGAGAAGCACAAAAATTTGCAATACTGCGTGCACCGTACAAAGAAAGCCGTTCATAATAATGGAATATTCAAGCGGATATGTATAAAAGTGCCGATTTTATTTTAATATGACTGCATTTAAAACTTCTTAACAGGTGTAATTTGTTTTGCTGGATTACAAAAGCTGTTTACAACCGGTATAATCGGCATTTTTTAAGGAGCTTTTTCTGTCCCGTTATGTTTACGCCTTATCAAAAATTTAAAAATTATTTCGGCGGTAATTTATAATGCAGTTCCTTTTTTGGGTATAAAGAGTTTTCTCATATCCGTTTTTTCCAAAGTTAACAGTTGCACTTTACGCTCTATGCCGCCGCCGTATCCCGTAAGGCTCCCGTTTGTTCCTACAACGCGATGGCACGGTACGATTATGGAAATGGGATTGTGTCCGACAGCCCCGCCTACCGCCTGAGCCGACATTTTTTTTAAGCCCGTTTGTTCGGCTATAATTTTTGCAATTTCTCCGTAAGTAATCGTTTTTCCGTACGGTATCCTGCACATAATTTTGCCGACATTTTTTCTGAATTCCGAGCCCGTTAAATGAAGCGGAGGAGTAAAATCGGGCTCTTTCCCCGAAAAATAAATATCGAGCCATTTTTTTGTTTGGTTGAAAATGTCGGTTTCCTTGTTTTTATGGTCCGGGTTAAGCCCTTGTGCAAAATACCTTCCGCCTGAAAACCAAATACCTGTAAGCCCTTTTTCATCACAGGAAAGAAGCAGTTCTCCTACGGGAGATTTATAATTATTTGTATATTGCATAGCGTACTCCTTTCTTTTTAAACTAGCACATTCCCGAAAAATAAGCAACGGTAAGAGATATTTCGGAAAATAATTTTAATAGCTTATACCGTTTTTATTTCAATTCATCTTAAATTTACGGTATCCGAATCGGTCGTTTAAATCGAAATGCTTGGTTAAGCATTAAACGGAAGATAAATTTACTCAGATACTTTATTTTTATTTGAATTTATGCTAAGATAATAGTATGCTGGAGATTTCTAAATGATAAAATTGCGTAAATTACTTTCAAATATTCTTATCAGTATCGGAATGAGCGGCGTTTTTGCCCTGTTTTTGATATTTGTAAGTCCCAGATTTTTATTTTTAGGTAAATTTTACTCTGCCAGCGATATGACGCTTGCTTTAAGCCGATTATCCAAGATACCGGAAATGACTCAAACTCACCGTTTTTTTATAGGATTGGCGGTATTTATTCTTATCTGTATTTTTGCCGGAACTGTAATGCAGGTATTTTCAAAAAAAATAGAAAATAAGGAATACGGTAAGCCGAAAACCAAAATTTTTGCAGAGTTTTTAAGAAAACTTAGATTTTGCTACACTACGGAAAACCTTATAGATTCAATTTACAGTGAACTTGAATATTCGGGCGATTGCTCTGTAATGATGATAGACGCAAAAGAACACATAGTTATTTATAACAGCGCGTCCCGCTTTGTTTCAACTCCCGAAACTTTTAAAACCTTTCAAGCCGTTTCCGAAAATTTAAAAATCGGAATACATTTTTTTAATGCGGATATAAAGGAGTGTAAACAAAAACAGGCCCGTATTGCCGCAGTTATTTTGGAAAGTTTTCATTTTTTTATAGTGTGCCGTTATTTAAACGAAGTGGAACCTGAAATTTTTAACACTATGCTTTCAGAATTTTTAAGTTACGAAAGCCGAACTACAACCTTAGGAAAGCTTTTACATCTTTCCGAATTAACTCATGAATGGAATATGGTTGCTGAAACTCAAAAAGCGTTTTTGCCGCGTAAAATACCTGAAGCTCCGCACTTGGATATAGCTTCGTATTTTAGACCGCTTGTAAACGTATCGGGAGATTATTATGACGTTATAAAAATAGACGGATATAAGACGCTTTTGGTTTTAGGAGATGTTTCCGGTAAGGGTCTTGCGGCGGCTTTGGTTATGGGCGTAGTTATAAATACCATAAAAATCACTAAAAATAAAGAAGACCTTGCAGGCTTAATTACAGCTGTTGATACGGCGATAAAGCGAATGAAGCTGATGGATAAATATACGGTTCTTTTTTTAGGTCTTATCGATACTGAAAAGATGACATTAAAATATGTAAATGCCTCTATGGAAAACCCTATGATTCTTACGGAATCGCCTAACGGCTACAAAATAAAACCCTTGGAATCCACTTGCAGTATCGTAGGAATTATCGATTTGGATAATATAGGGGTAGAAGAACGAAGGTTATACCGCGGTGATGTTATTTTTATGGCAACCGACGGGATTCCCGAAACTATGAATGAGGAAGGTATCGAGCTGGGCGATACCGAATTATATTTGGACTCTATAAAATCTTTTGCACCGCATAGCGCCCGAAATATTCTTGAAGATGTCGCAAATTTGGCAATGACCCATGTGGGTAAAAACAAACTTCGCGACGATATTACGATGCTTTGTGTAAAGGTTAAGGTGTAAAATATGGGCTTAATTGTTTTTATATTTTTCTTTTTTTCCGTTTTAACAATACTGACTTTAAATATCATTACTAAAAAAGAAGCCGTTTCAAAAAGTTTGTTAAAGGTGTCGATAAGTGCAACGGCAACAACCTTATTTTTTCTTACTACAATGCTTGTTTTATATTACAGCATACCTAATTGGAACGTTTATTTATCGACATTGTTTTTAGCGGGTATTTCGGTTACTTCATTTTTTCTGCTGGATATGGCCGTCAGAATGCCGTCTTTTGAAAAGCGCACGGGAATAAAATTTTTTATTTTTAACTGTCTTATCCATTTAACGGCATTGATAATTCTTTTGTTGTTTTTTGAAGGTTTATTTTGGGACGTCTTATCCGGTTTTAAGTTCTCTTCTCAAATTATTTTCGGAATGTCGGCGGAAAGATTTTATGCAAGTATTGTTTTGCTTTTTACCTCTGTATTGGCCTTGATTATTTCCGTTGTAAAAGCCGCCAAAGAGCAAAGTAAAATTTATAAACAGCAAATGCTGTTTTTTGCGATGTCGATAACCGTTTCTCTAATAATTTACGGTGTTGTTTTTTATCTTGCAAATATTTTTACATGGGTTGTTGCAATTTTGCCTGCCGGCTATGTTATGTTAATATTTTTGGCAAACTACGCTTTTTCGGTTTCAATCGTTTATGATAAAAAACAGCTTGCCTTTGCTTTTACCAGATTTTTATCATTTATTTTGGTATTTGCATTATTGGCAGGTTATGCGGCATCTTTAATTTTAACAAAAGTAAGAAATATTTATGTTCAAATGTTTCTTCTTATTGTGTCGGCTTTTATTTTTCTGGTTTTTCGAAATATTGTATCTCAAAAACTCCGCTGGTTTTTGGGAGATACTTCGGAATACGCAAAAGCTATAGAGGAAAAACTTCAAAAAATCAATTATGAAGCCGGGCGTGAAGAAGTTTTAAATGCTTTTACAAATATTATGATTGAGCATTTAAAAGCAAGCGGTATGGACGTCTTAATTACAAGCGAACAGGATATACTTGAACCGGTTTATTCCACATTCGGAACAACTTCGGTTTTTCCCATACAATCGCCGGTATTTGAAAGTCTTTTGAAAAAACATAGCTCCGTTATTATGAGGTCCGAAGTTTTAACAAGTGCGGAATTTGCTCCTATAAGAAACGAGTTGATAAGTATAATGAATAAGACCTCTTCTGAAGTACTTATCTTTGTACGTGAAGGTCAAAAGCTAATCGGAATAATCGGTATTGCGGAAAGAAGAAAAAAGGAAGAATATACCGATTATGACTACGGCGTTTTGACAAACCTTTATTCTTACTTTTTTTTAGTTGTATATTATCTGAGAAATATAGCTAAAGAAGATATTATCCTTACGGTTGACCGCGAAATTGAAATGTCCGACCAGATAATAGGTTCAATTCAAAAAAATATGGACAAGGTGGAAAAAAAGGTTGTTGAAGTCGATTCGGTTTCGTATTCCGCACATCAATTGGGAGGCGACTTTATAGATTTCATCAAACTTTCCGAAGACAGGTATTTTTTCCTTATAGGGGACGTTGCGGGAAAGGGTTTAAGTGCAAGTATGTCTATGATTATTTTAAAATCTGCGTTACATACTTATCTTTCCGAGATACCTGATTTTAAAGAGCTTGTTATAAAATTAAACAGTTTTATAAAAGGGAATTTACCCAAGGGTTCGTTTTTTGCGGGCCTTTTCGGAATTATCGATTTTAAAACTTCTACAATATATTACTTAAACTGCGGTATCCCGCTTATGTCTATGTATATAGATTCATATAAAAACGTTATAGAAATACAGGGAGAAGGAAGAGTTCTAGGCTTTGTTAAGAATATTAAGCCCTTTTTAAAAGTGCGTAAAATTACAATGAACAGAAACGATACGATTGTCTTTACTACGGACGGCTTATTGGAGTCCGCAAACTTAAAGGGTGAACGCTTCGGGAATGAACGGGTAGGACGAATCCTTGCTACAAATAAAGAAAAGTCTGCAAAGGAAATCGCAAATACGATTTATAACAGATTATTGGATTTTATAGCCCGTGAAATTGAAGATGATGTAACTATTCTGGTATTTAAACATGTATAACTACACATTTACGGAGGAATGTTTATGGATAATTTAATTATCAACGAAACAAAGGCCGAGAACTATACGCTTTTAGCTATAGACGGCACAATTAATTCTTATACCTACGGAGATTTTGAAACTAAGGTATATTCCGCAATTAAAGAAAAAGACCTTGTTTTGGATTTATCCTGTGTAACCAATATGTCTTCCTCAGGTTTAGGCGTTTTAATGTCGGCTTATAATGACGGGGAAGAGTACGGGCATGAACTGTTTATTTTAAATCCGTCCGATATTGTAAGAATGGTAATTGATTCTACAGGTTTTTCGGATATGTTTAAGGTAATTCATTCCGTAAACGATATGTAAAGCTTAAGTTTTTTCGAGGAGGTAAATAAAAATGGGGCATTTTGTATTTAACTGAAAGCCTCTTACTTTTTCGATATAAGACTATTCTTTAACAATGACTGAATTTAAAAAATATATATTTCCCTTTTTTTTGTTTTTTATTTTTATACCGTGTTTAGGCTTGCTTCCCCTAGGAGCGTCCGAATCCGAATCGGCTCAAAACCGATATAAAATTTTAGAGGATTTATCGAAAAAGCTTCCTGAAAAGTTTGCTGAAAAAATAAACAAAAACAAACAGGTATTTTTAAAAGAATTAAACGCGCTTTTATCTTCGGAAAAAGATAATCTTTTGATTCTTGTGGATAAAAAACATATTCTTGATAAGGGATATAAACCGAAAACAATTATTTTACTTTCCGATTTGAAAAACAGGGCTTATAAACTTGACAGACCCGATATCTTTCTTTCGGAAACTGCGGAACCGGCGTTACAAAAAATGGCTCTCGCGGCACGTAAGGCCGGAATAAGACTTACCGTCAGTTCAGGTTATAGGGAATATGAATATCAGTCAAACCTGTTTAATTATTATATAAAAGTATACGGAAAACTGAAAGCGAAAACATTTTCCGCACCGCCCGGTTCAAGCCAGCACCAATTAGGAACGGCTGTAGATTTCGGAACAATAGATGACTCTTATGCAAAAACTCCCGAAGGGAAATGGCTTGCGGCAAACGCGTATAAATACGGTTGGTCGCTTTCTTATCCCAAGGGTTATGAAAATATAACGGGATATAAGTGGGAATGTTGGCATTACCGTTATATAGGTGAAAAGGCTTGCGGTTTTCAAAAAAAATGGTTCGGAGATATTCAATATTATATGCTGTTTTTTATTGATGAGTGGAAAAAGGCGGATATTAAAAAGTAAATTACGGAAGTGCGGGGTATTGTTTTAAAGTTTAAATTTTTTTTCGCTCAACCATTACCGCCATTACGGTATTTAGTAAATCCATATCCGTTTCTCCTGCTTCGGCGGAAACAATCAAGTTTATTTGTTCCCAATCTTCGTCCGAAAAATCCATATCGGATTCAAAGCTGCCTGCAAGAAGGGAAAAAATTTTATAAAACCATTCAACGGCATCTTCTTTTGGCTGCTTATCGTTGCCGTATATCGTAAATCCGTAATCGGCAAAATCTTTTGCCAAAACAGTAATTCTTTTATCGTAAGAAGCCGCCGCCCTGCAAAAAAGAGAAGACAATTCTTCGTAAAATTCCGTTTGTTCACAAGTTTTAATCAGCCTGTTTGCGTCGGAATAAAATTTTTCCATAGAATTCATATTCGGTTCCATTATATAACGGCAAATACAATTAAAAGCCGTTTGAATTGATATCCTTTTATAAAAAAGGAGGGGAACCCTTGCGGGTTCCCAGTTATGAAAAAAAAACTAAAATTGGAAAAAGGCGCCGATCAGAATCGAACTGATGCATAAAGGTTTTGCAGACCTCTCCCTTACCGCTTGGGTACGGCGCCGACATTCAAGAGAGTATAGCAAAAATCGGAAACTTTTGCAATAGGTTATAGCAATTTAAATAAAAAAACTGTATAATGTTTGAATGTTTGACATGAAGCCTATAATTATAAAAAATATGTTTAAAGGGCAGCCTCACTATATTCTTACTTGGTCGCCTCTTACAAAGGCCGATAAATATAAAATTAACAGTGCGGTTCCCGCCGTTTCCGGGGTTTACGAATTGTACAAAATGGATAAAGAAAAAAAACTTAATTTATTATCCGTAACTCATGCGTGGTACGGAGGCTTACGCAGCAATATCCGCGAAGCAATTGACCCGTACACAAAAACGGACCCTGAACTTATAAAAATGCTTGAAGATGATGATATAGAAATTTATTACCGTTATTCATGTTCCGATTCTTTCGGCGATTTATTGGACGTTGTATGGTTTTTGCATTCTACGTATTTTCCCAACGATATACGCGTGGAATCATCGAACAGATATGAAAATTTTTTTCTTTCGGAGCGTGCGCCCGATAATGTTTATTGGCTGGAATAAAAATTATAATGAAAAATTTTACTTCACGTTTTAAAATTCCGTTTTGTATTATAGGTTTCTTTTTTTTGCAAAATGTTTTTATCCACTCTCAAAACAAATTGCCTAACTTTTATGATGATACCCCTCATGAGGATTTGGCGGCTTCGATTGTAAAAGAAATGACCGATGAAGAACTTTTGGCTCAAACTTTTATGTTCGGCTGGGCGGGGCAGGACCCCGGAGATTTGCTTGTCGAATGGATTGAAAAATCGGGACTGGGCAGTATAAAAATTTTCGGTTGGAATACCGGAGATTCTAAAAAACTTGCCCAATCCGTTTTATCCTTGCAAAAAAAGGCGAGTGAAGGAAGGTTCGGAATTCCGTTATTTGTAGCAACCGACCAGGAAGGCGGGTGGGTAAGGCATGTAAAGGGCCTTACTTCTGAAACGCCCGGAAATCTTGCTATAGGTGCTTCAGGAATTCCGAAAGATGCATATTATGCAGGTTATTATATTTCGCGGGAATTGCGTACTTTAGGGATAAATTTAAATTTTGCGCCTTCGGTAGATCTTTTAACCGACCTCGATTCTTCAATTATAGGCTCCCGTTCTTTCGGAGATTCCCCCGAAGCGGCGGGTATTTTGGGTGCTGCTTTTATGCAAGGAAGCAGGGAGGCCGGAGTTCTTACTACGGCAAAGCATTTTCCGGGGCACGGCGATACAAGCGTAGACAGCCATGGAAGACTTCCTAAAATAAATATTACGGAGAAAACACTCCGTTCCCGCGAACTTCTTCCTTTTAAATATATGATTGAAGCGGGGGTTCCCGCAATTATGACGGGACATTTGAATTTCCCGTCCGTATCGCCTGACGGAGAGCCCGCAACATTTTCTAAATATCTTTTAACCGATGTTTTACGCGGTGAAATGAAATTTGACGGCCTTATAATAACAGACGATATGATGATGTACGGAGCTATAAATTTTGCGGGCGGAATTGCAAAAGCCGTACGAATGGCTTTGGAAGCGGGGAACGACATTGTAGAATCTTCTACAACACCGCGGCATTATCAACCCTTTTGGAAGGAGAATTTACGGTATTTAAAAGATAATGAGCAATTTAAAGAGCGGATAAAGGACGCCGCATATAGGATTATTCTTGCAAAATTAAAATACTTTAAAAGCGGAAACTGTGTTCCTGTTTTTCCGAATCCTTCGGAGGTTACCGAACTGCTTCCGGATAAAGAAGGTCAAAAATTCTTTTTAAATCTTGCAGTGCGCTCCGCAACGGTTTTGCGGGAAAAAAATATACCGTATAAAGCCGAAAAAGGCGAGAAAATTCTTTTGGCGTCGAATTACAGCGACTTTTTTAAATGCGGATTAAAACGCTTCCCGGAAGCAAAAACCACCCCCTTAAGCGGAACGGTGTTTCATACGAGAAATTTCGACACGCTTATATACTGCCTTTCGGATAATTATTCTCTTGAGGTTTTGCAAAGAACAATTAAAAAATATCCTGAAAAAAAAATATATAATAATTTCGGTATTGTCTCCGGCTCCTTTATTGAAAATCCCGGAAGTAAAAACCGCAGTTTGTATTTACAGTTATTCTTATGTTTCTTTTACCGCCGGTTTTGCAGCCCTGTGCGGGGATTTTAAAGCAAACGGCTCGGTTCCCGTTTCAGGAATAAAATAAATGAAATTGTTCGTTTCTTCCGTTTCGGAAAAAAATATCGATAGCGTAATTTATTCAATTTTACCTAAGGAACAAACTTGTATAAATTTGGCGGAAGGATTAAAAAAACAAAAACGCTTTTTTGAAGAAGGGCAAAAATATTCCGCCTTTACCGAGACCGTTGTTTTTTCCGATGAAAATAAAATAATAGGAGTACTGGCCTTATCGCCTGCAAGGGTGTTATTGCATTGTTTTATAAAAGAAATTCCCGATTGCATTTACGGTTATATTGCAACATCTTTTTTAAAAGATTCCCCGCCTTCTTCCATAATGGGAGAAAAAAAAGCCTCTTCCGTTTTGGAAAAAATAGTTGAAAAATATTTTTATAAAAAGCCTTCCGTTTTCGAAGATTATAAACTGCTTATCTTACAGGGGCTTAGGGGAAACGATTTTTTAAAAACCGCAGAGATTAGGGCGGGGGGAAGCTTAAGTTTTGTAAAACCTTCTATTTCCGATATAAAACAACTGTGTCCTCTTGAAGCGGATTATCAGGAAACTGAGGTTTTACATTCCGGTGAAAAGGCTTCTTTTGATTTATGCTTTAATTTACTTGCAAAGAGGATAGATAATAACGCTCTTTATGCGGTAAAAAAAGAAAATCGCTTTATTGCAAAAGCGGCAATAAACGCTTCCGGTTTTTTTTGGAATCAGATAGGGGGCGTGTATACCTTACCCGAATTCAGAAATAAGGGAATAGGCTCTGCGGCGGTTTTTTTTCTTATTAAAGATTGCTTTTCGGATAAAAAAAGCTGCGCACTTTTTGTTAAAATTAAAAATTCTCCGGCGCGTAAAATGTATAATAAAATAGGTTTTACCGAATATTGCGATTTTAGAATTTCGTATTATTAAAAATTTGCCAAAAAAACATTGCAAGTAAAACGGAGCAACGGGCTTTTTCTTCCGAAACATTATTTATTTTAGAAATATTGTCAACGTAGTACCAAAAAAAACCGAAGTCGGGGTCTATGCGCAAGGCATACTTTAAAAAATCTCCCGTTTTTACCATACTGCCGAAAAGGAGGAGAATTACGTCATGCAATATGGAAAAATATTCGGTGAACATTTCTTTATAAACGGATTTTGTAGAAGCCGCTAAAAATTTTTCACATAAAATATTTATTCTATAAATGGTTTCTTCTTTGAATTCTTCATCGGTTTTTTCTACCCAAGTTTTTTGAGCAAGAAGCTGAATGTTTTTCATAAAACTTTCAATTAATTTTTTTTCTACTTGGGGATTACACTGTTCCGTACAGTCGAAAAAATCTTTGCGGTCAAAAGCCTTTGCTATTTGCAATGCCGAAGACGCCAAATCTTCCGCATTATCCGAAGCAATAAATTTGGGAATCCCGTAAAAAGCGGCATCTTTTATTGTTTGAGGTATTAAGTTATCGTCAAAACTTGAAGCAACCATGAACAGTAGATTACTATTTTATAAGTTTTTTTTCAATACCTTAAGGCAATAATTTTAAATTTTCCGATATCGCGCCGCTTGCCGTTTATAAAGCGGCGGCTTAGCTAAAATCCGCGTTTTAACTTGTGTTATTGTTTTAAATTTCTTGTTTTATTTCGGGGTTTTTCCAATACCAGCAATTTTTATATTTGCGGAAAAATATAATAAATCTTATCAATACTATACAAAAAAGATAAACGCTTTGGCAAATTTGAATTATAACGGCATATTGAGGAATAATAAAGAATATAATACAGCTTAAAGGTACTATAAAATCGGGGAAAGATTCTTTTTTATTTTGGTTTGTTGCCGCCAAAAGAGAGGAAATAAAAAATACATTGTAAAAACTTATAATTACGGTATGAAGCAATATGGACGTATTTACATACCAAACTAAAACCGCTCCTATCCATAAAGAAAAAATTATATGAAGAGGCAGTCTAATGCCGTATTGTTTTGTTCTTAAAATTGAAACAATCCCTGTAAAAAAAGCTCCCGCATAAGCGGTAAAAATAAAAATTTGCGGTAAACTGAACCCGAAAAATAAAGCTTTTAAATTGGATTCATATACTATTTTTACGGGATATAAAGAAGCCATAATTGCAATTGCCATTACGCCTTCGCTTGAACTTAGTTTGGAAAACCTCATAACTCCCGTTTTAAGCCGTTCCCAAAAACTGCCTATTTGTCCCATATATAAAAACTGATATGTACAAAAAAACAATATCGGATTAGTTATGCGGAAAGAAAGCATCAGTGTTCCGGTTAAAAATCCCGTAACGAAGCTGTCTAAAAAATGGTCTAAATATTCCCCGAGCGGAGAACCCGTATGGGTTTTCCGCGCCTGCATTCCGTCCGAATAATCACCTACGATATAAGCAAAGCATAAAAAGGGAATAAGCCATAAAAATTTACTTGTTCCGTTTATATAATTTAAGTATGCGATTGCAAATGAAATAAGTACGAAGCTGTTTGAGCATATAGTTATCATATTTGCCGGAACACTTGCCGGCAAAATATTAACGAAATTCCCCGCAAAAAATTTTTCTATAAGGGGAGTAAGCAGGGACTTATCCTCCGCACTGTAAGAATATTTTTCCATAAGTGAGCTCTTATTTTATCCGTTTATAGTTTTTGATTTCGGTTTTAATTTTTGCAATCAATTCTCCGCGCGGAATTCTAACTTGCTCCATAGAATCTCTAAAGCGCAAGGTTACCGTGCCGTCTTCTTTGGAATCGTAATCTACCGTTATACAAAACGGAGTACCGGCTTCATCTTGTCTTCGGTAGCGTTTTCCGATTGCTCCGGATTGGTCGTAATCGGTTTTAAATTCTTCTTTTAATTCATTACGGATTTCTTCCGCCAATTCGGCAAGACCGTCTTTTTTCATCAACGGTAAAACCGCAACGGTAACGGGTGCAATACTCGGGTGAAAGCGCAAAACCGTTCTCCAATCGTCGTCGTTACCTTTATCCGCAACTTTTTCTTCATCGTAAGCATCGCAAATAAACATAAGAACGTTACGGGTTAAACCGGCTGAAGTTTCAATTATGTAAGGAATGTATTTTTCATTTCCGTTATCCTGGTCAATGTACTGCATATCCTTACCCGAATACTCGGTATGACGTGTAAGGTCAAAGTCGGTACGGTTGTGTACACCTTCAAGTTCTTTAAAGCCCATCGGGAATTCATATTCTATATCGTAAGCGTCCTTTGCATAATGAGCAAGTTCGTCTTTACCGTGTCTGTGCCATCTCAGTTTATCCGTACGTACGCCGTATTTATCGTAAAATGCCCAGCGTTGTTTTTTCCAGTATTCAAACCATTCATCGTCGCTTCCGGGTTTTACGAAAAACTGCATTTCCATTTGTTCGAACTCGCAAGTTCTAAAAATGAAATTCTTGGTTACAATTTCGTTTCTAAAGGCCTTCCCTATTTGAGCTATGCCGAAAGGAATTTTCATTCTGTTTGACTGAACTATATTTTTATAATTGACGTAAATTCCCTGAGCGGTTTCCGGGCGCAAATAAATAAGGTTTGAATTATCATCGGTAGGCCCTATGTGGGTTTTAAACATAAGATTGAATTTTCGAGTATCGGTAAGCTCTCCGCCGCAATCGGGGCAAACTTTTTTTTCAAGATTTTCAGGCGCTAAATGGTCGGCTCTAAAACGGGCCTTGCATTTTTTACAATCTACAAGAGGGTCCGTAAAATTTTCAACATGGCCCGATGCCTCCCAAACGCGAGGGTGCATTAAAATTGCGGCATCAAGTCCGACTATATTATCGTGCAGTTGTGTCATTTCTTTCCACCATGCACGGGAAACGTTGTTTTTCAGCTCTATACCTAAGGGGCCGTAGTCCCAAGCTCCGTTTTGTCCTCCGTAAATTTCGGACGATTGAAAGACGAAACCGCGTCTTTTACACAAACTTACAATTTTTTCCATAGAAATTTTATGTTCTTCCATAATGCACTCCTTAATAAGGGAAAACCGTTTAATTATAATCTGTTTTTTATCTTTTTACAAGAGGTTTCTTATGTGATATTTCGATATAATTATCCGAATTTTATAGTTCTTCAAACGTAAATTTTAGGCGGGTAAAGCGGTATTGCCCGGTAAGGGTGTAAACGGTCTTTATATTATATCGAATTTTTATAAAAAAGTTAAAAAAAATCTACTCATTTTGTAAAAAATATGATATAATATAAAATGTCGTATAGACAAATAGTAAGGAGCTATGGTGAACAAGAGAGATTTTCCCAGAGTCCATTTTTATGATCAGGACTTTGTAGATATATATGATAGGACTTGGGCATTGGTAAATGAATTTTGGCATTCTACGGGAGACGGGAAACAGGGAGCGGAAGGTTTTTTTCTGTATCCCGAAGCGGACGGCAATATAATAAACCAATATGAAACTATTTTTTCGTCATTCTTTTTTGTTTATTCAAATAAAAACTATACCGCAAATTCCGCATTGGATTTTTTTTATGCACGGCAGGAAGAAAGCGGGGCAATCCGGCACAGGTATAATTTCGATACAAAGGAGCCTATTATAAAACGGGATAATCCCGAAGGCTTGGGAATGCCGCTTTTCGCTTGGGCGGAGTATAATATTTATCATAAAACGGCAAATAAAAAACGCGTAAAAGATATTATGCCTGTTTTAATTAAATATATGAATTGGATAGAAAAGCTGTTTAAAGCGGAAAGCGGACTTTACAGAAGTCCACTCGAAACTACCAATATGGCAAATTCCCCAAGAAAAGACGCCGTATTTTTAACAGATTTTAATGCCGCCTTAGCGGTAAATGCCCTTTATATGTCGGCTTTAGGCGATATTCTTAACGACAAGGATATAGATTTTCAATATAAAAAGATGTATTTTACGATAAAAACCAGAATCAATTCCATGATGTGGAATGAAGAAGACGGTTTTTATTACGATTTGGATTCGGAGGGAAACCAAATAAAGAAAAAAACTCTTGCGGGTTTTTGGCCGCTTATTGCGGAAATTCCTAATGAAGATAAGGCCGCAAGTTTAATTGAACATTTGACCAATCCCAAAACATTCGGCGGAGACCACCCCTTTCCGAGTCTTGCCGCAAACGAGCCTGAATATGATGAAAACGGAAACGGTTCCTGCGGGAGTGTTTTTCCTATCTTGAATTTCGTGGTTATTAAAGGGCTTGAAAAATATAACCGCTGGGAGCTTGCAAGGGAATGTGTAATACGGCATCTTTATTATGTTTTGGAAACCTTATTGCCGGCAGGTAATTCAAAAAAACAGGGGTTTTTATGGGAAGCCTATTCGCCGGTAAAAGAAGGCCCTGCTCAATGGAAGGGAAAACCGGCTTTTCCGCGGAAGCAATATTTATTGGCGGTAGGGTTATCGACCATTACTTTAATGATAGAAAATGTGATAGGGCTTGCTATAAGTTTGCCGCGTAAAACGGTAAATTGGACGGTGCCTAATTTGGAAATAATGGGTATAGAAAATTTAAGTTTAAAACGCAATCTTATTACAATTCTTTCATCGAACAGTCAGAGAGGTTGGGAAATTCATATGGAAAGCGAAAAACTTTATTATTTTACCATCAATATATTAAACGAAAAAAAGAAAACGCTTCCGATTCCGTCAGGAAAGTGTTCGATGTTAATCGATAAATTATAAACTTATTATTTCGGAGAAAAGTTATGAGTAAAAAAGCTCTTTTTGTCTTTTATGCCGTTGCAGTTATATTTTTTGGGGCGGGTTGTAAAGTTTTATTAGGAGAGAATAATTTAGGGGCAACTGTTGCGGTTTTTATACCGGGCTCCCAGGGAAGTTCTCAAGAACGTTTAATAGAAATGCCTTCTTTAAGTGATACGGGTATAGAGATTACGTTAAAAGATTCTTTGGGGCATGAACATAAAGGTAATGCAGGCAGTGCGGTAAACGGAGCCGTTATTTTTAACGGAATCCCTTTAGGAGAAACCGTAATTACGGTAAAAGTATCGGCTTTAATGTGCTCTTGGGAAGGTGTAACCGAGTATAATGTTAAAGAAGATAATAACAATATTGTCGTTAAAATAAGTAAAACGGCAAACCGATTATCATTATTATTGCCGATAAAGAATGAAAGCTATGGTGCCGAAAAGGCTTCGCTTTATGCGGCTGAAAATCCTTACAGTCTTAATGCAAGAACCGAGATAATTAAGGGGTCTTCGTCTTTAGGTGTTAATCAACAATATATTGCGGACAGATACGGAAGGCTTTATTATATTGACGGAACTGCCGTAAAACGTATAAAAGCCGACGGGTCTTTAGATGAAGGTTTTACGGTAGACGGAGTAACATCTCCTTTTAAACTTTATTATGACAGCCGCTCCGACAGACTTTTTATTGCAGATAATACTTCCGTCATAAAATATATTCAATTCGGTAAAAACGAGGAAGATGAAGATGTAACCGCTAAAGATTTTGGACAGCTTTCAGGAACTTCTATAAGCGCCGATGATTTAATTGCAGTTGAAAACAATCGATTTTTTTTAATTAAGCGGGATAAGGTAACTTCTTACTCAACAAACGGAGTTGCTTTAACCGTTTCTGCCGAAAATGAAAAAATTAAGGATAAAGCCGGTACTGAAGGAAGATTAACCGATGTCCTTATTTTTAACGGTAATATCTATATTTTGATTTCTCAATTTGATGAGGATACAGAACACAGCCGTGGAGCCTTGACCGTTTTACCTGTAAATTTCGACGGAAATTCCGGTCTTTTAGAATACGGTTTTACTGCGAATAAGTATCCTGCTTCCAATGAAGCGGCAAACTGCTTTTTTAATCCCGTGAAATTTTTAGGGAGAAGAAACGGGCTTATGTATATAGCCGATGACGGGTTTAATATTATAGATTCCGGCGGGCACCAAATTTTTAAAAACATAAACCGTCTGGGAGTGTTTAATGCAGGAGCTTCCGCATTATCATTTATAGACCTTGAGGATACGGAGTGGCTTAATAAGGCGGAAACCTCTTCTTCCGGAGGCGGAGAGGGAAGCTCTTCCGAGGGTAAAAATATAATTATCTGGGAAAGTGCCGGTAAAGAGGCTTTTAATTTTTATGCCGCAAAACCGGAAGAGTTAACAATAAAATCGGCTTGGGATAACCTTTATCAATCGAATAAAAGCAAAAAGGCTTCGGACGTTTTTTGCTTCGATAAAAACGGAAATTTTTATCTTGTAATAAAGCAAGGCTCGAATAAGACGGTTGTACGGTACAAATATGATAATGCAGCAAAAACATATACGGAAGGCGGTAAAAGACAGATAAATGATACCGGAACGGAGCCTATTATGGATATAGCTATTGACGACGGTAATCCTTCCGAATGCAGGTTTTATTATATAACGCATAAAAATAGTAAAGTAACTTTGTTTATGGAAGATAGGACATGGGATAATAGCGATGAAAGCAGTTTTGCGAAAACTAATGTATCTTCAAGTGAGAAAACCCTTGACGGGCTTCCAAGCGGTTCTAATATCAGGTCTTCGGCAATAGCGGTTACAGATAATGCTTTATATGTTAGCTGGGAAGGAACTCATGTAATTTTTATAAGAAAATATACAAAAAGCGGGACAAACTTTACCCCTCCCGCTAAAACGCAGCAAATTACAAATGTAAAATCGGGGGGGACCGGTGTAATAAGATTAAACGATATTAAATATCTTAATACCGAGCTTTATGTTGCAGTCTCTATTATAAATGACAGTTATCAAAATGCAAAGAATATTTACGGTAAAATGTATAAAGTTAATGACGGGGCTTTGGGAGGTTCCAACGAAATTCTTGCAGGTTCGCATTTTGAAATTGTATATTCATCATCTTCGACTTCCGGTGAAGATGACGTTTTTGCTCCTATCAGATTTATAAATTGGAATGAGGCCGGTAAATTCGGTGTTGTTTCCGACGGATTTTATAAAACGGGAAGCAAACAAAAGAATAAGATATTTGTTTGGAATACTTCAAATTCCGGTATGGAAAAAAAGGAAACAAGTGCCGAATTTTCTAAAAAACTTACAGGTAATGATTTTGAATAAAAAGGGCATAAGGCGGATAAATATGACGGATAATGCTTTATTTTCGGATTTTTATGAGCTTACAATGGCTCAAGGGTTTTGGAAAAAAGGAAACGATACGGATACCGTTTTTGAAATGTTTTTTAGAAGCAATCCGTTTAAGGGCGGGTATTCCGTTTTTGCCGGACTTGAACCTCTTTTGGAGGCAATTAAAAATTTTCACTTTGAAAAAGAAGATATTGATTGGATTTCGGCACAAGGAATTTTTGAAAAAGATTTTTTAGATTATCTTGCCGATTTTAAATTTAACGGAAACCTTTGGGCAATAAAAGAAGGCAGTTTAATTTTTCCGAATGAACCTTTAATACGTGTTGAGGCAAATGCTATAGAAGCCCTTCTTTTGGAAGGTTTGATTTTAAATACGATTAATTTTCAAAGTTTAATTGCGACGAAAACCGCCCGTATTTGGCTTGCGTCAAAAAAGGGTAAGATTATGGAATTCGGATTACGCAGGGCTCAAGGCGTCAACGGGGCTATGAGTGCAAGCAGGGCCGCCTATATAGGCGGAGCCTTCGGCACAAGTAATTCTCTTGCCGCAAAACAGTTGGGAATCCCCGCCCTCGGAACAATGGCTCATTCATGGATTATGTCTTTTAAAAGCGAGGAAGAAGCCTTTAACTATTATGCCGATATTTATCCCGATAATTCCATATTTTTAATTGATACTTACGACACTCTCCGTTCGGGAGTTATAAATGCAATTAAGGCGGGTAAAAGGCTTCAAGATAAAGGAAAAAATTTCGGAGTGCGCCTTGATTCAGGGGATATTTATTACTTAAGTAAGGCTGTCCGTGAGCGGCTTGATAAGGCTGGCTGCCCCAATGCCTCCATTTCGGTTTCAAACGAGCTGACCGAAGAAATTGTAGAGTCGCTTGTTCAAAACAATGCCCCTATAAATTTATGGGGTGTAGGAACGCATATGGTTACCGGAGGAAACGAATCTTCTTTTACGGGAGTTTATAAACTTGCCGCGCATAAGCGTAAGAGCGAAAAAGAATGGATTCCCGTTATGAAATTTTCGGATAATCCCGCAAAAATGACAAATCCCGGAAGCAAACAAGTTTGGCGGCTTTATAATGCCGACGGTTCTTTTAAAGCCGATATTTTAACTCTTGCCGACGAAGAAATCAAGGAGGGACTTGAGCAGACTTTTTATCACCCGGCAAACGACTATCAAAATTTTACTTTTTCACCTGCAAGGGTTGAACCTCTTTTGGAAAAAAGAATTGAAAACGGAAAGGCTGTAGGCTCTTCGCCGTCATTAAAAGAAATAAAATTATATACCGAAATGCAGCTTGACGGTTTGGATTATACTTCAAAGCGTCTTTTAAATCCGCATATTTATAAGGTATCGTTAAGCGCAAAAATGCGTGCTTTAAAGCAGGACTTGGTAAAAAATAAGGCTGTGTTTAAGGATTGGTTTTAAGTTTGAGGAGAAAAATCCTCAAACTTAAAATCGAATTGAAATGCGGATTAAAAAATTACCGCCATAAAAATTCCGGATAGTACTTTTCTTTTATTTTTCCCGCAAGTTCTTTGCGTACAATTTCCCGGTCTTCAGGATATGTCATTCCGAACCAGCGTTCGGTTGTAGTGTAAACCTTTATTCTGCCCAAGCCTTTTTTTATCATTAAACCGGCAGCTTCCGGTAAAAGACATTCGGCTTTTTCGCTTTCGGCATATTTATGAATAAAATCCGCAAAATATCCGTCAAAAAAATCGAAAATTTTGGGTGTAAATCCGAAAAGATTCATAGAAACGGTTTCTCTGCCGGAAAGCTCTATTTCTTCTCCGTCAATTTCCGAAATGATTTTTTCTGCGGAGCCTTCTTTTTTATAAAAGATGTTTTTGTTTTCACTTATTCCGGAAAGATAGCCGTTTCCCACTACGCAAACTCCGCGCGAAACGGAGCCTGAGCGGCTTAAAGTTTTTTCTAAAATATATCCTACCATTGCATGTTCCGCCGAATCGTTTGTAAGAGTGGATAAATGGGTTGCTATTGTTTTATATGCGGCACGTCCGTAATAATCGTCGGCATTTATTACCGCAAAGGGTTCGTTTATTTTTTCTTTTGCGCATAAAACCGCATGAGCCGTACCCCACGTTTTTTTTCTGTTTACCGCACGGCTGAGCTGTTCTTCCGTTAAAAGGCTGTCCAAAGATTGAAATACATATTCCGCATTGCAATTTCGGGCGATTCTATTAAAAAACCTTTCCCGAAAATCGGCTTCGATATCTTTACGTATGATAAAGACGACTTTACCGAAACCGTTTGTTACGGCGTCATAAACCGCGTAGTCCAATAAGGTTTCATCGTGAATTCCTACGGCCGCAATTTGTTTAACGCCTCCGTAACGGCTTCCCATTCCCGCCGCTAAAACTAAAAGAGTAGGTTTCATAAGTACCTCCGAATTTTTAAACCGATATATTTTAACACATAACGTAAATAAATAAAAGCGGTAATCCGTTTTTATAAAAAGGGCAAAAAAGCATTACGGATTTATATTTCGCGATTGCAGATAACCTGTTTTCCCTTTTTCCAAACTTGGCAAACGGAATTTACTCCGAAGTGATAAATTAAGTAGTCTATGTTAGGGGCATCGAAGATAACAAAATCGGCTTGTTTTCCTTCTTCGATAGAGCCTATTGTTTTTTCGCGGCAAATTGCATAAGCCGCATTTAAGGTTACGCCTTTTAAGATTTGAGCAGGCGAAAGTTTCATTTTATAGCAAGCCATAGACATTGCGGTTTGTAAATTTTCCGTAGGGCTGCTTCCGGGATTATAGTCCGTTGCAATGGCGACACGAACGCCTTCTTCAATCATTTTTTTTGCCGGCGCATAAATAGGCGACATTAAAAAAAACGAGGTCGCAGGCAAGAGGACGGCAACCGTTCCGGATTTTGCAAGAGCCTTTATTCCGTTATCGGAAATTGCCATTAAATGTTCTGCGGAAACGGCATTCATTTTTGCGGCGAGTTCGGCCCCGTTAAACGGGACAATTTCGTCCGCATGAAGTTTAAGTTTAAACCCTAAGTCTGCGGCGGCTTTCATTATTCTTTCGGTTTCTTCAACCGAAAAAATTTTATCTTCGCAAAAAGCATCCGAAAATTCGGCAAGGTTACGCTTTTTAACTTCGGGCATAACCTCCTTTATCATAAAATTTATATAGCCTTTTTTATCCGCAGAAAATTCGGGCGGTGTCGAATGCGCGCCCATATATGTGGAAACAAGTTCGATAGGCTGCATTTTATTAAGCTCCCGGTTTATTTCGAGGCATTTAATTTCGGTTTCCATATCAAGGCCGTAACCGCTTTTTGATTCAACGGTAGTTGTTCCGCAGCGGAGCATTGTATTTAAACTTTTTAGGGCTTTTTTTGTTAATTCGTCTTTTGAGGCTTGGCGGGTAGCGCGTACCGTGCTTAAAATACCGCCGCCGCTTTGATGAATTTCTATGTAAGATTTTCCTGCGAGTTTCATTGCAAGTTCGTTTTCGCGGGAGCCGCCGTGTACGAGGTGGGTATGAGCGTCTACAAAGCCGGGTGTTATCGTTTTTCCGCGTGCATCTATAATTTTTTCCGCCGCCTTTTGAATGTGCTGCGGGGCTTCGCCTTTTTCCACGGTTTGAATTATACCGTTTTCTACAACTATGTATCCTGCAAAAGAATTATTGCAATTTTCTTCAGCCGTAAAAATACTATCGCTTAAAAATAAATTCATAGAAATTCCGCCTTATTTTATATAATTATAATTTTAAGTTTACTTTTTAAAAGGATATGTGTCAATACTGTTTAAGAAACCGTACCCCGGGCTTATCGAGAGCGATGCCCTTAGTTTTTAATACCTTGTTATTTTTATTTTTTTATAATATACTGTAGGCTATAAGGGTTTATACCATAGTTAAAATGTAATATTTTAAAAATTAGGCGGTATGTTGTTATGAAAAAAATCTTGTGTTTTGCATTGTTATTTACACTTCTGTTTACTTCCTGTAAACTTTTAATGCAGGAAGATTACGGAACTGTTATTATAGACCTTGAAGGAAAAGGGGAAAGAGCTGTAGGAGCCAACGGCTTACCGGAGCTTTCAAGCGCTTCTATGAAGATTGAAATTATAGATTCGAGAGGCGGTTCCATTGTAAAATACTTGGAAGAAAATGAAGCTAAGGTCTTTCAGGGAAATTTTATTGTGGGGAGCGAACTTACCGTAAGGGTAAGTCTTTTTACGGGTTCCGCAGTTTGGGCCGGTAATGCCGGCTTGACCGTAGCCGAAGGCAATAATACGGTAAATTTAAAGCTGAGTAAAAATGCCGTTTTTTTTAAACCCTTCGGGTTTTCGGTAATAAAGAAGGGCTCTTCCGCAACTTATGATATTACTATGCCTGAAGGTACAATTAAAATTACCGGAGCTTCCTACTTTTCTACCGATAATCCCGAATTTTGCCGCGACGGAAAAGCCCGTCTGTACGTAGCTTATAAAACTTCCTCCGCACCCGTCAATTGGAAATTGGAGCGTTATAACAGCGACGGAAGCGGCAAAAAGGAAATAACATTACCTTCAGTATTATCTACAAACTATACGGTAAAATTAGCTTACGATATAAAAACAGGAAAAACGTATTTATATTGTACGGACGGCAGCAGCAATAAATTTTACCCAATCGGTGAAGATACCGTGCTATCCGAGATAAATGGCGGCACCTTACAAGGCGCATATATAGCGGTATATAACGGTTATTTATTTACGGTTAAAACAAATGAACTTTATATGTATAAAATAAACGGTTCCTCGCTTTCATCTGTAGGCAGTCAAAAATCTTTACCCGGTGTCAAGGTTGCAGGAAGCGATAAATCTGTACATTGCAGAGATGTTTTTATAAAAGATAATAAAATTTATATTCTTTTTACATTATCCAGTATCACCGGTTCTCCTTATTACTCCTTAGGCGGCATTATAGAATATGCTTATACGGAAGAAGGTATAGAAGATAGGCCGCCGAATCAATACGGCTTTACCGACGGTTTAGCTCCGGAGAACAACATAATTCATACACCTGAAAACGATTTTTACGGAGCGGTACAAGTTTTGGGCTTTGAAGACGATAATATTTACATAGCCGATGAGGGCTTTAATAATTTTAATACAAGCCCTCCTCCGATAACATATTCCCATGTAAACCGTTTGGCGGTTTTTAATACCGTAACCGGAAACCTTAGCTTTAAAAGTACCGATTATAAGTGGTTTTTAGAAGCCGCAGCTCAAGCTCCTGTCCCGGGCGGTAAGGTGCTTTTATTGGCAAAAAATACGGATACCGATAAGGGCTTTGTTTATTATCAAAAGAATGAGGGAGAGTATAACGGGTTATCGGAGCAAGCTTTAATAAAATATGAAAATGTAAACGGTGAAAATAGAAAGCCTACCGATGTATTTTGCTATTATCAAGATGGGGATTATGAACATTTTTATCTTCTTTGGGAATATAAAAAAAACGGTAATACTAAATTCGCAATAAAAAAGTATATTCGTAATACCAATGGCTCATATCCTGAGAATATGAGCTTTGTCGTAACTGAGAATTTACCTGATTATAATAATTATAACCTTTCAGTTATGCCTAGTGCAATTGCCGTTTGTAAAGACAATTTAACAACATATTTATATTATACATACAAACAAATAAATACAACGTACATTAAGCGGATAAACTGTTATGATAGTGGTGCATCAGACCCATACACCGTTAAGATTGATGATAGCGGAGGTTCAAAATCTTTTTGTACCGCTTTGGCTGCAAATAAGGACGGTGTTTTTGCCGCTATAAAATCGGTTGATAATGAAAATACACCTACTACTTACAATGCCGATATACGTAAATATAAACATACCGGTATCTCCGACGGAGAAAGAAATTATATTTCCGAGAATATACCTTCTTTACCCGTTGATGATTTTTGGTTAGCAGAAATAAGTGACATGCAAGTAAAAAACGATATTTTATACGGTGTAAGCGTAAAAAAAACAGGAAAATTAAATAATAGCGGCACTACAAGAGTTTTTACATCAGGTAAACTGTTTAAAATAGAAAATTTATCTTCCGCTTTTAATTCTTCAACTACAATAATAGATTTATGGAACGGGGGTACGGAAACCGAAGGCTTTGCTCCGTACCGCATTATTTCAGGCTCGGAAAATAAACTTATAATTGCTTCGGACGGATATTACGGTAATAAAAATCCTTCTCCGAAAGTACAAAACAAAAATAAGGTATTAAATTTTTCTTATCCTTATAACACCCTCGATGTTAAGGATACTGAGGCAAAGTTCTCGAAAGAACTTGATTTTGACGGCAGTCAATTTAAATGGAAATAAAATTATAGGAGTTTTTAATGAAACAAATTAAATTGGACGACTTTAAAAATTATCAATTTTTAAGCGGATTACAATTTTCCGACGACGGAAAATATGCGGCATATATTTGTGCCGAAGCGGATTTAGAAGAAAACGGTTACAACAAGACTTTGTTTCTTTTAAATATGCAGACAAAAAAAACAAAGCAAGTAACGGGTAAAGATGTTGAAGCCTTTTTCGGCTTTAACGGAAACGAGCTTTTATTTTCTGCAAGGCGTACTAAAAAAGAAAAAGAGGAAAAAGAAAAAACCTTCGTTTATTCTCTTCCCGTTGACGGCGGCGAAGCTAAAGCGGTTTATACCTTTCCTTTTCCGGTTTTAAAGATAAAAATGACGGATAAAAAATCGGCATTGGTTTTACATGCTTGGAAAAACGACCCCTTTGCAAAACTTCCGAAAGAAAAACGGGAGGCGGCAAAAAAAGACGAAGCCGATTACGAAACTTTTGAGGAAATTCCTTTTTGGAGAAACGGCGGGGGTTTTACTTCAAGGAAAAGAAACCGTTTATTTTTTTATAATCTTTCTACAATGAAAGGCGTTCCGCTGACCGATGAGTTTACCGAAACGGAGAGCTTCGATTTTAATAAAGCGGAACGGCAAATTATTTTTATAAAAACAACTTATACCGATAAAAAATCGATATACAATGAACTCGTATTGATGAATTTAAAAACCGAAAAAACAAAACAATTAAACGCTTCACAAAGTTTTATGTATGCGGACGCAAGGTTTTTAGACGATAAGATTATTTTTACCGGTGCGGACGGAAAAAAATACGGCATAAACCAAGATGCCGATATTTATATTGCGGATAAAACCGGCGGCATAAAAAAGATTTCGCCTAAAGATTTCGATAAAAGCCTTTGGAATTCGGTAGGCTCCGATTCCAGATTGGGCGGCGGGGCCAATTCGGTTTGCAAAAACGGAAAATACTATTTTATTACCACCGAAGACGATTCTTCATATATTAACACAATAAATGAAACCGGCGAAATACAAAAACTTATTACCGAAAAGGGCTCCGTAGATTGCTTTGCCGTACACGAAAATAAAATTCTTTTTATCGGCTTTAGAAAACAGGACTTACAGGAAGTGTACTTATTTGAAAACGGGAAAGAAGAGTGTCTTACGCAACATAATTCTTACGGAAAAAAATTGAATAAGATTACTCCAGAAGAATTTACTTTTAAAAGCAACGGAAGCGCCTTGCACGGTTTTGTGCTGAAGCCTTTAAATTTTAAAACGGGAAAAAAATACCCCGCTATTCTTTCGATTCACGGCGGGCCTAAAACCGTATACGGTTCAATATTTTATCACGAAATGCAATTTTTGGCTCAACAAGGCTATTTTATTTTTTATACAAACCCGCACGGTGCGGACGGAATGGGAAGAGAATTTGCCGATATACGCGGAAAATACGGTACGACGGATTATGAAGATTTAATGAATTTTACAGATGAAGTTTTAAAGCGGTATAAGGAAATAGATAAGGCGAGGGTAGGCGTTATGGGCGGCTCTTACGGGGGCTTTATGACAAACTGGGTGATAGGGCATACAAACAGATTTGCCGCAGCCTGTTCCCAGCGTTCAATTTCAAATTGGGTTTCAAAATTCGGAATTACCGATATAGGCTATTATTTTAATTCGGACCAAAACGGAAATGCAACGCCTTGGAACGGACAGGAAAAGCTTTGGAACCACAGTCCCTTAAAATATGCCGATAAATGTAAAACTCCAACGCTTTTTATTCAAGCCGATGAAGATTACCGATGTTTTGAAGCGTGCGCATTTCAAATGTTTACCGCATTAAAATATCACGGCTGCGAAGCAAAACTGGTTTTGTTCCACGGCGAAAATCACGATTTATCCCGCACGGGAAAACCTAAGCATAGAATACGCAGACTTACGGAAATATTTAACTGGTTTGAAAAATATTTAAAAAAAGCGTAAATTATCATGATTTAAGCGGAGTCTTTTAATTAAGACCCCGCTTTTAATTGTCTCAGCTTGTACAGTAAAACCTTACTCTTATATTTCTGCGTCGACGCCGCTGTTAATAAATTTGTACATCTTCCAATTTTTTGCCTTGGCGTTATTAAAGGCAGCTTGTAAGGCGGGGGATAAAGTAAAATCGGTACAATTACCTTCCGTAGGGTCAGCTTCCCGATAAAGATAACAGGTGCCTTTGTTATTCGAAGGGCGGGAAGGTAAATCGGTAAAAAGTAGTATAAAGGCTTCCTCATTCAGCTTATTATTGTAGCAGCTCAGCCACTCTAAAGCCGTACAGTCCTGTACGTTAAGTGAGGTAATCTTATTGTTGTGGCAGCCCACCACCCTTAAAGCCGTTAAACCCTGCACGTTAAGTGAGTTAAGTTGATTGTTGCCGCAGTTCAACTCATTTAAAGCCGTTAAGCCCTGCACGTTAAGTGAGCTAAGTTGATTGTCGTTGCAGTTCAACTCATTTAAAGCCGTTAAGCCCTGTACATTAAGTGAGGTAAGTTGATTGTCGCTGCAATATAGCTTAGTAATTTTTACTCCCCTTTTTTTCTGCTTTTTATGAAAAATTAGATTGGATATCTTCCTTTAGTGATTTGGTCTATGTTGATTCGGAAGATTTCAGAGCAGCACTTGGATTTAATATTGATGATGAAGGTAACTTCTACGATTCTCTTAGCAAAGATATGGATAATGACGGTATTCCCGACAGGTATGATAATGACTTCAAGTATAGCGACTATTTTGAGTCAACATACGATGTGGAGAATAATTTGCATACCAAAGAGGAAACCTCACAGAAATTTGAGTAAAGAGAGTATCTTTATTCAAAGAATATTTTATGGTATAATAAATAAAATTTTTTAATGGAGGATATTGAATTTTAACAAAAGATTTAATGGGAGATATTTTTTATTCTGATACATCTAAAGGAACAAAATTGCTACTATTCGTTGATATGCAGAATTAGTAGAGAGGAAAATTTTGGATATTGACCCAAGTAAAAAGATGACGATTGGTGCGAACGAAATATCTGAAAAAATTGATGCTCTCAATAATAGTGAATTTTTAAAAGAAGCATTAGAAATATTAGACAAGATAGTAATAAATTTACTCATATTGGGTATTTAGAAGAGGTTACATCTGATGATGGAAAAGGCAAAAATAAGTAAAAGCACATTTTACAAAATGAAGAATGGACAGAATATAAGGACGGATGTTTTACTTAGAATTTGTAATGCTTTGGATTGCTATATTGAAGAAATTATGGAGTGTAGTGATGAATATAGATAGTGAAGAATTTGAGCCAATATTTATGAACATTAAGGGACGATACCTATCAGGTGTAAATTTCCCTAAATTGATAGTTGGAACAGGGCTTTCTATTGCAATGAATATTCCGGGAATGTCAAAATTGGCTGAAAAATTAGAGGAATCTTTTGAAAGTATCGGTGATTTAGAGTTACAAAAGCAGTGGAACAAATATAAAGGGAAGATTAATGATGAAGGATTAGAAGCAGCCCTATTAGATGTTTCAATAAGCGAAGAATCGTTTGTAGAAACAATTCGAGAGATAACGAGTGAATTTATTTTAGATGAAGAATATAATCAGCATTTTAATATATTAAATAAAATTTCCGGATTTGAAAAATTGCTAAAGTACCTATTAGGAACTGTAAGTGTAAATAATCAAGTAATCGATATAATGACTCCTAACTATGACAGAATCATAGAACTAATTTGCGATAAATTAAAATTATCAACTACATCAGGGTTTTCGGGGAATATGTATCAATATTTTAATGAAAATATACTAAAGCAACCTTATGACTTTTTTTCTAAGAATGTTCCTTTAGTGAGACTGTTTAAACCACATGGATCTGTAAATTGGATAAAAAAGAATGGTAAGGAATATCAGATTAATGATTATAAGCTACTAAAAGACGACAAGCAGTATATAGATATTATTACACCAGGCAGTATGAAATATAAGTCAGGAATGATTAATAGTATTTTCAGATGTCATAGAGAAATTTTTAATGAATTGATAACAGATTCTAAGAAGAGTTTTTCTATATTTATTTATGGATATGGATTCAATGATCAGCATTTTAATACAGTATTCGAGGACACTCAAAAGGATGTGGTGGTCTTGACAAGAACGATTAAAAAATCATTTTTGGACAGAGCAATGAAAAATGAAAATTGGACTTTATTTTATAAATATGAAGATAAAGAAGAAAGTACAGAAGAAGGAAGTTATATGGTATATAAAGGGAAAAAGTATAATATAAATAAGGAATTATGGGATATAAATGTGTTTTCGGAAACTTTTTTAGGATAGGAGGAAATTATGGAAGATATTCAAAATTATTTAAATCAAGAAGTTGGTGTGGTTCAAAATGTTGATACCAAGAAAGTATCTGTATCAGTAGATAAGGAAGAAATTTTAAATAGGCTAAAAATAAATGATATAGTTGTTTTATCTGGAAATAATGCAGATGAAAAACTAATTGGAATAGTAACTAGAGTAAGCAAAAAAAGAATTGATATTGATGACGAAGAAATTGAAGAACAAGAGTATTCATATAACTTTTGCAATATAACTTTAGTAGGTACATTTTATAAAAAATTGTCTTCAACTAAGCAAAATATTTTTAAAAGAGCGGTGAACACTTATCCTGAAATCAATAGCAAAGTCTATTTAGCAGATGGCAAAGCACTCTCTATTATTATGAACTCTCTTGAAAATGAGATATCTTCAGAAAAAAGATTAATCATTGGCAAATATGCAAGTAATAAAACTGTAGAAGCTATTTTGGATGGAAATAGATTTTTTCAAAGACATGCCACAATAGTAGGAAGTACTGGAAGTGGAAAATCTTTTACTGTAGCAAATATTCTTGAAAAAGCAAATGAGTTGGAGCACGCTAATTTAATTGTTTTTGATTTGCATGGTGAATACAATGAATTGAGCTATGCTGAACAGATAAAAATCAGTGACTCTGATAGTGGGTTACATATTCCTTTGTGGTTTTTTAATTATGAGGAAATTCATTCTTTATTTATTGAATCTTCGGAAGGGACATCTACAAATCAAAGGGCAGCAGTAATTAAATATATTTTAGAGCATAAGAAAAGGTATATTGAAGAAAATATGACCGAATTTTCATCTGAAATAATTACAGCAGACACTCCGATTCCTTTTTCTGCAAAAGGGTTGAAGGAATATTTGGAAGTTGAAAATATTAAAGAAGATACAACGGGTGAAGTATATAAAACAGGAGATAAAAAAGGACAAGAAAAGACGAAACAAGGTCAATACTATGGGAAATTAACAAACCTTATTACGAGACTTCAGACAAAAATAGATGATAAAAAATATGGGTTTGTATTTAATGAAGATAACACTGTAATAGCTGAATATCTGAAAGAATTTGTTGATAAAATAATGGGACTAGATAAAAAGATAAAAGTAATAGATTTATCAGAAGTTCCATCAGATATGTTACCTATAATAATAGGTATTGTTACAAGACTGGTATACGAAGTCCAATTTTGGATGTCACCTAAAATGGATGAGACTCGGCATCCTATAGCATTTATTTGCGATGAAGCACACTTATATATGCCAAGAGATACAACGAAATTGAAAGCGGTTGAGAACAAATCACTGGAGATATTTGAAAAAATATCTAAAGAGGGAAGAAAATATGGTGTTTCATTGGTGATTGTTTCTCAAAGACCTGCGGAATTAAATTCCACTATAATATCTCAATGCAATAATATTATAAGTTTAAAGATTACAAATGATAGAGATAAATCGGCAGTAGCAACAATGTTAACTGATTCATTGGTAGGCTTGGTTGAAACATTACCTAATCTTGATGTTGGAGAATGTATTGTTATTGGGGATTCGATTAAGTTACCTACTAAAATTATTTTAGATAAACCTAAAGAAGAACCTAAAAGTTCAACTATTGATTTCTGGGATAGATGGATAGATGGGAAAGGCACAGTTTTCAATATTGATGAAGCAATTAAGTGCATGATCAAACAAACAAGGTAAGAGGAGAATATAGAAAACTATCTCTCCATCTCCTTGCCCATGTATATTTCGTAATTTTTTCGTATCTTATAAAGCTCGTCCATTGTGGCTTTTGAGGAAGAATATTCTTGCATGAGGGTATTCTTTTTTTCTTGCAGATTATCAAGTTTATCTAAAATATCACTTGGATTTGGCAGCTTGGAATAGGATTTTTTAAGCTCTGAAAGGGCATTTTCATAGAGGGTAATCTGAACTTTGTACTCGTCAAAAAATCCCTTTTCAGACGGATTCGCCTTATATTCCTTGTAGCACTCCCTGTATTTTTAACGGTATGAACTTGTTCCATAGTGGCATAAAGCTCCTGCATCTCCTTATCAATAGCTCTGATTTTATCTTGCAGATGTTGTCTTTCATCAGCCGCTTTTTGAATATACTCGTCAAGCTGTTTAACAGATTTAATATCATGCTCTCTGATATAAATACAGACTCAGCCATTGTATTAAGGTTATGTTTCGTTGCCCAGAATTTATAACTTTTGCTCTCTTTCACTTTGGTATTGGTATTCATATCAATGATATTTCCAATGCGTTTTTTGACATCAGGAGTCTTGATAAACTCTCTTTCTGCAATTCGTTCTTTTAATCTTTCTTCAGTATAATCATCTCCGATTATTTTATACCTTGTAAATCTCGCCTTATCTTTGTATCTAAATGCAATATACTTATCATTTATTGTGTCGGGGCTTATCGGAATAATTGCACTCATTACACCGATTTTTCTTAATTGGTTTTTAAATCTTCCGATAACACCTGTTTTACAGATAATATCAGTTACTTTACTTGTTATTTCAAGTGAAGTTTATATAAAAACAAGCAAGTTAAATTTTATTTAGTTCTGAGGAGGAAAATGGTATGAAAGATAGAATGTTAAAAGATATCTTGGTGTTTCTGGTAATGATGTTGTAATATTTATTATTTGCATATTTCTTCCGGAGAAAATTCCTGTTCATTTCAATGCAAAGGGAGTTGCAGATGTGTTTGCTAATAAATACTATCTTCTACTTGCTACAGTAATTACGTACTCTGCATATTGGAAATTCGTACGAGGAAGGAAAAATGAAAAGGATAAATAAAACTTGTTAAGTATTAGTATACAAGTTAAATTGCTAATTTATCATAAATATCATTCGGACATTTATATTCTATGATCGAATGAAACTCGATACTGTTATAATAAAGCTTAATATATTTAACGATAGTCTATTTTGTATCATCAAATCTCATATGCTGTATTGAGGGACTTTCATGCTTTATTGCTTTCTAAAAGCTCTCTATTAATTGATTGTCTGCGGTACTCCCGGTCGTGAAACGCTTTTATAAAACCAGACTTTTCAAACAGTTTCGCCGGCTTTTTCGAGGTAAACCGTGCTTCACCATCTGAATGATAATAAATATTTTTAGTAAGATGAGGGTGTCTTCCATAAGCTATTTTAAAAGTATCATAAACAATACTTTCCCTCATATGTAAGCTAATAGCTCAACTGTAACCAAAGAAGAAATAGAAAAGCTGTAAACCCGCTTAGCACCTTATCAATTACATAAAAAAGAGTAAACCGCAAAGTATTGAGTAAAGCTCAACTTCGCAAAGGTACATTAAAGAAATTACTTAGCAAGACACTCTTAAAAACTTTGAACTCTTAATGGTTAAAAAACCGCTTCGCAACCGGTGAAGCTCCTTTGCTCCGAATCCGCCTTAAAACTCCAAAGCTCCGGGAAATCTCTCGTAAAAGTACAAGCCTCAAAGTCCGGCCGTAAAAGGGCAGCGATTGCAAAGCGGCCGTAAAACGGTACCTCTTTTAATCTTTCAAATAAAAACTCACATCACATCTTGATAAAACTCTCTCCTAAATCGGGAGAAAACGGCTTGATTTTTTTATAAAACCGTGCAATACTTGTTTTATGACAAAGTTTTTAATTATTTCCGACGGACACGGCGATATCGAAAAATTACACGCTTTAAAACCCGTAGCGGAAAAAACGGACGCCGTAATTTTTGCAGGAGATTTTGCGGCTTTTCAAAAAATAGAAACCGGCAAACCTTTTTTGCGAGAACTTTTAAAGCTGCACAAACACATTGTTGCGGTTTTGGGAAATTGCGACCCGCCCGACTTCGAAGACGAATTAAAAAAAGCCGATATTTCAATTACAAATTCTTTAAAAGAATATAAGGGTTTTTATTTCACCGGTTCCGGCGGAGGCAGTAAATTTACCGGAACTACCCCTTATGAAAGAACGGACGAAGAACTCGTAAGCGATTTATCCGCCGTAAAGCACCTTGCCGAAGATGGCATAAAAAATCTGATTTTAGTTTGCCACAATCCTCCCTATGGCGGAAAAACCGATAAGGTAGCCCCCCTTATACATGTAGGCTCAAAAAGTATTACCCGTTTTATTAAAGTTTATAAACCCCTTCTTACCGTTTCCGGGCATATTCACGAGTCTTATGCAATAGACAAAATAGGAGAAACCGTGCTTATAAACCCCGGCGCTCTTATGGAAGGCCGTTATGCAGTAGCGAATATTTCTTTATCGAACGGAAAATTTAAGATACAAGCCGAATTAAAACGTTTGGAATAAAAGATATTTTAAGTGCCGATACGAGTTAAAATAGCCTTTTTTTAAATTATCGCCTTTTGTAAAACTCTACAAAAGAAAAAACACCGTTCCCGCACATACGAGAGGGATTAAAATATTATCCAAATTTTTTAAAGGCAAAGCTTCGGAAACGGCGGCAGCGCAGGCGGTAATAAAACTTACTCCGATATCCTTCGTAATAAAAAGAGAAGAAATAAAAACGGCTGAAAAGCAGGTAAGCGTGCCGGCAATTGTTTTATCCGAAGTAAAAGGTAAATGCGTTTTACCGAAAATTTTACCCGCAACGCTTGCAAGCCCGTCGCCTAATGCCAAAGCCGATATACCTGCCGCTGCGGGCTTATACGGAAATAAAACAAGAGTAAGAATAATCCCTATAGAAAGGGTTACGGGGCCTAAAACGAATTTACCCCTATCCCTATCTCTTGAAGCAAACCTCGTAACTGCGGAAACCAAAATAATCTTTTTTCCGTGTAAGCGTAAAATTTCAAAAACAATATATAAAACGGTTATTGCGGATAATCCTATAACGGTTTCGATAAAAAAGAATTTTGCAAATATAAGAACCGCTGCGGAAAAAACATGAATAATTTTACGGAAAACTTCTTTTAAAAGAAGCTCGGTATGTGCACTTTGAGAAAATTTGCTGTATCTAAACTTTTTTATGAAATTCATTATTCATTAAAACAAACTTGAGCAAAAAAAAGTTGCAATTTTAAAATAAACGATTAAGCTGACCGTGTCTACTACGGTAGTAATAAGAGGTCCCGCCATAATCGCAGGATCAAGTTTTAGTTTTTTTGCGGCAATAGGTAAAAGCCCGCCTGTAATTTTTGCAATCATAACCGTAACTACCAGTGTAACGCCTACGCTTAAAGCTATTAACGGATTTTTTCTTCCGAGAAAAACGGACTTAACAAAACTCACGCTTCCTAAAGCGGCCCCTACCATAAGGGCTATTCTGAATTCCTTCCAAAAAACTTTACGCCAATCTTTTAAATCGATTTCTCCCGTTGCAAGTCCGCGGATAATGAGCGTTGAAGATTGGCTTCCCGAATTTCCGCCCGTATCCATGAGCATGGGAATAAAAGCCGTAAGAATCGTCATAGATGCAAGAAGATGGGTGTATTGCTCGATGATTGTTCCCGTAAAAGATTCCGAAACCATAAGAAGTAAGAGCCAGCCTATCCTGTGCTTTGCAAGTTTAAAAATACTTGTTTGCAAATATGTTTCATCGTTAGGCTGCATAGCCGCCATACGCTGAAAGTCTTCTGTCGCTTCCTGTTCCATAACGTCCATAATATCGTCAACGGTGATAATACCTATAAGGCGGGTTTCGTTATCTACAACGGGAAGAGCTAAAAAGCCGTATTTTTTAAAAGTGTGGGCAACTTTTTCCTGATCATCGTGAGTATTTACGCAAATAAATTCTTTATTAAAAAGCCTGTCTATTTTTTCGGTTGAATCCGCAAGAACCAAATCCTTTAAAGAAATAAAGCCTTCAAGAATTCTGTTTTCGTCCGTAACGTAACAAGTATAAATCGTCTCGCTTTTTAAACCTACTTTTTTTATATAAGCCAAAGATTGTTCTACCGTCATTCCTTTTTTTAAGCCTACATATTCTGTAGTCATTAAACTTCCTGCCGAATCCTTAGGATATTTTAAAAGCTGGTTTATAAGAACGCGGCTTTCTCTGTCGGTGTTTTTTAAAATTTTTTTTACTACATTGGCGGGCATTTCTTCTACGATATCTACCATATCGTCAAGAAAAATTTCATCTAAAATGGGAACAAGTTCTTTATCCGTAGCGGCGGAAATAAAGCGTGTTTGCTGGTCTTTGGGCAATAGGGTAAAAACTTCCGCAGCCATAGTTTTAGGCAGCATTCTGAACATTAAAATCGCATTTTGAGCGGGAGCTTCTTCTAAAAATTCCGCTATATCCACCTCATTTAAATCAGCCAAGAGCCGCTGTACTTCTATGTAGCGTTTTTCCGTAAGTAAATATTCTATATGCTCGAATTTGTTCTTTTCTTGTTCCATATACAACCTCGTAAATGCGGGCTTAAGTATACCACATTTTAAAGAAAAAAAACAGGCGAAAGTTGTCTTTTACGTAAAATTAAGACTATAAATAAAAATTGACGCATAAAGCCGAATAAGTGCTAAGCTCTTTGTATGCCGCTTAACTTTTAAATTGTTTTACGGTGCTTGCAAACAACTTAAAAGAGAGACAGGTGGGGCTGTACCGGTATTGATTTTTTTAATCCGTCAGGGAAACCTTAGACCCCAGCCGTAAGCGGGTGCTTTAGGGCAGAGCGGTACCTAACCGGGCTACAAAAGGTATTGACATATATATATATATATATGCATAATGTATGGAATAATATTTATAAAGGAGGTATCTCTATGCTAAATTTATTTAGACAGCTCTTTATGAAAAAGCCTATGATCATATGCAAGCATAAGCGTTTCGGCGAAAATGCGGAGCAGGGATCTAACTGGATTTGCGGTTCAGGCAGCTGTTAGACTTAGAGCGGTCATATTTTATAATCGGTTATCAAATATGGCCGCAATTTAGTAGAGGCTATATATGTATAATATTAACAAGTATATTAGAGCAACTCAATATCTAAATAATCAAGGTAAAAATTGGAGGTTGTATAATTCGCAGGACGGTAATTTGTATTATATCAACAGTGCTTTGTATGATATTATTCGTTATATTAACAGACACAAAATAGAGTCCGCTTTTGATTTATCAACTTTGTTGTGTAGATATTTTAGTAATAACGATGAAGTTGTTTCTTTACAACAATTTTTGGTGTCTAATAATATTATATCTGAAGATAAAAACAAGATAACTAATCAAAATGTTTTACCTCCCTTTAAATTTAAATATCCTTTATCGAATTTAATGTTTGTTGTTACAAATGCGTGTAATCTGAAATGCATCCATTGTTATGGAGATTACGGCAATATGAATGCATATGAAATTTATTCAATTGATTATAATAAAATTGAAAAACTTTTACCGGATATTAATACATTACATACAAGTTCAGTATCATTTACTGGTGGAGAATTTTTTTTATATAAAGATTATCAAAGAATTTTTGAATTATTTATTTTGAACGGTTTTGAAGTTACCATTTTCACAAATGGTTTTTTAACAGATAAGATGGCGTCCTTTTTTGAAAAGAACAAAGATTTCGTATATAAATTAAAAATTAGTCTTGATGGAGATAAAGCAAAACATAATTTGATACGTCAAAAGGGAAATTCTTATCAAAATACTATGAAAACTATTTATGCCGCGGAAAAATATGAGAAAATAGATGTGTCTATTGCATCTACAGCGTTAAAACAAAATTTTTTAACTTTAAATAAAACAAGTAAAATGCTTAATTATCTTTTCCCAAATATTCAACATACTATTGATGTAGGATTTGATGCCGCCGGTTGTAAGAAAAATATTTTTTTTGACATTGATGAGCTTGATATTCTTTATAGTAAACTGCCTTCTGTGTTAAAAAAAAGAAATATGGTAAAAAATAAATATAGATGTGAGGGCGGTAGAAGTTTAGCCTGTATAGATTCCAATATGGACTTTAAAATATGTGTAATTGCAAATCATAAGGATTTTATATTTGGAAATCTAAACAATAATGAATTAGTTCAATTATGGAACTCTCCAAAAAAAACAATTCGTAAATTTAGAAAAGAGAAATCCGTATCAACAAATAAATGTAAACTTTGCAAATTAAATAAACTGTGTACAACTAAAGATTGTAGAGTTCTTGCATATCAATATACAGGAAGTTATACAAATCCTAATCCAATAACTTGTTTTGTTGAGGAAAAATATGAAAAAAACTCCGCTATTTTTTAAATATTGGTATGATGCTTGGAAAAATAATAGGCTGCTTATAAGTTGTATTTATTTTTTAACATTAATTTTAGCTATAATTGAAATAATGTTGCCCATGTTTTTTAAATTCTTTATAGATAAAGTAAAACAGGGAGTAGATTTTTTTTCGTTTGCCGGTTATTTTTGTATTTATGGATTATGTCTATTATTTAGCAATGTATTAAACACATCATGGTATCAATTATTGGATATGGCCGGAGGAAAAATTCTTTTATCAATTAGAGAAAATCTTTTTTACAGTATTGAAAATTTAACTTTAAAAGCAATTACAAAGATAGGACGGGAAAAACTAAAAAATATTTTATTCAATGATGTAATGCAAGTATTTTCAAGTTTAATAATGTATTCAATGCGGATCATTTCAAATTTCTTAATGCTGCTTGTATTTTTTATTGTAACAACAATTATAACTCCTCTTTTAGGTTTATGCCTTTTTATCATGTCTATACTCGGATTTTTTGTTTCTATTTTGCTTCGTAAAAAAATCAAATTATACTCCAGTATTGTTAATACAGAATTAAAAAAAACAAATGCCGTTACAAATTCTTTTATAGATTCGATTGAATTATTTAAAACAACTAATTTGGATTCATATATAAAAAATAAACATCATTCCACTATGAAAACTTTTATTTCGGCTGTGCGCAAAAGTGATTTTATTCAAGTATTCTTAAAAAATATTTTATCAAATATCAATATTATGTTTAACTTACTTACTCTTTGTTTAGTTCTTATAATAGAAAAAAATACGTCGCCGGGTACTCTTTTATTTTTATTTTTTGTTTCCAACATTATATTCTCATTTTGTACACAAACGGAACAATTGTTTTCAGTCGTTTATGCAGCTCTTCCTTCATTTGAGCATATAGATTCAATATTCCGGATTGAGCCTCAAATAATGGGAGATAAAAATTTAACAAAAATTGATACCGTAGCTTTTAAAGATGTTTCATTTTACTATGATGAAAACGAAAAAATATTTAATAAGATGAACGCTGTTTTTTCATGCGGTGAAAAAGTAAAAATTATAGGGAAAAACGGAAGCGGAAAGTCTACCTTTATAAAGTTACTTACATTATTAATTGAACCTTTAGACGGAGAGATAATGATAAACGGTGAGCCGATAAGTTGTTATCGGAAACAAGATTTTAAACAAAAAATATTATATATAAGTCAAGATGAATATATAATAAATGAATCGATATCCGATTATTTTAAAATTATGGAAACAAATCTTTCAGATACTGAGATCGAAAAAAACTTAAATGAATGGAAGTTTAATGGAGCCGATAAAAATATTTTAAATACAATGCTTAAAGATAATGCAAAAAATATTTCAGGAGGGCAGCGTAAAAAACTTCTTGCAATAAAGCTTTTTGCAAAATACAAGAAAGCTGATATTATTATAATAGACGAAATTGAAGCAGGTATGGATATTGAATGTTCCGAACTGTACCGCCAAAAGAGGAATTTACTTTTAGGGAACTGCGATGATAAAATTATTTTTGAAGTAAGTCATTCAAATAATGACGATAGTTTTTTTAATAAAACAATCGAGTTATAAAATTGATTTTAAAGATAGAGGGTTTAAAATCGGGAGGAGGCAATGAAAAATGGAGTGACATCATTTTTCATATAGACGGACTCTTTTACCGCTATCGCATATAGAGCTTTTTATACTGCACTTTTATTATAATTGTTCATAAACTTGCAACTGCAATGAGAGTGTTGGTCCGGAGAAAATAATATTTATTGATCATCAGATGTAATTTTTCACAATAATATTTTTTGGTTTAAGGTTTTATTTTATAACTTTGTTCATGCATAAGCTCTTGGTTGAAACCCGTATTATTGACACAAGCGATTATAATATGATACTGTGTTTACCATATTTTATAATATAAGGTTGAACTATGAATTACATCATACAAATTATTGTTGCAATTATCTTTATTATTCGGTTATTGTTTTTAAAAGTTTCAAAAACAAATGAGAAAAATATTCTCGCAAACGGCGGAAAGGAGTATGGGGCTGAAAATTCAAAACGGCTTACACTTTTACATATTCTTTTTTATGCCGCATGTCTTGCAGAATCGATTTTCAAAAAAGCTCAATTCGATATGTTGAGTATTATCGGCTGCTTCCTATTGGTTTTTTCCATATTTATGCTGTATACCGTAACCCGTTTGTTGGAAGGTATTTGGACGGTAAAATTGATGATTGCGGAGAATCATCAATATAATGACCATTGGCTTTTTAGGACGGTAAAACACCCGAATTATTTTTTAAATATTGCACCTGAATTAATCGGCTTGGCATTGCTTTGTCATGCGCTATATTCTGCAATTATTATTTTGCCGTTTTATGTATTTGTGCTTTACGTACGCATAAAAGAAGAAAACCGCCTTTTAAAAGAAGTGATTATTCCGAACGGTTCGCATAATACACACAATACATAAGCAAAAAAGACGTAAATAACTATCCGCTTTACGGAAAGAGCCGGAAGAATCGGTAAAGCGGATTACCGTTCAAGATTTTGTTATGAATTTTTAAAAATAAAATGAACATAGATGAATTTATAAAAGCGGCAAAAAAGAATAATATTGAATGCATAAAAACTTATTTGCAAAACGGCTTTGATATAAATGCGCAGGACAAAGACGGATTTACGGCTGTTATGGAAGCTGCCGAATTCGGATATGAGGATTTGTTTTGGTTCTTAATCGAACAGGGTGCGGACGTTTTAATAAAAGCCGATTATAACTTTTCGATAATTCATGCAGTCGGTTTGGGTGGAAATAAAAAAATGCTCGATTATGTTCTCTCTCAAGGTGCTTGCATAGATGAAAAAATTACCGGCGGAGAACAAGACGGTATGACATTAAAGGATTATATTCTTTTAGCTAAAAATACGGAATTATACGAGTATTTAAAAGTAACGAACATCTTTTAAAGACCTCAAGTGTCGGCATATTTAATTTATGACGTTTCTCTGCTTTGCTTACGGAATGACGGAAAATAAGAGTGAAATTGAAAGCGGGAATGAATTAAAAAACATTTTTGTATAAACGAACTTTATACAAAAATTTATTGGACGGCATTTGTTTTGTATCCTCTGTGTGCCAAACACCGAAGAGAAAGCCTTTTGGAAGAATTAGTAAAACTCTAACATTCCGCCGGCTTGCGGCTTTCTATTTATTGATATATACTAATCACAATAAAGTGAGGAATAATATGAAAAAAATACTATTAACCGTCTTAATTATTTTTACGGCGCTTTCCGCAAATATATTTGCAGAGGAGTTAAACAGTCGGGGAAAAACAATAAGCATTCATTTCGATTTTACCAGAAAATTCGGACTGGCAAGCAACCAATTTGCCGTGTGGGTAGAAAACCAAAAAGGAGTACTCGTAAAAAATCTATTTGTTACCGATTTTACGGCAGGGAAAGGATGGAAAAAAAGACCTGAAAGCCTTCCTTTATGGAGAAAAGCCGTAAAAAATATCGGCATAGACGGAATAAGCAGTGCAACTCCTAAATCCGGAAAGGTTGAATTGGAATGGGATATCAAAGATGAGGTCGGAGAATTCGTAGAAAAGGGAACCTATACAATATTTATTGAAGCAAATATAAAATGGGAAAATTCCGTGTTATTTACCTGCGAGATAAAAATAGATGATACGATAACAATCGGTGAAATTACGGAAAAAATATCGGGCAAAGATTATAACAAACAAACCCTGATAACTAATGTAGAGATAAAATAAATATTATTATGTCTGATACTGCGAAAGTTAAATTGAAATTTGAATATCAATAAAGTGAAAGGAGGTTTATTTTAATCAATGTAAATAGCATTGATTAAAAACACTAGCCCGAGTTTGCTTAAAAAAACTATTTTGCAAACTCGCATTATTGTATGCACTTTTGCAAGCTGCGCTTACAAAAGTGAGGAAATTCGACAGTCCTCAAAATCCGATGATTTTTGCGGTTGTCGAATTTATAGGGAGGTTTATTTTAATCGGCTTAAATAGCGCCGATTAAAAACACTGCGAGTTTGCTTAAAAGAACTATTTTGCAAACTCGCATTATTGTATGCCGTTTCTCAGCGTTGCTTACGAAACGGCGGAAAATAAACAATGCTCGAAAATCGATATTTTCTGTGCTTGTTTATTTTATAAGGAGGTTTATGATATGAGTACGGAAAATTTACTTAATGGTGTAGAGGACACCTTATACATTCCGCTTGCAGCAAGAATATATGCATCTGAAAAATTCCCCGAATTTTTTTATGATGAAAAAGCATTGTCGTTAAAACGGTATATACCGATAGATGATATAAAAAATAACACTACCGAATATTTTTATATGGCAAGTGTATGCAGACAGCAAACAATGGATAAAAAAATAATAAAGTTTCTTGAAACAAATGCTCAAAGCAATGTAGTGTTTTTAGGAGCCGGTTTGGAAACCGCTTATAATCGTATCAATAATACTACAGCCTGCTTTTATCAAATAGATTTACCTAATGTTATAAGCACCAGAAAAAGAGTATTGGGAAATGCGGATAATGAAAAATTGATTTCAGGAGATATGTTTACTCTTGATTGGATAAAAGAAATAGATACTTCATTGCCGACTATGATTGTTGTTGCAGGAGTATATCAGTACTTCAATGAAAATAAAATTATACAGATGATTAAGGAAATGAAGGCTTTAATTCTTACAGGCGAATTGGTATTTGATGCAACAAATTCCGCCGGATTAAAATTAGCTAATAAATATGTTAGAAAAACCGGTAACACCAATGCTCAAATGTATTTTAGTGTAGATAATCCGAAGGAATTTGCACATACTACCGATACAAACCTTATAGCTGTTGACGGATTTTTTGACGAAGCATTAAAACAGTGTGAAGGATTAAAATTAAAAACGCGAATGTATATGTATTTTGCCGACAAACTTCATAGAACATCGGTTATTCATTTAAAATTTAATTAGGTTTAAATAAATAGATGTTTTCAATTTTTGATGGAAAACTATAGAGATAAACGGTGTAAAAATTATCCGCTAACGCGGGGTGCAGCCGGGTTTGATATCCTCATGTTACGGCGCAAGAATATCGATGTACTATTTACACCCCTGACGGATTAAACCCTTCGCACAAATAAGGTCCGGCTTTGAAAATACAGCAAACCGCAATTAAAAAATCCGTCCCCCTTGCTCCTGCCTTTCAAAGTATGTATACTCATACAAACAACAATTTCAAAACAATTAGTTTCGGAGGAAAATATGAAATTTGCTATTGCAAAACACGGCGGTGTTGTCGCGCAATTGGTTTATGAAGACAAAATCGAAGGCGACTACCTTAACTATTTAAAAGAAAAAGAACTGTTTTCGGGAAAGGCGGAAGAGGTGTATTACATGCTCGACTGTAACCTTAAAGCTCACCTTTTTATCGGTCTCGGAAAAGAAGAAAAAATTGATTTAGAGCTTTTAAGAAAAACATTTTTTAAAGCGGCAGCCGAACTCTTAAAAAACAAGGTACCGGAGGTTGAGCTGAATATTCCAAAACTGAACAACCTATGTAATTACCGTATGGCTTCCGCCATTGCTGAAGGTATGCTGCATGCGACATATAAATATGACAAATTTAAAAGCGACCGTAAAGAAGTGCCGGAGCTTACGGTTAATTATAATCCCGATAAAGGCAAAGAAGCGAGGGCTGAAAAGGGTATCGACGAAGCCGTCAAATTGATGGAAGCGGTGTTTTTAACCCGTGATTTGGTTAATCAGCCTGCAAATGTAATATATCCTGAAACCTTAGCTCAAATCGCCAAAGAAAAACTTGAAGCGAAGGGCGTAAAGGTCAGCATTTACGGTAAAAAAGAAATTGAAGACCTTAAAATGGAAGCCTTTCTCAGCGTAGCAAGGGCAAGTACCAAAGAGCCTAAACTGATTGTTATGGAATATTACAATAACCCAGAATCCGATGAAAAAATTGCACTGGTAGGTAAGGGTTTAACCTATGACAGCGGCGGCTATGCGATTAAGCCCGCAACAAGTATGGTTGAGATGTTCACGGATATGGGCGGCTCCGGCACGGTCATCGGAACTATGCATGCGATTGCCGACCTTAAAGCAAAGGTAAACGTTTTTGCCGTAGTTGCCTCTTGCGAAAATATGATTTCAGGAGACGGCTACAGAAACGGCGATATTATCGGCTCAATGAGCGGTAAAACCATTGAAATTATTAACACCGATGCAGAAGGCAGGCTGACCTTGGCGGACGCCGTATATTATGCTACCAATAATCTCGGCGCAACAAAGCTGATTGACCTTGCCACCCTTACAGGCGCCTGTGTATCTGCTCTTGGGGAACAGGTAAGCGGAGCCGTTACAAACAATGACGAATTCTTTGCCGAACTGGAAGAAGCAAACAAAAGAGCGGGTGAACTTATTTGGAAAATGCCGAATATCGAGTATTACAAAAAAATGAATGAATCGAAGGTAGCCGATTTAAAAAATAGCGGAGGCAAACTCGGCGGTATGATGACAGCGGGGCTCTTTGTCGGCTCCTTCCTTGCCAAAGAAGATATCCCGTGGATTCATATCGACATTGCAGGCACCGCTTATATTTCGGAGGCTTTCGGGTATTTAAAAGAAAAAGCCACCGGCACCTTGGTAAAAAGTCTTTATTACCTGTTAAGTAAAGAATCCTAATAAGATTTAAGGGTACGTCGATTGTAGAAACTCAATAAAGAGTAATCAAGACGTACCGTATGAAGGGGAAGGGTGACCACCCCGACAGAACGGGTTTTTCAACTCGAAACTTTGTTGGTTGTTCCCCGTCCCGCTTAACAAAGCACACCGTTCCGATTATACTGTTCTTTCAATTATTGCGGAGCAGCGTATGCACACAACGGAATTACGGGAAGATTTTTTTGCTAAAGTTTTAAACGATGAATGGAGCGAATATATCTTGCCGCTTAAAACGGCACTGACGTATTACAAATGTGCCGTTATGGAACTTGAAACAAAATTCAACGTATTGGATTCTCAATTTAATCTTCAGTATGATCGTAACCCTATAGAAACGATAAAATCGCGCATAAAATCCGTTGACGGTATTATTAAAAAACTCAAACGGATTAACTGCGATATTACCGTAGAAAACATGGAAAAGTATCTTTTCGATATAGCCGGTATCCGCGTCATCAGTTCGTTTGAAAACGATATTTATCTGCTTGCGGAAAGCCTTTTAAAACAAGACGATATACGCCTCATTGAAACCAAAGACTACATTAAAAATCCTAAGCCGAACGGATACAGGAGTTTACACCTCATCGTTGAAGTGCCTATTTTTTTAGCGGACGAAAAAAAATGGGTAAAGGCGGAAATTCAATTTAGAACCATTGCGATGGATTTATGGGCAAGTTTGGAGCATAAAATAAAATATAAAAAACACATCGCAGAAGACAAACTGCATACGGTACAAAGTGCCTTATTCGAATGTGCGCAAATATGCGCCTGTCTTGATAAAAAAATGGAAGCGGTAAAAAACACCGCTCAAGCGGCAGACTAATCGTTCATGCTGCGGTAATTAGTATAAACTATGAATACTATATATGGAGTGTATGTATGATATTACTTGTACGATATACGGCGGCTTTTGTGATTGCGCTGTGTCTTGGGAAAGCTCTTTCTAAATGCAGGCTGCCTGCAATTCTCGGCTGGCTTATTGCGGGAATGGCTGTCGGCCCGTTCGGGTTTACCGTGTTAAACTCCGCTATTTTGGAAACGCCCGTATACGAAACCCTGATGTGCATTATTGAATGTACGGTCGGTCTTTTAATCGGCTCCGAGCTGGTGTGGAAAAAAATAAAAGCTGCCGGTATGCAGATTTTTATCACGACGCTCACACAGTCGGTAGGAACATTTTTGATTGTTTCGCTTGTGTTTACCCTTGCCTTTTACACCGCCGGTATTCCGGTGTACATTGCATTGATTTTAGGCGGCATTGCACTTGCAACGGCTCCGGCGCCTGCTTTATCTATTGTGCAGGAATTTAAAACGAACGGCCCGGTAACAAAAACGCTTATTCCGATGGCGGTGCTTGATGATATGGTCGGTGTCGTCATCTTTTTTACGGTTATTGCGGCGGTAAAAATGCACTTGGCAGCGGGAGCTTTTTCCCCGCTCATCATTCCGCTGATTATTGTGCTGCCGCTTTTTATCGGAGGCATTGCAGGCGTTATCAGCGGCTTTATTATGCAAAAGACAAACAGTCTTGCAGCGTTATGTATCAATCTCTGCATTTCAATTACCGCAGCTACGGCAATCGGGATATACGTAAATACCTCGATATTTGCAAAACCGGTGTTGAATTTTATGCTTATCGGAATGGCATACTCCGCACTTTTTTCCAATATGATACCGGAAGAAAAACTCGAAAAGCTGATGCACCGTGTTAATCCGGTAATAAGTCTTGCAATGACGGCGGCCATTCTTAACTTGGGCGCTCCGCTTAATTACCGTTTGATATTCGGCGCAGGCTTTTTTACCTTTTTATATATTGCCTCCCGTGCTGCGGGAAAATATTTCGGAGCCCGTTTCGGTGCGGCACTGATGCATTCCCCCGATCCGGTAAAAAAATATTTAGGTTTAACGCTTTTGCCGCATTCGGGTGTTTCCCTCGTATTTACCGGTATAGCCGTGTCGGTACTGTCGGGCAGTGTTCCGCAGTATGCACAGCTTATTCAAGGGACAATAGCCGCCGCTGCGGTTATAAACGAAATTGTCGCCGTTATCGCCGCAAAAAAAGGCTTTGAATTGGCGGGAGAAATAACGGGACGGGAAACGCTGCAAGAGCGATAAGAAGCCGCAGTATACAGTCTGCTGACTCGATTGTTCTCCCGTGAGTTCGGCTTTGCTGTGCCGACTTGTAATCGCTTTGGAAGCCCGCTTAGTTTGCAGAGCTTGGGGCCTCACTTTTATGCGTTTGTTCCCCAATGTTAAGGCGGGTATGAATTGCCGATAACACAATTTTTTAGGGCGTTGCGGCAGCGGGAGTTGTTTCAACCCCGCCTGCTTTTTCAACAACCCCGCTGCCGCCGGCGTATTAAAAGCTCCATTAAAATTCGACAGCCGCAGAAATCATCAGATTTTGAGACTGTCGAATACCTGTGCTTTTGTAAGGTGTCAGCCTGAAAAAGCACATACATTCTGCAAGTTTGATCCGCAAACTTGACAGTGTTTTTAGGCAATACTATCTGCATTGTCTAAAATAAGCCTCCTTATAATTCCATCAACCGCAGACTTTATCAAAAGTCGAGGATCGCTTGCCATAGGTAAGCTGATGGAATTCTGAGATCGTGCAGTATTGTTAAAAACCAGATATGTATGCAAGTTTCAGCTAAATCATTTTTCTATTTCATCTTCTACCAGCTTTTTAGCTTTTTCAAGCAATGCCTTACTTTCAGCTTTTAATGTAAAGCTCATATTTATAAGTTCTGCGATTTCTCGTTGAATTGCAATAGGTACAACAGGAATAATAATGTTTTCAATAGCAGTCAGCTGCCAGTGTTGAATAATAGAACCTCCCGTATCTCTTTCCGCTTGCATTTTTACGGCAGCCGAATTTAATACTAAGGTTATATATTCCGGTAGAATTTCTTTTTTGTTTTTAATGTCCAAATGCAAAATAGCGCCGCTTGTTATACCGTATAAATCCTCGGTTAGTAAATAAGCAATACCGATACTGCCGTCTTTAGAAAAAAGTATCGTATTTTTTTTAGGCATTAAATTTTTTAATAAGGTTTGATTTTCATTATAAAATTTTTCAGATAAATATTTAGCGGGTTTTGATATACCATTTTTATCATAATCGGCAACACGTATAAAAGGAAGACCTTCCGTATCGTAAGAATCGGAACCCGGTTCGATCGATTTTTTTATAGTTACAATGTCTTTTAACAAACAAAAATTATGCCGTTTAAGTTTATTCAAAATCCTATCATACTTTTTCTGATAAAATTCAGCGTCAAGCCGCCCTGTTTTCAAAAAAGAATTTTTCAGTGTTTTCTCCGTTACACTCAAATGGGCAAACCGTAAATTGAATACGGCTTCGTATAATATCCACTCCGCCAACCGATAATAGTAAGCGATTTCCTCTATCATTTTTTCGGGGGGGGGGGGGGGTAATATAGAATGAATTTGCAGAAATCTCTTTTTCTACCTTCAATTTTGCATTTTCAAGTAATGATTTTGCCTCTTCGCGTAGTATCTGTGCTTTTTGTATATACTCGGCGATTTTGGTTTGATACTCTTTTGAAATTACCGGTATGGGCAAATTCAAAATATCTTCATCTTTAATTACCGGATAACTTGTTCCTACATTAAATTGCAACAACCAATCTTTATATAACTCGGAACGGAGCAATACTTTTAACACTTCGGTATTAAAACCGGAGTGAGTTTTTTTCCTTAACACAGTAAATGCACCGCTTACTATTAAATCTTTATCATCACTGCGGACAATCGTTATTGCTCCGCGGTAGGGGCGGACTGTTGAAATTAGCACATCACCTTGCTTTACTTGAATTTTTGCATTTGCCGGTAATTCTTTGTATTCAATCCAATGAGATTGATATGAACCGTCATTTATGTTTATATCTCCGATTTCGATATATTGATAAAGTTGATTTTTCCATTCAGGTTTTTCCGTAATATGTGTGTATTCATCGCGAATAAATACGTAAGAATGCGATTTGATTAAATTCCAATATTGTTCATACTTATGTTGGTAAAATTCCGCATCCAGTCTGCCGGTTTTAAGAAAACTTTCTTTTATGCTCTTAATGTTTACCGGTTTATTTGCAATGTGGAAATCTTTTAATTGTAAAGTTTCTAAAAGTAAATTTTCCGCTTCGGAATATTTTTGCTTTGCCGTTTCAAGATTAGTATGAGCCGATTTTACCAATGTTGCGACTTTTTGTTGAAAAGCTATCGGTAAAATAGGAATTCTACAATTCAAAACATCGGAATTTAATACGGCAGGATATAAAGAGGCCGTATTATTTCTTAACATTTTTGTTATAAAAAAAATTGTTTTACAAAAAATATATAGAAATTCAGGCAATATTTTCTTTTTATTTACTCTTAATACTGCAAAACCGCTTGTTCCAACAAGACGTTTTGGTTTGTATATTAAGGCAACTGCATTTCTATTCGGTCTAACCGTAGAAATACAAACATCATTATTCATTAATATATAGGTAGCTCTGTCCGGAATTTCTTGAAAGTTCACTTTAGAAGTAGAATATGATAAGCCATTAAGAATATCCACATCACTGATTTGGAGATAATTAAAATCTTTTTTTAAATTTAAAGTTTTAATATTTCTAATATTTTGACTACATAAATCTCCGATATTTTTTTCAAACCTTAAAATTTTTTTCTCATTTTCTAAATAGTTTTTCTTAAAATATTCGCTATCAAATCTAAATGTGTCATTTTCATTTATTACTTCACTTAACCTTACCACGCTTACTTCCAGCCCCTCTAACAAAGCCTTATATTTTGCTTCGTTAAAGGGGCTTTTTAGAAAAAACTTAAACCCTCTTTTTTTGCAAACTCGGCAAAAGCTTCCGCTATACCGTCTTGAGTAAGTCCGTCGTGATTAAAAAGATCATGCTTTACATATATATGGCCGTGACTGTCAAGTGCAAAACTTCCGTCTTCATTTTTAACATATATTTTTTCACCCGAATTATCTTTACTCGGTTCCTGCATTGTGGCGAAAAAGATATTGTAATCGTCTTTTTTCGGACATACTGTATCGTCCCATTTTTGCAAAAACAATACGCTTGTTTTTGTACCGGTATGCGGTTTAAAAACATTACCGTGTAGACCTACGACTGCTAAAATACGGCAATGCTCGGCAATAAACTCGCGTATGTATTTATCACTTGAATTATTGAACCTGCCTTGCGGTAAAACAATCGCCATTCTGCCGCCCGGTTTTAAAAAATCAAGATTGCGTTCAATAAATAAAATATCGCGACCGACCTTACCTTGTATTTTCCCCGAAGCGTTTTTGCTTAGATACGGAAATAGAGCAAGGATGGTTTCATCTTTTATATCTCCTGCAAAGGGCGGATTTGCCATTAAAATATCAAACATAAATTTTTGATAACTTGCAGTATCGGTTTTTAATGTGCCGAGTCTTAAAAACCCTTCGTTATAATCGCGCTGCCACAATTTATCGTTTTGCGTTTCTTCCCATCGGCGAAAGTCGAGCGTATTAAGACGAAGTACATTAGTATGCCCGTCGCCTGCGATTAAATTAAGCGTACGGGCAACACGGACGCTTTTAAGATCGAAATCAATTGCAAAAATTTTATCGCGTACATAATCTTTTTCTTCTTGCGTTCTTGTTTGTGTGGTAAGATGATTGGTAACATTCGGATTGAGGTTTTTCCATACATGAAAAATCGTATGCATCGGAAAACCGCAGCTTCCTGCAGCGGTATCAATCATTGTTTCTTCCGGTTTCGGATTCAGCATTTTTACACACATATCAATAACATAGCGCGGTGTAAAATATTGTCCCTTATCTCCTTTTTGCTCTTTGTTCACTAAATATTCAAACGCGTCGTCTATCACTTCCAAATTTGAATTGAATAATTTTACATCCTGTAAATAAGAAACGCACAGTTTTAATTCCGAAGGGGTCAATTTAAACCCTGCATTGTCTTCAAAAATACCGCTCCATTGTGTTTGCGCTTTTTTAAATAATTCGTTTAATCTTTTTTGTACTTCCAATTCCGTGCCGGTATTTCTAAACTCCAAAAGACGGAATTTCGTATCATCAATTTCTTCTATGTGCTTGCCGGCATCATTGATTAAAACGGCAATCGTATCGGCGTCCTTACCCGACAAAAATTCATCATATAGTTTTGTAAAAATAAGTTTGAAAATTTCTTCAAAACTGTCTACACCGGAATTGGCAAGAACTACATCTTCAAATCCCAATATAATTTTTTTAAGTGTTGTAGTTTTCAATTCATCATTTATAATAAGATTTTTAAGCGTATACCTAATATTCAGTACATCGCTTAAACTCATATCGGCTTTGGGAAGATAGCTTAATTTTTCAAGGCAGCTTGTTTTGCTTTTGGGATTTTGCCGGTTTACATAAAACTCTTCCACCGTGTTTCCGTTTGTAATAACTCCGATACTGGCTCCCAGCGTTTTGCAGTATGATTCCATTTGCTTACGCCCGTCGGCTTCTTTCGGCTGTTTGACTTCCACTACAATGTACGGCTGCATAGGACGCTCTTTTTCAAACACGATGATATCTGCCCGCTTATGCGAATCACGCCCCATTTGTACTTGATATTCAAAACTGATGTTTTGTTTATCATAACCGTATTCTTCAATGAGCGTTTGAGTATACAGCTGGCGTACCGCCTCTTCGGGGGTTAGCTTTATTTCTTTCCCGCGTATAATGCAGTTGATATACGGAGTTTGTTTTTCCCCTTTTAAAATAATCGTTTTTTCAAATACAGCAATTTTTTCTTGTTTAAATTGAGAAAGTGTATAGCCGCTTGTATGTAGTAATTCTTTTAAAGTCATTATAGTCCCTCTATATATCTGCATAATATCAAAATTTTTATTTTTTTTCTATTCTATATGCTTTATCGTCTGCAATTATAATTTTTACGTGTATGGCTTTATGTTTTTGCGTTTTAACGGAGATCTGATGACGTAAAATTGTGTTTGTTTATCTATGGAAAAATTCAGGCGTTGCGGCAGCGGGAGAAAATTGTTTTTATCCGCTTGGCAGTAAACCTATAAAATTTTGCTATCAAGATATCCCGTGCGAATAACAGTATAATAGCGCCATCGCTTTTACCGACAGCGGTACTCATTCGGTAACAGTCCGGTATACTCTTTAAAGCGTGCGGAAAAATAACCGGTATTGGAGTAGCCTAAACTTTGTGCAATATTTGCAACATACATATTTGTCTTACAAAGCATAACGCAGGCTTTTTCCATTCGTGTGTTTAACATATAGCTGCCGAGCGTAAGTCCGGTAACTGCTTTAAAAACATACTTGAACTTCGACGGACTCATATAAGACATATTTGCGAGCTGTTTAAGCGAAAGTTTTTTACTTAAATTGGAGTGTATATATTCAATCGTCATCATAATAGCTTCATGGTCTGCTTTTGTAATACTATGACAGCTCTTTAATGCGGCATCACTTTTTTGCAAAAGCAATGAAGTAATCTCATCAACCTTGCTTTTAAAAAAGAGTTTTGCACTTGCAGAACTTCCCGCAAACGTGCGTATTTGATTCAATATAAGCGAAATTTCAGGTATGCGAATTTCTTTAGGCAAAACAGCAATCTTTTTACTAAACTCATCTTCCTCTATTCCGAACATCTTTTTTAAATAACTGCGGTAATACTCCGGTTTTAATTGAACTCCGATAACCCGTGCCGGTGTCTTTTTTTTAATAACATAACAAACGGTTCCCGGCTTTTGTTTGACTGTAAGATATTGCATTCCGGGATATACCCTGCCCGCATAATACTTCCGCTCTGAATCTATTGAATCATATTGTTGAAAATAAATCCCTTCATCCGTCGGTACCGCATATTTAAAATCGCTGTAATAAATATGGTCGGTAATACAAATGTCGGCATAAGAATCTACCGAATAAATTGCAGTATAACCCGTTCCTATTTCCGAAGAAAAAAAGTATGTTTCAAAATTCCGATACGGGTTGTTACCTTTTATAATATGAGAATTTGTATGTTTTAAAAACGAGCTGTATATTTTTTCCATAACGGGAACCTTTTTCTGTTATAAAAAAGACAAATCATATCAGTAAAAGCCAATCTTTATCAAAATTGATAGACTAAACTAACATTATTTTTTATTATATCAAAAAACATATTTTTAAACAAGGTTTATTTTAAGCGGCTAAAATAGTGCCGCCTAAAAACGCTGTCGAGTTTGTAAAACAAACTCGCATTATTGTATGCACTTTTTCAGGCTTCGCTTGCAAAAGTGCGGCAATTCTGCAATCCTCAGAATTTGAAAATTCTTGCGGTTGCAGAATTTATAGGAAGGTTTATTTTAAGCGGCTAAAATAGTGTCGCTTAAAAACACTGTCAAGTTTGCGGAGCAAACTTGCGGATTGTATGTGCGCTTTTCGCGCACGAATTGAACAACTTCCAAAGTTGATACTTTGTTCAGTTGTTCAATTTTAATGAAGGTTTATTTTAAGCGGCTAAAATAGTGCCGCTTAAAAACACTAGCCGAGTTTGCAAAGCAAATATCGCTTATTAACGTGTGCGTTTTTCGCGCACGAATGCAACAGTTTCCAAAGTTTAAACCTTGAAAACTGTTGCATTTTAAAAAAAGGTTTATTTAATTTATAGCCGGTAAAAGTTTCGGAGAAAAAATGCGCTTATCGTCAAAGAAGATATTGGATTTTAGAACCTTCCTCTTTTTAAACCTGATACTGATGATGTTTTTAATTTTGTCGGGTAAACAGGTAATCGTCATCACGGCTTTTGCCATTGCCGCAGCGGTCATGATGATTGCACACGAGTGGCGTGCTGCCGGCATTGCGGCGCTTTGGTTTATCGGCAATTTTGCCTTACACTATTATACGCCTTTTTTATATAAACGGTTTTCTCACTCTTCCGTTCCGCTCTTTTTCGGAACCCTTGCATTTTTAATGCAGCGCATTATTCCGTTTTTAATGCTTGCGCTGACGGTACGGAAAACAAAAAACATAAGTGAGATTGCCGCCTCATTGGAAAAAATGAAATTACACAAGGGTATTATTTTAAGCATTATTGTTATGATTCGTTATTTACCGGCAATGACGGAGGACATTCGTACTGTCCGTGAGGCGATGAAGTTAAAAGGCATTCCGCTTTCGCCGGCGTATACCCTCTGCCACCCGGTACGGACAATCGAAGCTTCTGTAGTACCGATGCTGTTTAAAAGTCTTAAAACGGCGGAAGAGTTTTCATCTGCGGCTTTAATAAAAGGATATGGCTGCAATGCTAAACGCAGTTCTTATTTTGATGTAAGAATAAGAAGGGCGGATACGATGCTTATACTGGGTTCCTCCACACTGCTTACAGCCGTATATATCTTCTTATGATAATACTCCAAGGTACTTTTAAGGAAAAATATGGAATTGAATAAGACTGATTGCGCGGAATATATGGATAGCATTCTCAACATACAAAACCTTTCTTTTAAGTACGCGGAAGCGGAAAAGAAAACCGTAAGCGGTATTTCACTCGTCGTTAAGGCAGGGGAGGTATGTGTTATTACCGGAGAAAGCGGCTGCGGAAAATCCACGCTGCTGCGGTGTATAAACGGATTGTGCAGCGAATTTTACAGCGGTGAAAAAACCGGCAGTGTTTTTCTAAACGGTACCGATACCTGTACGTTGCGTATTGCCGATATTTCAAAATCGGCGGCAAGTGTTTTTCAAAATCCGGAAAATCAGTTTTTTACGCTCGACGTTCTTTCCGATATGGTATTCCCGTGTGAAAACTTCGGCATTGCTCCGTCTGAAATCAAAAAACGTTTGGATAATACGGTACGTTTTTTTTCTTTGGATACCCTCATCGGCAAACGGTTTAAAGAACTTTCCGGCGGAGAAAAACAAAAAATAGCCGTTGCTTCCGCTGTGATGATGGGAACCTCCGTTTTATTGATGGATGAACCGTCCGCCAATCTCGATTACCGCTCGATTGACCTTTTGAGGGATACGATCGGTATGCTTAAAAAGCGGAAGATTGCCATTGTGCTTGCAGAACACCGGCTTTTTTATCTAAAAGATTTATGCAATACGCTCATTGTAATGGCGGACGGAAGTATCAAGGCTGTATACGATGGAGCCGCTCTTTCACAGTTTAAAAATGAGGCTCTGCACCGACTTGGCTTACGCAGTATCAGTCTGTTTGAAAAAAGCAAGGAGTTTCTGTCGCACAACACGGAAGAGGATACCGTACGGCAAACCGAAAGCGGAATACCGCCGCAAAACGGTAAAGAGGCACTTTTTTCCGTACGGAATATTTTTTTTGCATATAAAAAAGAAAAACCGGTATTATGCAATCTCAATTTAAACATCTTGAGCGGAGATAAGATTGCGTTAATCGGTAAAAACGGATGCGGGAAAACAACGCTTGCCAAAATACTGTGCGGCTTACTCAAAGAAAAAAGGGGTAGTATATTTTTTCACGGTAAAAAACTCGACACAAAACAGCGGTACGCCGTCGTCAGCTGTGTAATGCAAAATGTAGATTTACAGATTTTCGGAAGCAGTGTGTACGAAGACCTTTTATGGGGAAATGAAATGCGCTCCGGTATCAGAGAAAAAATACCGGCAGTGCTCAAGCAGCTTAATCTATTTCAAACGGCGGAAAGCCATCCGCAAACCCTTTCGGCGGGACAAAAACAGCGACTCATTATCGCGTCTTCATACATTTTAAACAAACCGATACATCTTTTTGACGAACCTACTGCCGGGTTGGATTATAAAAATATGCAAAACGTGTGCAGTATTATCGACAAATGCACGGATAACGGCGGAGCTGCCGTCATCATAACCCATGATTATGAGTTTATTATCAACACCTGTAATAGGGCGGTACTGTTAAAAGACGGACAGATAGCGGAGGATTTTCCGCTTAATCGGACGGGAATTAAAAAATTGACAACGGTTTTTACATATCACCTGTAAGGTGAATAGCTATAGTGAAGGAGTAAAAGATATGAAAAATTGGAAAATCGGAGAATTTGTGTTAATCGGTTTATTGGCAGCCATATACGGAGCCGTTACATTGGGAATCGGAATGATTACGGCAATGATACATCCGCTTTTGCATTTATTCAGCCCTGCAATAGTATCGGTTTTGATGGGGACGGTTGTATTGTTTGTGATAAAAAAGGTAGAGAAATTCGGGGCTCTCAGTCTTTTTATCGGTGTCGGTATTTGTTTGTTCGCAGGACTATCCGGTATGATGTACGTGCCGCTTATTTTGACGGTTATACTAACGTCTTTGCTTGCGGAAGCCGCCGCATACAAGCTGCACTATAATATACTGGCTGTTGCAATCGGCTACGGACTTATTCAAGCTGCCTATATTTTCGGCGGCTGCATACCGGTACTGTTTTTTTTGGAGCAAAACATGCAACACTGGAAAGATGCCGGTATGGATGCACAAACCATTGAAGGCTTTGTACGCCACAGCACCGGCCGGTTTTTGGTATTCGGTATGACCGTGTCTTTTATCGGAGGAATAGTCGGTGTTTTGTTGGGAAAGCTCATTTTAAAAAAGCATTTTAAGGATTTACGGTAAACGGTTAGATATACGGTTTTTTCGTTTATTCCGCGCAAGGTTTAAGAGGTATATATGAAACCACGTATTGAAAAAGCGGTCAGTTTTGGGGACTTTATACGTCAAAAAATATTACTGTATGTCGCTTCGATAAGCATAGCGGTAATCGGCGTTTTTTTTACACTCGTACCCTATTTTACGGTATATAAAATACTAACGGAGTCGGCGGTAAAGGCTTTGACAATGCGCTCACTGGCGGTATACGCCTTTATTATTATCGCTTCTTTCTTTTTGTCTTTGTTGATGTACGGTATATCAACGGCAATTTCCCATAAAACGGCGTTTTTCCTTTTGGGAAAAATAAGACTTGCCGTTACCGAAAAAATGATGAAAATGCCGCTCGGCTTTACGCAGGTAAAAGGTGCCGGTTATTTTCATTCCATGCTTATAGACAGTATCGAACGGCTGGAATATCCGCTGGCTCATGCTCTGCCTGAAACTACCTCAAACGTATTACTTCCGCTTTCGATTATTGCTTTTCTTTTCTTTGCGGATTGGCGTATGGCACTTGCCGTTTTGATTCCTGCAACTGTAACGCTTAGTTTTTATTTCCCGATGTATTTCGGCATTATGGATGAATTTGCCCGTACCTATTATGCGGCACTTTCGAATATGAACAGCAGAGTCATAGAATACATTAAAGGAAACAAGGAAATTAAAATATTCGGAAACGAAACCGAAATGTATTCAAAATATACGGAAGCTATTGATAATTATCAAAATTCAACCTTGCGGTTGTATAATAAAATGTATTTCGTAACCGCACCCGCATTTGTTCTGTTGTCGTCAATTACGGTAAGTGTGCTGATTACCGGCGGTTTTTTGTATACGGCCGGAACGTTGCATGCAAATATGTATTTATTTACGGTTATTATTTCACTCGGAATAGGCAGTACGCTTTTAAAGTTCACCGAATTCATGGATAATTTTTATCATATCCAAAACGGAAAGCGCCTTATTGCAGAAGTGTTATCCGCTCCCGAACTTGAAGAACCTGCACTCTGTAATTTGCCCGATCAAAATTGTAGTAAGTATATTGTAAAAAATGAAATCGTCTTCAGCGGTGTATCATTCGGGTACGACGAAAAACAAGTGTTACACAATGTTTCATTTACTTTCCGCGAAAATAAAAAACAGCGATAGTCGGTATTTCCGGTTCGGGGAAAACAACGATTGCAAATGTAGCGGCACGCTTTTGGGATATCACAAGCGGTTCCATTACACTCGGCGGGATAGACTATAAAAATATTCCGCTTAAAACTTTAATGGAAAAAATTACCTATGTTACGCAGGACACCTTTCTTTTTAATATGACGATTATGGAAAATATCCGCATGGGTAAACCGGATGCAAGTGATGCCGAAGTAATGGAAGCAGCCCGCCTTGCACAATGTACCGATTTTATCGGAGAGCTTGAAAACGGATATCAAACGTGTGCAGGAGATGACGGTGCTAAACTTTCAAACGGGCAGCGGCAGCGGATTATCATTGCACGCGCTCTTTTACGCAATACGCCGATTCTCATTTTAGACGAAGCGACCGCTTACACCGATATGGAAAATCAGTACAAAATTCAGCAATCGTTGCAAGAACTGTGTAAAAATAAAACGGTCATCATCATTGCTCACCGTCTTTCAACCGTTGCCGAATGCGATTCCATTATCGTAATGGAAAACGGCAGTGTACACGCGCAGGGTACGCATAAAGATTTGTTGGAGACATCGCCGCTGTATCAAACCTTATGGAGCGCACAAATGGAAGGGGGAGTATCATTATGTTTAAGACAATAAAAAATTATATTACGTTAATGGGAACGATAAAAAAGGAGTTATATGTTTCTTTGCTGTTAAGCGGTATCGACGGCTTTATACTTACCGTCCCCATTCTTGCAGCATATAACATAGTGTCCCGTATTCCCGAGTTGAATACCGCATGTACGGAACCCCTTACAGCTGCCGATGTTATTCGGTACTCACTGATTATGATTGCTTGTGTCATTTTAAGAATAGTAATGCGCTACTACGTGCAACGCTTACGCTCCGGAGCGGGATATAAAGTTATGTGTAAAGAACGGAAAATACTGGGAAAGGAATTACGTTCCGTTCCGATGGGCTTTTTTAACGAAAAGAATCTCGGCGACTTGGTTTCTACCGTAACATCCGATGCAGCCTTTATCGAAATTGAAGGTGCCGGTGTTCTGGAAAAAGCGGCGGTCGGCCTTCCTTCATTTATTATCGGCTTGGGTATTCTACTGTATATGGATTACAGGATTTTCTTTGCAACGCTTTTATTGTTGATTCCGGTATGGTTTTCGTATAAACATTTTGCCTCATTACAGGACAGGCTCGGTATTAACCGCCAACAGTTTATCGGAAGCGTTACCGAAGATGCCGTAGAATTCATTAAGGGGCTGCATGTACTTAAAACCTGCAATATGGCGGAAAAGCAATTCTTTAAAACACAAAACGCCTTTAAGCGCTTACAGGAATTTTCATTTAATGCGGAATTGGTACATATTAAAGCGGGAACTGTTTTTCAATTTTGCTTCCGTTTAGTTACGGCGGCAATCGTTATTCTCTCCGCATTTTTTGTATTGCGCGGGGAAAACTCTTTTCCTAAAGCCTTTTTGCTCATGATTTTATCTTTCAGTCTTTTTGCAGGAGCGGAAACAATGGGTATTTTCAGCGTTTTTGCAAAAATGACTCAACAGTCCATCGACAGAATCAATCAAATTAAAACCATTCCCAAAATGCAGGCCATGAGCGGCCGGCAAACGCTTAGCCGCTTTGATATTCAATTTAAAGACGTAACGTTTGCTTACGAAACAAAGCCCGTACTGAAACATATTGATTTTACCGTTAAAGAAAACACACTGACCGCCCTTGTCGGTCTTTCAGGCAGCGGTAAAACAACCGTTACCAATCTTATTGCACGCTTTTGGGATATACGCGAAGGAGAAATTCTTATCGGCGGTAAAAAAATAAAAGAGCTTTCGTATGAAAATCTTCTTAAAAATATCGGTTTTGTGTTTCAAGACGTGTTTTTATTTGATGACACGGTGATGAATAATATCCGCATCGGGCGGCCTGAGGCAAGCGCCGAAGAAGTCTATCAAGCGGCATACAGAGCAGGCTGTACCGGTTTTATCGAAAAAATGGAAAAGAGATATGACACGGTAATAGGTGAAGCGGGGGTAAAACTTTCAGGCGGAGAAAAACAGCGGCTTTCCATTGCACGTGCACTTATAAAAAACACACCGATTGTACTCTTAGATGAAGTTACCGCCAATGTCGATGCCGATAACGAGGTGCATATTCAAAAAGCGCTGCAAGAACTGTTAAAAGACCGTACCGTCATTATGATTGCACATAAACTTTCATCAATTCAACATGCAGATCAAGTTCTCGTCTTTGAATCGGGCAGCATTATTCAGCGCGGTACTCATGCCGAGCTTATCGGCAAAGACGGCTTATACAAACGGCTCTGGGATATGCAATACCGTACCGCTTCATGGCATGTATAGTAGGGGTGTTGCGGCAGCGGTTTCAAATCCTGATTGTTTTTCGCACCCTCCCCCTGTGCGGAAATTGCCGCACAGGGGGATTTTCCGGCAGTTTTTTTAAAAACCTGACGGAACTTTTAATGTGCCTAACGCGGGTCTTACGACTGCCCCGATTTTTTTAAGATATTCTTACATCATCAATGAATATCACTTGTAGATTATTCAAGTATAAAACACAACCTAAGTTAAAGTCTAAAAGTTGCGGCTATCCTTAAAGTAAAAACATTACCGAAGCCGACTGTCCCGCCGACTTTATTATTGCCGTCAGCAATATTCGGTTTTTCTATGCTGCGTAAAAGTCCTGAAAAACTTATCATATCATGTAAGCCTACGGTAATACCGAAATGTTTTGTAAAAATATATTGAACTCCGAGATGCAAGGCAATCGGTGTCCATGCATGATAAAAATTTTCCAACTGTTGATTATTCAGGTGCGTCCAAAATTGTCCCAACGCAACACCCGGGCCGATACCGGCATGAATACTAAAAGGTTGTTTTACTCCGTAGGTATAACCGAACAGCATTTGTCCGTCCCAAATAAAACCTTTTGTTTTCATTGAACCATTGCCGAATCCGCCTCTTTTATACATGGAAATAGGAAACGCCGCATTGTTAATAAGACTGAATGTAAAACCGTTTTTTTCATGAATAAAATGCATATCAAGCCCTATAGAAGGGGTAGGTATCGTATATGTTACGGGTTTATCCGAAAGTTCCAAGTTTTTTCCTTTTATAATAACCTCATGGCTCCGTACCGTATATACTGAAAATCCGATACCGGGCGAAAAAACAACTTCCGCAGCAAAACTATTTACCGCATATACTATAAGACACAAAAAGAATACTGATATTTTTTTCATTGGTGTTCCTCCTATTTTAGATGGGGCTAATCGGTAAGCTGATACGTTCGATAAACTTTTGTGCAACATGTGAAACTGCAAATGCAAACTGCAATTCGGGCAGCGCTGCGGTTTGCACTCCGCCGTCAACTGTACGGGTTTGCATATCTTTAAAGTTTACCGGCTCATTATACACTTCACACGGCATTTTGTTATGGTTTGGCCCGACACGGTCAAATTTTTCAGCAATTTGAGGACGATTTTGTGTCAGATTAGACCATTTTGCAGCATTCTCATTATCTTTTCTTAGACTTTGAGTATCTACAGCATTCGAGAACTTACAACCGGCAACTAAGAGAGTAAAAACTACGGTTGTAACCGCCATGAAACTGAAATATTTTTTCATTTTCATAAAACATCTCCTAAATTCGGAATAATTTCTAGTATTAATATAACACAACATCAAGAGAAAATCAACCTCCGGTTACAATTTTTATCTTTAAATTATTGATTTATATTGCTGTATTTAAAATTCAGCCGATATCGGGCTATCCGTACGGAAATTTTTAAGGCTTTTTTGCATAATAATAAAAATTTCGACTTGTTTTAACGAAATCCGTTGCAAAAAAAAGCTCCGCCGACATAATTTTATACAATGTTTTAATTGTTTTATTATTTAAATTGCACTGTAAATAAGTGAAAATTTAATTATATCCTTTGTACTGCGACTATACTGCGGTGTTATGCAGTGGAGCAGTCTGCATAGTATGATGAAAAAACAAGTGTTACACAGATGTTTCATTTCGAAAAATTTTTGCAGGTCTCTTTACATAATGGAGAATAATATGGTAATATACGCTTGTTTTTATACAAAAATATAAAGTATAGTGTACTTATTAAATGAGAGTTATAATAAGGCAAAAAAAAGCTCCGCAGAAGCGGAGCAGTAGTCAAAATGACTTCGGCATATAGCCTTATTGTGATTTGATTTTAAAAGATAATAGCATATATTTAAAATATATGCAAGCGGTTTGGAGGATTTTTATGAAAACTTTAGGACTTGATATCGGAACAAATTCCATCGGTTGGGGCATCGTAGATGAAAAGGCGGAAAAACCTATCATAGACTGCGGTGTATATCTTTTCCCTGAAGGGGTAAAAATAGAAAAGGGTGTAGAAAGTTCAAAAGCAGCGGAAAGAACGGGCTTTCGCTCCGCACGAAGATTAAAATTCCGCCGGAAACTGCGTAAATATGAAACCTTAAAAGTATTGATACAAAACGGTATGTGCCCGCTTTCTTCGGAAGAGCTTGAAGTATGGCGTAAAGAAAAAATATATCCGTCATCGGAAGTGTTTGTACGCTGGTACCGGACAAGTGAGGCGGAACAATATGAACCGTATTTTTTAAGAAAAAAATGTGCGGAGCAAAAGTGTACGAAACACGAAATCGGAAGAGCCCTGTATCACATTGCACAGCGGCGCGGTTTTTTAAGCAATCGTAAAGAGGCGGGAAAAGAAACCGAAGACGGAAAAGTGGCAAGTGCAATTAGCGAGCTTTCAAAGGTCATGGGAGAGAAAACCCTCGGGCAATATTTTTATGAATTGCGCAAAACCGGCGATAGAATCAGAGGCAGGTACACTGCAAGAAAAGAACATTATGAAAAAGAATTTTATACCATCTGCGGCGTTCAGGGATTGAGCGAGGATTTGATTAAACAACTTTATCGGGCAATTTTCTACCAACGGAAATTAAAATCGCAAAAATTTTTAGTCGGTACTTGCACGTTTGAGCCGAATAAACCGCGTTGCCCCGTATCTCATTTTGAGTTTGAAGAATTTAGAATGCTGCAATTTATAAACAGTATAAAAGTAGCTAAAAATATAGATGAGGATGACCGGCAGGCCTTTGTTCCTCTTACACAGATTGAAAAAGAGATTATTATACCGTTATTTTATCGAGTAAGTAAAACTAATTTTAAATTTATCGATATAGAAAAAAAGCTGCGCGGTAAAAATAAAAACGAAAGCTGGAAGTTTAACTATCGCAGCGATTCGAATGTCGCAGGCTGTCCCGTTTCCGCCGGATTATTGCATATTTTCGGTGAAAACTGGAAAGAGATTAAAATCGATAATTATGACAGCTATGCTATTTGGCATGTACTTTTTGATTTTGATGACAGGGATAAATTACGCGAGTTTGCACAAACAAAACTGCATCTTGATGAAGAAAAAGTAAAAAGTTTTTTAAATATACCAATCCATCAAGGATATGCAAACTTGAGCTTGAAGGCAATCAAAAAGATTTTACCGTTTTTGCGGGAAGGTATGCTGTATTCCCATGCCGTATTTATGGCAAATATTCCCACTATAATCGGTCAAAAGGCGTTTGAAGCGGATAAAACAAAAATCATAGCAGGGTTTGAAAACATTATTAAAGCTATGCCGGAGAAAAACCGTGAAATTGCTTTGGTTAATAGTTGCATCGACAGGATATTTAAAGATAAAACCCGCGATTTCAGGTCGGAACAATGGAACCGAGCAATACTTGAAGAGCAAATAGCGGATATGTACGGAAAAAAATATTGGGAAAAGAAACCCCAAGCGGAGCAGCAGGAAATCAGACGGAATGCGGCGGAGAAAATCGACGATGCCCTCCGTATTGCCGTTACAAACCGTGCAAATGACTATAAATATCCGCTCTTAAGGACAGATGACCTATTAAAAGAATATCTAAGAGAGCAGGGATATACGTTACACGAAAAAAAAGAGCTGTATCACCCTTCGGATATCGAATACGGATTTGAGCCTCCGAAGAAAGCGGAAGACGGTAAAATGTATCTTGCGTCGCCGCGTACGAAAAGTGTAAAAAATCCCGTTGCAATGCGCGCATTATTTCAGTTAAGGAAGCTCATCAACCGTTTGATAAAAACCGGTGCGATTGACAGCTCGACAAAGGTAGCGGTTGAACTTGCAAATGAGGTCAACGATAAAAATATGCGGGCGGCGATTGCCCGTTTCCAAAAAGAAAATGAAACGAAAAATGCAAAATACAAGCAAGCGATTATTGAGACGGCCGCCGAGCACGGATTTACCATTGAACCGACCGACAAAGATATTAAAAAGTATCGGTTGTGGAAAGAACAAAAAGAAGAATGTCCTTATACGGGAAAGAAAATAAGTTTTACTGATTTATTCGGTTCAATGCCGCAGTTTGATTTTGAACATACGGTGCCGAGAAGTCTGTCTTTCGATGATTCGCTTGAAAATCTGACCTTATGCGATGTTCATTTTAACCGCAGCGTAAAAAAACAACAGCTTCCTTCGCAGCTTGCAGGAAAAGAGGATATTATCAAACGGATAAAAGGATATTACGGAGAAAAAATTGACCAATGCCGTGCGGCGATTGAGCGAAATAAACCCCGCGGCGCATACATAGAGCCTTCCAGAAAAGACGCTATGATTGTCAATCGCCATATGGCAATGTATGAATTGCACTATTACGAACAAAAACTTAAACGTTTTACATTAGAAGAAATACCTTCAGGATTTAAGAACAGTCAATTAAACGATACACGGCTGATAACGAAATTCGCTCTCGCGTATTTGAAGGGGGTATTTCCCAGTGTTTATCCGGTAAACGGTTTTGCAACGGATCTTTTTAAACGTCAGTGGGGACTTTTGGAAAGAAATGAGGCGAAAGACCGCTCTTACCATCGCCATCATACGATTGACGCACTGACTATCGCTTGCATAAGCAGAGGAAAGTACGCCGCACTTTGTGAAGCGGTACGAAACAGTGCCGACGGACGTCATCTTACATTTGCGAAACCGTGGAAATCTTTCGATACGGATGTACTTACGGCAACCGAGTATTTGGTACCGAAATTTTATAATGACGATAATGCCTTGCGGCAAACCAAAAAGGTTGTACGGGATACCCGCAGCGGAAAACCTATTTTAAAAGACGGAAAAAAGCAATATATACAGGGGCACACGGCACGAGGAAGTCTTCATAAAGATACGTTCTATGGTTGTATTATGACACCTCCCGAAAAAGAGCGTAAGCCTGAAAATATATTTGTGGAGCGGGTTTCGGTTTCCGTATTGACAGAAAAAGATGCGGAAAAAATTATCGATAAAAGAATAAAAAAGATATTTATCGACAATCTTGAATCGAAGATACAAACTATTGAAGAGATACAGACTCAAGGACTTTTGTTGCCGTATAAAATAAACGGCAGGACAACGTATATGAAAAAAGTTCGTATCAAAGCACAAACAACTAACCCGTTACGAATAAAGAAACATCCGGAGACTGAAAACCGTAAAGATTATAAAAATTATTTCTATGCGGTTAATGATGAAAATTATCTTTTTGTTCTTTACCGCGGTGTATCCGATGACGGTAAGACGGTTTCCGATTACCGTGCAGTGAATCTGTTGGATGCGGTACATGCGGTTCAGCAAAAAAAGGAAATGTATCCTGCCGAGATAACCAAGAACGGTACGGTACTCAAGGTGTATAAAACTTTGAAAAAAGGTAAAACGGTTATTTTAAAAGAGAGCGAAGAAGAAAATATATGGGAACTGCCTCATGATGCCGTTTGGAAAAGGTTATATAGAATAGCGGGATTGGCTGTTACCGGCTCAAGCATAAAGATAAAACTGGTTCATTGCTCCTGTTCGGATAAATGGGAGTATCCAAAAGGACAAGGCAGCGTATCCGAAATGATGAAATTCAGATGCTATAATACACCCGGAAGTCTTGTGTGTCTTGTAGAAGGTTTTGACTTTGCGATTTTACCTGACGGAAAGATAATAAAGAAGTAATGATATTATAAATAATTACCGATAATCACAGTGTGATTAAACGAACATTATTTTTTTCAAATGCTGTTTGTTTAACGGTAAAAAACAAACAGCTTATTATTTTGAATAAACATACTCAAGAAGAAGCGTCCGTTCCGATAGAGGATATCGGTTTTGTAGTTATTGAAAATAATCAATCGTATATTTCAATCCCTGTTATCAATGAGCTTACAAAGAACAATGCCAGCGTTATTTTTTGTGATGAAAAACATATGCCCCTGTCGATGAGCTTATTGTTGGACGGTAATTCGGTTCAAAATCAAATATTTGCAGCTCAAATCAATGCTTCTCTTCCGGTAAAAAAGAATTGCTGGAAAATAATCGTCTGTCAAAAGATAAAAAATCAGGCGGCTCTCTTAAAAAAATACGGACACCGCAATGAAATGCTGGTTTATCTTGCAAGTGAGGTAAAAACCGATGACCACACAAACCGTGAAGGAATTGCCGCTAAAAAATATTGGGACTCTCTATTCGGCAGCGATTGGTTGAGGGCCCGGTATGGAGCTTTTCCGAATAATTTATTAAACTACGGTTATGCAATTTTAAGAGCCGCAACCGCACGGGCATTGGTCGGTTCAGGACTGTTGCCTACTTTAGGAATACATCATCACAATAAATATAATGCTTATGCCTTAGCGGACGATATTATGGAGCCGTATAGACCGTATGTAGATGATTGCGTTTGTCAGTTTATAAAAGAAAATCCTGATGAAAAAGACGTCAATCAGGAATTTAAGAAAATGGCTTTAACTGTATTAACCTGTGACTGTAAGCTCGGTAAATGTACAAGACCTTTATTGATAAGTCTTACTTATACGGCTAGTTCCTTTGCTCAAATACTTACGGGGAAAACGGAAAAACTACAGTTGCCGGAATTCTAACTATGGAGCATATAAGATTTAATGCGTATAAGATTATGTGGATTATCTGCCTGTTTGATTTACCGACAAATACCAAAGAGCAACGTCATAGAGCTTCAAAATTCCGTCAGCAGCTCATAGAAGACGGGTTTTCTATGATGCAATTCAGTGTATACTACCGGCACTGCGGAAGTGCGGAGGCCTGCGCTGTGCATGTAAAGTATATTAAAAAGCATATTCCGCGTGAAGGAAAGGTAAGTATTCTCCGTTTTACCGACAAACAGTTCGGTGAAATAGAATCATTTATCGGAAAAACCCCTGAAAAAAAGAAAAAAACACCCTCCCAACTTGAATTTTTTTAAAAAAACAGACTTTTTGAAAAAATTCATCATCAAAAAGCCTGTTTTTTTGTGTTAAAAAGCGAGTAAATGTATATTAGGTATAGGTTTACACCATTCACATTATATCACTTTTTAAAAAGAAATCAAATCACAAAGCCCTGCGGGGCGAGTTGAGGGGATAAACATTATATCACTTTTTAAAAAGAAATCAAATCACAACGAAGCACCGCGCATTATTCGTCACTCTTACATTATATCACTTTTTAAAAAGAAATCAAATCACAACTGATACTCAAATACCTAAACTTGGTAAGAGATTATATCACTTTTTAAAAAGAAATCAAATCACAACCAGAATTGCCTAAAGGTGAAATGATGAGCAATTATATCACTTTTTAAAAAGAAATCAAATCACAACTTGCTCCCGCAGCTTGCTGCATTGCATCTAATTATATCACTTTTTAAAAAGAAATCAAATCACAACTGTGTCGGTAGTCATCATTTTTATAAAACTAATTATATCACTTTTTAAAAAGAAATCAAATCACAACCCGTAATAGCCGCCTCTATTTTTACGGCTAATTATATCACTTTTTAAAAAGAAATCAAATCACAACACTATATCGTGTGGTATTTCAGCAAGATGTATTATATCACTTTTTAAAAAGAAATCAAATCACAACTGTGGCACAGCAGAAATGAATCTGACTAGTATTATATCACTTTTTAAAAAGAAATCAAATCACAACTACTGTTATATCTGATGGATACGGAGTAGATTATATCACTTTTTAAAAAGAAATCAAATCACAACCGACTTCGGAAGTGTCATTAGGCAAGACCAAATTATATCACTTTTTAAAAAGAAATCAAATCACAACAAAAGGCTGACCCTAATGTTCAGGAATACTATTATATCACTTTTTAAAAAGAAATCAAATCACAACATAACCAATTGCTTGCTCAGAACTTGCAACATTATATCACTTTTTAAAAAGAAATCAAATCACAACTAAATAATAGCATATATCGTGTATGCTAATATTATATCACTTTTTAAAAAGAAATCAAATCACAACTATGCAAGAGTGCATAATCCTGAAGATGGAAATTATATCACTTTTTAAAAAGAAATCAAATCACAACGCCAATCAAACCCTCAAAATAAAAGAAAAAATTATATCACTTTTTAAAAAGAAATCAAATCACAACTGGCTTACCGGCTATATCAGTACCACCTCAATTATATCACTTTTTAAAAAGAAATCAAATCACAACTATCACGGCTATAGTTCAAGCAGCGCCACAATTATATCACTTTTTAAAAAGAAATCAAATCACAACAGTTTACGATGATGACAAAAAAAAGCAACATTATATCACTTTTTAAAAAGAAATCAAATCACAACGTAACTATTACGGCTGATAAAGCTGAGAAAATTATATCACTTTTTAAAAAGAAATCAAATCACAACTTATATATAGGCGGTATTAACTTAATGTGCATTATATCACTTTTTAAAAAGAAATCAAATCACAACTATGCAAGAGTGCATAATCCTGAAGATGGAAATTATATCACTTTTTAAAAAGAAATCAAATCACAACGCCAATCAAACCCTCAAAATAAAAGAAAAAATTATATCACTTTTTAAAAAGAAATCAAATCACAACTGGCTTACCGGCTATATCAGTACCACCTCAATTATATCACTTTTTAAAAAGAAATCAAATCACAACAGTGTATCGTTTTATGCGATAAAAATCAAGATTATATCACTTTTTAAAAAGAAATCAAATCACAACTTAATTTTGATACGATATTTTGGCGGCGTTATTATATCACTTTTTAAAAAGAAATCAAATCACAACTATGAGTAATCTAATCGGATTCTTACCGCTATTATATCACTTTTTAAAAAGAAATCAAATCACAACAGGTAATCCGTAATATTCACGGATTGCCGTATTATATCACTTTTTAAAAAGAAATCAAATCACAACTAGCTCCTAAGTATACAAGAGTTTTGTTTAATTATATCACTTTTTAAAAAGAAATCAAATCACAACTTTCATCGGTGCGTCTTCCCGTGTTCCACGATTATATCACTTTTTAAAAAGAAATCAAATCACAACCCCAAATCATTTACAAGCCGCCTTGAAAATATTATATCACTTTTTAAAAAGAAATCAAATCACAACCAGTTTGTTTAATTTTTATTTTCTGCGTTAATTATATCACTTTTTAAAAAGAAATCAAATCACAACATTTCCGAAGCCGAATTTATTCCGGCATTTATTATATCACTTTTTAAAAAGAAATCAAATCACAACACACTATTGCTTTATCAAATTTCATTATTTATTATATCACTTTTTAAAAAGAAATCAAATCACAACCACTGTATTTGTATCCGTAAGTCTTGTATTATTATATCACTTTTTAAAAAGAAATCAAATCACAACGGCTTCGCTCCGTCATAGTTTACTTTTTTGATTATATCACTTTTTAAAAAGAAATCAAATCACAACGTTAGCCCGTCCAATTTTAAAAACACTCCGATTATATCACTTTTTAAAAAGAAATCAAATCACAACCAAGATAGCACCGGGAAAATGGAAGCTGAAATTATATCACTTTTTAAAAAGAAATCAAATCACAACCATTAAAGCGCCGAAAGCAATGATAAATCGATTATATCACTTTTTAAAAAGAAATCAAATCACAACTGCAGTTTGCGGCTATGCAAACTTATTGAAAATTATATCACTTTTTAAAAAGAAATCAAATCACAACATTGTGCAACGCTTTCAATTGCCCGCTTGAATTATATCACTTTTTAAAAAGAAATCAAATCACAACTCAGCTTGACCAGTTAGCAGTCGAACTTCAATTATATCACTTTTTAAAAAGAAATCAAATCACAACCCGAGTCTCGGATTGTATATTTATTTTAGGTTATTATATCACTTTTTAAAAAGAAATCAAATCACAACTATTGATTGTTAACTAAGATATGTGTAAAGATTATATCACTTTTTAAAAAGAAATCAAATCACAACCCGTAATTGATGATAAATACTGAAAGTATTATTATATCACTTTTTAAAAAGAAATCAAATCACAACAGCTCCTCATCTTTGAAGCTGTCATCAATCATTATATCACTTTTTAAAAAGAAATCAAATCACAACAGTATTTGATACCGTTTGTTGCGATACATTATTATATCACTTTTTAAAAAGAAATCAAATCACAACCCTTACGTCAAATGATTACACAGTCTATGCATTATATCACTTTTTAAAAAGAAATCAAATCACAACGTAAAACGTACTTACCGCATTACTTTTCTTATTATATCACTTTTTAAAAAGAAATCAAATCACAACCTCGCCGGGGTGATTATTTATTTTAAATTCATTATATCACTTTTTAAAAAGAAATCAAATCACAACTGGCGGGTAGCTTTTGAACTTCAAAAAGACATTATATCACTTTTTAAAAAGAAATCAAATCACAACAGCACCGTTCGGCACTTTGAAAAATTATTGATTATATCACTTTTTAAAAAGAAATCAAATCACAACATCGGCTACTGTTATCCATTCAGGAAATTTATTATATCACTTTTTAAAAAGAAATCAAATCACAACAATATCTACAATATGCACTCGGGAACTACTATTATATCACTTTTTAAAAAGAAATCAAATCACAACCGATTGGATTGCTGAATCTTATGCTTAATGATTATATCACTTTTTAAAAAGAAATCAAATCACAATAACATATACACTAAACCAATTTCAAGGTGAACTTGGAAAGTTTGTGTCTCCTGGGATAGGAGCATAAGATGAAAGAAAGCAGGCTGTAGATGCAATTTTTCCTGTTGATCCGAAAGAGTAATACATTTTATTTCCGCAAAATAATTTTTTTAACTGATGAAAAAGCGCTTACTGATATTATAGCCGTAATTTATCCATTTCTATAAACAAATCGAAATTTAGCAATATGAGTATTGCATTTTGGTTTTGCTGCTCGATATGTAGGCGGATTAAAAGTTTTGTTTGCTCTTAGAGTAAATAATGCATCGGAATTCCCGTGCATTATTTAGTTTCCGAAATGTTTTCAGGAATATGCCGGATTTTTAATGTGTTTAATGAAAGTCCAATCGAAAGGTATAGGTACTCGTATATTGCTTTTTATCTGAAAGTAGACTAAAATAGTGAATATGGTATCAATATGAATAAAAGATTTTCAACATTAAGATTGGATATAAAAGATATGACCTTTTTCGATTGCGATTATGCTGCAAAAGAATGGGGAGATAAAGAAGCCGGAAAATATTTGGCTGATATGCCGTATAAAAACGGTGATGAGTTGAGAGAAATATTACGGGAAGAATTATCCTGCCCTGAAAGTTGGAAAGATGATTTTTATTTTTCCGTATTTAAAAAAGATACGAATATTATTATCGGAACAGCCTGTGTTTTTACGGAAAAAAATAAAGGAAAAGATATTTGGGGAATTGGATATACAATTGCAAAGACCGAGTGGAAAAAAGGCTATGCAACGGAACTGATTTCCGGTTTAATTGATTTTATAAAACTGCAAGGCGGCAAAATCGTTACTTCTCTGGTTGCAAAAGATAATATAGGTTCTCTCAAAGCTTGCTATAAAAACGGTATGAAAAAATTTTTTAAGACCTGTTTTAAAAAGAAATGCACTTCGATTGAATATGAGGCTTATGAGTTAAGAAAAAATATTTAAAACTATTTATATTATAAATTATGCCGGCAAATTTCTAAACAATCGGATATTGAAGTTGCATCTTTTAGTATGGCGGAGCAAAATATTTTCTCTCCGCCAAACATAGTCCGCTTTTAATATTGTCCGTCCTCATTGTAAAAAAAGCATCTAGTGATGAAAATAAATTCTCTCCTGTTTTGTCTCTTTCGGCTGAGTGAAAAAATTCATATAGTTGTTTTTACCGTAAAACAAAAGAAGCTGTTTCAATCTTTTGTCCGCATTTAATTAAATTTGCGTTATGCTTATTCAATTGACTTATAAGTTCTGTACTATTCATATTGGGTTTAAAATGAAACACTATGGAAATTTTCTTTGCGTTTTTTTCAAAACTTATAAATAAGGGTTTTAAATAATGAATATCGGGATTAAAACGAATTCCGAGCTCTTCGGTTATTTCATTTTTTATACAGGAAAAATAATCAAGCGAATTTTCCTTGACATATCTTTCGTCCAACCCTCCTCCTATAAACTGAAGCCTTCCAGTATCGAAACTAAACTCTCCCGTTTTTTCAAAAGCAATAAGATTGTCGGTTGTTTCAATCAGTGCGGATACATAAAAAAATACGAGGGTATAGTTTGTCCGGTAAAAGACCAGTTTCTGCGGCTATAAAATGAGCATAATCGCTTTTAATAAAATCAAGATATATTTTATTTTTGTAATTTGAAATTTTATTAAGACAAATCACCGTTCCGTTAAAAAGATTCTTGTTTTTAGCTGCAGCTTTTTCCCAGTTTTCGTAAATAACGGCTTTATATGTTTCCGGAATTTTAAAAAGATTATTTGAATAACTAAATTCAAATTTATTACTGAAATTATATATGTTTGACCGTTTCAAAGAATTCCTCTTTTTTGTAAAAATTATATAATAATAAACCGGTTTTGTCTATGCGTTTTATTTAAATTTTAAAACGGATTTGTACGGTAAGACTATAAAAACTCCGCATTAAAAAATATAAAAACAAGTGCGGAAAATTATAGTCTCTTTTTTTTATTGAACTGTATTTTCGGTAATTTTAAATTTGAATATGCTATTGATGAAATTATAAATTTTAGATAAAGTAAAAAAATGAAAATAGAGCGTATTCTCGAAATAATTATATACTTAATGAATCGTGATAGTGTTTCTGCGCGCAGTTTGGCGGAGCATTTTAAAGTATCGGTCAGGACCATTCAACGTGATATGATAAGCATATCTTCTGCGGGGATTCCCGTTTATTCTTTAAACGGGAAACGAGGCGGGTATTCAATTTTGCCTTCTTATAAAATAAAAAATATAAATATTAAAGAAAACGAACAGGAGATAATTATTAATGCATTAAAAAGTCTTGCAACTTCTTATTCAAACGATACCCTTAATTCTTTAATTGAAAAATATAATGCCATCATCGAAAGAAAAGGCGGACAAAAAATATTCTGGGATTTTAGTGTTGCAAAAGAAAATCGTAAAGTTCAAGAAATGAATGTCTTGTTGGAAAAAGCCGTCTCGGTTAAAAGTTTTGTCGGGTTTGACTACAAAAATACGGAAGGAATTAAATCTTCTCCTTGTGTAGAACCTTTGGCAATTCACTATAAATGGTATGCTTGGTATTTGTTTGCATATTCCAAAACCGATAAAGAATATAAAACATTTAAAATTGCGCGAATGCAAAATCTTCGTATGCTTAATAGAATATCAAAGATAAATCACGGCAATATAGAGGAGCGTATGAAAGAAGCCGAACTGGCTTATTATAAAACTTGTATCCGTATAGAAGTTCGGTTTTTAAAAGAAGAACTTAACTTAATGGAAGAATATTTTCCGGATTGTCCTATTGAAGAGCTTTCTTGCGGTATATTTAAAATCACTATCAATGTTCCTGCAAGAGAACGCTTGTGGAAAGCCCTGTTGCTGAGTTTCGGCTCTCGTGTAAAAGTTATCGGTCCTGAAAGCTATAAATCGGAGTTGATAAAAACCGCTCAAAATTTTTTATCTAATTACGACATACAGGTGTCGCACATATAATATATATTAAGCTTATAGGAAAATATAATGAAAAAATATTTTTCAGTTATAAAAGCTTATATACGCGGCTCTGCAATGAATCAAATGGAATATACTTTTGATTTTATTTTAGGCGGAACATTTGAGCTTGTATGGACTTTAATGTATATTGTTTTTATAAGTGTAGTGTTCATACATACAAAGACGATAAACGGTTGGAATAAATATCAAATGTTAATGCTCACATTTCAAGGCGGCTTAATGGATTCCGTTTTTACATTTTGCATAGTTCCGGGGTTAAAACGTTTACCCGAAATGATTAGCACGGGAAGCCTTGATTTTATTTTATTGAAGCCTATAAATAAGCGTTTTAATATTTCATTTAATGAATTCGATTTTCCTCAAATTAAAAATATAGCAATAAATATTGCAGGGCTTATATATTGTATATATAAACTTAATTTACCTTTAAGTTTTAATGTGCTGACGGTTTACTTATTGCTTTCGATAAACGGATTTTTACTTATTTATTCAATTATGTTTATCTTAATGTGTTCGGCATTTTGGTTTACGCGTATGGACATTGTAATGGGTATCGGCTCCGAGCTTATTACAATCGGAAATAAGCCTATGTCTATTTATCCTAAGATAATACAAAAAAATTCTTATTTACATTTTACCTCTAACGGTTTGTTTTAATTTTCCCGTTTTATTTATGGTAAAAAACTTAAATGGATATTATATTTTTTATTCTTTTTTTTCGACATCAATAACATTTTATATATCGAATTTAATTTTTAAAGAAGGTTTAAAAAAATATGCAAGCTCAGGAAGTTAGTAGTTCTGTAATTACCGCAAAAAATATTTGCAAGGTGTATACATATTATAAAAAAGAAACGGGTTTAAAAGGAAGTATAAAAAATTTATTTTATCGGGAAAAACTTTTTAAAAAAGCGGTTAATAATCTTTCATTTGAAATTTCTAAAGGAGAAATAACCGGACTTATAGGTTTAAACGGTGCAGGAAAAACTACAACACTTAAAATGCTTTCGGGATTGATAATGCCTACACGGGGAGAAATAAAAGTTTTGGGCTATTCTCCGTTCGACAAAAATAAAGAATATCTTTGCAAGATTTCTATGGTAATGGGAAATAAAAGTCAGTTGTGGTGGGATTTACCTGCTGCGGATTCTTTTGAATTGAATAAAACTATTTACGGATTGGACGATATTGAATATAAAGAGCGGCTTAATTTAATGACGGAAATGTTGGACGTTAAAAACCAAATAAATGTTCAAGTAAGAAGATTGTCTTTAGGAGAGCGTATGAAAATGGAACTTATCGCCTCTCTTATTCATAAACCTGAAGTTGTTTTTCTTGATGAACCTACAATAGGACTTGATGTTATTACTCAATATAAGATACGTGAATTTTTAAAAGAATATTGCTTAAAATATAAGGCCGCTATTATTTTAACCAGTCATAATTTTAATGATATAATATCTCTTTGTAACTCTTTAATTTTAATAAACAACGGTGAAAAAATATACTCCGATTCTTTTGAGAATTTTAAAAAAGAGTTTTTAATGCAAAAATATTTTATTTTAAAATTAAAAAATCCTAATGCGGAAGAATTGATAAAACGTTTTAAATTAAAAGAAGCGTTTAATGCCGAATTCGTAAAAAACGATTCTATTAAAATATCCGTCAGCGGCGACAAGGGAATGAATATATTAAAAAGTATTACTTTAAATTTTATTGATGAATTAAACGATGTGAGTATTGAAAGTGTAAGTATGGACGAAGTTATTAGAAAAATATATCAAGAAGGAGGTGTTTAAAATTTTTTATATGTTTAAAAAAAATAAAAGGAACTGCGGTATGTATTATAAAATTTTTAAAACCGGTCTTGCAAGTCAATTGGAATACCGTATAAATTTTATAACATCATTTTTGTTTTCTCTTATCCCTTTTGCTGCAAATGCGTTATTATGGATTGCTGCCGCACATCAAAATAAAAGAATGACGGTAAATATAAACGGTATTATAAGTTATTATTTTGTCATTCTAATTGTAAGCAATATAACTTCAACTTCTTCCGTTGCTGAAATTTCGGAAGATATTAGACTGGGCGGTTTAAATAAACATCTTTTAACACCGTATAATTACGCTTTATACAAACTGGTGTTGGAATTGCCTAAGCGTTTTATATTTATAGTAATGAATTTTATTCCGCTTATGTTAATATATATTTTTTTGAATAAGTATATTGAATTAAAATTATCCGCAGTGAAAATATTATGTTTTATTTTATTGTCAATATCCGGATATTTAATAAATTTTCTATTCGATTTTTTTATAAGTTTATGCGGTTTTTATTTTTCTAAAGTTGCATCTTTGTATAACTCAATAAGAGTTATTAAAAATATATTTTCAGGTGCCGTATTTCCTTTAATGTTGCTTCCCGATTCGGTTTTTAAGTTTTTGACAATTCTTCCGTTTGCATATATAAATTATTTTCCTGCCGATGTATTATTAAATGAAGTATTTTTAAATGTGATAACAGGCCGTGCGATAAAAGCGTTTATGTGGATTTTAGTATTAACTCTTATTTGTATGCTTTTGTGGAAAAAAGGATTGTGTAAATATTCCGCTTACGGCGGATAAAAAGTTTTTAGTATTCTGCTTGCAATAAGTTTCAGCTTGTGCTGCGGTATAAAATACAGGCAAGTGCGGATTTTATTTTATTAAGTGAAATAAAAATTCCCTTACCACGGTCAATCCGTCTTAAAAAACCTTAGTAATGCCTGTCTGCCCGGCTTTAAGGCTCCCTTTTATTATGGAAAAGCGTCTGCGCCGTCCTATTTATACGATAATCTTTACGGAATTGCAAAAATACCTGCTTAAAATTTTAATTATTCTGTTTTTCTTAAAGACAAAGACGATAAATTATGTTAAACTGACGATAACGGTAACCGTTAATTTGTTTAAAATAAAATTTAGGAGAAAATCGTATGAGCGATTATTTAAACATTGCAAATTCGCAAATGTTATGGCTTTCATGTATGCCTTTGTTGGCAGCGGTGTTGTTTCAAGCCGTAATTTTCGGTAAAAAGGCAAAAGATTCCGCCGAAATAGTAGGATTAAGCAATAGCGAAGTAAAAAAAGCCTTTAGGATAGGTATGACCGCTTCTATAGGCCCGGCTTTAGGAGTTTTTATCGTAATGTTGGGCTTAATGTCCGTTATAGGAGCTCCTCTTGCATGGATGCGTCTTTCTATTATAGGAGCGGCTTCTACGGAGCTTGCCGCAGCCCAAATGGCGGCTCAAGCACAAGGCATTGATTTGTCAAATCCTTCCTACAGCCTGATAAATTTTGCAAATGCTACATGGGTTATGGCTTTAAACGGAAGCGCTTGGCTTTTTATGTCAGGTTTATTTGCAGATAAAATGGATAAATTGACAAATAAAATATCGGGCGGAGATTCGGCAAAAATTGCAATTTTAATGATAGGAGCAATGTGCGGAGCATTCGGCTTTTTATTCAGTAACGAAATTACAAAAGCTTTAAAAGTTGTAGAAAAGAAAAACTATCCTGCAATTGCAGCTGCAATATCGGCAGCCGTTTTTATGATAGCATTTGAAAAGCTGGGAAATAAATTCCCCAAATTAAAAGAATATAATTTAGGTATAGTAATGGTATTGGCTATGATAACCGCAATGATAGTTAAAGATTTTATTTTAAAATAAGAGGAACAATTAAATGATGAATAATGAATTATACGACAAGTCTTTTACAAAGCCCATTATAAAATACGGACGGTTTATAAACCTTCTTGCAATTTTTCTTTGTTTTCTTCCGTCCATTGTAGTATGGATTATATACGGCGTAAAACCTCCTGCACACGATATATTTACAGGCTGGGGTTTGATAGCTTCAATATACGCAATATATTCCGTAGTCGAACCTGTAAGCTATTTCCCCATATTGGGATTACCCGGAACGTATATGGCCTTTTTATCGGGTAATATCGGAAATATCCGGGTTCCTGTTTCCGCAATAACTCAGGAAGCGGTAGGCGTAGAACCGGGAACAAAAAAAGCCGAAATAGTATCCACACTCGGGATAGCGGGCTCCATCGTTACTAATTTAATAATAGTAACTATTGCAGCTGTAGGCGGGCAAGCTTTAATGAGCATATTTCCTCCGAAAGTTCTTGAAGCCTTTGCATACGTTTCACCTGCAATTTTCGGAGCAATATTCGGTATGTTTGCGGTAAAAAACATTAAATACGGAATGTTCGCATTGGCGGCGGCAATGTTGCTGCTGAATATCGGTAAAATCCCCGTGTATATTATGATTCCCGTATGCGTATTCGGCACGGTCATATTCGGATTTTTAACTCATAATAAAAATAAAGCATAAATACTTAAGGAGAAAGATATGAATATAGTAGAAAAAGCAAAAGAAATCGAAAAAGATGTTATTGCTTGGAGAAGAAAACTTCATGAAAACCCCGAAATAGGATTTGAACTTACCGATACCATTGATTTTGTCTGTAAAAAACTGGACGAATTCGGAATAGAATATGACAGAAATGCCGCTAAAAGTGCTGTCATAGGATATATCCGCGGTGCGGAAAAAGGAGAAGTTATTGCTTTACGGGCGGATATGGACGCTCTTCCCGTATGCGAAAACACAGGTCTTGAATTTGCTTCTAAAAATTCTTTTATGCATGCTTGCGGTCATGACGCTCATACCGCAATCTTATTGGGTGCGGCAAAGCTTTTAAACGACTTAAAAGATAATTTTAAAGGAACGGTTAAACTTATATTTCAGCCGGCAGAAGAACTCGGCACGGGTTCCGTAGATATATGCGAAAAAGGTATTTTAGATGATGTAAAAGAAATTATAGGGTTACATGTAGGCTGCGTAAGCGGAGAAGCCGCCGCCGGAGAATTTCTATTTGCACAAGGCTCTATGATGTCCTGTATGGATAAATTTTCCATTACCGTTAAGGGTATCGGAGCTCACGGCGCATATCCGTCCCTTTCCGTAGACCCTATTGTAATAGGCTCGCATATTGTTGTTGCAATACAGGAAATACTTGGACGGGAAATTAATCCTACCGAACCCGCCGTAATAACCGTAGGACAGTTTCATTCGGGGTCGGCCTTTAACATAATTCCTCCCGAAGCCTACCTTGAGGGTACCGTTCGTGCGGTAACCGATGAAACCCGGTTTTTAATAGAAAAAAGGCTAGGTGAAATTGCTTCAGGTATTGCAAAATCCTTTAGAGGAGATATAGTTTTTAAATATTTTAGACAGCCGCCTCCTCTTATAAACAATCCTGAGGTTACGGAAAAGGCGATGAAAGCCGCTGCGGAATTATTCCCGAACGATGTAAAATTAATGAAAAAACCGGTTATGGGCGGTGAAGATTTTGCATGGTACTTAAAAAAAGTTCCCGGTACATTTGTTTTTTTATCGACACCTATGGAAATAGACGGTAAGGTTTGGGCTCACCACAACCCGAAATTCGCCCTCGATGAATCCCAATTTTACAAAGGTTGTGCATTGTTCGTAAATTATATAATGCAGGAATTGGGAAAATAAAACAAAACCTGTTGACTATATTAACAAAAAATGATATATTGGAGATAATCATAATCCTATATTGTAAAAAGTGCACCGGATTTGTTTGAATTACATTTTCAAACAAGATAATTTTTATTAACATAACAATACTGAGGAAGTATGAAGACTAAAAAACCAATGATTATACTGCAAGTTTTTGCAGTAATTATAGCAACTGTAACTACAGGCTGTAATTTACAGGGGATTAAACTGAATGACGATACCCGTTCGGCTAAGCAAAACGAGGTTGAAGCTCCGCAAAATACCCCTGTTACAGTAAAACAAAATAATTCTGCAGAAAATACACGCACTGCAGCAACGGTAGAAGAAGAAGTAAAAAATATTCTTCCTAAAGAGATTAGCATCGAAGAAGGAAAACGCTTCTCTCTGGCGGGATACGGAATAAACAATTACGATAACTCGGGTAATAAAATATTCTCCATTTCCGATAATGAAATTCAAACGGAAAAAGGTAAGACCGGCTCATATATGTTCAAGTATAGAATCGGAGGAAACGAGTATGCCTCAAATGTTACCGTTTATAAAACCGAAGTAAATGAGCTTCCTAAGCCGGAGGCTATTAAAACGGCTGTAAATAAAAAACCTTTGAAAACCGTATCGGTACCTTCCAATACGCAGCCTAAAGTAAAACCTTACACAGTAGCTGAAACTTTTTGGGTACACGGCATTACGGCTCCCGCCGACGACGATATAAAAAAAGACGGTTCATACAGAAGCTGGGTAGAATCCGATACCACTACGTGGTTTAATGCTCTTAAAATGGCATATAGCCATGGTGCCGCAGCCTTTACCGATACAGGTTGGAAAAGCGACGCCAGTTTGTGTTATGGAATCGTAGGCTCAAACCTTCTTCACTGGTGGATTCGCCAAAATAAGGATTTACTCGGTAAGCGGAATTTTGATTTTGAAAAGTTTCAATATACTAAAGACGGCAACGGTACAACTTCGAAAATAGCAGACCTTGTCCGAAACGGAACGCTTAACCACGGCGGACGCGGCGGCGAAGTAAGAGAGGTTTTATACTGGTTTTTTGATACTTACTTAAAAGATGTTTTTACAAATAAAAATGAAATTATTTCGGAAAGCTCCGTAACGAATAAAGCCGATTTTGAAAACTTCTTAAATTTAGCTATTGAAAACAAAGAAGCCGTCGCCATTGATTACTTCATTGAAAGGGATAATGGCAGGCATATAGTAAATGTCTGGGGAATTTCAAAGGATTCCGAAGGAAATATTGTAGAAATATGGATAGGGGATTCAAATTTGGGCAATAAAGACGAAGTTATGCGCGGCTCGAAACTAATTCCGTACGGCTTGTATTACGATGGAAGGGGCTATCCGTACCTTGTTAATACGGGAACAAACGGAGTAACACGAAATAGAGTACAAGGAGTAGTACGCTTAAACCTGGGCGCGGATAAACTTTAATACCGATTTATTTTACAAATACAAAAGCCGGTTCTCTGATAAGGGGTGCCGGCTTTTATTTTTAAACCATTTACCAATATGCCGTTATAAACCTCATCTTTTTACTAAATTGAAAATCTTTTAAAAATATGATATACTGAACCTCTTTTAAACGGTCAATAGTAATCGGGAGTTCAAAATGGATATAAAAACTATAGTAAAAAATCTTCACCCCTTGGAAACAAGAGTCTTAAAAAATTTTAAATTAGGTGAAAATCTTGATAACGAAAAACTTGCAAAACAATTGGATTATAAAGAAGGTCATGCAAATCAGGTTTTTTCATGGCTTAAGATGAAAGAACTTGTTCAAGAAACTGCACGCACTACACATACGTTTTTTGAGCTCACTGAAACCGGAGCGGATTTTGCCCGAAACGGCACGCCGGAGCGGCGTATTATTAATTTATTAAAAGAAAAAGGCGGTTTACGCCTTCCGGAAATTGCGGAAATTCTTAAACTTGAAAATAAAGATGTAGGCTCCGCCTTCGGTATTCTTTCAAAAGAAGGGGCCGTAAAGATGGACGCGGAAAAAAAGGCGGAGTTTATTGAAGAGCCTAAGTCCGAGCGCTTTAATTTAATTAACGCCTTATTAAATAAGGGGTTTACGGCGGAAAACCGCACTATTGCCGAGTCGGAGTTAAATGAAGAAGAAATTAAAATCATAAACTCAATTGCAAAAAAACGCGGAGCGGCGGACAGCGCATTTAAAATTACGGAACGCGATTTTGTTGTGTACTCTTTTACAAAAAAGGCTGAGGACGTTCAAAAAGAGTTGGAAGAAGCCGGAATTACAGGTGAAGAAACCGGTCAACTTACAGTGGAAAGCTTAAAAACAGCCTCTTGGAAAAATAAAACTTTTAGAAGTTATAATATAAATCTTCCTCCTGCACGCATAATTTCAGGGAGAACAAATCCGTACTGTGATTTTTTAGAAAGCGTAAAAGATAAACTTGTAGGTTTGGGCTTTGAAGAATTTGACGGACCTCTTGTAGAAACCGATTTTTGGAATTCGGACGCTCTTTTTATGCCTCAATTTCATGCCGCCAGGGATATTCACGACGTATATTATGTGAAAAATCCCGCTTATGCAAAAAAAATAGAAGAACCGTTTTTATCGCGTGTTGCGGAAATTCACGAAACGGGAGGTAATACGGGCAGCCGCGGCTGGAACTATTCTTTTGACAGGGATTTTACACGCCGTCTTTTGCTTAGAAGTCAAGGTACCGTACTTTCGGCTCATCAATTGGCAAAGGCGAAAATTCCGGGAAAATATTTCGGTATCGCCCGCTGTTTTCGCTATGACAAGGTAGATGCGACCCATTTATCCGATTTTTATCAAACCGAAGGGATTGTCCTGGGAAGTGAAGTCAATTTGCGTACGCTTTTAGGTATTCTTAAAATGTTTGCCGTAGAGATTGCAGGCGCTTCGGAAGTTAAATACGTCGGCGGTTATTTTCCGTTTACGGAACCTTCAATTGAAGTTCACATTAAGCATCCGGTTTTAGGCTGGTTTGAATTGGGCGGTTCGGGTATTTTGCGGCCCGAAGTTTCTAGGGCAATGGGTGTTGAGGTTCCCGTTTTAGCTTGGGGAATCGGAATAGACAGAATGGCTCTAATGGCTCTCGGATTAAACGATTTACGCGAGTTATTCAGTTCCGATATTGAAGGTGTAAGATTAAGAAAATAAGAGCAAAGCGGTTTTTGTTAAATTTTTTAATAAAATCCGCTTGATTGTATTATAATTAAAATTTTATCCGAAGAATTTATAACGGGAATTATTTTAATCGGTATTATTAAGCTCTTCCGAAAGCCAATTTTTTACGGTTCTTTTTTCCTCATCGAAGGCCGCTCCTATTATCGAAATTTTTTTACCGCTTCCCGAGTATTTGCCGATATAGTCCTTATCTTTTATCTGTTTTATCGCCTGTTCGGCATTACCGTTCCCGTTCAATTTAAACTCAAAAATATATACCTTGTCTTTTAATTTTCCGCTAATTTCGGATTTTGAAAAATACAGGCAGCCCAATAGCACAGGAAAAATCTGAATGTCTTATTTGTTACCAGCTCTATATCCATTACAACGCTTGCAAGAAGAGCCGTGTTTACTCCCAAAGCGTTATGACCGAAATTTAAAATCCGTTTTATAAACTCGGAGTCGAAATTGGCATCACTTGAAAAATCTGCAAGAAGTTTTCTAAGCTCTATATCCTGGTGTTTTCGTTTTGCAAAGGCTTCATCAAGGACATCGCTTAAAATTGCAGCGGTTGCCTTGGACTCATTTTTAAAACGGTTATAGACATAGTAAAAGCCTTCTTCTATTTTCATAAGCGATGCTAAAACCAAATATGCCTCATCTTCAATATGAGCCGGTAAAGCTTCACGGCGGAGAATATCCAATATCAGCGGTATTGATGTTATGGAATGATAAATCTCCATAGCTCCTATTCCGGAAAGCAGCAAGTTAGGATTTTCCGTATTGGAAATAATTTGTGAAATTTTAAATTGTGAAGCGGTGTCGTTTAATTCGGCAAGGGCGAGCATTGCTTCCCCCGCTAAAAGATAATCGCGGCTTTCAAGAGCCGTTCTTAATAACGGAACGGCTTGATATACTTTAAAATGTGCAAGGATTTTTGCCGCAAGTGCCGCCGTTGTAAATTCACCGTTTTGCAGTTCTTCTAAAAGAGATTCTTTATTTTGAGAAGAAAGTCTATTTAAATTTTTTAATGCCTGTAATGCGGAATACCGTATTGAAAAACGGGGAGAATGCAAATATTGATTTAATTTATCGGCGGCTTCCGTAGAAGCTACTGCCGTAAGCTCCTGTAAAATTTTTTCTTCCGTTTTTAAATTTTCATTTGTATTTAATTTATACAAAAGATTCAGAGCTTTCATATCGCGCGGCGAAAAAATTACCGCTAGGGTTTCTTTTACGTGCCTTCCTCCCAAATTTAAAAGCCGTGATTGAAAAAGCATTCCGAGCCCTATACAAGCAAGGATTATTAAAAAGAAAAACCTATACGATATTAAATTGGAAAATCCGTTTGCCGAAAAAACATCTAAAAGCTGTCCGCCTAAAATAGAGCCCGCCGCACCCGTAATTCCAAGTACGATAAAATAAAGCATACTTAAATCTATTACCGCTTTATTCGGAATAATTCCGAAAAAATATGCTTGGGCTGCATCTATTTGTGCGGTAAATCCCATACTTATAAACATAGAAAATAAAATTAAAAATATAAATGATGCAGTCCATAAACCTTGGGCCGGGGCGATAATTGCCGGGATAATTGCGGCGGCACTTAAAGCCGTAAAAATAATATACATAGGTTTTGCACCCATTCTATCTATCAAAAGCCGCATTAAAAGTCCTACCAAAAGAGAGCCCATAGTTGAAGCAAGCGATAGTATAATGACAAGGTTGTCAGGTACGGAATAAACCGCTTTTCCGTAAACTATAATAAAGGGGCGTGCTAAACTTATTCCGAACTGAATAATAAAAAAAGAAAGTATGTAAATACGGAAATTTTTTTCGCCGAAGGCCTCTTTTATATTTGAAAAAAAACTGCCTGCACCTTCTTCGGTTTTAGAGAATTTTAATTTACGTATTTCTTTTTTACTTTTTCCTTCCGCCTTTGCATTTTGTATCAGTCTTTGCTTTTCTTCAAACTCAGGGTCCGGAAGTTTTAATAAAAGAGCCGAGGCGGCAAACCCCGTTATAATTCCTATAATAGCCGTTATATTATATGTGGAAATTAGATTAATTCCGTGCTGAGATGCTATACGGAGATAGATTGTCAAAAAGATAATTGCAATTAGGGTTGCTCCGTTATTTGTAAGTGAAATTCTTACTATATAAGAATTCCTATCTTTGCCGGGTGATAAAAGCCCTATAACCGGATTGTTTGAAATTATTCCCGCACCGCGAAAGAAATTAAACAGTGCAACTGCAAGGAGCAGCATAAACAAAGAAGCTTCTTTATTTCCGGCAAAATAAAAATAAGGAACGGCCAATATCGGCAGTAAAGAAAAATTACGTAAAAACCAAGTGTAACAAAAGGTTTGAACAATTGTAAAACGCCGGATAATAAGCTTCCCGAGCGGAAGAGAAAAATAACACATATACATAAAAGCCGTTAATAATCCTATAACGGTGCTGCTTGCATTAAGTGCCATCGCATAAAGAGTAATTGTGTTACCCGTAACTAATGCGAATGAAAAGGAGTTGATTCCGTTATAAGCGTCAAAAATTTTTCTTCCCTGCTTAATTCTAAATTTTGAAAGCTGCTCACTCATATTCAAAGTATTGTATATAGTTTTTATGAAAAGCGCAACAGGTTCAACATAATCAAAGATACAAAAAAGATGATAAAGGTTCAAGGACAAGTCGTTACAGGCGTTTTTCGGGATAAAAGGCTTTCTCCTTTCCGTTTTATAACTTTTGTAATGCGTATACCGCGAAACGTGATGAAAGAAGAAGTTGACAACGGGAAGACAAATGCGTATACTGAAATTTATGGAGAGGTAATTTATGAAAACTATAAAATTATTTATTTTAACTGTAATTGCGGCTGTTACAGTTTTGTCCTGCACTAAAAAAGAAGTAAAAAACATAATAAGCATAAAAAGAAATTCTTCGGAAAAAAGTATGAAGGCTTACAAAGAGTTTGCAAATAATTTCTTTTTAGAAGATGTCATTAAAGATAACGGCTATGCATATGGCGAGTTTTTTTTAACCGATTATCAGGCTTCGGGCATATTTGCCGATGCGAGTTCAACTGTAAACTCATTCGTTCAATCCATTATAGATAACAACATAGGAATAAAATACGAGGTTGCAAACGATAAAAATGCAAAGGAGTACAGATACTCTTATAAACTCAAAAATTTTTTTGAGGGAGAAGAAGAAACCGATGTTATAAATATTAAAATAGGCAAAAAGAATATTGAAGCGGCAAGCCCTAAAATTCTTGATAAAACCTTCTTTATTCCGGCAGACAGTTTGGGCAAGGTTATGGCTCTTATTTTTCCTCAAAACTTTTTTTCATATTTGGAAAGCGACTTTTCTTACAATACAATTAGAAATTTACAGTCCATTGAACCCGACCGAGCTTCTCAAAAACGTTATAATAAGGCGATGCAAATTCTTTATAAAAATGCAGTGATTAAAGAAACCGACGGCAACTATTTTATCGAATTTAATAATGACGATATTTTCAAATATTTTCCCGCACTTGTATATGCAGTTAAAAACGATAATCGGCTCAGAACTTCTTGGAATGTTTATGAAAAACTGTATAGTGAAGAATTTAAAAAAGCTGAAGAATTTTATAATACTTCAATAAAAGATAATATTCAAAAACTTAAGATGACCGAAAATCTTATTGTTAAAAACGGTCTTGTTACAAAAGACGAAATAACAATTACTATAGACGGTAATCTTTTTGGAAAAATAGATTATGAAATCGGCGATTATACGAATCCTTTAAACAGTATAAAAAGCGAACTGAATTTTATTGACCCTGAAGGCTCCAAAATCTTAGCTATAAAATTTATGACCGGGGGACACATTACAAATACAAAAGCGGATATTAGCTTCATTTTAGATATGGATTTCAGCAAAGAACAAGCCGATAAAATACCCGGCAGTATGAATATTCAAGGGTATTTTTATGCCGATACCTCGGTTTCTCAAGAAAATTTTAAAACGGGTATGTATATGAGCACTTTAAAAGATACAAGCGGCATAGATGTACATGTTTCAGGTAATGTTGAAAAAACAGATGACGGAATTAATTACAGAATCGATAATATGGTTTTAGGTATTGGAGATTCGGAAGAAAACAGTATTTTACTCGGAACCGATGCAAATTTTAAAATCAGTAAAACGGTGTCTGCAAGTTTTGATATGCCGAAAGATAAAATAAACGTGCTTGACACAAAATCGGAAGAGTGGGAAGAGATAAAAAATGAAGCGTTTAAAAAACTTCAGGAACTTTCTATGCAAATCAGAAAATTGCGATAGGCTTACATAGAACCGTGTAAATACAAATAGGAGGGACGTTATGCAAGTTGAAATAGAAGGTATTAAAATAAAAAAGCGTGCGAGGAAGGAACTTTTAGAAATTCCTGAATTGGCGGAAAGCATAAAGAGGCTTGGACTTTTAACACCTATTACTATAGATGAGCATAACGTTCTGATTGCGGGACAGAGGCGTCTTGAGGCTGCAAAACTTTTAGGGTGGAAAACCATAACGGCAAATGTCGTTTCGGCGGAAAATGAAGCGGCAGCCCTTGAAATGGAAATAGAAGAGAATATTCAAAGACATCAATTTACCGATGAAGAGCTTTTAAATGCCTTTACCCGCTTAAACAGAATACGGCAGCCTAATATTTTTATCAGAATATGGAATGCGATAAAAAACTTTTTTAAACGGCTATTCGGTAAAAAAGAATAGCCGCCGTTTAAAGTTTAAGAATTTATATTTAACTTGAAGTTTGTGCGGTTTTGTTTCCCAGCGAATATAAATACCTCTTTATTTTTTGGCTCGCCGTTTTTTCAAAACTTTCCACGATTTCAATTTTATCTATTTTGGAAAATTTATTTACTTTGGAATTTACGAAAAATTTTATTTCGTTTAACATTTCTTCACGTTTATAAAGCAGTGCATTGGAAATTTCGGAAACGGCACCGCCTATGGCTTCCTGAATTTCGGTTAAATTAGAGCGTAACACCGAATTCCCCGAATCCGACTTTGGCGAATCCGCTTGTTCGGCTTCTTTCAGCTTTTCTTCGTTTAATTGCACATAAGCTACAAGAGACGTGTTTTCACCTTCAACTACCAGAGATTCCGAAACCAGAGGGTGCTGGTTTAAAAGAAATTCAATATCTTCAGGGTAAATATTTTCTCCCGCAGCACCTAAAATCATATTTTTACATCTGCCTTTTAAAGTTATAATCCCTTTGGAATCCATGCAACACAAATCTCCGGTTTTAAACCAGCCGTCTTCGGTAAAGGCCGCCTTAGTAAGGTCAGGGGCATTATAGTAGCCTTTCATTACATTAGGACCTTTTACCCAAAGTTCTCCCACTCCGGTTTCCGGATTGGGGTCTCCTATTTTTATGTTTACACCGGGGACGGGGATTCCTATAGTACCTGGGATTGTTTTATTTACACCGGAGTAGGCTACAAGGGGGGAGGTTTCGGTAAGCCCGTAACCTATTGCATAGGGGAATTTCGCGTCTTTCATAAATTGCTCCACTATCGGGTCCGTTTTTGAACCGCCGAGTCCGAAAAATTTAATCCTTCCGCCGAAAGTTTTTTTCAGTTTTTTTCCTGCCTGACGGCATAAAAATTTTCTTCCCAATTTTGTAGCGTAAAGTTTTTTTATAAATGCGCCCGAATTAAAAACGGGTAAAATTTTCTGTTTGTAAATTTTTTCTATTACAATCGGAACGGTCAGCATAAAATTCGGCCGAATTTTTTGTAATGCAGGTAAAAGAATTCGCGGGGTAGGCGGTCCTTCCAAATAAAATACGCATGCTCCGTTTAAAATAAACATAACAAAGCCTATTGTAAATTCGTAAACATGGGACATAGGCAGCATGGAAAGAGCGACATCGTATTTATTTATACGCTGGCAGTGCTGTCCAGCAATTGCGGTAAATACCAAATTTTTATTTGTAAGAATAACTCCCTTGGAGCGCCCTGTAGTGCCTGAAGTGTATATTATCGAAGCGGTATCTTCTTCATTGCATTTAAATTCTTCAAGTTCGGTATTTACGCTCTTTTCTCCTTTTTTTACGGAAAAATCGGAGATATCTATTATAGTTTCCAAAGAGGCGATGTTTTCGATTTTGGATATAAGTTTTTCAAAAACGATTACGGTTTTTGCTCCGGAATGGGATATACAAGACTCCGTTTCGGTTTCGTTAAAATCGGGTAATAGGGGAACGGCTATAGCTCCCATAGTAACAACCGCCAGATATGCAACAGCCCAATTAGGCATACTGGGGCTGAAAATCGCAACCTTATCCGAAGGTTTTACGCCGAGCGAGTGCAATAGTATTTTTACGGAATTTATATTTTCGTTTAATTCTGTATATGTCATCGGTGTTCCCGATACAAAAGAAAGGGCGGGGCGTTCTCCAAAGTTTTTTACACTGTTTTTAAGCAAGGCTTGAAAAGTGTATTCTCCGAGTTCGTTAATGGTTTGCATAAAATCTCCATAAAATCAAAAATAAGAGTTAAAAACTCTTTTTAAAAACTTCTTATAATTTATAGACAATAAGGTATAAAGTAAAGTTGCAAATTTATTGAATTTTTAAAATTTTTCCATAGAATAAATTTGCATTACCGTCGGCCGAAATAAAAATCTCTTCTTTTTCTTCCGAAGCGGAAATATCTTCGTATTCAAAAATAATGAGCGTCATTTTATCCAAATTAAGATTTATTGAGGTATTATTTTTTGTGCCCATATTAAGATTACAGGAATTGTTATATGAAAACAGCCAACCTATTTCGTTTTTGAAAATTCCGAATTTTAAACTTGAATGTGAATTTAAAAAAAAGTTTTTTACGCTTGCTTCGGCATTTTCCTGTACCATAACATTAAAGTCGCGAACCTTACCCATACTTATTGTTTTTGCTCCGCCGTCAAATCCGTAAATTTCGTAAGGTTTTAATTTTGTAAAATATTTTTCATCGTGGCTTATTTTTAAATTTCCGGTAAGCGGAGCGATAAATCTTTGAATTCCGGGTAATACGGTAAATTCCGATTTTTCCGTGTCTACGGTTGCGGAGCTTAAACGGAATAAAAAATCTCTTTTAGAGTAATTTGCTCCGGGGGGATAAATAAAAAGCTGAGTTGTAGTTCCGCCCTGCCAAGTACTTGTAGTAAAATCCTGTTCCGTCAGTTTTGTTATTTTCATTTTTCAATACACCTTTTTTGTACAAAATTTAAAATTTCTTCCCGTCCGATTTTTTTTAACGTTGAGGTAAATAATATTATACTTTCGTCAAAATTAAAAAATTTAGCCCAAGTTTTTTTTACGTTTATTTGTTCATTTTTTCCGATTTTATCCGCTTTTGTTCCTACGATTACAACTTCAATATTAAGCTCATAAAAAAAATGTATACTGTTAAGCTCCACTTCCGTAGGCTCTCGGCGTATATCCATTAAAAAGAATATTGTTTTTAAAAGAGGGCGATTCGTACAATATTCATAAAGCATTTTATCGATTTCCTGTATTTTTCCGCCGGGAATTTTTGCGTAACCGTACCCGGGTAAGTCGGTAAATCCGAAAACTTCCGCTCCCTTTTTACACTTTAATGTACCTATTTTTGCTCCTGCCGGTTTATTTACCAAAAAGAAATTTACTTCGCGGGTCATTCCGGGTCGCGAGCCGGTTTTTACGAGATTTTTTCTGTTTACGAGCATATTGATTAAACTGGATTTTCCCGCATTGGAGCGTCCAAAAAAAGCGAATTCGGGAACTCCTAAATCGGGAAACTGTTCGGCTTTAACGGCCCCCTTTATAAATTCGGCATTTATTATCCGCATAACAATTCCGAAAATGCTTTTAATGCAGGAGGCATATCACCTGAAAGAACTTTTTTTGCCAAGGTCTTTCCCAATTGAACACCCTCTTGGTCGAAGCTGTTTAAATTCCATGCAAAACCTTGAAACATTACCTTGTTTTCAAAATGGGCAAGCAGAGCTCCTAAAGATTTAGGTGTAAGAGTTTCCCCGTAAATTAAACTTGAAGGACGGCCTCCTTCAAAATTTTTATTTTTATTTTCATCGCTTTTTCCTGCGGTAAAGGCAATAATTTGAGCAATTAAATTTGCAATAAGTTTTTGTTGATTGGTGGAATTTTCGCTTTTAATGTCCTCGTTTAATTGTCCTGTTTTAAAGCCTATAAATTGCAGAGGAATTATATCGCTTCCCTGATGTAAAAGCTGATAAAAAGAATGCTGTCCGTTTGTCCCCGGTTCTCCGAAAATTACAGGTCCGGTTTTGTATTTTACTGGCTCGCCTGAACGGTTTACCGTTTTACCGTTCGATTCCATATCCAACTGCTGCAAGTGTGAGGGAAAGCGGGAAAGGGCTTGACTGTAAGGAAGTACAGCCGTAGAAGAGTAATTTAAAACGTTGCGCTCATAAATTCCCAGCATTGCGTCCAAAAGAGCCGCATTTTTTTTTATATTGGGTTCCAGTGCAAGTTTATCGGCTTCCGCCGCTCCGCTTAAAAACTCTTCTACGGTTTTTATGCCGAAGGCAAGAGCCAGCACAACGGCACCGCACACGGATGTTGAAGAATATCTTCCGCCTATAAAATCGTCCATATAAAAAGAAAAAAAGTAATCTGGATTATTTGCAAGGGGACTTGTTTCACTTGTAACGGCAAGCATTTGCTTTGAAGGGTTAAGACCGTTTTTTTCCAAAATCGATTTTACGAAGCGTTCATTTGAAAGTGTTTCTTGAGTTGTGCCGCTTTTTGAAACTAAGATAAAAAGCGAAGTTTCCAAGTTTATGTTTTTTAAAACTTCGGCGCAGTCGTCCGGGTCAACGTTGGAAATAAAATGAGCTTTCAGTTTTTGACGGTTTTTTGCGTAAGCCCAATTTTTTAATGCAAGGTACATTGCTCTGGGTCCCAAATCGGAACCTCCTATTCCGATTTGTACAACATCGGTAAAATTTTTTCCGCTTGCAGTTTTAATCTTTCCCGTATGCACTTCTTCGGAAAATTTTTTAATTTTTTCAAGCTCATTTAAATAAAAAGAACGCATATTTGTCCCTCTAAAGATAACATCTTTGCCGAGCTGCCCGCGCGTTAAATGATGAAGCACCATTCTGTTTTCGCCGGTGTTTATGAATTCGCCGTTAAGTAAAAGCGTATATTTTTCGATTAGCTTTTGTTCATCGGCAAGGCTTTGGAGTGCCGATAAAATTTCTTCATTAACGGGTTTTGCGGAATAATTAAAATTTAAACCGCCTCCGGCATATACGGAAAAATTTTTAATCCGTTCCGAAATATTTTCACTTTTAAACACTTGAGGAAGATTTATCGGCTTTATTTTTTTTAATTCATTAAAAAATTTACATTTATCAAGATTGTTCCATTCCATAATTACCTCGCAAGTTTATAAATAATAGAAAAGATAAAGCCGAATGTCAAGCAGTTTTCGGTAAGACGGGTTGAATACATGAATACAAGCCTTATAGTACGACCGCTCCGTTTGCAATACTGCACGGGAAAAACGAAGCGGTTAAACCCGTTTCAGTTTTATATATTTTTCCCACCGATTGTGCGAATTGTGTAAAACAGTCTTTATGTACAATTGCAATCGCACAGCCGGAAAAACCCGCTCCCGTCATTCTGGCACCAAGGCAACCTTCTTGTTTAATTGCCGCAAAAAATAAAGAATCCAATTCTTTACCGGTAACTTCATAATCTTCTTTTAGAGAAATATGAGATTCGCATAAAAGTTTTCCGCATAATTTTAAATCATTTTGTTTTAGGGCTTCGACGGCTTTTGCAACCCGTTCGCTTTCGGTAACGCAATGACGTACTCTTTTTGTAATTGCTTCGCTGCAATTATTTTTTAGTTGCGGTTCGGCTTCTTTATAATCTTTAAAACTTAATTCGCATAAAAATTTTATTTGCTTATTTTGTTGCAAATATGCAAGAGCTTTTTCGCATTCGGCTTTGCGCTCATTGTATTTCGATTCTGTAAGTTTTCGGGGTTTATTGGAATTCATTACGGCAATTTTATAAGGCTCAATATTAAGAGGAATATATTTATATTCAAGAGAAGAAGTGTTAAGCAATATTGCGTTATTTTCTTTTCCCATTGTAATTGCAAATTGGTCCATTATTCCCGATTTTAATCCCAAAAAATCGTTTTCTACGCGTTTCCCGATTTTTGCAAGAGTAATTCCGTCTATTTTAAAATTGAATATTGAGCATACTGCCGTGCCGAAACCCGATTCCAATGCTGCAGATGAAGAAAGTCCCGAACCGGCAGGAATATCGCTTGATATTAAAACTTCAAATCCGCAAGTTATGTTTAAACCTTCGTCTTTTAAAAATTTTAACATTCCGTTTAAGTAATTTGCAAAACTGTTTTTAGACTCAAATTTAAAATTGTCATCTATGAAAAATTCAAAAAGTTTTTTTTCCCGTTTTGTTTTATAAATTATTTTTCTATCGGAGCGTTTACGTAATGCAATAAATAAAAATAAATTTATCGCCGCAGGAAACACCAATCCTCCGTTATAATCTATGTGTTCGCCTATTATATTTATACGGGCGGGAGCCGCAGCAATTATAATTTCATTTTCGGATTCCCCGTATTGTAAAATAAATTCTTCTTTTAATTTTTTTAAAGATAAATTTTTGTCCGTCAATTTAAAGCCTCCCCGTAAAACAGGTTTTAACGCAGGGACAAGCTATTACATATTTAATTATTTGTCAAGTAAATTAGGATTTTAAAATATGTTGACAGGCTCTTTAAATTCAAGGTATAATATTTAAAGAGTATGCGTGAAAAAATATTTATAAGTATGGTATTGTTGTGTACGATTTTCCTCTGTGTTTTTATGCCTAAAATTTCAAACGGTTTTAGACCTGCCTCGCCTTTTACACAAGAATTTGCTTCGGGAATCGTTTTGGACGTATTGGAAGAGGATTTGACTGCCGACCCCGTCATTGCCGGAAAATTCCGCGGAACCCAAAAACTTCGCATTAAAATTCTTGAAGGAAGCAATAAAGATAAAGAATTTGAAATTTATAATACCTTGAGCAGTCTTCACAACACTCTGGGGTATAAGGGGCTTAAGGCGGTTTTTACTTTGCGTGAACAAAACGGGAAAACCTCCGTATGGCTTTATAACCGAAAGAGGGATATTCATATTTATGTTTTGCTTGCGCTATTTTTTTCCTCTCTTCTTTTTTTAGGAAAAAAGCAGGGTGCAAAATCCATTTTAGGATTGGTGTTTACATGCACGGTAATAATTACCGTTTTGATTCCCGCTCTTTTTGCAGGACTTCCTCCGGTACCCGTTTCAATTTGTCTTGTGTCGATTATGGCCATCGTAAGTTTTATTTTAATAAGCGGTTTTACTCGTAAAACTTATTCGGCAATTTTCGGAACAATTTGCGGTATTACGATTGCGGGTCTTATTTCCGTTATTGTTTCTTATTCTGCGCAGCTTTCCGGTGTAAATATGGAAGGCGGCGAACAGCTTTTAAATTTGGCACCCGATTATAATCTTAAACTTAACGGGCTTTTATTCGTTTCAATTTTAATCGCCTCGCTCGGGGCGGTAATGGATGTAAGTATGTCCATTACCTCTTCTATGCAGGAAATTCTTTTTGCGAATCCTAAACTTACCAAAAAACAATTGTTTGCCGCCGGGCTTAATGTAGGAAAAGATATTACCGGAACAATGAGCAATACTCTTATTTTAGCGTTTGCGGGAACTTCTCTTCCTCTTGTTATGATGATTTGGGGATACGGAATGAGTTTTAAACAATTTATAAATATACCGCGCATTGTAATAGAAATTATGCACGGACTTTCAGGGAGTATAGGGCTTATTGCAGCCGTTCCCTGTACGGCTATTATTTCGGTTTTTGTGTTAAAACAGGAGTCGAATTAAAATATCATTTTTATAAGGAGTATGTAAAATGATGAAGAAGAAATTTTTACATGTATTTGCGGCATTGATTTTCGTTTTTTCGCTGGTTGCCTGCGTTGAAACAAAGTCCGCCGTAAAAAGTAATGAGCTTTCCTCAAAACGGGAAGCGAAGGCTATGGGAGAGCAGTCGGAGCAAGTTAATCTTACACATAAGATTATTGAAAAAGGTGCTGCCGGTGCCGAAAATGTAACAATCACAATCGGAGCAACGGGAGATGTTCACGGAAGATTATATTCTTATGAATATGCCGTTTGTGAAGAAGTGCAAGGCTCGGGGTTTGTAAAAATATTTACACTTGCACAGGCTTTACGCAAAGAAAATCCTAATGCGATTTTAATCGATGTAGGCGATACCGTTCAGGATAACAGTGCGGAGTTGTTTAACGACCTTGAAACTCACCCGATGGTTCAAGCTATGAATTATATGAACTTCGATGTTTGGGTACTCGGGAACCACGAATTCAATTTTGAAAAAGAATTTATTTCCCGCAATATTAGAAATTTTAACGGTGCTGTATTAAGTGCAAATATTAAAAATAAAAAAGACGGAAGTTATTTTGTTTTACCGTATCAGCTTTTTAATGTCGAAGGCGTACGCGTTGCGGTTGTAGGTTTATTGCCTCCGCATATACCTATGTGGGAAGCCTCCTCTCCTTCTCATTTTAAAGGATTGGAATTTGAAGAGCCGATTGATATTGCGCGTAAAACCGTAAACGAGCTGAAAGGTAAATACGATGTGCTTATCGGAGCTTTTCACTTGGGCCGTAACGGAGAACACGGCTCGAACAGCGGTGTTGTAGAAATTGCAAAACAAATCCCGGAGTTTGATTTAATTTTCGGCGGACACGAACATGCCCGCTATGCAAATGAAGTTGAAGGTATGAACGGAGATAAAACTTGGATTATAGAACCAGGGTGTTACGGCTGGGCATTGGCTGTAGGCGAAGTGAAAGTAAAGAAAGAAGACGGTAAATGGAAAATAGTTTCGGTAAAAGCCGAAAACCGTGAAACGGCAAAAATCGTCGCCGACAAACAAATGGAAAAAGAATTTAAATTTGTACACGATAAATCTGTTAATGATGCCAATTTGATTATCGGAAAAGTTACTGATGATTTTATTTCCCGTGTAGATTATATTACGGGTAACGAAAAAGTTACTACGATGCCTACAATTCAATTGGAAGATACGGCTCTTATAGATTTAATTAACGATGTGCAGCTGTATTACACAAAGGCGGATATCTCTTCCGCAGCAGCTTTCCGCTCCGAGATGAATTTGAAAAAAGGTGATTTTAAGAAAAAAGATGTTGCGTTTATTTATAAATATTCCAATACGCTGATGGGTATAAACATTACCGGTGAAAATCTTTTAAAATATATGGAATGGTCGGCTTCATATTATAACACTTCAAAAAAAGGTGATGTAACGATTTCGTTTAATCCTGAAGTGCGCAGTTATAATTATGATATGTTTGAGGGAGTTACTTACGATATTGATATTTCCAAGGAAGCGGGAAATAGAATTAAAAATGTAAAGTTAAACGGAAAAGATATTGAGCCGAAAAAACGCTATAAATTGGCTGTAAACAATTACCGCTTCGGAACGCTTCAAAAATTAAATCTTGCTTCGGAAAAAGATGTTTATTACGATTCTTATAAAGTAATGCAGGATTCGGGACGCATAAGGGATTTAATCGTAAAGTACGTTCAAGAAGTTACAAAGGGAACTATAACGCCTAAAACGAATTTCAACTGGAAAATAACGGGGTTTGATACCGATGTTGAAGGCCGCGAAAAAATTCTTGCGGATATTAAATCGGGTAAAATAAAAATTCCGAAATCGGCAGACGGAAGAACTCCAATGTAAAATCGATAAACGTAAGCGATTTTAATAAATAAAAATAACAGTCGGCTCGGTCTGAAATACGACCGAGCCGTTTTTTTTAATTATATAAATAAATTCCTTAAGTCAATTTCTTTTTCGGTCGGATTTAACGTACTGTAATGCGCCCTCTTGACAAAGCGGGGGGGGGGGGGGGGTATAATAGAAGAAATCAGTACTTTTTAAAAGTACTAAAAAAGGAGCGAAAGAATGTTGGATTGACCTTCCTTAATGCAGGCGGGCACGGAACCAATCAAAGCATTTTTTCGACTTCAAAATAAAGATAATTGCAATGAAAAAAAGGACATTGCAAGAAGGAGTTGAAAATGATGAAACAAAAAAAAATAGTTTCAATGATTGGAGTATTAGTTGTAATAATTGGTGCAGTAGCTTTAATTACAGGTTGTCCTAATAAGCCGGCGGAATATACAAAAGAAGATTTCGTTTTAAAATTTAAAAATGAAAGCGGTCAAAAGTGTTATGTGGAAATACACGGTTGGTCATACTCTACAGAAACAGTTATTGCTAATGGTGAAAACTGGGAGAGTTCTTTTGATTTTCCGCCTGTGTTAAAAACTGAAATACCTGTAGGCGGTGAAAAAAATATAACTGTTAAAGATGTCGTTGTAAGCGAAAAAACTTCTAAACGAATTAAGCCATATAATCAACATTTTATGATCTTAGTGGTGTCTGACAGTCCTATGTATAGCGGCAAATGGCACAATTTTGATAGTAAATCCAAAACTCAATATACGGAAGGAACTTTCCATATAAAATTAGAAGGAAATACCTTTACGGTTGATTTTACAAATTAAAAGCATAAGGAGAGCATATAACTATGAGTAAAAATAAACCGATAAAACCGGTTGATAATCAATCAAATATGCAAAATCCCAATAAGGGAACAGCCGGTACAAATCGTCAGTATGACCAAAATCAAGGTAATCGCGGCGAGCAACTTAATCCGAATAAAAAAGGAAAGTAATTTGTAGTATATGTAGTAATAAGTTCCGTGATTATTACATATACCATTTATTTATTGGTTAACAAAAAGAAAATCTAACACCCGCTTCAACTTTTCGCTTTCTTTTAGGCAATTTATTTTACAACTTACCGTATTAATAATGATTCTAATGTAATGCTGGACATTTTATAGTATCTGTGTTATCATTATTTCGGAGAAAGAATTTTACCGCCTATAGCATGTTTCGGCTGCATTTGAATCACGGTTAATTTTTGCAATCTTTTTTATACTGCTTGCAGGCATGTGCATTTTTTTTGTGCATAAGACCGGCAAGGTTTCTATTGCCCGACGGCGGTAAAGATTATTGCTATTGGAGGGAGCCCTTTGGGCTTTAAACAGACGGACAGCATTGTCCGTGCTAAAAAACTGCCTGCCGTGATGACCCCGCGAGGAAGCTGCAACGATATTTTCGCTTTTGCCCGATAACGAATACGCTCTTTTTATAAAGCTCCTCTATGGAACGGGAATGCGCCTTATGGAAGCTCTCCGCCTTCGTGTTTGGCGAATGGACGCGATTTAACGAAGATAGGTCTAATCTGTCAAGTGTATGTTTATACACTCAATTATTTTATGGTAGAAAGATTTATCTTTTAAATTTATTTGGATATTAGGTTGCAAACTAGTGATTTTTATGGTATAATGAAGAAAGGTCGAAAAGATGTTAGATGGACGTCAACATTAGGGCGCTTAGGGAAAAAATGAAAAGAATAATTCTTTTTACTGTAATTTATTGTTTAATATTTTTGAAAGCTTTTACTCAGACTAATGAAGAATTTTTAATGCTTTATAAAAATGAGAACATAAAGGAAATAACTGTTACTAAAAGAAATCTTAACGAGCAGGAAAAAAGCATTACGGTAAAATTAAACGAAAATCAAAAATCAGAATTTCTTAACCGGCTTAAGCATGCGAAAAAAGAAAAATATATAAAAGCACTACTTTTATATAAAGCTGAAATTTATTATATCGATGATAAAACTGAAGAAATATGGTTGAACGGTAAAGTAATTAAAAAAGAAGATGGAACAACTTATAAACTTGAAAACAATTTACAGTTATTTATAAATTCTTTATTCTCCAAGGAAGATACTTCAAAACTTTATAAAGAAAAAATTATAAAAACAGAAAACCGCAATATTCATGTGTATCAGGCAAATTATTCAAGGAATGATTTGATTTTTATAAGTGGAATTACTTCAGATATTAATTCTCCAAAAACTTATGATTGTACATGGAAAGTTGGTCAAGAACTATTAGATGTTCAAAATAGCTCCCTAAAGAAAAAACATCTGAAAGACTATATTAAAAATGAAAAATTACAGGAACTTGCAGACTTGTACATAAAAGATGTTTATAATCCAAGCTGGAAAAATGAAATACCTTTATTTTATTCGCATTATGAATTACATCCATTAGACGAGCAAAATAATAAATGAATTATCTATTTTATTTATGTAACAAAAGAACATAAGAATTCAAAAAAATATTGGGATGAAGTTGTTTTTATGATGCCAGATGGTACAATAATAATAAGTGAAAATAATGCAGAAGAAATCAAATTTAAAGAATAATCGTATAACATGCGCTTCGAATCGGATTTTGCGGTCAATCCGCAAAACCGTTTAAGCGAGAAGTTAGGTGTACAGATTTTGAGGCATAAAGAATAATGAGAACAAATACTAATATCAAATCTACTGCATTATTTTTTCTTGAAGGAAAATCATATAGTGGTATATTAGAAGTCAGACAGGGAAGTCAAATACTCGGTAAAATATTAACCAACAATTCGCTTGATAAGGATGACTTAACAACCGGCTACTTTCTAAATGTTGTGCATGTGATTATTAGAGAAAATAACATCCTTGGAACATTATTTAATTGTGAAATATATAATTCTTGTACGTCATCATATGGTTTATATGAATACACAATTGTATCTAGCTATTTAATTACTGGAGATCGTTTTGATAATGAGGAAGAAATTAAAATAACAAAATTATCATTTATCAATAATGATTACTCTGCATTAATTGGCAATAGTCTTGTTAAAACAGTTATAAATACGAAAGAAAACCGAACGGTTATCAAAATAGAAAATGAAACAAAAAGTTCTATCAATGAATTTACTAATTACCGTGCATATCAAGAATCATTTCATAAACGACATAATATAAACAGGAATGAATTTAAAGTTCATCAAACCAATGCACTTGTATATGAATTTAAAACAAAACTAGGTATTTATGATATTAGAAGATTTATACTTCAAATAGAGTTATTTTTTACATTGCTTTTTCAGCATCCATCACTAAATGAGGAAATTATATTCTTTGTTACAGATGATACAGGCAGAGAATCTTTCCGGCATATTTATTTTACAAGGAAAAAATTCAATGAATGCAAAGCGAATCTCAATCAGGATATTTTTCCATCTAGTGAATTAATCAGTAATATTTTTCGATACATTGAAAATTGGCTGCTATTTGTGAATAAAATACCATTTATTGAAAACTATATAGTTTCATATTTCACAACTAACTTTATTGATCAAAAAGTTCAAGGTCAACTTTATCTCTTAAATAGTATTCATCCATTTTTCTTTGGTAAAACACAAGTAAACAAGTATTCAGGATTAATCGAAAAAGTAAGGCAATCATCACTAGATCAGGTGGATAAAGATGAAATTATGCAAATGTTAGCAATTAGGAATGGATATGGCTTCAGAAAAATGCTAATTGATCTATTTGATCGATATAAGCAACGTATAACAAAGGAAGATATCAATACTTTAAATTCTTTTAGGTCTTCACAAGCACATGGCGGTAGTTTTTCATTAGAAATTACAGAGTATATTAGATTTAACAAAATGCTATTTAATTTATTGCTGAGAATTGTTAGGGAAGTAATAGAAAAATAAAAAGTATCTAACACTCGCTTCAACCTGACATTGCGGAGTAGCCGCAAATGCAGGTTAAGCGAATGTTAGCTGGAGTCCGCGTCGCGGAGCTGAAGAATCAGAAAGGATTTTATATGAGTGAAATTGAATATGGAATGAGAGTAAATATTGAGAAAAAACTCGCACAAATAGAACAAGATTATCAAATTAAAATAATTCTAGCTGTTGAGTCAGGATCTCGAGCTTGGGGATTTGAATCAACAGATAGTGATTATGATATTAGATTTATTTATAAAAACAATCCAGATTGGTACATTCAGGTGTTGCCCAAACGAGATGTAATTGAGTTACCAATAAATGCTATTGATGATTATTCCGGATGGGATATTAAAAAAGCTTTAATATTCTTAAATAAATCAAATCTTGTTCTGTTTGAGCGGTTAACATCTCCTATATTCAGATTATTTAGATGCTATTTTACTTAACATAATAAAATAAAGAATTCAGCTAATACCCGCTTCAACCTGATGTTTTCTTTGTCACGATTTGTGCTGTTGCTTCGTTCCTGACGCACAAGTCTCACCAAGTCCTTCGGGCACGAAACCACAGGTTAAGCGAATGTTAGAACGACACTTCGCACGATTAATTAAAATATCGAAAAATATATAAGTTTTATACATTAAAACTTAATCAGGAAAATAAAACTTTTATATTAAGTATTTTAACTCATTGAGGATGTAATAAAATATAGGTTTTCTGGACTGTTTTGTGTTTATGATACTTAATTTTTTACGAAAAAGAATATTTTTATCTTGATATTTCAAAATAAATATGCTATACTCTTACTAAGGAGGTCTATATGGACAAGTTTGATTTTACGGATGAATTGCAACGTATTATTGTGGTCATTACTCCATGCTGCGCATGTTCAGGTAGCGATGACAACCCATGGCCAGTAGGGGAAGATCCAGGTGCTGGGAGTAAGTAAATTGTTGTTTAGTAGATGAATAGTATGAATATAAGAATTGGGGAAAGCGTTGTAATGAAGCTTTCGCACATATACTCTGGTAAGGTTCTAATCTACCCCCAGTGTAATGCGGGGGTTAAGTTGGGCGGTAAGTGTTATATAGATTTACAGATACTTTCTAGTATTTTCCGTCTTTTGCCTACTAGTGTTGATGTGTTAAAAACAGAGTTAGCAGAGTTATATTCTGTTGATACTGTGGTTATTTCCAAAGTGCTTGAGATATTGTGTAATGCTGGGGCTTTAGTTGAGCAGAAAATATGATATTATTTGCGTAACCCTTGAGTTGACATATAGTTGTAACTTCAGTTGTATTCATTGCTATGTGCATGGTGCAGTTGTTGCACCATGCTTTTTTGACATTACAAATCTAGCGGTGCTATTAGATTTTTTAAATGAGTACGAAGTGCAGAGGGTTTATTTGATGGGTGGTGAGCCATTGTTACACCCAGATTTTAATTTGATTTATTCTGTGTTATACGATAATGGCTTTCAGGTAGCACTCACCACTAATGGATCTTTAATATCAGACGCAATTGTTGAGCTATTTAAATCGAAACCTCCTGCAATTTTGTGGATTAGTATTTATGGTTTTTCAAAAACTGAGTATTTAGATGTTACGAATACTGATTCATATGAAAGGGTGTTTTCAAATATTGATAAATTGAGTAACAGTGGTATTAGTACATACTATAAATTAATTGTTACCAATAAAATTAAAAATGTAAATTTACTTTTAGACTTTTTAAAAAATCATGATACGGCATTTTTTTATTGTTTTTTTATGCCAACACTTAATGGTAAAATATCCCCTTTGAAGGTTCAAATGCCATATGATGACATTATTAAATTATACAATAGTGCAGGACGACAATTCAAAGAAAGATTATTGCCCACGCATTGTAATATACCAGATACTGGTTTGGTGGTGCAACCACAGGGTATTGTGCGTCCATGCATTCCGTTCCCTTTTCACACAGAAGGTAATTTGTTTTACTGTGACAACTTTAGGACTGTTTTAGATGAGTCAAGAGCCTTGCATGAAAAGTATTGCGTGTATACTGAAGAATGTGAGTACTGTGAGCAAAGGAGTGTGTGTAGTTGTCCAATTAATATTCGTCTTTTTGGAAAAGACAAGAAAATGCGTTGTGAAATGACAAAACTATTTACTCATGAGTATAAATTTAACTGTGAGGACTTATGAAAGATTTAATTAAACGACTTGGTGCACTATTTTGGAAAGTTCAAATACTGTGGTTTTGTGTTCATGGGGGTATTGCTATAATAACTTTTTTTGAAACATATTATTTAAAAAAAGTGATTGATATTTATTTTGCAAGTCAAATGATACCAGAAAATTACAATGACTTTCTGAAATATATTTTAGTTATAGTTTTGTTAGTATGTGTGAATTTTTTGAATGTGCTTTTAGCAAAGCATGTAGGAAAAAAAGTTTATGCTGATTTGTCGCAAAGACTGACATATCAGTTTTTAAATTTAAAATGGTATGATGTGTATTCACGTAATGCGGCTGACACAGTTAAACTTTTGAATAATGATGTAAATAGGCTCATGCCAATTTTATTTGGCTTTTTCCCGGTACTCGCAATAAATATTTTAGCAATTGTTTTTTACTGTGTATATTTGTTTTTTAAAAGCATGCTTATTACTGTTTTACTTTTGATTGCATTTGTAATTTTATCTTTTGTTTCATACATTTTTGATAAGATATTAAAAAAGGATAGTAATGCACAGAGAGAAGCATATGTGCATAAAGAAAGTTTTATTATCAACATGTATAATAACTTTAAGTATATCTTTGCAAATCAAAGATTAAAGAATACTTTGGATGACTTCAATGCAGTAAATGAAGTTCTGAATGAAACCTCCATTCAGATTGCATACCATAACCAGATTTCAAGTTTTTTGTATACAACAGTAAGTACTATAACTATTTTATTGGCATTTATTATTTTGTTTTTTCTAAAACAAAAAGACTCTGCAACTACAGCAGGGCTTGCGGTACAAATCAGTACATTGATTTCGCAAGCCCTGAAATATTTTTCTTCATGCTTACGTGCTAAGAATCAATTAAGTATGGCAAGTGCATCTATTGGCAGAATAAATAATCTTTATGAAAAAGAGCATTCCGGTGCGGTGCCGAAGAGCTTGCCGCAAAGCGTAGAAATAATTTGGGAGGATTCAAGGGAAAGCATTAATTTTGAATACAACAAAATAAATATAATTCGCGGCGCAAATGGAAAAGGAAAAACGACATTACTGAATAGTCTTTGCGGATTGGAACATATATATGCCCCTGAAATAAAACCGAATGGCACACTTTCTGCGACTGCACCGAAAAAATTATGCTACATTACAAATACAACATGCTTGTGCAATGGAACAGTGTTGGAAAATATCACTGAAAATTCTGAAAAGCTGAATATTGATGTAAGTACTATTTTGCAACTTGTTGGTATTGATGCTGAAACAAAAGTTGAAAATTTTGGTGAAAATTTAAGTGCCGGTCAAAAACAAATTGTACATATCTTGAAATTATTAAATAGTAATGCTGATGTTTTTATAATGGACGAACCTGATTCTGCTTTAAGTAATGAAGCATGCTTATGGCTTTATGAAATTATGCAGTCGCTTGTGAAAAACAATAATAAAACTTTTGTGTTGGTTTCACATAATGCAAACATTATGGATAATTTTGACGGTGATGATGTGCACATATTAATTTTTTAGGAAAAATGAAAGTTGCAATTCTGAATTATCATGTGATTTGGATTTGAAATTAGATTGCTTTAGCAATATGATGTTGATGAATAAATGTAATAATCTTTCTGTAATGTCTAAAATTCATCATAATCAACTGATAAATTTATTCTTAGAAATAAGCATATAAACTAAATGTTGGCATTAGGAAAGATAAAGTAGCATTTATTATAACAATAAGTGATTATGATGAAAATATAATCAAAAATATAAAAGATTGCTAAGGGAAAGTGCTTCGCAGCAATTGGCGATCTAACATCCGCTTCAACGCTGACATTGTCTTTGTCATGGAAATTGCTTGTACTGTCGCCGCTAAAGCGGTTCAGTTTCTTTTATGCAATTTCCACGCCAAGTCCTAAACGGGCACGGCAATGCAGGTTAAGTGAGAAGTTGGACAGATGTCTTACGGCACAATTAACTGCAACTTTGAAAAGTTGGGGTATGTGTTTTTGTAAATTAAAGTTTTAAAACCCGATTTATAGCTTATTTTTTGAATAAAGCCATATCCTATTATAATATCTACTTGGATAAGGAAAATAAAATTTTAGTTTTATAGTAAAATTTTCAGATTTTTTATTTATGAATGTATAGTAATAAAAAGTAAAATAGTTTAAAATTAAAAGCGTATTTATTAATATAAGCGATAACGATTTGGTTGATGTGATAAAAAATTATATTGATATTTGAATAAGTACAAAAAGCATTGATATAGAAATTATATGAAATATTTTATTATATAAATGCAAGAAATATTGACTGGGAGATTATAAGATGGGATGCGGAAGGGCAATATTATGTATAATTTTTCCTCCATTGGCGGTTTTAGACCGTGGTTGCGGAGCAGTTTTACTTACACTGCTTTTAACTTGTTCAGGCTGGATTCCGGGCGTTATAGCTGCTATTATTTTTAATAGCAAGAAGTAAAAGTGTCTAACACCCACTTCAACCTGACATTGCGGAGGAGCCGCAAATGCAGGTTAAGCGAATGTTAGATGGATGCCCGCACTGGGGCGCAGGTTGAAAAATAAAAAAAATGGAAATACTTTTTTGTAAAATAGGATGGTCATCTTCATATAATGGAGATGTTTCTGATAAACCTGTCAATGGTGGTTCGTATAATAAAACTCAAATTGGACATGAAATCCATAATTATAAAAGTTTTAATGGTACATATTATGGATATGTACAATCAACAAAAGCTGTAATAGATGTTTCTAAGTTAGATACAAATGCTTTTGAAAAAGCGGAAAACATTTTAGTTGTTTGGTGTTCTACAAGAAAAACAGGTGGGCAAGTTATTGTAGGATGGTATAAAAATGCTACTGTTTACAGAGAACATCAAATTGTTCCAAATGAAGTAATGTTTGAAAGAAATCTACAAGATCATAATTTTTATAATATAGTTTCTAACGATGTATTTTTAATACCTGAAAATGAAAGAACCTTTAAAATCGATTTTAAAGGTAGAAATGTTTGGTATGGAGAAGAAAATTTAAAACAAAGCGTTTTAGAGTATATAAATAATTATACCCAGAATTATAACAATAGAATTATAGAAATTGAAAAGAATTGTGCTGATTTTACAGGAGAAGAAAAGGAAGCTATTGTAAAAGTACGAATTAATCAAGATAAGTTTAGAAAAAATTTATTAGAAAAATATAAAAAATGTTGTCTATGCGGAGTTCAGTGCACAGATTTATTGGTAGCAAGCCATTTGAAGCCATGGAGTGTAAGTGATAAAAAAGAAAAGCTTGATATTGGAAATGGTTTATAACTTTGTCCCAATCACGATAAACTTGTAGATAAAGGATTAATTAGTTTTGATAAAGACGGAAGCATACTTATTTCACTAAAAATCAATGAGTATGATAGAATATTTATGAATATAAATTCTGATATGAAAATTGAAATTACAGAAGACAATGCTTATTATGTTTCCTATCATAGAAATAATGTATTCAAGGAATAAGCACGTAACATGTGCTTCAAATCGGATTTTGCGGTCACGCTGCAAAACCGTTTAAGCGCGTAGTTATGTGGATGCCCCGCTGTGGCACAGGGAGAAAAAAATGGAATATGTTCTAAAAGGTAAATTAAGTTTGGAAGATTATACAAATTTTTATAGAGCAGCCATTCTACATAAAAAAAGTTATTTTTTTATGCTGCTTATTTGTTTTTTTGTAATTTTCTCAAGCACAATTTCAAGCATAATAAAGTATCCAAGAATTGAAAATATAATAGCTCAATTATTACCTGTTTTATTTATCTTTGCCATATATTTTTTAATACTTAAAATTTTTAGAAATTATTCATTTAAGAGTGATAGGACCTTAAAAGATGAGATTATACTCACATTAACAGAGAATGGTATAAATTTAGCATCTTGTAGAGGTTCGTTTAGTTATACGCTTGAGGATTTCAGAAAAATTATTATCAATAAAAAATTAATCGCAGTTTATGTATCATATACAAAAGCTATTTTAATTCCCCGACATTTCTTTAATTCAAAAGAGGAAGAACTTGAAATTAAATCTTTTATAAAAGAAAAATATTCGCCTCAAAAAAACTAATCAAAATAAGGAGAAAAGATGAATAAAAATGGAATTGGCAAACTAATACTCATTGGAATTAACTATTACAATGAAAATAATGAATTGTTAGAACAATACCAAACAAGCGGGATTATAGAATCTATAACTGAAAACGAGATTAAAATAAAAAGAGAAAATCATAAAGAATTATTCACAATTCCGAATGATGATAGGGCTATTATAGAAGCAAAGCCGGGAGAATATAGAGAAAGACAAAGTGGGAAAATAATTAAAAATCCCGATTTCATATCACAATGGATAATTAATGGTACCGGTAGTAAAAAGAATATTGAAAGGTATAAGGAAAAAGGTTTTGAATTATAAAAATCACATAACTCCCGCTTCAACCTGGCATTGCGGAGGAGCCTGCAAATGCAGGTTAAGCGAATGTTAGGCGGACTTGCCTTACGGCGCACTATAAGTATTACTGAATGATTTTTTTCGTAGTCATATATGTCCTTATGTCATTCAATTTTAGAAAGATGACCCTTTGAAACAGGTGATTATATTTTGGAGACTTGAATATGATAACTATTAAAGACATATTTCCAATTGTATTGTTAACAATGTTGTCTATACCAATAATTATATTTATTGGAGCATTTTTCCTAAAAATGCGGATGAAGAATGGTGGTTTAAAGCCAATCGCATTGATAGAAATGTCATCAATAGTGGTATTAAATATACTTAGAAAAAAGTATGGATTTATGCTATGTACAATACAATCGTTAAAATTACTGGATGATTACATTGAGGAAATATTACAAAAAGAGGATAAAGCAAAAGTGCTAGATAATAATGAGTTATTATTTCAGCTTGGATCATATCTAGGACAGGTTTTAAAGTATCGTAAAAAGTATAAGTGGAAGATTGATAATAACGACGTATATATGGAAAAGAAGGGAAGTGTTATTAATCCACATGATAAAGTAAGGAAAAGAATTTGTAATGGCAAAGAAGACAGTCTTTATGAATATGCTATTTTGGTATAGAAGAAAGCACCTAACACCTGCTTCAGCCTGACTCGGTTATGTCACGATTTTTGCTAGTCGTCGCTGCGCTCCTCGGCAAGAATTGCGCCATGTACGCCTCGCAGGTTAAGCGAATGTTGGATGGACACGCCACTGACGCGGAAGACTAAAAAGGTAGTATAAATTTTTGTAAAAATTTGGTATAATTGGAATATGAACCGGATTATTGCATCACCTATGAATTATATAGGTGGAAAATATAAAATACTTCCACAAATTTTGCCGCTTTTTCCTGAAAATATAGGAACTTTCGTAGATTTATTCTGCGGCGGCTGCAATGTCGGCATAAATGTATCTGCAAAAAAAGTAATTTTTAATGATAATCTTTCATATTTAATTGATTTATATAAAAAATTTGAATCTTTATCTGAAAATGATGTTATAAACCATATTGAAAACCGTATAAAGCAGTTCAATCTTTCGCTTACAAATAAAGACGGCTACTTGGAATTACGAAAATTTTACAATCAAGAAAAAAATCCTCTTGATTTATTTGTTTTAACGGCGTACTCTTTTAATCATCAGATAAGATTTAATAATTCTCACGGATTCAACAATCCTTTTGGTAAAGATAGAAGTTGTTTTAATGAACACATGAAAACAAATCTTTTGAATTTTCTAAAAGAACTTAATTCAAAAAATACAGAATTTACTTCTTTCAATTTTGATGAATTTGATTTTTCAAAACTTTGTGAAGACGATTTTGTTTATTGCGACCCGCCATATTTAATTACGACTGGCACTTACAATGACGGTAAGCGAGGTTTTACAGGCTGGAACGAAGAACAAGAAAAAAAACTTTTGCAAATTCTTGACGAGTTGAATAAAAAAAATGTTTATTTTGCTCTTTCAAATGTTCTTGAACATAAAGGTAAAGAGAATCTGATTTTAAAAAACTGGATTGAAGGAAAAAAATATTTTGTTTCATATCTTGTAAAGAATTATTCAAATTCAAATTATCACACAATTGACCGAAATAAGAATTCAACTGTTGAGGTTTTAATAACTAATTACAATCCTCAAACTTTGGCTCAAGAAAAATTCGCTCTAAAGTTGGCTTAAAAATGCGATACATTGGAAATAAAGAAAACATATTGGAAAATATTTACACAATTCTCCAAGCCAATAATGTAACTGGTGAAACTTTCTTTGATTTTTTTGCAGGAACAACAAATGTAGGTCATTTTTTTAAATTAAAAGGCTTGCAGGTTTCTTCTTCTGATATTTTGTATTTGTCTTATTGCTTGCAAAAAGCCTATATTGAAAATAACGAAGAACCAAAATTTGAAAACTTAATAAAAAATCTCCCTAAGCAAGATTCTGAAAGTTTATTTCAAAGTTCATTAGAAATTGTTGCAAATTATCTTAATTCTCTTGAAGGTGTAGAAGGTTTTATTTATAAAAATTATACGCCATCAGGTACAAAAGAACTTCCTCAACCACGTATGTACTTTATAGATGAAAACGGTAAAAAAATTGATGCAATTCGTCAGCAAATTGAAAACTGGAAAAATAAAAATTTGATTTCTGAAAACGAGTATTTTATTTTGCTTGCTTGTCTAATAGAAACAATCGGTTTTTATTCAAATATTGCAGGAGTTTATGCGGCGTTTCATAAACACTGGGATTTTAGAGCTTTAAGGCCATTGGAATTGAGAACAATTCAATTTGTAAATAATGGAAAAGAAAATATAGTCTATAATGACGACAGTATGAACCTTTTGGATAAAATCGATGTAGACATTTTATATCTTGACCCACCATACAACGAGCGGCAGTATGCTCCAAACTATCATATTTTAGAAACAATCGCAAAATATGACGAACCAAAATTGCGTGGTGTTACAGGAATGAGAGATTATTCTTCTCAAAAATCAAGATTTTGTAATCCTACAACCGCTTTAGAAGATTTAGATAAAATTGTAAAAGAAGCGAAGTATAAATTTCTTGTATTAAGTTACAATTCAGAAGGAATAATGCCGTCAGAAAAAATAATAAAAACTCTGAGCCGGTATGGAAATGTAAAATTAGAGCAATTTGAGTATGCAAGATTTAAGAGTAATAACAATGGTCTTGCTCGGACAAAAAAAACAGTTTTTGAACAATTATATATACTAAAAAAATAGATGTAAAAATGAATTTGTGGATTTTGACAGAAGAAAGACCTAAGAAAGATGTTTTGAAAATGATTTTTGAATACTTCGCAAAAGACCGGAATTGTGGATTCTTTGGAGATTCAATTCGTATAATTCCTCTTTTGAACAAAGATAAAATATTTTCATTTACATATGAAGTTATTGGCTTCAAATGTGCCAAAGTTGACAAAGTTTACATAAAAACAGTTTCTGGAAGTTCAAGTTTTACGGATTTCCTCGTTTTCTATCAGAACAATTTACCGACAGTAAAAGATACTCCGCTTTACGCAATCGAAGAAACAAAAACTGACGACAAAGAAAGCCGTAATACAGGCGTTTATCAACGATGCTCAAAGTTTGTTTTTATTCAGAATTACTACCCAAAAACAAAATTGATAATGCTTTATGCTTTGCAAGTCGGACAAAAAGACAAGCCAACTGAAACTTACATTTTTGGAACACGCTTGCTTCTAACACTTGGCGTAGAAATCTTAGGAAAGAAACTTGAACCTAAAATTTTTAAGCCATTTACTTCAATTGAAGAACTCAGAATTGCAAAAGCTGCTATGCGACCTGCCCCAAAAGGAAATATTCCTATAGCCATAAATATTGCAGATGAGGACCGGATTCAAGTTTCGGGTCGATTATATAAAAGTGGTGGGCTTTCTCACGACCCGAATATTGGAGCTTTGAGTATTATTTCTGCTGTCATCAGAAAACTTGGATTTAAAGGAAAAATTGAAATCATTATGCACGGACTTGAGCAAAAACATGTTGGAAAAACAAACAAATTTGTTCAGATTGCAAATGTTCTTGGAATAGAATTGGAAGGTTTAGGACTCCCAAAGGCAACTTTACCGGAAGATTATTGGCATTATGAAACAAAAGGAGAAAAACTCGGAACAATTTTTATTCATTTGGTTGTAGAGAATTTTACTGAAAGTTATTCCATTTTTGAAAATCATGCAGGTTGTGAAAAAGGATATTTCGTAACAAAAAACGGTGAACATCTTGCACTTGAAAAATATGCAGACCGAGATGCGTATAAAGCCGGCGATAAAAATCAGATTATTTTTATTCCTGATTTAGTCTTGCTTGATATTTCAGAAACAGAAGTTATCACAATCGAAGGCAAAAAATATGAGCTCAAGCGGAACGGAATCGACGAACTGAATAATTATGACACATTCGACGAAAGATATTTGAAAGTCTACTATCCTGAATTTAAGATTGTCAGAACAGTTGTCCTTTATGGCAGTAAAAATGAACAAATTGCCGAAATCGAAGTAGGATTTTTGCTTAACGAAAACGGCAAACTCGTTCTTGGTATAAAAGCTCCTAAACTTTTTAAACGTGCAATTTCAAATCTTTTAGATTATTGGAATTAATATGGCTAGTAAAAAGAGTTTTATTGATTTAGAAAAAGTAAGAGCGGAACTTCAAAAATATGGAGTTGAGAATATTGATTCTGTGATTGAGAAAATTGAAAAACAAGTAAAAACTTCTCTTAATTCATACAAAGAAAAGAATAAAATTGCCCGCGAACAATACAAAGAGGCAGTTCCATTTTTAGAAATTTATAAATCAACTGAAGGATTAAATCTTCCAAATTGGGTTTTAGAAAAAATTGACGAAGCTCGCATTTTGGGGAATTCTAAACAGATGATAATTTTTCCAGACGGAGAAAAATATCAAATTAACAATCCTTTGAACAATCTCTCTGGTGGTGAATGGCTTGATTTTACAACTTCTGTTTTTTCAACTTTCTACACAACTAATGGTAAAGATTCTTATGCACACGAAATAAGAAAACTTCATCCAACGCCTAAACCTCCTCAGCTGATGAAAGAAATAATAGAGTTTTTTACAAAAGAAAATGAAATTGTCTTTGATTATTTTATGGGCGTTGGCGGTTCTCTGCTAGGAGCAGGACTTTCTAATCGGCGTGCTGTTGGAATTGATTTGAATCAAAAATATATCGACGCTTATAAGTTAGCTGCAAAAGAAATAGGCGTAAAAGAGTTTAAAACAATTTGCGGAGACTGCATAGAAGTTTTAAGTAATGAAAATCAAATGAAAAATCTTTTTGCTGGAGAAAAAATCAGTCTTGTTTTGCTTGATCCACCTTATGCAAATATGATGAGTAAAGAAAAAACCGGAGCAGACATCAATGTTTATGGGAATATTGCAACTCCCTTTACCGACGATAAAAGAGATTTTGGAAATCTATCTGTAGATGAATTTTATGATTCGTTAAAAAAATCAGTAGAACTTGTTTTGCCGTATATAAAAAAGCATGGCTATATTGTAGTATTTGTAAAAGACTTGCAACCGGTAAAAAAAGAAACAAATTTACTTCATGCAAACATCATTCAGAAAATAAATGAAATTCAAAATGTAAATTACAAAGGATTAAAAATCTGGTCTGACCGTTCTGCAAAATTATTTCCTTACGGTTATCCGTTTTCATTTGTTGCAAATCAAATACATCAGTATATAATGGTATTTAGAAAAGAAAAATAAAGCATAACAATATTTTCAAAGCCGACAACACGGTCAAGCTGTGTTGCGGTTTAAAACAATGTTAGGACTACGCTCTAATGTGCGTGAATGGAGAAAAAATGAATAAAATTGAATTACGAAAAAGTCTTGAATATGAACTTAATCAGCATTTTAGTGGATAGTATTTTTCATATCTTGACGGTTGCGTAGAATATTTACCATTGCCATGGAATTATACAGAATTATTAAGGGCATATTTTAAAAATGCAAGTATATGTCTTGATATGGGTACAGGGGGAGGCGAATTTATCGATTCCTTCGAAAAATTACCTCCGCAAATGTATGTTACAGAAGGATATGCACCAAATATTGAAATAGCAAAGAATAGATTAAGTAAAAAAGGTATAACTGTAAAAGTAATAGCTGATGATAATAAATTACCATTTAAAGAAAACACCTTTGACTTAGTGGTAAATAAACATGAATCATCCTCAGTATTAGAATTATCGCGAATAATGAAGCCGAATGGGCAAAACCGCAAAAAAGCTTAAGCAAATGCTATTATGAATAACTATCGATGAAAAACTTTAAAGGGTATTTGATTATAACCTTGTTTAAAATAAAGTTATATATTTTAATAATACAAAGGAGTAAAAACATGAGTGCTGATTTTGCTGTGTATCCATGCAATGAGATAAATTTTTCATTTGGTGATTTATTAGCAGAGTTTAAAAAAAATATAAAAGATTTTTTCTTAAAAAATGATATACATATTGACTTTAATGTTTATGCAGGAATTTATAATAACAAAACGGAACATGAAGAATTAATTACTGATAGCACCCCCTTCAGAGCTCCTGAAGAAAATGAAACAATGTGGATTGGTTATGAATTTATTGTTTGTGGAGAAAAAATTACAGATTTTACACATGTTGATTTTTATCCATTCGATGATGATAGATGTATAACATCAGACTATGTGTTTGATGATAAACAGGCTATGATTCCTGATATTGAAGAACGTATGCCGTATATTATAAATGCTCATGGTTTCTGGAACTTTAACGGGCGTGCTTGGCCTGCTTACGGTTTTGCAGCCGCTTCATTGGCAAAGCTAACGGATGGTATTATTTTTTCAGATACCGGTGCATGGGATTATTCAAAATTTCCATGCTTTGCGGATGATTTTTTAAAATTTTATTATAATATTAGTGATTCTTCAAATTCAGACTATGATATTATGGAGACAAAATGGTATCTTAAAAAAATCAAAACCTACGACTATGTTATTAATGGAAGAATAAAAACATATCCAAATGTAAAATATGCTTTCTACAACTTGTATGTAGTAAAACTGTTTTTAGATTTTCACTATGATATAAACCCCTGTCCATATGATTCTTACTCATATACTAAATATATAGAAATTAATGGAGATAAAACATTATTATATTTTTTAAATGGAGATACACCGATAAAAATAGACAGTACAATCGACACCGTGAATAAAACCAAAAACATTCGGGGCATGTGCTTTGTTGATAGTCAGTCTCTTATTTTTAATGAAAAACATTATGAGAAATATGCAAAACGCATAAAACTGAAGTTATACACACTATCCAAGGGGGCAAAAAAATATAAACGAAATTTACAAACAGTTTATTTCGTTTCAGGAGATGAGGTTTTGGTTTTTAAGTAAAATTCATATTCTTTGAGAGATTATGATATTTACAATGCAATAATTACCTCATTTTAAGATACGATTGTTGCACTTATTTTTCCAACAAAATAGGAGATATTATGAAGAGATGTTATTACTGTGATTCAATTGATAGTTTTATAAATAAATATAAAGAAGAAATTTTGGGTGAAATAGTTAAAACAACGAGTTTCCATTAGGTGATCAACAAAAATTATCTTGGATTACTCAAATAGAGTTATTGCATAAGCTTCTTGCTAATATTCGAGGCAGCATATTATTTGAATTTAGTATTCCCAGAATGGGAAGGCGTGTTGATTGCATAATACTTTCTTATGGGTGTATTTTTGTCATTGAATTCAAAGTAGGTTCAGAGGTCTTTCATAATAGCGGAATTGATCAGGTTGTTGATTATGCTCTTGACTTAAAAAACTTTCATGAAGGAAGTCATAGAAGAAAAATAATTCCTATTTTAATAGCAACAGAAGCAAAAAAGTGTAAATTATAAATTAAGTTTGATAAGGATTTTGTTGCAAATTCTATTTGTTTACAACCGGAAAAGCTACCGGCGGTAATAACGTTAGTCGGAAAAAAATATTCAGAAGTAGAAATATCATTAGAGGATTGGGTTAATGCTCAGTATAAGCCTACTCCTACAATAATTGAGGCTGCACAAGCCCTTTACCAAGGTCATAAGGTTGAAGAAATATCCAGATCGGATTCGGGAGCAATTAACCTTTCAAAAACTGCAAATGCGATACATCAAATAATTCAAAACGCGAAATCTTCTAATTCAAAAGCTATTTGTTTTTTGACAGGAGTTCCAGGTGCTGGAAAAACTCTTGCCGGGTTAAATTTAGCAAATAGCTGGCATAACAGTGATGAAACAGACCATGCGGTTTTTCTTTCAGGAAATGGTCCGTTAGTTGATGTGTTAAGAGAAGCTCTAGCACGAAATGAGGTGAGTACTTCAAAAACGAAAGGGGAAAAAATAAAAAAAACGGCGATTCTTTCAAAGACAAAAGCATTTATTCAGAATATTCATCATTTCAGAGATGACGCAATTGAATCGACCAATCCTCCAATTGAAAAAATTGTAGTTTTTGATGAAGCTCAAAGGGCATGGACTCTTGAGCAAACATCAAAGTTTATGAAAACTAAAAAGGGAAAAGCTCATTTTAACCAATCTGAACCAGAGTTCTTGATAGGCGTAATGAATCGACATAAAGGTTGGGCTGTTATTATTTGCTTAATTGGTGGTGGACAAGAAATAAATACTGGAGAAGCAGGCATTCAAGAATGGCTTAGAGCTATCTCAAAATCATATAGTAATTGGGATGTATATGTATCAAATAAATTAACAGACAGTGAATATACACAGGGTAATGACATATTATGTAATATTACATCAAACAAGCTATATATCAATAATGATCTTCATTTATCAGTCTCGATTCGATCATTTAGATCTGAAAAAGTAGCAGCATTTGTTAAAAGCATGTTAGATAACGATTATGCAATGTCACAAAAACATTATGAAACTATATCAAAAACATATCCATTTGTAATGAGTAGAAATATTAATGCTGCAAAGCGATGGATAAAAAAACAAGCAAGAGGAACAGAAAGATATGGTATCGTAGCTAGTTCCGGTGCAGTAAGGCTAAAACCAATCGGTTATAATGTAAGGGCTTCAATTAATCCAGTTTATTGGTTTTTGAACCCAAAAGATGATGTTCGTTCTTCATTTTACCTAGAAGATGTTGCTACTGAATTTGATGTGCAAGGATTGGAACTTGATTGGGTCTGCCTTATCTGGGATGCTGATTTAAGATATATGGCTGGAGATTGGGAACTAAAACATTTCAAAGGTAGTTCATGGCAAGAAGTGAATAGTACAGAAGCAAGACAATATTTAAAAAATGCATATAGAGTACTACTTACACGGGCAAGACAAGGTATTATCATTGTAATTCCTGAAGGAGATGATGAAGACTATACACGACTGTCATCATTCTATGATGGAACATATGAATATTTTAAGAAAATTGGAATACAAGAAATCACCTAACACCCGCTTCAACGCTGACATTGCGGGACAAGCCCGCAAAAGCAGGCTAAGCGAATGTTAAGTGGACTGTCCGGTTGGCAGCAAAAGGAAGAATTTGTGAAAGTAAAAATAATGTTATTCTTTTTTATATTTTCTATTACTCTTATTTCTTGTAAAGAAAAATCTGCAAATGATTTATTTGAAAGTTTCGTGCAGAAAACATCTAATGAAAAATATATTATATTAAAAACAGCTGATTTAACCCCTACAGAATCACTAGACGGTGATTACTTAAAAATAATAGAAAATCATGATAATACAACTTATTTACTTGAAAAAGTCAAATCAATAAAAGAAACAAAATATTGTATTCCCAATTTGGTTTGTCCGATGACAGAGGGTGATATTGCTATTTGTATGCTCATCGACATGTATCAAATGTTCGATGCTTATTTTGATACTGTAATGTATGAAAATATACAAAGGAAAACAGATAGTGCTAAAGATTTTTGGAATTATATTCATATATCGGAAGATAATAGAAATGAAATTATAAAAAAAATTTGGCTTCTATTAGACCTTATTTAAATAATTCGATATTGTATAATGATATTGATATACTTCCATATATTGGGAGTTCGTCCTTTTTTTCGCATGACGGTTATATTGAGCAGGCAATTATTCATGACAGATTTATGTTGGAGGTTGATCCGGAAAATCCTTTTTTTTATGCAAAATTTTTATTACATATTTGTATGTTAAAAGAATATAATTCTGAATACAAAAGGGTGTTGAATGCTTTGTGTTCATTATTAGATTGTTCACAAACAGACTCTTACTATGAGTTGTTAATAAATATTTCAAACAGGAAAAAGAGGTATAGATCAAAATTGCTTAATCTGTTTATCGATCAATCGAAGAAAGAAATTAATAAATTCTATACGAAAGGGCCAAGGTAAGTCTATGAAAAAGAATTATTCGTCTGATATTTTTAAGTTAAATAAGTATTTTTTACTTCTTTTAATTTTATTTGGTTGTGTAAATTTTTATTTTACGATTGTTTCTTCGAATATGATTTCAAAAATTGCGACTGAGGCAAGTTTAGGGAATCTGAAATTTTTGGAAGTTTTAAAAACAGCAGGCCTGATCTTAACTTTTTTTATATTTCAAATAGTTTTTAAGCTAATGTTGAGCTCGCGGTTTTTTAAAAAATCTGCACTGAAAATGCAAAATAAAATTATACAAAAATATTTTAGTTTGCCGTTTTCATTTTTTTATGAACACAACGCAGGGGATATTGTCTCATCAATTTATCAGTTTTCTGCTAGTTCCATATCTCATACGATTGCTTTTTTTGAAAATGTATCGCAAAGCTTATTAACTGCAATTATTCTTGCTTTTCTTTTTTATAAAAATTTTTGGCTCACACTGCTATTCCTAGTTTTTTCAATACCTTCAATCATTGTTCATCTTGTATATTTAAAAAAAATACAAAATATAAAAAGAAATGTAAATCAACTTTTTCCAAAAACTTTTAGAGAGTTAAAGGATGTTTTAACGGGAGCGTTGGATATATCTACAAATAACATTTTTCCATTTTTTCAAAATAAATTTAAAACTGATTTTGATAATTTAACAATGAATGGTTTATATGCGGTTTCAAAAACTCAAAGATTACAACAACTTGTATTCGTAAATTCTCAACGCATTATTCCGCTGCTTGCTATATTAGTTTATAGCTGTTTTAATAATGCAACAGATTCAAGTTTTTTTATTAGTTTTTATTTTTTAACACTTATGATACCAAATCTGTATAATCTTTTTTTGCTAAAGCAGATTTATAGAAATATAAAAATTGCTCAAGAGCCTCTTCAAGAGCTTTTTGAAATGCCTGATGAACAAACCGGAAATACAAAATTTGAAATATTTAAGTACAAACTTACTGATTTTTCAGTTACGCTTAGAGAAAAGACATTGATTAATAAATTCAACTTAAATATACATGGTGGAGAAAAAGTGTTAATCATTGGAGGAAGCGGTACCGGCAAGTCTGTTTTATTAAATGCACTTATGGGTGTTGATTACCCGTGTACAGGCTCGCTGACAATCGGCGGTGTAGACATGGCGGCTGTTGACTTACAGGCAATGAGAAAACGCACCGGATATTGTGATGTAAAAGGTTATGTTATAAAAGGTTCTATTTTAGAAAACCTTCAATTCAATAATTCTCTTTCTGAAACTGAAATTAAAGGCCAATTGGAAAAAATGGGGATTTTAAAGTATATGCCGCGGCTTGCAGATTTAAATAGTGTAATTAGCTCTGATGAAGTTTCTGATGGTGAATGCGAAGTGATTTCTATTTTACGCTGTGTGTTTGCACAACCACAAGTTCTATTTTTAGATGAAGCAACTTCCGGAATGACTGCGGAAATTGAAAAAATTATTCTAACATTTGCAGGGCAAACGGTAAAAGCAATTATTGCAATAAGTCATAACTATACAACGACAAAATATTTTAATAGGCTTATTTATTTAAAGGGAAACACAATTGGGCTTGATATGCCAATGAAACAAGCCTTGAATGCTGATGAGGTAAAAGAATTTTATTCTCACCAAATAGGCAATACAGAAGATGCAAAATAGGAGGGTATATGAAAACAAGCTATATTAAAAAATATAAAAAATTATATTATAATGATAAGAAACTGATTGTGCTGTGTATTTTTGTTCTGCATATTTTATCAGCTATAGTTCTTGCAACAAATGCATTTGTATCGAGAATATTTACTAATCAAAATCAATTTATATATTTAGCATGTACTGCTATTACAATGTTTATATATTCGGCATTGACAATTAGTCTTAATTTATTGGGCGAAAAATATTTAATGTTTCAACCGTTATCAAAAATTATGCAAAAGAGTTTCAAGAAATGTACCAATGATTCTTCGGTAATATTTGGAAACTCACAAGCCGGTGGCGGCATTTTTTCAATTATGAGTTTACCGCAAACTATTATTTCTTTTTATTTTGCAAGGATCAGCCTTTTTTCAGATATGTTAATTTTTATAACGGTATCGACAATTCTTTTTTTGGTTTCTCCGTTTGCGTTATTTTTAGTTGCCATATCAATTGGATTAGACGTGTTTTTATTTATTTCTCGCAAAAAATTTGAAAGCTATAGACAAGAAATTGATGAGAACGGATTGGAGTCACAAATTATAACCCAAGATGTTTTTGATGCAATTGTGTCTGTGAAGCTAAATGCAGCAGATGAGGTTTGTGCGTATCTTATTGATGAAAAAAATAGAAAAGAATTAAATGTCAATGTAAAAATGTCTAACTTGGAAAAAGTAGTTAGCATGATAACTCAGTTAAAGTCATTAATAATGCAAATGCTCGGTGTTCTATTTTTATATTCAGTTTCAGATTATATTTTAATTTCTGATATTGCAAATATTATGTTTGTAAGTTCAATAATATCTTCGGTCTCAAATAATATTATACATGGAATTATTGATATAAAAACTCTTTCATCCAGTGTTAGCCGGCATATTGATTTTTTAAATACAAAAAATAAAGCAGAGTACTCTTTAGAAAAACAACAAATACATGGTAATACAATTTTGGATTTGCAAAATATTCAATATAAAACAGCTGAGAAGACTATCTTTGATAATGCATGTTTAAAAATAGCAAAAGGTGAAAAGGTCGCTATTACAGGTCAAAATGGTTCCGGAAAGTCTACCCTCTTAAAGATAATTGCTCATACATGTCCGGAGCTTGTTACAGCGGTGTGGAGTAAACCTCATCTATTCAATCTTTCTCTAAAAACAAATTTAACATTTAATAAAGATTTTGATATAAATAGAGAAAAGGTTGAAAAGCTTTGTAGTGAATTTGAATTAAACAGTTTTTTTAGTAGTTTGCCAAATGGTTTTGATACAAAAATCGATATGAATCAAATGACCATTTCTGACGGTGAGAATATGCGCTTGGCACTCGTTCGCAGTCTTGTTTATAATTCTGAAGCTCCAATTATTCTCCTGGATGAATTTTCTCGTAGTGTTGATTCTGCAATAGAAACAAAAATCGTCAAACATCTTTTATCATATAAGGACTTGACTGTAATTGCGGTTACAAACAGAACGTCTACAGCTCAGTTGTTTGATAAAATTTATTGTATTGATCAGAATCAGATAAAGGTGTGCTAATACAAATAGAGCTGATGGAATATGCCTTGTTAACTTGCTTTATAGGAAAAGGAGCCGACTTTACTTTATAAAGTTTTCTTTTGTCTTTAATAATCGCCCATTCAAGTATGAGGTGCAACTGTGCTACCACAAAAGACTTCTGCCGGCGTTCTGTAATTCAGTGATTCCCTAGGTCTATTATTAATCAGATCTGTAACTTTGTCAAGCCTGTCATTTTTAATATTTTCAAAAGAAGTTCCTTTATTACATCTTTTATTTATTTTCTTTTTTATAATAAATTAGAAAAATTAAATATTAATGAAAATAAGGGAAAATGTTTTACATTTTGTGTATTTTTTTCTCTTAGAGGCTAATAATTCTTTTATAAATAAAAGAATTAAAAAAATAATAAACTATTACTCAATTTTATCCTGGAATTTTTGATATGACTTCAGTTTTTACTGATCTAACTATAAATGATGGATATAGTTCATTTGGTAAACACTTTATACGGCTTTTAAATAAATTTGCTTCATCAAAAAAAAATTAATTTGAGACAAATATTTTCAGATAATGAAATAGAAATCATAAAAAAGATTTTTATAGCTGAATTTGCAAAATCTTTTCCTATAGGTACTTTAAATTATATACTTATTCATATCGAAAAATTTATTAAAGAAAATAAATCTCTGAATAAAAATAATACTTTGGATTCTTATATGTTTAATCATTATCATGACAGTATCTTATTAACAGATGATGAAGATAGTATTAAAATAATCAAAGAATTTGGCAAAGAACTATATAATTTTTTAATTAACGTAAGAAAGAATAATGTAACCTAACACCAGCTTCAACATGATATTGCTATGCAATGTAAGGTTAAGCAAATGTCTGAAATATTATCCCGCTTTTTTTAAAAAGAAATCAAATCACAACATTCTTCAATCTCTTCCCCAACTTATTCTTTGAACCTCATTATAAACAGGTCGTCCATTGGGTAGTTTTAAATTGACGGTCTGTTTAAACTATATTTCTTTAAACCTTGCAAACTCTCTAATCATATAAATGCTCATTTAAACCGAACTTATATCGTATACTGCTGTAAGTATTCAGGTTAATGAATATTTTACTTTCCAATCTTCTCTACTGTATTCTTATTTTTCAAAAAATACCCCTTCTACCATAATTATTTTAACTTTTTTCTTTTATGTTAAAGCCATGCTTATTTTCAAAGAGGCACTTTTTTAGTATACTGCTTATCTTATGAATGACTTTATAGCCTTATGCGCAGTCGGAGCGGAGCCCGTTTTGACAAATGAATTGAAACTTGCAGGGTTTAAACCTTATAACCGCTTACCGGGAAGAGTATTTTTTACTTCCGTAGAAACGGATATTTTTAAAGCAATGTTTAAAGCAAATTATTTTTTGCGGACGGCGGATAGGATTTTTATGTTGGCAACCGCAGGCAAGGCGGAAAATTTCGATGACCTTTTCAGTATTGTTTTTTCGGTAGATTGGCATAATTATTTCCCTAAAGATGCAAGGGTTATAATTGATAAGGTGCGAACATTTAAATCAAAACTGTCTTCTGAACATGCAGTGCAGTCAATCGTGCATAAGGCCCTTTGCGAAAAGCTTTGTAAAAAATGGAATATGCATGTTCTTCCGGAATCGGGGGAAAAATTTATCGTGCGTATTTATATAGAAAATAACAACGTTTACGTTTGCCTCGATTTATCCGGTGAACCGCTTTACCGCCGCGGATATAGATTAAGCGGGGGTGCCGCTCCTATGCGCGAAACCCTTGCGGCGGTTTTATTACAAATGATGCAGTGGAAGCGGAAAATCCCCTTACATGATGCGTTCTGCGGCTCCGGAACAATACCTATAGAAGCCGCGTGGTACGCTTATAATATTCCTCCGGGAATTGCGCGGCATTTTGCTTTTGAAAAATTTACCTGTTTTGAAGCTGAGAAGTCCGCAAACATCTTAACCGAAGAAAAGGGTAAGGCGGCAGCGGCCGTCAGAACGGATTGTCTTGTAAGAATTACAGGCTCCGATATTTCGGAAGAGGCTGTTTCTCTTTCAAAAGCGAATGCGGAGCGGGCATGTATAATTGCGGGAAGGGAATTAACCGAAGCGGGCATAACTCATCATATTGAACGCCCCGATTTTATTCAGTCCGATTTTATAAATCTTGAAGCTCCTTATGATTTCGGGATACTGTTATCCAATCCGCCCTACGGCGAAAGACTCGGCAGTGAGGAAGAAGCTCTTGAACTGTACACTTCAATGAGCGGAATAGTTGAAAATTTCCCGAAATGGAAATTGGGATTTATTACAAACAAACCGCAATTTGAAAAAATTTTTTGTAAAAAGAATAAGGATGCCGCTTTAAAAAAACATATTTTACGCGGCGGAAATATGGAAACCTGTCTTTATATTTTTAATCCGAAAGAATAATAAAGACCTTGACAGGATTTTAAAAATATTTTATTATTGTATAACAAACTGCCGGATATTTAAGGCCGGCGATAATTCAGACGACTGCCGGATAATTAAAGATAAAAACCGTTTAATGTGTTTTTTACAAATAGACCGGCTGAAATTTTTTTAAGGACTGAATTATGAAAAACACAAACGAACTTATCTATGATGAATTTGTAATTGCCGTATTCGATATTGACCGTTTCGGGCAAATTGCAAAAGGGAAAAATCCGAAAGAAATTTTTGATTTTCTTTATGAATTTAACTCTATTTTTAAAGAAACGGTTTTGCCTGCAAATCCTATTGCAATTATTCCGCAAGGCGATACCGTAATCGCAGCCTTTCCCAAAACCGAAATCGACAATGCGGCGGCTTATCTTTTAAAAGCAAAAACCCTGTGTGAGAATTTTATAAAAGAAAGCGGTTATAGCTGTTCCGTAAGTGCGGCTGTTCACTTCGGAGAAGCCGCAATAGGAAAAGCGTTTAAAAACGGAGCGAATTCTTTTCAAATTTTAGGAAACGAAGTAAATTCCGCCTTTCTTTTATTACGGATTCCTTATTACGGCAGGCTTACTATAAGCCCTGTATTTTTTAGAAAACTGAACGGAGAAAGCCGCAAACTGTTTAAAAAATACACGCCGCCTATAGTATATACGCTTTAGGTAATACTTTTAAAATGACCGGTGAATGAATTAAATTAAAATTTAACTTCTATAAGCGGATATATTTAACGGCGGAGTTTGTCCATATCTATATTTTTTGTATATCGGGCTAAAATATCCTGCATTTCAGTAAGCATTTCCATATGGTTTCCGGCAATTAGCTGAAGGTCGTCTTTTTTGATATCGTCCGTTAAAAACAACTCATAAGGTAAGACTCCTAAAGCGGCGGCTCAGCTTGGTTAAAGTTTTTAGTCTGAAACCCACTTTTTGTTCTGTTTTCAATGGAATTTATAAAAGCAATCGAAACTCCCGCCCTTAGAGCAAGTTCCATTTGCGATATATTTAATTTATTTCTAATCTTTCTTATATTTTTTGCAAGTATTGCGGTAAAATCGTAATTCATAGTTCATATAATAACTGCAAAAATTAAAGATATCAAAAACCCTTCGGCAGAATAAAATCTTCTATAAGTAAATACGGCTTATTTAAATAAAGACCGGTTTAAATAATTGCTTTAAATCCGGATTTTATTATTCGGGCGGCTTTTAAAAACTGCCGTAAATCGGGTAAAAATCGGATATAGGGCGGTATGATACGGCTAAAATTTATCAAATTTCAGCAAATGAATGTATAGTACTTTCCGCTTTATGTCAAGATGTAATTGACTAAAATCGTTTTTTTTGTATAATAATACGAAAGGATAATATGATTGAAAAACCTGTACAAAGCAACTTAAACACTGCATTGAATTTTCTCAAGCAAGGTGAGTTTGACAGCGCTTATACCGAACTTGAGCGGATTTTAAAAAATGATTTGGATAATGCGGATATTGAGTATACTCTTAAGGGTATAAGCTTTTGGGGTGAAAAAATTAAATTGGCGGAACAAATATCTACACCGCTTGAACGCGGAGAGTATATGATTGCAAACTGGAAGCCTTTTTTAAAATTCATGGAAAGACAGGGAGAAAATCGGGAAGCTGTTATATATGCTTTAAAATGTGCCGTGTTTACAATGGCGCTTAAATTTTATGCAGAACTGTTAAGAGAGGAAACCGTTTTGCAGAATGCAGAGCCCTATCTAAGGGTCGGTTTATGTTATAAGGCCTTAGGCGATTATGAGCGCGGGCTTGAATTTTTGAAGTATGCAGCCGAGCTTAATAAAAATTCGGCTTCGGTTCTTGCAGAACTTGCAGATTGTTACGCTCTTTACGGTGAAATGAAATTTTCAAAAGCCTTTTTTCGAGAGGCTTTTTTTATCAATCCTTCCGATATAGAGCTGCAATTTTTAGAATCCGAAATAATTAAACGGCTTATACGAAAAGTTGAAAAACTGGGGTATTCTTCAGAGCTGGTTTCCGAATGGATTCCGGTTTATGGAGTCCTTGACGGAGTGTTCAATGTAAAACGCGAGCTTCGTTCTTATGAATTCGGCCAGTTAAAGCAAAAGATATTTTTGCTGGAAAACGAAGAGCGCGAAAAAACCGGAGAGCAACACGCAAGGCTTGTACCTCGCCTTATAAACAACTATTTTTGGCTTATAGACCATTATGTTAATGTAAATGAAAGTAGGGCGAAAATAGATGATGTACTTTTAAGAATAAAAGTCTTGGATAAAGATATTTATAAACGCTATGTAGGATAGCGATTTGGGGGTGTTATGTCTGATATACAGAAACAACTGACGGAGATGCTCAATGAAGAAAAATGGACAAGAGCAGCTATAGGAAATTACACGACAAAAAATTTTGAAGATCTTTATAAGCTGGTTTCTACAGCCAGAAAGGAAGATGTTGTAAATGAAATAAAAACTATTTGTGATGAACATTTGGCGCACACAAAAAACAGTATAATAGCTCTTTACATTTCCAGTATAATTTCACTTTCCAATCAGCTTTTAGACGACTCTACCGTTGTAAGTTTAATTGAAATTTTCATAGATAATCATAGAGCTCAGATTGTAGAATATCTTTGTAAAAAATTCCTCGAATACGGAGAGTCCAAATTTGCTTTGAGAACTCTTGCGGAATGTTATAAAACTTCAGGAAACGAAGAAATTTACGATATTTGGGAGCGCTTGGTAAAAGCCGATTATGATGAAGCCGATATTGCAAAGCTTTTGGCGGAAAAATATGAAAAAGACGGAAATATTGAAAAATCCGTCGAATACTATAAAAAGGCCCTATACAGATTTATAAACAGAAAACAAATTAGCGGAATAAAAGAGATGTGGTCAAAACTGGCAACTCTTATTCCGGACGAAATAGACTTTTTCTTCAGAATACAGGCTAAAATTTCAGGAGTAATGGATACGGGCAGAAGCTCTATGCTTATGCAGGATATTTATCAGCATTACCGCAAGAATGAAAACTGGAATATCGCCATAGATATTTTAAAGCTAATGCTTTCTTATGATGAAAAAGACAACTGGGCCAGAGACGAAATAGTCGAATGCTTTAGAAACAAATATAAAGACCACAGTCAGCTTGAGGAGTATATTAAAGTTTCAAACTTAACCCAAGCATGGCGCCCCGTTTTCGATGCAATTGCGGACTTTGAAAAACATATTTCCTTTGATACGGGTTGTTTTGTTTTCCATAGAACTTGGGGTGTAGGCAGAATCGCTTCGGTACAAAATGATGAGCTTGTAATCGATTTTGCAAAAAAACGCGGTCATAAAATGAGTCTTAAAATGGGAATAACCGCATTACAGACTCTTGACAGAGAGCATATCTGGGTTTTGAAGTCCACTTTAAATAAAGATTCCCTCGGTAAAAAAATAAAGGCGGAGCCGGAATGGGCATTAAAAGCCGTTATTAAAAGTTTCGATAACAATTGTGATATGAAACGCGTTAAACAAGAGCTTGTTCCGTCATTGCTTACCGCAAGCGAATGGACAAGCTGGAATACAAAAGCCAGAAAGATTTTAAAAGAAAATCCCATATTCGGTATTAACCCGGATAATATAGATTTTTATACCGTACGCGAACGCCCGATTTCGTTGGAAGAAAAACTTTCCAATGAATTTAAAGCTCAGAAAAACTTTTTTGCCCGAATTGAGCTTCTTAACGCTTATGATTCTTCCGAAGTTTGCGATGATGAGTCCGATACTTTCCGCGAAATGTTGGATTATTTTGAGGGCTTTTTAAAAAGTGTAAATCAGGTAAACGAGCAAATTATTTCGGCGTATATTCTTGTACGTGAATTTGCCGCGGATAAATCCTTGGCGGTTCCGGGAAAGGCTTATAACTTTGCCGAACTTTATAGCAGAATCGAAAACGTAACGGAACTTTATTCGGCAATAAAAGACAAGGTTTCGGTTCGGGGGCAGACGATAAGACAAAAATTCTTAAAATATATAAAGAATTTAATTCCGAATTGGGAAAAGGAATATATAAAGCTTTTCCCGTCCGTGCTTGCACCTGAAATTTTACAGGCCCTGATAGAAGAGGGTGCCGTTAATGAGGTTCGGGAACTTGTAAAAGACTGTTTTGAAAACTATCGAATTTACAGAAATGCCGTTATTTGGTTCTTTAAGAATATACAGGAAGAAGAATGGTTTAAAACATTGGGAATTACTTTTGAGCAGCAGCTTATTGTTTTAATTCACATTTTAGATATTACATACCGCGAAATTTCTTCACATAGAAATACTACGGAAAACCGTAAAATTAATCATCAGGTTCATTCGATTTTATTCGATAAAGGAAACCTTTTGGAAAATTTTATCCTTGAAAGCGATGTGGATACCATTACAAGACTTTATACTCTTATCGGAGATATAAAAGACCTTGACCCTATGATTAAAATGAGTATTCGTGCGAGAATTGTGGAAAAACACAAGGATTTTAAATTCTTTGATATTGAAGAAAAAACGGTTACGGCTCACGGTTTGATTGTTACATCGAAGATGTTCGATATTAAAACTAAAGAGCTTATTGAAATACGCGACGTTAAAATTCCTCAGAATTCAAAAGATGTAGGAGCAGCACTCGCTTTAGGCGATTTGCGTGAAAATGCAGAATTTAAGGCTGCGAAAGAGGAACAAAACCGTTTAAACAATGCGCTTGCACGTCTTCAGGACGAGCTGGACAGGGCGCAAGTTTTCGACCCGACAACCGCTACTTCGAAAAAGGTTTATTTCGGCAGTAAAGTGAAAGTGTTAAACAATCTTACCAATACGGAAGAAGAGTATACCATTTTAGGTCCGTGGGAATCGGACCCTTCCAACGGAATTATTTCTTATATGTCTCCCCTGGGCAACGGATTATTTAACAGAAAAAGCGGCGAAGAGTTTGAATTTGAGGTTAACGAGGAAAAACGCAGTTATAAAATTTTGGATATCAGTATTGCAAATTTAAAATAGTGCAATATTATATAAAAGAAAGCAAAAGGAGGTATTATGAAAGTTTTGAAAAAGATATTGTTTTGCTTTTTTTTGGTCATTGCGGCGGCGGATGTATTTGCACAAAATTCACCGCAGGGTAATGCGGACATAGTTATTCTTCTCGATACGTCGGGGACGGTTCTTCAATATTATGAAGAAGTTAACAAACGGGTTTTAAAAGAGATAACCGATAAGTTTGTCCGCAAAGGCGATACCGTTCACGTTTTGTCGTTTAATGCCGATGCCCGTTATGAGATGTCTCAAAAGGTAAATTCCGAAGCGGATTTATCCAGAGTTGTATCCCGTTTTTTGCTTTTGTACCAGCTCGGAAAAAATTCCGATTTTTTAACGGGACTTGCTTATTGTAAGCAATATACTTCAAGTTTATCCGCTTCAAAGGAGCAAATTCTTATAGTTATTTCGGACGGAATTTTTAATCCGCCTGAATCAAGCCCGTATAAGAATTATAGCGGAGAACAAATAAAAAATGAAATCGGGCTTCTTGCGGGAGATATACGCCGCGGCGGCTGGAAGGTTTATTATGTAAAACTTCCGTATCCGGCCGATTCCATAATACGGGATTTGGACGGGGAAGAGTTTTATAATTCTACGGCGGGAGGCTCAAAAAGCGGCTCTCAGGGCGGCAGTTCCGGCTCTTCTCAAAGCGGAAACTTAGGAGGCTCAAGCGGCGGTGCGCAAGGCTCGGGTAATACAGGCCATGCCGGTGCTGCCGGCTCCGTAGGCGGAAGTACTTCCGGCGGAAGCGGCAGCTCGGGAGCCGCGGGCGGTACGGAAAATACCGGAGACTCGGGAAATACGGGAAATACTTCGGATACTGAAACCGGCTCAACAGGCAATTCCGGTGCAGGCGGAACGGAAAGCGGTTCGGGATACGGTGCTGGCGGAACGGAAAGCGGTTCGGGATACGGTACCGGCGGTTCGACCGATAATTCTTCGGCTTCAGGCGGAGATAAAGAGGCTGACGGAGGAAAAACCAAAGAATACACCGATGTTTCAAAAACTTTTACGGATTCTGCGGGAGCTTCCACAAGCGAACTTTCGGAAAACGGTGAATTTTCCATTGAAGATAACGGTAAAAATCTGCCCTCGGTAATTTTTCCTGAAGAACTTAAGTCTTACGGCGGTAATTTGACTTTTCCGCTGGAAATTAAAAATACCTCTGAGGAAGAGATAGAGTTAAAACTTACGGAAATTATTTTGGATAACGGATATGTTTTAAATAAAATCCCCGTAAATACCGAAAAAATTACGATTCAGGCGGGAGAAAAAGCGGTTATAAATGTAAAAGCAAAACTTCCTCAAGATTATTCGGAAGGTAGTTATAACGCTATTATGCGTCTTGAATTTGAAGACGGAAAAAAGGTTTTACCGCAGGCTGCGGAGTTAAAACTTTCCGTTTTCCCTTCCGCTTTTAAACGGATTTTCGGTTCAAACATTCTGTTTATTCTTATTCCGGCATTGCTTTTACTTCTTTTACTGCTGCTTATAATATTCTTTGTTTTACGACGGAGAACTTCAAATCCTGTTGCAAGCGTATTACATAAAACGGGAAGTTCTTCTGCGGTAAATTACGATGAAGAAGATATAAATCATGCAAAGCGTTTAAATGCTTTTACTCAAAATTCCAATATGCAAAGCGGCGGTTTTGAGCAATCCGTTTATTCCGAAAGCAATAAGGAAAGAATTGCGGCTCAAGCTAAAGAAGATGAAATGCTCAGAAAGAAAATTTTATCTTCATCTTTTTCGGCACAGCAGCCCAGAGGTTCTCATATATCTCCTGCAAATCATCTTGAGAAAATTGAAATTAAGAGCAACCAATCGGGAATGACGGAGATTTACGTTTTAAACCAAAACAGATATATCGGAAAACGCAATATTCATATTATGAAGCCCGGAACAAGGCTTTCGGTAGGCGGAGGAAAATCCGATGATTTTTTAATTTTCCTGGTTCCCTTTCCCGCTCATTTGGCTCAAGTACGATATGACGGACAGGATTATCATTTGGCTATTTTAAAGCCCGAATACTTTCCGTATGAAACGTCGAATGTCGTAAATAACTGTGTAGGAAAAACCGTAACAGTTGTTTCCGATAAGGGTTACCACGTATACTTTACCTTTAGAGGGTATGAAGACCCTGCCGTAAAATTAAATTCGCTTTTGACTTCCATTAAATACGAATAGATTTTATTTATACGGAAAGGGTTTAAAAATTTCAAATTTATACCGAAACGTCTTTGTTTTTTCGGATTAAGATGTAAGTTTCGGTAATAGTTATCTTAAAAATAATTATACCTCGGTTTTTGCCGAGGTATATTAATTGGGAGTTGGAGAATAAAATGCTTGATAAAATGCGGAATATAGGAATAATGGCTCACATTGATGCCGGTAAGACGACGACTACGGAAAGAATTTTATTTTATACCGGTAAAATACATAAGATAGGCGAAATCGATGACGGGCAGGCTACAATGGATTGGATGGCTCAAGAACAGGATAGGGGTATTACAATTCAAAGTGCGGCTACAACTACTTATTGGAAAAATTTTCAAATTAATATTATAGACACTCCCGGGCACGTAGATTTTACAGCCGAAGTTGAGCGTTCTTTACGCGTTTTGGACGGAGCCGTGGCCGTTTTATGTGCGGTAGGCGGAGTTCAGCCGCAAACCGAAACCGTATGGCATCAAGCCGACCGCTATAAGGTTCCGCGCATTTGCTTTGTAAATAAAATGGACAGACTGGGCGCCGATTTTTTTTCCGTAATGAATGATGTTGCGGACAAGTTTAAGGTGCAACCCGTTCCCGTTGAAATTCCTATAGGTGCAAGCGATACCTTTGAAGGTATAATAGACCTTATTTCCATGCAGGAAATTCATTGGGATTCTTCTACCGAAGGTGAAAAATATACATATTCTCCCATAGCTCCCGAGCGTCTTCCGCTTGCCGAAGAATGGCGCGAAAAAATGCTTGACACGGTTTCTTCCTTTTCAGATGAAATTACCGAGCTTATTTTAGAAGGTAATCCCGTTCCCGCCGATTTAATTAAAAAAGAAATTCGTAAAGCCGTTTTAAAGAGAGATTATATTCCGTTTTTATGCGGTTCTGCAAGACGCAATATCGGAGTTCAGCCCTTAATAGATGCAATTGTAGATTTTTTGCCTGCTCCGGACGAGGTTCTTCCCGCCGAAGCTTTTAACACCAAAAAAGAAGAAAACATTACCGTTCCGTGTAAACCTGAGGGAAATCCTCTCGGCCTTGTGTTTAAAATTCAGTATGATAAGGACGCCGGTTCTCTTTGCTATGTGCGTATGTATTCAGGTAAAATTAAATCCGGAGACCAAGTTTTTAATATCGGAAAAAAGAAACGGGAGCGGGTAAACCGTATTTTGCGAATGCACTCAAATAAATCCGAACAAATGGATTCCGTTCAGGCGGGAGATATTGCGGTATTTGTCGGTTTAAAATCGGCACAAACAGGCGATACTCTGGGTACGGAAGGTTTGCCGTTATTACTTGAGTCTATGCAATTTCCTGAGCCTGTAATTTCCGTGTCGCTTGAACCTAAAAGTCTTTCGGAGCGCGACCGATTAAAAGAAGTGCTTGAAATTCTTTCCAAAGAAGACCCTACCTTTACAAGCAAGGAAGATTCAGAAACCGGGCAGCTCATTATTTCGGGTATGGGAGAACTTCATATCGATATTTTAACCACCCGTATGCTGGACGATTTTAAAGTTGAAGCCCGCGTAGGAAATCCGCAAGTTACATATCGGGAATCCATTACCGCCGCAAAAACTCAAACTGAAAAATACAGTAAGCAAATGGCGGGAAAGGATAACGAAGCGGAGCTGACTCTTACCGTACGTCCTCTTCCGCGCGGGACGGGAAATAAGTTCGTTTCCAAAGTAAAAACCTTTTCGCAAAAATCCGGAGGAGCCGCAGCCAATACCCTGCCTGAAGAGCTGGTAAATGCGGTGGAACATTCCGTAAACGCATGTTTTTCTTCAGGAATAAAATTCGGCTATCCGTGTACCGATATTGAGGTTGAACTTACTTCAGCAAAATACGACGAGCTTACTTCCACGCCTTTTGCATTTGAAGCCGGAGCGGCAAAGTGTTTTGACGATGCCTGCAACAGTGCGGAACCGGTGCTGCTTGAACCCGTAATGAAAGTGGATATTACAAGCCCTAAAGAATTCGTAGGGGACGCAATGAGCAGAATGACGCAGCGCGGAGGGTTGATTTTAAGTATGGAATCGAAGACCGGGACTGAGGTAGTTCATGCACAGGCTCCTATGGCGCAAATGTTCGGGTTTACTACAGATTTACGCTCGGCAACTCAAGGAAGGGCTGCTTTTACAATGAGCTTCAGCCATTTTGAGGTAAAACGGTAACGGATTTTAAGTAAAAAATTTAAAGGTTATGCCTTTAAAAGATACCGGAGAAAAATTTCTTTATGAAATTCGGCCGCAGCTTTTACCTACCTCCGGTATTTCCGTTTTATGTATTCGTAATTTATCCGTTGTTCCATGTTTTACCTGCATATTTAGGTTTTCGTTTTTGTTCTTCACTCATATCCAAACCTAAGGTTCCTCCAGGATTCATTATATTGTTAGGGTCAAAGTGATGTTTAAGCGCTTTAAAAATTTTAAAGTTTGCTGCACCGATAGACTGTTCTACCCAAGCTGCCGTCATTTTCCCTACACCGTGGTGGTGGCTCATAGCGGCTCCCGTGTGCATTATATTATCGAAAATTCCGTACTGATATTCTACATATTCTTCTTTATCTTTAAATAAGCCTATAAAAATAAAATAGAGATTTGCGCCTTGGGGATAGGCATGTGAAAGGTGGGTCATACAAACGGTGTTCGGACGCGATTTCGCAAACTTACGTACGTCCTTATGAACTCTTTCCATCATTTCCCAAGTAACGCTGCATTCCATTGTATCGATGATAACTCCGTAATCTTGTAAGGACTCACGTAAGTAAGGGTCCGTAAAACGGCCGTGCTCCCAGCCCTTTACCGGCATACCGGTTAAAAATAAACCGCCGTATTTTTTACAAATTTTTTTTACATTTTTGTAAAGCTGTTTTGAAAAATGCTTTTCTCCTTCAGTCCAACCTAAAAAAAGGCAGCGCTGCATGGGTTTATACCCCATAAGGTTCATTGCCGTTTCTGCAATTGTGCCTTCAACACCGTAAAGTTTTAATGCCATATCGGTTTCTTCTGCATCGGAAAGTCTGAATACGGAAGGAAACCCGGCTTCATTTTGCATAATTTCCCTGCAAGCGTTCATTCCGTTTTCCCATGTTTTAAAAATAAAACTGAAGTTTTTTCGGGTTTCGGGACGGTAACGGAAAATACGTAAGGTTACGTTTGTAAGAATTCCGAAAGCCCCTTCGCTTCCCATCATAATTTCGTCGGTATCCGGTCCGACGGCATGAGCCGGAAGTCCGTAACTTTTTACAATTCCTGTAGGGGTAACATAAGTTTGCTGAAAAACTATATCCTTTATATTCCCGTAATATGTGGAGTTTTGCCCCGCTCCCCGCGTTACAACCCAGCCTCCTACGGAAGAATATTCAAAGGATTGGGGAAAATGGCCGCAAGTGTAAGAGCGGCAGGCTCCGAATTCCTGTCGGGCATTGTTTAAATGAGCTTCCAGCTGCGGTCCCGACATTCCGGCTTGTACGGTAACGGTTTGGTTTATTTCGTTAAATTCCAAAACCTTGTTAAAGTTTTTACGCATATCCAGGGTAATGCCTCCCTTGACGGCTTCCACTCCCCGAGTAACCGAAGAACCTCCGCCGTATACATACAGGGGAATTTTATTTTCATTACAATATTCCACAAGGCTTACAATCTGTTTATGTTCGGAGGGAAAAACGACAATATCCGGCACATTTTCTACAATACCTTCCCGTAAGCGATACGCATCGTACATAGTTTTTCCGTAAGCAACGGCAATTCTGTCGTATGCCCTTGTACTTACTTCCGCATCGCCGAAAATCTCTTTTAATTTTTCAATATGCTTTTGCTCCAATTTTACTTCCAAAGTTTCGGGAAGCGGTTCCAAGCCTTCGTATTTTTTTTGTTTAAACTCATCATCGCCGATACCGAAGACGGTTTTCATATATTTATAAAGCCTTTCATTAGGCTCTTTAAATTCGTTCGGGTTTCCCCATTTTAAAACGGAGCGAAAAGATTCTTTAGGCGGAGGCACTTGTTCCCATACCGGTTTAAAGTCCCTGTATTTATAGCGTTTCCCCATTTTTTATAAGTCTCCTTAATAATTGTTATACGGTGTTTTTAAAAATTATAAGTTTTTAAAGCTGTCATATATTAAACCTATTCTAAAAATAATGCAACCTATTGACAGGTAAGTATCGATTTTGTTTTACAGCTTTTATCCTTTAATCCGAATTTTTTCGGGGCTTACTTGACAAAACGGTAAAAACCCTTCACAATACAAAAGCAGGGAGATAATTTATGAAAAAATTTAAGTTATTTGTTTTTATATTTTTGTTTGCTATGAGTACAATGCATATCTCCGCCTTTGATAAGGGGTTTACCTTGGGTTTTAAGGCTAATTTTACCGGCTCTTATACCGACCCGCATATAAACGAAGCCGATAAAAAATATTTGGGAGCCGCTTATATAAAGGGAATGTTGGGTTTTGTTATGAACGGAGAGGCGGAACTTACATATATTTTTGATTCCAAACGGTTCTTTAATTATCAATCTAATGATGTGTTTAGCGGTTTGGGTCTTGCCTTTAATTTAGGTATAGGACAAAATTTTTCGGGGCAAGTTTCCGGACAATACAGAGACGGTATAGGACAAATAGACGTATATTGCCGTGTATTTATGACTCCTGTTCTTCACTTCGGGGCGGGCGTAAAAACCTACTTTTTTAAAAACCGCTTTGCCCTCGGGTTTACTCTCGGCGGTAAAATGCCTATGGACCCCGACCCCACTTATGAAATGTATTCCAATTTAAATGAAGAAAAACTTAAAGAGTTAAAAAAAGCTGCCGACATAGATTTTTCAGCTGAAACAGGAACACTTGTTGTTCCGCAGGAAGTTATTAAAAAAATAAATCCGTTGGGCTTTTTAACGAAGCTTTCTTTGGAATATTATCAACCCGTTATTCCTACAATGCAAATAACGGTTGGAGGCTTTTTGCAGTATTATGTTTTCCGTCCCAACTATGTTACAATGCCTAAAAAAATAGAGGATGCGGCCATAAAAAACGGAAAGATTCAGGAACCTAAGGTTGATGTCAATTTTAAAAGAGACCCTATAAAATCGTTTTATATGAATTCCGTAGATTTCGGAATAAGTTTAGGCTTATTGTTCAGCGTTTAATTTCTAAGGAAAATAAATGAAAAAAGCATCGCGCAATATCTTTTTTATTGTTCAAACCGTTTTAGGCTTATTTTGTGCTTGTCGCCCGTCAATAGGCACCGCCTGGTACCGCAATGCGGCGGGTTTTTCCGAGCAAGTTTTATATCTTACTGAAATAAATGTTGCAGGCGCGGAGCTGATAGTATCAAAACCCGAATTTGTTGCCGTAAAATTTGAAAAAATTACAAATAAAACATTAACAATACGGGCAAAGTCCGCATTGAATATAAGCCTTGATGAAGATGCGGATATCGATAAGGGGCGGCCATATACTTATTTTGATGCGGAATTTAAGACAAAGGTATTAAAGGCCGAAAATACTTTAGGTAAAACTCTTTGGGCTTTCGGCAAAGACCCGTCGTATATTAAATTTTACAAGGGTAAAAAACAGGATTGTGCGGAACCTGATAATAGTATAGCGGTTCCGTTCGGTAATAATGAAACTCCCGAATCATTCGAAATATTTACCCGATTTGTAAAACATGATTGGGGCGGCGTGTTTAATACCTACCATAAAGAAGAAATATCCGCCGATAGTGAACGCGATACTGTAAAATTTAAATACATTGCGGATTCGGATAACGGATACTGGGTGATTGACTCGACAGCCGATAGCGGCTTGGGTTCCGATAAGGTTGAAATAGTACTTCCTGCAAATTTTAAGCTGAAATTCGGTCAGGAGCGGGATTTTACGGTTATATATAAAATAAACGGTCTTTCCGATTGGACAAAAGGAGAGGCCGAATTTACATACACTATAAGTTGGAAATAATAGGAGAATACGAATTATGAAACGGAAAATTTTATTGTGGTTTATATTTTCGGTTAATATATGTGTAATGCATATCTATGCCTTCGATAGAAGGAGAAGTTGAAGTTTCATATATGATAGGCTGGCAATAATTTAATAGTTAATAATTGATTTGATTTTATCATAAGTTGAAGTTGGGCAGGTTAAACGGTCCTGCTTAATTTTGGCTTATGAGTTTGATTTTAAGCACGAGCTGTTGTCATAAAAAGCGGCTCTTGCTTGCGGTTTTACACTTACGAATAAAACCGCAGAAATTCATAAATCCTCCGTAATTTAAAGATTACTGTGGTAAGTGAATTTGTATGGAGGTTTTTAATGAAATTAACAGTTGTTTGTTTTTTAAGCTGCGTTTTACTTTTTACATCGGCCGGCTTTGCACAGGAAACGCCTATGCTTAGTGCCGATAATCCCGACAGTATTTACCCTGCGGCGAAACTCGGAGAGATGTTTATCCACATGTCAAAAATTACTTCTCCTTTTAAAGGTAATGCTCCGGCAATAGAAATCCTTTTTCAATCGGATAAGTTTTATTGGGAGCCGTGCACGCCGCCGGAGGACTGGGGGCAAAAAGATAAAACATTTAAATATTTTGAAGAGTTTATTCCGGGCACAACTATTATCTTTAATATTACGAATAGGATAGATGATGTAACTTATTATAAAACGGATTCGGTTCACCCTTATAACTTGCCTATTTACAATGACCCTGCTGAAGCTGAGTTTTTAAAGCGTTTTGTATTTTTTAAATTTACCGCAACGGCGGCAAAAAGTATGTCTCTTTTTAGAAGAGCTCTTAACAATGATTTGGGCGCTATAGATACTCATACAAAACTTATTTATGCATACAGTATGCCTACCGATTACGAAAAAATGATAGGTAACAATTATATTCCGCAAAAATGGATGCCTTACGAGCTTGCTCCCAACACAAAGGATTCAGGTCTTAAATTTTATGAATATGACCCGATAGGCTTTGTCTCCGAAGAAGCCGATTTTGAATTTTTTAAGGTAAAAACCAATATGCATTTTTATGATTGGTGGTATGATGCAATTACGGTAGGCAGAACGATGAAAACCGTAAAAGCCAAACGGTTTATGCCCGTTATCAACCCGAAAGCTGAAGAAGATTGGTCAATACGCGATGCCAAACGGCCTGTACGCTCGCCTTACCGCAAACAGTAAACAAAGTTTTTTTAAACAATACATTTTACCGTAAAATTCTCTTTATACCTATAGTAACAACTAAAACTGCTACGGAAACAAGAGCGGTAAAGCCGCCCGGAGCGACATTTAAATGATACGATAGGATAAGTCCCAGCATTATATCCGATATGCTGAATAAAATCGACGCTATCAATGTTTTTTTAAATCCCGTTTTCAGTTGAAGGGCGGCGGCGGCGGGTAAGGCTATCATAGAAGTCAGTACCAGCATTCCGACTATTTTGATTGAAACCGAAATAGTTGCCGCTACGAGAACGGAAAAAATGTAGTTTATTGTTTTTACACGTATGTTTGCAATTTTTGCAATATCTTCATCTAACGCAATATAAAGCATTTTATGGTACATAAAAAACAGGCATATAAGCGATAAAAAACTTAAAACAATGACCGTTATTACATCTGCGGAAGAAACCGTCAAAATACTTCCGAATAAATATGTTTCCGCATTGGCTTTTACAACACCTGCACTTATCAGTGTAATTGCAATACCTACACTTAACGACAGCACTATAGATAAAATTAAATCACCGTATTCCTTAAACCAATTGCGTAAAACTTCAATTAAAGCTCCTGCCAGTGAAGTAAAAATAAAAGCTCCCAATATCGGATTAAGCCCCGAAATAAGGGCAAGCGTAACTCCTGCAAGAGAGCTGTGAGAAAGTGTATCTCCTATCAAAGATTGTTTACGTAAAACTAAAAACAATCCTATAATAGGGCAAAGTATTGAAATAAAAAATGAAACGATAAAAGCATTTTGCATAAAGGTATATTGAAACATTTTAACTCTCCATAGGTTTGAAATTTATAAAATTGGGATTAAAGAATTCCGACGTATATTGTTTCGGGTTGCATAAATGACCTTCACCGTTTTTTATATGGAATATTTTAGTGGAATTAAAATAGCCGCATCTAAATTATGATCAACCGAAAGAACGGTTAAACCGTATTCGGTATTTAATTTTTTTACAAAAGAATAAATTTCTTTTTGTCCGTTTACATCGATTCCCGTTGACGGTTCATCTAAAATTAAAAGCTCGGGATTTCCTATCATAGCCCGTGCAATATAAAGTTTTTGAAGTTGTCCGCCTGAAAGTTCTCCAGCTCTGGCGTTTTTGTATTCAATCAAGTTTACGGTTTTAAGAAGTTCGTGTATGCAGGTCTTATCTTTTATTTTTAAAATACGTCTGTATGAATCCAAAACTTCAAATACTGTAATCGGAAAATCATTTAAATTTTCTTTTTTTTGCGGTAAATAACCTATACGGTTTGTTTCTATTTTAACGGTACCCTTTGAAGGATTGATTAATTTTAAGATAAGTTTTATGAGCGTGCTTTTACCGCAGCCGTTTTCTCCGACAATCGAAATGTATTCACCTGAATCGGCTGCCAAATTGATATTTTTTAAAACAAGCTTTTCCGTATTGGGATATTTAAATCCGAGAGATTCTATTTTTATCATAAATTGAATTGTATAGTATTTTTATTAATTATACAAGAGTTCAAAGTTATTTATTATTTACAGTTCGGAATGTTTTGTACGTTTCATTAACATGGGAACTACAAAATTAAATTTAAATTTTCCTGGAATACTTTGTATTTCTATTTCGTAAATTCCTTTGTCTATTTTTTTTAAAAATGAAGCTTTAGATAAATCTATCTTTTTTAAAAGAAAAATATCTTCAACATATATTTTTTCTCCGCCGTATTCGGGTAAGATTTGAATATATTTTTTTTGAAAAACATCTTTATCTATTTTCTTTATTTGAAAAACGGGTAATGCCAGTATAAGACCGTCTTTTTGAAAAAGCATAATATTCAAATTTAAATCGGCAGAAGAGTATTTGCGTATTTCTATAGCTTCCGCTAAAAGGCTTCGGTTTTTATTTTGCAAACAGGCCGCTAAAAGTCCCGTTTTTTTATTATCCAGTAAGATTGCCTTATATTCGATTAAAAGCGAAATTAACAGGTTGTTTGCGTCCGAGTTGATATTGCTTTCCGCAAAAAAAGGTATCGGCTTTTGAGTCAGATGCTGTTCCGAAGATGTCATTAAGTATGTTTCAGCCTGATTTTTATAAAAGCAGTCGATTTCAGCTTGCGGCAGTATTGCCGTTACGGTTTTTGAAAAAATATCGGGCGATAAAAATGATGAGCATAAAACGAAAAGATAAGATATATTTCCGTCTACTTGAACATACGCATCTATTACAACCGCTCCGGCTTCAATACATGCAAGAGAGACCCTCATTCGTAAGACGGCTCCCTGCTCGCTCATAAAACTTTGCTGAACGGCAAATAATTTAATACCGTATAGGAATTCTCCTCGTAAAAGAGAGTTTGCCAAAACAGAGAAATTTGAGTTTTCGTATTGCCGGTAAACAGACGCCATCATAACTATTATCGGTAAATTTTAAAATTAACTTAAAAATTATTTTCTTTACGCTCGTATTATATTTCAAAATAATGACCTGTTTTTAAATAGAAAATATATGCTTTTACCGTAGAAAGGTCTCCATATTCGTAAACCAAATCTTTTGCAGCTTTTTTGTAAATTGAAAGCTGACCTTTATGCCGGTCAGGATTTTCAATTTCATCGGTTTTATAATCGATGATATAAACAATATCGGCTGTTTTAAAAATTAAGTCGATTTGCCCGCTTACGATTTGTCCGTCATATTCCGTTAAAAAGGCGTATTCCGATTTTATTTTTTCGGCATTCAATGCAAGTTGATAAATTTCGGAAGTGAAAAAATTTTCTATCCATTTTTTTATTTTCTTTTCGGTATTTTCAGGATAAATGAATTCTTTATTTAAAAGCCGTGCTTCAATTGCCGTGTGTGCAATTGTTCCGAGCTGAGCTGCCGTAAACTCGGAAGTCTCGGAATTTTGTATGTCGGATAACTCGGTATTTTTTACGGTAAAAGAATATGCTTTGTCTTCAGAAGGTTTAAATTCCGTTTTTGCAAGTTTTGTTGCGGCAATAATTTTATTTTTTGCAAGTTTAAATTCCTTAACTTTAGAATTTTTATAAAGTTCCGCGAAGTTGATTTTTCCGCTCTGAGGTGTTTTTATATCTTTATTTAATATACTTCTTTCTTGAGGTAATATTTCTTTAAAAATAATATCGCTGTGCTCATCAGGCAAGGCAGGTAAAAGCAGTTGAAAAAAACTTTTTCGTGTAGGGTTTTCAGTCTGCTTAATTATGTTTTTTATTTCAGCTAAGGTCCTGGGTTTATCGGTAACGGGTTCCGATGTTTTGTTTTCTTCTTCATTATCTTCACTTGTCGTATCCGCAGAGCTCATAATTAAATAACTTTCGGCGCGTGTCATTGCAACATATAAAAGTCTTTTTGTTTCCGCAATCAGTTTATTGTTTTCTTCTTCTCTAAGAGATTCAAAAATCATATTTTTCTGAAACGGTAAGTTGTGTATTTGAGGAGGATAAATTACAATGCCGAAAATTTCATTATAGAACACAAGACCGTCTTTGATTGTGCTTTTCCCCTTATTTCCGCAATCCGGAATAATTACAATAGGGAATTCCAATCCCTTACTTTTGTGCACGGTTAAAAATGAAACCTCACTTTGATTTTTTTCAAGAGGAATTTCCATATCATCGAGTTTTTGATTGTTTTCAATATATTTTGAAAGTAAATCTACAAATTGAGATAGAGTTAATCCTTTTAAATCGGCTTGATGTGCAAGTTCAAAAAGATAATCATATAACTCCAAATAATGAACATTTTCTTTTTTACTTAAAAGAAAATATCTATATCCTTCATTGTACCAAATATATGTAACCAATTCTGCGCAATTCATAAGAAGAGCTTTTTGTTTTAATCTTTCAAATAAATTACAGCCGTTGTTGTAAGCGGCTTTATTTCCTTCCGTTAAGTTTTGTATAAGACCGGAATCAAATGCGGTTTTAAAATTTAAAAGTAAATCTGCAAAGGCATCGTCATCAACATTTACAAAAGGAGAGCGTAAAACTTGAGCATAGGTTTTAATATCGGCAGGATAAACCATAAGTTTTAACAGTGCATAGATATCATTTATAGGAGCTTCATTAAATAATCCTTTTTGCTGAATGCTTTTGTACGGTATTCCGAAGTTTCTAAAAATACGTTCATATACGCCTTGGTGTGAAGACGCTCTCATTAAAATAGCGAAATCATTCCATGAACATGGGGCGGCATTTCTGCCTTTTTTAACCAACATTTTGGAATTATATATTTCCAAAATACGCTTTGCAATATAATACGCTTCGGTTTCAACGGCGGAAAGGAAGATGTCTTTATCTTCCATATTCTTTAAACGGGTTTTATCGAAAAACAGAAGCTCTATTTTGGGATTAATACCGGCTACCGCTTCTCCGGATTGTGTGGGGAAATATTCCGCTTCATAAGGAGGTGTTTTCGCCTCGCCGTTCGGGTCTTTTTTTAAATATTTATTTTCGGCGGAATAAAAAATCTTATTAAAAATTATATTAAACAAATCTATAAGTTTAGGCTCGGTTCTGTAATTTATTAAAAGCCTTGTAGAATCTATTTGTTCCTTTGAACCTATATCTTCCGCCAGTTTTCTAAATACGGAAACATCGGCTCCGCGGAAAGCGTAAATGGATTGTTTTTCATCTCCTACAAAAAAAAGTTTGTTCGGATAAAGTTCTTCTGGCTTTGGAATCGACTTTTCCGTCCTTTCCGTTTTTTCCGCAATTAAAAACAATAAATCCCGCTGTAAACCGTTGTTATCCTGAAATTCGTCTATCATTATTATTTGAGCGTCTTTTTTATAAAAATTTCTAAGCTCCGTATCGGCAATAAGAGCGTCAACGGCAAGCCGTGAAACATCGGAAAAGGTTAAAATTCCGTTTTGTTTTTTTTGTATAATATATTCGGTTTGAAGTTGTTCCAACAAGATAAAAAGTTTTTCCAAGTATTTTTTTGAATATTCAAAGTTATAAATATTTAAAAAATGTTTGATAAATTTCTTTTAACGTATCTTTTATTTCTTTTGCATTTCCGCCTTTTTTGCCTTTTCGGCTGCTCGAAATTTCTTTAATTACGGTTAAAACTTCAAAAAAGTTTTTATCGTTAACCGATTCGATGTTGTAATTATTTTCTTTTAAAAGTTCTTTGCTGTCTTTTATAAAGTTGTCGCTATTATCAGATTCTTCTATTAAGTTTAAAATTTCATAATAACCGCTTACGGCTTTTTTTTCCGCTTTTACGTATTCTTCCGTTTGAGATTTAAAATGTTTTTTTAAGTCTAAAGGTTGTGAGATAAAAACATATTCGGTTAAAATTTTTGTAAATAAATTTTTTACAAAATCATCTATTTTATTTTCGCCTAAGAAAAACCGGATTGCTTCATCGGAGCGGTGTGCTAAGAAAAAATCGAGAGAGATTCTATATGCTAAATTTTTAGATTCTTCATTATCGATTTTGAAGTTGGGAGAAATGCCGAAATTTTTACAGGCAAGCCGTGCAATGGAATTGCAAAATGAATCTAAGGTTGAAATACGTGCAAGATGAAATTTTTCTATCGCTTTTACGGCATTCTGATGATTTATTTTTTTTAGTGTATTGTAAATACGTTTGTGCATTTCTGCAGAAGCTTTATCGGTAAAGGTTAAAGCGATAATATTTTCCACATTGATGTTTTTTTCTACTATAAAATATACATATCTTGAAGCAAGAACTTTTGTTTTTCCTGAACCGGCTCCCGCTGCAATTACGGCATTGTTTTCTACCATAACCGCATTTATTTGATTTGAATTTAAACCGTTTAGTAAATTTTCTATTATATCTTTCATCTTTATTTCCTTTATTTTACGGAATAAACAGTTCTGCAAACGTTTTTTAAACTGCAAGCCGAACAATTTTCAAAGGTAACGTTTTTTGTTTTAGTAAAATTTTCATTATGTACGCATTCTGCAAAATGTTCCGCATATAGAATAAACGTGTCTATTACAGATTGAAATTCTTTGCGTGTTTTTTCTTTGCCTTTGCGGTTAACTTCTATAACCGTATTGTCGTTAACTACTTTATTTATTTTTTGCTGTACAAAACTTAAAAACCATGCATGTTCGATTTCGCTTAATGAGTTTCCTTCTTTTTGTTTTTTGTTTTGTAAGAGTTTTGTTTCTGCAAGAAATATGTACATCGGTATTTGAAAATCGGTAAGTTCGATATCGTCGTCATCTTTATTTCCGTAAGAAGAAAAGGCCGGCATAGAATTTGTTTTATAGTCTATTATAACGGCACTTCGTTCATCGGGAGGAAAAGACGCTCTGTCGATTTTGCCGCGGTATAAAATTCCTTCGCAATCGGTTTCAATCCATTCTTCTATCCAATCGGGAGAATAACCGTTTAGCAGTTCGGAGTCGGTTTTTAAAACAAATTCAACTGCATAAAGAATACGCTGTTTTAAAGATTGAATAAAAGGTTTTGCCAATGCTCCTCGAAAATCGGCGTAATTTTCGGTAATTTGTTCTATTTCTTTTTCCGCAATCGATTTATATGTTTCTATATGTTCTTTATTAAAACAGTTGTCCGTTTTTTTTATTTCTTTATATAATTTTTCTAAAACTTCGTGGCATAGATTTCCTATATCTCTGGAATCGAAAATCGCAGCATCATACTCTTCGGGATATACGGCGAGTACATTGCTTAAAAACCAAAAAACGGGGCATTCATAAAATTTTTTTAAATCGCTTTGACTTACCTTTACAGAATTATTTTTTAATTTTGTCTTTGCAATATGTTCGGTTAATTTTTTTGACCTGTTTGAATATTCATTTTCCAAATATGAAAACTTTTTTGTATATTTAAAAAGATTTTCAATACCGGCTCCTTCTTTTTGCGTTTTATAAACGGTTTCTTTTTTTTCGGCATTGTCTTCATTTTTAAATGAGTCGAAAAACAGTAACTCGTTTAATTTTTCTCCCGCTTTTTCTTTTTCCGTTTCTTCATTTTCGGTATCAAAAAATCCGTTTATTATTAAATATCCTGAAAAACTTTGCTCTGCAAAACTGAAAATACAATTTTCGGATTCGGCATAAGCTGCAAAAAAATAAGAAGATGCGTCGGTTTCATAAACACCCAATTCTTCACGTTTGTCTTTACGTAAAAATGAAAGTTTATTATAAATAATATTTGTATGTTTTTGACTGCAATTTAAAATAAAATGATATGTAAAGGGCGTTCCGGCCGCAACCCTGTACGGAAAAATGCTTACGGCGCAGCCCGTATTTTGCGGAACATAAATTTCTTTTTCGAGCTGTGAAACAAAAAAATTTAATTTATCATTCGGCATATAATCTTTAAATTTTTTTTCCAGCGAAGTAAGCTCTTTAAGGGAAGAAAGACAGCGCCCTAAAATGGCATTGTCTTTTTCGGAAAATTCGGAAACATTTATACAGTCTTCTCTAAATATAAAATAATTTTTTTGCAATTCTTCAAAGGTTTTCGATTTACATAGTTTTTTTGCGGCATAATAAAATTTATAAAACCAATTTTTTGCCTTTTCTTTTAAAAAAACTTCCTCTTCGGTTTTTTCATAGTTTGTTTTAAATGATTCAATCCAAATATTTTTATAAGATATATCCTGTGAAGATTCTTTCCACGATACGGCACAATTGTTTTTTACACCGTATTGTATCAATGCCTGAACACCGGTTTTATCTTTCCACGGAATATGATTATTTAAAATAACCGGTTTAATAAACTCAAATGCAAAATTATTTTGTACGCAATTATAAATGAGGGAAAATATTTTTCCCGCCTGCTCGCTTCCGAGTTTAAAGCCTGAGCGGAATTCTATAGGAATACCGCGAAGTTCAAATTCTCTTTTAATATAAGCGGAATAATTTTCAATATCCGGAACGCTTACCGCAATATCGGAAGGCGGAATATCGTTTGAAAGCAATCTTTCTATTTGTAAAACGGCGGCGTGTAATTCGCTTCCCGAGTTTTCATAAATATCCGCATAATTTTTTTTAGAATTAAAATCTCTGCAATGTATAAAAGATATTTCTTTACAGGATTTTAACAAATCCGCATATTCGGAAAAGTCTTCCATCAATTCGGGATAGATAATTACATACTTTTTTTCTTTTGGAAAAAATTTCGATGAAAGCCATGAGGGCTCAAAGAGTTTGTTGCCTTTTAAAAATTCCGAATAGAGTTTTTTTAAAAGAAGATAGTCGTTTGTTCCGGAATCGTTTGCAAGTTTAAAAATATTATTTATATACCGTTTTTCAAAATGGTCCAACTGCGGTAAAACCCCTGCAAGCCATTCGGAAAAGACGGAACTGTTTTCCGCATATTCGGCGGGAATAATTGAACTGAAAAGAGGTTTTTCTTTTTTCGCTTCTTCGGCATTTTTACCGCAAATATAATTTGCAAAAATACTGCGTATAGTATTTGAAACGGGTGTAAGATTTTCCGAGTCCGAAACAAGATTATGTTCTTTAAAATTATCCCATGAAATATAATTTTCGGCCGGGATTGTTTTCAGACCGGTAACCGCCGGAGATTTTTGGAACCAAAGCATTGCGCTTATTCTTGAGGGAAATACGAAAACATTGTTTAAATCGCTTCCGTATTTTTTTAGCGTTTTTTCAATTAAGTTCATAAATATTCTCCCGAAAATTATTGTGGAAGTATACTATAATAACGATAAAAACGCAATGATTAGCTTTATTGATACATTACCAAATACGGGCGCGGATTTAATTTAAACACCTCTTCAGCTGTCATTAATGGCCAATCGTATCCGGCTCCTGCAACCGTAGGTTTTAAAAAAAGTTTAAATGACTTTAACGGCATATTTTTAGCGGCGGCATTGTATGCATAAGATTCTTTTTTTAATTGAGGAGAACCGAAGCCGTCCGCACAATGAATGAGCTGAACCCGTTCATAGTTCGATTTTACATTATGTCTGTTTTTTATCATTATTGCATTAAACTGATGGATTACCAGCATTCTGTTGCCGGAAATATTATTTTCCTTTATGTAGGTACTCATCATACTTTGTGCTTTATTTATTTCCTCCGCGGTTACGGAGCCGATAATTTTCATCGGCTGTGTGGTATGCCATTCAGGGTCAAGAGCCAAGTGAACATTCGGATATTTTAAAAAAGGAAGAATTGCATTCATAGCCTGTTCGACCGTATATTTGCCTATTTGATGGTCAATATAAACATACCAGCCTCTTTCAGCCGCAAATTCAATGTATTTTTTTATTGTAGAATGAGGAAGAATACCTATATCGCCGCCTGGCCAGCATGTCCCGTATATAATATAAAATGCGGGAATAACACCTCTTTCCCGATTTGCTTCATCGTACATTTTTACAAATTCATTCATAATAGGTTCCAAATCTTCTACCGAGTATCTTCCCAATATGCCCATTGTGTAGGCATTCGGTTTTCCGTAAAGAGCGAATACATCGTTGTTCAGTAAAACGGATTGCAATTTGGATTCATCAAAACACATTTCATCATCGACTTCTTTTTTTGTTTTTACGGTATAAATTTTTTCCGTTGTTTGAGGCGGCAGATTTTCGATAAACATATATAGAGGAAAAATAGGATTCCATTTTGAAGGCATAAAATTTTCGGAAGAATTTATTTGAACATCGTGTGATTCCGCCTGCAAAACCGAAAAACAGAGTAAAAAGAAAAACAGTTTATATGTGAAAGCTTTCATTATATTCAATTTCGGTTTTATTTATAAAATCTTTAGAGTATAAAGAAACGGTAAACTGTAAAATTTAAAAAGATGATAAAGTATTTTTAAGTTTTGTATTAATCTCTTGACATTTAAAAAGGCGGGCGATATAATACTGAAAAGTATTAATTTGCGGAATTGTATTTAAAACTTTGTCAGGAGAAGGAGATTTTAAACTATGAAGTACTATTTGGATGTACTTAAAAAGTATGTAGTATTTGAGGGCCGTGCACGAAGAAAAGAATATTGGATGTTCGTATTATTCAATTCGATTTTTGAAGTTGTGCTATCGGGTATCGATTTTGTTTTAGGAACGGGGACTATTCTTGGAAGCTTATATGCTTTAGCCTTATTTTTACCCTCCCTTGCAGTTACGGTAAGAAGATTACATGATATAGGTAAAGAATGGTATTGGATATTTATAGGGCTTATTCCTATAGTAGGTCCGATATGGATGATTATTTTGATGGCTAAAAAGGGTATGGAGGGCGAGAATGAATTCGGTCCCGACCCTAAGGCTGAAGAATAAAGATAAATTAAAAAAACGGTAAACTTAAAATATCAAGTTACCGTTTTTTGTTATATCCGCAGCTTAAATGTATTAAAGTTTTTCATCTTCTACCGTATCAAGCCACTTTTCACATTCGGGGGTAACCGAGGCAATACAGCCTTCTTCAAACGGATTTTTTAAATTTGCAAGTTTTAATAATTCCAGGAAAGGCATACTGCCGCCCGCCTTGCATAGTCTAAGATAATCTTCCCAAGCGGTTTTTCTATCGTTGTTGGATTTTACCCAAAATTGTAATGCGCATACTTGTGCAAGAGTATAGTCGATATAATAGAAAGGCGAAGCAAAAATATGGCCCTGTTTAATCCAAAATCCTCCGCGATTTAAATAATCATTATCACCGTAATTTATGGAGGGTTTATACTTTAACTCGATTTTATGCCATTCCGCTTTGCGCTCCGCAGGAGTTGCTTCCGGGTTTTCGTATACCCAGTGCTGAAACTCGTCAACCGTTGCGCCGTAAGGTAAAAATTCCAAGGCTCCGGAAAGATGAGTAAATTTAAATTTTTCGGTTTGATGTTTAAAAAAAAGTTCCATCCACGGCCATGTAAAAAATTCCATACTCATAGAATGAATTTCGCATGCCTCAAGAGTAGGCCAGCCGTATTCGAGTAAGCGTGCATTTCGGCTTTGATAGGCTTGAAAGGCATGACCAGCTTCGTGAGTCATAACTTCAACATCATGTTGAGTTTTATTAAAGTTTGCAAAAATAAACGGAACCTTGTACATGGGGAAGCCCGTGCAATACCCTCCACTTGATTTACCCTTTGTGGAAAGTAAATCCATAAGACCGTACTTTGTCATCATCGTAAAAAATTCATCGGTTTCAGGCGATAACTCGGCATACATTTTTTTTGCCTGCTCTACTATCCAATCGGGTTCTCCCTGCGGTACGGCATTTCCCGTTAAGTAATTTAACCCTGAATCGTAATAGTACATTGTGTCAAGTTTTAAGCGTTTTTGCTGTCTTTTGCGTAATTTTTCGGCAATAGGCACAATCAATTCATAAATTTGCTTTCGGTATTTTGCAGTCATTTCCGAATTATATTCCGTACGGCTTAATCTGTCGTAACCCAGCTGAACGAAATTTTTATAACCGAGTTTGTGTGCAATTTTTGTTCTTATTTTTACAAGTTCATCGTAAATTGAATCGAACTCGGCTTCATTTTCTTCAAAGAAACTGTAATAAGCCTTTGCCGCAGCCTTTCTTACCTCTCTATCCATATTTTGCATAAAGGGGGCCAGTTGCGAAAGTGTTCTTTTTTCTCCCTGAAATTCGATTTGAGCCGATGCAATAAGTTTGCTGTACTTGCTGGTAAGTTTGTTTTCGGTTTGCAATTCCTCCATAATTTCGGGACTGAAAACTTTTAAAGAAAGCTCCGTTAAATCGAAAATTTGATGGCCGAATTCTTTTTCAAGTTCGGAACGGAATTTTGACTTAACCATTTCTTTGCTGAATTCATTTGAGAGTTTTGAAAACAGCGGGCCGGTTTCATCGAAAAAATCGTTTTCTTTGCTGTAAAATTCGTCGCGGGTATCTATTGTATATCTGACCGATGCAAGTGAAGCCATTGTGGAGAATTCTCTGTTAATGTTTTGTACATCATCAATTGCTTCAATTTGGGTTTGTACGGAAGATGCGCTTTTAAATTTTTTCAACGCTTCTTCAAACCTTTTTTCTATTGCCTTCATATCCGGGCGGGTATAAGGCATTTCTTTAAACGGAACAAGAGGTAAACTCTTTACCGAAGAGTTGTTATTCATACTCTATCTCTCCTTAATTAAATCTTTACGAATAGAAGTATATAAAAGAAAGTCTTTTATGTCAATGTTATAAGAACATAATTATAAAACGCCCGCCGGTTCCGTGTATTTTATTTACAATATAAAATTAATATTGCAATTTTATATTGTAAATGTAAGGGAATGTATTTTGTAAGGTTCGGATAAATTATTTTTCGAGTTTTCCTAATGATATAAGCCGCTGGCTTGAAGCGGAAAATAACATTATTTTATCCGTTAAAATATCGAATTTAATTTCTTCGCCTATTTTATAAACAATATTTAAAAAAACAACGGCAGTCAGTAAATAATTCCCGGTTTTTATTTTAACGGTTGTTTCCATACCCGTGGGCATTGAACTGTATATAAAACCGCTTAAACAGCCGTTTTCGTGTATTTTTATAAATTCGGGTCTTACCCCTAAAACAAAATCCGATTTAAGGGCAGGTTTATTTTCGGTTGTATTTAATTCATCGTCTTGTACTTTTTGAATATTGTATTTAAACGGAAAAATCTTATTTTCTTTTCCGTTTAATTCGGCTCTTTTATCTTCTTCATATTGTATTTCTTTAATTTCTTTTTCAGTATGTAAAAACCATTCATCATAGTTTATCTTGTTGGCAGGTCTGAATATAAAGGGAATATTATCAAAGCACAAAAGATTAAAACTTCCGTCGGAAGTATATTCTCCCTTTGCTTCTATAAAATTTATTGAAGGATTTCCGACAAAGTCCGCTGTAAATAAATTAACGGGATTTTCGTATATTTCAAGCGGTGTATTATATTGTTGTATTGTGCCGTTATCCATAAGACATATTTTAGTTGCAAGTGTCATTGCTTCGGATTGGTCATGTGTAACATAAATAAATGTAGCATTGGTATCTAAGTGCAATCTTTGAAGCTCGCTGCGCATTTCAAGTCGCAGCTTTGCGTCGAGGTTTGATAAAGGTTCATCCATAAATAAAACTTTAGGGCCGGGGGCAAGTGTTCTTGCAATTGCAACTCTTTGTTGCTGTCCGCCTGAAAGTTCATTTGGGTATCTATCCATAAACATTCCGATTTTTACAATACGGGCGACTTTTCTTACTATTAAATCTATTTCCTCTTTATCGAGTTTTCTGTTTTGAATTAAAATTTTATTATTGGCATCTACCAGCTCGTAATTTTCATTTATGTTAATGTGCTGTTTATTATATTTTTCCAAATAGGATTGACGTTTTAAATCCAAATCCGCTGTTAGTTTTGTTATTTTTTCCTGCAAATCGGCACCGTCTTTTTCCAATTTGAAGTTCATTAAAGTTTTGGCTGTATAAATTGAAACGGTAAAGGTATCTATAATTTTTAATAAAACTTTTTTTTCATTTTCGGAAGTTTTTTGCTCTGAAATGATTTTCATCAGTTTTTCAGGTTGTTGAAGGATTTTTTTTATTTTATCTATGTTTTTAATTTCAAAAGCATAAACGGGCTTTTCTTCTTTTATGTTTTTTAAACCGAAGCTGATATTTTCATATACGGTCATATTAGGCCATAGCGCGTAATTTTGAAATAAAAAACCCGCTTTGCGCTTATTTGCAGGAACATTTATTCCCCGTTCACTGTCAAAAACAGTTTCTCCGTCTATGATTATTTTTCCGGAAGTAGGAGTTTCAAGACCGGCTATCATTCTTAATGTAGTGGTTTTACCGCAGCCTGAAGGCCCTAATAAGGTAACAAAGGAATTATTTTCTATAGTTAAATTTAAATTATCGGCTCCGTAAAATTTTCCCCATCGTTTTGTTACATTTTGTAAAATTATTTCCGGCATTGTTTACCTCCCAAGTTCCGTATCTATTCCGGATTTTGTTAATTTATTTAATATAAAATTAACTGTTAAAATAAAAATAATGAGTATTAAATTTATTGCGCTTGAAAAAGCATATAACCCCATTTCATCGTAGTAATCCAGCATGGTTGTACTTATTTTGGACTGACTGCATAAAAGCATAAACAAAGTAAGTTCACGTACACAAGTGATAAAGGGTAATAAGTATCCGCTTAAAATCGCTGTTTTTTGAATGGGTATAATTATTTTTGTCATTCGTTTATACCACGGTATGTTTTGCATTAAAGCGGCCTCTTCAATTTCATTGCTTATTTGAAGCATGGAATTAAGAGAGCTGCGCGATGAAAACGGAATATATTTAATTGTTCCAACTATTATCAATAATAAAAATGTATCGTATATACCCAACATTGAACCGAAGATAAAAAAGGCAATACCTACTGCAAGCGACGGCAATAGGTATGGTAAAAATGCCGTATCATTTACATAATTTGCATATTTACTTCTTCTGTTTTTGCTTACGGAATATCCTATCAGCAGACCTATGGTTCCCGCAATTAATGCGCAGAAAATCGCTACAAAAATTGTTCCTTTAAAACTCGCCCAAAAGGTTGAATTGTAAAGAATTCCGAATTGTCCGTAAAGTCCTACATCTTTGTCGGAATGGTGAAGCCACCATTTTAAAGTGAGATGGTTAAGATTGCCGGTTTTTAAAAAGCTGTAATCGCCGGGATTGGGTAAAAATGTTTCCAGAGTAAAAGAAAGAACCGGGTAAATGCCTGTAAATATTGTAAATACAATCAGTATTGAAGGTATTAAATACTTCCCGATTTTTCCTACATTTACCTTACTTACTTGTCCGCTTTTTCCTGTAATTGTAGTGTAATTTTTTCGTGATTTTGTACTTCTTCTGTTTATAATCAATATTAAAATTCCGAAAAGCATCATTATTACACCTATGATACTTGCCTGTCCCGTTCTTACAACCTTTAAATCTATGTATTTTGTAGATAGGGTTGTAAGTTTTAAATAATGCGGAACAGGATAGCCGCCCATTGCACTTCCGAATACCAGCAATATTGTGGATAAAATTGCAGGCCTTAAAAGAGGCAGTGTAACTTTTCGGAATATTTTTATTTTCGGAGTGTTAAGTATCAATGCCGCTTCTTCCAAATTTGAATCCATATTTTTAAATATGCCGCTTATTAAAATATAAGCAAAGGCTGCATAATGAACGGATAAAACAATCGAGGCAGGGAATAAGCCTTCTGCAAACCATGCCGGTACTGTTATACCGAACAGCTCGGCAAATATTCCGTTTGAACCGCCCGTAACGGTTGTACTTTTAAACAAGTTTGTCCATGTAAGGGCTAATGTCCATTGCGGCATTATGTACGGAAATATAAAAACGACACTTAAATATTTTTTAAATTTAATATTAGTGCGTGTAATAAGATAGGCAAAAATTCCGCCGGTTAATATTGCTCCCGTGCAGCTTAAGATTGCAAGTAATAATGTGTTTGTTAAGGGCTTCCAAAAATTTTTTGCGGCAAGAGTACCGGTGAATAAATCTTGCCAATTAAAATAAGTGATAGCTTTCCCTCCGCTTTTAGCGGCGTCAATTGTACCCGGGTGCACCATTACCGTATCGGCTAAAATGGTTACGATAGGAGCAACGGTAGTTATTGTAAGTACAATTCCGAATACAAGCAATATAACGTTTTGCGGTTTTATAAAAAATTCTTTTGCTTTATTTATAAAAATTGCCTTATTCACTTCAGCTGCTCCGTATATGTTTATTTTTTAATTGAACTTATCCATTCGCCTACCGTAAATATAACCTCAGCGCAATAGGCAGGGTCTTCAACAATTAAACCTCCTTGACCTTGCGTTATCCACCAATCATAACCTCTGTCATTTTTAGCAGGGAAGAGATTTTCTCCGTCTACGTATCCGTCTTTGCTGTGGTCTTGATTTACATTAGGATTCGAGCAATATCCGCCCATATCCTTTCCCCACGGATGAAAACCTTCTTTTACCGTAACCATATACGAAATAAAGGCGCAAGCAGTCCACGGAAGCGGTGCATGATTTAAAACTTGTAAATAGTGTTTATAAGCATAGCCTCCGAAGCCCTTATATCCGTCTTGGTATGCCGCAACGGTAATATTATTTATTGAAGATTCTTCCGTTTCTTTTATCGAACGCAATTTTGAATATACTAATAAGCCCGTTTGATTTTTGGAAGATTTTTTTACCAAGTCAAGACTTATAGGTGCATCATCCGTTTTTACATTAAACTGTGAAACAAAAAGTTTAATCCATGCAAGAGCGTATTTTCCGTTTTCGGTTAGACCCAATTCTTTCGCTTTTTCTTCCAGTTCTCCGATAATAGGGCTAAAGTAAGTTTTATCTTCTTCAGGAAGGGACTCAAAGGCATCTTTAACGATGTTTGAGTATTTTTCATTTGTAAGCATTAACAAAAAGTTTTTGCCTATGGGTTCCGATTCCAAGCCCATACACATAGGTCTTTGTTCCTGCTTAACGAAGTCCCAAACATTCATATAATTGTTTGATGCTTCGACATTGTTGTACATAAAAACTTTACTAAGTGTTTGAAGCACCAATGGGTTACCGTTTCCGTTTATATCTACACCTTCCGCTTCTTTCCATTCTTTGGGTATAAAATTATACAAAACGCCCGTATCTATCATTTTAGTTTTAATTTGCGCTCCATCTTGAATAAGTGTCATAGAAAATTCCGGTTTTGCATTTTTACTATCGTTTGTAAGCTGGTCGAATATAGTGTTGTTTTTAGGTTGAGCCCAATCTATGCTGCCCGTATAATCGGGATATTTGGTTTTCATCAAAGCAACAAACCCTTCTCCTGCGGTTTTGCCTCGGCTTGAATTCCCGAGTCCTTTTAAAACCTTGCCGTTTGATTCTTGATAAGCCTTTTCCAAAAGCTGTTCAAGAGTCATTCCTTCGGCTTCTTTAATAACCTGCATTACGGAATTATCTTCTTTTGAAGTTTTATTGCAGCCGGTAAAACACACTGCAAGAACAATAGAAGTTAATATAAAAAAAATAATTTTTTTCATTTGTTTTCTCCTAAAATTTGTAAAATATAGTTTTATTCTAATTATTTTTATAAATTTTGTCCATCACTTATACTTATCGATACCGTTACGCCCTCATATTTAAATTTATCTAATAGAATTTTGCCGCCTAAAAGGTATGCGCAGGGAGCGGAAACGCTGGAAACACCGACCGTTTTTTTTACAAACTCGGATTTTGTAAACATGTTTTCCACTTTTTTTATGTCTTCTTGAGTAAAAAATTTAAGTTCGAGGCCTTCCCGTCTTACAAATTCTAAAAGACCTTTTTCATCTTTTTTTAAATCGATGGACGCACAGGTTTTTACTTCAAGCATAGTTTTTCCTATTGAAGAAAGGGCAAGCCGTACCGCTTTGTTAACCGTCTTATATGATACTCCTTTACGTAATCCTATTCCCAAATTTAAGGTGCGCGGTACCAATTTTACAAACGGCAAATTAAGAGACGCTAAATTTTCAGGTAAAAGATTTTCGGGGCTTTTCGAAATGAATATTATTCCCGCCGCTTTTTTTTCTTCGTAAGGCTTTAAACCGTATAAAATTAAATTAGGGTAATCGATTAGGTTTGAAGGCTTTAAAATCGAAGAGTTTTGTATGCACTCGGAATAAAAGATTACGTTTTTACCCGAAACCATAACGGAGGTAATTTTTTTAGCATCTTCCATAGAGGTAATTGCATAGCCGTTCCGTTCGGCAAATAAGTCCACGGCTTCAATATTACGCGAATCGGAAGCTGTAGTAATAACCGCCTGTGCGCCTAAAAACTTTGCAATAATTTTTGTAAGTTCGTTTGCGCCGCCTATATGTCCCGATAAAAGCGAAATAACAAAAGTTCCCGTATCGTCTATAACTATTACGGCAGGGTCGCTCGTTTTGCTTTTTATATAATTTTTAATCATACGGACGGCTATACCTGTAGAAGAAATAAAAATTAAAGCGTCCTTTGTTTTAAAATCTCCTTCGATACGCTTTTTTATTCCGCCTTCGGTTTTTGTATTATAAAAATGTTCAATATAAATTTTATTGTTTTTTTTAAGATTAAAGGTGTTAAATTCGGTTATAAGTTTTTCGCCTATAATTTGTGCATTTTCGGTAAAAGAATAACAAACAATATTTTTACTTTTAATTTCCGCTTGTTTCATCTTTGCTTTTTCTAAATTCGTGCGAAAAATCCGGATTGTAAAGTTTTGAGCGTGAGTACTTTCCGTCTATAAAACCGCCTACTAAAATTTGAGCCTGTTTTTTTATTCCCGCTTTTTTTACTTTTTCGGCTATATCGGCAAGGGTTCCTATAATTATTTTTTCATCTTCCCAAGAGGCTTTATAAATGACTGCTGCCGGCGTGTCTTCGGTTTCATATCCTTTAAGCAATTCCGCAACTACGTTTTCGATATTTTGAACCGATAAAAAAATTGACATCGAGGCTTTGTGGGCGGCAAGAGAAGAAAGCCGTTCCGTTTTAGGTACCGCAGTTCTTCCTTCCATACGTGTAAGAATTACGGTTTGGCTTATATCCGGCAAGGTAAATTCTTTTTTAATTGCCGCCGCCGCAGCCGTAAAAGAACTCACTCCCGGCACAACCTCGTATCGAATGCCGAGTTTTTCAAGCTCGTCCATTTGTTCACGGATTGCTCCGTAAATTGCAGGGTCTCCCGTATGCAGTCTTACAATTTCGGAATTTTTGTTGTTTTTTATAACCTCTATAACTTCTTCAAGAGTCATTTCCGCGGAATTGTAAATTTTACAGGACGTTTTTGCAAACATTAAATGTTCTTTTGAAACAAGAGACCCTGCATAAATTATAACTTCCGCTTTTGAGATAAGATTTCTGCCTTTAACCGTAATAAGGTCCGCATTCCCGGGACCCGCTCCTACAAAGTATACCATAATGACCTGAGTTTTACCGTTTTATTTTGTGCGGCAATTTATACGCAATTTTAAAACGTTTATAGAAATCAATTATACCATATTTTTTAAAATTTGAATATAGCTTGCGGAAAAATACGATATAAAGTTTTTTTTTATTACGCCGAAAATCTAACAGACTAAACATTAGGAGGTTCTATATGCAGACAGCAGACATTCATAACCGAATGCCGCCTATAAGGCAGATGAATGAAACGTCTTCGCCTGAGAATGCCGCTCAAAATGAACGGCAGTATAAGGCGGAAAAATCTGATTCGGAACCTGTGCGAAACGGAGATTCGTTTCCGGCAATGATTAAAAAAATGATTGCAGCCGTCAAGGAAGGAAAAAACGGGGATATTCAAAAAAATCCCGGTGAAGCGGTGCAAACGGAAACAGGAACACGGGATTTAAGAGATGTTTCCAAATCGGTAAGGGGAGAAAATACGGAGTATTTAAAAAATTTTAAAGAAACCGATTCGGAATCATTGAAGACTTTTTTAAAACCGCAAGAAAAATCTTTAAAAGAGGGTACGGGAAGTGCGGCTTTAAAAAAAACAAATCTAAAAGAAGAAAACCTTAAGCATATCGCCTTAGAAAGCGATGAAAATATGCTTAAAATGTTGCTTTCGGAAGAAGAATTGGATATAAAAACTCTTTTACCCGAAAATTTAAGCGACAGCGAAGAAATTCCGCTTTTACAAAATCTTGATTCGGAAAATTTAAAAACACCTGAAAAGAAAAAGAATTTATCTTTAAACGAAGAGTCTTTATTAAAGCAAAACCGGACGGTATTTCAGGCAAAATTAAATAAAAAAGAATATACCGACAAAACGGAAGAAGAAAACATAAAATTAAAAAAGCCTGTTCAAAAATCCGGTAAACCCGTTATATCGGTGGAAGATTTGCGTTCAGCTCAAAATTTACGAGCTGATGCTTCGGTACATGAGGCGGGAAGCGGTCAAAGGGTTGAAACGGATAACTCCGTTGATATGGTTATCGATTTTAGAGGCAAGGCGCAAAATTTAATGCAAGGCGGTGAAAAGGGTTTACAATCCGGAGAAACCCAAAAAACGAATCAAAGTTTTTCCGCAATGTTTGCTCAGGAAATACGGGAAGCTTCTCAAGATTTTGTTCAGGCGGGTAAAATTGTTTTGCGCGATAATAATGCGGGCGAAATACGATTGCAGCTCAGACCTGAGAATTTGGGTGCCGTAAAAATAAAACTTGAGCTTGCGGAAGGTAAAAAAATCAACGGTACGGTTACGGTTTCTACAAAGGAGGCTTTTGAAGCCTTTGAAGAAAATCTTGATGCCTTGGCTCAGGAATTTAAGCAAAACGGGTTTGAAGCCGCCGAATTTAATTTAAGCTGGTCGGGTTCTTCTTCGCAAAACTCTTTTGCGGAAAATTTCGATTCTTTCGGCGAAATAAATTATCAAAATATTGCGCAAAATTTAAGTACGGCGGAAAAAAACGCCGATAATTTAAGTACTTACAGTTATATTTACGGTTCTACCGTAGATATTTTGATTTAAGAGAGGAAAACCAATATGCCTATAAACAGTATAAGTATGCCGGTTAATAACACGGCGGATTCTGCGGCGGAAATTTTGTCAGAGAAAGTTAAAATGAGAGAAAACCGCATGTTTGAAATGTCTCCTGAAGAAAAAGCTCTTAGAGCGATGGAAGTAGATACTTTAAATAAGCAGAATTTCGGTGAAAAACGTATCCCGAAGCAAGAGTTGGGAAAAGACGACTTTTTACAGCTTTTAATTGCTCAATTAACGCATCAGGACCCGACTTCTCCTATGGAAGACGCTCAATTTATCGGGCAAATGGCTCAGTTTTCAACTCTTGAGCAAATGACGAATATAAATAAAACTTTTACCGCCTTGGAAGGAATGCTTACAGGTTCTTCCGCGGTAAATGCAATCGGTAAAAAAGTTGATTTGGATTTAGGTTCTACAAAACTTTCGGGTTATATTTCGGCTGCAACGCGCGGAGCTAATCCCGAAGTTATGATAAACGGGAACTGGTATAATTGGTCTGCCGTTAAAACGGTATATGCAGAATAAAAGATAGGGGGCACATTATATGATGAGATCATTATTTTCCGGCGTAAGCGGAATGCAAAATCACCAAACTAGAATGGACGTTATCGGAAATAACGTTGCAAACGTAAATACAACCGGTTTTAAACGCGGACGGGTAAATTTTCAAGACCTCATTTCGCAACAGTTAAGCGGAGCCGCAAGACCTACCGAAGAACTTGGAGGCGTAAACCCTAAAGAAGTCGGGTTAGGTATGATGGTTGCAAGTATCGATACTATTTTTACACAAGGCGCTTTGCAAACTACCGGTGTAAATACCGATTTGGCGATTCAGGGGAACGGCTTTTTTGTTTTAAAAGACGGAGAGAAAACATTTTATACAAGAGCCGGCGCTTTCGGAATTGACAGAGAAGGCACTCTTGTAAATCCCGCAAACGGAATGAGAGTGCAGGGCTGGATGGCTGAGGAAGCCGACGGGTTCAGAATTATAAATACTTCGGGGCAAACCGAGGATTTAATTATTCCGATTGGTCAAAAAATCGATGCAAGGGCCACTACAAATGTAAATTATGCCTGTAACTTGGATAAACGTTTGCCGGAACTGCCGGAAAATGCAAATCGTGCTCAAATTTTACAATCTACATGGTCTACGGAATTTAAAGTTTACGATTCTTTCGGAGAGGCTCACGAGTTGCAAATAGATTTTACCCGTGTTCCGGGCGAGCAAAATGCTTGGCAGGCAACCGTTAACGTAGACCCGACGAATGCCGAAGCAAGCGATACCAGAACCGGTGTAGGAACAACCGACGGTACGGGAAACACATTTATTGTACGTTTCGACAACAACGGTCATTTGGCTTCCGTAACCGATACGGCAGGAAACGTAACGGCTCCTGCGGGACAGGTTTTAATGCAAGTTTCATACAATGTTGTCGGTGCAAATGCGGGGGCGGACGGCGCTCCTACACGCCACACCTTCAATATAAATTTAGGCGAAATCGGAACTTCAAAAAATACTATAACTCAATTTTCCGAAAATAGTACTACGAGGGCTTATGAACAGGACGGATACACTATGGGGTATCTTGAAAACTTTAGAATCGACCAAAGCGGCGTAATTACCGGAGTTTACTCCAACGGTGTAAGACAGGAAATCGGACAAATAGCTATGGCCGGGTTTGCCAATCAGGGCGGTTTGGAAAAGGCCGGAGAAAACACTTATGTACAATCCAATAACTCGGGTGTTGCAAATATCTCCGTTTCGGGAACGGTAGGAAAAGGGAAGCTTATAGGCGGTACTTTGGAAATGAGTAACGTTGATTTAACCGACCAGTTTGTCGATATGATTGTAACTCAAAAAGGTTTTCAAGCGGGTGCTAAAACCATACAAACTTCCGACACAATGCTTGAAACGGTCTTGAATTTGAAGAGATAATATAGTATAATACGAGATATTTTATGATACGGGTAACGCGGTTAAACGGGACAAAATACTGGATAAATCCTCATCAAATTGAAATAATCGAGTGTAATCCCGATGTTACGCTTCAAATGCTTTCCGGTAAATTTTATATAGTAAAAGAAACGCCGGAAGAGCTTCTTGAAGCAATAACCGCTTACCGCCGAAAAATCGGGTTGTTTAAAAATGAATTGTAACGGTAAAAAGGGGAATGTATGGATATAGCGTCGTTTATAGGTTTGTTCGGAGGAGTTGCCGTCGTAGCGTTCGGTGCGTTTATGGGCGGTTCGCTCGGAGGTCTTATCGATGTTCCTTCAATGTTTATTACAATCGGCGGCTCTTATATGTGTTTGTTTTTGACCTATCCTCTGTCGTACACAATCGGTATTTTCAAGGTTATGGGCAAGGTTTTTAAAACTGCGGATTACGGGGAAAAAACGCTTGTTCAAAAATTTGTAGCATTATCGGAAAAAAGCCGAAGAGCGGGTCTTCTTGCACTGGAAGAAGAAATCGAAGATTTTGAAGACGCTTTTATGCGTACGGGATTAAGAAACGTTGTTGACGGTATAGACGGGGAAGCAATTCGGGCTTTAATGGAAAACGAACTTAACCAATTGGAAGAAAGACATAATACATGGATTTCACTTGTAAATGCATGGGCAACGCTTGCGCCGGGTTTCGGAATGTTGGGTACGGTTATAGGACTTATAGGTATGTTGTTGAACCTTGACGATAAAAGCTCGTTGGGACCGAATATGGCCGTTGCTCTTGTTACTACTTTATACGGTTCATTTCTTCAAAACTGGCTCTTTGTTCCCATATCTACGAAATTAACATATCAAAACAACTTGGAAGTAAAAGCCAAGGAAATGATTATAGAAGGTGTTTTGGGCATTCAAGCCGGAGATAACCCAAGAATTTTAGCTCAACGGCTTGTAACTTATTTAAGTCCTGCGGATAGAAAATCGATAGAGGCGGAAGTCTTAAAGGATTAAAATGGCGAGAAAGAAAAAAGGTGCAAAGGCGGCAGGCAGCGGCTGGCTTACTACTTATGCGGATATGGTTACTCTTATGATGTGCTTTTTCGTTATGCTTTTTGACCCGTCGGAAGTAGATATTGTTCAGCTTCAAGCTCTTTCGGCATCGATTAGCGCTGACCCCACGGGAGGGGGAATATCCGTTTCCGTGGGAACCTTATCCGATTTGGGCAATACTATAAGCTCTCTTCCTTCTATGGAAAAGGGAAAGGCTTTAGGGACAGCTCTTAAAAAAGCGGTTTCGCTTTTTGCACCGGATATAAAAACCAATAAGATTGCCGTAACAAGCGATGAGCGCGGACTTGTTATAAGTTTAGCTTCGGATATGTTTTTTTATCCGGGAAGTGCGGAGCTTAACATTGCCGAATCACGGGATACGCTTTTAAACCTTGCGCAGTTTTTATCTTCCGATGACCTTGCCGGAAGACGTTTCCGTATAGAAGGGCATACCGACACCGGCTCTACCGACCCTGAAATATGGAAGAGCAATTGGGAGCTTTCTTCCGCACGGGCTATAAACGTATTGCACAGCCTTACCGATTTCGGAGCTCAGGAATCCCGTTTTTCCGTTGCCGGTTATGCCGATACACGGCCGATTTTCAGTAATGATACTGCCGAGGGGCGGGCATATAACAGAAGGGTTGATATAATTATTCTGGACGAAGGACATTTTTAATGATATAATGTATAAGCTTTTATTTAGCTTATAAGCTTAGATTGAACAAGAGGAGAAAATTATGGCTGATAGCGATTTAATGGATGACGGCGATGATATGCAGGACAGTTCTGCGGTATCCGCACCTGTAAAAAAAGGCGGCTCCGGGCTTATTTCTACATTGATAAAATGGGTTGTTATAGTTTTAGCTAATTTAATAATTATCGTTACCGTTGTAGTTATTACGATGAATATACGCGATAAAAAAGGTAAAACTTATTCCGATTATCCCGTTTCGGAAGAATACAGGGATACACGAGACGTTTTACAATGGTATCAAGCTATAGGCAGTATTAAAGTTCAAAGTAAAGACAGAATTCCCGCTACGGTAATTACGGAAATTGCTTTAGGATATACAAACAACGATAAGGCAACTCCGCAAGAGCTTTCCGCAAGAAAAGTCGAAATTATAGATTTTTTGCGGACATATTTTAAAAATAAAACCGTTGCGGAATTAAAGCAGGAAGAAAAGATTAAGATAGAAATCAGAAATGAAATAAACGATAATATTTTAACCAAAAATAAAATAAAAGATGTGCGTTTTACTCAATACGATATTATCGAACAGTAAAATAAGAGGAGAGCCATGACAGAAGTTCTTTCACAAGATGAAATAGATCAGCTTCTCACCGCAATAAGCTCAGGAGATACGGATACCGAAGATTTTCGCGCCGTCAACGATACGCGTAAGATAAAAATTTACGATTTCAAACGTCCCGATAAATTTTCAAAAGAGCAAATGCGTACCGTACAGATGATGCATGAAACCTTTGCCCGTCTTACAACCACCTCTCTTTCCGCTCAGCTGCGGAGCATGGCTCATGTTCACGTAGCAACCGTAGAGCAGCTTACTTACGAAGAATTTATACGGTCGATACCTACGCCTACAACACTGGCAATTATAAATATGGACCCGTTAAGAGCAAGCGCTCTTTTGGAAATAGACCCGTCCGTTACTTTTTCGATTATTGACAGACTTTTCGGCGGAAAAGGGCAGGGCACTAAGGTTCAACGCGAGTTAACGGAAATTGAAAGTTCGGTTATGGAAGGCGTTGTTGTCCGTATTTTGGCAAATATGCGCGAAGCGTGGACTACTGTTGTCGATTTACGCCCCCGTTTGGCAAATATAGACAATAACCCGCAGTTTGTCCAAATAGTTACGCCGTCCGAAATGGTTTTATTGGTAACGCTTGAAACAAAGGTCGGCGAAGAAGAGGGTATGATGAATATCTGTCTGCCCTATATTACGCTGGAACCGATTATTTCGAAACTTTCTACACAATTTTGGTTTTCTTCCGTACGAAGGGCTTCAACCGGGCAATATGCGGCGGCAATTAAAGATAAACTTTCGTCCGTTGAAGTCGATATGGTTGCGGAAATAGGTTCGCTTGATGTTTCCATACGTGATGTACTTAATTTAAGGACGGGAGATGTTGTAAGACTTCCGAATATCCGTGTGGGAGACCCTTTTAATTTAAGTGTGGGAAACAGACCTAAATTTTTATGTCAACCCGGTGTAAAAGGGAAAAAACTGGCTGTTCAGATTTTGGAAAAGATAGAAGATATTACGGGCGATGAATTCGAAGAATTATCATCGGAAGGAGAAGATTTGTATGAGTGATGGTTCAATTTCTCAAGATGAAATAGATGCTTTGTTGTCGGGTGTAAGTATGTCCGGTGCCGCGGCGCCTTCAAGCGGCTCCGGAAATGCAGGTTTATCGGATTTTAAAAAGAATGCATTATTAAAGTTTGTAAACGGGAATATTCCGGGGCTTTCTTCAAATTTGGAATCTATGAGCGGAAAAAGCGTGAGCATTTCGGAGCCCATAGTTGAAATGACGGAAAGGGAAGGGTTTTTACAAAATATTTCCGAAATGGCGGTTGCTTCACTTATAGACTTTTCGGGAGCTCTTTCCGGGGACCATGTTTTCGTAATGCCCCCTGATTTGGCGCAAAAAATAGTTAATTTGGTAAATCACGAAGAAGGAACCGAAATCGATGATATGGCTCTTTCGGTAATAAGCGAAACCGTATCCCAATATGCCGGCACGGAGGTTACTTCTCTTGAAAGAAGCGGTCTGTCGGGCGTCGTATCAAATCCTGCGGAGTCGCTGCATGTTCCTAAAGCAATGATTAGACTTCCGCAGCGTAATTTTATAAGTATTACTTACAATATACAGCTTGATAACAGCGCATATAAATTTTGGGAAGTAATTTCGGAAAGTGCGGCGGACGCCATTATAAATACTACGGCAGGGCCGGACCCCGCCGCTCAAGCTCAAGATATGATGACGGGCGGAGGAGCGGGTGCAGCCTCTCAAGCTATGGGCGGTTTTGCGCAAGGTATGCAGGGTATGCAAAACGGTTTTCAAAATTTCGGAGGTGCCGCACAGGGTATGCCTCAAGGAGGAATGATGCCTATGCAAGGTATGCAGGGCGGTATGGCTATGCAAAATATGGGAATGAATGCGAGTGTTCAGCCGGTGCAGTTCCCGCCGCTTCAAGGGTTTGTAACTCAAGAAGAGCAGGGTAATATCGGTCTTATTATGGACGTTTACATGGAAATGACCGTAGAACTCGGACGAACAAAAAAGATGATAAAAGAGATTCTCGGAATGGGTGAAGGGCATATTATCGAACTTGATAAATTAGCCGGTGAACCTGTTGATGTTCTTGTAAACCATAAGCCGATTGCAAAAGGTGAAGTTGTAGTTATAGAAGAAAATTTCGGTGTACGTATAACCGAAATTCTATCTCCTGCGGAACGTATTGCCGATGTATAAGTTTTTACTTTAACTGTTATGAATTTAACGGGTGGGAAAATGAAAAAGAGCTCTTACAGAAAAGTTTTTTTTACTTTGTTTATTATATCCTCCTTCTTACTCTTTGCGGAAGGCGAGGATAAGGAAGCCGTTGCCGGTAAAAAACTTCCTGCCGAAGAAAGTATTTTACTTGATACGAAAAAAACGGAAGAACAAACATCTATAGCCGCTTTAAACAATACGGAAAATAATTCTACTTCCGCCGCCGATAATAGAATAAGTACTCCTATTACCGGCTTATTGCAGCTTTTGGCGGCTTTGACTATAGTCTGTATTTTAGCTTATGTTGTAATTAAGTTTTTAAAAAAGTCTACCCGTGTTTTCGGTACCGACGACCCCTATTTAAAAAACGTATCCTCAATAAATATAGCTCAAGGTAAAAGCATTCACGTTATTACTCTAGGTGAAAAGGCTTATATAATCGGAGTTTCCGATTCTTCTATAAACAAAATAGGAGAAGTTGAAGATAAAAACCTTGTTGATGCAATGAACTTGGAAGCCGACAAAAAAAGCGTTACGGGCAAAAAAGATTTTTCCTCGGTTTTTGCCTTATTTTGGCCTCAAAAACAGGCGGAAAAGAAAGCCTCTTCGGAAGATTTTTTTGCCGCACAGCATGAACGTTTAAATAAAGCCGCCGACTTCCGTAACGGGAATAATCTTGAGGGAAGTGAGCCTTCGGAGGAATAATGAAAAAGAAATTTTTTGTATTTTTATTTTTTACGGCCGTTCTTTTTTCTCCTCTTGAACTTTTTTCGCAAAATAATAACTTCCCGGACGGTTCTACTGCAGGTAGAACAAATCAAAATCCTAACCGTGAAGCCGGCAGAATCCCTTTTATAAATTTCGGAATACGGGAGCCTTCAACCAATAAAGACGTAGCTTTTTCAGTTCAACTTTTAATTTTTATAACTCTTATTTCGATTGCTCCGAGTCTTCTTTTATTGATGACGAGTTTTTTACGGTTAAGTATAGTTTTGGATTTTGTAAAAAGAGCCTTGTCGTTACAGCAAGTTCCGCCTACACAGGTTCTTAACGGTATCGCCTTTTTTTTAACGCTTTTTATTATGCAGCCTGTTTTTACCGAAATTTACAACAATTCCTTTAAGCCTATGTCGGACGGAAAAATTTCCATTGAAGAAGCCTACCGCGAAGCGGAAAAACCTATGCGGTATTTTATGTATAAGCAAATGCAAAAAGACCCTAGCCATATTAGAACCTTTATGGCTCTTGCCAAACTGGAAAAACCCAATACACTTGCAGATGTTCCTACGCATATTTTGATAGCCTCTTTTATTTTGCATGAACTTACTATTGCCTTTCAAATCGGTATATTTTTATACTTGCCCTTTATTATAATCGATATGATTGTTGCAAGTATTTTAATGTCGATGGGTATGATTATGCTTCCGCCCGTACAAATTTCAATGCCTTTTAAACTGATTCTTTTTGTAATGGTGGACGGCTGGGGTTTGTTGTTCGGAAAATTGTTTGAATCGTTTTTATAAACATTCCCGTCTTCCCGTTTTTTTAAATATCGGTTTGTAAATAAAAAGGCTTGTTTATGTATCGGCTGCCGCTTATAAGCGCCGCAGCTTCCGAAACGGAGCCGTATTCTCCGAGTGAAGTAAAGGCAATTGCGGCATCGCCTAAAAGCTCCGCGTCCGCAAGGCGCGGCATTTTAAATTTACGGCAGGTAATTTCGGCTTTGAGTTTGCGCCACAAGGTGCTTTTTGCCTGCCCTCCGCACATTGTATATACGGGACGAAATCCGGCTGCATTTTCCAATAAATCCATTCCGGCTTTAACCTCATTTGCAATTTTTTCTACAAGAAGGTTCCCGGCGGCCGCAGTGCTTTCTCCGTTTTTGGGATTATTCCTTTCATCAATAATAGCCTGCATAAAAGAATCGAAATCCAAAAAACTTCCTCCGTGTTTTTTTATATATTCGTAGAAAATGATTCCGGAATCGGATAAAATAAAGGCCAGGTTCCAAAACGGCGCAACGGGAGAAGGTAAGACCCGTAAACCTTTCAGCTTTTCGGGAGGCGGAATTTCTTTTACACAAATGTTTATTCCCTCGCTTGAGCCCGCTCTGTCGCAAGCCGCTCCCGGATATACGGTATCGGTTCCTATAAGGGCTGCTATAAAATCCGGTACTCCCGCAAAAACGGGGATAGAACGGTAAAATCCGCACAAGCTGCCGGCTTTTACAAAAGGCGGAATTTTTTTTAAAGGTATCTTAAATTCTTTCAACTCTTCCTTTGTCCAATATGCGCAGGTATAACGTTCCTCGGGTAAAACCGTAACGCAATTTTTTGTAAGTTTATAAATTAAAAATTCCGGGCCTGAAAAAAAAGTTTCGGCATTTTTAAATTCTTCCGGAAATAATAAAGAGAAAACCTCAAAACGCGGTAAAAAAATGGAGCGGGTATTTAAAGTTTTTTTTAAAAGTTTTTGTGTATCAGCATCGTTTTCCGCTTGCTCTTTTTTTAAAAGCGGGACATTCCAAAGAAGAAGTTTATTTGTTTCGCCCGAAACGGCAATCAGGCTGGGCCCGTTACCCGAAATGCAAATACCCGAAATTTTTATATTTCCGTTAAAGGCAAAATCGGAAAATTGTTTAAACATATTTTCAAATGAAATAAACCAATTTTCCGCTTCCACCGCAGCGGGGAAAAACAGGCGGCTTTGAATATAAACTTTTCCGTTTTTGTCTATCAGTGCGCCTTTTAATGAAGAGGTGCCTATATCAAAGACGGCCGAACAAAAAGTCATTTTTTTGCGGCAGAGGCATTTTTTAAAAGCTTTTCGATTATACTGCGGTTATCGAGTAAGCTTGAAAGGGATAAATTTTCGTGCAATCTTGTTATAACTTGAGCGAAAAGGCCTGAAACATCGGTTTCTATGTACCACTCTTTTTCTTTTAACTCCGTATGGTATACCGCATTTGTTCCTATTATGCGATAAAATAAACCCTTTTTATATGCCTCATCAAACAATTGAATCGCATCTCCTGTAAAAAAGGGAAGACTTACGGCGGCAATGACTTTTTTTGCTCCGTTATCCTTTAAAAATTCCATACCTTTTAAAAGAGTGCCTCCCGTTCCGAGCATATCATCTGCAAGGAAGGCCGTCTTTCCGTTTACATCGCCTAAAAGTTTTATATTTACTATATTTGACTGCTTTGCATTTTGCGTAACGACGGAGTAATCCCGTTCTTTATAAATCATTGCAAGGGGCTTTTGTAAACCTGAAGAATAAAATTTATTCCTGTCAACGGCTCCGGAATCGGGAGAAACAACAACAAATTCTTCATTTGAATCCGCACTTAAATCGACAATTTTTGTAAGCTCTCTGATGATTTGGTAACTTGCGTGAAGGTTTTGTAATCGTGTTGAATGAAAGGCGTTTTCTATTTCGCGGGAATGGATATCAAGTGTAATTATTTGCTCTACATCGAGGTTTTCATAAATATGACCGAGTAAGCTGGCGGTTAAACCTTCCCTGCCTTTTTTCTTATGCTGTCTGCTGTACGGATAAACGGGAAGTACAAGCGACACTCTTCCCGCTCCCGCATGACGGACGGCATCTATTGTTACTATAAGCGACATTAAATGGTCGTTTACCGAAAAGATTTCTCTGTTTTTTCCTTCGTTAATCGTTATTTCCTGTTTGTTTTCCACATCTTGAAAAATATAAACATCTTTTCCTCGTATGGTTTCCAAAATTTCGGTTTTAAATTCTCCGTTCATAAAATAAGTAAAACGTGCGTCCACTTTAAATTTGGGAAGATGGAATTTTTCGGTATCGCTGCTTACCGACATTCGGCTTGAAAATAAATCGCTGTAAAAATTGAATTTTTGAACCATTTCATTTTCGGCAACGGAATAACGCTTTGCTAATTTTTTACTTTGATTATAAAATTTATGAGCATAAATATGTCTTAAATTTTCTATTGTAAGGTTTGCAAAAGCCTCTCCGCCCGGGCAGGCAAGTATTGCCAAATTATTTTCAATGTAGTTCATTTTGATTCCCTCAAATTTTAGGTTTATAAATTGAAACCGATTAACAATTTTCCGTTAAGAATGTATTATCACTGCTTATGCAAAGAAGTGTATCACTTGTAAGGAAAAATTACAATAGGGCGGGATTAAGGCCGTTTCCGCCGCTTACATACTCAACGAGTTCTTCCAATTTTTCTTTTAAACCCCATATCGGGTTTATAATAAAAATTCCTGAGCCCCGTAAACCGTAACCTTCCGTTTTTTCCGACAGGTAAAAATCTTTTAAATATAAGCCGTGTTCAACTTCAAAATTAAGATACGGGCTGTTTTTTAAACCGCTTAAGCGCTGTTTTAATTCGCGTATTTCCGTCAAGCGGTGTTCCAAAAGCGGATACCATACAATAAAAATTCCTGCATTCCATTTGCCTTTTGTTTTTTCGACGGCTTTTGCAACATTTTTATAGTCTGAAATAATTTCGTAGCTCGGGTCGAAAAGAGCGAAGCCTCGTACGGGATTGGGCGGCGTCAGCGCGCACACGGCTTCGTAACAGTCTCTTTTATGTACATGAATATTTTGTACATTCTTGTAACGCAGTTTTAAATTTTCCGCTTCTGCGGAATGTAAATCCGTAACAATCAAATTAGATTCGGGAGGTAAAAATGAGCGGATTATTTCAGGTGAACCGTAATAAGAGTTGTCTTTTTTATAATTCGTCTTACAAAATTCCAAATAGTTTTTAAAGTCTTCGGGGATAGGATAAGGTAGTTTTTTTTCGTTATAAAGTTTTAATAAACGGACAATACCTAAATCCGCTTCGCCTGTCTGTACGCTCCATTCGCTTAAAAGATCATACACCCCAGAGCCTCCGTTTAAATCGAAAGCGGTAAAAGGCTTTGCTTTTTGTGTATATAATTTTAAAAACGAAAACAAAACGGAGTGTTTAAAAACGTCCGCCGTATTCCCTGCGTGAAATCCGTGTCTATAGCTTAGCATTTATAAAATCCTTATTTAGATTTTTTAACCTATAAAATAAATTTAAACTCGCTTGCAGCACCAAACGCCTTTTTTATAATGATAAAAAATTACGAAAAATTCGGCGGCTTCCGAAATAATATAAGAAAACCATACGGTATATAAGGGTAAGTGCAAAATATTCACAAATAAAAATAAAACCGGAATTTGAACCAGCCAGCGTGAAGTAATTGTGGAGTATAAAAGAGGTTTTGTATGGCCTGAGCCTGTAAACACGGATGAAAAACCTAAAGCTGCGGCAAGAATTAAAAACGATAAGTAAAAAAATTGTATCATTACAGCCCCTTGTGCAATCATTGCCGTGTCGTCTTTAAAAAAGAATTTTAAAAGGAATTCGGGTATTATAAAAACAGCCAGAGTAAAACAGGCTATTACCGCAGAAGTTAATATGACCGCAAGGCGGGCAATCAGTTTTGCCTGCGGAATATTTTCGCGGCCCAAGCTGTGTCCTATTAAGGTGGAGCCTCCTATATTAAAGCCGAAAATCGGCATAAAAGCAAACTGTGCGAATTTTCCTCCGACGCCTGCAAGAGCTACGGCATCGGCCCCGTAAACGGTAACGAATTTCATAATTGTAACTTGGGCAACCGTGCGGACAAGTAAATTTATTCCGGACGGGAAACCTATAGACAATAAATCTTTATCGATTTTTTTATCGAGCTTAAAAAGCCCCTTAAACCTTATTGAAATATGTTTTTTCCCCGTAAGTAAAATGATAAACCCGTATAAAAAACTTATTGTTCTTGCTATGACCGTTGCAAGTGCCGCTCCGAACACTCCCATACCTAAACCTCTTATACTTGTTCCCGGAATTATTTCAAACATAAAAAGCGGGTCCAATATTAAATTAAGTACTGCGGCAATCAGCATAATATGCATAGGGGTTTTAGCGTCTCCGGTACACCTAAAAATAGTGTTTACGGAATATGAGGAAAACATTATCGGAATAAAAAATATTCTAAGTCTGCCGTAATCGAGAGCGTTTTTTATAACTTCTTCGTCAGGAAGAAAAAAATACAAAAGCGGTTTTAAAAATACGGCCAGCAGAAAAGCGGATACTATTGCAAGAACAACTTTAAAACTTATTGTCTGTTCCGCAATCCGTCTTGTTTTTTCGATATCTCCGCGTCCGTAATTTTGTGCAATCATTGAAACGGAGCCTGCTCCCGCAATTTCGTTTAAAATAGTAAAAAGCATATAAATTGAAGAAAAAATGGCAACACCTGAAAGCGCTTTTTTTGAAATTTGCCCTACCCATGCCATATCTACAATATCATATAAACTTTGAAGCCCGACGGAAATCATTGTAGGGTAGGCAAGTTTCCATAATCTGTTTGAAATTGTTTTTCCGCTTAAATTTGTTTCCGTTTCAATCGAATTTGTCATAAAGCATACTCCGTATAAAAATATATATTTATTCCCGATTTTTTTCAAGACTTATGATGTTTTTAAAAATTTACTGAAAATCGTGTCAATAGGGCTTGACAATGGGGGGGGGGGGGGGGGTAAAATAAAAATATCTATAGTTTGAAATATTTTAAGGTTGTTGTATTTTTTATATACAAAGGCGGAATCAATCTGTTTCAATTCTATAAGATAAATTTTAAAAATTTGCAAAAAAATGTTTTGCAAAAAGGAGTATATGTATGAAACGGAAAAATATAGGATTTATTATCGGGACATTAATCTTTGCGATTAATTTTATAACCATATTTTCAGGCTGTTCTATGAAAAGTAAATTTCAAGGAGTGTGGGAGTTAAAAACCAGCAATGAATATCAAAACGGCATATTGGTAAACCCTAAAACATATCCTTATAAAAACGGAGATATTACCATATATAAGTACTGGTGTTTCACAAAAAGCGGCTTGTGTTATAAAGCAACTAAAATAGAGGGGGGTAAGGAGCCTGGACTTACACGCGGTCCCGCTTACTCTTATACCGTAGACGGAAATAAACTGATAATTGCAGCAGGTGAAGATGGTAGTTTTTCTTTTAATAAGGATTCTTTAACCATAACCGATGAGTATACAAAAACAAAAAACGGTGTTAAAACCGCTTATAAATTTGTTTCCGTATGGCAAAAAGTAAAGTCTCCTTCAGTTAAAGATATTGAAAACGCGAAAAGATAATATTAAAGAAGGTTAAATAAGACTTATGATGTTTTATCGGAGGGTTTTTATTCCGCAAAACCGTCCGATTTTTTATATATAAAATATATAAAAACTTCATTTACCTATTGACAAAACCGGCTATTTTAGGTTATCCTGCTCAGTACATTTTAGGAGCGATGGCCGAGCGGTTGAAGGCGGCGGTCTTGAAAACCGTTGTGCTGAGAGGTACCGGGGGTTCGAATCCCTCTCGCTCCGTAAGGTTTTACTGAAACCGGTATATGTAAACCTTAAGTCCATATTAGATGTGGAACTCTGGAGTGGTGCGAGAGCGGCCGAATCGGGCTCCCTGCTAAGGAGTTGTGCCCTTACGGGTACCGGGGGTTCGAATCCCCCCTACTCCGTGATAAAGTATTTTGTAATTTCGAGGCTATAGCTCAGCTGGATAGAGCGTCAGATTGCGGATCTGAAGGTCGGCAGTTCGAACCCGCCTAGCCTCATATAGCCGGCTATAGGATATTTTTGGTATCCGGACCGGCTATTTTTTTGTTTTGGAGAGATGCGAGAGCGGCTGAATCGGGCGGTCTCGAAAACCGTTGTACCGTAAGGTACCGGGGGTTCGAATCCCCCTCTCTCCGCTTTCTTTAATTCTTTAAGGAAGGCGGAAAAGACGGTCGGTATTGCATTTCGATAAACATTTTTTTTGGAGAGATGTCCGAGTGGTCGAAGGTACACGATTGGAAGTCGTGTGTGCCAGAGATGGTACCGAGGGTTCGAATCCCTCTCTCTCCGTCCCGGGACCTATGCAAAAAAGGTTTTTCAAACCCCGTCAGAGCCGGAAGGAAGCAGCGGTAGATTAATTCTTTTTGTGCCGTAGTGCTCCCGGGTTTTTGTTAAAAAAATGCTCCCGCCTAATCGGCGGAAGCAAGTTGCTATTTCTTAACGGTTCCCGTAAACTGCATAAATTTTGATTTGTCAACCTTTGAAAGGCCTTCCTTATCCGAAACTACAATCCAGCTTACTTTTCCGTTTACAAGATATTGATTTATAACTCTGACTACATCTTCGGCAGTAACGGCATTTATATTGTCAATAAATTTTAGATACTCGTAAGGGTTTCCGTGATAGGCATAGCTTATTATAATTTGTGAGGCTGCGGCTGCGTTTGTAAGCTGTCCGCTGAAAAATCCGTTTATAAATTTCGCTTTGTATGCTTCTATATTTTCTTCAATGGGAGCGTATTTCGGTCCGCTGGATTTTGAAACCGTTCCTTCGCCGCTTTTTATTCCCTGCCCTTTTAAGTTTATTGTTTTACCTGAGGCAAGAGTTGCAATAGCTTCATCAAAAGCAAGTTTTGCAACGGTAGGCTTATCCGATTTAAACACAACTAAGGAGCCGTAAGCCGCTTTAAAAGAATGAGCATTTGTCCAAACGGAATAACAGGCCGCTTTTTGTGTGCGTACAATTTCAAAAAGCAATTCGTCCAAGATACTGTAAGCCAGCCGTAAAGCGGTAAAATCTTTAGAATCAACCGGAGGTATTACGTAATCGCCGCGTATGTACGCTATACCTTCGGAATTATCGAAATTTTCAGTATAAACGTTTTGGGCAAAATCAAACGGTTTTATTTCAGGAACGGTATTTTGTTTTGCAGGAATTTTACCCAATGTTTTATTCAACTCTTTTACAAGTTTTGAAGGATTAAAATTACCTACTGCAACAATGAACATTCTTTCGGCGGTAAGTTTTTCGGAATGCCAATTTTTTAAATCGTCAATTGTTATATCCTTAATGGACTTTTCCGTTCCGTCTTTTTCTTTGCCATACGGGTGTCCTTTAAAAGAGCGTTCATGTAATTTTGTTACCGCAAAATGATAAGGGTCGCTCATATTTTTTTTAATAGCCATATTTGCCGAATGTTTTACGAGCTCCAGCTGTGCGGGGTCGAAAGAGGGATTTAAGACCGCGTCCGTGAACATATCAAGCATTGTATTCCAATACTTATCAATTGTAGATAAGCTGAGATATGATATATCTATTCCGGCGGAGGCACTCATACTGCTTGAATTTTCTACGGAGATTCTTTTTATGTCTTCAAATGAGTATTTTTTTTGAGCCCCGAATCATTGTAGAAAGAGTTAAACTTTCTAAACCGTCTTTTCCTTCAGGCAACATTGCAAGACCGCCGTTGTATACGACATTCATAGTAAAAATTCTATTTGTGTTTTGTCTTTTTACTATAACTGTAATACCGTTATCAAGCGTGTGCATGGAAATAAGAGGTACATTTGCTTTCATAAAATCACTTGCGGTTTCAATACCTTGCATTTGAACCGCAGGAGGCGTTGTTTCACACGAAAAGAAAAAAACGACGCTTATAATTGCCGCAATAAAAAATCTTTTTTTCATTTGTTTTCTCCCCACCAGAAGCAATTTTCTCTGGTTATAACTTTAAAACCTTCTTCTTTGAATTTTTCAGCTTCCCGTTTATAATCGTCCATATTCATTCTTACGATAATTATCGGCTGATTTTCCAAAACGTATGTTTGCAAAAATTTATCTATATCGGTTTTTGTAACCTTGTTCATATTGGTTAAATATTTAAAAAAATAATCGGCTGAAGAACATGACCACCAAAACGATAAGCTTTCCATAAATTTATCGGGTTTTTCCAAACTTAAAATCTGTTCGTCTTCAAGTTTACGTTTTACTGTGGTAAAGTCTTTATTTTCGAAATAAGTTTTATCGGCTACAGTCTTTTTTACTTCTTCATATATTGCGTTTTTAAAATTTTTTGCCCGTTCGGCTGTAGATGTTGAAGAATCAATGAGGGCTATGGAGCCGAAATTTATTTCTCCGCCGTCTCTTTGAGTATAATATCCAGCCCAAGTTTGGTCCTTTTCATATAATTTCGGAATAGCTGTAAATATATTGTTTTTAAATTTTCCGGTAGTTAAGCCGTAAAGCGTTCCCCATACATCCGCCGCATACGTAGAAGAGGGTTCTCGAATTACATCGGGACCTCTCATATACATATAAAAAGTTGAAAATCCCTGATAAAAGGAAGAATCGGGGTATACGAAATAGACCGGTTCTTTTACTGCCGGCCGGATTTGAGGTTCAGGCATAGGGTCCCAAGGGTCTTTGCCTTTTTCCCAATCTCCGTAATATTTTTTTACCTCGGCAAGAACTTCTTTCGGATTAACATCTCCTGAAACAAAGATGGCCGCATTGTTAGGGATATAATAAGTTTTTTGCATTTCTTTTAGCATTTCCTGCGTTGCAGCCCGTACAAGTTTATCATAACCGGCAACATCTCTTCTCCAAGGAAATTTCGGAAACATAGTTTTTGTGATAGTTGCGTAAATAGGGACTGTAGGTCTTGTTCTGTCTCCGTTTATTTCATTACAAACTACATTTTTTTCGATTTCAAGCTCTTCCTTATCAAACAGCGGGTCGCGCATTGCATGGGACCAAAATTCAAGCCCCTTTCCTGTTTTGCTTGACGGAAGTGTAATATGATACTCTACATATTCGGTTGAAGTGCTTCCGTTCCAGCCGGCTATCCCAAGTTCCGTCATAGCCGCAGAAAACTCCGTTTCGGTTTTATACCTTTTATTTCCTTTAAACAGCATGTGCTCATATAAATGGAAAATTCCGCAAGTCTCAGGTGTTTGAGTAAGAGCTCCACATCTGAATGTGATTTGAATCCTTGTAAGAGGTACGGCGTGATTTTCAAGCACGAATACCTCCAAGCCGTTATCCAGCTTAAAGAAACTTAAGCCGGGAATCGGTGTGGATTCTGCAAATGCGGGTGTTATCAGCATTAAAGCAATAAGTATAACCGCAAAAACTTTAGTACGTTTCATTTTATCCTCCATGAAAAAAATGTTAATTTGTTACAAATGCAATGATTTGAACAGCTTATAGTATAAATCGTATTTTTTCAGCTGTCAAGAATTTTTTTTATTTATTTTATATTTACTTCCGCAATTGAATTATTTAAAAAAAAATGTTACTATTTTACGGTGATTAAATTCCGTTTAACATCTTTAGGCTTTATATATTTACTGTTTTCCGTTTTGCTGCTTTTTTCAGGCTTAGTGCGGGGGGAAATCTTTTCGTCTGTTTGCGCCGCCGGATTAACTTTATATATTTTGCTTGCAATTATTTTTTTATCAATAAGTATATGTTTTTGGAAAAATGCGGTTTTTAAAATTGAAATAAAGAATAATGAAATATTAATTTCTCCTATTAGAGAAAAAAAAGCTTTTCCTTTTCTTTTGCCTGCCGTTATTCCGTTTTATTGTTTTGAATTTTTAACCGATAAAGACAATCTAAAAAGCCGAAGGCTTATATTACGTATTAAGCTTAACAAAACCGAAACTTCAGGAGTCATTCCGCAAAATGAACGAGGCAGGTTTTTTCTTAAATATGAATATGCGGAGCTTTCGGATATTGCAGGTTTTTTTTCGTTTAGGTTTTTACAAAGAGAAGAAAATATAAAAGAACTTTTTATTGAGCCGGTTATCGGTAAAGCGGAAGTTTTTGAGCTTCCTGAAATTTTTAATGAAACTTTTGATAATAAAAGCAATTTACGCAGAAATGATGAATTATATGATGTACGCCCGTACATACCCGGAGATGATACGCGTAAAATAAACTGGAAACTTTTTGCACATACTCGGGAGCTGTCTATAAAGCAAGGCGATTTTGTACCTCCTCCTAAACGGTTTTTTACCGTATATATTAATGAACCGGTTGTTTTTAGCGGAAATGAATTTTATAAAAACGCTTATGATGATTTTATAAATAAGGCCGCTTCTATTGCCGTTTTTTTATATGAGCATAATATTTCTTTTAATATTTTGTTTTATGATAATTTAACAAAGGTTTTTCAAACCGTAAGTATTTTTGCAGATGATAAAACGGGTCTTGAAAAGATAAAAAGAACTTTTTGCATTCCTCAAATTTATGTTGTCCGCAAAAATAAACAAGTTGAAAATTTTAAACTTCCGGTTTTAACCGATGAAAAGGACAAAAAAAATTGTTTATTGTGTTTTTTTATGCCTGACGATTTTATTGTGCAAAATTATAAATTTCTAATAAAAGCTTTTTCCGGTTATAAAAATAAATGCGCATTTTATTTCGGAATAAAGAAAAATACTAAAAAGTCTGAGGGCTTACTATATTCGTTTTTATTTAAAACACAACATGAAAAAAAATGTGAAGCGTTTACCGCCGAACTAAATGAATGCATTGAATTTTCTGCCGGAGAAATGCGTAAGGAAGGATTTTATGCTTACACGATTTAAAGTAATTTTTTTGTTTAGAAGTTTTTCGGTTTTATTGTTAAGCGTTATACCGTCTCTTTTTTTATTTGAGATTTTACCTCCCCTTATTTTACCTGTATGGAGCTTTATAATTTTTTTCTTGTGTTTTAAAGCGGAAGAAAAAAAAATAAAACTGTCGTCTGCAATATTTTTAATTTTTTTTACGGGGATTATATTTTGGTTTATTATTTTTTTTATTTGTAAAATAATTTCACTTGAAATATTCGATATACTTTATTTACGGCTGGGAATAATTATCCCGTTTTTATTTTTGCAAACTTTGTTTGTTTCGGCAACAACAGTTTTATTTTTAAAAAAAGAAAAATACCGCAGCTTTGAACCGGTGCTGTTTTTTATTTTATTCTCAAGTTTATTTTGGACACAGGAGAATTATTCGCTTTCCGTTTTTGACCGTTACATATATGCGGTGATTTTTTCAATCGTATTTTTATTATCCGAATTGACTCGTCTTTTTTTATCTTTTAAATTCGGAAAAAGGCAGATAAAATTTTTTCTTTTTTTGCTGCCCGCTTTAGTTTTTATTTTGTTTTTTATTGTAAAAAAATATAATGAAAATTCCGTTGTGAATCATGGCGGGCTTTTACAGCCTACTCTTTTTCAGTTCGACTTTTCCGATTATCTTACTCTTCAAGGTGAAATTAAAATGAGCGGCGACTTGGTTTTAGTTGCCCATTTTAACGGAGAGTTTTCTCATAATATGCTTCGGCGTCTATATCTTTCCGGCTGGGATAAGTCAAAAGGGTTTTATGAAAAAACCGCTCCGGATGAAAAACCTCAAATAACGGTTTTACCTAAAACCAAAAAAAATCTTCCGCATAAAAAATTTTTATTGCGTGAAACGGCGGAGCAGGAATATTTTTTTGTGAACTTATCACCTTCTTCTTTTATTGCAATGGATTATCCTACAAGTGTAATACCCTATACAATTTGGGATAGTAAAAAATTTAACGGCGGATATAAGGTAATAAGCGAGGCGGTGTATTCGTTTGCAGGAGATATTTACGGTGAAGCTCCTCCTTTAGGAAATGATGAAGAGGGATTAAGCCCGAACGATTTAAAATTTTATACTCAAATAGACGAAGATACTTTTTCACTCGTTAATCCGAAAGCAAAAGAGCTTACTCAGGATATTCCCGGTTATTTGGATAAAATACTTGCAATTAAAAACTATTTTACCGATGGAGATTTCAGATATTCGCTAAAACCTGGCAAAGCTCCCGATGGAAATCAATTAAAGTATTTTTTAAATGAAACAAAAAAAGGTTATTGTACTTATTATGCTTTTTCGTTTGCTTTAATGCTGAGAAGTTTAGGGATTCCCTCACGTGTTGCTGTAGGTTTTTTTGTTCAACCGGAATCTGAGGTTTTAAATTATTATCCGGTACGTGCAAATATGGCTCATGCATGGACGGAAGTTTTTTTTCCAGAAATCGGCTGGCTTAGCTTTGATGCGACTACACAACAATTGGCTTCAGGAGAAAATTTAAATTTTTCATTTAATCCGGGAGGAGATGAATTTAATTCTTTATTAAGTGAAATATTGGAAAATAGAAACGAGATACAATATGCCGAAGCGGAAGAAAAAGAAACGGAACAAACCGTTTCGGATTATATTAAAAAGTTTTTAAAAAAACATATCTCATTTTTATGGATAACGATTATTTTAATTGTGCTTTTTTTGTTTTTGCTGTATAAAATTTTCCCGTATGCGGTTTTAAAGTTTTCTAAAAATAATAGAAGGCGTGTTTTGACGGCAGGAATGATTTTTAATAAGAAAAAAAAGAAAAATACAAGTTTTAAAGCAATTGAAAAAATGAATGCTTTAGTAAAAAAAGCGAAGTTTGCGCCTTTATGTTCCGAACAGGACGTAAATGATGCTGTTTTAATTTTAAAAAATTCCAAATCGGAATAAAATAAAACGGAGGTTAAAAAGTGTTAAAAAAAGTATTTTTGCTTTTAGAGCTTATTTTTTTCGTTTCCTATTTTTATGCACAAACACCTGAAGAAATACTCTCCGTTTCCGATGAGGGCATTGCTGCTGAAAATTGGGAAAAAGCTATAAACAGCCTTCAAACAGGAATGAAAAAATATCCCGATGATTATATATTTCCTTTAAAACTTGGAATTATTTATTACAATAAAGGATTATATCAGCCTGCATATAAACTTTTTAAAAAAGGCTTACAGTTGGATAAAGATAATTCCGATTTTTTATTTTACTTGTCGAACACTTCCGCCGCATTAAATCAAAATGAAGAAGCCTTGCAATATCTTAAAAAATATTTATTATATGTTCCTGAAGACCGTTACGCCGCCGCAAATTACGGTTGGCTTTGTTTTAAATGTCATAAAGCAAAAGAAGGTATTGCATTTTGCTTGGATAATATAAAACGTTATGGCGAGCATCTTTCGGTATGCAACTCTCTCGGAACCTTATACAGCGAGATTTTTGATTATAAAAATTCAAAAAAATTTTATACAAAGGCAATTCAATATGCAAAAGCCGAAAATAAAAAATACTCCGCTTCAATTTACTATTACAATAAGGCAATTTTGGAAAGTTCATTTTATAATTTTGCGGAAGCTCTTGAAGATGCGGAAGCGGCATTAAAAATGCAGGAGCGCAATTCAAGTTATATGATGATAGGAGAGCTGGAGGCTCGAAGAAATAATTTTAAAGAAGCTCTTGCGGCATATACGGCGGCAGCGGCAATTGACAATACTCCTTTAGGTACTTTAAATGCCGGAAATATATTTTTATCAACCGGTAATTTTGAGCAGGCCGAGCAGCTTTTGTCGGGGATACTTAATAATACCGATGAGGCATGGATTTCAAACTACGGATTAAGCGTTAACGAATTTAAGAGTTCTATTTATAAATTTAAACAGGCATTGTATGAGCAAAAATATAATTTTGAAAAAACAAAATTGAGTTTAAATTTTTTCGATTGGATAAAAACGGTTTTTAATGGAATCAATTATAAATTAAAATATAAGTATTACGATTCCGTTTACAGAGTTTATTCGTTAAAAGTTGCAAAGGAATATAAAAAAGAAGGCAAACCTTTTTTAAATGACTCTTCATATATTTTACAGATAAACTCTCTTTATTTTGAAGCATTTAAAGATAAGGGAAATAAGCAGCTGAAATATTTTGAAAATGCCGAAAAAATAGAAACGGAATTTATTCCTAAAAGTGAAGGCAGTTATATTGCCGAAAGAGCTCTTATTGAAAAAGATTTAAAAATGCTTAATGACGGAATTTCTAAAATGAATCCTGAATGGGAAAAAGATTCCATAGGTAAACTATATGCACAAGGAGTAAAAATTGCAAACAAGCGTTCGCCTAAATTTTATTATTTGTATTTGGAGTCTCTTTTTGATATAAACCCCGCCGCCTTTTTACAATATGATATTAATTTGCCCGTTAAAATAAACATAAGTTTGCAAAAGAATAAAAGTGTAAAAATCTCCGAGAAAAAAATTTTTTCTATTATCAATTCCTCACGATTTAATACCGATTCAAATTCAAAATTTGAATTACAAATAAAATATCTTAATAGCATATTATCGTTTAGACTTTTAAATAAAAACGGATTTCCTTTATTTACTCAAAATTTTAATATAGAAAAATTGGATAAAACGAATTTTAAAAAAGCGGTGAACGGGCTTGTAAAAAAAATGTTTACAATAAAATTATAAGGTAGACAAAATAATGTTTTCGTGTATACTGTTTTATTATGAATACGAAGGAAATTATTGAAGAGTTAAAAAACGGTATAGGTAAGGTTATAAAAGGTAAAGATGAAGTTATTTCTATTTTTGTATCCGCATTTTTAACGGGCGGACATGTTTTGCTTGACGATATTCCGGGAGTGGGTAAGACTACAATGGTAAAGGCTCTTGCAAAACTGATTAAAAAAGAAGATACTTTATCGGAAGATAAAAGCGTAGTCTGTCAAGCCGAATTTAAACGTCTTCAATGTACGCCCGACCTGTTGCCTTATGATATAACCGGTGTGGATATTTTTAATGCTCAAACACAAACCTTTGAATTTATGCAAGGCCCCGTTTTTTGTGATATCTTTTTGGCTGACGAACTTAATAGAACACCGCCCAAAGTTCAGTCGGCGCTTCTTGAAGTAATGGAAGAAAGGCAGGTTACGGTAGGAAGAAAAACTCATAGGCTAAGCGATTTATTTTTTGCGGCGGCCACACAAAATCCTATAGAAACTTTAGGGACATATCCTTTACCGCCTGCACAGCTTGACAGATTTATGGTTTCTCTTTCCATAGGTTATCCCGATGATAAGGCCGCTCTTGAAATATTGCAGGGTAATCCGGGCATTCTAGCCTTGCAGGCTTTGGTTCCCGTCATAAATGTTTCGGATATTTATTCTTCACGGAAAGAGCAGGCTGATGTTTTTTGTCACTCGGCTTTACAAAAAGCAATTATAGAAATTTGCAATGCAACGCGTTCTCATCCGGATATTGAACTTGGTGCATCTCCGCGTTCTTCACTTCAATTTTTACAACTTGCAAAAACTGCGGCACTTTCTAAAGGTCGTTCTTGGGTTGAAGATACCGACTTTGAACTTATAGCTCCTGCCGTATTTGCACACCGCTGTATATTAAAAAACAGAAAAGTAAATGCGAAAGAGTTAATTTCGGAAATAACAAAGACCGTTTTACAAAAAATGGATAAAACCGTAAATTGGGCTGAACAAGGCCGGCCGTAAATTCTCTTTAATAAACCGATTGAAAAACCTGTTTAATTGTGTTATAATTTCCTTATTATGGAAGATATTAAAATAACTTGGCAAAAAATCATAGCCGAAAATTTAAATGCGATAAGACCCGACGCTTGTGAAGAAATTAAAAGCGAAAGTTTAAATATGGAAACGCCTCCGAATGCCGATATGGGAGACCTTGCTTTTCCGCTTTTTGTATTTGCTAAAACTTTTAAAACGGCTCCGCCTAAGATTGCGGCGGAACTTTGTTCGCGTATTTTAAATAATCCGGAATTAAAACAATTCGGAGAGCCCAAGGCAATCGGGCCTTATTTAAATGTTTTTCTTCCTAAAGGTAATTTAGCTTCCAATGTACTGAATAAAATTTTAACCGAAAAAGAAAACTACGGAAAAGTAAAAGCGCTTTCGGGTAAAAAAATAATGGTCGAATTTTCAGGCCCTAATACCAATAAGCCTTTGCATGTAGGGCATTTACGTAATGATGTATTGGGTGAAAGTATTTCGCGTATTTTGGAATTTTGCGGGGCTGAAGTTTTTAGAGTTAACATAATAAACGACCGGGGTGTACATATTTGTAAATCTATGATTGCATATCAAAAGTTCGGCGAAGGAAAAACTCCCGAAACGGAAAATGTAAAGCCTGACCGATTTGTAGGTGATATGTATGTAGCCTTCCATAAATACAGTAAAGAAAATCCTGAAAAAGCGGAAGCGGAAGCAAAACAAATGCTTTTGGATTGGGAAGCCGGCGATAATGCGGAGCTTATAAGCCTTTGGAAAACTATGAACGGTTGGGCAATCGAAGGTATTCAGCAAACGTATAAGCGAACGGGAATTTCTTTTGATAAACTTTATTTTGAAAGCCAAACTTATTTAAAAGGGAAAGACCGGATTTTAAAAGGTCTTGAAGACGGAATTTTTTATAAAGAAGAGGACGGTTCTATTTGGATTGACCTAAGTCCTATAAATTTGGATAAAAAGGTTTTGCTCAGAGGCGACGGAACTTCCCTTTATATAACGCAAGATGTAGGGACTGCAATTTTACGCCATAACGATTGGCCTTTTAATCAAATGATATACGTTGTAGGAAACGAACAGGAGTACCACTTTAAGGTTTTATTCTATGTTCTAAAAAAACTGGGATTTGATTGGGCGGACGATTTATATCATCTTTCTTACGGAATGGTAAATTTACCTGAAGGAAAAATGAAAAGCCGGGAAGGGACTGTAGTAGATGCCGATGATTTAATAAATTCTTTGCAAGACGAAGCTTTGAAAAAAATTACAGAAAACGGGAGGGAAAAAGAAGTAGGCGATGTAAGTACTGTTGCCGAAAATATAGCTGTAGGAGCCCTTCATTATTTTCTTTTACAGGTAAGTCCGAAAAAGGATATGCTTTTTAATCCTAAAGATTCTCTTTCGTTTACCGGGAACACGGGGCCGTATCTTCAATACATGGGGGCGCGCATTTCATCTATACTGCGTAAAGCCGAATTGCCTGAAAATAAAGAACTTTTAAAAAACGGAAAGCTGAAACCTGAGCTTCTTACAACGGAATCCGAATGGGCGCTTTTAAAAACTTTGGAAGACTTTTCCATTCAAGTTGAACGAGCTGCAGAGCGAAAAGACCCGAGCATTTTAGCTTCATATTTGTATGAAGTTTCAAAAGCCTTCAGCAGGTTTTACAGGGATTGTCCGATTCTTTCAGGAAGCGATGGAGATTTAAGTTTTACCCGCTTGGAGCTTGCACGAGCTGCAAAAACGGTATTGCAAAATGCAATGAGACTTTCGGTTATTCCGTTTATGGAAATAATGTAAATAAAACATAAACCGTAAAATTTACGACAATTTCTCCGTATGTTCCGTTCTAATATTTTTAAGTACGAAATATACGGGGAAGTTTTATTTTAAAGATATTATTTTAAAAAGTTTTACTCCGCTTTGTATATTCAATATAAAATTCCTAACCGAAATTTCTTAAATTATTTATTCTTTCTCTTAACCTTAAAACTTTATTTTATAAAAAATTCTAAAGAAGCAATAAAGATAAATATTTCAGCAAAAAAAATTTAAACCTTATGCAAAATAAAAAAAATAGCTGATAATATATATGAGGTGTTCTTATGTTAAAAAAATTGAAACTGAAGTTCAAAGTTGTTTTGCGAAATATTTATGCCGATTTAATTTGTCCTCAAAAATGTTTGTTATGCGGAACGGAAACAAATTGCGGTCTTCCTATTTGCTCGGCTTGTACAAGTACGGAAATTGAGGATGCTCTTAATTTTCGGCTAAAGAATGAAGAAAAATTTTGTAAAAAATGCGGAAGATTTTTAATTTCCGAAAAAGAGTATTGTACAAATTGCCGTACGGCAATTTTAAAGGAAAAAAATTTAAAAGATGAGAAAAATGAGCCGATACCGCAAAGCTGCGATAGGATTTTTTCAATTTATCCGTATCAGGGTAAATGCGGTCAGCTTTTAGTTCATTGGAAAAATTTCAGCGTTCGAGGTTTTGCGGAAGTGTTTGCAAAATCCATATCCTGTTTTGTGAATAAAAAAGAAGAGCTGCAAAATATAAAAATTGTACCTGTACCGCCTCGTCCGAAAAAAATAAAAAACAAGGGTTGGGACCAAATAGAAGATACTGCGGTTCAATTAGAGCATATTTATGACTTTAAAATTCTTCGATGTTTAAAACGAAAAGACGGCACCGCACAAAAAACTCTTTCGCGTGAAAAGCGAAAAACAAATTTAAAGGGTAAAATTTTTATAAAAAATGCAAAACAAATGATTCCGGAAACGCTTATAATTTTGGACGATGTTATGACCACGGGAGCAACGCTTAATTTTTGTGCTGCGGCATTAAAAGAGGCCGGCTGTAAGAGAGTATATGGACTTTGTCTTTTTTTCGATTAACAAAAAAAAGACAAAGCAAAAACTTAACATTTCGATTAGTTTGAAAGAAGAGCTGCAATCTTATCAGGATAATCGGTAATTATTGCATCAAGTCCGGTGTTAAGTACGGCGGAATAATCGGTTTGCACTGAACCGAACCATGCATTTACTTTGATTTTATTATCATGCATATAATCTACGAAATTTTTTGTTAAGCGGTATGCACAAGGATGATAACACTCTATTCCGTTTTTCGTTAAATTCTCGGCAGGATTTATTTCCCAAGAATCGACTAAAAAGCCGCAAACTAAAGAAGAGTCTATTTTTTTCATACGTAAAATACTTTCATGATTGAAAGAAGAAATAATACATTTTTCTTTAAGACCGTATTTTTTTAAAAGAGCATAAACTTTTTCTTCAATACCGGCATATTCGAAAACCCCTGTTTTTAATTCTATATTTGAAATAATATCGGTTTTTTTTATAAAATCAAAATATTCTTCAAGTGAAGGAATTTTTTCATTTGAGCAATTTGCAGCACTTTCTTTAAAATTTTCAGGCGGGAATTTCGCTGCGGCATTTATTTTTCCAAGCTCCGCAAAGGAAAAGTCTTTTATAAAACCGTAAGCATTGCAAGTTCTGTCCAATGTTTCATCATGGATTATTACCGGGATTCCGTCAGATGAAAGATGAACATCGAATTCTATTCCGTGTGCGCCTGCGTTTACGGCTTTTTCAAAAGCCGTCATTGTGTTTTCCGGGAATTTACTGCGAAAACCTCTATGAGCGAAATTAAGAGTTTTAAACATTACCTTACCTCCAAACTCTACGGATTGTTATATCATATTTATGACCCATTTATCTACCGTTTTTTCTTCCGCATTAAAACTTACGCCTATTAAAATTATTTCTTTGTTTTCAGCCCTGTATGCTTCCGCATAATTTTTTTCTCTTATTTGATTTAAGGCTTCCTCCGCACTTCCTTTTAATTTAAACTCGAAAATATAAATCGTATTTTCGGTTTCTACCGTACAATCGCTTCTCCCGCCTGCACAATGCGTTTCGGTTTTTACAAACTGTCCCATAAGGGAAAACACCAAATAAACGCATATTTGAAAATTATGCTCCCTTAATGCAAGACTTTCTCCGCTTTCCTTCTTTACATTATCGTAGGGAATACTCGCCATTATGGACTTTAATCTTTGCATAAACTCTTCCACCCGTCCGGCTCTAAGGTCTTTTGTAAAACTTACTATGCTGAACGCCGTATCCCCGAAATTTAAATTTGAATATTCCGGTAAAAGATTATGCAAAAAGCCGTATCTTACCTCATCATTGGGAAAGCCTAGCCTATACATCTTATAATCGCTGTCGTAGCCCTTTATAGTTAAATATCCCGCTTGAAATAAAATAGGTATTACAGAATCGTTTCCCGCCCTGTAATCCGATAATCCCGATGCGTTCATTTCCACATTTCCGTCCAAATCGGGTATATTATACTTATAATCTTTTAAATATCTTACCAAAAATGTAGGTGTTCCGGTCTCAAACCAATAATCTCCCAATTCTTTTTTTGCAAAGGCGTTTATTAAACTGAAAGGGTTATACACCGCCTCGCAATTTTGATAAAAACGGTAACCGTCATATTTTTGTTTTAAGTTTTTTATACACTGCTCATAGCTTAACCTGTTTCTTTCCGCCAAGACTTCTATTTCGGGTTTAAAAGTATTTTCAAGTTCGTTTTGAGTAATTCCGCAAATTGCCGTAAACTCTTCTTCCATACTGATATCACGTAAATTGTTTAAATCGCTGAAAATACTTACCTTACTGAACTTGGTAACTCCCGTTAAAAAGGCAAAGCGTATAACATGGTCACAGCTTTTTAATACAGAATAAAATGCTTTTAAAACGTTTCGGTATTTTTCATTTAAATGCTCGTTTACATTCATCGTTTGTAAAAGAGGTTTATCGTATTCGTCAACAAGCACGACTGCTTTTTCTTCGGTTTTATTATGTAAGGTTTCTAAAATAAATTTAAATCTGTCTTCAGGAGCGTCCTTTGTTTTAGGTATGGAATATATAGTTTCAATTGACGATAAATTCGAATCGATAATCTCGTAAATTGATTTTTCAGTTTCGTAATTTTTCGGGCTGAAATCAAAGCGGAGAACCGGATATTTTTTCCACGGGGTGCTTTGAGCGTCTTCCGATTCCGTAATTTTTAGGCCTGTAAATAATTCTTTTTTGCCTAAAAAGAAGGCTTCCAATGTGGAAAGAAAGAGGCTTTTACCGAAGCGGCGCGGACGGCTTAAAAAATATACCCTGCTTGAATTAACGAGACGGTAAACGAATTCCGTTTTATCGACATAAAGAAATTTATCGCTTCGCATAACTTCAAAACTTTGTACGCCTATAGGCAGCCTTCTGCTGAAATCCATCATACTTTCAGTTTAACATAAGTTTTATGTGCTGTCAACGATTTACGGTTAGCTGATTTATATAAAATTTTTATCTTAATTTATTCCGTATATAAACTTTGCTATGGACAAAATCTTTAATATATATTATCCTTAATGCATAGGAGATTATAATGGAAATAAATAAATATATTGACCACACTTTATTAAAACCTACCGCTTTGGAAAGCGATATTATTAAAATTTGTGATGAAGCTAAACAGTATAAGTTTGCATCGGTTTGTGTTAACCCCTGTAATGTAAAATTGGTTGCGAAAGAACTAAAAGGTTCCGATGTAAAAGTTTGCAGTGTAATATCTTTTCCTTTCGGAACATCGTCTACGGAAATAAAAGTAGCGGAAGCAAAACAGGCAATTACCGACGGAGCCGAAGAAATCGATATGGTTATAAATGTGGGAAAGCTATTACAAGGGGATTTACAATTTACCGAAAATGAAGTTACCCTAATTACAAAAACTTGTCATGAAAAAAATGTTCTTTTAAAAGTAATTGTAGAAACCTGTTATCTGGAAGAAAAAAATATTGCCGATATTTGTTCAATAATAGAAAAAGCAGGTGCGGATTATATAAAAACTTCTACGGGTTACGGCAGCAGAGGCGCTTCCGTAGAAGACATAAAGCTTTTTAAAAAATATTTAAAAAAAGATACAAAAATAAAAGCTTCCGGCGGGGTGCGAACCAGAGCGGACGCCGATACTTATATAAGTTTAGGCTGTTCAAGAATCGGAGCCAGCAGCGGTATCGCTATTGTAAACGGCAAATAATCTTATCATTACCAAGCCTTTAACCATTCCAATATTCGGTTAAAGGCTTCAATACGCGTTTTATTGCAGTTCTTAAAATTCCTTCTTTCTATTTTAAAATATTTAAGCTTCTTTTTTAATCTTACTCCGGCAAGATTGAACGGGAGTAAATATCTGCTGCAAAAATGATATGCCAAATGTTCTTTTTTAAAACGGAAATGATTTTCTCCCAAGCGGTTTATGATTTGCTCCGAAGAATATTTTGACGGCCATATTGAGTCTTCATCGCTGCTTATCAGTAAAACCTGTCCTTTTATATGTTCCACAGGGATAACGGAGGCCTGTGAAGCGCTAAGCATTGCTTCACGGTAAATATCGGCAGTAGGTATTTTTCTTGCAAATAACATTTGCACCGCAAGTTTAAATTTATTTATTTTAGGCGGAATAAAAAACGGCAAAGGCTGTCCTGCAAGGGAAAATGCCGAAACGGGTATAAGCTTTTTCCTTAATACTTTTGACGGATTGATTTTTCCGCAAATAAAATGATGTAAGGGGGCCAGGGCTATAACACAGCTTATATCGTGAAAAAAGGACGCTGCCGCCAATGCATATACGGCTCCCTCCGCAAAGCCCCAAATTCCTATTTTTGTAAAGCCCATGCGCCGCATTTTTAAAGCGGCTTTTTCCGCGTACTCCAGAGGAATATTTTCAAATTTTTGTGTATTATTCCCGCAGCCTGAATAATCCAAGGCAAGGGAATTGATTCCGTTTTTGGAAAATAATTCCGCCATTATTTTTGAAGATGTATATCCGCCGTCCGCGCTTCCTGCAAATATTACAACTTTATTTTTATTGAAAGCCCGTTCGGCTGTAAAAAGGGTGCCGCAAAAGCCGTCCAATTCTATACTGAATTTATTCATATATATCTCTTAAAATCTATAAATATAAGCGGGAATTTAACAGAAAATAAAGCTTTAAGCAATAAGGTGTGAAAATTATAAAGGGGCTAATGCCCCTTTTCGGAATTTAGATATGCTTTGATACAAACTGTACAAGTTCGCTTTTTTCCAAATAACCCGAGTGCCTGTCTACTTCTTTTCCGTTTTTGAATAAAATAAGAGTCGGAATAGTCATAAACTTAAATTTGGCTGCAAGTTCTCTTGCATTATCTACATTACATGCAGATATTACGGCCTTATCACCGACTTCGGCTTCGGCCGCCTCCAGCTCAGGACTGAGCTGCACACAGCCCGGTCACCACGGTGCCCAAAAATCTACTAAAACCGGTTTATCGGTTTTTAATATTTCATCGAAATTTTCGACGGTAATTTTTACCATTGCCATTTTTTTACTCCTAGTCATTAAAATTTTGGAAATTATCAAACGATTACTTAATTTCCTTATTGAATATACTAAATTATAAGTATAGAGGCAAGTTATAATATCAGAATAAGGTTGAATATTACAAAAGTAAAAATTTAAAATATACGCCCTGTTTACAAATTTAGTTTTTTTATGTTAAAATCCACGCATACGGAGAATTAAATGCGTGTTATTATAAAACAAGATTATGACGCCTGTTCAAAATGGACGGCCGATTATATCTGCAATAAAATTACCGAATTTGCTCCCTCAAAGGAAAAGCCCTTTGTTTTGGGCTTACCCACAGGGTCTACTCCTCTCGGTGTGTATAAAGAACTGATTGCAAAAAACAAGGCAGGTATCGTTTCTTTTAAAAATGTTGTTACTTTTAATATGGACGAATACGTAGGACTTCCGGCAAATCACCCTCAAAGTTATCATTATTTTATGATGGAAAATTTTTTTAATCATATAGATATAGATTTAAAAAATATACATATTTTGGACGGAACGGCAAAAGATAAATTTAAGGAGTGCTCCGATTATGAAGATGCAATAGCTTCTTACGGAAAAATCAATTTATTTTTCGGAGGTATAGGTGCGGACGGACATATTGCTTTTAACGAACCTTACTCTTCTCTTGCTTCGCGTACGCGTGAAAAAACTTTAACCGAAGATACTATTGCTATGAATGCAAGGTTTTTTAACGGAGATAAAACACTTGTTCCTAAAACCGCTTTGACCGTAGGTATTGCAACTATAGCAGCTGCGGAAGAGGTTGTTATAATGGCAACAGGTTATGAAAAGGCAAGGGCGGTGCGTCATGCGATTGAGTCAGGCATAAACCATTTATGGACTGTAAGTGCGTTACAGCTTCACCCCAAAGCAATCATAGTTTGCGATAATGCCGCGACGGACGAATTAAAAGTAAAAACCGTCCGTTATTTTTTAGATATCGAAAAAGGAGTTAAGTAAAGATGCTTCAAAAAGATAAACAGACAATTCAGACGATATCATTTTTTATTTTATTGGCTGTAATGCTTTTTCTTGTAGGGAAATTATTTTTACCTTATGCAACGGTATTGCTTTGGTCTTCGGTAGTTTATATGCTGGCAAGCCCCTTGTATAATAAAATACTTTCCAAGATGAATAAAGAAAAAAAAACTTATATTATTAAAAAGAGTTTGCTGGCGGGAACTTTTTCGATTATTACGGTTTTAATTGTTGCGGGGATTCTTTCGTTTGTAGTTATAAAAATTTTCGGCCAGGGGAGGGCTCTTGCGCAAAATGCGGTAATGTTTTTTGAAAAAATAAATTCACCTGAAAATGAAAATTTAAAGCAAACGATTGCTGCCGAAGTATACAGGCTTTCACGGGGAACAATAGATATTTCCCAATTGAATTTAACAAAAGAACTTTTAAATTTAGCCTCTATTTCTTCCGATACTATTTTAAAATCGGCTACAAATCTCGTAAAAAATGCGGGACAGTTTTTCCTTTCGTTGATATTTTTCGCTTTTTCGTTATACTTCTTTTATATTGACGGTGCATACCTTGCAGGTTTGCTAAGGCATGCAATTCCGGTTGATTCCGAAACTTCAGGAAAAATATTCGCTAAAATAAAGGAAATAACGGCAAATCTTTTTAAGGGCCTTTTTTTGGTTTCTTTTTATCAAGGGTTGGCATCATTTATAATCTATATTTTATTCGGGGTACAAAGTGCATTGCTTTTGGCAATATTAACTTTTTTTACAACTTTTTTGCCCTTGGTAGGCTGCGGAGTAATTTGGTTTCCGCTAGGTATAAGTATGTGTTTTACACATAGCCCGTTTAAAGGAATTTTATTTTTGATTATTGCCGGTTCGGTGATAAGTCTTATGGACGGTTTTTTGCGGCCGTTTTTTTTAAAAGACAGAATAAAAATTCACCCGCTGCTTATTTTCTTTTCCATGTTAGGGGGTGTAAAAATGTTTGCCCTTAACGGAATTATTTTAGGGCCTATGATTGTAATTTTATTTTTTACTGTTTTAGATATGGCATTGGAAACGGAAGAAAAAAAAGATACGGAAATATTAAATGAAGATTTAAGGAGTTATGTATGATAAATGAAAAGACGGTTCTCCCGCGCAAAGCTTTGTTTAACGAAAACGGAGATATCGAAACGCATAAGCGTAAAATGATAGGCGGAAATACTACCAACCTGAACGATTTTAATAATATGAAATATGCTTGGGCAAGCGATTGGTACAGGCAGGCTATGAATAATTTTTGGATACCGGAAGAAATAAATATGAATGCCGATGTTCAGGATTATAGAAAATTATCCGTTTCGGAAAAAACGGCCTATGATAAAATCTTATCGTTTTTAATTTTTTTGGACAGTATACAAACTGCGAACCTTCCGAATGTAGGGCAATATGTAACAGCTAATGAGGTAAACTTATGTCTTACAATTCAAGCTTTTCAGGAAGCCGTGCATTCCCAAAGCTACAGTTATATGCTTGATACGATTTGCTCACCGGAAGAGCGCACCGATATTCTTTATCAATGGAGAGATGACGAACACCTTTTAAGAAGAAATAAATTTATCGGCGATTTATACAACGAATTCCAAAATGACAAAAGTGTTTTGGCTTTTTTAAAAGTATGTGTTGCAAATTATATTCTTGAAGGAGTTTACTTTTATTCGGGTTTTATGTTTTTTTATAATCTTGGGCGGAATAATAAAATGCCCGGTTCCGTTCAGGAAATACGTTATATTAACCGTGATGAAAATACCCACCTTTGGCTTTTCCGCTCTATGATTCAGGAATTGCAAAAAGAAGAGCCTCAGCTTTTTACCGAGCAAAATGTGCAAACTTTTCGGGAAATGATTAAAGAAGGCTGCGAACAGGAAATTGCGTGGGGACATTATGTTATAGGAGATGATATTCCCGGGTTAAATAAACAAATGATAGCCGACTATATTCAATATTTGGGAAATCTGCGTTGCGAAAATTTGGGGTTTGCTCCTATTTATGAGGGACACAACCAAGAGCCGCCGTCTATGAGTTGGGTAAGTCAATACAGTAATGCCAATTTAATTAAGACGGATTTCTTTGAAGCTAAGTCTACGGCTTATGCAAAAGCTTCCGCAATGGTAGATGATTTATAAAAGTTTTAGTTTTTTAATTACCGAAATATTTGGGAGGATTTATTTATGGCAAAGAAAACGCAAGTAAAAGACGATAAGACAAGTAAAAAAAATCTTACAAAAAAAAGCAAGGTTAAGGAAGCCTCCGTAAAAAAAGCGGCGGCAAAGAAAACCTCGCCGGGTACAAAAAAAACTTCAGTTAAAAAAACCGTAACCGATTATGTTCAATCTGCGGAAGAAAAAAAACTTGTAAAAGAATTAACCGGCATTTTACCGCAACTTGATGAGGAAGGTCTTTTATTTTTGATTGAACAAGCCCGCGTTCATTTATACAATATGCAAGTAACTTCGTTGCAGGAAGAGCTTAACGAAATTGAACAAAAGAGAGCTAAGGCCGGGCTTGAACAAAGGGCAAAGCAAAAAAATTCAGGTTTTAAAATTGAAAGGTCAAGCGACGGTACCGTATACCACATAATCAGCGACGGGAAATGGAAACTTGTAAATGCCGATGAAATGTTTCATATTTTAAGAATTGTAAATGCTCCGGTTGATGAAAACGAGGTAAGGCTTAATTTAATTCATTGGTTTTTTACCGAGCGAGGCGATTTTGTAGGAGATTTCGGGCTTGCGGACTCGCATGACCCGCGCTGGGTCGAGCTTATAAAAATTTTAAAAAAGAATTTTAAGTTAAAAATCTAGTGGAATTAACTATGACCGATTTTAAAAAATTAAAAACTCTAATGGATAAAAATGCGGCTTTGTATGAAAATCCCGATTTTATTCCTGCAGACCCCATAAGTGTTCCTCATAAGTTTTCAAAAAAAGAAGATATAGAAATAGCCGGATTTTTTGTTTCGATTTTTGCATGGGGAAATAGAACGGCTATTTTAAAAAGTGCGGATAAGCTAATGGCATTGATGCAAAATGAGCCTTACTCTTTTTTAATGAATGCAACTCCTGCACAGTTAAAAACTCTTACAAGTTTTTATCACCGCACCTTAAACGGAGAAGACAGTTTTGCAATTGCAAAAGCGATAAAAAACGTTTACTTAAAAAAGGGCGGTTTTGAAAATTTATTTGCCCCTCAAAATTTGCAGGAACCTCTCATTGTAAGAATGAGCCGCTTTCGCTCGGAACTTATACGAGGAATGCCTGAACGTACGGTAAAGCATATCGGAAATATGGAAGGCGGCTCTGCGGCGAAACGGTTGAATATGTTTTTACGTTGGATGGTGCGCTCTTCCGAAGCCGGAGTCGATTTCGGTTTATGGAAAAGCATAAAACCTTCGGAATTGTACTTGCCGCTCGATGTTCATTGTGCAAGGCGCGGCAGGGAATTGGGGCTTTTAACCCGTAAACAAAATGACAGAAAAGCGGTAGAAGAAATTACCGGCCGTTTGCGGGAGTTTTGTCCTGAAGACCCGGTAAAATACGACTTCGCTCTTTTTGCTCCGTCGGTTGAAGGTGAAAAATAAGGGAAGATTTTAATTTATAGGATTTTAATTGAATTCATTTCCTATGTTAATTCATTAGAGTTCATTTTTATTTAATAATGCGGGTTTACACATTCATGGAAACGATAAGTTCTATTTCCCCTATGGGAAGAGGCACTTTTTCCGCAATAAGCTCAACGGAAAGCCCTTTGCGCGCCATTTCGATTATTTGTTCGCGAAAAGAACTTTCCTGTAAAACATTGCGGTTGGGACTTGAAAGAATTTGTTTTGTATATATTTTTATCGGCTCCGAAGGAAACATTTCAAGATTTTTTATTTCTTTTTTTTCTTCAGTCTTTTTTCTTTTCGGCGAAGCCGATGTGCTTTGTTTTTTTGCTTTAGTTTTTGATGAAGAGTTTGAATTTTGCGGAGATATAATATTTTTTAATATTTCTTCGGCTTGTTTACGCTTTTCTTCTTCATTTTTTGCAAGAAGAATCCGTTTATTCAATTCGGCAATTATCGAATTTGTTTCATTCAGTTTATCTTCAAGAATCGTAATAGATTGTTCCGTATGAAAAGTAATATCGCTTATAAGTTTGTAAACTTGTTTTTCCGCATTTTCGATTTCGGTTTTACCTGAAAAGCGTTTTTGCAGCTTAAGATAAAAAATTATGAGAAAAAAAAATATTAAATATAAATAAACTAATTGCAATGCCTAACATTATCCTGAAATATCCACATGTTGCCCCAAGTAAGGGTCTTTTATATAATTATCGGAGAGCTCTTCTTTTTTTTCGGTATGTTCGTTTTCCGGTTTGTTTTTGTTTTTTTCATCTTTTTTAAAATGCCCGTCGCCGTTAATTTTTACCCCTTCATTATCGCCGGGGTTTATCACTTGCACGCTGCTTAATTTTTTTTCGGCGTCCAATTTGTTTTGCTGCTGTTGCACATTTTTTGCAGTTGCAGCGGCTTGCTGCTCGGCACCTTGTTGCCGGCCGATTTTATCCATTTGAGAGTACAGAGTTTGTAAATCAATTGGATGAATAGCCACTGGGTACCCTCTTTACATCTTCATCGGTATCTTGCTGATATTTACCGTAACGCACAATGCTTCTATCCAAATAAAATGTTGTCGCTTTACAATCCGCTCTGACATCTTCTACGGTATCGCGTATTACAATTCTTACTCCCGCATAAACATGTCCTGAAGCCGAAACCCTTCCCTGATTTTTAAGCGTGTTTAAATATTCACGAATTTGAGTAATTTCTTTTTGCACTTCATGGATTTCAGTTTCGATTGTATATTTATAATCGCTCATTTTTTTATAAGTTTCTTCTTTATCTTTGGGAAGCTCACCGCGCCGCGATTTGGTTTCTTCCAAACTTGCTAAATTAAGTTTTACTTCGTCTAAACTCTTTTCGTCCATCTCCTGTTTTTGTAAGAGGAAATTTAACCGTTCTTTGCTTTTAGGGTCAAACCCTACATTTAAGACGGTATCGTTTCCGCCTGAAGCGCTTCCTAAATTGCGTGCCGAAATAGATTCCGATGCGCTTAAATTGCCGCCTATAATGTCGGCTCTTTTCCCCTGACAAATAATTTTTCTGTTGGCTATTACGTTGGAATTTATGATTCCGTCCGAAACGACAACCATATCTCCCGCTTCAACTATTTCCGTATTTTGAATAAATTTGGACCAAATTGATTTTCCTGCCCGTATAGCTCCGCCTTCTTTACCTATTATTCCCTGGCTTACAACTATATCGCCTTCCGTATCGAGTTCCGCCTTGCCTACAGTTCCTTTTACTTCAATGTTTCCCGATGCTTTTATAACAAAGCCGTCATCTACATTTCCGTTTACGAAAACCGAACCTAAGAACGTAATATTGCCAGTGCGGATTGAAACATCGCCTTCAACAACGTAAATTTCTTGAACCGTTACTTTATTTTTTACAAGAAGAACCTGTCCGTTTACCTCTGCAATTATAGTTAATCCGTCGGGAGCAACCTTTGTATTTTTGCCTAACGGGAGCGGAACATCTTTTCCGTTGGAAGCTTCAAGGTATTTCCCCGTTACCGTTTTTCCGGCTTTTCCTCTTTGTGCGGGGATTTTATGTGCAACCGGTTGTCCTTCAACTACATTTTGAATTAGGTTAAGCTCTTTAAAATTAATTTGGCCTGAATGTGTTTCTTGAAGACGTACACGTGTATTGTCCACTTCAAAATCGTATTCAATGCGTGCATCTTCCCCGTCTTTCGGCTCAATACCTTCCGCAACGAGATAATCTTCTTTATAAACAGGCGAATCCTGAAACTGTTTTACAAGGTCTTCGTTAATGCCGACAATGACTCTGTTATTTTTTAAAAAGGCTATTATGGTATCCGCCGAAAGGTCTACGCCTCCTGCGGACGGCGGATTTACATATAAATAAGCCTTCATTTCATCTTCACTTATAGTTACGGCCATTGTTGCATCATTCCCCGGTATACGTGTATAAGGTGCAATTTTTACATATTCTCCGCTGCGGGCATTTATAATGGGTTTAAGGATATTATCTTCAGGTATGGGCAGAGCTCTGTCCCGCAATTTTTCTATTGCATCGTGAATTGTAGCTGGGTTACCGTACCCTGAAGGTGCCGTTACTTTTAAATATATGCCGTCAGCCGCACAAAATATATAAGCCATTCCGTCCTGGTCCGGAATAACTTCCCCTTCTTCCATATTATCCGTTTCGGAAATTTCTCCTTCTTCCGGCGAGGCTTTTTTCGGTTTTGACGTTTCATAAGCTCTTATTTTCCATTCTTTCGGAAAGAGTGCAAAAAAGCCTGAAACTCCTTTTTGGAGAATCTCATAGTCTACAGAAGACATGGGAACTCCCAATTGGACAGAGGCATTTAACAGGGCTTCATCAAGAGTATCTCCGCTTGTATCAATAAAAAAACGGCCTGAATCAAGTTCGTGAAGTTCAGTCATTTTTTCTTTTATTTGATTAAGCCGAATCATAAACGCCCCCTATTTTATTCCTTTGGTTACACCGGATAGTTTTGCCCTCAGTTTTATATTTGCACTTGAATGTATCTGTGAAACGCGGGATTCCGTAACGTGTAAAACTTCTCCTATTTCGCGCAATGTCATATCTTCATAGTAGTACATTATCAGAACTTTTTTTTCACGCTCAGGTAATTCTTTAATAGCATCGATTATAACACGTTTTATATCTTCACGTTCTACGATTACGTCCGGATTTAACGAAGCCGGAGCTTCTATAGTATCTCCTACGGAGCTTTCTTCGGAATCTTCGCTTGAAAAGCGTAAATCGGTTAATGAAATGACGCTTGTGGCGGATATTTTTAATAAAAGAGAATTATATTCTTCAATATCCATTCCCATTGCTGCGGCAATTTCCTCATTTGCGGCGGAACGGCCCAGTTTTGCTTCAATATCTGCAATGGTTTCTTCTATTTCGCGGGCTTTTTGGCGTACGGAGCGCGGTACCCAATCTATGGAGCGCAGCTCATCAAATATTGCTCCGCGTATTCTGTTTACGGCATAGGTATTGAATTTTACATTTTTATCCAAATCATATTTTTCAATTGCATCTAAAAGACCGAAAACGCCATAGCCTACCAAATCGTCAAATTCTACATTGACGGGCATACCTACGGCAATCTTGCCTGCAACATATTTTACCAGCGGAGCATATTTGAGTATAAAATATTCCCGTAAGCCGGGGTCGGAGGTTTTTCCGTATTTTTCCCAAAGTTCGTCTTCCGGTATATCATCGTAATTAATATTCGCCATTTCTCATACCTTTATATCACCATTCAATCCGATTAGGATTCCCGCTTTAATACGGTTCTTATTGCCTGTACCATTGTTTTGGTGTCCATATCGGAGCCGCTTAAATCGGTCGATATATTAAATCTTCCCGTACCTTCTTCTATAAAGTCCTGTCCCTGTCCGGTATCCGTTTGGGTTTCATCAGGGGTAAATTCCTGCAAATCGGGGAGCTCTTCCAGCCCGGAGGAGTCTTCCGAAACGGCCGGTTCGACGTTAAAGACCGAGTCCGTATTTTCCGCCGCTTTAAAAACGTTTTGCTCTTCGGTTTCTCCGTCAAGACCGTTTATCGTATCAATATCGCTGCCGAAATTATCGTCATTTGTCGGCAAGGTTTCGGTATTGTCCTGTTGTTCCGTCATAGATAAATCTTCGGTATCCGCAGGAGGTATAGGAGCCATATCTATCGGGTCATCAATACTTATGTTCAGTTTTTTTCCGGTCCCGTCATTTTGCGGAATATCCTTTGATATATGCGGTTGAAACAGTTCGGGCACAAAGCGCTCAAGAATTTCTCTTGCACCTAATGTAAAACCGCCGCTTATCAGCGATAAAACGATAGAGCGGATTAAAATGGAGGAAAATCGGACACCGCTTAATATTCCTATAATAAAAGAAAGAGCAAGAGCTGCGCCCGCAAATATTAAAGGAACCTTAAACTTTAAAAACATCCTTAAAACCTCCCCAATAAAATAATCGATTGTATAAATTTCAAACTTATTTTTATAGAATAGTCTAAAATCGTCATATAGTCAATACTTTAAACAGTTTGTTTACTCCCACTTTTTTCCGAAGATTTTTTGTAAAAATCCCGATAATCCCGAATATTCATTATAGTCTGTTTTTTCAAGTTTTGCAACTATATGCCGCAAACAGCTTGCCGCCTTGCTTTTAGGGGCATATATAAAAAACGGTTTTTGTTTTAAAACGGCTTGCTCCACGGCAGGGTCGTTGTATATAAATCCTAGATATTCGACCTTTAAATTAAGAAATTGTCCGGCAATTTGAATAAGCCGTTCGGCGATTTTTTTTCCTTCCAGAGCCGAATTTACCCTGTTTACAATCATTTTTAAAGTAAGATTGTAATTATTAACTTCCGTAGCAATTATTTTTATTATGCCGTAGGCGTCCGTTATTGCCGTGGGCTCCGAAGTGGTTACTATAACTACTTCATCGGCTGCGGCTACGAACCCCAATACATTTTTTGAAACCCCGGCGCTTGTATCGATAATTACTATATCGGCCTCGGCTAAGGCATACATTTCTTTTATAAAATCTTCGCGTTCGGTTTCTTCCATATTGGCAATTTTTGAAAAACCTGAGGCTCCCGCTACAAGTTTAACTCCGTAATCGGTATCCATAATAATATCCGACATTCGTTTTTGTTTTTTTATTACATGATAAAGATTGAATTTCGGAATTATATTCATCATTACGTTTACATTTGCAAGCCCCAAATCGGCGTCCACTACTATGACTTTTTTACCCATTTTTGCATAAGCTATACCCATATTAGTTGCAATATTGGTTTTTCCTACACCGCCTTTTCCGCTGGTTACGGCTATAATACGCGTCTTCCTCGGGGGAGGTATTTGTTCCTGATTGGTACCGCTCGGCTGCGATGTACGTTCTTTCATTAAAGTTTTTAAATTTTCCGCTTGGTCTTCCATTTTACCTCCGTTTATCTATTTCCACAAAATAGGAATCTCATCATTAAAATTTTCTTTAATATAGTTTTGATATCCGTTTTTAAGATTAAAGCCTTTCAGTTTTTTTAAAAAAACGGCTTTCGAAGCTCTTTCGATATCGTTGGGTACTTTTTGACCTGTAGTTATATAAGCTGCCGGAATATTATATTCCGATAAAATACTTATAATACTGCCCGTATTTGAAGTTTCATCGAGTTTGGTAATTATTAAACTTGAATATTTAAAGCCGCCGTATTGTTTCATTATTTCCCGTATATCGGCAGTTTTTGTTACTGCGCTTACGATTAAATGGGTTTCGGCGTTTTCTTTGTCTATTACTTCAAAATAGCTTTGCATTTTTAAAATATTTTCGGTATCGGTAGGGCTTCTTCCTGTAGTATCTATGCATATGACATCTGCGGAGTTTTTATACAAGCTCAAATACTTGTTTAAATCTCCGGGACTGTCGGCAATTGCAAGAGGAATTTTCATATGCTCGCAATATTTTTGTATTTGAAACGAAGCGCCTATTCTGTATTGGTCTAAGGTAATAACCCGAACTTCAAGAAATCTTCCCAATTTTTTTGAAACGGCCAGCACATGATAGGCTGCAAGTTTTGCAAGTGTTGTAGTTTTTCCTATACCGGTAGGGCCTACAAGCGAAATTACCTTACCCTTGACAATTTCACTTTCCTGTTTTATAAGTATGGAGTCCGCAATCCAACCTATAACTTTTTTTTGCAATACTTCAAAGTCGTCCAGCTCGTTTAAACTCAACTCATTGTTTATTTTTTCGCATAAGGAATAAATATATCCGTTTGTAAAATCATTTTCTTCAAGAATTTGAGTTATTTTTTTTATATTTTCATGCTCTGAAGAAAATCCCCGTTTTTCATTTATTTGTTCCGTAAGTTTTTTTACGGTTTCGGTGAGGCGGCGCAAATCATCATTTTGTAATAAAAAATCCGATTCTTTTTGATTTTCTTCCCGTTTTATAAACGGTGTTATTTTTTTTGCAATTTCTCCCGATTGAGAAGCTGCATGCTGCAAAATAACCATTCTTGCGGTTTTTTCATCGGGCGGAACAAAGGAGGGTGTATGTTTAACGTATGTGTCGGGAGTTTTTTGATGAGAATCTTCTTCTTTGTCCTCTTTGGCGGCTTTAGGAACAAAGGGTTTATTTTGAATGGTAAATACAAGCCGCACCGAATTTTTTCCGAGCCAGCCGCGTAAACCGCCGGCTTTACCGTTTTCTATTCGCGAGATAATAACATTAGGACCGTATTTTTCTTGTATTTTTTCGAGGCATTTTTCGTATGTTGCAGCTTCTTCAACCAATGCTTCCATCTGACTTTATTTAAACCACCCGTTCGTATTATATATCATTTTATGTAAATTTTCAATAGATAAAGAAATTTAAGAAATTGGAAAAAAATTACTGTATACAGCATTTCGGCTGTAATTATCGGCTTGATAATTTGTTATAATTAAGATATAATACTGTACTTAATCGGAGATTTGAATGCGCTTAAACCTTATTCAGTTTATTTTCTATATTATGCTTTTACCGTGCGGGATATCGGCGGCTCTTGTGTGTTCAATAATACGGTTTTCAAAAAAGCATAATCTGTACGATGAAACGGGCGGAAGGAAAATACACTCCGGAAAGATTTCACGGCTGGGAGGAATAGGGTTTACACTTGCTTTTTTGATTTCTTTTATTATTCTTCACTTCAGGTTTCCTCATTTCAGACTTTTACAATCCAATTTTATTTATATACCCTTTGCATCTACAATCATTTTTTTAATGGGTATTTTGGACGATATAAAAAATTCCAAGCCCGCTTTTAAGCTTTTTATTCAAAGTATCGCAGCCTTTTTGGTCTTATATGCCGGTTTCCGCTTTACTAAAATAAGTTTTGCACCGCTGGATATTCATATCAATTTAGGTTATATAGGTTATATTCTTACCTTTTTGTGGATAATAGGAATTACCAATGCAATGAATCTTATGGACGGAATAGACGGGCAGGCTGCAGGTCTCAGTATATCGCTTCTTATAAGTTACTCGGTTATTTTTTGTATCATAGGGGTAAATAATGCCATCGTGTATATGAATTTTCTTTTGGTTTTTGCTTTAATAGGTTTTTTATTTTTTAATTTAGCTATTCCGAATGCAAAAATTTTTATGGGGGATTGCGGCTCGCAGTTTTTAGGATTTACGGTTGCAGTTTTACCGTTATTGCATCAAAAAGACAAAATCGAAACAATTTCAATTCATTTTGCGGCAATGTTTTTAATGCTGCCTATTTTTGATACGGTTGCGGCAATTTGGAGGCGGGTACGTGAAAAACGACCTATAGGCGACGGAGATAAGTATCATATTCATCATAAATTAATGCTTATGGGGTTTTCTTCCCGTAAGGCCTTGGCCGTATTTATGCTTTTTCAAACTATAATAAGCGTTTTTGTTACGATAGCGGTTTTGGCCAGAGGAGGCGTTGCGTTGTTTATTCTTTTGGGCTTAATTTTGGCAGGCTCGCTATTTTTTGCATTGATACACTATAAGAAAGAAAAAATAATTATGGAAAAAAAGGTTGATTAATTTTATATAGTATGGAAAGAAAAATAGGGAAAGCGGTTTTATTTTTTTGGCTTTTTCAATGTTCGGCTATTTTTGCCGTTTATAAGGCCTTTAACACGGACAGTGAGGTTTTCAGTAATTTTTTAATTCACATAAGTTTGTGGCACGGGATTTTATTGCTTTTTTTGGTATTACATAAATCGGAATTTGCAAATATCAATAATCAAATTTCCTCCGAAAAAATAAACATAGCCAATCTTATAACGCTTTGCCGGATAAGCTCCGTTCCGCTGATTGCATTTTTATTAAAACATCATCAAATACCGGGAGTATTAACGGTTTTATCGGTCGTATTGATTATTATTTTTTTTACGGATTTATTTGACGGGTTAATTGCCCGTAAAATGAATCAGGAAACGGGAATAGGTAAAATGCTTGATTCTATGAGCGACTATTCTCTTTTAGGCCTTGTTTCGATAGTGTATTTTCAGCTCGGATTACTGCCGCGCTGGTTTTTTTATTTAATTATTATACGGTTAATGTTTCAATCCCTGGGTATGGCTTTTTTTATGCTTTTAAGATTTCCTATGGAAGTAAAGTCTACTTACGGGGGTAAGATTACTATTGCCGCAACTATGATTTTATATGCGGTTAAACTTTTGCAGTTTTTTATTCCCGCATCGGAAATTTTGGAAAATATTTTGATGACGGCGGAATATAGCTGCGGAATTATTATATTTGTATTTTTATTTGAAAAAGTATATATTTTTTATAAACATTACGTACATTATAAAACCCAAAAAAACTGAATATTTTTATAGGCTTTAAATAAGAGCTTATTTTTTAAATTTGCTTAATTCTGTATTAATCTTCGAATTTACCGAGGGTATTTGTGCAAAGTTCGGGAAAATGCACGGCTCGGCTTCAGCCGGTATCAAAACCTTTTTTCAAGGGGCCGGCATAGAGAATAAAAAAGCATCTATCTTACGGGATAGATGCTTTTTGAGCTTCTCTTAATTTAAGTTAAAGCGGCTAAAGCCTTTACTTCTTTATATTTTGCCGAATCGCAGTAAAGCTCGCCGGTATACGGGTTTTTCTTTGTTTTTATAATTTTATAAAGCATATAGCCGAAAACCGCAATGTTTGCAATTAGGGCAACAAGGCTTACCGCAAAGTAAATTTCGGGTTTATATGTGGAGTCCGCTCTAAACATACTGTTGTCTTGAAATGCCGGGAAAGTTTGAGCGAACATACACCATATTGCCAAAGTATGAGCTCTGTGTTGAAGCCATGCCCCCTTTCCTATGGTAAAAGAGCAAATTGTCGGAGCTAAAAGTAAGGCAAATCCGCAATACCACGCATGATGCGGCAAGCAGTTATATGTATAAGCAAAATTCCATAAGTCATAAGCTACAATCCAAAACCATAGCATATCAGGCCAAAGCATATCCTTACTTTTGTCGCATGGAGTTTCTTTCCGTAAACAAATACCCAGCCAGCCCGTTATTGTGATGATATTTAAAAATCCCGCAGCGGCATTCATAAAATTCCAAGAACCGCCCATAAGTTTAAAAACGGTATTCGTTGTGCCGTGTTCTACCAACTCCGTAATTACCTTGTAAGTCATACCGACTTCGATATCGCGGAAGCAGGCTTCTAAAATATTGATTGCTAAAATCAAAGGCGGAAAGCACAAAGCTATCTTATTTTCGCTAAGCCTCCATTCCGAGCCGTCTTTCCGTTTTCCCTTTAAATGACGGATAAGCCAAAATCCGATACAGCCTGCAGTCGCCGAATAAACTTTGGCAAGGTGGAACCAGTCGGTATATGACTGACCTTTTAATATCGTAAACCAAAGAACCGTTAAAATTATCGGCAGAAAAAAGAAAGAGGCAAACCCTATTTTTTTAAACCTGCGCGTAATTTCGTTTAAGCCGAATAATGCGGCAAAGACGCATAGCCATACGGTCCACATCAATAATGGACTTGTTCCGTGAAATGTAAACATAATTTCATTCCTTTTTATTTTTAATTTTCTTCATTGTTTTCTTCATCTTCAAATAAAAGAATTTCTTTAATTTGAAATTCTCTGCCCGTAACTAAAGCAGCCTCCTCCGAGCCGCAAATCGGGCATTTGCGGTTATTTTTTAGGTACTCGTATACCTTGCCGCAGGCGTCTGTAATGAATAATATGAAAAACAATCTTTTATGTAACGGACTGATAAGATTTTTTATGTTATAAAAAAAGTGTTTTCAATAGTTGACATAATTTGTAAAATATGGTTAAATATGTTTATGTTCGCCGTTTCTAACATAGAGGAAAATTTAGCGTATTGCTGTGCTCCCTGTTTTGCCGGAGTAAAACCGGCAAACCTTGTTTCCGTTCCTGCGGAAACCTATACTCAGATTTCTTTGCTTGATGAAGAGTTTTTAAATGCTAAAGGATTTTATTTAAAAGTTTTGTGTGAATGTGAAAAACGTGTTCAAATTTTTTTGTATAATAAATACGCTTTAGAGCAAATTTTTCTTCAAAGCGATATTAAAAATGCTCTTAAATTTTTCGGTTATCCCGAATATTTTTCTTTAAAACAATTGCTGGAAATACTCGCTCTTAAAATGAACCGCTTGCAGCGGCTTGAACCGTGTAAAAAGCGTAAATCGTTTCCGCATGAAATAGGATTATTCTTAGGATATCCGGTTTACGATGTTATGGAGTATTATAAAAACGGCGGAGAAGGCTGTATTTTTTCAGGGTATTGGAAGGTATATGCCGATGCGGAAAGAGCCGCAAAAATTTTTAATCAATATAATGAATGCAAAAAGCATTTTGCTTTGCAGATAGAAAAAGGTTTAAGTCTCTACGATTTGTTGAGTGCTTAACTTTAAAAATTTACCTATTAGGAGGTTTTTATGGCAAAAATTGCTGTTATTTATTGGAGCGGAACGGGAAACACCCAGGCTATGGCTGAATCTATTATGGAAGGCTTAAAAGCCGGAGGAGCGGACGCTTCATTATTTACCGTTTCGGAATTCGGGTCAAAGAGTATTGACGATTATGACAAAATTGCTTTAGGCTGTCCTGCAATGGGCGCGGAAGAGCTTGAGCCGGATGAATTCGAGCCGTTCTATTCATCGATTGAAGATAAATTAAGCGGAAAGAAAATCGCTCTTTTCGGTTCGTATGAATGGGCGGACGGAGAATGGATGCAAACTTGGCAGCAGAGAGCCAAGGGCAAGGGTGCCGACTTGTTTGAAGAAGGCTTAACCGTATACGATGCTCCGGATGATGCCGCAAAAGAAAAATGCAAGGCCTTCGGAGAAAGGTTTGCAAAATAAATTTCAGCTTGAATTAACCGCCGGAAATGTAATCCGGCGGTTTTTGCTATGCGGTAAAAATGAAAATTCTTTTAGAGCTTCTCTTCCTGCTGACAATTCTTTAACTATATGATATAATAAGCTCATCGAAACGGATACAAAGATAAAAATCGGAAAACTCACAATGATTTAAACTTAATATTATTCCGCTACTTACTATTCCGGCTCTTTGTTTTAAATTTTAATTATTTATAGGATAAAAAAATGACCAAACCCGTATTTGAACAAATTAAAAAAAACTGGAAAAGAATTACCTTATTTCCTCATACGTCAAAAATAATTTTACTTGTAATTCTTGCGACTCTTATGCTTCTTCCTTTCAGTATGGATAAAATGGATTTATTTATCCCTGAAAATTCTTCCGTTCTTCTTTACCCTCTTACGGTTTTATTTTCGGGAACATTGCAAGGAGAAATTAACTTTTTTTACATAACCTGTTTTTCTTTTTTTCTTTTACCTGTAGCATTTATTGTAATTTTTGTATCTATTTTTCAAAAAAAGATAAGCGGAAAAATTATTTATATTATTTCGTTTGTATGCGCTACGTTTTATCTTGCCGCCTCCGTTTCGGGAATGGTTTCGTTTGCAAACACACCGCGTTGGTTTTATGCTCTGGATTTACGGGTATATTCGGCATTTTTTATCAATCTTATTTTTCATATTTTTTTAATTGCCAGAGGGATAATTTTTATTAAAGCAAAGAATGAATTGCATTCGGAATATAAGAGTATTTTGCTTGAAGAAGAAAAAAAAGAACGGGATTTGCTAAAAAGAGCAATAGCGCGGTTTAAAACGGAAAAAAATAAAAATAAAGAAAAGGGTAAAAATAAAGATACGGAAAAAGCCTTAAAAATAGATATCTTATTAAAGAAATATACGAAAAAATTTAAAAACGTTAAAAGAAAGTCGCATATAAAAACGAAAATTATAATTGTTATTATTTTTACTATAACCGTTATTCTTTCCACTTTTATATATACCGATTTAATAAATTACAAAGCTCTTCTTACACAAACGGTAAATAATACGGGCAAAAATCTTGCCGAGCAGGTTGCGGCAATTTATGATTTTTCCGACGGGCTGCATGCAAAGATAAGCGCCTTTCTTGAGGGTATTAAAAAAACCAACCTATCTTCTCCTTTCCCGTGGCATAGAGTAGATATTATAACTACAAACAGTAAAACGCATTTTTTTCTTGAAAATATAGATTCTTTTACGGAGTTGCCGGATTTTAATGTATTTTCTTACACGACTGCGGCGGGCAGGGTTCGGGAAATTCCTGCCGAAGAAAAGCGTATTACCGCAGAAGATGCGGCTTTTTATATAGAGCATTTTCGAAACGAACAGACTAAAAGCGAGCCTATACGGAATGCGGAAAAAGGCACGTATCTTTATGTTTATCCCGTTACATTTTCACGGAAGGACGGACAAAGATTGGTAGGGTTTTCGGTTGTTACATACTTGCAGGAAATACTGGACCGACCGTATTTTCAAGCTAAAGTTTTTGTGTGTTCGCTTTCGGCGGTTTTCTTTTATGCTTCAATAATAATTACTCTGTTTCTTGCAGACTTTATTGCAGACCCGGTTATTTTTCTTTGCGGGAGTGTCAGAAAAACTGCAAATATTCTCAGCGAAATGCTTTCAGGCAGTGCAAAGATAGAAGCCGATAGACTTATTTTTAACGAAAAAGTTGCCACTCATGATGAAGTAAAAAATCTTTCCGTGGAAATAAAAAACATAGTTTCTCTTGTACGGGGAATATTACCGTATGTTTCGTTCCATACTTTACAAAATGCCGAAAAACATTTAAACCGTCAAAGTACTACGCGTGATTTATGTTTTTTGTTTACGGATATACGCGGGTTTACAAACCTTTGCGAAACGTTACCTCCGAAAGAAGTTATTCCTATTTTAAACCGTTACTTGGATATAGAAACGAAAATTATTTTCGATAACGGCGGAGATGTGGATAAATATGTAGGAGATGCAATGATGGCATTTTTTTCAGGACCGAAAAAAGAAATAAATGCCTGTAAAGCTGCAATGGAAATACGTAAGGCAATCCGCAAAGAGCAGCAGGCGTCGCTTACGGAAGGCTCTCCTCTTATTTCGATAGGTATAGGAATTAATTCAGGGCCCGTAGTATTCGGTTCTATAGGCTCGAAAACGCGAAAAGATTTTACATCGATAGGAGACACTGTAAACCTTGCTTCGCGTCTTGAAGGTGCAAACAAAGAGTACGGCTCAAAATCCATAATTTCGGAAGCCGTATACGAAAATTTGAATGATACTTTTATTTGCCGTGAGCTTGATTATGTAACGGTAAAGGGAAAGACGGAGCCCGTGCGTATTTTTGAGATTCTTCAATCGGCGGAACTTACTACGGAAAAGCTGCACGATTTAAAACGGCTTTTTGAAACGGGACTTTCTTATTACCGTAAAAAACATTGGAAAACGGCGGAAAAATATTTTTTAACCTGTAAGGAAAAGTATAATGATACACCGTCTAAGGTATTTTTAAAAAGAATTGCCCATTACCAAGTAAGTCCTCCCAAGGCAGGCTGGAAAGGTGTTTTTGTAATGAGCGGAAAATAAAACGGAAAAAAGCGCCGGAAAACTTAGGCTGATTCCATTTTCCATTCGCCTAAGTTTTCTTTTTTTTCATCAAAGGCTACACCTATAAGTTTTATACTTTTATTTTTTGCCCTATACTTTTCGCCGTAACCCCTTTCTTTTATTTGCTCCAAAGCCTCTTCCGCACTTCCTTTTTCTAAAAGTTTTATTTCAAATACATACACGCTCTCCTCCGTTTCCACTATACAGTCAGCTCTTCCTTTTAAACTGTGCACTTCCGTTTGCGTATACTGCCCCATAAGCGTAAAAACAAGATACAAGGCTATATGATAGTCCCTTTCCCTCATTTCCGAATTCGTTTTATCCGCACAGCTGTAAGGCAGCCCTGATATAACGGCCGTTAAACGCCTCATAAACTCTTCCACATTACCGCTTTCAATATCTTCTACAAACCTTCCTACAAAAAATTCTCCCACCGCTTTTTTACTTAAATATTCGGGCAAAAGATTTTCTAAAAACGCATACTTTACCTCTTCATTCGGAAACTTAAGCGAAAAGGAGCGGAAGCGGGGATTGTATTCTTTTAATGTTAAATATCCCGCTTGAAATAAAAATCGGTATAGGGTTTTCAAGTTTAGGCTCGCTGTTCCGTAAATAATCCAATGAAACGCTTTCAGTGTTATCCAAGGTTCGAATATCGAAATTCCCTTGCTTTAAAAGATTTATTAAAAAAGTCGGGGTTCCTGTTTGGTACCAATAATTTTCAATTTCTTCCGCCGATAAACAACTTAACAAACTGAAAGGATTGTATAAATGTCTTCCGTTTTTTGAAAATCTGTAACCGTCATAATGAGTTTTTAACTCAAGCATTGCTTCATCAAACTTTAGGTTGTTTTTTTCAGCGAGTTTTTTTATTTCAGGGGTAAAAGTGTTTTTCAGTTCTTCTTCGGTAATGCCGCAAATTTCCGCAAAACCGTCATCGGTGCTTATGTTGATAAACTGGTTCATATCGCTGAAAATACTTAATCGCGAAAACTGGCTTACTCCCGTTAAAAATACAAAGCGTAAATGTCCGTCGCTTGCCTTTAACACTCCGTAAAAACCTTTTAAAATATTTCGGTATTTTTCGTTTAATTCGGCATTTATATACTGTGTGGAAAGAAGGGGTTTATCATATTCGTCTACAAGCACTACTACTTTTTTACCGGTTTTGGAATGAAGAGAGGATATTATAAATTTAAATCTGTCTTCGGGGGCTTCATTTGTTTTCGGAATAGCGAATGTATTTTCAAAATCCGATAAGTGTGAGTTAATAATTTCAAAAATCGCTTTTTCACTTGAATAATCTTTTGAGCTGAAATCAAAACGCAAGACAGGATATTCCTGCCAAGGCTCTTTTTGGGACGCTTCATATTCGGCAATTTTTAACCCTGTAAACAATTCTTTTTTGCCTGAAAAATAGGCTTCCATTGTTGAAAGTAAGAGGCTTTTTCCGAAGCGGCGCGGCCGGCTTAAAAAATAGGGCTTACCGAAGGTTACCAGCTTCCAGATAAATTCCGTTTTATCAACGTAAAGATAGCCGCTTGTTATGAGGTCTTCAAAATTTTGTATGCCTATGGGCAGTTTGCGCAAGGGTTCCATAATTAAAGTATAACATAAAAAACTATTATAGACAATGATAAATTTTCTATTGTAAAATCTCCTTGTATTCACGTATACTGTTTGCGGTAACCAGTTTTTCGCGCAACTGCGAACCGTTAGGAATTCCTTTTGTATAAGCCGAAAAACGTTTACGCATTTCGCGGCAACCGCGTTCTTCTCCCTTTTCATTACATAAAAGCAGGAGCTCTTTAAAGCCGGTTTTCAGTTTTTCTTCAAACGCAATTTCCGTGTAAGAGCCTTCAGTTAAAAGTTTTTTTGTTTGTGTAAAAATAAAAGGGTTTCCCATTGCACCTCTTGCAAACATAACTCCGGCACAACCTGTAGTTTCGAGCATAGCTTTTGCGTCTTCGGGAGAAAATAAATCACCCGACCCGAACACTGGGATTTTATATGCTGCGGCAAACTGTGTAAGTTTCGCAATCAGATTCCAATCGGCCTTGCCCGAATAAACTTGAGTACGTGTTCTTGGGTGAATAGTAAGAAGTTTTGCTCCCGCTTCAATGGCGGCTTGAGCGGCTTCTTTCCAGTTTAAATTTTCGCAGGTAAATCCTGAGCGTATTTTAAGAGTTACAGGTATCTTATACGGTTCCATAGCATTGCTTACGGCTTTTACGATTTTATACAAAAGAGGAATATCGTTCATCAATGCGGAGCCTGCTCCCGTTTTTGTAATTTTTGCCATAGGACAGCCCGAATTTATATCGATACACTCGGGAGAATATTTTTCGGCAATAATTACAGCGGTTTTTGCCATAAATTCCGGATTTGAACCGAAAATTTGGACTGCATAGGCCTTTTCATTTTCGGCACGGGCAATTAAAGCGTCCGTTTTTTCGGAATTCCGCACAAGAGCTTCGGAGGAAACCATTTCGGTATATGTAAAATCCGCTCCGCATTCCGTACAAATGGAGCGGAAGGGTCTGTCGGAATAGCCTGCAACCGGAGCTAAAAATATATTTCCGGATAAAAAAAGCCCGCCTATTCGGACGGGCTTATAAAGAGTTTGTCTCATTTATTATCCCCGGGTTATTCCGGCAGGCGGAATAATTTACAACTGTTTTTCCAAAGTTGTGCGGCAAGTTTTTCTATATCCATTTCAAGCATTTCCGCCATAAATTTAACGGTTTCTACGGTATTGCACGGCATATTTCTTTGTCCGCGAAAAACCGAAGGCGGCATAAACGGACTTTCGGATTCCACTACAATTCTGTCCAAAGGGAGCGATAAAACCGTATCATGCAGATTACGCGCATTACGGTACGTTAGATTGCCTGCAAACGAAAAATAAAGCGGTAATCTAAGGGCTTTTTTTGCATATACTTCATCTTCGGAATAGCAATGTAAAACTCCGCCCGCCTTGGGAAGTCTTTCTTTTAAAATATCAAGTAAGTCTTTTCCGGCTTCTCTGTTATGAATAATTACAGGGACGTCGGCTTTTGCGGCAATATCAAGCTGTTTTATAAAAAGCTCTATTTGAGAACGTTTATCTCCGTATTTTTTACAATAATCAAGACCCGTTTCGCCTAAGGCTACAACATTGGGCAGTTTTAAACTTTCTTCTATGGTTCTTTCCCAATCCTTACCCGGGGAAGTTACTTCCGACGGAGATACGCCTACGGCATGATAAACCGAAGGAGAAAACCTGAGAGTTTCATAAACTTGAGTAAAGTCGTGTAAACTGTTGCATATACTTATAATTCTTGTTACACCGCCCTGACGGGCTTCCTGTACAACACGTAATTGCTCAAGCGGGTCAGGATATATTAAACCGATATGAGCATGAGTATCAAAAATTTGCATCTTATTCTTCCATATTAAAAATTGATAAATTTACTTTTAGTAAAGTAAATTATTTTTTTACTTACTACAGAATAGCACAGAAACGGGTAATCGTCAACTTAAATTTTAAAATATCTTGCTTTTTTACGTATTTAGGTATATTATTAAGTTAAATTTGAAGAAAGTTAGTTGTAAAAACACTTTCTACTTTAAGGAGGCTTTATGTATAGTCAAATGTTTAACGGTTGGTGTATTGCAGCTTTTGCAATATTTACGGGAGTTTCTATTATCCATCTTATAAGATGTTGGCAGCAAAAAGAAGGGCAGGCGGATATAAGTAAATTTATGTTAATGCCCGCTCTTTTCTTATTTGTTGCGGCATTTATAGGCTTTAATCCCGGTGCAGTTTCGGTCTTACACGTTTTAATACTTGCAGCCCTTGTTTTAAGTTTTTTTGGAGATTGGACACTTATTTTCGATTTGGAAAAGGCGATATTTGCCTTGGGAATGCTGTTTTTTTTAACGGCTCACCTTTGTTACATTACCTTTGCTTCAATTAAACTTGCCGGCGGCTTCCCTTTAATTGCAGGCTTATGTGTCGCCCCGGTTTATATTTTAGGTTTAATTTATGCATATTTAAGAATGAGAAAAGCTATAAAGGGAATGATAAAAATTATTATGTTTTATAGTTTTATTCTTTGTATAATGAGCTGGCTTTTTATAATTTTAGCAATTTCATCTCCATCGGCGGCAACTGTTTTAGCGGCTTTCGGAGGTATTCTTTTTGTTATCTCGGATACAATGCTGTGTTATCGGAAATTTATGGGCGTTATTGTAAAGGGAAGATTTTTTGTAATGCTGACTTATATTTTAGCACAGGTTTTGATAAGTATCGGCTCGCTTGGAATGATTAACTGATTGAGGCGTTTTTACGTTCGTTTTTGCCTGATTATTTAAAAATATCTTAAAGGAGTTTAAGATACCTTTATTCAGTTTTAGGCGGGTAGGGTATCCTGCTCCTTTGGGATAGCATTATCCTGCCGATAAGATTAGATAATTATGAATTTATTTATCGTAAGTATAAAAGTATCCGATTAACTCTTGCATATTTTCTAAAAGTAATGTAAAATATCTCCATAATGAGTGAAAAAAGTACTATTGACATAAATGCAAAAATAATTATAATATCCCCCCCCCCCCCCCATGGGAAATTACCGGGCAGGCTCGGAGGGGTTACAATTTTTAACAGCCGCTGCTGCCCGTGCGGTTATTAAGATAATAAATGCCAATCTGAAAATTATTCAATCCGAAATAAAAGATTTTTATCGCAATAAAGCTTTTGTTTATTTCAATTTTGTACGAAATAAGCAGAAGTTTTTTTATTATACCTTATTTGATAAAACGAATTATCGCTTTACTGTAATTCATATCATAAAATAATCGGTTAAAAGGAGTTATAAAATGAAAAGTCGTTTTTCCATTAAAACTAAACTATTGATTATCTTCGGTTTATTGGTTGCCGTATCAATCTTGGTATTGGGGCTTTTAACTATGCAGCTTGCAAAAAAAGCCGTTACGGAAAAGGTGGAAACTCACCTTATAGATAAGGCGACGGATACGGCGGAAATTATTGACGGACGGATAACGGCTATATTCCAATTTTTGGAAGGTGTTGTACGAGCTCCTATATTTAGAAATTCGGATGTTTCTTACAAAGAAAAAGCTGTTTATTTAAAAAAAGAGGCTGCATTTAATAATATAATTCAAAAAATGGATTTATGTGATATAAACGGTATCAGGTATATGGAAAACGGACAAACGATTAAAATTTCCGATAAAGATTTTTTTCGCAGATCCGTTAATGGAGAAAATTTTGTTTCGGAACCGTTTACTGCACGTCAAGACGGTTCTTTCATAATTGTATTTGCTGTTCCAATTTATGATGATAATCATATTGTTACAGGCTGTCTTCTCGCAAGTCTTGATGCAAAATGGCTTACGAACATTATCGATGATATTACCATAGGGCAAACGGGATACTGTGATATACTGGGGTTAACCGGAACTACTATTGCCTCTAAAGATTTCAGCCTTGTAGAAAGGATGGAGAACATAATCAAAATGTCTGAAGAAGATAGAACTCTTGCATCTGTTTCAGCTTTTGAGAAAATGGCTATAGATAATGATAAGCCTTCAATAGATTTTTATGAATATAATGGTATTAAGAAAATAGCTTCCTATGCAAAAATAAAAACAACCGGTTGGACGGTTATTATTTCCGCGCCGGTATATGAATTTATGGGGGCAATAAATACCTTGCGTTTTATGATGATTGTTCTCGGTATCGGCATTTTACTGATTGCCTTAATCATTGTCTTTTTTACCTCTCATTCTATGGTAAAACCTATTACAAAAGTTGTTACGGCATTAAAAGACATCTCTCAAGGCGAAGGCGATTTAACGGTGCGCCTGCCTCTTCACGGTAACGACGAAATCACAGACCTTTCCCAATACTTTAATAAAACTATAGAAAAAATAAGCTCTTCAATTAAATCCGTAGGAGAAAATTCCTGTGCTATGCAGTCCATCGGTTCCGAGCTTTCCTCCAATATGACCGAAACGGCAAGCTCCATAAACCAGATAAGCGCTAACATCGACGGGGTAAAACAGCAAACTATGAGCCAGGCGGCAAGCGTTACCGAAACCGCCGCTACCGTCGAGCAGATTATCCGCACCATAAAGCAGCTTAATAACAGTATTGAAACCCCAGCCGCTTCGGTAGCTCAGTCTTCCTCTTCCGTTGAACAAATGGTTGCAAACCTAGCTTCCATTACTCAAACACTTGAAAAAAGCGACGGCATCATTAAAGAGCTTGCGGCAGCTACCGCAGACGGTAAAGAAACTCTTTCCTCTTCGAACACCGTTACTCAAAAGATTGCTGAAGAATCGGGCTCCCTTATGGAGGCTTCAAGCGTTATTCAGCACATTGCAAGCCAAACTAACCTTTTAGCTATGAATGCGGCGATAGAAGCTGCTCATGCGGGAGATGCGGGAAAGGGTTTTGCGGTTGTAGCGGACGAAATTAGAAAGCTTGCGGAGGAATCCTCGACTCAGGGGAAAACCATTACTTCAACATTAAAACTCTTTCAAATGAAATTGAAACCCTTTCAGAGGCTTCAAAAACCGTAGAAGAAAAATTTAATGCAATTTTTTCGTTAGCGGAAAATGTAAAGGAAATGAGTAATCGCATTATGGATGCTATGAGGGAACAGGAGCATGGAAGTAGGGAGGTGTTAAAAGCAATACGCAATATAAATGAGGTAACTGTGGAAGTAAAGGCGGGTTCCGAAGAGATGCTTAAAGGAGGGGAAGGGGTAGCCGATGAGATGAATAAACTTGACGGGTTAACCCGCACTATAACGGACAGTATGAACGAGATGGCTTCGGGGGCAATACAGATAAACAATGCGGTACAGGAAGTAAATGAGATTACTCAAAAGAATAAGATGAGTATTGAAGCCTTGGCTAAAGAGGTCGGCAAATTTAAGGTATGATTTTTAAATAATACCGATATCTATGCCGTATATAAAAAATAAAGCATAAGCTGCCGGTACTGTTGCAGCTTATGCTTTTTTCTGTAAACCGCTTTTTGCCGTTTTTCTTATTTGTTTTAAGTCTTCCCGGCCGCTTCTTTATTTATCTTAAATAATTTAAAAGAGAATCTTTGTAAAGCCTTCCCAATACGCTTAAAGATGCTTGATGGGTATGTTCAAACATTTTTAAGTTGGTAATGGCCTCGGTTATGTCCAAGTCGGCTTCACGTGATTCCGCTGCGGTTACGTTAAGCTGAACGGTGCTTAAACGGGCAAGCGTTGTTTCCGCACGGGCATATTGCGAACCCGTTTCCGCCATACGCGTAGTTAAATTATGAATGCCTCCGTCTATACTGCCGAGAATTTTTCCGCCTAAAGATTCCTGGTCGCCTGAAAGAAGGGCGTTCCGCATTGCTATTACCGCATCGAATAAGGAGCCTCCCGATACGCGTACGGAATTGGCTAAATTATAAGGGGGCCGCTGTTCGGCTTTTATAAGCCCCAAGTCCGACAAAACCGTGCCGTTTTCTCCGTCTCTAAGCCAAAGCTGTCTTGCATCGGTTGTAGCTAAATTTAAACCGCTTGTAACGGGGTCAAGGGAAGCCTTAACGGCAGCTCCCGAATCGTTTATTTTAGAAATTATTGCATAGACATTATCGCCTGCAATTAAAGGAATTTTTACTCCGTCAACTTCTATTTCGGTATCTTCTTTTACCGTAAAATTTCTTGCATCTGTTTCCGAAAGGAGATTTTGTTTTTCAGCCCAAAAGATTCTATTCCCTGCATGGTCCGCGCGCATAAAAGAAAGCTCATCGGTTTCCACTTCTTTTGAATCAACCGTTCCGTTATAACGCACTTGGGTTATCATTGCGGAACCGCCTCCGTCTACATCGCCCATTACAACTTCAAAGGGTTCCGTAAAACTTTTTGTCCCGCTGAAAATCCTCACTCCGTCGGAGTTGACCGCATTTCCGTTTTGTACAAGCTCTTTTAAAAGTTCATCCGCTTCGCTTGCCATATCTTTTAAATCTTCGGGGGTATATGTTCCGTTTGCCGCCTGAACGGAAAGCTCTCTTAATCTTTGCATAACCTGTAAGGAGTTATTCATATATGTTTCGGAAGCCATATATTGGTCGCGCAAGGTTTGCGTATTTTTTTCAAACCGTTCAAGCCTTGTAAGAAACGATTTATACCTAACCGAATGACCTGCCGCTATAGGGTCATCTCTAAGCTGCTGAATGCGTCTTTGCGATTGCAGTTGATTATTCAAATTATGAAGTCTCGATTCCTGATTCCTCATAGAAAAATTACTGTCAGTGTGCTGAATATTTGTACTTATTCTTTTCATCATAATTTACTCCTAAATTGTTTATCATAAAACCTTTTTATAAAAAATATCAAATTCCGAAAAGGTTTGTAAACGTAAATTATACGCCCATTCTATTTATAACCGTATCCAGCATTTCGTTTGCGACGGAAATAAATCTTGCCGAAGCATTGTATCCGTGCTGAAACTTAATAATATCCGATAATTCTTCATCTATGTTTACGCCGGAAACGGAATCTCGCATATCGTGAAGTTCTTTAACTATTGCCGTTTGCGTGTTAAGCATCATTTCGGCTTGTTCGCCCTTTAATCCTATTTCGGTAACCGTATCGGCAAAAAATTCATCGAAGGTTTTGGAATTGCCTACCATAACCGGAGTGTTTCTAATTGCCGCAATTGCTAAGGCCGCACGGTTATCCCCCGGATATGCGGTGCCTTCAGGGCCCCTATAACCTGCCGCAATATTTTGTATATCGCTTTTTATTACGGGATTCATTTCAAGCCAGCCGGAGGGGTGAGCAATCGGAGAAACCGCAAACTGAGCCCCGTCCAAGACATCAACGGCATTTGCCCTTCCCCAGTCATAAGCGCCTTCCTCTCCGCTTGCGGAAAGTACTCCGGAATAACCTGCTAAAAATCTTCCCGAATCTTCAATATGCCTAATAACAAAATCTGGATTTTCTTTATTTAAAGAAGTCGTGCCTTTTAAAACAAGCTTATTATTTTGGTCCAAGTATGAAACCACCTCCGCGCCGGAGCGGTTAATACGCTCTATCAATTCCGAAACCATATCCGTAGATTTATAAGGAATTTGTACAGTTCCTTCACCGGAGGAAAGGGTAAGAGTTCCTTCAAGGCCGATTTGCTCGCGCGGGTCTAAGGTGTTTTTTCCCGTTATTCTGAATATATAAGAAGAGTCGTATTCTCCGTCGCCGTTTGCATCAAAGTTGCCCAAAGTATTATTTATAAAATATTGCTCCTTAAAAAAATCTATTCCGGTTTTTCCGTTGGGAGTCATAGCATTGCGGTGTACATCATTTACCAAATCTACAAAGTTCATAGCCATAGTATCCAGTTTACGGATTTCATCTCGGATATCCGTATCGCGGAGTTCTATCAAAGCGGCAAGTTTTCCGGCTTCAAAGTGAGCAAGATTACCGGAATCCGACCACACAACATCGGCATAATTATCGTTCCCGATTGAAGCCTTTAAATCGAAGGTTCTATGAGTAGACCCTTGAACAATTTCCAAACCCGCCGTGTGAATTACATAAGTTTCATCTTCGTCCCTCTTGTCTACGGAAATATCGATTAAATTTGACAGTTTTTCCGTAAGAACATCTCGTTTATCCATTAAATCGTTCGGGTTATCTCCCATTGCTTTTACTTTTACGATTTCTTCGTTAAGAGCTGCAATCCTTCCGGTTAAATCATTTACTTGCTTAACCGTAGCTTCTATATCTCCGTGAACCATATCGCGTATTTCCTGCAATGCCCTGTATTGATGATGAATGGAATCGGTAAGCGTTTCGCTCCGTGTACGCACCACTTGGCGGGCTGCGTCCGATTCGGGATAAAGCGAAAGCTCTTGCCATGCTTCCCAAAATTGGTCCATACGGGTGCGTACGGAAATATCTTCAGGTTCATTATGAACTTGTTCTAAAAGCGTTAAATATGAATCCCTTGTTTGCCAATAGCCCAACTCGTCCGTAGAAGCTACTATACGCTGGTCTAAAAGTTCGTCCCTAAGCCTTGTAATGGAACCTATTGTAACGCCTTGTCCTATTTGCCCGGGAGTTTCCGCACGGGATAAGTCCGGCCGGTAAATAGGCTCAAAAGCGTCAAGGTTTACCCTTTGACGTGTATATCCCGGTGTAGATGAATTTGAAATATTATGACCTGCCGTTTGTGTAGACTGCCTGTGAGCAAATAAACTTCTTTTTCCCAATTCTATTGAAGCAAATGTTGACATATTTTCCTCCGTTTTTTAAAGAGTTTCGTTTAAAACCAAACTCGTCATATCGGCATTAACATGTTTTCCGGTACGCGTATAGCATTTTCCGTTCCGTTCTTCGGAAATAATATTTATAACGCCCTGTACCAAAGATTGAGCATGTGTAATATAACTTGAAAAAACCTCGTTTTCTATTTTTGAAGAGGCAAGTTTTTCTTTTAATGTTTTATAAAGGGTATTTAAAGCGGTTTTGTCGGCTTCGTTAAGACTTTTTGTAAAGGCAAAAAAATCTATCTCATCTTCACCGAAAACGCCTTCTTCGACAAGGGTGTAAAGCTCCTTATCCAAGGCTTTAAACTCCTTTGAAAGTTTATCCAAAGAACGTAAGCACTTTTCGCTTTCAAGCCAATCGCGCTCCAAAACATTTTTATACATATCTTTTTGAAGCAAATAAATTTTTTCTACCGACTCTATTTGTTTTTTTAAAATACAGGCGGTTTGTTCCGCTATGCTAAGTTTTTTATTCATAAAAGAATACTCCTCTACCTTAGCATTATCGGCATTTTAATTTTCAGCTTTAGGAGAAAAGAGGTTATAATGTCTGATTATATAATATCTTCCGATATTCCGCAATTTTCATTAAGGAAAAGTGCTGCAATTACCGTTAGGGAATATTAAAAAAGGTCATATTCAAAATTTACATATTTGAATATGACCTTTAAAGGTTATGCAATATGTTTTGCAAAAAAAATCTTTTATGTTATAAAATATAAGCATAAAAGTTTTTACTGCACAATTAAAATTATTTTATAAGGCCGCAAACCATTCTTGCACCGCCGCCGCCTAAAGGAGCCGGGTGATCGCTATGATTATCTCCGCCTACATGAATCATTAAAGAATGACCTTTTAATTCTTTAATGGTTTTAATTTTAGGAGCTAAAACCGGATAAGTAGCGTTTCCGTCCTTATCAACGTATAAAGCGGGCAAATCTCCTTTGTGCCCCTTGTCGTCCCACGGGAAAGAATGTTTGTTGGTTTTTTTAGGGTCCCAGTGTCCTCCGGCCTTTGTTCCCAGTCCTTTTTCCGTAGCACCGCAATCGCAGTTTTCATGAACATGGAAACCGTGCAAGCCGCTTTCCAAGCCCTTTAAGTTCGGAAAAAATGCAACACCGTATTTTGTTTCCACAGCTACAATTTCACCCACTTCAACATCACCGTTTTCCGTAAGAAGAAACATAGTTATCACTAAATGTTTGGGCTCCGATTTGGGATCGTAATGCATATGCCCCTCATGCGCAAAAAGCATAGAGGCAAGCAATACGAAACAAAAAATCATAATTTTTTTCATATCCAATTCTCCTTATAAATATAAGATATTATAATAAACGTACTGAAAAATATTCCAATAGTCAATATTTGTTGTATAATTTTTGTAAATTAAGGTAAAAAATTTGTAAAAATCGCCGATTTCAGGTAAATTCGGTAAAAATACAGCCTATGCTCTTGTCAAAATTAAAAGTTGCGCTATAATAAAAAGGCTTTTAATTTTGACAAAAATTTTATTCATTTGAAAACCCTATCTTAAATAACAGGATAGCACAGGGATAAAGTAATGTTTAAATTAAAACGAGTTAAAAATTCTGCAAAAAGATTGCAGACAAGGAGAGTACTGTCATGGAACGAAAAAATATGGTTTCCTTTTTCGGAATGCTGATTTTTCTAATCGGTATTATAATGTTAACTTCAACCTGCTCGCAAACAAAAAAATTCCAGGGAGTATGGGAATTAAGAAAGGTAACTATTTATGGTAATGGTATGCGGGAAAAAGAAAAAACCTATCCTGAGGGTGATCATCATGAATATAATTGCTTTACAAAAAATAATATTATGTATCTAGCTGCTAAAAAGGGCGGCGTTCTTAAAAAAAGTAAGCCCATACCTTATACTGTTGACGGAGATAAACTGCTGATAGGTGGAGCAGAAAACAGTACGTTTATAATAAAAGGAACAACGGCGACAACTACAGCGGAGCTTTATGAAAAAGGCAAAAAGTTTAAAGTTGTTTCCGTTTTTGAAAAAGTAAAATCTCCGACGGTTAGCGAAATAAAAAAAGCTCCGGAAGATTACGAATTAAAATAAATATATAAATTCGATTTTAAACGGGGTTTATTGCCGGCTAAAATAAACCCCGTTTTATTATCTTCCTATAAGCGATATATTTGAGCCGAACCATTTTTTTGATGCACGTTCAAAAAAATCGGTTTTTGCCATATCTTTAAGCACCGATTCTACAGCATTTTTAAGAGCAATATCTCCCAAACGAAATGCTATTACGCACTCATCTGCGGAAAGAGCTTCGGGAATTATTCTATACGGCCTTCGGTTTTTGTTTATTATGGAGTCTACGACAAGTACATCATGAGCAACTCCGTCTACCTGCCCCAACTCCATTGCTATCAGGGCATCGCTTGATGTAGGATATAAAGCTACGTTTATAGGTACTCCGTACTTTATGCTAAGCGTTTCCAATGCGGAACGCATGGAAGAGCCGTCCTGCATTCCTATAGTTTTATTTTTTAAATCTTTAAGCGTTTTATACGGGCTTTTTTCCATTACCGTAATTATGGTTGCGGTTTTTATATACGGCATAGATAAGGTATACGCCTTTGCCCTGTCCGCCGTATAAGAAAAACAACTCCAAATGCAATCTATCTCGCCGGTTCTTAAAAGTTCATCTTTTTTTGCCCAGTCTATATTTTTAAACACGGGCTTTACTCCCATTCTGGAGCATGTTTCTTTTATAAGATCAATATCATAACCGTTTATTTCCTGAGAAAGAAGACTTATTTGACAAAAAGGCGGTAAATTATACTCAAGTCCTATAATCAATTCTTTTTTTACTAAAATCCTTGCAAGAGAAATGTCGTAATTTTTTCCTCTTAATTTTTGTCTTACAGCCCTGGTTTTAGCTGAACATGACTGGCAAAACAAAAGCGCGACAAACAATACAATACATAAAATAAGCGATTTATCGCTTTTGCCGTTTTTCATATATGTTCTCATAATATTATTTTCCTATAATTATAACATTAGAGCCGAACCATTTACGCGATATCTTTTCAAGGACTCCTTTTTCTTCAAGTTCAAGTAAAACCTCGTTGATTTCGTCTTTTAAAGATACGGCACCTTTTTTAAAGGCAAAAACATAAGAATCGGAGGCAAGACAGTTTTCCAATATTTCATATCTATTACCTTCCCGATTTATCAAATAGGCGACCGAACAAAAATCGGTTATACAGGCATCTACACCTCTATCCTTTAAATCGGAAAAGGCCTGCATTATAGTGCTATATGTTTTTATTGTTTTTACAGTATCTTTTAAATACGCATTTAAAATATCCATTCCGAGGGCTCCCTTTTGAGCTCCTACGGTTTTATTCTTTAGGTCTTCAAGCGTTTTGATATTTTCGCCGGCTCTTACAACAATAACTTGCGCATTTTTAAAGTAAGGCATTGAAAATTCCACTATTTTTTCACGTTCGGGAGTAGCCGAAAATCCGCTTGCAATACAGTCTATCTTATCAGCAGTTAAAAAATTGAATTTTTCAGTCCAGTCCATACCTACAAATTCAATATCTATATCCATAAAATCGGCAACGGCGGTTAATATGTCCAAGTCAAAACCTTGCAAACCTCCTCTGCCGTCAGAAAAACATAAAGGAGGATAATTGGACGCAACGCCGACCCTTAATTTGCCGTCAACAAGAACCTTTGCTAAAGAAATATCATCTGAAAACAAGTCTTTATCGTTTTTATTTTTTCGGCATGAAACAAATAGAGATATTAAAAGGCAAATTAAAACAAGATTTCTTATTTTCATTTATTCTCCATATATTAAAACACAATGTGTTATATGTTCAATATAACACATAATATGCCGCTTGTAAAGCCGCTTATTTTCCCATACTTTTCAATATGCTTGATAAAATCGTTAAATAAAAAGCGGTAAGCCTTATTTATAACTCTTCGGTTAAAACGGAATTTACAAAATAATCGAATTCTTCCATAGGTATTCCGTCCGTAATCTGTCCCGAAAAACAAATTCCTATAAGGGCAACGGAATTTTTATCTACGCATTGAAACAGTTTTTTAAAAAAACGGTCATAAAAACCGCCGCCCCTTCCCAGCCTTTCCCCTTTTTTTCCGAAAGCTCTGCCGGGAACCAAAATTATCAGCGGCAATATATCTCCGTTTATTTCCGAAGTATTGCCGTTTGTATAAAAAATCGGTTCGGCTTTTTCCGAAGGTTCCAAGATACCGAAACAGCCTTTAATTACGGGTTCAATATTTCCGTTTACAAAATTTACTTTTTTAAAAATTAAATCCTTACCCGTAACTACCGGAAGAGCTATTGTTTTTCCGTCCGAAAATGCTCGGTTTAATAATCCGAGTGTGGGGAATTCTTCTTTTAAAGGATAATAAGCCAGTATCGTTTTTGCCTTCTCATAGCAGGGAATTTTATTTAAAAATTTTTTGCAATAATTTACGTCTTTTTGCAAGTTTTCAGCTCTTTGTATTGCTGTTTTGCCTTCAGGGCTTAAAAAATATTCTTTTATTGCAAGACGAATTTCAGCTTTTTTATCCATAAATCATCTTCTGTAAATCAACAATAAAAACCTGTTTTCCATATTGTTCCGTCCGGGATTTTTCATATCAGCTGCACATTGCAGCAATAAAACTTCAATGGGACAGATAATCCCGGACAAGTCTTTTACTGCTTTATCCCGGCCTTTGCAAGTCTGTATTCAAAAAATCCGGGATTTTCTATCGACAGTACTTCATTATAAAATTTTTGTGCAAGATTGTCTTTTTTTGTAAGATTATAAAATTCGGCAATATAGAAAAATAATCGACCTTTTTTTACCATATCTTTTTCGTTATACGCCCGATTAATAAGCTCGCTGTCCCCTGCAAAATCCGCAAAAAGGCGGCAAATAAAATATTCCGTTTCATTTTTACTGCGGTCGATTGTTTTTAAGTAATTTTGCATAAACGTTTTTGCTTCCTGCTTTTTATTCATTTTATATGAACAAATTACGGCAAGAATGGCATATTGGTATGAAGCAGGTGCTTTTGCAAGGGCTTTTACAAAGGCGGTACGTGCATTTAACCAATCGCTTTTTTCCCAAAAAAGAATCCCCGCTCCTTCAAGGGCAAAATAATATGCAGGATATAAATTACATACCTTCACATAATCTTTTAAAGCCTCTTCTTTATTACCCAACTCATCATTTAAACCGGCACGATAAATATAAGCAAGATATGAATCGGGGTCCAAATTAATTGCGTTATTGTATGCGGCAAGGGCTTCTTTTTTTCTTCCTATTTGCATATTGTAAGCACCCAAATCCATCCAATGACCGGGAATTTTAGGGTCAATGGAAGCCGCCTTGTTTATATCCTTTAAGGCCTCATACATTCTGTCCGTTTCGGATTTTATACGGGCGAGTTCCGCAAGGGCGATACTGTTATCCGGCTGCTGCTTTAATACTTCATTTAAATTAAGCTCGGCTTGTTCCAATTTATTTTGCATATAATTGATTCTTGCAAGCCCTATTAAGGCTTCAATATTTGTTTTATCCGCCTTGTACGCTTCTAAAAATCTTTTTCTGGCTTCATTATATTGTTTTTTTCCGTATAAATCCGAGCCCTTTTCGGTCAACGCGTGTGTATCCTTCGGATTTTTTGCCAAAATTTTATCTAAATATGTATTTTTCTTTGCGGCATTATTTTCAGCTTGCGCAAGCATAGCTTGAGCATACAAAATATCGGTATTTTCAGGATATTCCGCTTCCAAAGCGGAAGCATAAGCCGATGCTTCATTTATCTTATTTGCCGAAATTAAAACCGAAAGTTTTAAAATTTTTATTTTAGAATCGGAGGCAAGCGGTTCTTTCAGATTATCAAAAAGAACTAAGGCCGCTTCATAATCCCCTTTTTTTAAATTTTCGTTGAGTTTGCCGGCAAATTCGGCTCTTGGCGATTCTTTTTGGGGTTTTGCTTTAACCTGCTCCGAATTTACGGCCTTATTTGTAGTTGCACATGACACAAACAAAAAAACACCGCTTATAAGACAGTAACAAATACATTTTATTTTCATTCAATATTCTCCTAAGATTACAATGCCTCTTGCATTTATTCTTCAGTTTATATAAACTATACTCTTATGAAACATAAATCAAGTAGGATAGTTGCATTAGCTGCATTGTACATATTTATTATTTTCGGCATTTTCGTCATTCAATTTACAATCGGAAAGACCTTTTCTTATACAATAGGAGCTATGTCCGTTTCGGGAAGACATGAGGTAAGCGAAGACGGTTCTGCGGCTCCTCTTTTACCTCTTCATATTGTATCAAACGGTTTGGATTTTTATATAACGGAGCAAAGTCCGATACTTGCCGAAACAAAGGACGGTAACAAAATACCCGTTAAAGTAGATGCATATAAAAAATCGGAAGATTCATTTACCGTAGAATGTTCGGACGGAATTTCCGTTTTATTTACGGCTTATTCTTCAGGCGGTATAGACGCAGTGAAAATAGCCGCAAAAATGCCGGCAGAAACGGCCAATATTTATTTTCCGTGGAAACTGACGCAAACGGCACGGCTTGAAAGGCATGATAATAAGATTTTTTTACGTTACGGAAAAAACCGCTATCTTTTTAAGGGCGGTTACGGTTTTGAGAATTCCGATGAACAAAATTCGGAATTTCCGCATCTCGTTCTTTCAAGTGAAAAGCCGACGGCATTTTACGAAACATACATACCTGCTCAAAGTTTAGCTTTTGAAAGTATTCCCGATACCTTACTTGCAAGCGACAACGTGTATTCGGAAACAAAAACTTCGTTCAGGGACAAGGCTTTGGCTTTTTTGGAAAATGCGGTAATTTCCAAAAATTATAATGAAGATATTTTAACGGCTTATATTGCGGAAATGGCTTCCCGCGGACAATTTCAAAAAGCAAAACAAAATGCGGAGCCTCTTGCCGTTCCGAAAGAAAAGCGGACATATAAATCATGTACATTTTATAACAATCTCGTTCAAACCGAAAAATCCCTTGCGGTATACGACAGGGAAAAATTAAAAAATATATCTTCCGATATTTCTCTAAATTCCGCGTCGGCTTTTAAAAACAGGGCTCTTATTCCGTATTTGGTAAACCATTCAAAAACAAACCTTATATTTGCATTGCAAAAAAATATGCAAAATCTTTCGGAAGAAAATTTAAACGCCTGCAATGCAGCCGGTATTTTAGAAGCGGCAATGGACTATTCTCTGTTTTTCCCCAATAACAGAAATATTTTTTATGAAAATACGGAGCTTTGCGAAAAAATTTTAAAAGATTCCCTTTTTTCGATTGACGAAGGATTATTTGTTTCTTCCGACGAAAAACAAATCGATACCGAAAGAACTTTGGAAATAGCTGCAATTTTAATAAGGTACGGAAAGGAAAATCCCGAAAAAAAGGCATGGAAATTTGTAGGACAAATGCTATATTCTTCCATATTGTCCTATGCGGGGGAATCCGCAAGTTTACCCGCTTATTTCGATATTCAAGGCAGCAAAACAACAAAGCTCGGCTTAATGGCAAACGATTCGGTAATTTTATATGCGGATAAGTTATATCCTCTGGCCGTAACGGATAATCCGGCTTTTCCGCATGAGGAATCTCTCGGTTTGCAATCGGAGCATGGGATATGGGCATGGACTTCATCAAATTCTATTACCGTTACTCAAAACAATGCAAAGGTCTTTGCATTCAGGATAGGCTTTAAAACCGAAGATATGCACTATCTTATTATACGTGGAATAAGACCCTTTTATCGGATTCAAATACATGGAATAAATTTTAGAAGCGACCAGCGTTTTGAAATTTATAACTCTTCCGGTTATGTTTACGATGAACGGACGGGAACTCTTTTATTAAAACTGAAACATAAAAAAGACTTTGAAGATATTATTTTATCTTTAGGAAGACCTCCCGAGCCGGCTCCCATACCTGTGCCGCCTGCCGCCGCGCAAGAAGAAACTCCTCCCGCAGGTACGGAAAATACGCAAGGCGGTACCGAAGAAAGTTCAAAAGAAGGCGGAGAAAATAACGGAACACCTCCGGGAGGAGAGAATTAGACAAGGTGAATATAAAGTCGTTTTTATCTCAACGGCAAAAAAACATAAATCAAACGGATTGGCGTAAATGTTCGGCAAAACAAACGTCCGAATCCGAATTGCCGGTTTTAATTTCTCCTTCATTTAAAAAATTGCTTAACGAAATTGAAAAAGAGGCAATAAAAAAACCGGAAAGACTTAAAGATTTAAAAGCCTTACGTCTTCAGCTGGAATTTTCGGAAAAAGAAAAAAATGCTGCACTTTACGAAACTTCCGACCCCTTAGGTGAACAAAAATATTGCATTACACCGTATCTTGTACACCAGTATGAAAACAGAGTTTTACTATTGACTACCGGTAAATGTCTTTCATATTGCAGATATTGTTTCAGGAGGGGGTTTACGTCAAGAAACCACGGATTTATAAATGAAAACGAATTAAAAACCGTTTGCAATTATATTGAAAAAAATCCGAAAATTACGGAAATCCTCGTTTCCGGCGGCGACCCTTTAAGCGGCGGATATAAAAACATAAAACGGGTTTTATGCGCTTTAAGAGCCGTCAGACAAAATCTTATAATACGCCTTTGTACACGGGCGCCCGTTTTTGCCCCGGAAGTTTTTACCCCCGGTCTGTTGCGGTTGTTAAAACAAAGCAAACCTCTTTGGTTAATTCCTCATATAAATCACCCCGCAGAGTTGGGAAGCGGACAAAAAAAAGCTTTACTTGACTGTATAGACTCGGGGATTCCGGTTCAAAGTCAAACCGTTCTTTTAAAAAATATAAACGACGATGAAACAACTCTGGTTATACTTTTTCATACACTCACCTGTATGGGAATAAAGCCCGGCTATCTTTTTCAGCTTGATGCGGCGGCAGGGACATCTCACTTCAGAGTGCCGTTAAAAGACGCTTTAACTTTATGGAAAACGCTTGAAAAGCGGCTTTCAGGGCTTTCCCGTCCGCAATTTTCGGCGGATTTACCTGAAGGGGGAGGAAAATTTCCTCTTTCAGCCCTTGTCGCTATGGAAAAAATAGTAGAAAAAAACGGACTTTCTTCTTTTTCCGCTTTGGGAACGGATGGAGTTATACATAAATATACACTTTAATATATAAAAAATAATACAGTGTATTATTTTTTATATATATTTAAAACTTAATAACATCTATTATCTCCAATCTAATCTTGTTTTTTTGTTAAAAAAACGTATTTATCTCTAAAATCAATTATAATTACTTAGCATAATTTTTGCTTAAATATAAAAGCAAGGAGATTAAAATGGTAGATGACGTTTTACTACAATACATAAAAGATGCAAAAAAATACCCTCTTTTAACTGCCGAAGAAGAAATCGTTTTGGCTGATGCTGCAAAAAAAGGAGATTATGCAGCCTTTGAAAAACTTATAACCTCAAATCTAAGATTGGTTATAAAAATGGCAAAAAGGTACAGTAAAAATAATTCCGTAGTTATGGAATTAATACAGGAAGGTAATATCGGATTGATAAAAGCGGCAAAAAAGTTTTCCAAAGCCTTTAATGTCAGGTTTTCCTCTTATGCCGTTTGGTGGATAAAACAATCGTTTTCCCGATATTTAAATTCTCATGAACGAATAATAAAACTGCCCGTAAGAAAAGAATTTCTTATGCGCCAAATGAAAAATGAAGAAGAAAAATATGAAATAAACCACGGTATAAAACCGTCCGATGAGGAACTTTCCAAACTGATAAACGAATCGGAAAGCTCCGTTATGCAATTAAAAAATTTAATTGCACGTGATATATGCAGTCTTGATGCTCCCGTTCAGGAAGACGGAAATTCATGTATGTATGATATTATTGCATGCAATACCTATAATCCAGAAGAAGAAGCAATAAATAAGGAATTCAGGTTACAACTTAATAAATGCATGGGCGTTTTAACCGATAGAGAAAAAGATATTATAAAAAACCGATACGGTTTAAACGGAATAAATGAAAAACTTTCATTTGCTTTTTTGGGAAGCAGATATTCGGTTTCCGCAGAATCCATACGGCAAATACAGCTTAAGGCATTGCGCAAACTTAGAACTCAAAAAAATGTAATCCGCTCAATGGCGGTATATCAATAAATTATCTGCAAGTCAGACGGGTTAACAATTACACAAGGGGCTTAAGATTTTTAGTACACAAGTTATACGGGAAATGCCGTAAAGCCTGTTATAGGATTACGGAGTTTCCTGTTATAATTAAAAAAAAATTATAAAAACAATATTTCTAATTTTAACTCCTGTATTGAAATAATCTTCCGATGAATATATAATAATTAAGTATAATAAATGATTTTGCAGTAAAAAAATTAAATTTTATCAACAAAAGGAGTTGACAAATATGGAAAAAATAATGCTTGAGTTTAAAAAGCTGGACGCTCCTCCGAAATCGATAATTGTTTTGTCTCTTTTAATTATTACTTCATGGCAAATACCTTTTATATTCGGAGCTGCGGTTTTCGGAATTTTATCTTTTGATGATTTTAAAAAAACTTTTTTAATTTCTTTACGCCTTTTTTATTTATTATTACTGCGGCGGCCGCATATTTTATTTACCGGTATTTTATGGGTATTTTTATTTCTTATCATAAAAATGATACATCATATAAAAAAGCGCTTAAATCCATAAAGCTATATGAAACATTGCTTATTATAGTTCCTATTATTTTTTCCGTTTTTATTCCTTCGGTTTTATTGTATTTATATATACCGGAATATCTGGCAACAAACATTTTTAAATCGATTTTAATGTTTTCCGCAGGAAATTGTTTTTTATTTGCATTATTTTTCTATGTATTTTTTATTCAAAAATTTGAACAATGGCTGCATATAATACCGCTTCATGCGGAGTTTAGAGGAATGCCTTTAAAAATACGGTCGGTTCTTACCGCATTTTTCAGCTTTACCGGAACGGTTCTTATAGCCTTGGCACCCTTACTTATTTTAAATTCGGGCGATTCCGTTCAAGCTGCAATAAGCATGAAAACAATTCCTTTATTATGTATCGGTATTTTTATGGGGCTGTTCGATTTATATTTACAGGCAAACGGTTCCGCATTTAGACTTAAACGTATTTTGGATTTTACTTCGGAAATGGCAAATAGAGATTACACAAAAGAAAAAATGCAAACTATAAGCCGCGATGAATTCGGTTTTTTAATGAAAGAATTAAATGAATTTCAAAGTATTACTTCCGATTTATTAAATGAAATTATGAGCGAAACAAATAATTTAACGGTGTTGGGAAACACCCTTGCCGTAAATATGAGCGAAACGGCGGCTTCAATTCGCCAAATAAATACAAATATTGACGGAGTTAAACAGCAGGCTATAACACAGGCTGCAAGTGTAACGGAGACGGCTGCAACTATCGAAGAGATGATTCGAACTATTAAACAGCTCGGTTCCGGCATTGAGTCGCAGGTAAAAAGTATAACCGAAGCGTCTTTTTCTATTGAGCAAATGACTTTAAACATAAGTTCGGTAACCCAAATGCTTGAAAAAAACAGCGACACGATAAAAACGGCTCACGAACAAGCAATAAACGGAAAACGGGGCGCCCGCGCAACTAATGAAATTGTAGCGCAAATTGCGGAAAAATCGGGCTCTTTATTGGAAGCCGGTTTGGTTATTCAAAATATTGCAAGTCAAACCAATTTACTTGCAATGAATGCGGCCATTGAAGCCGCTCATGCAGGAGAAGCGGGAAAAGGGTTTGCCGTTGTTGCCGATGAAATCAGAAAACTGGCGGAAGAATCGAACATACAGGGGAAGCAAATAGGTACGGTAATAAAAGAGTCGCTTCAAATTATAGAGAAAATAACGGCAGCGGGAAATAATGCTGAAAAAATTTTCGATGATGTATACGAATTGGTAAACGGGTTGACGGAACGGGAATCGAAAATATTATCTGCAATGCACGAGCAGGAAAATGCCAATAGGGAAATTTTGCAAGCTGTAAAAAATATCAATTCCGTAACAGAAGAAGTAAAAAACGGCTCCGAAGAAATGCTTAACGGCGGCGAACAAGCGGCACAGGAAATGTATAAACTTGACGATTTAACCAAAATTATAACAAACAGTATGAATGAAATGGCTGACGGAGCGGCGCAAATAAATAATGCCGTGGAAGAGGTAAACGGGATAAGCCAAAAAAATAAGGCCGGTATTAAAGCCTTGGCTGAAGAAGTGGGAAAATTTAAGGTATAAGAATCAGCTTATACATTTTGCTATTTCCATAATTGTTTTCTCATAAATATCGGAAAATTCTTTTAATAAGGATTGAAGCCTATCGGAACTTTCTTCATTAAATGAAGTATTTCCGTCCTTAAAAAACGCCTCTATTGCGAGAGCGGCATGACCGAGTAAATTTGCTCCTACAGTATATGCAGCTCCTTTAATTTTATGAGCTTCTTTGCGGACATTTTCGCAGACTTCCGTATCTTCGATAATCTTTTCCGCACTGCCCTGTAAAAGAAATTTAAGTGCTGCGGCTTCTTTTTCATCGTTTTTGTAAACGTCTAAAAAAGTTTTTAAGAGTTCCAAATATATTTCCTCATCGCCGCCTAATCTTTCTATTGCTTCATTTTTATTAAGCATATCAGGTTCATTCATTTTATAATTCCTTTATTATTAAGCCTTTAAAAGGCCGTTTACGTTTACAAAAATACTTGAAAAAGACGGCTTAAAAATTTAAGCCGTCTTAGATTAATAAGGTGTAATATTTTAAAAGGCTTATACATATTAAGCCCTTAAGTTTTGTTACTTCTTATTTTAATTCCTGCGACATAAGACGGTTTATCCGTTTTACGAAATCTACAGGAGCCTTTAATTCGCCGCTTTCTACAAGTAAGGCTTGCTCCAAAAGCATATTCGACATATCATCTATAAAAGCTTTATCCTCGCAAGATTTTAACTTTTGTACCAAGATATGAGCCGCATTGACTTCCAAAATGGGTTTTACCGAACTTGCCGTAAACTGTCCCATTGCCCTCATCATTCTTTCCATTTGTAAACTCGGGTCTTTTTCGTCTACAACTATGCACGAAGGCGAATCGGAAAGCCGTTTTGAAAAGCGGACTTCTTTTACCTTATCTCCGAGCGCTTCTTTAATTTTTTCGAGAACGGGTTTAAAATCTTTTTCTTTTTTTTCGGCTTCTTTTGTTTCTTCCGCAGTATTCAGCTCTTCATCCGAGCCTGCCCGGTTTGCCGCCTTTAATTCCCATTCTTTATATTTGTGAAGAGAGGGAATAACTATGTCGTCCACTTCATCGGACATAATTAAAACTTCAAAACCCTTTGCCTTGTAGGCTTCAAGGTGCGGAGATTGACGAAGAGTTTTTTCATCATCGCCCGTAATATAATAAATTGCCTTTTGTCCGCTTTTCATTCTGGAAACATAATCGGCAAAACTTGTCCATTCATCTTCTTTTACTTCGGAGCTTGTAGTCTTAAAGCGCACTAATTCCATAAGTTCTTCGCGGTGCTCGTAATCGCCGTATAAGCCTTCTTTTAAGGGTCGGTTAAATTCCGCAATGAATTTGGAATATTTTTCTTTATCGGTTTCGGAAAGTTTTTTAAACTCGGATAAGAGTTTGTTTACCGAAGCGTTTTTAATGTTTGTAAGAATTCTGTTTTGTTGCAGGATTTCACGGCTTACATTTAAGGGTAAATCTTCGCTGTCTATAACTCCGCGTACAAAACGCAAGTACGTAGGTAAGAGTTCTTTTTCATCATCTGTAATAAATACCCGCTTTACGAAAAGTTTTACACCCGGTTTGTAATCCGCATGGAACATATCGAAGGGAGCCTTGGACGGAATATAAAAAAGCGTAGTATACTCCTGTGTGCCCTCCGCCTTTGTATGAATATACATAAGAGGATTTTCGGAATCGTGCGAAAGCGATTTATAAAAGTTAAAATAATCTTCCTCTTTTAAGCTGCTTTTGGATTTTTGCCAAAGCGCTCCCCCGTCGTTTATTTGTTCAACCTTGGGAGATTCCGATTTTACCTTTCCCTTATCGTCGTATTCTTTTTGAACATAATGCAAATAGATAGGGAAAGCAATGTGGTCGGAGTAAGTTTTAATGATTTCTTCTATCTTCCAACGTGTCGCATATTCCGAATCTTCATTATTTAAATGTAATACAATACAGGTGCCGTTTACACCTTCGGGGACTTCGTCCATAACCGGAAATGCGGAATCGTCGGCCGCTTCCAAATCGTAAGAGCCTTTGCCGTCGGACGACCACTTCCATACTTCAGTTTCGCCCGCTTTTTTTGAAATAACGTCAATCGTAGAGGCGGTCATAAATGCGGAGTAAAAACCTACACCGAACTGACCTATAAGATTTGAATCTTTTTTATCGGCGGCGGCAAGATTTTCCAAAAACGCCTTTGTTCCCGAGCGGGCAATTGTTCCCAAATTGCTTTTTAAATCTTCAGCGTTCATACCGATACCCGTATCGCGGATAGTTAAGGTATTTGCCGTTTCGTCAAAGCAAATGTCGATACGCGGTTTAAATTGAATTTGCTTGTAAGCTTCATCGGATACGGTTAAATATTTTAACTTATCCAATGCATCGGAAGCGTTTGAAACAAGCTCCCTTAAAAAAATCTCCTTGTTTGAATAAAGTGAATGAATAATAAGCGATAAAAGCTGATTCACTTCCGTCTCAAACTTATACTGTGCCATAAAAAACAGCCTCCAATTAAATACAGTGTTTTTTTAAGATACTAAAATATAGACAAAAGGGCAAGCAGTATAAGTTTACGATACGTATTCGGAAACGGTTTCGTTCGAACCGCCAAACTCCGTTTCTTCAATATCGCTTGACCCTTCATCTACAGCTTTTTTTTCTACAACCTTGCCCATAAAAATATCTTCAATCATTAAAATTTTATAAGGATGTTTTTTTTCTTCCGGAAGCGGTTCCTTTTCATTTTTTTTCGGGAGGGATAAATTCTTTAATTACAATCTTACAATTTAGCCCCATAAGTTCCGTAACGGTATTGCGTAAAATTTCAGAATGTTTTTGTAAAAGCGAAACATCAAAGGCGGATTTGGCAATAATAAAAAGATTTTCGTTTTTTAAAGTCCACTCACGGCTTTGTCCTACTGCCGAAGCTAAAAGTCCGTATTGTTTCGATAAGATTTCGGCAGCCCGCTTTTTTATTTCTTCAAGCTCCTCGGAAGAAACAGTTTTATTTTGAGAAGAATTACCCGTTAAGATGTTTTTATTTGGATTATTTTCAATACGGTTATTTGCGTTATCATTTTTTATAGTATTGTTTTGCTCTATGCGGACAGCTTGATTGGACAATCCTGTTTCGACTGTCTTTTTTTCTTCTTCGTGTTTTACCGAATCCGAACCGTACGGTTTATTCGAGGCGCTTCCGTTTTTTAAAATTGCCTTAAACTGTTCGGTCAAACTGCCCGCACCGCTAAAAGATTGGTCTTCTCCTTTGCCGTGCAAATAAGAGTTTCCGGTGTTTTGATATTTCCCGTTTCCCGCATTAGGATATCCGCTGCCGCCGTAATCGGGAAGATTTACTCCGTTCGTGTTTTGCAAATAAGGGCTGTCCGTATTTTGCCGCCTGTTGCCGGTATGTGAGCGTTTTTCCGAGTAAATATTACCGCTTCCGGATTCCGGCAAAGCCGCATTTGAAGCGAGTAAATTTCTCGAGCCGCATCATAAGCGGTTTTTAATTCTTGCGGAGAAACATAGTCGGTAAGCCATGCCAGCCTTGAAACCGCAAGTTCCAATTCGTACCGCGGGTCAACGGAAAAGCGTAAATCTTTAAAAAGCTGAAGCATAATACTTAAGGCCTGTTCGATTTGTACCGAATTCCACCCTGTTAAAATTTCTTGCGGAAACCGCTCCGCACGCTGCCCTATTAGAGCTTCTTTTGTAATACCGTGCTTTACAAGCAATAAACTTCTGAAATAATCGGCACAATCGGAAACAACTTGTTCAACCGAAATTCCGTTTTGTAAAATTTCGTCCAAAACAACCAAAGCTTCATGTCCGCGTTTTGCCGTACACGCCGAAACAAGTTTATTTATGGATTCTATTCCGGTAAGTCCGAGCTTTTCATGAATTTTTTCAAATGTGATATGACCGTCCGAGAAGGCTGCCACTTGGTCAAAAAGAGTATAAGCGTCGCGGACACTTCCGGTAGCTTCGCGCGCAATCCAATAAAGAGCCTCGTCATCGGCTTGTATATTAAGTTCGGCGGCGGCTCCTGCAAGAGCTTCTTTTAAAATTTCAATAGGCACCAATTTAAAATTAAACTGTTGACAGCGGCTTTTTATTGTTGCCGGCACCTTATGAATTTCGGTAGTTGCAAAAATAAATACTACATAGGGAGGAGGTTCTTCTATAGTTTTTAATAAAGCGTTAAATGCGCTTGTAGAAAGCATATGAACTTCATCTATAATGTAAATTTTATAGCGGTTGGAATTAGGCGGGAACAATATTTCATCTTTAATTTGACGCACATCATTTACACCGGTATTTGAAGCTCCGTCGATTTCAATTACATCCAAACAGGAGCCCAAAGTAATTTCTTCGCACGAAGTGCATTTCCCGCAAGGGGTTGATTTAGGTCCTTCTGCGCAATTTAGAACTTTCGCCAAAATACGTGCGGAGCTTGTTTTTCCGCAGCCTCTGGGCCCGGAAAACAAATAAGCGTGAGCAATTTTTCCGGCTTCTATAGATTTTTGTAAGGTGGCAGCAACGAATTCCTGTCCCAGTAAATCTTCAAACCTTTGCGGCCTCCGCCGCGTTGCAGTTACTTGATATTCCATAGAGAATATTATAACAAAAAATAAGGTAAAATGAAACAGGTAGATGAAAGGACCGTAAGTTTTGTAATTATTTTTAAGTTTCACTGCGGTCTGTATTTTAATAAACCGCAGCGCTATTTTAAATTAAAAGATATGAAATTTATAAAAGTTAAAGTAAAAAGGCAAGTAAATGCGCAACAAAGCCTGCAAATAAGCCTCCTATTGTATGGCTTAAAAGGGCCTTACCCGTAAGCTCCTTTGTATCAAGAGCGTCCATCATTGCGATGTGTGTAGAAATATACCCGCTCCAGCACATACAAATTGCCGTAAATACAGCAATATCGTTTGCCGTTACTTTACCCGCCGCAGCCATTTCTTTTACGACACCCAAAGCGGCACCCGTTGAACCGAGTGCGGTAATAGGAACCGAAATAGCTTCAGGTGTGCTGAACCCGAAAATAGGGGATAAAATAAAACTTAATTTCGTTCCTATCCACGGAAGAAGAGCAATGCCTTCGCGGCTGGCTCCCGTATATGTTCCGTCCGGACTTGGACCGTTTGTAAGCATAATTACTACCGTACAAATTATAACTACACCCGGAATAATTGCCATTCCCATATTTACACCGGATTTTCCTCCGTCAAGCATTGCCTGAATAAACCGTTTTCCGGCACTGCCTTCGCGTACCGTACGCATTTTTTCCGGAATGCTTTCAGCTCTGTGAGTCGAAACGAATTTATCTTTACCGTACATTTTTTTAGAAAAATGAATCATTAAGCGCACCGAAACGATACTGCCTGCAATTGCACCTATATTTCCCAGTAAAGCGGCGGGAAGAGCCGATTTTACATTTAACCCCATCATTGCCGTTGTAGTAATTAAACCCATTCCGAAGGCTGTACCGATGTTTGTAAGTGCCGGCAATTGATATTGTTTAAAATATCTTCTAAAGTTGTCATCATCTGCAAAAGTTAAAATTGCAGGGTTATCGGAAAGATAGCAATTTAATACTCCAAGCGAGGCGGCTCCGGGTAAGTCGTAAAGCGGTTTCATAAGTTTGGATAACAGTTTGTTAATTAAAGCTACTACACCGAATTCGGAAAAAAGCCCTGAGGCGGCGCCTGCCAAAACCGCAACGGCCATTAAATACAAACAAATGTTTACCAACAAATCAAAACCGGTTTCCATCATAGTTTTAATCATATTTACGCCGCCCATAACCGAGCCCACGCCGGCAAAAAAACCGAAAAAACAAACTATGAAAATAAAATTTTCCCAACCGATTTCTTTTTTAAAATAAGATTTTTGCTCCATTTTAATAATTCCTCCAGAACAGTTTAGCGATTATAATAAAAGTAAGTCGGTTTTTCAAGAGGGATGTAACCGTGTATACGGTAAAAAAATAACGTTATAAAAATTTAAATATCCGCTTTAGCTTATTTTATAAATATAAAAGCAAAAAAGATAATTTCCGCTTGACATTTTTTTAAAAATAATATAGTATTATAGACACATAGTATACATACAATTATTTTACTATAGGTTAATATTATTGACAGGAGGGATTTTTTTGAAAGTAGAATATGATCAAAACCGCCCGATTTACTTACAGATAATCGAAAAAATCAAATATAAGATTATTGACGGCGAAATTGCTCCGGGAGAAAGACTTTTATCGATGAGCGATATGGCGGTAGAAATGGATGTAAACCCTAATACGATGTTTAGAGTTTACAGAGACCTTGAAGCACAAGGCGTTACTTTTTCACAAAGAGGATTGGGCAGTTATGTTGTAGATGATTCCGATATTGTGAAAAAGCTTTCAAATGAAATGGCTGAAGATATTTTAAACACTGCAATTGAAGGCTTAAAAAAAATTAAATTTTCCGACAGTCAAATTATCGAAGCCGTAACAAAAAAGCTGACATAAATTTTAAGGAGAAGCTATGAGTGTAATATTGGAAACAAATAATTTACGTAAAACATATTTAGGCAAAAAAGCGGCATTGCAAAATGTAAGTTTAAATATTCAAAGCGGAAGAATATTCGGACTTTTAGGGCCTAACGGTTCAGGGAAAACAACTTTTTTAAAAATTATTGCGGGATTACTGAAACCTTCCGGAGGTTCTTTTACCGTATGCGGAAAAAATTTCGGTATTGAAACAAAACGAATCGTTTCATTTTTGCCGGATAAAAATGTCGTTTATCCGTGGATGAGTGCAAAAGATGCGATAGGGTTTTATGCCGATTTTTTTGAAGATTTCGATAAAGCCAAGGCATTTGATATGCTTAACTTTATGAAACTCGAACCTAAGCAAACCGTAAAAACAATGTCAAAGGGTATGATTGAAAAATTAAATCTTACACTTACATTTTCCAGGGCATCAAAACTTTATATTTTAGATGAACCCCTGGGCGGAACCGACCCTGTAGCACGGGAACAAATTATTAAAACGATTATTAAAACATGGTCCGAAGAAAGCGCTATTTTAATTACAACTCATCTTGTTTCCGATATTGAGCATATATTCAATGATGTTGCATTTTTAAAAGACGGGGAAGTCGTTTTGGAAGGCGATGCGGAAGATTTACGCATAACACGCGGAAAATCCATTTATCAAATTTATCTTGAAGTTTTCGGTGTATAACCTGAAGTTTTTTAGGGAGATTTTTATGATTAGAATTTTTAAATATGAAATGAGAAGACGTCTTAATATGATTTTAACTTTGGGCGGGTTAATGACGGCCCTTTCAATAGGTTCCATACTTTTAATATTGGTTACCGGAATGCCTATTAACAATGCAATATCGGGGTCTACAATATTTTGGTGGTATCTTATAACATTTTTTGCCATTATATTTATTCCTATGGTAATGTTTTTTATGTGCAGTAATGGACATGTAGACGAACTTTTATATAAAGATACAAACTACTTAATGCTTACAATACCCATACGAAGCGAAGAAATTTTAGGCGGAAGACTTCTTGCAGGTTTTGCAGAGTATTGCATTTATTCCGTTATTTCCGTAATATTTTTTATAATTTTTGCCGCTCTTCAAGTTACGTCGGCGGAAAGCAGCAGCTATATGTCCGTAGGTTTCGGCTCCGCTTTTTTAGGAATTCTTGAAAATATCTTTGTGTATAATTTTTTGCCTACGCTGTACTTTTTACTCTTAATTATTTCCGGATTTTTGCTTGTAGGAACGGTTTTTATGTGCGTAAAAGCTCTTACACGTTCTTTTATTCGCAAAAAGAATTTAGCTCAATTTATTGCAATAATTTTATTTATTATGATAATGAGCCAAATATCAAAATTAGGTTCTTATCTCAGCAGACAGTGGAATCTTGTACAATATTTGGATTTAAGTCTGCATTTTAATTTTGCGGCAAATGACGGCTCTATGTTTTCACAACCCATTCCCGTTTATCTTGTAACAACTATTATGACATTCCTTCTTGCAGGAGGGTTTTTCGTAGCTGCAAGCTGGCTGATTAGAGAAAAAGTGGAACTGTAATTTTTAAAACGGCAAAATTACAAATTTATTGTATCATATCAAAAAAATACCGCAATACATATTTACAGTTTGCGGTATTTTTTTATCCGTTCATATTTATCCTTTAATTGTTATCAATTTAATCTTACATTCCCTCCCAATGGACTTTTTATTGTGTTTTAATTACAATAAAAAATATGGGTGAAATTTTTTATCTTGCCAAAATAGGTGAAATTAATTTAAAAAAAGGAAATTTAAAAGACTTTGAATTGCGCCTTTCACAAAATTTGCAAAAATATCTTTTAGGTGCGGCTCCGAAAATACGCGTACGTGCAGGAAGAATGTACGTTACCGTAAAAGAAGAATTTAAAGAAAAAACGGAAGATGCTCTTAACAAGTTAATAGGAATTACAGGTTGGGCAAAAGCGATTCCCGCCGAAAAAAACTTCGATTCCATAGCGGCGGTTGCAAAAACCGAGGCGGTAAAAGCCAGAGAAAGGGGCTGTAAAACTTTTAAAATAGAATCAAGACGCGGAGAAAAAACATTTCCGATGACGTCTTACGAAATCTCTAGAGAAGTAGGCGGCATTATTCATACTGAAGGAATCTTACAAGTTGACGTTCATAATCCCGATGTTATAATATCGATAGAAATTAGGGAACAAGCCTTTATATACGGTGCCGAACATAAGGGAAGGCGCGGCCTTCCTTGCGGCTGTTCGGGAAGGGGTTTACTTCTTCTTTCAGGAGGAATAGATTCTCCCGTAGCCGGTTTTAAAATGCTAAGCCGAGGAATGAAATTGGATTATATTTATTTTCATTCGCACCCTTATACCTCCCCCGAGGCTCAAGAAAAAGTGGAAACTCTGGCTTCAATCCTTGCAAGTTACGGACTCGGAGGGTATTTGAACACAATTCCGTTTACAAAAGTGCAGCAGCGCATAAAGGAAAAAACTCCCGAACCTTATTTAACTCTTATAATGCGTATATGTATGATGAAAATTGCAAATATGACCGCAAAAAGCATTAACGCAAAATGTTTAATTACGGGTGAAAGTTTAGCTCAGGTTGCAAGCCAAACAATTGAAAATATTACGGTAACAAATTCATTTGCGGAATATCCCGTTTTCAGACCTTTAATCGGCACCGATAAAGAAGATATTACTATTGCCGCCCGCGAAATAGGTACTTACGAAACTTCAATTCTTCCTTATGAAGACTGTTGCGTAATGTTTTCACCAAAGCACCCTATCCTTCATTCGAGGCTTGAAGATGCGAGAGATATTTATGCACGTCTTGAAATCGATGAGCTTTTGGAAGAAGCGTATTCGCAGCGGACAGTAAAAAAATTCGAATTTTAAAACATAAAATATAACAAAATATGAAAAATATTTTTGATTACCGCGTAGAAAGAATTCATTCTATAATTTCTCCTCAGGAAATGGAAAAAAAAATCCCCGCTTCCGAAGAAATTTATTCTTTTATATTAAATTCGCGAAAAGAAATAAGCGGGATTTTAAAAGGAAAAGACGAAAGGTTTTTGCTTATTGTAGGGCCCTGTTCAATTCACGATACGGAAGCAGCCTTCGATTATGCCCTTAGGCTTTCGGCACTGCGGAAAAAGTATGCCGATTCTCTTTATATCATTATGCGCTCTTATTTTGAAAAACCCAGAACGGTTTCGGGCTGGAGGGGTTTAATTGTAGAGCCGGATTTAAACGGTTTTATAAATATCGCAGGCGGGTTGGAAAAGGCCAGAAATTTTTTAATAAAACTTGCCGAAATACAATTGCCTGCCGCAACGGAAATGCTTGACCCTATTGTTCCTCAATATATTGCGGACCTTGTAAGCTGGGCTTCAATAGGAGCCCGCTCCGCTGAAAGCCAAATGCACAGGGAATTGGCGTCGGGACTTTCTATGCCTGCCGGGTTTAAAAATACTACTTACGGCGATTTATCGGCTGCCGTAAACGGAGTAATTGCCGCCCGTCTTCCTCACGCCTTTGTAGGAATTGCTCGAAACGGACTTTCGGCAATTATTCACACAACCGGGAACGAAGACGCCCACTTAATTTTAAGAGGCGGAACGGAAACCGCAAATTACGATAAGACTTCCGTTTTAAACGCTTCCTCCGCTTTGGAAAAAGAAAATATAAAGGCGGCTGTTTTAATCGACTGCTCTCACGGGAACTCCCAAAAAAATCCTGAAAAACAGCCTGATATTTTATTAAACAGTTTGGCTTTGCGTTTCGATAAAGATGAACCGCTTTTATGTATACGGGGCTGCATGCTTGAAAGTTTTATTCAAAGCGGCACTTGTTCAATTGACTCCTGCCGTATAAGCGGGAATTACGGTAAATCAGTTACCGATTCTTGTATGAGTTGGGAATTAACGGAAAAAACCCTTGAAAAAGCTTATAATTTTATTTTAATGAATAAGAAGGATTAAGAAGGAATAAAAATGAATATAGATATTTATACGGACGGAGCTTGCTCGGGTAATCCCGGAAAGGGCGGCTGGGCATATGTTATAATAAACAAAGACGAAGACTCGGAGCTTTTACGCGGCAGCGGAGCCGACCCCCTTACCACCAATAACCGTATGGAATTATCTGCGGTTATTAACGCTTTAAAAAAAGCTCAAACGGAGTACGGTACAAACGGCTTATGCTTTTCCGTTTACACCGATTCGCAATACGTTCAGCAGGGAATAAGCAGCTGGATTTTTAATTGGAAAAAAAACAATTGGAAAACAGCTTCAAAGCAGCCCGTAAAAAACCAAGACCTTTGGCAAGAACTTGATAAACTTTCCGCAAGTTTAATGCCTAAATGGTTTTGGGTAAAAGGGCACGCAGGAAATAAGTATAACGAAATTTGCGATAACCTTGCAGTGTCGGCAATGAAGACGGTTTAAAAAAACGGGTTTTGCATTGTAAAAATTGCAAATACCCGTTTTTTTACCTTTAAGATAAAAAAGAAGAACCCTCGAAAGGAGGAAAACGAGGGTTCTTTGAAGTAGTATGTGTATCTTTTCTGTGTGTATAATGAATATACTTGATTTTAAAAAAAATGTCAAGCGGTTTTATGAAAAATTTATGATTTTTTCACATTTTTTTACTGTTTTTTACAGTTTTTTCTAAAAACTCTAATTATTTTTTTAAATTTACACGGTATTCCGTATATTTTACCCTTCCCGCATTTATTGCATCTTTTAACGAACGCTCAACGGGGCTTAAAGCCGAATTTCCGGTTTTTATTTCAATAAATGTTATATCCGTAATAAAGCCTTCGGACGCACCGTTAAAGGCTATATAATCTACGGGTTTACCTATAAAGCGTATTTCAGCAGGGTCGGAAGGAAAATCGGGCAAAAACGGGGCTATTTGTTCGCCAAGCTGACCGTTTAATACGGCTCGGGAACGCTTTACAGCGTCCGCCCTTTCGGCTTTTATTTTTGATTTATTGTTTAGTATTCCGGTAAAAAAACCGAGTAAAAATAAAAAAAACGCCGCCGCTAAGAACAGGATAAGATATCCTGCCTGAAGAGAAAAAAACGTCGATATAAAATTATTCATCGGATTGTCCTTAAAAATTTACCGCTTACATCTTTTCGATTCTGGCGCGTTCAGCCCCTATTGTTGTATTGGAGCCGTGCCCCGGATAAGCTATTGTATTGTCGGGCAAAGTCATAAGTTTTTTAAGAGATGCAATAAGTTTCTCTTCACTGCCCCCCATTAAGTCGGTTCTTCCGTGAGAGCGGAAAAAAAGAGTATCGCCTACAAAAGCGAACCCCTCATCTTTTTTCCAAAAACAAACGGAACCTTCAGTATGACCGGGTGTATGTATAACCGTAAAGCCGTTTACCTCATCTCCGTCATTTAAAAAGCCCGTAGGTTCCGGTAAATCGGTTTTTAATGCCGCAATATAGCGTTCGGCCCGTATTTGCTTAAAACAGGCAATATGGTTTTCTTTTCCGTGTACACCCAAATAATGTGCGTCCGCGGGGTGAATCCAAACGGAGGAACCGGGGTATTTTAAAACAAGGTCGGGAACTCCGCCTAAATGGTCAAAATGCCCGTGAGTGAGCATAATTTCAAGCCGCTCGGGGTTTTTCCTGTCTAAATATTGAATAAGCTCTTCATCGGCTCCGCCCGGGTCAACCAGCAAAACGGTTTTTTCATTAAGGGGGATTGCCCAAGTTTTTACAAAAAGCGGGCCGGTATAAATTTCGGTAATCTCCATAATTTTGTTATACGAAATTATAAAAAAAAAATCAACAGATGTTTATACTTGAATAAATATTTCGAATAAGTACGGAATTAAATATGCCTTGTTATTCCGTAAAAGGTCTATGCTTTTTAAAACGGTATATTAAATTACAGGCTGAAATATTTTTTTAATACGGCCGATAATTATATAAAGGAAGAGTTAGATGGATATAAAAAAAATAATCGAAAATTCGTCAACGGGGAAAAATGCCGTAATTGAACAAGTTTCCTTACAAGGGCATATATATAACGATTTGTTTAAAATAACTGCGGGCTCACAAATTTATTCGGCAAAGGTACGGAATATAAATTCGTGGAATATAAAGGAATCTCTATATTGTTTAAGCAGTATAGATAACAAAGATAAATTTATTCACCCTTATACTGAAATTATAGAAGCCGGCGACAATGTAATTTTAATTTCCGAATGGCTTAAAGGAAGTCAACCTATTACTGAAAATAGGGATAAAATAAAATTATTTTTTAAAAGTCTGGCCGAATTTAATAAAAAAAATAAATCGGACGCTCCGTATACTTCAATGTATTTAGACGGAAAAACTTTTTTAAATATTGAGGAAATGATAAAAACGGAGGCGTCTCAATATTTTCAATTTTATAAGGGTAAACACAGCTTAAAAAAATTAAAAACCTGTTTGCTGGGCTTATCCGCAGGTTTCGGTACTGTAATAATGGAAGACTTTAATACGGGAAATATGTTTATTAAAGAAGACGGCAGCCTTTGTTTAATTGATACGGAGTATTTAATCCGCGGTTTAAATACATATCAATTTGAACATATAAATTTATTTAAACTCGAAACACCTGTATGGAGCAATATAACGGAAGAGGCTGCTGAAAGTTTAAAAGTATATTTTGACGCATTAAATATAAGTGGAAGCAATGCTGAAATACAAATACGCGGATATTATTTAATGAGCGAGTTCAGAAAAATGGCATACTCCGCTTATAAAAAAGAAACCGTCGATTTTAATGTAATTGACAATAATATCGATTTAATTATAAACGGAAATATTTATGAAAATCATTCAAATAAAGACTGACGCATTGACACAGCCTGAAATAAGCAAGCTTTTTAAAAAACTGAATGTTAAAAAAAGTTCTTTTGTTTTCGCAGCATTTAAAAATAATTTAATTACAGGTATTGCCTGTTTATATCAAAATGAAGTTCATACAAATCGTGATTACATTGCCGTTTATGTGAAAGAGAAGTACCGCAGAGAAGGAATAGGTTTGGAGCTTTTACATAAATTACAAAGCGTATCCGAAAAGAAAAAATATCAATGTATGTGCGACTCTTCAAACACGGCGTTAATCTTATTTTTACAAAAAAACGGATTTTCATTGGCAAGAAGATGTTATAATTTTTCTTACAAATATATTGATAAACCGCTTTTAAATTTTTACGGCACAATAAAAGAACTTAATAATATTTCAATTTATGAAGAAAAAGAGTTAGCCCGTTTAATTTTTAAAAATTATTCTTTGTTTCATAAAAAAATCAATGCCCTTTCAACAAGTATAAATGACGAGATTTTTTACAATAAGTTAATAAAGCCCTATAACAAAAATCTTTCTACAATGCTTTTATTGGACGGGAAACCTTCCGCATATATGATTGTATACGGTGAAGATGAGAACACGGAAATAGGCTATATCGGCGGAAAATATAAAAAGGACATAAATATTTATCTTAATTATTTTTTAAATAGAATTAATTCACTTTCTTTTAATACCGAAGGCTTAATGTTTGAAATAGATGATGCAGATTTTTACGCCTTCCCTCTTATAAAGGCAATGAATGTAACCGTCCGTAATTCGTATAACACATACATTGCCGAATGACTTAAATATAAGCGTTAGGGGCTTTTTATGCTCCGATGCAAAATTTCTATGAGCGTTTTTTAAAGAGGTACGTTAAGATTTACAACAAGCTAACGGCGGGCAACCATAACCATCGTTCTTGCTTTTTCATTATACGGCGAAAAGTCAAAATCACCGTAAACTTCCACCGAAGAAAACCCGCTTAAAAGCATTAGATTTTTTAATTCCGAAGCGGAATAAAGACGCTGCGTATAAGTGTGGTCGGCCTTTCTGCCACGCTCATCGTAAAGTATCCATCGGGATTTTAAGCCCTCCCAGGCACCCTCAACCGAATACTCCGTTAAAACGGTAAAGCCCCCGCGTTCAAACCATTCACCTTCGGTAAAATCTCTGACGGCAATTTCTTTTCCGGTCATTTCAAGAATAAACCAGCCGTCAGCCTTTAACGATTGCGCTATGTTTTTCAGTATCAGCATATCTTCTTCAATCGTATTACAATAGCCGAAGCTTGTGTACATACTTATTGCAGCGTCAAATGCCGCAGGACGAACGAATTTGCGTAAATCGCCTTGAATGAGCTCAACATCAACGTTTTCATCCTGTGCTGAATCCATAGCGGCATTTAAAAACGGGCGGATTAAATCTATTCCCGTAACCTTCGCTTTACGCACTGCAAGTTCAATGGAGATTCTTCCCGGGCCGCAGCCTGCATCTAAAATCGAAATCCCCGCATTATTTGAAGGGACGCCGATAATTTTTAAAACGGATTCCGCAACCGTAGGAGCTTCCGCCCACCGTTGTGTATCGAATATAACCGGAGCATATTCAGCCCAAAATGTTTCATTTTCAAACCAATCGGATAACTTTTCCATTATCGTGCAACCACCTCGCTTTTAAGTTTGTTTAAAGCCGTTTTTCCGCATACGGCTTCTACAAGGGCAAAAGAAAACTCTTCGGCCGCCCCTGCCGAACAAGCCGTTATAATATTTCCGTCTTTTACAACGCGTTCATTTGCAAGAGGTTTTGTTTTTAACTCTCCGCCCATACCGGGGTAGCAGGTAAATTTTTTACCGTTTAATAAATCCCAGCTTCCCAATACGAGAGCGGGAGATGCACAAAGAGCTCCTATAACACCGCCCGATTCAAGAGTTCTCGTTACAAATTCCCGTACTTTATCGTCGGCTGCAAGACTTTGGCTGTTTTGCAAACCTCCCGGTAATACCGCCATAAAAGATTTATCAAGCATTTCCATAGCTTCGTCTAAAATAATATCGCAGGTAATAGGTAATTTCCGCGACGATATTACCGTTTTACCCGTAACACCCACTGTAACCAAATCTATACCCGCTCTGCGCAGATAATCAATAGGCGTAACGGCTTCCACTTCTTCAAACCCGTTTGCCAAAAACAAAAAAGCTTTTTTCATCTATTTCCTCCATAAAATTTATATCTGAGTTTTTAAAGCCGTAATACTTAAAAATCTCAACTACAGTCCTGTATTTAAGCTGATGTGCTTATATAATCTTTTAAATCTAATATCCGTTTGTAAAGACTGGATATTATTAAAATATTATGCTATAATAATAGCATGAAACAGGTTTTATTGATAGATATAGCGCCTACTTTACGGAACTATATTACGAAAAAATTATATGGAGCCAAAGTTTTAATGCTGTATGCGGAAAGCGCGGAGGGTGCGGAAAAAGCTTTTGAATTTATGAAAAGAAGCTCCATTTCCCTTATCATTATCGATTATAACTTCAGCAGAGATAAACTTTTTAATTTTTTTGAAAAAAAACAGCATGATGCCGAAATTGCGGCAATACCTTCCATTGTGCTTGCCTCATCGCTTGGAAAATACGACCCTTCATTACTTGCTTCTTACGGAGTAAAAAAAATAATTTCAAAACCTGTACGTGTAGATGAGCTTCTTTCCGCTCTCGGATTTGCTTTAGGTGTAAGTTTTCAAATTGATAGGACACCATGTATTTTGGAAACTAGGGTGAATGAAGATGTTATTTTCGTAGAGCTTTCACAAGGTCTGAACAGGGACAAAATAGAACTTTTACAATTTAGACTGATGGAATTAATTGAGCTTTATAAACTGCAAGTGCCGAAAGTACTTATAATAATGACCGATATAAATTTAACTTATGCCGATGTTTCCAATTTGGAATATCTTATAGACGGCGTATTAACCGTAAAATCGGTTCAACCGAAAAACATTAAATTTTTGACGCTTAATAAACTTGTTTCCGAATTCTTTGAAGGAAATCCGGCATATAAAGACGTTAAAGCCGTTGCCTCTTTAGCCGAAGCTTTGAGTTCTTTTTCGAAAGAAAGCGGTGAAACGAAAATTACATCGGCTCAAGAATTACTTCAATCGAAAGAAGCCCCTTCCGAAGGTAATTTATTGGAAACCCGTTTTAGAATAGATACCGGCGAAAATCTTTCCGTTGCCATTGTTGATGATGATTTAATTACCAGAAAAATGATGGCCGCGATTTTTTATGACATAAACGCCAATGTTCATCTTTTTGAAAACGGCGATGACTTTTTAAAAGAATTTAAAGATGATAAATATGACATAGTTTTTTTGGATATGATAATGCCCGGTATCAGCGGTATAGACGTTTTGGCAAAAATAAATTTACACGGTTATAAAACGCCCTTTATCATTCTTTCATCGGTAGACCAAAAAACTCCGATTATCAAAGCATTGGAAAGAGGTGCAAAACGTTATGTGTTAAAACCCGTAAAAAAAGAAACGATTTTGCGCAAAACCGAGGAGGTTTTAGGTGGGTATATTTAAAAAAAGTATTTCGCACGGTAAGTTGGGAAAGTATTTGGAAAATTCAAATTCTGCATACATTATATTTTCAAAAGACCGTTTGCCTATTTTTTGGAATGAATCGGCGGAAAACTTATTGCCGAATTATTTAAGTCTTGAACCTAAAATACGTTTTGATGAGTATCTGATAAAAACTATTTCACCGGCCGAATACGAAAGAGTAAAAATATTTTTAAAAAATTATGTAAAAAAATGCAGTTTTGAAATAGAATTTGAATCGCCTGCAAATTCCAATGAAAAACTGAATTTAAAAATTGATGCAGTGGAACAGGAAGACGGTAATTTTTTCGTTACCGTTGATGATATAACAAAACAAAAAGTAAAAGAAAAGTTTTTAATAAATGAAAAACATGATGTGGAAAATGCAAATAAAATGCGGAGCTTATTTTTAGCAACCGTAAGTCATGAAATAAGAACTCCTATTCAAACTATAATAGGTATGATGGAACTTATAGACGGCACAAACCTTGATGAAGAGCAAAGAGAATATACACGGCAGGTAAATTTCAGTGCGGAAGTTTTATTGGCATTGGTAAATGATGTTTTGGATTTTTCCAAATTGGAAAGCGGAAATATGTCCATTGAAAGCATTACATTTAATTTACCCGATTCAATTGAACAAACGGTAGACCTTATCGCAATGGAAGCTAATAAAAAGGGGTTGGAAGTTTTAATTGATATAGATACCGAGCTTCCCGAATTTATAATAGGAGACCCTCACCGCCTTAGACAAGTTCTTTTAAATTTTGCAAAAAACGCCGTTAAATTTACGGAACACGGAAGCATATTGGTTTCGGTAAGACAAATTCATGAAACCGTACAAAGCGATGACGGAGAAAGTAAAAAGTCTTTTATTTTATGTGAAGTTGCCGATACAGGCATAGGTGTTTCCGACGAACAAAAAGATAAAATATTTAATTCGTTTTATCAAGGTAACGCCGCAATAAACAGAAAATACGGCGGAACCGGATTGGGCCTTGCAATTTCAAAAAACATAGTTACTATGATGAAGGGAGAAATAGGTTTAAGAGATAACTTTCAAGAAGGTTCCGTTTTTTGGTTTAAGATACCCCTTGTGCCTTCAATAAAAAAAGCTCCTCAAGAAAATATTCTTTTGGACAAAACTACACGCTTTTTAATAGTTGACGATAATTTGCATACACGTTCGGTAATAAAAAGAATGTTGTCGAAATTCGGATTCGGAGATATTTCTATGGTAAGCTCGGGAAAGCAGGCGATAGAAATTATGCAGGCGGCTCAAAAAAACGGCTCCCCGTTTGAAATAGTCTTTATCGATATGATAATGCCTGAAATGGACGGATGGAGATTAGGTGCTGAAATCCACAATGATGCCGCACTTAAAGATTCAAAACTTTATTTGATGATTCCGGAAGGCAGTTTGGGCGGAGATGCAAAAATGAAACTTTTGGAGTGGTTTGAAGGTTATTTATATAAACCTCTTAAACGCAGACTTGTATTTAATTTATTAAACGATATTTACAGAAAATCTCATGATGTCCTTACTGCAAATGATATCCATGAGCTTGAACCTTTAGAAGAGGGGGCTTCCGCTTCTTTCCGTGCGGATGAAGATAATTTAAATGCTCCGAAAAAATTAAAACAAAATTTTAAAATTCTTGTTGTTGACGACCATACGGTAAACTTGAATTTGCTTAAAATTCTTCTTGAAAAATCGGGCTATGATGTAACAACCGCTGAAAACGGACAGGAAGCAATTAACATGGCTTCCAAAACCGAATTTGATATTATTTTTATGGATATTCAAATGCCGATTTTAAACGGATATGAAGCTACGCAAATTTTGCGTCAAAGCGGGTACAGTCTTCCCATAGTTGCATGTACGGCAGGGTCTCAAGAAGATGAAAGGAAATTATGTCTATCTATGGGAATGGACGATATTATTGCAAAACCCTTTAATAAGCAGCAGCTTTTGGATATGGTTGAAAGGTATCGCCAATAAAAGGGGCTTTTAACCAGGTAAGCTCATGTTTGTTTGCCGTTAAGTGAATAATCTTTGAATTTGGAATGTCCGCAAACTTTTTAATTGTTTCGGTATCGGGAAGCCCTTGCATTTTTATGGTACAAATAAATTTTTCGCATAAGCCTGAGCTTAGCCATTTTAACACCCACTCGTAAAGGCGCGGAGGATAACAAATTACATCGGAAAATACCCAGTCGGCCTTTCCCAACTCTTCCGGTTTTAAAGTAAAAGCATCATGTTTTATAAATTTAATGTTTTCTTTTTTCATTAAATCGGGTACAAGCGGACTTCTATCGATAGCGGTTATTGTACATCTCAAATTGTTAAGTACCCATGTCCAGCCTCCCGGACATGCTCCCGCGTCTATGCAAATTGAATCGGCGGAAGGCAAAACGGATAATTCCCGTTTTTTATTGTCCGTACCGTTTTCGGTATTTTGTAAAAGAATTCGATTTTGCTTTTCATAAAATTTAAGCAAGGTAAGAGCTTCCCATATTTTAAGATAGGCACGGCTGGGAGGATTTATTTTATCTTCTTTAAAGAAAATTTCGCCGCGAGGAAAGGGGCTTGAAGTTTTTGCGGAGGCGAAAAGCGTATGTTCATTTAAGAGTGTCCATAATCCCATTTCGGCAAGCGGAACATCGTATGGGAAAGGTCTTTCCTTTTTACTTATAAAAGGAAGCTGTTTTTCGATAAGTTCGGCGCGCCTAAAGCAGTTAAAAGGATAAAAAGCCCAATTGCGCTGAACCGAACGCAGTACTTTTGCAGCTTCGCTTATACTGTTAAATTCTGCGATAAAGGGTTCTTCCATACAAAGTCTGTGCCAATAAATACCGTTTTTAAATTTTTCACGGTAAATTATATTTCCGTAACAAGCGGCGTCCTTAGGAAGAGCGGTTATTCCCATAGGCTCATCATTATGAGGAATTTCAAGTTCGTCCAATAAATGATTTTCAAATTGAGGAATATTAAGCCATGCTTTTCCTGCAAGCTTTTTAATACGGGAGTCTTTATACAAAGGAAGCAATTTATAAGTCCGAAAGATAAAAAGAAACGGCTGTGTAAAATTTAATTTTTTTACACAGCCGCTTTTTTATAAAATGTTATTTAAAAAACGACAATGGAATAGTAATTTCAGGCATTCCGGAGCTGTAAGGAGCTACCTGATATTGCGGAAAAATAATTTTTACATTATCCCGTTCAATTTTAAATACTTTAAAATTTTCAGCGGCAGGAGCTGTTCCTTTTTTAATCCATTCTTCATCGGAAATAAGTGTTCCGCTTTTTACTTTTTTCAAAAGCAGTTTTCCGGCTTCTTCCGAAAGTTTATTAAGCCAATCCGCGGAAGCGGGTTTTAAGGCTTCCTGTAAGGACATTATTTTTTTAGTTTTTACGTCATAATTTATGGAAACCAATTCGGTATTTCCATGTGCACCGCCTGTATACTTATCAGCCGTAATAATAAATCCTATATACTTATCCGATTTTTCTACCTTATCGTAGTTGATAATAAGTCCAAAAGCTCTTGCCGCAGGAGAGCCGACCATATCTTCAGCCGTAGTTGCAGTATAAATGCCGTCAAAGCCGCTTTGAATGTTTCTAAGCGTTTCCAAAACAATTGCATTTAATTTCGGCTCTTCTTCAAAAAAAGGAACCTCTGCAGTAGAAGTGTAAGATATTGAAGGACCGCGGTCTTCAACTTTTTTTCCGGAAGCCTCCGAAACTCCTTTTGCGGTTAATACCGATGTACATAACAGCAAACTTAAAACAATAATTGTTTTTGCATAAATCTTTTTCATTTTTATCTCCTATGAAAAACTGTAACGGTTTTATCAGATGTCTAATATAAAACATAACCTTAAAAAGAGTTACAGAATGTAAATATAAGATATATAAATATTTTTTGCAATAGCCCTTAAGTTTTGTAAAAAGACGGCTATACTTTAAATTTATTCATCTCCGTTTCCAAATTATCTATACTGTGTTTATTTTTTTCGGTGAACATTTTTATTTCGTGTACGGAGTCGTTTATTTGTACAAATCCTAAGGCAATTTCTTCCATGCGTTTTTGGACACTTTGAGTAACGATATCAAGATTTTTTGTTTCAGCCGTAACTTTTTTACTTCCCATAAGCATTTCATCGGAACCCGTTTTTACCGCTACCGTTACATCATTTATTCTTTGCATTGAATTAAGTACATCGCTTCCGGCCTTTGATTGTTCTTCCATAGCGGCGCTTACCATAACTGCGGATTGTTTTACATATTCCGCATGTTCGGAAATGGCGGTAAACTTTTCTACGGCTAAGGTTGCAGCCTTTGCAAGCATTTCAATTTCGCCGGTTATGGCTTTTAGCGTAGTGCTGATTGTTTTTCCTTGACTGCTGGATTCTTCAGCCAGCTTTCTTATTTCATCGGCTACAACGGCAAAACCCTTGCCCGATTCTCCTGCATGAGCCGCTTCTATTGCGGCGTTCATTGCCAGCAAATTGGTTTGCGACGCTATATTTTCGATAACATTCGAAGCTTCAATTAATTGACCGGATTGTTCCGCAATGTTTTGTGAAATGGTGTTCGCTTCAATTAAGGCATTTTTTCCGTCTATTGTGGCGGAAGAAAGGCTTTCTATTGATTTATCCGCATGCCTTACACTGTTGGTAACCGATTGAATATTTGCAACCATTTGTTCAATTGCAGCGGACGATTCGCTTACACTTTTCGTCTGCACTTCTATCTCCGAATTCAATTTTTGGATTGATTGAATTACCTGCTCTATTGTAGCGGCGGTTTCCGACACGCTGTGAGACTGTTCCTTTGCTTCAGAATTTAATTCATCAATATCTTCCGCTATTTGACTAATTGCGCTTCCCGCTTTTTGCATTTCGTTAAAAAGCTGTTCTCCTATTGAGCCCATCGTATCCGATTCAGTTTTTATTTGCTTAAAGGAAGAGCGTATTTCTTTTGCAGTGTAATTTATATAGTCGCCTATTTTTCCCAACTCATCTTTTTTTGCATTGATTTGAACGGTAAAATCTCCTTGCGCCAGTTTTTCAAATGCTCCGCCCCATAATATAATTCTTTTGGAAAGTTTTCTAACTCCCAATGCAATAAAAGCTACAACAACCGCCAATATTATTATCGTTACGGCAATAGAATCCTTTGCTATAGCAAAAAAAGTCGGCAAAAAATCTTTTATCGGAGCAATAAAAACCATTCTGTAAGGAAAATCTTCCGTTGCCTTTTTTTCCGCATATATCATTTTGCCTTGCTTTTTGTCATTCCACGTTTTTATATGTGAAAAGTTTTTTACGGACTGCATATCGGAAGAAAGATAATTGTTTAAGTCATTACCGAAAGCATCGTCCCTTGATGAAATTATAATATTATTTTTTTCGTCTACAAGACAAAGAATCGAATTTACACTTGGGACAACTTTTTTTACTTTCATAATAGATGTATTTAAATCAAGACCGACTCCGGCTATTCCGATAATTTTTTTATTTTTATCGAATATTTGAGAGTTTATCCATAAACCGGTTAATCCCGTTTCTTTGTTTTCGTTAATAAAAAAAGTAGTTTTATCTTTTAAATTTATAGTAGTATAAAACCATTCATCGGAAGGGGTATTTTTATTTAATTTTCCCGTTTGAATCGTTTTGTTTATATCGGATTGATAATTGGTTTGAGATTTTACACTTGCAACAAATACGGAAATAATATTTTCTTTTAGAGCAAGGTCTTTAAATTTATCCATAACATTTATTTTTAAATCGCCTTCACTCTCACCCGAATTAATCCATTTAATAAGTTCCGCATCTTCCGACCAATGTTCCGCATACAAAAAACCTCTTATAAATTCTGTTTCCATATCTATTGCAGCGGAATCCAAGATACCCTGAGTACTTTCATAAAAACGGCTTTCAAATTTGGTTTTTACGGACAACACTGTAAAACCTATAGTGCAGGCAACGGTAAGCACAAGCGTTAATCCGGTAAAAAAGGTTAGTTAAAAACGGATTGTCATACTTTTCTCCTTATTTGTGTCTTTTGGATACACTATTATATTATTTTTTTAATACTTACAGTGTAACATATTTGAAAAAATATATCAAGGTTAATTATTCCGAAAAAGTTTTCAAAATATGAGGTTTATTTTAATCAATGCTATTTTGCATTGATTAAAAACGCTGTCTGAGTTTGCTTGAAATTTATTTTGAAAACTCGCATTATTGTATGTGCGCTTTTCGCGCACCAATGCAACAGTCTTCGAGAATTGATATTCTCTCAACTGTTGCATTTTAAGGAACTTTTTTTACGAATATACCTTGATAAATTAGGTATATTTTGATATGATATACTTATGTTAAACAAGCAGGAAATTTTACGAGGACTTACCGATACGCTTATTTTAGGGCAAGTATATTTTGAAGACAGCTACGGGTATGAAATAAATAAACGGATTTATCAAAAAAGCGGAAAATTGTTTCAGCTTACCGAAGCTACTTTATATACTGCATTTAGGCGGCTTGAAACGGCGGGGCTTTTAACTTCTTATTGGGGCGATGGAGATTCGGGTGCAAGAAGGCGGTATTATTCCATAACCGAAACGGGAAAAAAGCTGTACCTCGAAAATATAAAGGATTGGGAAGAATTTTCCGATGCCGTTTCAAGTTTGTTTAAACATTGATATTTTAAATAACACTTAATAGGAGAAAAAGATGAACGGTAAAATCAAAAACTATGTTGACCTTCTTTTTGAAGGTGTACCTCGGAGCCAAAAGGCTATTGAGCTTAGAAATGAAATTTTGTCAAATTTAAACGACAAATTCGAAGCCTTTTTAAAAGAAGGTAAAACCGAGCATGAAGCTTACGGTTTTGCTATTGCGGAACTGGGAGAAGTCGATGAGCTTATTAAAACCGTTTTGCCGAACAATGAAATAATCGAAAAAATCGATAAAGAGCGGAAACGGAGAGGGCTTATTACGGCGTTTTCTATAGGTGCTTATATATGTGCACCCGCAGTACTTATTTTTCTTTCTACTTTCGGATACGACACGGCGGGTGTTGTTGCGCTTCTTACAATTTCAGCCGTTGCCACTTCCGCACTGGTTTATTCCGGTATGAGCACTCCGACTGAAGTTATTCCGTATTTTAAGAACTCGACAAAATTCCGAGACAAAAACGATTACGTTCCGAATAAAGATGATGTTTCAAATAAAGATTACTTTTTTTATTCTCTTCAAAAATTTTATTGGCTTCTTATTACCGTCATATATTTAGCGGTAAGTTTTTTAACTCATGCATGGCATATTTCGTGGCTGATTTTTATGTCCGGCGCCGCTATTTGGCAAGGTATAAAACTTATTATAATTTTCTTTAATGATAAAAAGGAAAATATCAGATGAAAAAAAATTTAATTCTTGCAGCCGCATGGTTTTTTGCAGCCGCTCTTATAACCGCCTTTTTTGTAACCGAATTGCAAGGCTACGGTATAACAAAAGGAAATAAATTTTGCCGTTTCCCGTTCGTTTTTAAAAACGGACACTTTACTTCCAATGTAACCGTTTTAAAAGAAGAACGCTTTAATGCAAGTGAAATAACTTTTATAAAAGCTTCGTTGACTTATGAAGATATAAGGTTTAAACCGAGTTTAGATAATACATTTTCAATAAAAATTATAGGAAATGATGAAAATAAAAATCTTCCTGAAATACGAGCGGAAAACGGAACCTTATATATTACAGCTTTTAAAAATAATAGAATCTATTTCGGCTGGTATAACAATTTGCACTGCCGAATTGAAATTTCAGTGCCCGTTAAAAAGCAAAACAGTATGGAAAACACGGGAAACAAAATGCTCACCGATTTAATAAGTGTATTTATTGAAGGCTCTTCTTCGGACATTACGCTTGAAGATATTGCACTGAAAAATTTCAAATTTGAAAGCTCCAGCGGAGATTTAACTTTAAGAGATTCTAAAATTGCAAATTTGCTTGAGGTACATACCGCTTCCGGAGATATAAGAGGTACAGCCGATATTTATAAGTTTACGGTAAATTCAACGTCCGGCGATTTAAGATTAAAACTATTATCGGTACCAACCGAGCTTTCAAAATTTTACGGCACTTCAGGTGATTACCTGATACATTTACCCGCCGATATAGACGGTTTTTCGTGTAACTTCAATTCGGTTTCAGGAGATTATAAAAATGCCTTTACAGGCACCTCCGGGGAAAAAAAGGTACACGAGATATATAAAAATGAAGCCCCTCAATTTTTTATCGAAACCGTTTCAGGCGATTGCAGAATTAGAAAGTTTTAACCGTATATCCGAAATCTTCTTATAAAATAAACAATCGGAGAAAATAAAGCGAGTTTGTTTTACAAACTCGCTAAACGGTTTTACGAGGTATCCGCTTCGAGTAAAACAAATGTATGTTTAATTATTCCGATAAGAATAATTTTACTTCCTTCATAAACTATTCGGTTTATCCTGTTTCTACTCGCTTTATTGTTTTAGGAGGTGTTTTAATTTTTCAAAAACCGCATATTGTACGGTAAATCTTCAACCGTTTTAAATTTTACAATATACGGTTCATAAATACAAAGCGGAAAGCGGTATACAAAGACTTATTCGGCAGGCATCTTTACATTCAACTACGGTAAGCCGCTTTGTTTTTTTATAGGAGAAAAATTCATAATTTACCTTTGAACCCTTCCCGATGCATCTCCTTCGGCAAGACGCAAAACTTCTTCAAATGAAACTTGATTAAAGTCTCCTATTACCGAGTGTTTTAAGCATGAGGCGGCGGAAGCAAAATCGATTTGTTTTTGAGGTTTAAATCCGTTTAATTCCGCACAAATTAAGGCGGCAGCGAAGCTGTCTCCTCCGCCTAAGCGGTCTACGACCTGCATAGTGTATTTTTTACCGAAATAAGCCTTGCCCTTTTCGTACAGCATTGCAGACCAGTTGTTTTCGCTTGCCGAAACCGATTCGCGCAAAGTTATTCCGACTTTTTTAAAACCGAATTTTTTGCATAACTTTGCCGCCACCTCTTTATAGCCTTTTTCATTCAGTTTTCCTGAAATTATATTTGTATTTTTGGAAGTAATCCCGAAAACTTCGGCGGCATCTTCTTCATTTGAAATACATACGTCTACAAATTCGCAAATAGAAGACATTGCCGTGCGGGCTTCTTCAGCCGTCCAAAGTTTTTTGCGGTAATTTAAATCGCAGGAAACTGTAAGCCCCATCGATTTTGCCGCCTTACACGCCTCAAGACAGATTTCTGCGGCGGTTTTACTTAATGCAGGTGTAATACCCGTAAAGTGAAACCATTCGGCATTTTTAAAAATCCGCTTCCAATCGAACTCAATAGGAGCTGCTTCCGCAATTGCGGAGCCTGCACGGTCGTAAATAACTTTTGAAGCTCTCTGCGAAGCTCCTTTTTCCAAAAAATAAATTCCCATACGGTTTCCGCCGCGCACAACTTCCGAAACGTCTACACCGTATCTTCTTAAAGAATTTAATGCAGCCTGACCTATTTCGTGTGAGGGCAGTTTTGTAACATATACGGAATGTAAGCCGAAATTCGAAAGCGAAACCGCAACATTTGCCTCGGCCCCTCCGAAAACGAGTTCCAATTTTTCAGCTTGAACAAAACGGTTCACTCCTTCGGGTGAAAGGCGCAGCATAAGCTCTCCCATAGTTACAACTTTTTTACCTTCAAAGGATTTTTTTTGTTCCGTAGAAATTTCATGCTTTATTTTGTCAGGATTTCCCGACGCAGTTTCGGTTGAAATTTCAGAAGGAGTTTTTTTCTTTTCCGTTTGAATTTTTCCGCTTACGTGTTTACCGGATACAGCTCGTGCTTTTTTTACGGTTAAAAGAGCCGATGCAGCTTCTTCCGTGATTTTTAAAAAATTGCCTGAAGAAATCAATTCTTTTGAAACAAACCAACTTCCGCCGCAGGCAAATACTTTGGAAAAAGCCGCATAATCCGCAAGGTTTTCTTTATTTATTCCTCCTGTCGGCATAAAGCGGATATTCGGATAGGGAGCGGAAATTGCCTTTATAAATTTGATTCCGCCTGCCGCTTCGGCAGGGAAAAATTTTACGGTTTCCAAACCTGAGTTCATAGCCTCTTCAATTCCGCTTGCCGTCGATACTCCCGGAATTATCGGGATTCCGTTTTTTATACAATGCTCTACAACCTTAGGATTAAATCCGGGGCTTACAATAAATTTTGCACCTGCCGCCATCGCTTTATCAGCCTGCTCCGTATTTAAAACCGTACCTGCTCCTAAAAGCAATTCCGGCAGTTTTTTTGATAATATTGCAATAGCTTTTTCGGCAGCCTCCGTTCTAAAAGTAATTTCGGCACAGTTAAGTCCTGCGTCAAGAAGAGCCTTGCCTAAGGGTAAGGCATCTTTTTCGTTTTCCAAAACAATAACCGGAACAATCCCCAATTTTTCTATTTGTTTAAAAATTTTATTCATATACCTCTCCTATAAAAACTTTTTTGAAGGGATTATCAAATCCCGAAAAAAAGTTTTTTCAAGCGGCTTGTAAACAAACCGCATAATAATACGATGTTTTGCACCTTTTGTGCAAAACTCTAAGATAAACGGTAAGCTCCGAATAGAGCGAACCGTTTATCGCCTCTCCTATAAAAACTTTTTTGAAGGGATTATCAAATCCCGAAAAAAAGTTTTTATCCGCACATCGCCTTTTCGGATTTGTTTAAAATACGGCGGTACGCTTTTTATTTTATCACAGTTTATTTTCTTTGTCTGCTGCATTGCAAAACGGATTTTTTTATGCTAAAATGTAAGAGCTATGAAAAATTCGTTTTTAGTGCCGGTAGTTTTTATTATAAATTTTATTTTATGGCTTGTCTCTTTTTCAATATTTGCGGGTATCCGGGAATATTTGACGGCAGGCGGAACCGGGTATTTTTTATTATACTCTATGCTGCACACAATGTATTTGACGGCACCGCTTGCATGTATTGCGGCAATCTTTTCGGTTTACGTTTTTTTAATGAGGCATTATTCCAAACGAATAATTTCATTTTTACTTTTCGCAGTTATCTTCGGAATTTTTTTTGCCGGAGTTATTCCGCTTTGCTATTCTCAAGGAAAAAAAATAAATTCAATGTTAAATGCACAAACAAAAGAAACCGTTGATGATAAATATTTAATCGAATTTATTGAGCCTCCCGCATTTATTCAAGCTGCAAATAAACTGATAAACCCGGTATTGAACGATATGTATTTTTACTATACTAAAGGTTATTTGCAATACCTGCTGTTTGCAGGTTCCTTTTTTTTCGTAATACTTTCATTTTGGATTTGCACCGTTTGTACCGATTGGAAGATAATAAACTTCAGCCTTTTACCTTTTCTTTCAGGTCTGCTTTTTTATGCATACGGATATGCAAAATCCGTAAATTTTATTCAAATAATACAAAACCGTTTACCGCTGAATCTTCCGCAAATTTGGATTTTTCCGATTTGTTTTACGGCACTTGCCTTGTTATTTTTCGCTTATACGGGGCTTTTACTTTTAATTCGATACAAAAGGAGCAATCCGCATAAACGTATGTCTAAAATAAAAAAAGTAAAACAAAAGAAACCGCCGAAACCCGGCAAAACGGGACGTATTCCGCGTCAAAGCAGAATGAGAATAAAGGAGAAAATGTAAATGCATAAAATATCAAAATTAACTCCATATATTTTTGTGCATCTTTTAATAGGAATTATAAGCTGCTTTACTTTCGTATTCTTTTTTCCGATGGGAGTAAATTTACTGCCTCACTTTTTAATAGGCTGGAAAATTAGAGAAGCGGTTTTGCTGTTCATATTTTATCTTCCGTTTTTGTATGTCAGCTCTTTAATTTTGGGGTATACGATTATTTTCGGAAGATACGGGCCCGTAACAATGCAAAGAGGCTCTTCGATAATGTTAAAATTTATAAGGTCTTTTTTTATTGTTTCGATTATAGCGGTTTCCGTTTATGTTGTCCTTGCCGAAGCCGTAAAACCGATTCTTTTAGAAAAACAATCCGATGTCTTACTTAAAACCGAAACTTATAATGAATATACAAAACTTGCAAAAGAAGCGGCGGCTCGTAAAGAATATGAAAACGCCTTGCAGCATATTGAAAAAGCGGTAAATGTTTGGCCTGAAGGCGGCGAAGCTAAAAAAATTTACGATACGATAAAAATTTCAAATGAGGAATCTTCAATTGTAAATAAAGCCGATATGTCTTTAGAAAATACAGAAGAACTTAAAATTTCGGAAAAGCTGTCGCCTGAACAGGCTCTTAAAATTGCGGAAAGAGCAATGGTTACTCACGATTTATATACCGCGCATTACTACGCAAAACTTGCGGAACAAACCTTTGATAACGGAAATCCTTTAAAAACGGAGGCGGAAGCCGTTGCAAAAAAATCATGGGAAGAAGTTGAAAAAGGTCTTGCCGAAACTTTAGAAGAGGCGGGAATCGTTCTTTTTAAAGATAAAAAAGCCGCATACGAAGCTATGCAAACCGGAAATTTTATAAAAGCGTATTATTCCTTTTTGCAAATTAAAAACGATTTATTAAAACGGGATAATACTAAAACGGACCCTGAAGTTGAACGCTTTCTTAAACTGTCAAAGATAAATCTTGAAAACAATACTTTTTTTAAAGATGAAATTGAAAATCTGCCCGCATTTACACTTAATAAAAATATTTCGTTTACCGTAGGGGGTATTGAAGCAAATTCAAAAATAAGAATTTGCGGTATAGCTCGGGTTGCAGATAAAAAGAGTTATCATATCTATCTGATGAATACGGAATATACTTATTCCGAGCACGGAAAGGTAAAATACTCCATTTTAATTCCTTATTCCAAATTAAAACGTATTGAAAATGCGGACGGCAGTGTTTCATTAATGCTTCAATTGCGTTCGGTAGATAGAAATATTTACGGCAATGATATTTCTCCGAATATTATTATTGGAGAATTGCCTGAAAAAAATTATTATAATATCATTTTACCTATGAGTCTTGCCGATTTTAATTTAATAGAAGCCGCTTCGCGCGGTCCTGTAGAAATGAAACTTTCTTCTTTGTATTATTTCAGCTTAAAAGCCGAAAAATACGGATTTATAAAAGCCGCTTATTTACGTGAAATTTTATTCAGGTTGGCGGAACCTCTTTTACTTTTAATTATTTCGATTGCGGCTGTAATAATTGCGTGGATTTTTAGATTGTCTTCGGGAGCTAAATTTAAAAAACGCTGGATTATAGCAGTCCCTCTCTGCCCGTTTTTTGCTTATCTTTTGGTGGAAACAATAAGATATGCATATAAATTATTAGTTGCCTTTTTTGTTTCGGTTACACCTAAATATGTTTCGCTCATTATATTCGGAATGCTGATACTTTTATTTATAGGTGTTACGGCACGTTTGTTTTATCAACGGTCTGAGTAAACATACCGATAAATTACAGTCTAAAATTTTTTATATTCACAAAAATATATTCTATAAATTGCAACAATCGATTTTAGGAGGCTGAAATGCAAAAACTTCTTATTATAACAATATCGTCTGCTGTTGCCGTATCATATAAAGACTGTCTTTTTAATTTATTCGGAAACTCTCTTATCATAAAAACCAAAAGTATAGAGACCGATGACTTTACGATTATAGAAAATGCCGATGTTTATCTTGTAGCAACCACTTCAAGTAAATATTTTGATTATGTTATGTCTAAAATTGATAAAAATAAAGCGGTGTTGACAAGACTCACTTTTAAACAAAAAGATATTGACGCTTTAAAAAAAATACCTTATTGCAATATATATTAATTTAAAATAATATAGCAAAATTACGGGAGACTTTATGGATATAAATACAAATAAATCTTATAAATGGAAATTCGTCAGATTCGGCGGAGTAACTCAAGTACAGCTTACATCAGGTGAAGAGCTTTTACATTTAAGAGAACTTGATTTAAAATTGTGGACAGCCTTATCCATGCCGGTAAACGGAATTGTTTTTGACGGAGAAACCGCAAAACTTATCGATACCGACAATGACGGGCATATAAAACCTGAAGAACTTTTAAATGCGGTTGATTGGATTTGTTCAAATATAAAAAATCCGGAACTGCTGTTGGAAGAAGGCGATTCAGTTCCTCTTGAAGAATTTAAAAATCGGGACCTTGCCTCTTCAGCGAAAATGCTTTTGGAGAATATCAAAAAAGGGGATAAAAAAGAAATTACCCTTGAAGATGTTCACTCGCAAAAAAAATTCTTTACGGAGCATATCCTTACCGTATCGGCGGAGCTTTCGGAAGATTCTACCGATGAAGAAAAAATGCATAAAATTCTTGAAGCGATTATTGCTTCAGGCTCTTATAACTCAACCAATATTTCAGCGGAAGCGGAAAAAATAATAAATACTTTTTATGAACAGGTTAAGCCGTTTTTAAAATGGAATGACGATTTACAAAAAGACGGGGTTCTTCCGCTTTCTCAAGAGCAAACGGAAAAAGCCTTAGAGTCCTTAAAACCGGTAGAAGAAAAAATAGATGATTTTTTTATCCGGTGTAAACTTGCAAAATATGAGCCTAAGGCAAAGGCTTCTCTTTGCGCCGACGGTGAAAATTTTAAATCTTTGATTACGGAATCTTTAAGCGGCAATAACGGCTTTTTAGCTTCATTGCCTCTTGCTTCAATTGACGAAGAAAAACCTCTTCCGCTTACTGAAGGTATAAACCCCGCGTGGATTGCAAAAATAAAAATATTTACCGACAATACCGTTACGCCTCTTTTAGGAAATTTAACGGTTCTTTCCGAAAATAATTGGAACGTAATAAAAGAAAAATTAAGTGCATATTCTTTATGGCAAAAATCAAAACCTCAATTTGAGGTTTCAAAACTCGGAGTCGAATATTTAAAAGAAATAATACGGCCCGAACAAAAAAGCGGCCTTTTTTCCTTTATAGAGAAAAAACTTTATATAGAAGCTGAGCGCTCAAAAATTTCCGATTTGGAAAAACTTGTATTATACCGCAGAAACATATTCCGCCTTCTTAATAACTTTATTACGTTTACCGACTTTTACGAGGGTAAAGGGGCGGTATTCCAAGCCGGTATTTTATATTTCGATTCGCGCTCTGCCGATTTATGCTTTTATTTAACGGAAGATGCCCGGCACGCATCTCTTGACCCTATAACCGGTTCTTTTTTGGTTTATTGCGATATAAAACGCAAGGGTGAAACAAAAAAGCTTTTAGCTATGTTTACAAACGGCAGCGGCAATACAATCATCGCAGGACGGAACGGAATTTTTTATGACCGCGAAGGGAACGATTGGGACGCAACCGTAACAAGGGTAATAATAAATCCTATCAGTTTAAAAGAAGCCTTTTTTTTGCCGTACCGAAAACTTTCGGCAATGATAGAAGGTCAAATTGCAAAACGTGCTGCGGACGCCGATAAAAAATCCGAAGAAAAGCTGGGGCAAACGGCAGCGGCGGTCGCTTCTGCAGATAAAGCCGGAACTTTGGAAAAGCCTATAACGCCGAAAAAACTCGATTTAGGCACAATTGCCTTAGTAGGCACGGCGATAGGCGGTATTTCAGCCTTAGTAAGCGGTATACTGCAAGCTCTCTTCGGCTTGGGCTTTTGGCTCCCTGCCGGAGTTATAGGGCTTCTCTTGCTTATTTCAGGACCGTCTGTAATTCTTGCAGGAATAAAATTACGTAAGCGCAGTATAGGGCCTGTATTGGAAGCAAACGGCTGGGCAATAAATACTCAGCTTAAAATAAATATTCCGTTCGGCGGCTCTATGACTAAGCTTAAGTTAATTCCCTCAGGTTCGCGCCTTATCGGACGGGACCCGTTCGCCGATAAAAAAACCGGAAAAAAATGGCTGATTGCAATTGCAACTATTATAATTATTTCGGCAATAGGCTGGCTTGTTCTCCATGCAGTATTTAAAATGAATATTAAAGATTTTTTTACCGTAATGAGCAAGCTGCTTAAAAAATAACTTTTTTAAGCCGTAAATCAATAACTTCAAATTTTAATAAAAATGTGGTATATTATACTTTAAGGCGGAAAGAAATGGTTACCGATGCACAAAAAATAAAAGCGCTAAGTAAAACACCTCTTTTTACGGGCTGGAGTACGGAGTATTTAAGAGTTATCGCGGAAAATTCCAATGTAGATTCCTATAAAAAAGGAGATATTATATTTAATCAATATCAAAAAGGCGATAGATTTTATCTTATCCTAAAGGGTAATATAATAATTCTTTCTTCCGAAGATAATACCGCTTTAGCCGAATTCGTTGCCGGAGAAATGTTCGGAGAAACCGCTATGATTACAGGTCAAAACCAAAATGCGATAGCTTCGGCAAACGAAAATTCCGTAATTCTTTCATTTCCGAAAGACGGAAAATGCGCTTCCGATTTGTTGGCGGGAAATCTTTCGGTATACGCACATCTTTTAAAATCTTTTTTAATTACGGTTGCAAAAAGGACACGAAAAGCAAATACTCTTATTAAAGAAAACTCTCCCCTTATGCAGGAATTGCAAAAACAGGTTTACGGAGATAAACTTACAGGTTTATTGAACAAGGCTTATCTTGATGAAAATATTTTAAATTTTATGAAAACCGGATTTTCGCTTATTATGATGAAACCCGACAATTTTAAGGCAATTAACGATACTTACGGACATGAAAAAGGAGATGCCTGTATTGCATTTATCGGCAGCCGCTTAAGCTGTTTTTTGGATACGGAATCCGTTTTAATCCGCTATCAGGGAAATGAATTTGCCGTTTTGACGCCGAATCAATCCCGTGAGCAGGCCGCAGCTCTTGCCGAAAAAATAAAAAGTGAACTTGAAGCTTTAGATATTTCTCCCGTTATAAATGCCGATTTTAATTTAAGTATGAGTTTGGGAGTTTTAATTTATCCTGAAACGGATTATATTGCGGAAAAATTTATAAAACTTTGTGCCGAAATGCCTCTTAAAGGACGTGCCCGCGGCGGCTCCTTAATTCTTTTTGCGGAGGATATAAATGAATGAATCTAAACAAAAATGGCTTAAAACCTTAAAAAAAGCAAGACTTTTCAGCGGTCTGGCTATGGAAGAAATTGAAGTTTTAGCCTCCGCAATGTTTTATTCGGAATTTGATGAGAATCAAACTTTGGTATACGAAAAAGAGCCGGGAAATGAGCTTTTTATTATAGTAAAAGGAACGATTGCCGTTTCCGTAAAAAGCGAAGGAAAGGAAATAGAGCTTGTACGTTTGGGAGCGGGAGATTTTTTCGGAGAAATGGCAATGCTTGAACAGGAGCTTCGCTCCGCAACTTGCAAGGCTGTAGAACCTGTTGCGTGTCTTGTGCTTAAATCTCAAGATTTCTCTTCGCTTATAATAGACCAGCCTAAAATTGCGGCTTCGGTATTAAACAATATGCTTAAAATTACCAGCCATAGGTTAGTTGATACGGACAGCCTGCTTTCTCAAATTATTCAATGGGGCGATGACGCGAAAAAGAGAGCTATTACCGATGAGTTTACGGGATTGTACAATAGAAGGTATTTAGATGAATCTTTTGAAAGTCTTATAAAACGCGGAATACGCAGGCATGAAGACGTAAATCTTGCAATGGTTGATATAGACCATTTCGGAAAACTTAACAAAGAATACGGTGCAGTGTTTTGCGATAAAATTCTTTTAGCTATAGCCGATACTTTTAAACGTTGTTTTAATTCGGAAGATATTTTAATAAGGTACGGCGGAGATGAGTTTTGCTTTATAATACAAGGCGTTTTTGAAAGAGCTGAAATGCAATGCAAAAAAGTTTGTGAAAGTGTAAACACTCTTGTATTTACCGAACAGCCGGATTTAAGGGTCTCCTGTTCTATAGGGCTTGCACATTATACGCCCGGTATTGCGGCTGCGGAATTATTAAAGCTTGCCGATAACGCCCTTTATAAGGCGAAAGAAGAGGGGAGAAACAGGACGTTTATTTTAAGCAACGCAAACGGCGTTGCTTAAAAGCACTTATCGAGCTTACTTTGAGGCGCTCGATTTATTGTATGCCGTTTTCAAGCTGCGCTTGCAAAAGCGCGGGAAAATAAACAATCCTCAAAATCTGAAGATTTTTCCGGTTGTTTATTTTATAGGAAGGTTTATTTTAAGCAACGCAAACGGCGTCGCTTAAAAACACTTATCGAGCTTGCTTTGAGGTGCTCGATTTATTGTATGCCGTTTTGATAAATCTTATCTTTATTTAAGTTTTATAAAAGTCTGCCGAAATTTAAACAAGAGGAATTATAAATGGCGGATTTTGTTTTTAGGCTTTCACCGAATATTATTTTAGGAAATTATTCTCTTGCACGCATAGGCGAAGAAGCTATTAAATTCGGGAATAATTTTATGTTTGTAGCCGACCCTTTTTTTGAAGATTTGGGACTTATCGAAAAAATAAAAAATGCGCTGGAAGAAAAACATATTTCGTTATTTACTTTTAACGGATTCGGTAAAACTCCGGATTCCGATATAATAGAAAGGGCCTTATCCCTTGCCCGCGGTGCCCGTATACGCGGCGTAATTGCTTGCGGTGATATGGTTGCCTGTTCTATCGGAAGGGCCATAGCCTCCTTATATAATGAAACAAAATCGATTTATAATTACATTGAAGGAGAACCTATAACCGCCGAACCCCTTCCATTTATTCAAATACCTACTACCTGCAACAATCCGTTTTTATTCGGAACTACAAGCGGAATTTTAGACTCTCGCAGCAGGACGGTAAATTTATTGAAAATTCAAGAGGGTCTTTGCAAACTTGTTATTTTCGATTCCAATACCTATGCGGGACTTGCGCCCAATGCAATGACGGCAATGAGTTTTGCCGGTTTAAGCACGGCATTTGAAGGCTATGTTTCCACAAAGGGAAGTTTTTTTTCGGAAACCGTTTTAGGAAAAGCAATTTCAATATATCTGCTTTCACTTGACCCTCAAAGAGAAAAACTTGTCGGCACTTCGCGTGAAGAGTTGCTTACACAGGCTGCATGTCTTTCCTCAATGGGAATCGCGGCTTCCGCACCCGGATTGGGTACGGCAATTTCTCTTGCAGCGGGCGGAAAATACGGGATTGCAAGCTCTCTTATTTCAACCATACTTCTTCCGTATGTTTTAAACGATACAATTTCTTCAAACTTGGCGAAAACGGCTTCGGTTGCGAGAATGTTGGGTGAAACAATGCCTGAGGGAGGAGATGCGGTAGAGCTTTCAAAACGCGGAATTGAAGAAATACGCAGGCAGCTTGCAGAGGCGAATTTGCCTACCCGTTTAAAAGATATAGATTTAACTATTGAAGCCCTTGTTCCCGTATCGGAAGATGCCGCTAAATTAAGTTTTATGAATTATATTCCGCATCCGATGTCCAGCCGCGATATTTTTGAAATTATTAAACAGGCATTTTAAATTATGCCCGAGATTTTTAAGCTTTACAATCTTCCGCAAAAGCAGCGGTGTAGGAAAATCTTACGCATTTTGGAAGCTGCGGAAAATGCCTATGTACAAAACCGCCCGGATGAATTTTTAGATTTGTTTTATTTGCGCAGTCTTTTAAAAATTGCGGCGGAAGATTTGGGAAAAGATGCACTTAATAAAATTTACAAATGGTTTGAAAAACCGGATGAAAGTACGAAACGTAATATAATAAATTTTACACGCTACGAGCTTTACAAAAAATTGGATATTTCTCCTTCGGAATGGGATTTAATTTTACCCGACTCCAAACCTGAAGAAATTGCCGCATTCCGAAGAAAATTTTTTAAAGGTGTTTATGTTTATGCTGAAGATATCCGCACACCCTTTAATATAGGCTCTATTTTTAGAACGGCGGAATCCTTCGGTGTCGAAAAAATCTTTTTATCGGAAAATTGCGTTTCTCCTGAAAATCCGAAGGCTAAAAGAACGGCAATGGGCTGCACTGAATATTTACCGTGGGAAAGAGCGTGCCTTGATATGCTCCCTGAGCTTCCTTTAATTGTTTTGGAAACCGGCGGTACCGATATAAACAAATTTAAATTCCCCGATAAAGGTATTGTAGTTATAGGCTCTGAGGAATTGGGCGTAAGCCCTGAAGCCTTAAAAAAAGCGGGTAATAATATAATAACGATTCCCATGTATGGAATTAAGGCCTCGATAAATGTAAGTGTCGCTTTCGGAATTTGTATGAATAAGTGGTGCGGGCATTTAACGGAAAAAATCTTGAGCTAAGCGCAAAACTTAGCTCAGGATTTTCGTTTTGGATTTTAATCAGCTTGTTAATGCCCTTCCCAAATTCTTCATAAAGTCTTGAGCATTAGTTACAATAGAAGTTGCCGTTAACGTTCCTCTGTCGGACAGTTTATTTACGGTAAATTCCTGAATATCTATTGTGTACATATAAACCGGTCTTACGGTTCCGTTAAATTCATTGTAAGAGGGTGTCATATTTCCGGTAGCAATTGTAAAAAGTACAGCGGAAACCATTATGATGGTGGAAGTTTTCCGCGCATGCTTACGCATAGCGTTTTGGGCTTCATAAACATTATCATAAGTTCCCGGCAAGGCAAAGCGGTCGCGGATTGTTCCTGCAAGCACCATGGGCACATTACAGTCAACGCATGCTTTTACAAAGCCGTCTTTGGGTTTTCCGGATTTTACATAAGCCTCAATCGAACCGGCTTCACGAACCATATTTATAGTTTCATAATAAGTGCGGTTGGTATTTTGCTCTTTAGTAAAAACTTTTTGTCCCCAAGTCGTTCCGAAAGTTGCCTGCTCCAAATCGAAGGCGGCTAATGCGTTTCCGCAAAGAATTGCATCAACATAACCTTCTCTTACAAGTTTTTCCAAAGCCTTACGGGAGCCTCCGTCAAGTGTAACTGCCGAGCCTAAAATCCAAGTTACATAGCCGTTATTCTTTTTTTCATGTTCAAGAACCTGATAAAGTTTATCGTAATCTATCGAAAAAGCCGTTTCGCGCGAGCGTCCGGAACGGAAAGCAAAGGTATCGGCGGAAGATTCTTCCGCTTCAAAACCTCCGGTGTAAACATAAATGCCTTCACTGGCATCTTCCGTCCTGCCGACTACAACCTTATCTCCCTTTTTTAAATTTCTAAATTCTACAATATTAACCGATTCTTTCCCGGGCGTATCGTTCGCAACGCAAACGGTATCCATTCGGCTTTCGGTTGCAAGCACCCATTTCCCGTTTATTTTAAAATACTCCGGAAATACGGAAAGGGCATGATAATTCGCCGGAGAAATTCCGTCGCGTTCCACTTCTACAAGTTTTGCATTAGGTGCGTCGCTTAAAAATTTTTGTGTAAAATCGGGGTTTCTATATACGGGTATTTCAAGTTTATACATTTATTTTTCCTCCTATTTTGCGGTTTTTTTAGGTACCAACGCCTCTTGAACATTAACGACAAAATCCTGAACGTTGGTAACAATGGAATGTACCGCAATATTTTCGCGTGCAGCCGAAATTTTATTTGTTACATTTTCGGTTACATCTACCGTATACATATAAACGGGCAGGACGGAGCCGTCTTTTGCAACGCGGTAGCTTGAAGCTAAATTGGCCGTTGAAACGGAATGAAGCATTGTTGCAAGACAAATAATGAGCGTTGCCTTATCGGTTTCTTTTTTCATTGCCGTTAAAGCTTCCGTTACTTTTTGATAAACTTCAGGCAATGGCCCGTCATCGCGGATAGAACCTGCAAGAACAAAGGGAATATTTAATTCGGTAAGCGTTTTTATAAAACCGTTTTTTACATGTCCTTCTGTAATGAAGTTTTTTATGGAACCTGCACGTCTTACTTCGTTTAAAAGGTCCAAGTGATTGTAATGTCCCATAGGAACGGATTCCTGCGTGTAAATATTTTGTCCGAGTGCGGTATTTAAATAACCTCCCTCCAAATCGTGTGTAGCAAGAGCGTTTCCTCCCAATAAGGAATTTACATAACCTGCATGGGCAAGCTCCGAAAGAGCTACCCGCGTATCATGGTCGAAAACTACGGACGGTCCCATAACCCACACAATGTATCCGCCGTTTTCTTTTTCATGTTTCATCAATTCATAAAGAAAGTTGTAATCGCCTGTAAAAGAAGTTTCTACAGCCTTCCCCGAAGTTTGTATAACTCCGGAATCAAACGAATTTGCGCTTTTAAAAACGCCTTCCGAGCCGTCCGATACCTCCGCAATAACAACTTCTTCACCTTCGGTTAAATCGCGCAGCTCTTTTATTACGATTGAACCGTTTTTAACTACGGCGGCGCAATTAAGAGAACTGCGCTGCGGTAAAATCCAAGAACCGTTGTACCTGTAATAAGTAGGCAGGTGAGACGTTAAATAAAAGCCGGCCGGTGCAACTCCGTCTTTTAAAACCTTCGCATATTTTACGTCCGGCGAATTTTTAAACTGTTCTGAATTGAAATTCGGCGGAGTAAACTTAGGCAATTGAAATGACATAATATCCTCCGGGTATATTCACCGTGCTTCGGCACGGTATAACTCATAGTAGCATAAATTTATTTAACCGTCAAGCACGGATATAAGGGATAATAAGCGGTTTTTATTTTTAAAATTTATAAAATACTCTTATTTTGCCGTATATTTTCTATAGACTTTTTTTTAAAAATATGATAGACTATTGCCCCGTAAGTATGTATGTGGGCTTTTTCCCCTTTTTTTGAGTATGCTTCCATATATATTAATTTCGGTTTTGGAGATCTATAATGAATAATTATTTTGTGCGAAGGTTGTTATTGATTATTCCTACGTTCTTCGGCATTACGTTAGTTGTTTTTGCAATTACACGTGCCGTGCCGGGAGGTCCTGTAGAGCAGGCTATTATGTCGATGATGCTGGGACAGGGCGAAGGCGGCGGTCGTTCGAGCAAAGAAAATATGGGTGTAATAAATGAAAAAACCGTTGCAGATCTGCAAGCTTTTTACGGTTTTGACAAGCCTTGGCCTCTCGCTTATGCCGACTGGTTTTTTAAACTTTTACGCGGCGATATGGGGCGCTCCACAAAGTATAATGATCCTGTTTTTGAAATGATTGTCAGTAAGTTTCCCGTTTCGTTGAGGTTCGGTATTATATCAATTATTCTTGTTTATATGATATGTATTCCGTTAGGGGTAAAAAAAGCCTTAAAACACAGGCAATTTTTTGATAACGCTTCGTCGGTTGTAATTTTTATAGGCTACGCTTTGCCGGGTTATATTGTCGCTATTATTCTTTTACAATTTTTCGCCTTTACGCTTAACTGGTTTCCGTCGGGCGGTTTATTTTCGCGAAATTACGCCGAAATGAGTTTTTTTCAAAAAGTGGGAGACAATATATGGCACATCTTTTTACCGATGATAGCCTATATGATAGGATCTTTTGCGTCGATGACCATAACTATGAAAAACAACCTTATGGAAACCATGGCTTCGGACTACGTAAAAACCGCTGTAGCAAAGGGACGCACCTTTAAAGATGCTATGTGGAAGCATGCTTTCAGAAACAGTATTATTCCGATAGCGGCGGGCTTGGGCGGTTTAATTACGATATTTTTTTCAGGAGCGTTCCTTATCGAAAAGATTTTTAACATAAGCGGTATGGGATTGCTTTCCTTTAACGCGATTGAAGACAGGGACTACCCCGTAGTTTTAGGTTCGTTGGTTATGACTTCTCTTTTGAGTCTTCTGGGAAACATTATCAGCGACTTTATTCTTTCAATGGTAGACCCGCGCATAAGGCTGGGAGAGTAACTTTATGGAAGAAAAAAATACTGAACAAAAAATTTCAAAGTTTAAAGAATATTGGGGTGTTGTTAAAAACAGGCTTGCAATCGATCCCTTAACAAAAAAACGCTTTGAACGTTTTAAAGAAATTAAGCGGGCTAAATACTCGTTTGTTATAATCGGCGTATTTTATATTTTATCGTTGTTTGCGGAACTTTTTGTTTCGAACCGACCGCTTATTATGGTTGTTGACGGAAAACTTTATTTTCCGACATACAGTCGTATTCTTCTCGCCTCAGACTTTAACTTCCGTGTAGGTAATGAGTTGGAACTTGATTACCGTGCGTTTAAAAAGCATTTATCCGAAACAAAGAGGGGCTGGCTTTTTATGCCCGTAATTCCTTATAACCCCTTCGAATCGGATGCTTCAAACGCTCCTTTGGCTTTAACCTTTAAAAGTACACCCGTACTGGGCTTGGCTCTTTCTTCAAAAGACGACTTGCCGCAGGATAATCCGGAATCCTATACTTGGGTGCCGGTGGGAGAAACCGGCGGTATTAAAACGGGTGAGGTTTATACTTGGGTAAAATTTGCAAGTTCGGGCGAAGGTAAAGATATGTCGGATTTTCCTTCAAACAAGAAAAACTGGATAGGAGTTGCGACCGGCAAAAAAACTTCTTCCGAATCCTTTGAACCTGCAGATTATAAATGGCTTAAACTCGGTACGGCCGACAATCGTATAGATATGGGCGACGATAATATTCTTACGGTGAGGTATGCAAAAGGAGATAAGGGGCAAATGTTCCATCCGACGGCCCCCTCTTTTAAAACCAGGCATATTTTGGGAACTGACAGAATAGGGCGTGACGTATTTGCACGACTTTTTTACGGCTTCAGGATTGCAATGTCTTTTGCTTTGCTTGTAGCCGCTGCAACCTATTTTATAGGCACGATTATAGGTATTTCTATGGGGTACTTCGGTAAAACCTTTGATATGCTTTTTCAGCGTTTTATAGAAATTTGGGAAAGAATCCCTTATCTGTATATGATTATGATTTTAGCCTCAATTTTCAAGCCGACATTTATTATGTTTACCCTTATAAATATTGTTTTCGGTTGGTCGGGCAAAACTTGGAGCATGCGGGCAATGACATACCGTGAGAGAGAAAGGGATTATATTCTTGCGGCAAAGTCGATGGGCGCAAGCACGTGGAGGATTATAACCGTGCATATACTGCCCAACGTTATAGTTCTTATAGTTACATCGCTGCCATTTGTTATCTCGGGGAATATCGGAGCTTTAACCGCTTTAGATTACCTCGGCTACGGTTTACAGCCTCCGACGCCCAGCTGGGGAGAGCTTTTAAGCGTAGGTACGGCGACTTATGTCGAAGCTCCGTGGATTCTTTCATCGGCCGTATCCGCTTCCGTTTTTGTTTTGGTAATGATAACCTTTATAGGAGAGGGCTTGCGGGATGCTTTTGACCCGCGTCGTTTTACGGTTTATAAATAAAAAGCTCCGTTCTGCCTTTGGGAACCCCCGAAGAGGGAAAGCTCCCGGGTCAGTGTTACGACTTTTTAATTTATATAAATTAAACGTTAAGGAGGGTTTTATGAAAAAAAACCTTAATAGATTAACATTGTTAATCGTGTCAGTTTCGGTTTTTGCCTTTTTAGCTGCCTCATGCGGCGGTTCGGGATCAGGCGGAAGCACCGTCGACGGTGCGGTAGCAAAGGCGGAAAAAATTATGCAAGAAGAAATTGCGGCGGGTGCACCGGATTTTTCCTGTCCGCCCGTTGAAGATTCCGGTTTAAAAGTTGAAGGCCTGCCTGAAGAAGTAACATGGCTTACAAGTTATCCTAAAGATATCTCGTCCAAAGCTACTAAGGTAGGAGGAACCTTCCATCAAGCTATCGGGGAGTATCCTACAACTTACAGAACGATAGGGCCTGAATCAAACTTAGTTACCAGAAGCTATTTCCTCCAGTTGGCCACTTTGGTAGGTACAAGCGACGAAACGAGAGAATTTTTCCCATATGCAGCAACTCACTGGGCTTTTGGCGCAGACAATCAGACTGTTTATTTTAAACTGAACGAGCATGTCAAATGGTCGGATGGTAAACCCTGTACTGCCGATGATTATGTTTATATGTGGAAAGATTTTATGCTTTCGCCTAATCTTCAAGCACCTTGGTACAATAACTATTATAAAAAACTGGAAGTAAAAAAGATAAGCGATTACTGTATCTCGGTTAAATACCTGGAATCGGCAAAAATGGATAAGGCAACGCTTTTGGACACTGTAAACATTGCTCCCAGGGCTAAGCACTTTTTCGGTGAAGTAAAAGAAAACTGGTTTCAGGATTTTAACTGGAAGGCCGAGCCCGTTACAGGACCCTATGTCTTTGATGAAAAAGAGAGTATAAAAGGCGAGCTGCTCATCTTTAAACAGGTTGAAAATTGGTGGGCAAGGGAATATCCCTTTTTTGAAAAACAGTACAACATTGGACGTATTGAGCTGAAAGTTATTACGGGAGGTGCCGATGTTACGGAAGGTTATTTTTATAAAGGGGAATTGGACTATTTTCCTTTAAACATACCTTCTCTTTGGAGAAAAGCCGGTACAAACGAAAACGTTACAAACGGATACATTGACCGTTGGAATGTACACTCCGTACCTGTACAGGGGCTTTACGGTATATATTTTAACACAAAAACACCATTTTTCAGCGACAGACGAGTCAGGCAGGCTATGTACTATGCCATAGATATTCAGGGTATGATAGATCAAGCCCTTTACGGAGAATACACCCGTTATCACAATATCGGTATAGGACATTTTTGGGGCGGCGTTTACTTTGACGATGACAGCATCCGAAAACCCGACTTTGACCCCGATAAGGCTAAAGAGCTTTTGGCCGGAGCGGGCTATACCGAAATAGGCTCGGATGGTATTCTTATGAATAAGGCGGGCGGAAGAGCGTCGTTCGAGGTGTTGTACTCGGCTGCCAACCATACCGAGAGACTGACCGTCCTCAAAGAACAGGCAAAAAAAGCGGGCGTTGAAATTGAGCTTAAACTTCAAGCGAGCGGCTCTTTTAACGAGGTGTTAAATAGAAAATTTCAGGCATGGTGGGGCGGTTTGACTACCACTACACCCGCGCAGTATTGGCAGTTGTTTTCTAAAGAAAATGCCGAAAAACCGGTTACCAATAACTTTTTCGGTTGGTGGAGCGAAGAAATGGAAAAACTTCTCGCCATAGAGCAAGAAGGACCTTCATTGGAAGAACTTGCGCGGGTTCATAAAGAACTTCAGCGTATCGTACACGAAGAAGCCTTAATTATCCCGAGTTATTATCTGGATTATGCTCGCTGCGGTGCATGGAAATGGGTTCGCTATCCCGCATGGGGAACTCAAAAATTCTATGACCAGACTGACTGGCTCTACCCGATAAAATTCGGTTGGATGTGGATAGATGAGGACATTAAAAATGAAGTTCTCGACGCTATGAAAAACAATAAATCTTACGAGCCGAGAGTTTGGAACCTTTCCGAACGCTACAAGGTTAAGTAGGTTTTAAGGAGTAAAATTATAACGGGGCGTCTTTTTTTTGAAACATATAAAATTGCCCCGTTTTTTCAATAACATATTTTTTATAGGAGATATATTTATGGAAAATATCAAAAAGTTTACGGCGACTATAGCGGTCGTATTGGCTTTTATTATGTTGACAAGCTCCTGCGGCGGAGGGAAAACGGGCGGCGCGAGTGCAGCTGAAGGTGCCGTACTGGCTGCTGAAAACCTGACTCGGCAGGAATTGGAAGAAGGCTTACCCGATTTTGAAAGTCCTACAGTTGAAGATAAAGAGCTTAAGGTTGAAGGGCTGCCCGAACAGGTAGTATGGCTTACAAGTTATCCTAAAGATTGGACTTCAAAAGGTACAAAACCGGGAGGTGTTTTTCACAGTTCACTGGGAGAATATCCTACGACATACCGCACTGTGGGACCTGAATCGAATATAAGTTCGAGAGATCTTTTTTTACAGTCATATGCGCTGCTCGGCTTAAACCCTGAAACAAAAGAAAGAATACCGGGTGCCGCAACACACTGGGCTTTCGGCGCGGACAATCAAACCGTGTATTACAAATTAAATGAGCATGTTAAATGGTCGGACGGTAATCCCTGTACGGCTGACGATTATGTATTTATGCACGAGTTTATGACTTCTCCCAATCTTGAAGCCCCGTGGTATAACAACTGGTACGGCAAACGCGAAATAAAAAAAATAAACGATTACTGTATTTCGGTTAAATATTTGGAATCGGCAAAATTGGATAAACAAACTCTTATACAATCCACCAACGTTGCTCCTCGCCCCAAACATTTTTACGGCGGAAAACTTGAAAAAGGGTGGTACGAAGAATATAACTGGAAGGCCGAACCCGTTACGGGACCTTACGTTTTCGATGAAAATGCAAGCGTAAAGGGTGAGCTTTTAGTGTTTAAGCGCGTTGAAAACTGGTGGGCAAGAGAATACGAATATTACAAAAACCAGTATAATTTTGAAAGGATTGAATATAAGCTTATTACCGGCGGAGCCGACGTTATGGAAGGCTATTTTTATAAGGGCGAGTTGGACTCGTTCGGGCTTGCAATTCCCGCCATTTGGAGAAAAGCCTCTGCAAATGAGAATATTACGAACGGCTATATAAACCGCTGGATGGTTCATTTTCTGCCTGCAGAAGGACTTGCCGGTATATTTATCAATACAAAAGTTCCTTTTTTCAGCAATAAAAAAGTGCGCCAGGCTATGTACTATGCTATAGATATTCAGGGTATGATAGACCAAGCCCTTTACGGAGAATACACTCGTTACCACAATATCGGGGTCGGACATTATTGGGCAGGTGTTTATTTTGATGATACAACTATCAAAAAACCCGACTTTGATCCCGATAAGGCTAAAGAGCTTTTAGCCGAAGCCGGTTATACCGAAATAGGCCCGGACGGTGTTCTTATGAATAAGGCTGGCGAAAGGGCTTCTTTTGAGCTTCTTTATATTGCTGCTCATCATACCGAACGCCTTACAATTCTTAAAGAACAGGCAAAAAAAGCGGGTGTCGAAATTGAGCTTAAAATGCAGGCAAGCGGTGCTTTTAACGATGTTTTAAATAGAAAATTTCAGGCATGGTGGGGTTCTATGAGTACTTATTCACCGCCTAAATACTGGGAATATTTTTCAAAAAGCAATGCCGAAAAACCTCTTACAAACAACTTTTTCGGGTGGTGGAGCCCCGAAATGGAAAAACTTCTTGCAATCGAAGAATCCGGACCAGAGCTTGATGAGCTTGCAAGGATAGACAAAGAAATTCAGCGCATTGTGCATGATGAAGCCTTGATTATACCCGGTTATTACTTGGATTTTTCGCGTATAGCGGCATGGAAGTGGATTCGTTTTCCCTCATGGGGTAATGCAAAATTTATCGACTTTTACGGTTGGGCGGATCCGATGTACTTCGGCTGGATGTGGATGGATGAAAATATCAAGGCTGAAGTTCAAAAAGCTATGGAAGAAGGCAAAACTTACGAACCTCAGGTTTGGCATCTTGCCGAAAGATATATTTTAAAATAGATTTCAAATACAGGGGGCAGACTGTTGTCCGCCCCTGCCTTTTTTTAGATGGAGTTATATATGAGTGCAGATGAGCTTCTTATAATAGAAGACCTATCCGTGGCGTTTAAAACCGGTCCCGGCAAGCCTATGGAGGTTTTAGATAAGATTGCATTAAAACTTGAGCGGGGGAAAACTCTTTCATTGGTTGGTGAATCCGGCTGCGGGAAAAGCGTTACGGCTTCTTCCATAATGCGTATTTTACCTCACCCTTACGGTAAAATTACAAAGGGCTCGATAACCTTTGAAGGCAGAAATGTACTTGATTTGCCTATAGAAGAAATGTATAAGATGCGCGGTTCTTCTATTGCTATGATTTTTCAAGAACCTATGACGGCTTTAAATCCCGTTCATAAGGTAAAAAAGCAAGTCGGTGAGGTTTTGGAACTGCATCGTCCAGACATTAAAAAAGAAGAATTATCTACTCATGTTTTAAAATATTTAAAAGATGTTGAAATTCCGTCTGCCGAACAACGTCTTAACAACTATCCTTTTCAGCTTTCAGGCGGTATGAGGCAGCGTGTTATGATTGCTATGGCACTTGCAGGGCATCCTAAATTGCTTATAGCCGATGAGCCTACCACAGCTTTGGACGTTACAGTTCAGGCTCAAATTTTAGCCTTAATTAAGGCCTTACAAGAGAAAAATAACATGGGAGTTATTTATATTACCCATGATATGGGAGTTGTTGCCGAAGTAAGTGACCAAGTGGCGGTTATGTATGCCGGTCAAATTGTAGAAACGGCTTCCGTAGATATTATATTTAAAAATCCTAGGCATCCGTATACCAGAGGCCTTATAGCTTCAATGCCTAAACTTAATTCGGAGCCTAAGACTCGCCTTCCGTATATAAAGGGAAATGTTCCGACTCCACGTGCATATCCTTCTACTTGCCGTTTTGCCGACCGATGCAGCCATGCAACGGAGTATTGTCGGTCAAATACGCCGATTTTGGAAGAATTTGAACCTGATCATATGATTAGATGTTTTAGAGCGAGGGAAATATAATGAGCAGAGAACCCATTTTTGAAGTTGAAAACTTGGTACAAGAATTTGCACAAGGAAAATATACTAAGGCTGTTGTTCATGCCTTAAACGGTGTAACGCTTTCCGTTTATGAAGGTGAAACTTTGGGGCTTGTAGGGGAAACCGGCTGCGGAAAAAGTACTTTATGCCGCGCTATGATGAGACTTTATAAACCCACTTCCGGTGTAATACGGTACAAAGGTAATGATATTACTTATATGCCGGAAAGAAAGTTAAAAGATGTTCGCCGAGATGTTCAAATGATATTTCAAGACCCAGCCGAATCTATGAATTCCCGTATGAATGTAGGATATGTAATTGAAGAGCCGTTGATTATTCAAACTGAAATGACGGCTGATGAGCGTAAAGACAAGGTTTTAAGTCTTTTAAAAGACGTAGGCCTTCCCGAAGATGCTTATTATAGATATCCGCATGAATTTTCAGGCGGACAAAGGCAGCGTATTGCCATAGCAAGGGCTTTAGCCATTGATCCGAAGATTGTTGTTTGCGATGAACCTGTAAGTGCTTTAGATGTTTCCGTTCAATCACAGGTTTTAAATTTACTTTTAGATATGCAGGAAAAACGAAATCTTACGGTAATATTTATATCGCATGGATTAAATGTTGTTAGACACATGTCGGATAGAATTGCAGTTATGTATTTGGGGAATATTATGGAGCTTGCAACATCTTCAATTATATATGAAAACCCTGTGCATCCTTACACGCAGGCTCTAATTGCAGCGATTCCCGATACGGATCCTGCTAACAGAAGACGAAGAATTCCCTTTACCGGAGAGATTCCTTCTCCTATTAACCTGCCTGCGGGTTGTCCTTTTCATTTAAACTGTGTAAAAAAGGTAGATAAATGTATGACGGAAAAACCGGTTTTAAGAGATATCGGAAACGGTCATATGTGTGCTTGCCATTTAGTTTAAAATTGATTAGACTGATAATAGGTACCGGGTTTCGGTACCTGTATTTTTTTCGGTAGATAAAATTGAAAACAAACTTTTCTTTCAGTATAAATTTTAATAAATTTGCAACATTTTTTTTTCTTTTAAGTTTGTACGGTTTTTTTTTAATTTCCTGTAAACCTGAGACTTCAGCTTCTTATTCGGAGCAGTCCGCCGTGTCTTCTTATAATGCTATTTTACAAAATGAAATGCGGACAACACCTGATTTTTCCTGTCCGCCCGTTAAAGCTGAAAATTTTTATGTTCCGGATACTCCTTCTTATTTACAATGGTATACTTCGGAGCCTAAAGATATTTCTTCACAAGGTTTAAAAAAAGGCGGAGCGTATTATACATATTTAGGGGATATCCCCACTTCTTTCCGTTATGCGGGCCCCGGCGCGGATAATATTTCCGTTCGGCTTTTTAATACGCAAATGCCGTTTTTGTGGGAATCGCTTGAATCGCGGGAATTTATGCCTTGTGCCGCAACTTGCTGGGCATTGGATATACAAAATAAAACCGTTTATTATAAACTTAATGAAAATATGTTTTGGTCTGACGGTGTTCCTTGTACGGCAAATGATTGGCTTTTTGCCGCGAAATTCTTAAAATCAAAGCTCATTGTAGACCCGCTCCAAAATTACCGTGCAAAAAATCTTGAAATAAAAAAGATAAATGACTATTGCGTTTCCGTTAAATATTTAGGTGAACAAGTTTATTCGGAATATGAGCTTCTTGATATTACCAATTTTAAACCTATTGCAGAGCATTTTTACGGCGGAGAAATTCCTAAAAATTGGATTGAAAAATATAATAGAATTGTTGAGCCTACAACAGGTCCTTATATTTTAACTGAATATGATATTAACCATGGATTGAAATTTACAAAAGTTAAAAATTGGTGGGCTCATTCTTATCCCCATTTTAAAGGTGTTGCAAATTTTGATGAGATTTATTATAGGATAATTGTAGGACGTAAGGCCCCTGCATTTAGGAAATTTGCACTCGGAATGTTTGATATAATTCATATTGATAATTATATCGAATGGGATTCTGCCGAAACAAGTGCAAATGTAAAGGAGGGGTTTGTTAATTTATGGAAGGGGTTTTATGTTCCGGTATCCGGTCCGACCGGAATATTTTTTAATACGCAGGCAAAACCGTTGGATAATATTTTTGTAAGGCAAGGTTTGTATTATGCAATAGATATGGACGGTCTTATCGATAAGGCTTTTGCGGGGCAAAGAAAAAGACTTCATACTATGGGTGTAGGGCAGACTTGGGGAAAGGCTGAATTTAATAATCCCGATATTGTAAAGCCTTCTTTTAATCCTCAAAAAGCTATGGAGTTTTTTGCAAAAGCCGGATATAAAACTCTTAACTCTTCCGGTATTTTGGTAAACGATAAGGGAGAAGAGTTATCTTTTTTTATTTTTTTTAAAGATGAACAAGAACGGGAAATTTTCGGCTTTTTATATGCTCAAGCCTTAAAGGCAGGCGTTAATTTGGAGTTTAAGTATTATTCGGGAGGAATGACTAATAAAATTTCAAGCCGCGATTATCAAGCGTGGTGGGGAGCTCTTCCCTCTTATCGGATTCCCGATAACTATACCTTGCTTCATTCATCTTTTGCAAATAAAAAAACATTTGAAAATTTTTTCGGGTATTCCAATCCCGAGTTGGATAGGCTTTTGGAGCGGTTTAATGAAAGCGGCTTAACTTACGAAGAAAAAGCCGTAATAAACCGGGAGATTGAAAAAATAGTTGATGAAGCCGCCTTAATGGTTCCTTCATATTATAAAAATACTATAGATGTGATGGCATGGAAGTGGATATGTTTTCCTTCATGGCTTAATATGCGTTATCAGAATAATTTAGATAATCCTATGTTCGGTTATATGTGGTTCGATGCGGAAATAGAAGCCGAATGTAAAAAGGCAAAGGCTGAAAATAAAATGCTTGAAGAAAACTCTTATTCGTTAAGCGGCAGATATAAATAAAAAGGCTCATTTATTTTTGAAGATGTTTGTATATAATTCCGACATTGCTTGCAACGCGTCTTAATATTAAAGGCCCTATAGTAGGTGCGGCTATGCGTTGTTTTCCTTTTTCGTTAATAATTAAAGTACTTGAGCCTCCGCCGTCCAATTGCATAGCATCTTCCGCACCGAGTTCCAGCATAAGAAGAGCCGTTTCATCATAGGTAAGGCCCTGGCTCTTATATGTATTTTCCGCTTCAACCGAGAGTACAAAAAGCGTAAGTCCGCCGTTTGCCAGACCTACCGCCATACGGGAATCGCGTACGTTTACGGATGATTTTACTATTTGTTTATTTCGTAAAATAACGGAAAAGCCGCTTACCGCACATACGGTATTTTCGGGGACGGCCCGTTCCGTTTGACGGCTTATAATTTCCGCTTTGCCTTTATCAAAAAAAAGAATTGCCGCTAAACTTTCATTTACGGGACTCATTTGTTTTCCTTCAGCAATATGAATACCCAGTATTTTACGATGCGAATCGAATAAATATGACAGCCGAGAACTTGTTTGAAATGCCGCCGCATTAAAGGCTACAACCGTATTGTGCCGCTTTGCAAAATTATATGTTGTTTCCGCCCGTATAAGACCTTCATTGTTTTTAAAAAGAGCGGGTTCTGAAGTAATTACGGAAATATCGGGATTTTGTAAATCAATTTTTACTATATGCCCTATAAGCGGTAAATTCTTGTCGTAAATATCTGCAATTTCAATTCCGCTGCAAATGCTTTTCCAATTTAAGTTAAGCTTTTCAGGTTTATAAGGATATGCTATGCGCGTTACGGGCGGACTTGCGCAGCTTGTAAGTAAAATTAAAACGGCAATATAAATTTTAAATATGTTATGTTTTACTCGTGCGTAATGTTTAATCCGTTCAGGGCTGTAAACGGTATTCCGGCACTTCGCAGCGAGTTTGTTGATTTTTTTATTTTGCGACATAATGAAAAGAGTATATTTTAAAAATATGAAATTATCAACAGCCTCAAACTTTTTTTTACAATATTTTAACCTGCAATGAGTTCGGAAACATCTGCAATCAGCGATATAATTTTACTGTTTTCAATTTTTTCTACGGTGAATTCCACTTTGCCTATTTTTATCGTTTCATTTTCTTTAGGCAAATATTCCGCCCTTTCTAAAATTAAACCGCCTATTGTACTGTTGTATTCGGAATGAAAATTGGTTCTTAATATTTCATTCAGTTTTATAATCGGAATCGCCGCAGGTATTCTGATATGATTTCCGTCTATAATGCTTAAATTTTTTGCGGGGTCGTTTTTTATTTTAGAATATTCATCTTGGATTGAACCGAAAATTGCGGAACTTATATCGTCAATTGTAATAAGACCCGCCGTGTTTCCGTATTCGTCTATTATAAAAGCCATATTTTTTTTATTTTTGCTCATTGTCTTTAGTGCGGAAAAAATATTTGCGGTTTTGGGAATAAAAATTGTAGGACGTATTATTTTGCGTATATTTATTCCGTTTTTTTTATGCGTTTTGGTTTTATAAAAGAGTAAGTCTTTATAATGAATAATACCTGCAATATTATCTTTTTCGGTATCAAAAACGGGCAGGCGCGAAAACATAGTTTTTTTTAAATGTTTCTACCATTGTGTCAAATGAAGAATTTATTTCGATTGCCGTCATATCCTCTTTTTTTGTCATTATGCTGTGCAGCTTTAATTCGTGCAGTTTAACTGCTCGCATAATTAAAGCATGTTCTCCGGTTTGGAAAGTTCCGTCGGCTAAACTTATATCAATGAGCGTTTTTAAATAATCTTCCGAAAGAGTTATAGGCGATGTTTTTTTGTTTTTTGAAAAAACTTTAATTATAAATTTCGACATTGCCGAAAAGATAAAAACGGGAGGTTTTAAGATAAATCTTGTTAAGCATAAAATATGGGAAGCCGCTTTTGTAAGTTCCACAGGTTTTTGTGTTGCAAAAGCCTTGGGTAAAATTTCCGCAAAGATAATTATTAAAATTGCGGTAATTGCCGTTGCCGAAGGAAGATATTTTTGTCCGTATTCCGCAAGTACGAATGCGGTTACCGAACCGGAGGAAAGAGTGTTTACGAAATTAGTTCCTATTAATGTTGCACTTACAATTTCATCTTTTTTTTCAATAAGAAATGAAATCCGCTTGTTTGTTTTTGTTTTGCTTTTTTTTATTGTTTTGTACTGACTGCGTGTAATTGCGGTTATCCCGGTTTCCGTGCCTGAAAAAAAAGCGGCGCATAAAAGTAATACTGTAAACTCTATAATCAATAAAATTAAATTCATTCATCATCTCCGCAAAGTTCGGCAGTTAATTCGGCTATTCTGTTTCCCTCGGTTTTTGTAACGGTGAATATGTAGTTTTCAATTTTAATTGAAGAATTTATTTCAGGAACATTGCCGAATTTTTCCATAACAAGACCGCCTATCGTGTCGTAGTATTCGGAAGAAAATGATGTTCCCAATTCTTCGTTTAAATCCGAAAGCCGTATATTTCCCAAAATACAGTGAACCGAGTTGTCGGATATATCTTCGGTTATGCTTATATCGTCCGCGGCGGCTTCATCGGAATCGTATTCATCAGCAATATTTCCGAATATTTCTTCGTTTAAATCTTCTAAGGTTGCAATACCGAGAGTGCCGCCGTATTCATCTATAACTACGACCATATTTTGTTTTTCGGTTTTAAAAATTTCCTGTAATTTTGAAAGCTCGGTGTTTTCAAAAACAAAAACGGGCTTACGTAAATATTTTTTTATATCGAAATAAATTTCATCTTCTTCGGCAAATAAAAAATCTTTTATATAAAAAATACCGCATATTTCATCTATTGCTTCTTCGTAAACGGGAAAACGGGAAAAACGCGAGACTTGTGAAATCTCTATAATTTCTTTAGGAGAAACATCGGTTTTTATTGCAACTATATCGGGACGCGGAGTCATAATATTTTTTACGCTTATATCGCCGTAGTTTAAAATTTTTTCCAAAACACCCCGCTCTGCCGAACGGAGAGTACCGTCCTCTTCGCTTACATCAAAAAAATCTTTTAAATCTTCATCGGTTAAGGCTTGGTTTGAATCCGTGTTTTTTATTCCGAACAGTTTTAAAACGGAAGCGGTAAAGCCTGAAATTATCCAAACAACGGGGGAAAAAATATTCATAAAGAACATAATAAAAACGGAAAATTTTAGGGCAATCGATTCGGAAAAAACTAAGGCAACAGATTTCGGCAAAATTTCTCCGAAAATTAAAATTGCAATTGTTGCTGCCGTTACTGCAATCCCCAGTCCGTTTGAGCCTACAAGCTCTACCATAATTGCGGTTAAAATAACGGAAATTAAAATATTTACAATACTGTTTCCTATAAGCGATGAGGTTAAAAATTTTTGTTTGTTTTGTAAAATTTTTTCTACGCGTGCTGCCTGTCTGTTTTTCTTTTCGCGTAAATATTTTATTTTTAGTTTATTTACGGATAAATACGCCGTTTCACCCGATGAAAAAATCATCGACAAAAAGAGTAAAACAGCGAGGATTAAAAGGTTTAGCCATTGCGGCGGAGGTTCATTCATTTTATTTATAATATCATATTTATGAATTTTGTCAAGGCGGCGGATATGTTATTTGCAAGGGATGTTTTAATATACGTCATTCATTGCAAATTTTATATCTTTTTTATATAATACGTTTACAATAAAACGATTTTAAAGGAGAAACGTACAAATGATAGGAACGAAAACGATAGGAATTTTCGGAGCGGAACAACAGGAAATAAAACTTTTAAAGCGCTATTTAAACGGAGGAAGCGTAAAAATTGCGGGAATAAATTTTTATGAAGGAATTATTAACGGACAAAAAATCGTTCTTGCTTGCAGCGGAATAGGAAAGGTTAATGCCGCCATGTGCTGTCAAATTCTTATAAGCGAATTTAAAGTTAATTTAATTATAAATACCGGAACGGCAGGAGGTTTGAAGGAAGGTTTAAATGTATTCGATATTGTAGTTTCCTCCGATGCGGTGCAGTATGATGTCAATGCGGCGGACTTCGGTTATTCTTTGGGGCAAGTACCCGGAACAAAATCGGCATATTGGATTTCGAATAAAGGTTTAAAAAATCTTGCGGTTAAAGCATTTAAAAAGTTAAAACTTGAAAATAAAGACTTTAAGAATATAAAGTCGGTTGAAGGAAGAATTGCATCGGGAGATACTTTCGTTTCGGATAAAAAATTGAGGGCGAGTATAATTAAAAATTTTTCTCCCGCCTGTACGGAGATGGAAGGAGCCGCCGCAGCGCAAGTATGCGTTTTAAATAAAATTCCTTTTTTAATTTTACGCAGTATTTCCGATAATGCGGGAAAGCAAACCGCCGCAAAAATTTCCTATGACGAATTTTCAAAGCAGGCTGCAAGAAATTCCGCACAACTTGTTCTTGAAATGATACGGCAGGTATAATATGACCGACTTATTTTCTTTTACAACCGTGCAGGGGACTACTAATATTTTTTATTGTGAAGAAATGGAATTGCCTATTTTACAAAATGAAGATGCCGTTTATATTGCCGATACGAATACGGCAAGATTTGTAAAACAGGCAAAAAATTTTTCTTCAAATATTCCTTTAATTATAATCGAAAACGGAGAAGAAAATAAAAATTTTACTTCGCTTGAACTTATTTTAAAAACCGCTCTTGATGCGGGGCTTTCAAGAAATTCCATTTTTATCGGAATAGGCGGAGGCGTTATTTGCGATTTAACGGCTTTTGCAGCTTCAATTTATATGCGCGGTGTAAAATGCAATCTTATTCCTACAACCTTATTGGCAATGGCCGATGCTTCAATCGGCGGAAAAAGTGCCGTTAATTTTTTAAATTATAAAAATATGATAGGAAGTTTTTTTAAAGCCGATGAAATTTACATTATTCTTAAATTTTTAAAAACCTTAAACGATAAGGAATATTTTTCAGGTCTTGCCGAAATTTTTAAAATTGCTCTTTTATATTCTCCTAAATTGTACCAGATATTTTTAGAACAGAGCGAAAAAATTTTAAATCGAAATGAAGAGCTTATTTTTGAGATTTTGAAGCGAGCTATAATTTCAAAAGCAAATGTAGTTACACGGGATTTTTATGAAAAAAATGAAAGAACATATTTGAATTTAGGGCATACCTTCGCTCATGCTCTTGAGACGGTTTCGGATTTTAAAACCGTTTCGCACGGCGAAGCCGTGGCTTGGGGAATTTCCAGAGCTTTACGTTTGGGTGAAAATTTAGGTTTGACGGATTGTGAATATGCAAATGAGGTTTGCTCTATAATAAAAAAATTCGGTTGGTGCACGGAGGCCGTACCGCAATGTCTCGTGCATTTAAAAAACGAATTTGCAAATAAAATTATTGCCGCAATGAAAAAAGATAAAAAAAATATGCACGGTAAAATAAGAGTTATTCTACAGGAAAACATCGAAGAAAATCTTATTTACGAAGCGGAAGAAAAAGATATTAAGGCGGTGCTTATATGATTTATTTGGACTGGGCGGCTTCGGCGGTTCCGCAGGAAGACGCGTGCATAAAGGCCTTAAAAAAATCGTTTTTGAATTTTGCCAATCCTTCGGCAAAGCATTGTATGGGAGAGGCAGCCCGCTTTTTACTTGAGGAAGCGAGAGAAGAGATTTCTTACACTTTAGGTATAAAAAAGAATCTTACGCAGGAAGGAAGTAAAAAAAGTTTAAGCGGAAGCGAAAAAAGATTTTTTTTTACTTCAGGCGGAACGGAAGCCAACCATATTCCGCTTTTTTCAATGATGACCTCTCCGTGTTCGATATGCATAAGCAGCCTTGAACATTCCGCTTTTAGGGAGCAGGTAAAAATTATGCAGCAACTTAAATTTAAAGTGCTTGTAATTCCTTCGGACAAAAACGGAATAATTACTCCTGAAGCCGTTTTAAAAACGGTAGAAAAAGATACGGGCTTTGTAACGGTAATGGCCGTAAATAACGAAACGGGTGCAATTCAGCCTATTGAAGAAATAGGAGCGGCTCTTGAAGAGTTTACAAAGGGAAAGAGGAAAATTCATTTTCATACCGATGCGGTGCAGGCAATCGGAAAAATCCCCTTTAACCTTTTAAATTTACCGATTCATTCCGCTTCGTTCAGCGGACATAAGATAGGGGCGCCGCGCGGCATAGGTTTTTTATATACGGCAAAAAATATAGAGCCCTTTATACGCGGCGGCGGGCAGGAAAACGGGATAAGACCCGGCACGGAAAACCTTGCAGGGATTTTAGCCCTTGCCGAGTGTTTAAAAAATTATTCGATAGATGAAAAGGAGCATTTTTCCAAAGCGCAAAATTTAATGGACTATTTAATAGAAGAGTTGAGCAAAATCAACGATGTTACTTTAATCCCGCAAACGCGTCTTGAAAACCCGCAAAATTTTTCGCCTTGGATATTGCAGTTTGCCGTAAGACAGTTGACCGGAGAGGTTTTAGTCCGCTGTTTATCCGAACGCGGTATATGTATTTCCACAGGTTCCGCGTGTTCGGCAAAAAAGCATTCCCGCCCAGTGCTTGACGCTATGAAAGTAGACAGGGCGCTTCAAATGAATGCGGTACGGGTTTCAATCGGGAGGACTACAACATTAGATGAACTTAAAGAGTTTGTTACGGTTTTAAAAGAAATATTAAAAGAGTTTTAATAAGCTCTGTATAGACTTTACGGAAAGTTTTTTTAATTGACGGCAGCTCCGCCGTTTTTAGACAAAGGTCTATGGACGGCGGATAACAATTCGGTTTTTTTACAAAGAGTCTATGATGAACAGCTTGTACATTCTTCAACTTCAAGCGATTTACTTCTTACATAATAAATGGATTTAACTCCGTTTTCCCAAGCTTGAATGTAAAGATTTAACACCTTGCTGAAAGTAAAATCATTGGTTATATAAAGGTTTACCGATTGGGCCTGGTCGATATGGCGTTGGCGGACGCCTGCCGCCTTTATGCTCCAGCTTTGGTCTATGGAGTGGGCATTTTTATAAAGCCAATATGTTTCAAAGTTAAGAGAAGGTGCGACGCGCGGCATAAGAGAGCCCTTTTTTTCTTCCAAAAAATATTTATTCATAATAGGGTCTACACCTGCCGTAGTGCCTGCAATAATTGAAGTTGAACTTGTTGGAGCGACCGCCAAAAGATAAGCGTTTCTGATTCCGCTTTCTTTTATTTTTTCTTTTAAATTTTGCCAACGCTCTTCGGTGTAATTGCGTTTTTCAAAATAAGCTCCCGTTTGCCAATCGCTTCCTTCAAAGTATTTATAAGAGCCTTTTTCTTTTGCAATTTGCGCGGAAGCCTTAATTGCGGCATAATTTATTTCTTCAAAAACTTCCCCGCTTAAATTTAAATGTTCATCGCTTTCCCATGCAATACCGTTTTTTGCAAGCATATGATGATAGCCTGAAACTCCCAATCCTATCGAGCGGTAAGCCGCATTTGTAATTTGAGCATAGGGAACCGGATAAAAATTTAAGTCGATTACATTATCCAATGCCCGTACGGCGGCTAAAACCGTTTGTTCAATTTCGAATTTATCTTTTACGTTTATATTGCCCAGTACAAGCGATGCAAGATTACAAACGACAAAATCGCCCGGTTTTGTTGTTGTAACGACGACGGTTTCTCCTTCTTCGGTTTTAATTTCGGTATTTACCGATTTTATTTCGCTCATATTTTGCGAAATTTCGGTACAAAGGTTCGAACAATAAATTATTCCCTTGTGGGGATTGGGATTCATTTTATTTGCATGGTCGCGGTTAAATGCAAAAGGTGTTCCCGTTTCTACAGCCGATTTTAAAATAAGACGTATCAGTTCTTTAATAGGAATTTCCCGCTTACTTATTCTGCCGTCCGAAATACAATCTTTGTAACGCTGCTCCCATTCTTCGCCGAAATAATCTTCAAGAGCATAGCCTTTTATTTTTAAAATTTCGTGAGGACACATTAAATACCAAGGGGCGTTTATATTATCGCGTACGGTTTTCCAAAAAAGGTCGGGATAACATACGGCGGGGAAAATATCGTGCGCTTTCATTCTGTCATCTCCGTTATTTGTACGCAGCTGTAAAAATTCGGGAATATCTTTATGCCATACGTCAAGATAAACCGCAACGGAGCCCTGCCTTACACCGAGCTGGTCAACCGCAACGGCCGTATCGTTTGCAAGTTTTATCCAGCGGATAATTCCTCCCGCAGCCCCCATAAAGCCCCTTATCGGAGAGCCTACGGCGCGTACCTTTCCGAAATACAAACCCATACCGCCGCCGAATTTGGAAACCTTTGCAAAATTATCGATACTGCGGTAAATGCCGTCAAGGGAATCGGGTACGGTATCGATAAAACATGAAGAAAGCTGATGGTAGGGCTTACGGGCATTTGAAAGAGTCGGGGTTGCCATTGTAACTTTTAAAGTGCTGAGCATATCGTAAAACCGCTTAACCCATTCCATACGGTTTTCTTTTTCTTTCATTGCAAGATGAAGGGCTATACCTAAAAACATTTCCTGCGGAGTTTCAAGGGTAATATTGTTATGAGTGTGAATTACGTAGCGGCGTAAAACCAAATCCAAACCGCTGTATGTAAAAAGATTATTCCGCTCTTCAGCTAAAAAAGATGAGGCTTCTTCAATTTCGGCTCTTGAATAATTTTCGCAAATATAGGTGCCGTACAAGCCTTCATTTTCAAGGTATTTTATTTTTTCGTAAAAAGAATTGATACGGCGTTTTTCCAATTCGGTTTTTAATTTTAAACCGAACTGAAAATATAAAAGGCGGGAGGCGATAAATTCCCAGCGGGGAGCATCTTGAGCGGTAAGCTCTACCGAGGCCTTAATTAACATGGAAAGAGAATCGGCTTCGCCCATATTTTCTTTGCGGAATGAGAGGAATTTATGGGCGAGTAAATTTAAGTTATATTCTTCCGAAGTAAATTCGTTTTGAATGCCTGTCAGTACGGGTTGAATATTTACCGAAGGGAAAAAACGCGTTATAGTTTGGCGGGCATCGCGGCGTTTTGTTCTGCTTACACGGTATAGGATAAAGTTTTTTACTTCGGCATAGTAATTGTGCTCGATTAGGGTTTTTTCAACTAAATCCTGAATGGTTTCGACTTGCACTAAATTGCCGTTTTTGCTAAGCTCTTTTATATCCGCTTCGATTTCTTTAACAAGGGGCGGAATTATTATGTTAAGATTGTTATGCGGCGAATTTTCGACGCTTTCAAATGCCGATTGAATTGCCATTGCTATTTTTTCCGGTTCATACTCCTTTTTTTCTCCGTTCCTTTTTATAATTTGCATAAAATTTCCTCCGTACGTATAGATAAAAATCTTTAATATTTTAAGCGTGCCTGTAAGAGAAGTTGTAAGTTCGCCTAAAAGCACGCTATATATTGTGTGATTTATTTATTTTTGTAAGATTATAACACAATATATAGTGTGTGTCAACAGAGAACCTGAGTGTTTTGTAAAGAGAAGTTTTTGTGAGCCGTAAAACTTGTTTTTTGTAAATGATGTGTGCCCGAACGGAAGGAAAAACGTTTTTCGGTTTAATTACTTTAAAACCTGTGCATAGGTCCGCTTTTTTATCGCTTAAGCCCGGTGTAAAAATAGTTTAAAAACTTTTTTTGAGAGCTACCGATACCGCTTTTTTTCGTCATATTTTAGAATTTACGGAATAAATTTCGTCTTTTTTAGGGTAACCAAGGTTATTTTGAAGGTAACCAAGGTTACTCTAAAAGTAACCAAAGTTCTTTTTTGGGTAACCAAGGTTCTTTTTTGCTTTTTTGCAGTGTTTTTTATGTAAATTTGTTTTACACTGATGTATAATGAGTTAATGCAAAAAAACCGCGAAGCCGTACAAAGCGTTGAGCAAAGTTTAGCCCATGCAAAGGAGACCTAAAAGGATTACGGAGCAAGACACCTTAAAAACTTAACGCTTTAAGGACAATAGCGGTAAAAAACTGCATAAGAGATAAATGGATATCGATAACCGGCGATTATTCCGGTTAAACAAAACCGCAGAGCACGCAAAGAACGCAAAGAAAAACAAAGGGTTCGTAAAACAAAATCTTAGCGGCCTTTGCGCTCCGAGCGGTTAAGAAAAAACCGCAGAGTACGCAAAGAACGCAAAGGGGAAATAAAGAGGACTTGAACAGTAGCACCTTAAAGACCTTAGCGGCCTTTGCGCTCTTAGCGGTTAAAAATAAAACCGCAAAGCTCGCAGAGCACGCAAAGAAAAACGAGGGGGAGAGGAAAACAGCGGTACCCCGAAAACACTTAGCGGACTTTGCGCTCTTAGCGGTTAAAAACAAAACCGCAAGGCTCGCAAAGCACGCAAAGAAAAACAAGGGGGAAAGGAAAACAGCGGTACCCCGAAAACCTTAGCGGACTTTGCGCTCTTAGCGGTTAAAAATAAAACCGCAGAGCACGCAAAGAACGCAAAGAAAAACAAAGGGGAGAGGAAAACAGCGGTACCCCGAAAACCTTAGCGGACTTTGCGCTCCGAGCGGTTAAAAACAAAACCGCAAGGCTAAAACTATAATCTTTATCAGGGAGGAAAAATATGAAAAGATTATTAAATGTAAGAATACGCGAGTTAAAAACGCCTATTCTTGTCGGTTCGGTATTGACAATAGTATTTATAGTAACGGGTTTTTTCTCAGGCTGCCCCAATACGTCAGGCAGAAAGCCCACAGGGAGCACAGGCGGAAACAATACACCCGCAGTAACGCCCGGCCCCTACGTAAAAGTCTCCTATGCCGACCTTGAAACCTACTTGAGGGACACCGCTTCAAGCGAAAAGCTAAACTACATCGAAGTAACCGGCCTCATACCGAAAGAAGCCTTTAAGGGAAGCGACGACAATCCGGGAGCCTTGGGACAAAAACTTAAAGACCATTCGGATAAAAAAGTAGCCCTTAAAATCGCAGCCTACCCCGCAGGTCTTACCAGTATGGAAAACTGCTTTGCAGGCTGCAAAAGCCTTACAACGACACCGGCTATCCCCGAAGGCGTTACCGATATGGGCTGGTGTTTTTTAGGCTGCACAAGCCTTACAACAGCACCGGACATCCCCGCAGGCGTTACCGTTATGTCCGGCTGCTTTCAAGACTGCGAAAGCCTTACAACAGCACCTGCTATTCCCGAAAGTGTTACCGATATGTCAAACTGCTTTGCAAGCTGCAAAAACCTTACTAGAGCACCGGCTATCCCCAAAGACGTTACCGATATGGAACGCTGCTTTCAAGACTGCACAAGCCTTACAACAGTGCCGAACATTCCCGTAGGCCTTACCAATATGACAAACTGCTTTTACGGCTGCACAAGCCTTACTACAGTGCCGGATATCCCCGCAAGCGTTACCGATATGGGATACTGCTTTTACGCCTGCACAAAGCTAACCGGCGTAACGCTCAACTGCAATTACAGTGCCGGCAAGTTCGACAGTGCCTTTACAAACTGCGGCAATCTGGCAGACGGCAGCATAAAAGTACCGCAAGACCAGCTTGACAAATATAAAGCCGGCGCCGGCGATATGGGCACCGCAAAGGAAAAGTTTGCGGCAATACAGTAAAACCGTGAATGGGGAGAAACCGCAAAGCTCGCAAAGAACGCAAAGAAAAACAAGGGGGAAAGGAAAACAGCGGTACCCCGAAAATCTTAGCGGCCTTTGCGCTCCGAGCGGTTAAGAAAAAACCACCCCCTCGCAGGCAAAGCGCGTCAGCGCCTTTGCCTGAAAAACCCCAGCCGTAAGCGGGGTTCTTAGGGGCAGAGCCCCTAAGCAGACGGAAAAAATGGGAGGGGTTTGGGGAGGGAAGAAAACCCGTTCTGCCGGGGTGTCTTCCCTCCCCAAAATCAGCCCCTAAGCGGGGGACGCCCCCTAAACAAGAAGAATATCTTCCGACTGTCTTGATTTTTTCTACGTCATACTCTAAAATAAGCCTTATGAAACAAACTGTAAAAATTTTTATGGGCGGAGATGTTTGCGGACAAGCCGGACTAAATACTTTGAAGGAACAACTGCCCAAATTAATAAAAAACGAAAATATAGATTTTTGTGTCGTAAACGGAGAAAATACGGCCAACGGCATAGGTATAAGAGACGATGAAGCTGAAATTTTTTTTAACTTGGGAGTTGATGTTATAACGGGAGGAAATCATACTTTAGAACGCTTCGATATAAGACAAAATTTCGGAAAAGACGGAAGAGTTTTACGTCCTCATAATTTTCCCGTAACACTTGGCTCGGGAGTTATCCAAATTAAAAAAAACGGAATAAGCTATATTGTAATAAATCTCCAGGGAAGAGAAAATATGAGGCCGATAGAATGTCCTTTTAAAACTTTGGATTCGCTTCTTTGCGGGAAGGACGAAATAGCAAAAGAATTGCGTCCCGAAGACTTTGAAAATTCAATTTCCGTTATAGATTTTCATGCCGAATCTACCGCGGAAAAAGAAGCCTTAGGCTTTTATGCGGACGGGAAAATTACGGTTTTCGGGGGTACGCATACTCATACACAAACGGCAGACGAAAGAATGCTTCCGAAAGGTACGGCTTATATAACCGATGTAGGTATGATAGGTGCAAAAAATTCGGTAATCGGAGGAAGTTATGAAGCCGCTATTTTTAGAGCGACAACTCAAGTTCCTCAAAAAGCCGAAATGAATAAAACGGATGAGCTTATTTTTTGCGGAATAATTACGGAAGTCGATGTGGAGTCTAAAAAAGCCGTGTCCATAAAACGTATTTCAATTTTAAATTTCCGTAATTAATACCTTACCCGATACTGTCGTAAAAACGCTGAATTGTAACTCTTTTATAAAATATACTGTTTAATTAGGGTGTCGATTTATGCCGATACTTAAAATACCGATTAGGTTTTAAACGGCACCCCAACTTTTAAAAAAACAATCGGGTATCGTATGTACTTTCTTAACCGCACTGCGAAAGATATACGGAATTCGGGTAATTTTTTAAAACTGAAATTTTTATAAATTGCCGAATTTTATAGAGGAGTTTTAAATTGAATACGTCAATTGCAAAAAGAATTTTTATTTTTTCTTTTATTGTACTTAGCTTAAGCCTTTTTGCTTACGACCCCGTTTCGGGAAGCGAAGAAAAATTAACCTTACAATCGCCTTCCACGGCCGGCGGCCGGGCAAGTGTTACGGGAGGGCCCTTCGGCGATACGGTTCCCGGCAGCCTTGCCGTAAACCCCGCTTTGGGAGGAGCCGAACAGCGTCCTATTTTGGATATTTCCTATCTTCTGCTTGCAGGGCTGAAAAAAGAAGAAAAAGGCTTCGGCCATACGGCAAATTTAGCCGTTTTATACCCTGCACGGTGGGGAACTATTGCAGGAAGCTTGCATTTTTTAAATTCGGAATTTAACTCCTTAAAACTCGGAACAATGGGAGGCTTACGCTTTTCTTATTCAAAAGACTTAACCGAAAAATTCCTTATCGGTATCGGCTCGTATGCCGACTTCGGAAAAGACTGGGGATTGGGTCTTGATATAGGCGTTTTATATAAATTCGGTAATTTAGGTTTTTTAAAAGATTCCAAATTGGGCGTTTCAATTACCGGAATCGGAAAAACTTTTAACCCTAAAACAACAGGAATAAAAGGAAAAAAATCTTCAGGAAGCCCTGCAATGTTCACCCCTCACGCAGGCTTTGCTTCAACCTTTGTAGATATAGACGGCTTTAAACTGGGAATGCACTTGGATATTTCAGCTCCCCTATTTCAAAATTTTGTAATGAATACCGGAGTTCACACCGAAATAGCCGATATTATTTCATTTAGAACCGGGTTTGTAATAAATGCCGTGGAAGCCCATTATAAAAAACAAACATTTATACCCTCTTTTAATTTAGGAGTAAAAATAAAAATAAATTCCGCAAAAGATAAAAATTCTTTTATGGCAAAACAAGGTTGGGAAGAAAGCGAGTTAAGACCCGAGTTTACGGCAAAACCCTTTTATAACGGAATATGGGCCTTCGGAGGCGGTGTAAATATGCACTTCGGACTTAAAGACGATAAACCTCCAGTAATCGAAGCGGGAATTCCCGAAGGCGGCACGGTTTATTTTTCACCCAACGACGACGGAGAAAACGACGCAATGGAAATTCCTTTAAAAATAACGGATAAACGGTACGTTACGGCTTGGTCTTGCGAAATTAAAGACGAAAACGGAAATACAGTCCGCACAATTGCAAATAAAATTCCTTTGCGCGAAATGAAAGATGCAAAAACCTTCTTTAAACTTTTAGGCAGCTCCAAAAAGGGCGTAGACGTACCGGAAACCCTTCGCTGGGACGGACGCACGGATTCAGGAGAAACTGCCCCGGACGGTAAATATACCTTTGTAATAAGAGCCGAAGACGATAATAAAAATACCGCCGAAACCGAAAAATATATTGCCGTAATCGATAAAACGCCTCCTCAAGTTACCCTTGCAAAACATGAAAATTCCTCGGACCTGATTTTCAGTCCGGACGGAGACGGAAACAAAGATGTTTTTGTTTTTGAAAATACAGGCTCCAAAGAAGACTTATGGACGGCCGTTATAACGGATTCTGCGGGAAAACCCGTGCGTACAATTAAAACGGAAAACTCCGAATTAAAACCCGTAAGCTGGGACGGAAAAAACGACGAAGGAAAAATAGTTCCCGACGGAAGGTATAAATATACCGTAGGGGCAGTCGATAAGGCGAAAAACAAAACGGAAAAAACTCTTTCAAACATTATAGTCGATACAAATAAACCTTCTATCAATATTTCGATAAATAAAAAAGCATTTTCGCCTAAATCGGATTCGAATAAAACAATCGAGTTTACTCCCTCGATTCCCTTTACAAACGGTCTTACGGAATGGATAATCGAAGTTAAAAACGAATCGGGCAACACCGTAAAAACCTTTTTAGGAAACTCTAAAAAGATTGAAAAGATAACCTTTGACGGAAAAGACAACTCCGAGCAAATTTTACCTGAAGGAAAATACAAGGCCTTTATTTCGGCAAAATATATAAACGGATATAATCCCAAAACGGAGACCCCCACTTTCACTTTGGACATAACGCCTCCCGATGCGGAAGTTTCGGTTTCCGAAAAGATTTTCTCTCCCGACGGGGACGGAAAACTTGACAGCGTAATTTTTACCCAAAGCCAAAAAGCGGAAGGAAAATGGACTGCCGAAATTTATAAAACCACAAACGGAAATAAGATAACCGGCTCTCCCGTTTATAAGGCTGAATTCGGAAATATCCTTCCCAATAAATTCGAATGGACGGGAAGAAAATCCGACGGCAGTTTTGCAGAAGACGGAAAATATGCATATATTTTACGCGGAACCGATGAAGCCGAAAACGCAGCTTCATCAAAGCCCGTTATAGTAGAACTTAATACCGAAAAAGCCGATATAATTCTTCAATCCAACTATCTTGCCTTTTCACCTAACGGCGACGGTTCAAAAGACGTTATTGAATTTTATCCCGTAGTAAAATCCTTAACCGGTGTAAGCCGATATAAGGTAACAATAAAAAATTCCGAAGGGAAACAAGTTAAAACCTTTGAAGGAGCCGCACCGCCTAAAAAAATAACTTGGGACGGAAAACCCGACAACGAAACCGAATCAAAAACGGTCTTTTCTCCGGACGGAAAATACTCCGCCGAGTTTGAAGTCGAACTTGCAAATAAAAATACGGCAAAATCGGTAATTCCGGAAATTATAATCGACACCGTATATCCTGAAATTCAAATTTCCGCGCCTTATTTGACTTTTTCTCCCGTTGCGGGAAATAAAAAGAAAACATTACCCATAACGCAAATTTCCTCGCAAGAAAAACTTTGGACTGCCGAATTTATCGATTTAAAAAACAAGGCGGTAAAAACTTATAAATGGGAAAATAAAACTGAAAATATAGAATGGGCGGCAGATGATAATTTGGGAAATAAGGTTCAAGACGGAAAGTACTCCTATGCCGTAAAAGCCGAAGACGAAGCCGGAAATAAAACGATTCAGCGTTTAGACGGAATTACCGTAGACAGCCGTGAAGCTAAAGGCTATATTACGGCAAAATATCCCGTTTTTTCTCCGAGCGGAAACGGAAAAAACTCGGTACAGGAATTTTCTCTTTTAACTAACATAGATGCGGAAATTGCAAATTGGAATATGCAAATTTCCAATATAGATAACGGTAATGTGTTTGCCGAATGGAATACAAAAAAAGACGGAAAACTTCCCAAGCAATTCCGTTGGGACGGAAAGAATTTAGAAACCGGTAAACTTTCGGAAGACGGAACTTATATGGCGATAGTTTATATTGAATATAAAAAAGGCGATATAGTAACGGCCTTTACGGAACCGTTTATCCTTTCCTCCAAGCCCGCAAAGCTGGGCGTAACCTTAAAGCCTAAATATTTCAGCCCGGATAATGACGGCATAGATGATGACCTTTTTATAGCTTTAAGTGCGGAAACTCCCGCAGGTATCGCGGACTGGAAATTTGAAATAACCGAACCTGAAGAAAACGGCGGAAGGCTCTTTTGGAAAACCGGCGGAACGGAAAAAATTACAAACGAAATTATTTGGGACGGCCGCTCCCTTAAAGGAGAGACTGTTCAGTCCGCAACCGATTATCCTTTTACCTTTACGGTTACGGATAAGGCCGGCATAGTTTCCGTTTATCGCGGATATATTCCTGTAGATATTCTGGTTATCAGGGACGGCAACAAATTAAAAATTGCAGTTCCGTCGATTATTTTCCGAGCAAATGCGGCCGACTTTGACGGACTTGATGCGGCCGTTGTTGGAAAAAACAATGCAATATTAAAGCGGGTTGCGGAAATATTAAATAAATTTCCTGAATACCAAGTTCAAGTTGAAGGCCATGCAAATACGACTACCGGTACTGAAAAAGAAGAAGTAACGGCCTTAATTCCGCTTTCCACCTTACGTGCCGAAGCCGTAAGAAAATTTCTTATAGCGAACGGAGTGCGCTCTTCGCGTCTTTCTTCAATCGGTATGGGAGGTTCAAAACCTGTAGTCCCCTTATCCGATAAAGATAACTGGTGGAAAAACAGAAGAGTGGAGTTTATTCTTATTAAATAAGAATATAAAATTTAAGCGGAGTTTTTGTATAAAAACTCCGCTTTTTTATTTTAAGCCATTTTATAAAGCTGCTCAATCATTTTTTCGTTTACCAATAATAAAGAGCATTCGGAATTCGTTAAAATGGAATGAAAGGTTTTTGCAAGCATATCTTTTGAATTATCGGTTTGTGCATCTTCGCAAGCTAAAAGGATTGCATCTATTTTATGTTTATCGGCATAATTTAAAACTTCCGCACTGACCGAGCCTTGTGTTATTTCGGTAATAACTTCTATGTTTTTTTCAGCACCAAGCTCATGTACATAGCTTAAATATCGGCTGCCCGTTTCCTGTAAACTGTTTTTATATTCAAGGCCTTCTTCTTCGATAAAAATTCTATTTAATGTAAGCTGCTTAATTGTAGCCGTATCTACAACATAAATCGCATGAACCTTACAGCGGTATAATTTTGCCATAAGAATCGCATATTTTGCGGCGTTTATCGAGGCTTCGCTTCCGGTAATAATAACTAAAATATTTTGAAACAAAGGTTTTATCATACTGTTTTTCCCGCCTTGGATTTTAATGCTTTAAGCACAAAAACATTTTCCCGCTCCCTTTCTTCTAAAACACTTTCTATATATGTCTTCGTTTCGCTCGTTTGCGGAATTACCTGTTTATCGAGGGCATTTACCCGCCTTTGCGTTTTTTTTACTTCGCCTGCAAGCCGCCATACAATAGTTCTGATAGACGCCATTTCGGTAAGCAAATCAAGCAGTTTAAAAAAATCTATCATAACCTTATCGCAGTCGGCAAAGGAATCAAGATAAGAATAAGCAAGAGTCCTTTTCGGCAATTCCGCCGAAATTGAAGCAAAGCGAATACCCGCGGCAGTTACGGTTTTTTCCGTAAACCTAAATTCGTAGTTTAAGGTTTTCGCAAGCCGCTCAGTTTCATTCCGTCCTACCGCAATAAACATTCTTCTTAATGCAGGATAAGCTACGCTTATCTGCTTATTTATTTCTTTTTCGAGAATCTTTACCTTATCGAGCATTTTCATAAGCTCCATAACGAGAATTTCACGCTTTTGTTCAAGTAAATCGTATCCGTCTTTTGCAGCTCTGAGCTGTTCCGTAAGAGAAAGCAAATTCGATTTTGTCGGCGCTATGTTTAATTTTGCCATATTCTTAAAGCTATTTTACACGAAAAGCGAAGACGGTTCAACAGCTTCATTTTCCTCCGTTTTTTTCCCAACAGCTTCCAATTGAGGAAGTTCGGCAAGAAGTTCTCCGCTTATGTTATTGCGCGCTTTTTCCATATATTTTAAAATGAATTCCGGTTTTATTCTATATAAATCCTCTTTAGGTAAAACCGAAAGAAGTGCCCAACCTATATCCAAGGTTTGTTCAATGGAGCGGTTTTCATATTCACCCTGATTTAAAAAGAATTTTTCAAATAAATCGCCGAAACGGAGATATTGTTTATCGCTGACGGAAAGTTCTTCTTCGCCTATAATTGCCGAGAGGTTTCTAATGTTTTTCACTTTTGAGTAAGCCGCAAAAAGCTGACTTGAAACGTCTTTATGGTCTTCCCGCGTCATTCCTTCTCCTATTCCGTCTTTCATAAGGCGGGAAAGGCTGGGAAGACTTGCAACCGGAGGGTAGATACCTTGTTGAGAAAGTTCCCTGCCCAATACTATTTGTCCTTCCGTGATGTATCCCGTAAGGTCCGGGATAGGGTGGCTTATGTCGTCGTTCGGCATAGTTAAAATAGGAATTTGCGTAATGGAACCTGAAGAATTTTTTATTTTACCCGCCCGCTCGTAGAGTTCGGCAAGGTCGGAATACAGATACCCCGGATATCCTTTTCGTCCCGGTACTTCGCCCCTTGTAGTGGAAATTTCGCGTAATGCTTCGCAATAGTTTGTCATATCGGTTAAAACCGCTAAAACGTGTTTTCCTTTTTCAAATGCCAGATATTCCGCAGCGGTAAGGGCGCAGCGCGGAGTGATAATTCTTTCAATGGAAGGGGAATCCGCAAGAGATAAAAACATAACAACCCGCGAAAGCACTCCCGTTTGTTCAAAGGTATCTATAAAAAAGCGGGCAACATCGTATTTTATTCCCATAGCTGCAAAGACCATAACAAATTGTTCATCGGCCGAAAGGATTTTTGCCTGCCTTATTATCTGTGCGGTAAGTTTATTATGCGGAAGCCCGTTACCGGAAAACACCGGCAATTTTTGCCCGCGGATTAAGGTATTCATTCCGTCTATTGCGGAAATTCCGGTTTGAATAAAGTCTCTGGGGTAAATACGTGCAAACGGGTTTATCGGGTTTCCGTTTACGTTTCTCATTTCGGAAGAAAAAACGGCAGGGTAGCCGTCCGAAGGATTTCCGAGTCCGTCAAAAATTCTTCCCATTAAGTCTTCCGAAACACGCAGTTCCATAGGCTTTTCTAAAAATTCGACACCCGTTTCTGAAAGACTTAAACCTGAGGTTGTCCCGAAAATTTGGATAACACAATAATCTTTTGAAATGTCTATAACTCTGCCTGTTCTTATATTTCCCGCTCTGTCGCGTACGGCGGTAATTTCTCCGAAAAAAACGTTATCTCTTCGCTTTACAATTATAATGGGGCCGTCTATCGATTCCGCACCCTTATATTCTATTCCTTTCATTTTATATTACCCGTTTTTAACATTTATTCTTAAAGTTTACCGTATGCTTATTCCGCATTGCCGATAATCTTTTCTATGTTAAGTTCTCCCGCATAGCAGGGCATTGTTATTGCCCAATTTTCCAAAACCTGCGGAGCCAGCTCACCGAAAATTCCTATTTGCTCACCGTTGTATAAAATCCCCGCCTGTCTGCCTTTTATAAAACGGGGGTCTTCGGTTTCGCAAACCTTGTATTCCATACCCAAATAATAAAGAAGATTTGCCGTTTCGCTTGCGGCATCGTTAAAGTTTGCATTTTGTGCTGCCGTTAAAAAACCGAAACTCTGCACGGTTTTTGTTCCCGTCAAATCTTTTTCATCTAAAAACGCAATTTTCCCCGTTTCAAAAATTTTATGAGGATATACCGCATTTGCCGAACTCGCTTCCGCATTTAATAAAGACGGAATAATTGAGGAGCGTACAAATTGGTAATTTTCCGACATGGGATTCGATATCTCTATAACATCTTTTCCGTCAATGCACATTTTTTCGATATAATCTTTTTTTGAACCGAGATAGTTAAAAATCATTTCCTGATAACCCATACCTGCCGCCAGCTTTTTTATCTTGCGGCTTAAAAGGGTTTCAGGCAAGAGTCTGCCTATTGTAAATTCGTTCGGAGTTTCGGGTTTAAAAAAGCTCACCGTTTTTCCCATCATAACATCTTCGATTATATCAACTTCGTGAAGAAAATCATTGCGGTAAGGAGAAGGAATAACCGTTATCTTTCCTGTTGTATCGTCCGCTTTGATTTCCGTTTTACAATCCATTCGCTTTAAAGCCTCTGCAATTTCTTCGCTTGTAAAAGCCGAACCTAAAAGTTTATTTACGGCTTGAACGGAAGTATATGCAGGTTCTTGAAAATAAAACGGAGTGGTTATACTTTTTCCGAAACCGGTCTCATAAGGGTATTCTATTTTTACGGGAAGAATTTTATAACCGGAATCCGCAAAGTCGCAAGCGGTAATATTCGCCGCAAGCAAAATTGAAGCCATATCGGTTCCCGTAAATTCTACAAATAAATCGCAGTCGCCCGTTTTTACGGCTCCGATTTTCGCACTGTTAATAATCGGAGGCATGGATAAAAATTTCCCCTTTAGAATCTTTTAAAATAGGGAAAAGTTTTTGGTTCGCAATAATTTCTCCGTATTCAATGCCTTTAGGGTGTTCTTTTAAAATGTCTCTGCAAGTTAAGGTTTTTTCCATATCAAGCGGAACAAACGAAGTTTTGACGGGGTCGCAGGCGGTATAAAAAACGGGCCAGTTAATAAGAGCCGAGCGGTATACGCCCATTGAAACCGATTTTCTCTTGCGTCCGAAATTGCGGCACAGTTTTTCCTGAGTTTGAATAATATCCTGAAGCATAAGACTGTCTATGGGTTTACCCGAAACAATAAAGCCGGCCGCAAAGGGTCGTACGGTTTTCATCTCGGGAGAAACCTTTACTGTTTTTCCGCCGGAAGATTTTTCTTCGTTTTTATTTGAAAGAAATTTTACATATTCGTCATTATTTGAAGGCGCTCCGTTATGAATTTTAAGTAAGCGGGCAAGCCCTGCCGTAGACCATAAATCGGGACGGTTTGTATCGTTTAATTCTATTTTGATAATGCGTTCGTTTTCCGGTAAGGCCGTATCGGGTGTTTCGTCCAACTCAGCCTTTGCGGAAGTTAAAATTTCTTCAAGTTCATCATAACCGCATCGTCTTCCCAGCATTTTAAAAAAAAGGTTTTCGTTTACTTCAATTTTGGGCATTTTGTCCTCCGAAAGACCCTACTATATCATAAACGGATTTTTTTTTCCAGTAGAAAAAATAGGGACGGAAGTTTTTATACTATTATCGCCATAAAAGATTCTTGTATTTTTTTAATTTTTATGTATAATTTAAAAAAAATGTGTAATCCTTAGGAGGATAAATATGATGAAAAAATTCTTTTTTACTTCGATATTTACAATTGTGTTGCTTTCTTTAACGGGTTGTAATCATAGACCGGAAATTGATAAAAAATATCCTGTTTGGTATACATCAGTTTCTTATAGTAAGTTCAGTACGGAAGCTGTACCTTTGGATGACGGTAAGTACATTATAGACAGTCCTCCGGAAGATTTTATTAAAAAGTTAGGAGAACCGGATAATGAATTTACAAAAGACCAGATTGTTAAACATCTTATAAGTAACGGATTCAATAAGTATACGGCAAATATAGCCGCAAACGATATGCTGACTCGCGGATACGGCAGAATATGTTCCAGAGCCGGCGATGGGGTACACATCATAATAGTAGGAAAACCCTTATAAGTATTAAAAAAGACGGATTATTTTATGGCATCTTTAAAAACCCGATTGGAGGTTTAAAAGGTGCCTCGTCTAAAAAAACTATAGCTGATTCTTAATAAGTTTTTATAAAACAAAAACTTATTAAGAACGGTGCAAATTAAATCCGTTGTTAACGAGCGATTACAAGTTTTCCCCTCCCCCGCAAGCTTCCAGTTAATACCCGTTTGGAAATTGCGCCACATCTTTGCGTACATGCCGTTCCGTTCCAAAAGCTCTATGTGCGTTCCCTGTTCGGCAATACGCCCCTTATCGATGAGGCAAATATTTTCCGCATTGACGACGGAGGAAAGACGATGAGCAATCATAATAACGGTTTTATTTTTTAAAAGTGCGCTGAACGTCTTTTTAATTTTGTGCTCGTTTTCGGCATCGGCAAAGCTCGTCGCTTCATCAAGTACGACAATCGGCGCGTCTTGTAAAAGGGCACGGGCTATGGCAAGCCGCTGCGCCTCGCCGCCTGAAAGGTAGGTACCCTGTGTACCGTACACCGTGTCAATACCGTTCGGAAGTTTTTCGATAATATCCGTACATTCCGCCTTGCGAAGCACCTCAAGCACTTCTTCGCGTGAGGCATCTTTTTTACCGTAGCGGATATTTTCAAAAATACTTTCTTTAAAGAGTTTATTTTCTTGGAACACAAAGGCGATAAGGTGCATAAGGTCATCGGTTTTTATATCGGTGATGTTGACTCCTCCGATTGCAATAGAACCCGAATCAAGTTCCCAAAAGCGTCCGAGCAAATTAACGAGGGTCGTCTTTCCGCCGCCTGAAGGTCCGACAAGGGCGGTAAACGAGTGTTCCGGCACGGTGAGCGTTATGCCGTTAATCGTATGATAGGAAGCGGCTGTCGGGCTTTTCGCAGCGGCTTCCTCTTGCGCACCGGCATCGGTTCCTCCCGGTGGTACGGCATCTTTATCCCATACGGAATTTTCAGCAGGTTTCGCATTTCCGCCGTTTTCGGCAGTACCTCCCGTTTGCACTGCGCCCGTATCTTTATACGAAAACACGACATCTTTAAACGCAATATCAAAGCGGACAGGCATAACGGAGCTTTCCGGTTCCGGCACGGGTTTTTCGTTCAAAATCGCTTCAATACGGTTAAGCGCTTCCCCGCCCTGGATTTTAAGCTGCGAGCCGTACATTATTTTCATCATCATCGTATACATAACCGGCGAAAGCGAAAGGTAGAAAATAAAACCGTACAAAAAACGGATATACGTTTCACCCGTACTTGCAGATGAGGGCAGAAGCAAGGCGGCGGGTACTAAAAAGACAAAGCCCGCTTTAAGAAGCGACAAAAAGGCCGAATAGCCGTTTTCCCACGACATGGAATAGGCCAGCACATAATTGCGGTAATTGATAATTGAAGAATAAAAATCTTTAAAGCGATGTACCGATTGGTTAAAGGTTTTAATAACCGCAATGCCGCGGATATATTCGGTGCCTGCGCTGTTCATTTTTTCGAGAGCGTTTTCGTAATTTTGCATAAAGTTGGTTTTCCGCGATAGCCCCATCAATGCGGATTGCAGCACAAAGGCAATCACCGGCGGCAACAGCGAGATAAGAGCGAAACGCCAATCATAAAAGAACATTAAAAAAAGAAGAGCAAGGGGCGAAACGGTATTTTGTATCGTATCGGGAAGCATGTGCGCAATAAGCCCTTCAAGTGAACCGACGTTTTTTTCAAACACCTTGCGAGCGGTTCCGCTTGCGTGAACGGTGTGCCAGCCGACGGGAAGACGCGCAAAGGTTTCCGTTAAACGCATCGTAAGGTTTCCCATCAAATTAAAAGCGGTAATATGCGAACACATAAGCGCCCCGAAATACAGCAAAAAACCCGCTGCTGCTGAGGCGAGTGCGGTAAGCCCGTAAACAAGAATCCGATGAATATCCGCAAGGTTCCCCGTTCCGTACGCGGAAATAATTTCGCGCATCACATAAAAAACGGTAATGTAGGGAACAAGCATCGCAATCGTACTGAGTGCCGACAAAAAAAGCGAAAAATAAATGAAAATCTTATGCTTCCCCGCATACGCCAATATGCGGCTTACAACACTTTTCGGCCGCTCCTGTTTTTTTGTTTGTTTCATATATAACTCTCCTTCATTTAAATACTGTTATTTATAGTAATCGTTAAGGTTTTTAAATACTCAAACACTCTTTCCGCTTCCGCTTCGGTAAATGGCGCATGTGAAAGCACCGCTCCTTTTTCCATGACGATAATTTCATCGGCGGTAAGACTTAAAAATTCGAAGTCATGGCTGATAATCAGAATAAGCCTTTCGGGAGAGCGAAGTGTATTTATCAGCGCTGCGGTTTCTTTCATATGAAAATAATCCATTCCGCTTGTAGGCTCGTCCATGATAATAATGTTCGCTCCCGAGCTGACCGAAGAGCCGATAGCGACGCGCTGTTTTTGTCCGCCCGATAAACTTAACGGGTGACGGTCTTTCAAGTCGGTTAAATGCATTTTTTCTAAAACGGATTCCGTACTTAATTCCGAACCGAAACCGGTTACCTTACTGTTTTCGCCTTTCAATTCGGAAGACGGCGAAACATATTTTCGCAGACGATTTTTATTTTTACCCAGCGTTATTTCTTCTTCAACGCTTTCGGTAAAAAGCTGATACCCGACATCCTGCATAACCATATATGAAATTGCCAAGCGCTGTTTTGCATTGATGGTTTTTCCGTTTACCGAAACGCACTCTTTACGCGCTTTTAATAAACCGGTAAGACAGTGCGCAAGGGTACTTTTTCCCTGCCCGTTTTTTCCGGTCAGTGCAATAACCTTACCGAAATCCATCTTTACATTTTGCACTGAAAGAAAGTCTTTAGTATCTTTCGGGAACCGGTAAATGAGATTTTCTATGATAAGCTGCCCTGCCCGGCAATCGCAAGCACCGACTGACTGCTCATGACGGACGCCTGCGTTTGCAGCGCTCCGGCTAAAAACGGTGCAATTCATCTCAATGGGGCGCAGTAAAAGTTCCTTGCGTTTTTCTTCCGTTAAGGCGGAAAACGCTTTTCCTGAAAGGGTACATGCAATCTTTCCGTCTTTAATAATGAGCACACGGTCTATAAGCTCTTTAAGAAAATACAACCTGTGCTCGCTTATAATGAGCGTTTTGCCCGATTCTTTTAAAAGCCGGAGGGCTTCTTTTATTTTTTCAATATAAAATATATCCAAATTTGCCGTAGGTTCATCAAACAGAATAATATCAGTATCGGAGGCCAGGGCCGAAGCAATGGCAATCATTTGTTTTTCGCCGCCTGAAAGATTAAAAATAGTGCGGTCAAGCAAATGTTCGATATGCAAAAATTGAGAAACAAAGTTCAGCCGCTCATGCATTTTTTCAAACCGGGTTCCCATATTTTCAAGAAAAAAAAGAATTTCCGAAGTGGTATCCAAATTAAAAAACTGCGATTTAGGATTTTGAAATACGGTTGAAACTTTTTTTGAAATATCATAGACGGGTCTGTGCAAAATACTTTCCCCCGAGACGGTAATTTCACCTAAAAGAGCGCCTTCGTAATAATGCGGAATTAACCCGTTGATAAGGCGCAAAAGACTCGTCTTTCCGCAGCCCGATATACCGGTAAGCAAAAGACATTCGCCTTTTTGCACGGTAAAAGAAACACCGTCTATTGCGGAAACCCTACCGCCCTCCCCGTTTAAAACGGCGGCACTTTCCGAACCACTGGAAGCCCCATACTCAAACATAATATTTTCAAGTGCGATTGCAGTTTCCGTCATATGGCTACCCTCGAGAATACGGCCGCCGCTAATACCGCAATAATGTAACCGGAAATAACGGCATCGGCGGCGGTAAAATGTGCCGTTTTATATCTGATTTTTTTAAAAGGCGCATCGACCCCCTTGGTGTGTCCTGCCGCTGCAAGCTCATCGCCGATTCGTGAAGCGGAAGAAATTAACGGCACCATTACATATTCAAGGGTTAAAAGCGGACGGCGTATAATATTCAGCATATTTAAACCTATACCGCGCATCTTCATGGCATTTTTGATATGCGCATATTCTTCGCTTAAAGTCGGGAAAAAGCGGAACATAACGGCAAGGGTAATGACAAGGGAATACGGCAGCCTCAATTTTTCGAGGGCATTCATTAAAAGCCCGACCGGAGTTGAGTCAATTAAATATTTACCCGCAACTATCGGCATCATAAAACGACGTACCATAAATGAAATCGGTAAAACGATATTCCGCACGAAAGAAATATGATGCGGTACATACGTCAAACTTGCAAGAAATAAAAAGAAAACCGTTAATTTTACAGCCGTCTTTATTTGCCCGTTTGTTATAAACAAAACCGCAAAAAGCAGTATGCTTAAAATTTCTACATACAGCGGAACGACAATCGTAATCGATGCCCCCATTGCAATCACTAAAAATAATTTTGTTCTCGGATCCAGTATTAATTTTTTCGCATTCATTATCATTACCCGTTAAATTAAACCGCAAAGTTTTTTTAGCTTCCCGTGCCGAGCGCGCCGGCAATCTTCCTTTGCATGCTCTGCGGTTTATGTATCTGCCGCTACGGATTTTTAAGCAGGCGTACGAGGCATGCCGATAAGGGTTTTTATTACCCGCTTAGAACGTCCGCAGTTTTCCAATAACGGCTTTATCCTTTTCAATACCGATTACACCAGCCCTGCTTTGGCAAAGTGTTTTTTTAACAGTTTTGCACCTAAAAGCCCGCCGAGTATTCCGCCGATAAAAGCGGTAACGTACAGAACCGGCATAATCCACAAAGGCAGGCTCACAAGTTCCGTTGCATATTCGGCGCCCATCATTTTTTCGGTTAGGGCATAGTATTGCTCTTTTAAAAGAAAGATTTGCCAAAAAGCGCCGCAAAAATGAAGCGACATAACCGCATACCCTGCTATGCTCCCCTTTACGGTATCGTAGCCGAAGAGCTTACGTACCAATTCGGCAAGGGTTGCAACAAGCAGCGAGTGAGCGGCAACCACAGGCGTGTGCCCCATCAGCGTCATAAGACACCCAGGTAAAGCGGCAAAAATAAACAATGCAAAGGGCTTCGGACATTTTGCTAAAAGGAACATCGCAACAATACCCAAAATTAAACTTGCCGCAAACGGAAAGGCCGTATAAGTAACAACCAAAAATCCGAGCGGCGTTCCGACGACAAAAAGTCCTACAAAATAAATAACGCTGAAAATGGCGATATTTATAAAATCCTTTAAAACCAACTTATTATTCATATATAACCTCCAAAATATAGTGTGTAACGGCATACCTACTAATCATGCGTTATTTCCCATTCCGCACTTTCTTTTTGCAGCTTGTACATCACCGGATACGATGAGTCGCCTTTCATCAGCTCTTCGTGCGTCCCCATCGCTTCAATTGTACCGTCTTTTAACACGATGATTGTATCGGCATGTTCAATCGTGCGCAGCCGATGCGCGATAACGATAACCGTTTTGTCTTTAACGAGGGTACTCAAGGCTTCTTGAATGAGCGTTTCGTTTTCCGGGTCGAGGGCGGCGGTTGCTTCGTCAAGCAGAATAACCGGAGCATCTTTTAAAAGGGCGCGGGCAATGGAAAGTCGCTGACGCTCGCCGCCTGAAAGCGTGTAGCCGTTTTCGCCGATAACCGTGTCGTAGCCTTGCGGCAGCTGTAAAATAAACTCATGGCATTGTGCTGCCTTTGCGGCGGCTATCACTTCTTCGCGGCTCGCCTCCTGTTTACCGATAAGGATATTGTTGTATACGCTGTCGTTAAACAGCACCACATCTTGAAACACAATGGAAAACGCCGTCAAAAGCGTTTCAGGCTCAACGGTAGAAACATCTACACCGCCGAGCCGCACCGTACCCGATGAGATGTCCCAAAACCGTGCAGCAAGGCGGGCAACGGTGGACTTTCCGCAGCCGGAGTGCCCCACCAGGGCGGTTATTTTTCCCTGCTTTGCGGTAAAGCTGATACCGTGCACCGTTTCGTGTCCTTTTTCATCATTGTTTTCATCATTGTATGAAAAAGAAACGTTATCATACTGAATATCGTAGCCTTGCGGCTGAAAGGTTTCGCTTCCCGTTTGGGCGGGATAGTTGATAATTTCCTGTTGGCGTTCAACGGCGGTACGGGCATAAAAAAACTCGCCGAGAAGCATGAAGACGGTCGTCAGCGGCTCAAAAATCCGCCCCGCAATTAACAGAAAGACGAGATAGGTAAAAAGCGGAAGTTCTCCGCGCGCAAACAGTATCGCACCTACGGCAATAACCAGCGGAAAGCCGAAGCGGATAACGATAACGGAGCCGATCATAATAGCCCCGACAAGGAATTCCGCCTTTGTCGCTTCTTTGGTAGCATGTGCAATAGCCGCCTTTGTACGCTCCACATAGTCTTCTTTTTTATCGGAAGATTTAAGCACCTTAATGGTATCCAGCAGCTGTTGAATTGAATTGTACACACCGAGCTGAAGGGAGTTGACGTACACGGCGCGGCGGCGGGCAACGAAACGCGAACCGTATACCAGCAAAAAACCGATAAACGCAAAGATAAAAAGAGCCGCCGTCATACGCCGGTCGAAAAAGGCAAGCATTGCCGCCGATACGATGATTGAAACGGCTGCGCCTAAAAGTTCCGCCCCCGTATGCCCGATTGCGTGTTCCATTGTAGTAACATCGTTTAAAAGCGTTACCGTCAAATCGGATAAGTCCTTTTTCCCGAAGTACGAAAGGGGCAGTTTGCGGATAGTTTCCGCAAGCGAAATACGCACATTAGCCGACTCTTCATAACAAGTATTAAAGGTTTTACGATACTTGAACTTTTCAAGCAAAAAGAGCACGGCGATAATCAATACGGCAATACCCGAAAGCAGCCACGGGTTTATCGTTTTTGCCGTCCCACCCTCAAGCGGTTTTAAAAGTTCCTGCAAGGCATACAAGGCAAGAGCGAGCGGCACAATCAAAAATAAATTCCCAAGGGCTGCAATAACAACCGCCGTATTCAAGTCGCGCGAACCCTTGTCCGACAAGGCAAAATAATGTTTTAACATAAATATCTCCCGCTATCCTATATTTTTACCGTAAAGCCCCGCCGGCCGTTTATTTTTCCGTTATTCCGTACAAGGAACCGGTCATTAACGGCGGAACGGAGTCTTTATTTAATCCGCATGTTACGTAAATAAGCGGTTTATCAACCACTTCTAACATAACATAATTATGTTACTTAAATCTTACAGTTTTGTCAATAGGAAATTTTAAAATATAAACGTATAAACGGAACTTTTTTAAACGGACACGGTTTAAATTTATGAGAATTTCATTTATCAAAAATTGAAAAAAATAAGCAGGGTGTAAAGCCTTGCCGAGTGTTCCGGGTACCGCGCAATTAACGTGAAGTTTTCAGCCGAAGAAAGTCCGAACGCAGGATACTCAGGATACTGTTGAAGAAGATATATTTAAATCTATAAAAAGCGAAACAGGGAGGAACTCCCATAAAAACGGTATTGATTGATTATAAAGGTCTTGTAAAAACATATCCGAGAAGTTTTTTTTAGACCTAAAAAATAAAACGAGGTCTATCGCCCCTCAAAGCAGGAGGAACGATGCCCCGTTTAAACGGTTAGATTTAGGATAAAAAACAGTTAAATATAAGATTTCACCTTCTTTAAAGTAAATTATTTTGACAAAAACACGGGCAGTCAAACCGATTAAAACGGTTTAACCGCCGTCTTCAGTGCAAATTATGCGATAAATTAAATTTATTTAAACAAATTTATAAATAATGTAATTTGCGCTCCGTTAAAAAAATCTATAAAAAGAGAACCTACTAAAGGCAGTACAAAAAATGCGACTTTTGAATCTCCGAATCTTTCGCATACCGACTGCATATTTGCCATTCCGTTCGGAGTGGCTCCCATTCCGAAACCGCAATGCCCTGCGCATAAAACGGCGGAATCGTAATTTTTACCCATTATTCTAAATGTAATAAAATAAATAAACACCACGGCAAGAATAACTTGAGCTAAAAGTAAAATCACCATAGGAATTGCAAGAGACGCCAACTCCCATAATTTTAACGTCATTAATGCCATAGCAAGAAAAAGGGTAAGAGAAACATCGCTTAAAACGGCAACTTCATTCATAGGTACTTTTAATTTTGTATTTTCAAAAACGTTACGCAAAATAACACCTACAACCATAGCTCCTATATATGTCGGAAATAATAAACCGGTTTTTCCTATAAGCCGTGAAACATATATTCCAAGCCACATTGTAATTAAAATATAAAAAAAAGCGTTTAAAAATTTCGATGCATTTAAGTCTGCATGAACTTCTTCATCATCTACAAGTATTTTTATATTTTCATGCTTTGTTGAAAACTTATACTTATTTATCAACCTGTTCGCTATGGGGCCTCCCAATAAAGACCCCGCCAGCAAACCGAAAGTCGCGGCCGCTATTGCAACCGCTTCCGCTCCCGTCATTCCCATTGCCTCTACAGTGGGTGCTATCCCCGCGGCAGTACCGTGTCCGCCCGTCATAGGGGCGGCACCCGTCATCAATGCCAAAAGCGGGTGTATTTTTAACACGGGGGCAAGTGCAACCGCAATCACATTTTGCAGGGCTGCTAAAATTATTGCGGCTGCTAAAAATTTAGCGGTCATAAGCCCGCCTTTTTTTAATGTATCGATACTTGCATTAAAACCTACCGTAGTAAAAAATATTGTCATAAAAAACGGACGAAGCGTATCATCGAATTCTATATACATAATTTTTTGGCTGCGCAATACAAGATGTAAAATTGCAAACAAAAAGCCGCCTATTACGGGCGCAGGAATGCAATACTTGGAAAAAAAAGATACCCTTTTTCTCAAAAATCTTCCCAGTATCAATAAAATAACCGAAAAGCCGATGGTTTCAACCATGTTCATACTAATAGTCATAGTAATCCCCCTGTCAAGTTTTAAAATGTGCGTATGTTCCGGAAACCGGATTGGATAAAACGCTTTTTTATTTTAACACAGGTTTTTCGGCTTGTAAATAGTTATTTTGATTTTTTATATTAAAAACGGCAACGAACAACCTAACCTGAAAAAGAAGACAAAACAATTTTGCTTTTTAAGTTTATCGGTTTTCGGTAATACCGGAAAATATTTTACACCAGCCGGCTTCATAAAAATCGCTTATTAAATCCGCATATTTTACGGCTTTTTCGTAAGGAATGTCCCTGCAAACAGGTTCAAAAAGGCATCTCCAAGAAGTTTTATCTATGGCAATAATTAAATCCGTATCGATAATATCTTCCAATATACCCCATTTTTTACACTCGTTAAAAGCACAAATATCGGCATTTCTTGTAATTTCCATCATTTTATCGAACAAATCGGAATATTCGGTACCTTCAGAAGCGCATAATAAAAGTTTTACGGCTTGAGAATGCTTATAAGAATATTCCACAATAGACCGCCTGCCCTGTAAGCGGAAAGCTTTACGTTTTTCCGCTTCCTTAATCGGAATTGCAAAGTGGTCTTCATACATTTTCTTTTGCATTCTTAAAAGCTCTTCATAAGTATCTTTAACCAACTCTTCAAAAATATCGGCTTTACTTTTAAAATGGAAATAAAGAGAGCCCGTCGTAACTCCCGCTTCTTTTGCAATTTTACGTATATTGCTTTTTTCCCAACCGTTTTTTAAAAACTCTATTGCAGCGCATTTTAAAATAAGGGCTCTTGTATCACATTGACTAATCTTTTTTTCGGATTCGGTTTTTGTCTTAAATAACATTGTAAAAATGTTATAGTTTTTTTACGGTTTTGTCAAGCAAGATATTTACATTAAATTTATTTTCCTTCAATGTGGCATTTTTTTTCAAGCATTTTTAACTTTTTACTTATCATCTCCGCCCGCTCGCCGATTGTAAGCGTACCCCAATAACTGAACTCCCTGTAAATCCATTGCGGATTTTCATCTTTCGAAAAAAGCGTATCTCCCGAATTTAAATCAAAACAGCTGTCGCTTAAAATTGCGGTTAATTTTTTCTTTAAATCTTTAGAAAAAATCCCCTTTTCATTTAACGAAATAAACCCGTATGCACCGGTCGTATAATATGCAACGGCAAATTCATCAGTTTTATGAATTTGCTTATACATAGTTCTTCCGCATGAATGCCATAAATACCCTCTGTCCGATTTCATAACTTCTTCCGCAATACATTCTTCTCTTAACTCGTTTACCAACCATTCCTTAGTAATCAAATCTTTTAGATTACCCATAGCAGCCATATATTCTTTATTGGAATAAATTTCATGGACCAATTCCTTTTGTGCATCTCTCATCATAATTTCGCCTCCTAAATGTATAAGCAGTGTTTGATAATGCCGTAAAAAAACCGAAAAACTTTTTTCCAGTTTTTTCTCTTTTTCCTGTTTCTCCGCTATCTTAATACACTTGGGCAAAAACCAATGAACCAAGTCTTTTTTAACGGTATCGATAATAGCAAGATAATATAATTTCGATTCGGGATTTTTAAAAAAGTTTTTATATTTACCTACGTATGACAGAATATCTATTTTTTTGTCATCGGCTAATGTAAGATATACTATTTTTACAACTTCCAACTTTTCTTTTTTAACTATTTCCATATATTGTGCAGGCATATTCGGAATACAAACCGTAGGATTGATTTTATTTTCTATAATAATCGCTTTAGAATCGTTACGGATTAAAATATCACTGTATTTTTTTTCACGAAGACAGCGCACTTTATCGGATTTTTTAAAAACATTCTTACAATCAATCAGCTCTAAAAAACAGTCCAGAAATTTACGGTTGCCGATTTCCTTATTGTTAGGATTTAAAATAAGCCGTAAAATACCCGCATGTAAATTCTCGCAATTGTATTTTTCGGAAATTGCGGTAAAAAAATTAAATCCCAACTTTTTATCAAGTCCGTATTCACTTCTTACTTTTTCATACTCTTTGTAATACTTCTTTCCGTAATCGAGCAGTTTTTTAATTACTTCAAGATGTTCAGCTACAACTTTTTTATAAACACTTAACAGCGGGTCATCCATAGCCGCCCTCCAACTTTTTATTACTTATAGTAATAAGCTATAAGTTTCTTCTATTATATCCCCCCCCCCCCCCGTGTCAATAGGGTTTTACTTTTTTTTGAATATTTTTTTAATTATTACAAACAAATTAAACATAAAAACATTTTGTTCCCCCACTTGACACAATATTTATTTTATACTAGCGTTATCTTTATGAGTATTAAAGATAAATCGTTGCCGTTACTTTTAAAACGGATTTCCGAAACCTACCCCGATATCGGGGCACAAATGTTTAAGAGTGAAGACAAGGAGTTTCATACTCTTTCTTATAAATCTCTTTATCAAACAGCCCTTGATTTTTCCGCAGGACTTATATTTTTCGGTTGTAAACCGAAAGACCATGTAGGTCTTATTGCCGATAACAGAAAAGAATGGCTCCACGCCAGCTTCGGAGTTATGAACTTGGGAGCTGCCGACGTTCCGAGGGGCTGCGATGCCACGGAACAGGAGATTACACATATTTTATCCTTTGCGGAATGTAAATTCGCAATTTTGGAAAACGAAGTACAAATTACTAAAGTTTTAAAAAACATCAAAGATATTCCGTCATTGGAGTGTATTATCGCCTTCGATAATGCCGACTTTAAAAAACTTGAATCGGAATTCAATCTTCAAGCACGTAATATAAAATTTCTTACTTATGATGAGATAATTGAAACCGGAAAAAAAGAGAGAGCCGAAGGACGGATTAAACCGGAAGAATTCGCCGAAAAAGTAGAACTTGACGACCTTGCTTCAATTATCTTCACTTCCGGAACTACAGGCAATCCCAAAGGCGTTACAATGTCTCATAAAAATTTTATGGCACAGCTTGAGGAATTGCAAGAGCGTATTATTATGAAGCCCGGAGAAAAAGCCATTTCGGTTTTACCGGTTTGGCATTCTTTTGAAAGAGCTTGCGAATATGTAATTATAATTTCGGCGGGAACAATTGCTTATTCAAAACCTATAGGAAGTATTCTTTTAGCGGATATGCAAATTATAAATCCGGTACTGTTTCCTTCCGTACCCAGAATTTGGGAGGCCGTTTATGACGGTATTTTTAAGGCAATGAAAAAACGCGGAAGACCTCTTTATTATTTATTCTTATTTTTTATCTCCGTAGGAGTTAAAACAATGAGGCAAAAAAGACGAGTTTTGGGCTTATGTCCGCATTTTCAGCGCAGAACAAAAATTCTTTATCCGGTTTTGTCATTTTTACCTCTTATCTGTCTTGCGCCTCTTTATTTTATAGGCGACTTAATTATTTACAGAGCAATTCGTAAAAAATTCGGAAAATGCTTTAAAGCGGGCGTTTCGGGCGGCGGAGCCTTACCGCCTAACGTAGATGAATTTTTCTGGGCAATAGGTGTAAACGTCGTAGAGGGTTACGGTATTACCGAAACCGCTCCGGTTATAAGCGTCCGTCCCATGCCGCGCCCCGTATTCGGGACATTAGGAAAACCGCTTAAATGTTTTCAGTATAAAATCGTAGATAAAAACGGAAATGAACTCGGCTGCGGAAAAAAAGGCGTATTGATGGTAAAAGGGGAGCCGGTTACAAAGGGTTATTACAATGCCCCCGAAACGACAGCCGAAGTTATAGATAAAGACGGCTGGTTCGACACCGGAGATTTGGCTCTTACTACAATAGACGGTGAGCTTATTTTAAGAGGCAGAAAAAAGAATACTATTGTTTTACGCGGCGGTGAAAATATAGAGCCCGTACCGATTGAAGTTAAATTGCAGGAATCTCCCTTAATAACTACGGCGGTGGTTTTAGGGCAGGACCAGCGCTTCCTCGGAGCCCTGCTTGCGGTAAACGGCGAAAATCTAAAACAATGGGCGGAAAACCAGGGCTTTAAAAACGTTCCGGTCGAAACTTTAATAAATGAGCCTGCCGTACAAAAACTGTATGAAGCGGAAGTTGCGGAACTTATAAATGCAAAAACCGGTTTTAAAATTTTTGAGCGTATAAATAAAATAGTTCTTTTACCTAACGAATTTAAAGCAGGACAAGAGCTTTCGGCAAAAGGTGAAATGATGAGGCACAAAATAGTAAAACTTTACCGTGAAGAGATTTACGAATTATTTAAATAAAAAATATCGGGCTGTTTTTACTTTTAAACGGCCGGTTTTATAGAATAACTTAAGGAGCTAAATATGAATAAACCCAAAATTATAGCTTACAGCTTACTTGGTATTATTGCAGCGGGATTTTTATTTGTAATTTTATTTTTTCTTTTTTTTACGATTATGGAATACCGTCCGAAAAAAATTGGAAACCGTATCGATAAATACTGAAAGTAAAAACGAAACCGTCCAATCGGAAAGCTCCTTAAAGATTCTTTCGTGGAATTTAGGTTATTGCGGACTTGATGCAAAAAACGATTTTTTTTACGACGGAGGAAAAGCGGTTGTAGCCCGCAGTAAAGAAGCCGTTTTGGAAAATTTTGAATTTGTAAAACAAACTATTTCCGAGATAAATGCCGACTTTAATCTTTTACAGGAAATAGATGTAAAATCAAAACGCAGCTTTTATGTTCCGGAAAAAGAAATGCTGCAATCTTATTTAAAAGACGAGGATTCATGCTTTGCAGCAAATTACAATGCCGTAACCGTTCCTTTTCCCTTTTTCAATTCTTTGGGAAAAGTGCATAGCGGCATTTTTACTTCTTCAAAATACAAAATTAAAAGTGCAGAGCGGCACCGGCTGCCCGGAAGTTTCCCATGGCCTCTTAAAACAGTTAATTTAAAACGCTGTCTTCTTGTATCCCAATTAAAAACGGAGATTCCCGATAAAGATATTTATATAATTAACCTTCACCTTTCCGCTTATGACAGCGACGGCTCTATGCGGAAGCAGGAACTTGAATACTTGCGAAAACTTATATTGGAGCTTTACGGAAAGGGGCATTGGGTAATTGCGGGAGGCGATTGGAATTCTTTATTCCCCGGCGTAGAAAAAGATTTATTTAAACCCTATACCACTGACGACAGTATGCTTTATTGGATACGGTACTTAAATAAAGATTTTGCGGGTACGGATTGGAAATGGGTTTTCGATAAAACCGAACCTACGGTGCGCCTCCTTGAAAAGCCGTATATAAAAGGCGAAAACTACACTACAATTATCGACGGATTTTTAGTTTCTCCCAATGTGGAAATTTTAAGCGTAAAAACCGAAGGTATGGATTTTGCAGTTTCGGACCACCAACCCGTTATCGTAGAATTCAAATTAAAAAAATAACGGTTTATAAAAAAGCCTTTAATAAATAAACATTCCGCAAAGCTCTTTTTTTTCATTAAAATTAAAGGTAAAATGAACCGTTTTATTTTCGTATTTTGTTCTGACAATAACTATGCCGGTTTTTCTTGAGTTTTTTTCATCTGAACTTTCGGTAAAAAAAGAGCTACGTGTAAATTTATATTTTCCCGCATCGGCAAAAACAGGTTCCAAATTTAAAGAGATAAAATCGTCGGTAAACTGCTCTTTAAATTCTTGCGAAGATAAAGACCTTATTTCGTCCCAGCTTTTTTCATTTATAATTAAAACCGCTTCGGCGGCAATTTCTTTTAACTCATCAATATCGAAAACCTCGGAGTATTCTTTTTTGCAAGCCGTAAAACTTATAATTGCAAAAAGAATAAACATAACCCTTAATGTAAGCAAAAAAGGAGTAAAAGGTTTCGATATTGCAGTTTTAACACAATTTAAAAACACTTTAATTCTTCCATTGTGTAAGCATAAATTAAATCTATTGTCGCTTTAAAAGCATCAAGGTGTGTACGTTCATAATGATGAGTTGCGCTTACTCCGGGACCCGCACAGGCAAAGTTTATATCAAAACCTTGCAAAACATACATACTCGCGTCGGAGCCGTACCTGAACATAACATCGGTTCTGTAATTTATTCCGTTTTTTATTGCAAGCTCCTCCAAGCGGTGCCTAAAGCCGTAATCGTATGGAGTACGGGAATCCTTTGCAATAATCGTAACGGCATGTTCATCGGAATTTTGTAAGCCGCCTACCGTACCGATATCGACTGCAAGAACTTCAAAGCATTCTTTCGGAATGCCGTAAAATCCGTGCCCTATTTCTTCATAATTACTGATAAAAAAATGCGTAGTATAAGCCGGTTTTTCGTTTTTTTCTTTTAAATATTTGCAAACGGCAAACATCATTCCTATACAAGCCTTATCGTCCAAATGGCGCGATTTTATATAGCCCTCGGGAGTTTCTACGGTGCGGGGCTCAAAGGCGACAAAATCCCCGACATTTATTCCGAGTTTAAGAGTTTCCTCTTTAGAAGAAGTATCGGCATCAAGCCTGACTTCAAAGGTTTCGCCGTTACGCTCTTCTTTTTCAATGTTTTCAAAAATATGAACGGAGGCTTTTTCGGGTAAACCGGTTCCCGTAATAATTTTTCCGGTACGGGTTATTATGTAAAGCGTTTCTCCCTCAATACTGTTAAAAGCGATGCCGCCTATGGGCGCAAGTTTTAAACAACCGTTCGGTTTTATTTGCCTGACCATAGCGCCTAAGGTATCGGCATGGGCTGAAACAACTCTGTGTTTTTCTGTCTTTTTACCTTCGATTGTACCGTAAATTGCGCCCTTGTTCGTTTCGGTATATTTAATGCCGAGCGAATCGAATTCTTTTTTTAAACGGTCTATGGCATTTACGGTATATCCTCCGGGGCTGTGTATTTGCAACAGTTCTTTTGAAAGCTCCACCGCATATCGCAGATAGTCTTTGTGTATTTCCATAACAAATGCTCCTGTTAAAGCGAAAAAAAACTTCCCCGCAAAAAAAGCGGGGAAGCAGTTTTTATGAAAGTCATAAATTCCCAATTAAAAAATTAGAATTTTTGAACTCTCATTCTAAGAGATTGAGCTACACCGCTTCTGCCTTCGTCTTCGTAAATTTTGATACATTTTTCAAAATCCGGTTTTGACTTTTCTTTTGAAGCGGAATGCTTCATAAATAATTCAAAATCGGGAATTAAAAGCTTCATTTTAGGTGTAAGCTTATCCGGGTGCTTAATAACTCCGGGTGTAACCGTCATTATTATCGGGAAATAATACGCCTTTTCCCTTGTTCCGTAGAACTTAAGCGCAATTTGCGATAGGGTATCTCCCGCAACTACAATGTACTCCTTTACAGGAACGTCCATAGGCTCTTCAGCCATAGGAGCGGCTTCCTGCGCGGGGGCAGGCTCCGGTTCCGGTTTCGGGTCTTCCATAACCGGTGCGGGTTTTTCCGCAGGCGGAGCGGGCGGCGGAGTTCCGCAGCTAGAGAAAACAAATGAAACAATGGCGGCAATTGCCAGCATTTTCAAAATTTTGTTCATATTTTACTCCTCAAAAATATAAATACAGGTTTTCCTGTTTTATAAATTACTTTACCGAATTATACAACATTATTGTATAAACGGCAAGACCTTTCCGCTCCCGCTTTTTTTAAGTAAGCTGAACGGCAAATACACCGAGTATTTACGGAAAATTACGAAAGACCTTCGATATTTCCGTTTACCAAGTCAATATGAATTGCCTGAGGGTCTTTCGGTAAGCCTGGCATTCTCATCATATCTCCCATAATTGCAACAACCATTTCGGAGCCGGAATTAAGGACAACATCGCGGACGTTCATTTCAAAATCTTTGGGAACGCCGTAGAGTTTCGGGTCGCCTGAGAACGAGTATTGGGTTTTTGCAATACATACGGGGTATTTGCCGAAGCCCGATTCTTCAATCTTTTTAATCATCTTGTCGGCAGCTGCGGAGTACGTAACTTCCCTCGCTCCGTAAATTTCTTTACAAATTTTACCGATTTTGGTTTTAACGGCATCGCCGTCGTCATAAATAAATTGAAGAGGTTTGGACGGTTTTTCGGCAATCGTTTTTACCACAAGTTCGGCAAGTTCGACTGCTCCTTTTCCGCCTTCGACAAAGGCATTGTTTACGGCAAAGCCTACTCCTTGAGCTTCGCAGTGTTTTTTAACGAGTTCCAGCTCGGAATCCTGGTCATAGCCGTAGCGGTTTAAAGCAACTATTACGGTTTGTCCGAATTTTTTCATATTTTCGATGTGTTTATCCAAATTAGCCAAACCTTTTTTAAGAGCGTCCGCATTGGGTTTTGAAATTTCTTTTTCCGGAACATCGCCGTGCATTTTTAAACCGCCCGTAGTTGCGGCAATTACGGTCAGCTTGGGGTTTAATCCCGCTTTTCGGCACTTAATGTCGAAAAACTTTTCGGCACCGAGGTCGGCTGCGAAGCCGGCTTCGGTAATTACGTATTCACCGTAAGTTAAGGCCGTTTTTGTAGCTATTACCGAGTTACAACCGTGTGCAATATTTGCGAAAGGTCCGCCGTGAATAAAGGCGGGGGTGTTTTCGGTTGTTTGAACGAGGTTCGGATTTATTGCATTTTTAAGAAGAACTACAATAGAACCTGCAATGCCTAAATCTTTTACGGTTACCGCATTGTTTTCGGTATCGTAGCCGAGAATAATCTGCTCGATTCTTCTGCGTAAATCTTCTATATCTTTGGAAAGACAGAAAATTGCCATAATTTCGGAAGCCGGGGTTATATCAAAACCGGATTCCATAATAACACCGTTTCCGTCGCCCAAGCCGGTAATAACTTGGCGCAAGCTCCTGTCGTTTACGTCCAAAACCCTCTTCCACAAAACTTTTTTGATAGCCTTAGGCGTTCCCTGATTGCGGAAAATGTAGTTATCGAATAAGGCGCTTATCATATTGTGAGCGGAAGTTATGGCATGGAAGTCTCCCGTAAAGTGCAAGTTTATATCTTCCATAGGAAGCACTTGAGCATATCCGCCGCCGGCAGCCCCGCCTTTCATTCCGAAGCAGGGACCAAGCGAAGGTTCGCGCAAGGCAACTACGGTTTTCTTTCCTATTTTGTTCATTCCGAGAGCAAGTCCTATAGAAACCGTTGTCTTTCCGATTCCGGCCTTTGTCGGAGTAATGGCGGTAACAAGAATAAGATTATTCTTTTTTACCTTTTCATCATCTATGACGCTATACGGCACTTTGGCTATATAGTTCCCATAAGGAATAACGTTATCGTCGTGAATTCCTAAACCTTTTGCGATATCGGCGATTTTATTTAGCTTCGCCTCTCTAGCTATTTCGATGTCTGTTTTCATAAGAATATTATGGCATAAAACTTAAAATTTTGCAACATAGAAATTTACGATTTTTTGTAAAATGTAAATTTAAGATTACACAAAGATAAATAAAAAAGCCTGCCTATTGATTTTCAGGCAGGCTTTTAATAAGTTAATAATGATTAGGTTTAATGGAGAATTTCACCGGATTATTTTCATCTCCACCCATAAAAAGCACCTCTATATTAAGATTTTCGTTACCTTTATCCTTCGATAAAATCAATCTTTGTATAAGTATGTGTTGGTCCGTATCTTGTGTTTTTATTAAAAACTGTTCTTGAGCACTGGGAAGCATACTGGAATAACTTTCTCCATTTAAAATAAGGTGATAACCGACGGTATCATTATTATTAAGAACTTCGGATTTTAAATTAAACCAATCACTATAATCATCTTTAATGGCTCCTGTATTCCTATCTATCAGAGCTGCATTTTTGATTTCTTTATCTAGCCATTTGTCTCTTTTTCCGTTATTTTTACCTATACTAAAAGTAAGTATTTTTTTTCCATTACTATCGGTAAGAGCATTCTTTTTTATCGTTTTAAATCCAGAACGTATAACGGTATGAGTTTTTGATATTTTATTTACATTATATTCAGTTACTAAATCTTTTTTTGCAATATAATATGTTACAGTTAATTCTCCCTTATAATCATCTGCATTTATACCGCCGTTTCTTATATTGTACACTGCAGCAGTAATATCTTCTATTTTGATATGTCCTCCATCTTTTTCATACAAATCCTTGTATTCTTTTATTTTCGTTTCATCAAATAAATTTCCGGCTTGATTTAACATAATCGCTCTGGCATAATATTCAGAAGCAAATCCATCGGAATAAGCTTTAATAAAATCGGTATCATTTTTTACTTTATTTAAAATATAATCAAATACATCTTTCTCTTCAAAATATTTTTCATCATCTTTTATGACTTTACTACTGAAGTTATTTTTAGATATACCCTCCTTACCTTCAAAATTAGGATATGTTCGTAAAATTACTGAATAATTGGCAGTTAGCTTTATTGTATTATTTCGATTTCTACTAAACGAGGCTGTCAAACTATACGCGGAATTATTTCCTATAGTAACTGTTTTATCGTTTCCGTTAAGTGTATATTCAAAAGAGACATAACCGATACCGTTTGTATTATTGGCTTCAGTAATAAATGTTTCAAGCGGAAGATTTTTCTCTATAGCCTTATCAAAAATTAAATACCTTTCTTTATAAATCACACCGCCTAAACTGGTATTTATATACGGATGAGTAAACCCGTTCGCTTCAATTCTCGTTTCAAACCGGACTCCGTCTTTCGTCCCTTTTACACTTACTATAAACGTTCCGTCTTTATCGTCATAAGCCAAAGCCCTGTTTTCTTCAAAGGCAATTCCGTCTACCGTCGTATTTGAAGCGGCAGCTATTTTTTTTGCAGCATCCGAAGCGGTCATATTTCCTGCGGCAATTCCGAGGGCATTGAAAACTTCTTCTTTTACATTTTTCCGCCTCTCTCCGCTTATTAAATTTACCGCCGCAATTTTTTCGGGGGCACCGACTTCTTTTTGAGACAAGATGTCCAAAAAAGCCGTCTTATTTCCCATATCGCATGCTGCGAAGAATACAAGGGTAAAAATACCCGCAAATACCGTTTTCATTATATTTTTCATTAATTTTTATCTCCTAAAAGTAAATATAAGATATGTAACGTCCGTAATAAGATTTTTAACAAACATTATCGGAATAAGTTACCAAAAAATATCCAAAATATCAATAAATTATAGAATATTTATTGAATATTGACAAAAATAAAAAAAGAGGTTTTAAATAATCTTGCTCATTTTGCCGTAAATACCGCTTACCGCCTGTTTTTGTTCATTTGTAAAATTTTCACCTGCAAGGTCTATTAAACTTTGCAGCGAAACAAGGCTTTCGTGCAGCGCCGTATGAAAACCGCGCGACGTTTTAAACCAAAAGGTTCCTTCACCGTTACAAAATAATGTAATAAAGCCCAACTGTTTATTTTTTTGTTTTGCAATGGTTGTTCTAAAAAGAAACTGAATATAGACTATAAGATTTTCAATATCTTGAGGTACGGTAAAATTTTTATTCTTTAAACGAATGTCTTCCTCCTCTTTTTTTGTAAGAGGTTCAATATTAAAGTTATTTACAACATTAAAAATCAAATCAAGTTTTTCTCCCGTCAGCAACTCGCAGTCCCGCATTTCTATTTTTCCGCGCAAGCCTTTTAGCTGCTGTAAGGCTCCGTTTTGGGTTTTTCCGTCAATACCGTATTTTTCTTTTATTTCCGCCGCAGTTTTTTTAAAATTTTCCCAAGGAAGAATAATATGCTTTTTTCCTTTTATTTTCTTTATGGAATACTTTTCTCCTTCCATAGTTACGGAATCTTCTTTAATTTTATCCTTTTCTTCTTCCGAATTCTTTACGCTGCGCTGTGAAGTTTTTTCTTTTTTATCCAAAAGAGCGGGAGCCACTTCTTCTATTATTTTTTTTGAAAGCGGAGATACGGACATCGCATACATTCTGGAAGTGCGCACAATTTCGCCTGCAACAATAAACTGCCGCTTTTCTTTGTACATACAGGAGCCCGGATGAATAAAAATCTTTTCGGTAGTAAGACTTCTATAACAATCTTTTCCTTGAGCCGCACAGACAAACTGAATCATTCCTTTGGCGATGCATTTTAAATAATCGTCAATTTTTCCGCCCGATAAAATCGGAACGCCCATATCCGAAACAATCAATTCAAGCTGTTCTTTTATATTTATAATTTCAGCCATTATTCTTTCATCAAGATAATGAATTTTACAAAAACGCTCTTTATCCGCAGCTTGACAGTACATCCTAAATACTTTTAAAAACGAAGCGAAATCTCCCATAGGTTCGTCAAAAAGAGAATGAGCCTTTCTTGCTTCAATTTCTTCTCCGTCAATAAATATAAAGGGGCTGCGCGCCGAAAGAAAAGCCGCTGCAATTAAAACTTCCTCTATTAAGTCCGGGTAACGTATAATCGCTTCTACAATTATTCTAGACTGGCGGGGTGCAAGAGGAAACGAACACATCATTTTTCCGATATTGCTGAGCGAATTGTCTTTTTCCAAAGCGTCAAGCATATTAAGGGTATCGACGGCACCGATAATTCCTTTTTTACCTGGAGGCGAAATAAAATCGAAATTTTCAAAATCGTAAATTCCCAATTCCGCCATACGCATTACAACTTCGGATAAATCCGTGCGGTAAATTTCTTCTAAGGTATACAGCTGGCGGCTTTCAAAATCTTTACGCGTATAAAGGCGGTAACAAACTCCTTCTTGAGTGCGCCCCGCCCTTCCTCGTCTTTGATTGCATGAAGCCTTTGAAATTACGGTTTCATCGAGGCTTGAAGTAAAGGTAAAGGGATTATAAAAGTTAAGTTTTGCAAGTCCTGAATCTATTACCGCCGCGATATCGTTTATAGTTATAGAAGTTTCCGCGATATTTGTAGAAATAACTATTTTCTTTTTTCCGAAAGGCGGAGATTTAAAAACGCGTTCCTGTTCTTCTTTACTTAATCTTCCGTAAAGGGGCAGAGGAAAAAGTTTTTTAAACCACGGTTCTTTTGAAAGCCGTTCTATACAATTTTTTATTGCCCGCTCCCCGGGAAGAAAAACCAAAATAGCGCCGCTTCGCCCTTCGCTTAAAATGCGTCCTACTATCGAAGCTATTTTATCCATCAGTGCGGTTTCGGCATTTAAAGTGTCGGTAGAAGCCGTAATTGCGGGCGGGTCGAAAATAAGAGTTACCGGATATGTAATTGCATCGATTTTTATAACAGGACAGCCGTCAAAATACATTGAAAATAAATCGGTGTTTATGGTAGCGGAAGAAATTATTACTTTAAAATCTTTACGTTCCGCAATTACCCTTTTTAAAAGCCCTAAAATAAAATCAATATTTAAACTACGCTCATGAGCTTCGTCCACTAAAATAACGGAATACTTGCTCAGCCACGGGTCAAGCTTCATTTCCTGTAAAAGAATTCCGTCCGTCATTATTTTAATTTTCGTATCGGGTGAAGTTACATCTTCAAAACGCATTTTGTAGCCGACAATACACGGTTTATGCCAAGGTACTATGGATTGCATTTTTTCACCCAGTTGTTTTGAAATAAATTCGCTTACCGAAAGAGCTGCAATACGGCGCGGCTGCGTAACTCCGATTATACCGGTACCGCTATAACCTGCTTCATGTAAAATAACGGGAAGCTGTGTAGTCTTTCCCGAGCCCGTAGGGCTTTCAACAACTATTACTTGATTGTGTTCAAGCATTTCCAAAATTCTATCTTTTTGTTCGTACACCGGTAAATTTTTATATTTCATATTTAAAAGATTATATACATTTTCGTTATATAGCGCAATAAGCACCTAAAATAAGCCTGAATCGGGATATAAATTTTATTTTAAGCGGCTGAAATGACGCCGCTTAAAATAAAATTTACGGTTTTGCATATACCAAAACCGTCTTATTGAACTTTTTATATACAATCACTCCGTTTTGACTAATCCGTTAAAATAAGTTAATATGGAAAAACTTATGAAAAATAATTTTTTTATTTTTATTCACTACTTTTTAATAATAAGCTGTGCAATACAAGCGGTTTTTCAAAACGGATATTTATCGTACATACAGTTAATTTCGTGTTTAATTATTATGATTCTCTCAAATATAAGAATGTTTTTTATTCATAAAACCGAAGTATTTTTTTTCATTTTATGTTTATGCGATTTTGCCGTCTGCTCCGCAATGTTCTTTATAGAAAAAAAACCGTCATTTTTATTGCTTACAATACCTATGATTGACAGCCTTTATTATAATCGATTCCCTCAAAATCTTATATCCGGAACAATAGGCCTTATTATTTTTTCCGTAACTTCCGTATATAAACCTCTATACACATCAGTAACGGATTTTATAATTTTATTTTTAATTTCCGCACAAGCATATAATTTTAAACTGTATAATACGGGTTTTATAAAACAGGAAAAAATCATAGAAGATTTAATTCAAAAAAACAACGAACTTTCCGAATCCGTTTTAAATTTTGAAATGTACAGAGAATCCGTTGAAGATTTAATAATGCTTAAAGAACGGAACAGAATCTCCAGAGAAATCCATGACAGCATAGGACACGGACTTTCCACAATCATTATTCAATTAAATGCCCTACAGGCAATTGCAAAAACGAATCCGAAAATGCTTCAAACTCAATTAACCTATTTAAATGAATTTGCAAAAAAGAACCTTGATGAAATACGTTTTGCACTGCGCGAAATAAAACCTACGGATTATAATAAATACGAAACAATCATTTTAATTCATTCTCTCGTAAACGAATTTAAAAAATTGACAAGCATAAATGTTCAATTTACTTTTTCAAAAAATATTCGGGTAATTACGGAAGAGCAAAACCATGCCGTATATAAGGCGGTTCAGGAATTTTTATCAAACTCAGGCAAATATGCGAATGCGGAACAAATTACAATCCATTTTTCATATACGGAAAATTATCTTGTAATTACTATGAAAGATAACGGACAGGGCTGTTTAAAAATAACTAAGGGTATAGGGCTCAAAGCCATAGATGAACGGATAAAAGAAGCCGGAGGTTCCGTATTCTATAAAAGTTTACCTGAAGTACGGGGCTTTTTTATGCAAATAAACATTCCTATATAACATAAAACTCTTTACATTATATTATCTATATTCCGCTACGCCCTTGACTGTACGTACTTCATACTGTATACTGTCTTTAAGCCTTAAAAATATTAAAACAAACGCTTATATCCACCTAGGCTGTTATAAATATTTAAGGCAACACAAGAAGGGAAAAATATGTCAACATTACAAGAAAAATCAAAAAAATTAAGTACTCTAAGACACAGTACCGCCCATGTTATGGCTGAAGCCGTTATGAACCTTTTCCCCGGTACAAAGGTTGCAATAGGGCCTTCAATCGATTACGGATTTTACTATGACTTTGAACTTCCGCGTCCGATAAACCAAGATGACCTTCCGCAAATCGAAAAGGAAATGCGGAAAATTTTAAATACCCGCTCCGCATTTGAAAAAACCGTAATAAGCCGCGAAGAAGCCTTAAAACTTTTTAAAGACCAGCCTTTTAAAATTGAATTGATAAAAGGTCTTCCGGAAGATGAAGAAATAAGCATTTATAAATCCGGTAACTTTACGGACCTTTGCCGCGGGCCTCATGTCTGCTCAATGGCGGAAATAAATGCTCAAGGCTTTAAACTGATGAAAACGGCGGGCGCTTATTGGCGCGGAGATGAAAACCGTCCGATGCTTACCCGAATTTACGGCACCGTGTGGGAAAAACCGAATGACCTAAAAGAATATCTTGCAATGCTTGAAGAAGCCGAAAAGCGCGACCATAGAAAGCTCGGCAAGGCTATGAATCTTTTTCACATTGACGAAGAAAATCCGGGACAAATTTTTTGGCATCCCAAGGGTTGGACACTTTACTTAACCATTCAAAATTATGTACGTATGCGCTTAAAAGAAGACGGTTATCAAGAAGTACACACCCCCTTCGTTATGCCGCGAAGTCTTTGGGAGCGTTCGGGACACTGGGCAAAATACAAAGAAAATATGTTTATTACTGAAAGCGAAAAGCGTCTTTTTGCTCTTAAACCTATGAACTGCCCCGGACATGTAGAAATTTTTAAACAGGGAATTAAAAGTTACCGCGACCTTCCGTTGCGCTTGGCCGAATTCGGCTCTTGTACAAGAAATGAACCCTCAGGCTCCTTACACGGAATTATGAGAGTACGTGGCTTCGTACAAGATGATGCTCATATTTTTTGCACCGAAGAGCAAATTTCCTCCGAAGTTTCAAAATTCTGTACCTTATTAAAGCGTATGTATGCCGATTTCGGTTTTGCCGAGGATAAAATTCTCGTTAAGTTTTCTACACGTCCCGAACAACGCGTAGGAGACGATGCAACTTGGGATAGAGCCGAAAAGGCCTTATCCGACGCTTGCACATACGCAGGTTTGGAATATGAAATTGCTGAAGGCGAAGGAGCCTTTTACGGACCTAAACTCGAATTTACCCTAATCGACGCACTGGGACGGGAATGGCAATGCGGAACAATCCAAGTGGATTATCAACTTCCTTCAGCCGAACGTCTTAATGCCGAATATATAGGCGATGATAACAATAAACATCACCCCGTAATGCTTCACAGAGCCGCACTGGGTTCCCTTGAACGTTTTATAGGTATCTTACTTGAAAACTGTGCCGGTGTTTTACCGCCTTGGCTTGCTCCGGTGCAGGCCGTAGTTATACCGGTAGCGCCCCCCTTTGCAGACTATGCGGAAAAAGTACGTGAAGACCTTGACCTTATGGGCTTTAGAGTAACGGCAGATACGGGTTCCGACAGAATGAACGCAAAAATACGCAAGTACCAGGAAGAAAAGGTTATTTATCAGCTAATCGTAGGGCAAAATGAAATGGACACGAATTCCGTAGCGGTGCGTATGCGTAAAGGCGGTCAAAAAACAATGACGGTAAAAGAATTCGGAGAATTCCTAAAAGAAAAAACTACTTCCTTTTCGCAGGATGCAGAATAACTCCGATTTGTATTATCATTCCGTCTGAAAATTTCGGAGCTTCTTTATCCCAAAGATTAAAAACCGGCAAAAAAGCTTTTAGCTGAACGCCGGTTTTCCAGCCCGAAGCAAAGGTATATTCGGTTTTAAAACGGAACGAAGGATAGAAAAATCGTCCGTTTTCCCAAAAGTAAGCGTTTATTTTTTTCAATTCTTCTTTTGCAGGCAATCCGCCGTCTCTGCCCTTTTCTTCGGGTTTTACTCCCGGTTCAAGAACTCCGAAGCGGGTTAAAAAAGAAAGTCCACCGCCGAAACTTACAGTCCAGTCTTTTACATCAAAAACCGCTAAAACGGGCATATCAAGTAAAAATGCAAAGGTAAGAGCGGTACGGTTTTCCGTTTCGCAAATATAAGCCTTGTTCAGAGGAAGCTTTTCGGCTGTTTTTCCTGAAATCCAACCGTAATGAAAAAACGAAAAATCAAGAGACGGGGCTATACTTAAATGTTTTAAAATCCTGTACTCGTATTCCCCTCCGAGGTTAAGACTTACGCCGGCTGGAGGGTCCGCCGTTCTTCCGGTTGCGGAAATAACTACCTCGCTGCCGAAATAAAATCCGAAAGGAGAAGGTCTCTTTGCTTCGCCCTCATTGTTTTCAATAACCGCTTCCGCTGAAGAAGGGGCTTCGGATACAGCCCTTCCCTCAGCCGAATTTGAAGCTTCCTGTGCACTTATAAAATGCCGGGATATTAAAACCTGAATACAAAAAATAAAACTTAAAATCTTTTTTTTATTCAATTTTATTTCCAATTTATTTCCAAAATAACTTAAAATAACAAAATTCGGTTTTACGAGCCTTAAAACCGTTTATTCGGTTTTTAAAGAGGCGGAAGTAATCCATCCCTTTTTTTGTTTATTTTGAATGTAAAACCATTCAACCTCATTTCCGTCATCGTCTTTTAAGACGGCTTTTTTATAAGCCGCTGCAACGGTACCGCTTTTTATTTGAGTTAAAATTCTTGCATTAAGATTATTAGGAATACTTAAAAGCTGACTCTCATCAAGAACGGTAACTTTTTGCTCTATTTTTTCGGCTTTAACCGTTTTTAAAAATTCTTCTTCTTTAATAATTACTTCCGTAAGCTCCTGTAAGACTACAATAACATCATGATATTCGGAAGGTAAATCAAGCGCATTTTGAAAAAGCTCCGCACGGATTGTATCGTTACGGGATTCCGAAGCAACCTGAGCTAACGTCATTGCAGCCACGGCACCCGTACCGAACTCAAGGTTTTCGGTTTTTACAAACTTATCTTTTACAATCCAAGCCGTTACCAATTCCGGACAATAAGCGGCAATTTTAACGAATTTCGTATTGCCGCCGGTCATTTCAGGAGTACCGATACTATTCTCATAAACGCCTACAATAAAAAACTGCGGAATAATTTCATCGGTAGCGGCGGTTAAGGACTCGGATTTATATAAAACGGTATCCTGTGCGGCAACGAAGGCGGGTACCGTTCCCGGCTCATAGCAATAGTCCTGAATCCAATATTCCTTTCCGTTCAATTCAATATGAAAAAATATACGTTTTTGTCCGTCGGTACGCTGAGCTTCTTTTTTTTCTCCGAGATAAGCGGCAATATCACCTAAAGAAGCATTGGCTGCCCATTTCATTTTACCGTCGGAATTTTCTTCATAAAGAGGAGCATTATGTACATAGATTACGCCCTTTTTGCCGTAATCATTACTTGAACTCATCATAGAATTGCTTTCCGTTTCAGTGTTCTGCATATCCTCACCGGTTGCAACTTCATCAATACCCTTTTCCGCAACATCCGTTACTTCGTCTTTTTTTGTACATGAAGAAAAAATTACGGATACCGCAAAAATCATAAAAAGCACTTTTTTTAAAACCGTTTTATTCATAAATAACTCCTATTTTCAATTGTAAAATTCAGTTTATATAATTATATAGTTTTCCGCTTAGTTTTCAAGCGGTTATGATTTTATATTTTTCAACCTTTACAAACGGTGAACGTTTATAAAATTTTATAAAAGAACCTTTGCGGAATGCCAGCTTAAAGTAGCACATTTAATACGGGCAGGCATTTCCGCAAAATATTCCAAAATTTGAGCATCACCCAGTTCTTCTTTTTCTTCTTCCGAAACTTCTTTACCGCCCATCATTTTAAAAAATATGTCCACTTTCTTTTTAGCTTCTTCAACCGGTCTTCCCTTAATAAGCTCTATCAGCATATTGGTGGAAGCCGTTGAAATGGCGCAGCCCTTTCCCAAAAAGGAAGCATCTTCTATTATTCCCTCTTTCTCTTTTATCAAAAGAGTTAAATCGTCTCCGCAAGAAGGATTATGCCCGCGCTCGATTTTTACATCTCCCGTAAGGTCCCTGCAATTTTCCTTTTTGCGCGAATATTCTAAAATCATTTCCTGATAAATATTATCGATATTTTCCATATATTCATTTCCCGTTTATCTTGAATTAAAAACCGCATTTACTTTTTTAAGAGCGGTTACCATAACATCAATATCTTCTTTTGTATTAAAAATTGAAAAACTTGCGCGGCAGCAAGAGCTTATGCCTAAATAGTTCATTAAAGGTTGGGTACAATGGTGTCCGCTTCTGACCATAACGCCATATTCGTTTAAAATATACGCCGTATCGTGCGAATGAACATCTTTTACATTAAAGGCAATTATACCCGCTCTTTCTCCGGCTTCCGTATTATAAGTTTCCACAAAGTCCAATTTTTTCAATTCCGAAAGCGCATAAGATTCCAAATCCGAAATTATTTTTCCGATTTTTTCATAACCTATAGCCTCAACATATTCTATTGCAAATTTTAAAGAAACTATTGCGGAACTGTCCAGTGTACCGCCTTCATATTTATGAGGCAAATCTTTAAATTCCGCATCATGTTCCGTAACAAAATTTATCATATCTCCGCCGTATAAAAAAGGCGGCATTTTTTCAAGCAGTTCTTTTTTTCCGTAAAGAACGCCCACTCCGAACGCCGAAAACAGTTTGTGCCCGGAAAAGGTTAAAAAATCGCAATCCGCTTCAGTAACGTTTTGTTTAAAATGAGTTACAGCTTGAGAGGCATCTACAACAACTGCCGCACCCTTTTCGTGAGAAAGAGCCGTAATCTCCCTTACCGGATTTATAACACCCGTTGCGTTTACAACGGAAGAAACGGCAACTATTTTAGTTTTATCCGAAAGTTTTTGTTTAAAATCTTCAATATTCAGACTTCCGTCTTTTTGCAAATAAATATATTTTAACTTTGCTCCCGTTTGTTTTGCGGCAAATTGCCATGTTACCAAATTCGCATGATGATTTGAAATTGCAATTAAAATTTCATCGTCTTTTTTTAAAAAAGGAAGCGCATAGCAATACGAAATGATATTTAACGCTTCGGTACAGTTTTTTGTAAAAATTATACTTTCGATGTTTTTTGCACCTATAAAGTCCGCCGTTTTTTTACGGGTTTCTTCTATAAGAATTGACGAAGCTATTGCAAGCGAATGTGAGCCCCGCCCTGCATTGCCGTTTGAATGAGTAAAATAATTTGTAACTCCGTCTATGACGGTTTTAGGTCGCTGTGCGGTTGCAGCGGAATCCAAATAATGAATACCCGGGTTTTCCGAAATAAGCGGAAAATCTTTTTTATACATTTGTTATTTCCCTATAAATTTTATATATTAAACGGCCGAATTTTCAAGCCGATAATTTCAGTTTAAAATATTTTATACAAAACGGAATATTTTGTCCATATAACGGGCTAAGAAGCAGCCCTACCCTTGAACTTTCCGTCTTATATAGCCCAATTTCCGTTTTTTAAAAGCTCAATCTTAGAGCCGTCTTTTTTTACACCGATAACTGAAAGTTCAGGTCCGCCTACCATAAAATCTACGTGAATAATCGAATTATTCATTCCCGATTTTTTCGCCTCTTCATCGCTTAAAAATGCTCCGTTTTTTATATTTTCGCTGTAAGCATTTCCTATAGCAAAGTGACATGAGGCGTTTTCGTCGAACAGGGTATTTTTAAATAAAATTCCGGTATTACTTATAGGAGAATTATCGGCTACCAGGGCAACTTCTCCCAAACGTCTTGCCCCCTCATCGGAATCCAAAAGAGCTTGTAAGGTTTCCTTTCCTTCTTTTGCATCAAAATCTGTAACTTTTCCGTCTTTAAAAGTAAAATAAAACCCGTCAATAATTTTTCCGCGGGCGGCTAACGGTTTTGTAGCTTTAACAGTTCCGTTTACCTTAAAAGCATGCGGCATAGAAAAAACTTCTTCCGTAGGAATGTTAGCCATAAAGGGTTCCCCGCGTTCGCATTTTCCCGAGCCGCCTACCCACAAATGACCTTCTACAAGATAAACCTCCAAGTCGGTACCGGGGCCTTTATATAAAAGTTTTTCAAACTGCATTTCATTTAAAAAATTTTGGTGTTTTTTTAAAGCCGCATCATGTTCTTGCCAAGCTTTGACGGGCTCAGGCATACTTACACGGGTTGCATCGAAAACCTTTTCCCATAATTTTTTTAAAGCTTCATCTTCCGATAAATCCGGAAAAACGGTTTTTGCCCAAGCCGGTGTAGGATGAGCCGCAACAGTCCATTTTACACGGTTTTCCATTGTGTATTTCATTATCGGTTTTGAGGCAAGAGCCCGCGTTTTATTCCATGCGGCAACTTTTTTTGAATCCACATCTTTTAAAAGCTCCGGATTGTCCGCAACAAGGGCAAGCCTGTGATAGTTATTTTTATATGCAGCTTCAAGATAATCTATTTTAAATTTAGGCATTTCATTAAAAATACTTTCATTTCCATAATTATAACGCGATAAAATCATATCATCATCGGAAAAATCGTAAATAATGTCTTTAGCTCCAAGTTTATATGCCTGTTCTGTAATTTCACGAACCATACCTATAGAGTGTTCGTTTACAAGTATATAAATTCCGTCATTCTTTTGAATATTTAAACCTACTTTTAAAATAAGCTCCGCATACTTTTCAATATTTTTTTTAAAATCCATATTTCCTCCTGAAAATTTTATAATAATAAACTAACACAAAATTTAAAAAAAGTAAAGAAAAAACGTTTTTAAAAAATATCTTTATAAACCGCCTCCGAGTTTATAGCTTCAATGTTTATACCGTGTTGACATTTGTTTTAAAACTCTGTATTCTATATTTCTTAATATCGTCCGGCTTATGAAAAATCTGCAAAAACGTACATTTAATGCGGCTGCCTTAAGTTTTCTCATTTATTCTCTGTCATCTATTTCAATTTCAATTTGTTTAGTAAATATAAAAAAAGATTTACATTTTTCTTTTACGCAAGCCGGGCTTTTCGGAATGATTTGTGCAATAGAGCAAACAATTGTCCTTTTAATAAGCCCTATCTTCGCCGGTAAATTCGGCAAAATAAGAGTATTGCGTATTTCACTTTTTCTTTTAACCTTAGGCTTGATTTGTTTTTCTCAAAGCGGAAATTTCACTACAGCTCTTTTAAGCGCTCTTTGTATGGGACTTGGAGTTGCAAACATGGAAGCTCTTTTAACACCTATTGTAACCGATTTATATCCAGACGATACGGGAGCAAAAATGAACAAGATGCATGCATTTTGGCCCTTAGGTTCGTTTTCGGGGCTGATAGGGTTCGGCTATCTTCTTTCCTCCGGAATACATTGGAGGTATTTATATGCGGGAATGTCGGCTGCGGCTTTTTGTATCGGTTTTTTATATCCGTCTTCGGCAAAAATACAACTGCCTCCCTCCGACGGAAGTTTTAAAGCGTTTAAAAAAATATTTTCATTACCTGCATTTTGGTTTTTCGCTCTTGCATTATTTTTTGAAGGCGGAGCGGAAGGAGCTTTTTCATTTTGGGCGGCTACCTTAGTACAAGTGCATTTAAAAGGTTCTCCGTTTTTTGCAGGGATTGTAACCGCAATTTTTGCCTTGGGAATGGTTTCGGGCAGATTTGCAGGCAGCAGGTTTTTACATAAAATTTCACTTCAAAAAGCCGTTATTATTTCTTCATTAATTGCGTTTTTAATAAGTCTTACATTTATTCTTGTAAATTCACTTGTTATACTGGCCTTGTTTTTATTTTTTATGGGAATATCTCTTGCCTGTTTATGGCCCACAATTCAATCCCATGCGGCCGCCGTTTTACCCGTAGATACTACGGCCTTAATGATTTTTTTATCATGCTTCGGAGTACCCGGCTACAGTACCGCAAGTTTTATTATGGGAATAATCGGGGATAAATACGGTCTTTTCGCCTCATTTATAGCGGTAGTACCGTGCTTTTTAGTTTTAGTTCCGGTTCTTTTTATTGCAGGCTGCAAAATATCAATTAAAAACGTTTTTAATACCCGCCGCAGTCGGTAATTTAAACACAAATTATAAAATTTAAATGCAATATATTTAAAAATATAATTATTCCGTTTTTAAACGTATTTAATACTCATTTGAAGTCGTAACTATTTTAAGAACCTGAACTCCGTTTTTATCTTTAACTACGTTAACCACCGTGATATTATCATTTTTAAACTGTTGAACATTCGGATTCATTTTAAGGTGCATAGGAAACATTTTTTTCATCATTTTTTCCGCTTCAATAATTTCACCTTCCGTAAAATCTTCTTTTTGCATAACAACTACGGTATAGTAATAATACATGGCATTTTCTTTTTCGGAAAAAACTACCAAGTCGCGGCGTGTAAATTCATCAAGCATTACAGGACATTCTTTTGTAAGAGATTCGGCTAAAGATTTATATTTGGAAACATCAACGGCCTTTACCGAAGCGGAGTCTTTTTTATTTTCATCAACCGTTTTACACGAAAAAAGTAAAAAAGCGCATAAAAGAGTGAGTAAATTTAAAATTCTTTTTGTACGATGCATAAGCAATACCTCTTAAACCGTTTACCGAAAGAATTTAACATAATATTAAACAGGTGTCAATAAGCGGATAGGGCTTATCTAAAAATACGGAAAATGTGCATAAAACTTACATCAAAACTTTTTCCGCCTATTGCAAAAAAAATAAGGACAAGGTAAAATCTTTAAGGTATAAATCAGCTTACCTAAGTTTTAATATTAAAGACAAGGTATGTGTTAATTGCAGGAAAAACGACTATGCCCGAATTAAGTATGCGCGAACAACTTCATCAAACCGCTCTAAAAGCCCCGAAAACAAGCGGCGTTTATCTATGGAAAGATAAAGCAGGCGTTGTAATTTATGTAGGAAAGGCCAAGTCTTTAAAAAACAGACTGACATCGTATTTTACTTCCAATAAGGATATTAAGACGCGCATCTTGGTTTCAAGGGCTGCGGGCTTGGAATATATTCAAACCGAAACCGAATACGAAGCTCTTCTCCTTGAAAACACCTTAATTAAAAAACACAATCCCAAGTATAATATAAATTTAAAAGACGGAAAAACCTATCCCGTTTTAAAATTAACAAACGAAGATTTTCCGCGCTTATTCCGTACAAGAAATATCAAAAACGACGGAGCAAAATACTTCGGCCCCTTTCCGAATGTAGGAGCGGTCGATATGTTTTTAAATTTAATTAAACGGAATTACAAATTGCGTCAATGCAAAAAATTAAAAAACGCGAAAGCCCGTGTTTATATTTTCATATAGGAAGATGTAATGCACCGTGCTGCGGAAAAATTTCAGCGGAAGAATACAATAAAGAAATAGAGGAAATTTGCCGTCTGCTGGACGGAGAACTTGAAACGGCCGTAAACAATTTAACCGTAAAAATGAAGGAAGCGGCAAAGATGCAGGACTTTGAAACCGCCGCAAGAATCCGTGACGGAATTCAAGCCGTATATTCAATACGAGGACAAAACATTGTTCAGGATATGGACCCCGCATCCCGCGATTATATTGCATGGGCCTTTGAAGGTGCTATGGTAACCTTTGCCGTTTTACGTATGCGCAACGGAAAACTGGTCGGAAGAGACTTATATCGGGCCAATAGTTTAAAAGAGGAAGAAGAAATTTTATCCGAATTCCTTTCCGCTTATTATACGGACAAACAGCAAGTACCGCCTCATATCTTTATTCCGTATACGGGTGCAGGGAATGAGCTTGCGGAGTTTTGGCTTAAAACGGAACTCGGCGCCGACACGCAAATTACGATTATTCAAATTGAAGAGCATTCTTCAAAAGAAAAAAACACGGACAGCGGCAACTACAAAGAACAAACGGAAGCGGCTTCTCCGAGTATAACTTACACAAAGGATAACAACTCTTTAAAAGAACCTTCATCAAGTATAAAACACCATAGGGCGGCTTTGAAAATGGCTCAGTTTAATGCAAGGGAAGATGCCGCCAGACGATTGCGGGAACAGGGAGACTTTGCCGCAGTTGAAGATTTACAAAAGAGATTAAACCTTCCGTGCTTGCCGCACCGCATTGAAGGATATGATATTGCGCATTTACACGGCACCTTTCCTGCGGCGGCTTTAATTTCGTTTAAAGACGGCAATCCCGACAAAAAGAACTACAGAATATTCCGCTTAAAAACCACGGACGGAATAATAGACGATTACGCTTCAATGAGGGAAGCCGTCGCCCGCCGCTATACCCGTCTTTTAAACGAGGGAGCGGAACTTCCAGATTTGATTTTGGTAGACGGAGGCATAGGACAGGTAAATGCCGCATTTAAAATTATAAATGCTTTAAAATTGGATATTCCCGTTATCGGACTTGCGGAAAAAAATGAAGAAGTTTATTTTCCTCATAATTCCGTTCCGACGGTACTTCCCCGCAGAAGCGATGCGTTACGCCTTTTACAAAGAATACGCGATGAAGCCCATAGGTTTTCAAATACAAGAAACAATAAACTGCGAGACTCCGCCGAGCTTCATCTTCAATTTGAAAACCTCCCCCACATAGGAAAAAAAAGAGCCTTGCTTTTGCTTAAACAATTCGGTTCGCTTGAAAAACTGATGAGCGCTGCACCTGAAGCAATTTCGGTTGCGGCAAAAATTTCAGTTAAGCAGGCGGAAGAAATACTAAAAGGGTGATAAAAAAGAAGAACCCTCGAAAGGAGGAAAACGAGGGTTCTTTGAAGTAGTATGTGTATCTTTTCTGTGTGTATAGTGAATATACTATATTTTATAAGAAATGTCAAGCGAATTCATAAAAAACATCGAAAAAAATACGATTTTTTACCGTTTTTTACGGTTTTATAACATTTTAATCGGCTTTAAAGCGTGTTTTTGCATTTTTCAAATAAAAATCATTTATATCGTGATTTTACAAAAACCGATATATAAGAAAATTTGCCTTCAAATTAATCTTAATTTAAAACAATTCTATAATTATAAACAAATGATGCCTACACGTAATAAAAAGATAAACCTGAATTTCCGTTTTTAACAATACATTATTAGGCTTTGAAAATATAAAATAAGAAAGGCCCTATAAGTTACACGAAGCCTTCTTTTGTAAAATATCTTTTTAAAAGTTTTACTCCTAAAAGCCCTCCTAAAATACCCCCTGCAAAAGAAATAACATAAAGAACAGGCATAATCCACAACGGAAGATTTACAAGTTGTGCCGCATAGTCGGCACCCATATTTTTTTCGGTTAAAATATAATACTGTTCTTTCATAATAAATATTTGCCAAAAAGAACCTGCAAGCCACATCGACATAACCGCATAGCCCGCAATACCGCCCTTAACGGTTTTATACCCAATAAGGCTTCGTACCAGTTCTGCAAAACCGGCAACGATAAAAGAATGGGCAATAAGCAGCCATGAACCTCCCATAAGCGCCGATAAAGAACCGGGTATCACCGCAAAGATAAAAAGAGACAAGGGTTTTTGCACTTTTTCCATAAAGAATAAAACTACAACACCCAAAAATAAGCTTACAACGAACGGAGCAGCCGCTAAGGTTATTACCGCAGTCCCGAACGGCATTCCGATTATAAATACTCCGACAAAATAAACAACAGCGAAAATAGCGGTATTTACAACATCTTTTAGTTCCAAGTTATTATTCATATTACAATTCCTAAAAATAATTTACAAGCAGGTAATCGGTAATAAACGGATTGCCGATTCTTTTATACAACATCTAAAAGGCTTCTAAAGTTTCTATATTTCGCTTTTGTTTAAATTTGCGCTCTTGTATTATCCGCTCAACCGAAAACCGCATTGTTTTATGCCGTGTCCAAAGCCTTTTACATTATTCCGTCGGGAAAGCCTCGAAGAATTCCCGCCCGGGTACCTTCGGTTCCGCCTGCCGTTTATATTGTACCAAAAGTAAGGGGCGGTAATTTTGTGTCGCAAATCGGTAATTTTTTTATCTAGCAATCGTCGATTGTAAGACTGCCGATGTCTTTTTTTATCGGGCAATGTCCAATTACCAATTCCGTATGTAGACGGTCTATCGTTCCGTATGTAGACGGTCTATCGTTATCCTAAATAAGAGCTTTATCCTTCGGTCTTAGGTAAAAAAAGGGGGCTTTAAAAGCCCCTTTTTTTTACATATCATCTAAAAAACTTTCTTCTTCGATAAGTTCCTGCTCTTCCAAGGCTTGAGCGGCTTCCGCTTCAAGTCTTCTTCGCTCCAAAATTTCGTTCATTTGAATATCCAAATCGCTTTTGTTTTTATCAAAGAGTTTTATATCGCGATACTGCTTCATTCCGGTTCCTGCGGGAATTAAGTGACCGATTATTACGTTTTCTTTTAAGCCTCTAAGCTCGTCCGCAGAACCTGCAATTGCGGCATTCGTTAAGACCTTTGTAGTTTCCTGGAACGAGGCTGCGGAAATAAACGAATCGATATTTAAAGCGGCCTTTGTAATTCCTTGGAACATAGGACGGGCAACAGCCGGCTGTCCGCCTTCTTCCATAACTCTCTTATTTTCTTCATGGAAGCGATATTTATCAACTTGTTGATTAAAGATAAATTTCGTATCTCCTACCGAAACGATTTGAACCTTTCTTAACATTTGCCTTACGATTATACCTACATGCTTGTCGTTAATCGTAACGCCTTGCGCATCATAAACTTCTTTAATTTCTTTCATTAAGTAATTTTGAAGCGCATTTTCACCTAAGATATTCAAAATATCGTGCGGGTCATATCCTCCGTCGCAAAGCGGCTCGCCCGCTTTAACGGTATCGCCGTCGCGTACAAGCATTAGCTTTCCTATCGGAACGAGATGTTTAAAATCGCGGCCGTAATCGTCGCGTACCATTATTGTACGCTTACCCTTAAGTAAGCCTTTTTTAATCGTAACTACTCCGTTAATTGCAGCAAGAACCGCAGGCGATTTGGGACGGCGGGCTTCAAGAAGCTCAGAAACTCTCGGAAGACCTCCCGTAATATCCTTTGTTTTTACCGATTCTTTTGCTATTTTAGCCAAGACCGTACCGGCTTTTATTTCCTGCCCCTCGTTTACTAAAAGCTGAGCTCCGCCCGGCAAAAAGTATGAGTCTTCTCCTATCGGGTTACCGGATTCGTCGGAAATAAAGATTCTGGGCTGCATTTTATCAAAGTGTGAATCGCTTATGCGCCTTTCGGTAACATCGGTTTCTTCCGTTAAAGTAGTTCCGATAATTATATCTTCAAATCGGACAAAGCCGTCATATTCGGACAAAATCGGGTCGGCAAAGGGGTCAAAGGTTGCTATTGTTTCTCCCGCAGGAATAATTTCTTCCGGTTTTACAATTACTTCGGAACCGTTACGGATTTCTATAGCTTGTTCGTTTCCGATAAGGTAAATCATATTATCCCTTACTTCCGCAATAGCTATATCTTCCGAAAGCACTTCTTTTCCGTTTTTAAGCGTATAAACGGGATTACCCTTTATTACACGCATTCCCGTTTTTACCAAGGCCGTTTCATCTTTTTTAAGTTTATATTCATGCAATATGCGGTTAAATTTCAATTCGCCTTTACGTGTAAACAATAAGTGTTTGTTTTTAAGCGTAACGTAAGAACCCGTAATTTCACGTACTATAATTGAATAATCGTTAAATACTACGCGGTTTTCTTCTACGTTTTTAGAAGCCGTTCCTCCCTCGTGGAAGGTACGCATTGTAAGCTGAGTACCCGGCTGACCGATTGATTGAGCTGCAATAATTCCTACGGCTTCGCCTATGCGGACAATTTTATTACGGGCCAAATCCCGACCGTAACATTTTACGCATACGCCGTGTTTCGATTCGCAAGTTAAAACCGTTCTTAATTTTACGCTTTCTATTCCCGCTTCTTCGATTTTTTTAGCGGTTTCATCTGTAATGTATTCGTTTACATCTATCAAAAGCTCTCCGGTAATCGGGTGAACTACACGTTCAAGGGTATATTTTCCGGTAATTCTATCGCTTAACGATTCTACGATTTCGTCTCCGCGTTTAATCGCAGTGTATTCAATTCCGTTAATCGTGCCGCAATCTTCTTCATTTACAACTACGTTTTGCGCAATATCTACAAGACGTCTTGTTAAATAACCCGCATCTGCGGTTTTAAGAGCCGTATCGGTTAAACCCTTTCTTGCTCCGTTCGTAGAAATAAAGAATTCCATAACGTTTAGGCCTTCTTTAAAGTTAGAGCGGATAGGAAGTTCTATAATGTCTCCCGTGGGCTTTGACATAAGACCTCGCATACCTGCAAGCTGGTTTATCTGGTCTTTATTACCGCGGGCACCGGAGGTAGCCATCATGTGAATCGTATTAAACCCGCCCTTGTCTTCCTGCAGACGCTTCATAAGAATGTCTTTAAGGTTGGAGTTGGCTTTTTGCCAAACGTCAACAACGCGGTTGTAGCGCTCTTCCTGCGTAATGTGGCCGCCCTTGTATTGGTTATAAATTTCCAAAACTTCTTTATTAGCCCTATCAAGCATATCGGCTTTTTCAGGCGGAATAATCATATCTTCCATACTGAGAGTTGCGCCGAAATAAGTGGCATACTTATATCCTACAGCCTTTAATTTATCCAAAAGCTGAACGGCAAGATATGAGCCCTTATCCCTAAATACGTCTTCGATAAGTTTTTTTATTTTTTTATCGTTCAGCGCATCGTTCGTAAAGGGAACGCCTTCAGGCATTTCTTCATTAAAGAGAATTCTTCCGGGGGTTGTTATGACTTTTTCGATTTTACCCGGAGAAGTTTCGTAATCTATTATAATTTGCTCCTGCCAGCCTACGGAACGGCATTCCGCAGCCATTAAAACTTCTTCCGCGGAAGAATAACGGCGAGGTTGTTTACCTTCGGGCAAGGCTCTTTCTTTTGTAAGATAATAAAGCCCCAAAACCATATCCTGCGTGGGGAAAACAATAGTTTTTCCGTTTGCGGGGTCAAGCAGGTTTCTTGCCGAAAGCATAAGATTCCAACATTCCATTTGCGCTGCTTGAGTAAGCGGCACGTGAATTGCCATTTGGTCTCCGTCAAAGTCGGCGTTAAAGGCCTTACATACAAGCGGGTGAAGCCTGATAGCCTTTCCTTCAACTAAAACCGGCTCAAAGGCTTGGATTCCCAATCTGTGAAGGGTCGGCGCACGGTTAAGCATTACGGGGTGTTCGCTTACAACCTCGTCCAAAACCGCAAATACTTCAGGCGCTTCCTGTTCGACAAGGAGTTTTGCTTTTTTGATATTGGTAACAACTTCTTTTTGAACAAGTTTTTTCATTATAAAAGGCTTAAACAGTTCCAAAGCCATTTTTGTAGGTAAGCCGCATTGCCAAAGTTTAAGCTCGGGGCCTACAACAATTACGGAGCGTCCCGAATAGTCTACCCGTTTACCCAGCAGGTTTTGACGGAACCGCCCCTGTTTTCCCTTTAATAAATCGGAAATTGATTTTAAAGGTCTGTTTGAAGCTCCTTTTATCGCCTTTTTACGTTTGGAATTATCGAATAAGGCATCAACCGCTTCCTGAAGCATACGTTTTTCGTTTCTTATAATAATATCGGGTGCTTTAAGCTCCATAAGTTTGCTTAAGCGGCTGTTTCTATGAATAACGCGGCGATATAAATCATTTAAATCCGAAGTGGCGAACCGTCCTCCGTCCAATTGAACCATGGGTCTTAAATCGGGAGGAATAACGGGAATTACGTCCAAAATCATCCATTCGGGGCGGTTTCCCGAAGCACGGAAATTTTCTACTATTTCTATCCTGCGCAAAAGTCTTTGGTCGCTTTTCGCCCCTTTTTCTATCATTTTGGCACGCAGTTCGGCGGCAAGCTCATCAAGGTTAATATTTTGTAATAAGGTCTTTACAGCGTCCGCTCCCATTCCGGCCGTAAAAGAACCGCCGTAACGTTCCCTTGCGTCCCTATACTCATCTTCGGTTAAAAGCTGCATAGGCTCAAGGTCGGTATCGTTTGCATCTATAACGATGTATTTTTCGTAATATAAAACCGAGCGAAGGGCTGCAACTTGTAAATTAAGCAAAAGCCCCATTCTGCTGGGCACGGAACGGTAATACCAAATATGCGAAACGGGAGCCGCAAGCTCAATATGCCCCATTCTTTCGCGTCTTACCTTAAAGTGAGTAACTTCTACACCGCACCTGTCGCAAATAACGCCCTTATAGCGTATGGATTTAAATTTTCCGCAAAAACATTCCCATTCTTTTGTAGTACCGAAAATCCTTTCGCAAAACAAACCGTCCCTCTCCGGCCGGAGAGTTCTATAGTTAATGGTTTCAGGCTTTTTAACCTCACCGTACGACCACGCTCTGATGGTATCGGGTGAAGCAAGTTTTATCATTAAACTGTCGAAATCCTGTATATCTCTCATAATTACCCCTTTATATTGTTTTGCTTAAAAGTCCGTACTGGTCTTTTCCCGCTTAATCAGCTCTTCATCTCTTTCGGTTAAGGGAATTTGCTGTCCCTTAGCATCATAAATTGTAAAGTCGAGAGCCAAACCTCTTAATTCCTGAACCAAAACGTTAAAGGATTCAGGGATTCCTGCGGAACTTGAAGGTTCCCCTTTTACAATTGATTCATATATTTTTGAACGCCCGTGCATATCATCGGACTTTATCGTAATAAGTTCCTGCAAGGTATTTGCCGCTCCGTAAGCCTCAAGAGCCCAAACTTCCATTTCTCCCAAACGCTGACCGCCGAATTGAGCCTTTCCGCCCAAGGGCTGTTGCGTAACCAAAGAATAAGGGCCCGTCGAGCGTGCATGCATTTTATCATCTACAAGGTGCGCCAGTTTTAAGAAGTAAATAACGCCTACAAAAACCTCGTTTTCAAAAAGCCTGCCGGTAAGTCCGTCCCTAAGTTTTACCTTGGAATTAGTCGGGTATCCCGCTTCCTTTAATTTCGCTTCTATTTGCTCCATACTCGGAGATTCAAAAACGGGAGATTCATACCATTCATTGAGCTTTAAACCTGCAAGTCCCAGCTCCGATTCAAGGATTTGTCCCACATTCATTCGCGAAGGAACACCCAGAGGATTTAAACAAATATCCAAGGGAGTGCCGTCTTCCATATAAGGCATATCTTCTTCCGGAAGAATTCTGGCAACCAAGCCCTTATTTCCGTGACGTCCTGCCATTTTATCGCCTTCGCGGAGTTTACGCTTTGTAGCGATTAAGACCTTTACAACTTCTTCAACTCCGGGATTTAAATCGTCCCCTTGAGACCTCTTTAAACGCTGAACATCTATAACCGTTCCCTCCGTTCCGTGCGGAACACGTAAAGAAGTATCTCTTACCTCTTTTGCCTTTTCACCGAAAATGGAATTAAGAAGTTTAAACTCGGGCGTAGTATCGCTTTCGCTCTTGGGCGTAACCTTTCCTACAAGAATATCGCCAGCTTTAACCTTGGAGCCTATGCGGATAATACCTTCGCTGTCCAAATCGTCCAAACTTTTTTCCGACTTATTCGGAATATCGCAGGTCATTTTTTCCGAACCGAGTTTTGTTTCCCGCACTTCGGTAGAAAGCTCTTTTATATGAATTGAAGTAAACATATCTTCTTTTAAAACCCGGCGCGAAATTAAAATAGCGTCTTCGTAGTTATAACCGTTCCAAGGAACAAAGCCTACAAGAATATTCCTTCCCAGTGCCAGCTCTCCGTTATAAGTTGCAGGCCCGTCCGCAATCGGCTCGCCCTCTTTTACCGTCATTCCTACAGTTACAATAGGACGCTGATGATAACAAGTTTCCTGATTTGTCCTTTGATATTTTAAAAGCTGATATTCATCTTTATCGTCTTTATTTTTTGCATTTTCGGGTATAATTACAATACTTTCGGAAGAAACATATTCCACCTTACCCGCTCTCTTTGCCTTAATAAGAACGCCTGAATCGTAAGCGCACTTTTTTTCCATACCCGTACCTACACGCGGCGGCTCCGGGAAAACAAGGGGAACAGCCTGACGCTGCATGTTAGAACCCATAAGGGCGCGGTTTGCGTCATCATGCTCCAAAAACGGAATAAGTGAAGTTGAAACCGAAATAATCTGCTTAGGCGAAACGTCCATATACTGAATATCTTTCGGACTTCTTGAAGTATAATCGCCCAATCTTCGGCACGAAACCTGGTCGGTGTGAATTTTACCGTCCTTGCTTACGGCGGTGGAAACCTGTCCGATAAAATATTTGTCTTCGTCCATTGCGGAAAGATATTCGATTTCCCTCGTTGCAACTCCGTTTACAACCTTAACATAGGGGGCTTCCAAAAAACCGTATTCGTTTACGCGGGCATAATTTGCCATTGAAACGATAAGTCCGATGTTCGGTCCTTCAGGCGTTTCTATCGGGCACATTCTTCCATAGTGCGTATAGTGAACTTCCCGGACTTCAAAACCTGCCCTATCCCGTGAAAGACCTCCGGGACCTAAGGCATTAAGACGGCGCTTATGAGTAAGCTCCGCAAGAGGATTTACCTGGTCCATAAATTGAGATAATTGACTTGCCCCGAAAAATTCCTTTATGGCGGCCACAATAGGTTTAATGGAAATTAAGTCTTGCGGCTTAATCGTATCCATTTCTTTTGAGCTCATACGGTCGCGGGCAATACGCTCCATTCTTGAAAAAGACTTTTTTAAAACATCGGTCATAATTTCGCCGACGGAACGGATTCGCCTATTTCCCAAGTGGTCGATATCATCTATCATTTCTTCGCCGATATAAACCTTAATCAAAAGCTTCATCGTCTTAAAAATATCTTCTTCTATCAGAGTTGTTCCCTGAACTTCTTCAGAATAATCCAATTTTTTATTAAGTTTATAACGACCGACCTTTCCTATATCGTATCTTCGGGTAGTAAAAAAGGTATTATGCAAATCTTCTTTGGCGTTTTCATAAGTAATCGGGTCTCCAGGACGCAAAACACTGTACACCGCATTTAAAGCATCTTCCATAGTAGGCTCATCATGAAGTGCCGGGTCGGGAGTATATTTAATCTCTTCACGCTCAAAACAATTGATGATAATTTGAGAATTAAGAGAATTTTTAGCCTTAAAATCTATTATCGTAATTTTTTTTACGTTATTTTGAATTAAATCATCGATATTGTGCGGGTGAATTTTCTCTCCTGCCTGATGCATTTTACGCATTTCTCCGTCTTCACCCTTAATAAAAACGTCTCGTGCCAAAACCTGTCCTATAAGCTCTTCATATTCGGTTCTGTCGGAAGAAATTTTAGCCGTTTTCGTTTTATAAAATAAATCGATAATTTGCTCGCGGGTTTCATATCCCAAAGCCCTTAAAAAAATCGTTCCCAAAATACGCTTTTTACTGTCAAGTTTGGCATAAATAAGCTCTTTCTTTTGGTCGATTTCAAATTCGAGCCATGTACCTCGATACGGAATAATGCGGCTGGAATAAACACCCTTTTCATGCGAAAAAATAACACCTGGGGAACGGTGAATTTGCGAAACTACAACACGTTCCGCTCCGTTTATAATAAAGGTTCCGCGGTCGGTCATCAGCGGAATATCGCCCATATAAATACTTTTGCGGCGGATTTCCTTTGTTTCTTTAAAAAACAGGTCTATTTCGGCTTTTAGAGGAACGGAATAGGTTAAGCCCTTTTGTTTGCATTCTATTTCGGAAAACTTAATACTGTCATAATCCAAAGAATAAGAAAGATATTCAAGCGACATATCTTCATTTATGCTTTCAATCGGAAAAGTCGTTTGAAACACCGATTCCAAACCTTCAAGCTCTCCGTCTTCGCCGCTTTTTTTCTCCTTATTTTCGTTTAAAAACTTTTTATAAGACTGAATCTGAATATCTATGAGATTCGGAAGCTCCATAAAGTTAGGAACATCTTTTCCATAATATCTGCGATCTATCTTTTGACCTCTTGCAAACATTCCATACCCCCAATCCGTATTTAATCGCAAAAAGACTTCCCGAAATTCCATACGGGAAGTCTTTGAGAAAATTTATTTTTTTAAGTTTCAAGTCCATTCATATTTTTAATTGTTTGAAAGGACAAGCCGTCCCTGCGTATAAAACACGGGGCGGACGGCACTAAGCCGATATAATGCTTATTAAGCAATTTCTACTTCACCGCCGGCTGCAGTAATAGCTTCCTTAATTTTAGCCGCTTCTTCTTTAGAAACGTCTTCTTTAAGTACCTTGGGCGCGCCTTCAACAAGCTCTTTTGCTTCTTTTAAGCCGAGTCCCGGAATAACGTTTCGAACTTCCTTAATAACGGCAATTTTTTTGCTTGCATCTGCAAGAGCTTTTAAAGTTACCGTAAATTCGGTTTTTTCTTCTTCAGCTGCTCCCGCCGCCGCTCCGCCTGCAACTACCGCAACAGGAGCTGCCGCCGTTACGCCGAATTTTTCTTCCATTGCTTTAATAAGCTCGGAAAGTTCGAGAATCGTTTTTTCGCCGATTGCTTCAATAATTTGTTCGTTTGTTAATGCTGCCATATTATCTTCTCCTTAAAAATTTTCTATATTTACGCATTTAAGCGTTAAAGCAGACAGGTGTCAGCACTTGAAGCCTGACTGCCGTTTTACCGTTTTACTCTGCGGCGGAAGCTGCAGGCGCCTCTCCCTTATCGACAACAGCCTGCAAGGTTCGTACAAACTTGGCAGTTGTTGCGTTAACTGTAGACATAAACATTGCAATAAGGTCTTTTTTACCGGGCAATTTGGAAAAGGCTTCGATTTTCTTTGAATCGTAAATTTCACCGTCAACAACGGCACCTTTAATTACAAGAGCCGGAGCTTCTTTTGCATATTCAAACAAGGTCTTTGCCGCAACATTCGCATCTTCTCCGACCATAGCCAAAGCCGTAGGCCCTGTAAGCCAAGCATCGACATCTTTAATATTTGCATCTTCAAAAGCGATACGTGCAAAGTTATTTCGAATAACTTTAAAAGTACAATCATTTTCACGCAATTTTTTGCGAAGTTCCGTAATTTGCGAAACTTTAAGACCTCTATATTCGGTAAAAATAAAAGAAGAGGCGGCTTTTACATCGTTTTTAATGCTTTCAATCGCTTCAACCTTTTGGCGATTGGGATTTTTTGTTTTTAACGCCATTTTTACTCTCCTATTTTATAATCGACCCATACACCGGGCCCCATTGTAGAACTAATCGATACCGATTTTATATAATCGTTTTTAGCATCGCTCGGCTTTTTTCTCATAGCTTCATTTAAAAGAGCCTGAACGTTTTCCGCGATTTTTTCAGTCGGCATAGACACTTTCCCGACGGGCAAATGCACAACCCCGCCCTTATCCGCGCGGAATTCCACCCTACCTTTTTTAAGCTCGTTAATTGCAGCCGAAATATCGGTGGTAACCGTACCCGTTTTAGGATTGGGCATAAGCCCGCGTCTTCCCAAAACCATACCTAACCGGCCTACATCTTTCATCATATCGGGAGTTGCAACGGCGATATCAAAATCAAGCCAGCCGCCCTTAACCTTTTCGATATATTCCGAAGAACCCGCATAAGCCGCTCCGGCTTCAAGAGCTTCTTTTACCCTGTCATCAGTACAAAAAACCAATACTTTTTTTTCTCCGCGGAATTGATGAGGCAAAACCAGCGTATCCCGCACGGTCTGCCCTTTTCCGAGCTTTAAACTGATGTGCGCTTCAACGGTTTCATCAAATTTAGCATATTTTAATTCTTTTACAAGCTCCACCGCCTTGGATAAATCGTAGTGCTTGGCGGAATCATACTTTGCAACAGCATTTTTATAATTTTTTCCGTGTTTCATACTAACGTTCCACCTCTACACCCATACTTCTTGCGGTACCTGCAATAATTTTCTTTGCAGCTTCAATATCGTTTGCATTGATATCGGGCATTTTTGTTTTTGCGATTTCTTCCAATGCGGCTTTAGAAAGTTTTGCAACTTTATTGGTAACCGATGTAGCAGAACCTTTTTCAATTTTACAAGCTTTTTTGATTAAAACCGATGCGGGCGGAGTTTTAAGCTCAAAAGAAAAACTTTTATCCGCATAAACCGTAATTACAACGGGTATAATCAAACCGGGCTCCATAGATTTTGTACGGTCATTAAACTGCTGTACAAACTGCGGCGCACTTACACCGTGCGGGCCGAGAGCCGGACCTATAGGCGGAGCAGGAGTTGCCTTTCCTGCCGGACACATAACTTTAATCTGTGTCACAACCTTTTTTTTAGCCATTTATTTCTCCTTCCGGTACAAACGGAAACCTTTCGGCATCCTCCCGTAATTTAGACTGCAAAAAGGAATTTTTCAAAACCTCAACCGGTTAAAAAAAACTCCTGCAAAATTAAATAATTTCAGCTTGCGTCATTTCAACTTCCACCGGAGTGGTTCTGCCGAAAATAGCAACCATAACTCTAAGCTTATTTCTGTCAGCCATAACCTCATCAATAGTGCCCGTAAACGAGGCGAAAGCACCTTCAATGATTTTAACATGCTGACCTTCTGTAAAGTTTTGAATAAGACGGGGAGCTTTATCTCCCTTAATTTCTCCAGTTTTCTGCAAAATACCCTTTGCCTCATCTACCGAAATAGGCTGAGGCTTTTCATTACCGGCAGTTCCCAAAAAACCGCTTACACCCTGAATTTTACGTATTTCCGAACAAACGGGCTTCCACCCGGTATCGGGCAAATTCATTTCAACAAGTATATAACCGGGCAAAAACTTTCTCTTAACATTTTTCTTTTTTCCGCCCTTATTTTCGATAACAAGCTCTTCAGGAACCTTTATATCGGTAACGACTTCGCCGGAAATCAAACCGCGTTCAATTAGAGTACGTATTGCTCTTTCTATTTTGTTCTCATACCCGGAATAAGTATGCAGAATATACCAAGCTCTAGCCATTGTTTAGAATATCCAGCCTACGCATGCCACAAAAAAAGCATCAAGTCCGCCCAAAAAAAGAGCCACAATAAAAGTGGAGACCAACACCACCTTCACTGAAGACCAAACCTCTTCTCTCGAAGGCCAAACAACCTTTCTAAGCTCTCCGATACATTCTTTCCAAAAAGTTCCGACTTTACCCATAATAAACCTCGTTTTGTAAAATTACAGGCCAGGAAGGACTCGAACCCTCAACATTCGGTTTTGGAGACCGACGCTCTACCATTAGAGCTACTGACCTATGAAATTAAGTCCGCCGAAGCTATTCCAGAGGACAGCGAACTTAAAAACATTATTTAATTTTTGTTTCCTTGTGCATCGTATGCTTATGATCAAACGGACAATACTTCATCAACTCAAGCTTACCCTGAATATTTTTTCTGTTTTTAGATGTTGTATAATTCCTTCGCTTACATTCACTGCATTGAAGCGCTATAAGCTCTACAGCCGTTTTCTTAGCCATTACCTTTACCCTCCGTAAAAAACATAACTTCCTATTCCGGAAAAGCTCCCGAGCAGAATTGAACTGCTGACCCCAACCTTACCATGGTTGTGCTCTGCCGACTGAGCTACAGGAGCAAAAACCCCGCAAAAACGGGTTTTGCCATTCTATCAAATAGACGTTTTTTTGTCAAGAGATTGATTAAATGTTTTTGAAGTAAAAGTCAGTCTTTTTTAATAAAAAGCTGCATAAGCATAATAAAATCGTAAATCTTTTTATATGCTTCAACAAGCCATTCACGCACGGACCTGTCGGAATGCTGTTCTATTTCTTTCCAATTTTGAATCAACTCCCTCCTCGGTTTATCGTAATCGGCAATAATGGTTTTAAAATTGTTGCCTATTACGATAATATGCTTTAAAGATAAATGAATAAGTTTTAAAGCGGTTTCATTTACTTCTCCCAAAAGTTTCGCAGCCTGTCTGCCGGCTTCCTTTTCCCTCTCCATTCTCGAAAGCAGGGTTCTAAATTTAACCCCCATATCGGAAGCCTCGGAAAGTTTTTCATCAAATTCGACAACTTTTACCGAAAGCTGCATTATGGCATGAAAACTTTCGGAATATTCCGCTGTAGTTCCGGCAAAACCGCCCCAATTTCCACGCACTAAAAACAAATCACACAAAGCACGTATGTCCGTTTTTACATATTCAATTAAAAACGACTTTAAATAACTCATTTCTTCCGCATGAACAAAACCTGCAAGACCTTTTTTTACAAATACGGCATGAGAATCAAGCGTATAATTTTTCATTCCTGAAGAAATTCTATCGCCGAAGATACGACTTATCAAAACCGCCGCCTTGGATGATTTTTGGTCATGTAAAATCTTGTTTATTGTTGTTTGAGTTGAAGTTTTTAAATTTGAAATATAAACATCGGTAACCTTTTCCGTAAACGGAGTTACTTCAATGGAATATATAATATCCTCCGTTATATGCTGAATAAGATATTCCAAAATTTTGGAACGGCGTAAATCGTTGAGCATATTTAAAAGTTTTTTCCATTGCCCTTCATGCACAGGCTGAATATTTTTATAAGCCTTAATTATATTAAAAACGGCAGCCCAATCGGTATCGAAGCTGAGCTGATATAAAACGGCCGCAAAATCTTTTAAATCCTCGGCAATATACTCTCCGCGTATAGGCTGAAAACGGGGCTCATAGTTAAGATTATTCTCAACCATGCCGGAATCGAATTTTTTTAATAAAAAGTAATAATCGAATAAAACAAAATGGATAAAAGAATCCAGACTCTCATAAATCATATCGGTTTTTTGAGCTTGAGAAGAATCGAATTCTCCTACAAAAAGATTCAGTTCCTGCTTAACCGCTTCCGCCAGCGACGCGGCACTGCCGCCCTGTGCGGCACGTTTTGAAATAGCTTCTTCGGAAAAACCTTCCAATAATTTCTTCTGTTTAGCCGAAAGAGAATTTTCAACCGCAATATTCTTCAAAACCTTTGAAGAAACCGCTCCTGCAAGCAGAGGGCGGGCTTGTCCCACTACTTTGTAAACGGAATGAAAAAATTGAGCCGCATAAGGTAAAACCTCCTGCGAGTTGGGCTTATACCATTTACCGTACTTTGTCTTACTTATATTTTTAGCAATAGCCTTTAACTTCCGCTTTTTAATATTTTCGGGACTGTCCGAAGGAGCAAATAAATTCAATATCTTTTGAAAAAAACTTATTTCTTTCTTTGCCATAAATATAAATATGGTCTAAAATGAGAAATTTGTCAATCGGTCATTAAGCTGCGGATAACTGCAAACCGGCTTAACCGCTATGATATTTTATTCTTCGTTTTCGACCAAAAGCTTAATAACGGCTTGAGGCGTAGAAGCCCGCAACAGCTGTTCACGCTTTTCGGCACTTTTAAATAAAAGGCTTATTTGCGCAAGAAATTGTAAATGCGGACCCGTTTTATCGAGAGGCGAAAGCGTCATGATAAAAATACGCGCAGGCTCCTGGTCAAGAGAATCGAAATCTACAGGCGTATCCGCAATACCTATACACGCAACCAAATCGGATACGGAATCGGTCTTTCCATGCGGAATGGCAATGCCGTGCTTCATTCCCGTAGACATCTTACGTTCCCTATCCAAAACACAGGCCTTTGTTGCAGCCTTATCTTTTACCTTACCGGCTTTTACAAGCGTATCAAGTAACTCATCAATAATAGATTCTTTTGTTGTTCCCTTTAAGTGCAGATTTACCGTTTCGGTTGTAATTACGTCCTTTAAATCCACAGAATCGGGTTTTAATGCATCTTTAAATTCCATAACCTCATTTTAACCCTCTTTCAGTTAAAAGTCAAGTTTTTTTTGCATTTTATTCAAATTTCTTTCATTTTTTACCGATAAATCAATATATGAGTGCCGCAGACTTTTTCTACGTACTAAAAAGAATTTTAATTTCTCCTTACGTCATAGGAATTGCTATAGCCGTTACCTTATTTTTACAGCTGTTTTTTTATGTGGCAAATTATAATAAAAGACAGAAAACAATCCGTATAAGACGCTTAAAAAAGCCGTCCCCGCCGAAAGAACAGCCTGAACAAAAAACTTCAGATGACGGCGCCGCTTCGGAAGAAGAAAACGAATAATCAAATTTAAATTATAACCGATATATCAGTTTAAAAGCTTGAAGGTTTTTAAACGGAGCGTTAATTAACTCTTTATTTCGGAAACTTAAATGCCTGCTTTTATCGCTCTTACATACGGATATGAGCTTACAAAATTGCATAATAAAAAAAGTAATGGCAACTCCATGACTTACTACCAGAATGTTTTTTTCTTTCGTTTTTAATAAATCATTTATTGCACAATTAAATCTTGCCGTAACTTCGTAACGGGATTCACCTTCAGCATTTTTAACAAAGGGATTAAAAAACTGCTTTTCCCATAAACCGGATAATTCATCGGTTCCAAGTTTACGCTCGCCGAACCGCTCATCGATATTTATTTTAAGGTTAAATTTTTCCGCAAAATATTTTGCCGTAGAAACGGCACGTATATAATGGCTTGAGTAAACCGCATCAAGTTTTCCGAAGGTGTTGCTCATACTGAGTTTTTTTGCAGCCTCTTCTCCTTCAGAGCTTAAAACCAATTTTTCATTTTCAAGCTGCATATTTACCGAGCTACGTGAGGCATAAGGTTGTAAAATACCGGTATTTTCGATAGTATAACTATGCCTGAGCAAATAAACGGTTTTCATAAAGTTTTTATAACATATAAATTTTTATATGTCAACGGTCATATAAAACCGCTTAAAACTCGGGGTATAAGCTTAAAATTTCACCTTTTTAAAATTACCGTCTTTATCGGGAAAAATTATTTCTCCTAAAATTACGTTTTGCGTATTTTTCTCTTCTTTTCCGCTAAGCGAAAATGAAGTTTCCCCTACATCAATATTTGTCGTTAAGACACCATCTTTCATAATTTTAATATTCGCCGTTTTATCTTTATTTGTTTTATTGCCGCTCAATTTATCTTCAAAATCGCTATTTTTATCGGATAAATTATTTTTTACATTTGAATCTATTTTTACCGAAAAAGAAGCAGCCTTTTGTTTTTCTTCTTTATCCGCAAAAACGAATTTTACGTTATCCTCCCGGATTGCCTCCAAAAGTTTTAAAGCTTCTTCAGGCGTTATAATTCCGTCTTTAACCATATTTAAAATTTCAAGTTTTTCATTTTCCATAATTTTCTCCCGTTAAATTATTTTTTAAATTATATGCTTTCAAACATACAGCTTACAATCTACTATATTCCGCACGGTAAGAAAGTAAAGATAACAGGCGGAAAGAGATGCCTTCCTGAGTGTTTATCATACCTGCTTACCCTAACATTTATTCTTCGCTATCCTCTCCGCGCAAAACGGAAAGAGCCTTCTCAACCTTCATCTCTCCGGATTTTATTTTCTTTAAAATACTGCCTATATCAAATTCCGTTCCGTTTGAATCGGATATTCCGAGAGCGCAATTTATTTCTTCAATTTTGTTCCGCACGGTAGGATAAGAAATGCCGAGTTCCTTTTCCATATCGCGGATATTTCCGCGGTTTTTTAAAAACATTTTTACAAAATATTTTTGTTCTTTTGTCAGCTTACAAAACTCGCACAGTTCAAATTCTCCGACAAGGCTTGAATTACACGATTTACAATGCAGTTTTGAAACCGTAAATTCCCCTCCGCATACGGGACACTTGCCCATAACTTCCGCCATAACTTCTTAACAACCTCCATACATCAATTATTCGATATCCAAATATATAATAATAAAGGACGACTGTTTTGTCAAGTATATTTAATTAAAAACTTGAATATTTTTATTAAAAATATTTAAAAAAATATAAAATTTACTGATACAATATTAAATATTTTAATTTTATACTGCATTTTTAATTATATCGACGGATACGGAAAAACTAATTTTAAAGAAAGGCTCGGGTTTAATTAAAATTCCGTATTAAGAAATGAGGTCTTATTGTATGCCGAAGAATAACCACCGCTATCGGTTTTAATCCGAAAATAAAAATCCCCGCTTTTATAAGCAGGGATAAAAAGGTTTTAAAGAGTTTCACCCATTTGATAAAAAATTTTAAAAATCGGCAAAGCAGTCTTTTATACAAGTACAAGCGGTTTAAACCTTAAATTGGCTCATCTCTTCCGCAAGATTTTCTATATTTTCCTCATTTTTTCGGCTTATTCCGCTCACCTCGCAGGCAACTTTGTTTATTTTTTCTACACCTGAAACTACGGCCGCCATTCCCGAGGTAATATTATCCGTTACGCCGGTTAAACTATGCATTTCCTTTGAAATATGGTTACTGCCTGAAAGTATATCATGAGAACCGAGTCTTACGGCTTCGGTAACGCCCGTAATATTTTCCATAGCCTGTAAAAGCTGATCGCTTCCCGAACTTTGCTCATACATTGCATTCATAACCGTTTCTTCCTGAATTCTGACCGATTCGGTTAATTCAAAACTTTCCGTAAACAGCCGCTCTACTCTGACAGAAGATTCCGCAATCTTATCGATTTTCGATTTTAAATCTTTTAAAACGGAGGTTATTGTCTTTCCTTGAGTGCTCGATTCTTCCGAAAGTTTTCTTATTTCATCGGCAACGACTGCAAACCCTTTGCCGGCTTCCCCTGCATGAGCGGCCTCTATGGCTGCATTCATAGCAAGTAAATTGGTTTGACTTGCTATATGCTGAATTACATTTCCCGCTTCTACAAGGCTTTCCGATTCAAGACTTATTTCCTGTGTAATTTTTGCGGAACTTGCAGCCGAAATTTTAGCTTCTTGAGATTTTTCTTCAAGTTTTTCTATAAGGTCTTTATTTTTCTCTAAAATTCCGCTTACCATTCTTACGTTTTCTACCATTTGCAAAACAGCGGAAGAAGACTCCGTAACGCTTGAGGCTTGGGTGTCGATTTGAGAATCAAGAATTTCTATCGTTTTAACTATTAAATCCACAGCATGAGAAGTTGAAGCTATATTCGCCGTTTGATTTTCAATTTGCAGCTGAATATTATCTACACTGCCTTTAATTCTTGTTATAGAATCGGAGGTTTCCCCCATATTTTCGGCAAGCTGTTTGCCTATGCTTCTCATAGCATTGGTATTTTCCAAAGCCGATTTAATTGCCACTCCTATTTTTCCTATAGTTTTATTAAAATACTCCGAAAGTTTTGTAATTTCATCATTACCTTTTACCGGAAGCCTTACGTTTAAATTACCGTCTCCTTCGGATATATCCCGTAAAGCATTTACCATGCGTCTGATGGGTTTTGTAATTCCGCTTATAAAAAGCAGGGCGGCTATTATAAAGAGAACAAGCGAAACGGCTCCTATACCAATAATCAGTTTTAACATTTTAGCGTGCTCAAGTAAAACTTCTTCTTCCGACTGTACTGCAATCAGCTTCCAGTTAAGCCCTTCTATAGTGTGTACTTGAGTAAACCAATTTTTGTTATCCATAAAGATTTTAGCGCCGCTGTTTTTTAAAGAAACCAGTTTTGCCATATCTTTAACACCGGTTTCATTCAGTTTTTTAAAATTAAATTCTTTGTGTTTCGGGTCGGCAAGAATAACATCATCGTCTTGAACAAGTATAACATAACCGGTTTCTCCGATTTTAGATTTGGAAATCATATCGGTAAGAGTATTTAGGGTAAGCTCGATGCTCATATTTCCTATAAATTCATTTTTAAAAGAATAAACGCTTCGAGAAAGACAGACTACTATATCGCCTACGGTAGATAAATAAGCCTTTGTTAAAATCGTTTTTCCTCCGGCTTCGGAAGCAAGTACATACCATGAGCGTTTACGAGGGTCATACCCTGCCGACATTTCTCCGTCAAAACTTGTAGCATATCCGCCCCATTTCGTGCCCAAATAAACTTCTACATATTCATCAAACCTGCCTAAAAAATGTTTAAATAAGGCGGTTAAGGTTTTTTCATTTTCACTTTTTATTGTATCGGCGGCTTTTATATTTTCTTTATCCAAATAATATCTATGAAGAGAATCATCGGCATTGCGTACATCGGAATGCTCCGAAAGAGTACTTAAAACGCTCTTAGTATTATTAAAAAACACGCTTACGCTGTAGTCTATATGATTAAGTTCCGAAGATGTGCGGTTATAAAACCGTGTAAGACAATTCCGTCTACTGGTATAACCGGTAATAAGCACAATAGCTATAATAAACGTTAAAATTATTAACGTAAGACTTAATACAAGTTTGTGCCGAATTGAAAATATTTTGTTTTTCACCATTTAATCCTTGCCGTTTTCATTATAAGATGAAAACAACGGAAGCTAATAATATCAAAAAATTATAAAAAAATCAATAGAATTTTTTAATATTATCCTTATAATTTCTATCGATATAAAACGACGGCGGTTATTTTAATAGGAAAAGTAAAAAAAATCCTATCTTAAATTATCTATTAAAAATTATCTTTTTCTCTTGACCTTTCTTTTACTTTATTATAAAATATAATCCTAAACTTAACAGGTTTAAATTCAATTTATAAGGACGAGCAAAATGCGTAAGTGAGTATTTACCCGCGAAGTAATTTTACTTCATACCGCAGCTGCATATAAACTTTCAAAAAAGGTTTATAAGGCACGAAGGGTAAACCGTGCATTTATGCCCGCCTTTTCCCTTCAAATATAAAATCTTTTAAATTTTTACCGCCGCGATTTTGCAGCTCTTACACATCTTGCAAATTAAAGAATGTATTACGCAGGAATTGACATAGGCTCTACGGCAAGCAAAACCGTCATTATGGACGGAACAAAACAAAATATTCTCTACAAAAAAATCCTTCCTTCAGGCTGGAACAGTAAGGAAACGGGGCTTACAATTTTCGATTGGATAAAAGAAACTTTAAACGGAGCAAAAGTAACAATTACGGCAACGGGCTACGGAAGAATAAGCGTTCCCTTTGCCGATAAAACCGTAACCGAAATTACCTGCCACGGGAAAGGCGCATACTTTTTATGCAAAAAGGATTTAACCGTTATCGACATAGGCGGACAGGACACAAAAATAATTATTTTAAAAAACGGAAACGTTACGGATTTTATTATGAACGATAAGTGTTCCGCAGGAACCGGCAAGTTTTTAGAAATTATGGCAAACAGATTAGGTGTAAGTTTGGAAGAAATGTTTACGCTCGCTTCTAAAGGAAAGGATATAAATTTATCTTCCACTTGTACAGTATTTGCGGAATCTGAAGTTATTTCGTTAATGGGAAAGGGAACTCCGCGTGAAGATATTGCAATGGGTGTAATAAATCAAATTGTTTCAAAAGTAATTTCACTTGTAAACAGAAAACCTCTTTCCGAAAATTATTTTTTAACGGGCGGTTTCGGCGGCAGCACCTTTGTAATAAACGAAATTGAAAAAAAATTAAAGAAAAAAGTTTTTTCCGATAAACTTTCAGTTTATGCGGGAGCCTTAGGAGCCTGCCTTTTGGGAAAATAGGAGAAGCGGAATGATTATAGATAAGGATTTTTTATCGGATTTAAGACGTAATGCATATATAGAATGTACCGAAAATTATTTAGCGCATGATAATGTTGTAGGAATTTTCGGAGATGAACTTCCCGAAGAAATATTTTACGGCTGCAGCTTGATTCCCGTTCCTCTTGAAGGGGTTGACGCCCATATTTTCCGCTTCGGTAAACAGGATGAAGGAAAGGATTTGTGCGATGTAATTAAAAGCACCCTCATTTATCTTACAACACAAAAATGCCCTATCTTATATTCCTGCAAAACATACGTTATTGAAAACAAATGCCCGCTACTTTACAATACCTTAAAAGAAAATACCGAAAAGCCGGTTATAATTTACGAAAACGAAAAACAGTTAAAACAAGCCTTATGTAAAATTTACAATACGCAATACAGTGAAAACAAAACACAAAAAGCAAAAAACGATTTAGACTATATTAAAAACATTTTAACCGAAATCGAGTTGTATTCGGATTTAAATACGGAAGAAGTTTTTTTACTTACCTTTTACTCAAAATATATGACCGATTTATCTATGCGTAAAAAATATTTTAAATCGCTTAAACAAAAAATAAATTTCCGAAATGAAAAAAAGAAGATACAAAAAATATCGGCTCTTTGCCCTCGCGGAAATTATAAATCCGTTTGCAGCGAAATAAATTCCAATTCCGCAAGACTATACCGAAGCTGGGATAATTCGGATTACGGATATGCAAATTGTATTTTTAATTTTAAAAACGAAAAAAATTACGAAGAGGAGAATAAAAACGCCTCTTTTTAAAACAAAAAAAATGTGCCTAATATCTTTTAATAGGAGTATAAATTATGGCTGACAACAGAAAAATGTGGGAAGACCTCGGAATGAATCTTCAAACGCACGACATGCTTTGCGAGGTATTGCCGCAAGCATTCGGTGATGTGTATCTATCGCAGGGCAACAGACCTGACGGTATGGATTATTTTAATATGGTAGTTGCCGATATTCACGGCATACGGCCTGCGGAATTGGTGGAATTTCAAAAAAAAGGAGGAAAGGTTGTAGGCTCTTTTTGTATCCACGTACCCGATGAAGTAGTAGTCGCCGGAGGAGCTATTGCAACGGGACTTTGTTCCGGGTCGCAGTTTTGGGTTCCCGGCGGAGAAAAGGTTTTGCCCACTGCAACGTGCCCCTTAATTAAAGCGTCTTTAGGTGCACGCTTTGACAAAACCTGCCCCTTCTTTAGACTCTGCGATTTATTCACCGGAGAAACCGCTTGCGACGGAAAGAAAAAGGCTTGGGAAATTTTAGCTGAAGATGCGCCGATGTATATTATGGATATTCCGCAAATGAAACGTCCTGAAGATTATACAAAGTGGTCAAACGAAATTAAAAACTATATTAAACGCATTGAAGAATTAACCGGAAACAAAATTACGGAAAGCTCATTAAAAGCGGCGATAGTCTTATTAAACAATAAGCGGAAAGCCCTGCAGCGGTTAAATAATTTTAGAAAACTTGAAAACATTCCTATTTCGGGAAAAGATGTGCTACTCATTCATCAAATTGCATTTTATGATGACCCTGCACGGTTTACTTCTATGGTAAATAAACTTTGCGATGAACTTGATAAGCGTAAAACAGAAGACGTGTCGGTTTTTAAAAAAGGAACAAAAAGAATTCTTTTGACGGGAACGCCGCTTTCAATTCCGAATTGGAAAGTTCATCATATAATAGAAACGTCAGGCGGAGCGGTAATTTGCGAAGAAATGTGTACCGGCATACGCTATTGTGAAGCTCTTGTAAAAGAAACGGGCAACACAATGGACGAGCTTATAGATAATTTAACCGAGCGTTATTTGGGGCATATAAATTGCGCTTGCTTTACACCCAATAAATCGCGCATAGAAGATATTATCCGTCTTGCAAAAGAATACAAGGCTGACGGGGTTATCGACCTTAATTTAAAGTTTTGCAGCATTTATGACAGCGAAGGTTATTTTGTCGAACGGGAATTGCAAAAAGCGGGTATTCCCTGTTTGGGAATTGAAACCGATTATACCGATGAAGATGCGGAACAATTAAAAACACGCATCGGAGCGTTTATCGAAATGCTGGCGTAAAACAGATACTTTGCCGGTTAGGATTTAAAAAATCAAACCGGCAATTTTATAAATATTTTATAAAAACTGCATAATGAAAAACCATTATTTATTTTTTGAAGATTCTAAAACGGCAATTTCCTTTTATTCCGAAATAAAAAAAGCGGGAGTAAAATGCACTATGGCGCCTACTCCGCGAGCAGCCGGCACCTGCTGCGGCGTAAGTATTTTATATTATAATCCTTCCGATAAAAGCATAATAGAGCAAACCGCCGAGCATACAAAAACCCGTATTCAAAAATTTTGGGATTGCGAAAATGAAGATAACCCGTACAGAAACAGGTTTTGTTAAATTCAAAATATAAAAGAATTTTAAAAATACAAATAAATTATTTATAAAGGCCGTGTTCCCGTATATATTCATAAACGGCAGGCGGTACAAAAGCTTTAAAATCTTTTTCTTCCGAAATTGCTTTACGTATTTGAGTTGAAGAAATCGGTAAAATCGGGTTTTTTAATTCTATAAACGGAAAATCAAAAGAAAGCATTCCGCTTACTCCGCGCCTTCCTACGATAACATCGGTTTTTTCTATAATTTTATCGGAATCTTTCCAAAGAGCAAAAGAACGGGCTAAGTCATCGCCTATAATAAGACCTATTTTTCCGGTTAAAGGTTTATCTGAAATTTCATTCGGAACCGAGAATTTTTTATAAAGATAGCCTATTGTATCTATAGTGTATGAAACGCCCTCTTTATCTATCTCATATTTTTCGCAATAAAATTTAAAATTGCCTTCTATTGCAAGTTCAATCATTTTAATTCTGTCTTTTACGGAAGGACGGAGTGCGCCTGCCAAATCTTTTTTATATAAGGCCTGTCTTCGTTTAAAAGGCGAAATATATGCCGGTACTACGGCAATTTTATCATAACCCAGTTCCTTAATCACTGAGGAAGCTAAGGCAATATGCCCTAAATGAACGGGATTAAAAGAGCCGCCCAAAACAGCGAGCTTCATTTTTTCGGCTTCCTTTTACGGCTTAAACTGACAGTTGCACCGAAAGATATTTCTTCCCGATTTTCATCGTTTTTTTCGTAAGAAAAATCGTCTAATTCCGCTTCCATAAAATTTTCATTTACGGCATACGGGTCTAAGGAGTCCTCTTTTTCCGCTTTTATTTTTTGCATTTCGTCGGCAAGAAGGATAAAGGCTTTTTTCACCTCGTCCAAGCCCCAATTATTATAAACCGAAATGCCTAAGATGCTGTGTTCAGGCAGTGATTTTTTTAATTCCGCAAGCCTTTCTTTCGTATCCGGTAAATCAAGCTTTGTCGCAATTATAATCCGTTTTTTACCGGCCAATTCCGGAGAATAAGTTTCAAGCTCTTTACAAAGAACCTCATAGGCTTTTAAATAATTATCATCGGAAAGGTCGATTAAAAAAGCCAAGCCTGCCGAGCGGGAAATATGTTTTAAAAAACGCAACCCCAACCCGACTCCTTCGGAAGCTCCTTCAAGAATACCGGGAATGTCGGCAATTATTATATCACGCTCATCGTCAACTCGTAAAACTCCAAGGTTAGGTATTTTTGTTGTAAACGGATAAGGCGCAATTTTAGGGCGTGCGTTGGTAAAATAGTCCAAAAGAGAAGATTTTCCCGCATTGGGAAAACCTACCAAACCTATATCGGCTATAATGTTAAGCTCAACTATAATTTCTCTGGTTTCGCCTTCTTGACCGGGAAGAGCCGTTTTCGGAGCTTGATTTGTGGAACTTTTAAAATGGCAGTTACCCCACCCGCCGTTACCGCCCTTTAAAAAAACAAAGCGGCCTTCTTCCGCATCGCCGAAATCCAAAAGAATCTTACCGGTTTCGGCATCTTTTATAAGACAGCCCGGCGGAAGAGGAATAATACAGTCTTCTCCCTTTTTACCGAAACGCTGAGACCCTTCCCCTCCGCCGCCGTTTCGGGCTTTAAAAACCCGTTTATGTCTTAAATGAACCAGAGTACGCATATTACGGCGTATCTCAAAAATAAGGTCTCCGCCTCGCCCGCCGTCTCCGCCCGCAGGGCCTCCCATCGGAACATACTTTTCCCGACGGAATGCTATACAGCCGTTGCCGCCCTTCCCCGAAGAAACGCGTATCTTAGATTCATCTGCAAATTTTACCATAATGTTAATCCCGTAGTTTTTTATAAACTTACAAAAAAAGCCGGCAAAATACCGGCTCGTAAAAGATAAAGAAGTTCTTTGCCCGTTAAAAGGCATATTTTAAAATTTATCTTGCTTCAATCGATGCAAGTTTTCTTCCCTTTCTTTCGTGATAGACAACAACGCCGTCGGCTTTTGCGAATAAGGTATAATCTTTTCCGCAGCCTACGTTTTCACCGGGGTGAATCGAAGTACCTCTCTGCCTTACTAAAATTGAACCGGCGGAAACAGCTTGTCCGCCGTAAACTTTAACACCTAAATATTTAGGATTGGAATCTCTTCCGTTTTTCGCACCGCTGCCGCCCTTTTTACGTGCCATATAATCCTCCGAAAATCTTATTAAACGGGCTTTTTGCCCCTTCTTTTATTTGTAAATCCAAACAATCGGGATATTGTTCCTTTACGGATATTAAACCCATTGTTAAAAATTCAAACAAATAGCGTAATCTCGGTTTATCTTCTTGAGAAAAACTTAAAACTTCCGCCGAAAGTTTACCCCGAGTTTTCGCTTTTACCTTAATTTTTAAGCCCGAACCGCTTTTTTCTGCGGAAATAAGACTTAAAACCGCCGTTTTTAACAGAACGGTAACGGCGGAACAAACAATATCGCTCCCTGCCGCCGCCTGTCCTGCATGTCCGCCGGATTCAAACTTAGAAAATTCATTTTCTTCATTTGAAACAAGCAGAATTTTTATCATAATTAACCTGTAATATCGTCAATGGTAATGCAGGTATAACCTTGTCTGTGTCCTTGCGTTCTGTGATAATTTTTCTTAGCCTTATGTTTATGAATAATTACCTTTCTGCTTCGGAAAGTATTACCTACGGTAGCCGAAACCTTTGCACCGCTTACATACGGAGAGCCGACACTGATTTTATCTCCGTCGCTTACTAAAAGTACGGTATCGATATCGATTTTGCTTCCCGCCTCGGAAGTAAGTTTATCGACAACGATTTTTGCACCCTTTTCAGCCTTATACTGCTTACCTTTATACTCAATAAGTGCGTACATTCTTAATACCTCTTTAAAATTTTCTTTTGTTCTGTAATTGCTTTTATTGTTCTTGATATTTAACGGGTTATATCGAACAATTTAAAACGGTTGACGTTCAGTATATCAAAAAACGGCAAAGAATGTCAATAGACTGAAAAAAAGAATTTTTAAACGGCATCCGGCGGTAAAAATTTTCCCTTGCAAAACCGACCCCTTATTTATATCAAAACCGTTAAAACTTCTTATTTTTTAAAAAACACATCGCATGTTAAATAGTTATTTAAATAATTCGACCTTCTTTCGGTAAATCCGTACTTGATTATTTGAATTTTAAATTCTTTTTCTTCAAATATCGTTTCTGGCGCTTCTTTTTTTTCGTAAGGTTTTAACGCGGAATAAATATCGAATTTATAAGAGCTTCCGCCGTCCGAAGTTACGTTTAAATATTTTCCCGTATCGTCCAGTTCAAAGGTATATCCGTAGCGGCTTACAACCTTTTTTTCTTCCGAAGATAAATCAAGGTACATTCCCAAAAACGCAAATTTAAAGTTTTCCACATCAAGTATAATTTCCGAATTTGTATTTTCTCTATAGGAGCATTTAGGATAAACAAAAAAAGTCTCGCTATACTCTTCTTCGGTAAATCTGTTTTCATACCTCTGTTTATAATATTTATACGCGGTTTTAAACTCTTCGTATTTATTTTTATCTTTGACGATTTGTATGGCGTAAAAATTTTTATACCGCGAAAAATTATGATATCCGAATGCCGGCAAATATAAAATTATTACTACTAAAAAAGCCAGATGTATAAGCATATTATCTATTTTTTTCTTTTTAAAAAAAAGATAAAAACAATAAGCGCTTATCAGGATATTAAGCATAACTTCATGGATAATATAAGCCGTTTCGGAAGTAAAGCAGGGTGCTCTCCAATACTCGATAGAATTGTGCCTGTATTTTAAAAACACGGCGATAAATAAGAGCGGAAGAACCGCGGCTGTCAATATAATAATTTTAGAAAGTTTTTTATTATCTTCGCAAAGCTGCATCATCGCCAAAATAATGAAAAATATTATTACACCTATATAATAAAGCTCGTTGTCAAACCCGAAATCATAACTTTCCCATATAATCAGTTTGGAAAAATATATTACGGCTAAACTTAGTACGGGGATAAGTAAAACCGGCAGAATTTTTTTAAACATTAAGGTAAAAAAATGAGAGTTACGGTATTCGTTTTTTTTCTTATAAGAGGAGAGTATTACGGAGCCGATAATTGTAGAGAACGAATTTGCAAAACGGTATAAGATACTGTCGTAATATTCCAATTTTAAATTAAAAATATGGTCTATAAAATATGCCGTTGTATAAATTAAACCGTAACTTGACGCAAAAAATAATAATGATAATAAAATATGAATAATACGCGATTTAAATTCGTTTAAAAAATTTTCTTTTACGTAAAAATATAAAATAAAACCGGAGCAGCAAAAGAAAATAACCAGCGAAACGCTTAATTCGGCTATATATTCCCTATATGTAAAAAGATAAAGGCAATGGTTTCCGATTATTAAAAACGGCAGCAAAAAATAAATAATTATTTTTTGCGTTTTTTTCAATCCGCTTACGGTTTCGCTTAATAAAAAGAAAATTGCAAACAACAAAATGAAATTTAATATAAAAGCCTCCGGGATATATCTGTAAAAAGCCTGCGTTAAACCCAATATTCCGATTACCGCAAAAATATAAGGAGTTCTTTTTATACTTTCTTTTATAAGCTTAAAATACTCCGTCGTTTTTTTTCTCATTTTATCTTTCTCCTTCCTGTATTTACACTTAAAAATTATTCCGGCTTTGATTTTAATATGCTGCAAAATAGGGTTGCCGCTTGAGCTACATTTAAACTTTCAATGTTTCCGCTTCCGTGAATTTTTACAAGATGGTTGCAAAGTTTTTTTGTTTCGCTGCTTATTCCCCTCTCCTCGTTGCCCAAAACAACCGCACAGGGTTCGTTTTTTTCCAAAAGACGATGCATACCGCTTATATCGTGATACGCCTGTAAATCCGTACCTATACAGGTGATTTTTCCGCGGCATTGCCTTAAAAACCATGCCGTGGAAGAAACTCTAAACAAGTTTACAAATTCCATTCCGCCTTGCGCAACCCTATAAACCGAAGTTGTAATTGCGGCCTGTTTATCTTCTTCGGTTAAAACCAAGTTTTCGATTCCGAAAAAAGCGGCGCTTCTTATAATTGCACCCAGATTATTCGCATTCCCGACCTCGTCAAGAACTAAAACGGAAGCCCCTTCTTTTTGCCAGTCTTCAATTTGTGCATGTTCAAGACGCGGAATAATCGGCTCGAAAATCATCGCCGTAACTCCCTGATGGTGAACGGATTCCGAAAGTTTTTCCAATTCTTCATCTGAAACAATACGGTATAATTTTTTATTTTCCGCAAGATACTTGCATAACCCTCCGAACTGTTTTACCCTGTTTTCCGCAAAAAATAAACGCGAAATTTTTTCAGGGTGGTATTTACCCAAAGCTTTTACGGCCTCAAAACCGCATACCGGTAATTCCTTTAAAAATTTTTTACCCATAAGGATATTTTACACCAAAACGGAAATATATTACAGAGGGAATGAAATAAAGAAATATTCAAGTTTAAAATAACTTATTGACTAAAAAAAAGTATTCTTATAAAATACACCTCTACCGACATCTTCATTATAAGGAGTTTTTAAGATGAAAGAAATTATTGCAACTACTAAGGCGCCTGCGGCTATAGGGCCTTATTCTCAAGGAATTAAGGCGAACGGTTTGGTTTTTACATCGGGACAGCTTCCCCTTGACCCTGCAACCGGAGCCTTCCCCGAAGGTATCGCCGCTCAAACGCGTCAGTCTTTATTAAACGTAAAAGCTATATTGGAACAGGCTGGAACAAGTCTTGGAAATGTTATAAAAACAACCGTTTTTTTAAGCGATATGAATAATTTTGCCGAGATGAATAAGGTTTATTCTGAAATTTTCGGTGAAGAAAAACACCCTGCCCGCTCTGCGGTAGAAGTTGCCCGCCTTCCGAAAGATGCCCTTGTCGAGATTGAAGTAATTGCTCTTGCGTAATCTTTTTAGATTTTTAATTTTAGCTTCCGTATTGCTTTTTTATTTCAGCAGCTGCTCTAAAAAGCAGCACGGAAGCTCCGTACAAAATTCTCAAATAACGGACACAACAGGTACCGTAAATTCTCAAACAAAATCAGAAAATAAACTTTCGGAAGCATGGTATTATTTTTCATCAGCCGGAGAACTTATAAAAACGGAATCGGCAGAAATCGCTCCTTATGCGGAGTTTCTTCCCTGGACGGAGGCTGTAAGGGTTTCAAGCGTTGCGGTTATGTACGAGCCCTCTTTTTTTCTCGTTAACAAACAAGGTATTCTTCCTGCCTTTGATTTTAATACGGAAAATTCTCCTGCGGTTTTAAAAAGTACCGAAGCTGCAAAAAGAACGGCAGGCGGTTTTTACAAAACCGAACAGGGGCTTTTAGTACGGTTTTACACCAATACGGTTTTCTCTTCCGTAAATGCAAGCGATGAAAATGTTTCTTTATACAGATACAACACTGTAAACAACGGTTTTAGTCCCCTTATTTTTCCTTCCGTATTTAAACTTGAAAAAGAAGCCCAATTGGTTAATTTGGAATTTAAACAAAAATGGTTCGCTTCTTTTAAAACCGAAAAAAACGATAGAATAACTTTTAATTATTTTTCTTTCGACTCTTTTGATGAGGCTTTAAAAGGAAATTATTTACAAATAAGCCAAGATGAGGTTATTAAAAACACCGCTCCTATAGATTTAAATTTAAGTTTGCAAAATGAAAAGTTAAAAGAAATTGCCGTTCCTCTCAAAGAAAGCGGCTATAAAAATATAAGAGCCGAATTTTTTTCAAAAAATTCAAAATCGAAAACGGATTTACTAAAACAAGAAGATTTTTCGGAAGAAGCCGAATATGTTTCGGCATGCGTGTGCGAATTTAAAAGCGACGAAAATGCAAATATAAAAAAAGCCGTTCTTTTCGCTACAGGGGAAATGCTTCTGCTCGATTCGGAAAAACAAAAATGGAATAAAATCGAATTGCCCCAATTGCCTAAAAACACCGTTTACACCTATTTTGCAATTTACGGTAACACCGTTATCGCCGCTTGGGAAGAACAGCGTTTTTTTGAAGTAGGTAAAACGGGTTTATATGTAACCTCATTGCCAGAATAATTTTAAATCAACAACCCTCTATACCGATTAGGCTTCGATTGTTATATCTTTGCGCTGCATATTAAAATTAGTCAATAACTCATAATACAAACCTTGTTTTTGCTCCAAATCTTCGTGCGTACCCTCCTCAATAATTTTTCCGTTTTTCATTACAATACATCTTTTTGTGAGAGCCTTTAATACATTGAATTTGTGCGAAATAACAAAAACATTTTTATCCCGTATTTCATTACACAGAAAATCCAAACACTCTTTTTCGGTTTTTGTATCAAGTGATGTAAAAGGTTCATCGATATAAGGAACCGACTCGGCAACAGCTCCGGCCTCGGGCATTAAGTAAAAATCGGTTTATTACGGATATAATAACATCACTATAAACAACCGGTTTAATTTTAAAAAGGTTTTAGCCGCAATTTACTCAAGAGCTTTTAAGTAGCCTTTTAATTTTCCGCACATGCGCAAAAGCTGTTCCAGTTTTTCTTTTTCGCCTGCAATAACTTCTTCAGGCGCATTTTTCACAAAGTTTTCCGTTTTTAACTTTGCTTCAATTTTTGCTGCGTTTGCAGTATTTTTTTCGAGTTCTTTGGTAAACCGCACCTTTAATTGAGCAATATCAACCGCCTCGCCGGTAATTAAAAAGGCTTCAAAGCCCGCTCCTGCTGTTCCGATTGAAGAAGCCGGTTTTTCTTCAAGGCTTTGAATAAAATTAAGCTCTGCAAGCCCTGAAAGCATTTTTATTATTTCGGTATTTTCAAAAGCGGCTTCGGCAGGCGAAGATTTTTCTATAAAAAGTGAAGTTTTAAGTTTAAGCTGAGGATCGATTCCGCATTCGGTGCGCAAGGCTCTGATACTGCGTACAATTTCCTGCATAGCTCTAAAACGTTTGCAGGCGCTCTCATCTATGCGCTCCTTTTTTTCCGTAGGGTAAGAAGCGGTCATTAAAACTTCAAAGCGCGGCAAGGCTCCTTCGGCACAATTTTTAGGGAGTTTTGAGTAAATTTCTTCCGTAACGAAGGCCAAAAACGGGTGCAAAAGTCTTAAACTTTCTTCAAGGACAGCAAGCAAAACGGAAGCGGCTCGGTTTTTTTCCGCTTCATCGCCGTTTTTAAACGAAAGTTTCGTTCCTTCTACATACCAGTCGCAAAAGTTATTCCAAAAGAATTCGTATACGGTTTGAGAAGCATCGTTATAGCGGTAGCCGTCAAGAGCAAGGCTCACCGACTTTGCAGCCTCGTTTAATTCATGATAAATCCATCGGTCAAGCTCTTTTAAATCTTTTCTTTCTACCGGAACAATCGTTCTCCCTTCAAGATTCATAAGAATATAGCGGGATGCGTTCCAAATTTTATTTGCAAATTTGGAGCCGAATTTAAAAGCCTCGCCGTCTATTAAAATATCCTGCCCTTGGGCACACATAAAGGTAAGGGTAAATTTCATAGCGTCCGCACCGTATTCTTCTATAATATTAAGCGGGTCAATACCGTTGCCGAGAGATTTACTCATTTTTCTGCCCTGTTTGTCGCGTACAAGCCCGTGAAGAAAAATATCGCTAAAAGGAACTTGTTCCGTAAATTCCAAACCGGCCATTATCATTCTTGAAACCCAAAAGAAAATAATATCGTAACCTGTAACTAAGGCCTTTGTAGGGTAAAAACGTTCAATGTCCTTTGTTTTTTCAGGCCAACCGAGAGTTGAAAACGGCCAAAGCCAGCTTGAAAACCAAGTATCAAGGACGTCTTCATCTTGATGAAGTTTTTTTGATTTACAATGAGGGCATTCTAAAATATCCGTGCGGCTTACCGTCATTTTACCGCAGTCATCGCAATACCAAACGGGAATGCGGTGCCCCCACCACAGTTGGCGTGAAATACACCAATCACGGATATTATTAAGCCAATGAGAATAAGTGTTTTCCCATTTTTTGGGATAGAATTTCAATTCTCCTCTTTGCCATGCTTCAAGAGCTTTTTTTGCAAGAGGCTGCATTTTTACAAACCACTGTTTTGAAACGTAGGGTTCTATATGGGTGCCGCACCTGTAGCAGCAGCCTACCGAGTGCTTAATTTTTTCTTCCGCTTTAAAAAGATTTAAATTTTCCAAATCGGTAAGAACTGCTTTTCGCGCTTTTTCAGGTGTAAGCCCCCGATATTTTTCCGGTACTTCGTCATTTAAGGTGCCGTCAGGATTTAAAATATTTACGACGGGCAGGTTATGCCTTTTTCCTACTTCCCAGTCGTTCGGATCGTGAGCCGGAGTAATTTTTACAACACCAGTACCGAATTCTTTGTCTACGTATTCGTCCGCTATTATGGGTATTTTTTTATCCGTAAGAGGAAGTTTTACGAATTTTCCTACAAGGGAGGAGTAGCGGCCGTCTTCGGGATGAACGGCAACTGCCGTATCGCCTAAAAGCGTTTCAGGACGCGTTGTAGCAATTTCAATTTTTGCGGAGCCGTCCGGTAAACAAGCCCCGTCTTCAAGCTCGTAATAAATATGATACATTGCCCCTTTTTTTTCTTCGTGTTCCACTTCATCATCGGAAAGGGCCGTCCCGCAAGAAGGACACCAGTTTACAAGATAGTTACCCTCGTAAATAAGACCTTTTTCGTAAAGAGAAACAAAAACTTCCCGTACCGCTTTTGAAAGCCCCTCATCTAAGGTAAATCTTTCTCTTGACCAATCTACCGAAGCTCCCATTTTACGCAGCTGCTTTGTTATAATTTTATGATGAGCGTCTTTTACCTGCCACGTGCGTTTTATAAAAGCATCTCTTCCCAAATCGCGGCGCGTTTTGCCTTCCTGTTTAAGCTGCTTTTCAACGACATTTTGTGTTGCAATTCCGGCATGGTCGGTTCCGGGTATCCAAAGAGTTTCATCGCCTTTCATTCTGTGATAGCGCACTGCCACATCTTGTAAAGTTTCATCAAGAGCATGTCCCATGTGTAAAACACCTGTAACATTGGGCGGAGGAATAACTACCGTAAACGTATTTTTTGTGCCTTCTTTTTTAACGGGTTTAAAACAGCCGCTTTTTTCCCACTTATCGTAAATACGTTCTTCAAATTCTTTAGGATTGTAAGCTTTTTCCATTTCAATTGCGCTTAATTTTTCTGACATTGTTATTTCTCCGAAAGTTAATAATAAAAAAAGATGATACTACAATATCGGGGTAATGTAAAGAGGCGGGAAAAAATTCGATTTTAAGGAAATAATAAGTTTAAAAGCCGTTTCAATTGACGGAAAATTTCCGCATACCGTTTTTAGCATAAAACCGCCGCCCTTGCCGTTTTATTTTAAAGTTAGTATATTAAATGTATGAAAGCCTTATTTAACATTTTAGGAATGAGCTGTTCGGCATGCTCTTCTCATGTACAACGAGCCGTAGAAAAGCAAAACGGAATACAACAGGTACAAGTTAATCTTTTAATGAACAATATGACGGTTCAATACGACGAAAATATAATTTCGCCTGAAAAAATAATTAAAGCGGTACAAAGCGCAGGTTATAATGCAGTTTTGGATAATAAAAACACAAGTAAAGAAAAAACTGAAAATAAGCGTGCCGCTCAAACAAATGCGGCTAACGAAGAAAAAGAAAAAATCAAACAAAGGCTTATATGGTCGCTCATTTTTATGCTGCCGCTTTTTTATATTTCTATGGGGCACATGGCGGGACTTCCGATTCCCCATTTTTTACACGGAATAAAAAATGCGGTTCTTTTCGCATTTACTCAATTTTTATTGTCTCTTCCCGTCTTAATTGTAAACAAAAAATTCTTTTTAAACGGTTTTAAAGCTCTTATACGTAAGGTGCCCAATATGGATTCCCTTGTTGCCGTCGGTGCCGGAGCTTCGGTGCTTTACGGAATTTATGCAATTTATAAAATGGCCTACGGAATGGGACACGGCGATTTTGAAACCGTAAGGCATTTTTCAATGGATTTATACTTTGAATCCGCCGCAATGATTTTAACCCTTGTTACATTGGGCAAATTTTTAGAAGCAAACGCTAAGGGTAAAACTTCCGAAGCAATTACCAAGCTGATGAATCTGAGTCCTAAAACGGCCCTTGTAATACGCGAAAACATTCAGCTTGAAATTCCCGTAGAAGAAATCGTAAAAGGCGATATTATTTTAATTAAACCGGGCTCATCAATTCCCGTAGACGGTATAATCATAGAAGGAAATTCTTCAATAGATGAATCCGCCATTACAGGCGAAAGTATTCCCGTTGAAAAAACCGCAGGCGATAAGGTAATAAGCGCATCGGTTAATCTTTCTGGAGCCTTTAAATTCCGTGCCGAACGCGTAGGAAACGATACCACTCTTTCCCAAATTATCGCATTAGTCGAGGAAGCGGCAGCTTCAAAAGCGCCGGTTGCAAAACTTGCCGATAAAATAAGCCTTTATTTTGTTCCTTCCGTTATTTTAATTTCGCTTATAAGTTTTGCAATATGGCTTTTAACGGGAGCTCAATTCGAATTCGCTCTTTCCAGAGCAATTGCGGTTTTGGTTATTTCCTGTCCTTGTGCTTTAGGGCTTGCAACTCCTACGGCAATTATGGCAGGTACAGGGAAGGGAGCCGGATTGGGAATTTTAATCCGCTCCGCGGAAGCCCTGGAAACCGCTTATAAAACCGATACGGTTGTGCTTGATAAAACGGGAACCGTTACCGAGGGAAAGCCGGTTATTACTCAAATAGAAAGGTCGGCAAATTTTACCGAAACCGAAATCCTCACATTCGCTTACAGTCTTGAAATTCTTTCCGAACATCCTCTTGCAAATGCGGTTATAAAAAAAGCCGAAGAAGAAAAAATCGAACCGCTTAAAATAAAGAACTTTACAGCCGAACACGGTTTGGGAATATCGGGTATTACCGAAAACGCGGACAAGGATTTAAAGATTTTTGCAGGAAACGAAAAACTTATGCAAAAAAACGGAATTGAAATTATACAGGCAAAACCTTTAATCGATTCCCTTGCCGAAAAAGGAGCTACGCCTCTTTTAATCGGCGTTGAAAATTTAAACGGAGACGGAAAAACCCTTGCAGGTATTATCGCCGTTGCGGATAAAATAAAGCAGGGCAGTATCGATGCCGTAAATTCTTTTAAAGCAATGGGCATAAAAACCGTAATGCTTACAGGAGACAACAAAAAAACCGCGGCGGCAATAAAAGCACAAACAGGTATAGACGAATTTTTAGCCGAACTTTTGCCGCAAAATAAAAAAATCGAAATAGAAAAATTGAATGCGTCAGGCAAAACAACCGCAATGATAGGAGACGGCATAAACGATGCGCCGGCCTTAATGACCGCAAATGTGGGAATTGCAGTCGGAAACGGTACGGACATAGCCGTAGAAAGTGCGGATATTATTTTAATGAACGGAGACCTTCAAACGGCGGCGGCGGCCTTACAGCTTAGCCGTTCGGTTATGAGAAATATAAAAGAAAATCTTTTTTGGGCCTTATTTTACAACTCTCTTTGTATACCTCTTGCGGCGGGAGTATTTTATCCAGCTTTCGGAATCGTATTAAGCCCGATGATTGCAGCGGCGGCAATGAGTTTAAGCTCAGTATCGGTTGTAACGAACGCGCTCAGGTTAAACCGCTTTAAACCTAAATATAAACTTCAGGAAATTCCTGAAAAAAATAAATTTGAGGAGAATAAATTTATGAAAACCACATTAACGGTAAACGGAATGGCATGTGCCCACTGTGTTTCTATTGTCGAAGAAGCGTTGGCAAAAATTTCAGGTGTAACGGCAAAAGTTGACTTGGAGAAAAAAACGGCCGTAATTGAACACCCTGAAACGGTTTCCGTAGACAGCTTAAAAAAAGCGATTACGGAAGCGGGCTATACTATCGGATAGAGATAGCAGGAGTATCGCAGGCCGTAAGGAGTATCATCTGCGATACCCATCATTCAAAATCCAAGGCGGCGCAAGAGTAAACCGAATTTTATTTAATATGCGCCGCACCCTTACCGGGAGAAATAACGGTAAAAACGGCGGTTAAAGCACGCCGCCTAAGGTTTTTCTTCCCGTTAAAAGCATAATAAATCTGTCAAAGCCCATCGCAACACCGGAACACGGCGGCATATTTGCACAAATCTTTCCGAAATCCGTTACGGGAGGATGCGGAACAAGTGCGTGTTTTTGCTTTAAGGCGTTTTCGGTTTGAAAATAAGCATCTATTTTTTCTTTATCACGGCATTCCGTGTAACAGTTTGCAAGCTCCACTCCGTTTAAATAAACTTCCCATCGCTCCATCGTTTTCCAGTTAAGAGCTTCATTTTTTGTATTATAAACGGTTTCGTTTTTTTCCGCTGCAAGACAGGGTACAAAGGCGGGATAATCCAAAAGAGCAACGGCCTTATTCCGCGGCAAATTTGGTTCTATTGCGTGAACTAAAATAAGTTCATATAAATCATCTTGCTTCCAGTCAGCATATTTTTCGGCACTTCCCAAACCGAGCCGCTCCGCATGAAATCCGAGAGCCCTTACCGAATTTTCTTTTGCAAGAGAAAACCCTGCATACTTAATAAAAGCCTCATTCATTGTTAAACATTCAAATCCGCTTTTTAAGGCGTCTAAAATAAAAGGACTTGCAAGAGGAAAGTTTTTTATTTTTTCTAAAACAAAGAGAAAAAACTTTTCCGTAATTTTAACGGAATCAAGATAGTTTGCGTTTACGGTATAATATTCTAGCATAGAAAATTCGGGACTGTGAATATTTCCTTTCGATTCAACATTGCGGTAACATTTTGAAAGCTGAAAAACGGAACGCTTTGTTTGTGCAATTACAGGCTTAATAAAAACCTCAGGCGACGGCACTAAAAAAAGCGGTATCTTTTTTTTCCCGTCAGGCTCAATATATTCGGTTCGGAAAACCTCCAGGCAGGTTTCCGGAATAAGCGATTCGGAAAGAGAAGGGGTATCCAATTCCAAATAATTATTTTGAATAAAAAATTCACGGGCAGCTTGAATACAAGCAGCCCTAAATTCAAGCATTTCAATATCCATAAAAATTAATCCGCTAAGGCTTCTACCGGGTCCAATTTTGCGGCCTTTAATGCGGGGTGAAGACCGAAAAATATACCGATGCTTACGCTTACTGCAAATGAAATAATAATGCCTTGAATATCAAAAGCGGTAATTACGGTAATATCGTTAGGATTTTCCGCAAGCATAGGCAATACGGTTTTTGCAATAACATTGCTTATTACTAAGCCGACTCCTACACCGATAACTCCTCCGGTAAGTGTAAGCGCCGCAGATTCTACCAAAAACTGATTTCTGATTGCAGTCTTTGTTGCCCCTAAAGCCTTACGTATACCTATTTCTTTTCTACGCTCCGTAATTGTAACCAGCATAATGTTCATAATACCTATACCGCCTACCAAAAGAGAAATTGCGGCTACGGCAGTCATAACAACTCCTACTAAAGAAACAACCTTATTTATAGTGTTAAGCTGTTCCTTTGCGGAAAACACCCAAACGGGACGGGCAAAGCCGTTTGCAAGCTCCTTAGATATCAACAATATTTGAGCCTGCACATATTCTATATCTTCGGAATTAAGAAGCTTAACCTCTGCAGACCAAAGGTCGCGGGCTTCCATACCTGCAAACATTAATTTATGTTTATAAAATTGGCGCGGAATAAAGACGCTTTCGGCAGGGCTGGCACCCATCCACGATTGAGAATCTTTTAATACTCCTATAACTTCAAATTGAAAATTATAAGGAGGAATATCATTATAACCTGAAGATATTTGAAGTGTTACGGTTTTGCCTACCGCCCTTCCTTCCGGAAAAAGTTCTTCCGCAATATTTTTCCCTATTACCGCCTTTTGAAGGCCGTAGGCATAATCTCCCAAGCTGAAAAAAGTTCCGTAATCCAGTTGTAAACCCATAGCTTCCAGTCTGTCCGGCTCTACAGCATAGACCTGTTTGTTTCCCGATACGGTATTGCCTTTTGAAAATTTTGCATTAAAGTCGTTTGTATAAAAAATATTTTTAATTTTAGGAATTTTTTGCATAAGGGTATTTCTATATTCTTCCGTAAACTGAACCCATTGCTTTTTCGTATCGGGATTCCATCTCGCACGTATCGTTAATGTATCAAGCGAAAACCGTTCAAACTCGGCCGATATGGATTTTGATAAAGATTGACTTAACGTGGTAATAATTACTACGGACATAACGCCGATTACAATTCCCAAAAGGGAAAGTAAGGTGCGCATTTTATTTATTCTGAAATTTTGCAGAGCATTTATAAAATCTTCAAACATACTTATCCCCTTATAAAGTTTTATTTGCAGTATCGGAAATTACCGCTCCGTCTTTTAAATGAATGGAGCGCGGCGCCATAGCACCGATTCCCAAATCATGGGTAACTACAATTATTGCAGTCCCGGTTTTATTTATTTTTAAAAATAAATCCAAAACCGAATTCCCCGTTTCGGAATCCAAAGCTCCCGTAGGTTCGTCCGCCAAAATTATTTTAGGGTGCGTAACCAAGGCCCTTGCAATTGCAACACGCTGCTTTTGTCCTCCAGATAATTCACCGGGTCTATGCTTTATACGCTCCGATAAGCCTACATTTTCCAATTCTTCCAAAGCTCGTTTTTTTCTTTTATCAAATGAAAGACCTTGATATCTGAGAGGAAGCATAACATTTTCCAAAACGGTCAAACTGGGCAGTAAATAATATTGTTGAAAAACAAAACCGACGGTTTCATTCCGCAATACAGCAAGGTCGTTTTCGCTCATATCGGCGGTGTTAATTCCGTCAATGTAAATATTGCCTGAAGTCGGACGGTCAAGGCAGCCTATCATATTCATACAAGTAGATTTGCCTGAACCTGAAGGACCCATAATCGAAACAAAAGAAGAATTGGGGATTTCAAAAGAAACTCCTGAAAGAGCATGCACTTCCGCATCGCCCATTATGTATGTCTTAATTACATTATCCAAGCGTATAATATTTTCAAGCATAGGCTATCTCCCGTTATTACTTGTAGATGTAATATCCAAAACATCTCCTTCCTGTAAACCGGATAAAATTTTAACAAATCCGTTAATATAAGCGGTAACTTCAACTTTAACCTTTTCAACTGAATTTCCGTTTACTACTTTTCTGACATAAGGCTCGCCTTCTTCATAAAAAATTGCATTTTGTTCTACGTATAATATAGTTTGATTTTCGCCTGCAACAATTATACCGGAAAAAGAGTAACCGGGTAAAATATCTTTATGAGGATTTTCTACAACTATTTTTACATCAAGCACGGTATTTCCCCGTTCCGAATCCCTTCTTGCAATTGAAGGGTATGCGATAACCTTTCCTTCAACTTCAACTCCCGGAACGGCTTGAAAATTTAATAATGTTTTTTGACCTACCGAAAGACGCGAAGCGTCCGTTTCGGCAACAGTTACCGTGGCTTTTAAAAAGGAACGGTCTATAAGAGTTCCGAAATTATTTTGAGCTTTCGCATAGGTGCCTTCACTTATATCAAGCGCCGCAATAATTCCGTCGAATTTTGCATAAATACTTCTATCCCTTAATTGCAGTTTTAACATTTTTAATTCTTCCTGCATTAGGGTAAGCTGCCGTGAAGAACCGCGTACGGATTCTTGAGCTATGGCAAGCTCCTGCTTTTCAACTTGAAGCTCTTGCTGCGTACTGTCCAGAGCAAAAATCAAGTCTCCTTTTTTAACGCTATCCCCTTCTTTTACATTTACACGTTTTACAATACCGTCGCCTAAGGCTTGTAAAACTTGTTTTTGAGCAGGCTCTATATAACCGGAAATTTGAATTTGTTCTTTTATTGTTTCTTTACGTACCGTAACGGTAGAAAAATTACCCGCCTTGGTTTTTGTAAAAGCGGCTTTATAAAGCATATATAAAACCGACAATAAAACAACAACTGCAATACTTATAAAAATTTTTTTAATTCTTTTTTTCCGTTTGTTCGCTTTCTTTTTTTCAAATTCCGTCCGTTCCATTATTTACCTCCGGTTTCAAATAATTCTTTTATGTTTACATTAAAAATATTTACATTGATATTTGCATCTGCATAGCGCATAAGAGCCTTTTTATATTCTATATCCGCCTGCATATTTTCAAAAGAGCTTATTACGCCGCGCGTAAACCATTGTGCATGGTCTTCCGCATTTTTTTTATATACGTCAAGTTCTTCACTATATAAATTTTGCTGCCATTCAAATTTTTCTTTTTGAATTTTAAATGACTTAAATTCGTTTTCAAAATTACGTTTTATTTCATTCAGTTTTATCCTTTCGTTTAAATTTAAAAGATTCGTATTTTTTCTTTTAAGCGCATAATCGTACATCGCTATAGGGTTTATTGCAAGAGATAATTGAAAAGACGGCTCTTTTTCGGACTTTACGGAATTTTTTTCCGATAGCGGAAAAAGAAGCCCCGTTGAAAGTTTTATTCCGGGCAAAAGCATATTTAAACCGGTACTTACGGACTTTTCATTTTTCTCCGTTAAAGGGGTTTTAATATTCATATCCGAAAATCCCATTTCTCCCGATAAGGTAAAAGTATTTAACTCTATTTTATTCCGTACAAGGGCATTTTTATAATCCCTTTCCGCTTTTAAAATAACGCTGTAGTTTTCTTCACTTAAATTTTCGATTGAAGTTATTTTTGTTTTCGGTATGGAAGAAGCAAGTTTAACAAGAAAATCATCGGTCTTACTTTCATCAAGCCGTATGCCGCATGATTCGGAAAAGATTTTTAAGGAAACGGTAAAAGAAAATTCGGCTTCTTTTTCTTCACGTTCTGAAGACATAAGTGAAAGTTTTGCGGTACGCAATTTTGCGGAGTTTTCGCTAAAGCCCTGCGCTACGGTTTGAAGATATTTTATATTGGCTTGAACCGTATTCAGTTTTTTTGAAAGCACAAGCGAGTATTCGGTAAACATTTTTTGAATGTCGGTAAGAAGTTTTTTTTCAATAAGCTGTTTACCGATAAGAAGCTTTTTTTCGGCTTGTTTCATATTTTCGTAAGCCTCTTCGATTTGAAGTTTAAACTTATTTCTCGTTTGACCGTAAATATCGGCGGAAAGCCCCAAGGAAAAACCCTTATTTGAAGTTTGACCGTTATCGGCAGTGCTGAATGGAGAAGTGAGTTTTAAAGCAAGATTATTGTAAACGGGCATACCCAGCAAAGCATAAGGCTCCATTGAAAATTTCGCTTTTTCTTTATCGGAAGTAAGCGTAAGATTCATTTTACCTGTGCTCAGTTCAATTGCAAAAAGAGAATTTACCTTAGCCGAGTTATAATTATTTTTTGCTATTTCCGAATTATTTTTAATAAGTGAAAAATCGGGGTCGTTGCCGTATCTGTATTCGAGAAGGTTATTATAAATATTTTCTTGCGGAAAAACCGGCACTGCAAAAAAAGCAAAAATAAAAAATATTGTTAAAAAAGTATTTTTTTTCATAACAGTCCGCCTGTAATTGTTTTATATCTTATTAGTATACCTAAATTTTATAAAATGTCAAGAGAAAAATTAAAAGAGGAACTCCGTTTTTTAAATTTTCAGGATATATGCAAAAAAGTCCGACATACCAAACCGGATATTTTTAACTGTCTATTCTTCTTCAAATTTGTTATTAAAAATATTTTCTATAGCGTCGCAAGCGGCTTGTTCGTCAGGCCCTTCACAAGTAAGCGTGAGCTCCGTCCCGTAAGTTGCAGCCATTGTAATTATACCTATAACGGATTTTGCATTAATTTTACTTGTATCGCGGCACAAAAAAATATCGGAAGCAAAGGCATTCGATTTTTGTGCAATTAACGAAGCAGGACGGGCATGTATGCCGGCTCTGTTTTGAACTTTAACGGTTTTTGAAATCATAAATATATCCTTTTAATAAGTATCGTCATCGGTATAGTACGGCGAACGTGCCGAATCGGATTCAATCCAACGCAAAACGTTTCTGCCGAATTCCAATGCCGAAAAATACCCCATGCTTTTAAGCCTTTCGTTTTTTGCAGCGGTTTCCAAAATAATGGGAACATTCCGTCCCGGCTTAACCGGAATTTCCACCATAGGAATTTTAACATCGAGAATATCCATTGTAAGACCTGAGGTTCCAAGCCTATCGTAAATTTTCTCCGCATTCCATTCTTCCAATTTTGCAACAAGCTGTATTTGTTTTACATCTCTAACGGCTCCTATACCGTAAAGCTGCCGTATATTTATAATACCCAATCCGCGTATTTCCATATGATGCCCGATAACCTTGTTGGCTCCTCTGCCCACCAGAGTGTTTCCGTTTATACAGGAAATTTCTACAACATCATCCGCTACAAGGCGATGTCCGCGCTCTACAAGTTCAAGAGCCGTTTCGCTTTTTCCTACACCTGAGCTTCCCGTAATTAAAATACCTAATCCGAAAACTTCAACTAAAACGCCGTGAAGCAAAATTTTAGGAGCGAACGTATTCGATAAAACTCTCAAAAGGCGCAAAGCCAATTCGCTTGACGAAAGTTCCGATTTTAAAATAGGGCATTCATATCTATCAGTTATTTCTAAAAATTCCTGAGGCGGATTTAAACCGTGTGAAAAAATACAACACGGAATCTTTTTTGAAAACATCTGTTCTATGGTAGAAAGGTCCTTCTTTTCAATTAAAGTTTTAAGATAAGCATTTTCTCCGCGTCCGAAAAGCTGAACTCTTTCATTCGCAAAAGAATCGAAAAAACCTGAAAGGGCAAGACCCGGCCTATTTATATCGGGCAGAACAATCTTGTTTGAAAGTCCGGTCCGGCCTGATACGCAGGTAAGCTCAAGAGAATCATGTTTTTGCAAGTCCAAATCCAAAAGATTAAGCACCGAAAAAGTGGTATCAGCCATTAAAGCAACTATACACTTTTATCGCTATTTTGTAAATATGTTAAGAAGCGGCATTATTCCAATAAAAAATGTACTCTGATATTATTTCATATAATTATCATAAAATAAATGTTGTTATTATTAAAACCGAACTTATTATCTATATTTCTCTTATTTATCCGATTTTTTACAAGTATACTGCAAACATAAAGTAATAAAGCACTTATTCCGTATATATTTGTAATAACAATAAATATAGTTTAGACATGATTTTAAATTTACATAAGGTTTTCATCTATAACTACGAAATATTGCCAAATTCCGCAAAAAGTATAGTTTTCGTCACGAGACTAAAAGAAAATGAAGCATATACGGTCAACTAATGCCGAAGCTTCGGTTCACGACTCGTTCCGCCAGACAAGACGATTGCTTTAACAGAAGTCGGATGAAGGAGAAACATCAGTGTAAACTGAAAAAAATAGAATCAGTGAGTAAAAAAACAACAATGCAATTTATACTGCTGACGAACATCTTTGATTTGAATGTATATTGTATTTGAAACCGAGACAAATGTATACTATTTCACAGAGTTCATTTCGGAAATTAAGATATGTTTGTTAAAAAAAATTATTTGAGCGGCTCACCGCTTCATTTTCACTGGGAAAAAACAAACCTTTTCATGCTCTTCACAACATGAACTTGCCTTATGAATTTATCTTGGAACCGATAATTTCCATTTAAATATCAATATAATCGATATAGCTTATAATATTCCTGTTTAATTATTTAAAATATTCCTTTTTATATATTTACTATTAATTTGATTTAGGATAAAATTATCCGTAAATAAATGCATATAATTGATTTGTTTAATTAATAATTATATTAAGATATTTATATGAACAACCATTAGTAAAACATGTTATTCTTTCTTAATAAAAAACAAAATTATTACATAAACTTTAATACCGCTTGTCTTTCCATCTAAACCTTCTGTTTTCAAAATACTCCCTAAATTATCTATCACTACATGATTTCAAATACATAACAAGAAATATAACTGCTTTTCATCTACGGTAAAATAAATCCACTACCAGAAAAAAATCTAAATTCCGACATATTTTTCATAGGAGGCTGCATATTTAAACATTATTTTACTTCTTTAAAGAATTATAAAAAATCTTTTGGAGTGTTGAATCTAATTCTTTTTCTAAAACCAAGCTGTCTTTCATCATATTTTTAATTTCACATCCCCAAACAACTATTACTTTAATGCCTGTCCTTTCAAGTTGACTGTAGTTTTGCTTATCTCTTTCGACATTTCCTTCAAGTTTATTTTTCCAAAAATTGTGATTATTCTTGGGGATAGATGAATATTTACAATTTTCATGCATGTGCCAAAAGCACCCGTTTACAAATATAGCAACCTTGTATTTAGGAATATAAATATCGGGACTTCCAGGTAATTTCTTATAATTAACCCTATATCTAAAACCCCTGTGCCATAAAAGTTTCCTAAAAAAAATTTCAAGCTTTGTATTCTTACTTTTAACTCTCGCCATATTTTCACTTCTTGTCATGGGCTTATTTTTCTTCATCATCTGAATCTCACTTGCAAATTTAAGTTAATAAAATCTTTCCCGTTCTCGCTGTATATTTCCCCAAAATCATGCCTTGAAGTGGATGCCGTTTCATATTTTGTGTTCTTCAATAAGTATTCTTCAAAGTAATTTCTGTTGTATATATGATATGCAAGAACATAGCCTTCTTTCGTTACGACAATATATCCTCCGGTTGCTTCATCCACACCGTCCCAAACCGTAGCGGGTTTCATTCCCAATGCTACGGCAGTCAGGAACTTCTTGAACTTATACCTATAAGCATTGACATTTCCATAGTTCATAGGATTTTCCCGTTCAAGTTTTTCAACCATTTCATCGCAGTTGCTTATCCCGTCTCTATAGAAATACAAAAGAGTTTCGGCGATGATTTTGTCCATATTGCTGTCAATCAATACCAAATTATCCCTAAAAGTCTGATTATTCATTTTCCAATATTTCAATTGCCCGTTTTCGTCAATGATTTTATTGATTCGTCCTCTGACATCCGTGTGATTTTTACCCGCCGATACGATATATATTTCGTTTGCTTCTCGAACCAAGTCGGGATAACCGTGGATGATTTTATAAATAAAGTTTGTGGTTTTCCCTGCATTTAACAGAGTAGGGGAAGAACCCAATTCCGATTTTATGGAAAACCCTACTGTAGGGCTGTAACCGGTATTTATATCGATTATTTTTATTGTAATATCGCTTTTGTCCGTTGCGGGTGCCGACAGCTTATAACACAAAATTTTATCCATAAAATTCTGCGTTTTTTCTACAGAAAATGCCCCTTTTGAAATTTTAGAGTTGATTTCATTTAACAGAAGTTCGGACTGCATTTCAAACTCAGTCGCAGGTAATTCTTTTACTTTTGAACCGTTAATGTATATGGCTACGATCTCTCCTGTAGAGTATTCCTTGATTTCACCTTTGTTCTCTTCTCTTATTATCTTAATGATAGGGAAGTACACATCTTTCAGTTTATTCAATTCACTGTCGGCCGCATATATCTTCCCGTCTGCCAGGAGCCTTAATAAAACATATATTTCCGACCATTCTCCTTTATTTCCCGTAATCATCACTACCTCCATACAATAGCAATCTGTTTATATGATTATTCTCTTTTTTTTAGTTTCCGCATTTACTTTTTCAAGATACAGCTTGATCTGTTCGGCAATTGCGCGTATGACGGGAACCGTTACCGAATTTCCGAATTGTTTATACAAGTGCGTATCTGCAACCGGCAACTTGAATTCATCAGGGAACCCCTGAAGTCTTGCCCATTCTCTCGGAGTCATCTTACGAATATATTCTCTATTTACCTCGCCTTTAATATGAGTAACCGGAGTAAAATCCGTCAAGCGTTCATCAATGATAAGATTTCTCTCTCTTCCCATTCCGCCGCACACAATAGCTCCAGCCACGGAAGTTGCTTCTCTGACTTCATATCCGAAACCGTTTCCCTTTGAAATATGTCTCACTTTGTGCCTTTTTAAGGATGTTAAGTAAGCCGTAGATAAATAGTACTTTGAAGACACTTCATTTTCTTCAACTATATCTTTTATAACTTTTGTGTCATCTGTTTTTTGCGGGAATACAAAATCCGAAGGTGCTATGTCATTCCTGAATGCTACAATATATATCCTCTCTCTGTTTTGCGGAACTCCGAAATCTTTGCTGTTCAAAACCTGATAAAACACCGCATAACTCAATTCCTCCAAAATATTTCTTATAATCTGAAACGTACGCCCTCTATCGTGATTAACAAGATTTTTGACATTCTCACAAAACACAACCTTCGGTCTATGATATTTTATAATTCTTGCAACATCAAAAAATAATGTACCTCTCGCATCTTCAAAACCTTTTTTATGCCCTGCGAGAGAAAAAGCCTGGCATGGGAATCCTGCCAATAATATATCATGACTAGGTATATCTTTTTCATCAATTTCAGTAATGTCTCCAACAACATCTATATTATCACCAAAATTTGCTTTATAAGTTTCCATCGCTTTTTCATCCCATTCACTTATGAAAACAGTTTTAATATCATTCTTAAAAGCCTGATCGAATCCTAATCTTATTCCTCCGATGCCGGCAAATAAATCAATAGATTTATACATTTTCTCATCCTCATTTGTATTCAATAATGTCCTCAATATTATAACTAAATTATTCATATACTTTATTAAAATTATTAAGTATAACAGTTTCAATATCTTCAGTACCTTAAAACCGGTCTTATCTATAATATCCATCAATCAATCCATCAATCAATCAATCAATAATTTTCATAATTTATCATATTAAAATCTCATAGTATCATTTTTTAAAATAGATTTTATATGTTTTATTATACCACTTTTTTGTTTAAAATAAAAGACTGTTGTCCGTACTCATAACGTGTAGGACATATCAGAAAGTTTAACCAGAGTCAAATGTATCCGTAAATTGCTTTGGAGTCAAGAACTTTAATGCTCCATGTAGACGAATATGTTTCATACCTTACAAACCATCGGTCTACCATTTTTGGAGTTCAGGGGCAGACATCGGTTCATAATGCCGTCAAGATATTCGCTGTGCAATATTCCGATGAAGTGCTATAGAAGCGACTTATCTTTCGGTTTATACGGACGATACCAATACTGAACAATTCTTTCAGAAGAAAGCTGTTGTCTTGCCTTGTACATGTTTTCGCTGCCGTTGTCATTGACAATGATTATACCTTTGCCGAATCTTTGAGTAGTTTCATTTAGAGTTTTCTTTACACTGACAGATGTACAAAAGATTGATATATTATACATCATCGCCGTTCTTGTGTATTGGTAAATTCCGCATAGTGCAGTTTACAACCTGGTAGGTCTTATATGCTTCATATCGAATTCGATTATTTTTTTTCAGCTCTTAAATTATACGGTTTTCGTTGTCGCCGTGCTGCTTTTTTACCTGCTTTTGAGCGCTTCCTGCGATTTTTTATATCGGCTCAATAAAACATACGATATTTTCGTATTATTATTCCGATTGTCGCTATACTTGGAGCTTTGTCGAAAAGATGCACTCTTGTCATTATTGCACAGATTCTCTTTGTAAACCCTGAGACGGCTTTTTCTTTCTTATTTCTTGTATTTTTAAAATAATTTTATTCCGTATCTACTCTGTCTTTTTCTTATGGGAATAGAACTTTTATTTTCAAAAATGTAAATGCCTCCTTTTTTATATCGGGCGCATCATCTGTTGAGGTATGGCCTATGGAGTCCAAAACACCGTCAAATAAGGGCAGCACGCGGCTTTTTATTTTTACTGAAAAGTTTTAATTTATAGTGACATCAATCGATGATTTTCAATTGTTGTTTTACCTCATCAAACATCTTGTAATTGTCTTCAGCCAGTTGTTTTTATTAGGAAGCAAGTATTATTATATATATAGGACATCCTATGTGCATTTCTTTGCCTTCATACGAATGTTTTATTTAGTTAAAATATTATAACATGAAAGTAATTTTTTTTATCTCGTGATGTCATACTTGTTTATGAGTTTTGACAGACTGTTTTATCTTTAAACTCTCCTAAATTTACTTGTTTTGAATTTGGTTGTATTCCATCTCATAAATATCTTAATAATACACCTATTAAATTTATTCTTTAGCTATAGGATAAAGACACAAGAGATAATAGTATACTTAAAACGATCCAATATATCAATTAAGTTTATAATAAACAATAAAACTATATTGAAAATAAATCAAAAGTATAAAACAATCAATACTATCAGTTATTAATATATATGGAAATAAAAAATGATTTATTTTCAATGATACAAATACTATCTTCTAAACACATATTCAAGGTTGCATAAAGAACACTTGAATTATTGCATACTGTTTTTGCCAACATTTTGAAACGATAACAAATAATCAATATTTAAGGATTCAAAAAGTATTACACTTGTTCGCTATATGGGAAGAATTATAACAAATAGAGGATTTTATATGTAACCAAAAACAGATCACCGCATGTAGATAGCTCCATTCTATAAATAATTCATTTTATATACATAATACAGATATTGAAGATATTACTTCTTATACAGAATATCAGATCGAACTGCTAAAGGAATTCATAGAATTGAAAAACTGCATACCCGTTTAGGTAATTTTGCAAACACTTACTTATATTACTCCAAAATAACTTAAAATTATTTCTTCCTTATTTACATCTGAATGCTATGACACCGGTATTCATATTAGATGATAGATTCGGTATAGGAATTTTATTGTTAAAAACAAGCAACAAAAAAATAGCATGTATTCGCAAGTTAATTCAAATTATTACTATAAGAAGCTATTATAGTAACACTTGACTCTATGCAAGTATAAAAATAATAGAAATAATGTATGAGAAAAATCAATTATATTATTACAACCAAAGCGAACCGATGACAATATATGGGTTTATATCTGTATCTTTTGAACATAAAAGAGAGAAACATAATACAAAAGTGGTATCAGCCATTAAAGTAACTATACACTTTTATCGGTATTTTGTAAATATGTTAAGAAGCGGTCTTACTCCCACTCGATGGTTGCCGGAGGTTTTGAAGTTATGTCGTAAACTATTCTGTTTATTCCGCTTACCTCGTTTATAATTTTAGAAGAAACCTTATCGAGAATTTCATAAGGAATGCGAACCCAATCTGCGGTCATAAAATCCGAGGTTTTTACGGCGCGCAATGCCAAGGTATAATCGTAAGTTCTGAAGTCTCCCATTACACCTACGCTTTTGTTTCCGGTTAAAACGGCAAAGTATTGGCTTAACTCTTTTTTTATGCCGCTATTTTCAAGTTCGCTGCGCCAAATTGCGTCGGCTTCCCGCAAAATGTTCAGTTTTTCTTCCGTAACCTCTCCTATAATTCTTATTGCAAGACCGGGCCCCGGAAAGGGTTGGCGGTATACAAGATAATCAGGAAGCCCGAGTTCTTTTCCTAAAAGTCTTATTTCATCTTTAAACAGGGTACGTAATGGTTCAATTAAAGCCTTAAAACCTATGTTTTCAGGGAGTCCTCCCACGTTGTGGTGGCTTTTTATTACGGCCGAACCGTTTATTCCGCTTTCCACAATATCCGCATAGATTGTTCCCTGCGCTAAAAAATCGATTGTTCCAAGTTTTTTCGCTTCTTCTTCAAAAACGCGGATAAATTCTTCTCCGATTATTTTGCGTTTTTTTTCAGGTTCCGTTACGCTCCTTAATTTATCTAAAAAACGCTTCTTTGCATTCACCCTTATAAAATTCATTTCGGAATTTGCAAAAACGGTTTCAACCTCATCGCCTTCATTTTTCCGCATAAGTCCGTGGTCTACAAAAATACAAGTTAAATTTTTTCCTACGGCTTTATTTAAAAGAGCCGCCAAAACGGAAGAGTCTACACCTCCCGAAAGAGCAAGAAGAATTTTTCCGTCCTTTGCCGTATCTTGTACTTCTTTAACGGCATCATTTAAAAAGCTTTTCATATTCCAACTGCGTTTGGCACCGCAAATGGATAAAAAGTTTTCAATGATTTTTTTCCCCTCTTCCGTATGTTCAACTTCGGCATGAAACTGGATACCGTATAATTTTTTTACGTCATTTGCCATTGCGGCATTTTTTGTATTTAATGTTTCCGCAATAGGAATAAATCCGGACGGAAGATTTGCTGCACTGTCGATATGACTCATCCATACGGCAGAATTTTGTTTTATGTTTTTAAAAAGCGGATGGCTGAGGTTAAATATTGTTTCCGTTTTTCCGAATTCGTTTTTTAAAGCTTTTTCCACACTTCCGCCCAAACAATCGGCCATAACCTGCATACCGTAACAAATTCCCAAAATCGGAATTCCCATATCAAATATTTTTTTATCCGGTTTAGGAGCATCTTTTTCATAAACGCTGTTAGGCCCTCCCGTAAAAATAATACCTACAGGTTTATTTTCCGCTGCTGCACTAATAGCGTTTTTATAATTTACAATTTCAGAATAAACATTAAGTTCTCTTACCCGTCTGGCAATAAGCTGATTATACTGTCCGCCGAAATCTACAATTAAAATTCTTTCATCAGTGTTCATCATTTAAAATCCTTTTACCGATATGGTTTTATACCAAATCGGCATATTTTTCAAGAGCCGGATATCCGGCAGGTCTTAAACGCCGTATTTTTTCCGCACCGCTATTTTTCATACGGCAATTCGGACTTATTGAATTTTTCCTTATATTAAATTAAAATACTTTTCGGAGAATATTTTATATGAGTGAACTGATTTACGGATTTGAAATTATAAGTAAAAATCCCTTACCGGAATTTAATGCCGTAGGCGTTTATGCACGCCACAAAAAAACAGGCTTGGAACTTTATCATATTTTAAATGACGATGAAGAGAATTTATTTTCATATAATTTTATGACTTCCTCGCCCAATTCCACCGGAGTCGCACATATAATAGAGCATACGGTTTTATGCGGCTCGAAAAATTATCCGCTAAAAGACCCTTTTATGGTTTTAGTAAAGCAAAGCGTAAACACTTTTTTAAATGCAATGACTTATCCGGATAAAACCGTGTATCCTGCAAGCTCCGTCGTTGAAGCCGATTATTTTAATTTAATGTCCGTGTACGGCGATGCCGTATTCTTTCCGAATCTTGCAGAATGGGCCTTTAAACAGGAAGGGCACCGCTTTGAAATAGGAGAAGACGGAAGAGTAAGCGTACAGGGCGTTGTTTTAAATGAAATGAGGGCAAACTATTCGGACTTTGACGGAGTTATGTATGATGCTGCAACCGCATCAATTTGCAAGGGAAGTATATACGAAAAAGACTCAGGGGGGAGTCCCTTGGAAATTCCTGACCTTACTTATGAAGAATACAAGGCTTTCCACAAAAAATATTACCACCCCGTAAACTGCCGCATATTTTTAATGGGAAATATTCCTACGGAAAAACAAATGAAATTCTTAGAAGAAAAATTTCTTTCAAAATTTGAAGCTGCCGAAAAACCCGACTTTGTTCCGCCCATTAAACCTTATAAAAAACCTCTTACCTTTTCGGTTCCCGCTCCGGCAAGTGAAAGCGATGACGGTACAAAAGAATCCGCAGTGCTTAATTGGCTTTTACCTGAAACCTTCGATACCGAAAAACTGATGCAAGCTTTTTTAATCGGCGAAATTCTGATAGGACATAACGGGGCTTACTTAAATAAAATATTACTTGAGTCCGGAATATGTGAAGACTTATATGCCTATAACGGAGTAAGTAAAAGTATACGAAATATTACTTTTACATTCGGAATAAAAGATGCAAAGCGCGGAAAACATGATGAATTTAAAAATACGGTGTTTAACGCTTTACGTAAATTGGTAAAAGACGGAATAAGTAAAAAAGAAATAGAAACTGCAATTCATTCCATAGATTTCAGTAACCGAGAAATAAAAAGAAATTACGGGCCTTTCGGAATTACGCTTATGGAGCGCGCTATGAACGGCTGGACATACGGACATAATCCCGAAAGCACTATTCAATATACTAAGACGTTTAAAAAAATTAAAAAAGATATTGAAACTGAAAATCGTTATGTAGAAAATTTAATTCAAAAATATTTAATAGACAATAATCACTATGCTCTTACAATAGTATACCCGGACAAGGAGTTTTGCAAACGCTTGGATAAAAGCTTGGAAAAACGAGCCGAAATGTTTGAAAAAACTCTTTCCGAAAAAGAGCGCCGAGCTATGCTTGAAGAACAGGAAAAGGCGGATAAGTTTAAACAAACTCCCGATAGCCTAGAACATCTTGCACTTATTCCGAGTATTTCAAAAAAAGATTTACCGCCCCTGCCCAAACCGGCTCCTGAGGAGCTTATCTTTATAAAAGAAGTTCCCGTTGTTCTTCACGAACAGCCTACAAATGAAATCGGCTATTTTCAAATAGCATTTCCCATAGATAATCTGTCCGATGACGAGTATAAGTATATACCGCTTTTAACATCTTGTATGCTGAATATGAGTACCGATAAATTAACATGGAGTGAAGCATCTTCAAAAGCAGCCAATTTACTCGGAGGTTTCGGAGCAAGTGCCGCCGTATTTTCTATGAGTCCGTGCAAAGATGTTCCTATTTTAAAAAATACAAACAAATTAAGTATAGAACAAATTGCGGGAAGAGATTGGATAACGGTTTCGGGAAAAATGCTCGGCGAGTTAATTCCGGAAACAATGGACTTTGTATTCGAGCCTTTTAAAGACGGTTTCATTTTCGGATAAAAAACGGTTAACCGATTTGGTAACGCAGCGCAAAAACGATTTTGAAAGTTTACCGGCCTTAGACGGTAATACATTTGCACTTCTCCGTGCGGCGGCTCCCCTTTCGGAAAAAAATGCAAAGCGGGAACTCCTTTCAGGAATTTCACAGCTTAAATTTTTAAGAAACGTTTATTCCGAAATTAAAAATGAAAAGGCTCTTAATGGTTTAATTGAAAAATTGTCTTCAATATATAAAACCGTTTTTAACTCAGGTATTATAGTCGAAGTTACGGGAACCGGAAAAAATATTGCCGATTTAAAAAGAGCTTTGGAAAAAAACATAACATCTTCAACTTCATCTTTTAAAGCTCCCGTTAAAAGAACGAATTTAAATTTTGAAAATGAATTTAAATTTAAAAAAGAAGAAAAAAACAGACTCGAGCTTATTCCGGCTCAGCTTCAAGTAGGCTTTGCAGTTTCCGTGTTTAAATCTTCCGCTTTCGGAACAATGGAGCAGGCTGCAGAAGCTGTTTTATGCAAATGGCTTTCAAACGGACCCTTATGGGAAAAAAATCCGGAGCATAGGCGGCGCTTACGGTGCATTTACGGTTCCTATGGCGGCAGAATCCTTTCTTGCCCTTGTTTCATACCGCGACCCGAATCCGGTAAATTCACTTAACGAATTTTTAAATGCAATCGGACAAACCCTGAAAGAAGATTTTTCGGAAAAAACTATTGAAAGTTTAATTACCGGAAGATACGGACGGGAACTCACACCTCTTACTCCTTCAGGAAAGGGAGCAAACGCATTTAAAGATATTTTATCAGGAATATCGTATAACGTGAAAAAACGGACGGTTGAAAATATGCTTAAAACAACGGCCGATGATTTACGCACTTGTGCCGAAACTCTTTTGCAAAACAAAAATACGCTTTCCTCGACAATACTAGCTTCGGAATCCGCAATTGCTTCCTGTAAAGCGGTAAAAGAAATCTTGCCGAATCAAATTATATCGGAAAGGATTTAAACACCCTTAAATTAATAATTGCAAATACCGCCTTTTTATGGTATAATTATTCAGATTAAGGGCTCAAACTTAATACCGCTTAATTTAAATAGGGAGTAATATGAAAACATTTGAAGAATTGACAATCGTTGACGATTTTATATTTTATCATGTTATGCAAGAACCGTCGGTATGCAAAGACTTAATCAATATAGTACTCTGTAACAAAATTTCTACCGTAACGGAAATCGGCTATCAAAAGGTCATTGCCGATGCGGGAAATGCCAAAGGTATACGGCTTGACGTATGGGCAAAGGACGAAAAAGGAAATATCTATGATATAGAAATGCAGGCTATTGACAAAAAGGATTTAGCACGGCGTATGCGATACTATCAGTCTGCTATAGACCTCGGCAGCCTTGAAAAAGGAAAACTGTATAATGATTTAACAGATTCATTTATAATCTTTTTTTGTCCCTTTGATTATCTTAACAGGGGTTTACCTATATACACCTTTAAAACCGTCTGTACGGAATCACCCGATATTCTATTGGAAGACGGAATAAATAAAATTATCGTAAACAGCAAGGCCTCGGAAAAAGCCGGAACTGCAGAGCTTAAAGCCTTTTTGGAGTATATGAACGGGAAAACAAGCAAAACGGTTTTTACCAAAAAACTCGATAATTTAATAAAAGAAATAAAGCAAAATGAAGCAAGGAGGAAAGAATATATGAGAATGATAAGCATACTGGATGAAGCCAAATACTATGCAATTAAAGAAGGTCATGAACAAGGTATGGCTCAGGGGATGGCACAAGGTATAGCTCAGGGTATAGCTCAGGGTATAGCTCAGGGTATAGCTCAGGGAATAACGCAGGGAAAAATGGAAGGTTTACGACAAACGGCAAAACTAATGAAAAATAACAATTATGATATTTCTGAAATAGTTAAACTGACCGGTCTTTCCCAAGCGGAAATAGAAGCATTATAAATATAAATCTCAGTTGCCGTGTTTAAAATATCCGCTATAAACATGCATTATTAAAAATACGAAACCAATATGAAAAAACAACAACTTATACCCTGCGTTATAGGTATAGACCCCGGTCTTGCAAATACGGGCTACGGAATTATAGAATTTTCTCAAAATAAATTTAAATGTATTGAATACGGTTCAATAACAACCGCGTCCGATATGCCGCAAGGAGAGAGGCTTTTAATTATTTTTAACAAAATTTCGGAATTGGTAAAAAAATATAAACCGGCCGAGGCTGGGATAGAAACCGTTTACTTTGCAAAAAATGTTACAAGTGCAATAACCGTTTCCGAAGCGAAAGGCGTTGTTTTACTTGCTCTTGCGCAAAACGGAATAAGTGTGTCGGAATACGCTCCCAATGCAATAAAAAAAGCCGTAACGGGGATTGCCCAAGCTGAAAAAGCGCAAGTACAAAATGCCGTAAAAATAATTTTAGGTTTAGCTGCCGTTCCTAAACCGGACCATGCAGCAGATGCTCTTGCGGCCGCAATTACAAAAATAAATTTAGGAGATGTAAGGAGAACTGATTTTTATGTTTAACAGTATAAGAGGAATTCTTACCGGCAAAACTTTAGAATCGGTGTATGTAGAAACCTCGGGAGTTGAGTGGGAAATTTTCGTTTCCGCTTTAGCCTTGGACAACTTCGGAATTATAGGGAAAGAAGTAAAGGTTTATACATGGTTATATCATCGTGAAGAACAAATGAGATTATTCGGCTTTCCGACCGTTGCGGAACGCTCCCTATTTTTGGATTTAACAAAGGTTGACGGAGTAGGCCCGCGTCAAGCCATTAAAATTATGTCGGGATTAAACGCTTCAATACTTGAACAGGCTTTGGAAGAAGGAGATTTGGAAAAACTGCAAAAAGTGCCGGGCATAGGCAAAAAAACGGCTCAAAAAATGATTCTTGCATTAAAAGGAAAGCTTACATCTTCCGACACAGGTACCGGAAAAATTCAAACAGGTAAAAAACCGGAATTTGAAGATATAATAAACGCTTTAACCGAAATGGGCTTTGAACGCCGGGCAGCTGTAATACAAGTTGAAACAATTGCGGAAGAATTAAAAACCGCAGGGGGAACAATCAAAGAAAACGAACAGGAAATTTTCCGAAGAGCAATAGTAGCTTTAAGCTAAAAACCTGTCCCCGGAAAACCACATAAGGGACAGGTTTTAAACCTTGTTATTCTATTTTGGAATAAACGGTTTTTAAAATTTCCGTTTTAAGCTTATCTCCCTCTTCGAGCATTTTATTGCATTCTGCACGGGTTTTTTCGCAAAGAGGTTTATCATCGATTCCGCCTAAATTTATCTTAACATTTAAAATAGCGCCTTCCAAACCTGAACGGGCATTTAAAGCCGCCACACCTATATCGGAAGCTGCATTTTTATTTCCGTAAACGGCAACAATAGGTAACAGTCTTAACACATTAAGACAGGTATTTGCAGTTTCCAACGGAATTTGCATGGCAACTGCGGTTGCATCGGACATAGCCTTACTGCGCTTTGCTTTTTCCTCTTCGGTATTTTTCGGAAGTTTTAAAGCTTCCATAAAAGCATTAAACGCCTGCGTATCTTCATCGATTAACTCATCAAGCCTTTTTTGAGCCGCTTCAAGTTCAGGCAGTTTTGTTTCAAATTCTTTTTGAGTTTTTTCATCAAGCTCTTTAAAAGCCTTTTTGCCTGTTGTAAGCCTGATTACCATTTGTCCCAAAGCCGCCGAAAGCGAACCTGCCAAAGCGGAAACGGAGCCGCCCCCCGGAGCGGGCGAATCGCTCGCAGTTTCCGCAACGAAATTTTTTACGGTCATCTCTACAAGTTTCATAAATTCTCCTTATGAATTATTTGATATAATATTATAGGCTCTTTCAAACAGTTCTTCAATATGTGTATCCTATAAAATTATGTTAAACTGTAAATTAAGTCTGACCGCCTCTTGAATTATTACTCCAATTTCGGTAAATTAAATTATCGAGGAAATTATGTCTGACGAAATTAAAATAAATTTACAAGCCGTACACAAACGCATAGAATCCGCATGTGCAGCCTGCGGACGGAACCCTAAAGAAGTACGCCTCCTTATGGCTACAAAAACGGTAGAACCTGAGCGTATTTTAAAAGCTATGAGCTACGGAGAACTTTTAATCGGGGAAAATAAGGTACAGGAGCTTACCGAAAAATTCAAAGCCCTTTCTTCAATTAAACATGAAACACACTTTATAGGACATCTTCAAACAAATAAAATAAAAGACGTAATAAAATATGCCGATTGTATTGAATCGGTAGACAGACTTGAACTTGCCGAAAAGTTAAGTAAAAGGCTGCAAGCTGAAAATAAAAGCATTGATATCCTTATTCAAGTAAACACTTCCGAAGAAGAAAGTAAATTCGGCTGCGAACCTGAAAAAGCCATTACCCTTACTGAAAAAATAGCAGCCCTCCCCTGCCTTAATATAAAAGGTCTTATGACAATAGGACTTTTTTCCGATGATATAGATAAGGTGCGCTGCTGCTTTAAACTTTTACAAAAAATACGAAAAGAGATTATTGCAAAAGATATTCCGAATGTTTCCATGGAAGTAATGTCTATGGGTATGACGGGAGATTTGGAGGCCGCTATCGAAGAAGGCTCTACCCTAATCCGCGTAGGCACGGCAATCTTCGGCAAGCGGAATTATCCCGATTCTTATTATTGGAACGAAAATAGCGGCACATCAAATTAAACCGGAGGCAGTTTGAACGGTAAACGGAAATTTAAACTATATGCTTTTTTCCTCTTTTTAAATATTTTTAAAATTTCCGTAATTTATGCTCAAAACGGAGAAGATAAAACGGTTACGGTAAATTCCGAAATTACAAATATAGAAGTTACGGTTTCGGGAATAGACGTTATAATTGAGCCTACGGAAAAAAGCGGCATAAGTTATAAACAAGAGCTTTCGGAAGGTTCAAATCTTTCAGCGGTAAAACGCGGAAACAGTTTAAGATTTACGGGCTTTCGTCCCTCAAGCGGAACAATCTTTATTTACGTACCGAAAGATTATTTACTTGAAAGCTGCCGTATTCAAACCTCAAATTCAACAGTCAAAGTAAGCGGAATAAAGGCTGTTTATTTTGTAGTTTCGGGAACATTAAGCAGAGCGGAAATTACGGGCTCTATGCTTAAAAATGTGCTTATAGCATATTCGTCAGGGAGTATAATATTCAACTCGCAAATAGTTGCGGTTGCGGACTTTTGCTTAAGCTCTTCAAAGGGAAGTATTTCAATTGCGGAAAAGATAGAAAATTGCAATGTTTTTATAACTCAAAATAAAAACGAAAGTTTTACATTTAACGGTGAAGTTTACGGAAAAAATTCCTTAATGCTTTCTCCTCAAAAACCTAAAAAATTCATAACCGTAAGCGCAAATTTTTCAAATTTGGCGGTGGAGTTTGTAGAACCTTCTTCCGCTCTTGTAGAAAAATTCGATAAATACGGAATAAGCGAATTCGGGCCTAAAAGACCGCCTCTAAAAGTAAATGAGCTTTCAAACTTTTTGCCGAAAAACTGAAATCTTATTTTATAATTTCCGTTTGTAAGGTATATATCCAAGTTTAAAAAGAGATATTTACGTATAGTACTCCGCTTTTTTTTAAATACCGCTCTTTCCGTTTTACCTCGGCCTTACACCGAGATGTTATGCAGCTCGTTCTTCCGTCTTTCTGAAAAGGCATACAAGTTTTACAGTTATAGGAATTGTACAAATTAAACCTATACTGCCCGAAACGGCACGCAAAATTTCGGCGGAAAGAAATTCCAAGTTTATAATTTCGGTAAACCCGTTAGAAAAAATTATAAACAGGAGCAGCACGGGAATTGAAGTGCTTACATAAGCTAAAATCAAAGTATTCGACATTGAGCCTATAATATCCCGCCCTATATTCATTCCCGATTTTGTAAGCTGCCTGTCGGAAATATCGGAGCTTACAGAAATTATTTCCCACATTGAAGAAGAAATGGACATTGCAACGTCCATAACCGCACCCATAGCTCCTATCATCATTCCGGCAAACAAAAGTCCCTGATAATCGATTTTTTTATGCTGAGGAATAAAGGCAAGCATTTGAGCGTCTTCATTTCCCAGTCCTGAAAGCTGCAAAATTTTTCCTGCGGTAAAAGCAAAAATACCTGCAATAATTACCCCTCCTATGGTACCTAAAATTGCCGTATATGTTTTTTTATTGTTTCCGCCGATTATAAAAAGTGTCGTTACCGTCGAAACCGCACAAACGAAAAGGGCCAGCAAAATAGGATTAACGCCTTTTATAATAAGGGGTAAAAAAAATCCGAATATAAGAGCAATGGTAATTCCTAAACCTGCAAGAGCTTTTACTCCGTTTCTTCTTCCTACAAAAATCACGGCAGCAATAAAAACGAAAATAATTATATAAGCCTTTATATCCCTTGCTCTTTCATAAATTTTAAGAGTATTTACCTTGCCGTTTTCATCTTCATCAAGCTGTAAAATCATTTTTTCATTCAGTTTAAAAATAAGTTTATACGGAATTGCAAGCTCAACCGTATTGCGGACGGTATAAATTTCCCCCTTGTGTTTACCCGTTAAAATTTTAATCTTTAAATGCTGATATCTAAAATCCGATTCTACAGGAATATCGGGACGAAGCTCTTTTGTATCGTCATAAACTATTTCTATTACGCGCGCCTTTACAACCTGACTTTTCGGGCGGTTCATTTGCGTGCTGTAGTATTCCGCCAACCCCTTGTCTTTGGGGTCAATTTCCTCAAGGTTTTTTTGCGCATATAAATTAAAGAATAATACCGTACTTATAAAAAATAAAAACAGATTTTTTTTCATAACAATGTTTTTTTCGCTTTTGTTAATTCGATAAAAAAGAAGTGCGGAAATCTTATCTTTAAAAATTTCCGCACCGTAAGTTTTATAATTTTTCTCCGTTATTTACTTATATCTTTGATATAATCTACCGGTTTAGGTGTAATTGTTTTTGCTTTTTTAATCGCATCGATTAAAGCATCGCGTATGGACACGCTTTCAGCTGCGTTCATTGCTTTACTGAAATCGTAAGCATCTCCGCCCGTAAACATAAAACTGTTTACAACAACTTTGTAGGTTTTATTCATATCAAGCGGTGTACCGTCCATAAGCGTAATTTTGGTAATGCGGCTTTCAAACGGTTTTCTGCCGTCATATTCAACTCTAAGACCTGCAAATTGTCCGTCCGTGATGTTCGGATTGTTAATACCATGGTCTATCGCTTTTTTAATTTCCGCACCCGAAAGGTCGAAAACAACCAAATAGTTGTCAAAGGGCATAATCTCGTATAAATCGCCTACGGTTATATTTCCCGCGGCGAGCGTTCTACGTAAACCGCCTCCGTTTTGAATTGCTATATCGGCTTTTCCTAATTGTCGTTGCACCTCGGCTGCCCACGCTCCTAAGAGAGTATTACTTCCCTTATCACTTCGCTCATGGGTAAACTCTCCTTCGGCGGTTCCGATAACTTCACCCATAATGGGTTTAAGCTCCGCCTCATATTTTTCATGTACGGCTTTTCCCTTTTCATCTTCGATAATATCGCTTTTGGTTTTCCAAATTTCATCAACGACGGGCTCGCATTTTACCAGCTCTTTATTTTCACCGAATGTCAAAGAGAGCTTTCCTACGGCTCTTCCGTAACAATAGGCTTGAAGAACGGGCATTCCGTTTACCGTACCGGATACCGTGCGGTGGCTGTGTGCGGAAAGCACTGCATGTAATCCCTTAATTTCAGCCAATTTTACCGCATTACCGCTGATAGCGTCATCTTTTTGGTCCGAATCGATGTGTGTTAATGCAATAATTGCATCGGGTTTTCCCTCGCGGGCTTTTCCCGCCAAAAGATAGTCAACCCATTCTTGTCCCGCCATAACCGGGTCGGTAAATTCCAAACCGCTGACATGTTCCGCACTAGTTAAGGTAACGGTATCGGGGTGAGCCAAACCGATAAAAGCGATTTTATATCCGCCTTTTGCGATTATCATATACGGCTTTGCCCAAGTTACCGGTTTTTTTGTCGTTTTATCTACGATATTGGCGGCTAAGAATGTAAAGTTTCCGTCTTTTTGCCACTTTGTCATGTGTTTAACGCCCCAGTCAAACTCGTGATTTCCGACGGCCGATACGGTAACATTCATTGCCCTCATCATTGCCGAAACGGGAGCTCCGTAAGTTAAATTGGATATAGCGGTTCCCTGATAATTATCGCCTCCGGCAACGACAATCGTATTGGGATTTTCTCTTCCTGCGGTCTTTACATAGCCTATCATCTTTGCCATACCCGCATTTTTACCCTTTCCGGGGCGTGTATCTTCCGCAACGTTACCGTGAAAGTCGTTAAACAAGAGAATATCCACTTGGTTGGAAGGCGCCTTTGCTTCAATGGAAGCATATTGTTCATTTGAAGAATTTGAATCCGTTTCGCATGAAGAAAACAGCATTGAAAATACCGCTATCATCATTACAAAACCCGTTAACGTGAAAAGTTTTTTGTTGATTTTTAGCATACTCACACTCCTTATTTTTAAAGTATACATTAAAATAACAAAAAACGCAAGGATTTTGCTTAAATAAAAATCGTTTTTTATTTTAACTTCCATATTATCTTCCATTTTAATATTTAAACATAGGCGGAAAATAAAAAACGTTTCTTTAACTATCTATACCTTGTTTTTTTTTATTTTTTCTATACTATAGTCGGAAACAGGTGAATCTATGGTACAAATAACGGAACTTGAAAAACAAGTCTTAAAACAGGAATATCCTCAACTAAGCCTTTCCGATGATTTGGATATTGAACGATATTTCGAGCTTAGAAAAACGGGCTTTATGAACGAAGCTCTTTCATTATATAATGAAAAATTAAAGCGGAAATACCCCGATGAAAAAATGAGGGTGGAATTAATGTCCTGCTATAGGCAAAAATCGCCGCGCTTTCAAGAACTGCTTACACAGAATTTAATTACACTTGCACAAAAAACTATTGTTCAAATTAAACATATTATATCTTTTATCACGGAAAAAATTTCAAATTTAAATCCCAATGACGTTTACAATGTTATTCAGCAATGCGAACACGTCGTTTCGGCAATTTCAAACGACAGATTTGCCGCAATTTCATTTACACAAAAGTTTTCACGTTATGCGGCGATTTTAAATTTTAAAGAAAATGCTATGAAAAAATCGGCGGAACTTATAAGACTTTATGTAACGGATACGCTTTCTTCAGTAAATGAATATAAGGCGGAACAGGAAGAGCTGGCATTACGCAAAAGACAAGCTGCCGTATACCGCCCCAAGCCCGCCTTCGATTTTTCAAAAATTATTTTACAAAAGAACAAACCGAAGCTATAATAATCCCTGAAACAATAAAATCGGTGGAAGATAAGGTTATTGCATATATGCTTAAATATTGGCCTATGTATTCAAATTCCGCTTTTGAAAATGCCGTTTTGCTTTACAGCAGAAAATATAAAACAAATCACTTTAATATTTTTCAAGCGGTAAAAATAGGAAGATACCGCGGCTGGAAAGATGAAGAAATTATTCAGGCCGTTTTACTTAACATAGTAAGCGGTTATTACTACAGCATAAGCGGAGATTTATATTTGCAGCGCCAGTGGAGCAAGGTAAAAGCGACGCTTCCGCAACCGGGTCAAAAAACTATGCAAAATGCAGAAACCCGAAAAGCTCTTCCACCTCCGAAAGAAAACTTACAAAAAGCCCTGCCTCCCGCAAAACAAAAAACCGTTTCGACCGATATTGATAAAGATAAAAAAGAACGGAAAAAAGCAAAAGAAATTAAACCGAAAATAAAAAAGGTAAAAACGCAAAAGAAAATATCCGAAAATAAAAAAACGGAAAAAAAACTTCAAGAGAACAAGACGGTACCGAAAACGCCTAAATTATTCGTGTTTAAAAAAAGAGAAAAACCTATTCTTCCTGCACAGCCGGAGCTGAAACCGGCAGGTTCAATTGCCGAAATAATACAGCTTATGACAGGCTCAAGTTATAAACTGCATAAGGGTATGTTTTTTGAAAATATCAGAACTTCTATACGAAAAGAGTTGGATAAACAAACCGTACAAACGGTTTCGGTTTTTAAAAGCGAATACGTAGATGCGGAAAATCTGATATATGATTTTTTTGAAGAAAATTACGACAATCCTTTCCAAAACTGGGAGGCTTCGGAACAACATAAGGGCATTGAAAAACTCGGCTTTATTTTGCCGAGTATCGAACCGATAATAAAAGATTGGATACGGGAGAAACTATGAAAAAAAAACTTAATTTAAAAACACCTTTTATTTTTTTATTTATCCTTATTTATGCTTCTGTTGCATTTACGCAAAATCCGCCCTCCGAAGAACACACATCGGATAAGGAGCAAAAAAAATCCGAAAACGGAAAGACTGAGGAAACCTCAAAAAAAGAAATTTCCGAAACGGAAGAAAGACGCAATATTATTCTTTACGGTCTTGCAGATGATATTCTTGAACTTATAAAAACCTTGCAAAACGAAAAAGAAGATGGCTTCGATTCCGATTTGCAAAAAATATTTACCGAAACAAAGGTTCCTGCCGTTAGAAATGCCTTATTCGCTTATTTTGCACAAAAGAAAAATTCTTGTTTAAAAACGGACGCTCTTATAGTTTTAGAAAACCGTTACGAATATCCGAAAGATACGGTAAATGCCGCAATCGCTTATATCCGCGATTTGGAAATTGCGGACGGTATTCAATATTTACGCGAAATTTTAAAAGACGAAGATAGCGATTATACGGCGATTTCGATTACCGCCTTAGGAAAAATAGGGGGAGCGGAAGATGCCGTTTTCCTTTCCGAATTATTTGAATCGGACAGCTCAAAAGATGAAAAAGAAACGCTTATTCTAAAACAAAATATTATGTTTGCATTGGAAGAATTGCATAGCGGTGAAACTTGGGATTTCCTTGAAAAAACTGCGGCGGATACGGAAGAAAATTCTATAATACGAGGAACGGCGGCGGCGGCTTTAGGAAAAATCGGAGATGAAAAAGCGGTCCCCGTTTTAACGGAACTTTTTGAGGACAAAGACCCCGTTTTGCGTACCGCCGCAATTAAGGGTCTTGCCGGTTTTAAAACCGAAAAAGCCCGAGCCGTTCTTTTACAGGCTTTTAAGGATACATACTACAAGGTGCGGCTTCAGGCAATTCAATCGGCAAAAGAAGAAAAAAATTCCGCTGCGGTTCCGTATATTTTATACCGGGCAAAAAAAGACCCTGAAAATACGGTACGGATTGCAGCAATAGAAGCCTTATCGGAATTAAATGACGGCGAATCGAATGAATGGATTAAAGAAGCTTTTAACGATGAAAAAACGGGTATTACGCTTAGGCTTAAAATTGCAGAATATTTTTTAAAGAATAATTTTGATTTTATTTATGCTGATATCGAAAAAGAAACGCTTGTATCTCTTTCAGCTTCAAATAAACAAAAAAACAAATTCGCTTCGGAACTCGGTAAGATTATTTCCAAAATAGAAAACGGTGCAACCGCTAAAATTGCAGAAGCCTTTATGAATCATAAGGAAGTTTTATTTAAAAGCATAGGACTGGATATGTTTAAATTAAATAAATATTCTTCACTTGCACCTCTTGTTTCTGCAATTGCGGAAAATGAAAGCAACGGAGCGTTAAGCCGCCGAGCAAAAACTCTTTTAGAGCAAGCAGGTTCAAAATAAATGTCCTGCCGCTCATGGTCTTCCGAAGCTCTTATCCTTTCCGTTAAAGATTTCGGAGAAGGGCATCGCAATGCGGTTTTACTTTTGCCCGGAGAGGAGCACTGTTCACGCATTTTGGAAGCCGCCGTCTTCGGAGGGCCGAAAAGCAAGATGAGAGGACTTGTAGTACCGTATCAAAGCGGAACCGTTTGGCTTTATTCAAACCCGATAAAGAATTCCAATAAGATAACCGATTTTAAAGTAACGGAATACCGTATCGGTTTAAGAGATAATTTAACGAGACTTTGGTGTGCGGCCTTTGCTTCGGAACTTGCGGTAAAGTTAAAGGGTAATATCGATTGGGAAATTCTTAATTTTTTTTTAACCGGTATCGCCTCTTCAAATGAAACGGAATGCAGAACGGCTTTGCTGAGGTTTTTATGGCGTGTAATTATTTTTTCGGGTATTGCACCTGAAGTGGAAACTTGCAACCGCTGCGGTTTACATTTAAGCGGAAAAATTGAGAATTTGTCCTTTGTAAAGAATAATGAAAACGAAGAGGTTTTATTTTATATCCCTAATGAAGACGCCTGCGTTTGTAAAAACTGTTTACAAAAAGGTGAACCTAATTTTAAACTTTCTTCGGAAAGCCTTTTATATTTGTTTGCGGTAAAAAATTTAATCCCTAAAATATCGCGTACACTGGATATTTCGGAAAAAACATATTCGGAATTAAAACACTTTTTATTTTATCTTATAAAATCCCAAACGGAAGGAACTTTTAGAACTTTAGAGTCTGGAGATTTTTTGTTTTGACAACAGTGGGAGAATTATCCGACTTTTAATTGATTTAAAAACTTCTTGTTTTAACGTACTTTAAGCCGTATTTTAAAATTAAAAAACCTGCAATTCCATAACAGGAAATTGCAGGTTATAATATTTTTTTAATTACTTATCTTTTTAATACCGCCATTTCATAATTTTTATTGGTAAAATATGCAGCAATGATATCATTAGCATAAGTACCGCTAAGCGGAACACCCTGACAAATTGTGTACTGCCGAATTCCCGAACTTGCAGGTACCGTCATAACAACCCAATTACCTGTGAATTTAGCTTCATCTGTAAGGCCATCTTTTACAACATTATCACTAGCAATTCCGTCTTTTAACCAAGCCATACGAACAGAATTTACAGAACCAAAGAACCCATTGTGATAATATGAAATATATGGGACTTGTTTTCCGTTCTCTTTACGTACTCCAATTTTTAAATAAGCACCGGGATTCATATATTTATCCACTTTTGCGATTTTAAAGTCAGATGATAAAGGTTTAGCTCCTGTTACCTTGGCAGGAGGAAGATATGCATATTTTACGCCTCCAAAACTGCTAGAATAATAGCCTATGTGCAATCCGTTTGAATCATCAAGCATAATATCAACATACAATGGGGCACCTCCGTCAATAATAACTGCATTATTTTGCCATTCGTTAGTTTTACGATCAGTAGCATTCATTGCAGGAGCATTATAACTTGTTCCTATATCACGATATGAATACACCAAATTTCCATTTGCAGCGTCATACCATACAGCAATAGCCCTATTTTCTGAAGTCAGCGCCACAGCTACATAGCTACCACTTTTATGTACTGTCGTGGTATCTGCTATGACTTCATAACCTTGAGAAGAACCGGAATTGTTAGGATCACTACCACCACCATTACTATCAACATTATTGCTTATACCACCGGTTATACTATCAGCTGAATTCACAGTACCATAACGGAATTTTACGGGTAATTTATCATTATTACTGTCATAATAAACAAGAGCAATTTTTGCTCCGCTTCCACTTCCTCTTACCGATAATTTCGGAATCTGAACGCGATTTACATCATAAACCCCTCTAAGTTTATTATAATTATTTTCAAGTCTTCGCCTATTCGTTCCACCATTATAATTACCATTATTACCAATAGCATTAGAGCCTTGCTCTCTAGAAAAGAAAGTAAAACTAGTACTGCTACTTGCTCTGTCGGTGTTACTTGCACCACCATACATATTACCAGCATCATCATAGCCTATTATTGTATTATGATACTTACTATAACACTGCTCGATAATATATTGTGCAGCCATTTGCGATGAGGTATTATTTACCGTGCCGTTTTTCATCATATGAAAACTCATTGCACCAGTACCGGCTAACGAACCGTACGACATATAATAATTTGAATCCTTATCCATCACAAATTGAGGACTATCCATAAAATTATTATCAATAATCGACTTCATTTCCCATACAAATAACTTACGTCTTGCCGTGAGGATATTGTTATTTATGCCGTTGGCTTCAATATTATACGGTTTTGTTATATCAACCTTGTTATTGATTGATTCCACAGAGCTTACGGTAACAGTTAAATCACCGCTCGCTTGATTAGTATGTATTGTTAAACTGTCCAAACTGCCTGCAACGGAAGACCCGTTAATTTTAACGTTACCGCCGTTTAAATTAAAGCCCTTTATTTTCACGGTTTCTCCGGCCCTAACCGGATATTCTCCCGTTGAAGCCCTGGAGAAAGCACCCTTGGCAACACCGTCGGCATTTTTTAATTGGGTTTCGATATCCGTAACATAAGGCACAATATTTACGGTTGCCTTGGCTTTGTTTGAAGTATAATCGTATAAATAAGCCTGCGTACATTCCGTAGGAACGCTGTTTTCAAGCGTAACAGTGTTTCCTGCCGTACCGCTTATACGGGTTAAATATTGCTTTTCTCCGTTGTTTTTAAATACAACGAACTGCCCCTGCTTTGCATTTGCAAATACGGCATTTTCCGCCTTGGTTTCGGAACTGCGGGTTACGGTAGTAACTGAAGGAAGATGTTCGGTATCGGAAGAGTCTCCGTCCCCGTTTCTTCCGTCATTTACCGTTATTTTTATTTCCTTTCCGGTACCTACACTTGCCTTTTCAGTATCCCAATTAAGAGTCCATTTTACATAGTAACCGCTGTAATCTGCCGAAACCGTTTCAACTTTTAATTCGGCTCCGTCGGAATTCATATTTTTATCGGAAGTCCAAGTACTGCCGCTTCTTTGAGCCGTAACCGTTAAAGAAGAAGAGTTTGGAAGCACCGCAGAAATTTTTTCGATTTTTATATTATCGTAAGCAAAACCTCTCAAGCTTACCTTACCCGATACCGATGAGCCTGCGGAAAGTCCTGAGATATTTGCAATTTCAATATGCCCGTTAAGCCTTTTGTTTTCATACAAAGAATTATCATCTTCGCCGTTCCAGTGGAAGGGTAAAACCGTTACCGTAGGCTTTTTGCCGTCAACGGCATCAAAGAGAGTTGTAATATCTATTTTTGCAAAGGCTGAAGTAGTTCCTGCAGCAAGCCCGTATGCACTGTCCCACAGTTCCAGCTTTATAGTTGTAGGGTTACCGTCGGAATTACCTATCGTATCTATATGGCTTTGTAAATCTATTACGCCTCCGCTTGAAATATCCGTAAGGTCTTTCAAAACGGTATCATCGCTTTTTTTAAGCCTGTACTTTACCTGTCCCTGTCCTCCGGTAAAATTAACGATTATCTTTGAATTCTGTTTATTTTTAAAAGCAAAGTTTTTACTCTTAAAAGTGCCGGTATAATCCCTATTTGAATCGGCCGTTATTGTAAGAGCATTGTTATCCGTATTATTTATAAAATCTACAGATGAGCCTCCTATATCCGTGCTCAATTTTATCGAGTTTACGGTTATCGGCTTATTTTTTACCAGAACGGCTGCCGTAACGGGGCCGTAGATATTTCCGCTTTTATCGGTTACTTTATAATGCAAAGAACCGTTACCGTCGGAAAGAGAACTTAAATCTATCAAGCCTTTCCATGTGCATTGGCCGCCCAGCTGACGGGTTATCCTGTTTGAAGTATCCGTTTCGGTTATAAGGGTTTTAGAAGTTTCACTACCGTTTACGCTTACCCAAACCTCCACTTCTTTTATACCGGAACCGTCATCGTTTGCAACACCATGTACAATCCAATTGCCTGTACCGTTATATATTAAAGTATTCGGTTTATACAGAATATAATTATAAATTCCCGATGTAATTGCCGGAGTAAAGTTTATAGTATTGCCGTTTACACTGCTTACAGTCAGTACGGTATTTCCCGCCAATATTTTCGCTCCCGCCCCGGAACTCGCATTACCGCCTAACTCCGTTACTTTTTGTGCAAGCTGAACATCGCTGATTGATGAAGCGGAAAAGTTTCCGTTATGAATATATACCGCTTCGCCGAAATCGCCTGTAGGGGCAACGGTATCGAACCTGAAAGTAAAGGTATTTTCGGAAGTTAAACTCGTTGAAGTATTCTCGGTAATGGAAACCTTTATAGAAAACTTGCCGCCCGCAGATGAAGACATAGTGTTTAAATAAAGAGGTATGCTTAAATCGTAATTGGAACCGTTGGGCGTAAGCCAGTTTGAAGGCATATTATTTTGAGTTAAACTATACGATATACCTCCGTTCAATTCCGCAGAAGTAATTTTCACTTCTTTTATGCCTGAAGGGTCGGTTAATTTTGCAGTCAATTTTTTACCGTTTCCTATCCACATATTAGTTTCATAACTTTGCGGAGAAGAAGAGCCTGACGTATTATCTATCTTCGCTTCCGTAATTAAAGGAGCCTCTTTGTCTACGACTATTTTAATCGGAGCCGTCCATTCGCCCATCATGTTATTTGTTTTATTTTTTGCGCGAAGCCTGAAATAAACATCTTGTCTCTGACTTGTACCGTTAAAGGCTCCGTTTCCGTTAATTTCGATACGCCATTCCGCACCGCCTGCCGTATTCGTATTGGGAATAAGCTGACCGTTTCCGCTTTGATACCAATCCGCTGTATAAGATGGCGAAGAGGAATCCGTGCCGAAAGTACAGTCGGAACCGTTTGAAAAACTGCCGTTTTTTGAAAACTGAATGTATACCTCACCTACAGCCTGCGGGCCGCCTTTTACCGCGCTTGCAGTTCCGAATATCTGAATTGTTCCGCCTACAACGGCTTCCGCTGCGGGAGAAAGAACTCTTACAACCGGTTTTGTTCCGTCCGGGTTAAAAAGAATCTCTTTTGTATGAACCTGTATATTACCTACGGAATCTTCAGTGCGTATATATAAGGGGATTTTATAATAAGCGCCCGCGGCTTCTCCATACATAGAGGAGTTAAGTACGGAATCCAAATTAACCGAAAAATTCCATGAACCCTTAGTGGAAGCGTTCATATCTTTCCAACCTGTATCGTTTTCGGCAGGCACGGAAGACCTTTTTCCTATTATCCATTTTGTACCTGTTTCTTTAACCCCGGAATAAAGGTCCGTAATTGTTCCGGAAACGCTTATTTCTCCCGCTTGAGGCTCGGAAGGCAGAGGATAACTTATATCAATAGCGGGAGCCGTTTTATCAACTACAAATTCCATATAGTCGCTGTCCGTTCCGCCCGTAGAACTTTTTGCCTTAAACCAAATTTTATGGTCGCCGTCGGTAAGAGAGGCTATATTTACATTAGCCTTATACCGTATTCCGGGAGACGTTTCCAAAGTAAGGGCCTTAGAAGAATCCTCAGGAACATTTTGATTATCTACATCGTAATAAATTTTACCCGTATCGCCCAAGCCAGTAACATCGGCAAAGATATCAAAATCGGAGCGTACATACTTATCGGTTAAACGCACAGGCCTTACTCTTACTCCGCCTCCTGCCGAAAGATATTTACATACAAATAAACCGCTGTTAGCCGAATTTCCGTCATCATAAGCGACAAATTTATTCGATTCTGCATTTGTAACATCGGTACCTTCAACCGATATTAAATAATTCCCCTCGGAAAATCCCGAAGGAAGTTTACACTTAAGTTTTAAATTGGTGCCGTCAACACTTATTACATTATTCGATAAGTCCGTACTTGTCAGAGTGCTAAAATCCAATATCTCAGTTTTTACAAGATTCGCTTCGATAAAGTTTTTTAAGCTGTCGCTTTCATCTCCCGTTCCGTTCCATTTGTATAAATTTACTTTGATATTACTTGCATTATAGTTTGCAAGCTGAGAGCCTCCCGTAAGCGGAGTATTATCTTTATTGGGAATAAGCTCTACATTTACAAAAGTTTCTACCCCTTCTTTAAAAAGAGCCGTAGAAACGAGATTTAAATCAAAAGAGCTTTTTTCCATATTTTTTACGTTTGTAACTCTAAATCCCGGAGATTTGCTGGGGTCCAATTTAAAAGCGCTTCGCTTATCGCTCATCATAATTCTTTTATCTTTTAAAACCGCCAATGCTGAAGTATCGGAACGCAGCTGTAGTATTTTTTTCTCATGCTCGTTATTATTGGAACCCTTTTTACCGGAAAAATAATCGCTTATTACTTCGGCAGTGTAGCCCATTGCAATTACGGAAGTGTAAATTTCACTTTTCAAATAATACCATTCGGAAATATTCCCCTTTCCGTCGGCATTACTTCCTCTATATTCACGGGCATTATCGGATAAAGAAAGAGCGGCTTTAACCGCGGAAGATGAGGATACGGAATTTTGAAAATCCGTATAATTCGTTTCCCCTGCCGAGGTCATTACCGTATTTATATTTTTTCCTATAAACCTTTGAACAACGGAAACGGAGGTTCCGGGTACCGCAGCGGACAGTTCTTCTACCGTATTTCTTTCACCTGCCAATCCTACAATCGAAAAAACCGCCCCGTATTTATCGGTAACCGGAGGTTCCTCGGACAGGCCTGCATAGGTTGAAGGTCTGTCAACTATAAATACAGGAGGAGTGTTATCTATTTTATAATTTTTTGTAATTTCTACTGATTTTCCGTTAGTACCGGTAACGGTAACTATAGCGGTATATTCTCCGTCAGGTATGGGATACAGTTTTACAAGTTCATGCCCGGCCTCCGTACCCTGTGAAGTATTATCTATGTTTACAGTCCACATTACGGAAGAACCTGACGATGAATCCATATTGGCGGAATAAGTTTTTGTTCTCGCCTTAGTTTCAATATTTTGAAATACAACCGACACCGAATCAATACCGTCATCGTGTCTTGCAACACCTTTTAATACAAAAGAGCCTTTTATCGGCGTTTCTCCCGTATCCGGATAAAGTATATTCCCTTCCGGGTAATAACCTATGTCTATGGCACTTCCCAAAGCCACATTTTGTTTACATGTCGAACCTGTGATAATGACTAATACAGCCAATACGGATAATAAAGATTTCCCTATCTTTCCCATACAACCAACCTCCATCTAAAATAAGCTAAGCGAAGATTTTTTCAAAAATCGAGCGCCGCTTATTTTCCGCCGTTTTGCAGCACAGCGAAAAACGGCCATATAATATTAAAAGTTTGCGGTAAGCAAACTTTCATGTGTTTTTAAGCGCTGCCATTTGCAACGCTTAAAATAAACACCCATCTAAAATAAGCTAAGCGAAGATTTTTTCAAAAATCGAGCGCCGCTTATTTTCCGCCGTTTTGCAGCATAGCGAAAAACGGCATTTCAATAAAACGGCGTTTGCCTAAAAGACAAACCTGCCTGTTTAAAACCGCTTTTATATATACCGGTTTTAAATCCACTTTTTAACCCGTAATAAATTTACAAAGTTAAAATATATCCAACCTTACACCTGCCGAAATATGCGGAACAACCGATTTTATTTTCGATGTTCCTGCAGAATTAACATCTGTAGGGATAAACCACAATTGTCCTTCGGTAAAAAAGGAAAAAGCGGAAAAAAACTTTTGTTTATGAAATTTCACTCTCGGGAATTCCAATTGAACAAGCATCGCAGGCAATACTTGCGCTCTCTTGCTTTGCGTATCCGTAAAAAGCGAAAACTGTGTTCCAAGCGTGATATTCATATATAACCATTTCCAATCGGGACCGAAATAATATCCGAAAGGAAGTGTATATATATTTGCCAACAGCTTTAACGAAATTATATGCCCGCCGTAACGTATTTTAGCTTTTCCGTAAATTGCATTAAACTGCGACTGTAAAAACTGACCGTAATGAAATTGCAGCTTTACGTTATTATCAAAAAAACTTAAACCTACACCCATATTCCATAAAGATGCACCCCAAAACCCGAGTTCAAAATGCAATCCCTGTATAAATTTGGGTACTCCGTAATTCGCCTTATCACCTTTTCTCAGTGAAGCTTCTACACCGGAAATTTCCGCATTATCGGAAGTTATCCCTGTAAATTCTATAGAGCCGTTATATTTTCCGCCTTCTCCCGGAGAAATAAGCAATATACTCGGAACGGTTTTATCTATTTTAATAATAGTACGGCATACGGCAATTTCGTTATTTTCCATAGTTGCCCGTACAAGCAAAAAGTGATTTCCCTCTGTCATATCTTCCGTTTCAATTCTATACTTCCACTCTTTTCCGATTTTTGCGGAAGTAAAGCTTTTCCCGTTATTAAAACTTACCTCAACCTTTTTAACCCTCTTTGCCTTAAAAGTTCTTTTTTCTTCAGCGGTAGCCTGCTTGGAATTTATGTTTTCAAGTTCTTCTTCAGAAACGGTATAACCTGCCCTGCCTTTTAAATAAGGTCTTTCTATAGCAAAATCACCCATAGAAAAATTATCGATAGTAATCCACGGCCCGATTTTTTCGTAATTTATACCGTGTGCATTGGAAACAATAATTTTACCGTTTGAAGTCATAGCCCTTATTTCTATCTTATGACTTCCCTCTAAAAGAATCTCGGGAGTTAATTTAAACGAAACATAAGAAGTTTTGGAAATATCCGTACTTTCAATTTGATTACCGTCAAGATACAAAACCGCCTGAGCAATTTTTTCATCGGAAATCACCCTTCCGTAGACATTAAACTCTCCGCGAACGGTTTCTCCGTTAAGCGGATATAACAACTCAATCCTATTTTTATCCTTTTTGCGGTATACATCGAAATTCAAAGCTGTCTCGGTAATATTTTCCGCCTTATCCACACCGCTTATTTCCAAATTATACCTGCCTTCGGCAAGTGCGGAAATATCTATTTCTTTTGAAACGAGTAAATTTGTTTCAAGTTTTATTTCCGCAAGTTTTGAAGGTACTTGGGTTCCTGAAAGACTTTTAATTTTAAGCGTTACACCTTCAAGCGAAATATTATCCCGAGTATGTCCCGATACAAAAAGTGTAGAATCGAGTTTTGCTCCCGAAAGCGGGTATTCAAATTTTAAGATAGGCGGAGTATTATCTATATTAATTAAACTGGAAAATAAGGCGGTTTGTCCGTAATTATCCGTAGCTTTTACAAATACTACATGAGTTCCGTCATCTATTATATGAGTATTCAAAGTATAATTCCAATTTTCCTTACCTTCTGCAAGAGTAAAGGTATTTCCGTTATTAAAAGAAATTTCCACCTGCTTAATACCGTTTTTATCGGAAGCGGTACCGGAAACCGTTATTGTACCCTTAACCGTTTCGGAAATAGCGGGAGAGGAAACGGATGCGGAAGGAACTTCCAGCGAAACACGAATTTTACGTGAAACCGGAGCGCTTTTAACACCGTAAATATCCTCCCCGTAAACGGTAATAGTATGCTCGTTGTCGGTCAGCTCCTGTAATTGCACGGGAACGGCAAAGCTGTTTTTAATATCCGCCTGTTTATACGCTCCGTTATCTATTTTGTAATAAATCTTTGCGGGAGCATCGTCATCATAAACAATACCGGAAATTTCAAAATCTTTGAATATAACCTCATTATCAAGCGGTAAATGAAGCTCGATTCTGGGTATGTCTATAGAGTTATCTATCGAAAAATCGAAATTATCGAATACTTTTACATTACCTGCCGTATCCGTAAACCTGAACTGCATATTTTTATTTATGGGTTCCGCGGCGCTTCCTATAATCAAATGCGGCAAGCTGTTATATTCAAATTCTTTCCATTGAGAATCTTTACCGCCGCTCTTATATTCCGCCTTAACACCGGGGAATTCATCGGAAACTTTAAATACCGCATAAACCGAACCGTTAACTTTATCACCGCTTACAGGTTCAATCATTGTAACCTCCGGAGCGGAGCTGTCTTTATAAAATACCCTGTTTACTGCGCTTTCTCTTCCGGCTTTATCTTGAGCTCTAACCTTAAGTAAAATAAGCCCGTCTTCCTTTGAGCTTACATTTATTACCTCGTTAAACGATGTTCCCAACGGAAGCCATACGCCGTCATCTCCGATAGAATATTCCGCCGATTTTATACCCGCACCGTCCGAAACGGAACCTTTGACCGTAATTGAATTTTTTATAAAAGAAGGTTCTTGCGGCATATCAAGTATAATTTTAGGTACGGAAATATCCGAATATATATCTATAATCGGACATGTATAAACGGCTCCGTCAACATCGGTTATTTTAACTCCCACACCCTTAAAAAGGCCGTCTTTTGAGCAAAACAGTTTTATAAGATTCCCCTCGGTTTCCGCAAAAACCCCCGAGCCTCCCGTAACTTGAACGCTTTCTATTGCGGCTCCGGTTGCCGAAAGATAAACACCCGGAATATAACCGTTATCGGATAATACTATTGCACCCGTATCCGTTTTATTTCCGGCAGCCCATGCAAAATACCCTTCTCCGTCCCGTCCGCCGGAAGCTGCAACGCCTATGACCAAGGTTTGAACGGTCTTTCTGTCAAGAGTATCGACGGCGGTTACGGAAACCGTATAAATACCCGTTTCGGATTTTGCAGTTACGGGAGATTTAATTATATATTCCGTTTGCCCCGGCTTAATTTGAACGGGAGCTTCCCCTTCTCCGTTAAAACCTGCGGAAACGTATTTTAACCCCGCTTCGGCTTTTACGTATATATCGCAAGAGTCGTTATTATATGACGGAATAACCGTTTGCCCGTTTTTAAAAAGAGCGGAAGGAGCCCCTCCCGCCGCCTTAAACTTTACATTCACGGGATTGCTTCGGATTCCGTATTTATTTACGGCATAAACGGTAAGAGTGTGTACCCCCGAAGAAAGACCGCTTTCAAGAACATTAAACAGACTTAAAGAGGCCTGAACGTTTTTTTCTTCTCCGTTATCGATTTTATACCGTATTTCATTAACCTCATAATTACCGTGAATCGCCCCTGAAATAAATAAATCGTTTATAACTTCGGAATTTTCTTTAGGACTGAGTATTTCAACTACGGGCAAGTCTTTTCCCTTATCAATTGCTACAGTCTTTTTTGCGCTGACAATATTTCCGGCAATGTCTTTTGCAATAATTTCTATAACCGCAGACTTTCCGCCTTCCTTCGTTAAATCGAATTCCTTAACCCAATAATAGTTCCCGGGAGTAATTTCAAATTTTCCGCTTTCTTTTCCGCACTTCCATGTAAGAGATTCAAGCCCTACTATGTCAAAGGCCTTGCCCGATACGGAAAAAACGCTTCCCGTTTTCTCTTCCCCGGCCTCGGGATATACAAATTCCACTGTAGGTGCGGTATTATCAACAAAAAATAAAAAAGTATAAATACCTGAAGAACCTTGTTTATCGACGGCTTTAAACCAGCATACCTTAGGTCCGTCGGGAATATTTTTTGTATTTATATTGAGCTTAAAAAAAGATTGTTCGGTTTTTTTGTTATACGACAGCTTTATCTCTTCAAATTTATTTCCGTCATCGAGAGAATATAACAGTCTTTCAATGCCGTTGCCGTCCTGTACGGTTCCTTGCAAAGAAATCTTACCTGAAACAAGTTCTCCTATTGCCTTATTTTCTATATCGGTTTTAGGCTGGCGGCGGTCCAAATGAAAGACTTTCTTTACAGGCACTCCTCTTACACCGTTTACATCAACTCCGCAAGCTTCAACCGTGTGCATACCTTCTTCAAAATCGGCCGTGTTTATATAATACGACCAAAATTCTTTTCCCTTTGCTCTAAAACTTTCTTCACCGCCGTCTATTTTAATCTCTACATAAGCGACACCGTCATCGTCAATACAAGTACCTACAACATTGATGTTACCCGTAATTCCGGCTTCGTTCACGGGACTGCTTATATGAACTATCGGTAAATCCGAATTAGGCTCAATGTACATGTTAAAAGGTCCGTAATACCCTTCATTACCGGCAATATCCTTAGCGGTAATAAGAATATTATATTTGCCTTTTTTCTTTCCGGAAATATCCAGAGACTCCTGCCAGCTTTCAAGCGAGGACATATTAACGGTACTTATATCCTTAGAACCGCCTGCATAAAGCACGGCAAAAAAACACAGATATGCTAAAACAAAGCAAATCCATTTTTTCATATAAACTCCCTAACAGTAAACCCTTTCGGTAAGCAAAAGCGTTTCAGCGCATTATCGACACATAAGTCAAAAATCTTTAATTTATCGAAAACGGTTTGAAGCTAATATCCATAAATTCGATAATGTTGTCAAGCCCCGTTATTTTGAAATGCATCTGAAAAATCCGCTATATAAAGGAAGCATTTAACGTTTTTTCCGATACGAATTTTTACGAATTTCTGCCTAAATTCGTTTTTTTATAAAAATTTAAAAAAATATACATTACCGCAAAATATTCCTGATAATATAGGTGTATTATATGCCGTTTTTCACCGATGCTGCAAAACGGAGGAAAATAAACAATACGCAAGGATTTAAAAATTATTGCTCCCGTTTATTTTATAAAAACTTTATTTATCGGAGGTTTTAATATGAATGATAATTTAAACGAAAAAGAGTATAACCTTACCGCTTACAAAGAGAACATTTCCGATACGCCTGAAGATATGGACTGCCCCTACATTTATGAAACGGATAATCCGGTTTACGGTACGGACGGAGCGGAAGATATAATAGCGGTATGCGCTGCAAATGTCTTCGGAATTCCTTCTTTGTTTCCCTGGCAAAGACTTGTAATTGCAAATATTTTGGACGCCGTTCATGCTGCGGAAGCCGTTATCGAAATTACGGAAAATAAACAAAAAAATCGGACTGATATCATAGCCGAAATTACCGAAAACAAAGAAGAAGAAACTTTAACCGACATTTACGATGAAGACGGAGTTATGCGGGGAAGACAAATTATTCTTCTTCCCACAGGCGCAGGGAAATCCCTTTGCTTTCAAGTTCCCGCCCTGTTACTTGACGGACCTACCGTAATTATTTATCCGCTTTTAGCCTTAATGAGCGACCAGTTCAGGCGTATGTGTGAAGGCGGGCTTGAGCCGGTACTTTTCCGCGGAGGACAAAACACGGAAGAAAGAAAGGCTCAGCTTGCCCGTATGGAAGGTACGGACGGAAAGCCTCCCGCAAAACTTATAATAGCAAATCCGGAGGTTCTTTTGTCGGGAGGATTAATCGAAAGAATTGCGGCTCGTAAAGTTTCGCACCTTGCAATAGATGAAGCTCATTGCGTTACCGAATGGGGAGACAGCTTCCGTCCCGCTTATTTACAGCTTACAGAAATAATCAAAAAATTAAACCCTCCTGCCGTAACGGCTTTTACCGCAACCGCAAGCCCCGACGTTTTAAAAAGAATTTCCGAAATTCTTTTTGAAGGAAGGGCTCACTTGGTCAGAGGGGAATCGGACCGCCCGAATATAATTTATTTTGTAAAACATTGCAGAATAAAAATACCCGCCCTTTTGGAAGAAGTCGAAAAAAGAAAAAAGCCTATGGTTATTTTTTGTTCGAGCCGTAAAAGTACGGAGCAAACGGCCTCATATTTACGCCTTTATTTTAACGATGAAAATATACGCTTTTACCACGCAGGTTTACAGCGCGAAGAAAAAACCGAAGTTGAACAATGGTTTCATATACACAATTCCGCAATCTTAGTAACTACCTGTGCTTGGGGAATGGGCGTGGATAAAAAAGACGTAAAAACCGTAATACATAAAGACCCGCCGCCGACTGCGGAAGCCTATATTCAAGAAGCGGGACGCGGCGGAAGGGACGGCAGTATTGCCGAAGCGGTTTTACTGTGGTCGAATGAAGATAAAAAGAGAATAAGTTTAATGCCGGAAAAACAAAGACTCCGCGCAAGTGTACTCGAAGAATTTGCGGCAAGCGGAAAATGCCGCCGCGAAGTTTTACTTAAAGCTTTGGGAGAAGAAAGAGCTGTCGCCAAGACTAAAGACGATGAAGTAATTGCATGTTCGGGTTGTGATATTTGTTTTAAAACTGCAATACAATATGCGGAAGACGAAGCCTTATTTATCGATTTTATAAAAAGAAATAAAAGAATTTTTAATCAAACCGAAGCCTCGGCGGTTTTTTCAAAAAATTTAAGATTTTGGAAAGCAGGAGATGTAAAGCGTCTAAGCGATGAACTTTTATCCTGCGGTTTAATTAAAAAATATAAAACTTTTTTATGGAAGGATAAACTGGATACTGTAAAATAAGCCTTCAATCACGCGGCTTTTTAAAACTTACATGCAGGTAAAATATTTTTCCGATATAATAAAAAAACAGGTTTTAAAACAAAACCGTTTTAAAACCTGTTTAAAATAAGTTAAAATCACAAAAACCGATTCTGGTAAATAACTCCGCTCCGGTTTATTTTTCAATCTTATCCGAACTCTTTTTGATTACATGTCCAGGACCTGCATCAAACACTACAAGAAATTTCTTTAAATTTTTTGGGTATTTTACTACAAGCTCGCCTTTTTTATCGAGTTTTCCTTTAAATACAACTTTTTTTTCAGGGTCTTTTTCATTCGGATTTTCGAGTCGGATTTCAACACCTGCAGCGCTCGCCCCGTTAGAAAAACCTCCTACGCAAGTAAAGGTTCCGTCGCCGTTATCATATACGTCCAAAAGAGGGGTATGAGCAAACAATAAAGCCGCTCCCAACACTAAAAAACAAACTAAAATCGCCGTTCTTTTTTTCATTTTCAACTCCTTATCAAAAATGATTTTTATGCTATATTCAAGGCTCTTTCGAGCCTTGAAAAACCTTGTATACCTTATTTACCGATAAGGTTTGTAAGCATTCTTCTGCAAGAAGCTTCTACACGAAGAGCAATTTTATCATTGCTCGTATCGGAAGGTATTACCGTAGGAACAATTTTTAATGCGGCCATTTCGGCATTATCCGCACCATACCACAAATGGATATGGAGAGGGTTACCGTGTGCACCGGTAAAAGAAATCAGTGAAAATTTTCCCGCATTGGGCTTATCGGCGGCAACAGCCATAAGGGAAGGCTTGGAATCCGAAGCTCCTACCCTTTTATAAGATGAGCGGAAGATTTCTTTTCCGTTCTTATATACTACCATTTCATTCTTGTCTTTGGAAGTAATAAACTCAAGTTCGGAAAAATCTTCTCCCGAACCGTATGATTTTTTCATTTCGGCAATAATATCTTCTTTTGTGAAGTCTCCGCCTTTCGGATTTTTACCTTTGAATTCTTCGATAAGTTTTTTATATACGGCTTGAACTTCCATGCTCATATTATCATAAATTGCGGCACTGTTCATCCATTTACCGTGTTTTGAAAAATCGGCAAAAGGAGAAGCCTGAATAAATTTAGGCATCATCTTTATAGAACCCATTGTGTTTTCCAAAAATGCGGCTTTGGGCATAGAGGCGCTATAATAAGTAGGCCAATTTGTTCCGTCAAGTAAGGATTCGATACTGCGGCGTCCGAAACGTCCATGCCAATGCATAGGTCCGTCGCCGTGTCCGTGAGGGGGCATTAAAATCATATATTTTGCACTTTCCAAACCGCGTACTTCTTTTACGGCTTCAAAAGTATCCCACATGGCTCCGGCATATTGCTTATCTTCCACCCTGCCCTTATACATATATGTACACTTAAGCTCGACTTCTTTTCCTTTGCCGTCAACAATCGTAAACATCACGGTATTGCTTCCGTCGAATTTTGCCTTTACAATCGGAGTGTAATACATTTCATCTATAGCGGCCTTTAAACCCTCTGTAGTGTAATTGGGCATCATAGCGGCAGTTTCAGTATAAACCGGCTCCATAGACGGGTCATGATTGTAAGCGTCCGCAGTAACCCATTCACCCTTCCAGGGAGCGAGCTCTCCGCCGCCCATCATTTTTTCGGGCATAGACTTGCATGCGGTAACCGACATTACCGCCGCAACCAAAACAAGCACAAACTTTGCACTTAATTTTTTAATTATCATTTTTATTCTCCTTAGGCAACCTGTAATTCAAGGTAATTTCAAAAGGTTGCCGATTTTGAAATTACCGTACAAGACTTTGAAAACCGAAGTCCTTATCACATATTTTAAAACCTACAAAATCCTTTTGTTTTTTGTAAGCTAATATGCCTTTTATAAACTAATCAAAATATCTGCGGCAAAACTTTTTATAGTTTCAGCATAGCATTAAGGGTTTTCAAGAGGTCGGCCGGCAGATACAAAACTGTTAAAAGGTTATTCACCGATATACATTCACTTAAATATAAAAGTTATCTTAGGCTAATTTTTATATTCGGGTAAGGCTTAAATTCGCCTAACCTTACCCGAACCAATCAATTCGTTATCTTTTCTTCTTCCTTTTTGCCGCCGCAGCATCCGCAACCGCAGCCGCTTTTAGGATTTATGTTTTTTTGCCCGCAGCTGCAAGCCGACCTTTTTCCGGTAAATATTTTATAGTATTTCCGTATTGCCAGGACGGCTATTGCAGCCACAATTACGGCAATTATAATTTTTTCAGCCATAATTTTGCCTTTTTGAAAAAATTACTTATTTAGCCTTAGTCGCCTCAATCCAAAGAACGGCATCTTGCGATAATTCTTTTCCCGCAAATTTTTTATCTCGTCCTACACCCAAGGCGGCAAAGCCCCAGTAACCTTCTTTTGTGGGAACAAAAGAAAAACAGCCGTTTTTATCGGTAAGTATAACCGTTGCACTTTGTGAAGTTTTGGCGGAACCCGTAAATTTATTTGCATTCATATCGATATCATAGTTAAGATACTCCACTTCAATTTCCGCATTGGCAACGGGCTTTCCTTTTGAATCTACTACAACACCGCGAAACACTCCTCCTACCCAAACATCGTAAGGTTTAACAAGGGGTAAAATTTCGGGGTATTTATCGGCACATCTTTCAGACCAATCGGTTGCCATTTCGCCCTTGTTAATCATAACCTTGGTAATCTGCTGGATATATGTTTCTTCGGCACCTTCATAGTAGGGATGCGGAACAAGAACTAAAACCCAGTCGCCGGGACCTTTAAAACCGTTGTCTTTATTTAAGGTAAAGTTATAAGCCGATGCCTTATTTTCAAGACTCATAAATTCGGTCTTTTTTAAGTCCTTTAATAAATCGGTTTTTTCACCTTTATGAATGGAAAAGAATTCTTTAACGCCTTTCATTTCTCCGGCTTCGTTCTTTCCGATATCCATTGTGTGTCCGGCTTCGGCAGGGTGTGTAAATACAATTCTAAAATCAACCGAAGTACCTTCTTCAAGCATTGAAGAAGGGGTATAAATCATTTGAAAATGTGCAAATGAACCCAAGGTAACCAAACAGAAAAACAAAATAATTCCTGTAAATTTCTTCATATAAAACTCCTATATATAAAAACTTTCAGCTTTTTTACTTCCTTATTCGCCTTCCGTAAGGGCACTCTTCAAAACGCATCTACAAGGACGGCACACGGATGTTATAAGGAACAGCTCCAAAGCTTCCGGTATTTTATCCGTTTATTCTTTTTTATTCTTTCTTTTTTTCCGTCATCTTTTTAAAAACCGGCGGCCATGCAAACATAACTATAAAAAGCAATATAACTATTATCAGCGCGGCCGGAGAAAACTCTTTCCTTCTTTCATTTTTTTTCTCTGCGGGCTTTTCTTCTTCGGTCATAGTTTCTTCTTCCGTTGCTTCACCCTCGGTGTCACCCTCAGGGTTTTCCATATCGGTTTTTTCTCCGCCTTCTCCGGCAGCTTCCAAAACAACTTGAGTATTTTGAAAACCGCTTTTTCCTGTAAAAGTTTTTTCTTCAAACTCTTTTAACGCCCTAAGTCCTTCAATACCGGCAAATAAAAATGCGCCGCCTATGCTTAAAAACAATACCGTCAATAATATTTTTTTCATATTTTTAACCTGAATCCCTCTTTTTTAACCCTATCTTTTATATTTTTTAATCAATAAAAAGATTATTAAACATAAGTTTATAATCGAAAGCGCTAAGGCAAGTATTGCCGTAAAAGACGGCCCTACATTGGGCATAGCGGAAGTATCGGCCTTAGTCCATGCAAGAGCGGGATTTACATCGGGCCCTTCCGTAGTTTCTTCTTCGGGCTCTTCTTCCTGAATTTCATCTCCGCCCGTACCGTCCCCTTCCCCTTCGGGAAAACCGCCCGGAGGCTCGGGGCCGTCCTTTTCAAGCCTGTTTCCTTCAGCATCTTCCAATACGACGGTATAAGGGACGGAAGGTATTTCCAAATTTACCGTTCCCGTATCGTCAAACTCCGCTTCCGAAATTCTTTCGCCCGAAGTATTCTCAATTAAATAAACCTTAACTTTTGCAGCGTTTTCCCCGCCTTTAACACTTATACTTACAGTTCCGTCTTCGTTGCCCGTTACATCTAAACTCAATTCAGTTTCCGCAAACAATAAAGAGCAGCCTGACACCAAAATAATTATCGCTAAAATCTTTTTCATCTCTATTAACCCCCGAATCCGCCTAAAATCCGAACAAACAGCCCAGCTGAAATACCAATACCGCTACAAGCGAACTTAATACAATCGGATATAACATACTGAACAATGTCCAGCCAATACTTTGCGTTTCCGTATGCGTTGCCATAATAGTGGCAATACAGGGCGGGAACAGCGAAATTAAAATCATAATCGCCAAGCCGTCAAGAGGCGTCATTCCCGTATCCTGATTTTGAATGCGCTCTTCCAAAACCTCTCCGCTGTTATCATCGCCCGATTCAACACTGTAAATCGTTCCGAGTGTGGAAACCAAGGCTTCTTTTGCCGCAAAAGAACCTAAAATCGCTATGTTAATCTTCCAGTCAAACCCCGCATATTGAGTTACCGGCTCCATAAATTTTCCGATATAACCCAAAATAGAATTTTCTAAAGTTTCGCGTTTTAAATCGCCCGACATAAGTTTTAAATCGGAAATCGTAGAACGCAAGCCTCTGGAAACGGCGGCAGCTTCGCTGTCTACGGCAACAGTCCCCGTAAGCGTAATTTTTCCGGTACGTACAATCGCAAAAAAGAAAGGATTAACTTTTTCCCAATGGGAATAGAATTCCGATTTTAAAATAGGTTTTTTAAATTCTTCGGTTTCTGAATAAACCCGCTCGAAATCGCCGTAAGCTGCGGTATACTGCAATAAGTATTCTTTAAAGGCGGGAGCATTTTCTCCCAATTCGATTTTTCCGCGTAAAACGACCTTTGCTATTTCGGGATTTTGTAAAAATATTCTGTTTACGGACTTAACATTTATTTTTTCACTTCCGAAAAAATTTAAACTTTTCATTAAATAAATGCGCTCCGCAATTTTATCGTGCTCCAAAAAACCTTTTTCGGAAGCAAAATATTGCGAATAGGAATTATCCAAGTCTTCGGCAAACTGCTTAATCATTTCATCTTTTTTTGCTTCGTACTCCGCCGTTCTTTCCGCAGCGAGAGAAGGAAAACTTACGCCCGCCCAAATAACAACGGAAACCGCAACTACGGTAGTAGCCACTTTTTTAATAAAACTCCACAAGCGCTCAAAGGTTCTTATAATTATTCCCCGCAGTGTGGGCAAGTTATATGAAGGAAGCTCCAAAACAAAGGGTTCGGGCGTTCCAGGTACCACATATAAACTGAAATAACGCGCTACGATTAAGGCTACAATTAAAGTAAAAAATGAAATACCGCCCAATACCAGCCATTGATTTCTGGCAAAAAAGATTCCGGTTATTAAAGCGTAAAAAGGAATTTTTGCCATACAATTTAAAAGAGGTAATACCAAAAGCGTAACAAGGCGCGATTTATCGTCGCGGATTGTTCTTGTAGACATTACGCCCGGAACTACACAGCCGCCCATAATAACGCCTGAAAGAATCATAGGCAAGGTCGATTGTCCGTGAAGTCCGAATTTACGTAAAATCCTGTCCATAATAAAAGCAAGACGGGCCATATATCCCACATCTTCCAAAAAGGCTACAAGAGCGAACAGACAAAAGAATATGGGTATATAGTTTAAAATCATTATCGCGCCGTCTATAATTCCGTTTAAGAATAAGCCCCGCAATAAGCCGGACTGAATTACTCCGGAAGACGGAATTAACTGAGAAACTACGGCTCTTACAAATTTAAAAATGGGAAAAACCTTATCGGTCATTTTATAGCCTAAAATAACCGTTATCCAGTAAAACACTAAAACAAGTTCAACTAAAATTACTATACCGAAAAAGCGATGGCATAAAACACGGTCTACCCTGTCGGTGGAATTTATAGAATCCGCGCTTCCGCGTAAATAAACGAAAACCGCTCCCGCCACAAAGGCGGCACCTAAAACAGCCGACAGAGAAATCCTTATATAATCGTTGGCGAAAATTCCTGCGGAAAAGGATTCGGCAATCATTAAGAAAAGAGAATCAAGCACACTGTACGTTATAAAAAGCAAAACGGCGGCGCTTACGATACCTGCAATTCTTTTTTTAGTATTTAAAGCTTCCACATCTTTTTGCTCAGGTACAACACGCTCTATACATTCCGCCGTCAGTTTTTTCGCCGCCGCGGAACGGGCAAGGGCTATTTCTATTTCAAAGCTGTGTTTGTGTTTTTCTTTATGTTCTTTTTCCAAACTTTGAATAAGATTAAGAACGGAATCGAAGTTTTCAAAATGTTCGGAATACTCTTCGGAAGCGGCGGAATCTTTTTCACAAAGTTTTACCGCAAGCCAGCGTAAGGGTATGTCGAAATCGGGTGTTTTTAAAGAAGAGCGGAGAGCTTCGGTAATTTGTACGAGGCTTCGCTCCATATCTTCACCGTATACCAATTGAAAAGAGTTTTGCCCGCTTTCATTTTCCGACATATCGAAAATCGTTTTTTTCAATTCGGTTACGTTTTCTTTTTTCTTTGCCGAACCCGCAACTATAGGAATCCCCAATTTTTCGGAAAATTTTTGCACATTTATTTTTAAACCCGAATAACTTGCAGCGTCCATTTTATTCATATACATTACTACGGGACGACGCATTTCCAAAATCTGAAAGGTTAAATAAAGGTGACGCTCCAAATTGGAACCGTCCGTGATGTTTACGATAAGCTCAGGCTTATCGTTTAATATAAAATTACGGCTTACCCTCTCTTCGGGAGAATATGAAGTCAGGCTGTAAGTGCCGGGTAAGTCCGTTATAAAGACCTCCTGCCCGAAGCTTCCGTACTCTCCCGTCTTTTTTTCGACGGTAATACCGGGGTAGTTTGCAACATGCTGATGAGCTCCGGTCATCATGTTAAACAGTGTTGACTTACCGGAGTTAGGCTGACCTGCAAAAGCAATACTTATTCTTTTTTTCATAATTATGTTCCCGAATTAACTATAATTTTTTTCGCTTCTTCTTTGCGTACCGCAACAAGAGAACCGCAAATAGAAATGTCAAAAGGGTCCAAAAGCGGCGCTTTCCGTACAACGGATAATTCGGCGCCCGGCGTAAAGCCCAAGCTTATAAGACGCTGCAATGTCATTCCGGTAACTTCGATAGATTCGATTACCGCACTTTTTCCCTGTTCCAACTCATCAAGAGTCATAAAACCTCCCAGCCGGCTGCCGCAAGTTTACGGACAAACTAAAATTTTTGAAGCCAAATCGTAATCTACCGCATATTTAGCACCGTTTACCAAAAGGAGCATAGGCCCCTGTTTATCGGCTTGCGATGTTACAACGGTAAGTTCGGTATTTACATCAATTCCAAAACTGCGTAATCTGCTGAACTCCGCTCCCGTGCCGTCAAAACGCAAAACCGAAGCCTTTTCACCTGCTTTTAAAATAATCAAAGGAATCAATGTTAGCCTCCTCTAAGCTCCTGTAAGGTATAAGATACAATAATTTTAAAATTTGTTCAAGAGGAAAAAAGAAAAAAAAATTGATAATTGTAAATTGTAAGAAGTATTGCCCAAAAAACACCGTTTTTTATGAAATTCAGGTATAAGTTAGAAAATCCTGATAAACTTTATGAACGGGTTAGTAAGCCTATTATTGAAAAGAAAAGAGATATTACTGTTAATATTTTTGTAGGTGAACCGACATTAAATATTAAAGGTGTATTGTATTTTTTAGAAAAGATGAATGTTTCGGCACACAAATTAAAGGTAAAAAAATATTATCAAACGGTTACTAACGGATATCTATTAAATCAAGAGATTATTAAGAAATTATACGATTTAGGTGTATCGGATTTTCAGATAACGCTTGATGGAGTAAAAGAAGAGCATAATATAAGACAAAGTATTGTATTTAATTCTTTTGATAATTCGACATTTGGAAATAAAAAATATTCCATAGAAACAATTGAAAATATTAGTTATAATGAATTTGCAAATAAGTACAGTTTAGAAATGATGTATTCAGACGGGTTTTCAAAAAAATGTGAGCATTGTAATTTTGTTCCTTTTTGCAGAGGTGGGTGTCAATTTGCAGCATCGGAAGAAAATAATGGGCAATATGGATATCCGTTTTGTGAAAAAGTGCATATGCAGGAACAGTTAAAAGGTTTTATTTTAAATAATATTTACCGATAGCAAAATAGTATGATAGAACTTAAAAATATTAGTAAAACATATAAAACACAGGAAAGAAGATTCGGGCTTTTAGGTATTGTAAAAGATATGTTTAAACCCGATTATTCTGAGGTTAAGGCTTTAACGGATATTTCTTTTAAGATTGAGAATAATGAAAATGTGGCGATAGTCGGCAAAAACGGTTCGGGGAAATCGACCTTGATAAAAATTATTTCAGGTATTTTGCGTCCTACAAGCGGAGAAGTTCTATTTAATCAAAAAAATATCTATGAAAATCAAAAAGAATACAAACGGAATATAGGTGTTATCTTCGGTCAAAGAAGTCAGCTCTACCAAAATATGATTTTTAGAGAATCTTTAGAGCTTTTTAGACTTATTTATAAAATCGAAAAAGATGAAGCAAATAAAAGGCTTGAAACTCTTATCGATTTGTTTAAACTTGAAAATCTTTTAAAAAAACCGATTCGAGAAATGTCTTTAGGACAAAAAATGAAGTGTGAAATAGTTTCGGTTTTATTTCATAATCCTAAAATCCTTCTTTTAGATGAGCCTACGATAGGCTTGGACCTTGAAGTAAAAGAACAATTTTATAATCTGATAAAAACTTATAAACAGTCAAATGATATTATTTTAATTTTAGTTTCTCATAATTCAGATGATATAAAAAATCTATCGGAAAGATTATTGGTTTTAAACAACGGAAAATTACAAGAAGATATAAGAACTCATGAATTTATAGAAAATTACGATAAGTCTAAAATTGTTACACTTTTGTATAAAAAGCATATTGATTTAACCGAAAAACTACAAAACAATTTTAACACAATAGATAAAGATATTCAAAACAACAGTATTTCATTTGAAGTTGATAAACAGGTTACGATGGAAGAAATTTTTAATTCTTTAGATGATAAAGAAAATATTTATGATATAAAAATTGAAAATGAAGATTTTTCTAAAATTTTATTAAATTATTACAAGGATAAAAAACCGGAATGAAATATTTACTGGGAATTATTTCTTTAAATATTAAACAGCACTTGTATTTTAAAATATCGGCAGTTTTTTCCATATTTTCCTTGTTGTTTTTATTTTTAATAAAATCTTCGGTTTGGTCTCAACTGGGAAATACGGATTATATTTCTTATTTTGCCCTTATAACTATAGTAGGCTCTTTTATCGGCGTAAATACCGATAGATATTTTCAAACTGTTTATCAAACAGGTTCTATTTCTTTTCTTTTATTAAGACCTATCAATTTCGCTCTTAATATCTTTTTACAAGATTTTGCGAAAAGTCTTACAGGATTTATATTAAAATCCCTGCCTTTGCTTATAGTTTTAATTTTGTTTTTTGATGTAAACATCTATTACGGTATAGTAAATTTATGTTTATTTATCCTTTCGGTTTTTTGTGCATATTTATTTAATTGGTTTACGGCTTATATTATCGGTTTGTGCGTTTTCTTTTACGGTAATAATGAGGGCTTTATTCAAATTAAAAATATTTTATTTTTATTTTTTTCAGGTTCTTTGATTCCTGTTGATTTTTTTCCTAAAACTTTACAAAAAATCTTAAATTATTTACCGTTTAGAGTTCTGTATCAAATTCCTATTGAGGTTTTAAACAACAGCAATTTAAAATCATTTAGTTTAATATCAAGACAATTATATTGGATATTATTTCTTTTGGTGTTTACCTGTATTTTTCATAGAGCGGCAATAAAAAAAATAGAGATAATGGGCGGATAAATGAATTATTGTTATAAACTTTTAGTTTTAAAAATAAAAGAGCAGCTTTCTTTTAAAAATGATTCCGTTTTATGGTTAATTGTTAGAGTTTTAAATTCCATAATGGGAATATTGGTTCTTATTTTTATCTTTAACAAAACTCTTGAAATAAAAGGGTTTAATAGAGAAGAGTGTTTACTGATTTATTCTTTATATACAATCTCAGTTGATGTTTTTTATTGTTTTTTCGCTTGGACACTTTGGTATTCAAATGTGTATATTTTGCAAGGTAAATTAAGTTCAGTATTGCAGCTTCCGGTTAATCCTTTTTTGTATATCACCTTTGATAATTTTGCCCTATCTGAAGTTTTCGGAATTATTACCGGTTTACTCATTTTTATTTATTCGGCTTATACCCTAAATTTAAGTATAATAACAATCTTGTCTTTATTCTTATTTTTAGCCGCAGGAACGCTCGGCATTATCGGCATATTTTTGATAGTTTCATCTTTTTCTATAAAACATCCTAAAATAGAAGAAGCATTTTCACCTTTAATGGATATGCTTGATTTTGCGCAATATCCCATATCCATTTATAATGCGTTTATCAGGTTCATTCTGACCTACCTATTTCCCGTTTCAATGATAGCATTTTATCCTGCTGCTTTCAGCTTGCATAAATATTCATTTAATATTAAATTTATTATTTTACCGGTATATTCCGTGTGTATTTTTATTACCGGTTATCTATTGTTTATAAAAAGCATAAAAAAATATGAAGGAACGGGAATTTAAATCATCACTATCAAAAGCCGGAATCAATAAAAAAACATTTTACCTTTTTCACTTATTTTGTACCGCAGCGGCCATTATTTACGGATATAAAGCCTTTTTTTCAAGAAATGTTTTCGTCGGAGGCGGCGATTATCCTTATATCTATTTTTATTATACGGTGTCCGCCTGCTCTCATTATTTCTTTTTTCCGTAATACACGCAGCAATTTAATCTGAAAATCGGCACTCATTCCCTCAGTTTCGTCGAAAAAGAGAGTTCCCCATGAGCGTATTCAAAAAGCCCCAACTTACCGCCCTTTCTTGCCCCCGTAAAAGAACCTTCAACATAGCCGAAAAGTTCGCTTTCCAAAAGATTGTCCTGAAAGGCGGCCGATGGGCAACAAGGTAAAAAAAATAAAGTCAATCCGATAAAAAAAGCCGAAAGCTTCAAATTTGAGCTTTCGGCTTAATGCTAAAGTTTTAAAGATTATTTCCAGCTTACGGTATAAATTACCTTTACGGTGCCTTCCGATTTCGTATCGGGATTTTGCACTTTATATGTAATTTCAAAGTCTTTTTCTTCACCGGCTGCAAGAGTAAAGTTTTCGTCATAGGAAACCGTAACTCCCTTATATGAAATTTTCCGATTCGGGTCCGGCTTGGTTCCTTCATATTCGGCGGGAAGCGGAATATTATCCGAACTTTTAATTTGAACATTGTTTTTATCCGTCGTCCATATATTTGCAACTTCATCATAAACCAGAGGGAATACACTGTTATCATCTATAGCCTGTAACGGATAAACGCTTCCGCCGCCAAATGTAGTCCATTCAGCCCACCAATAATCGTGACGGTTCGCCTTTAATAAATAATTAGTAAAAATAATTTTCATGTTCCCAAACTGAGAATATGTATTATCTATTGTTGAACCTCCGTCTGCGGATTTGTCGGTACCCACTTTTACAAAATCTTCTCCTTTTACCCTAAGCCACCTTCCTCCATTGTCCTCAACGGCTATCATTTTATTCCAGTCGGCTGCAAGACTTTGCCCGCCGCCTTCCACTTTTACGGAAAATTTATGAGCCAAATGCACTCCGTCGGTATATTTGTGAGTAAAATGGTCGCTGTCCGCAGTAGACCAGGATTTTAAATCATCATTATAAATTTTAGGCATTATCTTAAGCTGCATACGTCTTTCAAAACTTACGGCAACATCGGCGGCGGCATTTACCTTCAATTCGGCCAAAGTTTGGTCCGTAAGAGAGGCGTTGGGACTTACTCCTATCCATTGTTTAACCTTATATGTAGGCTCAGGAGTTGCGATAAACTTTACCGTCTTCCCGCTTTTTACAAAATCTCCCGATTTTATAGCTTTTCCGTTATAAATTGCCGCCAGAGAACCCGCTCCTCCTGCAACGGAAAATTTAACCCTGTAAGCCTGCTCCACTTCAATTTTTGCAAAATCGCTTATTTTTTCGGCGGTTTTATTCCCGTTTACCGAATTATTCGTATTTTTAACTACACAGTAATAATATGTAAGGCTTGAAGAGGAGGTATCGGGCGAAAATTTATATTCGGTCGTATTTGCTCCGCTTATAGCCTCGCCTGAAGCCGCAGTTGCGCTTGAAGACTTATACCACTGATATGAAAGAGACCCGTTATCGGGTGAATCCGCTTCTATTTTTAAGAAAATTTTGGCGTTATCGCCCATAATAAGGGTTTTACCCTTAGGTTGTTTTAATATATTGGGAAAAGCGGCGTCCGTTATCAAATTCCCGTTTGTAACCCTAAGTCTTACGGCATCGGAAGCCGTTGTTTCCGTCCTGTTATTTGCCTTATTTGTATTGGTTACAAGACAATAAACGTAAATATCCTTTTCAGCGCTTACGTCGGGGCTATATGAAGAAGACGTTTCGCCCGAAACCGCATTTCCGCCCGTATTTAAGGCCGTATCCGAGGTATACCACTGATACGAAAGCTCTTCGTCCTTGGAAGAATCGCCTCCTATATCTTTCGGAACGTCCTTAACCTTTATCGTAAAAACCGCTCCCGAAGTATTAGGCTGTACGGAAATTCCTTGAGGCTGCTTTAAAATAATCGGTTTGGAAGCCGTATATAAGGGGTTCGGAGCCGTTTCTATATGATATTCTTCATAATTAACCTTATCCCTGTAAGGCGACCTGCCCGGCTTGGACGAACTTTTGCCTGCAACTTCCGTAAAATTTTGTCTGGCACGGTAATCGCTGTTATTTATGGCACTCTTTACCCAATCATAAATAACTACGGAACCGTCTTTTTTTACAAAACCTACGGGGTCGGACATATAAAAGGGTTTGTCAAAATAATGATGGGCATCTGATGAAGGAGCATTATAATCCGTCCATTTTTCCGGTACCTTATTTCCCAATATATCTTTTAAATGTCCCGGGTCGCTGTAATAAAATAAAAATTTTGAATTTTTATCTACGCAAAACATTGAGTTATCTATTCCGCCTATAACTGCAACGGAACCGGTAAAGCGATAAAAATAAAATCCTTTTTCTTTTTGTTCATCGTAAAGAGGGGGCGAAGGTGTAAAATGCTGTTGGTCTGCGCCTGTCCAACGGTCGGCCCTGTTTTTATATCGATAAACCCTTACATTCGACACAGTTTCAAGCCCCGAGCCTATGTTGGGATTGGAACAGGATTCTTCATACCCGCTTGACGACCAGGAACCGTCTCTAAACTTATAATTGGCAATTTTACCCGACATACTGGGCATTTGAAGCACCCATTTATCGAAAAAACTTGCCGGAAAGTCGAAATCTTCGGTATAATACTCGAAAGGCTCTTTTTGATGTGAAGTTGAGGTTATCGTTTTGATATATTTTTTATGCCCGTAAGAATCAATGGGATTTTCAATCTGTTGCCCGTCTTGTCCGGGGATTAAATCCGCTTCTTCTCCGTCGCTTTCTTCGACTGTTAATTTAATTATCTTTTCCAATTCCTCATAATTACCCTGATTATCCCGAATTTTAACGGTAATATGCGCAGATGTCCCGGAGCTTAAATTATTGATACCTCCGCCGTTTACGCTTACCCATACGTCAAGCACCTTATCCTTATTTGCCGCATCTACCGCGTCCACCTTAATATCTTCGGCGGCAATATCGTAAGTGCCCGATTCAAGGTTAACCAGATAAGTTTTAGCATTGCCGAATTCGCCGAAAGCATTCCCGTCAAAATCTGCCGGTATTGCAGCCGTATTTTTAACGATTAAAGAAGTTATAAGTATTTCAGGCTTATCCTGCTGCACGGATTTATTATACCATGCAGTTCCTATCGACGGTTGACAACCGCCTATGAGCATTATAATCAATAATAACGCCCCGAAAAATCTAAATTGTTTTTTCATAATTTACCTCACAATTGTTTACGAGGGAGGAAATCCTTACATTTTCCGTTCTTATTTCCCTCAATCCTTTTCGTAATAATACTCTATGCCTCCGCATAGAATTTATAAAAAACTCTCCAATATATAAATAGTACGATTTTAAGATTTTTTAGTCAACCCGTCTTCACGGATTTTTTTTCAATCCCTTCCCGCAAAATAACCGTCCTTGTTTTCCGCTCCGTATTTTGTATAAGCAAAATCAAATCGGTACGGCAATTATCAAAAATTGATTTCCGCGGCCGTCTAAAAAAACAAGCATTGCCAATTTAAATTTAATATAGTATAATACAACATACAAGCCGACTCTTGCGGCATTGTAATTGTTTTACTATAATTAACATTATACGGCACCTTAAAAAAAAGTTGCCTGATTTTACGGGACATTAAATAAAAATTTGTTTTTAAGAAGAGGAGAAAAATGAAAAGGAAGAAAAGAAAACTTATTATTTTTGCGCTATTGTTACCCGCAATACTGCAAGCGCAAACAATTGCAACGTGGACGGGTAATGCCAATGACGGTAAATGGGAAACCGCTAGTAATTGGAGTACTTCAACCGTACCCGATGAAACTACGGAAGTTGTAATCCCCGAACTTACCCTCCCCCCTCCCCCGAACTATTACCCTAACATTTCAAATAATATAACGGCAAAAGCAAAAAAGTTAACTGTAAACCAAAACGCAACATTGACATTGGAAGGAACCCTTGAAGTTAAGGAAGATTTAACAAATAACGGAACAATAAACACTGCTGCCAAAGGAACAATAAAAATCGGGAAAAATCTTACCAATAACGGAACCGTAAAAGTAAAAGAAGTTATCCCCACGGGTGATGACATTACAATTAAGGGTACATCAACTGCGGCACATACGGAAATCGGAAATTTAACGATGGAAAATGCGGGCGGTAAAACGCTTAAAATAAACGGAAAAATTAAAACGACTTTAAAGATTTCAGGTACGGAAACTGCAAAGACCTTTCTTAAAATAGAAGGAGAAGGCACCTCTGGTGAAATTACTTTAGCCAACAACGGAGAAGGGAGCTTTCTTGAAATTGATACGAATAAAGTTAAGATAACAAGTAACGGTAAAAATTTTAAAGCAAATACAAGCAAGTTAAAAGACGGTTCAAGACCTGATAACGAAAATCCTCAAAACGGGTGGATTTTTACGGCGGCAAGTTTAAAGTGGACTGGAAGTAATGACTCCGAAGGTAACAAGTGGGAAAAAGCGGAACACTGGGAGCCGAAAATGCTCCCTTCAAAACAAGATACCGTTACAATTCCGAGCGTGCTTTTAAATAAAGCGAAATGGCCGAAAGTTACCGCATCGGGAGCAAAAGCAAAAAAAATAACATTGGCAAGCGGCGGCTCTCTCGATTTAGACGAGTATACAATTTCCGCAGCTTCCGGTAACTCCGAAATGGATATTTCAGGTACACTGAAATTGCAATATACCGATAACCAAAAAACTTGGTTTAAACAAATGCCCAACAAAATAACCCTTCAAGAAAGCTCTACGGTTGAAATTAACGGCAACGGAACGGCCTTGGTTCTTCATAATGCGGAAACTTCCAATACAGGCTTTAAAAACCTTACTATAAACGGAAACGGCTCCGTAACCGTAACTGCCGACTCAGAACCAATTAAAGTAAAAAAAGAATTTAAGGTAACGGGAACCGTAACATTAAATGCGGAATTAACCGCCGAAACCGTTACCGTCGGTAACAGCGGAACTTCATTAACCGCAAATAAAAAAATAACGGTAAATTCCAAATTGGAAAATAACGGCACTTTTAAATCGGAAAACGAGATTATTTTCCCTCCTTCAAATGACAATATGGTTATAAAGGTTGCCGACAATATGACGCAAGATAAAACCGTATTTAAAAAATTAACTTGTCAAAATGCCGGGAGAAAAACCTTAAGCATAAACGGTAAAATAAAAGTAACCGACGACTTAACTTTATCGGGAACCTCTACTACAAATCAACTTACAATAAACGGCAGTAACGGCACATCGGCTATTTATCTTACCTCTTCCCAAAACGATAAGGGCAATCATTTAAAAATAAACACGGACAGCATAAAAATAAACGAAGGCGATTTTAAGCCGTATTATAAAATGCAAAACAGCACGGATAATAGCGGAAACCCAACAAACAAAAACGGCTGGGTATTTGACGAGACCTTCGAGCTTAAAAACTCTTTTATGAAGGTAAACGGCAACGAGCTTTACATAGTTTTTAAACGCGACACGGAAGAAAACGAATTTATCCATTCAAAATTGGAAATAAAAAAAGGAAGTTCTCCTCCCATTGCCTATAGCTTAACTTCTCCGCAGCCTGTAAAGCATAAAACAATTTCGGGACCACTTGCCGTTTGGAAATACACCTTAAACAAACCCGTATCGGCAGATGAGATTTTACAAAAAGATATGAAAATAGAAATAAGCCATTTTGATAAAAACCACGGAAAATTCAAAATTTCCGATATAGGCATAGGTCTTACGGACGTTTTATTCGCCGCCAACTCAAGAACAATCCGTGATTTTTCAGGAGAAAAGGAATTACCCAAACTTAACACGGCGGTAGTAACCGTTCCGGCAGGTTCATCAAAAAACGTAAAACTTTATCTAAGTTTTAATAAAAACGGCTTTTGGTATCCTTCATTTTTACAACCGCTTGAAATTTTGGAAGCCTCGGAAAACAAAATCTTCAGCGAGTATTCGGGCGAAACGGAAGGCGCAAAAATAAAGTTTACCCTCGTTGATACGGATTCCAATTTTAAAGAAGGAACCGTCGCGCAATTTATGTTTGTTTACGATAATTGGCTTCCCTGTGCAAGACTTAAACACCCTTCCGATATTTTTTCTTTTGATGTATGGAAATTCCAAATTATAGGAGTTCAGTACCAAAGGGGCGGAGTTTCGATTTTTAACAATGTAATAAATCCCGATAAAGAAGAAAAAGTTTCGCTGCAAGTTTCATTACAAAAGCGCGGGATTTTAACCATACAGATTATGACGCTTGACGGCAGCATAGTAAAAACATTGGAGCGCTCGGAAAAAAGTGCGGGCACCCATTTTTATTATTGGGACGGAAAAAACAATTCAGGAATTTCCGTCGCAAGGGGCTTATATTTTATAAGAATAGCAGGACCTAATATCGACGAAACGAGAAAGGTTATGATTATAAAAAATTAAGGTGTTTCGAAAGGGAAAACATCGGATATTATATGCCGTTTCTCATTACATTACGAAACGGCAAAAAATAAGCAATGCTCAAAAAATGAGACGAATTTAAGGGGGGGAAGGAAAAAACCGTACCGGGCTTACGGGTAAATCCGTCCTAAAGGATTATCTTCCCTCCCGCTTCACTAACGCGTGCCGTAACAGGCAAGGCCTTATCAATCTTTTCTTTTTTTTTATTTTATGTTAAAATCGGTAAATGAAGAATATTTTTTGTATCTTTTTTATTTTTACGGTTTTCGCTTCATGTAAGTCCGGGTTTATTCCCGTGCCGGTACGGCAAGGATTTGCCGGCTATGAGTTTTCCAAAGATATTCATATAAAAGACGATAAAAATTTAGCGTTTCAAACGGACATTACCTTTCCTTTAAATAAACATAATTACGACGATTCGGTTTTAACAAATAATTTTATCAGGTTTAAAGGATATTCAAACAAGTGTATAATTTATTTTCATACAAAAAATATAGAAAGTCTTTTACTGTATCTTAACGGCAAAAAAATAGAAACGGGAAATATATGTGCCAATGAATATTCGGCAATAAAAATAAGCGAAAGCGGAATAAACGGCGATAACGTTTTACAGATTTTACAAATTAAACCTGTAAAAGCCCCTTCGGGAAATTCCGAAGAGTATTTTCTTAATATCAAAATTCCTTATCCCGAAATTACAAAAACAAAACTTGTAAATACGGAAGTAAACGGCAGGGCTCTTGAAGCGATAGATAATTTATTTGAAGCTCAAATCAAAAACGGATTTCCGTCCGCTCAACTTGTAATAATAAAAAACGGAGAAATAATAAAAAGCTCGGCTTACGGATATATAAGCACTGTGGACGACTTCGGTAAACCCGTTTTAAATAAAAAACGTATAACGACAAAGACCTTATTCGACTTGGCAAGTAATACAAAAATGTTCAGTACGAATTTCGCTCTGCAAAAACTTGTTTCCGAAAAAAAACTCTCCGTTCAGGATAAGGTAAATTCATTTTTTCCGAAATTTAAAGATAAAGAAAATGCACGGTATACGGGAAAGGACGAAATTACAATTGCCGATTTATTAAATCATCAGGCCGGGTTCCCCGCAGGCGCCCAATATTACAGAAAAAAAGAAATAAGAAAAAAGGCAAAAACGGAAAAAAGAACAAACAAAGAGATAACTCTCAATCTGATTTGCGAAACGCCTTTAGTGTATGAGCCGAGAACCAGATTTACATATTCGGATATCGATTATATGCTTTTAGGACTTATTATCGAAAAAGTAACCGGAATGCCGTTGGATAAATATGTTGAAGAAAATATTTATAAACCGCTTAATTTAACTTCCGTTTGCTACAAACCCTTAGAACACGGATTTAAAAAAAAGAATATAGCCGCTACCGAAATATATGCCGTAAAACGGAGTAAAGAAAAAAAATACAGGAAAGAAAAGTATTTACCCATACACGGAACGGTTCATGACCCGGAGGCATACGGGGCCATGGACCAGGTAAGCGGTCATGCGGGTCTTTTCGCAAATGCGGAAAGCATAGCGGTGCTTGCGCAGGTAATGCTTAACGGCGGCGGATACGGCAATATAAAATTATTCGATTCTCATGTTTTAAATTTTTTTACAAGTCCCAGTATGGAAATTTCGGCGGCAGGATTGGGCTGGAGGCGGCAGGGTACCAATCAGGCATATTCTCATTTTTTTTCCCAACTTGCAAGCCGAGATGCTTTCGGGCATAGCGGCTGGACGGGAACCCTTACTTTAACGGACCCTCAGGAAGATTTAATTGTTATAATTTTTACAAGTGCAAAACATACCCCCGCTCTTCACGGAAGCGAATTCCGCGGAAAATACGAAGGAGATTTTTATCTTGCAAAAAATTACGGAGCGATAACCACGCTTATTTATTCGGCCTTTAAAAACTACAGCGATGAAATTTTAGATAATATGCTTATAGAGCTTGCGGAACAACGCTATGCTTTAATTTCGGAAGGCTCGGAATTTTACAACAATCGGGGATTTTATAACGATTTAACGGCTATTATGGATACGATAAAATCACAATCCAAATACTCCGAAAAATTAACCGAATTTCTTAAATCGAATAATGCGGCAATAATTACACAAAAACTTATGTCGGTACAGCAGGCAAAAAAATGAAAAAATCGGCAGTAATTTTTTATCTTTTAATTTTACCTATTTTTCTTTTTACTCGGGAAAACGGCCGAATTGTCTTAGGCATAGACAGAATAAAAGAATTTGAACACCTGTTCAAAAATAAAAGAGTCGGTTTAATTACAAATCAAACGGGAATTAACGGCGAAGGAAAAACTTCAATTGATGTTTTATATAAAACCGTAAATCTGACCGCTCTATTTTCTCCTGAACACGGAATAAGAGGTAATGAACGGGAAGGAGCAATAATCGAAAACCGAATCGATTTAAAAACAGGTTTAACCGTATACAGCCTGTACGGTAAAACAAAGAGACCTTCCGAAGAAATGTTAAAAAATATAGATATACTGTGTTTTGACATTCAGGATATAGGAGCCAGGTTTTATACATATATTTGGACTATGGCCTATGCAATGGAAGAATGCGCAAAGCACAAAAAAACCTTCGTGGTTTTTGACAGACCTAATCCGATAAACGGGGTAAACGTCGAAGGTAATATTTTAAACGAAGAATATAAATCATTTGTAGGCTATTTTCCGATTATACAAAGACACGGTATGACTGTAGGAGAGTTGGCTCTTATGTTCAATAAAGAATTTAAAATCAATTGTAACTTACAAATTATTCCGTTAAAAAACTGGAACAGAGAAAACTGTTTTGAAGAGCTTAACTTAATGTGGGTGCCTACATCGCCGAATATTCCCACTGCGGAAACGGCTTTAATTTACTCCGGACTGTGTATTTTTGAAGGTGTAAATATTTCCGTCGGACGTGGTACCGCTATGCCGTTTAAATACATAGGAGCGCCCTTTATCGATGCAGAAAACCTTGCTGAAGAACTAAATGCTTTAAATTTAAAAGGAGTATTTTTTCTTCCGGCATATTTTACTCCGGCACTTTCTTTATACAAAAATGAATTCTGTAAAGGAATACAAATTATCGTAACGGATAAAAAAGAATTTTTACCCGTAAAAACCTCAATTTTAATAATGGAAAAAATAAAAAAAATGTATCCTGAAAATTTTTCGGTAAACGATTCAAAAAGAAAGTTGTGCGGTTTAAATCTTTTAACAGGAACAAATCTCTTAACTTCAATTTTATCACACGATAAAACAAAACTCGAAGAATATTTTAAAGTAATCCGTAAAGACGAAATTCAATTTTCAAAATTGCGTAAAAAATATTTACTTTATTAACGGTTTTACATAACTAAAGCCGCCAAAATAAATTTTTAAATGTAAAATCTTCCCCGTATTTATTTAATTGAAATATCGGAAAAAACATCAAACGGGTAAGCCTTGCGTAAGGAAGGAAGAGCTTTTACAATGTCTTCTTTTGAAGGAACATTAAACGGTAAGTTTAAACCGAAAATCTTATTTACAGTTTTTCCGCATAATTGTGCAAGGCGGGTTTCCGTACAGCCTTCCTCACGCAGCTTTTGTACAAGCAAAAGAGAACCTGCAAATCCCGGAACACCCGAAGCTCCGTTGCGTTTATCTTCAAGCGTATGCGGCGCATGGTCGCTTTCAATCCAGTCGATGCTTCCTGAAATAAGAGCATTAAAAACGGCGAGTCTGTCCTCTTCCCCGCGTAAAGGAGGATTTATTTTTACTAAAATACCTAACCGGGAATAACTTTCCATATTTAAAAGAGCATGATGAGCGGTTGCACCGCAGGAAATATTCATTCCGTTTTTTTTTGCAGTTTGAACAAGTTCTATTCCGGCTGCCGTACTTATATGACAAATATGAAGGTGTCCCGAAAAATTTTCACTTTGAACAAGCTCAATTTGTTCTTTAACGGATTCCGATTCGGAAACGGGCGGGCGGGCAAAACTGTGAGTTATAGGCTTGTCTATATTAAACACGGAATGATTTATCAAGCTTTCTTTTTCGCAATGAACGGCAAGGACGCCGCGGTAGTTAAGCTTTGAAAGAGCGGAATAAACTTTGCGCTGTTCTTCTTTTTCCACTATTCCCATTTTTCCTGTTGAATGTCCTGCAAACATTTTAAAGCCGACAATCGCGGGGAAACGGGTTTTATAAAATAAAACCGAATTTTCTATTTGCTTAGAATCGGAAGTAAGGCCTCCGTAAACACCGTAAAAAATATCTTTATTTATTTTTTTTAAAGAAGTTTCGGCAAGGGCAAAACGCTCCATGATTCTTTTTTCCGACACAAGAGGCGGGTCGGTATTAGGCATATCGAACAAAGCCGTAAATCCGGCCGCCGCCGCAAGACCTGCCCCATGCTCTATAGTTTCTTTTTGCGACAAAAGCCCGTCTCGTAAATGTACATGAGAATCAATCATAAACGGCTAAAAAAATAAAACGGCTTCTCCGTATTCGCCGTAAACATCGGTTACGCTTACTTCAAGTCTATTGTTTCCGTTAAACTCTATATTATCCGCCGCTATCTTAAAAGCATAGGCAATAACCGGTGTTGCAACACCTTCGGTATGCTCAATTACGGTTTTCGCCAAAAGTATTTCACAAAATTCTCCGTTAATCGAAATAGTAATGGATTCCCGTTTTATTTGAGGAGCAATGGCTTTTTCATTTGCCAAAAAATGATGAAGACTTATAGGACGGAAATAAATCATTATCGATTTTGAAATTTCCATTTCCATTGAAGAAAAAAAGCCGAGTTTATAAAGTTCAAGCCTGCCCAATTTGGGATTTATTTCAATATCGTTTTTAAGGTTAATGTTATTTGCCCAGTATTCAAGGTACTTCGTTCCGTAGTCCTTTTCTACAATAAAATGAGGGTATAACTTTGCTTCGGCTTGTAAATTAAATTTACCGTTCTTATCCGTTTCCGTAGAAAACGCAACTTTAAAATTATCATCGAGCAAGGCAACCTTAGCATTCGCCACAGGTTCTTTTTGTTCATTTTGCACGATACCGTAAATATAATTCATATCTCCTCCATAACCCTACGGTTAAGCCTTATATATTTTATTATATAAATAAATCTTTGTCAATAGAAAAACCGAATAGTATTTAATATTTTATTTTATTTGACTCATATAAAGTTTTGAGTATTTTCCGTTTTTTTTCAAAAGTTCAGTATGAGAACCTTGTTCTATAATTCTACCCTTTTGCATAACAAGAATTTTATCGGCATTTTGAATTGTTGAAAGTCTGTGTGCAATAACAAAGGCAGTTCTGCCTTTTAATAATTTTTGCATAGCTTTATGAACAAGTATTTCAGTTTGACTGTCCACATTTGAAGTTGCTTCATCTAAAATTAAAAAAGGCGCATCTAAAAGCATCGCACGTGCAATAGTAAGCAATTGTTTTTGCCCTTGCGAAATATTTACAGCCGAATCTTTTATAACGGTATCGTATCCGTCAGGAAGGCTTTTAATAAAATCCGCAATACCGGCAGCAACGGCCGCTCTATGAATTTCTTCAATAGAAGCGTCGCTTTTACCGTAAGAAATATTATCGCGTATGGAGCCTTCAAAAAGCCAAGCTTCCTGCATAACTAGAGCAAAAGATTTGCGTAAAAAATTTCTTTTAATTTTTGTAATAGGAATATTATCCAAATAAATAGTTCCGTTTTGTACTTCATAAAATCTTAAAAGTAAATTTATTACCGTGCTTTTCCCTGCTCCCGTTTCTCCGACAATTGCCATCAAACTGCCAGCTTCCGCTTCAAAATTTAAATTATCTATAACAAGTTTTGCATTCCCTATCTTTTCACAACCGTATGAAAACGAAACATTTTCGAATTTAATATTACCCTTAATATTTTTTAAATTTATATAATCGGAAACTTCGTCTTTTTCGGAAGGGCTGTCGATTAAAGCAAAAATCCGCTCCGCCGCAGAAGCCGCTGAAAGTAAATCGCCTAAAATGTTTGCAAACTCATTTATCGGGCCTGAAAACATTCTGGAATATAAAATAAAAGAAGAAAGCATTCCTATTGAAAGATAGACCCTTAAAAAATAAAAGAGAGCCGAAAATACCGATTAAAGCAAGCGAAAGATTATTTAATAAAATTTACCGAAGGCCCGTTAAGAACAGCCTGATATTCCGCATCAAACCATGCATCGCTTGCTTCGATATTTTTCGTATCAAAGTTTTCACAAAATGTTTTTTGAGCATTATAACAGGCAATAGTTTTTTGCCCCGAAACCACTTCTTCAACAAAACCGTTCATTGCTCCTAATTTACGCGACCTTTTACCGAATAAAGGTTGTGTTTTTTTTACCCTATAACATGTAAACAATATTGAAGACGGAATAGTAAAAAGCAAGACTATTATTAAAGAAGGTGAAATAGTCATCATTAAAATAAATGTCCCTAAAACGGTAATACAACTTGAGATAATTTGTATAACATCATTTGTAAGAGAAGTATTGACGGTATCAATGTCGTAAGAAATACGTGAAATCAAATCTCCCGTATAATGAAGATTCATGATTTTTAAAGGCAGCGTAATGATTTTATTAAATACATCTTCACGAAGGCCGCGTGCAATCCGCTGGGAAATTTTAATCATTGTTTTATGCGTCAAATATGAAAATAAGGCGGAAGTTAAATATGAACCGACCATTAAGCCGGCAAAATAAAAAACTTTTTTAAAATTTACATTTCCCGCCGTAATACCTATTGCATCGATTGCCTTACCCGAAAATTTAGGCCCCGCTAAAGAACATAGATTTGAAATTAAAATTGTAAAACTTATAAAAAATATTTTATGAAATTCCGAATTTATAATTTTTTTAAAGCGTTTTAAAAGAGTTTTTAAATTTTTAGGTTTTTGAATTATCTTTTCATCAAAACTTGCCATATTAAATTATTAAGCTCCCCATTTGGTTTTCGTAAATTTCGGAATAAAGGCTGCATTCCCGTAACAGCTTTAAATGATTCCCGGAGGCAATTATCTTACCGTCCCGTAAAACCAAAATTATATCCGCATGTTTAATTGAGCTTATCCTCTGTGCGGCAATAATTATCGCGAGGTTTTTATTTTTAAAATACCCTTTCAGCTCTTTTCTGAATTTTGCATCGGTTTCATAATCAAGAGCGGAAGTTGCATCATCCAATATTAAAAGTTCACAAGGGCATGCCAAAGCACGCGCCAAAAGAAGTCTTTGTCTTTGACCTCCGCTTAAATCCGAAGCCTTGCTTGAAAGGTTATATTCCCAGCCTCCCTTTTTAGTTATAAAATCAAAGGCTTGTGCGGTTTTTACGGCATTTTCAATTTCAGACATCGTTATATCGCGCCCTAAGGTAATATTATCCGAAAAAGAAGCCGAATATAAAAAATCGTTTTGAAAAACCGCCGAAATATTTTGACGCACCTTACTTATATTTTCCGTATTTATTTCCTTACCCTTCCAAAATATTTTTCCTTTATCCGGAAAATATAAACCTTCAATTAATTTTATAAGAGTACTTTTACCCGAACCGGTAGCTCCTATAATTCCTAAAATTTTTCCTTTGTCCAAACTAAAAGAAATATCGCTTAAAGAAGCCCTTTCAGTCCACTCGGACTTATCATAAGTAAAACTTACATTTTCAAATTTTAAAAGGGGAATATTTTCATCTGCCTTCAAAACCGCATTACCGATTACACTTTCATAAGGAGCATTTAAGACTTCAGCAATACGGAAAGAAGAAGAGGCCGCTTTATTATAAACCGCAAACATTCTGTTAAATGCCAAAAGCGAGTTTGCAATTTGTATAAAATAAGATAAAAACGACATAAGTACACCGGTTTGCAAGTCGCCTTTATTTATCATAAATGCTCCGGTTAAAATTACCATAACAATACCTAAATTTAAAATCAGGTTAATCAGCGGATTTGTTTTTGCGGCTAATACCGCAGCCCTTGTTTCGGCATCTGAAACATCATCGCTTGATTTTTTAAATCTTTTTGTTTCTTCATAAGTTTTATCCATAGCTTTTATTATGCGTATACCTGAAATATTTTCACGCACAATGCGTGTCATAACATCAAGTTTTAATTGAACATTTTTAAAAAGAGGAAATATTTTTTTTGAAAACATAAAAGTAATAAGCATAATAGGAGGCAAGAGCATTAAAAGAATAAAGGCAAGTTTTAAATTTTGAATAAAACAGAAAAAAATCCCTCCCGAAAAAAGCATAGGAGCTCTAATACCCATTCTTTGAATTACCGCCATAAATCTGTGAACATTATATGTATCGGAAGTAAGACGCGACTCGAGAGACGGCACCGTAAATTCATCTATTTGATGTACCGAAAGAAACATTATGCGTGAAAATAAATCGGTTCTAATTTTTTTTGCAGCCTGAGCTGCCGTCCATGAAGCCATTCTGTTCGCAATTATATTTGAAAGCCAACATATAATTGAAGCGGCGGCCATCAGTCCGCCGTATTTATAAATCGCCTGTATATTATGCGAAGGAACCGCCTTATCAATCAATCCCGCTAAAAGATACGGCAAAAAAAGTTCCGTAACACTGCCTAAAAATTTTATTCCTCCGCCTAAAAATATACGTAAGCGGTACGGTTTTAAATATTTCCGTATCATTTTATTTCTTGACCCTGACGATATATCCTTTCAAGAGCCGAATCTATTTTACGTTTTGTGTAGCCGCTTATCACATATCCGTTTTTTAATTTTGAATCAAACAAGATATAATCGCCGCTTTCCAAAGGCGTTTCTCCTATCAGCATCTTTTCACCTGAGCCTAAAACAATAGTAAAATATTCGGTATTTATCGAAGTAAGCGGCATTGCAGGAAAAATATCTACACATGAAAATTGTTTTAAAAATAATTCCAAATCCGAGAAGTAATTATCGTTTTTACCGGAGCGGATTATATGCTCGCCGTTTTTTTCTATAGATTGAATTTTATTTTGTTCAAATAAAGATTTATAAATTTGAAGGTTAATCCAAAAATCGGAGCGCATGGTTAAAAAAGGCGAAATATTGTCGGGCATTTTAAAAATTTTTGTGCGGCCGTCCGGAAGAAGATATAAATTTTTCCCCAATGTATCTTTTTTACCGAAAGTAAACTCTCCTGCGACAGTTTTATCCGAGCGTATCAACTGCATTTTAACGGCATTGTTTTTATCCAATCCGAAATTTTTATATTGGTTTATATCATCAGTAATAAAAGTAACCGTTTCTTTTTTCGTCAATACTTCAAAAAGTCTATTTATTAAGGAGTCGTCAATCGGATACTCTCCCCCTCCGGTTTTATAAACAAAAATTTTATTTTTTTTGTTAAACGAAATTCATTAAAATTAGGCGGCAGCGAGTTGTCGGGAATCGTTAAAACAATCTCTTCAATTAAATCCGAATCGTCTTTTAAAATTAAAGAAGTATTTACACTTTCGGCTTCCGGTTTAGGAAGATAAGCAATTATTAAAACGATAAATAAAACAAAATTTATTATACATAAAATCAAAGTATGTAAATCAATATTATCGAAAAAAGTTTTTTTCATTTCTTTTTCCTTTGCAAAATAAAAATATAAACAGCTGCAAATGTAATAATTAAAGGCAAAATAATAAGAGAAATAATTCTTGCAAATGTAACCGCTTTTACAAATTCATCTTTATCGTCAAATTGTTTAAACGGCAAAGCCGTGTGCATTTTATTTTTTAAAAGCGTTAAGTTATCATAACCGCAAATATGTTCAATACAATTTACCATAAAATCCAAATTAAAAGATGTTCCGGTATAATCAACGGCTCTGCTTATCATATATTCATCGCTTATTACAACTACCGGTGCGGGATATATTTTTTCCGCAACAACCGCCTCCGCACTTTTTTCCCGCACGGAAAAAAGAGAAAGCTGATTTGAAAAAGGGTCCGTATCGTAGTTTTCAATCATCTTTATTGAATTAGCCGTAGTAGATGCCAAAATCTTTATTTTATTTTTTTCTTCATCAACCGAAACGGAAGAAGGCCAAAAGGTTTGCAAATTTTTATTACCCGAAAACATTCCCGAAAATATTGCATTCTTTTTTTCTACGGTTGAGTGTTGAAGCATAATCCAAAACGGATAGTTTACGGTTTTCGCTCCGGCGCTGTCCACCGCCGACATAGTAATTCTGAAATTAACCAAATCCAAAATTAAATCGGATTGGATATAAAATCCATGTCTGGCCAATACATTCAAAAGAAAGTCTTGTACTTTAGGAACAGCCTTCCAATTCCCCTTTATATCCACCGTATTACCGGAAACAAAAAACACTCCCCTGCCATGCTTTTGTAAAAATACATCAATAGCGGCTGCGGACCCTATATCAATATAGTTTGAACCTATTACCAAAAGAGGAAGGTCTTCGGGAATATTATCTATCGGTAAATTTAAAACTTGCACGTTAAATCCCGCATACTCAAGCCACGGAATTACATAACCGTATTCCTTGTCTATAGTATCGGGAGGTACCATTACGGCAACCGTTTTTAAAGTTTTATTTCCTACAGCTATGGACTGCATATCGGAAATAAGACGGGCAATATCATATTCTAAAATATCTATATCATCAACAAAGGGAATAACTCTTGTTTCTCCTCCGTATTCCAGCATAAGACCTGAGTAAAGCGTATAAAGAGTTTGAGAAGAATCGTTTTGAGCTTCGATTTGTCTGGGTACTAAACCTATTTTTTTTATTGCATCTTCGGAAAGCTCCGCCGTATTTTTTTCCGTAAAGATAAATTTATTATTTGAATAAATGGCGTATTCTTTAACGGTATCCGTTAAATATTTTAAAGACGGAAAAAAAATTTCCACTCCGTCCGTTTTAAACCATGTTACACTTACCGTCGCATTCAAACTATCCAATAATTCATACGTATATTCGGAAAGTGAGTATACTTTTTGCGGAGTAGTATCGGCTCTAAAATATTTTTTTTCCGAAATTAAAACCGATAAAAACAATGCGGAACAAAAAAGAAAAAACCGTATCGTATATATTTTTTTTTGTTTCAGTTTCATCTTGAACTCCTTTGTATTTGCAATATAAATACATTCAATTCAATTCCCAAAGCAATCAAAACAAAATAAAAAACGAAGTCCCGCGAATCGAAAATACCGCGTGCCGAAGATTCAAAATGAAGAGTAAATGAAAGATAATTTAAAACCGTTTTTATGAAATTTAAATTTTCCGTTTTAAATAACGCCGTATGAATAAACGTAAAAAATAAAACCGTTAAAAAAGATAATAAAAAATTTATTGCACTGTGACTTGTTAAAGAAGATAAGGCTGAGGAAAAGGCTATTATCCCCGAACCGAAGAAAAAAACGGCACAATACGAAAGGAAAAAAGAAGAAAGACTGAAATATCCCAAACGAAAAACCGATACGGGAATTACGGCACTTAAAATTAAAAGCAAAAACCATGCGCTAATTAAACTTAAATATTTTGCAAGAACGATTCCGCGTATTGAAATCGGAAATGAAAACAAAAGTTTATCGGTATGCTGTTTTTTTTCGTCCGCCCAAATACTCATCGTAAACATTGGAATCACAACACAACATAAAATGGGAATATTTAAAAAAAACGCTCTTAAATCGGATTGTCCCGCATAAAACCAGCTCGTGCCCCCTATAAATAACAAACCGCTTCCCAAAACAAAAAACAAGGCGGCACCGTATAATACGGGCATAGTACAAAAAGATAAAAATTCTTTTTTAAAAAGAAATAATACGTAATTTAAATCAGATATTTTCAATTTTTCCGAATTCATTTTTATTTACCCCCGCAAAAAAATAAAAGGCTTTTTCTAAAATATTTTCCTCCTCCCCGTGGGAGTCTGTAAAGGGGCAATCGGCTCTAAGCATTTGCTCTTTTATATCCGCTATATTTCCGCTTGAAATTACAGTTCCCTTATTAAGCAATATATGATTTGAACACAATGCGGCCGCTTGTTTTAAATTATGAGTGGAAATTAAAACCGTTTTTCTTTTGCAATTTGTAAAATCTTTTTTTCAAACAAACGCATTTGTATTGCGTCCAAACCCGAAGTCGGCTCGTCCAATATAATTAAAGGAGGATTATGCAAAACCGCTTGTGCAAGTCCTACACGCTGTTTATAACCTTTAGACAATCCTTTAATTGTCCTTTCATAAACCTCTTCAAGTTCGCAAAACTCTACGGCTTCTTCTATTTTATCTTTAATTTTATCTTGTGCAATACCGCGCATTTGTGCGCTAAAATTTAAAAAATCCGATACGGTCATATAAGAATATAACGGTGTTTGTTCATAAAGAATTCCTATACGGCGTTTTGCTTCGGTTTCATCTTTCAAAACGGAATAACCGCCGATTAAAATATCGCCTTTATCCGGAAGACAATATCCTGAAATACAGTTTATAATACTGCTTTTCCCCGCCCCGTTCAAACCCAGCAAAGACGTTATTTGCCCCGCCTTCAGCTCAAAAGAAACATTGTTACAAGCGGTTATCTTATTCTTACCGCTTCGGTAATATTTAGTTAAATTTTTTATTTCAAGCATATTCGGTACCGTTATTTTTTCCTGATTCCTAAAATGGTCAGGTCATCATATTGTTCATCTTCACGGATATTTGTATAATAAATATATTCGTCGGCGTCGGTATTCGGTCGGCGATTACTGCAATAAGCTTGATATTGTCTAAAATGTTTATTTAAAAATAAGTCTATTTTTTTATCTACCTTTACCATATTTAATTCCGTAGCTTTAGGGTCCTGATACATTCTAAAAATCTTTTCTATTGAAACAAGACCTATAACTACATCTTCAACTGAACCTTCAAGCGAAGTAAAATCAAAATTAAATTCTTCATCTTCAATAGGGTTATGCCATTTCTTTAAATTAAAAGAAGTACGGTCAAAAATACTTTCGATTATTTTGCAAACTCTTTCTTTGCCAAGCTCTTCACCGTCCTGTCCTACAGTATGAGTTTCATGTACATCGTCAACATTCAAACCGTCTACGGCACAAACTATCGGCTGTAATTTTGAATTTCTAAATAAGCGTTTTGCTTCTTCAATTCCGTCAGTGTATAAGAACAAAACATCTCCCTTATTAAGTTTTACGGTTTCAACTTTAAAACCTCCTTTCATATCTATCATAAAAGACGGAAATACACCGGCTGCGGAAACTTCAGTTAAAACAACTTCCTTCATTTTGCGTAAAGAAGCATCGTAAATATTTATTACATTATCTCCTGCATTACAAAAATGAACCTCTCCGCTTACGGAATCAAAAATACAAAGAGTAAAAGCCGCAAATCGTCCTTTAAATCCGCGAGATTCAATAAGGTCGTTTATACGTGAAACAAGATAATCGATTTTTAAGCCGTGAGTTTGAAACTTCCAATCTTTAAAATAATCCAAAAATAAGGTTGCAACTTCAACCATTATCAAAGCCGCAGGTACTCCCTTTCCTGCAATATCGCATTTAATAATTGCATAATATCTATCATCGAGTTTTATATAATCGAAATAATCTCCGGAAACGCCTCTTGCACCTTCATAGTATCCGAAAAATTCCACATTATCGTCCGAAGATTTTCCGCAAGTTAATTTACGTCCTAAAGAATCGGTATCGAGAGGCAAAAACATTTTTTGAATTTCTTTACCTACAGTTAAATCCTTTGAAGCCGCCGCAGCCGCCGCAAGCCCGCTTGTCATATTATTTATTGTAGTGCCTAAAATTCCTATTTCATCTTTCGATTTTATTTTAATGCTTTTATCCGCAAGCTGTTCTTTATCTTCGGTAGAGTTAATCATATCTATATGTGCTACCAATTTTTTTATAGGTGCGATAATAATAGATGCCAAAATAAAGGCATCAATAATTCCTACAGCCAATGAAATTAAGGAAATATACAAAATCATACTGATAAGAGACTTTTCAACTTCATTGATTTTCGCAAGAGTATTTTTTGTCGAAACTTGAATATATATCATACCGTGGACAAAATTTTCAGTATTCCCCTGTTGTCTGTACAAAATAGGTTTATAAAATAAATATTCGGTTATATCCTCAGATAATTCTTTTGAATTGAATTTAGGATAAGAGCCGGAACCCTTAACGCTCAAGTTGGACAGCTCCAAATTTAATTTTTCTTCCATTTGGCGTATTATAATCTGAAGTTCATTACGCCTGTCTATAGATTTTTGGTCCGTATTCAAGGCTATTGCAACAGCTTCTTTGGTTAAAGAACTTATTTCGTTTGCCAAACCGCCTACACGTTCTCTCGCTTCCGCATCGATTCTGTTTATTTCTTCATAAGCACTTTCCATTTCCGGCAATTTAAGCTCCGATTCTCCTGCGGAAAATTCGGCATTTTGAATTTTATCCGCCAAATCGGGGTCGTTTGAAGCCCAAATAAAATTATAACCTTCCTTTTTATTTTGAAGATGAGTACCGGTAATTGTTGCAAATTTCGCCTCTTCAACCGTAGCAATTTGCGAAGATAAAAATTGAAGTTCCAATAAATTTTTAGAAGGAAGATAAGCTTTTGCTCCCGCGCTTAAACTTTCAAGTAAAACTTCCGTCTTTGAAAATAAACTTTCCGCTAAAAGAGTTTCCTGAGTATTTAAAAAGATTGCACCAAGCGGTAATGCTAAAATTAAAATTACCGATATTACCAATACTACGGTAAGTAAAATAAATTTTACCCGTAAACCGCCGCCCTTAGCTTTTAAAGAAGCGGCTTTTTTTCTTCTTTTTTCCGTTGCCATAATACCTCCGTTTAATAATGCGTGAACTTCTTTTTTCAACTCAACGGCTTCTTTTATAGATTTTATAACTCCTATAACCGAAAATATCAAAATAAACAATATAAAAATTATAATAATAAATACAATTAAATAATCAAAAAGAGTCTCACTGTCGGGAGAAACAAGCCAATTATATCTGTATTTTTTACCGTAATCTCCGAACTTTATATTCCCTAAATTATCTACAGAAATTTTTTCTTTAGAAAAATATATACCTCTGGAAGAGTGGCGGACTCCCACATAGTACTCGCCGGAATCCAAATCATCAATCCGTATATCCGAAATTACCTTATCGCTTATAATTGAAAAATAGTTTTTAGATGAAACCGTATTTCCGCCCTGAGTATTTTCTTTTTCAAAAATCAAATCGTAAGGAGGTACACCGTCCGAATCTATATAAACATTTTCTACAATACCGTCCGTTGTAAAACCCTTACCGATAATCGAAAGCAACACAGTACCGTCTCTTAACTGCTGTGTTTCTATATTCGAAATGTTTGTATAAGGTATATATTTATTTAACGCAAAATATTTTACGGCAGGCTCGCTTATATTTCCCGATGCGTCAACGGCGGATACGGCAATAGCGTATAAACCGTTTTCATAATTTTCAATTCTCTGTTTTGCCAAATTGGTCGTCAATTTGGAAAGATTTAACTGCAACTTAAATTTATCTTTTAAAATGTTTTGTACGGATTCATCATCGATAACAACCTCATCTGAAGCCCGTAAAAGAGATTTAAATTTTTGTATATCCGCTACATACTGAACGGATTTTATATAACCTTTTATTTGCGTTTCTTCTTTACCTGTAATATCGGCTTCGGGCGGATTCCATTTTATTTCAAAACTGTTGGAATTTGAAAAACCGTTTTTATCAAGAGCAAGCAGCTCAAATATCGGCGGCATAGGAGGCGTAGAATCCCGCTCGCAAGCTACCACGCTCATTTCCGACCAGTTTCCCGCATAGTCGCAAATTCTTACACCGAGATACCACAAACCGTCAACTTCCGGCTCATAAACCAATTTCGATTCCGATTTCAACTTTGTAATTACAGGCTCGACAAAATCGGGAGGCGTATCTTTGGACCATACATACGCATAACCTGCAATACCCGACGAATCGTATGGAAATTTTATATCAACGGTAAGTCTTTTTTTTCCCGATTTTGAACGCGCATCAAAATCTACAGGTTGTAATTTTGCTTTTGCAATTTGAAAATCGGGTTGAATACGCATAATCCTTTGCGAAGCCATTCCTTCCTGCCATATCAATTGAAGGTTGCCTTCTAAAACAAAGGGCTGAACGAATAATAAGCTCCCCGTAAATTTACGTACGGTACTTACTTCCCATGCGGAATTCTTTTTTACCGCAATACATAAACTTCCGTTTTTTTCATAATCTTCCGTCCATGTAAGAAGAGGCTTTTTATTATAAATAATAACCTTAGGGTTAAAAACCGAACTCCGCTGTTGCGGAAGTTTTTCGATTCCGGAAGTCAACTGCCCCTTTGTATTCAGTGCGGCAAAGGCAACAATAGTCTTTTCCGCACGGTATAAAGACTGCTCCCATACCGCAAAAATCTTTCGCTCTTCATGAGAATATAAAATTTCCGGTCTTTGATTTTGACTCGTATTATTTTCCGTTATCTTTACAGGAGCGGACCATGAACTGCCGCCGTTAGATGAATATGAAGAAAAAAGGCCGTAAACCTGTCTGTTATCAACGGAATCAAGAGATTGAAAAACTATTACGTCGTTATTTTCCGCAACCGTATGAACTGGCAAAAAAACTCTGTCGCTTTTTTTTTCACGGTCAAATTCGGTAAACTCCGACCACTTGATACCGTTATTCGATAAACTGTAAAAAAGAGAAAATTTTTCACCGATACCGCGTGAAACAAATAAGATATATTTACCGTTTGATAAAACGGAAATATACGGAGAACCCAAATCATACATCTCCGTTACAATTTCTTTTTCGGAAAAAGTTTTTCCTTCATCTTCACTTTTTAAAATACCTATAGTATTTCTGTTTTTTATATAAGTAACTATTATATCTCCGTAATTTCCTACGGCAACAGATACAATTGAAGGTATATCTGCCGTATATGGAATAGGCGAAGAAATACGCTCATTTAAATTCCAATTTCCGTCCGAATAAACTGCGGCGGAAATAAAAATATGCCCCTCGGTTCCGGTGTTTGCAACTACCTCTTCCCAAACAACGGCTGAAATATCTTTATTGGAAGCGGATTTTAAAAACTGACCGTTTTTACCGCTAAAAACCGTCGGTGTTTCCCAATAAAAATCCTGAGCATTAAGGGATAAAAAAAACAGTGAAAATAAAAATGCAAATAAAAATTTTAAACCCTTATTATATCCAATCATAGTTGAGCGTCTATCCTTTTTTTCAATTCACGAACCTTTGCCGAATTTTTGGCATTTGCATCTTGCATAAGCTGTTCAACCAATGCGGCAGCGATAATTTTATTTCCTTTTTGTAACTCGGCAACGGCTTGCTGGTACTTTGCTTCATTTGAAGCGGATAAAACAATTACCGATACGCCTCCCATTGCCATTTGAATTTCGTCTTTTAATCTTACCGCTTCAATATTTTGCGAGTCCAATTTAATAGCTCTGTCAAGAAGCTGTACGGCAACGGGAAATTCGATAGTATTTCTGCTATTATATATATTTCTCGCAGATTTTGTAAGACGTTCAGCTTCAGCTATTGCAACAAAATCGGGAGGAGGCAATTTTATACCCAGATAAATCTCCACTTCATCTTTAAGCGATGCAATGCCTGGAAATTTTTTATCTATACTGTATAAATCAAGCAAGTCGCTATATGCCCTTTGTGAATTGCTTTTATATTCTCTTTTTATGGATATAATCTTTTTTCTGAACTGTTCATAAAAGTTTGCAGGGTCGGCAAGTTTATCTATTTTTAAATTAAGCTGTCCCGCAACTTCGTTAAAAGGATAAACCAAAAGTACTTGTTTTATATTTTCTTTTGCGGCATTTAAATCCTTTAAGGCTTCGGTACGTTTACCCGTATTTATCTTTTGTACGGAATCGCGATACAGCTGAGTGGAGTTATTTAAAAGCTGAATCATTTGAGGATAAAGAGGAGCGGAAACGGGAATCGTTCTTCCCGTTTTTAAAGCCCCGGCTATATTCACTATACCTAACCAGTTAGTAATTTCTTCGTTAGGGTCCACATGAGTTACAGCCCACCTGTTGCGTGCTAAAATCAGGGTATCTTCCGCACTTTGAAATTCTCCGTTGTAATAATGCTTTTTCGCTTTTACCAAATAATTTCTGACATCTTGAACTACAACGGTATTTTCGGCATTGTTTATTTCCATGCCCAATTTTTCCAAACGCTCATCGGTTGTTTTTCTATATTCGGAATCTTCTTCAAGAGTCAACGCTTCATTGGTTTTAGACCTTGAAAGCTCTATGTATCTGCGGGCCGCCGTAAAATTTCCGCTTTTTAAATAGCCTTGAGCCTGTTCATACCTTAAATCCGCTTCATTTTTTGCCAATTTAATTTTTATCAGCAAAGAGTTGACATGCGATATATCATCTGCAATTACTCCCGCTAAATTTTTAAGATTGGCGGCTTCTTTTTTTACTTCATCGATATTTGCGGTAAAAACCTTGCTGGAAATTAAAGCGGAAGATATTAACTCCGTTTCTTTTACAAATTTATTTAATAAATTTGCATCATTATCTACTGTTTGTTTAAGAGACATTAAATCCTGTACCGTAGATGCAGGAGATATATCATTTTGGGAGTCTTTATCTTTAACGGTATTTTTATGATATTCTCCGTATTTGTTTTGAGCTTCTTTAAAGGCGAGTTTACCGGATTTATTTTTTAAAATTGCAAGCTGTTCAAATAAATTTACCCTCAGCTCAAAAATATTATCGGAAAACACTTTTTGTTTTGCCTGTAAAGTATCCGATTCGTAATCGGCACCGTTCTTTTTAACCGCAGCCGTATCGCTTAATAACTTTACGGTCTCGGTTACCATAATATTAACTTCCCGTGCCGCTTTTTGTAAATCGGATATTAAAGAGTCTTCTTCTTCACGTAAATCTCCTATGGAACCCTGATAATCGATTTCTATTTTATTTTTATATTTTACCAATTGTAAAAAATCCGAATACAATTTCTTTGTTTTTAAAATTTTTTCACTTAAATTTAAAACGGTGCTTATTCTGTTCTTATAATCAAGTTTAACATTTTTTGTAAAGCGGGATTTTAAATTTCCCTCTTCTTCGGCATACCACTTTTGTAAATATTTTAAATAAACATCTACAAGGGCAATATTACCTTCAATCTCCGCATCGTTTTTAAAATCGAAAGCGTTACATGAAATTTCAAAAAGGTTTTTTATTTCGCTCCAGTAATTATTTATAAAAAAATTAAGATTAAAAAAATATACCGGCTTCCATGGCACCTTCAACACCTTCAAATTCGGTTGCCGAATCCCTGCCTATTGTAAGCCTGTAAGCAAAGGGTAAAAGAGTTTCCTCCGTTTTTACTCCGGCCTTAATTTCATCATGATATATTTTTTTTAATACAGTACCGGAAGCAAAAACGGCATCGGTTATACGCCGCATTTCATTTAAATATAACCGGATAGAAGAAAAATCTTTTTCCGAAAAACCCGCTGCGCCAGATTTTAGCCTTGCGGTAAGTTTGTTTCCTTCTTCAATAAATTTATTATATACTTCCGCATATTTTTTTACATTTAAATTAACGGAATCCATTTCGGTATTTACATCGGAAAGCGTTTTTGTTCCAGTTCTTTCAAGCTGGAATTCCTTGTTATAAATTGAATACCCTTTCGTAAAAGTTTCGGCGGCCTCGTTATACTTTTTTTCATTTATATAAGAAATACCCTTATCCATTATGGTGTTGAATTTAATGCGCTGAATCGCATAAACGGAAGAAATTTTCAGTTTATCCAAAAAATTAACCACCGAGGGGTCTATATCGGCTTCGGATTTCGCTATATCATCTATCAGTTTTAATTTTTTTTCATTATTATCCGGGTCTTCATGTAATAATTTTAAAAGTTCGTCAAATTTTTCTTGAAACCGTACTTGATTTTTCATTGCGGAACGGATTAAATTTACCGCATATTCGGCAGACTCCGGCTTTGCTTCAAGAACCCCGCTGATTTCTTCCAATGCGGCACTGTTTTCTTTTAAATTTATAAGCTCTTCCGCATGCGAATACTCCGAATTTCCGCGAGCATACGCAAAAAAGAGAATAAAACAAAATAGCGGAATAAAACAAAATTTTTTGTTCAAATTAAAACCCAATACCAAATACAAATTTTTCCTATATCAATTGTCGGAATTTTATAGTTTTTTTTTACAAAAATCTCTAAAAATAGCTGAAAAAAAACCGAAATTCTTGTATAATGGATACAACCGAATTTGATAACGGGTTTTAACTACAATGGAATTTTTAGAGGTTTCCGTTTAAAATATTACAGATATGAACAAATTTATTCAAGGTACTTTAACATTTTTTTTCCTCATTTTTGCATGGATACCGGTATTTTCCGTAGATATATCAAATTCATACTCCGGTGTTTCAAAGGCTTTTGATGTGTTCGTACAAAAAAATGAGGGAGAAACGGCATTCCGCACTCTTTTAATCCCTTCAGGCGGAAGATTTGAGGGCTTAGGAGCGGCATTTACCGCTCTTTCAAATGATATAAGCTTTTTCGATGCAAATCCCGCAGCAAGCGCATTTTTTAAAAATACCGAAATCAATGTTTTACATAACAGCTGGATTGCGGATTCCAAACTTGAAACTATAGGCTATACCCAGCGCAATGATAATTTCGGCTGGGGAACATCTCTAAGATGCTTTTATATTCCCTTTACGGAATACGGAACAGTCGGAGAAAAAAAATCTTCGGGATTTTACAGCGAAACCTTTTTAACTTTAAATTTCGCATACAACTTTCTTGCAGGCTATAATTTTAAAGGGCTTACAATAGGGGGAAATTTAAAAATGGGAATACGTTCTATGCCGCCTATTGCCGGAATAACCGAAGAGGCGCCGTCGAAAACACATACCTCGGCTCAAAACGGTTATGCGGTTTTAGGCGATTTAGGTATTATTATGCGTGCGAACGTATTAAAAAAATTTTATGATTTTGAGCCCAATTTTCATTTCGGTATTATGTTTAAAAATTTCGGTACACCCATACGCGGAGATATCCCGCCCGCATACGTTTCTATGGGTTTTGCATATAAGCCGGTTTCAATATTTTTATTTACTGTAGATTTACAGCAACCCGTAAATTTAAAGAACATAAAAGCCTCCGGATTTCCGTCGGCAAGCACAGGTATGATGTTTTCCATAACAAAATATTTTAATCTTTTAACAGGCTTCGGCATACGCGGAGGAAACCCGCGTTTCAGTTTAGGCGGAGAAGTTAATTTATCGAATATAACTATAAATGCAAACTACACTTTGGATTTGGCAAGTCAAACTACAAATTTAAACCGCATAAGCGTAGGTGTAAAAATTTTACTCGGAGACGGCGGCAGAGAAAAACGGCGTAACAAAGTAGAAAATCTTTACATGCAGGGTTTAAACGAATATCGAAAGAAAAATTACGAAGCCGCAATTACTATATGGAAGGATGTTTTAACAATGGACAAAACCTTCGACCCTGCAATCGAAGGAATTGAAGTTGCAGAAAAGCAAAAAAAATTACAAGAAGAATTAAATAAAATTTTATTATTAGAGAAAAATCAATAAAAATGAAAATCTGTTTATGTGCGGCAAAAAATAAATCTTGTAATACGGAATATAACATTTCTCAAATAAAATTATTCATAGAAAAAACAAAAGATGAAAAACCGGATTTGCTCTTATTCGGAGAAGCCTTTTTACAAGGATTCGACTCTTTATGTTTTGAATATAAAAAAGATATTCTAACGGCAATGAGTATTCATTCTTCGGAAATTTCAAAAATCGGAAACCTTGCACAAAAAAATAAAATTGCAATAGGTTTCGGTTTTATCGAAAATAATCATGGAGCAATTTTCAGCACTTATTTAATTATAGGGAAAACCGGAAAAATAATCGATAAATATCAGCGGGTTTCACAAGGCTGGCGTATTAAAAATACCTGTGCCGATTACCGTGAAGGAAAAGATTTCCATACCTTTCAGCTTGAAAATAAAAAGTTTGCGGTTATGATTTGCGGAGACTTATGGGAAGATAACTTACTGAGTAAAATAATAAGCACGGAAGCGGAAATCTTTTTATGGCCGGTTTTTTGTGCTTATACTGCCGAAGAATGGGAGGCTTCCGCAAAGGCGGAATACTCCGCCCGCACCGCAATTTTAAATCAAACGGTTTTATTTGTAGACTCTATTGTAAAAATAAACGATGATAAATATTCGGGAAGCGGAGCCGTTATATGGCGGCACGGAAACATTTTAAAAGAATTACCCGCCGGACAAAGCGGCTTTTTAACTTATGAAATATAAACTTTAATGCCCCTCTTTCCGAAACGGAAATATGAAATTTTTACTATATGTAAACAGCTCTTATTTCTATAAGGATAACACTTTTACGATAAAACTCTTACTTTTCGGCATAAATTAAACTGCTTTGGATATACTCTTTAATTTGTAAACCGTGTCCCCACTTTCGTGCATACTCATCGGAAACTTCTTTGTTTATAATTTCTATATTTTTAAAATTAAGGGCTTTAAAAACCGTTTTAATCCGCTCCGCAGACCAAGCGCCTCCCACTCACGTTTTTATCATTGAAGAATCGCTTTTCCAGTCGGGAGGCAAATCTTTTTTTAAGGTTATATCGGAAATTGCCGTCCTTCCGCCCGCTTTTAATACACGGTATATTTCCGAATATACTTTAGGCTTATCTACCGATAAATTTATAACACAATTACTTATAACCAAATCTGCGGAATTTCCCGTAAGAGGAATATCTTCGATTTCTCCGTACAAAAAGGTACAGTTCTTATAATTATTTTTTTCGGCAATTTCGGAAGCCTTTTGCACCATAGTGCGTGAAGAATCTACACCGAATACCTTTCCGTTTTCGCCTACAGCTTTGGAAGCAATAAAACAATCAAGCCCTCGTCCTGAACCCAAATCCAAAACGGTTTCTCCCTTTTGAGGCTTACTGCGCTCCTGCGGGTTACCGCAGCCTAAACCCAAATCGGCCTCTTTCGGTACGGAGTTTAACTGTTCAAATTTATAACCCAGAGACTCCGTAATCTTTTCAGCATTTCCTTTTACCGCAATTTCTTCGCGGGCCAAAGATTCGTAATAATCCTGCACAGCTTTTTTAACGTTATCGTTATTTGTATTCATACTCATTACCGTTAATATAAAACATTCCCGTAAAATAAGCAAGTATTAGGATTTTAAATCGCAGCTTCCGTTTATTTTCGTTTTAGCCGAACCGAAAAACGGTATAAGGTTATAAGTGCAAAGTCCGGCTATTTTTAAAATCAGCCTTCCTTACCGTTTTACGTATCGGGAAAATAACAGGGCATAAAAAACCGGCATATCCCCCGCAGCACTTTTGTTTTATGCAAGGTATATACCGGTTAAAATTAAACCCGGATTTTTTTAGTTTTTTTTGCCGATAATTATACCGACAGGCATACCATCTTTGGATATAGTTCCTGTAACCTTTTTATCGTTTATTGAACCTTTAAAAATCAATTTGTCTTTTTCTATGGTTGCAGAACCTGAAAAACTTCCGTTTTTTAAAACCGTCAAAGTTATATTTTCCGTTTTATCTTCATAGTTAAATTTAATATTAAATTTTCCGTCCTTATCTACAGTTCCTTCCCATGTACCTGGAATAGCCTCTTCAATAAGAGTCCATGTACCGGAATAATTTCCGATATATTTGCTGGGTACCTTACCGCAGCTTACAGTCAAAACCATGGCGCCGACCGCTAAAATAAGCATGCCCAATATTAAAACCGTTCTTCTTTGTTTCATTTAAAAACTCCTTCCCTGCAAATTTTGCAGGATATTTTTAATTATTTCTTTTTGCCGTAAATTTTACCTATATTCTCTCCAGATATATCACCGCTGACAACGGTATCTTTTATTTTTCCCTTAAAGCTGTAATTGCTCATATCAATAGTTGCAATGCCTGAAAAGCTCCCGTCTTTTAATACCGTAAAAACGGCTTTTGCAGGATCAGTAGTGGTAGTAAATTCTATACTGAATTTTCCATCTTTGTCGATATTTCCGGTCCATTGCCTCGGTTGTTCTTCATCAGTAAAGGTATATGTTCCTGAATAATTTCCGTCATACGTTTCAGGTTTTACCTTGTTTTTACAGCTTACACCTAAAGCCGCAATACATACCGCTAAAATCAACGCTCCGAATACCGAAACCGCTCTTCTCTGTTTCATTTAAAACTCCTTTCCTGCAAATTTTGCAGGACATTTTTAGTGTTAAACCGAAAACCCGTTTTTACGTAAGTACGTTTAACGGAATTTCAAGTGTAATCAATTTTTTAAAATATACTAAAATAGTCTATTTCAGTCAATAAGTCTTTTTCCTATAAAATCTCCTGATTTACCGCCGTCAAGTAAAATATCACCCTTAACATTACCGTCTTTTATGGTTCCTTTCACTTCAAGTTTACCGCCGAGTAAATCTTTTGCTCCGTAAAAGCTGCCGTCTTCCGAAACTTTTAAGGTAACGGCAATATCTTGCTCCGGCAGCTTCATTCTTACCGCAAATTTTCCGTTACCGGTTACCTCTCCGTCCCAAATCCCGGGGTCAACGGTCATATTACAAGTACCGTTATACTTTCCGATATAAACTTCAGGTATTACATTACCGGCTACGCCCGAACCTTTCGGCCTGTCATTACAGCTTATACTTAAAACCGCAATCCCGACCGACAAAACCGACATTCCGAATACGAAAATCGACTTTATTTTCTTCATAAAAAACTCCTTTCCTTAAAATACCAAAAAACCGTCTGCCTGCATTGTTGTAGGCAGACGGCTCTTACTTATAAACAAGTAACTTAAAAAAAAGTTTTAGATATAATCGGCTTTATGTAAAATATCTTTTGCTTTTACAATATCTTCTCCGCTTACCATAATAACGGGACCGGTACAGCCCATTCCGGTTTCGGCATAAATACCCTCTTTCCAAAGAGCTTTGCAGGCATCTTCAATTTCGATAACGTCAATACCCGGAATCCCCGCATCGACCGTTTTCTTTGCAGGAGCCGTTACTTCCGTGTTTTGGGAAGCTGCCGGAGGTTTTGCACCGGGCATATCTTCCAAAAGTTCCGTTAAGCCCGCTTTTTTTGCCGCTTTAAGCTCTTCCGCATATATTCCGTGAACATTGCGCCTTGCACATTCGGCAACGAATTTTAAGGCACCTGCAATTGCAGGAGCTCCGGAAGCTCTGGAAATAATACCTACAACATCATCATAGCCGGTACCTATACAGGGGCCGTATCCGAACCCTGAACCCTCATAGCTTCCGCCCGTTACAAACGAAGAAAAAAGCTTTATAAGCAAGTTCCCTGTTAAAGTATCGCAAACCATAACATCGGGAGTTCCCTGCAAAAGGTCGTTTCCCCTCATTCGTACACCGCCGTCAGCCCTGTTCGATTCGGTATAACGTACATTATAACCTTTTTCTTTAAGTTTGTTTAAGGCTTTTTCTATAACGGCTATACCGTCAATGTTAAGAAGACCTACAGTAGGCTCTTGAATACCCGAAGCTTTTGCAACCGCGATTCCTCCGACGGCATTTAAAAGCATCGCCTTGTAGCGGTTTGCGTCGGTAGTTCCCGTAGTGGTGGCGATAATCATCTCGCGGCCCCTTCCCGGCGTTACAACCTTTCCTACAGTGCTTACACCTAAAGGAAAATTATAGTGCATAGTTACGCAAGCCTTTATCGTGCCTTCTTTAAAAAGACGCTCCATTTCTTTATGAGCATCTTCAAGAGTATCTGCCGGAAAATGTTTAAAACCTGCCGCCGGCTGTCCTCCGATAAGGACAATATCCAAATCGGGATTGTTTTTTGCGGCGAGTTCGGCAGCTAAAATAAGCTCTCCTTCTCCGTGTTCACTGCCGGGAACGGTCAACCCTATCGGAAAACGGCCTGCAAAGGAACCTCCTTCCAAACCGTCGGCAAGACCTAAAAATAAATCGGCAATTTGTTTTTTATCCGCCATATCTTCCTCCTAGTTTTGCGATTTGAGGATATTTTCGGCTACATCACGCATTGCTTCGGCAACAATCTTTTTAATTCCCGCTTCATCGGAACCTGCAGAAGCGGAGCCCTTTCCGTCGTTAGCTTGAATTACAAAACTTAAACCGTCAAAAAGGTTTGTAAGACGGCCGAGGAACAAACTTCCCTTTCCGATTATCATCGTGTTTTTTAACTTGCCTGCAAGCATATCCCGTCTTGCATGTCCTATAAAGGGAACTCCCGAAGGAATATGCCCCTGTGTGGGAGCGAAACCTACAACTCCGTGTTTTTTTACGAAATTCGCAATTTCCGCTTTTTCAACTTGACCTTTCATAACGCCTAAGGCTGCAATCATTTTTACATTCGCCTCGGGGACATTTCCCGCTCCGGCGGGGGCAGTAATTTCATGGTTTTGAAGCTCTGCGGAATATTTTTCAATATCGCTTATTTTTAAACCCGCATTGTTAAGAGGGTCGTAAACCAAAACGCTCATAACAGCCTGAGGAGAAGAACCCGAAGAAATAACATGCTTTCCGACAATTTCGGTATTGATAACCGGATTTTTTCCGTCATCGGCACTGAGCATAACGGCAAAACCGCCTATCATATCTTCCAAAAGAGGAAGCTCTTTTTTTACATGGTCTTTTCCGTTCATACCGAGTTTAGGTACCGAACCGCCCGAAACTACCATTACGTTTTTAAAGATTCCGGAACCTACCAAGGCGGCTGCATGGATAATCGCGTGAACCGGCGCCGCACAAAACCCGCGTACGTCCGAACCTGTTGCATTTACACAGCCAGATTTTTCTCCGACAGCCTTGGCTATATTGCCGCCGCCGCGCTGGTTTACATCTCCCGCCGCTTCTTCGGAACACTCGATAATGTATTCCACTTCGGACATATTGATTCCTTCAAGTTTACCCATGTGCCATGCCGAAAGAATTCCTGAAGCCTTTGTTGCAAGGTTTTCAAGCATTGTATGCGCACTTAAATTTTCATCGGTATCGTGAGCCTGTTTTACGCAGCCTATGAGCTTTCCCTTTTCGTAAAGACCTTCTGCAGTATGAGAGTCTACCATTTTTTGAATTTCCGCAATATCATGGCCTTCACCGAGTTTAATGCCTTGGCTTTTCATAATCTCGTGATTTGCAATAAGTTTTTCCGCTTCCCGTGTAAATTCTTTTGAAAAATAAACGAGCTCAAAGACGTCGGCATGTTTCATTAAAATATAAAATTCGGCCTGCTGCATAATTTCACCGAATTTTCCCGCAGTACTTGCTTTTTTTGCGTCCTTAAACCAAGGTTCGGGAATTTTTTCCAAATCCTCAGGAGCCATATTACCGATATAAACCTGATTAGGCGGGTAATTTACAGCGTCTTCAAAACTGCGTAATCGGCTCGGAATTGCCTTTAAATATTCATCCTCAGGGTTTGCAAGCCTTGTACCCGTTTGAGTTGAACCGTTGTGTAAAAGAAGATCCGGAGCGTGAACTAAAACATAGCTTGCTCCCTTGATAGCGACTTTTGCCATAATGCCTCCAAATTATCGTATATTGTAAGAATATAGAAAAAATAAGCCGGTTAAAACCGGTCCTTTATTCTATAATAAATTCGAGTATTATTCAAGTATTATGCCGTTATAAAATTTATCAACTGAAAAAGTAATTAAAGTACGATAAATTACATTTCGTAAAAAAAATAATCACATTGTAAAGGCTTTTTACATTTTTAAACTTAAAACTTTAAAAATTGAAAGAATTTTAGGATTTATTCCGTTGTATAAATACAAAGAATCCTTATCTTCAGGTTTTAATCCTTTAAGCTCTTTTAACTTTTCCAAGGTTTCAGGTTCCGTTTTCTTTTTTGCATAAACGGCACCTATGTCTACCAATTTTTTACATACAATTAATTCACCTCCCGCCGCAAGGTTTTGCAAACGGCAGGCGAGATTTATACCGTAACCTACATAATCTCTATATTTAAGCTGAGAAGCCTCGGCGGAAATTTCATATTTATATACGGTATCCAAAACAAGGGCTCCGCCGAGCGATAAATTTTTATAAGGCTTAAATAATTCCTCATGAGAAAATTCCATATAAGTTTGAAAAATATCTACAGCCTCTTTTATAGCGGTGCCGTCCAATTTATCCCATATTACAAGAGCACCGTCTCCGAGAAGTTTATAATATGAGCAATTATATCCGAATTGATTTATACATGAAAGTAAATTGGAAGTAAACGATTTAATCAGCGAAAAAACGGTTTTTTCCTCATAGCTGCACATAAAATCGCTGAATCCGCGCACATCAATACAAAGAATAAGAGAGTGAGGCCTTGTTTCTCCGAGGTAAATATTATCGAAAATATCTACAGGCATTTTACTTAGAGCGTCCAAGGTCATCGTATCAAGTGTAATAGGAACATCTTTAGCCGATAAAGAATCCAAATTCATTTCTATATTGTCGTTATTGGTCATACCAATAGTGTAACCTAAATTTTTAAAAATAGCAAGTGTTTTTTGTTCTTAACGTATAATATTTAAACCTATCTGAATAAATATGTAAGTTTTTAAAGACGGTCAATCTTCCTTGCCTCACAATTTACCTTCCTAAAAGTTTTGACTTCCAGCCTGAAATTATCTGTAAGGCTTCAAGAGGCGTAATATTATCCGTATTTACCGAAAGCAATTCGTTAAGAATCATTTCTTCTTCGCTAAAAAGTGAAATACTTTCGGTATTTTGAGGTTCCGCAGAAGCGGAGGTATTTTCAATATAGGAGGCATTCTTTTTTAATTGAACGGCCGCATGTAAAAGATTTTCGGCCCTCCTTAAAACTTCTTCAGGGATACCTGCCAAGCCCGCAACGTGAATGCCGTAAGAGCTTTCGGCGGCGCCGCTCGTAACTTTTTTTAAAAATACGATTTTTCCGTCCGCCTCAAGAACTTCCAATTTTAAATTAGTCATACGTTTATGTTCAAGGCGGGAAAGCTCATGATAATGCGTTGCAAAAAGAGTTTTCGCTCCTATTTTATTTAAAAGATATTCGCTTACGGCTTGCGCAATTGCAAGCCCGTCTTCGGTAGAAGTTCCCCTGCCGACTTCGTCCATAATAACCAAACTGTTTTTTGTAGCCGAATTGAGAATATAGGCGGTTTCAGTCATTTCCACTAAAAATGTGGATTCTCCGCGCGCTAAATTATCGGACGCGCCTACACGGCAAAATATTTTATCTACGGGGCTTATTTCCGCCTTTTCCGCAGGAACAAAAGAGCCGATTTGCGCAAGCAATGCAATTAGGGCAGTTTGCCGTAAAAACGTGCTTTTTCCGGCCATATTCGGACCGGTAATAAGCGCAAAAGAAGGTATTTCCGACTTTGTCTCGCCGCATGTTTTTTCAGTATCGGAAGAAAGTAAAATGGAATTAGGCACGAATTCACCTGAAGGCAAATGTTTTTCTACAACAGGATGCCTGCCGTTTACTATGTTTAAAACACCGGCATAATCTACAAGTTCGGGTCTGGTCCATGCATTCAAAACGGCAGCTTTAGCAAAAGAATGGCTTACGTCCAGCTCCGCAATTTCTTCGGCAAGTTTATTTAAAAGTTTATTTTTTAGCATAATTTTTGAACAAACTTCCGCAAATAATTTTTTTTCTATTTCAATTAAATTTTCTTCGGCACTGTTTATATCGTCTTCAATTTGCTTTAATTTTTCGGTAGTAAACCTGTCTACATTTGCAAGAGAGCGCTGTCTTATAAAATAATCGGGCACTGCCGAAACATTTCCAAGTGAAACTTCCAAAAAATAGCCCATCATTCGGTTATATTTAATTTTTAAATTGTTAATTCCCGTAGATTTTCGCTCTTGATAAAGATACTCTTCAAGAATGCCGTGTGCGTTTTCTTTCAACGATTTTAAACGGTCGGCCTCTTCCGAAAACCCCTTTTTAATTAACCTTCCGTCCGTAAACGAAACGGTACATTCTTCATTTATTGAAGCTTCAAGGAGAGCGTGCATTTCAAAAAGAGAAGTCTCTTCTTCAGCGCTTATTTGTAAAAATTGAAAATTTTTCTCTTTCAGTAAAGAGCCTATTTTCATCACGGCTTCCAAACTTTGTTTTAAAGCAAGTAAATCTTTACCGTGTGTTTTTTTCATTGCAATTCTTCCGGATAAACGTTCTATATCCAAAATCGATGAAAGGTTTCCGTAAACCGCCGCCGCTGTTTTTTGGTCCCGATATAAACAGTCAACTTTTTCAAGCCGCTTATCTATTTCGCTTTTTTTGTTAAGAGGATAATTTATCCGCCTCCTAAGCAATCTTTGTCCCATTGCCGTTCGGGTATAGTTTACGGCTTCAAATAAGGTGTAAGCGGTAGTGTTATCCCTAAGATTATAAACCAGCTCCAAATTTTTCCGTGTGGAATCGTCAAGAGAAACAAAATCGCTTTCGGTGTAAATTTTAATACCTGAAATATGCGGAATATTTTTAAAGGAAGTTTCTTCCAAATATTGCACAAGCAGGGCGGCGGGAGGAATTTCGGGAGAATCGGTATTAAGAGAAAATCCTTTAAGATTTTCGGTACCGAATAAACCGCAAAGCCTTTTTTCCGCCTGCTCCGGGTTAAAACTCCAATCAGGATAAAAGTTTTGCAGCATTTGAGGATATTCCGAAAGCATCTTTTTAAACAACGGAAATTCGGCTTGTAAAGACTGTTGAATTAAAATTTCTTTAGGAGCCACTCTTCCTATTTCTTTTAAAAATTGTTCGTTAAAATCGGATTTCGGAAAAGAAGTTGCATAAAAATTACCGGTGGTAATATCTATGTATGCAAAGCCGGCATAAAAATCCGAACCGCAGCAGCCTTGAGTCTTTTTGTTTGAGCAATAAATTGCCGCAAGATAATTATCGGAGCCCTGCTCCAAAAAATCTTCTTCGGCAACCGTACCGGGAGTAATTACTTCAACTACCTGTCTTTCGGTTAAACCGCCGGCAACAGGTTCCGTTATTTGTTCGCAAATAGCAACTTTTTTCCCGGCACGCAAAAGACGGGAAATATAAATTTTTGCGGCATGATACGGCACGCCGCACATAGGAACTTCGGCTCTTTTTGTGAGAGTTAAATTTAAGAGTCGGCTTACTTCAACAGCCTCATCGTAAAACATTTCATAAAAATCGCCGAGCCTAAAAAAAAGAATCTCATCTTTGTGCTTCGATTTTATATCGAAGTATTGCCTCATCATCGGCGTAAGCGGCTTATTCACTTATTTTTTTAATTCCTGAATTACTTTATCGGTTATATCCACGGTCGGGCTGTACCAAATTATACCTATGCTTTGCTGCAATGTTAAAACCATAGTATAGCCTTCTGTTTCCGCAACCCGCTTAATCGCTTCATAAAGTGAAGAATAAAATTCATCATCGTTAATTAAATCCCGCTTAAGCATTTCAAGTTCGTCATTACAGGCTTTTACATATTCCTGCAAAAATGCCACCTTGGATTTAATTTGCTCTTCGTATTTTTGAGCAACACTTTCCTTATTCGCCGCAACCGCATCAACCTTTTTTTGACGCAGTTTTACAATTTCATCGGAAAGTTCTTTTGTCTTTGCGGTATATTTTTCCTGCTTTTCTTTATAATCCCGTGCGGATTTGGAATCCCGCCTAAAAGTATCGAAAATTGCGGAAGTATCTACAACCGCAAACCGCGTAATTTGCTGTGCAAAGCCCGCACAGATAAAAATAAACAACAAAAGAATTCCGCTGATAACCTTTTTGTTCATTTTACACTCCTCATTTATTAAATATTAGGTATATTAAATGAAATTACAAACCGCCAGTCGGCTTTTTTTCCGTTTCCCCAAACCGGTTTTCCGTTTATCGACTTAAATGTATTTGCAAACATTAAGCGTAAGGGGAATTGCTGAATGGAAAATCTTAAGCCCGGACCGAAACTGAAATAATAATCGTTTATATGTAAACTTTTTAAGTCCCGTATATCCTTTTTAACCGCAACGGCATCAAAGAAAAAGTCGAAAGAAAGAATTCCGTGTGCAAGCGGCCATCTGAATTCTATCCAGTTATTTTGCATAACGTTTCCCCGCTCTTCGTATCCGAGCCCAAGCCAGCCGCGTCCTATAAACATTCCGTCTATATTAAGTCTGTTTTCCCAGCTTATAGCCCTTTTTGTAGTAGGCACTTGGAACGAAAAGCCCGAATAAAATCCGAGAACGAATTTTAAATTCCAAATATCCGAAACCGGATAATCCAATAAAGTAAAATAAACCTCCGCCTTTGTATCGGATTTAAAATAATATTCATCTTCAACCTTAGGAAGCACTCCTACAAAGGTAAACCTTTGGCTCAAAAACCAGCCCCTTGACGGGTCATGAGCGACATCTCTATCGTCTAAAGACACTTGAGTCCATAAAGCATTATTTAAACTCCACTTTGCCTGCTGGCTGCGTACGGCAATTTCAAAGGGCCGATACAGCTTATTATTATAAAAATTTTTAACGATACCGAAATTGATTCCGCCTTTTAAAGTAACGGTTGCAAATTTGGGAAACCATCTATAACCGGAATTTATACCGAAATCGAATTCCAGTCTGTCGTACTTCATTTTATATGCGTCAGCAAGAGAAACATCATTACTTAAAGGATTTCCGCTGTCTATTATACCGATAGGATATTTCGAGTCCGAATAAGTATACAGCTTTTTATGAGTAGCCGAAAATGTAAACCCGACTGAAAGAGGTGTTCCTAAAAACCAATTTTCCGTAAATCCCAAGGTAAGGCTTTGTGTATCCGGAGAAGCATTTAAACCGGCGGAAAGCTCCCTGCCCGTTCCCATTAAATTTCTTTCTTCCCATTGAGTAAAAACCGACATAGGAAATGTTGAAGCGTCAGAAACGCCTGAAAAACTTATACCGAAGTTTACGGTAGCCGTATTTTGTTCTTCTACATTTACAACTACATCGACCAAGTCCTGTTCGGAGCCTTGCTGTACATCGGGTACAACCGACGAAAAATACCGCAAATTGTACAAATTCCTAAAACTGTTTACAAATTTTGTTTTACTGAAAACATCGCCTTCTTTTAAAAGCATTTCGCGCAAAATAACATAATCTTTCGTTTTTTTATTGCCTTTTATTATTATTTTTTCAACATGGCTTCGTTCCCGTTCAACAATAGTAATTGTATAACCTATTTCTTTTGCAGCCTCGTTACGCTCTTCTTTTTTATCTATGTAATTGCTGGTATATCCGTTTTCAAAATATAATTCTATAACGGATAAAAACCCCCTCTCAAATTTTACCGAATTAAAAACCTCTCCCGTTTTCATATTAAGTCTTTTAGTAAGCTCTTCGGAAGAAAAAAGATAATTGCCGCTGAAATTTACTCCCGTATATTTAAATTGGTCTCCTTCCATAATTACATAAGTTAGAGTTATCTTTTCTTTTAAAGGGTCGCTTTCCGAATCGACGTCTTTTTTTATGCTTTCAACATGAGCGTCTATATAGCCCTTTTCTCCGTAAAACATTTTAATTGCGTTTTTATCGTCCTGTAAGGCGGCTTCCTGAAAAGCCCCTTTTTGAAGAAACCCGGCTTCTTTTGAAACTAAAACCTTTTTTATCGCTTTTTCGGGGAATTTGGAGTTACCTTCAAACTTAATAGCGGTAATAACGGACATTTTTCCTTCGGTAACGGTATATTCTATTGTTACGGCATTATTTTCTTTATCCTCTACGGCTTTTGCGGAAACTTCCGCCTTTGTAAAGCCTTTTTCCACGTACTTGGCCTTAATTGCGCGCGTATCGTTTTGCATAGCGGCTTCATTATAAATATCGCCCTTTTTCAAGCTTGCCGCGGAAAGCAAATCGGACTTTCCTACCTGGTTTATACCTATAAAAACTATATTTTTAACGGCGGGTTTTTCGGTTACAACAAATTCCAAATAAACCGAAGAATATTCGTTATCGGCGGGAAGAGCCTTAGATTCTATATTATTAAAATAATCCAAAGCATAAATTTTTTGTAAAATTTCCCAATATAAGTCATCAGAAAAGGGCTTGCCTTTATACTGTTTAAAAACTTCGTCCAATTCCGCGGAATTTACGGTATGAAGTCCTTTAAACTGAATATTAACAATGGACTTACCGTTATACCAGCCTTCCGCCGCCTGAGCAAAACAGGAAATTGTAACGGCTGCTAAAATTATAAACGCAACTTTTTTCTTTAACATTTTTATCCCCTTAAAATTAATAGAAAAATTTCCATGATAAAGTCAATCCCGTATCGGGTACGAAAATAGTATCGGGTCTTGTAGGCGCTATATGCCATCTGAGCAAAAAAAACGGAGTATTCATTTCCAAACCGATTTCCGGTTGAAACAATAAATTTCCGTATACCGATCTTCTTACATTATCTTTTCTTGCTGCAAGAGGGTCGTAATAACTTAGATGCAGCATAGCGTCCGCATATATGGCAGAACCGAAATACTTACCAATGTAAACACTTGTATTATCAAAATAGTTACCGATTGTCAATGGCGCATCGGAGGAAGACTTAAATAAATTACCTAAAATTACATTTTGTAAAACCAAGGTACGCATGGAAAGTACATCAAGATGAAAAAAATCCCTTATTCCCGCCTCGGCCTTTTTTAAAAGCCCCATTTGCGCAAAAACATCGGAGGCGCTTGAAAGAGCTTCTTTTAAAACATTGCTGTTATTTGCATTTCCTATGGCCAGCTGACCTATCAACATCATTCTTTCGGTATCGGACATAGGAGGAGAAGTAGTAATGGTCGGATTAAACCGTTCAAGGTCAAGATATTGGTCTTTTGCGGTTAAACTGATAGTTACAGGGTCTCCCGTAGGCAGCTTATCTCTTATTTCCGCCACAAGCGATATAACCGGTTCCGTTCCCGTAGGACTTTTAACAAAAGCGATATTACCTTCTTTTACGAAAAAGTTACGTTTTATATAAAATATCTCGCCGGTGCGTATTTTTGCGGAGCCTTCTATCTCGAATATAACTCCGTTCGGATCGACAATAAGTTTAAGAGGTTTTTCAGTATATGCAATTGCTCTTAAAAAAGGGAATTCCGTAGAAGGAAAGCGGAATTCGCTTTTTTTGCCCAAATTAAGATTTAAAACCATACTGAAAGAAGGCCCTCTTCCCGAATATAATTCTTCTATTTTGTAAAGTTCGCTAAAAGGTACGGAAAAATATCCGTTATCAAAATAGGCTGAGCCTTCCAAATTTATATGCTCCGGATTTATGGAAATTACTATATCGCACTTGGCTTTTCCGTCGGAGTGAAAAGCAAGGTTTTTAGTTTTTAATATACCCATATCATCTTCTACCGTTCCGCATTTTATAACGGTGTAATACGGAATCCAGCCGATAAATTCCGAAGTAACCTCCGCCCAAAGCCTTCCGGCTTTTCCCGGAACAATAGTATAAGGAACCGTTAAAGCGGTTCCGTCAAGGGTAATAGGAACCGATGCTTCTCCGTAAGTATCGGGTGAATATTTAGGCGATGAACATGTAATTTTAGAGCCGTTAAGTTTCCCGTAAAAAAGAGGGCCTTTTTGAGTTCCTTTAATATCAAAACTTCCGGTAATTTCTCCCGTATAAAATTTGATAATTTCGTTTTTAGGAATATAATTCATAACTGTAGGCATATCTATAAATATATTGGAACAATTAAGATTTATTAACTCCTCGGTAAACGTACCGTCGATATTTAAATGAATAGGAAGGGATTCATCTATATTAAAAGAAACCAAACCGTCATCGGTTTTAAATCCGTAAATCTTCTCCCCTTCACCTGCATAAATTGCCGTTATATTCGGCTCGCGAACCAAAGAAGCCGTAACCGGCTCTTTACCCTGATTTCCGCCTATAACCCAATCGCTTATTTTCATATTGACGTTATAATTTGAAGTAAGCGCTTTTAATTTTGCAATAAGCCCCTTATCGCTTTCTCCGTTTGAAAAAACGGGAGAATTAAAATCAAAATAAAAAGAAGCCTTTGTTTCACCGCCTTTTTTATCCAAAAAGTAATTAAAAGAAAATACACCCCTTCCTTCTTCAGGCTTTATTTCCGCCGCAATCTTATCCGCTTTATGAATATCCCATGCAAACGAAGTGTCTTCTATGATTATTTGCTTATCGTCCAAAAGAGCCGTAAAATTTCCGATAAGAGGTTTACCGTTTAGATTATAATTTAACTCTTTTAAATCCGCTTTTAATGAAAGAGTTTCGGGAGAACCCAAAAAAAGGAATTCGGCATTTACTTTGTTTTCTTTTTTTTGGTCTGCAAAAAAACGATTTAAAGAAATATTTTCGATAATACATTTTCCGTCGAAATAAACTTTGTCCGCAAAAGAAAAAAGAGAATCCAAAACTATTTTTTCTCTTTTATCCGCATCCGAAATAAAAACATTTGCAGAGTATTTTTTTAAGCCGTCCCCGGAATCGGGCAATAAATTGAAACTTACGGTTCCTTCAAGTTGAGACTTTTTTCTTCCCGCTTTTACCGTATGAAAAAACGCTTCTTTAGGTGTTACCGCACCCGCAATTTCAAATTCAAAATTCTCATCTTGTTTGGAAATATCCGATTTTAAATGCTCGAGTTTTGCAAAATTACAGGTAAAATTCCAATCTTTAGCATTTACATATTCAAAAAGCAAATCCGCAGAAAAAACCGAATTTAAAAACGGCATAGGAAATTCCTTAACTAAAAAATTCCCTGCCAAGTTTTTATTTTCATTTTTAAAAACGCTTATATTTAAACCGTAATCGCCGTAAATATTAAGGGTGTTGTTTTCATATAAGCCGGATGCCTTATATGAAATATCGTTAAGCGTTAAAAGCGAATCGAAAATTAAACCTCCGTTTCCGAAAGAGGAATTTAAAGAGCCTTTTAAATTAAGCTTATTAAATGATAAATCTATTCCGTTTACTTCAACCGAAGATTCATTTCCGTTAAGAGAAAACAAGGCATAAAACCCGTCTTCGGCACCCGACGCTAAAATCGTCTGTATTACATTATACGAAAAATTTTTAAAATCGCTTGAAATATAAAATTCGCTTGTCAGTTTTAACTGTTCTATAAAATTTTCCGCGGCACCGTTACGGTTTACGGAATTTCCCAAAGCCGCAGCGGAAGCATAATAAATATTTTTTACTTCTATAGAGTCTACCGCTCCATGCAGCTCCAAATAGCCTAAAATTTTATCTTCACCGTTTTTCCCTGTATGCGTTAAAGTACCGTCAAGATTAAACCTTCCGGATTTGTCGTTAAAATTAAAATAAAAATCCGTTTTATTCTTTTTCCGCTCAAAAACGGTTCTTATATTGTTGACTTCAGCTTCTCCGAAAGCAATTTTCGGAATATTTATAAAAATACTTTTTGCAGCGGAAGCCGCATTTAATTGAAGCGAAAGCGGCTGCATTGAAGGCAGTTTTAATTTTGCTATATTCAATTTAAAATCGGGCAAAATTTCATTGATTTTATATGAACCTGAAAGAAAAGCATTGATGTTTTCCCCTTTCGCCGAAAATGAATTTATTTGAATAAGATTATCATCACCTAAAGCCTCGACGGCAATGTCCGTACTCCCCGTATTTCCGCCGTTCAGTTTAAAAGACGGAAGAAAAATATTCAGTTTTGTATTCCACGTAAACTCTTTTTTTCCCGATAAGTTCAGATTTAAAAACCCTGTTACTTCGGAATTCTTTAAACTTCCTAAAATAGAGCCGTCTTCGTTCGGAAATGCGATTGCAATAGGCTGTAAATCTTTACATTCTATATTTAATGTTCCCGAATTCCTTAAAACATTCCAAGAGCCTTTTATATCTATAGGGTGGATATCCTGCAAGGTAGTTACCGAAACGACATTGTTTAAATATGAAGCAAATACCGATATTTTCGGAACGGAAATGTTTCCGCTTTTTATATCCGAAAAATTTATAATTGAAGAAGCCGATAAATTCTTTTGATAAAAAGACCCTGAAATATTTATTGCCGTTTTAAAATCCGAAAAATTTTTAACCGTAAAATTATTATATTGCAGTTTTGAATTTAAATTAAATTCCGTTTTTTCTTTTAAAACATTTATTTTTCCGTCCGAAATATATAATCCGCTTTTTAAATTTTCCGTAGAATAGTTGATTAAAATATTGCGTAAAATAATGTCCGTAGTTTCTATATTGTTTTGAAACCGGGAAATTGCATATTCGATACGTTTTATAAACGGTATCCGCTCCGTTTCGCGTAAATCTTCATGTAAAACCGATTTCAGTTTATCTTCTTCAATTACAAATTCACTTCCGTCCGTTTTACCGCCGCTTATTTTTTCCCAAAGAGCCCTGTTTTTTGACGTATTAAAATCTACGGTGCCGTCATAAATGCCTACCGAAGAAATTACGGCGGCGGGGTTCCGTTTAATAAGCTCGCTTATTCTATAGTTAAAATGAATTACCGAAAAATACGCAATTTTATCGCCCGCCTGTGCATCGTAAATAGTTACGTCCCTAACCAGAATTTTACGGAAAAATGACGGCGACATACCTCCGTATTTTATTATGATGCCGAACTCTTTTTCTATATTTGAAATAACCTGATTGCGTATCGAAACAAGGCGATTTTCCAAGAGTTTATAAATAGGATTAAAAACAACCAGCGAGCACATTACAATCGCAAGAAAAATGAGAATTTCCGTTATGCGTCTTTTCCGAACAGTTTTCAATCAATTATTACCCAAATATTTTAAACCGGGGCATTGCCGGTTTATTTTAGAAGGAAAAATTATAGCATAAAATATGATTTTATTAAAGCAGTATTTAAAACCATCGTCCGTAATTTGTAAATGTTTAGCAGTAAAATTTAAGCCGGATTATTATCATTGAAATAGATAATAACCCGGCTGCTTTAAGTCAGAGATATATTTATTTTACTGCACTTTATCTCATAATCTCCTTTAATCAAAAATTCGGTCTTTAATATTAAAAGTGTTTTTAACTTAAACTAACCTTGAAATTCATATATTGTTCCATTGTATAGCTTTAATATCTTAGTGTAAAATATATGAGATAATAAGCCTATTCCAAACGGAATTACAAAATATGCAATTATTATATAAATAATCGCATAAGATGAACTGATACCTTGCGCCGTATATTCCGACATTGCTTTTATAGGACCTACAAGCCCCACATATCCGAACCCGGCGCTTACCTTATCACCCATTATTCCCAATATCTTAACGGTTATACCCGAAATCAGAGAAGTCGTTAAAACGGGTAAAAGCATTATAGGGTATTTGACGATATTAGGCATCATCATTTTCATTCCGCCCATACCTACGGCGATAGTAACTCCCGCTTTATTTACCTTCCATGAGCCTATAACCAATACGGAAGCCGTAGAAGCAACACCTATATTTGCAGCTCCGCTTGCAAGCCCCGTTAAGCCTATTGCAATACCTATAGCAACTGTAGATATAGGAGAGACTATCAATACGGAAAAAGACATAGCTATCAGAGCACACATAAGTATAGGTTGTAAAGTAGTAAAAGAATTAATCACATTACCTATAGCCGTAGATATATATTGAATATAAGGTAATATTAAAAGACCTATAAAACCTACACCGGCACCTACTATTATAGGTTGTAATACTATTGTTAATGACCCCAATTTTTCACCTAAAAGGATAGTAACATATACAGCCAGAGCCGCAATTAACATAACATTTATTAAATCACCTAATCCTATTTTATACATACCGTCGGATAACGGAATTAAGGCTCCCGAACCTATCCACGCGGCTGCCGATATAATAGCGGATTTCATCGGATTAAAACCGAACTGTAATCCCACCAAAAAACCTATCATAGGAGCGACAAGCCATTGTATATTTGAACAAATTTGAGCCAACATACCGAACAGAGGGTGGTACCCGGCCAAAAATTTAAACAAACCTCCTAATACCGCATTTGGTATCAATGCAACTACTATACCTATTGCAGTCCCGTTTAATATTTTAGTAACAAAATCTTTTCCGAGAAGTTTTTTTTCCATTTATTTACCCTCCCCAATTAACACACTTTCTCTGCCGTGTATAAGAATGGTTATTAAATCGCAAAATTTAGTATTAATACCGTACTCTTTTCCTTTTTTTGAAACATATCCGTTTAAATAGTCAATCTCCGTCTTTCTATTTTTTTGAATTAAATCCTGGTGCATAGACGGATAGTGGTCCACACCCTTAAACTTTTCGGTTGTATACCAGCATACAAGGTCCGTTATTTCTTTTACATTTAAGTTAACGCCCTCTTTTTCAGCAACAGCGGAAAACTCTTCGACTATAGTACCCAGCAACTCTCTACAGTGATTTACTTTTCCAAGTTTACGCATATTACAATCAAGAAGTGTACAACAGGCATTCATCGTTCCGTTTATACAAGCCTTTCTCCAAATCGAAAATAAAATATCGCTTGAATATACTGCCGGCAGCCCTGAATTATTTATAGTTTCAACAACTTTCAAAACCCGCTCTTTTCCAGATTCGGTAATATTTTGTATTTCAGTATTTCCATAATTTGTAACTTCAAACACACCCGGCCCCTTCATTCCGGCTGTCAGAACCGTAACACCCATCAAAATATTCTCAGGTTTAACAAATTCTTTTAAGGTATCTATATGTCCCAACCCGTTTAATAAACATAACACGCCGGTCTTATCGGAAAACAAATGTTTTATATCCGAAAGCATTTCTTTTAGCTGCATTGATTTGGTAAATACAATAATTAAATCCGCAGTATCATGTACTTCACTCGGTCTATATGCAGACGCCTCAAGAATTTCCTTTTTCCCTAAATTGATAAATTCAATTCCTTTTTTATTTATAGCATCTATATTATCCTGCCATAAATCCAAAAATTTTACATCATTTCCCGCTTTTTTCAACATAGACCCGTATGTTGCACCCATCGCTCCGGTTCCGGCAATTATAACCTTCATTTTTCACTCCTTTTGCCGTTTTAAACGGCATTTTAAATTTCTTCTATTATACCCCCCCCCCCCACGTTTTGTCAAGAGGTCGCCATATTATTTTTAGATTTTTTTATTTATTTTTACAACCTAAACTATTTTTACCTGTTATATCGAAAAAATAAAAATATCGTTTTATGCGGAGAAGTGTAAAATAAATAAAGCAATTATAGCATATTAAAAATAAGTTCGGTATGAATAATAATTTTTTACTTCAAAATACTTTCACCTCTATTGTCGCACTCATTTTATTTTGATATAATATATTCATATTTATAATAAAATAATTTAAGTACAAAAGGGTTTAAAGTTATGAAAAAAATTATAATTGTTTTGTTATGTATCATGTTTCTTTGTCCAAGTATATTTGCAAAGCAAAAAGACGATGTAATCATTTCCGTAACACAAGGATACACAAATATGTCTACAATATTGACAACGCCGCTTGATTTAACCGTAAATGATAAACTGTCTTCTCATAATTATAATTTAGGGCTTACTGCAGGGGTTATTCTGGACAACGGATTTACTTTTTTGGAACATACCGATTTCGCAGCAGGTGTTTCTTATTTTAATTCAATTAAAAGCTTGTCCTTTTTAGTGGAACTGCATTCAGTTATAGGTTATACTTTCAGACCCTCGCAAAACGCCTATATCAATTTATTAACAGGTTTAGGAATGATATACGGTTATCCGCAAATTATACAGGCGGGAATCCCCGTGCAATTGGGTTTTCAATACTACTTTACCGAAAAAATCGGAATAGACATATCTGCAATAGATATGATAGGTATAGGCTTCCCTATGTTTTTAACAAATTCCTTTACAATAAAAACAGGAATTTCTTTCAGGTTATAGAACTTGTTTACTTAAACATATCTCAACTCTTTTAAAATCCCGAAGCGGACAGAGACGCCCGCAAAACAACCTTCGGGAGCGATTTTACACGGCGGACTGTTTTTACAAAGCAATACGGTAAACATTCCCTCATATTTCAAAAAGATAAAAAAAATGATATAATAGCTCCTACTATGTTACTATCCAATTTTATCGTATTTGAAGGAATTGACGGTACCGGAACCACCAGTCAATTAAGACTTTTAAAAGAACGGTTTGCTTCCGAAGGTAAAGAAGAAACCTGTTTATTCACCCAAGAACCTACAACCGGCAAAATAGGAACTTTAATACGGTCAGCCTTACAAGGAGGCTTTAAACTTGCCCCCGAAACAATGACCCGTCTGTTTGCCGCCGACCGATGCGAACACCTTTACGGGGAAGGAGGGATTATTGAAGACCTTAATGCGGGAAAGGCCGTATTTTCCGACAGATACATCTTTTCAAGCCTCGCTTATCAGGCGGCGGCCGGAGCAAAAGAATTAGCCGAAGCTCAAAACAGGGGCTTCCCTATGCCGGAATACTTATTCTTTTTTGATTTACCCGTAAACATTTCTATGAGCCGCGTCATAGGAAGAAGTAATGTACTTGAAATTTACGAAGAAGAATCTTTTCAAAATAAAGTACGTAATGAATACCTTAATATTTTGGAAGTATTTAAAAAGCAGGAACCGAATATGCAAATAATAAAAATAAACGCTTCCGAAACAATCGAAGAAATTCATTCAAAACTATGGAGTATTTTAAAAGATTTGCCGAAAATATAATAAATGAAAAGGCAAATTGTATTTATTTTACTTTTTTCTCTTACGGCAGTACAATCGATATTCCCTTATTTTGTGGAATACAAGGAGCAGTATTACAAATTATATCATATTCATTATGAACAAAACCCCGATAATATAATAGAAAACATATATTGGCTTGAACAGGCAATCAACGCCGATTTTTGCAATCCTCTTTATGCGCTCGGCAAAATTGAAACAAAAAAACAATGGGAGAAATACCGCTATTTGTTTATGATGCATCTTAATTTAAAAATGGTGGAACAGCACCTCAGGCTCGGAAGCAAATTCGATAAACAGGCTGCATATTTTTACAATTTTCCGTGGAAAGAACAAAATATTGACAGCTTAGGCAAGGCGGAAGAGTTTTATAAAACGGCTCTTGTTTATTGGTATGAAGCTAAACTGTGGGCCGAAAAAGCAAATATCCGTCAATTTCAATTTTTATTTTTAGAAGACTTACAGGATTGGGAAGATGAAAGAGAACGCATTGCCGACGGTTCTCTTAACTATGAAAGAATAATAAACCGCGAACTCCGCCGCCTTTCAAAAGTACGCGAAGAGTTTATGAATATGGACGAAAAAACATATTAAAATAAAAATTTATATATCAAACCTCTTTACTAAATAATAAAATATCGGTATAATAATATCTATAAGAAATGAGCGTTTAATCCGAGCAATTTTGTTGCACCGCTGAACGGCGAAAACAAACCGCTTAAAAAAACGGATATCTCATTTCCGATAGGAGTATATACCATGAAATATTCAACATTCGGTATCCCCAATAGGATTATACACGGCGAAGGCGCCTTGGAATTCCTTTCGACCCTGGAAGGAAAAAAAGCTGTAATAGTTACGGGCGGAAGCTCAATGAAAAAATTCGGTTTTATTGACGAAGCAACGGAGTATTTAAAAAAAGCCGGAATGGAGGTAGCGGTTATAGACGGTGTAGAACCTGACCCCTCAGTCAAAACTTGTAAAGAAGGCGGAGCGAAAATGGCGGAATTCGGGCCGGATTGGATTATCGCATTGGGCGGAGGTTCTGCAATGGACGCCGCAAAAATTATGTGGGTTTATTATGAGTATCCGGGCTATAACTTTGATGATTTGGCGGCATTTAAATTCCCCAAGCTCAGAACAAAAGCAAAACTCGTAGGAATCCCGTCCACTTCAGGCACGGCTTCGGAAATTACGGCTTTTTCGGTTATTACAGATACGGAAAAAAATATAAAATACCCCTTAGTAAGCCCGGATATTATTCCGGATATTGCTATTGTAGATAACCGCATTCCTGCAAAAATGCCTCCTCTGGTAACGGCTCAAACCGGTATGGACGTTATGACTCATGCAATCGAAGCTTATGTTTCTACAGCTCATGACGATTATACCGACCCTTATGCCCTTAAAGCTGTTCAACTTGTCTTCGAATATTTGGAAAGAGCCGTTGTAAACGGAAATGATATGGAAGCCCGCGGAAAAATGCACACCGCTTCCACTATTGCAGGTATTTCATTCAGTAACTGTTCTCTCGGAATTGTTCACTCTATGGCCCATAAAATAGGCGGCGAATTCCATTTAACACACGGTGAAGCCAATGCAATTATGCTTCCGTATATAATCGAGTATAACAGAAAAGAGACGGACAGATACGGTAAGCTGGAAGGAGCCTTGGGCATAGATAATATTGCAAAAAAAGTTCTGGCCTTAAATGAAAAAGTAGGCATTACCCGTACAATCCGAGAAGGAAAAAATACAATCATTGCCGAAGACAAGTTTCTTAAAGTATTGGATTTAATGAGCGAAAGAGCGTTTAATGATGCATGCACCCTAACCAATCCCAGAAAAACATCTCCTTCGGATATTAAGAAAATTTATTTGGCGGCATATTACGGAAAAGAAATAGATTTTTAAAAGACAATTAAATTATTTTTAATATTTATAAAAGTAAGTTTTAAACAATAAGTACAATCCGATACTCCGTGTCTTGCGGAGTATCTTTTTAACAATTTGCTTTAACTTCCATTTGCAAAACTGAAATGTTTCGATACATAAATTTATACCGAATACTATATTAATAGCCGTAACTATTAAATCTATAAATAAAATTTATACTATAAAATATGCAGATAGAACGTCGGCAGGACGTCTCAGTCCTATCCGCCCTTAGTGTAATATTAAAATAAATTTACACTATTGTTTTTTTCCGGTAATTGTTCCTGTGTCAATAACATTAGCGGAACCTTCCATGGTTAAACTTAAAGTGCCCATTACGCTATTGTTATTTATTGAGCCGTCTACTTTCGTAAGATACTTTTGTCCGTTATCCGGTCGTTCGATTGTACCTGAAACAGCTCCGCGTGTCGAAACCGTTAAGGTAAAAGATATCGACTTTCCGGGTTCGGCATCGTCGCTAAGGGCACCTTTGAAATTTCCCGAAGAGTCAACCGTTCCGCTCCATGTTCCTTTTTGGTTTGTATTTTTAAAGCTCCATTTGCCTTCATAACGGCCTTCATACATTTTCATTTTATTATGCTTACAACCTGCAATTAAAACCGCACCGGCAGTTAAAACCAATACGCCAAACACTAATGCAAATCTTTTTCGTTTCATGTTTAAATACCTCTATGTAAATATAAAAATTTTATCAAAAAGAAAAACACTGCTTAAAGCAAAACCGTCCTGCAAGCTCTAAACTCCAAACAGTCTTCCCATTTAATCAGGCTATATATATATTGCAACCGGGTTTTTGTCAAGTACCGCTAAACGTTTTTTTTAAGATATTATACTTAAAACCGAATGTATGCTCATCGTCTCTCTCTAATATCTCAAGCCTAAAATAAGCAAACTTCTTCGTAAATTTTATTTAACCGAATAAGCCGCCTGACATCAATTTAGCTTGAAGCCCCTTATTTTTAGAAACCTTTCTCATCATTTGTCTTGTTTTTTCAAATTGTTTTAAAAGTTTATTTACGTCCCCTACGGTAGTACCCGAACCTCTTGCAATTCTCTTTCTGCGCGGCGGCCCTATTATGCGAAAGTTATCGCGTTCTTTAAGCGTCATGGATTGAATTATTGCCTTTTGGCGCTTGAGCGCGCTTAAATCCAGCTTATCCTTATCTATCTGACCTGCAAGTCCCGGAATCATCTCAAGCATAGATTCTATAGGGCCCATTTTTTCAGCCTGTTCGATTTGTGCAAGCATATCCCCGAGAGTAAAGGTTTCGGTAGCCATTTTGCGCTGAAGTTTTTCGGCTTCTTTTTCATCATAAACGGCTTGAGCTTTTTCAACCAGCGAAACAATGTCGCCCATTCCCAAAATACGGCTTGCAATGCGGTCGGGATAAAACGGTTCAAAATCTTCAGGTTTTTCACCGGTACCAACGTACAAAATGGGCTTGCCGGTTATGGTTTTTAATGAAAGAGCCGCGCCTCCTCGAGCATCGGAATCGAATTTTGTAAGAATAACACCCGAAAGACCTACACTTTCATCGAATTCCTTTGCGACATCTACGGCGCTTTGTCCCGTCATAGAATCCGCAACCAAAATAGTTTCTAGAGGTTTTACGGCGGATTTTATGTTAACGATTTCCTTCATCATAACTTCATCAATCTGAAGGCGGCCTGCAGTATCGACAATTACCGTATCGTAAAAATTCTTTTTGGAAAAAGCTAGAGCGTTTTTTGCTACTTTTACGGCGTCCTTTGTTTCTTCTTTATAAACCGGAATGCCTATATTTTCACCTAAAACCGAAAGCTGTTCGACGGCAGCCGGACGCACAAGGTCGCAGGCAACAAGAAGCGGTTTTCTGCCTTCGTTTTTTAATTTAAGCGCAAGTTTTGCGGCGCTTGTGGTTTTTCCCGACCCCTGTAAACCCAAAAATAAAATTACCGATTGAGTATCCGGGCCGCGTAAATCAAGCGATTTTTTTTCATCGCCCAAAAACGAAACCATTTTGTCATACACGATTTTAGTAAATTGCTGCCCGGGGTCTACAGAGCGCAAAACCTTTTCACCCTTGGCTTCTTCCGCAGCGGCATTTATAAACCGCCTTACAACACGCAAATTTACGTCCGCGTCCAAAAGGGCGGTTTTAATTTGTTCGATAGTTTCTTCAATATTTTTTTCGGTTATCTTCGATTTTCCCGAAAGCGTACGGATAATTCCGCCTAATTTTTCGCTTATACTTTCAAGCATTTATTTAACTCCGCTTAATAAATTTTTCTATAAACAAGTGTAATGAGTATATCATATTTTGTTAAACAATGGAAAGAGGAGATGAACAATTAAAATAATTCGGAATCAGTTTAAAGCAATAATTTTATTTGCAAAATTTTCCGGTAATGCCTCATGCGAAATAATAAAAATTATTTTGTTTTTAAATTTTATATTAAAGTAAAATCCAATAAATTTTTAAAAACGGCAAGTTTTATTCTTTTAAAATCCGCCCCCCCCCTGCCCTCTCTTGACAAACTTATTATTATTATTATTATTATTTATAGGAGGTCTATATGCCGGCAGTCAGTATAAGTATGAAATCGGGACTTTTATTCGCCTTGGAGCAAACAGCACTAAAAACAGGTTTTTCAAAAAGTAAAATAATGGAAAAGGCTTTGGAACGCTATCTGATAGAAATAAAAGAAGACCTTGAAGATTCCTCTCTGGCTGAAAAAGCTTGGAGCGAATTTGCAGCAAGCGGAGAAAGAACCTATACACTGGATGAGGTTTCAAAAGAACTCGGAATATGACAGTTGTTTTAACAAATGCGGCTAAAAAAAACTTAAAAGCACTTGATAAAACAGCGGCAAAAGAAATTATTAAATATCTAAGAGAGATAGAAAGGCTTGAAAATCCTAAGATAAAGGGAAAAAGTTTAAAAGGAAATTTATCGGGATTATGGCGCTACAGAGTTATGAATTACCGTATTTTATGCAGGATTTTAGAAGATAAAATGATAATATATGTTATTAAAATAGGGCATAGAAAAGACGTTTACAGCAGAATTCCGGTGCAAGTATAACTTCCTTTAATAACCGAAATTATTTAAAGCCGCCGGTATTTAAGCCGTTTTTTTCGGTTTTACTGCAATCCGGATAAGCATACACTTAAGTTTTACAATAGGCTTTATTTATTTACTCCGCTTAACAGTTTTTCTATAAATTCAAGAGGTTTTAATTCCTTATTTAATATCTTATAAAGTCCGGTACAAATCGGCAGTCTCAAATTGTTCTTTTTTGCAAGAATATTTACATATTTACAGGCGACGGCACCTTCGGGGAGATAGCCTATTTTTTTTATATTTAAAATTAAATCGTCTAAATTTTTAAAACCCGAAAGAATATTTTTAGTTATTATTTCACGTCCGAACCGGCGATTTCTGCCGTAACGGCTGCGGCAAGTAACGTCCAAATCGCCTACCCCGGAAATTGAGGTAAAGGTTTCAGGATGAGTAGCTCCCATTGCTCTGCCTATACTTTGTATCTCGTTCAAACCTGCGGCAAGCAAAAGCGACTGGGTATTATCACCGAAAGTATCGGAAGACTCCGTTAAGGCGTCCAAAATACCGAAAGCAACGGCGACAATATTTTTGGAAGCGGCGCAAACCTGTACACCTATTATATCCAAACTGGAATACACCATAAGAGTTTTTGATTTTAAAATTTCGCGACAGCGGATTGAAGACATAGGATTTCTGGAAGCGGTAATAAGTCCCGTTAATTTACCGGCGGCAACTTCTTGCCCGTGGCTGGGGCCCGCAACATACACCAAATGATTTTTATAAAAATCCGGAAGAATATCTTCAAGAGCGTCAATTATAAACTGAGGAGAGCCTTGCTTATCGGGAATAAAGCCCTTTGTTAAAACTGCAATAATCGGATAACTTTGTTTTCCGTCATCTTCGCTGAAAGGCTTATGCTTTAACATTTCCAAAGCGGTTTCTTTTAAATAAAGAGAGGGTGTCGCAAAAAAAACAACGGAAGAATCTTTGCATACTTTTTCCATATCGTCAGTTGCCGAAATATTTTCCGGCAAAATATAATCGGGCAAATACTTTCTATTTATACGTTCCAAATTCAGTTTTTCACAAAAATCTTTATTTCGTGCCCACAATAAAACATTATGTCCGTTCCGTGCAAGGGAGACGGCAACAGCCGTTCCCCAAGAACCTGCTCCGATTATACCTATTTTTTCGCTCACAAATAACTCTCCGGTTATAAATATAACATCTTTTTATAAAAAATGCAAATACCTAAAAGTATAACTGAAGAATACTCCTAAACTTTTTTTAAAATAAAACAGAATCTTTATTCCTTCCATAACCATGCAGATGAATCGGATATAAGCTTTTTTAAGACCATAACGTAAATTTCCTTCTGTTGGGAATCCGTATATGTTTTCCAAGAATTCTCATTATAACTTTTTGCAGTAAGCGATTTTAAAGCATCTTTTTCAGCGATACACTCTTCTTCCGTCATTCTGTTATAATTTTTAAGTAAACTTAAAAGAATATAAGACGATAAAACCCTTATTAACTTATTTTCCGTCTTCTTTTGCAAATCTTTAAATTGTTCGGAACTTTTATAAAAGTCCTTTGTCATATAAAGAGAAAGCCCCAGATAAAAAAGCATCCATTCATCGCTACCGGAAGAATTAAAGCGAGATGAAAATTCAACAAGTTCGGCATAATTCCCCGAAAGCATTTTGGCTGCGGCGAATTTGGGGGCAAGACGGTTAAGAAAGGAGCTTTTATTGTTTTTTAAGGCAAGCAGCAACCTGTCAAGCGACGGGAAATCGCTCAGCAAAATAAGAGCATCGGTTAAAAGTCTTACATTTCTGAATTTAAACTTTTTTTTATCGAATATCTCTTCTTCAAGGTGCATAGCTAAAGCGGTCCAATCTTCAGATTCAATTGCTTCAACCAATTTTCGGTTTTTAACGAAAATAATATCTACGGTTATTATCAATACCAAAAAAACAGGTCCTAAAAACCAGTTCATATTCCAAAATTCACGCATAACTGAACCGTTTGCATAAAACAGCGGAAAGAAAAAAATAGTAAATAATAATAAAAATAAGACGATATTAAATGTGATGAACAGTGCTTTTAATTTCATTAAAAATCTCCTATAATGGGGGTATCTTAAATTAATCGGCAAAATAATCCGTTTAATTTACAGAGCGGGTTTCGTTTTTGCGAAACGCTGTGTATCGTATGCGGCTTCGCGCGTCGCTGCGGAAGGGCATAAATTCGGTATCGTAATAGCCGAGTGCTAAAATTACGGGTTTTATTATACTACAGGAGAGAAAATAAGTGAATACCTATAACGTAAAAGAAACAAAAGATTTTTCATTTTTCGGTAAAAATGTATACTTGGACAAGAATTTTTTACTGTTAATACCCGAATGCCCTTTAACCGTAGAAATAAAAACAATGCTTGAAGATTGGGATTTTAATTTTATATATTCCGAAGGCGAACCTTCCGATTTTATGCCTATAAAATCTACTGGAAAACCGCTGACGTCGGAAAAAGACGTTCTGGCAATTTCCAGAGAAAAAGATGCGGCGGCGGAAAGGCTTAAAAAGCAGCAGGAAGTTATGCAAAAGGTAGAAAAAGAATTTTTACGGTTTTTAAAGTTTATCGAAAAGATATTTGAAATTTACAGTATGAAAAAAACAATTGACGGAAGAACGGTTTCCGATAAGGTAAAAGAGCTTTGCGATTTTGTCAAAGAAAATAAAAAGATGATTTTAAGAATTGATATGCAAAAATATTACTCGAAAGAAAATTATCTTATACTTCATTCTTTACGCTCCGCAATTTTTGCCCTTATCATAGGAATACAGCTTAAAATGCCCGCACATAAACTTATAGAGCTTGGAACCTCCTGTATGCTGCACGAAATAGGAATGCTTCGTCTTCCGCCTCAATATTATATGTATGACAGGCCCTTAAGCGGAGAAAGCAAAAAAGCTCTTTTAACACACCCAGTTTTATCCTATAATATTTTAAAGGCTTCATCGTTTTCTTTACCCGTCTGCCTCGGCAGTTTAGAACACCACGAAAGAGAAAACGGTAAGGGTTATCCTCGAGGGCTTACAAAAGACAAAATTTCCGTATACGGAAAAATAATTGCGGTAGCTTGTTCTTATGAGGCGGCTACGGGCTACAGACCGTATAAAGAAGCCACAGATGCTTCAACGGGGCTTGTAGATATGCTTAAAAATTCGGGAAGCCAATACGATGAAACAATTTTAAAGGCTCTTTTGTTTTCTCTTTCATTTTACCCTGTAGGAATTTATGTCCATCTTTCGGACGGAAAAATAGGACAAGTTATCGATATAAACCCCTATGACCCGAGATTCCCTATAGTCCAAATTTACGGAGAAACTACACCTACAGGTATGCCCAAAATTGTAGGAACCGACCCGAAAGGAATAACAATAAAAAGACCTTTAACTAAAGACGAAAAAAGCCGGCTTAATTTAAATGCAAATGCAAATACAATAACTTAAGGAGATTATTATGCGCATAAAAAAAATCTTTTTTTTCTTAACTCTGTTTATTTGTTTTACCGCCTTCGCGGAAACGACAAAAGAGCAAAACCTTATTTTAACCGAATACACAGCCTTGCTGAACAGGATAAAATATTCAAAACAAAGCGGGTTTTGTTTTGACGGAACGGAATTCATTGCCGAAACCGAAACCGAAGGCTCGGAGCATTCTTTTTTCGTTGCGGAGAAAAATATTTATATTAAAGTAGTAAATACCGAAGATAAAAATACTTACTTTACAAGATGTTTCGATATAAAAGAAGAAGTCGGTTATCTTGCGGTAAATTCCAAATTTAAATTACAGCCGTCAATTCCGGTTACCGGTCATTGGAACTTTATTAAAATAGGGAAAAAACTCAATGTAACGGTTTGTACCGATGAAACTTGCCGAAACATAGAAATAACCTTATACGAAATAAATGAAAAACCTTTAGACGTAAAAGACGGTATTTTTTTTACTTTTAAAAAAGGTGCAGAAAAAAAAGCAAAAAACGTAAATATTACTCTTAACGCAAAGGCCCTTCCGTCAATAAATATTGAAAAAGAAAAAAAAGAGGCTGATATTATATTAAAAAAAATGGAAGCTTATTTTTCTAAAGAACAAATAAATGCAAAAAAAGAAGAGCTGAAAAAAATACTTTAATTTTACCGCAGTAAAAAAACGGGGCTGTACGGTTATCTTTAAGCGTTCAGCCTTTTAACCCGCACTTTCCAATCGGGAAGGAATTTTGTCATATAGCGTTTAAATCGATTGTTGTGAAGCCTTTCTTTAAAGTGAACAAGCTCGTGAACAAGAACCATTTCGGCGCACTCTTCCGGTTTTGCAGCAAGTTTTATATTAAGCGTTACGATTCCTCTTGCAATATTACAGGCACCCCATTTACTTTTCATATCGCGTAATTTTATTTCCCGCGGCGCTTCATTTACGGTTTTTTCCCAGTACGGAAGAATTTCTTCAATGTAAAGCTGCAATTCTTCTTTGTATAGCTTATTCAGTACCAGTCTCCGTTTTAAGTACCTCTCCTTTAAAGAAGCCGCTTCAGGTTCTTTTATATAAAAAAAATCATCATCTATCGAAAAACGCCACAGTTTTCCGCCCTTGATTATTTTAACCTCGTATTTTTCGCCCCATAAAGTAATAAATCCTCCGTTTTTTATAATAGACTCTTCTTCTTTTTTGCTTATCTTTTGTTTTATTTCGATTCGGTGTTTTTTTATCCAGTCGGAATTATTCAGTGCAAATTGTATCGCCTTTTCTTCGGGATAGCCCTTAGGAATATGCAGTTTGGGTTCTCCGGTTTTAGGGGAAATTGTAAGTCTTAATTTTTTACCCCGCGATTGAGTAAGCTCAATATTTATTCCGTTTATAACAGTTTTCATATACGCATATTGTATTTTTTTATAATTCCCGGAAAAGTTTAAGCTCTTCTCCTGAAGATGTAAGAAGAATACCTTCAAAATTTCCGTAAACCGTGTGATATTCCGTACTGAAAATTATAGCATTTACTTTTTTATAATTATCCGATATGGGAATAAAAACCAAATCAACCATTCCTTCCATATCCTGAATAATCCATTTGCCCATAAAGCCGTAAGGGCGGGTTATTCTTACCGGCGGAATGGGAGTTCGACTTCCATTATACAGCATAATATTTTCGTTATATCTATAGCTGTCGGGGGCAACGGAGGTGTTTATTTGAAAAATCAGAGATTTCCCGTTTATTTTGCCTAAACCCGTTACAATGCTGCGTTTTGTACGCAAGCCGGTATAAGTTTTACGTACATCGTACAATCCTACCGAGGTTTCCCTAGATACGGAAATATCATCTTTGTAACCCAAACTTATCCAGCCCTTTACGGTGCCGCTTTGAATTGAAATTGCCTGACATTTTCTGCTCACATTATACGGAACTACACAGCTGAAATTAAGAGCTTCGCTTCCTGTTATATCCAAGTCCAATCGGCCTTCGCAGGAAGGGCGAAAATCGTTTGTTAAAAAATCGAAATCGGCGTGCAGTTTTCCGTGCGAGAGCCTTGAAAAAATACGTGCATAGCGATGTTTTGACCTGCAAGCGGTTACACTGTAGTTTATATGCTTCGGCTGGTGAATAAATCTTCCCGGAAGATATTGTCTGTAAGCAAATTTTTGTCCGGTTTTACGCAGCCAAAAAGTCGTTTCCATAAATGAAAAAATAAAACTTGAAAAAAATGCGGCCTCTCCTATTACTTCTTCGCCGCAAAATAAAAAGCGGGAAGCTCCGGTTATAAACATATTTGTAATAACCCTTGGAATAGGAAGATTCCCGAACGGACGCGGTAAACCGCGTATATCCAATTTTTTAAACCGCCCCGAAAACGAACCGAAAATAGCTTTTCCGTTTTTTACCGGAACTTCCGGTACAGGTTCTATTTTTCTTGTATACAAATCAGCCATATTTACCTCTTCCAAAATGCAGGCATAAAATAAATTATCATAGTATACAGTTCCAATCGGCCTGCAAGCATAACAAATGAAAAAAATACTTTTGCGGCAGGTGAAAAAAATGCAAAATTTCCGGCAGGCCCTACCCTTCCGAAACCGGGGCCTACATTGCCTATTAAAGCAAAGGCGGCACTAATACCGGTAAGCATATCGGTACCGTCCGCAACGGCAACAAAGGCGGTAACCAAGCCTAAGAAAAAATAACAAAACATAAACCCCGCAATACTGTAAACAATATCTTTACGCCCCGGACGTTTATTTAATCTTATACTGAAAACTCCGTGAGGATGTAAAAGTCTTTCGGTTTCTATCCATGCCTGTTTTTTTAAAACAAGCCATCGTATAACCTTTATATTTCCCGAAGTGGAACCGGAGCAGCCTCCTATAAACATCAAAGCGAATAAAACAAGTTTTGAAAACTCAGGCCATACATCGTAATTTACCGTGGAAAATCCGGTTGTCGTAAGTATTGAGGCAACCTGAAAAAATGCATGACGTAAACTGCCTATAAACCCGTATAAAGGAAAAATCGAAACGGTAATTAAAACCGTAGCTGCAAATGCAATGCGCAAATACGCTCTTAATTCCGAGTTATTAAAAAGTTCTTCCGCATGTCCCGTAAACAAATGAAAATATAAGCTGAAATTTACTCCCGCAAGCAGCATAAAAACGGCGCAAATAAAATCTACAGCCGGAGAATTAAAACTTCCTATACTGGCATTGCGAGTGGAAAAGCCTCCCGTGCCCAAGGTTGCAAAGGTATGACAGAGCGCTTCAATAAACGGAAGACCTGCAAGCATTAAAAGAGCGGTTTGTATTACCGTCATTCCCAAATAAATAAACCAAAGAGCCTTTGCAGTGTGGGTAATCTTTGCCGTAACCTTACCCTTGTCGGGGCCTGAAGTTTCGCTTTTAATTAAACGAAAACCTCCTACGCCCAAAAGAGGAAAAAGCGCTACGGTTAAAGCTACTATTCCCATACCGCCCAGCCAATGCATTTGACAGCGCCACACATGAATTGATATGGGACAGCTTTCCGCATCGGTTAAAACCGTGCCTCCGGTCGTCGAAAATCCTGAAACCGATTCAAAAACCGAATCTATAAACCCCGGAATTGCTTTTGAAAAGTACAGCGGTAAGGCTCCGAAAATACAGGCTGTAATCCATGCGGCCGCAACTAAAATAATTCCGCCCTCCGTGGAAAGTCTTATTTTTTTATTTTTTCCTATAAAAAATAAAAAAGCCGCAATTGAACAAACGGAAAGCGCCGGTATTATAAATGCCGGTATTACGTAATTTTCGTTTTTATAAATTGCCGTTAAAACAGGCATAACAAAACTGATTGCAATAATTGCAAGAATCATAAAAATAATTCTTACATACTGAAACAATTTGTTTTGAACAATTTTTATCATCTCGTTAACGGCCTCCGAACAATTCTATAATTTCACTGCTTTGCGAGGACTTAACTATAAATACTATTTTATCGCCTTCATTTATTTCGGTATCTCCTTTGGGGATACTGCAGCCGTTTTTATCGGTAATTAAAAGCACCAAGTAAACTCCGTGTCTTGCAATATCTTTTAATTTTTTACCCAACACACGCGAAGTTTCGGAAACATTCAATTCGATAATTTCAAGTTTACCGTCACCCATAGTGTGCATTCTCGTTACGTTTTCGCTTACCAAATGCCCCATAATCGAATCGACTACAACATCTTTAAACGATACGGCAACATCGATTCCGATTTTATATGCAACATTTTCCAACACGGAGCTTTGTACAAGCGAAATAGTCTTATATACTCCGAGAGTTTTTAAATATGCGCAAACAATCATATTTAATTCATAATTTGAAGTTGTGCAAATAACCAAATCGAAGGTATCAAGCGCTATTTCTTCAATAAAAGATTCGTCGGTAACATCGGCGCGGTAAACTACCGCTTGAGGAAACTGAGCGGACACTTCTTTTGCACGCTGTTCGTTACTTTCGATAATCGAAATTTTCCATTTTTGGTTAAATCCGGAAGGAAGAAATTTTGAAAAAACGGATTTACTTGCGGAATTTTTAATTAAATACTCCGCAACGCTCTCCCCTATTCTGCCCATTCCCACCAGAGCTATTTTTCTAAACTCTTGAGTCTTAAATCCAGAAAGGTCGTAAAATTTTTCTATATGTTCGGGTTGAGTTAAAATCGAAACACGGGTATTTGCGGTTAATATCGTATCACCTGAAGGAATTTTATTGCGGCCGTTTTGTTCAACGCAGACTACAATAAAGGGAACATCGATATGTTTACGTATATCTAAAATACTTAAGCCGTCCAGAATACTTTTTTCACAAACGTTAAAACGGGTTAATTCGTAACTCGAATTTTCAAAAGAAAGAATATCGCTTACGGCACCGTGTTCTATAGCATGAATTACAGCCCCGGCGGCTTCTTCATCGGGGTATACGAGGGTGTTAATACCTAAGGTTCTATCATCGGAAAAATTAAGAGCTTTTACGTAATCTTCGTTCCTTACACGGGCTATTTTAATTACATCGGGTGCAAGGCTTTCGGCAATACCGCAAATTATCATATTAAGCTCATCGGAATCGGTTACCGCAATTAGAGCGTTTGCTTTTTTTATTCCGGCGTCAAGCAGGGTTTGCGTATCGTTTCCCGACGCTTGAATAACCATACAGTCAAGCCGGTTGGCCGCATGGCGTGCAACTTCTTCATTTCTTTCAACAAGTATAACATCGTGTTTTTTACGTATTAAGCGGCGGGCAAGTTCGGAACCGGTAATACCGCCGCCTATTATAATAATTTTCATAGCGGGTATGATACAATAAATCGGATAAATTTGAAAGGGGCTTATTTCAAAGTTTTAAGCATTGTCTATATTATTTTTAAATGCAAAAGCGGCCAATTGAGTTCTATCGGTAACAAAGGTTTTTGAAAATATAGCGGAAATATTGTTTTTTATCGTACCCTCGGAAAGATGCTGTTTATATGCAATCTCCTTATTTGATAAGCCTTCGGCAACAAGTTTGATTATTTCCATTTCTTTTCGGCTTAAATTATATTTATTCATAATAAATGCACTATCGCACGGACTATCGCTTCGCTTTACGCCGTCGGGTATAAAAATGTTTTGAGCAACTTCGGGGTTAATTACAACATTTCCTGAAATTGCAGCCTTAATTCCGTCATAAATAACATCGGGAGAGCTGTCTTTTAAAAGATAACCCGACGCACCGTTTTTTAAACCCTGCCTGATATATTCGGAATCGTTAAAAGTGGTCAGTATAAGTATTTTTATACCGGAGTTATACTCTTTAATTTTTTTTACGGCTTCAATACCGTTTAAATGCGGCATTCTTATATCCATTAAAACCAAATCGGGGTTATATTTTTTACAAAGCTCGACGGCTTCGTTTCCGTCAGCTCCGGTTCCCGCAACTTCAATTTCGGGATAGCCTGAAAAAATGATTTTAAGACCTTCCCGTATAAGCTCCTCATCATCGACTATTACAATTCTCATCAATTCGGATTTTAACATAAGTTAGGATTATAAACAAGATACGGTAAATTAATTGCTTAAAAAACGATAAATACGGTTAAAAACAAAGTTATAGTTCAATTTATATAGAGTTTTTTTTCTTTTTTTTTAATTTTCCGTTGACAAAATTAGAGAAAAATGATAAAATAGATATATTAATAATTTAAATGTTCCGGATAAGTTGAAACAATTAAATCGGCCCTGCACATCAAAATTCAGCCCTAAATATAACCGGTAAAAAAATTTCGGCTTTATACTTTGTCGAATTTCGTAAAATTTACGAAAAGGAGTTTAAAAATGAAAAGGACATCATTTTTAGTGTTTGCCGTTTTATTTACGGCAGTTATGGTTACTTCAGGCTGTAAAAACCGCATAAACGGTACGGCTTCGGGTATAATAGTGAAAACTTCCTCCAATAATGGGGGGGGGGGGGGAATAATCCCGCCCGTAAAACCTCTGAAGTAAAAATTTTGGACAACGGGAATTTAAGTTTTGACGGCGCAGAATACCGTAAAACCTCTCTTAAAACCGTTATTTCTCAGGATACCGCCGTTACGGGAAGCGGCAACGAAGGCGTCTTTACCGCAGCCAGAGGTTCCGTTACCTTAAGCAAATACAGCATAGGACAATACGAAGTAACGCAGGAGCTTTTTGAAAAAGTAATGGGATTTAATCCGAGCAAATTTTCTAAAGACCCCGCTTCCGGAGAAGAGCAAAACCTGCGCCCCGTAGACTCGGTCAGTTGGTATGATGCAATAGTTTTTTGCAATAAACTGAGCCTTCTTTTAGGTTATGAGCCTTGCTACACTGTAGAAGGCGTAAACGATTGGGCGGCTCTTACATACGAGCAAATACCGAAAAGTAGAATAGACCCTAAAGCAGAACCTACAGCAAAAGATAAAACAAACGCATGGGAAAAGACAAAATGCAAGTGGGAAGCAAACGGATTCCGCCTTCCTACCGAATGTGAATGGGAATTTGCCGCACGGGGCGGAAATCAAAACGATGCAACAAATTGGAATTATAAGCACAGCGGAAGTGATACAATCGGTGATGTTGCATGGTATAAGGACAACAGCGATGATAAAACTCATGAAACGGGTAAAAAGAGCGCAAATGCGCTTAACTTGTACGATATGAGCGGTAATGTGCGGGAGCTGTGCTGGGAGTTTTTGGAAGGCACTATAACATCTTCCGTTCCCGTCAGGGGTTTTGATACGGCGAATACCACCTCTCATTTTTACAGGGCGGTACGCTATTGCGGTTATGCAGACTTCCAACCCTACGACCTTGTATTGGCTGCCAGAGGCGGCAGATGGCATTGGTCGCGAGAATACGCAGACCAAGGTTTCCGCATTGCAAGAAGTACAACTGTAAAGTAATCCGTTTAAACGGGCCTTATAAAAATTTATAAGGCTTGCAGGTTAAACAATCTAAAAACCCCCGCCGATTAAAACGGCGAGGGTTTTCATATATAAGTCTTTTTACCGAAAAACGGTAAGTTATTATATCTTATCCGAGTACTCCAGGATAAGGTCCACTTCGCCTACCGAAAGATTTAAGGCCTTTGCAATTTCGGCTTCTTTCCAACCCTGTCTTGAAAGCTGTAATACGTTTTCCTGTTTGCTTCTCGGAACTATACTGTCTTCAAGTCTGTCGCCTTTTTCGGATTTAAATAAATCCGCCATAAGCTTTAACTGCTCTTCGGAATTTTTGGAAATATCTTTTAAGCGCGTTTCGGTGGCTGCAAGCCAGCTTCTCGCCTGCTTTAATGATTCCATCTTTTCGTTTAATTCTTCCAAAGAAGAATCCAAAGTTTCAATACGTTCGCAAACCTCTTCGGCTCTGCCGTGATTTTCCAAAAGCGTATCGACGGAAGTCTTTATTTTTTCTATTTCGGGCGGTAAATTATTTACGTCGGCTTTAAAGTTTTTTATTTCCGCTTCAAGTTCTTTTAAATCCTCAAAGGCGGAATCTATGCTTTGCATAGTTTGGTCCAAAACCGCGCCTTTTTTTTCAAGCCTTTCATAGCGTGTATTAACATCGCCTATACCTTCTTCAAGTTTACGTATTTGAACCTGATATTGCTGAAGGTCATCGTTTACACCGGTAAGCTCTATTATTTTTTTTATCCATAGAATCGGAAAGCGTATTTAATTTTACAAATTCGCTTTCCAGCAATTCTATATTTTTACGCTCGCTCATAAAGCGTGCAATTTTTATGTTCGCCTCTTCTTCCAAGTGCGTAACTTTTTCATACTGCAAACTTAAATTATCAATTGCATTTCTGTAAACTTCAAAACGCGTAACTTCTCCCTTAAGGTCTTCTATATCCTTTTCAAGACCGGCTTTTAATTCATCGGCACGCTCGAAAATTCTCGTCTGGGTAACAAATGCATTTTGCTTTTTATCTATCTCTTCAATTACGGAATTAAGTCTATCCGCATCGGATTGAATTTTTTCGCGGATTTTTTCCTGAGTTTCGTCAAGTTCCGTTCTTACCGCTAAAATCATTTCATTTATCTTTTGTACGGAACGCTCCGCCTCCGTACTTGCATCGCGAAGTTTTTTATCTATTGAAGTCTTCGCTTCATCAACTTCGCCGTTAAATTTGGCCGTAATTTGGGCGGCATGTTCCGTAAGCTCATCATTTATCGAAGCGATTTTTCCGTCAACGGCATCGATTTTAGCCTGAATGTTTTCAAAAGAATCTCCGCTCTTTGTAATAAAATCCCTATATTGAGAATTATACTTTGCATCCAAATTCTTTATCGCATTTTCGGTTAAACTTTCAAAACTTGTAATTTTATCGTCAAACAAAGAACGCGCTTCGGTAAACTGCTGGTCGGTTCTGTTTTTCCATGCCTCGAAATCTTTTTTTACCGTTTCAAGACTTGCTTCCGATTCTTCACGGATAGAAGCAAGTCTTTCCTGAAGAATTTTAGCTCCGTTTTCAAGCTCTCCGTTTTGTAAACGTATTGCATCTTGCAGTTGAGCCTTAAACACGGAAATTTCTCCTTCAAGATGTTTAACCGCTTTTTCACTTATTTTATTTACATCTTCGTTTAATTTATCGGCATAACTTTGAATTCTGTCATCAGCCGCACTTAAACGCATATTTAAATTATTTGAAATTTCTCCGACTTTTTCGTCAAGACGTAAAAATTGCTGTTTATATTCTTCCGCCGCCTGTGCGATACGTGTGCGCAATTCCTGTTTATACTGAGTTTCAATATCTTTTCTTGAAGACTCGTTTTCGGAAGCAAGCAGAGCCATATTTGCCGAAACATCTTCTTTCCATTGGTCAAAGCTGAGACTGATTGCATCGCTGCGCTTTGCAAGGTCGGCAAAAAAATCGTCTTCAAACATTTTAAGCTTTTCGGAAACATTGGCGTAAGCCTTTGTTTTAAGCTCTTCTATACTTGCATCGATTGTTTTCATACGCTCATTTATTCTGTCGGAATTACCCGTAAATTCCGACAAAAAGTTTTGCTGCGTTTGTTTAATGGAACTTGCATAAGCGGAAATTTCGGCAAGCAGCTCCGCCTTTATATTTTCCTGAGCTTTTTCTATTTCTTCTTTTAAAGAATCCACTCCTGCAATTGTTTCTTCGAATTTCGTAAAGCGGCTTTCGGTTTGGGTTTTAAAATCGCTCAACTTTTTGTCGGTAAATTTCGCAAGAGAATTTATATTATCCTGAAAATTGGAAGCAAGAGAATTAAACTGAGAGCGCATTACAGCTTCCGTTTGATTTAAATCGGCCGAAAGAGAATCCGAGCGCTGTGCGGAAGAGTTTTCGGTTTCATTCAGTTTTTCCATAATGGAATCTATACGGCCGTTTATATCTTCTTCGGTTTTGGTAATGTCATATTGAATTTGAGAAATAAAATCTTTTATCTGCGTTTCCCAATCCGATTTAAATTCGGCGGCGGCCTGTTTTGCTTCTTCCAAACCGGAATTTATTTCAGTTTCAAGCTGTGCCGAGGTTTCTTCAAATTCCCGACGGTAATTTTGAACGCGCTCGGCGGTTTCTTCTTTAAGCTTTGCAAAGGCGGCTTCCTGTAAGGAACCGGCCTTATCGGCGGCGGCGGTGTACGCTTGTTTATAAATATCCTGTAATTTAATTGCGGCGACTTCCAAAACATCGTTCGTATTTTTTTGTGCGGCGGCAAGACGGTTTTCCACATCGTCTATTACAAGCTGCATTTCTTCTAAAATTTTTGTTTTATATACTTCAAGCTTTGCATCGGCTTCCTCCGCAAAACGGTTTTGCATTTCGGGAATTTTTCCCGTTACATCGCTTAACTCCGCCTTTGCCTTGTTAATCGATTTTGCGAGAGAATCTATAAAATCGGCCTCCTTGCCGATTTCGGTAAGGTTTTTTTCGGCCAATGCCGTCATATCCATAAGTTTTTGAACGGTTTGTTCGGATTTTGTTATATAACGGTCTATTTCCTGAATTGCAGCGGAACGGGTTTCGATAGTACCTGTATTTTTCATAAATTGGTCATAAACTTCGTCGAGCTTTTTTACCGTTGCGATTGCCCTCGTTTGTTGAACTCCCAGTTCGGTTGTAAGGTCGGTAAGAGCCGAACGTTTTTCATTTATAAAAATATCCAAATCTTCTTTGATTTTTTCGCCGTAACGTTTGGCTTTTTCGATTGAACGGTTGTTTTTATCACTTTGTCTAAAACCTATTATAATAGCAATACAAATTATCAGCGTTACAATATTTAAAACAATATAAATCATTAAGTTCCACCCTTTAATAATGTTATAATATTATCAAATTATAGCACAAATTTCAATAATTGGCGATAGTTGGAAAAATAAATATCGGGACCTGCGGATTTTTTTCTTCGGAATATGTTAAAAAACTTATAAAAAAATATAAAAAGCCTGTTTTTTATACAGGCCGTATACATTCCTGCGGCATTGGCTCCGGCAACATCATACCGCAAATTATTACCTACATATAAAATACTTTCACAAGGTTCCCCCAATTTTTCGGCAAGAGCCTTAAATGCAATTACCGAAGGCTTTAAGGCACCCGCCTGTTCGGAGCCTATAGCGGCATCGCAAAGCGGAAGGATTCCCCACACGTCATTTTTTTGTTCAGGCAAAAAATCCGAAAGAAGCCCTATTTTTAACCCCTTCTTTTTTAATGTCTCGGCGGCTTCCCGTACAAAAGAATAAGGTTTTATTTTTGCGAAACGTTTTTTCCAACCTGAATAAATTTCTTCGTTTAAGAACACTTCGGCTTCTTTACGCGGTTTACCTGTATACTGCGAAAATATTTCAACTTGAAAATCAAAAAAATCCTTATGCACCTTATCGGGATTTTTAAGCTGAAGCCGTCTTATTTCTTTACGGGTTTTATGAAACGCCGCCATAAACTTAAAATTTCTTAACAAAAACGGCAGTATCCGCAAATTAAACCTATATGCTGGATAAAGAGTTCCGTCAATGTCGAATGCAACCGCAGAAATATTTAAATTCATAGGATTTTATACTATAAAAAAAAAGATTTGTCTACCAATATTAACCGTTAAGATAAAAATAAACTTTTTTTAATGTAAAGAATTAAAAAGCGTATTATATTTTAAATACGTAAAAGTTTAAAAACCTCTATATAAATTGAACTGGCCTTGTCTTTGTCCGCTATTTGCAGCCTTTTAAGAAATTAATTTTCCGTATCTTGTTTATAATCCTAACTTATGTTAAAATTCGAATAAACCGTAAGGAGAAAATTAGAATACCTTAAAACGGGTAAGGCAAATAATGAATTTACAAGGGGGATAGAAGAAATGATACGGACGGTAAAACAAAACGAGCAGGCAAGACAGGAATACAGATTATTATCAACTTTTGAAATGGACGCTATGGATAAAGGATTTTCTGAAGGTTTAAAGCAAACGGCAAAACTTATGAAGCTGAAAAACTTTGATATAGCCTTAATTAAAGAAATAACCGGGCTTTCCGAATCCGAAATAGAAAAACTGTAATCTTATAAGGGGCTTATAAAAAGCCCTGTTTTTATTTTAATGTAACTTTACAATTTGGAAATAATTCTATACATATAAAACATAAAAATAAGGTTTACATTATCGGAATGCTGACTTTTACAATTATATTATAGCATTGTCTCCAGACTGTTCTCAAACTAAGGAAGATATAAGGTATTCGGCAATTGACAGGCGAAACGGTAAACGGCACATCAATTACATTACCTGATTTTATTGCTATATATTACCGCTTTACAAAGAAGAACCTTATTTAGAGGTTTACCTTAGATTTAAATTGCGACGAGTTTTCATAAGTCATTTATGCATAAAGACTTATGAAAACTCGTCGGGCATCTTTAAAAATCCAACAAGGTTTTTAGAGATGCCCTATAGCTTATAAAACCGATAGCGGCCTTATAGAGAAGCAAATTGAAAAGTTTAAACAATTTGCTCCCCAAGGTTTTTATTCGGATATAAAAGCTATATAAGGGTTTTTCAGCAGATTTTTCCGCCTGAAACTTTTATATCCGAAGCATTTTCTACAATCGCTTCAATAGCAAGAGTAATTCCTTTAACTATAGTTTTTAAACTCATTGAAGGCATTGTTGCCGCCTTATCTATAACCTGTTCGGGTAAAAACGGAATATGAATAAAACCGCTTTTCATAGGTTTTCCCTCAGAGGTTTTTGCAGCCGCTATATGAGATACTCCGTAACAAACATGGTTACATATAAAAGTTCCCGCAGTGTTTGAAACGGAAGCGGGAATTTTTTCCAATCTCAGTTTTTCGACAATGGCTTTAATAGGTAAGGTTACAAAATACGCCGCAGGCCCGCCTTTTACAACGGGCTCGTCTATAGGTTGATTACCCTCGTTATCGGGAATTCGGCAATCATCTATATTTATTCCGATTCGTTCTACGGAAATATCGGCCCTGCCTCCCGCCTGCCCTATGCTTAAAACAACATCAGGTTCTTCTTTTTCAATTGTTTCCTTAATTTTTGCCACGGATTTTCCTATAACCGTAGGGATTTCAAGCTTTATAATTTTTGCGCTTAAAATCGTATCGGGAAGCAGTTTAATTGTTTCCAATGCGGGGTTAATTTTTTCTCCGCCGAAAGGGTCAAAACCGGTAACTAAAATCTTCATAAACCTATCCTTAAAATAATATCTAAAATTTAAAATGCAAATATAAGCATTAAAATTATATGCACGATAATAAGAGCTGCGGACATAAAAGCTTGAGCTTTAATTAAGCTGTATTTATCGCGTGTTTCCAAAATTGAAGCAGGAACAATATTAAAGTTTGCAGCCATAGGCGTAAGCAAGGTTCCGCAATATCCGCAAGTCATACCCAACGCACTTACAACGGCAGGATTTCCTCCTTGAGAAATAACAAAGGGGATTCCTACACCTATTGTAATAACCGTAAAAGCCGCAAAGGCATTTCCCATTATCATTGTAAAAATAACCATACCGGCACAATAAGCTATAACACCTATAACCGGTACTCCCTGCGGTACAATGCCTCCTGCGGCATTACCTATAATTTTACCGATTCCGGCGGCGGCAAAAACCGCTCCCAAAACACCCAAAAGCTGCGGCAGTAAACTTGAGGCTCCTATTTGCATAAGCATTTTCGATGTATCGTTAAAAGTATCTTTCGTCTTTGCCTTAGTTAAGAGTACGGCAACTATAAGAGTAATAACGGATGAAAGACCTAAAACCTGAGCTGTGGAAAAACCGAAAATAACAGCTTTACCCGCATCATTTGTGCCCACCGAAATATTAAAGCTTTTCATTTGGGCAAAAAGCATAGCCGTAACACCGATAAGAAGGGCGGGAATAAAAATTTTATTCCCCACTTTTTTTGCATTTTCAAAAACCTCTTCTTTCGATGCGGCAGGGATATCCGCCACCTTTACCTGTTTAGTTAAGGTAAGTATTCCGAGACCTATAAGTAAGGCTCCTATAATAGTGCCTCCATAAGGAATATAAGATATAAATACTTTTCCGAACATAAACAAAACGCCTAAAACAGTCCAAAACAAAAATGTTCCTATCGGAATTTTTTTATCTTTAATAGCGGTAATGCCGGTAATTATACATATAATTCCGCAAATTCCGTATACTATTTCATCTATAATTACAGTATTGTTAAAAATAAAACTAAACATCGGCCTTTTCTCCTTTTCTAAGATTACGTTCAAACAACCAGCATTGTACAAGAGCAATAAGTACCATTGCAACACCGGCTAAAACGGAATATTTTGCGATATCGGTATTCGTTACGTCCAATCCCTGTTCTTTTAATGTACCGGTAATTAAAAGTACACCTGAAGAAACGGGAAAAATATTTTGTCCGAAAAAATTTCCATAATTTTCGGAAGCTCCCGCTAAAGCCTTTATTTTTTCAATATCATCTTCGGTAAGTTTAATGTTTTTTTGTGCGGCTCCTTCCGCCATGGGCAAAATAAGCGGACGTACAAAAGAAATATGACCGCCTAAGCGTATGGACAAAGCCGCAGCGGCAGTACGTATGGCAATGTAAAGCCAAATTACCATTCCTGCGCTTACACCCTTAATTTTTTTAATAAAATCGGCCGCTTTTTCTTTAAGCCCGTACCGCTCCATTATAACTATAGCCGGAATTGAAAGAAAGAACAAACTCATATAGCGGTTATTTATAAAACCGGTTCCTATATCGTTTAGAATTTCTACAACGCCCTTGCCGGAAATTAAACCGGTTACAAGACCGGAAAGCAATACAACAGCTACTACATCGAGTTTTAAAATAAAACCGACAATGATAATAGCAACGCCGATTAAAACAAAATAATTCATACACCTCTCCTTATTGACGGGATTTGAAAAATAAAGCTTAATTTTAAAAGCCTGCAATTTTCAAACCGCATTTTATCAAATTTATAAAGCCGTGTCTATTATACCCCTGTTATTTTGCCTGCTTGAATTTTTTAAATTAAAATTATATCATCAGTAAATTATTTGGAGGTAACTTATGGCGTTTTTTTACGATGAACCTTCGCATACTTTCAGCGAATACTTGTTAGTACCGCGCCTTTCAGGTACTAATCACATTCCTTCGGCGGTATCTCTTCAAACTCCGCTTACCAAATTTAAAAAAGGAAAAAAACCGAAAATCCGCTTAAACATACCGCTTGTTTCCGCAATAATGCAATCGGTTTCGGACGACGGAATGGCAATTGCTTTGGCACGCGAAGGAGGTCTTGCTTTTATATTCGGTTCGCAATCAATCGAAAATGAAGCTGCAATGACTGCACGTGTTAAAAATTATAGAGCAGGCTTTGTAGAAAGCGATTCCAATCTTACGCCTAAGAATACCCTGTCCGATGTGCTTGCCTTAAAAGCAAAGACCGACCATACAACGGTTGCGGTTACCGAAGACGGAACCGCTCACGGAAAACTTTTAGGAGTAGTTACAGGACGCGACTATAGAATAGGTCATATTGCAGACGATACGCCGGTAGAAAAATTTATGACACCTATAGAAAGACTCCACGTTGCGGAAGAAGGAGTTTCACTGAAAAAAGCACATGATATAATTTGGGAATATAAATTAAATTCTCTTCCCATTTTAAATAAAAACGGTAATCTTGTTGCCTTTGTTTTTAGAAAAGATTACGAAAGCAACGCCGAAAATCCTTTAGAATTACTTGATGAAAAAAAACGCTATATGGTAGGAGCCGGAATAAATACGCGGGATTATCGGGAAAGGGTGCCCGCCTTAATTGAAGCCGGAGCCGATGTGCTTTGTATCGATTCTTCTGACGGCTTCAGCGAATGGCAAAAGCAGACTATAAAATTCGTAAAAGACCTCTACGGAGATTCCGTTCCGATAGGAGCCGGCAATGTCGTCGATGCGGACGGCTTTAATTTTTTAGCGAAAGCCGGAGCCGATTTTATTAAAGTCGGAATCGGGGGCGGGTCAATTTGCATTACCCGTGAAACAAAAGGCATAGGACGAGGTCAGGCTACGGCGGTAATAGAAGTTGCGAAAGCCAGAGACGAGTATTTTAAAAAAACCGGAGTTTATATTCCCATTTGTTCGGACGGCGGAATTGTTTTCGATTACCACATAACATTAGCCCTTGCAATGGGAAGCGATTTTTGTATGCTAGGAAGATACTTTGCCCGCTTTGATGAAAGCCCGACAAATAAGGTCTTAATTAACGGAAATTATATGAAAGAATATTGGGGAGAAGGCTCCGCACGCGCACGTAATTGGCAGCGCTACGATTCAGGCGGAGAAAAAAAACTTTCATTTGAAGAAGGGGTTGACTCTTATGTTCCGTATGCCGGAAAGCTGCACGACAATGTTTCCGTAACCTTAAATAAAATACGCTCTACAATGTGTAACTGCGGTGTTCTAAATATAGAAGAATTCAAAAAAGAAGCGAAATTAACATTAGTTTCTTCTGCAAGCATTATAGAAGGCGGCCCGCATGATGTAGTACTTAAAGATATAGGCCATACTTCGGGAAATAATTATTAAAAAATCCTTTAAATCTTGTTTAAAAATAAAGGCAATACTTTAAAATAAAAGTATTGCCTTTTAAATAAACTATTAAGCCTTCCTTAAAACCTCAAAGGTTTTCGGAGTATTATCCGGTTTTATTTTTTAGGAAGAGATTTATATGTTTTTGAATGGTCGTAAAGACCTGAGCGTTTTTCTCCTCGTATACTCGGAATAGTTAAAATAATTCCCGGTTCTACCCAGTTAGGGTTTGAAGCATCGGGTAATTTATCTTTATTTGCATCAAATAACTTTTTCCACATAAAAGGATTATCGTAAACTTCTTTTTTCCCGGCGATATTCCACAAACAATCCCGTTCACCTCGCCATGTACGTATCCTATATTCGGCCGGAAGCTCTTCAAGCATAGAGTCTGAACTCATAGAATCATCTTTTGCCATGGAACTTCCTGAAGAGGAAGCTTCTCCGCCTTTTACAACGGAAAGAGCGTCCAATACTTTATGTGCACAAACTACAGCCACATCATAATTTTCGTTATCGAAAGCTACACTTCCCGCCGTTAATGCCGTTTCAGCGGAAGCATACTCTTCAGGGTATTTTTCTTCGGCTCCGTTTTGCTTTGCCCAAGTAAAGCGGGTTCTCGCCTTATTCATTTCCTGTTCGGCTTCGGTGCGCGCAAGCATAAGTTGAATAAATTCCGAAGATTGTCTTGCAAAATCTTCCGCAAGTTTTGCATATTCTATTGCGGCATCGTAATCTCCTTCATCATAAGATTTGTTTGCCAGCTCGGTATACGCACGGCTCTTGCGCTGATATTCATTATCATCATAGGATACTGCAAAAACAGGCAGTAAAATTAAACCTAATATTACGGCTATTGCAAGTTTTTTCATTATTGCCCTCCTTCATTGGAATTCCCCTGTTCTTCAACAGGCTCCATACCGGTTTCCGGTTCTTCGGTTTCATCTATATTTTCAGCTTCCCCCTCGGGTTCCGTTGTCTTATCTTCCAAGTCAAGTTCACCGTCGGAAAAACCTTCTCCCGCTTCGGTAAGAGGAGCTTCCTTGTCGGCTTCCAATGCCAATGCGGAGCTTTCTTCCTGTTTGCGGGCCGCTTCCGCCATTGCAGCTTCGGCTTCCGCACGTTTTGCGGAAACTTCATTGTAAAGAGTTTTAAAACCTTCTCCAGATTTATTATAAGCATAAAAAGAGGCTCTGTAATTTCCCTCTTCCGCCATTGCTTTTCCTTCATTAAATAAACGTACCGCAGCATTATAGTCTTCAGTCCTGCTTCTTGCAACCTTAATGGAATCGCAGTCCGCTTTATGTTCTTTCGCTTCATCTTTTGCGATTTTTGTAAATTCAAAATACCCTTTATTTGCAATACTTTCATAAAGTTTTAAAGCGTCTTCGGAAGTTTCTTTTGCCATCTTGTAATCCAATTCGTAATGGTCAAGAGCGTTTATGGAAAGTCTTTCGGCTTCTACATAATCCTCGGCGGAAAAACGGGCAAAGCCGTATTCTTCAATTTCATTGCGAAAAGACGATGCTTTCATTAAATTTGAAAGAGTTTCATAGCGGTCGGCAGCTTCGTTGTATTTATCAATAGCTTCTTTTAAATTTCCGTTTTCCGTATCGTTTGCGGCATTCGTTTCAACTGCTGAGGCTTCCGAAAATTTATCAGGATAATCATTATCGGCACCCAACTCCACAGCTGTTTCTCTGGCGGCTTTTAACCGTCCGTCACGAACTTTTTCCAATTCCGCCAAAAGCCGCGCTTTTTCCGTATCTTCCGCCGATTCCATTTTTTCTTCCGCAGGCTTCTCCGTCATTTCGGATTCAGGTTTTACGGCTTCAGGTTCCGGTTTTGCAGCAGGCTTTGTCTCGGGAGTAGACTTACATGCTGAAAACAAAACGGCAAAAGCTATAAAAACTGTAATTATAATTTTATTACCTTTTTTCATGAGAACCTCCTAAATTCACATTTACTAATGATACACTTTTTTTCTTTTTTTTGTCAAGTTCATATATGAAATTAAACTTCACGGTCCATTTTATGCAAAACCCTAAGTTTATTTATGGACAAATATTACAAAACCTATTATAATACGGCTCTTGTAATTAAGGCTTTTATACGTATTAAGCCTGATATTAACAAGAAAGGGCCGGCAGGATTAACCGCCCTGCGGGCAACTTAAATTTAGGAGAAAGATTATGAATAAAATAGGAATAAAATCGGCATTTATAGCAGTACTTGCGGCAATTATATGTATAGGCGGTTTTATGATTATTCCTCTGGGAGCGGTTCCGATTGTATTGCAAAATGTTTTATGTATTTTAGCGGCGGTTCTTATCGGGGGCAAACTTGCAGGAGCTCCGGCAGCACTCTTTCTTGCCGCAGGATTGATAGGTTTTCCGGTATATGCAGGCGGCAGAGGCGGCATAGGGGTATGGCTGGGGCCTACGGGAGGCTTTCTTTTAGGATATTTACTCGGAGCCGTTATTGCAGGTTTTATTGCAGGCACACCTTCGGTTTCCGAAAAAAAGATATGCAAATCCGCAATTATCCGAATTTCCCTTGCCGTCTTTGCAGGAATGGTTATTCTGTACATTCCGGGTGTTATCCGGTTTTCGGCATGGGCGGCGGCGGGAGGAAAAATACCTCAGGACAAAAACCTTTTTACATATACTGTGGGTGTATGCGTTTTACCCTATTTGCCCGGAGATTTTTTAAAAACGGCCGTTGCAATTCCCGTTGCATTAAAACTGCGCCCTATTTTTGCTCAATATTTGCATTTAGAAAAATAATAATGGTATCTGAAGAATCAAAAACACTGAAAGTTAAAAATATATGTAAAACTTTTGAGACGATAAACGGAAAAATTGAAGCCTTACGGGACATAAGTTTTGAAATTCCTGAAGCCTCATGCACTGTTATCGGAGGGGAAAACGGCTCCGGTAAAAGTCTTCTTACGGCCATTATTGCAGGTCTTGAACAGGCGGATTCGGGAAAGGTTATTTCATACGCAAAAACGGGCCTTGTTTTTCAGGAAGCGGAAACGCAAATTTTAGGAGAAACACCCCGCGAAGATATTGCTTTCGGCCCTAAAAATTTAAAATGGGAAAAAGAAAGAATTTCAAAAGCCGTCGATACGGCTCTTAAAAAAACGGCCTTAACCGAAAAAGCGGATTTCCCCGCCCGCTTTCTTTCAGGAGGCGAAAAACGAAAACTTGCCGCCGCCTGTATGATTGCTATGGATTTACCTATCATCATATTGGACGAACCGTATGCAAACCTCGATTACGGCGGAGTGCGTCAAATAAACGCTCTTATTAAAGATTTGAAAAAAGAAGGAAAAACGCTAATAATTCTTACACACGAAATAGAAAAATGCTTAGGCCTTGCGGATAAGTTTATAGTTTTATTTAAAGGGAAAAAAGTTTTTGACGATACGCCCGATAAAGCTCTTAAACTGAATCTTGAACAATGGAATATTAAAAACCCTCTTACGTCATATACTTCAATAGAAGATTTGGTATGGTAATTTTATGAAAAAACAACATTCGATTTTCAGTTATAAAGCGGGCAATTCACTTATACACAAACTGCCGGCATGGATAAAAATTTTAACCGTTCCCGTTTTAAATATATTGATTTTCTTTTTACCGGTTTATGTTTCGGTTTGTTTTATTATTATTCAGTTTACCGCCGCAAGCCTTCTACGCTTTACTTTGTCGGAACAAATAAGAGATGTTAAAGTCGTATTATACTATGCGGCGCTTCTTTATATAACGGAATTTATCGGAGCCTTTTTTTCAAAAGGAGCGGACACGGCAATAAAAACCGTTTTTTCCGATACTCATACTTTATTGATGCTTATAAAACTGTTTTGTATTTTACAAAGTTCTTCAATTATATTTAAAACAACCACATCTTTGGAAATTAGGGAAGGAATAGGTATTATCGAAACTGCCTTACGAAAATATCTTCCCGTTTCAAAAAAAAATAATTTTACCGGACTGCTTTCCCTTTTTATATGTTTTATTCCGGAAATATCGGCAATTTGGGAAAAAATAAAATATGCATGGTATGCACGGCAAGGAAAACAATCGGTAAAAATGTATACGGTATTGCTGCCCGTTTTATTTTCGGCAGGTATAAAAAAAGCGTATAATTCGGCAAAAGCCGTTGCCGCAAGAATGTAAAATTTTATTTTTAAACTTATACTTTTTATCGGGCAGCTTTTAACTTTTAATTTTCCATAAGAGTTTTTACATCGCTAAATGTAAAACCTATTCCCGAAAGAGAATCTATTAAAAGTTGTAAATTGCCGTAAAGATAATCTACCCTTTCGGGCTTTGTTTTGCCGAGCCTAATCGGAATTATTGAACCCGTATGAACGCTCTTACAAACATCTTCTATAATTTCCGCAGAAGATTTATAAAGCGACGGCAATGATGTTTTATCGGCGGAGCTTATCCAATCGGGAATTCGGATATCGGGGGAAATAAAAATATATCCGGCTTTTTTACCCGCATTGATAATCATAGGAGAAGCTATGTAATGCGGACTGTGCCAAATAAGAGAAAGTTCTTTTCCGGTAATGCGGTAAAAGTTATCTTCATTTCTTGCAAGCCCCTGTTTAATAAAATTTTCGTCAATACTATATTCAGTATCGTTTAAATTCCAAGTCGTAAAAAAAAGAGAACCGCATTGGTGTCCCGCTTTAACAACTTCTTTTACCGCTTCGGGATTTTGCCGCAAGGCTTCACCGTTAATAAAAAAAGTAGCTTTAATATTATTCTTTTTTTAAAATATACAAAACTTCCGCAATGCCTTCCATACCGTCCATTGCATCAAAAACAAGAGCAACTTGTTTTTTTCCGGTTCTGTTTCCGTGCGAAAAAATTGATGAAGTATTTCCGTATTCCGAAACGGAAAGAGTTTTACGTGAAGAAGCAAAAACCGAGGGTTCTTCAAAAAGAGGCGCAGTTGTAAATTTATCCAATGAACGGATATAAATCATATTTTTAAAATAACCTGAAGAAACATCTATATAAATTCTGTCTGAAGAATTGGCGGTTTTCTTCTTTGCAATTTTTACCTGAACATCGGGTTTCCAATTAAACGAGCCGGTATATTCCGCAGTTTCATCATTAAAACCGTTTTTATTAAAATCGGCTTCATTAACAGACCTTTTAACTTTAACCAAAATTTTATCGCCTGCTTCGGACCAGCCGAAATCCTGCATAGACGTAAGAGCTATTTTCTTTTTCCCGACGAACCCTTTAATTTTATCTATTGTGTATTCATAAAGGGAATTTTCTCCGGTTAAAAAAACGGTAGAAGAATTTTTCCAAAGAGCCGAAATTATTTTTTCTCCGTAAAACGAATTTATTTTTTTCCAAACGCCTGTATCATAAAATGAAATTTCATCGTTTTCCTTAATTGCCGCAATTTCAAAATTCGGAGAGCCTGCAAGTAAATAAGCATTTTCTTCCAAAAGAATTTTTTCAAATTTGTTTTTACTTAAAGAAATTTGCCAAGCCTTTAAAGAACTTTTCCCGCCGGCAACTCCTTGAGAAAATATTACAGGTAAATTATTCTTCCAATAAATTGAAATATCCGCCGTATTTCCCGGTAAAAGCAAATAAGGAATTAAACCCTCTTCAAAAAGCTGTAAATAATCATCTCCTTCAAATTTAAAAAAATATACATTCCGTTTTTCTTTTATAAAAACACAAGTTTTTCCGTCCGGAGAAATCGAAACAAAATCCGAAGCGGGATTAAACTCAAACGGAAAGCGGGCCGCTAATTTGCCAAGAGAAAAAAGAGGAAGATAAAACGACTTTGTAAAAAGCTCCGATGAATTAATTTTATAAAGAACATTATTTTTAAAAAAAGAAATTCCAAAGAAGAAATCCATTGTATACTTTTAATTGAGCCTTCGCTGAATCTTCTAAACCGTTTATCCGGAGGTGTGTTTGCTCCGAACCATTCCGGGCGGGCAAAATAAATAAAGCCTTCATCTTCATATAAAAAGGCTTTTGAATCAGGCGACCAGCTTACCGAAAGCATCCCCGAAACGGCTTTTTGTGCAAGGGTGTACTTTCTTCCGCTTGAGGTATCCAATAAGATAAGCGAGCCGTAAACAAGCGAAGTTTGTTCAATCAGAGTAATCCATTTGCCGTCGGGACTTGATTGTATGCTTTTTATGGAAACCGGCTTTAAAGAGTTTACGGAAAAAAACTGTTCCGTTTCCGCCTGCTTTGAAATAAGCCCCGTGTTAATATCCAAACGGGCTATACCGAATCTATTTGTCAGCTGTAAAGTTTTACTCCCTAAAAGCTCAAGCCGCTCGGGAAAAAATGTTAATTGTTCTATTTTATTTTTTTGCTTTGAATATAAAAACAAAGTTTCGTATCGGTGCGATTCCGCCGTATCCGTTTTTACCGAAAAAAGAATATCGCCGTTATCATTTAAACTTGCCGCACCGAAAGAAATTTCGGAAAATAAAAATATTCCGCAAAATAAATCAAATAACAGAAAATACAACAGCTTTTTTTTCATCATCTTCTCCAGTTAATAATTTTATTTTTTTTCGGTTTCGGTTAAATTTAAATTTATTATTTCCGTAAGCTCCTCTTCAAGCTTATCTAAAGAATTTTCCATAGCTTCAATTTTTTCAACGGTACTTTCAATTTGCATTTTTTTTACCTTTTCAAAAATACCGTCCAATGCGATTAAATAATTATCGGTTTTTTCCATATTATATCCTTAAAATATTAATCCTCGGTTTAAGAAATCATCGCCGTTATATTTTTGCGGAATTCGCCGGAAGTTGTTTCTCCGTTAATAAAGCGCTTTATTTCCTGCCTTATCCCGGGAGGAAATTTATCCCAATATTTTTCGGGCCAGTTCCCCATTGTATTCCTAAGCTCCACGTCCTCGCTTTTTTGCATTTCTCCTATGCTGAATGAAACGAATTGTAAAATCATTCCATACATAACATCGGAAGGAATACCTCCTATTTTTCCGCCTTTTGCAAGCGATTTTATCTTTCCGTCATAATTTCCCGTTTCGGGAATCCACGAATCGATTAAAGCGCTCATTTGCTCCGGAGTAAGTTCGGGAGCTTCTTTTTGAAGCATATCGGCGGCAAAATCTCTAAATGTGTGACGCACACCTTCCAAACTCGTCTGAATTGAACGGTTAATGGATTCCGACATTTGCTTTGCCATATTTTCAGGATTTATTGCGGAAAGACCTGCCGTCCCGAAACCGTGCGATAATTCATTTTTTTTTCTTTCCAAGGCTGCGGAAATCAATTCCGTTTCCCTTCCGCCTGCCCTGTTTAAAATATAATCTATTACAAAAAAGAGCTCTTTTTCCATTGAAGGCGGAATTTGTCCCGTACTTTGCATATTACCGTTCATTTTTACAGTATACACTTTTTTTACGAAAAAAGAAAGATAGAAAAACGGGAAATATAAAAAAGACCTCTTATATAACGAATTTTAACACGCTTATTACGAATTTTTTACACCTCGATAATACCGTCCGCCAACTCTTCGGCTTCTTCCTTATCGTGCGTAACATAAACGGCCGTATAACCTAAAAGGCTCCGATTTTCCCGCAACTCTTTCCTAAGCCTTAATCTAAGCTCCGTATCAAGAGCTGAAAGGGGTTCATCAAAAAGAATAAGAGCAGGATGCACGGCCAAACTGCGGGCTAAAGAAACTCTCTGCTTTTCTCCGCCTGAAAGTAAATCGGGTTTACGTTTTTCCAAACCGCTGAGATTAAAATTCAAAATCCATTTTCCGGCTTCGGCACGGGCATTCCTTTTACTCATACCATGAGAAACTAAACCGTAAGCAATATTATCCTCTACGCTTAAATGAGGAAAAAGAGCATAATCCTGAAAGACCATTCCTATTTTACGTTTTCCGGCGGGAATTTCTGTTATATCCTTTCCGTCCAAAAATACAGAACCCGAATCGGGAACAAGCAGCCCTGCAATCATTTTTAAAATTGTCGTTTTACCGCAACCTGAAGGCCCTAACAGAGCAAGCGCCCCTCCTTTTTTTACGCTGAACGAAATTGAAATATTTTTTTTATCGAATCTTTTCGTTAAATTTTCCACCGTTAAAAAATCGGCTTTTTTATTCATCTTTATCACCTCCCCTATCCTGTAAAAAAAATACAAAACCTGTTATAACCGCAAGAATAACCGCTACGGCCGCCGATTCCGCAAAACGGTACGAAGAAGCATAATCGTACAACAACAAACTTAAATTTTCAAAACGCGGAATATTTAAAATTATAGGAAGCGATGCATCTCCGGCACTTATTGCAAATACAAAACCGAAGGCTGAAATAACACCTCGCTTACATAAGGGAATTATGCATCGAAAAAAAGCGTCCTGTTTGTTTGCGGAAAAAATAAGAGCTGCATTAAAAATATTTTTAGGTATACGTAAAAGCGGAATTTGAATTTGTGTCCACGCAAAAGGCCAAGCCAATGCGCTTTGAGCTAATATTAAAACGGCTACACTTCCGTTAGGACGTAAAAGCGTCCAGCCGAACCCCAGCATTACCGAAGACACTGCAAGCGGCAAATACGGAATTATTGCCGTAATTTTTTTCGGTTTTGAAAAAACCGTTATGTATGCAAAAAACAAAGAAGCCGTAAGAGTAACAAAAGAAGTACAGACTCCTATTTTTATTGTAGTCCAAAGAGAGTATAAAAAAACGGAAGAAGTTAAAACCTTTTTCCATGCCTTAAATTCAAAATATTTATTAAAAAAAATTAGTATAATTTACATTATGCGTTGAACGTAAAAATACGGAAAAAAGAGGAGCGATTAAAAAAAGAAAAATCGTTATAAACATAAAACTAAAAAAAAACTTTTCAAGTTTTCCGTTTAAGTTCGTTCTTTTATTTTTTTGCTTTAACTTTTGATTTTTGCCTTCAAGTTTTTTCTGAACGTGCGCATATAAAACAATCGCAAAACCGGAAACGATAATTTCTATAAGAGAAATTTTTGCTGCAAGATTCATATTTAAACTTGCACGGGCGGATTTATAAAGTTCGACTTCAAGAGTGGTAATGCCTAAACCGCCGAAAAGTAAAATAATAATAAAACTGAAAAAACAAAAAAGAAAAATCAATAAAAAAGAAGCGGATATGGAATTTAAAAGAGCGGGAAAAGTTACCGTTTTAAAAATTCTAAATTTATTCGCACCTAAAAGAGCCGCCGCATTTTCTTCATCTTCATTTAAATTTTCCCAAACTTGAGAAACCGTACGCATTGCAATCGGGAAATTATAAAATGAATGAACTACAATTACGCCGGTCATCGTAAAAAGAAATTTTAAAACAGGTTCATCGGTTTTAAAAATGGTTTTTAAAACGGAATTTACAACTCCGTTATTGCCGAAAAAAACTATAAAAGCAAGTGCTATAATTATTGCAGGAATACATAAGGGTACACCTGAAAGAGAAAGTAAAAATTTTCTTCCCCGAAAATTTTTCTTTGCGCAAAAATATGCGGCGGCAAGACCGATTACCGTTCCCAAAAAGGCGGAAATAAGAGCTTGCACAATTGTAAAAAGGGCAATACGAAAAATACGCTGAAAGACGGCGCTTTTATCGTATATAACGGCTCCCGTAAAATGCGAAAAATCAAAGTGAGAAGAAAACAAAGGAACAAAACTTAAAAAAAGAGGAATTAAAAAAGAAAGAATAACGGCAAAAAAAATAAGTCCTGCGGCGGGCACTGTAAATTTACGCCCGGCCGCAAAGAGTTTATTTTTAAATTTATCAATTTTGTAAAACATTAATTACAGCGTTTACGTATCCGCTTTGGTCCTCGGAAGGAATGCGTAAAACTTTTTTAGGAGCGGGAACATCTTTATAAGAATCCGGAAGTTTTATGCCGTTGATTGCCGGAAACATAAATTGAGTTTCGGGAAGTAAACTTTGAGCCTTTTCCGTAAGCATAAAATCTATAAAAAGTTCCGCAGCTTTTATATTTTTTGCGTAAGAGGAAATGCCCATTCCTTCGATTTGAATAATGTGGCCGTCATTAAAAATAAGCGGTTGAAAACGCATTGTATTATCGTACAATACATGGGACGCTAAACTGCCCGTATACGAAAAGGCAAAAGGAGCTTCCCCTGCGGTAAACAAATCATAACCTGCGCTCCACTTAGGAGCCATTGTAAAAATATTAGGCCTTAACTTTTCCCAATAGCTAAGATAATTATCCGCGAAAACCGAACGCGTCCAGGCAACGAGGGCTAATCCTGTCGTACTGGTTCTGGGGTCTAAAATTACTATTTTGCCCTTATACTCCGGTTTAGTCAAATCGCTCAAAGTTTTCGGTGCGTTCAGTTTGGAATCGGTATCGAACATAAATGCAAGATAACCGTAATCAAAGGGCGTTAATAACCAGTCTTCGGTAATTAAAACTTCTTTTACAAGGTAAGCCGCATTTTTGGAGAGGTACGGACGTAAAACATTCGCTTTACGAGCCGTTTCTACAAGATGGTTGTCAATTCCTATAAGGACATCGGCAGTAGACTTTTTACCTTCTACAATTGCGCGGTTTAAAACGCCTTCTTTACAAATAACGTATTCAACCTCAACACCCGTTTCCGCTTTAAAAAGCTCGGCAATTTTTTGCCCCGGACCGTAGTCGCCTGCAAAAGACTTTGTAGTGTAAACAATGAGTTTTTTCTCGTTTAAGCCGTTTGCTTCTTTTGAGCCTAATGCAAACAGGTTTATAAAACCCGTAACCAAAAAAATAAAAAATAAAAAAGAGCGTATATTTTTCATGCTCCCTCCGCCGGTATTATCCGGATCAGGTATAGGGCATCCGTGCGGACAGCCCTTGCGGGTATGTTCTCAGCCGGAAAAACGTTTAAAGTTTTTCCAAAAGCACCCCGTGCAAGATAACTATAACACAGCGGAGCGGAAAAAGTCAAGACGATTTTCTTATTTTCCTAACCCCCGTGTGTTTTATTATCTGTAAAATATACCGATATATAACAATTATAAATCATTTTTATCTTAAGTAAAATAGACTTGTATATTATGCAGAACTTATTAATATACAAGTCCAATATGTTACCTTACTTTATAACTTTTACAGTTCTACTTCCTATTGAAAGCCAGCCTAAGAAAAAATTAATAAGCCAATCGACTACGCCGTAATAGGTTTCTATATTATAATCCGTAGACTCTCCTGCTATATGTTTGGTATCTTTATCTCCTAACCGTACTAAACCCCATAAAGCATACCACTGCCGAGTCGTTACAACGCCTCCCGTTTGAGAGCCTTTTCCTACAGTATGACGGTTTGTCATACAGCCTGATACCGACAGAGTCAGCACTATTAATAACATTAATAACGCAGTACTCCTTAAAAATAAATTCTTTTTCATCTTTCAACCATCCTTTCTGCAATATCTTTTTTATTGCAAGTTTTACTTTTTTAAAAGCGAAATTTTATTCAAATTGATTCCGCACAAACCGAACAGTTTTTCGATAGACAATCAGATTTGCCAACTTAACATTCTTTTCGCTTTTCTTGCTTGTTAAAAAAAGACTGCTTTTTTCTATTATATCCCCCCCCCCCCCCCGTTTTGTCAAGAGGTTCTTGCAAAGATTTTTTATTTTTTTTATCGAAAATTTTTGTGCAGCGGTTATTTTGAATTTAACGATAAACCCGATACAATTCATTGAGGTGAAAAGATTTTTTATATATGCCGCCTGTTATTTAAACATTGCAAGCTCTCCGTATAATTGCATTCTCACGGATTTTACGGTATAATAAAGTATGAGTTATAAACCGCCGTTTACAGTTACATCAAAAGCCATACATCTCATTTCCGAAATATCTGCCGAACTGGAACGGCTTATTATCAGATTCGAACGGGAAGACGGTATACGGTTGCGTAAAATAAATCGTATGAAAACGATACGAGGCTCTCTGGCTATCGAAGGTAATTCTTTAACCGAAGAACAGGTTACGGCTTTGATTGAAGGTAAAAGCGTTATAGCTCCGCTCAAAGAAGTACAGGAAGTAAAAAACGCAATTAAGGTATATGAGAAATGCATGTCTTTTAACCCTTATAAAGAAAAAGATTTATTAAAAGCTCATGCAATTATGACAATGGGGCTTCTTGACAATCCGGGACATTTTCGAAAAACAGGAGTCTGCATCGCCGGCAAAAATGGAATAAGCCACGTAGCTCCCCCTGCCGATAGAGTTCCTTTTTTAATGACCGAGCTTTTCGGTTGGCTTAAAAACGGCGATGCGCACCCTTTGATTAAAAGCTCCGTTTTTCATTACGAGTTTGAATTTATCCATCCGTTTGAAGACGGGAACGGCAGAATGGGCCGCTTGTGGCAAACAAGATTGCTTGCCGGCTGGAACCCCGTATTTATGCACCTTCCGATAGAAAATATGATTTTAAAAAATCAGCGTGCTTATTATAAGGCCATTGAACACAGTACCGCACAAAATGATTCAGGCATATTCATAGATTTTATTTTAGGAATAATTCTTAAAACAATAAAAGAAAACAAAAAAAGAAACTTATAAATGATACTGTAAATGATACTGTAAATGATACTGTAAATTTAATTTTAAAATATATAAAAGAAAATCCTGAAATTTCATACGACAGCCTTGCCGAAAAAACCGGAAAATCAAGAATAACTATAAGCCGCAAAATTTCGGAACTGAAAAAGACCGGAAAAATCAAACGGATAGGAGCCGATAAAAACGGTTATTGGCAAATAGCAGAGAATAAAATATAATGAAATTAAAATTTTCCGAATATTTATAGAAAAGATTAAATTATAAAAAAGGAATAAAAAATTGGCTAAACAATTTATCTTAACCAACGAGCAAAGAAAGTACCTCGGCTTAAATCCGATTGAAAATCACTGGGAAGTAATGGATATAAAAGGCACCCTCTATTACTTTGACGGAGATGTTATCAAAAAAGAAATTTCCGCATCGGACTATGAGGGAGAAGCTTTTTACTATAAAGAAAACGAGCTTGATATTGAAACAAGCGAAAATAAAACAATTGTCCTTCCTAAAACTGTAAAAGGAAAGCCGAAAAATTAAACTTTACGGCAACTCAATCATTTAGAGGAATCGGCGTGTATTTTTCATTCGGAAGCGGACATGTGCTTATCGGAAACTACACCACACAAAAAACCTACTATTCGGAAAACTTAAAAGAAAGCAAGGCTTCGGCTCTCAATTCTTGGATTGAAAAATGGATAAAAGAAACATCGAAAGAAGATTTAGCCGATTTGAAAAATTTTAAAAACGAAAAAAGAGCTCACCAAAAATATAAGGAAGGAGACATCTTTGCTTTTAAAATAGGAAGACGGCAATACGGTTTCGGAAAAATTTTAATCGATATTGTTAAGTTAAGAAAAAATCCGGAATTTAAAAAGAATAAAAACTACGGCCTTAACAACCTGATGGGAACGGCTTTAATTGTAAAGGTATATCATAAAATAAGCGACAGTATGAATATTAATCTTGACGAATTGGAACAATGCCCTTCCCTCTCCGCACAACCCGTTATGGACAACAATATCTATTACGGCGAATACAAAATTATCGGAAACAAAAAAGTTACTTACCAAGACTTAAATGATGCTCCAATATCGACAAGCAAGAGTATAAGTCATCTGGACAAGGATATTGCATATCTCCAATACGGCTTGATATATAAAGAAATGTCTTTAAAAGAATACGCTCTGTACAAAGACGAAGAATGGTATCATAAAAATTACCGGGCAGAATCAATAGGCTTTTCATTGGAGATAGAAAAATTGGAAGAATGTATAAAAGCAAAATCAAACGCCCCCTGTTATCCGGCAACAGACGGCAGCCTAAATAACCCCGCCAACAAAAAAGATAAGGCTTCAATTTTCAAAGCCTTCGGCTTGGACGGAAATCTGGACTATGAGGGAAACTTAAAGCTCGCAAAGGAAAAGTAAAAATCATAAATATTTTTCCAATAAATACTACCGATCTATTGAAATTAACACTTAAAATTTATAGTATAATTTTATGAAGCTTAATTCCATCATTACAGATAGCATAGAATTTAAAGAGGTTACTCCCGATAATTGGAGAATAATCAATTCTCTTTCAGTAAAAGAAGAACAAAAGAATTTTGCAGCCTCGAATGTTACCATCCTTGCAAGGGCCTTTGTTTACAGGAAAGAAAATGCAAAGGTTTTTGCCGTCTATTATGAGGATAAACCGGTAGGGCTTATAATGCAGCGAGATTGGATTGACGGCAAAAAAACCGTCTGCATTATGGACCAATTTATGATAGACAAAAGAAGTCAAGGGAAAGGCTTAGGAAAAGCAGCTTTAAAAAAATGGCTTTTGATGATAGAATCCGAAAAAAAATATCCATGTATTCAGCTTTGTTATGTTGAAGGAGATATACCGGCAAAACACCTCTATGAAAATTTCGGGTTTTATGAAATAGGTAAAGACGAAGATGAGATTATAATGCAAAAAGATTTATAAATAAAAATTAATTCGATATTTATTTGCAGTGATTGACAAAATAAATATTTTATGATATAGTATAATTATGTTAAATTTTTTGAGCTTATACTTTTTCAAAAATTTCTCATTAGATACTTTAAATAGGGTAAAAAGCAAAAATTATATGCCGAATGAAAATTCGCTTTGTTTTACCCCCCCCCCCCCCCGTGTCAAAACGGCACAGTTTATAAACTAACTGAAAATATTTTATATTCTTACTTTTTTATTTTTGATAATAAACGCATAAGACAAGTACTCTATTTTGTCTTGTGCGTTTTTTTATATATTTACCGCCTTGCAAGCAAATCAAGACTTTTGTTTTGCAATACAGCCGGGCGGATTAGCTTAGGTTTTTACGGTCAGCCTTTACGAAATGACAGACGAGTTTTATTTTCAAAAAGCCGTCTTGAGCGGAACCCTTTCGATTATTGGTTGAGCGGGAAAATAGAAAGATATAAATGCAATGAAAAAAACATTGCTAAAAGGAAGGTTAAAAATGAAACATAAAAAATTAGTTTCAATGATTGGAATGTTGGTTTTATTATTTAGCACAGTTTCTTGTTCGAAAAATAATAAAGTTACATTATCGGATGCATTAGAAAAAAATGATATTACCGCTGTAGAGGAAATATTTTCTAGTCTTGACGAAAATAGTCTTAATAAATTGACTACTGAAACCCCGTCTTCTATTGGAGATTTTTCATACACTTTAAGCAAAGATGAAACAAAGCTTATGATTACTGGCTATAATGGCTCCGGTGGTTTAGTTATTATCCCTTCAGAGATCGAAGGGTATCCTGTTAAATGGATATCTAAATTTGCTTTCAAAGAAAATAACTCTATCACATCTGTAGTAATTCCTCCTAGTATTGAAATAGTGGGAGCCCAGAGCTTTTATAATTGCGATAATCTTACTTCTGTGTTTATACCATCCAGTGTCTCCACTATAGGAGATCAAGCTTTTTTTGGCTGCGATAGCTTATCTGTTGTAAAAATTATGCCTGGACTTAAAAAAATAGGAAGACAGAGTTTCTCGCGTTGTAATAGTCTTGTAAACATTGTTCTTCCGGAACCACTTGAAACAATTTCTAATGCCGCTTTTAAAGAGTGTGAGAATTTACTTGAAGTTCATCTTGCTGATACAATACAGGAGCTTGGAGCAAAAGTATTTTCAAAATGTAAAAATTTACATACTGCCAACATACCAAAAAATATAAAAAAGTTTGGTGGTATGTGTTTCGAATATTGTTACGAATTGCATAACCTTGAAATACCTGAAGAAATAAAAAAATTGGTTGATTTCGAGTATGATATGAGCTTTGAAGGATGTAAAAAATTACCCATTGCAACAAGAAAACGTTTAAAAGAACTTGGTTATACAGGAATGTATAATATATTTTAAACATCAGTTTACATCTTTAAAATATAGGAGAAACTTAAATTTATGGGAAATTTGTTAAACAAAATTGGAGAAATTCTTAAAGGCATTAGTAGTGCAACAAAACTACAGGAATTTTATGATGAATCTAAACCTTTACAGCATGCTGTTGAAATAACCTCACTTTTGCATAGTATTTCTCAGATTACAGATCAACAAAAATTAGAACATTTAAAGGTTGATTTAAAAATTCATATTGATGCGTATAAAACAGAATTTAAGAAATTGGGTATCAATATATCTGATTACTTAAATTTTGAAATAAAGTAAATAAAAATCTAACACCAGCTTCAACCTGACAACAGAGACTTAGCGCTGTTGCAGGTTAAGCGGTAGTTAGATTGACCGACCTGAAAGTAGGCGGACAACGGAACCAATCAATGTATTCTTTCGACAAAAATAAAAATAATTGCAATGAAAAAAGACATTGCAACAAGGAAGGTTAAAAATGAAAAAAATTATAGGAATTATGTTTATATTTTCAATCGGTTTAAATTTACTATGGGGAATTATACTCCCTGATGGGACTGATGCTCTTATTGATTATGTGGATAAATACGATAATGGTTCAATTTACCGTATAAAACTATCTGAAGATACCGAATTAACAACAAAAGCCGGCAAATTTATATTTAAAACTGATAAAATGATAGAATTTTATGAAAACGGCTTCATAAAAAGCGGAGAATTAAAAAATGGAAACACTATAGAATTTTATGAAAACGGTATGATGAAACAAATTGAACTTGTAAACAATATAAAGTTGAACACGAAAAATGGTTCTCTGATATTCATAGGTGATATACATAGTAAAAACAAAGTAGAATTTTATGAAAATGGAATAGTAAAAACCGGCTGGTTAAAAGATAGCCAAATTATAAAAACTGGTATTGGAGATATCAAAACTGACGGAAGAATTCATTTTTATGAAAATGGAGGTATATCATGGGTAGAAATTAAACCGAAACAAATCAATACATCTATAGGGAAAATAGAAACCACAAAGCTTTTTTTTAATAAAAAAGGCTCATTATCCATGTGTAAAATATCACCACAAAAGATAACATCCGGTAAATATTCAGGACTTGAATTTCTTTCCAGCTTTACAATATATGATGAAATCGCATTTTATGAAAATGGAAAAATTAAAAATTTTTCTTTAAGATCCAATGATTGGATAAAAACAAATATTGGTAAAATTAAGGTAACAAAAGACGGCGGTTTTTTGGAAATATATGAAAATGGAAATCTAAAAAAGGCATTTATACAATCACAGGTATTCGACACTCCTTTGGGACTTATATCTTTAAGTAATATAAATTTATATGAATCTGGAAAATTTGAATCAATAAAAATACTGGAAAACACAATAGCATTGCCAGAACAATATCGCATGTATACAGAAATAAATGAGGAAGGTTTTGGCCAATCAGAAATGACTATACCAGAGTGCTCAGCCATCGGCTTTTATGAAAGTGGAGGCATTAAATGGGGTAGAATTCATCATTCACATAGCTTTTTAATACAAAATAACAAGACAAATAAGAATGAAATTTGTGTAGAACCATGGTTTTATGAAGATGGAAAACCTATGGGTAGTAGAATTGCATATAATTCAGATATACCTTATTACATTATTTTTAGCGAAGAGGGAGAATTTTTAAACAGAGCTGTCATAGATGAAACAACAGGTACTTTACGAAAAGCTAGTCAAGATGAATTACAGGAACTTAACTTAGAAACTGAAACTTACTACTAATAATTTATATAAAAACTCTATATCTGGAGGTATAAGACATGTCTGATTTTAGTGATAATATTCCTCTTTCTGACTTAACACTTACAAGTAAACTAATACTACTTTTAGGTTGGTTAATAAAAAGTGCGATTTTATTCTGTATCTTTTTTGCTTTGGTAGTTTTAAAGCAAAAAATGATTGTAAACGGAAAGTCTCTTTATGATATTGCAATCGGCATAGCTTTTGTAGTCGTTGCTTATAGTATAATTTTTTTGATTTTTTACATTATTACAGAGCATATTATAAAAAATATGATTGTTGGAATGATTATTTCGATAATAGGAGCTGTGCTGGCAATCATCTTTCCGCCGTTGGGAATAATAATCGCTGCTATTGGAATCATATCTATGATTTCAAAAATAATTTCCGTTATAAAAATGATACCTATGCTTTTCTTGGGTATTTTATGTGCCGTTTTACTTTTTGCAGATATTTTAATCATAGAATTTAACCTATATGATATTTTTGATTTTATGTATGGTACTATAAAAATATCTATTTTTGGCCTTTATTTTACTTTTTCAAAAATAATGTTGGGATATATAAGCCTTTCAGCACTTACTTCGCTGGTATTAGCGTTTAAGTATAGTCTAAAAAATGCAATGATGCGTCAAGTAGTCATCTTTATGGCAATACCGATAACAGCTTTAATTGTTTGGCTTGCGCATACTGTAATTTCAAATGCATTTTATCAACCGTCCGAAGTACAGCAAGTAGGTATACATAGAAGAAAAATTTTTATTAAAACTTACCAAAGAAGTGATGGTATTATAGTTCACAGTCATTTTAGAAGTTTATCACATAAATAAACATGGCAATAATCAAAGGAGAAAATTTTATGAAAAAATCTCTTGTGTTTAAAATACTCATATTAAGTATTATAATATCGGCAATACTCTTAGTCACCGGTTGCCTTTCATTAGACACACATTCAAATAATAGTCAAATATCTAATGATAAAGTAAATAACAGTACAAATGAAGACTTTAAGTTACCGATCAGTTATAATAAAAGTACAGTACAAAAGTACCCTATGTAACATAATAGGAAAAGATATAAAGTGAGTATAGCAAAGACTTTAAAAAGCAGGCATTGCTCTTGTACGACGAAATAGGAGGTCGAAAAGTTTCTGAGGATTTATATTCCGTATGGAACTTTTACGGATTGGATAAAAAGCAAGAATCGCTATCCAAAATAAGAAAAGGAAAAGAACAAAGAAGCCAATATTTTGTAAAGCGGACGGAAAAGAGCTCTTGAAAAAAATAGGAATCTTAAAGAAACGGTACGGATATTACAGGGCATTTAAGTTTTTTCGTCAAAGTGTGAGAAGAAATAACAAAGAAGAGAATTTTTAACTACATTTGTAATAGCCAAAAGAGCGTCGAATTATCTGTTTTGTGCATGTGTGAAGTTATGTGTGTAACAGAATCCGACTATTACAAGTAGAAACGAAATTGTAATAAAGTGAAAAGATTGTAGATTCCTTTGACCGAAATACATACAATCCTTAAAGAACATGAGGTCAATGACAACTATCGAGCAGCAAGAATGAAAATAGTACGGAACAAAAAGAAATAAAATGTTCGCGGCAGAGGGTTTTAAGGATAATTAGAAAAGGGAATCTACTAGCGTAACAGCAAAAAATGACCTACAGGCCTTATAAAAGCCGATAAAAAGACTCAAAAGTGTAAAAATTTAATTAAACGCGGTTTACTTACATATCAGGGTTTACTCATAAAAATACCAGTGAATTAAATAAAATATATTGACAAATATTATATATGTTGATAAGATTATTTTGAACCGTCAAAAACGGTTTTAAGATCAGGAGTCATTTTAAATTATACTCTAGGAGAAAATAATATGATAAAAAAAAAATCACATTGTTGCAATATTTATGTTTATTATCATTGGGTTACAAATATTTGCAAGCGGGAACGGAGAAAAATTAAAGAAAAAAAAATTTGCAGAAATCACCGACCATTTTGAACGAAAAGTTATCATATATGAAAAATCGAATCGCATAGTAGCACCTTTTTATATTTTAACCAATACGGCTCTTGCTATAGGATGCAAAGATATTATTGTGTCAGGCGACGGAGGGAGAGAGGTACGACCTTTTGTTAAAGAATTTGCTCCTGAATTGGCATATAAACCGGTGTGCGGTTCCGCAAAAAATTTAAATATTGAATCTATTGCAGCCTTAAATCCCGACCTCATTCTTGTACCGTTCAAAGCTGCCGATCAACTGCCTAAGCTGGAAAGTCTTGGAGTACCGGCACTTGTTATCAAACCTGAAACTATGGAAAACTTTTTCAGCTATGTGGAAATGCTGGGAAAAGCAACCGGAAAAAATAACGAAGCAGATAAGCTTTTAAAATTTTATAATGAAATTCTAAGTGATGTTGCATCCTTTATAAAGGGAGAAGAACCTGTTTCGGTTTATATGAACAGCCGCTCCGATGCCTTAAACGCACTGAGCCCTAAAATGTTTCAAGCGGAGCTTATCAGAGCCGCAGGCGGTAAATTGGTTGCGGAAGATATAAAAGACACATATTGGACAAAGGTTTCTCTTGAACAAGTACATAAATATGCTCCTCAAGTTATTGTAATGGCTGCCGGTGCAAAAAAAGCCGGAGAGCTGAGGGCTAAAATGGAATGGAAGGGTATTCCTGCCGTAGATACAGGGAAGATTTATACCTTCCCCTCATCGCTCGATGAGTGGGACTCTCCGATTCCCGCCTCATGTTTAGGTATCATTTGGCTTGCAGATAAATTGCATCCCGGTAAGATACCGGAAAATTATCTTGAAACAAAGGTAAAAGCTTTTTATAAGGAATTTTTCGGTAAAGAAAAAGATCTTAAGTCTTTAGGCATAAAATAATAACCGGTTTTGTTAAAGCCTCTGCCTAATGAAGCCATGCTCTGAATCATAAATACGACAAGTGAAACAAAAGTATAAAGTATTTTTAACTATTATTCCAATTGCCGCAATACTCCTTTCGCTTATGTTAGGCAGATATTTTATTTCTTTTTCTGAAATATTAAGAATAGTTCTACCATTAAAAGGAGGCTATTCAAATTCGGCTTATAATGTTTTTATAAATATCCGCTTTCCCAGAACCTTATTTGTGTTTATTTCGGGAGGAGTTATAGCCGTAAGCGGAACAAGTTTGCAAAGCATTTTTAGAAATCCTCTTGCCTCCCCCGATATTATAGGCGTTTCTTCCGGTGCTTCGCTTGGTGCGGCCCTTGCAATAGTTATTTTTCATGCAAGTCCTTTTATTGTTCAAGTTTTTGCTTTTGCAGGGGGATGCCTAGCCGTAATATTGGTTTTACAAATATCGAATATAAACGGGGAACATTCCCTTATAAGGCTTGTTCTTGCAGGTATTATTATCAATGCAATAGCAGGTTCTTGTGTTTCGATTATTAAATATACGGCTGATCCGATGAATGAATTGCCCTCTCTTGAGTTTTGGCTTATGGGTTGTTTTAATATTATTACATGGCGGAATTTTATCGTATTTTTGCCGATTGTATTTGTAGGTTGCGGCTTTATTTTTTTATACCGAAGACAGTTAAATATTCTATCTTTGGGAGATGAAGAGGCTGCAAGCCTCGGTGTATCGGTAAAAAAAAATACGGCTGCTTTTTATCGGTTCTTCTACCTTATTGGTTGCCGTTGTTGTTTCTGCTGCCGGAATAATAAGTTGGATAGGCTTAATTGCTCCTCATATTGTAAGACTTCTTTTTGGGAATAATAACGATAGGCTTGTTCCGTTTTCGTTTATATGCGGAGCATCTCTTTTGCTTGTTGCAGATACCTTTGCCCGTTCCATTACAGGAGGCGAAATTCCTATAAGCATTATAACGGCATTGATTGGGGCGGCGGGGCTTGCAAGTTTTATGTCGGCCAAAAAAAGGGTAGGCTATGAATACGGCTTTTGAGCTTAATAATGTTTTTGCCGAAAGAGGAAAAACTCAAGTCCTTAAAAACATATCTCAAAAAATTCCGCAGCATAAGATTATAAGTTTGATAGGAGCAAACGGTGCGGGAAAAACTACCCTTTTAAGATTATTAGCCGGTTTGGAAAAACCTGTAAGCGGAACACTGTCAGTACTACAAAAAGATTCGAGATCATTAACACGGAAACAATTTGCCCGATATGTTTCCTATATTCCGCAGGAGCACAGGTCTATTTTTGCTTACACTGTAAGAGATTTTACGGTGATGGGAAGAAATCCTTATCAATCGGAAATAAAAACACCTTCAAAAGAGGATTGGGAATTTACGGACTATGTACTTGAAAAATTAAAGCTAACGGCTTTTACCGACAGGCCTTATACCCATTTAAGTTCGGGTGAAGCCCGTCTAATCTTACTTGCACGCGGTATAGTTCAAAATGCCCCTATAATGCTCTTAGATGAGCCTACATCAAATCTTGATTTTTATAATGAGCATAAGCTTATGGAAATTATATGTAAACTATGCAAGGAAGAAAAAAAGACCATAATTATTTCTATTCATAATCCGGCTCTTGCAATTCAATATTCCGATGTTGTTTACTGTATTCATCAAAATACAATTTTTGAGGTAATAGAAAAGTCCGACAATTCCTTTGACGAGAAAATAATTAAACTGCTTAATCTTATTTATAAAAAAGATGAGTCTTCGCAAATTCATTTAAAATATATTGATGATAAACCCTTTGTATATATAAAGCCTCTTTCATACCATACACTTTGAGCCTTCCACATATCGGCATATGTTCCATTACGCAAAATCAATTCCTCGTGTGTGCCTATGTCCTCTATTTTTCCTCCGTTCATAACGACAATACGGTCGGCATGTTTTACCGAACCTAATCGGTGAGTAACGATAAGAGCGCATTTATTTTTGACAAGGCGTCCGAATTGCTCATAGAGCCGAGCTTCCTCAATCGGGTCAATCGCCGCCGTCGGTTCATCCAAGACTATAAAGTCATGAATGCGGTAAAGTCCGCGTGCTATAGCCAGCCGCTGCCATTGTCCGCCCGATAAGTCTATACCGCCGAATTCGGGAGAAAGCATTTTATCCAATGTTACCGTATCTTCATTAAATTCCGATTCCCTAAGACAGCTTTGTATTTTTCCTTTATCCGGCGGATTTTCGGTATCGCTTACGGAGACATTTTCTTCAAGTGTCATTTTATAACACTGATAGTGCTGAAAAACTGCGGAAATACCTTTAAAAATAGTATTCGGCCGGGACGTTTTCGTGTTTTTTCCTCCGATTTCAACAGTACCGGAGTCAGGGATATATAAGCCCGTAAGCAAACGCACCAACGTGGACTTTCCTGACCCGTTTTCGCCTACAACGGCAATTGTTTCCTCTCGCTTGATTGTAAGATTTATATCGTGTACGGCAGGTTTATTGGAACCGGGATATGTAAAGCTTACATTTGAGGCAACAATTCCTTTAGTAAAATCAATGCTTCCCTCTTCCCCGTCAACCTCCTCCATATCCATCAATCGATAAAAATTCCTTACCTGTCCTAAGATTTCGCTCCCTTTACTGAGATGTCCTGAGACTATCTCATTTACAATGGAAAAAATTTGTGATAAGGCGACAAAAACGGAGGCAAAGGCTCCTATGCTGATATTCCCCGCCATAACCGCATAAAAAAGAATAAGCACAGCGCCTCCCAGCCCTGCAAAAGATATAAGGCTTAATGCAAAACGCAATACGGCGGCTTTCCGCTCCGTTTTCCATACGGCTGCCGTGAGAGTTTGTAAAGAGTCGATAAATAGACGGTAGAAAAAATTAAAACCTCCCAATATACGCGTTTCTTTATAAAAGGCTCTGTCGGCAACGGTTTTTCTGTAATACTCACACTGCCGGCGCAACGGAGCATTTATTTCTTCAAGCTCCTCGAAAAATTTTATTTGCATCAGTTGCCCGATTACCGCAGGAATAAAAGCCGCCAAAATTACAGTCGGCAATATAGGAGACAGCCGGAACAAATATCCGCCCGCCGATATAAAAAACACTGAATAATAACTGAAAAGCTGTAAACAAACAGATGCAAAGTGCCCGAGACTTTCGTATTCCAAGCATTCCTTTGCTTTATTGATGTCATTTAAAAATATAATGTCCTCGAATTTTTTCGCAGGAAGACGGCTCAACTTGTATTGAAATTCCGTCATAAATTTGCCCATATTGGTATAGGATACCTTGCTGAATAAATATTGACCCGTACCGCTTAACACCTGCCGACTTACCGTTATCAGTGCAAGGAGTATAAGATAAAAAGCAATCTGCACAAAACTGTGAGTTCCCCGGCTTGCAATAGCAATGGCATCAAACAATTTTTGCATTGCCATAATTCCGGCGGTCCATGACAGTGCGCGGAAAACCGCAATCGCCTGTTCCAGTGCACCCCAGCCCGTAGCTTTTTTAAAATATTCGTAAGAATTCCGCAGCACAATGGATAAAAGCCCGTATTTACGTTCATTTTTCATACATACCGCATCCTTTGTGTTTCAAACATTTCGGCATATAGCCCTTTTGCCGACATTAATGAGCTGTGGCTTCCTCTTTCTACAATACTGCCCTTATCTATTACCAAAATTTCATCCGCCAATTTGGTAGAGCCGAGTCTATGGCTGATAAAAACGGTTGTTTTCCCTTTCATAAGTGCCTCGAATTTTCGATAAATATGATTTTCGGCAATCGGGTCGAGGGCTGAAGTCGGCTCATCCAAAATCTTAACCGGAGCGCAGCTTAAAAGAGAACGGGCTATTGCTATCTTTTGCCATTGCCCTCCGGAAATATCCACTCCTCTCTTGCCGATTTTACCTAAAGGAGTATCTATACCCTCAGGTAATTGTGCTGCAGTATCATTAAGTCCCGCTTTGAAGACGGCATCGGCTATCCTTTGTCTATCCGCTTTACGTGCCGAATCTCCGAGTGCAATGTTGTCCGCCATTGAGATTTGATAGCGGGCAAAATCTTGGTATACGACTGAAAACAAGGCTTTTACTGCGGAGTAAGAATATGTTTTAAGCTCTTTATCGTTAATTAAAATCTTTCCTTCATATTCATCGTAAAGTCCGGTTAATAATTTTATTATAGTTGTTTTTCCCGCGCCGTTTGCGCCGACAAAGGCATAGTGCTTGCCTGCTTCCAACTTAAAGGATATGCCGTTTAAAATGTATTTATTTCCTTGCGGATACTTAAATCGAACATTAACGAATTCGATAGTTTTAAACTGAATTGCCTGTTTATCAGGTAAATCGGTTGCACCTTCGGTTCTATCAAGCCCTGTAAATATCGTTAAATCCTGCATATATTCTTTGGATTCCGCAATGTTCTTTGCCGCATCTTGTAATTGCTGCCCGAGCGTTTCCGCCATACCGAACATAGCCGCAATAATACCTATGAACATACCGACACTTATTTCCCCAGCAATAACGGATTTTATAAGCGTAAAAGCCGTAACTGCGGTAATCAGCAGTAATGCGGCATTCGTTGATTTCATTGCCGCAAGGGTCTTTAAAAATACCTTGAGTTCTATTTTACTTGCGGTTTTAAAATGCCGATAATAACGCTGAATGATAGTATCTGCATATCCGAAAAGCGTACGCTCTTCGACGGCTTCACGGCCGGTGAGCATTTCGTCCGAATAATAACTGTAACGCCGCTCGTATTTACGTGTTTGAACTTTTGCAAGGTAATTTTTCTTTCCCGCCCAAAGCGATACCAAAAAAAGCGGAATGCTGAATGCTGTTATAATCAAAGCCGACGGCCATGTCTGCCTCATAATCAATACCGAAACGGAAACGGTTGCAATGATATTTTGAATTACCGCACCGCAGGCACGAATACCGTCAAGAAAGGTTTCCGTCATTTCATCCGTTACACGCTCAATCAGTTCCCACGTTGCGGCATCTTCAATATTTTTATAGGCGAGGTTTGCTTGTATGTCCAAAATAGCGGGTATAAGATTTCGCTCTAAAGCAAATTTTATTTTGGATTCTATAAGGTTCGGTAAACCGCCCAAGACGCTTGCGGTTCCAATGACGGCTATCAACAATACAAGCGGTAAATAAATTGAGTTTACAGGTTTATCTCCACCGAATATGCTCATAGCGGTGTCGGTAAAAAAAGCCGTTGCAATTGCCGTTACCGATGTCATAATAATTGCATCAACGACTATCAGCAGCATATACAAAGTTACAGCCCATGGAGCCGTTTTAAACGGTAACCGGAGAGTATCAATAGTCACATATTTCCGTTTTTCCAATTTCATACTTAACAATTAAATATAGGGTACCGGATAAGACCGGTATAAACATGGCATATTAAAATTATATGCACATACGGTACCGCTAAATTACCGCAAATAATAACCGAAGTATTAAGATACATTTTATTTTATTTTTCTTTACTTTTATCTTACGATTGAATGTCCTTCAAGTTTCTTACCTTAACAAGAAAAATTTTCATAACGGTATCTTCTTTACAATAAAATTTTACATATATTGTAAACAAAAAAACATATATGTCAAGAGTAAATTTATTTTTGCTCTTTATTAATTTTCATAATCTCTTCGATAATTCTTTCTGGTGTTGCAGGGTAGTCGGTAATGTTTGTTCCCAATGCATGATTAATTGCATTAAGAACAGCGGGTGCCGGTGCTACCGCCGAAATTTCGCCTACACTTTTTAAGCCGTAGGGAGCCTTTTCGTCTTCACTCTCAATAAGAAGCGTTTTTACATAAGGCATGTCTTGCGAATTTAAAACATGATATTTTGAAAGAGTGCCGTTTTTAACATAGCCCGCCTTGTCTCTTATAATTTCTTCCGAAAGAGCCATACCTAAAATAAATTGGGCACCGCCGTGAATTTGACCTTCCGCCAATAAGGGATTAACGGCTTTCCCTCACATAACACCGCTTTTTTAAACTATTTTTTAAATAAGCTTGTTTTTTATAAAATTCGTAATATAATGGTAAGTTATAGATATAATTATCTAATTTTATTTTAAAGGACGGATTAAAATGAAAAAAAAGCTATTTCTACTTTTTTTTGGAATCGTATCGGTACTATTATTGCAAAGCTGTTTTTTACTTACGGAAGCTATGACGCAGCAGGGAAAGCCGCAATCCGCTCCTGCACTTAAAGCGGGCAGCATTATAGGCGGAAAAACAATCGTCTGGGTAAACAATCAAAGCGGAGCATGGACTTTCTTAGCTGTCGGAACGCCTTCAGGGCCAATTCAATGGTCAAATGACAGTTCAAAATATATGAGCACTAAGTCTATGACAACCTCAATAGGCGGAGGAAAAGCCAACACCCTTTCAATTGCCTCTCAGCATAATTCTCATGCCCACACGATTTCAAATAATGCGGCAAAATATTGTTTAAGCAAGGGAGGTTATCTTCCGACAACGGAAGAAGCGGAAAAGATAGCTCTTTTTATCCGCAAAAACTTTTGGACATCTAATTGGGAAGCGACTTCTAAAGCCCTGTATTACAGTCCAAGCTCAAATTCTACGGTTGTCGTGTTCAGAGACGAAGGAACTACGGCCGTAGCCGTTCCCGTTTATTACTTAGATGCTTCGGGAAACGTAGTGGAACCTTAATTAAAAAACTCCTTAAAGCGGCTGATAAAATCCGAGCTTCGGCTCGGATTTATAACCTGACCCTCATTACGCCCTCCCTATCGATATACAGATTTAAAAATTTATTACCTTATCTATAGACTTGCCAAAAAGCTGAAAATATCCTATATTTTAGTGTATGACGGAAACAACTGATTGGGAGCTGGAAAAATTTAACGAAGTGTTTGATGACGAAATCCGCGTACTTACCCGCCGAAGGTTGCATGACAAAAACTGTTCGATTTCGGACTTGGAAGGCACCTTGGAGGCATTATATATTTTTAGAAGGGAATAATATAGACGGCAGGGGCCGCGCACAGGAGATTTCTCTCTCGGCTTCAATTGCAGCTTATGAAAAATTTATCGAGGATTGGAAAAATGAAAATAAAAAAAACTGTTAAACTTTTACTTGCAGCGGCTATGGCGGTATCTTTTTTACCGTCATGTTCAATAAAACAAATGGCATATAAATCTGCGGCCAATGCGATGGCGCCTCTTCCCGAGCATAAGATAAAAATAAAGCCCGACCCTAATGCGCCTAATCCCATTACCGCCCTAACGGGAGAAGACGATATTGAAATTGTAGGAGAAGTTTTTCCCGTAATTTTAAAGTTATATGAAGCTATGCATATCCAAGACCCTAAACATAGGGGCCTTGCCTTAATGACGGGGCAGCTTTATATTATGTACGCAAATGTTTTTATAGAAAGCCCTGCCGTTTACCTTTCCGACAACGAATTCGATAAAAAAAATACTGCATTTTTCCGAGCTAAAAAATTCTACAAACGCGGAGCAAAAGCGGCTCTTTTATCCTTAGATGCGGCATATCCGGGATTCGCGGAGGCTATTCATTCCGACAACTCCGAAAAAATACAAACAGCTCTTTTAAACTGCAAAATATACGATGTTGAAGCCCTTCATTGGGCCGGAGCGGGAATACTTGCAGCTTTTGCACTTGACCCTCTGGATTCCGATAATCTTCAATCGCTGGCAGGCGGAGTTGCTATGCTGGAAGCCGCAACCTCTCTTAATCCGGTATACTCAGACGGAGCCGTTTGGGACATATTGGCTAAATTTTATGCGGCAGCTCCCGATTCGCTCGGAGGCAGTCCTGAAAAAGCAAAACACGCCTATCAAAAAGCCTTGGAACTGTCCGAAGGAAAAACTCCTTCAATACACGTAACTTATGCGGTATCATTTTGTATTCCGCAACAAGACGGCAAAGGTTTCGATGAAGCTATAGAAAAAGCGTTAAGCATAGACCCCGAAGCACAGCCCGCCAATAAATTACAAACAACCCTTGCCCAAAAATATGCAAGATGGCTTAAAGAACATAAATCCGACTTTATTTTAGGAGATTAAATATGAAGAAAAAAATACTGGCAGGTATTTTAACATGGTTTTGCTGTACCGCAATTTTTGCACAGCAAAAAATCGAATTAAAAATTGCTACCGTAGCGCCGGCACGCTCCCCTTGGGAAATTGAACTGAAAAAAATGGCTCAGGAGTGGAATAAAATTACGGGAGGCTTGGTAAGCGTAAAATTCTATGACACGTATGTTTTAGGGGGAGATAAATCGGTTATTCAAAAAATGAAACCTTCACGCCCCGGACAACGTCCGCAAATAGACGGGGCTGTTTTTAATACCGTAGGTTTAAACGAACTTGCACCTAAGGCTCAAATATTTACCTTGGCAATTCCTTTTTTAATCCAAAATCAAAAAGAATTGGACCTTGTTTTGGAAAAACACGGCAATTTTTTTGAAAATGAAATTCAAAAATCGGGCTGTAAACTTTTAACGTGGTCAAATGCCGGCTGGCTTTCTTTTTATACAAAAGATTCCTACTCTTCACTTGGAGACCTGAAAAAAATCAAACTTGTTTGTTCCAACGACACAAAAGACTTTTCCGATGTGCTTAAAGTTTGCGGCTTCAATGTAGACCCCGTGCCGCCTTCAAAGTGGATACAAAATTTAAAAAGCTCAACCGGTGCAAGAGGCTTTACGGCCGTCCATTTATTAACACATGTATTGGGCTTATACAAAGATATTTCGTATATTTTGGACGCAAGACTTTGTCCCGTAATGTCAGGTTTTGTAATAACCGAAGAATCATGGAAACTCATTCCCGATAAATACAAACCCGAAATGCTTGCAGCTCTTGAAAAAACACGTAAAAGTCTGAATGAAGCTCTCGATAAAATGGATAGCGATTATTTATCTAAAATGCTTGCCGCAGGTGTAAAAAAAATCGAACTTTCCGATAAGGAAAAATCTGAATGGACAAACGAATTTCATAAAGACGCGGAAGCGGTACACAAGGCTCTTCCGAATGTAATAAATATTGAAATATATAAAAAAATAAAACAGCTGCTTGAACCTTATCGAAAATAAGTATATTATAGACGGCATGAAAAAAGCTGTAAATATTTTGATTCTAATTATAACGGCAGTTTTAATATGGCTGCCGTTTATCATTCATATTATTACCGGTTTAGGCATAACCGTGTTAGGTCCTGAAAGGCTGACAGTCCAGCTTATTTTTGTATTTGCCTGTCTTGCAGGAATTATAACAACCGCCTGTAAAAAACAGTTAAATATCGAAGTTCTAACCTCTATTTTTCGGGAAAACACAAAAAGAATAATACTGCAAATTATCTCCGCAGTAAATATCGCTGTTTTAACTTCTTTATTTTTTTCCGTTTTTCCCAATTACTCTCAAATTGCGGAAAACGATTCCGTTTTTTATATTCCCACAAAATTGTTTTTTTCGGCTCTTCCCGTTATGTATGCCGCAATACTTTTTATGGAAGTTAAAAGAACTAAAAATGCCGTTGCAATAATTTTGGGACTTATAACGGGTTTTATTTTAAGCACGGGCTCCGTTATCAGCTTACTGGATTTAATATTCGGAAAATTTACCGATATAACTTCGTGGAAAATATACAGTCTTCTTAATTCGGTTTTCGGCTTTATATTATCGGCTTCTTCAACCTTGCTTATTCCAATTGTACTCTTCTTTTCAATAAGCGCCCTTTTCGGAATGCCGCTTTACATAGTACTTGCAGGAATTGCATATTTTTCTTTTATGACTACCGGCGGTTATGTTGAAAGTATCCCGATAGAAACCTATAATATCTTAACCGATACATCTATAGCGGCAATTCCCATGTTTACCATTGCAGGTTACCTTTTGGCAAGCGGAAGTGCGGGAAAAAGACTTTTGGAATTTGTAAAGAATTCCGTAGGTCAAATAAGGGGCGGAGTTGTTATTGCAGCCGTTTTGGTTTCAACCTTTTTTACAACTTTTACGGGAGCTTCAGGAGTTACTATTTTAGCTTTAGGGGGAATATTAAGCCTAATTCTAACCGGCTCCGGATATTCCGAAGATGATGCCGAAGCGCTTATTACCTCGTCAGGGTCTATAGGAATTTTACTGCCGCCCAGTTTAGCCGTTATTGTCTACGGTGCCACCAACTTTATGACGGTGGATATTTTCGCTCTTTTTAAAGGAGCCTTTCTTCCCGGTATTTTACTTGCAATTTCTATGATTATAATAGGAATTATAAAAGATAAAACAAAAAAACGAACGACCTTTTCCAAAAAAGCTCTTTGGGAAAGTCTCAAAGAAGGAATCCCCGAATTGGTTTTACCTGTTGCAATTAGTACGGGATACTTCTCAGGCTTTTTTTCGCTTTTTGAAACGGCAGCCTTTGCCGTAATATACGCATTTATTTTGGAAGTCTTTATCCGTAAAGACTTTACAATAAAGCAAGCCTCCCATGTTATTTTGGAAAGTATTCCTACGGCAGGAGGTGTGCTCGTTATAATAGGTACCGCTAAGGCCTTAGCCTTATTCCTCGTTTATGCGGGAGTACCCAATATGCTATCCGAGTTTGCCTTGCAATATGTATCATCAAAATACGTATTTTTACTTTTATTGAATATTCTTCTTTTACTGGTAGGCTGTATAATGGATTTGTATTCCGCAATCCTGGTCGTATCGCCGTTAGTCATTCCGGTAGCGGAAAGTTTCGGTGTTCACCCCGTCCACACGGGAACGATATTTTTAACAAACCTTGCTTTAGGCTTTTTGACTCCGCCTATCGGAATGAACTTATTTATTGCAAGCTATACATTTAAAAAGCCCGTAACAAAAATTATTAAAAACATTCTACCCTATCTTATGATTCAATTTATAATTCTTATGTTAATTACATATATACCGCAGCTCAGTTTGGCATTTTAAATATGAATTATAAATTAAGGTAAAAGGTATTTTTATAACCTTAAACTGAAGAAGTAAAATGTTTAAAATATATAATATAAAAAAAATGAATTTTTTCTAAAAAATCTATTGACATTTTTTGAGGTTTTTGATATATTATACTCACACACACAAACGATACACACTGTTTTTCACTAGAGCCGTTCATTATCCTCCTTTTGGACGGCTCTTCTTTTTCAGCCTTAAAATTAATCTTATTGTTAATCGGTTTTAAGTAAAAATACGGCTTCAAAATCGGTGCTTTCCGTTTTCAATTCGGCAAAAAGCACGGAACCTTTTAATTCGGCTTCTACGGGAGAAAGTTTTGCAAGTTTATAAAAAACGGAATTTTCATTTTCAGTATTTTGAAAAACTTCAATAAAAAGTTTATATTTTCCTTCGGTATTACGTTTTGCAAAAATGTATAAAATTTCCTTGCTTCCGCTTCCGTCCGATAAAAATTTTGAATCTGCAGCCGCAAAAAAACTTTTATCTGCGGTTAACCTTGAAATTTCAATATTTCCGATTTCTTTAAGCACATCAACTCCGTTTAATTTAAGGCCGTTTATTCTCACGTCTTTATTTGAAGTAAACTTACTTACCGGATTTTTTGCGGTATCGAAAGAATGGAATTGATTAAGTATTTTATTTAAAAGAGCGGAGCCCTCTTCATCGCTTCCTACTACGGAATTCATCAAAGTTTGAATAAAATTGCCGTTTTGTGTCCCGTTTAAAAGTTTCATATATTCCGACGGAGAAAAACCCGCCTTGTTGCCGCCCGCACTTCCTTTTGAAGTGGTATTTTTCGGGGTCAGCGGATTTTTAATTACCGGACGTTCAGGAGCTTTAGGAATTATCGGTTGAGGAGGTTCTCCAGTAACTGGAATAACGGTTATTTCAGGTATTTGCGGAATGGAGGGTATAGGAGGAATTGAAGGCGTTTCGGTGCCGTTTGAGTCTTGAGCTCTTAGCGGTATTAATAAAAGAGATGAAAAAATAAGAATAAATATAAAGGCTTGAACGGGCATATTTGCAAGACGGCTTTCTACGGATTCAAGTTTTGCCTGTAAACTTAAAATGGTTTTTTCAAGACGGCGTTTTTCTTTTTCAAGAGCCCTTCGCGGGTCTTCTTCTTTTTTAGGTGAAACGATTTTACCGCGTACTGCGGCAGGACTGTTTTTATTTAAAAAAAGTCTTTCGGCTTCCGCCCGTCTTTCGGCATTACCTATATTTGCCACCTGCCGCATAGCGTCCGCTCCTATTTCAGGATTTATATTATAAGCGTTTATTTTTTCCAATGCGGTCGCCGATGCCCGCGGAAGGCACAAAACCCTATCTACATAATCTTCATACCTTACACCGGCCTTTTTACACAAGGGACGAGCCTTCGCCAAAAGCCTTCCGAGCTCCTTAATGAGCTTGCCGTCTTCAACCATTACGGTTTGCCGTATTTGTTCCGTAAGCTCTATAAGCTCAGGCGATTCTTCCAGTGTAATTTTATAAAGACCTTTTTTTTCGGCTTCTTCCAGCAATAAGTGAAAGAGAGTCCAAAATTTCGGTGTGTGAACTCGCGTAGAATAAAAACCGCCTTCTTTTTCGCATTGTTTGTGGTGAGTGTATTCGTGAATTGCCGTATAAATCATTTCATTATCACTTGCAAAATTTTTATTGTGCAAAATAATTTCGTGAGTATCGGGCTTATAAAGACCGTTTACTTTTTTACTGGATTTTCCCGTAAAGGTAACGGAAAATTCAAGCTCGGTATCGGCAATTTGAAGTAAAATATCTTTTACGTTATCTTGATTCATTCTATAATTATAAGCTATCGAAGTAAATTTTCAAGGGGCATTATAAAAATATTTTATAAAGTTGCGGCAGAAAGGTCCGGGAAGTTTTAACTAATCGTTGTTACCGTCAAACGGAGCGGGAAAATCTTAAAGTTTAAATTAAACCTCTACACTTTAAATTTCTTTATTTCTTCGACAACCTTTTCGATACTTCGTTTATTGATTTGACCTATATCGCTTATTTCCGTTTCCGCATTGTTAATTTGAACCGCACCTGAAGCCATTTCGTTCATACTGTTTGCTATACTGTCGGAAAGGGCTCCCAGTCTTTCCATTTCTTTTGAAACAAGTACGCTTCCCGTAAGCATTGCCTGCGAGCTTTTTTTTACTTCTTCAGTCATATTCTCTATTTGCTGCATTGCCCGTACAATTTGCCCGCTTCCTTCTTTTTGCTCCTCCATAGTTTCCATAATGATAAACTCTTGTCGCTTTGTTTTTTCAGCCAAGCCGGCAATCGTATCAAAACGGTTTTTGATGGATAATGCGGCTTCGCTTACACGTTTTATTTTCTCTTTTAATTCTTTTAATATCAAAGTAATATTTTTTCCCTGCATATTGGATTCTTCCGCAAGTTTACGTATTTCATCGGCAACAACGGCAAAACCTTTTCCCGCCTCTCCCGCATGTGCCGCCTCAATCGCGGCGTTCATTGCCAAAAGATTTGTTTGCGCTGCAATATGTTGAATAACGCTGCTTGCTTCTAAAAGTACTTCCGAGCTTTCATCTACGGATTTACTTAAATCTACGGCTTCGCCGATAACCGTTTTTCCTTCTTCCGTTTCAATATTTAAACTTCCGAGTGTTTCCAGATTTGTTTCAACGGCATCTGCAGCGGATTGAATATTGGACACCATAAGGTTAATCGATTTTGAAGAATCTTCTATATTTTGTATTTGTATTTTTATGTGGTTATCAACTTTTTCTATTGAAGTCGCCATTACCTGTAAAGAAGCTCCCACGGCGGTTACGCTTGAGGCCTGTGTAAGGATTTGTTTTTTTACGGCTTCAATGTTTGCGCTTATTTCATGAACGGCACTTGCAGTTTCGGTTATATTGCTTGCAAGCTCATCGCCTACTTCCTGCATAGTTTCGGTACTTCCGCCGACAACCTCAACGGCAGCTCTTATTTTTTCAATTGTTTGATTAAAGTATATCGATAAATCCGTAAGCTCGTCATTCCCTCTCACCGGCATACTCACGGTTAAATCTCCGTCGCCTTCCGAGATGTTTTTAAGAGTTTTTACCGCATATTTTACAGGGCTTATTATGCTTATACGGCTTATAATACCTATAATTATTGTGTACAGCAATAAAACTAACAAAGACAATATAAAGGTACGCAGAAAAAATACATTTCGCTCCCGTAAAATTTTATCAATCCCGAAAACGAATTTAACATATCCTATATTATTATTCGAAAAGTCCCGTAAAGGATAATAAACCGCACTTCTATTTTTTACCGTTGTTATAAGGTTTTGCGTCATTAAAATATCGGAAATAGTTTGAGGATTATCCGTATCCGTATCGTTAAAATTACCGGCTATAACCTTATATTCTCCTTCAAGAGTTTTTATTGTAATGCTCATATTCATTCCGCCTTCCAATACTTCCTCGGAACTTATTTTACATAAAGCGTTAATAAAATCGGTATTAATTGCCCCTCCGCATTCAACCGAACCTATATGCACTCCTTCGGAAGAATATAAGGGTGTAACTATGCGGAATCCCAAATCGCTTAATCCGACTTCCAAACCGGAAATGCGTTTTTTTTCTTTATTGGCTTCAATTACCGAAAGGCGGTAAGAGCTTAGATTATCGCCGTATTTTAAAGGGGCGTGTACACGCAAAAAAGAATTTACTTCCGGCGTGTGAAAATGAAATTGCTCTATGTTGTATTTTTCATGCATAGTTTTATACAATGGCCCTGCAGCATATAAAAGAGCATTTCTGTCTTTTTCGGCAAAGGCTTTTATAATATTCGTATCCTGAGATATAAAATCCAGAAGAATACCTCCCGTTTCCGAATAATTATTGACCGCATTTATAAAAGCAAGATGTTTTACGTTAGCCAATGCTCTTATCTGTTCATAAGAAAAATTGCGGATACTCCGCCATTCATTATAAAGCAAAACTGCATATTGAATCAGGGTTAAAAAAATTATCGGAAGCAGTAATTTAAATTGAATTGAAAAACGTCTTTTAAACTGAAATATTTTCTTACATTTTTTTTGAGGAAGACTGTCCGTTATACCTTTTTCTTTCATCTCATAACTCCTATATGCTGAAATTTTCACCTTTTGTACTCTTGTCGGAACTCCTTCTAAAACGGCAAATTGTAATTTTTTATGTTAAAATTCGGCACTGAAAGGTAATCCCCCTCCCCGCCGTTATCTGAAAAAAAGCGGTAGAGAGGGTATTTTTATGCATTGCGGGTATAAATTTAAAGCAAAACCGCCGCAAATATTTACAGCTTGGAATATTGTCCGCCGGTTATATCGGAAATATCAAGCTCTTTATATTTTATAACGTTCCAGTCGCCGTACTGGTAACCTTTAAACGGTATTTTTTGTCCGCTTTTAAGTTCCGCTCTTGTCGCAGGGCCTTCTTCATATAAAATTCCGATATTTTTATTGGGAAGCTCCTGCATTACAGAGTACACGCCTTCTATATCTTAATCTCCTTGTACCCGATACGGGTTTGTACACCAGCCGGAATTAAAAGAAGTCGCTTCGGGTAAAGTTAAGGCATTGCCTTCAAATTCTTTCCAATAAATACCTATGTTAAAGCGGTAAAAATTCGTACTGCTGCGGGCACCTGAAATCTCACTCGCAGAAGCTGCTCCCGATTTAAGGCCTAAGGGATAAGATGCCAATACGAGATTTACCTTTTCACCCGAAGCGGTTTTTTTAGCCTTTACTATTATCATATCCCCGTTACATTCGGTGCCTGCGATATTTTGTACGTTTACATTATTTTCAAATGTTCCCGTACCGTTTTCTACATCGGAATACTTAAACACGGTAAGAGGATTTGAACCTGATTTTTGCTTGCCTACAATAAGAAGACTGCCGTCATCGAATTCCGTAACCTTTACTTCATCCCAGCCGGTAATTTCCCCGCTTCCGCCCTGCCGTTTAAGCATTTTCCAATTAGAGCCGAAGTCGTCCGTGTACATAACATAGCCTTTACCGGCAATTCCGACATGCGCATACACCCGATAATGACTTCCTTTTTTATGAATTTTAGACTGTGTCGCTCTTCCTGAACCGAAAAACCGCTGTCCGGAGTTATTGTTTGTTAAACGCTCAATATCCGAGCTTATATCTTTATAAGTCCAAGTTTTTCCGCCGTCAAGAGAAGTAAAGCAAAGTAAATAGTTGGGGCCGTTTTGGTTACTGTAATTACTGCTCCCGGAACATGTTAAAAATAAAAGTTGTCCGGAATCGCGGTCGGCAGCGGGAACGGCGTCGCAATGCCCCGCATACTTACCGTCTTGAGGCTTCGTAACCGACGTAATATTGTTATTCTCCGTATCGTTATGAGCCTGTTGTTGTCCATGCCCGTCGCCGCGCGCGCAAACGGTTTCTTCCGACCAGGTTTTGCCCGCATCCGAGGATTTTCGCATTACAATATCCGAAGGTTTATTTTTATTCCTATAATTTCCGCCCTGTGCAATACCGCTACCGCTAATCGGTATATCATACCCCGTATCCATATTATCTCCGAAGCGTTTGTCGGCAAAGGCGAGCAAAACCCCGTCTTTTGTAACGGTAAGAGCTGGAATACGATAAAAGCCCTTCTGGTTATCCACCCCTATAGGACCCTTATCCCCTTCGAATACGGTTGCATAGGACTTATCCCTCGAAGAATCTTTCCAAACATCATAAGGAGGTTTTTTCTCTTTATTCTCATTCTTATTCGCTTCCTCATTTCCGCCTTCCGGTATATTCTTTGCACTCGGACAGCTTACAAACAAAGCCGTAAATATTATTGCCGCAATCAAGGCGGCAAACTTAAAGTTTTTCATAAATTATCTCCTATGTAAGTTTTTTACAGTTTTAATAATAAAACAGTTTATAAACAATTAGGTTAACCATTGTTAAAAATAAATATACTATAATTCCAAAATAAATACCAGAACCTAAAGCAACCGAATATTCGTCCGTAAAAAAGAACGGAAGTCTTTTTCGGATAAAAACTTACCCTAAAACCGTTCCGTTAAACCCGAATTTAAATTTTAAAAATATCCGAAAACGGCCTGCAAAACCTTGGTAAACCCTTATTTAAGATGTTTTATTCCATAAAACAAAGCCCCTCAATGCTTACTTGACCGTTTTTTATAAATATGCGATAATAGTTTTTTACGATTTAGGAGGCTTACAATGTTAGCACTTTTTATTGGTATTATTTTAATTGCTTTTACGGTAGTTTCAGCTTTGCCCATGGGATTGGGCTGGGGGCAGGATATACTGCTGTTTTTGCGCGGAGGTCTTCCGATTTTCGCCGCTTTTGTAGGGCTTATTTCCATCTTTATAGGCATTGCCGATATTAAAGACAAACAGGACGCACGTAAAGAAGAAGCCGCTATGAAGGCTGCGGAAAATAAAACGGAATAAGTTGTTGACATAAATCAATTATTCCTTTATAATATTTGCACCCACATTATCTGCATATATTTATTGTAGAAGGTATACACTAATGAAAACTATTTTTATAAAAGAACATGAAGCTCCCCGCTCTTGGTACTTAATTGATGCCGCAGGGAAGCCTCTGGGACGTGTAGCTGCAAAAACCGCCGCTATGCTCAGGGGAAAGCATAAAACCGTTTTTGCTCCCAATCAGGAAACCGGCGATTACGTAGTAATTGTAAATGCCGAAAAAGTTGCCGTAACTGGTAATAAGGCTAAGGATAAGATGTACTACAGACATACCGGTTATGTCGGAGGCTTAAAATCTGTCAATTTCAGCAAACTTATAGAGAAAAAGCCGACGGAACCGTTGATGATTGCAATTAAGGGTATGCTTCCCAAGGGACCGCTTGGCAGAAAGCTTTTAACGAATGTTAAGGTCTATGCAGGCTCGGAACATCCGCATAAAGCACAAAACCCCGTAGCAGTGGAAATATAAGGAGCAGCGAATGAAAAATATTGGAATGGGAACGGGCCGCCGAAAAACATCGGTCGCCAGAGTATACATTCGGGACGGAAAAGGAAAATTATCGATTAACGATAAGGACATTAACGACTATTTTGCTACAGCGGAGCAAATCCAAAAAGCAAAAGAACCTTTAATGGTAACTGCAAGTGAATCAAAGTACGACATTATCATTACTGTCTGCGGCGGAGGACTTAACGGTCAGGCGGGAGCATGTTCGCACGGTATTGCCAGAGCCTTGGCTCAAGTGGACATTTCCAACCGCGCATCTTTAAAGGCAAACGGATTGCTTACACGGGATTCGCGAATGGTTGAGCGCAAAAAATACGGTCAGCGCGGTGCACGCCGAAGATTCCAGTTCAGCAAACGCTAATTCTTTTTTTGTTGCGGATATATGCAGCGCTTCTTCAGGATTGATTAAAGTTGTCAATTCTGAAGGAGTGTCTTTTTTAACACGTGCGGAATATTTTAACGAAGAGCACTTGCAGCTTCTTACTAAAACTTGCGGTGCTTTAATAAGCGGAGATTTGTTGGACGCATTACTTAATGCCGTCCGAAGATATGCCGTTGAAACGGCGGCTATGATATATTTAAACAGAGCCGAACATTCAAGATTTCAGCTGGAAATAAAGCTGAAAAAAAAAGATTTTTCGGCAGGCGATATAAAAATCGCCTTGGATTATTTATCCGATAAGGGATTTTTAAACGACGGCAGGTTTGCCGCTGCATGGCTTAACACCCGCAGCATAAGTAAAAAAGAGGGAAGGAAACGGCTTGCTTCCGAGCTTGCTTTACGCGGAGTGAATTTTGCTGTTGCGGAAAAAGCCCTCAGCGACTTTTTTTCCGAAAATTCCGAAGAGGATATTTGCCGAACGGCTTTAAAAAGGCAGTCGGTAAAATATAAGGATAAACAAAAACTTCTGCGGTCAATGCAGCGGCTTGGTTTTTCTATGAATCTTATAAATTTATGTTTGGAGGAAATAAAAAATAATAGCGCAAGCTATTATAATTAAAATTATGAGTAAAAACGAAAGCAGACGGCGGGTAAAAATGTATTCGGCGCTTGAAGTTGCCAATATGTGCGGAGTCGTCAACCAAACAGCAATAAACTGGATTCGCAATGGATATCTGAAAGCCTTTAATACACCGGGCGGTCAATACCGTGTATATCACGAGGATTTACTTTCTTTTATTAAAGATCGGGGTATGAAAATACCTGAAGATTTGGAAGATTCTGCCGGTCAAGCCCATTGGAATTCCATTATTATTGTAGATGACGATAGGGTTTTAAATGAGGCTATAGCTACATTTTTAACGAAGAACATTCCGGAGCTTACAATTTATCAGTCTTATGACGGATTCGATGCCGGTTCCCAAATTGCAAAGTATAGACCGGGTTTTATTATCTTGGATATAGACTTACCCGGAATAGGCGGAAAAGAAATTTGTACTAAGATAAAAAGCGATGACTCTTTCGGAGAACCTTACATAATCGTGGTTACAGGCCTTGAAGACAGTACGCTTAAAACCCAAATGCTCGAATTGGGAGCGGATTCTTTTTTTAAAAAGCCCTTGGACTTTAATGCTATTTTAAATGAAATAAATACAGTCATAACTCAATAGTATGACGGTCATAACTCAATAGTATGACGGTCATCAGCGATAAAACGGAATACATAAAGCACATGCAATATGCACAAGGCTTTTTGTTGAAAAATCCGGTATAGCTTTTAAAGGATTAACGGAATGACGGCAACCGATGCAAAACTTACCGTTATTAAAATGGGGAAAAAATTACTCCATACGGGTCTTACAATACGTACTTGGGGAAATGTAAGCGTACGTATCGATAATGATAATTTTGCAATTACCCCTTCAGGTTGCGGATACGAAAATCTTAAACCCGACAACATTGTACTTCTTAACATAAATACTCCCGATTTGTTCGGTTCAGTAAGACCTTCCTCGGAACGCCTTTTACACGCGGAAATTTACAAAAAAAAATCTTCAATACGGTTTATTATTCACACACACCAAAAATTCGCCTCCGCAGCTGCCGGCTGTTTAAATTCAATTCCCGTAAAAGACAATAAAGCAAAAAGACTTCTAAAGAATTTTATTCCATGTGCAGAATATGCTCCGTCAGGCTCAAAAGAACTTGCTTTTAATGTCGCAGAATGTTTAGGAAATGAAGGAGCGGTTCTTATGCCGTATCACGGAGCCGTTTGTGTCGGGGAAACCCTTAAAGAAGCTTTTTTAAGAGCGCAAACCTTAGAAAATATTTGCCGTAATTTTATATTTTCGGAACTGCCCGAATTTGCCGAATTTTATACAAATTTTCCAAATGATTATAAAGAAAAACATCTTGACAATTCCTTTCCGATAAGTAAACGGAGCGATACGATTAAGCCTTTAATATATCAAAAAATATACGATTCGTACCCTGAAATAAATTTTATAGAACCTTCGGACCTGCCCGCTTCGGCTTACCTTTTAAAAAAAATTAACGTAAAAAACTTTATCGATAAAGAAAAACTTATTCCGGCTTTTTTGGAAGATTTTGCACAAATAGCGGGTGAAAATATTTTCAGTATATCATATAAAGATATGGGAAAAAATACGGCAAAATATTTACAAAGCAGAAACGCTCTTTTAATCGAAAACAAGGCTCTTTTATGCTGTGTTTCGGATTATGATGATATGATTGCACTAAAAGAAATATGCGAAAAAAATTTTACGGCATTTTTTCTTTCAAAAAAATTTAAAACATACTCGCCTCTTGAAGCAAACTATGTAAAAGAGTTGAGAAAGGGCTATATAAACGACTATTCCAAACGCGGAATGTAAACGGCTTTAATAACGCCTGAAAAACCGATATTTAAGCGAATAATAACCGGCTTTATAAAAATTCATTTTTTTTTCATATTCATTCGAATTATACATTGACATTTAATATTTTAAGGAATATAATAGAAGTTAATTGTAATAATTGCTCATGTTCAAGGAGGACTATGCAATGGCAAAGTCGAAATATGTATATTTTTTTGGCGACGGACGTGCCGAAGGTAACGGTACGATGAAAGATGTTTTAGGCGGAAAAGGAGCCGGATTGGCGGAAATGACCGCTATCGGGTTACCCGTTCCCGCCGGATTTACAATTACAACGGAAGTTTGCGAGGAGTACTATAAAAATAACCGCAAGTACCCCGCAGAATTGAAAAAACAGGTAGAAGAGTATCTTTCAAAATTGGAAAAAACCGCAGGTAAAAAGCTGGGAGATAAAAACGACCCTCTTTTAGTATCCGTACGGTCCGGAGCGCCCGTTTCAATGCCCGGTATGATGGAAACTATTTTAAATTTAGGCTTAAACGACGAATCGGTTAACGGATTGGCAAAAAAAACGGGTAATTTGAGATTTGCCCTTGATGCCTACCGCCGCTTTATTCTTATGTACGGCTCCACCGCTATGAACATTGAACGGGATAAATTCGATAAAATTTTAAATGATATAAAAGAAAAGAAAACCAGAAAGCGTCTTAATAAAAATGAAAATATAAAAATTTCGGACACCGATGTAAATGAAGCGGAATTAAAAGAAGTAATAGATAAATCAAAAGCTCTTTACAAAAAAGAAATAAAAACGGACTTTCCGCAAAAGCCTCTCGAGCAGTTATGGGGAGCAATAAGCGCCGTCTTCGGCTCATGGATGTCGGAAAAAGCCGTTACTTACCGCCGAGTAGAAAATATCACAGGTATACGCGGAACCGCCGTAAATGTTATGCAAATGGTTTTCGGCAATAAGGGAAACACGTCCGGAACCGGAGTTTGTTTTACCCGCGACCCCAATTCCGGTAAAAATGAATTTTACGGTGAATATCTTTTTAATGCGCAAGGCGAAGATGTAGTTGCAGGCATTAGAACACCGATTAAACTCGATGTTTTTGAAAAAGAAGACCCTAAAGCATATAAACGGCTTAATGAAGTAAGAAAAATTTTGGAAAAACATTATAAAGATATGCAGGATATGGAATTTACGGTAGAAGAAGGCAAACTCTATATGCTTCAATGCCGTACCGGAAAAAGACTTCCCGCCGCAGCCTTTCAAATGGCCGTCGATATGGTGGAAGAAAAACTTATTACAAAGGAACAGGCTGTTGCACGTATCAAGGCCTCCGATATAGAAGGCGTATTTTATAAAACTCTCGATTATTCAAAGACTTCGGAAATTAAGGCGTCTCATTTTGCCGACGGTATTGCCGCCGTTCCCGGTGCCGCTTGCGGAAAAATTTGTCTTTCGGCCGCCCGTGCTGAAGAAATGAGAAAAGACGGAAACAAGGTTATCTTAGTCCGTCATGAAACAAGCCCTGAAGATGTAGGCGGTATGCATGCAGCGGAAGGTATTTTAACCGCTACGGGCGGAAAAACAAGCCATGCAGCGGTCGTTGCACGCGGCTGGGGTAAATGCTGTATTGTAGGCTGCGAAAAACTTTCCATAGATTACGATAAAAAAGAAATTGCTTCAGGCGGAGTTATTTTAAAAGAAGGGGACTTTATTACCTTGGACGGTACAAAGGGCTCGGTTTACAAGGGTGAACTTACCTTAATAAATCCCAAACCTCCGGCAGCCTATAAAAAAAATAATGGAGTGGGTAAACGAAATAAGAAAAATTCATGTAAGAACAAATGCCGATACTCCTGAAGATGCAAAAATTGCAATCGGACACGGAGCCGAAGGTATAGGTCTTTGCAGAACGGAGCACATGTTCTTCAGCGACGAAAACAGAATTCTTGCAATCCGTGAAATGATTATTGCGGAAACAAAAGAAGCAAGAGAAAAAGCTCTTAAAAAACTTCTTCCTTATCAAACCCGCGATTTTGAAGGCATCTTTAAAGCAATGAACGGTTATCCCGTTACAATACGCTTAATCGACCCTCCATTACACGAATTTGTTCCCCACGATAAAGAAGGTCAGCAAAATTTGGCTGAACGGCTTAATATTTCTTTTGCAAGCGTTAAAAATCGGGTGGAACAATTAACCGAAGCAAATCCGATGTTGGGTCATAGGGGCTGCCGATTGAGTATTACCTATCCTGAAATACTTGAAATGCAGGTTACGGCAATTATCTCGGCTGCATGTTCGGCACAAAAAAAAGGTATAAAGGTTTTACCTGAAATAATGATTCCGCTTACAATTGACGCAAAGGAATTTAAAATTTTGGAAAAACGTGTACGTGAAGTTGCGGACGATATCATAGAGAAAAAAGCGAAAGATAAAAAACTTAAATATATGGTAGGCACTATGATAGAAACTCCGCGAGCTGCCCTTCTTGCCGATAAAATTGCGGAATATGCGGAGTTTTTCTCTTTCGGTACGAATGATTTAACGCAAATGACCATAGGTATAAGCCGAGATGATGCCGGCAAATTTCTTCCCGAATATGTTGATGAAACAAAGGCGGGCGTATTTAAGGCGGACCCTTTCCAATCTCTGGACCAGGAAGGGGTCGGAATGCTTGTAGATTCCGCAATTCAAAAAGGGCGCAATACCCGCAAAGACCTTGAAATAGGAGTTTGCGGTGAACACGGCGGAGATTTAAATTCGGTTAAATTCTTTTGCCGGGCGGGAATGGATTATGTTTCAGCTTCTCCATTGAGAGTTCCTATTGCACGCCTTGCCGCAGCTCATGCGGAAATTGAAAAAAAAGCAACCGCGGCTCAGCCTGTAAAACGGGGGGCTTCCGTTAAAGCCGATACCGTAAAGAAAGCTCAAACTAAAAAAGCTGCCGTAAAAAGCGATGCTTCACCAAAAAAAGCTCCGGTAAAAAAATCTATTTTAAAAAAATAAGATTTTAACAAACAAAAAGCGGCATTACCTAAACGGAAGTACCGAAACGGTACTTCCGCTTTTTAAATATGAGATAAGCTATGATTTTAAAAAAACTGAAAGCCGTAAGAGGTGCCGTTACCTGTGAAAATTCTACGAAAAGTATACAAAAGGAAGTTTGTTTTTTATTTTCCGAAATACTTAAACTGAACCGCCTCCGGGAAAAAGATATAGTTTCAATTCAGTTTACCGTTACTAAAGATATAACGGCCCTTAACCCTGCAACGGCTTTGCGTAAAAACGGTTTTGCAAAAGACCTTGCCCTTTTTTGTTCGGCGGAACCTGAAACGGAAAATTCTCTTCCGAACACTGTCAGGCTTCTTATTCATTATTATTCAAGGTTAAAACCTGTTTACGTTTATCTGAACGGAGCGGCGAATTTAAGAAAATAAGGGCTTATATTCTTTGAAAAAACAAATTCAATTATAAATTTTACAAGCCTTTAATACAATTAAAAAAAATCTATATTTAACAATTTATAGAATTTATTCATTTTTCTACTTGCCGATAAACGATAAATCGGATATAATAAAATCCCGTAAGAGATTTAAATTAAAAAAGTTACGATTAAGTAAAAGATTTTTATGCTTTAATCGGCAGCTTGTTTAAGTATAATCCGTTTTTGTTCTGGAGAATTTTTATGAGGTCGAAGTTTATTTTTATTACAGGCGGAGTTGTTTCATCTTTAGGAAAGGGTCTTACGGCAGCTTCTATAGGAATGCTTTTAAAACGGCGCGGATATTCCGTTATAAATCAAAAGTTCGACCCGTATTTAAATGTTGACCCGGGCACAATGAACCCGTACCAGCACGGAGAGGTGTTCGTTACCGAAGACGGCGGAGAAACCGATTTGGATTTGGGGCATTACGAACGTTTTACCGATGTTCCGCTGCACAAGTTTAACAGCACAACCGCAGGGAAGGTTTATCTTGCGATTTTGGATAAAGAAAGAGCCGGAGGTTATAACGGCGGCACGGTACAGGTGGTACCCCATGTAACCGATGAAATTCAATCCAGAATTATGTCAACCGCTACACACACCGATGCCGATTTTATAATTTCGGAAATAGGCGGTACCGTAGGAGATATCGAAGCTCTTCCGTTTATAGAAGCTATCCGCCAAATACGCTATGCAGTAGGTAAAGAAAACTGTATGTTTGTTCATCTGGGACTTTTACCCTATTTAAAAGAATGCGGAGAAATTAAAACAAAACCCATGCAGCACAGTGTAAAAGAATTGCTGGGCTTCGGTATTCAGCCCGATATTCTTGTTTGCAGAAGCGAAAAACCTCTTTCAAAATCGGTAAAAGAAAAATTAAGTTTATTTTCAAATATTCCGCAAGATGCAATAATCGAAAATTTAACGGCAAAATCTATTTATGAAGTGCCCTTAATGCTTGAAGAAGCCGGTTTAGGAAAGGTTTTGTGCAAGTTATTCAATATTGAAGATAAAAAACCGGATTTGGAAGAATGGAAAAAGATAGTTCATACTTATCATCACCCCGAAAAATCCGTAACTATTGCACTTGTGGGAAAATATGTTGAATTGCCCGATGCATATTTAAGCGTAGTGGAAGCCCTGACCGCAGCCGGGATTTATCATAAAACGGAAATAAAATTAGTTTGGGTAGATTCTAAAAAAATATCGTCACTTGACGATGCAAAAAAGGTTTTAAAAGGGGCAAACGGGGTAATTGTACCGGGAGGTTTCGGCGACAGAGGAATAGAAGGTATGCTGTTTGCGGCTCAATTTGCAAGAGAAAATAAAATCCCATATTTCGGGATTTGCCTCGGAATGCAAATTGCGGTAATTGAATATGCTCTTAATGTATTAAAATTGCCTGAGGCCAATTCTTCCGAATTCGATAAAAATTGTCAAAGTCCCGTTATAGACTTAATGCCGGACCAAAAAGATGTACAGCTCGGAGGAACACTTAGGTTGGGTCTTTACCGTTGTATGATTGCTTCAAATTCCCTTGCCGAAAAGGCATATAAAACTCATGAAATACAGGAACGGCACAGACACCGTTATGAATTTAATAATTTATATAGAGAAAAATTTGAAAAGTCGGATATGATTTTCAGCGGTATAAATCCTGAAAGGAATTTAGTTGAAATTGTAGAGCTTAAAAATCATCCGTGGTTTGTTGCAGCACAGTTCCATCCGGAATTTGCTTCCCGCCCGAATAAACCGCAAGCCCTGTTCAAAGATTTTATCGAAGCAGCGGTTAAAAATCATAAAATACAAGTTTGACGGTAAGTTTAAAAGTTTTAAAACCGCAAAATTAACAAAGAAACGCAACCCTTATCTTTACTTATAATTGTTTTTCTCATGAGAAAAGTAATGAAGATATATTGTTAAGTATAATTTTCACTGAAAGTAAATATTTTATAATTTCTTTTTATATTCCCTCTACCCTACCCTACCCGACCGGCGCCGCCGATTAAACTTTACCGAATCGGTTTTATATAATTATTTTAAGGAACGGATTTTAATTTTATAATACCTCTTCCATATATTCAAGTTTTATGTTAAAATATCCTTTTATACTATAAGAACAGTCATTTTAAGGCTATTAATTTCAATTTGGAGTAAACCGTGGAAGAAATACAAACTAAAGAAGGCGGATCGGTTATTCCCGTTCCGATTGAAACGGAAGTAAAACGGGCATATATAGATTATTCGATGTCGGTTATAGTAAGCCGCGCCTTGCCAGATGTGCGGGACGGTTTAAAGCCCGTACACAGACGTATCCTTTATTCTATGGAAGAAAAAAGTTTACGCAGTTCGGGGCCTACGCGTAAGTGCGCCAAAATAGTAGGCGATGTATTGGGTAGTTATCACCCGCACGGAGACGCCTCCGTTTATGATGCCTTAGTCCGTTTAGGACAGGATTTTTCACTTCGGTATCCCGTTATTTATCCGCAAGGAAACTTCGGAACAATCGGCGGCGACCCGCCGGCAGCTTACCGTTACACCGAAGCTAAAATGGCAAAACTTGCCGAAACTATAGTAGAAGACATAAAAAAAGAAACCGTAGATTTTATTCCGAACTTCGACGATTCCACTACCGAGCCTACGGTACTGCCCGCTAAATTTCCGTTTTTGCTTGCAAACGGCTCAAGCGGAATTGCCGTAGGTATGGCGACAAATATGCCTCCGCACAACTTGCGCGAAATAGCCGACGCCGTTTCAGCCTATATTGACAATCCTGAAATTGAAATTGACGAACTTTGCACATATATGAAAGGTCCGGATTTTCCTACAGGAGGTACAATTTACGGCCGTAAAGGAATTAAGCAAGCCTTTAAAACCGGGCGCGGAAAAATTCTTGTTCGCGGAAAATTCAATGTGGAAACCGATAAAAAGGGAAAAGAAACTATCGTATTTACCGAAGTGCCTTATCAAGTAAACACTACTACTTTGGTTTCCCGTATAGGAGAACTTGCCCGGGATAAAATAATAGACGGTATTTCCAATGTAAACGATGAAACTTCAGACAGAACGGGTTTGCGTATCGTAATAGAATTAAAACGCGGTGCTATTGTAAAAGTCGTATTAAACCAGCTATTTGCAAAAACCGCCTTACAATCTTCTTTCGGTGTTATAAACCTCGCTCTTGTAAACGGAAAACCCGAAACCTTAAATTTAAAACTTCTTATAAAATATTTCGTGGAACACCGCGTAGATGTAGTAACCCGCCGCACTAAATTCGATTTACGCAAGGCGGAAGAGCGCGCCCATATTTTGGAAGCTCTTATTGTTGCAATCGATAATATCGATGAAGTAATAAAAATAATAAGAGCTTCGCGCGATACTCAAACTGCAAAAAATAACTTAATGAAGCGTTTCGGTTTTGATGAAGTGCAGGCACAGGCAATTGTCGATATGCAATTAAAACGTCTTACAAGTTTGGAAATTGAAGATTTAAAAAAAGAATTGGAAGAACTTCAAGTGCTTATTGCTCACTTAAAAGACCTGCTTGCACATCCCGAAAAAATCCTTGCTTTAATTAAAACGGAAACAAACGAACTTGCCGAAAAATTCGGAGACGAACGCAGAACGGATATTATAGCCGATGAAGTTGAAGAACTTAACATTGAAGATTTAATAAAAAAAGAAGAAATGGTTATTTTAATTTCCAACCTCGGCTATATAAAACGTATCCCCGTAACCGCATATAAAAATCAAAACCGCGGAGGTAAGGGCTCGAATTCGGCAAACCTTGCAGAAGACGATTTTGTAGACCAAATATTTACGGCAACGACCCACGATTATCTTATGTTTATTACAAATGCGGGAAAAGCCTATTGGTTAAAGGTTCATGAAATTCAGGAAGCAAGCAGAACAAGCCGCGGAACTCATATTAAATCTCTTCTTTCCGTTTCTTCCGATGAAGAAATTACAGCCGTAGTTTCATTAAAAGAATTTAACGATAAAACCTATCTGTTAATGGCAACTGCCGAGGGAGTTGTAAAAAAAGTTACGACCGATAACTTTGCAAATGCAAAGACCCGCGGTATAATTGCAATTAAACTTGATGAAGGCGATAAACTTGTAAGCGCTATTTTAACTACGGGAGAAGATGAAATAATGCTTATAACGCGGCACGGGCAAGCCTTGCGTATGAGCGAAACCGAAATACGCTCACTGGGACGCTCTTCGCGCGGTGTAACCGGAATTAAACTTTCTTCAGGTGATGAATTGACAGGAGCTTTGCGTGTTACCGAAAACCAAAAAATGCTTGTAATGACGGAAAACGGTTACGGTAAGCGGGTTGAATTTTCCGAATTTTCTCCGCACGGACGGGGAACCGGAGGGCAAAAAATATATACCGTTTCGGAAAAAACGGGAGAAGTTGTAGGGCTTCTTACCGTCCTTGATGATGATGAGGTTGTCTGCATAACCGGACAAGGTAAAACTATCCGCGTAAATGTAAACACAATCGGAACTATGGGACGGGCGGCTCAAGGGGTACGCATTCTCGATATAGAAAAAACCGGATATTTTAATAGGTCTTGATGTTGTTGCCCGCGAAGAGGAGGAGTAATTTATGAAAAAATTCGCTATTATGGGGCTTGGAACTTTCGGCATCAGAATGCTTGATGAACTTTCTAAAATAGGAGCTGAAATTTCGATTATCGATTCGGATAAGGATATTGTAGATAAATATAAAGGCAAGGCCGCTTCCGCCCACGTAATAGAAGATATAAGCGAAACCTCTCTTAGAAAGGTTTTAACTTCAAAAACGGATACTGTAATAGTAGACTTTACGCGTAAAATAGAATTATCGGTTTTAAGTACAACCATTTTAAAAAACATCGGAATTGAAAACATTGTTGTGCGAGCTCAATCGGACGAACACGGGCAGCTTTTACAAACGGTAGGAGCTACACAGATTATCTATCCCGACAGCGAGGCTGCAAAAAGGACTACCCCGATTTTAGCTGCGGAGCTTTTATTTAAATTTATGCCCATAGCAAAGGACCTCGCTCTTGCGGAAGTCGGTATCGATAAAAAATATATAGGGAAGAGTTTAATCGAGGCAAATTTACGAAAGGATTTTTGCGTAAATATTGTCGCCCGCCGCAAAAAAACAAATGAAGAATTCGTTTTTATGGACGACCCCAATTATAAATTTGAAGAAGATGATGTGCTTTTAATTGTTGCCTCCGAAGAAAATATCTATGCTTTTACCGAAGGTAAAATCCCCGGTAAAACCGGACTTGCGGCAGCCGTATTTAAAAATCTTTTTTCTGGAAAATAGCTTCCATATAATTTACCCGTAAAATACGAATTAAGAACTTATGTAACAGGCGGTTTAAAACCCCACTTGCATTTAACAAAACATCAGGCGGAGCGGATAATTTTTATAAAAACCATTCGCCCCGCCTTGAAATTTTTTCTTTAATTCGCCGCTCTATTGAACGCCTACTTCAGGATGTTTTTCTCCGAATTTTTCCATAAGCATTTCAAGAATAAGCTCGCGGCTTTTTCCGTTTTTTTCCTGATTTTTAATAAGCTTATAAGCTTGAAAAAGCGGAGAAGGGCCTATTTCGGAACTGAAATATCCTATTCCCTGATTCCATGCAAACAGCTCAAAAATATCGTCAAATACGGCGGTTTCAACGCCGCAGCTATATGCCTTAATAAGCTCGCGTGAAGCCTGACGCATTCTTCCCGCCCCTACCGCATTGGCTAAAGATAATAAAAGCCTCGTTTCGTAGGGCAATGACCGTTTGGGATTTTTCCACGTAAGGTGCCAAAAATCGACGGCAATTTTTCCAAGCTCTTCGTCAATTAAAGGATAATTTAAAAGAGCAATAGGACGGAAAGGCGTATTGTCCGAATTTTCAATTTCTTCCGCTCTGTAAAAATATACATGAAATTCATTTTCGGCCGCCTGTTCCGTATGGTGTTCAAAGCCTAAATTTGCCATGGCTTCGTATAACGGATAAGGCTCAAAGGTTTGAATAACCTTTATACCGCTTCCCGACTTAACCGAAGCCGCTTTTTTTTGCAGCCAAGGGAAAAAGTTCCCTTGCATGTGCCTTACATCTACGGATTCAAAATTTTCAATCCTGTCTTTCCAATTTTCATAACTCATAGTAAAACCTCCATTGTGTTATAAAATTTAACAATATTTTAAAGCCAGAGCTTCCAGCAGTTGTAAACTTTTTTGCTGTATGCCGTCTTTTTCAGCTTTTTCTTCAAACAATTGTACTTTCCTGTCCACCTCATTTAAAACTTCAAAAGGAAGACTTCTTACGGCAAAAGGATATACAACGGTATTTTCTTTTTCGATATGCCGTTTAAGTAAATCCGCCCATCCGCTGCTTCTCATAATAATGTCCAGTTTATTTTCCGTATTGGGTTCGGCGGCATACCGTTTTAACGCCTGTTCCAATTCCGTTATAAAAAACCGCCCCATATCATGCTCTACCAACATTCCATGACGTATAAGAGTTGTTGCAGCTTGTCCCAGTTTTTCGGTCATAGTAAGAAATAAAATCTCTTCTTCTTTTCCGTGATGATGTTTATCCGCATAAGTTCGGGCAAAGATAATCATAGAAGTAAAATCTTCTATATTTACGGTCCCGCCTTCCAAAATACGGCAGCATGCGGAACGTATAACGGTAATAAGACGTAAAATAGCATTATGCTCCTGTACCATAATTTCAACAGCATTCATTTTTTTTCTCCTTCAAAAAGAGTATATACACAGTCTTTTTCCGTAAAGGTTACGGAAGTTGTATTGAGAATTCCGTTTATCAGTGAGGCTCTAAGTCTATAGTATAATTCGATATTGCCGCCTCTATCTTCCCAATACCGGCTGTGCGTACAGGCAATGCGTTTCCAAACGACGCGGGAGGAGCTGCGCTCTTCTATCGTCTGTACTCTGGTACACGGCATTCCGTCTAAAAGCAATGCGGAAATATATTGAAAAGCCTCTTCGGCATTTGAATCCGAAGGCGCGGCATATTGCATACCGAATCTGAAAGCGGCCTTTTCCAATACCGGCATTATTAAAGGATTATCCTGCACGAGTGCGGTAACTAAAAGAGCAAAACGGTTTTCCGCTTTGTCAATCCTGTTTTGCAGCCAACCGTGAATATTAGCGGTGTCTATAACCGTTTCAAGCGGGGGTAAGGGGAGTTCGCCTGCGCCGGAATATAAAAAAGGATGTATATTATACCGGGAGCCTTCCGCTTTTATATCCGTAAGCAAAAAATCCGTTAATTGTTCTTGTAAGCGTATTTTATCATACAGCTCATAATGTATCTTGCTTAAAAATAAACTCATTCATTTCTCCTTGCGCTATTTGCAATCAGTTTTCACAATAGCAGTTTAAAGCCTTGTTTACGGCAGTTACAACCTTTTCGCTTTCAAGGCCGTGCACTAAACAAGCGTCGGATAATGTTTCCGCCTGAGAAGAGGGACAGCCCAGGCAGTGCATTCCGTGGTCGATTAAAACGGATGCCGCTTGAGGATATTTATGTAATATTTCCCCTATAAGCATTGAGCCGTTAATCGGGTCTTTTCGATTTTTTTCAGACGAGTTTTTAATTTGCCCGTTTCCCGTACTTAACGGTGAATATGTACCGATTATTTCTTTTTGCATAAAAACCTCCGATTCCTATCTTAATACCGATAGGCTTGTTTATCTTTATATAAAATACTATAATAATTAAAATAATTATGTTGTTATAACAACATAAAGGAAAGATTTATGGATTTTTTTATGTTATCTCATACGGTTTTATTCCGCGGGCTTACTATTGATGAAATAAAAAGTGTACTGCCCTGCCTCGGAGCAAAGGAGCGGCAATATGTAAAAGGAGAATCGGTGTGGCATACTGGAAGTACGGTTACTTCTTTCGGCTTAGTATTATCAGGCGGAGTATTGATTGAAAATGATGATATTTGGGGTAATAAAACCGTTTTGAATAAAATAGGCACAGGAAAGGTTTTCGGTGAAACATACGCATTTGCTTCAGGAGAGGCTCTTATGGTAAATGTTGTCGCCGCGGAAGAATGCAGGATTCTTTTTTTACAAGTAAAACCCTTATTAACCGTTTGCAAAAAGATGTGCGGCTACCATAATAAAATAATTGAAAATCTTATTTTTATTTTTGCACAAAAAAATTTACACTTATCGCGCAGAATGTTTCATATATCTTCAAAATCGATAAGGGGAAGACTGCGCTCGTATTTATCTTATCAGGCAACTAAGGCGGGGGCTTGGGAAATTGAACTTCCGTTTAATCGCCAACAGCTTGCGGATTATCTCGGTGTTGATAGAAGCGCATTATCCAATGAAATAAGCAAAATGCAAAAAGAAGGTTTAATTAAGGCTGAAAAAAACAGGTTTCATATTATACGCACCAAACATTTTGAAATGTAGATTAAAAGACATTAAGTTAAAATAAAATTGGGAAATTTAAGTTATGATAGAAATGTATGGATATGCTTTATTTTTATAAACAATTATTTAAAAAGCAGGTCTTTCGTTTTCGGAACCTGAAAAACGTTAAGCCCTGACGAAATTCGTTGTTATATTGAAATTAAATTATTTCAATATAACAGTACTATCCTTATAACTTCGGAGCCTTTTCAATCTCCTTAAGTGTAGGAGAACTTACCTTTGTAAATGTCTTAACTGTTTTATGTGTTTGTCCGGTATTAGGATTTTTGCTTTCATCGGTAATTGTTGCGGTTTTTCCCTTGATTACAAGGGGCGAGCCTTCTCCTGTACTGATTATCAATTTATTTCCGTCAACGGTATATGCTATGGGCTCGCTCCTTTTAAGACCGCTGCCGCTTTTAATAACTATATACATAAGGTTTTTCTTTGTAAAGCAGTAATATGTAGTAATAAAATCAGGTAATGTAATTGATGTGCCGTTTACCGTTTCACCTGTCAATTGTCAAACACCTTGTATCTTCCTTGTTTGAGAACAGCCTGAAGACAATGCTATAATACCGATTGTAAAAATCAGCATTCCGATAATGTAAACCTTATTTTTATGTTTCATATAAAACTCCTTTTCCGTACCCTTTTTTACAGAATTTCCAATCTTACTCACATAAAACTTTTTTACCAGGTTCCGCCTAAATTATGTTATTTTAAACTGTCAGGCCTTTTTTAAAAAACGGTTTTATGCATATTTAAGATTTCTTTCATATGTAGATAATTATTTCCAAATTGTAAAGTTACATTAAAATAAAAAAAGGGCTTTTTATAAGCCCCTTATAAAATTACAGTTTTTCTATTTCGGATTCGGAAAGCCCGGTTATTTCTTTAATTAAAGTTATATCAAAGTTTTTCAGCTTCATAAGTTTTGCCGTTTCTCTTTTGTTGTCATAAGCCCCTTTATCCCTAGCGTCCATTTCAAAAGTTGATAATAATCTGTATTCCTGTCTTGCCTCTTCGTTTTGTTTTACCGTCCGTATCATTTCTTCTATCCCCCTTGTAAATTCATTATTTACCTTACCCGTTTTAAGGTATTCTAAAAATTCCTTTAATTCTTTGTCCTCAGTATGCTCAAAGGCTTCCGCATTTATTATAACCTTTTTCGTTCCGTCCTGTAAAGGGGTGTTTTTCTCCTCTACACAAAGGTTTTCAAAGGTATAAACGGCTCTATTTTTGCCTATAACATCAAATAAACAGATAAAAATTATAAAGCTGTCATTTAAATTGTTATACGAATTGCCCTTATCCAAAAAACAAATATCCAGGGCAGCTTGGTAAAATCTCATTCTCTTAGGTATATTTCTCTCGTTGCTTACCTGCATTTCCACATCATAAAATTTACCGTTTTCCGCTTGCACCGAAACATCAAACCTTACGGACTTTGCCTGTTCATAGGTGTTGATACTGTGCTGCACCGAGACATATTTGATTTTACCGATTGTATCGGACAGTATCATTTCAATAAGGTTTTTACATAGCTTCGGATTTTGCATAACCTTACAAAACATAAAATCGTCCGTAAATGTTAAATCTTCAAACCTTTTCATTTTTTCTCCTTACGGTTTATTCGAATTTTAACATAAGTTAGGATTATAAACAAGATACGGAAAATTAATTTCTTAAAAGGCTGCAAATAGCGGACAAAGACAAGGCCAGTTCAATTTATATAGAGGTTTTTAAACTTTTACGTATTTAAAATATAATACGCTTTTTAATTCTTTACATTAAAAAAAGTTTATTTAAAATGAATAGGCGGCTTTTGTTTACGGCTTAAGCTTACGGCAAGACGTCAAATAAAAATCGCCCGTTATCAGGCATAAATCGATAACGGGCGATTCGTTAATCAGTTAATAAACAAACTTCCGGCTTGTATGGGATTTTTTATCATTTTATTTTTAAACATAAAATCCGCAGTTTTTTGCAAGCCTTCAATATCCTGTTCCGTAGTAAATAAGGAAAAATTATATTGAGGATACATAGTATTATATGCGGTATCATCTAATTTAAGAACGGTTTTTACAATATCCTTAGTTTCTTCCGCATTTTCACTCATAAACGTTCTGATTTCTTCTTGCGCTGCGGCAATTCTTTCCAAAATATCTTTATGTTCATCATAAAATTTTTGTGTCGATGCAACACAGATAATTGCTTCGATTAAGCCCTTGCCGTCCGTAATCTTATGCAGACCGACTTGCGAAGCCTTAAACGCCGCAGGACCGCCGAGCATTGCAACGTCAATACTCCCTCCTTCTACAGCTGCAAATGCATCGGGAATACTCATATTTACAAAATTTACATCTTCAATATTCATTTTTCCCGTCGCAAGATATGAAACTAAAAGCTCATGAAGGTTTGTTCCCATAGGCCCTGCAATTGTTTTTCCTTTTAACGATTCAGGTGAAGTAAGAGAGCCGTCTTTAGAATACAGGGCAAAAGCTTCCGGAGCTATGCTGTACATATTTATGATTTTAATATCCGCACCTGCAGCGGCCGCCGCCGCTACCGAAGAGCCTCCTACGGCATGTAAAATATGCACATCGCCCGATGCCAACGCTTGAGTTTGTTCCGCACCGCTTGTAATTTCCGCATACGTTAATTCAACATTCGGCAAATATTTTTTAAATATTCCCTTTTCTTTTTCAATAATTGAAGGAACATTCAGCGGTGAAGTAACATAAGTTACCGTCAACTTATCAAGACTCAGCTTTTCTTCTTGAGCTTGCATTTCTTTACCTTTTCGGCCGGCCGTGCCGTCTTTTTCTTTTGAGCAACCTGCCGCCAAAACCAAACAAACTAATAAAATAGATAGAATTTTTTGCATTATAGCCTCCTCATATCTTCTATTATATTTTTTTTAATTTCAATAAATTTAGTATCCAATAAATCCCGATTGTTTAATTCGGAATCAACGGAATACGATTTTTGTATTTTTCCCATACCCATAAGCAATATCTTATGACCTAATACGAGAGCTTCATCTATACTGTGAGTTACCATTAAAATCCCGAAATTTTTATAAGTATAAAGCTTTATAAGCTCCTGCTGCATATTAATTCTGGTAAAATAATCCAAGGCGGCAAACGGCTCGTCCATCAGAACAAAATCGGAGCTGTAAGCTAAAGCTCTTGCCAATGCAGCCCTGCTTTGCATTCCGCCCGACAACTGATGAGGATATAGGGTTTTAAATCCGCTTAAGCCCGCCGATTCAATTAAGGCGTTTATATAATCTTCCCGCATTTTTTTATCGGAATTATCCCGATTACCGAAAAGAATATTTTGATAAACATTAAGCCACGGCATTAGACGAGGTTCCTGAAAAAGATATGATATTCTTATTGTACCTTTATCTACGGTTCCCGACTTAGGATTTTCCAAACTCATTATTGTTCTCAATAAGGTGGTTTTGCCGCAGCCGGATTTTCCTAAGATAACGGTAATTTTATTTTCTTCTATGTGCAAATTTAAATTATCTATAACTCTAAGAATACCGTTATCAATATTGTGTTCCACCGTTAAATTCTTAATATCAATTCCAGCCATTTCCCTTGGTATCCTTTAACAAACGGTTAATAAATATTTTAAAAATATAATCGCACAAGGAGCCTAAAATACCTATTGTAATTATCCCCACTATTACGGCATCGGTATGAGAAAGAGATTTTGCAAAATTTATCATATATCCGAGCCCCGAGCTTGAAGCAATCATTTCAGCGCCGATTATAGCTCTGTAACTATAACCCATACCTATCCTCATTCCGACTAATATATCCGGGATTGCGGCAGGCAGTATAATTCTAAAAAAGATTTCACTTTTACTATATCCGAACGACTTTCCCACTTCTATCAGTTTTATGTCGGTACTTTTAAAGCCCTTATCTATATTCAAATACATCGGGAAAAAAGATGCGAGTATTATTATTATAAGTTTTGATTTTTCTCCTATACCGAACCAAAGTATTAAAAGCGGAACTAAACTTAGAGGAGGAACATTTCTCATAAATTGTATTATTGAGTCAAAGTATTCCATTATTTTAGGATAATTTAAAGAAACAATAGAAAACATAATTGCAATTACAAAAGCGATAAAGTATCCTGAAAAAACACGCTGTATACTTATTGATATATGAGTTATTAAACTTCCGTCGGATATGCCTTCAACAAAACAATTAAATACCGCTAAAGGCGACGGAAGAAGATATACGCTGTATATCTTTAAATGAGATATAATTTGCCAACATGATAAAAATAAGGCTATAACTATAACGGCTTTTACTTGCTTTGAATACATTTTACTCCGTCTCCGTTATGACAGCCGTTACGGCAAAAAAGGCCTTCCACCAATTTATATTTATTCAGTTTTTCCTGTGTCAAATCGGAAATATTGTTATCCGTTATTTTTAATACATTCTCAGCGATAGAGTCAAAAAACCCCATAGGAATAGGACTGTTCTTAAGCGGTTTAAAAGGTATTTTAAGTTTATGTACATTTACAAATTCGTCCCATGTAATAAAATAAGTATTCTTTAAATTCAAATTATCTCCGAAAGATTTTAAAGACAAACAGGGTGTTACAATCCATTTTTGTCCGTCTTTTAAATCGCTCCTATTTTCCAATTCTCTTGCAGCATGAATTAAAATAGGCTCAATGTTGTGATATATCACCGTAAAATTATTTTTTTTAAAATATTCGGTTATCATAGGACATCTTTGGTCCAGTAATGTGGAATTATCCGAAAGAAAATTACGGTACTTATCCAATACGATTTTTAAATGGTTTATATTATGAGAAACTATAATATAACCCAATTTAAATAATTCTTCTTTTAAGTCTTCCGTATTGTACGCATTCACAACTATAGGATTTAACCATATATATTTTTTCATATAACTCCGATAGCGTGCATTTTTTTACGGAGCGTGATAATATCACAGTCTATTATTTTTGTCAATAATTTTTGTAAACTTTATTTAATATTTAATTTATAAATTATCCTTACAAGCGATATTTTTTATAAATCGAATAACATAAAGCGATAAACAAACTCAAGTTAATTTTCCGCATACTTGAATTTATTGATGAATAAGATTACAATTATATAATTGTACATAACAATCTAGGAGGGTTAAGATGTCCGATATTATTTATATTGAAGGCCGTGAAATTTTGGATTCGCGCGGCAATCCTACCGTTGAGGTAGAAGTTCAGCTTAGCGATTACAGCTACGGAAGAGCCTGTGTTCCGTCGGGAGCTTCAACGGGAGAATATGAGGCTTTGGAAATGCGTGACGGAGATAAATCTCGTTACGGCGGAAAGGGTGTTTTAAAAGCTGTAGACCAAGTTAATACGGTTATTGCCGAAGAGCTTGACGGAGCCGATGCTCTCGACCAGGCGGAAATAGATAAAATGCTCCTTACTCTTGACGGCACGGAAAATAAATCGAAACTCGGCGCAAATGCTATGCTGGGAGTTTCCATGGCGGTAGCACGCGCCGCCGCCGACAGTTTGGGCTTACCCCTTTACAGATACTTGGGCGGAGCTCACACTCTTCAAATGCCCGTTCCTATGGCAAATATTATTAACGGCGGAAAACACTCCGACAACAAAATCGATTTTCAAGAATATATGATAATGCCGGTCGGAGCCGCTTCCCTGCGCGAAGCCGTACGTATGACCGCAGAAGTTTTTCATACGTTAAAAGATATTCTTAAAAAAGACGGCCATGTTACCGCCGTAGGAGATGAGGGAGGGTTTGCTCCGAATATCGAAAACGTTCAAGCCTTGGATTATATTATGAAAGCAATCGAAAAAGCGGGTTATAAACCGGGTAAAGACGTAGTTATTGCTTTAGACTGCGCTTCTTCCGAGCTTTACGATGAAGGAGAAAAAAAAGGCTACAAGTTTTGGAAATCCGAACCGTCGAAACTTTTTACCGCAGACCAAATGATTGACCTTTTTAAAAACTGGATAGCTTCTTATCCTATCGTTTCAATCGAAGACCCGCTTGACCAAAACGACTGGGAAGGCTATGCCAGAATGACAAAGGAGCTCGGCGGTAAAATTCAAATTGTAGGCGACGATTTTTTTGTAACCAATACCCGGCGCCTTGCACGAGGAATTGAAGAAGGGGCATGTAATTCAATTTTAATTAAATTAAACCAAATAGGCACGGTAACCGAAACAATCGATGCAGTAAGAATGGCCCAAAAAGCGGGTTATACAGCCGTTATTTCCCACCGCTCAGGTGAAACCGAAGACGCTTTTATTGCAGACCTTGCCGTCGCTCTTGAAACGGGGCAAATTAAAACAGGTTCAATGAGCCGAAGCGACCGCATTGCAAAATACAATCAGCTTATGCGGATTGAAGATGAATTAGGCGTTAATGCCCGCTATGCAGGTATTAAAACTTTTTCCAATCTGAAATTAAAATAAATATTTATAACACACCGTAAGCGGACGGGTTAAATCCCGTCTGCTTTTTTTTAAATACTTAAGGATATTTTAAAACCTTGCCGGAGATTATTCATTTTGAAATTTATAAAGTCAACAGATAAAAACCGCACAGCCGATTTTTTAATAATCGTTATTATTTCGGCTCTTACAGTAATATTTATTTTATTTCCGTTTGCAGCGGTTTTTAAAGAAGGCTTTTTTATAAACGGAAAAATTTCCTTCGGTTTATTTCAAAACATTTTTAAAAACAATTTAAGGCTTTTATACAACTCCGCCGTTACGGGCATTTGTACTTCCGCTCTTACTTTAATTGCAGCTCTTTCCTCCGCATTATTTTTTTATTTTTCTTCCAAAAAAATAAAAACGCTCATTTTTTTTATATTATCTGTAACAATGATTAGCCCTCCATTTGTTACGTCTCTTACTTACATAAACCTTTTCGGAAGGAGAGGTTTAATTTCTTATTATATTTTAGGAATTTCAAAAAGCCCATACGGAATTACAGGCATTGTGCTTATGCAATCTCTCAGCAATTTTTCATTAACGGCCTTAATTTTAATAGGCTTTTTAACGGGATTAAACAAGGCGCAAATCGACAGTGCACGAAGTCTGGGAGCTTCAACAAACAAAATTATTTCGGATATTATTTTGCCCAATCTTTTCCCTTCAATAAAAGCGGTTTCGCTCCTTACTTTTTTACGCAGCTTATCGGATTTCGGAACGCCTGCAATTATAGGAGGCTCTTTTAATGTTTTAGCTTCCGAAAGTTATTTTGCAGTAATTGCGGAAGGGAATTTAGGAAAGTCCGCCGTATTGAATATCTTAATTTTACTTCCCGCATTATTTGTATTTTTATTTTACCGTAAAAACATAAATAACCTGTCTCAAATTTCACACGGAACGGTTTCTTCCGAACTGGGATTAAATAAAAGAGGCATACTGTTTTACATAATATCCGCTACAGCCGTCTTCTTTCTTTTATGGATAAGCCTTCAATATTTTTCAATTATATTATCGGCATTTACAAAAATGAAAAAGGGGAAACTTTTTTTTACTTTTGAAAATATAGTTTCTACAAAACCGCATATTGCAAATACGGTTTTGCGCAGTATAGTTTACAGTTTAATTGCGGCAATATCCGGAAGTGTAATAGGCATACTTATTGCATATTATAAACAAATAAGGAAAATTAAAATAATGCAGTTAATTGATTTCATTGCAACTATGCCGTATATTATACCCGGAACATTTTTCGGCTTAGGCTATCTTTCAGCCTTTAATTCAAAACCGCTTATGCTTACAGGTACTGCAAGTATAGTTGTATTAAATATTATTTTTAAACAGCTTCCTTTTTCCACGAAAATAGGAAATGCAGGTATGGAAAAAATAAGTGCGGACACTCTTAATTCCGTTCGCGATTTGGGCGGTAAAAAAATAAACGAAATTGTCGATGTAATTTTTCCTTTAAATAAGAGAGAATTCGGCATATCGTTTATAAATGCTTTTACTTCAACCATGACAACCTTAGGTTCAATTATTTTTTTAATATATCCGAGTCAAAAGGTTTTAACGCTTGTAATGTTCGATGTTATTCAAAGCGGAAATTATGAAATAGGCTCCGTAATTGCCTTATTGATAATTTTAATTTGCGTAACGGTTAATTCGGTTTATTTACTTATTTTAAAAAAGAAAGGATAATTTTATGTATTTACAATTACAAAACGTTTCAAAAAAATACGGAAATAAATTCGCAATACGAAATATAAATTTTAATTTGGAAAAGGGGAAAATGTTGTGCTTACTGGGGCCTTCAGGCTGCGGTAAAACCACAATTCTCCGCGCAACCGGAGGCTTTATAAAAATTGATGACGGTAAAATAATTTTGGACGGAAAAGATATAACAAACGTACCGCCTGAAGAAAGAGAGGTGTCTACCGTATTTCAATCGTACGGACTTTTCCCTAATATGAATGTTTTACAAAATATAATTTACGGATTAAAATTTAAAAATATTCCGAAAAAAGCACGCATAAGCTTGGGAATGCAAATGATAAAAACCGTCGGCCTTGAAGGCTGTGAAAAAAAACATATTTCGGAACTTTCAGGCGGAGAACAACAAAGAACGGCTCTTGCCCGCAGTTTAATTATAAGACCCAAGTTATTACTTCTCGACGAACCTTTAAGCAGCTTAGATGCAAAACTGAAAATTTCCATGAGGCGTGAAATAAAAAGACTGCAAAACGAATTTAAGGTAACCTCCGTTTTTGTTACGCACGACCAAAGCGAAGCGTTTGAAATTGCAGATAAAATCATTTTAATGAATGAAGGCGTTATTATGCAGGAGGACTTTGCGGAAAATATTTATAACAATCCGCGGAATCAATTCGCTCTTGATTTTATCGGCACAAGAAATATAATTGACGGAAAATATGTACGTCCTGAAAAGATTACAATAACAAAAGACCGTAAAAATGAAAATGCAAAAAAAGCGGTTATAGAGCAAATTATTTTTAAAGGCGAAACCTTGGAGCTGCTTCTTAATATTGAAAATACATATTTAAAAGCGCTTATATTAAATGCGCGGGAAAAATATAAAACCGGCGATACGGTTTTTGCCGAATACCAACCGGAGAATATAAATTGAAAATACTGCACTGCATTGCACAGCTTCCGATGAAAACCGGAAGCGGAGTTTATTTTACCACACTTGTAGAAGGCTTGGCAAAAAAAGGTCATACAAGCGCCGTTCTTTACGGAACACAAAAACCTTTTTCCGAAAATTCTTTTTGTTCGCTATTTAGTGAAAGTACAAATTATAACATAAAAGAATTCCGCATAGAATTTTTAACAGCCGATTTAAATTTTCCCATTGCGGGCATGAGCGATGTTATGCCGTATACTTCTACGGTTTATTCCGAAATGACGGAAGAAATGTTTGATATTTGGATAAAAAATTTTAAGCAAACATTATTAAAAGCAAAGGAAGAATTTAACCCCGATTTAATTATAACTCATCATCTGTTTATTTTAACCGCATTGGTAAAAAAAATATTTTGCGATAAAAAAGTTATCGGCGTTTGCCATGGAACCGACATAAGACAAATTAAAAAAAACGGCCGGCTAAAAACAACATATATAGACGGTATTCAAAGTATAGAAAATTTAACCGCCTATCTTGCCGTAAGTCCGAAAGATATTACCGAAATAAAAAATATCTTTTCCGTGCCCGATAAAAAACTTCACTTGGTAGGAGGAGGTTTTAATCCGAAGATTTTTAATAATAATACGCCGCATACCTTCGACGGAACTTTCAGACTGATATACGCGGGAAAAATATCGCAATCAAAGGGTGTTTTTGAATTGGCAAAAACTCTTCCAGTTATTTTAAAAAAATTCCCCAATACGGAATTAACCTTAGTAGGCAACGCTTCGGAAGAGCAAAAACAAGAACTGTACCTCTATGCGAAAAACAGCGATAAGTTAAAAATTCATAATGCGCTTACACAGCTTGAAATGAGTAATGTATTAAAACAATCCGATATTTTTATTCTTCCCTCGTATTATGAAGCCTTAGGTCTTATCGCAATAGAAGCCTTGGCTTGCGGACTTTTAGCCGTTACGACGGAAATAGAAGGGCTTATAAATTTATTGGGAGAAAAAGCGAATTCAAGCGGAATTATAGAATACGTTAAACTTCCGAGTTTATATGATGTAGACAAACCAGTTGAAGAAGATAAACGGGATTTTATAAACCGTCTTGCCGAAAAAATTATGCTTCAAATGATGCGAATTAAACTAAAAGAAAACCTTTATGCCCAAGTTTCCGAAGAAATTAAAAAGCATTCATGGGATACTATCATAGAAAAAATCGAAAAAATTATTCGTAAATCCTAATTATTATAAAAATAATATATATATTGATTTTATTTTTTATTTTGTTTATACTGCGTCATATTAAAACTCCGGTAGGATTTTTATATATTCTTACCGGTTTATTAAATTTTTTAATAAGGAAGGTTAAAATGAAAAATAAAATTTTCATACTGTTGTTTTTAGCCGCAGCGGGCTTATCGGCTTTTGCAAGAGGCAATCAGGAGGCGGAAAGCCTTCAAGGTAATTTTTCGGGAAGAACTTTAAATGTAGTTGCAACAAGCACATACAAAGAACTTTTCGATGCATTTACCGCAAAAATGGGAGCCAAGGTAGAATTTCTTTCTATGTCGAGCGGAGAAGTTTTAGCCCGCACAAGGGCGGAAGGAAAATCTATGGCCGATGTTTGGTTCGGAGGAGGCCTTGACGCTTTTATGGCTGCCAAAGCGGACGGACTTTTGGAAAACTATATTTCTCCCTATTCAAAAGATATTCCCGCACAATACAAAGATGCCGACGGAGCTTGGATTGCAAAGGGTATTACTGTTGTAGGCTTTATCGGAAATAAAGAAGTATTGGCGGAAAAAAAATTATCCATGCCCAAAACATGGAAAGAACTTGCAGACCCTAAATATAAGGGAGAAGTTCTTATGCCGGACCCTGCAATTTCAGGAACTATGTATGCAGGAGTTAAGGGCTTACTTGATTTGTTGGGAGAAAAAGACGGCTGGGCTTATTGGGAAAAACTGAATAAAAATGTTCCGTTCTTAGCAAAAAGGGGAAAAGACCCTCAAGAAAAGGCCGTTCAGGGAGAATTTGCAATCGGAATTATTCCGGCGGACGGAAAGGCGTTTAAAGCCGCAGAAGAGCATAACTTGGAAGTTATATATCCTGAAGACGGAATTCCATGGGTACCCGAAGGTGTTGCCGTTTTTAAAGGCGGAGATAATCTTGATATTGCAAAAGCCTTTATAGATTTTATGCTTACAAAAGAGGCTCAAGAAATAATTGCTAGACTCGACGGAAAAGATTCGGCACAAATTATAAAACCCGGAATACAGGGGCTCAATTTGGGTTTACCGAAAGATAAGCTTATCAAGGAAGATTTAAGTACTTTCGGAAGCGAGCGGAAGAAAATTTTAGAAAAATTTGCAAGCCTCCGTTCAAACTAGCGTTATTTATATTAATTTTGCCGTTTTTCCTAAAACTTACGGATACGCTAGACAATTTCTTTTAAAAGTGTTATCTTAACGGTAGACAGTTTCATTTGGAGGTCAATAATGAAATCATTTTTAAAAATAGCGGCGGCGGCATTGGTTGCTTCCGGCACTATCTTTGCAATCGGCTGTTCTGGAAACACAAATGCAGTTCTTAACAAGGATAAACCCTTGGTTTTCTTTAACAGACAGCCCTCGGATCCCACAACGGGAAAAATCGATATGGATTCTATGAATTGGAACGACAAGACATATTATGTAGGCTTTGATGCTGCCGGAGGCGGTGCAGTTCAGGGAAAACTTATCATGGATTTTCTTGCCAAAGCCGATACTTCCATTGATAGAAACGGAGACGGAATGTTAGGCTATGTTCTTTGTATCGGAGACGTAGGACACAATGATTCAAAAGCAAGAACCGAAGGTATCCGAAAAGCATTGGGAACTTGGAACGGTTCCACAGACCCGGGAAGCGTACAAGAAGGCTCCGTTACAATCGGAGGAAAAACTTTTAAAGTCGTAGAACTTGAAGGTAAGGCAATGACGGGAACGGACGGTTCAACATGGAATGCAAATGCCGCTACCGAAGCTATGGGCGGATGGGCAACGAAATTCGCAGATAAAATCGATATGGTAATTTCAAACAATGACGGTATGGCAATGGGTTGTTTACAAGCTTCAAATTACCCTACAGGCGTTCCTATTTTCGGGTATGACGCAAATGCCGATGCAATTGAAGCTGTAGGAAAAGGTATGCTTACAGGAACAGTTTCACAAAACGTAGACGCACAGGCAACTGCAACCTTACAGGTTTTAAGAAACTTGCTTGACGGTTTAACCGGTGAAGATGTTTACACAAAGGGTATTACCGTTCCGGATTCTTACGGAAACCAAATTTCCGCTCCCGTTCAATATTGGGCTGATGTAAAAGCCGTTATGGCTGCAAACTCAGGTGTTACTATGGAAAATTATACATCGTACCTTGGGGGAACACGCGATGCGGGCATTAAACAGACAACAGCGGAAAAGAAAAAGGTTCTCCTTACAATTTACAATTCAAACGATAACTTCCTTTCTTCTTCATATTTACCGGCATTAAAATACTATGCGCCTCTTTTGAACATTGACTTAACAATAGTTCAAGGAGACGGTCAAAATGAATCCAGCTGCCTGGATAAATTTACCAATCTTAACAACTTTGACGCTTTTGCGGTTAATATGGTAAAAACAAATTCAGGTGCAAACTACACCGATAAATTAAAATTCTAACATTTAAACAAACCGCCGTTTTATTTTAAGACGGCGGTTTATCGTATTTTAACATAAGCAAAAAAACACTTGGTAAAACTTAACTTAAAGGAATTTAATATGAAAGACCTAAAAAAAGATTATAGAATTTTGGGAATGCCTATACTCTTATTCTGTATTATTTCTTCTATTGTAATTGCCGCCGTCTGGTGGGATAAAATGCCCGGCGGAATGATAGGGGCCTTACTTTTAATGATGATATTAGGAGAAGTCCTCAATATTTTAGGCGACAATGCACCCGTTATAAAAACTTTTTTCGGCGGCGGGCCTATCGTAATAATTTTTACGTCATGCGCATTGGCATATTATAAAGTTTTACCTGAGTCCGTTATAAAAAATATTTCCACATTTATGAAAGGCGGCGGCTTTTTAGACTTTTATATAGCGGCACTCATTACAGGTTCAATTTTAGGAATGAACAGAAGTCTTTTAATAAGGGCTGCAATACGTTATTTTCCCTGCATTTTGGGAGCGGTTGCCGTTTCGTTATTACTTGTAGCCGGAGGAGCGCCCTTATTCGGCATAAACCCTGCCGAAGCGATTGCATATATAGGAATTCCCATTATGGGAGGAGGTATGGGTGCCGGAGCCGTTCCTATAGCTCAAGTATTTTCTTCCGCTTTAAAAATACCCGCCGAACAAATTCTTTCAAAGCTGGTTCCCGCAGTTGCATTGGGAAACGCCATGGCTATTGTTGCGGGGGGCTTATTAAATAAACTTGGCAATATTAAACCCTCGTTAACCGGCAACGGCCAGTTAATGGCAAGCGGAACCTTTGATATTCCGAATGAAGGTGAAGAAACAAAGGGAATGAGCATTGCGGATTTCGGAACTGCAATAGTAATTGCAACGGCTTTTTTTGCATGGGGAAAACTTGTTGCGGAGTTATTAAAACTTATAAAAATAGATATTCATACTTATGCATGGATGATTATAAGCGTTGCCGCGGTAAAAGCCTTGGATATTCTTCCCGCACAATTTGAAAGAGCTTGTTCTTTATGGTATAAATTTGTTGCCAAAAACTTTACGGCGGCTCTTTTAGTGGGAATAGGAATTGCATATACCGATTTAGGCGATATTATCCACGCTTTCTCGTGGTCATACGCGGTTTTAGTATTATTGGTAATTATAGGAGCCGTTATAGGTTCAGGGCTTATCGGAAAGCTGGTCGGCTTCCACCCGATAGAAGCGTCTATTACGGCAGGCCTTTGTATGGCAAATATGGGCGGCACAGGCGATGTTGCAGTTTTAACCGCTGCAAAGAGAATGGAGCTTATGCCCTTTGCTCAAATATCTTCGCGTATAGGCGGTGCCTTTATTATTCTTCTTGCATCGCTTTTAGTGCCGATATTTTTCGGCGGATAGCTTTTACATAAACCGCAAGACTTATAAATTTTTTATAAGTCTTGACGGATAAAGTTTTTAAAAACTTTTTTGTTTTTAAAAGCAAGGGGGAATGGTTTTTACGAATATGGAAGATGCAGTACTTGAAATAAAAAAACTGTCAAAATCTTTTGCAAAAAATAAGGTTCTTGACGGAATTAACTTAACTGTAAAAAAAGGTTCCGTTATGGGTTTAATGGGAGAAAACGGAGCCGGAAAATCAACAATGATGAAGTGTCTTTTCGGAATTTATACACGAGATGAGGGCATTATTTCCCTTTTAAATAAGCCGGTGGAATTTAAAAATCCGCGCGAAGCTCTTGAAAGCGGAGTTGCAATGGTTCATCAAGAATTAAATTTATGTTTAGACAGAACCGTTACCGATAACCTGTTTTTAGGCCGTTACCCTACCCGCTTCGGAATAGTCGATGAAATTAAAATGTTTGAATCGGCCCACTCTCTTTTTTCTTCATTAAATATAAACGTAAATCCTAAAACAATTATGCGCACAATGTCGGTTTCTCAGCGTCAAATGGTGGAAATTGCAAAAGCGGTTTCTTATAATTCTAAAATAATTGTTTTGGACGAACCGACTTCTTCTCTTACAGAACGGGAAGTAAAAAAGCTTTTTTCAATAGTCAGAAGTTTACAAAAAAAAGGCGTTTCATTTATTTATATTTCGCACAAAATGGACGAGGTGTTTGAAATATGCGATGAGATTTCGGTACTGCGGGACGGAAAGATGATTCTTTCAAAACCGATTGCGGAAACAAATATGAATGAAATTATTTCCGCAATGGTAGGGCGTTCCCTCGATAAACGCTTTCCCGACGTTGATAACACTCCGGGCGAAGATTTTTTAAAAATAGAAAATCTGACTACAAAACACCCGCCTATTTTAGAAAATATTTCTTTTACTGTAAAAAAAGGAGAAATTTTCGGCTTATACGGTTTGGTCGGTGCGGGAAGAAGCGAACTTTTAGAAAGTCTTTTCGGAATACGAACCATTGCCTCAGGCGATATTATAATCAATAAAAAAGCTTTCAGATTTAAAAACAGTAAAGAAGCAATGCAGCACGGGTTTGCTCTTTTAACCGAGGAGCGTAAATTAAACGGAATGTTCGGCAAGGCTACAATAGAGTTTAACACTGCTATTACCAACTTAAACAGCTATAAATATGCCGGTATCTTATCAAATAGAAAAATAAGAGATGCCGCAAACAGGCAAATAGATATAATGAAAACGCGCTGTCTTTCGCCTGACCAGCCCATTTCGGCATTAAGCGGAGGTAATCAGCAAAAAGTTATTATCGGTAAATGGCTTGAGCGCTCGCCTGAAGTGTTTTTAATGGACGAACCGACTCGGGGAATTGATGTAGGAGCAAAATACGAAATTTATCAGCTCATTATTAAAATGGCAAAAGAAGGAAAAACCGTTATCGTAGTTTCAAGTGAAATGCCTGAAATCTTAGGTATTACGAACCGCATTGCCGTTATGTCCAACCGCAAACTTGCAGGAATTGTAAACACAAAAGAAACGGACCAAGAAACTCTGCTCAGACTTTCGGCAAAATATTTATAAGTGCCGCATCAAACAAATAAAAGCCCGGCAATTAAATTACCGAGTTTGCTTTGCAAACTCAATTATTATTATTATATGCCGTTTCTCATTGCATTACGAAACGGCGAAAATTCATCAATGCTCGATTTTTGATAAAATCTGCGCTTGATGAATTTATAGGGGGATTTAAATTAAGCTCCTAAAATAAGCGTCGCTTAATTTAAATTGTCGAGTTTGCCTTGCAAACTCAATTATTATATGCCGTTTCTCACTTCGTTACGAAACGGCGAAAATTCATCAATGCTCGATTTTTGATAAAATCTGCGCTTGATGAATTTATAGGGAGGGTGGAGTTTTAACGGGATTAATCGGTAAATATTTTTCCATCAATTCAAACCTTTTTAAAAAATATTTTTTTTCTTTTTCCGGCAAGGTATCAATCCATTCTTTAGTAAAGCGCTTTACAACCGGAGCGTCATTTCCGCTATAAGCGGTAATTAAAATCGGAGTTAAAATAATTTCGTCCGATAAAATACCGCCGATTTTTGTAAGCCTGACCTGCATTAAAACGGAGTCGCCCGTATATTGAAAATACTGCCCCGGATTTTCATATTTAATATACTTACCCCACCTTTGTCCGGAAATAAAATTTCCCATAGAATACATAAATACACATCGTCTTTTTTTTACATTTGTTTTATCTATACTGCCCGCTCCGTTATTCCGTCCTTCAAGAAAACCGTTTTTTTCCTCCCGCTCAATTTCCGTAATTTCCCACTCCTGAACAACATGCGGGTGATGAGCCCAAACTATATCGATTCCCGCTTCCGCAAGTTTTCTAAACCATTCTTTTTTTTCATTTGAAACTTTTAAGCCGTACTCCGCTTCAAATAAATGAAGAGCCAATATAAAAACATCACAAGGCGTTTCCGCCCTCATTTTTTATCGTTTCCAATAATTTTTTTCTGCCTTCTACGGTAGGAGCACTGTAATAAAGTCTATTTTTTGAAGTATCGTGAGAATTTAAAATTTCGGTTACCGATAAAAATAAAATTTTCCAATCTTTTTTTTCTATCAGATTCGCCTTAAATTCCTCTCCCGATTTTTCTTTTAACCCTGAACAAAATATCGTTTCGATTCTTCGTTCCGTATTCCGATTTAAGATTTGCAAAAGATTTAACCGTTCCGTCTATACCTTTTATCCCCTTATCATTTGTATGATTATTCGCAAAAGCAAATACATCGAAACCGCCTTCAATTGCAGCTTTTAAATAATCCGCATGTACATTAAAACTTGGAAATGACGAAAGCGGCAAGTCATCGCAAACGGGCATTTCCATATTTCCGAAACTTAAATCATCATTATCTAAAATTTCTTTTACATCTTTATAAATAAGACTGTAATCTTTCATATTGAAATTTATATCATGAGCCATTATATCGCCTGAAAATGTAAAAGTTATCGAAGAAACGTCGTTCTTTTTTAATTCAGCCCTCTCCGACGCACAAGCAAAACAAAAAATACAAAAACTTAAAACCAAGCCGAAATGAATAAGTGCGATTTTTTTCAATTTATTTGCTCCGTAATTTTAAATTCATCTAAAGGAATTTGCGCGGCTTTTATCATATTTTCACCTGCGATTTACAATTATATTGCATTTATCGGTGAAAATCAAGCATTTTAATCGGCTTTAAATTGATACCGTTAAAAAATGTTTACGGTTCACTGCCGATTGTACTTTCCTGAAAAATCTGTTAAATTACCTTATGGCTAAAATTTATTCGATAGGCGAAATTACAGGTGAAATAAAAAAACTTTTGGAAAACGGATTCGGAACGATTACACTGCAAGGTGAAATTTCCAACTATAGACCTTCAAGTGCGGGACATCTTTATTTTACTCTTAAAGACGAAACGGCAGCGATTCAAGCCGTAATGTTTAAAGGAAGAACGCGGTTATTGAATTTTATGCCCAAGGACGGAATGACGGTACTGGCGGAGGGGACGATTTCCGTTTATGAACAGCGCGGTTCATATCAAATAATAATAGAAAAAATGAGCCTTGCAGGTGAAGGCGATATTTTAAAAATGCTTGAAGAGCGAAAGCGGAAACTCGCCGCCGAAGGCTTATTCGATTCGGATAAAAAAAAGCCTTTGCCGTTTTTTCCTAAAAAAATTGCCGTAATTACAAGCCCTACAGGAGCCGCCGTAAGGGATATTATCAACGTAGTTAAAAGGCGGAATGAAAAAATAGGTATTACGGTTTTACCTGCAATCGTACAAGGTGAAGAAGCCGCACCTATTTTAATAAAACAGCTTAAAATTGCCGATATGCACAAACTGGGCGAAGTTATCATAATCGGAAGGGGCGGAGGCTCTTTGGAAGACTTACTTCCGTTTTCGGACGAAGCTCTTGTAAGAGCAATAGCAGCTTGTGAAACCCCGGTTATTTCGGCGGTCGGGCATGAAATAGACTGGGCGCTTTCGGATTATGCGGCAGATATGAGGGCACCCACCCCTTCCGCAGCGGCGGAACTCGCTTCGCCAAAGCTGGACGATATATTATATTCAATTGATATAAATAAAGAAGAAATAATAAATGCAATAGAATCCCGCATAGAAAAAATAAGGCTTATGACGGCAGCCTTTACCCCTGAATCTTTGGAAATGCGTTTCCGCTCCATTTTGCAGCCCCTTTTAAGCAGGTTCGATAATGCAAAAGAAGAAATACTGTCGGAAATGAAAAGCCGCATTGTTGAAGTTAAGCACAAACTGACGCTTACAAAAAGTCTTTTGGAAAGTGCCGACCCGCAAGGTATTTTAAAACGGGGCTATTCGATTGTAAGAAATGCGGAAACGGGAAAAACAGTCCGCTCGGCAAAAGAAGTAAAAAAAGGAATGCTTTTAAATATTCAGCCTGCAAGCGGAACAATCTCGGTAAAAGTGGAAGATTAAAAATAACTCCCGTAATTTTTACATTTTTGTAAAGCCTTAATATCCTAAAGAGCTTATAAATTTCAGCCGAAATTTATAGCTGGAGGCATAGTAATGCAAAATATTTCCGCTGTAAATAAAATCGGCATTTTATTTTTAGTTATCGGGCTTATATTTCAATTTACTTCGTGTAATACCCTGCCCGAAAAAAAAGAAGGTATTATCGAGCTAATTAAGGCAGGAAAAGCCGAAGAGCTTAAAGAACGTTTTAATGAAGATTCTATAAATATGACCGATGAAAACGGCTACAGTCTTCTTCATATTGCCGTGCTTCAAAATAATCCGGTAATTGTCCGTTTTTTGCTCAGTATGAACGCAAATATCGAAGCGGCCGACCCTTCAGGAAAAACTCCTCTTTTATTGGGATTAAATCGGGAGTGCTATGAAGCGGTAAAAGTGCTTATAGAACATAATGCAAATATTTTTGCAAAAGATAAAAGCGGCGTTCATTCTTTTTCATATTCTCAAGAGAAGGAAGCGGTTCGATTTATTCTTACTTCCAAAACAATACGCCAAAAAGACGAAGCTCTTAATACGGCTCTCCATTATGCTGCTAAAGAATTAAAACCGAATTTAGTAAAAGCGATATCGGATATAGAAAAACCCTTAACCGAAAAAAATGCTGAAGGAAAAACGCCTTTAAATCTCGTATACGAAAATACCGAAAGCGAAGCGGCGGCGGAAATCGCTTCAATGTTAATTATTGCAGGACTTGAACCCGAAGGAAAAGAGTTTACCGAATTTGAAACCGCTTCTCTTGCGCGCAACTATTCCATGCGTTTCGGCGACGGCGAAACTCTTTTGCATATTTGCTCAAGGAAGGGCTATACCGGCTTTGTTCGGTTTTTGATAAACAAGAACGTTTCTATTGATGTAAAAAATATGGCGAGCTCTACCGCCTTGCATGAGGCTGTCCGTAGCGGTAAGATAGAAACCGCAAGTCTTTTAATAAAATCGGGTGCGGACCCGAATGCCCGCGACGCCTCCGGAAATACGGCGCTTCATTTAGTTATGCCTGAGGCCTCCCGCTCCAAACTTTTCAGCGAGCTGCTCGCCTCAGGAGCAAAACCGAATATAAAAGATAATTACGGAGAAACGCCTCTGCACGTTGCCGTAAGAATCGGAATGGAAGATAATATTTTACAGCAGTTAATTGAAGCCGGAGCCGACATAAACGAAAGAAACAAAAAGGGACAAACGCCTCTTATTCTTGCAATAGAACGCAACCTGGTAAATCAGGTAAAATCGCTTATAAAATACGGTTCGGATATTCACGCGGAAGATACGGCAGGCGATACGGCTTTTACTAAAGCTCTTTCTATAGGCTTACCGATGGTTCAAAATGTAATAACCGATACAAACAGTATGTACAGAGATTCCAACGGAAGTACACCTCTTCATATTGCAATTTCAAGAAAGGCTTCCACGGATATAATTTATTACCTTGTTGAAAAAAAGTCGCTTGTAAATACGCGGGATAAGGCAGGCAATACGGCCTTACATATTGCAGCGGAGCAAAATTACCGCGAAGCCGGGGAAATTCTTCTTGCAAATAATGCCGATATTTTTTATGCAAACGTAAAAGGAGAGTCCCCTTTAAAACTTGCAATGCTTTTAGGCGGCGGCAGGGAAGACTGGATAATAAATTCGCATACCATTTCGGCAAAAGACGGAGCCGGAAACACACCGCTTCATCTTGCTTCGGAATGGAAGGTTATTCCGATGATTTTATATTTACTCGATAAGGGTGCCGATATAAATGCACGCAACAGTAATAACGAAACTCCTCTTTTCAGTGCCGTAAAAGGTGATAGTCCGGAAGCGATTAGAACCTTGTTGGGTGCGGGCGGCGGAATAAAGGCCGATATAAATGCACGCGATTTTTTAGGAAACTCCGTTCTTCATGCAACCGTAAAATGGTCAGCATATAATTCGGCGGCTCTTCTTTTAAGTATGACCTCCGACGGATTTACTTCGCTTATTTATTCCAAAAATCTTGCAGGAAAAACAGTTTTACACGAAGCTGCAAAACAGGGCAATATTGCATTTATTAAAACTTTTTTGAATGCAAGGGCCGATATAAATGCTGCAGATGAAATAGGACGCTCCCCTCTTACGGAGGCTGTGTTAACGAATAAACTTGACGCCGTCAATCTTTTATTGACAAACGGAGCTTCTCCCGTACAACAGGATATGTACGGAAGAACGCCTCTTCATGAAGCGGTTATTATGGGTAATATCGATTGTATCTTTTCTATCCGAAAAGCCGGAGGAAATCCGCTTGCAAGAGATGCTTATTCAAAAACTCCGTTTTTGCTTTCGTTAAGCAAGGGTATTCAAATAATAGATGCGGTTTTAGGAACCGATAAATTCTTAGCGGACACTGACGGCGATACTCCCGTTCATATTGCGGTTTCGGAAAATGTAAGTGCGGATATTTTTCAAGCTCTTTTATCCAAGGGGTATCCTGTAGATAAAAGAAATAAAAACGGAACGGTTGCCGTACTTGCCGCCGTTCAAAAAAATCAAAAAGAAAATACTCATCTTTTGTTAATTGCGGGAGCCGACCCCTTTATAATAAACAATCAGGGCGTGTGCGCCGTAGGAGAGATTTTTACAAAACACCCGGACTTTGTTCCTCTTGCTGCGGAATTTGCAGTAGGCAGAACGGACGTAATGGGTGACGGACTTTTACATTATGCGGCCAAATTCGCAAGCGTACAAATTATCCGCGAACTTTTAACCTTACCGGGTGTAAGTGTAAATGCAAAAAATACCGCAGGTGAAACACCCCGCGATATTGCACTGCGCTGGCAAAGAGAAGATGCTGCGGAAGCACTAAAATAAATCGGGCGGGTTTGCTTTGCCGCAAACTCGCACTATTACATTTCGTTTTTATCGGTGAAAATACAACACGGTTTATAAAAAGCGGTTCGGGTATTCGATAAATAATTTACATCTACACAGTAAATTAAGATATTTATAAAACCTTATTCTCCTATCCTGCGCCAATGCCAGCCGAAAACGGAATGAGCGTTAGTTACAACCATAAAAGCCTTTTCATCGTTTCGGCTTAAATAAGTTTTTAACTTTACAAAATCGCGGCGGCTTATTACGGTTTGAATAACGGAGCGTTCCGCCTTTGTATATGCCCCCGTCGCCTTATAAACATTTGCGGAACGTCCCAACTGTACAAGAAAAGAGCAAAGAGCCTCAGGATTATCGGTATTTATGACGCAGTATTTACTGCTATTCATTCCGTCTATAGTGGAATCGATTACCAATCCGTTTATAATAACACCTACAAGAGAAAAAAGTGCAATCTCTTTTCCGTAAGCAAAGGCGGCAAAAACAGTTATTATAAAATCGGTTAAAAGACAGCCCTTTCCCAAATCCAATCCGGTGTATTTTTGTAAAATCATTGCGAAAATATCGCTTCCGCCTGTGGAAGCATATTGATTTAAAACTATACCAACGCCTCCGCCATAAAGCAATACTGCAATTATAAGCTGTAAAAAGGTATCGTTTACAATAGGTTCTTTAATGGGTAAAAAAAATCTCCAAAAGCCAAACGGCTCCCGAAAGCCCTAAACTTGCACAAACCGTTTTAGCCCCGAATTTATTTCCTATAATTAAAAATCCCAAAGCAAATAAAACTATATTTACTACAACCAACAAAGCTCCTGTAGAAAGCGGAATATAATTTGAAAGTACCAGGGCCATTCCCGTAGCACCGCCTAAAGAAAGTTTTGAAGGTAACAAAAAAAAGTGAATGCCGGACGCTATCATTAAAACGCCTGCAACAATGTAAAAAAAACTTGCTATTTTTTCTTTCATATTTTAATCCGAAACGCGATTATAGCATATCTATAAAAGATTATCAAGATTTAATTCAGATTGGATATAAAGAAAAATAGCACTTATTTTAAGAAATGTGATTTTTATCATACATATCGCCTTTCCCTTTTTAGAATGTATGGTATACTTTATTCTATGCTGAATCGGTGTAAAAACATTTATACCGTATTTACAAAATCTCTTTTCGTTTGCCCGGCAAATAGCGTAAATACTGTATTAACCTTTACCCGCCCCTCGCACACAAGCAAAGCGCGTCAGCGCCTTTGCCCCGCCAACCCGCCGGTAAAACTAAAGCATAGCGTATCCCGCTTGTAAAAGTGTAAACCCCAAACCCAACCGTAAGCCGGGTTCTTAGGGGCGGCGAGCCCCTAAGCAGACGGAAAAGATAGGAGGGGTTTGGGGAGGGAAGAAACTTTTATCCTGAAAAAGTTGTCCTCTCCCCCTATTAAATCCCCGTATCTTATGCTATACTTAACCGTGAGGAGGGACAGGCTGATGAGTAAGAGCTTTGACGAACTGACAATAGCGGACGATTTTATGTTCTGCACGGTAATGAAAGACGAAGAACTGTGTAAAGAACTTTTAACGATGATTCTAAAAAATAGGGTCGGCACCATCGTAAAAATCATTCACCAAAAAGCCGTAGACAACAAAATCGGCTCAAAAAGCGTCCGCCTCGACTTAATGATAGAAGATGATACGGGTAAGCTTTACGACATCGAAATGCAGACGACCGACCAAAAGAATCTTCCCGTAAGAATGCGCTACTATCAATGTGCAATTGATGAAAGCTCACTCAATAAAGGAAACGACTACAACGACTTACCGGATACGTTCATCATCTTTTTTTGCACATTCGACTACCTAAATCAAGGCTTACCGCTTTATACAATTCAACCAATATGCAGTGAAACAGGTCAAATATTTCAAGACGGAACGACCAAAATTATAGTCAACAGCAAGGCTGCTGAAAAAGAAGCAGACACTGAACTGAAAGGGTTTCTAAACTATATGAATGGAAAAAGTCCGGATACGGATTTTACAAAACGGTTGGAAGAACAAGTGAGCAAAACTAAAACCGATGAAGAGAGGAGGCGTGAATATATGAATATACAAGCATTTGAAATGGACGCACGAAGAGCTGGAATACAGGCAGGAATTGCTAGAGGTATAGCACAAGGCAGAAGCGAAGGCTTTTCCGACGGAGCGAGGCAAACGAAACTGGAAACGGCTGCGGCATTAAAAACAATGGGTCTTTCGATTGAGCAGATAATGCAGGCAACAAACTTAAGCAAAACCGAAATAGAAAAACTATAGGAAATTGACGATTGTCAATTGACAATCGTCAATCACCCGCCAGCCGCAAAGCGCGTCAGCGCCTTTGCCGCCGAACCTAAGCGGGAGCGAACAGGACGTCCGCCGGAACAATCCCGACGCGAGTTTTGTGCAAACAAAACTCGGAGTAAGAATTGTACGGGACGTACTTCGGTAAACCGGGGTTCTTAGGGGCAGAGCCCCTAAGCGGTTCACGGACAGGATGTCCGTTAGAACAGTCTTGCGCGAGTTTTCTTGTAAGAAAACTCGAAGCCCAAAAAGGTACGTTACGTACCTTTTTGGGCGGGGTTCTTAGGGGGAGAGAGAAAACCCTGCTCGGAACGGGGTTCTCTCTCTCCCCCTTAAAAAAACCATTTTTTTCCCTCTTTTCCTTTGTTTTTTCCGCAAAAGCGTGCTATAATGTACAATGATGAAAACAGTGAAAAATATAGACAGTACACACCGCCTAAAACATACTCAACAAAACGCCGGGCTTCCGCATGAAAAAAAAGCCCCGCCGACGCATAAAACAAGCGGCGGAGTACTTGACAAACTCAAAACACGCCCCATAATTTACTTGCCGCTTGCCGCTTGCCGCTTGCCGCTTGCCGCTTGCCGCTTGCCGCTTGCCGCTTGCCGCTTGCCGCTTGCCGCTTGCCGCTTGCCGCTTGCCGCTTGCCGCTTGCCGCTTGCCGCTTGCCGCTTGCCGCTTGCCGCTTGCCGCTTGCCGCTTGCCGCTTGCCGCTTGCCGCTTGCCGCTTGCCGCTTGCCGCTTGCCGCTTGCCGCTTGCCGCTTGCCGCTTGCCGCTTGCCGCTCGGCATAAGACTGCCCCAACCGCAAATCACAGACACAATATCAGTTTCTCAAAACCCGAACGCACAAAACGGAAAACCCGTCTTGTGCGTTTGTTATACATACTCAATTTTTTATGGAGGAATAAACGTATGAACAATGTAAGGTTTAAACAAAGAGCACAGCTCTTAATTGTCGGAGTGATAACCCTTGCGGTATCACTGGTATTCACCGCCTGCCCCGACACCGCAGGCGGCAGAGGCACGGGAGGAGGCACAGTCCCTACAGGACAAACCTTCCTCGTAACCTTCGGCGTAGAAGGCAGCATAAACGGCACACTGAAAGCCGAAATTGACGGTACAAGACTTTTCTCATCTCCCACACAAGTGGAAAAAGGAAAAACCGTAACCTTTACCGCAACACCTTCCGACCCGAGCAACTACAACGTGGACTATTGGACGATAACGGGCGGCACCCTCATCTCGGGCGGACAGGCAGGCAACACGGAAACAAAAATAGAAGTTACTTCGCCCGTAACCCTCACCGTCGTCTTCAAAGCTGTCGGTGACCCGCATACAACGCACACCGTAACCTTTGCCGTAAGCGGCACGGGCGGTACCCTTAATGCCGAAGCTGACGGTGTAAGCCTCCCGACATTTCCGGCACAGGTAAACGTCAATGCACCCCTCGTCTTAACCGCAGTACCCCAAGAAGACTGTGCAGTAGACACATGGACGGTAACGGGCGGTACCCTCATCTCAGGCGGACAGCCGGGCGACACGGAAACAATCATACGAGTTACTTCGCCCGTAACCGTTGAGCTGCGCTTTAAAGCAGCCGCTTACGATGTCTACCTTGCAGGAACCGTAAAGGTAGGAGAAAAATATAAGGCCTGTATGTGGAAAAACGATACGCCGATGCTTTTAAACTCCTACGATTCTTCGCAAGCATGCGCGCTGGCGCAAGATACGGATAAGGAAATCTATATCGCAGGATATGAAAAGTGGTTAGGTAGCGAGAAACCGTGTATATGGAAAAAAGACGGCAGTCCGTACTTTATTAACTACCCTGACCGACGGGGTATGATATACGATATACTCATACATGAGGGAAAACGCTATACGGCAGAAGTACTCTACTACCCTGTAAATGGCGCCGCCATTGTCGATATCAGCTCCCTCGACCACCCGCAGATAACCTTGCTGCATCAGCAGGATTATATACCGGCCAAAGCCCTGTGTGCACAGTGGCATGACCTGTATGCGGTAGGCTGGACTTATAGCGGCAATATTTATAAAACCGTTTTGTGGAAGATTGCAGGTAGCGCGGTCAGCGAACGGGAATTGGGAACAACTGTGTCCTCACCTTGGGGTTGGTTCGGGATATGCGCCAAAGACTCGGACATCTACGTCGCAAATAAAACACTGTGGAAGGTGTCCGGCAGCACGGTAGGCACTATAGGCGGCCTTGGCGGAACGGATTCGGCAAATACCGTATACGCCGCCCCGTCCGCACTCTATGCCGCAGGGCAAAAAAACAATAAACCCGTCATCTGGAAAATCGAAGGCAACAATGCCGCTGTGTACAAAGAACTTTCGACACAAGACGGGTTCGTGGTTGCCCTGTACGCATTCGGTGCCGGTCTTTTCGCAGCCGGCAAATCGGAAGGCAACCTCGCATGGTGGTACATTGCCCCCGACCTCACCGTTACGCAAACAGTCATATCCGACTTTCCCTCAGGCGAAATACGGGATATCCTCGTTACGGCGCAATAGGGGAAGAAAAGGAGAGCTGCACACATCGCCGTTTCGCCTGCGTGCCCGGCACCCGAAAAACACAGCACCGCTGACAAAACGGCGAACCGCATACGGACGGACAGTCCACACACGGAGGTGTGGGCTGTCCGGGAAAAAGCGGTCTTTTCCCCTAACAAACAGACTACAATTTTGCGCAAAGAAGAATAAACATGACAAAATGTAAACTGACAACAGGATTAACACTCATCGTTGTATTGACAATCGCACTGACCGCCTGCCCCGACACCGCATTTACAAAAAAGATAGAAGAGCGGGAATACAGGCAGGGCTGGCACAAGGCAGAAGCGAAGGCTTTTCCGACGGAGTGAGGCAAACAAAACCGGAAACGGCAAAAGTATTAAAGCGGCTCGGCGATTCGGTACAAAAAATAATGCAGGCTACCGGCTTAACTAAAGAAGAAATAGAAAAGCTGTAGAGCAAAGTACCTTAAAACTCTTAGCACCCTTTGCGCTCTTAGCGGTTATAAAAACAAACCGCAGAGTACGCAAAGAGAGAATAGGGGGCTTATTAAACGCACAGTGTAACGGCATAAGGTAAGGGAGTGTTACCGCATAGGGTAAGACAGAGTTACCGCATAACGATAGACGGTCTATACACGTAATGGGGAATTGGACATTACCCATTAAAAAAGGAGGCTTATTTTATAGGAACATCGGCAAAGCAAACACCTTACCGATTCGCAAAACAAACCGCAAAGCACGCAGAGCACGCAAAGAAGAGTTGAGGGCTTGCAAAACACGGCACCCCGAACCCCTTAGCACCCTCTGCGCTATGAAGCGGTTAAGAAAAAACCACCCCCTCGCACACAAGCAAAGCGCGTAAGCGCCTTTGCCCCCGCAACCCGCCCCAAAAAAACTACCCGCGAGTTTGCTGCAAGAAAACTCGAAGCCCAAAAAGGTACAGGACGTACCTTTTTGGGCGGGGTTCTTAGGGGCGGAGCCCCTAAGCGGTTCTTTTGAAAAGAGAGGGGGTATAAGGGGGAGAGGAAAACTTTTATCCGAAAAAGTTGTCCTCTCCCCCTCAAAAATCATCAAATTTCCCCACTTGACATTTTTTTTTTATATAATGGAGCTGTTTTTTTTTAGGAGGAACATATATGAGCGAACTTTTGGAAAACCTGCAAAGTTTTAGAGAAGAAACCTCTAAATCCGACAATACGCGGTATTACTCGTGGATTGACTGTAACCTCGTCTTCAGACAAAAAAAGACCGCTGATGACGTTTTGGCTAAAGAACTTTTTATGTTCTTGGCAAGTTGGGGTATGTTAAGAAACTCCTTTCTTCTTAACCATAACCGGCGCATCTTACTTCCGGTAATAAACCTTCTTAAAGACCCGCGTTTTAAAATACTTCAAAACGCAAGTATCGACACGGTTGAAGCCAATGCTTCCCTTATAATTACCCTTAAAAATGAGCTTTTCTCGTGTTTAGACTCTTTAAAAAATAAGGACGACAGAAACATTACCGTTACCCTTATTTCCAAAATTATTACGGGCGCCTTTGCCTGCTCCGTAGCCTACGACACCAATGTATGTAGTGCCCTCCAGGCAATACATCTGTGTCAAACCTTTAACAAAAAGTCGATTTTGGAGCTTTGTACCTTTTACAAAGAACACCCCGAACTTGAAAAAATGAGGCTTAAAATACAAACCGAAGACGGCATAGACTACCCGCCCATGAAAATCCTTGATATGGCTTTTTGGAAGCCGGGAGAAAAAAAGTAAAAAAGCCCTATCAAGGCGCGGGGCATAAAAAGCGCCTTAACGATTTTTTCATAACTAATCGATTTATATAGGAGGATTAAAAATGAAAAAAAATTTTATTTATGGCTTGCCTGACGGCAATGGTATTTGTAGGCGCGTCATGCACGGGAAAAGAAGGCGCTTCTTCGGCTAAACCCTTGCCTGCGGACTGTTTTTCTTACACTCTTACCGATGACGGTAAAGGAATAGTAATACAAGGCTTTTCGAGAAAAGTGTACGACGAGTTTACCGAAAAGGACGGCAATGGGTACCTGAGACGTACATTTTCAGTTTTAAACATTCCTTCCGAAATTGAAGGTCTTCCCGTAACAATGGTGGATATTTCTAATCTTGGTCCGCGAGGTAGAAAAGGTGATGATATCATTCCTTGGGATTTGGTAATCATTCCCGACGGTGTTTCCGTTAATACATCTTTGGTAATATATTTACCTACCATTTATACAAAGAAACTTATATTGGGAAAAAACCTGAAATTTCCCGGAAGCTATGAGTTTTACAAATTGGAAGAATTCGTTGTTCCCGAATCCGTAACCGAATTGGGCTACTACGGAGATGTACAATTTACAACGGCGGTTATTTCGGAGCATATTAACGTAATTCGCGGAGGCATTGGAGGAGCTAATTTAACAGACATTATATTCCACGACAATGTCTACATTGCTTACAGAGCAAAAGTCTATGGTAAATTCAGCATAAAAACCCGGCAAAAGATTCGCAAACTTACATCTTCGGATGATAGTTTTTAAATAAAATTTCTTTTTTTTTAAGTTTTTTAAGCCCTCTTTAAGCAGGCTTAAAAAAATAAAAAAAAAAGCCGTGCTTAAAAAAATAAAAGAAGTCGGAAGAAAAAAAGTAAAAAAGCCCTATCAAGGCGCGGGGCATAAAAAGCGCCTTAACGATTTTTTCATAACTAATCGATTTATATAGGAGGATTAAAAATGAAAAAAATTTTATTTATGGCTTGCCTGACGGCAATGGTATTTGTAGGCGCGTCATGCACGGGAAAAGAAGGCGCTTCTTCGGCTAAACCCTTGCCTGCGGACTGTTTTTCTTACACTCTTACCGATGACGGTAAAGGAATAGTAATACAAGGCTTTTCGAGAAAAGTGTACGACGAGTTTACCGAAAAGGACGGCAATGGGTACCTGAGACGTACATTTTCAGTTTTAAACATTCCTTCCGAAATTGAAGGTCTTCCCGTAAAACTCATATACACCTATAACGATCTTTCTTCAAAATTCGATTCGGTTATTATTCCCGATGGGGTTACCGTTCCGTCAGAGCCTGGGTATAATTACAAGCCGATTATTTCCACAAAAAAACTTATATTGGGAAAAAACGTGCAGTTTCCCGACAGCTATGAGTTTGAACACTTGGAAGAATTCGTTGTTCCCGAATCCGTAACCGAATTGGGAAGGTACGTTTACGGAACATTTACAACGGCGGTTATTCCGGAGCATATTAAAGAAATTCCTAAACACAGCGGCTTTAGCGGGTGCTTTGATTTAAAAGAAATTACCTTCCCCGACGGTATTAAAATCGACAAGGATGCATACTTTCCTATGACAACATTATCGGTAAAAACCCAGCAAAGGCTCCGCGAGCTCGGGTACAAGAAGTAAATAAAATTTCTTTTTTTTTAAGGGCACTTTCTAAAAACTTCAAGTTTTTTAAAGGTGCCCTATAGTAAGCCGAATAAGCCTTTTTATTTTAGGCTTCGTTTCGGATATAACTATCGAAGAAAAAATACAAAAACAGCCCGCAGCCGAAGCTGATGTAAACTTTTCGCCCGTAAACACTGCCGAAAACAAAATACCGAAAACCGATTCAAGCGAAAATATTAAGGCTGCCGTCGAAGGCGGCGTTTTTTTTTGTCCCGCCGCTTGCAAAAGCACGCACAGGGCGGTACACAAAACCGTAAGATAGGCTAAAACAAAAACGGAAGTCCCGTTCCACACGGTTTTCGAATTATCTTCAAACAATAGCGAAAAAATTAAGGCATAAGTTCCCGCAAAAGCAAATTGAGAAATCGTAATTAAAACGGAATCGATATCTTTAATAAAACGCGGTAAAAGCACAATATAAAAGGCAAATACGGCAGCGCTTATTAACGAAAGCACATCGCCCCGATTTATACCGGCAGCCTTTTCGGCAAGTAATTCCGGCATCGAAATTGAAGCAACCCCGGCAAGGCATAAAAATGCGGCAAAAATATTATATTTATCGGGCCTTTGTTTACAAACCGCCGCGTTCACAAAAGGAACTAAAACGCAATAAGTTGCCGTTAAAAAGGCGCTCCTTCCCGGAAGCCCGCCTGCCTGAGTAATTGCAACGGTTTGAAGAGCATAACCTGCAAACATTATAAGCCCCAAAAAAGCTCCCGTTTTAACATACCTTAAATTAAACGATTTTAAACGCACGATAAAAACAAGGCATAAAATTAAACAGGCGGGCAAAAACCTCATTGCCAGCAAAAAATTGGGTTTAAAAAAATCGCCCGTGCCGCTTACAGCCGTAAAGGTACTTCCCCATAAAACGGTCGCAATAAAAAGTGCAAGCCGCGCAAAAATTTCTTCACGCGTAAGATAAGAACCTTTATTTTTCATAAATGTTTTTAATATTCAAACGAAAGGGCAAAATCCAAATTTATAACGGGTTTTTCCCAAGGTTTATTCCCGTATTCGGTTGCATAAGCGGCAATATTAAATTGAAAATACGTAAAATCCAAACCGCAGCCTAAATGGGGATAACACTCGTTTAACCCCAAACGAAAAGAAAGCACCTTATGAAAAACTATTTCGGTTCCGGCAGCCAAATTAAGCAAGGCGTGTTTTTTCTTTAAAGCCGTAGAAAGAATGTCGCGGTAATCGAAATAAAAAGCCCAAGTCGAAACCGTTTCCCAAATATCGTTACAAACGGGCATTGTCCCTATTCCGACACTTATATCGGGTAAAACATATTTATATTGAGTTTTTCCGGACGGTTTGGCACTTTTATAGCTTTCAAAGTCGGCATAAGGCGTTGAAAATACGGCGGTATAAGCGTCGCGGCAGGTAATGCCTAAAGAAAACCCGTTTTCGTACTTATACAAAAAACCTAAATCTATACCTATACCGTTGGCAAGAACAATATTTAAACTTTTAAGTTTATTGTCGGCGGCATGCTTCATATAAAGCCTATTGGCGGAAAGAGCATAACTGAAAGTTTGAAAAAAGCCTTTCATTTGTATACCCAGCGACACGGAATTTGAGCCGTCATCGAAAACTCTTCCGCCGTAACCTCCCGTTAAAAAGATTTCCCCGCCGAGTAAAAACTTATTTGCAATACCAGCATTCATATCCGCAATAACCGTTGCGCCGTTAAAAATTCCCGCACCGAAATTCTTACCCGTAATTGCCAAAGCCAAGGGGCCTGTAAGAAAAATCTCCGAGCGGCTTTTATCTTTTTCAAAAAGAGCTTCCGCAAAATCTTCAAGTTTATTATTGTCAAATACCGCACCCGCAAGCGAAAAAGCGTCGGCGGTTATGGATAATCCTATTTTCGAAGCCGACCAGCGGCGGTTTAAAAAAGCGAAGGCGGCGGGATTTGTAAAAAGAGTATCAATCCCCGCTTCCAAGGTTGTATACGGGGCTCCCAAGCCGCTAATCCGCGGAGATACTACTTTAGGCTTAACCGGAGCGGGCACCGCCTGCTGTGCAAAGCCCGAAAACATACATAAAAGCGAAATATATAAACCGATAACAATTTTCTTCAACTTTATCCTCCTAAGGATTACCGATTAAAACGGCCGAATCGGATACTTATAAATATTTAAAGTTTTAACACATAGGTTATTTGTAAAAAAAGATAAATAATCCTTAAAAACGCCGAACCTTTCTTCGTTTACAATATTATACATATAAACCTGAAAGTTTTCAACTCAAGTTTTATTTAAAACCCCTGCCCGCCTTATATTTAAACCCCGATATCTTATTCAAAAAACTTTAAGGCAAAAGCTCGGCGGTATTACCGTTAATTTTTACAAAAACGCCCTCCCCGCCCTTATATTTATCGGCAAAAAAGTCAATTTTTAAAGGAAGAGAAAGATAGTTTTCGGTTACAACCTCCAAGGGCTTAGCTTTTACGGGTTTTTCCACAACGGCAAAAAACACTTTTCCGTTACAGGCCTTTAAATATTCGGTGTAATTTTTTTCGGAAAGAGCCGAAAGTTTTTCCGCCCGTAAACCCGCCTCGCGCTCCGGGATTTTACTTTTCATTAAAAAAGCCCCTGTTCCGGGCCTTGCCGAAAAAGGAAATACATGTACGCCCGGGATTTTTAAATCCTTACAAAGAGAAAAGGTTTCTTCAAAATCTTCCTCCGTTTCGGAAGGAAACCCCGTAATAATATCGCAGCCGATAAAGGGCTTATCTTTTACCTCTCTTAAACGGTTTACGGCTTTAAAAATATCCTCACGGCAATATTGCCTGTTCATCGCCTTTAATATTTTATCGCTTCCCGATTGAATCGAAAGATGAAAATGGGGACATACCCTTCCGTTACGTAAAACGGGTAAAATTGCCTCATCAATCGTTTCGGGGTAAAGACTTGAAATACGTATGCGTATATGCCCGCTTTCTTTTAAAAGAAGGGAAAGTAAATTTGCAAAGCCTCCAGTTTTTTCATCATAATATTGCGAAAGATTAACGCCCGACAAAACAACTTCACCGGCACCGTTTTTTTCGATTTGCCTTAGGCGGTTTACGGCTTCTTCGGCGGGAAGAGAAATGGAGCCTCCCCGTGCAAGTCTTATTCTGCAATAAGAACAGGCATTATTACAGCCGTCCTGAACTTTTAAACTTGCCCTTGAATGAAACATAAAAACCGGAGAGCTGAGTTTAAACATTTTGGAAGAGCTGAACTTAAAGTCTTTTTTTGCATAAACCTTTGTTTTAAATTCGGAAATAATTTTCTTTATGCTTTCCGTATCGTAAAAATCGGTTAAGGCTAACGATTCTTTTAAAAATTCCGGTATTGTGTAAAGCTCATCTTTGCGCTTCCCCGAAAATGCCTCAACGCGCGGAGAAATACTTTCGATAAATTCGGCTTCAAGTTCCGCATAGCAGCCCGTAACCACTACGACGGCTTCCGGGTGAGTTTTTAAAAGAAGCCTTATAAGCCGCCTCGCTTTTTGCTCGGCCTTGCCCGTAACCGTGCAAGTGTTTATAAAACATAATTTTACCCGATTTTTATCGGAAAATGCAACGTCTTTTGAAAATATTTTAAAACCGGCTTCAGCAAAACGCACGGCAAGGGCTTCCGATTCCACTTGATTTAATCGGCAGCCCAGCGTTTCTATACGCACCGAAAATTGTATATTCATAATTTAAAATTTTTTTTAAAACCCGCTCTTTTCCCCTTTGCGCATCTACAAGATTTTTATTAAGCGAAAGAGCTTTTTCGTAGGCCTCAAGCGAATAGCGGAAATCCCTTGTCTGCTCGCGGGCATAGCCCAATCTTACCCACCAAAAACTGTTAAAGGAATCAAGGGTAACGGCTACGGAAAAGGCAATATCGGCATGCCTGTATTTTGACATACGCAAATATATTTCACCCATAAAATAGTAAGAAGCCGGAATACGTACTCCCTGCGGGGCATAAAAAATATAATCCTGAAAAAGGTTCAACGCTTCGATATTTTTACCTAAATAAAAACAGGCTTCCGCTTGGGTTTCAATTAAACGCGGGTCGTTTTGGACTATTTTACGCCCCTCCGAAGCCATATCATAAGAGCGCTTATATTGTCCGTCCGCAAGCAAGGCCCATGCCATAACTACGTAGCTGTCCAAATTTGAAGGATTCTGCCTTATTTCGGCTTCACATATCGAAACGGCTTCCGCATATTTTCCGTCTTTATACAAAATAAGGGCATCGGGCTTTTCTTGAGCATATAAAGAAAGTGAAAAAAGCAGAAAAAAAAGATAACTTATACCGTTTAAATTTATTGTAAACCTCTTATCTGCCAATTTGAGAATCCTTTGTCATTGTACAAATTCCGTTAAAAACGCAGCCGCTTTCCAAAACCACTTCCGGAGCCGTTACATCGCCTATAAGTTTTCCGCACGAAAAAACATGCACCATAGTTTCGGCGGTAACATCGCCTTCAACGGAGCCTTTTATAACAACCCTGTCGGCTTTTATATTCGCCTTAACCGAAGAATTTTCGTCTATCGTAACATCGCTTGTAGAAAACAAATTTCCCTCTACATAACCTTTTATCATAAAAGGTTTTTTACATTCTATTTTTCCGCTAAAATAAATATCCGAAGCAAGTACGGTATCGTAATCTTCTTCATCTAAATCCAATAAATCTATCTTTTCTATTTGAGACATTTACATTATCCTTATTTATTTTTCATTGAAGGAGCTTTTTTAGTTATTTCGGATAAAATATATCCGAAACCGAACAACAAAGACATTCCGATTGCGGGTAAAAGCCATGGGAAGCCTATACCTTCAAACGGAAGGTGTTTTAAAACCCTGATTGTAGTATTAAAACTTAGGGCTTCCGTATTCATCGAAGGAACCGCCCCGATTTTAATAAGCAGGTTATTTATTAACTCTTTAGCCGCCACCAGGCCCTGTAAAACGCTTATACAAAGGGTTCCTATAACCGCACCGCTGTAAAAATATCTATTCGGAATATAATCGATAAATAAATTTAAAATTATAAGAACTATAGCTACGGGATAAACCACTTCAAGAATAGGGCCTGCAATTGCAATAATATTATCCACACCGAAATTTGAAAGAAAAAAACTTACGACGCAAATAATTATTACGGTTGCCCTATAGCTTATATCGTCTTTAAAGCGGTTTGCAAAATATTCTCCGGCCGTAGCGGTTAAGCCGATTGAGGTAGTTAAACATGCAAGCCCTATTGCAAGCCCGAGCACTACTCGGCCCGCATTTCCCCAAAGCAATTCGCTTGATTTTACAACAATTTCCGTCCTTGAAAGCTGTTCGGGTAAAACGGAGCTTCCCGTAGCCCCGACATAAACAAGCCCGCCGTAAACCAGTCCCAGCCCCAAACAGGCTAAAAATCCGGTATAAACCGTCATTTTTAAAAGGTCTTTTTTTTCCGTATACCCCTTTGAAGTTATCCCTGAAATAACTATGGTAGCTAAAATCATAGACCCCAAGGCGTCCATAGTTTGATAACCTTCTTTAAAACCCCGTAAAAAGATTTTATCGATAGAGGGGCTTGCAGGGTCCGCGATAGGAGTAATAATACCCTTTATTACCAAAAGAGCTAAAACTAAAATAAGAGCCGGTGTTAAAAATTTACCTACACGGTCTATAACATTATTCGGCGTCAAAACGAAAAAAAGCGTTATTGCAAAAAATATAAATGATGAGGTAACCGAGCTTATTCCGAAATTCATAGGTCTAACCGCAATTTCATAAGTAGTTGCGGCCGTTCTCGGAATTGCAAAAAGAGGCCCTATTATAAGCATAACAAAAATTATAAAAAAGGTTCCGAAAACGTTATTTATATTTTTAGTAAAATCCGAAAGACTGCCGCCGCATTTTCCCATAGAAATAATACCCAAAACAGGCATTCCTACACCGGTTACCAAAAAGCCCAATAAAGCAAAAAACCATTCGGTTCCTGCAAGGTGTCCTAAAGTAGGCGGAAAAATCAGGTTTCCCGCACCTAAAAACATTGCAAACAGAGCAAATCCTATAACGATTACATCTCCCGTTTTTTTATTCATAATTACAATTCCTCATCTTTAATTCGATTATCTTTACATAAATTAAAAGACAGAGGCAAATTATATCATTCTTTATAAAAAAAAAAAGAGCCTTATAATAAAAAAACAAAACTATCTCCCCTCTTCGTTAATTAAATAATTCACCGCTTGACTTGCATATTTTTTTTAAATATAATATTTTTTACTTATGGATATTTTCGATATCATCGGACCTGTTATGATAGGTCCTTCAAGCTCGCATACGGCGGGAGCGGTGCGTATAGGATACTTAACGCGCATGTTATTGGCCGAACCTGCCGTAGAAGCCCGTGTTTATCTGCACGGCTCCTTTGCTCATACATATAAGGGACACGGCACCGATAGAGCCATAGCCGCAGGTATTATGGGAATGAAGCCCGACAATGAACGTATAAGAAACAGCCTTACTCTTGCAAAAGAGCAGGGTTTAAATATAAAATTTGAAACAATAGAGCTTTCAAACGCTCACCCCAACACCGCTTTTATAGAAGTTAAAGGAATAGACGGAAAAAAACTGTCCGTTAAAGGCTCTTCCATAGGCGGCGGAAATATTATTATTACCGAAATTAACGGAAAACAAGTCGAAATTACCGGAAAAAGCCCGACTCTGGTAGTGGAATACAGCGATATTCCCGGAAGAATTGCCGCTATAACTTCGATAACCGCCCGACACAGGATAAACATTTCGCAAATTCATATCGGAAGAGATTACCGCGGCGGAACCGCAACTATGTGCCTTCAGATGGACGGACTAAGCGTGGACAGCACCGTTAAGGAAGATATACTTAAAATAGATAATGTTTACGATGCCATACTTATCCAGCCCGTTTAAAAATCTTTAAGATAACTTTTTTGACAAGAATATGGAGTATATACACAAATGGAATATAAAACTATACAGGAACTTGTAAACCTTGCCGTAAAAAAGAACGTACGGATTTCGGATATAATCTTAGACGACCAAAGCGCCTCCCTCGAAGAAACGAAAGAAAAATGTTTTGACAGAATGAAAGAACATTTAAACGTAATGCTTGATTCAATAGAAAAAGGAACGAATCCCGATATACGCTCTACAAGCGGATTAACGGGCGGCGATGCATATAAAATTTACGAACGCTCCGAAAACGGGACAGCCCTTTGCGGCCCGCTTTTGGCAAACGGAATACGAATGGCAATGGCGGTTTCGGAATTAAACGCTTCAATGGGAAAAATCGTAGCCGCCCCTACGGCAGGTTCTTGCGGTATATTACCGGGAGCAATAGGAGCCGTACTGAAAACAAAAGACGTAAAAAAAGAAGATGCGGTTATGTCGCTTTTTACGGCAGGAGCTATAGGCATGGTAATTGCGAATTCGGCATCAATCTCAGGGGCGGAAGGAGGCTGTCAAGCCGAATGCGGTTCGGCTTCCGCAATGGCGGCAGGAGCCGTAGTGGAACTTTGCGGGGGAAATCCCGAAATGGTATCAAATGCGGCGGCAATTGCAATTAAATGTATTTTAGGTCTGGTCTGCGACCCCGTAGCCGGCTTGGTTGAAGTTCCCTGCGTAAAACGGAACGCTTCCGGAGTAAGCCTTGCCTTTACCGCAGCGGAACTTGCGCTTGCGGGAATAAAAAGCGTCATACCGGTTGATGAAGTAATTCTTACGATGAAAAAAGTAGGAGATTCAATGCCCGCTTCCTTACGTGAAACCGCGGAAGGAGGGCTCGCCTGCTCGCCTACGGGAAAAATGCTTCAAAAAAAGATTTTCGGAATAAAATAAATTACACTCAGCCCGAACCGTCAATGCAATTACGGATTTTTCCCGCACTTATAAAATCACTTTTAAAAACGACCTTAATCTAAAAGAAAAATAAGCGCCGAACTTGAGGTTATGTACGCACGGATTCTGTTGAAAAATCGAAGGATTTATGTTATAACTGTCAAGTCCTATAAAAATACGCCGAAAATATTATGAGAGGTGTCGGTATAAAATATGCCAGGTATAAAAGAGCTTGAAAAATTCAAAAACGAACTCAGGGGAATAGCAAATGAGCCTGAAATTATGGCTAATTGGGGCGAAAAATATGAAGAAATTCCGCTCCCGAAAGAAGCTCCCGTTCCTGATGTAAATGTAGACGACTTATTAGGAGGCATAGTTCTTGACAATCTTGATAAACAGGAAGATAAAGCGGCGGATAAAGAAAAAGTTGCGGATTTAGACAATCCAACGGATTTTAATAATATAGAAAACGAAGATATTCGGAACACCGATACGGAAAGTTTGCCCGATTTAACCGATTTGGATAATATCGGCGATTTTTCACAGGACACCGTTTTATCACAAGATATACCTGAAATACGTGAAACGTCGAACTTAGACAGCCCGGCCGATACCCCCGACCTTTCAAATACCTTTGAAATGCCGTCCTTTGACGCTTTTTCAAAAAACGGCGAAACAATAGAAAGTCCTTCGGAATCTAAAGATAATCAAATGCAGGAAATTTCTCTTTTTATGGAAGAAAGAGATGAAGAAGACGAGCCGGATACGGGTAAATTTAACGATATGGTTTCAGGTTTAAACCTTGACTCTTTCGGCGAACAGGAAAATCAAAAAAATCCCGCAGATGAAAAAAACAATACGGCGGATTTGGACAGCGATGTTCCCGATGTACCTGAAGCTCTGCTTTCAGGCTTCGGCGAAATGGTGGAAGAAGCCCGAAAAAACCCCGATAAAGAAGACTCCTCATTTCCGGATTTCAGCATAGATGAGCCTATAAACACAAAGTCGGACTTCGGCGAAAAAGACATTCCTGAAATAGAAACTCTAAGCGATGCCGACGAACCGGAAGAACTTAAAGAAGAAGATGACGAAAGCCTAACTTCCGTATCTGAAACTGAAGATTATTTACCGCCTACGGATATTGAACCTGAAGATTACGTCTACAGTAATGTCGAAACTTCCGAACCGAGCGGTTTTGATATGCCCGATATTTCCGATTCGGGATTGGAAGACCTCGACGTTGAAGAAATTTCCTCCCCGACTGCCGAAGATACGGACATAGGCAATTTTACTGTGCCCGATATAAGCGAGTCCGGATTGGAAGACTTCGAAATGCCCGATACGGACTCTTCCGATACAAGCGGAAATTTTAAAAGCGGCGAACCTTCATCGGTGCAGCTTGAAAACTTCGATATAGGCGACCTTACTCCTTCAATAGAAACGGACTATTCGGATACCGAAACGGAAGGAAGTCTTGCAAGCGAAAATGAAACTTATAACGCAAGTCAAACGGCTCCTCCGGATTTCAGCGGAATAGATATTCCCGATTTAGATGAGCATACAGCCTTTGCAATAGACGATGATGTATTAAATACCGACATGGGCGGCGGAATGGATGAATTTTCCGTTCCCGAAAGTTTTACACAGTTTTCACCGGATAAGGGTTTTAAATTCTTCGATTCAAAAAAGACAATCAATGAAGAAGAATATGAAGGCAAAATTCCCCTTTCAATAAGCGAAGCCGATTACGAGAAACTTATAGAGCGCATTTCTTCATTCCCGTTAAATGTGCGGCTTGAAATTGAAGACTACCTTGCAAACGGAGATGACACGGAACTTAATAAGATGGAAATTGTTCACCTTATTATAAGCGGTGTTTCTCTTAAAAAAATTGCTGCTAAACTCGAAGGCATTTTAGAAAAATCGATTACAATTCCTAAAGGTTTTGATAAAAAATCTTACGATGAATATGAAAAAGAAAAGAAGAGTTTTAAATACCGCTTTATGCATAAAATTCTTCCTGCTGCAATTTTAACCGCAATGACGACTATTTTGATTTTTTCAATACTTGTGCTTGTCTGGCAGTTTATTTATAAACCGGTAACTGCAGAAGGAATTTATAAAAACGGATTTGCAGGTATTGAAAACGAACAATATGAAAATGCAATTAAACTTTTCGATGAAGCGGGAACATATAAGAAAAAAAGAAGCTGGTATTTTAAATTTGCAAACGCTTTCCGCGCAAAAAAACAATTTCTTTCCGCCGAAGCGATTTATAAAAGGCTTCTTTTCGATTTTAATCACGATGTACAAGGCGGAATTGAATATGCGGATATGTTAAGTACCGATTTAAGAAATTATGAAAAAGCGGAAGAAGTTTTAAAACGAGGTGTACTTGACTATCACATAAACGATAAAAATGCACTTCTTGCATTAGGCGATGTTTATTTAGATTGGGCAGATGAAGACTCTGAAAAGTATGAAAATGCAAGAAAAACCTTTGTTTCAATTATAAATATGTACGGAGAAAACAATACCATATTAGGAAGAATGATGCGGTACTTTATCCGCACGGATAATTTAGCTGAAGTCTTACCGTTAAAAGAACACTTTCTTAATACAAAATTTGATAAAAATGAGTTAATAGAATTAAGCGGCTATCTTTTGGAAAAACGATACGAGCCTAAACCGTCGGATTCCGATAAACTTAGAAGTCAAATCGAAGACCTTAGAGAACTTTTAGAGAAAGCAATAAAAACGGCTCCTGAAAGCCCTGAAGCAAATTATAATCTAGGAAGATTTTTTATTCATAATTATAAACCGGAAGCCGCAAAGATATATTTGGAAACGGCAGTTAAACTTTATCAAGACAGTATAAAAATGACTCCAAAAAGAGTAATACGCGAGCTTGACTCTATGCGGCTTTACGGAGAGCTTCTTTCAAACGATAAACGCTATAACGAGGCACAAGAAATTTATGCAAAGGCTCTTTCAAAATATGAAGATTACACCGCTCAAAAACGGATTTATCCCAGCAGTATAATCGGAAAACTTTATGCCGATTACGGAGACATTTCATATTTTGTATCTGGCGATTACGATTCCGCCTTAAACGCGTATGAAAAGGCAAGTCAGGAATTAAATAATACACCGTCCATTCAATACAGGATAGGTTATATTCATTACCAAAAAGAAAATTATATAGACGCAATGACTGCAATGACCTTGGCATATACCGAAAAACCTAATGACAGAAATCTTTTATACGGATTCGGAAATGTGCTTTTTAAACGCGGAAATTATTTTGCTTCTCAAGCTTATTATGAAAGACTTATGGAATTGCTTGAGGCGGAGCGCATCAGAAAAGGAATTGTTTTTCCGCAATCGCGGGTTGACCATGCGGAATTTGTAGAAAACTATATGCAAACTGCAAATAATTTAGGAGTGGTTTTAAATAGGATTGCCGTACAAAACGGAGATTCCAATAAAAACGGAAGGGCTATTTCTTTATTGGGAGAATCTACGAGAGCGTGGGACGCATTAAACAGAAATCCCGAAACAATGATTCGCTCAAAAGCGGTAAACCTTGCTTATGCAAATATTCAAAATATTGTAAAACCGCGCTCGCTTTTTACTCCGGAAATTTACAGCGATATTCCGAAAACCTTGGAAAACGAAAAAGTTTTGCAGCAGTTAGAAGACAGATAAGAACATAGAATAAAAAAAGGCGGCTTTGACATAACAATCAAAGCCGCCTTTTTTATATGATTATAATTATATTTTTTCAGCCAAAAAACGGAAGGATTAAGGACTTGAACAACATATCCAAGGTAAGAAAATTGCCGGGAAGCATTTACCGTTTTGTATAGTTCTTTTCAATCCAGTTACGATATTCACCTGAGCGGACATTTTCAATCCAAGTTTTATTTTGTAAATACCAATCTACCGTATCTGCAAGACCGGCTTCAAAATTAAAAGAACGTGTCCAGCCGAGTTCCTTTTTTATTTTTGTACAGTCTATTGCATAGCGGCGGTCGTGCCCGAGCCTATCGGTTACATGCGTAATCGTTTTTTTTACGTCAGCTGCATTAAGATGAGCTTTTAAACAAACAATTTCAATAAGTTTATCCAAAAGTCTAATATTTTCCCATTCATTTTCGCCGCCGATATTATATGTTTCTCCCGCCCTTCCCTTTTGTAAAATTAAGTACACCGCCTCATTATGGTCTTTTACATGAATCCAATCGCGGATTTGTTTACCGTCCCCGTACACAGGAAGATTTTTCCCGTCAAGCATATTTAAAATCATTAAAGGAATTAATTTTTCAGGAAATTGAAAAGGGCCGTAATTATTAGAACAATTGGAAACCGTAACGGGAAGTCCGTAAGTATGAAAGTAAGCTTTTACCAAATGGTCGCTTGAGGCCTTGCTTGCAGAATACGGAGAGCGCGGCTCATAAGCGGTCGTTTCTTCAAAATAGCCTTCCGCACCGAGAGAGCCGTATACTTCATCGGTACTGATATGATGAAAAAGCACACCGTCTTTTATAAAACCGTCTTCACGCTGCCAATATTTTTTTGCCGTTTCAAGCAGCGTAAAGGTTCCGAACACGTTTGTTTTTAAAAAAACTTCCGGCCCCAAAATGGAGCGGTCAACATGGCTTTCAGCCGCAAAATGTACAACCGTATCAATATTGTATTCACCGAATATTTTATCTACGACTTCTTTATCGCAGATATTTCCGTGTATAAAAACATAGCGGTTATGCCCGGACGATGAACCGAATTCTTTTTCAATATCCGAAAGACTTGACGCATTTCCCGCATAGGTAAGAGCATCAAGATTTATAACGCGACCTGAAAATTCTTTTTTATCTTTTAAAAGGGTTCGGATAAAATTAGAACCGATAAAACCGGCTCCTCCCGTAATAAGAATATTTTTTAAATTCCGCATTAGACCAACTCCTTTAAATAACCGGATAAACTTTCCTTCCAATCGGGAACGGAAAGAGAGAAAACCGTTTTTATTTTTGTTTTATTCAATAAGGAAAAGGAAGGACGTTTTGCCTTTTGAACGAATTCGGCACTCGTGCAAGACTTAATCAAACAATCGTTTTTGATTAACCCCATTTCTTTTCCCTGCTTATATATTTCACAAGCAAAATCATACCAAGAAATATGCCCTTCATTTGAATAATGATATATCCCATATTCTTTTTTATTTGCCCGTATTACGGTTACAATCACTTTAGCTAAATCATTTGCATAGGTGGGACTTCCGATTTGATCATTCACAACCGACAGTTCCGACCGTTCATTCATAAGCCGTATCATAGTAGAAACAAAATTTTGTCCGTTTTTTCCGTAAAGCCACGCAGTCCGGATAATATAAAATTCGGTTAAATTATTTTGAATATTTAATTCACCTTGCAACTTCGTTTTGCCGTAAACACTTTGCGGATTAGTTTTATCGGTTTCGATATATGGGATTGAAGAACTGCCGTCAAATACATAATCGGTAGAAATGTGAATAAGACGGGCATTACACCGTTTTACAATTTCGGAAATATTACATAAGGCATCTGCATTAATCAACATAGCCTTTTCCGATTCGTTTTCGGCTTTATCTACGGCAGTATAGGCTGCACAATTAATAATCCAATCGCATGTGTTTTTAAAAAAATTACTTTCACAAAATCTTTCTAAAGATTTTTTATCGGTAATGTCCGCATTGATATCGGAACCGACCCATTCGATATTATTTTTATTGAGTAATGACGCAATTTCAAAAGCGAGCATTCCCTTTGCGCCTATTAACCAGACCATTTAAAACTCCTCGGAAAAAGCATTATACTTAGTATCTTTTTCCGATAAGATATATGGAATATCCAGCTTAGGCCATGTAATACCGAGTGCAGGGTCATTCCACATAATCCCTCCTTCATCTTCGGGATGATAAAAATCAGTACACTTGTATGCAAAAACGGCTTCATCGCTTAAAACTAAAAAACCGTGTGCAAAACCCGGTGAGATAAAAAACTGATTTTGTTTTTCAGCGGAAAGAATAACCGTATGACATTTTCCGAATGTCCGAGAATAAGGCCTAATATCAACGGCAACATCAAATACTTCACCGCTCAATACCCGAACTAATTTGCCTTGCGGATATTTTTTTTGAAAATGAATACCGCGCAATACTCCTTTAACCGACTTCGATTGATTATCTTGCACAAAATCGTAGTGTATTCCGGCATTTTCAAAATCACGTTTTGACCAACTTTCAAAAAAATATCCGCGGTTGTCCGAAAATATTTTAGGCTGTATTTCATAAAGCCCTTCAATAGAACATTTCGTAATTGTACAAGGCATCAATAATTCTCCGCAATGTATTTAAGGTATTCGCCGTATTCGTTTTTATATTCTAAAGCCAAATTAAAAAGCTGTTCTTGTGTTATCCATTTTTTTAAATATGCAATCTCTTCAATACATGAAACATACATTCCCTGCCGTTTTTGAATTGTTGCGATAAAGTTTGAAGCTTCCAACAATCCGTCATAAGTACCCGTATCAAGCCAGGCCATTCCTCTGCCCAATTTTTCAACCTTTAATTTACCGTCTTTAAGATAAGCATTATTTACGGAAGTGATTTCAATTTCGCCCCGTGCAGACGGCCTGACATTCTTTGCAATTTCTATAACCTTATTATCATAAAAATATAATCCGGGAACGGCATAATTCGATTTCGGGTTTTTAGGTTTTTCCTCTATATTTAATGCCTTCCCGCCTTCATCGAATTCAACCACCCCATACGCGGTAGGGTCTTTTACATAATAACCGAAAATAACGGCACCGCCTTCAGAATTTATTGTAGAAACGGCATTCGCCAATATCCCTGAAAAACCTCTGCCGTAAAAAATATTATCGCCCAACACCAAAGCGCAAGAATCCGTTCCGATAAATTTTTCTCCGACAATAAAAGCATCGGCAAGACCCCGCGGCGCATCCTGCACTGCATATTCAAATTTCATACCCAAGTGCTCACCTGAACCGAACAGTTCCTTAAAAAGAACTATATCACGCGGTGTTGAAATTATTAAAACTTCGCGGATACCAGCCAGCATTAAAACCGAAAGCGGATAATAAATCATAGGTTTATCATACATGGGTAAAATTTGTTTTGATACCGCTTTGGTAAGCGGATACAAACGAGTGCCGGCACCTCCGGCCAGGATTATGGATTTCATATGAAATCTCCTTTTTATGTTAGAAAAGATTATTGATTTCAGATAATATATTACTATTCATCAGTTTCCTTTCCTTGTCAAAAAACCAGCCATATTTATTAAAATACTTTATTACAGAATGTATATGCAACAACAACATCTTCATTGACCTATATGATTCTTGTGCATGATCATGAACGACAGTAACATACGGATAAAAAACAGTCTTTCCATATCTGTGCAATCGGCGAATAATATCAAAATCTTCAAGATACATAAAAAAGCACTCATCAAAAAAGATATTGCGCTTCTTTATTGTATCCATCCGTAAAAACATAAAACAACCTGATAAACACGGAGGATTGATAATCCTATCATAACCTGAATGTTTCAAAGTATATCTATCATTATATTTTTGTAAAATCTTCCATCTCGGTAAAAACCGTCTTAAGAATAAATCAAAAGGACTCGGTAACAACTTACACAAATATTGTAACTTACCATCGGGATATACAATTTTAGGCAACAAATAGACAACATCATCATTTGAATCCATAAAAGACTTTAATTCATCTAAAACAACAGGCTCAAACTTAAGTCGGAATTCATAACTAAATGATAAGTTGAATTAAGTTTTATAGCTTCACGGATAGCTATATTGTGTCCGGCTCCATATCCTACATTTTTATTATTAAATATATACCGGACATAAGTTACATCAACTCCTAATTCTGCTATTGCTATATTTTTTACAGAGTTATCAATAAGATATAACAATCTATCGGAATTCGGAGCATAAGAATTAATAATATCACGCAACTGCATAATATCCGTATTATATAAAACAATAGAAGCTGTTATCATAATGAGATGAATCCTATTTTAAACTTAATAAAAAAAATTTCAATCTATAAATCAAAAAAGCAATTAAGAAGGTAATTGAAAACACGGCAATAATTGCAATTACGGGTTTTAAAGAGAAATACTGTAAACTGTCAAGAATCCTAATTATAGGATAATGCAATAAATACATACTGTAAGAATAATCAATATCGGCACCGATGCTATTAAATATTTTCAAATGGACGGATAAAAACATAACAAATGATGCTAAAGCAAAAGGAAACAAAACTTCAATAAGTAAAAATTTTATAAACCAAGTAATACCGAAAACCGCCAAAGAAACCACAAAAAGTTTTCGCTCATGTTTACGTAAGAATTCCCAATTAAAATAATATAGCATACCGGAAATAAAATATGCCATATATGCCGGCAGTTGATGTAGCAGCTGGGGCGGCAAATTATAATGATTTTTAACGGATATAAACACAAATAAATATAAAAATGAAGAAAGATATATTATTAATAAAAACATATTCTTTTTAAAGACAGTATTTAGTTTATTATAAATATGCACTATAACCGGCAACAAAAGATAAAACCCCACTTCCAATTTTAATGTCCATAAAGAACCGTTAATCGGCAAACCGCCGAATACACCCGGAAGATTGGGCGCAAGAAAATTTAAAAAAATAGCATTTGCAAAAAGATATTTAAAAAACCCCGTATTCATAAAATAGTCTTTAATTGACAGGTTAGTAAAAAAAACAAAACCTGCTGCCGTAACTATTATTACACCATAATATAATGGCAACAGGCGTTTACACCTCTTTATAAAGAAATTCTTTACGGATACGGAGCTTATATAACTTTTTGTAACCCAAAAACCGCTCAGTACAAAAAATATACTTACGGCAATTCCACGAAGATTTAAATTGATAAACTGTATATCAGTTAAAACAAGAGTATGTTCATATATAACAATAAGACAACAGACAAGACGAATAAAATTAAATGAGTTATGAGAGTTTATAATCGACATCTTTAAATTTCGAGTTAATAAAATTTTATTATTACACATATGGATATATACTTATAGTATTATTTATGATAAAATTATAATTGCAACATGAATATCAGTCTTATATATACGATATTTTAATTTAGCAACTTTTCAAAACACAACGAATGCAAAATATTATAATAAAATGTATTTTCAATATTCTGTCTATCATAATCAAATTTATATGTAAGTTTTTGAACAAAGCACATATCCGATATTTCAGCAAACCGTTCTTCATTATAAGGTTCAAAAAGTTCTGACTGTAAAACATGAGGCGGAGCACTGGAATATTTAGGGACATTCTCGTAAACTTCAGGATATTTTTCCGCCGCTAACATAATGCAATAATGTAATAAAAAGTAATTATATAATTTATTATTTTCCCGCCAATATGTATATAGACACTCTCGGGTAAAACATAACAATCTGTTATTAGGTTTAGAAACCATAAACCAACTTGACATATTCACAGACGTATAACCAGGCTGTAAAACCTGGAAATAAAATAAATCAGCATCTTCAATTTGCTTAGGTATTCTATCTTGCATCAGTAAAACAGTAGAATCCAACCAAATCCCGCCATGAGTAATTAATAACTCCAAACGTAAAATATCTGAAAAATGAGTATTTGTTATAAATCCTTTATGCCACTTCTCAAGTATATAATCAGGTAAAGCTGCATACTTATTTATATTTTCCGATGTTAAAAGAATAAGTTTGTAATCTTTAAGCTTACTTAATAGACTATTATAACATATTCTTACAACCGGAGGAGCGTTTTCCAATCCTTGCAGCCACAAAAACCAGATGGTTTTTGCAGCTTTATTATCTCTCGATTTAACAGTTTCGGAAAAATTATAAGTTTTAAATAATTTTTTAAATTTATGTTTATAAAATAATAAACGTTTATTACTTAATATTTCTTCAAATTGTTTTAATCCGGCTATATTTTTAGGTAGTATAAAAAAAAGAAAAACAGCATAAAAAAACAATCTCTCAAAAAACAAATTCTTTAAATATTGAAATCCTCCGTATTTTTTAAAATAAAACAAAAGCCTTCTCATTTTTCAATATCCTTACGATAAACTTTATAAAAATGATGTGCTATACGGTCTTTTTCGGGAGGCAGCTGCATATAATCATCATAATCATTTGTTAATATTTTATCATAATTTCTCGGTATTTTAAAAAAACACTTTTCAAATTCCCAATCAATTACATCTTCTATATCGGATTTTTCATAAAAATACTTAAAAACATCTCCAGACCATACTATACAAGAAAGAGTATTGGACTTATTATTATAACTTTGCCTTATAAGTATCATTTGCTTTTTATAAATTTTTCCCTTGGAATAAAATAAGCTCAAAAAATAAAGAGGATATTGTAAAACAGTATAAAACCATTTTCTCTTTTTTAACATTTCTTTTCTCGATTTTACAACATACAAAGCCGTAAAAAATCTAGCTTGCAAAGAAATAAGAAATCGCTTTAGGATATTATTACTTACTATATCTAACGGATATATATCGATAAACACCCCCATGCCTGAATCATATTCATTTTGAGTTTCTATTTTAAACTCCAAATTGCAAATTCGCGCTAACATATAAGGATAATCTTTATTAGTGTCAGGGTCAAAATAAACATAAGGCATTAGCTTATCTTTATTAACAATAAAATACTGTTTTAGTCTTTCATAGTCATTCCTGGGCATAGCAATATCAATATCATCATCCCAAGGAATAAATCCATTATGTCTAACAGCTCCTATAAGAGTGCCATAAAATAAGCAATAGGTAAAGCCCTGTTCTCTACAAATATTATCAACTAATTTTAAAATTTTTAAAGATTCTTCTTGTATTTCTTTCAATGAAAGTTCTTGCATATAAGCTCACCTTTTTTAATAACTTAAGTACAATTAATATATCAATATATATTAATCTCAAACCCTAAAAATTTATATGTAAAAATATTTATCAACAAAAACATAAAATAAAACAGACACAACAAAGATTTTTTGATTATTGTATTTCTATTCGAGTGATTTATTATTAAAATCAAAAGCGGAACCTCCACAGCATAAAAAAGACTTCCCAGTCTTGCAGAAATAATTTCAAAATCTCGAAAAACTAAATAATAGCAAGTACTTAATAAATATACTCTGAATAAAAAATAAATAAATGTATTACCAAATAATTTTTTCCGTTTTAAAAAAACATATATAGTTATTATTATCTGTTTTAATAAAATAGGATTGGTAAAAGACATAGGAACTAAATAATCAGTCCAGTTTAAATAAGCATTAACATCTGCAGGCAAAACAAACGATACCATAGATAACACCTTTCTTACCGGAAAAAAAACACTGGCAATTAAAGAAAAAACAAATATGTATAATAAAAAACTATTGTGTCTAAAAATTTTATGAGATTTAACAAAAAAAAGCGGTAATGCCGCTAAAGCAACCATATGGAAACTTGAAGCAAGAAAAACAAGAAACAAAAATTTAATTCTTTTATTTTGAAATAAAAAAATTAAAGAAAAAAGAATAATAGAGGAGGCCATACCATTACGTATTTGTACAGCATCTTTTCTAATAAATTCATGTGCAAAAAAAGCAAACAAAACTATCGCCAAATCGGATAGTGAGATAAAATAACGATAATGTCTATAGCGGATAAAAAGACTAATAAAACAAAATATTATAAAAAAAAATGTTGCAGAATTTACAAAAAATTTTATAACAGCTTGAAAATAATTATAACCTAATTCGGCGTGTTGTTCACGTGCATACTCAAAAAAATCAACAGAAAAAATAGAAACGGGTGAATTTTGAAAAAATAATAAATAATTTCCAAAATCCGCCCTATCTGAATTTATACCTATAAGTATCGGAAAGATAAGCAAAGACATCAAAATCATAAAATATGATAGTTCAGTAAAATACTTTCTATTACAACTTAAAAAAGCCGATACAAAAAAAAATAATATTAAAACATAAATAGGCATTATATCACCAACTTAATCACTTAAAACAATCTGAATAATAGGCTGCATAGTTATTTTTATATCACAATACTTCTCTGCAAAGCATCTAATATTTTTAATTTGGGCACTACGACTTTCTTTTAGTATTAATGTATCATAAAATTTAATAATGGAATTTATATCAATAGGACTTTCATTTTCCGGTACATAATGTATATACGGAAACGAGGTATCTAAAATATCTATCCTTGTTGAAGAGATCATAGGTAATCCTCGAGCCAAATATTCTCGACTTTTTAAAAAAGAGCCTTTAAAAATATTTATACGATGACATCCCAGCGAGCATATAGCTAAATCAGCTTTATTAAATTCCGCATCTAAATCTTCACCCGATAACGAACCATGAAAAAAAATAAAATCTCTCAAGTCATAATCTATAACTTTTCTCTTATAGTTTTCCAAATCAGGACCATCACCAACAAAGCTGATATAAACTTTTCCAGATAATTTACTTTTACAGTACTCATTCAAACCTTCTATCAATCTATCATACCCATGCCATTGATTAAAATTAGCTACAGCAATTAAATTTAAACCGGATTTATTTTCAGTCAATTTTATAACATGAATATCAGAGCAATCAATACCGTTCACCATCCTAATTGTAGGTATTCCAAAAATTTTATCATCATCTGAATATGTAGAAACATAATCTACATATTTTTTTAAGAATCTACGAAATAATCTATCTATAATCAAAAAAAAGAAACCTTTAAACCCCGTATGTTCCCCATCATACGGATATGTCGGAAACTCATAAATAATTTTACTTCCCATTCTATGGAGATATTTCAACAAAAATATACATCCTATGTTTATAGGTACAAAATTCCTTATATAAACAAAATCAAGCCCTTTTAAATTATCTATCTTCCCTAATAGATACTGTTTTTTATTAAATAAACTAAAAAAAAATCTAAAAAAATAGTTTACTTTTTTTTCACCAACATTAAACAATTCAATCTGTATTCCTGCATTCTTAAAAGCTTTTATCTGTCCAGCAATCTTTTTTAAAACACCGTCCTTCCGCCACTCAGTTGCTGTAATTTTATGATCGAAATTTACAATATACAGACCTTTTTTCATATATCATTTCCTACAACTTAAACACCTTATCGTTTTCGATATGAACGGTTTTTACGGCATTTCGTAAATCAACCACCAAACCTGCTCTTTCAACAATATGTTCAACATCAAAACACGAATGATTTGTCGTAAAGACAACACAATCCGCTCTTTGTAAAAGATCATCAGTTAATTTTACCCCTACCCACTTCTTGCCATTATCATCCATACACTCACTTATATAAGGATCATGATATATAACATCAGCTTTCTTTTTGGCACACTCTTCCATTACAAGTAAGGCGGGACTTTCACGAGGGTCATCAATATCCGGTTTATATGCAACTCCCAAAAATAAAATAGTTGCTCCGTTCATTGCCTTTTGTTTTCGGTTAAGGGCATACATTATCTTATTCATCATCTTATGCGGCATTTGGTTGTTTATATTTCCCGCTGTGTTTATCATCGTTAGATCAAAATTAAACCCCTTTGCGATGTGTTCAAGATAAAACGGATCAAGAGGTATACAATGCCCGCCTATGCCGGGTCCGGGATAAAATGCCTGAAACCCGTAGGGCTTTGTCTTTGCGGCATCTATTACTTCCCAAATATTTATATCCATTTTCCCCGAAAGAAGAGCAAGTTCATTTATAAGTGAAATATTTATTAACCTATACGTATTTTCCAATATCTTTACCATCTCGGCAACACGGGGACTTGATACCGGATATAAGTGTTGTATAGCCTTACCATATAGAGCAACCGCTATCTTTTGAGCATCCTCTCCCAGTGCTCCTACCACTTTCGGAGTGTTATCGGTTTTATAATCTTTGTTACCCGGGTCAACCCGTTCAGGGCTAAAACATAACCAAAAATCTTTTCCTTCCTTTAATCCCGACTCTCTTTCGATAATAGGTTTCATAAATTCTTCGGTTGTTGTAGGATAGGTTGTACTTTCAAGGGAAATAAAAGTTCCAGTTTTCATATTCTTACCGATGTCAATACAAGATTGTTCAATAAATTTCATATCGGGCTTTTTAAAGTGGTCTAACGGTGTAGGCACACAAATAATTACAGCATCGCACTCTTTAATCCTGGTAAAGTCAGTAGTAGCGGAAAGCAGTTTTGTTTCTTTTACTACGGAAAACAATTCCTCATCTTTAATATCACCTATATAATTCTTGCCGCCATTTACAAGTTCCGCTTTCTTCATACTTTTTTCAAATCCCAGAACTCTGACGTTCTTTTTAGCAAAGGAAACAGCCAGCGGAAGACCTACATAGCCTAAACCGATAACTCCGACAACCTCGGTGTTATCATTTATCTTTTTTACTATATTTTCATAATTACTCATAAATAATCTCCTATCGGTAATTCAGTTTTATATGTTTAAGAGTTTTATAATCCTACAGGCGGTTTTTCCATTACCGTAAAGCTCAGGATATTTATCAGGAACTTTAATATTTGTAAGAGCGGTTATAATCTTTTTTGTATCCGCACCGGCAAGAATATTCCAGCCGGAATCTACAAGCTCAATCCACTCAGTGCTGTCACGCATTGTAATGCACGGCTTTTGAAAGAAAAAAGCTTCCTTTTGGACACCGCCTGAATCCGTAAGTACTGCAGAACAAGTTTCTTCGTATTTAAGCATCTCCAAATAACCTACAGGTTCAATCAGCTTAACATTAGAACCGAAGGAAAGCCCGCTTTCGGATAATATTTTTTTCGTCCTGGGATGAATCGGAAAAATAAATTTTTTTTCAGAAAGGTTATTTACCGCTTCAACTATATTTTTCAACCGCTCAATATTATCGGTATTTTCTGCACGATGAATAGTCAGTAAAATAAAATCTTTAGGTATTTCAATATCGGCCGTTTTCTTCCTATAATATAAAGATGCGTCATACATAATATCGCCGGTTTTATACACGGCTTTATTATCAGCCGATATTTTTCCGAAAGAATTTATCATTCCCTCTTTTTTTAAATTTTCAACAGCAGTATCAGTAGGACAAAAAAGCCATGTGGAAAGATGATCCGTAAGTCTGCGGTTTTGTTCTTCGGGCATCTCCATCATAAAAGAACGAAGCCCCGCCTCTATATGTGCAACAGGAATATGGAGTTTACTTGCCGCTAATGCTCCCGCTAACGTGGAATTTGTATCACCATATACAAGTATTATATCCGGTTTAAGATTCAACAATAGCCCTTCTATTTTTTCAAGCATCAAACCGGTCATCTTTCCATGAGAGCCGGAGCCTATTTTCAAATTATAATCGGGCTGAGGAATATCCATCTCGGTAAAAAATACATCGCTCATATTTTTATCATAATGTTGCCCGGTATGAACTAATGTTTCCTTTACTCCCAATTGAGGATTTTCTTTTATATAGCGGCTTAAAACAGCCGCCTTTATAAACTGCGGACGAGCGCCTACTACGGTTAGTATGTGCATAAAACAAGACTATCTTGATTTAAAAGTTTTACGTAAAAAACGTCTGAATTTTCTTAGCAATACGAGTTTACTTGGATTAGTAAATAAGTCTAAAAAATATGATGTTTTATAATCTGAGTGTTGTTTAGGAGGCTTTTTTAAAATCAGATTAAACTCATCTCTTGATATATTAAGTTTATTTAAAACAAATGAAATATCTTTTTCCATTTGAACGCTGTCATAAGCGGGTCTGTTATATATTTCCAATGCTTTATCCCGTGTTAACTGCTCTGAAACGATCAAACTTGATAAATGAGATGTACGCTTATCGACTTTAAATTTTTCTTTAAACCAAATCAGTTGAATTACCTTTGTAAGCACATTCTCAAGATGCTTTGCCTCATAATATGTAAAGCCGGAAAATTCTTGTAATTCTTTTATCGCATCTTCCTTATTATAATCTATATAATTCAATGGTGTTACGGTTTTTAAACGTAAAAGCCTATTATCAATCATTCTCCTCTGCCAAGAAATCAACGGTAATTTGTTAATCGGTTTAGTTCCGAATTGTTTATGAATTGCCTTAATATGTTTAAGATCATATGCAGAATGTGTATTATCAGATTGGAGAATGGATTCTAATGAAAAATTGTGTCCGGAAAGGAAGTATTTTATTCTTTTCTTCCGTGCAAAATCATATAAAGCTGCAAATAGAACATTATCTTGCGGTATAGCCAAATTGGGAACTTCTGCATAAAAAAAAGCTCGTGTTAAATCCAAAAATTGCTCTTCATCAGGAGTTATCGTAATAAGAGTTATACCGGCTTTTTCTACAAGATGCTTAATATTATCCTTAGCCAACTCCGTATCAAACCCGTCATCAACATGAACAGCAAGAATACGTAATCCCCACTTTACGGCACCGAGATATGCAAGATAAGAAGAGTCAAGTCCACCTGATATTCCCATTAAACAATCATATTCTTTTCTTGCACCGTCTTTCTTTAATACAGTCAGCAGCTCCTTTAACTTCTTAGAACCTTCAGAATTTGGAAAATAAGAGAACGGTTTTACTGCAAATGCATTCGTACAATAATTACAATAGCCTTCATTATTAAATTTTATATTTGTATCTGATATATTATCCATAATACATCTATTACAACGCTTAAATTCAGACATAAAACAACCTTCCTAAATAATAATTTATTTACTTTCAATTTTTATAATTGCATCTTTTAATCTCTCAGAATAGTTATCCGCAAAAAATAATTTGCCTTCTTCTGCTACAGAGACTCTATCAAATGCTATTGCTTTATATATTTGCTGTACATATTCGTCCGGTGTATCAGCATATAAAACCGAATGAATCTCTGAAAAAAAATCGGCATAATTGAATACCGCAAGGCCTCCAATATTTATTAAGACAGTCGGCGTACCGAAAGCCAAGCTTTCAACAGCACATGTTGACACAACTGCCGATGTAATATGTGAATTTTGCATACACTGATATACATCCAACTCCGTTTCAATTGAAATATTGGCATGTTTAAATTTTTTATGATAATCCTTTATGAACCTCGGAATAAAAATAAAAAAGAAACGTTCATCCATCGAGGCAGTTTGCATTGTAAAATCCAATATCTCCCTATCAATATCATATTGGCTGGCAACAGTGATAATTATCTTATTGTTAATATTAGGATATTTTTTATTAAATAATTTCGAATTCCTATTTTTATCTCGCAACATTAAATCTATATAACAATTCCCTACAACAAAAATATTTTTACTAGGATATATAAATTCATTTACGGACAATTTAAATGCATCACCAAAAACAAACAAATGTGTGGGATATGGATTAGGTGTAATATTCTTAAATCCAATATATGCTATATTCGATAGATTTATTAAACCATGCTGCATCTCAATTATAGGTATACGCATTTGTTTAGCAACAAAAAAAGCAGGCAGTCGCCAAAAATCATAGTAACAATTTACATATATTTTAATCGGTTTTATTAGTTTAAAATACCAAGTATAAAAATCTAACAGAATTTTAACTGAGCGTAAATATTTTGAATATTTAAAATCAATTTTTAAGTATTCAATAATTTCATCCAAAATGCATATATTTTTTATATTAGTCAACTTCGGTTTATAAAATATTTCCATTAATTTGGCTATAAATATAATAAAATCTGAATTGATGTATTTATCTTTTGCAGTAATATTTCTCGACATTAATTTTACCACACAAGGTATGGTTTTAGCCTCTACAGTAAAAATTCCATACATAATTCGATCAATATAGGCACCATTATATTTTTTTACACCTACATCATCCGTAAATACAAAGGCTGCATTTTTTTTGAACATCACTTTTAAAGATGTTGTTGTAATTGCTTGCCATATACGCCGAATTGCTGAAACATTCTTCATTACAACAGAATCTGACTGTTCATCTGAATAATAATAAATCGTGAATATATTTGAACGCAGAAACGGCCACAGCTTTATACCATCATATTCAATAGTTTCAACAGGATAGCTGGTTTCAATATATTTCACCTTTTCAATAACATCTGTTTTCATAACAATACACCTTATAAAATCACAACCTTTATTAATAATAAATACAAATAATATTCATAAAGAAATCTATAATCACCCATAAACTTATCAGGGAAAATAAGTTTCAAATTCTCTCTATGTAACGTGTTAATATCAAAAACTATTTTAACTTTGTTTACTAAATGCTGTTTAATGTAAGATTTATTTTTTCGAGCAATCATATGGTAAAATTTCCTCATGGTCTATTCTACAGCAGTATTTCTTATACTGTCAGTAATTCATATTTTTAAGACAGCAAAATAAGGCTCTATTAATCCACCTTTCACTTTATTATAATTCCAAAACCGACAGAGAGAAACACAGGGTAATCAAAAATTGATTTATTAGTATTCAATAAAACAGATATCATAAATTTAGTATTATTTTTATACGTTAATGGCATAAATTCATCAACACCCAATACAAAAACATCTCCCATAATTGAGACCCCATACATAATATTGATTTAAAAAGATTTACATCAACAAATCAACCCCTCTGCGATATTTTATTAATAGAGATGTCAATAATTATTGTGTGACTTTATTATTAAAAATATCCATTGAAAAATACTTCTTAATGCTTTCTCTCCATAAATCAAATATATCGGAAGTGTATAAAATATTTTCTAATCATAATTCAGATATTTATCTCTAGCATCATCAAACAGAAAGCCAGCACTGCTACCAAGATGCTCAAAATAATCCGCATTCCTAAATGATTCTCCAAAATATCCAAATTCTGCAAAGTCAGTAAATAAGGGTAACTCTTTAGAGTAAAATTTTAAAATATTCATATTACAACCATATATTACAAAATACTCCAAGTACTGATGTAAATTTAAAATAATATCTATACTCCCCCAGGTGTTGTCCAATACATAATATCATATTGTAACCCATATTTTTTAGCAATACATTTAACAATCTTGAAGTCTTCTGTTTTAGTATTAGCCAGGAAAGAATTTCCAACTCCATATTGTAAAGAAGACTGTTTACCGCTTGAAATAAAAGAAGCTAAAACCATTCGATAATCTAATCATGCAGTCATATTTATAGTAACTTTATTATACAATTTAGAAATTTTTGAACTAATATTCATAATTTTTCAGTAAGATAATCTACACAGTCATTAAAATTTTTACTTAAAATATCAATAATAAAAGAATGCTCTTAGGCAAAACAACACAATCTATTTATTTCAAAATCATGCATCACAACCTCATTACCCTGAAGATGATATATCAGAAAATATAGTTTCGTTACTTAAAACACCGCGTTGAAATCATTTTTCAATTAAAACCCGCCAATTCACTGTATGAATTTTTAATACTTTTGCCAAAACATAAAATGAATTAAAATATGCAAACAAGTATTATTAAATACATAATATATTTTATAAAGAGATGTCTCATCCACAAAACAAAAAACTTATTTTTTTATTATAATAATAATGGCATAGATATCATAGACATACTCTGTAAGTCTCCCAGCCCCACAATCAAAATCTCTATAAATCAAATCGATATCTTCATCATTCGTTCACCTTTTATATATAAGCGTACCTGAATAATAAATACCAACTCTTTTCTCATTATTGATTTATTCTCTTTGTTTTAAAAATTCAATAATATTAAACCCCATAGCATAAGTTTCAAATCTTACCTTTCGACCTGATTCTATAATAAATTTCTTAAATTTATTCATCAAAACTAAACTTATAGAAAATAAAAATGAAGAATTTCATAATAACTCCCTATCATTATATTTTAAAAATAAGCCTTTTAATAAATTTATATTAAAGTTAAAGAAAAATAAACAAAAAAAAAAAAAAAAAAAAAAAATGCTAAACATAAAAACATTTTATCATAAATAAAACAAAAGTAGTTGCTGGCATAAAAATAAATACATTACCTAAAAAAGTTATTAAAAATCCTATAATAAGTTTTCTATCAAAACTAACGAGAGAAACTTTATATGCTAAACCTATAATAAATGGAAGTATAACCATGTATGATAACAAAGTAGCAAAAAACACCACATTCATACCAAAAAAGAAGAATAAAAATAAAATTAAAACCAATATTTAAAATAGTGATACAAACCCACAAGACAAATTTATATTTAGTAAATCTAAGATTATAATCAACTTATATTTTAAAAATTAATTTTAAACCATTAAAATAAAAATTATACAGAACTAATAACACAACAATATTCGCTATTGTATATATTTCATTAAAAAAACAAATATATCATTGATAATAAGAGACATCTCAAAAATAATAAAATAAAAAAGATAAAAACTATAGAACTTACTTTTTCAATTTCACTATAGATTGAATTTTCTGCACTATGTTTTTCGAATATATTAGGCACCATAGCTGTATTTACCGATATCATTAAAATATCTGCTATAGACCCAATCTTATAGCCAATAAAATATATACCAGCATCATAGCTTGCTTTCAGATTATAAATCATTACACGATCAACAAAAGTTGTCACAAGTTCCGACAATTCAAGAGCTATTCGTACAAATGAATACCATATCATCTCACGCAGTTTTTATGTTTCGAATATCTCCATAATAGATATTTTTTTTGTTAAATACAAACATGCTATTGCATATAAAATTTTCTTTTATTAAATCCACTAAAAAAGCTAATACCCTACTTTTAAAATTAACAATAAATATAATATTTAGTAGTATACAGATAAGAGAAATAATCATTGTCAATAATAAAACATATTTTGTGCTGTTAATACTGCAATAGCGTTATTTATAAAAATATCTAACCATGAAATAACAAGTACAATATAAAAAAGTTTTTATTGAAAATGTACATTCAGTTTTGATAAAAACAAGAATTATATATAAAATTATATAGAAAAATGTAGTAGTGAAAAAAGAAAATTTAATACTAACAGTATACAGTACACTTATCTCACCATCATTTTTACAAGTAAAATAAAAACGTGAAAGCCCTCTGTATATCATAAAAGAAATAAGTATCGTTAACAAACTCGCAGTAATAACTAAAAAATGTATCACTCCATACTCATCGGGAGATATTAAATGAGTATAAAGCAGTAATAATAAAAACCTCAGCTTTTATAAAAATATTACTAACCATAAAAACTAAAGTATTTTCCAACAATTTTCTCATATACAACAGAGCTATTTTTTTAAATGTCCTGCAATTTCCTGAATTTTTTGAAAATCAGCCGGTTTCCCAATATCAATCCAATAGCCAGAAATAGGAAAGCGAATAACTTTGCGGTTATGCTTAATTAAATCCATCAAAAAGTCAGTGGCATCATAGTACCTATCCTTAGGAATAAAATCAAGAAGTTCTTTTTTGAAAAGATATATTCCTGCATTGGCATAATAATAATAATTCGGCTTTTCTTTTATTCCAACAATATTTCGTGTATCCTCAAGTTCAAGAATTCCGTACGGAATATTTACATTATATGGCATAGCGGCCACACTCATATCCGCTTTATACTTCAAAAAATGCAAATAAAAATCTTCTAAATTGATATTGGTAAAAAGGTCGGAATTCATTAAAAGAATAACATCATTATACCATTCAGTAATATATTGAACACCGCCAACGGTTCCTAAAAACTTTTCACCCTCTCGGATACAGTTAATCTTTACGCCGTTTTTTTCACTGGAAAAATGATCTTCAATCTGTTCCGCTAAATAATTAACCGTAACATGTATATGGTCAATACCATAATGCATCAGGTTATCAATATTATAATCAATAATCGGTTTATCACCTACTTTCAAAAGCGGTTTCGGCGTTGTAAGCGTCAACGGACGAAGCCGTTCCCCTTTTCCGCCTGCCATCAAAACCGCATCTATCGGTAAATATGATTTTCCATCGGAAAAATCTAAGATCTTTCGAATCGTTTTATCTCCATTGAGATACGGTACAAGCTTAAGTCCCTTTTGACGAATATGTTTGATAAGTTCTATTGAGTAATTACTGCCGGTGATGATGTAGGTAAAATCTTTATGCATAACCGATTCTACCGCTTCATTCAAAGCAATACCAGATATTAAAGCACGACGACAATCTCCATCAGTAAGCGAGCCTATCACACAATCGTTGTCATCAACAACAAATAAAGTAAGCATGCCGTTATCTGAAACCATGTTAAGTTGTGTCAAAGCATCAAGAATCGTACAGCTGTAATGTATCTTATAAATATTCAAAACCTGTACATTCATTTTGCTAAATCTCCAGCATCCTGACGATGTAAAATAAATTCAGCAAACTGCCAATCAAAATTTGTATCAATATCAATTGAGCGAATGGTATCCATCACCGTTTTTTTGATTTTTGTAAAATGGAACATCCCCTTGTCTTTTAAAGATTTCGGATTTATCACATATACGGCACCATTATATTCATAATACGGTTTTACATCTTGCCGCCGAGTGGCATTTTTACTGAAGGACATTTCAAGGAATCCATTACTGTTTTCTTCGCAAATAACTGCCGCGATATCGGATGTTTTAACGGAAACAACCATATCTAACTCATCTATATATAGTTCTATTGCATTTAATACATCCTGCGTAGACCGAAGCGGAGAAGTAGGCTGTAATAAAACTATCGCTTTATATTTTCGTCCAAGAGTCTCATAATACTCAAGAGCATGAAGTAAAACATCATTCGTTGTTGCCGTATCCGTCGCAAACTCATCAGGTCTCACAAAAGGAACTTTTAATCCATAGTTATTTGCAACGGCAATAATATCTTTATCATCGGTTGAAAGACATATATTTTCATCATCAGTGAAACTTCTTGCAATATCTATTGAGTAACAAATTAAAGGCTTTCCATTCAGCGGCTTAATATTTTTATGAGGTATACCTTTACTGCCGCCTCGTGCGGGAATGACAAAAAGATATTCTTCAGTGTATTTCATAACTCAATTCCCTCATCTTCTGCAAAATCTTTTTTTGCACTTAGTCCAATAACGGTATCCCAAAGCGAAGCGGAAACACCGTCAGAACTTCGTTTTACGGTTATATTATCGTCTGAAAATTTTTCGCCGCAAGAAATTTTCTTTTTTGCAACAATTCGTTTTAACACAACTTCAGATATTTTTCTTTCTGCTTGCGACGGAAGCTTTATACCACTACCTAATGCTTTTTCTATGTTTCTAATTTTTTGTACCATTATCGAGAACTCTTTCGGATTGGTACTTGCGGCATGATCTGGACCTTCCATTGTTATATCAAGCGTAAAATGTTTTTCAATAACAGAAGCCCCAAGAGCAACCGCTGCAATGGAAACTTCATCACCTACAGTGTGATCCGAATACCCTACTGGACAGTGAAAAGCGGAATGCAGAGTTTGCATTGCAGTTAGATTCACCGCATCCATTGGACAAGGATAATTTGTCGTGCAGTGCAAAAGCGTAATATGTTCTACCCCCGCGGCCTTCAACGTTCTATAGGCAACATCTGTATTCGATAAAGAACCCATTCCCGTACTTAAAATAATAGGTAGATGTTTTGAACCCGCATAGCGTAAAAAAGGAATGTTGGTTATTTCTCCCGAACCGATTTTAATCATTGGCATTTTTAAGCCAATCAAAAAATCCAAACTTTCCTTTTCAAAGGCTGTTGACAAAAACATAATACCGATAGAGTTGCAATATTCTTTTACCTTTTGAAAATCTTCATAAGAAAGTTCCAAAGCCTTTAACATCTCAAACTGAGAACTTGTTTTTCTGGTATTCCGCACTTGATAGTCGGCTTGGGCAACGGTTTTTGTAAGAAGAGCCTCAGTCTTCCATGTTTGAAATTTAACAGCGTCCGCCCCTGTTTTTTTTGCCTCATCGCACAATTTTAATGCAATGTCTAATTTGCCGTTATGATTCACACCTGCTTCCGCAATAATAAAAGTCTTCATTTTTTATAAACGCTCCTGCACTGATTACGCAATTATCTTGCACAGTTACACCCTGTGCTACACACGCGTTGCTTCCAATAAAAACACCTTGATTAATTACAGAGTCACCATTTATGACTGCTGCTGTTGAAATATGGCAAAAATCTTTTACGATAACACCGTGCTCAATATCAGCCTTTGTGTTGATAATACAATGTTCGCCCACAATCGCACCTGCATTAATTACTGCATCATGACAAATCAGTGTTCCAGCTCCAATATGGGCATACCTTGAAACATAGGCACGAGGAGAAATCACCGTTCCAATATTCGCGTGATACTCGGTTAATAAAGCCGCAATTTGCTGGCGTATCGCAGAAGATTTTATTTGCCCAACTGTTATCAGAAAAACCGTTTTATCATTAACAAGTGACGGGATTAAAGAATCATCACCTAATATAGGATACGAAAGGATATTTCCACCAATCCCTACAGGATCTAATATTCCTTTAATAGTATATCTATTCTCTTGCTCAATAATATCAATAGCGGAAAGACAATGACCACCTGCACCTATCAATACTATATCCAATTTTTCTAACATAAGTTTACTTAACAGATTCTTTTAATATCCACATACCGTTACTTTTTTTATCAAAAATGCTTTTATTATAATGCCTATCAATAATTTCCCAAAATTTTTTTTCACTGTATCCAAAAAATTGACAAAATTCCCTAACACTTCTTGGATCTAACGCATGATCATGCTCTTTGACCAATTTGATTGCCTCATCTCTTGTAATCATTCCATATCGAATCATTCTAGAACAATAATCAGTTGCAGCTGCATGACCAAATTTGGGATATTTCAGCCATGAATGTACTAAATAAGCCGGTGATTCCACTTGATCAAATTGTTCGACATGATGAGTTCTTTCCCACTCATGTGTTAAATCATGAAAACCATATCGCTTTGCCAATTCGTAATTATCAAAACTATTCCATTCTAAAAAATAACTAAGATAAATAGGTTCTAATTTATTTATTTCAGTCTCTGATGGAGGAAGAAAAAAATTTAAAGCCTTTGCATTAATACCTATATCTAGTAAATCTTCAATACTTATACCGCTCGCAACACCATTATTTATTTGATCTTTTGCAGAATATGTCTCAATCGCATTAGCTCCACCGTATTCATAAGATACATTTTCCCCATAAACCAACAAGGGAAGATTAAATTTAACTGCCATGTGCAATGGATATGTATATATATATCTATCAATTAAATATGTTGGTTTTCCATATTTTTCAAAGGTATATCGCCCAATTTCTTTTTGAGCCTGCAGATTCGGTTTTATTGAAATAATATCACATCCAAAAACCTCTGAAATATTCTTTATATTATGAGTTCCGGCTTTTGTCATCGGAAAATTATCTTCAACTGATACAAGTAACGGATTCATTTTCATTTTTTCTTTCATAAGGTAAGTTTGAAAATGACTATCTTTACCGCCCGATACGGCAATCATACAATCATACCCATTTGAACCATGCATTCCCCGATATTTATCACATAAAGCTTCCAATTCACGCCATCGCTTTTGATAATCAACATTTTTTCGTTTAGCAAAAGACTGACAAGCAGAACAAACCCCATTTTCGTCAAAACTAATACCCGGTCGCGTATCCGGCATTACACATTTTGAGCAGTATTTCATATTAAACTCCTTAAATTTAATATTTATTTTATATATAGCAAATTCACATAACCAATATTAACAAATTATAATTTAATATACTCTTTATTTCAATCTATTTTGAATAAAAATAGTAGACTATCTCCAAATCATCAATACAATTTTTTATAGTAACCATATAGATCCTTCAAAATAACTTATACAAAATTTCATATATCTGCTCTACTGTATTTCCGTCACTCCAATAATTTTTATCGGAATACTTCATTTTTACAGCAAACATTGCTTTTTTAACAGCGTTTTGTGTTCCCATCTATAAGACAAACTATTGAATTTCTTTAAGTAACATAAAACTTTCAGCATAATTACATCCCGCAGTCGCACCACGAAAAGTTGCCAGAGCTTGTATATTTTTTTCATTTCGTGGAAATGGACAGTCATACATTTCTGTTTTGAAAATTTTCATAATTTCTATTTTTCTTTCGATAAAATCTGAAATATCAACAAAAACATTTGGTACGAACGCATCTTCTTTTGTGTTAGGAGCAAATTCCGTTTCACTTATTGTTTCCATCATATATATTTTTTTTATGAATGGATACCGAAAAATCTTTGTACAACTATAGGCTGCTTCGAACACTTTTCTATGATCACTATGAACATCAGATTTGAACGGTAAATAGATTATATTTGGTTTTACACTTTTTATAACATTTGAAACTTTTTCAATCAATTCCGACATACTATATTCATCAACACGCCTGGTAGGGAGTCTTAAATTTATCACGGATGAAAAATCGTACAAAAAAGAAACCTTTTCAATTTCAAGATTACGAACATCAATTTCCTTTTGCGAAGCTCCGTTCTCCACTTTATCTTCTGTTATAATAAGCCAATGGATTTTTGCGCCTAATGACTTATACTTTAATAGGGTTCCGCCACAACCCAATGTTTCATCATCCGGATGTACTGCAATAACTAATATGTTTTCTTTCATAAATATTCACCTACTTTAGGTAGTATTTTAAATTCATGCTGCAAAATATTCACAGCACCATCGTATGTTTTTACCATTATTTTATCGGGAGCAACAAATAGAATTTTTCCCGGCTCAATATTTGAAAATTCACCTTCTAAATCGACTTCTTCTACTCGCCAAATTTTAACGATCGAATCCTTATATAAAATATGAGCACCTACATATGGATGTGTCAATGCTCTTACCAAATTATAAACAGCAAAAGAACTCATTCTAAAATCTACTACCCCATCTAGAATTCCTCTCTTGCGCCATGTATTCGATTCAGCCTCCTTTTGCTTTATAATAACATGCTTATACGAACCATCTGAAAGTTGCGGCAAAAATTTCTCAATTTGCTCCAAAGCACAATCTTCCAATTTCGTATATAAAGTATTTGCATCATCTGTATAATCAATTGTAATTACTTTTTGTGACAATATATCACCACTATCAGCTCCTTCATCCATAAAAAAAAATGTAGACCCCGTCTCTGGCAATCCCAATGCCAATGCCCAAATAATGGGATGTCGCCCTCGATTTTTTGGTAATAAAGTAGGATGATATCCAATTACACCAAGAGGAGGTATAGAAAGAATTTCTTTCCCGATAAGTTGGGATAAGCCAATACATAAAATAACATCCGGTTGTAAGTTTTTTATCCAATCAATACAGTCTTGAGAGTTAATACTTTGAATCAAAAAACAGGGAATTTTCTTTTCAATACACAAAGGAGTTAAATCGGCAAAATCACTGTTATAATGAGAATCCTCTTTGGTACAAACACCGATTATATCTGTATTTAAATCAATTAATTTATTTAATACTCTTAATGAAAAAAGAACAGTTCCAATTACAAGCACTTTCATATTGAAAACTCCGCATCATAAAATCGTTTTTTTATTATATCCGCTAAATCGACAGATTTTAATATTTTTATAATTTGCTTACTTTGAAAACAATCTCCTTCATATGGATTAACAGTCAACTTTAAGGTTTCTTTAAAAGTACCATTATTCAATTTATCGAAAGCAGCCTGTATGCTTTCTCTACTTGAATCGCAATTGATAACACTACTTGCAGCTATACGACCTTTTTGCCGATCTCCAATATTTATGGTCGCAATTTGAAAACTCGGAACTTCTGTTAACCCACTAGAACTGTTACCAACAACAGCTTCCACATATTGGAGTGTACTTAAATATCTCAAATGCCCTAAAGAAGCAAAAACAACAGCTCGATGTGAATTGTTAAAAACATATTCGTCAATTAACTGATTTATGACACGACCATCTGTATCGCTATTTGCTTTTGTAAAAATAATACCCAAATCTCCATATTGATTTAAAATATAAAGCAAATTCTCAAACTCTGTTTTTGTAGTATACGATAAAGTTAGCGGATGAAAAGTTACCAAAATGGTTCTATTCCAAAATTTGAATTTTAACTGTTGCTCAAGTTCTTGCTTTGAAAGCAAGCGTAATCGCTTTTTTGCTTCTGTTATCGCACCACCAACATAAAATACATTTTTAGGTTGTTCTCCTAATTGAATAACTCTTTTTCGATACACTTCCGTTTCTGTGAAATGCAACTGACTCATTTTTGTAAGGCAATGTCTAATTGCTTCATCAATAAGCCCCTCTGTAGCTTCCCCCCCCGCAATATGAGCGACAGGTATTCTTGCAATCATAGCAGCACTCACTGCTGCAAATATTTCATATCTATCACCAAGAACAACAATAATATCAGGAAACAGTTCTGCATACGCTTCGGAAAATGATATAGTTGCCAATCCCATTGATTTTGATATGCCAACAGGAGTATCCGAAGATAAAATAATTTCTATTTTTTTTGAAATTTTGAATTCCTTCTCTATTTCTTTATATGTTAAACCGAATTCACTACTCAGATGCATACCGGTAACTATTAATTGCAATTCCAATTCAGGATCTGTATCAATCTCTTTTATTATCCAGTACAACAAACCGTATTCTGCTCTTGTTCCTGTAATAACACATATCTTTCTCAAAATTTTACTCTCCTATTATTTGCATACATATTTTTGCGAAAACAGCCTATTTCTCATACATAGCGGTTATAATGTAGATGTGTTTTTTTCATACTATAATATTTCCAACTTGTAAATCCATTCAGAGAAATATTTACACTTAGATAACAATACATTCATTCCTATTTTTTCAAAATAGATACATCTGAAATAACTTTATCGTAATCCGGGATACAAGCAATGACTCTCTTTGACAGATATGTTTCAATATCACAATTAATAAACTCAGAATTTTTAAACACTGCTGTACTCTCTTTAATTGAGGTTATATCATATTCAAAAAATTCATTTTGAATTTCAATAACATCGGTAAAAACAAGTATTTCAAATTTATACAACTGTATATATAGAACATATATATTTTATATGATCTTTTTCATCTCGCATTGCTGTTTCAAGTACAGCAACTTTCTCATAGAGATTATTCACATTATTTATTTTAGTCATAGTAGGTACATCTTTCGGGAGACCATAAAAATCAAACATCGTTGTAACGAAATTACCTTAATGTTTTGCTTTGACAAAAAATTCATTAACCGTAAAATCAGCTTTTTGAAAATTGCTCATACCACCTCTATACATCCCCCCCAGTCTTTTATCATTTTTTATAAGAATTCTTATCTGAATAAGAGTCATGTTTTGTGATAAACAATAAGGAACAAGTATATTTTTCACAAAACTAACTTCAGTCTGCCTCTCACATACTACAAAGATGCTTTTCACGACTGTCCTCCGAATATATTTCTCTCCCATAACTCAGAAATAGAATATTCATCAAGCCATGTTTTCAAATAATCGTTATCAAATCTTTGAAACAGGCTGAATCTATTTTGATAATCATATTCGGCAACAATAATTTTCGATGTATCGAAATTATCAACTAGGCGAACCGACTGTGCTGCAACAATAATTTAAGTATGTCGGGCAGCTGTTTTTATTATAGAAGTCAGCACATCACTTGCTTGCGGGTGAAGCCCAATTCAAGTTCATCAATAATAACATTCGGCAAAATTAAGGCGACTGAAAGAATAGTGTTGCTAATGCAATAAACCTAATTGAATCATCTGAAAATTGTTCCGCATCAAAGATATATTCATTGTTATCAACTACCAACCAATCTAACTTTATATATGGAGAATTAAGAACCTGCGGTTCAAGAACAAAATCATAAAACTGTGACACAACAAACCGAGCCCATTCAACAATTCTCTCATAATATTTTTTATATTCAGAAGACCTATTTTTAAACATATATAGATATGCTGCAATATTTCCACCATCACTCATAATAAAACAATTATTATCGATCAGAGCAGAACTTCTTATATGAGAAGTCATAGAAGTATCATGAAATTTAAATGTCCTGCAGTTTGATAAAATCATTCCGATAATTTTTTCACTGACAGATTTCAAATCATTTGAAACCAAATAACTTTCTTTTTGCCTGCTTACAAATTCATATACCTTTCCATTCCACTCAATAGACTCTTTTGAAAATATTAAAGAGTACAATACAGCTTTTACTAAACTCATATCATAGACATTAATATTGCATCCAGTTTTGAATTCCAATCGAGAGTTGATAAGAGATATTTGCTTTGATCCAAAATACAAAAGACTTTCAACCGAACCGTTTACACCTACATAATTTTGAAATGCACCGATCATTATATTATTAAGCAGTTTAAAAACAAAATTAAATTTGTCTTTCCTAAACCGTTTGCACCGATAACAACATTTATCTCAGATAATTTCAAATTTAATTTATATGCATTGCTTTCTATAGATTTAAACCAAAACAAAGTAATTTTACATAAGGATGCTACTCTTTAATTTTTCATAATTCAACTCCGACTTAACAAACAAGAAACACCTCACATCCTCACCCCGCTCGGAATATTGACAACCCTATCTGCAAACCATTCGGCATTGGCTAAATCACCGCACTCACAATTTACAAACATAGGTAACCGATTCATTAATTCCCATATCGGACGCGTCATTACACCTGCATCATTTGTTTCTTGTAAAAAAGCTTGCTGTTTTTCTCGATCGGGAAAAATAACAGCATTCAGCCAAAAATTCGATTTTGAGTATTCAGGCTCATCAAAAAAAAGAATATCACTGTTTTTAAAAAAATCTTTATACTGCATAGCAGTCTCACGTTTGTTTTTTAAAATTGTTTCGATATATTCAAATTGAGCACATCCCAATGCGGCATTTATATTCGGCATACGGTAATTATAACCTATTTCATCGTGGCGGAATTCCCACCTGTGAGGAATTTTTGCCTGCGTTGTCAAATGCTTTGCATAGTCTCCCAATTGCTTATCCTGAAACAACAGCATTCCTCCACCGCCCGTGGTAATTGTTTTATTTCCGTTAAAACTTAATACTCCGATTTTTCCGAATGAGCCGGTGTGTTTACCTTTATAAAAACTGCCGATACTTTCGGCAGCATCTTCAATTAACTCAATCTTCCACTTTCGGCATACTTCACAAAGTTCGTCTATTTTCACCGGATGTCCGAAAGAGTGCATCGGAACACAGGCTTTGATTTTCCTCTTAGTTTTTTTATTAATACAAACATCACCGTTCAGCACCGCATTTTTATCCAGCCAAGCAGACATCTTTTGCGGTGAAAGCCCCATCGTATCTTTATCCACATCCAAAAAAACGGGATGTGCATTGCAATAGGTAATTGCGTTTGCCGTTGCAATAAAAGTAAGCGGTTGTGTAATCACCTCGTCATGCATTTCGACACCGGCAAGTCTTAAAGCGGCGGCAATCCCATTAGTACCGTTCACACAAACAACAGCCCGGCTAACCCCCGTATATTCGGCAATATCTTGTTCAAAGCGGTCTACAAAAGAACCAACACTTGAAACATACGTTGAGTCAATACATTCATTTAGATATTTCTTCTCATTACCGAGAAAAACAGGTGCATGCAGAGGAACTGAATCTTGTTTATATAAATTCTTAATGAACAAAATGATATCTTTCGTTTTCATTACATTTTACCGTCCAAATTAAGATTTTTTTCTTCATGATAAAAATTAGGTAAAAATTCTTTTAATAAATGAAGAATATCAGCTTTTCCGCAAAAAGGTTTATCAAATAAACTATCCAATTTTTTCATAAAATCGATCATCTCAATATAAGGACGTTTTTCTATATTTGTAATAACTCCTAACGAATCAAACTGATTCATAGAAACGGTTTCAAAATCAGTATAAAATTCTTCATACGGTTTCTCACCAGTTGTATTAGAAGCAGAAAAATAAACCGGATATTTTTTACTACCTAAAAATAAATCGGCAGCCTTGCTTTTAGCCTCCTCCTCCGAGTCGCACCGCAGAACTTCATACCCATACTCGTGTAAAAGAGCCTCAGCAATTTCAGAAAAAGTCATTGTAGAAATTTTTTCCAATTTCGGAAAATAGACTTCACGATTTTTCCCTAACATACAGGCTAGCATACATATCTCTCCGCTTTCTTTCGGAGAAACAAAATAGCGTTTTACATCAAAAGGAGCGGAAATAGGCTGGTATTTTGCAATTCGTTCCAAAAAACCTGCAGGTAAAGACCCGTTTGAAAACGCCACATTTGCAAAACGAGCTGTTTTGACTGGAAAATAATCCGAATAAGAAAAAATCAAGTCTTCCATTATCTTCTTGCTTGCCCCCATTACATTTACAGGATTTGCCGCCTTATCCGTTGAAACGCAAAAAAAAGTTTGCGGTGGAATTTCTTTTAATAAATCCAAAAGTTTTTTTGCATTAAGCACATTATTTCGCAAAAGGGCTTCAACCGAAAAAACATCCTTTTCGCTCCGCACATGTTTATGTGCGGAAAAATTTGCAACAATATCAAAACCGCCTCTTATTCTAAATATTTTTTCAAAAACGGTATCAGCAAAATTAATAGGATACGTAATATAATCATTCGGAATAAAAATAGAACTGCTGCGTAAATCGCGAGTCAATTCAGCAAGACCGTTCTCGCTTATATCAACCACAACCAATGAGTTAGGTTTAAACGGCAAACACGCTTTAATAAAAGAACTGCCTATGCTCCCAGCACCGCCGATTACGAGAATAGAGTTATCTTTAATAATCGACGATAACTTTTTTTTATTGTTAATAACATCACTCGAAAAAAGGCTGTCCTGCCGTTTCGTTACATATTTAGAAATAAATCCATCCAAACTAAATTGCATATATGGCTCCTTACTAAAATAACGCTTTATTTCTGATAATTCGCCTTAACAGTACAAAACCTACCACCATAGCAAACGACCATCTTATAAGCCAAAAATTTAAAGTAAAATAATAAGCAATAACTACTGTCATTGTAGGAAGCATGCCTTTTATATAAAATCCAAAATTATATTCAAAGTTTTTTACAAAAAATCGTGCAATAAAATCATGAAATACCAATAAAAAAACATATGAAATAACAGTAGCAATAGCTGCACCAATACCTGCATACAAAGGAATCAGCCATAAATTGCAAATAATATTAATAACTGCAGCACTTAATGTACCGATAGAAATAAACAATGTTTTTTCATTATAAAACTCATGATTTCCCGGAAAAGAATATAAAAAGTTAAAATAATACGCCAAAGCAATTAGAGGCATTAATTGAATCCCAATCCAGTAATTAGAAGGAGCCAACACTTTATATACTTCTGGGACAACTAATATAAAACCTATTGTTATACTTGAAAAAATAAAAAGATAATTATTTGATTTTATAATTATATCCTCTCTTTTGTTCTCCCGCTTATATTCATAATAAAAAGGTATCCAAGTAGAATTAAATGCAGCCCAAATAGAAGAGATAACAAGAGCTACAGTATATCCAAAACTATATATCCCAGCTGTATCTGAACCCACAATTTTTTTTAACATAATTTTATCACTTTGCGAAAGTATAATTCCTCCAGCATAATGAAATATCAGCGGTATCGTTAACTTCAAACAAAATTTCCAATAAATATTATTATAAAAACACCTATCCTTAAAGTATAAAATTATAAAAAAAACAAAACCAGAAATTATCTGAGGAACAGCCATCCCATATATTTTTGCACGATAACTCTCAATATTAAGATATAATATAAAGATTATTGATAAAACAACAGTTCCACCGCTGATTAAAATTGAAACTATTGTATTCTTTTCAACATCTCTAAACTGAATCCATTTTGCCGTATAAAAATTAACAACAAAAGAAAAAAATGTATGCACCACCAGCAAAAACATTAAAGAGCACTGCATATCCAACAACCGACATAAATACTTTTGAAAAATTACAAACACACAAAGAACAAATACAAATGATAAAAATGACAAAGTCATAATTGACGAGAGATACGAATCCATTTTACCCTCATATTTAATGCTTGCATTTGCAATTGAACCGTGTGTTTGCAATCCAATGAATAAATTCAATATTCCCAACCATGCACTATAAATAGCAACTCTACCATAATCTTCCGTAGTTAAAAGCCTAGTAAAAACAGGCGCCGATAAGAATGAAATTCCCTGCAAAAAAAAACGAGCCGTAATATTCCACGCGGCAACATAAGAAACGGATTTTGTCTTCTTCACTCCTTCTCTCCCGCCTCATTTACCTTACCATGTACCCGTGCAGGATTTCCATACACCAGAGCATACGGCGGAACGTCTTTTGTTACCACGCTCCCCGCTCCTATCAAGGCATATTCTCCGATTGTTACACCGCAGACAATTGTTGCATTCGCTCCGATTGAAGCGCCTTTTTTTACAATCGTTTTTTTATACTCGTGTTTACGCTCAATAAAGGCACGCGGGTTTATTACGTTTGTAAAAACACATGAAGGACCGCAAAACACATCATCTTCTATTATTATATCATCATACAATGAAACATTGTTTTGAATTTTTACACCGTTACCGATAACAGCTTTACCGCCTATATTTACATTCTGCCCGATTGAACACTTTGAACCGACTTTCGCACCGCTCATAACGTGGCTAAAGTGCCAAACTTTTGTTCCTTCACCTATTTCGGCACCTTCATCAACATAACTTGATTCATGTATAAATATATTACTCATAGCAGCTTAAAACATTCCTTATGTTTATAAAATCACTTTACACTTTCAAATTTATCTGAAAACGCAGTAATAAATAACACCTATACCCCGAAATATTCCCACACGGGGAGTATACGCACCTTCTTTTTATCTTGAACAAAAAGGTCGTTAGAGTTTTCGGTAAGTATAAGACCTTCAGTTAAACCGAAAAACTCCATTGCACATAACACGCCGCATATTTCACGCTCGCCGTTTTCATTATCAAGTTTTGCACATACCTGAATACACTGAGGTGCAAAGGCAGGATTTACTACAAAATCGCACTCGCATTCGTTATCCGTAAAATAATATATTTGCTTATCATCGGCAGCACCGTATTTTCTGCGCAATTCATTAAAAACAAAATTTTCCAAAATATGACCCGCATTTTCACTAAATGAAAAACCCGCCGTCCGTATAAAACCTATATCAGTTAAGTACACCTTTTTTGGAGCTAAACTTTGAGCCTTTTGCGACCATGCAAATTTCGGCACCATACTAAGCAAATACGAGTTTTCAAAATAAGAAAAATACTCAAGAACCGTAGTGTGCGATTTTACCCCCGCTACCGTTTTAAGTTTACTCGGCGAAATCGGCGAGCCGACATTTGAAGCAAGAAATACATAAAGACTTTGCAATGAACGCTCATCGCTTACACCGTAACGCACAGCTATATCACGATACAATATATCCTTTTGAAGCTGCGTTAAAATTTCAGGAGCTTTCAGTTTTAAATATTCAGGGAACCCTCCCGATTGAAAGTACTCCTGAAAAGATTTATAAGTATTTTTCCTCTTGGAAAACCTCAAATATTCGGAATATGAAAACGGAAAAAGCTCTTTTACAATATGTCTTCCCGTAAGTTTTGTCCCAAGCTCTCGACTTAACAGCGATGCATTGGAACCGGTTAATACAACTTGAAAACCTTCATCAAGTTTTTGTCGTATATATAACTCCCAATTTTTTGCAGCCTGAATTTCATCGAAAAAAATAAGCGGCACGCCGGCTTCATCTATAAGTTCGTCTAAAAGAGCATAGTCGGAAACGGAAAATTCCAAAAGCCGCAAATCATCAAAATTCAAATAAAAAAAAGGAGAACCTATCTTTTTTATAAACTGTCTAAGCAACGTACTTTTTCCGCAACGCCTCACACCGCTAATAACGAGAGCATGCGTCTTTAACTTAGGCATATCGTTTAAAGCATCACGATATACACCGTTATCGGCAAACTCCAAACCTTTTATTTGACTTAAATATATTTCTTTCAGCCTTGCTTTTAACATATTTTAAATTATAACAATATTTTAAAATATGTCAATACAATCAACATATATATGCTAATGAAAACAACATATATATGTCGATACAATCGGCATATTATTTCTTATAAAAGCCCTTAATACATTCGCAAATGTAATTTATCTCATCTGCAGTAAGCTCAGGATACATAGGCAACGCAAGTACAGACTCGCAAAGTTTTTCCGCAACCGGAAAATCACCTTTCTTATAACCGAGATACTTAAAGCATTCTTGTTCATGTAAACACTTAGGATAGTATACGGTAGTACCCACCCCTTTTTCAGTTAGAAATTTTTGAAGTTCATCCCGATTTTCTGCAAGTATATTAAATACATAGTAAACAGGCAAACCTTTTGTTTTTACCGGAGGCACCCTGACCTCGCTAATATTTTCAAGCAAACTGCAATACTGTTTTGCATGCTCCGCCCGCTTTTGAATAGCCTTATCAATATATTTTAACTTCACACTTAAAACCGCAGCTTGCAAACTATCCAAACGGGAATTATATCCTATGTAATCATGGTGATACTTTTTTACAGCTCCGTGAACCCTAAGACTCTTTGCTTTCAGATAGTAATCCTCGTTGTCAGTAACAATCATACCGCCGTCTCCGTAACCGCCTAAGGTTTTGGTCGGAAAAAATGAGTAAACCCCCATATCTCCGATAGTACCGGCAGTTTTCAATTCACCGTCATATAAATCTTTCATACCGAAAGCCTCAGCGGCATCTTCCAATACTTTGAGTTTGTGTTTTTTAGCTAAATCCATACAAGCCGTCATATCGGAGGTTTGCAAAAATAAATGAACAGGAAGCAATCCGACGGTATTCGATGTCATACGATTTTCCGCATCTTTTATGTTTATGCAAAACGTATCTTCATCGACATCACAAAATATAGGCCTTCCGCCCAAACGTGCAATACAGGAAGCGGAAGCAAAAAACGTAAAAGCAGGCGTTAAAACTTCCGCACCGGACTTAAAGCCCAAAATATCCGAAGCAATCACAAGAGCATCGCTGCCGTTCGCAACACCTACTGCATATTTTGCACCCGTATAATACTTAACGGCTTCTTCAAATTCGGAAACGGCTTTTCCCAAAATAAAATCACCGGTTTCCAATACGGAAGCCACAGCAGAGTCAAATTCGGATTTGAGATTTTTATATTCTCTAATTGACGTATAAAAAGGAACTTTCATTTTCTCACCTTAAAAATTTACGGGTTATTAACTATACTTAAAACCGTATTTGCAAATTTGTAAAAACAGTTTAATTCGTTTGTAATAATTGAATATACAATATCCATATCAAGCGCATTATATTCATGCACGGCAATGTTTCTAAATCCGACAGATTTTGCTAAACTTACGGCTAAAGCCTCATCAAGTATATCTTTTCTTGAAAGTGCCAAAAAAACTTCCGACATGGTTGCCGCCTGTTCATGAAATTTTTCAGATAAAATATGAGAAGCAATATCCACTGAAATCTGAACAGCCCTTTGAAGATTAAGACATATCAAATCTTGTTTATCCAAATCGCTTTTTAAACCATCGACATTTAACGGAGTATGAAATTTTATTCTTTCCAAACAACGCTCAAGCGATTTTAACTTTTCCGCAATTATGTTTTTATCTACACCCATTTTTAATTTGCCGCAAAGATTTATCCGAAAGCATGCTCCAAAATAGATTTTCGTCCGCGCTCATATATCGGATAAAAATCTTCGTACCAGTATAAAGCACTCATAAAATTTTTATGAAATAACGCTTCACCGTGCTTTTTTATTTTCTTTATACAAATACCTTCCGTAAAAACTTTGTAATGCAGCAGCCCGTCAATTTTTCGTATATCAACAAGGTCAATTTCTCTTTTTAAAAGGATTGACAGCTCCAGTTGCAGGGACAATCTATCATCAAGTGTTAAAACATCATGTGCAGCGACAGCAATATCCACATCGCTGTTTTTATGCTCCGTTCCGCGTGCACATGAACCGTAAAGCATCACCAAAACAATTTCAGGCTTTAAGTCAAAAAAAGATTTTAATTTTTCTACAATTAAATTGTCCATTTAATTTATAAAAAACCTGTAGTTTATTTAAAAACACCTTCCATTTCCAGAGTGGAAAAATTACATGGAAGTTCTACCGGCATACCCGTTTTCTGCGATTTGTAAATAGCTAAAATTATCTCCAAAGCTTTTTTACCTTTTTCTCCCGATACAAGCGCTTCACGATTTTGCTCCACGGCAACTATAAAATCTCTAAAAAGGGCCGTATGCCCGAAACCGTAAACTGTCGGGGGGTCTTTTTCATTGGGATTTAAAATTTTTTCTTCCGTATCACCTATTTTTTCCGCATCGGCAAAACGCCATGTTTCCGTTTTGTTTACCGCCAAACCGCCTATAACGACACTTCCGTCGGTTCCGAAAAGACTTAACGTTTCATTTAAATTTTTAGGATAAATATCGGCAGTTCCTTCAATTATACCGACAGCACCGGAAGCAAACTCAACAATCGCACACCCGAAATCTTCAGCTTCAATCGGGCGCATAAACCGTCTTGTTTGCGCCTGTACACGCACCGCATCTTCACCCATCATCCACTGCAAAAGGTCAATACCGTGTGTACATTGATTCATCAATGTGCCGCCGTCCTGCTCCCATGTACCGCGCCATTTTGCCTGTTCATAATAACTTTCATTACGGTTCCAGCGAATCTGAATCATTCCATGCAGCATTCTGCCGAAACGGCCATTTTCCAAGGCTTCGCGGGTCTTTACCACAGGAGCATTAAAGCGGTTTTGAAAACACACGGCAAGTTTTTTTCCGTTTTGCTTTGCCGTATCAATCATCTCATTTGCATCGGCGGTAGAAAGAGCCATAGGCTTTTCACAAATCACATGGGCACCGTTTTTTAAACAATGCACGGCGATATCTTTATGTTTACCGGATTCCGTTGCAATAGTAACTATTTCAGGTTTACAAATCTTAAGCATCTCCTTGTAATCGGCAAACACTTTTACATTTGCGTCGGCAACCGATTTTTGATATTCACATTTTTTTTCTTCAGCACGCTCCGATACGGGGTCACAAGCCGCAACAAATTCTACAGTATCCTGCATAGAAACAAAGGCTTCTATATGTTTAAAACTGATTCGCCCGCAACCGATAAGTGCAATCTTATGTTTCATCTTAATCTTCCTTAATATCGTACAAATTTCACATTTAATACAAATCTTTACTTTACCGCAAACCTGATTATATTATTTATAAATGTTTTAGAAACCGGAATATCCGGATTGGAATATGTATCCTCTTGACTGACCGACGAACTTATTTCCTTTAACGAATGTGTCATATTTTCTATAATTAAAAGCTCGCCCGATTTGCATTTTGAATAAAGCAATTTCGCGTCATTAACCGATACTTGGATATCGGCGGAACCCTGTATAATTAAACACGGCACCGAAAGTTTTTGAATCTCAATATCCGGAGAAAACTTAAACCAGCTTATCAAATACGGCTGAACGCTTTGACGAAACAACGCCGGCAATAAGGCTGTTACGGCATTTTTTACCTTGTTTCCGTTACGAAGCTCATTTAAAACCCGCTCTACACCCTTACGCAATATTTCCGGACTATCTGGATTATTGTTTATCTGCTCCTGAAGCACATCGGCAGCGTTTCTTCCTGTCCCCGCCGCTGAAATTAACCCGTTAACCTCTTCGGATTGTGCAGCAAGAATTGAAACAAGAGAACCCTCGCTATGACCTAAAAGAAATACCTTGGATACACCTTTTATATTTTTTATAAACCTTATAATTTGAATTAAGTCGTCAACGTAAATTTCAAAATTTAAATCATCTTCCTTAAAATCCGAAAACTGACTTTTTCCCACCATTCTTTTATCGTAACGAAAAGAAGCAATTCCTGAAATACTTAGCCGCTCCGCCGTATTTTTATAAGCGTCGGTTTTAAGATAAGGCTGATTATTGCAATCGCGGTCGGTAGCCCCGGACCCTGCAACTATTATTACAATGGGGAAAGTTTTAGCCGCTTCAGGCAAGGACAGTTCCCCGTATATCTTCCCTCCTTTTACAGGTATTTCAATTTCATTAGGATAAACCCGTAATAAAATAAATATAAATAACACAAACTCAAGTTTTTTCCTCATACACACCCCTAATTTTTATCTTTAAAATTCAAAAAGGCAAAACAACCCCGAGCTTTTTGTATCTTTTTTACAAAAAACTAAAAATAAAAACATAAGATACCAACCGCAACAAGACTGCCGAAACAAATTCATGCGCAAATTGATATTATTTCATTGATAATACATAAAATTTAAAAAAAATCAATAGGTGAAAAGTTTCAATTACAACATGAAATAATTACAATATTATATCCGAAAAAGGTTCGTTTTAGAGAGAAAAATATAAAATTTTATCTATTAAATTCTCATAATACCGTCTGAAATTCAATATAAAATTTATTTTTTAATTATCGAAATACCGTTTTTAAAAAAATTGCGGATTATCCAGGTATGCCGAAAGAATCATAAAACTGTCCACATACCCCGCCTTTACTTTTTTGGCATATATTCTGATGTGAACTATATCTTCATCATCGTCATCTATCCATTTTCCGTTAAACTCTATATAATCATTTACGGTAAATCCTGCCTTATCGGCAGTACTGCCGGGTATCACTTCCGCTACCCTATAAGAATTCCTTCTGCCTGAAAATTCCAGATAAAAGCCTAAAATCGGCAGCACAGCTCTCCAATCGCTGTCTTTTTTTAAAACTATGCTGCCCGGCGACATAGGACGAGCTTTACATAAAACAGGAAGCTCCTTTGCAATATAAGAGCCGTTAAAATCTTTCTCTTTTATTTTTACCGTAATTATAGTATCCGGAGCAACCGACAAAAGCTGAGCCTGTATTTCCTCCACGGAAGTTACGGGCATTCCGTTAAATTCGGTTATAATGGAACCTTCTTTAACTCCTGAAACGGATAAGGGGCCGTCGGGAAGAATATATCCCAGTTTTACTCCTGAAGTTTTTGTATCTATTTTTTCGGTTTTACCGTATCCGCCCAGCCAACTGTGTTTTACCTCTCCGCCCGCATAAAGCTCGGGAAGAACCTCTTTTAAAAGTTCAACGGGAATTGCAAAATTTATACCTTCGTTTCTTTCAAGGCCGGCAAAAACAACACCCTGAACAAACCCGTCTTCATCTACAATAGGCCCGCCGGAATTGCCGTGGTTTATTGCGGCATCTATTTGCATTACATCTACCATAGAAAAAAGGCGGCGGTATTTGGCGGATACAATACCGGAAGTTAAGGTTTTATCCAAACCCGCAGGAGAACCCATTGCATAAATTTTACTTCCCACATTTAAATTCTTTGAAGAACCTAAATTAAAAACGGCTTCAGGCGAAATTTCCGTCTTAACCAGAGCCAAATCAAAAAGCGGGTCCCAGCCTATTACTTTGGCGGAAATTTTTACATTAGGGTCATTCGGGGATTTTATATACAGTTTTGAATATCCGTCGTATTTCGGGTCCACTTCGCTTTGAATAACATGATAATTAGTAATAAAATAGCCCCTTTTATCGATAAAAAAACCTGAACCTATAGATGCGTCCGCAAAACCCAAGCCCCTTTCAATTCTGGTTCCCTTATCCACCCAAACGGTAACGGTACCTTTTATCATATCCTGCATATCGGACTTTCCGAGATGCTCCGTATTTTTCACATCAAGATTTAAAAGAGGCGTATCTCCCTTTGTCTTCCATAATACGGAACGCTCATTAAAAATACGCTCTTCCGTCCAATCATCAAGTCTTTTTCCTGAAGCGGTAATCGAACGGAAATATTTTAAAGCGGAATTCCAATCTTTTTCCTTTATGCTGTAAAAAAACGCTTCTTCCGCTTTTTCAAGCGATTTATTTTTTATCTCGGCAACTTCTTTTACGTCTTTTGTATTTAAGTCCAAAATCCGTGAACGGACCAGGGCTTCGGATATTTCGCCTTTATTCAAAAGACGCTCCGCATATTCCACTTGATATAAAATACTCGACATATTCGAGTAATCCACATATGAATGAGGCTGTTGTACGGTATTACAACAAAAAAAGAGAAAACAGGCTGAAATTATAAAATTTAAATAAAACTTTTTCATCTTAAAATTATTTCTTTATTAAAATATAATGCTCTTATTACCATTATTTCATACAATTAAACCGCTTAAGTACGGTTTTGTAACATTTTACTAAAACTTATACGGTTAGTCAATGCGTGTTTACAAAGGGAGCAAAAACATTCCCGTTGAAAATAAAAACTATATAATTAATTTTATAACTTAAACTGAAAAAAAAATATATTTTAAAATTCAGACAGGTTAAAAAACGTTTTTCAGTTACCTGTAATCTCTGCAAATATTAAACCGCCGGACCTTACCGCAAAAACTTCAAATTCGTTCACGGAAAACATATATGAAACTACAGGAAGTTCATTTTGGTTAAAAATTTCGGCAATTTTTTTTATTTATATTTTGAGGAATGTCCGGAATATTTTTAAGCCAATATACCTTTTGCTCACCTGAAACTACGATTTTGCGTTTTATGCTTCCGTCTTCAAGAGAAACGGGTATTCCGTTTTCAAAATATACGGATATTTTTTGCTTAGACTGCGGGTGTATCCACGAGGTTACGCTGTTTCCGTTCTTATATTGAATATGGGTAATCTCTATTTTACCGTCTTCATCGCTGTCCCAAGTTTTTATGACGGAATCATCTCTGTTGTATATTTCAATATATTCGTAAAATTTGTTTTTATCCGAATCAATGGAAATTTGTCTCAACTCTCCGTTTGAATCATAGTCGGAAAGGGTTTCAAAATAACCGTCTCCGTTTTTATCTATAAGTTCAAGAAACGGCAGACCTTTTTTATAATCGGTTTTGGAATAAAGAATTTCGCCTGAAGTAATTTCAGCTTTTATAGGAACGCCCTTATCAAAAAAAACTTTTTTAATTCCGCCCTCAATTAAGGCGAAAGGTTCTTCAGAATAAACCGAAGAATAAGTTAAATAACGTTCGTGCAGTTTTTCCGTTCTTTTATTTATTTTAAGCGAAAAAAAAGCGTCCTGTTTTTCATTTTTTTTATAAAGCTGTAAATTCAATTCCGTTAATTGAACCGGCTTCCATTTTAAATCTCGAGGACGCATTACATAAAGTTTTTCTCCCGAAGCAAAATTTTTTACCGAAGGATACTCGTCATAAGTAACCGTAAATTCACGACGTTTGCCGTAAATTTTCACCGGTATGCCGAAAGCACATTCTACGGAGTATTCAGGATATCCGTCCTGTAAGGTATCAAATTCGGCATAAAGAGGCCTGCCGTTTTTATAATAAATTTTTGAATCAACCGTAAGGTCTCCGTTTTCGTCATCTAAAAGTAAGCCTTCGTAAGAACTTAAAGTTTCCCGTATTTTTTCCCGTAAGACGGGACTTCCGATAATGCGCATAAGTTCTATCAAATGACTTTCGTACATTGTATGCAGTTTTATTTCCGTTTTTAAAACGGGATTATAGTATGTAGATGTTAAATTAAAAAATTCGGTAACGGCGGTTTGCTCGTCGATTATTCCGTAACGCAGGCACAATAAGATTGAATAAGAATGGTTATACAATTCCTGCAAGCCGTACTGCCTTGTAAACGGCAAATACATATTTCTGTAAATTTTTAAGCGGCGTATATTTTCTTCCGACTTTGCTTCAAAAGGACTTGCAAAAATTAAAAGAGAAGGGTCTTCATCTTGCCAAATATAGAGGCGCTCTATTATGTGTTCTGCAAGACGTTTTGCTCCTCCTGTAATTTTTTTCCCCCGCTCCATTATAAAAAACAACTTTGCAAAATCGGGCGTAAAAGTCCATCTTGTCATCGCCTCGTTTATAACTGCCCTTGCCTCCTCATCTCTACCGAAGCCGTAAAATGCGGCGGCACGTATATAATCGCTTTTTGCGGAAGAAAAGGGTAAAAGTTTAATAAGACTTAAGGCTTCACCGTAACGCATTATTTTACAGTTTATTTCCGCACATAAAAGACGTGCGGAATTTAAATCATAAAGCCTCCAGACCATTCCGGAAGCACAGGCGGCTTCGGCTTTTTCCAAGGCATCGGCAAAAGGGTAATTCAGTTTTAAAGCACAAAGAGCCTCGATATATAAAAAATCGGCTGTTTGCGGGTCGTAAACTTCACCGAGTTGAGCTTCAAATAAGGCTTCTTCCCATTTTCCTTCAAAATATAAATTTGAAGAATTATTAAGGCAGGCAATTGCCGCTGCAATATTTACCGAGCCTGCCGCAGAGGTTTCGGCAGACCGGACGTCCTGAGCCGTTGTAAAAAAAGAATATAAAAAAAATAAACCGAAAATAAAAAAAGTCTTAATTTTGTTAAAAAAAATCATAATTATTGCCTACCTGCCTAATATCAATTTTCATCTGCCGGAATATACATATTTTTTTTACCCATAACGGCTCCGTATATTCCGCGTATAACACCTTTCTCTTCTATTATCGGCAAGCTGTCCTTTTTTTCGTAGTCTATATGCCAATCATTAAGAATTTTTTTTATATGCTTTTCGGAGCCGCCCTTTGTTTTTATTACATCGCCAGCCTGTCTTGAGCGTATGCAAAAGGGCGGTGTAAAAGGACCTACTTTGTTTCCTCCGTCCGCATTGCTTCTTAAAAATAATTTTCCGTTTTCTGAATAAATTTCAAACGGTTCTTCGGATATTTCAGGTAAAAAAAAAGTACATGGCTTATCTATCCAAATCATATATGAACGAACCGTTTTATCTTTTTTCGGTTGCGATTTTTTTAAAAGCCTAATCTTTGAGTCTTTTTTTTCGATGTAAAATCCGCCTGAATAAATTTCCGTTTCCGTTTCATTTATTTCCGATAATTTTTTAATAACCGCATATGGAATTCTTCCGGTGTCTTTGACAAGTAAAAGGCCTTCTTCGATAAAGCGTATTTTAAAAACGGTTTCCAAATTTTTAAAAAAATAAAAATCGGCAACGGCTTCATTTTTTTCTTTTTCAAAAGACCATGAAGAATTTAAAGATGATTTTTTTTCCTCATAACATGCCATAATAAATCGGCTTTCTTCATCTAATTTTTTTAAGGTTGTACCGAGTCCGGTTTGCCAACCGTCAAAAACCATGTTAAGAGCCGGAATAAGGCTATGACGTATTCTATTGCGAAGATAAACTTGGTCAAAATTTGAAAGGTCTTCACGCCAAACAATTCCGTTTGATTTTAAAAAATCTTCAATTTCACTTCGGCTTATATCCAGCATAGGCCGTATAAATTTACCTCTCTCTTCCGCAATACCTGAAATCGATTGAGAATCGGCTCCTTGAAAAAGCCTCATTAATACGGTTTCATAATAATCGTTTTTGTTATGAGCCGTCAAAATATAGTCGGCTCCTACCCTTTCCGAAAGCTTTTCAAATTCACGATAACGTAAAAATCTTGCAGCTTCTTCAATGCCTCCATTTCTGATACTTGCAGTCAGCATAACTTCATTTTCTTTAAATTCTGAAATAAAACATTGTACAGGAATTTTTAAATTTTTACAAAAATCGGATACAAACAGAACATCACCCAAACTTTCATTTTTAGAGCGTATATTATGGTTTACGGTAACGACAAAAAGATTACAATTTAAGTTTTCCCGTAATTCGGAAACGGCATAAAGCATACCGATAGAATCCGCTCCTCCCGAAACCGCAAGCAAAAGCGTTAAGGGGGAAGTTTTTTCAGCCTTTGCAAAAATTCTTAAAAGATTGGAATGTATCTTTGTCAAAACGGAATGCTTCATAAACCGATTATAATGAAAGATAAAAAGAATTACAAGAACCGCTTCAATAACCTACCGATAAAAAAAGGATTTACGGTTTACCCCGTAAATCCTTAAATTATTTATGCGACATAAGCCGAAAGTTTTTGAGCTTCAGCCGGAACACGCAGTGTTTGTATGGCTTTTTTTTCAATTTGTCTTATTCTTTCTTTTGTAAGATTAAAAATTCTGCCTACTTCTTTTAAAGAAAGCTGTTCATATCCGTTCAAACCGAAGCGATATTTAATAATTTCAGCTTCTCTTTCATTCAGATTCATTAAAAGTTTATCAACCTCTTCACGCAAGCACATATCCATAGCATAAGACTCGGGCATTTGATGAGTTTCGTCCTGTAAAAAATCATTTATGCTGGCACTTCCGGGCTCATCAAAAACCGGAGCATCTATTGAAATAGGTTCTCGTGCGGCATTTACTATTGTATTAACCATATCATTGTTCATATTTAAAAGACCGGCAATTTCCGACAATTCACGACTCTCGTTGCCGGTAAATTCAATTTCTTTTTTCGCTTTTTCAATTTGAACCAGCTCGTTGGCCCGGTTAAGAGGCAGTCTAATCATTCTCGATTTTTCGCAAATAGCCTTTAAAATCGATTGTTTAATCCACCAAACAGCATAGGAAATAAATTTATATCCTTTTGAAGCGTCAAACCTGTCGGCGGCATTCATAAGGCCTATATTGCCCTCGCTTATTAAATCCATAAGAGGGAGCCCCTGATTTTGGTATTTTTTCGCAACATTTACAACAAAGCGTAAATTTGCATTTATAAGCATACTTTTAGCATATTCATCGCCTTTTTCCGCAAGTTCGGCATAGGCCGTTTCTTCTTCGGGAGTTAAAAGCGGTATTTTATTTATTTCTTTTAAATAAGTAGCCAAAGTGTTTGCTTCGGCATCACGGTTTTTTCTGTTATTGTACATATCTGTTCTCCCATATAAAATTGCAAATTATAAAATCCTCGGATTCTTTAAATTGCAGTAAATTAAGAATTGCTCCGCAACTCTTAATAAGATACCAGCAAAAATTATGCCAAACTAAAAAAATCATTTATTTTTTATTCAAAAAACAAGATGAAATTCGCTAACCGGTTGTAAAATATAGACTTATCCGATTTTTACATATATAATCAAATTAAAAGACACCGCTTGCCTTTATCCCCCGTTTTTCGTATATTTATAGCGTATACGGAACAAGTCGTACATAAATGACACAGTCCGTAAAAAAAATTAAAAAACTGTGCCAAAACGGCACAATTTAACTTCTTTCCATAAAAACAGAATTATCAGGAGGTTTTTTGATGAAAGTTAAACCGTTAGGAGAAAGAGTTTTGGTAAAACCCGATGCAGTTGAAACAAAAACTGCCGGAGGAATTATTATCCCCGATACCGCACAAGAAAAAACGCAACAAGGTGTTGTAATTGCAATCGGCGATGATAAAGAAAAAATTAAAGTTGCCGTAGGGCAAAAAGTTATTCACGACAAATATGCCGGAACTCAAATCAAAATCGACGGTACCGATCATTTGATTTTAAAAGCAAGTGATTTAGTCGCAATTATCGAATAAATTTAAAAACCCGTAATCGGCGGTTTTCACTGCCGATTGCCGTTCAATTTTAAAAAAAAGTCCTAACCTTATTGACATTTTTCGTATTTTTCAGCATAATACAGCTTCATTTTATAAAACACGGTGGGTGTAGTTCAGTTGGTAGAGCGCCAGATTGTGGTTCTGGTTGTCGTGGGTTCAAGTCCCATCACCCACCCTTAAAATTCGATAATCTTTATAGGATTATCGAATTTTCTTTGCTTTTGCGCCTGTAGCTCAGCTGGATAGAGCATCGGACTTCGAATCCGCAGGTCGCACGTTCGAATCGTGTCGGGCGCAAGTTTAATGTCTTGCTTACTTGACAAAACAAACAAGTTGCGGTAGACTTTTATATTGATTTTTATAATAAGAGGTGAAAGATGGCGACTAGACAGCCTAAGGGAAAAACAGTCAGACGACTCGGTTTAAACATTTACGGGAATCCTAAGTATGATAAGCTTTTGGACAGAAAGCCTAACAGTCCCGGAAAAGAACGCGGCGCAAGAAAACGGGGTAAGATGTCTGTTTACGGCGAACAATTACAGGAAAAGCAAAAATTCAGGTTTGCTTACGGCATTTCCGAACGCCAGTTTAGAAATTTATTTAAAAAGGCAAGCAGAATGCCGGGTGTTACAGGCGATAACATGATTTCTTTAATGGAACAGCGTTTAGACAATACAATTTATCGAATGGGCTTTGCAATCAGCCGCGCTCAGGCAAGGCAGATGGTTTCGCACGCATATTTTTTTATAAACGGAAAGCCCGTAAATATTCCCTCGATGTGTATAAGTGTAAATGATGTAATCACGACAAAAACAAAAAAAGGTATCGAATCCCTTATCCGTCATAATCTAAGTACGTCAAGAGCCGTTAAAGGAGCTTGGCTTACGATTGACGATGAAAAACTGTCGGCAAAGGTAAATATTTTACCTGCCGCGGGAGATATTCAGCCTGTCGGAAATATTCAAAACGTAGTAGAATACTATTCGAGAAACGCATAATTTTGCGTTTCTTTTGCAAGGGCGGCTTTTGCAAAATAATGCGAAAGCCGTTTTTTTATAAAACCGCGGGTAGTCAACTTAAATTATGCGGTTTAACGAAAAAATTATTTTACATATTTAAATATAAGGAAATCTTTATGAAAAACAATAAAAAAATTAAATTAATTTTTATTTGCGGTACAATCCTGTTTATGTTTTTATTTGCAGGTTGTAAGGGAAAAAGCGGAACCGAAAATAAGACGGACGGAACCGATTCCAAAGCGGAAGACACAAAGGAAACGGAGCACATCGTAAGCGGAGAAGAAGTAGGCTATGCCTTCGGTGTTATTATCGCACAAACCGTAAAGGATTCCGGCCTTCCGATAAATCCTAAAGAAATTCTGAAAGGTTTTAATGAAGCCAGTGCCGACAATTTCGATAAAAGCGGGCTTCTCGATGCACAAATGATTTTAAATCAGGCTTCGCAATACGCTCATATCAAAAAAGCCGCTGAAAACCTTGAAGCCGGTAATAAATTTTTAGAAGAAAATAAAAAACGGGAAACCGTTACAGTAACGGAATCCGGGTTGCAATATGAAATTTTAGAAAAAGGCAGCGGTACCGTGTATCCGACGATAGGACGATATCGTATCGGTAAATTACAAGGGAAGTTTACTTTCCGGGGAAGTATTTGACGATTCTTCTCAAGCAGGCGGCCACATAAAAATGCCTCTTTCAGGTATTATTCCCGGCTGGGCGGAAGGTTTACAGCTAATGACGACAGGTTCAAAATATAAATTTTATGTGCCTGCAAACCTCGCTTACGGAGAAAAAGGGGTTGTACAGCAAGCAAGACAAATAATACCGCCTAATGCGGTGCTTATTTTTGAAATTGAACTTGTAAGCATTACTCACCCTAAAGAAGAGCCCATAAAAAAATAATTTATAAATTTTTAAAATTTCCGATTCTCAGTCGATATGATTTTAGAAAATAAACAATTTCTTACCGAACAGATAATTACATATTTGGGAAACAAAAGACGGTTATTAAATCATATCGAACCCGAAGTCGAAAAAATAAAGGCGTTGCTTAATAAGAAAAAAATTATTTGCGCTGATATTTTTTCGGGTTCGGGGATTACTGCACGTATGTTAAAAAAGCACAGTAAAAAACTTATTGTAAACGATTTGGAAAATTATTCCGCTGTGCTTAATGCGTGCTATCTTACAAATAAAAAAGATTATCCTGCCGGCTTATGTACGGAATACCGTAAACTGATAGAAAAAAAATGCGGCGAAAAAAAGATTGCCGGAATTATAGCTAATAATTATGCACCTCAAACGGATAAAATTACCGAAAAAGATAGGGTGTTTTATACAAGAGAAAATGCTCTTTTATTGGATACCTACCGTTATTTAATTGATGAAATCATTACAGAAGAAAATTTAAAAAAATTTTTTTTAGCACCTCTTATAACCGAAGCGTCAATACACGTAAATACAAGCGGTGTTTTTAAAGGTTTTTATAAAGACAAAAAAACCGGAATAGGCTGTTTCGGCGGAATGGGAAAAAATGCCCTTACACGTATCTTGGGAAAAATAGAATTAAAAGAGCCGGTGTTCAGCAATTTTGAATCCGAAACGGAAATTTTTACCGAAGATACCGTTATATTGGCGCCAAAATTAAAGAACATTGACATTACATATTTGGACCCGCCTTATAACCAGCATCCTTACGGTTCCAATTATTTTATGCTCAATTTAATTTTAAAAAACAAATTGGATACCCCTATCAGTAAGGTAAGCGGTATAACCGAAGATTGGAACCGTTCCGTTTTTAATAAAAAGAAAACCGCTTTGGAAGCTATGGAAAAAACGGTCTCTTCTATAGATTCAAAGTATTTGATTATTTCATACAATTCGGAAGGTTTTATAGATTTCGACGATATGCTTTTAATGCTTAAAAAATACGGTAACACAAAAACGGTTTCTATCGAGTATAACACATTCAGAGGAAGCAGAAATTTACGACAAAGAGATATTCACGTATCGGAATATCTTTTTATTTTAGAAAAACGCTTTTAAACTTTTTTGTAAATTTTTAATGCTTTCTAAAATATACGAATAAACTTCATTTTGACCGCCTTCATTTAATAAAAGGTCGAAACCTATTACCTTATTAAGTTTGTTATTTTTTAATTTTTCGTTAAGCAAATTTAATTCTTTTAAATATGAATCCGTATTTTTAGAATTATTATTGTGTTTTTTATTTTCCAAATCGTTTGTACATAATGCATAAAGTGACGAAGCGCAGGAAACCGTATGCTCAACTTCAAGTAATTCATTTTGTAAATTCCGTAAAATATTTTTTAATTTACCTTTAACATCAAAGGAGCTTGCACTTTGTATAATCTTATCTATTCTTTTTTGTTTTAAATTTAAAGAACAAAGATAAGTTTTAATTTTTTCGGAAAATTCTTTTTCTGAAATAGCGGGCATATTAGGAATTTTTAAACCTTTAGGAGCAAGATTAAAGGTTTTAATTTCAGGGAATTCCGCAATTTTACTTTCAAACCACCATGCATACATTTTCATTCTTATATCGGTTAAAATTTTTCCGTTATAACCTTCATTTAATTCGGGTTTTGCCGAATAAACGGCAAAATGAGATGCCGCTTCTGCGGTTTTTAATTTAAAGGAATTTTTATTGCTGTCTTCTTCAAAACGGCTTCCTTTAAAATGAGTTTGAAATTCCGGAAAAGATAAGTCCAGTCCGGCACAAATAATTTCTTTAACGCCTAGATTTCTTGCAAAATCCCAACAAGCCGTAGCTACGGAGCCTCCCGTAATTATCTTTCCCATATTTCCTATTTCTTTTTCAATATGCTGTGCAAGCGGGAAAACCGAACTTGCCAAAACGGTTGCCCTTACTTTAAGTCTAAAAACCGCAGGATAAACTGCAAGTTCGGTAACCAAAATCGATGAACTTATATCAATATCCGCAAGATGAAGATAGTTCCAATATTGCCCGTCCATGAGCAAAATAAAATCCGGAGTAATACCCGCCTTTAAACATGCGCGTACGGCGGTATCGGCGGCGATAACGAGCAATTTATCTTCATTTTTTTTTATAAGCTCAAGTATACGGTTTAACCCGGGACCAGCAGCAATAATTAAAGCCGAACAATCCGTAAAACGGTTTTTGAATTCCGAGACGTTTATACATTTTTCAAGCTGCGGTAAATTTTTAAAAAAATTTTTTGCCCAAAGTTTTCCGAATTTTTTCAGCGTATTTTTATTCAGTTCATTTTTTTGTTTATTACGTTTTTGTAAAATTTCCAATTCCGAAAACCATGAAGAATTTACTTCCATAACGGAAGATTGCATAAAAACCGGAGTGAGGGAGTTTGAATAATTTTCAAAAAAATTTACAACTTCGTTGGGATATGCACCTATAATCAAAATAAGTTTTTTATGATTAAAAAAAGAAGTAAGAGGTCGGCTCGCTAAAAAAAGCAAAAATAAAAATATATCCGGTTCAATAACAACAAGCTCCGCATTCTTTCTTCGTTCGGCATAAATTTCAGGAAGATAGCCTAAACCCAATCCGTAAAAAACACAAGACGTTTCCGTTTCTTTATGTTTAAAAAACTCCGAAACTAATGATTGTTCGGCTTCCCGCAGGGGATTATATTTGGAGTGAATAAATTTCCCGCTTACACATGCAGTATAAACGGGACCGTTTTGAACAGTAAGTTTGGATTCTTGTAAAGAATAATTTTCAGGAATAAGAGAAATTATGTTTTCAATACCGCTTTCGGAATTAAGATGCATAGTATCTGCCAACGCGGGAAATCTTTTTGAAAATAAAAAAGCGTTTTCAAAAAGATTTTTTTTTAAATGCGAGTCGGCCGATAAAAATTTCAAAGCGGGTAATCTCTACAGCGGAAAATTATAAAACGTGTTTTCCGGACGGAGAAGCCGGACAGCGCACTCCGTAAGAAGTAACAATTCTGTCTCCCAGTTTTTTCGTTTCACGTCCGCAAAAAACACAATGAACACCGTCAGATAATAAAGCATGTTTGTGAGTGGTGTTTGCTTCACAATACACGCCGTTTACCGTTTCCAAATTGTTGCCTACAGGTTTTACATCCTTATTGCAATACTTACATTTCATAAAAAATCCTCCATAAAAACCTTTATAAGAAAACGTTTATTCCTTGAAAAAGTTTTAAAAGCGGATTGTATCCGCCGTAAAATAAGCGGTCTTTACCGCTTGGAAATGCCTTATACTTTTCGGCTTACATGTTTTAATACTTAAGCACATTATAGCAAATTTTTTATTTTAAGTTAAGCTCTATTTTCATTCCTTTTTTAAGCGGAGTTCCTGCGGGAGGGTCTTGGGAAACCACATAACCGTCTCCGTTTATTTTTACGTTATACCGAGTTTGTAAAACCAAATCCAACAATAACTTTTTCGGCACTCCTATCAAATCGGGCATATAATCTTTTAAAACTATAGGTTTTGTCTCGCTTATAGGAACATGGCCCGTATGTTCTACCGTAGGAGCATTTTCGCGTGCAAGTCCCAAATAATCTATTATGTCGTTTGAAGCTTGAGAAATTGCAGGGGCGGCAAGAATAGAGCCGTAAATTTGACCTACCGGTTTTACGATAACGGCGTACAAAATTATTTTAGGGTCATCGGCAGGAAATATACCTATACAGCTTGAAATAAAATCCGTTTTACTGTAACCTCCGCCTTTTTCATTTGCCATTTGGGCGGTACCGGTTTTTACCGCAATCGGAACACCGTTAATCGATGCCCGCCATGCTATACCTTCAATTGAGCCGGTCTGCATATAACTTAAAATAAGTTTTGCATTTTTTTCCGAAATAACCTTATTTAAATATTTAGGTTTATGAAGATAAACCGCATTTCCTTCTTTATCCGTAATCTTGGAAATAAGGGAAAGTTGTAAGGTGGAACCTCCGTTTGTAAAAGCCGTTGCAGCCTTTACTATTTGCAATGAAGAAACGCCTATTTCCTGCCCTATAGCTATAGTATGTTTTGTACGCACGGACCAATATTTAGGCTCGGAAAGTAAGCCCTGAGTTTCACCGGGCAACTCCAAATTCGTTTTGGAGCCGAAACCGAATTCGCGTATTTTTCCGAAAAACTCATCTTTAGCCGTTACATCAGCAATTTGAGCGGTGCCGTCATTACATGAAAGACTTATTATATCCCGCGGAGTAACATTACCGTGTGTTTTTAAACAAGTAATGGGCTTTACATTTTCTTTATTAAACTCAAAACGGGCATCGCATGTAAAACGTTCCCCGTCATAAGTCGAACCTAATTCTAAAAAAGCCGCCATTGAAAAATCTTAAAAACCGAGCCGGGCTCATATACATAATTTGCAGGACGGTCAAACCTTTCAGTTGCCGTACTTTCGGTAAAAGTCGCAAGCGGAGCCGAAGGCTCATTAACATAGGCAAGAATTTCTCCCGTCTTTGCGTCCGCAGCAATAAACATAGCGGATTCGGCACGGGTTTCTTCCATAGTTTTTGCCGTAATTTTTTCAAGCATATATTGAATATTTCCGTCTATGCTTAAAAAAACATCATAGCCTTTACCGGTATAACCTACGGTATCGGAAGGAGGAGAAAGGATATTTTGAAGCGAATACTCAATGCCTGTTTTTCCGCGGCCGTCATCGCCCAAAAAACCTACCGCAGTCGAAGCAAGTTTATTTTCTGGATAAGTACGATTAAACAAAGGCTCAAATCCGAGTCCTTCGATTTTCGCGGAATCCAAGGCAGTTTTTATCACGTCCTTTTCGCTTTCGCTCATACGTTTTTTCAAATATAAAAAATTTGATTTGGAGTTTTGAATTTTATCTATAATGTCGGACTCAGGTTGTTGTAAAACGGGAGATAAAATACCCGCACATTCTGCAATATTTTTTATTAAAGTTTTATCCGCATAAAGATTGTAAAATGTTGTTTGCACTGCAAGAATTTTTTGATTACGGTCGTAAATTGTTCCGCGCTCCGTTATGATTTTAGGAAGAACGGTTTCAGCTTCCCGCATAACCATAAACTTTGCAAATTGAAAAAGAAGCAGCACAATAAAAATAGCAACACAGGTTATAAAAAATAAAAATCTGTACTTAGAAATAAATTTATTCACTTCCATAATAAAACCTTACCGTAAATGCTGCCGATAAAAATAAATCCGTAATCCCGAGAATCGTAAGAAGCTTCAAGATTATCGCCAAGCGCCAAAATATATCCTTTCGGAATAACTTGCTTTTGCTTATCCGCCATACCGCCTAAATTTCTGAACTGTACGGCTGTAAGCTCAATTGTTTTCCCGCCCGTAGTTACCGTATAAAAAAGCTCGTTATTATACCCTAAACCTTTATAAAATTCTATAGGTAAATAGGCCGTTCCCGCACAACGCTTGACGGTAAAATGACCGTCTTTTACATAAAGAATAAGGTCGTTTATGGCGGGTTCCGCCCAACGCAAAAGATAAGAATTACCCCACGGCAACTTTATTCCGTAAGCGGCCTTAAAAATAAAAATAAAATCGCCGTCTTTTAAAACAGGCTCCATAGACTTTCCTTTTACGAGCTTTACATCGAAAATAAAGGATTTTATAAAACCCGCAGCAAATAATACAACGAAAAAGAGAATACAAAATTTCAGATAATAATTGTTTTTAAACATTTTATAAAAATATATAAACCGTATATACGTTTATATTTCCAATTTTTATTATAAGTATGGAAGGAGGAAAATTCCCATACTTACAAATGCTTTCCGATAAAAATCACACTTTAAAATTTTCTTGCGGTTTGGTAAGTAAATACAGCCGCCAATAATACTTGACGATAAAGAACCTAGTTCTTTACTTAATTTAACGGAATCAAGATAGCCGTTACGCTTTTTAAAATCGCAAGGAAGCCAACGGGATTTTTCACTTGAAAGAGAAAAACCTATAGCATTTATTTTTTCGGCATTCTTTAAAGGGCTTAAAGAAAGAGTTGTAGTAAAAAAGTCAAAACCTTCCGCCTCCGCTCTTTTTGCGGTTTTTTTTATGCGTAAAAAATAGCAGCGCATACATCTTTCACCTCCTTCGGCACAATTTTCCAAGCCTTTTGAAACTTCAAAAAATTCCTCGGGAAAATATTTTTCTTCAATTACGGATATCGGAAATTTATTATTATAAATTTGTTTTTCATTATTATAAACCGAAATAAGATGTTTTTGCTCTTCCGCCCGCTTAAAATATTCTTCGGCGGTATCTATATTGGGGTTATAATAAAAAACCGTTATTTTAAAAAAACAGGCCAGTTTCAATATAGCCGAAGAACTGCACGGAGCGCAGCACGAATGTAAAAGAACGGAATACGGGTTTTCTCGCGGAGGTAAATTTAAAATAACGTCTTGCATTTGCTTATCGAAATTATTTTTTTGATTGTTCATTGTTGATATGCGAATTTGAAAGAAGAAGTTGGGCTTTTTCCGTTAAAACTTTAATATATGCATCCAAATCCGGTATTTCGGAAACCGAAAACCTGAAGCCTATAGCTCCGGGGTGCCCTCCTCCGTCCATAATTTTCAATTCGGTCAAAATCGGTCGTAAATCTATTCCCTTAACTTCTTCCGAGGCTCTGAGCCTAAATTGAATTTTATCGGAAATTTCCGGAGGGTCAAAATATACCGAAAGCCCCAATCCGTGAGCTTTATCGGCAACGGCATCGGTAGCCATTTTTACGACACCGACAAACTGAGTATATTCTATAAAGGTATTTATATCATTAGATTTTTCTTTATTTAAAACAATAACACCTACATTTTTAAAAATATAAGAAAGCTCCATAATCTTTTTATAAATTTTGCTTTCTTCTGCAGAAAGGGTCTCCAAAACTTTTAAAATTTCTTCAACGGAACTTATATTACCGCTGTTTTTATAAAATTTATCGGATAACATCTTATTGAATTTCTTTAAAAAATAATCGTAAAAAGCCTTATCGCGCCGTTCGGAAAGATAATTTCCGAATTTCGCATCTCCTATCATTCCCGTAAGCATAGCAAGAACAATATTTCTTGAATAAAGATTTTCAATTCCGTATCGCTTTAAAACTGTAGGGCGGGCTTCCAATTTAACACACATTTGGGCAATTATTTCACATGTACTTGAGGCTCTCATAGTCAGCCTATAATCGGGGTCTCCCGAATAATCCGCATCTGCCGTAAAATGATGGTCCAACTCTATTTTCGGTATATCGGGCATAGCTAAAAGCTTCTTTCCGTACCCGCCGGCCGAAATCATTTCCGGCTTCGGAGTATCCAAAATAAAAATGGCATCGGGTATTTTTATTTTTTTCAGCTTTTCGGTAAAAATTCTAATTTTGTTATAATTACAAATACCTACAAAAAAATTAAGCTGAGGCGGAATCGGTTTTTCCAAAAATATACACACTTCTTTAGAAAATTTCCTTAATAATAGCCCCAAGGCTACAAGAGAGGCTATACAATCCTCATCGGCGTATTCGTGCCCCAAAAGTAAAAAATTACGCTTGGAAAATATAATATCGAAAATACGCTCCATAACGGCATTTTTTTCTTTAATGCTTAGAGGAATAATTTTTTCGCGCTTGCTTACATTAGGCTGTACAGCTTTCATAGGGAGCATTATATCACGTTTTAGTAAAATATCCAATATTTTTCATACTTTTTTTAAAATAAATTTTAAATTTTACTTGTAAAATATCCGTTTTTGATGTACTTTATATGTATGGAAGCAAAAAAACAACTTCAAAAAGGTACTATTATTTCGGAAAAATTAAAAGAACCGGATAATTATAAAATCATTCTTATAAATGATGATTATACACCTATGGATTTTGTAGTAGCTATTCTTATAGAACTTTTTAATAAATCTCCTGAAGAGGCGGAAATTCTTATGATGAAGGTACATAACACGGGAGAAGCCGTTATAGGAGTTTATGTTTACGATATAGCAACCACAAAATGCTTTCAAGTATTAACCGCGGCGAAAAATAACGGCTTCCCGCTGCAATGCAGGATAGAAAAACTATGAAATTAATGATAAGCGATACGGTTCAAACCATTTTTAATGAAGCTACTTTAGAAGCAAAAAAACATAAACATGAGTTTGTAACGCCGGAACATGTGTTGTGGGCTATGATGTTCCACCCTAAAATATTGGAGCTTTTTACTCTTTCGGGTGCGGATTTAGGTTATATGCATGACAGCACCATGGATTATCTTAAAAATAAAGTCCCTTATTTTCCTCAAGATAAAAATGATGAGCCCGTACAAAGTTTGGGGCTGCAAACGGTATTTGACAGAGCCGTGGATTATTGTATAAATTCCGGGAAAAAAATAATAAGTTTTAACAACCTTGTCGTAGGCCTCTTTGACGAAGATAAAAACCATTGTTCTTTTTTTATGAGACAGGGGGGAATAAACCGCCTGCGTCTTTTACAGCTTTTAAGCACGGATGAATTCTATGATGACGGAGAAGCCGATGTAAACTATGTTGAATGTGCAAGTCAAAAAAATGAAGGGCAGCTGTTTGTCGAAGTTGAAACTATAGAGGGCGGTATAGGAATACACGAAAACGACCGCAGTATAAGAGCCTTTCAGGATTTTATACAAGGGCAAGTAAAAAATAACGGTAAAAGTAACGGAAAAAATGACGATATGAATTTTTCAAGACAAAGCGGCGGAAGAAAAAAAACTAAAACGGTTCTTGAAAGGTTTACCGTAAATTTAACGGAAAAAGCAAGAGAGGGATTACTTTCTCCTCTTATAGGCAGAACGGAAGAAATAGAAAGAACGATTCAGATTTTATGCAGAAAGCAAAAAAATAACGTACTTCATGTGGGAAGTGCGGGGGTCGGTAAAACCGCAATAACGGAAGGTCTTGCTCAAAAAATTGCGGAAGGCAATGTTCCTTCTTTTTTAAAAGATGCGAATATTTATGCTGTAAGTATGTCCGATTTAATGGCAGGTTCCAAATTTAGGGGAGATTTTGAAGACCGCTTAAAACATATAGCGCGTGAAATTGCAGCTGAAAAAAATTCCATTATGTTTATAGATGAAATTCACACTGTAATAGATACAAACGGCGGCAGCGGTATTGAAGCCCCGGATTTGTTAAAACCTCTTTTAAGCGGCGGAAAAATACGCTGTATAGGGGCTACCACTTATGAAGAATATGAACGTTACTTTTTAAAAGATAAGGCCCTTGCACGCCGCTTTCAAAAGGTCGATATAGAAGAACCGTCGGAAGACGAAGCTTTAAAAATTCTGCAAGGATTACGCAGCTCTTATGAGGATTTTCACCGCGTACGCTATAGCGATGAGGTTTTGCGCGCTGCGGTTCATCTTTCGGCACTTCATATCCGCGAAAGATTTTTACCGGACAAGGCAATAGATTTAATAGATGAAGCGGGAGCTCTTTTAAAAATCAGGGCGGATAAAAATAAATTTGAGCATTCTCTGTCGGAAGAAAGATTTAAAACTGTGCCGCAAACGGAAACCGCCGAAGAACTTTTACAAAAGACGGAGGCGAAAGAAGCAGTAAACCCCGAAAACGGTTTTACTCAAGTAAGCGTTTCGGATATAGATAAGATTGTAGCAAAAACCGCAAAAATCCCTGAACAGGCGGTTTCGGTAAACGAAACGGAAAAGCTCAAAAACTTTGAAGAAATTCTTTCCAAAAAGATTTTCGGACAGGCGGAAGCAATTACGGGCGTAACAAAGGCGGTAAAAAGGTCAAGAGCGGGCTTTAGGGCCAAAGAAAAACCGGTTGCAAACTTTTTATTTGTGGGACCTACCGGAGTAGGCAAAACGGAACTTGCAAAAACCCTTGCCGAAGAACTCGGTGTTCCGCTTCTCCGTTTTGATATGAGCGAGTATCAGGAAAAACATACCGTAAGCCGCCTAATAGGTTCGCCGCCCGGCTATGTCGGCTTTGAAGACGGAGGTCTTTTAACCGAATCCGTCCGTAAACAGCCCAACTCCGTTTTACTTTTAGACGAAATCGAAAAAGCTCACAGGGATATTTATAATATTCTTTTACAAATTATGGATTATGCCACTCTTACGGATAACCAGGGCCGAAAAGCGAGTTTTAATAATGTTATTTTAATTATGACAAGCAATGCGGGTTCATCGGAAATCGGAAAACCGCTTATCGGGTTCGGAGGGGATACCGTTTCGGAATCCGCAATAGATGAAGCGGTGGAAAAAACTTTTACACCCGAATTCAGAAACAGGCTCGATGCGGTTATAAAATTCGGTCCGCTTACCATGCCGGTAATGAGCTTAATCGTTAAAAAAGAAGTGGAAAAAATAAAAACTCACCTTGCCGAAAAAGAAATTGAACTTGAGCTTTCAAATGAGGTTATTCCGTTGCTCGCGGAAAAAGGTTATTCGCCGGAATTCGGAGCAAGAAATGCCGCTCGTTTGGTAGAAGATGAATTCGTAACGCCTCTTACCGATATGATTTTGTTCGGTACCGCAAAAAAAGGAGGGGCGGTATCATGTACGGTTGCAAATAAGAGTAAAAAGCCTTATTTGAAGTTAAATGTTAAATAAAACGGATTTTATACCCTAAAATTTATAATTTATCCGTAACAAACATTTATTTATATTGACTTTTTTTTTGTTGTATGCTACAGTAATTTATGCAAAACAGGAGGCATTGACAAAAATGAATAAAGTATATACAATCCCCCCCCCCCCCCCCCAATCAAAAAAATAAAAACCGTATAAAATTTTCCATAAGAAAAAAGTTAATTTCAATCTTTGCCGTTTCCATTATAACACTTATATTTTTTATCTCTACCGTATTGGGATTTCAAATTAAAAAATCCGATATGGAACGCTTCAGTAAAAATATGCAGCAAAATATAAAATTAATAGAATACGGAATAAACATATTCTTTAATGATACAAAATATATGCTGACTATGCTGTCGAACCACCCGGACGTGCGCAATGCCGATGACAGTTTTAACAAGTATATATCCAAGACGGAAATATCCAATGTAGATACGATTGAAAAAAGTGAAAAAGAAAAAAGAGTATTTAATTTATTTAAAAATATACATAAAAGTTATCCTCATTATATGTGTGTTTTTATGGGTACCGAATGGGGCGGATATACATCAACATGCGATACGGCTCTATCCGGCGGGTATGACCCCAGAAAACGTCCATGGTATGAAGCGGCTTCCAAGTCCGTCGACAAACCGATAATTACCGAGGCTTACAATTCCACGGCGGGAGATACGGTAATCTGCCTTTCCCATAGCGTCTTTTCTTTTCAAAATGAACACATCGGAAACGTAAGCATAGAAGTAACTTTAAAAACATTAACCGAAATGCTTAAAAAACTTACAATCGGAAAAACGGGCTATATTATGCTGATACAAAACGACGGAACAATATTGGCGGACCCCAAAAATAACTCTTTTAATTTTAAAAATATAAAAGAAATAAATGTTCAGGGTTTTAGCGATTTAAGCGGAGCGGATTCGGGAAATATAACCGTAGAGATGGACGGTAAAAAATGGATTACGGAAATATATACAGTACAAACTTTAAACTGGAAGCTGATAGCTTTTATGGAAAAAGACGAAGTTTTTTCGGAATACTATCAGGTTTTACAATCTATATTTACCGTAGGCATCTTATTATTAATTATATTTTTAACCGTTTCTTTAATTTTTGCACTTCATATTACAAAACCTCTGAATATTGCCGTTAAAGCGCTAAAAAATATAGCCGAGGGAGAAGGAGACTTAACGGCAAGACTTATAATTAACGGAAACGATGAAATTACCGAGTTATCGGAATATTTTAATAAGACAATCGAAAAAATAGGTTCATCTATACAAACGGTAAGCAATAATACCGATTCTATGCAAAATATAGGAGATGAACTTGCAAGCAATATGACTGAAACTGCAAGTTCAATACATCAAATAAGTACAAACATCGAAAGCGTAAAACGTCAAGTACTCAATCAAGCGGAAAGTGTTGCGGGAACGGCTTTATCTATTGAAGAAATTATAAATACGGTTAAAAGACTAAATTCAGGTATAGAAACGCAGGCATCAAGCGTAGCGGAGTCTTCTTCCGCAATTGAACAAATGGCTGCAAATATAATGTCCATTACTCAAACACTGGAAAAAACCGATGAAATTATTAAAACGCTTACTTCCGCTACGGCGGACGGAAAAGATACTATTTTAAACTCGAACAGCGTAACACAAAAAATTGCGGAAGAATCCGGAAGTTTATTGGAAGCCTCAAGCGTTATTCAACATATTGCAAGTCAAACAAATCTTTTAGCAATGAATGCCGCTATTGAAGCTGCCCATGCGGGAGAAGCAGGAAAAGGCTTTGCCGTTGTTGCGGACGAAATACGTAAACTTGCGGAAGAATCCAGCAGTCAGGGAAAAACCATCACTACGACACTTAAAGCTTTATCCGGAGAAATAGAAATATTATCCGCCGCTTCCAAAACGGTTGAAGAAAAATTTAATGCTATTTTTTCCATAGCGGAAAATGTTAAATCTATGAGCAGCCGAATTATGGAGGCTATGTATGAGCAGCAAAACGGCAGTAAAGAAATACTTACCGCAATACGCGATATCAACAACGTAACGGCGGAAGTTAAAACAGGCTCGGAAGAAATGTTAAAAGGCGGTGAAAACGTCGCAAAAGAAATGAGTAAACTCGACGGACTAACCCGTATTATCTCAGAAAGTATGAACGAAATGGCCTGCGGCGCGGTACAAATAAATAATGCCGTACAGGAAGTAAACGGAATAAGTCAAAAAAATAAACAAAGCATAGAAAATCTTGTAAGCGAGGTAAAAAAATTCAAAGTATAGAATAAAAAATTTGTGCCATTATGTCGGTTTTTATATATGCGGATTCTTTTCGACAACTTTTCCTGATATGCCGAAAAAACCGCATATTAAAAATAAATATATATCATGGAGGTATGTGATATGAAGCTTGAATTGGGGAAAATCTTTATTAAAGATATCCGATTTGACGAAAAAACTCACGTAAAAAACGGCATTTTATATGTCAATCAAGATGAAGTAAGAAAACTTGTACTTGAAGATGACAAACTTATAGGTTGTCATCTTGACATAGCGACGCCGGGTGAGCAAACAAGAATTACACCCGTTAAGGATGTAATAGAGCCGAGAGTAAAAATATCCGGAGGGGAAATATTTCCCGGAGTTATCGGAAAGGTAAGTCCTCAAGTAGGCTCGGGAAGAACTCATGTTCTGGAAGGCTGCTGTGTGGTTACCGTAGGTAAAATTGTCGGATTCCAAGAAGGTGTTATCGATATGGCAGGACCCGCTGCGGAATACTGCCCGTTTTCGAAAACCGTCAACCTATGCGTTGTAGTGGAACCTGCGGAAAATCTTGAAACTCACGTATATGAAAAAGCCGCCCGCATTGCAGGTTTAAAAGTAGCTGCATATCTGGGAGAAACCGCAAGGAATTTGGAACCTGATGAGCTTATAATATACGAGACCAAACCTATATTTGAACAGGCCGCTATGTATCCCAATCTTCCGAAAATAGGATATATACATATGTTGCAATCGCAAGGCTTGCTGCACGACACATATTATTACGGTGTAGATGCAAAACAGTTCATTCCTACATTTATGTATCCTACCGAAATTATGGACGGAGCAATAGTTTCAGGAAATTGTGTCGCTCCCTGCGACAAGGTTACCACCTATCACCACTTTCACAATCCCGTCATAGAAGACTGCTACAAACATCACGGAAAAGACATTAATTTTATGGGCGTTATATTGACAAATGAAAACGTTTTTCTCGCAGATAAAGAGCGGCATTCCGATATGGTTGCAAAACTGTGCAACTGGATGGGACTCGACGGAGTTCTTATCACCGAAGAAGGATACGGAAATCCCGATACCGATTTGATGATGAATTGCCGAAAGGTCGAAAAAGCGGGAACCAAGGTGGTTCTTATAACCGACGAATTCCCCGGTAAGGACGGAAAATCGCAATCCCTTGCCGATATATGCGAAGAAGCCGATGCCCTGGCTTCATGCGGACAGGGAAATGCAACACTTAAATTTCCCGCCATGAAAAAAGTAATCGGAACACAAAAGTTTATTGAAATGCAGATAGGCGGTTGGGACGGATGCGTAAACTCCGACGGAAGTTTTGAAGCGGAGCTTCAAATCATTATTGCTTCTACAATTGCAAACGGCTTTAACAAGCTGGCGGCAAAAGGATATTGATAAAAGGGAGGTTAAAATGGCTAAATATAAAGCAGTTCATTATATCAATCAATTCTTTGCAGGTATAGGCGGCGAAGAAAAAGCCGACCATTTACCCGAAATACGAGAGGGTATTGTAGGCCCCGGAGCCGGTCTTAAAACCGCTCTCGGAAACGATTTTGAAATCGTCGCCACCGTAATTTGCGGCGACAATTATTTCGGAGAAAATTTGGAAGCCGCTACAAAAACCGTAATAGATATGGTAAAAAAAATATAACCCTCAACTTTTCATAGCGGGGCCTGCTTTTAATGCGGGCCGCTACGGAGTTGCCTGCGGAACAATTTGCAAAGCTGTTGAAGAGCAGCTCGGCATACCGTCGGTTACCGGTATGTATGTAGAAAATCCGGGTACGGATATGTTCCGTAAAGATTTAATTATAGTGGAAACCCCCAACTCGGCAGCCGGTATGTCTAAAGTATTACCTGTAATGGCGGCTTTAGGTAAAAAACTGGTATCGGGAACCGAAATTTTAGGGCCGAAAGAAGAAGGCTATATCGAAAGAGGTATACGGGTAAATTACTTTGCCGAAGAAAGAGGCTCCGAAAGAGCTATTAAAATGCTTCTTAAAAAATTAAAAGGCGAACCGTTTGAGACCGACCTGCCTATGCCCAAATTCGATAGGGTTGCTCCCGCCGCCCCCGTAAAAGATATACGCAAGGCGAAGATAGCGATAGTTACTTCAGGAGGTATTGTACCTACCGGCAATCCGGATCACATAGAATCTTCCAATGCAACAAAATGGGGCAAGTACGATATCAGCGGTATGGATAAACTTTCGGCGGATAAGTTTACTTCCATTCACGGAGGATACGACCGCCAATTCGCAATAGCAAATCCCAATGTCGTAGTTCCTCTGGACGCATTAAGAGAGCTTGAAAAAGCGGGTGAATTCGGAGAGTTGGTAAATTACTTTTGCTCCACGACGGGAACGGGAACGGCTACCGCTTCAGCCGCAAAATTCGGAAAGGAAATCGGTCAGATGTTTATCGATGAGCACGTGGACGCCGTTATCCTTGTTTCTACGTGAGGCACTTGCACGCGTTGCGGTGCAACGATGGTTAAAGGCATAGAAAAATACGGTATTCCGGTTGTTCATATGGCTACGGTAGTTCCCATATCTCTTACGATAGGGGCCAACCGAATTATTCCCGGCATAGGAATACCGTATCCACTCGGAGACCCGCCACAAGGCGAAACGGACAGTTATAAACTGAGGGTTTCCATGGTAAAAAGAGCTTTAAAAACTCTTCAAACACCCGTAGACGGACAAACCGTATTCGAAAAATAATTCAAGATATATAAAAATAATACGGCAGGTAAATTTACTTGCCGTATTTTATATCTGTCAGGAGGAATATATGAGTAAAGATTTTAGTTTAAAACGTGTATTTATACTTGCAGGAGCCGTTATAGCATTTACTATAGGTTCAGGTTTTGCAACGGGACAGGAAATAATACAATATTTCACCGCCTACGGATTACACGGGCTTCTTACCGTACTTTTATTTGCCGTATGTTTTATTTATTACAATTACAATTTTGCCGCGGCAGGAGCAAAAGAAAAGTTTGAAAAAGGAAACGATATATACAAATTTTATTGCGGAAAATACATAGGAACGGCTATGGATTACTACTCCACACTATTTTGTTACATGTCGTTTTTCGTAATGGTAGGCGGAGCCGCTTCCACACTTAACCAACAATACGGATTCCCGAAATGGACGGGCGGAGTATTGCTTGCGGTACTTACTATCGTTACCGTTGTAGGAGGGCTTAACTCATTAGTTGATAAAATAGGTTTGGTAGGCCCGGCTATAGTAGTTTTATGTATTGCCATAGGCTGTATAACTATTATAAAAGACGGTGTCAATATAGGTGAAGGATTGGAAATTCTTAAAAACGGAAACTTTGCAGAAGCCGGAAACTCAACTATAAAAAATGCGGGTCCCAATTGGATTATATCAGGTCTTTCCTATGCGGGCTTTGTATTGTTATGGTTTGCAAGTTTTACCGCCGCTCTTGGAGCAGTAAATAAAAAAAAGGATATTGAGTACGGAATATACATAGGCACCCTGGCAATATGCCTTGCAATTATAGTCATCATGTTTGCACAAATTGCAAATATAAATACCGAAGGTATAAATACAAAAAATATTTTCGTATGGAATGCCGATATACCGAATTTAATTCTTGCAGAATATATATGGAAGCCGTTTGCCTCAATATTTGCCGTAGTAGTATTTGCAGGAATTTACACTACAGCAGTCCCCCTTCTTTACAATCCGTGTGCGCGCTTTTCAAAAGAAGGGTCAAATCAATTTAAAATACTGACAATCGTACTGGGCATTTTAGGTTTGATTATCGGTCTTTATCTCCCGTTCAGAGTTTTAATTAACATTATTTACGTCATAAACGGATATGTCGGAGCGGTACTTATCGTTTTTATGTTGTGGAAAAACATACGCAATATAACCGTAAAAATAAAAAATAAGTCATAAACCGTTAAATTTATAAACGGGGCAGGAATACAGCCTGTAAGGCTTTCCGAAAAGTTTCCGCCGTTTCACGGTAAAATAAATTACTAAGCGGCGGCGGAAACTTTTAAACTCCCTGTTCCTAAAAGATTTTTTCATACCGTTTCATTTTTTTTCGTGTTAATTCCCTTAAGCCGACACAATAAAAATATTCCGTCTTATAGCCGTATCGGCCATTCACAATACCTATAGCATTTATCTTTAATATATGTTATACTTTATCATCGGTATCTTATTAAGGCAGGGAGAAAATATGGCCGCAGGTGAAAAAAAGCGTATCTTGGAATTACCGCTGAAACTCATTTTAACGCAGGAAGGGTCAACATTTTTTATCAAAAGAAATAAAAAACTGTTAAAATTCAAACTTGCGGGTAATGTTGAAGAATACGGTATTTCACTCGAAAAATTTATTCCGGAAACTATACAACGCCTTCTTTTAACCGACTATATCTCGAAAATAGAAATTTCAAAACCTGAATTTGTCTCTTCCCGTCAAGAAGTTATGGACCTTTCAAAACTCATTGTTTATTCGGTTTTATACAAACAATATGACGAATTTATTTTTAAACAAATTCTCGCTTCTCCCGTCATAAAAAAATGGAACAGGCAAAACCCTGCAAGTATTGTGGACGAAAAAACTCATATTAACGAAAGATTTTTAGCAAATATTTTACAAAAAAATGAAAAAGTAATTTATGATGCAAAAAATGAAATTCTTAATCCTCTTATTACCTTTATAATGAAAAACAACTCTCTTTCTCCTGAAGAAAAAAATATCCAGCTTTTTTTAAGTGAAAAATTTCTAAACAATTTACGTCCATTTACATGGTTTATTATTACCAAATTCCGCTCCAACCCCGATTTCGACCAAATTTTAAAGGCTATCCGTACAGGTCTTGTAGAATATATGGATAAAACTAAAATTGCCGAATATATAGCTTTAATGCTTATGGAGTTGATTTTAAGCGCTGAAAATATGAACCTGCATAAGGAAGCGAAAATTTTATTTCCGGAATTGGGCGACCCGCAGGAAGCCCTTTTTGACCCTGCAATAAGGCGGAGACTTGTAGCCGAGCTTGAACGCAAACGGGAACTTGTATTCGTTTCGTGGAAAATAGGCGGCTCCGGTTTAGGCACTCAGGGAAAAATACAGGTAACCCTTTACAGTAAAAATGAAAAATCCGAAGCCGTACGGGCAAACTTTAATGATATCAAATCCGCAGATGTAGATAAAAATTCGCTCATAGATTTTTACAGGGCCCTACCTGAAGGTTCGGAAGATACCGGCTTAGGTATGTATTATATTTCTTACTTAAACGATGCATGCGAAAAAGTAAACGTCCGCTTTGAATCAAGTGCAAGTCGTTTTGAAGATTCCGACCTTACGGTTATGAATATGTCTTTTATGTTTTAATCGAATATGAAAAAAATAAATCACTCTTTTTTTATCTTTATCGCTTTTATATTTTTACAAATAAACTGCTCGTTTAAGCCGCCTGTAATTTCGGAATTTTCAATCAAACGTTTATTGGTGGAAACCGAAAATGAAAATTTCGCGGAACGCCTTTCCGTATTTTCTCTTTATACCGACGAAGACGGAAAAAACGATTATAATTCCGTTACGGTAATTCATACTGAAAGCGGATTAAGTTGGGTACTAAACAGAAACAATTCTTCTTTTTTTATTTCCGTAGATAACACGGAAAATGCGGGACAAAAAAAGCTTTATGCAGGCTCAAATAAAATAGCCCCGCCGTCAGGAGGCTTTCCCGAAGGAACATACTCGCTAATTGCGGAAGATTTATCGGGAAATCGCGATATTAAAACTTTTAGCTTAAATAAAACGGAGGAAAAAAGAGCTTTACCCTTCTCTTTTAACATTACGGAAAACACTTGGACTGTACAAACACATGAAAATACGGAACTGTTTGAGTTTTCGCTTATTTTACTCGGAGCCGACAAACAACCTATATTCGCAAAAAAACTTGATTTATCCGCCGAGATGAACGGTAACCTTTTACAGCTGAAAGAAGAATACGGCGATGCAAGATACATTCAATGTATGCTGGAATTTGCAAACAATAATTTTGCATATTTAACAAAACCTTATAAACTATATTGATTATGAACAATTTAAATAACGATAAACGGACGGAAGGCGACTTTACATTCCGTTCAATTAAAACCTTTGTAATGCGGTCAGGCAGAATGACAGAATCGCAAAAACGAAATTATGCGGCATTTTACGATAAATGGTGTTTGCCTTACGATGAAAAACTTTTAGAATTTAATTCCATATTTAAAAATGACAATCCGGTAATTATAGAAATAGGCTTCGGAATGGGAAGCGCAACTTCACAAATTGCGGAAGAAAACCCGGATAAAAATTATCTCGGAATAGAAGTCTTTAAAGCCGGAGTCGGAAAATTATTGGGCGAAATAGAAAACAAAAAACTTTTAAATTTACGCATTATAGAACACGATGCAATTGAAGTTTTGGAAAAAATGATACCCGATAAAAGTTTAGCCGGGTTTCATATCTTTTTTCCCGACCCTTGGCAAAAAAAACGCAATCACAAACGGCGCCTAATAAGAAGACCCAGAACGGATTTACTTGCTTCAAAATTAAAGAAAAACGGCTATATTTATATGGTAACCGATTGGGAAGACTATGCACATGACGCATTCAGCCGGCTTTCGGATACACCGAATTTAAAATCGGAATATGAATACTTTGCGGAACCGCAAAAAATACGGCCTACAACAAAATTTGAACAAAAAGGTTTAAAAAAGGGGCATATCATAAGAGAGCTCTTATTTAAAAAGGAATAAACGGAAACGGACGGTTTCCCGAAGTATACGGGAAATATACGGAAAGAATAAAAAATTAAGGTTAAAATAAGCGGCGGATATTTAAACCGCTTATTTTAACCTTATCAAACTTCTATGCTACAACGGAGGCTTCTTCGGCAAGCTCTTTAATGTAGCCCGTTCTAACACACAAGTTAAAAAGTTCCTTATCGATAAAGTTTTCGCTTATCTTTTGATACCCGGCTTTATCCATACAAATTCTAATCATGTATCCCGATTCGCTTTCCTGCAAAATTGTACAGTAAGAAAAATCTCCTTGAGCGCTTTTTATTGCATATAATTTCATAGTAGCCTCCGCAAATTGTATTAAAAGAAATCCGCTTTTTTTTTGCGGTTCCTTATATACATTTTCGGTATACAAAAAAATAGCTTTAGTATATAATAATGTTATGTACACGGACGCTCACATTCATATATTGGATACGGTTGAACAGCTCATAAACGGCGGTATTAAGGATGCGGAAAAATCGGTTTTTTGTAAAGATTCCGTATTTTGCGCTTCCGCCGATACGGCAAGCCGGTTTAAACTTCAAAAAAAAATTTGCAGTGAAAATAATTCCGATTTTATTCTTTCCTTCGGAATTCACCCGCAAAACCCGGTTACGGAAGAAATCCCTTTTTTGGAAGAGCTCATTTTACAAAAAGGTATTTCGGCCATAGGAGAATGCGGTTTTGATTTTTTTGAAGAAAAATATAAGGCGAATGTACAATCTCAAATAAAAGTTTGGAAGGTACAGTTAAAACTTGCACAAAAAACGGGCTTACCTATGGTTATTCACTGCCGTAAAGCCATGCACCTTCTTTTCGAGGAATGCTCCGGTTTAAAAAAGGTATCATCGGTGATTTTTCACGGGTGGGCAGGCTCAAAAATAGAAGCCGCTTCTTTTTTAAAAAAAGGTGTCAATGCTTACTTTTGCATAGGAAAGGGATTATTACGCGGACAAAAAGCCCAAATGGAAGCCTGCCTCAATATCGAACAAAAAAGACTTCTTACGGAAACCGATTCCCCGTATATGACATTAAAGGGAGAACCTTATTCTCTTCCCTCCGATATAAAAGAAGTAGTTAAAAAAGCCGCAACAATACGTTTAAAAACCGCTTCCCCTCCCGAAGCGGAAATTAAAGAATTTAAAATGAATATTTATGAAAATTTTAAAAGAGCCTATAATTTTCGGCTTTAAGTTTATCGGTATCTTTAAAAACTTCAGTTAAACTTAAAAAGGCTCCTTATGCTTAATCTTCTTTTTCATTTTCCTGCTTTGTAATCTTTTTAATTAAAGGCGGAATTAAATAGCTCACCCCTAAAAGAGCGGAGCCGAAAATCAAAGACGATATTACTTTAAAAAATATGCTTATCGTGTAAAAATCGATAAAAATAAGTTTTGCAGCTACAATGACTATAAGCACAAGAGCGGTGTACACCATATTTTTATCGGCTCTTACTAAATAAAACACAAAAACCGATATGGAATAAAAAGCCCAAAGCAAGGTAAGAACGCCGCCGTTTCGTAACGGAAGATAAATATCGATAACACTAAAAAAAACAAAAATAACAGTTCCGGAAGTAAAATAAAAGATTTTATTTATCTTAAATTCCAAAATTATCTTTAAAAAAATTAGGGAATTACAAATATTAAGTAATACGGAAAAAAGATTTATTCCTTCCTCTTCTTTTATGCCGATAAAATAAAAAAATACATAGTATACGGAAATCAAAAATAAAGCTGCAATTTTACTTATCTTTAATGTTTTCAATACCTCATTTGTTTTAAACTTATAAAATTTATCGATTATCAAAATAAACAGTACGGAAAGTAAAATACCGTATCGCACATCTCCAGTTATCTTAAATACATCGAATAAAAAAAACTTTAATACAATAAAATAAAATGAAAATAAATACATAAATTTATTTAAAGATGTTTTATCTTTAAATAAAGAAATCAAAATAACTCCTAAAGCAATCATAAATTGAAGTATAACGGAAAGAGTTAAATTATTATATTGAAAATAAAAGTTTAATCTGTTTATATCAAGCAATAAAAAAAATATTACCGATATGGGACAGGCATATAAACTTTGTTCATAAAATATATTTTTTGTTTTATAATGAAGCAAATTATATAAGCCGAATAATAAAACCGTAACAGCGGCAAATATCAATATCATATATTTTGAAATATCATAACCGAAAATAAAAAAGTTATTCGGTTTTACTGAATTATAAATGTGAAGTAAACTTATAATAAAAATATAAACTTGCAAAACAAAAGTTTGAAAAAGTTTTTTAGATTTTTCTTTTTGAAACGGCACGCTTAAAAACATAGGAACAAAGTATAAAAGCGACTGAAAAAACAATCTTGAAAAAGAAACGGAATAAAAATTCCACAGTAAATTTATCAATGCCGCCGTATAACCTGCCGCAAACATAATATGAACCGGAAGCATCAATTTGTTTTCCGGATTTTTTCTCCAAAGCCAATATAAAAAAAGACTTACCGCTAAAACGGCGGCAGGCTGAATACTGAAACTCAAACAATCCAATATGCCGCAATAAACCGAAGTTAAGGCAAGGGCAATATATGTATAGCTTAAATTAGATAGGCGGTTTTTATTTATTGAAATATATGCCGTTGCCGTATAAACCGAGGCGGCCGTAAAATATGCAATACCGTTCGGAACGGGATTATAGTTTGAAAGGTTAAATACGAAAAATATTGTAAATACATAATTTATAACAGCTGCAAAAACCGAATATATTTTATCCGAATGTTTTTCGCTTCCGCATAAGTGAAAAATAAAATCAGGTAAAATATTTATTGTCCACAAAACGCAAATAAGAGTTAAAAACATTCTTGCTTCCGCAATATTAAAATTAAATTTTATAACAAGTATTGATAAGGCTATAAACAGTGAAACAACCGATGAAAACTGTAAAATTCTCCAGCGTTTAAAAAAATATATTATTGAAGAAAAAACCGAAACGGCAAAAACATAAAACCCGAAACCGGTTAAACCTAAAAAGTTTAATCCCACTGCAAAGGGTATAATTAAACTTCCTGAAAGGGCTATAATTGCAATCGCGGGATACGAGGTAGTCATTGAAAGCGAATAAGCCGAAGCCGTAATAATGCTTAAAAATACAAAGGCCCAAACATCTCCCAATATTCCGTAATGTAAATAGGCGGCATAAGCCGTAATATAAAAAACCGCAATGCCTCCGCCTAAAAGGACTTGACTTAAAATTATTCTTTTTTTTCCGTTTACATATAACCCCAAAGAAACAAGAAGAGCTCCTCCTGCACAACCCGCCATTAAAGCTACATTTTCCGTAATATAGCCGTTATTATAACCGAGTTTAAAAATATAACCTATCCCGATTAAAAGTAAGATAATTCCGAGTTTGGAAATAATAGATTCTATTGAAAATAAATTTTTAAAAAAAGAAGCGGCTTTTGATTTTTTTTCAATACGGCGTTTTTCAGGTTCTGAGTTTTCTTTTCCCATATAAAAAGAATTAGCCTCATAACTTACCTTCGATTTATCGTTTTCAAAGGCGGTCCGCTTATTTGCACTTAATTTTTCATTTTCCTCCCGTGTATTACAGGCGGCAGGCTCATTATATGCGGAATTCCCTAAATCGGAGCTGAATTGTCGGTACAGCACCTTAAGCTTTTTTATCTCGTTTTCCAATATTTTTATTTTCCTGCCGTTTACGGCAAGTTTTATTAACACATATACTAAACATAGGAATAATAAACATACTGAAAAAATCAAACGTAAAAGAACCGACACAGGTTAACCCTCCTTAATTCATATCTTACTTTTTCCGCGCAAAAATTATACTGCTTTTTTACCTCCGGCCTTTTCCAATCTCTTATCGGCAAGAGTAAACAATTTTCCTGACTTTATAAGATAAATTCCAAAACCTAAAAAAACTATAAACAATACAATACCGGCAATCTTCATAACACGGCTTCCGGTAGCACCGAAAAAATACACAAGACCGAACAAAACGGAAATATTACATAAGGCGGCTATTAAATCGTAAACGGCAAATTTATAAAAAGGATATTTTACAAAACCGCTTGTAATTGAAACTACATTACGCACTCCGAAAGGTATAAAGCGCGAAATTATATAAGTAAAAATTCCATACTTTTGCAATGCGGCTAAAAGGCGGTAAGTATTATCTTTTTTAATGACTTTAGAAAATACCCCCATCGAAAACGAACCCTTGGCTATTAACCTTCCCCAAAAATATACCATATAATCGCTTAAAACCGCACCTGCGTAAAGAGCAATTAAAAATGAAGGAACGGAGGCTTTTTCCTGTTGACACATAACCGCAGACATTATAACCAATACATCTTCGGGAATTGGAAGATTAAAACCTCCCAAAACAAGACCTATAAAAACGACAAGTGGAAAATAACTTATATAGTTACCTAGCCAATTCAAGATTGCAAAAAGCATAATTTTAATTTTATACTATTTTGCTTAAAAATTCAAGCTCTCCGAGCCATATTTCGGAAGAAGAATCGGAGGGCATAACCCATGCGCTGCGCGGTGAAAGGCTAAAACCTATAACATCAGCCCCGTCGGCCGAACATGAACGCTTAAATTGCTGAGAAAAAAACGTTTATAAAAATTTTAAGAGTGTCTAAAATTTCCTGATGCGAATATTTATCCTTGAAAGCGGTACTTGCAAGAAAAAAACTTTTTTAACCGAAAAAGCGTTTTTAACCGTATGATAAAGAAAAAAATCGTGAAGCTCATAAGCTCCTATTATATTTTCGGTTTTTGTGAAATTTTTCCGTCTTCCGGAGGAAGGAGCTCTGGGCTTACCGGTGTTGAAATTATATCCGAAAGAATATTTTTTAAAAGTTCTTCATTTTTTCCGTCTTTAAAAAATATTTTATTTTCCGCAAAAAAATTAATACAGACCTTAATTAAAGTTTTAGGTATTGAAGAATTAAGCTCATACATTGAAATATGGTCTCCGTTATAAGTCGTCCAACCTAGAGCCGCTTCGGATAAGTCTCCCGTACCCAACATAATGCCTCCGACTTGGTTCGCCTTATCCATTAAAACTTGCGTACGTTCCCTTGCCTGCGCATTTTCATAAGTTATATCCCGTTTTTCCGCATTATGCCCGATATCGGCAAGATGCAGTTCCACCGCCTTTCTTATAGGGATTTCCAAAACCGTACAATCCAAAAGAGTGGCCAAGGCAACAGCATTATTTTTTGTTTTTTCCGTAGTACCGAAACAGGGCATACTAACGGCATATAAATTCTTATGCGGAATACCTAATATGTCAAAACATTTTAATGCGGAAAGAAGAGCCAAAGTGGAATCGGAGCCTCCTGAAATACCTAAAACGCATTTCGTGCAGCTAAGATGCTTTAATCTCTTTGCCAATGACAAAACTTGAAAATCAATGATTTCAGAACAGTAATTTTTATAGACAACAGGTTCGTCCTCTTTATCGCATTCCGGCAAAAACGGGATTTGTATGTACTTTGCGCAAAAGAGTCTTAACTTTTTCTTTTCGTCTTACGGCATTTAAATCTTTTACATTGATTTCTACAAAATTAAATTGAATAAAGCGGCCGGGTTCGGTTTTTATTCGTGTTTGATGTTTCGAGTTTCCCGTTTGCAAGTTGCGGATAAATTCAAAATCCATATCGGAAACGGAATAAACGGAAAAATTTCCCGCAGGTTCAGTTAAAACCGAAGCCGATTCCAATTCGTTTCCGGCTTCAAAAATACCCGTTTCACCCGCAAAAACATAATCCGTAGTAGACTCCCCCGCCCCGCAATTTGCAACGATTAAACCTATGTTTTTTCGTTTTGATAAGGCCTTATATTTTGTTTTAAATAATTTAAAAGAAAAAGCATAAGAAGGTTCGGCAAGCGGGGCTAAAATAAAATCCGTTCGGGGGAGGACGGAGGTATCTTCCGTGCCGTCCTCATAATACAAGCTGTTTACGGTAAAAGAAAAAGAAGAAAAAAGCCGTTTTGCAGTAAATATAAAACCCGATGAAAACGGAATATTTTCTTCTCCGATATAATCCATATCGGGAAAATCCGGTACGGAAAAAAAAGGCGTTAGCATTTTTGAAATCCGCATAGGAACTATTGCAGCTATATGTCCGTTATGTATTACGGCTTCCGCAGAATAAAGGTTTCCCTTATGCAAAATAGGAAACCCTACAACGGCGATAATTTTTAAATCTGCGGTTTTACGCGCAATAGTTTTAACGGCTATAAAGGACTCTTGAAGAAGGCTTTTTTGCTTAAAAAGGTGTCCGCAAGAAGCGGAGGTTAAAACCAATTGCGGAAATAAAATAATATTTACTCTATTTTGCTCAGCCTTTCGTATCTCCGATAAAACGGCATCGGTATTTACTGCAATGTCTGCAACAGTGCAAAAAGGAGACGCCGCCGCAATTCTGACAAAACCCAATTCTTCAATATCGAAATTTACTTTTTCAGCCATTATTTTTACTCTTTTTATTTAAAACCGCAAGAACGGCCATTGCAATAATAGAGCCTGCAATCATTATAAAACAAAAAATTTGACCGGTGGAAATGTTTTTCCATGATTCATAAATATAAATATTTGTAGAACCCGAAGCGGAAATTTTATAACCCATATTTGCATCCGGTTGACGAAAATATTCTATAAAAAAGCGAAAAAGTCCGTAGCCCAGCGTATAAACACAAACTAAAAAACCGTTAAACGGCTTTTTTTTACGTAAAAACCATAAAATAGCCCATAAAACAATCCCTTCGAAAAAAGCTTCATAAAGCTGGCTCGGGTGCCGCGGTAAATTTATAATCGAAGCTCCTTCCTGAACGGCAATCCCCGCTTTTTCGGCGAAGGCCCTAACCCATTCTTCTCCTAAAAAAAACTTATCGCTTTCGGGAACCTGCGGAAAAATCATTCCTATCCCGCTTGTAGTAATTCTTCCGTAAAGCTCTCCGTTTGCAAAATTTCCGAAACGGCCGAAGGTATAGCCTAAGGGTATTGATACCGCCATTAAATCGGCAACGGCGGCAAAATTGAATTTATTCTTTTTTGCCCATAAAAGAACACCTAAAAAGCCCCCTATAAAGCCGCCGTGGTACGATATTCCCTGAAAGCCCGTAAATACCCACTTACCGGAAGCATCTTCCATAAAAGGCCAAAAAATAAGCCACGGCCTCGGAAGGTATTCTTCATAATTATAAACAAGAGTCCCGAAAATTCTTGCCCCCAAAAGGAGCCCCGCAATGCCCCAAAAGAAAACATCTATCACATCTTCTTGGCTCATTGTTTTTACGCTTCCTGAATATTTTTCAAATTCCCCTTTTTTCACTTGATAACGATATAAAAAGTATGCCGTCATAAATGCAAAAAGATACATAAGTCCGTACCAGCGTAACAAAGGAAAACCGGGTATAATTTCCGGTTTAAGCCACTGAGGATATTTAATTGCTAAAATCATTTTTTTCTCCCATAAAAACTTTATTTACTCGTCATGCAGGGGTGAACAAACAATTTGTCCCGTCTTTTCGTCAAACGTAAAAAATACATGATGATGAGTTTCCATAACTTCAAAATATCTTCCGTGACTTTCAAGAACAACTCCGGGATAAACATCCCCTGAAACTACTATTTTGGACGGAATATGAGTTTCAAAATTTTCTTTTAAATTGAATATTCTGATTGTAAGCGCACTGTTGCGCTTAATAAGTTTTACTTTACGCGTTCTAAGTTCTTCTATATTTAAATTGGGTTCAGAAGATTTTAATTTTTTATCGATTTCGTTAAGCTCGGCAATATTTTCCGCCATTTCTTTTTCACGTACTTCTATTTCATCTTTTATAAGATAATCCTGACCGAAAGAAATTATTGTACGTATGGTTTTTTTTGCTCCCAATTCTTTTACGGAGCAGCCCTTTGCCGCATGGATATTGCCGCCCAAAAGTACGCCCGGAGAACCCGTAAGCGAAAGGCTCCCGTTTGTTTTTACAAGACATTTAAAGCAATAATTTCCTATTTTTATATTGCTGCCTGAAAAAATCCTCGCATTTTCCGCATAATGAAGATTTGCCGTGTTTTTTGCCCAAACGGTACCGCTGCCTTTTCCGTTTATTCCTCCGTTTAAATTAACCGAAGTTTCAGAGTAAATAAGCGATTTTTCGGCATTCCCCGTAACGGTTAAATCGCCTAAAGCCTTTATTTTTCTTCCGTCCCTTACATCGCCTGTAATAATCAAATTACCCGGAAAAATTATATCTCCCGTTTTTTCATCAATGTCGCTGTGAATGGATTTTAAAGAGGAAATTAAGAGCTTATTATCAAAGCGTGTAAGTTCCCCGGAAACGGAGGCGTAAAATTTAGCCTTGCCGTCTTCTTCGACAAATCTTATTGAATCGTCATATTGAGGCAGTAAAACGGGATAAGCGTTTTTAGGGTCTATAGGTTTACCGTACACATCTTTTCCCGCCTCCCCTTTTACCGAAAGAGTTGCCGTTAAAATTAAAGCGTCTTTTTCTACAGTCGCCGTATTTTGCCCTTCTTCAAAATTCGCCGCCCATTCAAATTTATATGAATTTGCGGCTACCGCAGGGATACCCTGTAAAAAAACAAATTCCGCTTCTTCACTTTTTTTTCTTGCAGCCTCGATAATTTCAGTTATTTTTTCATCGGTTATAGTATCCAAAAGGCCTACATCATTTAAGGCTTTTTTTACACCCATAATCGAAAGCCTCTCCCCTGCACCCAGTCCCGATTCTATAATTAGAGAGGCTTCCATTTTGTCTATGCTTACTACAGCCCTGATTTTTGCGTCCCTATACGGAACAATTCTCAATTTTAAGCCTCTTTCAGTATTTGCAATCAGTAAAAGTCCCGTAACTCCAGCTCTTAATTCGGAATGGGATTGTACGATATTTCTAAGGTCCAGCAAAAAAGGGTCGTTTCCCTGAAGGCCCGGAATAGTTTTTCCGTAAATATCGGAACCGGCTTCTCCCGCATCGGATTCTTTAAGCTCATAGAGTAAATCATCTTTTTGAACGGTTGTAAGAGTTTCCGCTTCGGAGAGGGGATAGTCCTTGTCGGTTGTAGGATTTTCAACGTCGGCAGAACGCAGCTCAAGATTTTTTAACCTGTCGGCAAGACGGACAACTTCATGCTGCGGAATTTGCTCAAAATGGGCTACAAGTTTTTTATCGGCACCGCGCTTCGGAGGAGTTCCTTCCGCAATTATTTGTAAAAACTCCATTGACGGAGAATTTATAAATTCCGATATGCCGCTTTTTATTTTTTGCATATCAAGATTAATAATATTGCTGCGCTGAAGAAGCCTGTTTATAATTTGTAAGTCTACGGCAGGTTCGGCATTTGCAGCCTTTCTTATATACAACTTTGCTTCCGTCTTATCGGAGTTGACAATCAGCCTGGCATCAAAATCGGGAGAAAGTTCAAGCGCAAGGGGTATAGGTTTTTCAGCCGAATCGGAATTTTTTTGCAAATAAGACGATATCGCATCCTTTCCTATCATGGAATACGGCGAAAGCCCAGCTTTTTCGGCAGCTTCACAAATTTCTTCAGGAGAAGGCATTTCGGAAGAAATCAACTTTTCCGAAAATACTAAAAACCATTTACCCGTACTTTTATGTTTTTGTATTGCCCAATTTTTTATTCCCATATTTCTTACCTTATACGATAAAACCCGCCTTAGCGGCCTTTAATATTTTACTTTTTAATAAAAGATTTTCATTTTTTAAAGCCGTAATTTCAAATTGCTGTGATTTTATAATCTCGCTCATTTCGCCGGCAGATAAAACCTCACCGCCTATAAGCTCATCCAAATAACTCATCTTGGATTTAAAGTCGGTTTCGGCTTCGGCTTCCGCAGATAAAAAAGAATAATTTGCGAACTCTTCAAATTCTTCTTCGGTATAGTTATCGCCCTCCGCTTGAAGAATTTTTTCGGCAATCCGGTAAATCGCTTGAGAAATCATTGCTTGCGGTTTATATACAAGCACGGGAAGTCTTGAAGAAAGAGCCGTATCCTGAATGGAATCGTTATAAATTATGCCTAAGTGTTCGATATCAATATTTAAATACTGTTTAGCCGAACGTCGTATTTTTAAAGCCTTTTCCGCATCTTTAGGGTCGTCAATCATATTCATTACTATACGGGGTTTAAAACGGGTAAACTTTTTTAAAAACTTTTCGGTATTTTTCGGGTCTATTTTATTAACTTCTTCGGTAAGGGAGGGAATATAAAGCCGCTGCATACTTTTCGCGTCCGTTTTCAGATTTTCTAAAAACAGACCTCCCTTTGATTTAACGGGAAAAGAAGCGCACATCATTCTGAAAACGGAATTTTTTAAAAATACATAAGCGTCCAAAGTTGCAGTTACGGACGGAGAGGTAATAATAATTCCGTTCGGAGACATTAAAAAAAAGTCTAAAATACCGAGATGAGTCCCTGCACCCAAATCCAAAATAAGATAATCGGTCTCAAGCTTCAGCAATTCTTTAACCAAGGCGTTTCTTTGATAAATTTTTAAAGCTGCAAACCCGGGAATTTCGGAATCTCCGGGAATAAAGCGCAAATTTTCATATTCCGTATCTATTATGATATCTTTAAATTCCGAAGATTTTGTAAGAAATGTGCCTATTCCGTCTTTTTTCCCCTGTACGCCTAAAACCAAATGAAGATTTGAAGCTCCCAAATCCAAATCGGCCAACACTACTTTTTTTTCCGCCTGCCCTAAGGCAATTGCAAGATTTGCGGCAAAAAGGCTTTTTCCGACGCCTCCTTTTCCGCTGGCTATCGGAATTATTTGCATAACGACCTCTCCCTCAATAGGCTGAAAACCAAAATAAAGGTATCAATCGGTAAAAATATCCATGTCAAAATAAACTGAAATCTGAAAGTCCCCATTTTAACCGAATCCGAACCTATCATTGCGGAGGTTTTTATTAAAAATAAATAGGCTGCAATTATACAAAAGAATTTAATGAGAGCGATTATTTTTAACAGCGAATGAAATTCCTTTTCATTACTTAAAAGCATAAAGAAAAAAACTGCCGGTAAACAAATAAGAGCAAGCCCCGTAAAATCAAAAAGGGAAAAAACCGGAGAAAAACTTTTTTGTGAATATGCAGATAAAACCGCTCTTGCGGTTTCGCAAACAAGCCCCGCAGCATACAATATAAAGGGTAGAAATCGTCTCATATTTACAGTTTACTTGAACTATTACCTGTCGTCAAGTAGGCAAAGCTGAAATATGTTTTAATAAGGTAAACTTTTGGCCTACCGCTTGACGCCGTCTATTTTTCGTGTTATAATTTTCGTTATGAGCGCAGCCGCCTTTTTAAACACAATGGAATATCCCGTTAACCGCACCGCACGGGAAAAATGTACTTTTAAACCTCTAAACATTTCCGTAACCGGAAATATAGAATTTGCAAATATTTTTGAATTAAGGCGGTTTGTATTTAATTTTAACGATATTATAAAAAGCGGCTCTTTCGGCGGCGATAAAGAGGTTTTAAATGCGGGAGAATTTAATGCGGCGGTCTTGCTTAGAAGCATTTTTAAATACATTTTACATTTATACATAACAAAAACGGAAAAAGATTTTTTTTCAAATACATATAAATTTATAGATAAAGAATTTAAAAAACAAAATCTTAAAAACATGGATTGCCTTTTAGAAGCCTTTTGCCGGGAATTCTCTCCAGAAAAAGTTTATAAAAAAGAACTTACTTCAAAAAACCGGCTTAAAAAAAACGATACCGTATCGCACCTGAAAAATAAATTTACGGCATTTGAAGAGCTTATACTATTAAACCTTATAAACATAAACCCTGCAAACAGTCAATTTTCGATTTTATCTTATGACGGAAACTTAAAAAAAACACCCGAATATAACGCTTTTTGGAAAATATTGAAAATTCGGTCAAAAAAAAATAAACCGTTTACGGAAGACGGAACGGACCTTATTTCGTTTTTGGAAGCTCCCGTAAAATACGCACCTTACAGTTTAAAAGGACAGCTGGAATTTATAAAACAACATTGGAGCCCGTTTATCAAAGATATTCTTTTAAACATATTAAATGCCGAAGACATATTAAGTGAAGAACAAAAAAGCGGCTGGGCACCTCCATCTGAAAATTTTGAAATTCCCGTTTACAGTTTTGAAAACCTTTTAGATGAATATGAACACTTTACACCCGATAAAAATTGGATGCCCGATACCGTCTTAATTGCCAAAAGCACACTTGTTTGGCTGTGGCAATTAAGCAAAAAATATACGGCTTCAATTACACGGCTTGACCAAATTCCCGATAAAGAATTTAAATTTTTGGCGGAAGCGGGAATAAATGCTCTTTGGCTTATAGGTATATGGGAGCGCTCGGAAGCAAGCCGAAGGATAAAACAAATTTGCGGTAACAAAGAAGCGGCGGCAAGCGCATACAGCCTTTATGATTACAACATTTCAAAAGAATTGGGCGGTTGGGAAGCCTTGGAAAAACTGAGAGCTCAAACCGCCCGCTTCGGAATAAAACTTGCCGCAGATATGGTGCCCAACCATACGGGGCTTGATTCAAAATGGGTAACGGAAAAACCTCAGTTTTTTTTACAATGTGCCGAACCTCCCTTTCCGTCTTATAATTTTACGGGTGAAAATCTTTCAAAGGATAAAAGAATAAGTGTTTACCTTGAAGACGGCTATTACTCCAAAACGGATTGCTCCGTAGTTTTTAAGCGAATCGACAATTATACGGGAGCCGTAAGCTATATCTACCACGGCAATGACGGCACGGGACTGCCTTGGAATGATACGGCGCAAATCGATTTTTTAAATGCCGAAGCCAGAGAAGCGGTTATTCAAAAAATTATTTATGTAGCAAAAAATTTCCCGATAATACGCTTCGATGCGGCAATGGTTTTAGCAAAAAAACATATCCGCAGACTTTGGTATCCTGCACCAGGAAAAGGAGGCGATATTGCAAGCCGCTCCGAGTATTCCATGCAGCCTGAAGAATTTGAAAGAAAAATACCTGAAGAATTTTGGCGCGAAGTTGTAGACCGCTGTGCCGACGAAGTTCCAGAAACCCTATTACTTGCGGAAGCCTTTTGGATGATGGAAGGGTACTTTGTACGAACCCTCGGAATGCACAGGGTATACAATTCCGCATTTATGAATATGCTTAAAAATGAAGAAAATGCAAAATACCGTGAAACCGTAAAAAACACTTTGGAATTCGACCCCGAAGTTTTAAAGCGCTACGTTAATTTTATGAATAACCCCGATGAAGAAACCGCAATAGTGCAATTCGGTTCGGGAGATAAATACTTCGGCGTATGCACAATGATGTGTGCCATGCCTGGCTTACCTATGTTCGGGCACGGCCAAATAGAAGGCTTTGAAGAAAAATACGGAATGGAATTCAAAAAAGCATACAAAAACGAAGAAGAAAACTCTTATCTCATTAAAAGGCATAAGGAAGAAATTTTTCCGCTTTTACACAAACGCCGTATTTTTTCAGGTGTGGAAAATTTCAGATTATTTGATTTTTGGAATAACGGAAAAGTAAACGAAAATGTTTTTGCATGGACAAATTTTTTTAACGGAGAAAGAAGTCTTATCTTTTATAACAATGCCTATGAAAGTACGTCAGGCACAATAAAAACTTCAGCGGCATTTACATTTAAAACCGAAGAGGGCGAAAAAATCTTAATACGGAGCGAATTGATAGATGCTTTAAAATTAACAAATGCTGAAAAATATTTTACCGTCTTTCGGGAACAACGCTCAAAACTTTTTTTTATACGTAAGAATTCCGAAATTGCCTTAAACGGTTTTTTTGCCTTGCTTAGCGGATATCAAACTCAAGTCTTTTTAAATATTTACGAAACGGAAGATATCGACGGTTCTTATGAGGAACTTTACAAAACACTGAACGGAAAGGGTATACAAAATATTCGGCGCGGATTACAAAAAATAAAATTAAAGGATTTATACTCGGATTTAAAAAAACTCTTTACAAAAAATTATTTTGAACGGTTAATTAAAATTAAAAACGAATGTAAAAAAACAAAAACTCAAAAAGAAAAACTGAATTTAATTCAAAGTTTTTTAAATAAAAATGAAACGGAGTATTTAAATATTTTTACATCGGCAATTCATTATGCAAACAGTTTATCCGGCGAATACGAAAGAGAAGCAAATGAAGTTTTACAAAATTTTAAAAATCTTACAAAGAATTTCTTTATTTTATTTTCAGGAAGCATTAAATTTTAAAAACTCTTTAAACCTTTCGGATTTCGCAAATAACGGAGTATCCTTGGCGTATTTCGCTTCTCTTATCCAAGCGGCTCTTTTAAAAACGCTTCCCGGCAATTCAATTTTTTCTTTAGGCCTTACGGAAGAAATCGGCGAAATTTTTTATAACGAAAATCTAAGCGAAACCGCCTCTTATTTTTACGAAATTACATCTATCCTGCATTCTTTACATTTTTTAAAAGAAAAAACCGAAAAAGAAACAACACAGGATTTACTTTGCAGTCAGGCCGGAGCCGGACATAAAAAAACAAAACCGGCGGATATAATACAAAACTGGTTTATAAATGAAAATATGAAACAATATCTTTGTGTAAATGAATGGAACGGAATAAGCTGGTTTAATAAGGAGCGTGCGGAAAATGCGCTTTTATTGGAAGTCCTTTTTGAATTCGCAAATACCGATGTAAATCAACAAAATATCGAAGACATAAACAAAATGTTTAAAAACTTATACGAAAAAATTCAAAATTCGGAATATAAAACCGAAAATTTACTTAAAAATATTTTTAAACAATAACGGATATTTATCGGGTCTTGGAATATTTATATACAAGATAGATATTAAAACAACTTACAACTTATTTTAGGAGAAAGAAAATATGGCAAATGAATTGGAGAAAAAACCTTTTTATGAAAAATTTATAAAAAAAACGGAAAATAAAAAAGAATCCGCCTTAAACGGAAATAAGACAAAAAAAATATCCGAAAAAAAAGAAGGCTTTAATAAAACAAAAACGGAAACGCCTGAATTTATTGCAAAAATAAAAAATGAAAAAAAATCGATATTTACTCCTCTTGACGATAAAACAATGAATCTTTTAAATTCCTTCGGCATTATTGTAAAAAAAGCGCTTTTACTTAATTCAAAACAGGAAGCTCTAATTCCGAAAGATATAAGACGTTTATTTCATGAGCTTACTGATGAACGCTCTTCGCGTAAGGTAAATTATTTAAATAATCCAGTAAAACTTACCGCATATATTTATCATTATATGTGGTGGAATTTGGTGCGTATTTCAAAATTAATTTCAAATATGGAATTCGATTTACAAGACGGAAATATTATTGCCGATTTCGGGTCAGGCCCTTTAACCTTAGCCTGTGCATTTTGGATTGCAAAACCTGAGCTTAGAAAAAAGAGGCTTCATTGGTACTGTGCGGATATTTCAGGAAAAGCCCTTTCCGCAGGAGAAAGTATTTTTAAATCACTTTGCGAATTCACGGAAAAGGACAAAGATATACCATACGCACCGTGGCAAATTACAAAGGTTACAGGCAGTTTCGGCACTCCATTAAAAACCGATATGGATTTTTTCGTAAGCGCGAATATGTTTAACGAAATATTTTGGGATTCTTCGGCAAAAATTAACGGAGAAGCAAAAAAAGCCGTTAATACCGTTTTACGTTATCTTAATAAAAAAGGTGCCGCTCTAATAATAGAACCCGGCATTCCTCTTGCGGGAGAATTTATTTCGGAACTGCGTAAGAATTTTTTAGAAAAAAAATTTTATGTTGAAACTCCCTGTCCGCATAACGGCATTTGCCCTATCCCCGGAACTAAATTATATTTACCCGAAAATAAAAATATGCCTATTGCCTTTGATAAATGGTGCCACTTTTCTTTTTATACGGACGAAGCGCCTTTAAACCTTGTAAAGACTTCGGAAACGGCAAATTTGGAAAAATCAAGAGCGAGCCTTTCTTTTATTTACTGTAAAGCTCCTAATAAAACAATAGACAAACGGGAAGAGAGCGTATACCGTCAAAATTTAAAAGACAGCGACGGGTTTACAGCAAGAATAACTTCCGACATTATAAAACTTCGAGACGGGAAAATAGGACGATATGCATGTTCCGAAAAAGGCTTTTTACTTTTAACCGAAAAAAATTCGTTTAAAGCAAAACTTAAAACTTATCAAGACGGAACTCTTGTAAAAATACATACTGAAAAAACAAAGCAGCTTCCGCACGATAAAAAAACGGGAGCTGCCGTAATAAATATTTAAAACCAGGCTTATAAAGGCACGGCTTTTAGCCGTGCCTTTAAATTTTACAAAAACAGATTATTTTTAATTTTTGAATTTTAAATATATGCCGCCGATACCGCCCGTTACGGAAATATGATTAACGGCGGAGCTTGTCTTACTTCTATGAGAGCCTAAAAATGAAGAACCTCCTTGTCCGTTTACGCGCACCTCTCCCAAGCCTGCACTTAAATCAAAATCGTAGTCATCTTCGCTGCCGTTAATTGAAAAGTTAATCTCTCCTATTCCGCCTTCGATAACCGTATTCCCCGAAAGCTTCCCTGAAAACGACACTTCACCGACACCGGTTTTTAAAGTAAGATTATTTATTTCACTTTCTTCTATTTCAGCTTCGCCTACACCCGTATTAAATATACAAGACTTCTTTGCATACATATTTTTAATTTTAATTTCACCTACACCGCTGTTTAAAACAAAATTATCGGCAGCTATTCCGTATAATTTTGACCTTGAAACTCCTGCATTAAATACAAAGTTTTTACATTCGAATTTTTTCGGTAAATGCAAAAATATTTTGGGTGAGTTTTTTTTCATTCCGAAATTAAACCATAAATTTTTGTTCCGGGGAGTCATATCTTCTATTTCTATTTTTCCGTCTATAATTTTAATTGAAAAATACTTTTTTTCCATATCTACCAATTTATATTCCGCATAATCGAAATTCGATTCAAAATCCACTTCAATTACGGCAGTCTTTAAATAAATAGATACATCGGTAACACCGTTTAAACTTTCCGTTTTACCTTCGAAATAACCGCCATACTCATAATCGTCCATATCTTCCTCCTCATCTGCAAAAATATTTCCATAACTGTCTTTACCCAGTATGTTTTTGCACACTCTTTCAAAACGCGAATTCGGTGCAGGTTTATGTATAAAGCAATTAATTCTTCCTCCCAATATATAACCTGCGCCTATAAGAAACGCTCCGACAGCAATAATTAAAAACGGTTTAAAATTTTTTTTCATAAATAACATCTCCATTAAATTAACGTAATAATTTTATAATTCCTAAGATAACAACGGCAGGAATTCCGATAACGATTGCAAGTACAAAAAGAGTCGGAATTAAAACAAACACCAGTTTAAATGCAAGCACAATAATTCCGCCTAAAACACCCAAGATAATTCCTGCAATTGCAAAAATAATTCCGAAAACTATAAGTCCTGTAATCATAAAGCCTCCAATATTATATCTTTTTTACAAACGACGATATGCCGTTAATAATTACGGTAATCAGGCGGTATAACAGCTTTGTAATTCCTATTGCAATTAAAAGAAATCCTATAAGAATCAATGCCGAAGCGGGCCTGACAAATAACATACCCGCTGCAACAATACCTAAAACTCCTCCGCCTAAAATCAATGAAAAAACAGCCAAGCACAAGGCTATACATAATATTACAACTACAAGGGTTAAAGCTATTGCAAACGGAATTGCAATAGGGGCCGCAAATATTCCGAGTATCGTAAACCATAGGGCACGAATACCTCCTTTTGCGGAATGTTTTGCAATTGCAGCTTCTTTTACCGCATAGTCGGAAAGAATTTTCGAAGCAAGATGTGCCGGACTTCTCAGTTCTTCAATTACTTCCCTCTCCCGTTCAGGCCCCGCTTCATCAAAGTATTCTTCATAATACTTTACAGCCTCATACCGGTCTTGTTCCGGCAATCTTTTTAACCGCTCCCTTAACTCGGAAATAAATTCATTTCGTGTCATTTATCATCTCCTTATTTTGTCGTTATTTTTATTTTTCCGAAATTTGTATAAACATTAATACGGTTTTCCGAATCCTGATTTCCAATACATTTTAAATCATCCGGAATTTCAACCGTTTGTCCGTTTAAAGTAAAAGAAGTTCTTGAGTAAACTTTCATAAAATAATTGTCCAAACCGTCCGTTAAATTTAACTCTATTTTTCCAAGGGAAGAACGAAACTCCGCACGTTCTTCTAAAGAACCGCAAAATTCAATTGAGCCTGCACCTGTACTTATAATGCCGTTCTTTAAATCGGTGTCCTCAAAATTTATCTTTCCTGCACCCGTAGAAAATTTCCCCTTATTCGTTTTCAGATTGTACGAACTTATGCTTCCGGCTCCCGAGTTTGCATATATTTGTTCCGAAAAAACGTCCTTAAACAGAATGCTCCCCGCTCCCGTAGAAGCCGAAATTTTTTCAGCTTTTACATTTTTTAAAGAAATGCTTCCGGCGGAAGATTGAACTTTTATGTCTTCAGGGTTTAAAGAAGAAAGCATAACGGCTCCCGCGGAGGCATTAAAAATAATTTTCCTGCAAGGAACATTTAAAACTTGAAGACTGCCGCAAGCGATGTATCCTTCTATACGGCGGAAATTTACATTTTTTATTTTTACCGACCCCAATTTGATATTAAGCTCCGCTTTTTCCAAACACAATTTTTTAGGAACATAAATCTCAAGCCTTCTTTTTACCGTTTCATCGTATACCTTGTTAAATGAAATGTTTTTGAAAAACTCGGTAAAAGCTCTTTTATGTAAAGAAAAAAGAGGCCTTTCTTCAATATATAATTTACCGTTTTCCATTCTTACCGCTATATCTTCTTCGGAAATATTTTCGGTTTTATATTCAATAAAATCACCGTCCGATTCCGAAATATCTACATTTGTAGAAGTAAGCTCAAGTTGCATTTCTTCGGCGACACCGTCAACGGTTTTACAAATTTGGGCTTTCCCGCCGGTATACGGGGCTTTATGAAAAGCCGAAATTTCTTCGGCGAGTTTTTCAGGACTGCCTAATTCTTCTATTACGTTTTGTTCGTTTTCACTTCCGGCATCTTCAAAATATTCTTTATAAAATTGAATCGTGTTTTCTCTATCTTCCTTATTTAATGAAGATAGATTTTTTTCAAGCTCAGTTAAAAATTGTTCACGCGTCATAAACTCTCCTTATTTATCAAAGGGCCGTACCCTTAAAAATTTTATCAATTAAACTTTTATAGGATTTCCATTCTTCCGTAAAAAGTTCGTATTGCCGTACACCGGCTTGGGTTATTTTATAATACTTACGGTTTCTGCCGTCCACTTGAATATCGTAAGTTTCCAAATATCCGCTTGTTTGAAGCCGCCTAAGTACGGGATAAAGTGAAGATTCGGAAATGGGCACCAAACTTTTTACGTCCTGTGTAAGTTTATATCCGTAAGAATCCCCTACTTTCAGCAGGGCTAAAACGCAGGCTTCAAGAAGCCCCGTATTTATAGAAAAAAGCATTATTCCTCCTAAAATATAATTTAATCGGCTATATTATAGTATTTATATATTATTCAAAATATAATATTATGTCAAGAGTAAATTATGATTTTTAACGTTTTTTTTTAAATTTCATAAAAACCGACATGTTTTTATCTTTAAAGGTAATAAAACTCAAAATTTTTTATAGATAAAAAGATTTTACACTTGCATTTTTCAGTTTTATAATATATAATGAGTATATGAAATTTAAAGGAGCCCTATTGACATGGATAAAAAAAATAAGTATATTACCCCCCCCCCCATGGAAAATTTTTAAAAACCGTTAATATAAAAACTCTTTTTATAGGCTTCGCTTTAATTATCGCAAGTTTACTTACAGCCTCTCTAATTATGCTTAATGAGGTCAAACACATAAAAAAGACCTTATTGACTATACAGATTGAAGAAAAGAATTTGCTTGAAGCGGCAGATGAACTTAAACAGTCATCGGAAGACTTAACAAGATTATGCCGCATGTTCGCAGTAACCGGAGAAAAAAAATATAACTTGGAATATATAGATATAATAAATTGGCGAAACGGAAAAATTAAACGACCGGGTAATGCCGTATGTTCTTTATATGCCGGAAAGACGATAAATCAATATGATGTATTTAGAGAACTAGGCTGTACGGAAGAAGAACTGTCGTTTCTTAATGCCGCTATAAAATTTTCAGATATGCTTGCAGCTTTTGAAACACAAGCAATCGAAACGGTAAAACAAAAAAAATATGTAAAAGGTCCTGCAAGTATAAACGAAAACGAGTCTTATCACGACTTTGCAATAAGAATTTTGCATGATGAAGGATATCAATCGGAAACGGAAAAAATTATGAGATTTATAAACGCTTTTTGTAATAAACTTGCTGAAAGAATGAAGACGATAATTGAAAAAGAAAATAAAGAAGCCGATACATATCTTTTACTTACATCTATTTTTATAAGTGCAACGGCAATTTCCATAATATGTTTTGTATTCTTTTTAACAAATTCCGTAATACGTCCCATTTTAAAAACGGCTCAAATTTTTTCACAACTGGGTGACGGAGATTTAAGGCATCAGATGGAAGTAAAATCTTCAAATGAAATAGGACAAATGGGACGCAATTTTAACGCTATGCTTGAAAAAATAAAGAATTTAATTTTCTCCATTCAAAAAAACAGCGATGTACTCTCGAACCTCGGAGAGCAACTTGCCGCCAATATGACGGAAACGGCAAGCGCAATGCATCAAATAAATTCAAACATAAACGGCGTAAAACAGCAAGCTCTGGCGCAGTCGGCAAGTGTAGGTGAAACTTCGGATTCAATAGAAAAAATGATGTACACAACAAAACAATTGAATTCATCTATCGAAACACAAGCTGCAAGTATTGTACAATCATCGTCTTCTATAGAAGAAATGACGGCAAATATTACATCGATAGGAAAAATGTTAGATGAAAACAAATCGGTAATGCAGTCTTTGCATAAGCACTCCATTTTAGGGAAGGAAGGTGCTGCGGCCGCAAATGCAGATGTTACAAAAATTTCCGAAAAATCCAATGCTTTGCAGGAAGCAAGCCAAGTAATTCAAAATATTGCAAGTCAGACAAATCTTTTGGCAATGAACGCCGCTATTGAAGCCGCTCATGCAGGTGAAACGGGAAAAGGTTTTGCGGTAGTAGCAGATGAAATCAGGAAACTTGCGGAAGAATCGAATATGCAAGGAAAGCAAATTTCGGAAATGCTTAAAGAGTCTACCGAAATAATTGAAAATCTTACCGAATCGGGAGGAGCGGCCGAAAATGTTTTTGTAGAAGTTTTTGAGTTGGCCGCAAAAGCGTTAAAACATATTGAACAAATTACCGCGGCAATGCATGAGCAGGAAAACGGCAACAATGAAATGCTTATTGCAATACGAAATATAAATACGGTAACTCTTGAAGTAAAAGAAGGCTCGGGAGAAATGCTAAAAAGCGGTAAAAATGCGGCACAGGCGGCTCAGATATTAAGCGATTTAACACGGGCAATTACAGACAGTATGAATGAAATGGCTACAGGCGCAATTCAAATTAACAATGCCGTACAAGAAATAAACGAAATTACACAAAAAAATAAGCAAAACATAGAAAATCTAGCATTTGAAGTAAAAAAATTTAAGGTGTAATAATTTTATTGCCGCATTATACATTTTTAAGATTGCATTACATTATTTTTTTCATTTCGCGATATTTTTATCCGTACATTAAAAACTTATAATAAATTCGGAGTCTTTGCAATCTCCTTGTCTAACATTCATTTTTTTTATATAATGTTAGCTCATTATGACAACTGAAATTAAAAAATATCAAACGGAAAATTATTCCGAATACATTATAGAAGTTTTTCCCGGAGTTATGATAGAACATTATTTTTGCGAAGGCGGAAAGATATGGAAGTATTCTTCCGCTGCCGATACGGTAAATGAAGACCTGTCGATACATCATTGCAGGTACGGAAGGTTTGAGGGTCGGCTTGGAAACGGTAAATATTATTCCCGCGGTATGGGAAAGATAACACTATCCTCGTCTTTATGCAATCTTGCGGAGGCAGAAATTTCTGCCGAACTGTATGAGGGTATATCCGTTGTTTTTTCTTATAAAAAATTTGACGCCTGGCTTAAAGCCTTGTTTGCCTCATGGGATATGGATTTTAAGTTTATTATTTATCGGCTAAATCTTTACGAACAATGGTACTATGCAGATTCCAATAATAAAATGGAAAAAATTTTTTTGGAATTGTATGATTTATTTGACCGAAATAATCGACCTCTCATGCAATTAAAAATTTTAGAACTTATCTATTATGCGGCATCGGAAGTAAGTGTAATTAAAAAATGCGAAACGCTTATAGCTGAAACCACCCTTAAAACCGTAAAAAAAATAACTGCCGCTATGCTGAAAACTTCCGCTCCCATTACCGAGCTCGTTTTACAGGCAAATATGAATTACAACTCTTTTCAAAAAATATTTAAATCGGTTTACGGTATCTCTCCCAGCCTTTACAGACAAGAATACAAAATGAATAAGGCGGCATCTCTTTTAAAAAATACAGACAGAACCGTCTTGGACATAGCCCTCGAACAAGGTTATGAAAATCCCGGAAAATTTGCCGCAGCCTTTAAAAAAACAATGGGGCTTTCTCCGGGAGAATTCCGTAGAATGGAAGCTCCTGTAAAGTAAATTACAAGGTATAAAAATAAATTTAATATAAATTTGTAAAAAAACGGATTATTCCGCAAAATTCGGATTAGACGGGCATATTCTTTTTATATAAATTAGCTGCATCTAACTTATATTTTGGAGGATATAATGAAAAAACTAATCGTATATTGTATTGTGTTCGGCTTTTTTTTATGGCCTGTTTTTGCTATGGGAAGCGGAGAAAGCGATGTAAGCTCCCTCGGAATGAGGGAACAGCGTCTTGTTTTAGGGGCGGCTTCCGATTTTAAAGGAAACCAAGAAGCAGGAACCCTTATCTTCGACACTCTTGTTACTTTAGATGAGGAAAGAAAGGTACAGCCGGCGGCGCTTGAAAATTGGACGGTAAATAAAGAGAGTACCGAATTTGTACTTCATCTGCGTAAAGGGCTTACCTACTCCGACGGTACGGCGGCAACCGCAGAGGACTTAAAAAAATCAATTGAGGTTATAGGCAAGACGCAGTTTAGAAGTTATATATCCAAGCTGAAAAAAATCGATATTATAGATACAACTTCCGTAAAGGTTGTAATGAAAGAACCGTTTCTTTTTCTTTTAGATGAACTTGAAAAAAATCAACTTATTCCTGCAAGATTCTTACAGGAAGACGGTACCATTACGGAGTACATCGGTTCCGGTCCTTACCTCTTAAAAAGAATATGAAAAAAACGTAAAAGCCGTACTGGTTAAAAATCCTAACTATTGGGATAAAAAGCCGTACAGGATAGAAACTCTTATTTGGCAAGTTATACCGGACGGTGATGCCCGTAAATTGGCTTTGCAAGCGGGACAGGTAGATGTTATCGGTATTACGGAACATTATGCAGGCACTATTCCTCTGGCGGTAAGCTATGAGCTCAGTAAGTCAAAAGAATTTACAAAATTATTGCAAGACCCTAAATCGTATACTATAGTGTTCGGAATAGGTTTAAATTATAAAAAAGACTTTTTAAAAGATAAAGCATTACGTCATGCCTTGCAGTATGTTATCAATAAAGAAGCCTTTACAAAGGAACTCTTTTTCGGACAAGCGGATTCTTGCGGTTATCTTTTTAATCCTGCCTTTGATGACGGCCCTAAAAACAAAAAGCCCTTTGTATATGACCTTGAAAAGGCAAAAAGTATATTGACAAAGGCGGGATATACTTGGAACAACGGAGCTTTAACAAAGGACGGTAAAAAAATTACTCTAACCTATGTTTCGACAACGAAGCCGCAACAAAAAGATATTGCCATTTTTGTGCAAAATACTTTAAAAGAAATAGGCATTGAAGTAAATATCGAAGCGGTAAATCCTCCCATTGCCGTTGAAAAACTGAAAAAAGGAGAATGGGATATGAGCTTTTCTCTCTCGTTATTTGAGCCTTTAATAACTTCGTTGGACTTCGGAGGTCTTAATGCCGACTACAACGAATTCGGTATAGGATTCGGTATTAACTCCGATGCTGTTAAGGCCGGCGAAAAGATATTGAAAGCGGCGGATTTACAAACCTTTAAAACGGCAGCTGCCGAATACTGGGACATTCAATGGGAAGAGAATCTCTTTATTCCGGTTTATACGCAAACACGCAGGGCATTTTATAAAAAAGAGTTAAGCGGTTTTAAATTTTCAAAAAGTGCGTATAAAATAGATTTATCAGACGTCAAATGGGATAAATAGCAGTGAGGCGGCTTTTACTGAAAAAGTTGGTTACTATTATCCCATACTTATTGGTAATTACGGCCCTTTCTTTCTCCGTGATGTACTTTGCACCCGGAGAAAGTACGGCTATGATTATATTAAAACACAAGGTATCCGGTGTATTTATAAGCGAAGCGCAAGCGGAACAGTATGCCGCCGAACAGAATTTAAGCCTTCCTTTTAAGGACGCCTATTTAAATTGGTTAAAAGGAATTATCCGAGGAGATTTCGGAAAAAGTCTTATCACAGGGGACAGTGTTGTAAACGAAATTACAACAAGTTTTTCAAAAACCCTTTTACTCAGCTTTATCGCATTGTTTACGGAGCTTTGTCTCAGTTTTCCGTGCGGTATGTATACTGCATGGAAAAACAAGCCCGTCCTCAATAAGCTCACTGAAGTTTGGGGAATATGTTCGATGAGTATTCCTTTCTTTTGGCTTGCATTACTTGTTGTATGGGTATGTACTGCAAAACTGAAGCTGCATTTTGTAGTAGGTTACCATGGAATGAACAGCTTACTAATCCCCGGTGTTTTACTAGGCATAATGGGGTCGGGATATTTTATACAGATAGTAAAGAGTAAGACCGCATTGATATTGCAGGAAGGCTATATAGAATTGGCCAAAGCTCAAGGCTTATCCTCACAAAAAATTCTATTCGGACATGTGTTAAAAAATATTTCCGCACCCTGTGTTGCCGTTTTGGCAATCAATGTAATCGCACTTTTAGGAGGCTCCGTATTGATAGAAAGAATATTTTCGATACCCGGCTTCGGCCTCTTAATGCTTAATGCCTCGAACAATAAAGACTATATTCTGCTGTCGGGAGGAATGTTATTTTCAGCCACAATAGTACTTGTGATAAATCTTCTTGCGGATATTTATTATTTAAAGATGGATAAGAGAGCATGCCATGAACTATATGCACAATAAAAAATTTCTATATCGGTTATCTCTGTCTATTTTAATCTTAGTTATCATGGGTATTTTAACTTTGAAGTTTGACCCGAATGCATACAACCCGGAGATACAATTTCAAAGCCCCTCATTGCAGCACATTTTCGGAACGGACCAATTCGGACGTGATGTTTTTTTAAGGAGTGTGCAAGGTTTTATCTCCGTTTTCTTTTTAGCGTCGGCTATTTTTGTCATTTCATTTATACTTGCTCTTTATATCGGCACCGCCGCGGCATATTACGGAGGTATTGCAGATGAAATATTTTTTCATATCAGTAATTTTTTGTTATGCTTTCCCATAATGACAGCTCTTGTTATTTTAGCCGCCGTCTTCGGTGCAAAGACCGAAACAATGGTAATAATGATGATTGTTTTAAGTTCTTTTTCATTGACCCGATTGATACGGGCGGAAATTATTGTATTTAAAAATAACGATTTTATTTTAAATTTAAAAATACTCGGTTCAAGCAATAGTCGTATTATATTTTGTCATTTAATACCGCAAAGTTTTAAGCTGATGTTGCCGCAAACCGGTATGATTTTAGGAAATATTATCTTATCCATATCGGCATATTCGTTTTTAGGTTTCGGAGTAAAGCCTCCCCATGCAGATATAGGGCTTATAATGCAGGAATCCATACGCTATATGAATATTGCACCATGGACGGTGTTATGTCCCGGGTTACTGCAATTCAGTATCATTTTTTGGTTTACACAATTGTCCGAGTCTATAAAATATGCCGGAGAAAAAAGGAGGGCAAAACATCTTGTTTTGTAAATTAAAAAAATGGAATATATAACAGTTAAAAATGTCTTTGTAAGATTTTCCGCACAAACCGAACCCATATTAAAGGATTTAAACTTTACTATCCAAAAAGGAGAAATTTTTTGTATCACCGGTGAAACGGGTTCAGGCAAATCTCTTACCGAGCATACTATAAGCGGTTTATTACCGGTTGATGCTCATATTTCAGGCACGGTAACATGGAAGGGGGAAAATTTTTATGCACTTAAAGAGGCGGAAAAGCGGTCTATCCGTAAAAATGAAATGGGTTTTGTTTTACAAAATTCAGCCTCCGCTCTGAATCCTCTTCTTACCTGCAAGCAGCAGCTTCTTCTCGCATGGAAAACTAAGCAGGTAAGCGATAAAAACCTGTGTGCTCTTTTAAAAGAAGTAAGATTGGAACCTCCTCAAAAAATTCTTAAACTCTATCCCTTTCAATTATCGGGCGGAATGAAACAAAGATTTTTAATTGCCATGGGAATTATAGGTTCTCCTGGAATCATTTTTCTTGACGAGCCTACTAAGGGCCTTGACGATGCATTACGCAAGGACACGATTGCGCTTATCCAAAATATCCATAAAACAAAAAAATTGACGATTGTATTGGTAACTCACGATTTGGAATTGGCGGAGGAAATTTCAGATACGCTTATTGTAATGCATGGAGGTTTTATTTATGAAATGGGGAAGACAAAAGAACTTTTTAATAATCCCCTTCATCCTTATTTTAAAAATCTGTTGGCCTCCCTTCCTTCTCACGGAATGAAGGCCTTTGACGGTTTTTCTCTATTGAATCAAAACCTGAGGGAAATAGAAACTGCCGAAGTCAACCGGTCAAAAATGATAAAAATAGATGATAATCACTTTGTGAGGGTTTGTGAATGTTAAAGGTTGAAAATATATCTTACCGTTATAATAAAAAATTAAAACCGGTAATCGAAGATATGAGTTTTGAATTACGCGAAAACGAAATTCTCGGTATCACAGGAAAAAGCGGTTCGGGTAAGAGCACGGTAGCACTGTGTATTTTAGGTTTCTTAAAACCGGAAAGCGGGACTATTTTGTTTAATAATACGTCCATTCAAATTTTAAAACAAAATAAAAAACTGCATACCTGTATTCAATTGGTAATGCAAAATCCTGAAACTTCTTTTGACCCCAACAAAACGCTATCGTACAGTTTAAATGAAATAAGAAATTTTATGCCGATAACACATGAAAAAAAATTATTTGAAAAAAAAATTCTTGAAAATATGAATGAGCTTCAATTGGCTACCAATCTCCTTAAACGTTATCCTGAAGAAGTTTCAGGCGGACAGCTGCAACGTTTTTCAATATTAAGGACCCTTTTGTTGGAACCTTCGATAATTATCTTCGATGAGTCTACCTCAATGCTTGATACAAGCGTACAGGCAAAAATAATTCGGCTTTTATTGAAAATAAAAGAAAAAAATCATCAGGCCTATATTTTTATAAGTCACGACTTGAAAATGCTTTCATTAATTACGGATAAACTTATTTATTTATAATTTATATTTCTTACGCTTCAATATATATACGCCCATTGTCTAAAAAAATGCTTTACCTCTACAGACATACACCGTTTCTTTTTCCGTTATTTTATCATATACAAATAATTTATTATTTTTGAGCTTTATAACATAAACTTTATTTTCTATGTTTCCTTCTTTATTTAGCTCATAAGAGTATACTCCTAACAGCCCCGCTTAGGGAGTGATCAAATATATATTCATTTAGTGTTTCCAAATATGATGCAGTCCACATAGTTTCAATTACGAGAAATTTAGAATCGGAAAGAAATATAAATTCCCGGGTAAATACAATATACGATTTGGAATAATCTAAATTCGGGAAAGGATTTTCTTGTATCCAATAAGTTACTGCTAAAGACATTATATTATCAATTCTAAAATTTCCATTGCCATATTTATATTTATCTATAGGAAAACCGCAGGAGCCTGTTGATGCATTATCCGAAAATACATATGTGAAGAGAAATAATGCAAAAAAATAAACAAATATACCTTTTTATCATAAGCCGGTATCCTCCAAAGTGTTATTTATATATTCATTTGCGGCAATATCAGCATTTTTCATAGCTTCACTGTTTGATAAGCCTTCCGAAATGCATTCTTGGTATTTATTATTATATATATCCAAAGGCGTATTTAATATCTTATCTACAAGTCCATTTTTATAAGTACCATCAGGATACTTTTGTTTTCCAAGCTCTTGAAGTTTTGAATATAATTTTGTTTCTTGTTTTACATAATTATTATATTCTTTAGAATTCTTTTCATATCCTATCTATTCTGCATTTTTTCCGGCTTCATCAGGAATATAATCGGCAGCTTGTTCTTTATCAAATACTATAGCATCTTCCAAAGCAGTGTTTTTAGGTATATCATATATTTTCTGATAAAGTTGACTAGCCTTATTTATTGCACTTAATTTTTTTTGATATTTCTCAATAAAAAAACTAAAAGCATCATTTAATTTAGTGTTTGCAAAATAAGATGCAATAAAATTTCCATCCGGATCAATATATTTCACCGGATTATTCCCCGCGTAGTGGTATACATGCAAGTTTACAACATTAAACACACCACCCATTCCGGGTAAATTTTCATTATGCTTTTTAGCTTCATCGTTTACCGGTGCTTGCGGTATATAGTCGCTTAGCGACGGGTCGCCGCTCAACCACCTACTATACTTCGGGTCAAGGTACCTAGCCCCATAATAATACAGTCCCGTCTCTTCGTCAAGCTCTTTCCCTGTAAACCTGAACGGTAACTTATCTATTCCCGGTGCAGTCTCTTCTATCAGCCCTACGGGCTGCTTTGCAAGGAAATTATTATACGTCGTCAAAAACAGCTTTGCTGTTTTTGACTTGTAAGTCCATAGTTCCCCGTAAGGTGTATATTCAATGTATTCGTATTGCTTACCGCGCCAGTCCGTTACGAATTGTGCGCTTCCTAAATGGTCACTATGGTAGTAGTAACGTTTTTCCTTAATAACACAGCTTCAATGTATTCCCAGTATTATATCTCCCCTCTATTCTTAATAAAATATCGGCACAATGCTATAATAGCGACTAATATCTCTATTAAAAATAAAGTTCCAAACATCAGAAATATTGAAACATATACACCTTTTGTCCTTATAGGTACATCTAATTTTAAATTTAAAGTAATATTAACTACAAATGTTATTACTTTATCAGATTTTCCGAAGATATATAGTAGCAGTAAATAACTTATAACTACCAGCCCATTTATTTTATCATGAAATTCAAAAATAATATCAAATATTTTTTTCATTTTAATATCCTAGTCCTTTATGTATTTATTAAGTATATTATTAATACCTTCATCGCGAATTGTAGCTCCAATATCTCTTAACATCTCTCTTTGAATATTTGTTTTATATAAATATCCATCAGGAACAGTTAGTATTTGTTTTACTTGTTTCTCTGTAAATTCTAATGGAGTTTGTATAACTCCGGATATAGCACCAGCAGCTCCATTTACCCTCCGGTACATTACAAATTGTGCACTTCCAAGACGGTCACTGCGGTAATACCAGCATTTTTCCGCAAAAACGATTTCCGCCTCAATTGCTGTCCGAGGAATGAGATAGTGAGGTTGTAAATAAATGCAAAATTTTGTTTTCACTAAAAATTACTTCTATTCTCATTTATAACATAAAAGAATACGAATATCTCCATTAACCGACATAAATAGTTCATAATTTATATCATTCAATATTTTATCCAAATTATAATTAGTAATAAAATCTTCATCATACATTCGAGAAAAAATACTATAATTATATATTTTATCTTTTGCAAAAGTATTTAATATAACATAAGGTGGAGCAGAATTTCGTTTACCTAATATCCACTCATTTTCAACTTGCACTAATAAAATAAATTTCTTTTTGTATTGCGACTTTTCGATGTGTACTTTCCATACTTTTGCTAAGTATAATGCTGAATAGATACTAAATCCAATTCTTTCTTTCTTATTGCCTATTTTAAGAGAAATGTCAGCTATACTGTAACATATATGTCGCTGAAAATCAAATTCCATATCCTTACCATTTATATCAAACAATTGAATCATATTATTTTTTATTAAATTGGTAATAAAATATTCTCCTTCCGTCATTTATTCACTCTCCAAAGGTTTATTGTTTTCTTTTGGGATATAATTTTTACTCACCCAGAAATTCTTTTGTAAATTAAATCGGTTTTTATATTAAATAATACTTATTCCATCCATCTAGCACACACATTTTATCTATACCTTATCTCTCCTAACGGAAATAAGTTTAAATTAGTATTAATTATTTTATTCATAACAATCTTTCGGTAAAAGAACAGTATATACAGCATCGTGACTTCCCGCCCCAAATGTATAAGACATATTTGGACTTGATATTATAAAAACAACACCATTATCATACTTTTCAAAATATCCCACATCTTTATTTTTACCTAATTTTAATATTTCCACCTCAGTATTTTTTAAAAAATTATATTTTTTTATTGATTTATTTTTTTGGTCCCAATATATAATATTTTCATCATCATATAAAATGTAGTATGCAGATTGCATTCTATCAAATAACGATATATTTTGCCTTGCTAATTTTAATTCAGAAAATGTTGTTATTTTTTTCATCATATCATTGTATATATATCCTTCACTACAATTATAATCATATATAAAAATAATATTATTATTTATCATTATATTATAATTGAGTATGGAATCGTTTAATTCCTTTTTAAATTCAGCAATGACAAATTCTTCATCAGTTCCGATATTTTTCTTAATTAAAACAAAATTATCATTGACAAAATAAACAAAACAATTAATTTTATCAACTGCAAAGTTAGATAGCACATTCTTTTTCCAATAAATATCTCCGTTATTCTTATTTATTGAATATAAATAATGCTTATTATATGCACAATACGGATAATGAGTATAAAATAATATCATATCGTCGATAATAACAAGCGGTAAATGTATATTTAAATATTCCGACTTATATTTCATCGATTGTCCAGTATCGGAAAGTTTGAAAATAATAGACCACTTCAAAGAAAGTAAATCTATTCTTATAATTAAAACATCATCCGATATTCCATTTCTATCAATTCCGACATCATTCACACCTATTACTGCATAAAGAGAATTTCCTTCTTTAATCGTATAATACACATATCCCGTTATCCCCAATTTTTTCAATACTTTTCCCGAAAAAACATTTACGATACATATATTAGAGTTTTTTTCTTCCAATTCCCGATAGCTTAATGACATTAAAATATTTCCATCAAACGAATTATACATATAATTGACCGTTCGCAGTCTATCATATGCAAGTTTATCAGATGGGAATTCCCATAATTTTTCTTTTCCAATTAAATCATAACAGGTTATAATATTTGCATTTGCTCCGTAACATTGCAATGTTTTTGTCGTCTTATCTACATAATAATAACTATCTAAGTGCATATTTGTAAATTGAATAATATGTTCATCGGAAATTCTGCATGAAGACAAAAACATCAGAATAACCGGAATATATATACTTTTCTTTAACATCTCTTAATCTCCCATACTATATAGGTTCAAGTCTATGAAACAAATCAAAATCTTGATGTGTGTCAATCTTATCCAGTATATCATAACTACCAAATGGAGCATTATGTGTATTATTTTTTGCAAAACCGCTCATACCTCCTCCTATCGTCAAAATTGCTTCTTAAGGGCCGGTGCAAGCGCCTTGCCCTTAAGAATCCTGAAGCTTCCTTATAGCTTTTATTATTGCACAAAATATAAAAGTAAACAAGTATCGGCACCGCGCTTGCTTCTCGCTTGCTGCACCGATATCGCTGTCCGAAAGGTAAGACAGTTAGGCGGTGAATAAATATAATTAATTTGCATAATATAATTCATTTCATAAATTTATTTTAAAAAATACTAAAACCTTTACTATTTTTTAAAATCATCATGGTGTTACAATAGAACCGAGAAAACATCGAACAGAATAATTGGATAGCTGCTTATCTTCCTGTTCCACTAATAAAACTAAATCAACATAATCACCTGAAATTTTAAATACATCTCTACAAAAAGCAGCGATTTTAATGTTTGAGAGGTCTTTATCAGAAAACACAATATGCTCCAAGGCTGTGATTTCTTTAAGCATAATTAGATTACTCTTTTCATCAAAAACCATTAGTTTTAAAATCCCATTATATTTAAAATCTGCAGGTAGATTTTCTTCTAAAACATTAAAACCAATATCCCAAATAGAATTATCATATTCATTTTTATTTAACCTAATACTCTCTGATGAACCTTTTACATCTAATTTTATAGAATCAAAATATACGGTATTTATATTAGTGTTATAGAATATAAGTTTTTCATTTTTACTAATATCAAGTATTAGCGTAACAAAAACTATAAAAATAATGCAAAAAAATACTACATATCTTTTCATTAATTAAACATCTCCTTTTCTTTAAGTTTTAATTCTTTTTTATTTTCTCTTACTCTTCTTTAGGTAAAGATTTAAAGATTTTATCGTATTCAGCTTTTACGGCGCCTATCCAATCTTGACAATTGAATTTGTCACCGCTACTTATTATTGCAGAATCAAGCTCTTTATAACCTGTTTTTTTTAGAATTTTATTTAGCTGTTTTCCGAGTTTTCTCCTAACAAGAGAATATAACAATCCTTTCACTGTTATATTTTTAACCGCTTTTCGCATTATAGTATCATCATACAATCTTTTTTCCAACTCATAACCATCATCATTTTTTCAGGAAAAGTCCCATTCCAAGATATATAATATTCCTAATAGTCTAAAAATTTATTATAACACTATAACTTAATAATATTCTATTTCTCTTAATATGGTATATGATACTTCTTCATCATCGTTAACATACACATCAGCTTCAAGCCAATTTTCATAACTATCATGTTTTGTAAATACATAACACTCAATATAATTCGGATTTCCAAAATCAAAGACAGCACCAAGTATTCTATCATTGTCGTCATATTCAATATTCGAACATGACCAGCCTCTATATTCATTAGGTTTTATTTCTTGCAACAAACCTTTTTCATTAAAATAAAATAAAAAGGTTGAATCTAAGTCCGGAATATTTACAGCTTCTCCGATTTTCATTTTTTCTATAAGCTTATCCAATGAAGAGTATTTATATACAAGCTTATTTTCTTCAACCAGTTTTTTATCTTTAGAATCATGGTCGTATATTGAACATAGCAATCTATCTTCTACACCGTCAATCTCTATATATTCGTACAATCTATATCCACGGCTTTTTTTTGATTCCAATTCTTTATAAAAATTTTCTGTAAAGGGCGGTATATCAACATTCAATGTTGAATAATTAGTGCGGATTATACGGTTTTTTTTATCATATTCATTAATAATCCAAGGATAAATATTTATATACGGCACATCTTCCAGTTCTATCAAAACCTGTCCGTTTTCATTAAACAGCTTTGCAATCTTTAATTCCATCTTACCTACATCATCAAGAGTATATACCCGCCCCCAATTATCGCCATCTGCCGGTAGTGATTCTATTTGCCTTTCTATCCCTTTTCTTGCCTATTTTTTTCGAGAAATCAAACTTTTATATTTAGGACCGTTTTTAAGATAATCAGACTCGGTGGGAAATAAAGAAGTAGTACCTTCTAAAGACAATGTAAGATCATAATCAGGTTGTCTGAGCTTGTTTGAGCTTTTTTCATCGACTTCAAGAGAGTCTTGATTATTTTTATCGCTCATTCCAAGAATACCGGAATCCGGTTTTTCTTTTACAAGTTCTTTAGAATCGATATTAGATTTCTCATCATTACAAGAAAACAATATTAACAAAGTAAACCAAAATAAGATAATTTTTTTCATCATGTAATACCTCTCTCTAAATAAAATTACATACATCATTTTCAAGACTATCTATAAAAATATAGTTTTTAGTACCTATTACTCCTCAATTTCATTATTATTGTTTCACTAAAAAAAATACAATAATTAATGCAACTAGAGGAAATAAAATACATGATAATATTGCTGTTATTTTATAAGCAAATCCCAAATCACCATTTTCTGCACGTTTCTTTTGTATACTTGATATAATACACATTCCTAAAAACCAAATTATTCCTACAATAAATATTATTAAAATTTTTATAGAACCATAATGATAATCCATATTACCATAATATATCCTTTTACCTAAAATTATCGTAAAAATAATTAATATTATTGAAGGCTGTATTGTATACCTAAAAATATGGAACCATGTATCAACTGCCGGACTATCAAATATAATATTTTTCATTTTTTTGTTCAATCTTCCTAACCATGAAGCAATTACATATAACAATAAAAGAATATACAATATAACCCAATAAAGTCCGGGCAAGACCGACAAAATTGTAAAAAAATTATCTATATTCCTTGGAATTTATTTTTCCTCAAAATTTTTATTTTTTTCACGCCATTGCTTATATTCTTCATAAGAAGTTTTTATAGTATCAGCACTTATTCCAAGCATAGACATAGCTTTAAAAAAAGTACCTAACTCCTTATTTCTAATTCCGGATAAAATCATACCGACGACCATACTTCTGGGAATAAGTTTTGCACGTTTGAAAGCTGATTCCGCATATTCAAAATAATGACTTCCGGCTTTGCCTAAAGCCATACCAAAGACTTTAAGGATACCTATACCTATGGTGTATCTAGAACCCTTCCATCAGGGTCAATATACTTAATCGGATTATTCCCTGCATAGTGGTACACGTGCAAGTTTACAGTGTTGTATATGCCACCCATTCCAGGTAAATTCTCGTTGTGCTTTTTGGCCTCATCGTCTATCGGAGCTTTAGGTATGTAATCATTCAGTGCAGGGTCACCTGACAGCCACCTACTGTATTTCGGGTCTAAGTACCTAGCTCCATAATAATACAGTCCCGAGTCCTCTTTTGAAACGGCGGACAATTACTGCGTCGCACGGCAAAAAAGTGTCCTCAACGTATACCAGATATGCCTGCGGTTAAGTTTTCTCTCTCCCCGCCATAGATGGAGGCGGTTTTAGCCTTGAGAGTTTTGCGTAAGCAAAACTCTGAGATGAAAAAGGTACAAGGCTGAACCTTTTTCATCGGCCTATTTTCAAAAGTCCTGTCAGTGGGGTTGTTTAGTAAATTTAAAAATTTACCCCACAATGTTTTGCCGAATGGCAAAACTCGAAGCTACGCCTATCGGCTTGCTGCACCAATACCGCTTGCAATCTTTTTGCTGCTCGGGGCTTTTTCAAGCGGTGTTTTTACGCAAGCGTTTACGCTGCCGCTCCAAAAACCGCATTTGCTTAAGCACACCGCAAAAAGGATTAGGCTGGAAGTTCGGCTTTGCCTCACTGCATGTACCGTTTCAATCGCTGTCCGAAATAAGAGATAGTTTGGGTGTGAATAAATGTAAAGTTCTGTTTTCATAATATTGTATTATCTAACATCAGATATTCGTAATTTCGTACTAAATTTTAATTTTATATGCAACTCATTATTTATTTTATCACAAATAAAATATTCATATTTTCCGTAATGGTATCCAAATCCAAATAAAAATTTTGCAAACAGGTTAATTTTTATAGTTTCTATGCCGATTATATATTTATCTTTAACGGGAGCAATAAATATATATCTTTGATTCTTTCTCAAGGTTTTTATATTTTTCTTATCCCAAATACGTATAGGCTCTGATACTCCACTTATACCGCCATTTTTTACCTGTAATTTGTATAAATTATAATCACGGTTTAAATACACCGTATCAAAATTACTATTGCTGGCTGCCATTAAAAAATTTCCTTTTGATGAATATAATATTTCATCAGAATCAACTGAAATAATTTGACATACTTCGTTAACCTCCTCATACTTATGCGGTAATGAATGATAATTAGCATATAAAAATTTATTTTTTTCATCATACCATATTTTATAGAGCTCATACTCTTCTACAAATTTTTTTTTAAACGATTGTAATTCTTTTTTCCATAAATTTTTACCGCTATATATATCATAACAAAACAGCCCTAAAACCCCTTCATTAAACCGTTCTATAGTATAGAAAAAATCATTAGAAAAAGTTAAAACATCACCGTAAATACATGGAAAAGAACTTATTTGTTTAATTGCACTTAAATTTTTATCATAGATAAAAATACCGCCCGTCTTTATTTCATAATCTTCATAATAATATATTGCTTTATTATTGTTTAAGTATTGGATATGAAAATATAATGAAGGTTTAATATTTACTTGCCACTCCAGCTGTTCTGTTATCGTATTTGAAGACACATAAAGTTTTTTTAAATTATTTCCTTCAATATATTCAAAGTTCATATCAGTGTATTGAGCAGCAGCAGACATTATCGTAATAATTATAAAACATATCTTAAAAAATATTTTCATATAAACCTCCTTATTCGCTGTCCGAAAGAAATAGTTAAGCTGTGAATAAATGTAAAATTTTATTTTCATCGTTTTTAGTAATGTCATCATATTGCATAGCATAATAGCATTGAGTAAATTGCAGATCATATTAATACTTTAGTATTTATGAGTTTTATTATATATAATAAAAGCATTACAATATAAAGAAGTAAAAACATAAAAAAGAAAAAAATTGATACGCTATTATTATAAATAATAGTATGCCAATAGCTAACCATTCCGGTAAGCCTAACTGTAAATAATAAAAACAACTCCAATCCTAAAGTAATTAGGTGTAAAATTATTACAACCCAATTAAATTTTTCCGTCAATGCTGTTATAATTAAGGCAAATAAAAATAAAAACTTACTTATGCCAATAGCTATATCATCTTCACCCCCATTTTGATAATTAGTTGTATAGTCCAAATAATCCTTGGAGCTTTGAGATGTAATAAGAACAGAACTATCAAAAAAAAACGAAGAAACCATAACACCCACAATAGCTAATACAAATAACACTCTTTGTGTTTGACTATTTAAATTTTTCACTCTTAACAATAATTTTCTCATATTTTACCCTATAACTATTTCCTTATTTTAAATGTAACATTTTATCTGAATAAGGAATTAAAAACAGACTTCCTTCTAAAGCAACTTTTATCGCAAATTGATAATTAACATTTCTTTTAGCAACCCTATCGAGGTCTCATCATTTAATAAAGCTTCATAAATTTTTGCTTTTCCATCAGTTACATTGGAGTCTATTCCAAGTAATTCGCCGGCTAATTTAATTTGCATTTCAGCCAAACCATAACTTTTAGTACCAGGACTATCATAGTGAACTCCACCGGCATAAATTAGTGCTATCAAATTTTTTGCATCCGCAAAAATACCATGATATTTTTCTTGAAAAATAACAGAAGCAATACCCATGTGTACTATCATAATTATGTAAAAGTACACAAGTGCAGGCACCGCGCTTTCCGCTTCAATCGCTGTCCGAGTGGTGAGATGGTTAGGCGGTGAATAGTAATAACTGCTTTTCATTTTTTTTCCTTAATTGTATGAAAAATTTAAGATTAAAATAAGTAATAACTTTCATTTCTATTCCTTGCACTTCAATATATACCACTTTTTATTAAAATCATAGCTTTATATCAATAATAAGCAAAAAAGAAACTATTGGGTGTTTAGACTTTGTCCTAACAGTAATAATTTTAATTTCTTCTATATCTCATTATATGGCATGACTTCCACTGAACTGCTTTTCCTCCATTTATTTATTTTTAATTTTACCGAACATATCAAGAAAAATTATGACAAGCATAAATTCAACAAGAATAAAACATAGCCAAGCAATTACAAGATATGCAATTAATACAGCCTTATATGAAAAAATTTGCTCATCTTTGATACTTTTTATTAAACATGAATCAAGTTCCGGATGTACTAATATTTGAACTTGGTCTCCACGTTTTGGAATTTTACCCCTGATTAAAGGAGGAGATAAAGCAGCACGATATTTCTTTCCTGTTTCTGCTTTAAAACAATAAGTAGAATAAGAACCTCCTACTGACCCCCTATCAATTAAAATTGTATTTATTTCCAGATTTGCTTTTAAAATTAATTTATTTTCAAGATTAAATTCATTTAATGACGACGACAAATAAAAAATCAGCCATGGAAATAATATCACACTTATAGGTAATCCCACAAAAAAAACAGGCCATTTCTTTTTAATATAAGTTATCATTTCATCTCCATTAATTTTTCATTATATCTCTATAGAAAATCAACACTATATAGAAATCCTTCAATATAGTTACCTTCATTATATAGTTGCACAGATAAATTATAATAATCAGCGCCGAAATCAAAATTTATCGCTGGAGTTATAGCATTTTTAATTTCAGCCCAAACATTGCTACTACTTCGCCCATCCGAATCAATATATTTCACCGCTAAGTTTTCTTCAGCCGGTATTCTTATGCAAGCATTTAACTCAGCCGCTCCAAAAACCGCATTTGCTTAAACACACCGCAAAAAGGATTTGATTTAAAGTTCAGCTTTGCCTCACGGCATGCACAGCTCCAATCACTATCCGGGAGAGAAGATGTTTTTATTGTTCCAATAAATAACTAGCGTCCATTTTCTTCTATTTGTTTTAATAATTGATATGCTTCTTTACTTGCATTAAATACTGCTTTTTTTATCCAAAACAACCCCCTTATTTTACTATCTTTATCACCTTTTGCAAGAAGATATTTACCATATTCATATTGACACTTTTCATTGCCATTCTGTGCCCCTATCTGCAGCCAATACCAAGCACTTTTACTATTCTTATAGGTATAATATTCATATAAATAAAAAGGAGCATGCTTCGCACCATTCAAAGAAAGGGTTTTTAACTCTTGTAATGTTTTATCAGTGATATTATAAGATAGTAAATCATCGCCTCTTTGCGCATAGATGACAGTTGTAGGATACATATCTTTAATTTTTTCTTCAGAAAATTTACATAATTCATAAAATTCAAGAAAGCCGAAAGAATTAAATCTCATAATAGCACAATAAATATTTAACTTGGACAATTCAATATTATCATTATAAACAGCAATATATATCTTCTTTTTTTCATTTCGAATTTGGAGAATTTTTATTTCTACTCTATTTTTAAATTCAACAATTTTATCCCGTTCATAGTCAAAATGATAATCTAAAAAGTCAGTCTTTAGTCTATCTACCATATGATATGTATTTTCAAATTCATTTATATCAATAATATCGATTTCTAAACAATAAGTATTAATAAGATATAAAAATATTATACTAAAACTAAATAATTGTTTTTTCACTTTATCACTTCCTTTTATCCCTAAGTTCCGATAAAATTATTTTAACTTGATTTTTAGCACTTATTTCTCTCGGACACTCTTTATAAGATAATTTATTTTCCTCTCCAGCAATTTTATTCTATTTTTCCAAGCCAACTTTTGTTATATCAGATACATGAACCACCTATTCAGATATAATATCCACTAATGGTAAATCTTTATTATATACACAATCTAAATCTATATTAATATTAATAGTCATTACCATATCGGCAGTAGCTTGCATTTTTTTATTCACACGATTACCTTTATCATCAAGCGATTCTGTATCCGCTTCAAATACCACCGGAGCATTATTCGTAACAGTATTCACAACATATTTCCCTACATCAGCAGTAATGATTAATAAAATTTTTTAACCATTAGGTATTTTTTCAATCAGTAAATTGTCATAATGTTTTTTTAATGTAGGACTGTCATTATATAATTTATCTATATATGGATTTAATTTCAGAATCGATTTCTGCCCACACACTTTCCCTATCCGGGTCAGTATACTTCACCGGATTATTCCCTGCGTAGTGGTAAACATGCAAGTTTACCGTGTTGTATACCCCCCCCCCCTCCCCATTCCGGAAAGGTTTTCATAGTTTTATCTATTACCTATATTTTTATAATATTCATATATACTCGCAATTGGTATTACCATTAGTGTTTCTTTATTATATCCCAACAGTTTCTATAAACATTAGCATTTATTTTTACATATTTTACCTTATTCTGATGATACACTCTAAATTCAGGAAACTTTACACCCTTTATATTCGGTGAACTTTTTTGCATAAAAAAATATTGTGTCATCAAAAACTTTAAACCAGCTGATTATTTCATCATGTTCAAAAATTTTTTCGGATTTTCTTGTATTTCCATCATGGCGGAATAAAGCGTTTTTTTGTGTATAAAAAACATTACCGTCATAATCTGTATTAAATTCACCATTCAAACAGACTACATAAATCTTAAAATCATCTAATGACATGGACATAACTGCTGTTTCTAATTTATCATACAAGAAAATTTGAGTTTTATAATATATACTATTATATTTTTTTGAATATGCAATGTGAACAGGTCGAGCGTAAGGATAAGGATATTCCACAGTTGCATTACGCTTAAAAATATATTCATCTTCATCTTCTTTATTATAAGGGAATGGAGAATTTTTATATAAATCCTTGCTGGATATCTCGAATTTATAAACTTTTGTTTCGTATAACAAGACTTTAGTGTCCGTATTAAATTCATATTTGTATAAATTACCGCCGTCAAAAAAGAGAATATCACAGCCTCCTACATTTACTGCAACAGTCTTTGTATATTCTAATGGAATAACTTTAATTATTTTTTTATTTATAACATCAAGATAGCAGATACACCGGTTCCCTGATATCACAACAAAACCATTATCAGTAATAGTAATTGAATCTGCGGACAAAGTCATCTCTTTACCGTCTTCATTATATTGCCCAGCTGCAATAAATTGTTGGATAATATCTGTATCTACATCTCCTCCATTAAACCGTACATCATACCATTTCCCCTTTTTAGATATTTCAAACCACTCATTTTGTGTAGATGCAAATATATATTCCGATTTATCAAAGTCATAAATATATTCACTTGAAACCTCTTGTTGATTTTGTGGCTTAAAATTTAATTGTATTCCTGATTCAAAAAACAACCGCTGAATAAAAATCCCGACAGGAATAATAATCATAACTGATATAATAATATAAAGTATAACTATAATTTGTTTTTGTTTCATTTAACTTACCTCTTTGGAAAAACAGAATCCATCAGCATTCTTGATAATACGCCAAATTTATTTTTTATTCCGGAAGCTAATCGTGAAGTAAAAGACTCACCATATACCGAGTTAAGTGTATCATATAATCTATTTGGAGATGTCAATGGAAAAATTTCATCGGTAGGGCCTAATAATAATGTAAATCCTAATAGTTTATTACCATCTTTATCGTTGCCAATCAACATTACTCCATGACCATTGTCTACAACAGTACTCTGACCATTAAGATATATTATATCTCTTCCATCCGGGTCAGTATACTTAACCGGATTATTTCCCGCATAATGATACACATACAGATTGACGGTATTAAACACCCCACCCATACCCGGCAAATTTTCATTATGCTTCTTTGCCTCGTCATTTACCGGTGCTTGCGGTATGTAGCCATTTAGAGCCGGGTCTCCACTTAACCACTTCGAATATTTCGGGTCTAAGTATCTAGCCCCATAATAGTATAGCCCCGTTTCTTCGTCAAGCTCTTTACCTGTAAACCTGAAAGGAAATTATTATACATCGCCAAAAACAGCATGGCAGTTTTTGACTTGTAAGTCCATGTATAGTTACGTCTGTAGGCAAAAAGGTCTTGCGGGTTTGTTTGCTCCGTTTCTTTAGGGGCGTCAAGACCGAAGCCGTAATCCGTTGAGTATATTCCGCTTTCTTTATCATAGTTATATGTAAATATAAAGTCTTTATCTTCACTAAAGGGGTCATCTTTTTCAGCTTTGGCTAACTCCTTGTATTTACCTCGCCTATTTTCAAAAGTTTTGTCAGTGGGGTGTTTAGTAATAACTTTCCTTTAGTGGACTGCATGTATTTGTGCACAATAAATATAATGCAAAGGTACACAAATACCGACATCGAGCTTGCTTCGAAGCTGCACCTATCGGCTTGCTGCACCGATACCGCTCCAATCTTTTTGCTGCATTTGTCTTCACAGGCAAGGCTCTTCCCTCCGGTCAGAGCTTGCTTTTTGCTTAAGCACACCGCAAAAAGGATTTGCCTGGAAGTTCGGCTTTGCCTCACTGCATGTACTGCTTCAATTACTGTCCGAAAGAGATAGTTAGGCTGTGAATAAATACTAAGTTTTGGGTTTATAGTTTCTTTTATGCCATATTTCAACTTCATCATTTCCAAAAAAAATTTTCTTTACATCATCAGCAATTTTTAGTTCATATAAAAATCTTCCTGTATCATTTTTTTTCTTAAAAATTGAAATTTTAATCTTTATTTTCAACTCATCATTTTTTTTCTGTAAATCAATTTTTTTGATTACATAATTACTGTGCATACACAGTCCCGATATTTTTATTGAAAGTTCATTACCATTTCTACACTCTGTTATTTCAAAATTATCAATATCATTATACTCTAAAACCATTTGTGATAAACAACTCCATAAACAAATACTTAAAATAGTTAATAAGGTAAATCTAATCATTAATTTTTTCATAGTCATCTCATCATTCTGCTAATAAATCATAAATAGGAGCCAATGATACATTAGCTGTACTACCTACTCCATAAGACGAAGAACCAGAACTTCTGTCAACAGAATTTAATCCAGTACTAGAAGCTCCGCTACTTGAATTTGATACTTCTAAAGTTCCATTTGCTACATTTCCATTAGCTATCCGAAAGAGATAGTTGTAATGTGAATAAATGCAAAGTTTTGTTTTCATGGTTTTACATTAATTTATCTTCCGATAAATGATTTATACTTTTCAATTTATTACCGATAACTTTTTATTTTATCGTAAAAAGTTATATCACCTAGCCTAGCATCAAGTTTATTTACATTCTCTAAATATATAGCCCCTTCAATAAACACAAACCCAATATATTCTTTTTCACCAAATATAAATTCGCATCCTACATAATGATAATTATATTGGTTTTTTAAAATATTTCTAGAAGAAAATTCTCCTATACAAAAAAAATCAGAAGTTTGATAATCTGCAGTAATACTGCTCGTTAATCCAACTTCAATTATTTTACCATAAAAGGGAGATAGCATATCAGTATCTATATACAGTCTAAATAAAATACGTTTCCTTTCTAAGGCATTCAATTCATCATACGACCAAGATTCTGAGTTTATACCTATTTCCATATTTTGTGCATCTGCTATATATTCTTTTTTTTCTCTAAAACCATATGCAACTACTTTATTATCTGAAAATAAAATATAGTTACTCATTATTTTAGCTTTTAATGACTTATATATATCTGAGTTAAATTGTAATTGTTCTATATCAATATCTTTTTTTATACACGAAATAAATAAAAAAAAATTTAAACATAGTATTATATATTTTTTATCAATATTCATCCCATATCTCCTCTTTTATCAATTCTCTTATTTCTTTTCCATCTTTATTAATATAAGATAATTCGGTTGTTTCTTTAACTCTTTCCTTTACACCAAATACTATTATAGGTCCCCGTTGTTCAGCATATTTTTTAAGCGTGACTTTTCTAGTTCTTATAAGTTTTATATCTTTTCCGGCTCCATTGATAGCCTCGCCTAACTCCTGCAATATCTTTTGCAATACCTCTAAAAAGGTTGCCCCACTCCCCTAACATCAATCCAGCATCGATAGAAGATTGTCCGATCCCAAACCAGCCCAATATACTCTTCATTAAACGAAACTCTCATTTCATTTATTTTCAATATTGTATATGGCTTTTTTACAAATAAGTCAACCTGGATAGCTGTTTTGACCACCCGTAAAGTAAGAATATTTCCTGGCGGGCTAAAATATAATTTAAAGACCTGAGGATGTTTATCTCCAAACGCTAATCTTTGGTCAACCACTGATGAGGGATTTGCATCCAAGCAATAAAAAGCAAATCCTGTTTTAGGATATAAAATACCTGCAAACAACCCCCCATTTATAAACCCATAAACTACTATAACGCATAACACAACCAATAGAAATATACCAATAATTATTTTCATATTATCCTCATTTATATATCTATAACCGATCATGTATACAAAATATTTTAATAATATAATAAATGCATATTGTGAATGTATTGCATAATCCTATGCATATTATATAATAAAAATTATTAATTATTATATGGACAAAAGGCAAATATTTATAACCATACATACATGCATAAAGCACCCATAACAGATGATTTATAAAATTGATTACAAGTGTTATAACAAAAAATATTTTATTTAAATATAATATTTTTTCCTTAAAAGAAAACTCATTAAAAATAATAAAAACAGCACCCATAAAAATACTTATAACTATGATTATTATAAGTGAAAAATAAAAATACTTACTAATGACTTCAAATATAGCATATTGAAAAATTTGTTTAAATGGAGGTGCTATTGGTTTTATAATACCTATATGAAATAATAATACTGATATATATATCCAAAACTGATAACTTTTATAATATTTTATAAAAATTTGTTTCATCGAAATACTCCTTCTATTATATTCAATCTGCAATAAATTTTTCACCAGAAGGGTTATCTCGTATAAACTGCTTATACTGCTTATTTGGATCAGTATGTTCACCAACAAAAGGACGATGATTTACTTTTGGTTTTTCTATCTTTAAATCACCAGCACTTATAATCCCCGCAGTCAAATCAACACAGTTTTCAGAAGAATTTTCATTAGCATCAGGAAATTTTAAGTTATTTTTCATAAGATATAAGTATAGTTCAATTTTACTATCCATTACTTTTTTTCGCTTACAGAGTAATTTTTGAATAATTTTTATCACCATAAGCTTTCATTTTTTTATCTGTATTTGAATCTGTTGTAACTCTCCAGCCTTTATCATACTTACTAAGTAATTTTTTATTTTCTTTTATGAAATCAGCTAATGTTGCAGCATCAATCCTTACATTACTTAATGGATTCTCTTTTGAATAATAGCCCCATCCATCTTTATCGTTCTCCACAAGAACAGCATTGTGACCAAAACTAAATCTTCCAATATCTAAAGCCACTGATTGATTCAACAAAATTATATCTCTGTCATCCGGGTCAATATACTTAATCGGATTATTCCCCGCATAGTGATACACATGCAAGTTTACCGTGTTGTATATACCGCCCATACCCGGCAGGTTCTCGTTGTGTTTTTTCGCTTCGTCATCAATAGGCGCTTGCGGTATGTAATCATTCAGTGCAGGGGCGCCTGACAGCCACCTACTGCACTTTGGGTCAAGATACCTAGCTCCATAATAATACAGCCCCGTCTCCTCTTTTGAAAATATGCAGGCAATTACTGCGTCGCACGGCAAAAAAGTGTCCTCGACGTATACCCGATACGCCTGCGGTACTTTTTTGCCTGTCTCCTTGTACTTACCTCGCCTATTTTCAAAAGTCCTGTCAGTAGGGCTGTTTAGTAAATTTAAAAATTTAACCCCCGATGTTTTGCCGAATGGCAAAACTCGAAGCTGAAAGGTGCGTAAGCAGCTTTCAGCGGCGGACTGCCGATACTTGTCCATCATTGTAATATAAAAGTAAACAAGTATCACCTCCGCCATGGACAGCGGCAGTTCAAGCTTGCAAGTTTTGCATAAGCAAAACTTGCTATCAACATCCGTACAAGGAAGTACGGATGTTGATGACACCGCGCTTGCTTCGAAGCTGCGCCTATCGGCTTGCTGCACCAATACCGCTCCAATCTTTTTGCTGGATTTGTCTTCACAGGCAAGACTCTTCCCTCCGGTCAGAGCTTGCTTTTTACTTAAACATACTGCAAAAAGGATTGGGCTGGAAGTTCGGCTTTGCCTCACTGCATGTACTGCTTCAATAGCTGTCCAAAAGAGATAGTTAGACTTTTTTAATAAACACCTAGTTTTCATTTTCTCCTATTTCTTTTAGTAGTTTTTTGGCTTCTGCACTTCCTGTCTTTGCAGCTTTCTTTATCCAAAAACGCCCCCGTATTCTATCTTCTTCTTTATTGCTCTTAAGAAAATGTTGTCCGTATTCATATTGACATCGAGTATTATCATTTTGTGCTCCAATCCTTAACCAAGATAGAGCTTCTTTTTCATTTTTTTTATAATTTTTATAATATTCATACAAAAAGTAAGCCTCTTTTTTTCCTCCCCTCAATGCATAGTCGATTAAGAGTTCTATTTCATATTCAGAAATATCAGTATCTTGTTTTTTATAAATATCCTCCTGTAATACGGGATAAGAACTTTCAAGATTGAGATGTTGGTTTTCTATTTTTTTCCATGCATCATAATTTCCATTCTTTAAAGCTTTAAAAAGCCAGTATAAACTACGAATCTTTCCTGTCTCCGTTGTTGTAGCTTCGAGTATACGGGCATAATCATTCTGCGCAACATCATTATTGTTTTCAGCAGCTATTTCACCCCAGAGGCATTCATTAATAGTATCAATTTGCAAAAATGCATAATATGCTGAAATATTATAAGCATATGCACCGCTACCATTTAAAGCTTCCAATTTAGATAGTGATGTATTCACTTTATTTAAATTAAAATATCTTAGATACATTTCTTTATCTTTACTATTTAGGCTTGCTAGAACTTGTTTAATGTCTATTTCAACAAAAGGAGCAGCACTAAAAGCATTCTCTTTTTTTAGAGTTAATTTTAGATGCTTTAAATCATCTGAAATCACTTCCAATAAAGGCGATGAAAAAAATTTATCAAACCATCCCCCTGGCTTTCCATAAAAATTAAAATAATCTTTATGAACAAGATAATAAATAACATCACAAATAGAATTTCTATTTTCATATATAAAATTAGGACTTACTTCAATATAGGGTTTCATAGTAAAGTTATTCCCATCTTCATCGTAATCATAAATTATAGCGCCGTCTATCAGAATATTTCTTATTAAGTGTGCAATAATAAATCTTTTTTCCGCATTACTAACAATTGAATCAGAAATAATAACATTGGAAACATGTACACCTTCAATCATTGTCACATCAACAAAAACAAGATCATAAGCATTTATTATTACTTTTTCTTTTTCCAATTGTGCTATAACATCAGTAGATAACATTTTAATTTGCTTTTGCATTATGTTTTCGTAGTTGACGGTCTTTGTACAACAAGTTAAAATTAATAATGGTATTACAAACTTTATTGTTTTAGTTGTCCAATTTCTGAATATATATTTCAATTCTACCTCCGCTATTATTCAGCCGTTGGCGGATATCTTTCATAAATTTATCGCGTCCGGCATTACCACTATCTCTACCATTCAATCCAAAGCAGCCTAGCGACCCACCGATACGTGGTTTCTTGTCCTTGGTGTTTATATATTCACCACCAACATGAATCTGTATAAAATCAGGTTCTCCGTCTCCAGTAATATCTGCGCGTATGTTTCTATCTGTTCCGGATTTACCATTCCAAAGCTCCAGCACTTCTCCTACACCATTTCCGGTATCACGTAACATACCATAGTATTTCCCAACAGCTTCTTTAGGATTAAAAGCTAAATTGTTCAAATCACCAGCTGCTGGCGCATTTCGCGTGACTTCATAGTAGGAAGTAGTATTAGTCTTATCATCTGTAACGGTAACTAAATACGTAGAAGTTTTTGCAAGATTACCATTTGTGCCAATAATATACATAACACCAGAACCAATTAAATTATGAGCAGCTATAAATTTTTTAGAAAGACTATCTACCCTCTTGTTAGTTATAGTTACTTTAATCGTTCTCCCATCCTGGTCAATATACTTCACCGGGTTATTGCCTGCATAATGGTACACATGTAAGTTTACAGTGTTGTATATGCCTCCCATTCCGGGTAGGTTTTCATTGTGTTTCTTCGCTTCATCGTCTATCGGAGCTTTGGGTATATAATCATTTAACGCCGGATCACCGCTTAACCACCTACTATACTTCGGATCAAGGTACCTTGCACCATAATAATACAGCCCCGTCTCCTCATCCAGTTCCTTACCTGTAAACCTGAACGGTAACTTATCAATCCCCGGTGCAGTCTCTTCTACCCATAACTCACCGTAAGGTGTGTATTCAATGTGTTCGTACTGTCTGCCTTTCCAGTCAGTTACGAATTGTGCACTTCCAAGGTGGTCACTGTGATAGTAGTATCTCTTTTCCTTTTGCTCATCATTATCTCCATGGTTATCCGTATGTGTCATCTCTTTTGAAAATATACACGCCGTCTGCGGCGTCGCTTCAAAAAAATTAATCCTCAACGTACATAAAGTACGCCTGCGGTTAATTTTTTCTCGCTCCTTGCATCCAACATGTCTATTTTCAAAAGTCCTGTCAGTGAGGGCATTCAGTAAATTTAAAGGTTTAATCCTCGATGTTTTATCGAATACTCGAAGTTCAAAGGTGCGTAAGCATCTTTGAGCGGCGGACTGCTCAATTTTGTTTTTTAGTATTATGAAGAAAACAAAATTGAGCACCGCTCTTGCTTCGAAGCTGCGCCTATCGGCTTGCTGCACCAATACCGCTCCAATCTTTTTGCTGCATTTGTCTTCACAGGCAAGGCTCTTCCCTCCGATTAGAGCTTGCTTTTTGCTTATACACACCGCAAAAAGGATTTTCGATTCAATCGCTGTCCGTGGAGTGAGATAGTTAGAGTGTGAATACAAATAAAGCTTTGTTTTCATTGTTTTTTCTATTTACCTTTAAAATTTTATCAAGTAGTTTTTAATTTTGTCTCCAAGTTTTTTATTTCAAAAAAAATATATGCCAAAAAAATATTTTTTTCATCAACATATAATAGAGCAGTTGCCTTTATATTAAACCTTTCTTTGTTAATTATCAAAAGTAAGTCTTGATCAAAGCTACAGCAATTTTTATTAGGAATATCAAAAGCTGCAATTCCTACATCAAATCCTGAAAACCATACTATTTTTGCTTTATTTTTTTCTATAAACATATCAATATTTTCAAACTGTTTTATAAATTTCTGAACATTCTTTCCATTACCAAATAAAAAACTTTGCTCTAAAGGTTGTTCTATTTCATTAGTTTTTTTATCGTCAGGTAAAGAAGTGCAATCTAAAAATTTTTTAAACGCAGCGCCATCCCCATTAACATCATCATAACAAAAAGAAATAGACACTAATTTTTTATAAAAAATATCTTCATATTCTTCAGCAGATAACTCAAAGATTCTTGTATAAAAATTTGACATAAAATTTTCTACTTGTTTTTTATTATCATCATCCATTTCTTTTTCAACACAACCATAGCAAAATAGATGCGATATGTTAAAATAGAATAGTAAAATTACAAAAAATAATATTTTTTTCATGTTACAATATCTTCTTTTAATGTTTAATTTGAATTTCTTCATTGCGCCTGGCAGAAATTTCTTTATAATGTTTTCTCCAAGCTTTCCATGCTTGATATCTACTAGTAGACTTATTCTCTTTTTTCCAATTCTCTTTCCATAGTTTTTTGTATTCTTTAAATACAGCTCTTGTAAATGCATTACAATCATTTATAAGAATTTTATATTTTTGTTTTGCACTTTCATTATCATGTTTTCCATCTTTTAGTCTACCTCCAAACCTTTCCATATCCAAAACATTTTCAACAGCTTGTTTAGTAATATCATCATCCATATTTGTATATTTTATAATATATTGATCATTTTTTGTTACTTCTCTATTTACTATTCCTAATTTTTTTCCTAGTTGATGAATTAGTCCACCAGAATCTCTAAATGATTTTAAAGTGCCATAATCAATTAATGAATGTTTTGCAAAATCAAAATATTTCCCAAGAACATGTCCTAAATCATATTTTGCATTTAATCCAGCATCTATCTGTCGCATAAGAATTGAAGCCTCACCATCCGGATCAATATACTTAATCGGATTATTCCCCCCATAGTGATATACATGCAAGTTTACAACGTTAAACATGCCTCCCATACCCGGCAGGTTTTCATTATGCTTCTTTGCTTCGTCATTTACCGGTGCTTGCGGTATGTAGTCGCTTAGTGCAGGGTCGCCTGACAGCCACCTACTGTACTTTGGGTCAAGATATCTCGCGCCATAATAATACAGCCCCGTCTCCTCTTTTGAAAATATGCGGGCATCTCCTGCGTCGCTACGTAAAACGAGCTCGACGTATACCAGCCCCCGCCATGGACGGCGGCGGTTTTAGCCTTGAGAGTTTTGCGTACGCAAAACTCTGAGATGAAAAAGGTACAAGGATGTACGGTTTTTGATGGAGCACTGCGCTTTTCAGGGCTCCGCTGCCGCTTCCAATCACTGTCCGAAAGAGGAGATAGTTGGGTTGGGAATAAATGCAAAGTTTTGTTTTCATAGTTTTTTCTTACATTATTTAGCTTACCTCCGTTTTTTTATTTCACAATTTTTTAACGCAACATATAACTCATTTAGTAAAAGATTCGCCTTTTCAAATTCACCTTTGATGGTGATTTTAGCATCAATATAAGTTTTGGATTCTCTATTTTTCATTTTGCAATCGACAGAATCACCCAATCTTTTTTTACTGTCATATCCTGTTCCGCCTAAACACATAATGCACTCATCAAGAAAAAAACCATCCTTAGGGTAATCAATTGCAGAAACCGTTCCCTCAACAATAATAATAGAATCTTTATATTTTTCTACAGCCTGGTTAAAATTATTTCTAAACTCAGTAATTAGTTGCTCGGATGTAACGTAATACATATTTTTTTCATTTACACAGCAACTGGTAAAAAAAATAATATATACAAAAACAATGACAACACATTTATTCAACCAAACTTTCATAAAAATACTCCCAGTTATTTGCATTTGTTTGTTTCGTCTTTAAGAATCCTTCATCGGGCAATTCTTTTCCTTCTTTTTTGCTATATGTCCAGTCAAAAGTTCCCAATCCCCAAAAATAATGTGTTGCTTCATGTAATAATGTACCCTCTTTTGTATCAAAAGCACCTGTATCAGGTGCTGCAAAAAAAAGGTCGCCTAACCAAACATCATCAGTGAACATAAAAGTATATGCATATGAACTGGTTGCATCATCATATCTAAAATCATCACGAGTGAGAGAGTTTATATGTTCTTTTAATTCATTTAACATATCAGCTAGCAGCGGCAAATCCAATGGCAAAGTTCCAAACTCCGAATGCAGATAAGTTTGTGCCGACTCCAAAATTTTAGGGTCAAGTTTTGACTTGTCGTTACCGCAGTTATTCAATGTTTCGATAATTTTATCCAAATTACTTACAGTTCTATTTTTGGCATCTTCAACAATTGCCCATTGTGCGTCTGTTAGCGTATGGGTAGCCCTTCCATCCGGATCAATATATTTCACCGGATTATTCCCCGCGTAGTGATACACATGCAAGTTTACAATGTTAAATACCCCACCCATACCCGGTAGATTCTCGTTATGTTTTTTTGCCTCATCGTCTATCGGTGCTTTAGGTATGTAATCGTTTAGCGCCGGATCTCCCGACAGCCACCTACTGTATTTCGGGTCTAAGTACCTCGCCCCATAGTAGTACAGCCCCGTTTCTTCGTCAAGCTCTTTCCCCGTAAATCTAAACGGTAACTTATCTATTCCCGGTGCAGTCTCTTATACCCAGAGCTCTCCATAGGGTGTGTATTCAATGTGTTCGTATTGCTTCCCTCTCCAATCCGTTACGAATTGTGCACTTCCCAAATGGTCACTGTGGTAGTAGTATCTCTTTTCCTTTTGCTCATCATTATCTCCATGGTTATCCGTATGCGTCATCTCTTTTGAAAATATACACGCCGTCTGCGGCGTCGCTTCAAAAAAATTAATCCTCAACGTACATAAAGTACGCCTGCGGTTAATTTTTTCTCGCTCCTTGCATCCAACATGTCTATTTTCAAAAGTCCTATAAGTGGGGCGGTTTAGTAAATTTAAAACTTGAATCTCCGATGTTTTGCCGAATGGTAAAACTCGAAGCTCAAAGGTGCCTAGGCAGCTTTGAGCGGCGGACTGCTCAATTTTGTTTTTACAATTTCTCTCCGACACGGACGGCGGTGATTTTGAGCGTATAAGTTTTGCGTATGCAAAACTTATTATCAAAAACTGTACAAGGATGTACGGTTTTTGATGTGGCACCGCGCTTGCTTCGAAGCTGCGCCTATAGGCTTGCTGCACCAATACCGCTCCAATCTTTTTGCTGCACTTGTCTTCATAGGCAAGACTTTGCCTCCGGTCAGAGCTTGCTTTTTACTTAAACATACTGCAAAAAGGATTGGGCTGGAAGTTCGGCTTTGCCTCACTGCATGTACTGCTTCAATAGCTGTCCAAAAGAGATAGTTAGACTTTTTTAATAAACACCTAGTTTTCATCAAATATCCTCGGCGTATATATTCAATAAGCATATTTTTATTTTATAATTTATATTATTTTTATATTTAAAATTTTTCAAGCATTTCCTCATAATTATCCGGATAAGTATATTTTATATGATACCTCACACTATCGGAAATAGGAGTTGCATAATAATCAACACCCTGTCTTTTAAATTCAGTGATTATATCTTGTTTTAATTTATATTCTTTGCTATCTAACGGAAATACCCAACAATAATCGCGTAAGATATTTACAGGATATACTTTTTTTTGTCGTGATATATACAAATTATTATCCATCATAGGGTCATAACATGCTTCAGTTATATCAGCATGGCATTCTACTATAAGATAATGAGCGACAGCATATCTTTTCAATTGTAAAGCAAGGCTTGCAGCAGTAGTACCGGTATTCTGCCGTGCATTGATATCGGCTCCGTTATTAATCAGAAGCTCTACTAATAATTTGCTATCTCCTGCAAATATTGCATTCATTAATACGGTTATGTCATCATAAGATTCTCCCAAATATGGAATATTAGGATCTGCACCATATTTTAATAATAACTCCGTATATTTGATATTTTCATTCACATCTATATTTTTGTAACCCCACCGTCTGCCGACAGCTAAATGTAATGGTGTAGTATTTGATGCTCTCCGTATAAGATCAGGATCAGCTCCGTTTTTAAGCAATATTTCTGCCGAATTATACTTACTGCTTCCAATGGCCCAATATAGCAGAGATGTACCGTAAAGCGGCTCACGATAATTTATCAATTCTTTGTGCTCAGAACAAATCTGATTTATTTTTTTTATATTTTGCGAATTAACGGCTTTTGCCAATTCCCACGCAGGAGTGTCCTTAAAAATATTTATCGATATGGACGGATCAGCAGAAGTAAATAAATTTTCCATTGAACCTATTATTTTTACACTTAGCCAGCCCACCGTATATATCGTTACAGGATTAAAAATAACAATAAAACATATAAATAAACATAATAAAATAAAAGTAATTTTTGAAGTATTATATTTCATAGAAGAAGCCTCCTTATTCTTTTAATGCTTGAATTACTGCTTCCATTGAATGTGGAAAAATTTCATGTCTTATATCATAGCCATGAGAGTGCGAATATCTTTCTTTTCCCTTATATTGTCTTGAAAGATATGTTGTGTCAATTATATCAGGAAGGCTACCTTGCATTCCATGTAAAATATCTCCTGTAACAACAAATGCTTGTAAAGAATTTCCACTTTTAGATAACCCACTCAATGTAGGTTTTGCAGGATTAAATACTATTGCATTTTTTCCAGTTTTTAATGCATTCAATATTGCTTCAGCACCCCCTTTTGAATGTCCTACCATTGTAACTTCTGAATATATATGATTTTGAACAAAGTCAATTGCTATACTTATTGACATAGCAGCATCAGAAGAATCTCCGAAAAACTGATCAATGTTTTGCCTCCAATCCTCAGGGTTTGTTGGTGAAGTTCCTCGATTAACTAAAGCATATTCAACATCTGTAGGATAACCTTTTTCATCAATAACAAGACGAGAATATACTCCTATAGCACCACTACCGCCATCTTGATTTAATAGATATATATTATTTAGTATCCATCCTCCCTCTACAACGTCCCCAATCTTGCCATTATAAATATGTTCCGCCATTATAGCAGCTTCATATGGAGTAGGAATTTCTCCGGTTGGGTCAATATATTTAATGGGATTATTTCCTGCATAATGGTAAACATGCAAGTTTACAACATTAAACACACCGCCCATTCCGGGTAAGTTCTCGTTGTGCTTTTTAGCCTCGTCATTTACCGGTGCTTGCGGTATATAATCACCTAAGGCAGGGTCCCCACTTAACCACCTCGAATATTTCGGATCCAAGTACCTTGCACCATAATAATACAGGCCCATCTCTTCGTCAAGTTCCTTACCTGTAAACCTGAACGGTAACCTATCTATTCCCGGTGCAGCCTCTTCTGTCAACCCTGCGGGCTACTTTGCAAGGAAATTATTATACGTCATCAAAAACAGCTTTGCTGTTTTTGACTTGTAAGTCCACAGTTCCACGTAAGGTATGCATTCGATGTGCTCTTACTGTCTGCCTCTCCAGTCAGTTACGAATTGAGCACTGCCTAAGTGGTCACTGTGATAGTAGTATCTCTTTTCCTTTTGCTCATCATTGTCCCCCTGATTATCCGTATGTGTCATCTCATTTGAAACGGCGGACAATTACTGCGTCGCACGGCAAAAAAGTGTCCTCGACGTATACCAGATACGCCTGCGGTACTTTTTTGCCTGTCTCCTTGTACTTACCTCGCCTATTTTCAAAAGTCCTGTCAGTAGGGCTGTTTAGTAAATTTAAAAATTTAACCCCCGATGTTTTGCCGAATGGCAAAACTCGAAGCTGAAAGGTGCGTAAGCAGCTTTCAGCGGCGGACTGCCGATACTTGTCCATCATTGTAATATAAAAGTAAACAAGTATCGGCATCGCGCTTTCCGCTCCAATCGATGTTCGTAAGGTGAGATAGTTAAAATGTTCTAATAAATAATTAGTTTTCATTTTTAATATTATTCCAGTCTTTTTTACAAAATATTCATTTTGAAAATAAAAATGTATATTTTTCAGGCATTCCACGCCTAAGCCATTCATCATAACTGATCATGATGTTAAAAACATTAGAAACACCTGCAAAAATTAAAATTATAATTGCAAATAAAAATAAAAGAATGCCAAATTTTCTTTCTGAACTGAAAAAAATTAACATAAGTCCTAGTATAAATCCCAACAATCCATAACATATAATATGATAGGTTATATTATATGATGAATGATTTGATAAACCTGTAAATACAAAGCAATAAAAGAATAATACTAAACATCCTAAAATATATAATATGCCTAATAGTCTAAAAAAAATAGTCATAATTTACTCCTTTCGATAATTCCTTCTTGGAAGTCTTGCACCATCTCCCTTAGGATTATTTTTTGTTCTGTTATAAGCTTCCAAATAAATTGAAGAAGCAAAAAAAATAAATCTAAATTTTTCAAATTCAGAGGAAAAGTTAGCATATCCGGTTTGTCCAGATACTGTAATATTTTCCTTATTTGCAAAAGCTTGTGATATTCCAGAATCAGAAGTCCCACTGTTACAGGAATGTAGTATCATTTGAGCATTTTTTGAAAAAGAAAAATCATCTAAAAAACTTACATCACCGACAGATAAATTACTTCCTTTAAAGTATAAATTCTCAGCATCTCCATGACAAAAAATCTCCATATTGTCAACTTCTATATTATTTACTTCAAAATAAACATTCAGCCAACTCCATTGAGATTTAAACTCATCGGCAGTATAAACCCCAATCAAATAGGTATTATCTTGATTTGAATAAGACTTAGCTGCGGTTTCAGCCGCTTTTTTAAATTCTATTTGCTCTTCTCTATTGTAATAAATTATAACAGTAACTTCAGCCCCATCTTCTGTCGTACGGCCCGTAGGATCCACATACTTAACCGGATTATTTCCCGCATAATGATACACATACAGATTGACGGTATTAAACACCCCACCCATACCCGGCAAATTTTCATTATGCTTCTTTGCCTCGTCATTTACCGGTGCTTGCGGTATGTAGCCATTTAGAGCCGGGTCGCCGGTAAACCACCTTGAATACTTCGGATCTAAGTACCTCGCCCCATAGTAGTACAGCCCCGTCTCTTCGTCAAGCTCTTTCCCTGTAAACCTGAACGGTAATTTATCTATTCCCGGTGCAGTCTCTTCAATCCACAGTTCTCCATAGGGTGTGTATTCAATATGTTCGTATTGCTTCCCTCTCCAGTCCGTTACGAATTGTGCACTTCCTAAGTGGTCTGAATGATAGTAGTAACGCTTTGCTTTTTGCTCTTCGTTGTCACCTTGGTTTTCCGTATGCGTCATCTCTTTTGAAAATATGCGGGCATCTCCTGCGTCGCTACGCAAAATGAGCTCGACGTATACCAGATACGCCTCCGCTTTATTTTTACTAGGCTCCTTGTATCTGCTCCACCTATTTCCAAAAGTCCTGTCAGTCGGGCGGTTTAGTAAATTTAAAAGTTTAGTCCCCGATGTTTTGCCGAATGGCAAAACTCGAAGCTCAAAGGTGCCTAAGCAGCTTTGAGCGGCGGACTGCTGCATTTTGTTTATTATTATCATGAAGAAAATAAAATTGAGCACCGCGCTTTTCAGGGCTCCGCTATCGCTTCGGTATCTTTCCGCAGGAATTACTGCGGAAAGATGTACAGCAAAAGCAATTTTTGTAAATTGCTTTTGCTCCCTTGCAATCGCTGTCCGAGTGGTGATATGGTTAGGTTGGTTGAATAAATAACTAATCTTCATTTAAATAAGTCCTTTAATTTATTTAAATCCATATATCTTGACTTATCAAATAATTACTCAGAACAATGTTCAATTTTCCAATAAATCATTTCGCAAATCATATACAGTAATATCTTCATTTTTGATATATATGATTTCATCTTTAGTAATAATTTTATATTTAATATCATACTTTCCTATCTTTTTATTTTTTTTAATAAAATCAATTGTATATTCTTTATATGACCCCCAGGAAGCACTTGAAAACGGTATTTCGATCAGAAGCTCAATATCATGATTATTTATATCTCCTATTTTTAATGGAAATTCTCCATACCGGCATTTACCGATCAATATATAAAAATTATTATAAATATATAAAATTTTATTTCCTGAGCCATAATATAAAAGAGGTTCTTGGTAAGACAGTACAAGAATATTTTTATTATGATTAAATAAGACTATCTGTCTTGCAGAATCAAAAATATTTTTTGTATATATACAATATGCTATAAATATAAAAAATAAAAACACACTTATAATAAATAAAAAAACAATCCTTTTCATTATTCCACCTTCTTTTATTTTGACCTTAGGATGATATTATATCCATATAAACTTCGCGTATACTGATAGTCATTTTCTCCATACTTAGGAGCAGGACCATACACACTTCCAAACACCTTATACATACCAACTCCCCAAAGGCCTTTAGCATGTAATGCCCCAGCACCTTTTTGAAAATCATCAAATTCCATACCAAAAAGAGCAGCATTCATTCCTGCTAAAATATTGCCAGCTTCTCGTAATGTTACATATTTACCGTGAAATAAAAAACCATGATATGAAAAACCTTCATGGCCAGGGTATTGTGTTTTTATATCAAATTCTTTATTAGGAAGAGATAACCTGAAGGTCTTATCTTTTCCATATGATTCCGCTTTTGCATGTAGATCATCAATATAAGCATCTATAGATTCTCCTAAGATCAATTTACCAACTGGTTTATTGGTATCGGGGCTAATAAAGGCATCCCAAAACAGAGTTTCACCAACTACTTTCCATGGATTTTCATTATCAATAACACTCTCTTTTGACAATGGTCCTTCAATATTTTCATAAACGCCATTCCCGCTCCATTGATAGATATTCAAATCTCCATCATTAATCACATTTCTAACTAGACCATCTTGATCTATCCATGTAGATCTCCCATCTGGATCCACATACTTAATAGGGTTATTCCCCGCATAATGATACACGTGTAAGTTTACAACGTTAAACACGCCACCCATTCCTGCAAGTTTGGACGGATCCGTTCCCGAAGAAGGAATATACTCCCCTAAAGCCGGATCACCTGACAGCCACCTCGAATATTTCGGGTCAAGGTATCTAGCTCCGTAGTAATACAGTCCTGTCTCCTCATCCAGCTCTTTCCCCGTAAACCTGAACGGCAGTTTGTCCAATCCCGCAGCAACTTCTTCAATCCAGAGTTCTCCGTACGGCGTATACTCTATATGCTCGTACTGTCTGCCTTTCCAGTCTGTTACGAACTGTGCACTTCCTAAGTGGTCACTGTGATAGTAGTATCTCTTTTCCTTTTGCTCTTCATTGTCTCCACTGTTATCCGTGTGGGTCATCGCTGTTACAAGGCGGCTGTTACCGACAAAGATATGTTTATGCACCCTTAACCCTTGCGGGTTATCTTTGTCGTATATCGGAATATGTATCGTAAAGAAATTGTTAAAGTATAGCGTTTCACTTCTTCCTTCTTCAGTATACTTTAACGCTCTCTTCCCGTCTTCACCGTAGCGATAGTGTACCGTGTAGTTTTTATCGCTCGATTTGGTTAACAGGTTACGCTCGTCCCATGTATAGTTCCGCCTGTAAGAAAAAAGGTCTTGCGGGTTTGTCTGTTCCGTTTCTTTAGGGGCGTCAAGACCGAAGCCGTAATCTATTCCGTATACATCTTCTTCTTTTGAAAATATGCGGGCATCTCCTGCGTCGCTACGCAAAAATAAATGCTCGACGTATACCAGATACGCCTCCGCTTTATTTTTACTAGGCTCCTTGTATCTGCTCCACCTATTTCCAAAAGTCCTGTCAGTAGGATTGTTTAATAATAGTTTTGTTTTGGCGGACTGCTCAATTTTGTTTTTTAGCATTACGAAGAAAACAAAATTGAACACCGCGCTTTTCAGGGCTCCGCTATCGCTTCGGTATCTTTCCGCAGAAATTACTGCGGAAAGATGTACGGCAAAAGCAATTTTTATAAATTGCTTTTGCTCCCTTGCAATCGCTGTCCAGGGGAGATAGGTAGGTTGTGAATAAAAGTAAAGCTTTGTTTTCATAGTTTTTCTTTATATTCTTTGACAAATATTATTTTCTCCCTGTAAACCTATTTGTTTTATGATTATAAAACTTAGTATTTTGTCATTCTATGTTCTATAATATCACTTTTATCAAGCATTTCTTTAAAGATTTGTATATCTTCATGAAAAAATGATAATATAATATCGTTAAGCTTTTTTTCATGCATTTCTATATTATTTGTATGGATATTCAAGCTAGTTACGATATTTTTTACTTCCATAAAATTATAACTTACAATTTTATTATCCTCATGTCTAAATTGTGATTCACCATAATTTTCTAACATTAAATTTTTTTTATTTAAAGGATCATATATCTGTATAATATATTCATTTTCACAAAAAGGAGAACTAATTATTTTATGTTCTAGATCCAGTTTTTTTAGTAATTCCAAAAGAGTATTCATATATTTATTTGCAAATTCAGGTAATATAAACATTTACTTTCTACTCATGGCAACACAATGTTATTTTTTCCATTCCAGATAATATCAACACGATTACCTTTGATATCTGCATCAAAAATCATTGTCCCATTTTCAATGCTGAAGACATCAAATCCAATTCAGATGGTGACAAATCTTCTACAAGACTTCTCCCTATATTACTGCTACCAATGATTGTATCAACATATATCCCTCCGCTTTTCTTCGTTTACTTTGGTTTCGCTTACCATTCTTTTTATTTCTTTTGTAAACCCCATATCAGGAGCCTGTCTTTCTATATAACAAACAAATCATTTTTGTAAAAGTCCTTCTTCTCCGACTCTGTAGAAATATTCTTTATTCTCCAATATTTCATAATGTTCTGAAATTTTATTATTAATATCATATTGTACTACTGTTCTGTAATCATCATTAACAATAAAATCAAAAGAACTGTTATTGCAATTTTTATTCAGTCTACAAATATTATTCGGTCCGTTTGAAATTTCCACTGTATAAAAATCGTCAGAAAGAATTACATTACATTTTTTATCAGAATCTGAAAGTGAAAATAGCATTTCATTTTGTTTCGGCAAATATAATATAATTTTTTCACCAGATTGAATTATCTCTATATTAACGACCCTATTTCCATCTATAGTATAATTTAATTTACAATCATTTGATAAATTGACAGTTTTCAGATTTTGTTTTGAACAGCCTACAAAAAAAAGTGCAATAATTATTACATATAAACTTTTCCTTTTCATTATTTATCCCCAACAAGGTTAGCATTAGAAATATGCAAGACAGTATTTATTACTTCATTTGCTTTTTGATTAACAAGTTTTTGATCTATAGAACTATTTGGACCAAATACACCAAGTTCTGAAGAATCTGCAAAAGCAATGGTTCCGGAGTTGTTTACATCACAGACTAGTTTTCCATCTGCACCATAATGGAAAACTAAAACATCAATATCAATTTGGTAATTACCATTTTTGGTCTCCGAGGCTATTGCTTTTACATCTACCACATAATTGGGATTATTTTTAACAGCATTTGCTAGCGTTAAAGATTTATTAAGGCCTTTCTCTAAGATAATATCTATATTTCCAATTGGGATTTGTGCATTCCCTTTTGCATCTAAGGTTTTAATAAGAAAAGCAATATATCTTAAATTATGATTGCGTTCATATTCTCTTGCAGAAGCTGAATTCTCAGAAACGTTATTAATCAATAATCTTCCATCCGGGTCAGTATACTTAACCGGATTATTTCCCGCATAATGATACACATACAGATTGACGGTATTAAACACCCCACCCATACCCGGCAAATTTTCATTATGCTTCTTTGCCTCGTCATTTACCGGTGCTTGCGGTATGTAATCATTTAATGCCGGATCTCCTGACAGCCACCTTGAATACTTCGGATCTAAGTACCTCGCCCCATAGTAGTACAGCCCCGTCTCTTCGTCAAGCTCTTTCCCTGTAAACCTGAACGGTAATTTATCTATTCCCGGTGCAGTCTCTTCAATCCACAGTTCTCCATAGGGTGTGTATTCAATATGTTCGTATTGCTTCCCTCTCCAGTCCGTTACGAATTGTGCACTTCCTAAGTGGTCTGAATGATAGTAGTAACGCTTTGCTTTTTGCTCTTCGTTGTCACCTTGGTTTTCCGTATGCGTCATCTCTTTTGAAAATATGCGGGCATCTCCTGCGTCGCTACGCAAAATGAGCTCGACGTATACCAGATACGCCTCCGCTTTATTTTTACTAGGCTCCTTGTATCTGCTCCACCTATTTCCAAAAGTCCTGTCAGTCGGGATTTCAGATAGTGATAGCTTTTTGCCTAAGCAGCTTTGAGCGGCGGACTGCTGCATTTTGTTTATTATTATCATGAAGAAAATAAAATTGAGCACCGCGCTTTTCAGGGCTCCGCTATCGCTTCGGTATCTTTCCGCAGGAATTACTGCGGAAAGATGTACAGCAAAAGCAATTTTTGTAAATTGCTTTTGCTCCCTTGCAATCGCTGTCCGAAAAAGATAGTTGGGTTCTTTTAATAAACATCTAACTACTACTTTCATAAATTAAATCTAAATTACCCACCGTATTATCTTATAAATAAATACAGTAACAGCATATGATATTATAAATATAATTATACCATTGAATAGAAAAATAGAATAAAAAATAACACTTAACATTTCAACAATAAAAAAATATCCTATCTCAATAAAAAAACCAATTAAACAGCCTAAAAAATGCGATATAAAAAATACTATTAATAAAGTTAAAAAAAAGTACAATCCAATTTTTTGTATATTTAAAAATATAAATAAAACAACTATTATTGGAACAAATACAACTTGCAAAAAATATTTATTATCCTTAACCGAGGTGATAATATAAAAAATCATTAGAATAAGCATAAAAGCTATTTTACTGTATATAAAATTCGTTATTGAAATTTTTATCATTTTATTTGAATTTCCTCTCCTTTATTATTTTTTTTAAAATCTTCATATTGGAAATTAGGTTTTGTAAAAGTCCCAACAGGGAAACGAGAATGTTTAGGTTTTGATATATTAACACCTCCTTTCTTACCAATGTCTGCACATAAATCTGCACAGTTTTGAGATATTACTTCTAAGGTTATTTCATTTCTTTTTTCATCAAGTGAGTATTTTTTATCGTAAATGTCAAGACCTTCTGCTATCATTCTTGAGTCATTCATTGCACTTGTTTTTACTTGATAAGCCCTATCATATTGTTCATCTGTATCTAATTTTTTATTATGCTCAATAAAACTTTCAAGTGTAGGAAAATATTCTGCCTTGTTAATTGATCCAGTTAAATTTTTACCATCTTTAGAAAAATACAACCATCCGCCAGTTTTATCATTTCCAATTAACACAGCATTATGACCTTCTTTATAAGCACCATATGACCTATTCAATAAAATTATATCCCTTCCATCCGGATCGGTATACTTAACCGGATTATTCCCTGCATAATGGTACACATGCAAGTTTACAACATTAAACACACCACCCATACCGGGTAAATTCTCGTTGTGTTTCTTCGCTTCATCGTCAATGGGAGCTTGCGGTATATACTCTCCCAGCGCCGGATCCCCACTCAACCACCTCGAATACTTCGGGTCAAGGTATCTCGCACCGTAATAGTACAGGCCCGTTTCTTCATCCATCTCCTTGCCGGTAAACCTAAACGGCAGTTTATCAATTCCCGCAGCAACTTCTTCTATCCATAGCTCTCCGTAAGGTGTATACTCTATATGCTCATACTGTCTGCCTTTCCAGTCCGTTACGAATTGTGCACTTCCTAAGTGGTCGCTGTGATAGTAGTATCTCTTTTCCTTTTGCTCTTCATTGTCTCCACTGTTATCCGTGTGGGTCATCGCTGTTACAAGGCGGCTGTTACCGACAAAGATATGTTTATGCACCCTTAACCCTTGCGGGTTATCTTTATCATATATCGGAATATGTATCGTAAAGAAATTGTTAAAGTATAGCGTTTCACTTCTTCCTTCTTCAGTATACTTTAACGCTCTCTGCCTGTCTTCACCGTAGCGGTAGTGTACCGTGTAGTTTTTATCGCTCGATTTGGTTAACAGGTTACGCTCATTCCACATATAGTTCCGCCTGTAAGAAAAAAGATCTTGCGGGTTCGTCTGTTCCGTTTCTTTAGGGGCGTCAAGACCGAAGCCGTAGTCTGCACCGTATACGTCATCTTTTGAAAATATGCGGGCAATTACTGCGTCGTACGGCAAAAAAGTGTCCTCGACGTATACCCGATACGCCTGCGGTACTTTTTTGCCTAACTCCTTGTATCTGCTCCGCCTATTTTCAAAAGCCCTGTCAGTGAGGATTTCAGATAGTGATAGCTTTTTGCGTAAGCAGCTTTGAGCGGCAGACTGCTCAATTTTGTTTTTTAGCATTACGAAGAAAACAAAATTGAGCACCGCGCTTTTCAGGGCTTCGCTGTCGCTTCGGTATCTTTCCGCAGAAATTACTGCGGAAAGATGTACAGCAAAAGCAATTTTTATAAATTGCTTTTGCTCCCTTGCAATCGCTGTCCGAATGAGATAGTTCGGTTGTGAATAAATAATTAGTTTTCATTTTCTCTTAATAATTATTATATATATATCAGCAGTTTTAAATCTCCACATCTACATTAAATAATAATTAACATTATTTATTATCACGATACCCCCTTTTGATTCCGTTAATCGTTAATTGGGGAACGATATTGAGTAATAATCGGCAACTTCAAATTCTGTTCTAAAAACCTTTAAATAATAGTTAATCAAAAAACTATACTTATCCACATCAATAAAAAAAACTTTTATCTTTTTGCATCAATGCCATTCCAAATTCTTTATAAAATGAATAATTATTTACTAATAATGCTAATTCATGTTCAATATTTAAAGCTGGTTCTTTTACATAACCTATTTGCTGGCCAGTTTTTATTGTATTAGGATTTTGAGGTTCCCCAATTAAATAATACCTTTCTTCTTGTTTTAAATTTAACTCTCCATTCGTAATTTCAAAATATGCATATAAATAGTTTCGGTCTTCTTTTTACATACATAATAATTTTTAATATTCGCTAAATTAATTTCGATAAAAGTTTTCATTTGCAGTTCAAGATTAATAAGCTTTTCTTTTGAAATGACTATCTTCCCTGTTTCTTTGTCACAGCTTTTAGCATAAAGATTTATTAAATCATACATCAAGTTATTATCTAACTCCAGTAAAATTTTCATTCTTACAATTCCTATGTGTTTACAACCGAAACAGAATATGCCAAAATATAAAAAAATCATTATTTTATTCATCTTCATTTTTATATACTTTTTGTATTTCTCCATTATTACTTATTTGTTATTCACACCTTTCTTATTCTTTTTCTTGCTTACATTTCTGAGTTAAATCATTTTGGATAAAATATTTTTGCTTTATATACATCTTTTGTAGTGTATATTATTTTACCATCTTTTAGCAATGGAAAAGATAACCGTCCTTTCTTCCACTCATTCAATGTTATTTTAGCATTACTAGCTATTCCATCATGTTTAGCCCCCAAAACTTTTTTATAAGCTTCAAGAGCAACTTTAGAGTTAATTGGCAATAAAAAATATGCAGCAACGCTTACAATTGCAAGATTATCAGATTTTAATAAATCATAAATAATATTTATCCCTTCTGCATTGATTAATTCACAAATTCTTCTCGTATATGTTTTAAAACATTTGTTAGCTTTCTTATAATCCCCCCCCCAACTTTCTTTTGCATGGGTTATAATGGCTTTTTGTAATTTTATATACTCTTCTGCATTCATTTTCTACTCCACAAATTCTATTTTAACATTTAATTCTTTTGCAAATTCAGTTAATTTTTGTAAACCAAATTGATATTGATCCTTATAAGATTGAGTCGAAAGCCATTCTCTCACAGTTTTACCACCTGTAAAACTTTGTATGGAAGAATAAAATCCACTAAGTTTACTATGTAAGCTAGCTGAACCATGTCCAATTTTTACAATATTTTTTGCATTATGGATCATATGTTCTCCAAAATTTTTTACATTTCTAGCTGTTTGCTCAACAATATGATGCCAAGCTTTTCCATCACCAGCGCGCCCATGTACTCTTTTAAAAGCCTCAAAACTTGTATACCCAGTCGTTCCTAAAGATGAAATAAACAATTTGGTACCCACATATACCATTTTTACAGACGCAGTAGCAGAGCCTGTCAAATACGCTGCACTGGCTGCACCGGCACCAAGGCCAATGACGCCTCCAATTAATGCATGCTTACCTACCTCTTTCCAGTCTACTGTTCCAGTTTCCGTATATGACTTATAGGCACCATATAGAGCTCCAATACCAGCACCAATAATACCTGTAACCGCCATAAATGGGACTTCACCGGTAGGGTCATTGTATTTTATTGGATTATTATTACCATAATTAAATACATGCAAGTTTACAACATTAAACACACCACCCATACCGGGTAAATTCTCGTTGTGTTTCTTCGCTTCATCGTCAATGGGAGCTTGCGGTATATACTCTCCCAGCGCCGGATCCCCACTCAACCACCTCGAATACTTCGGGTCAAGGTATCTCGCACCGTAATAGTACAGGCCCGTTTCTTCATCCATCTCCTTGCCGGTAAACCTAAACGGCAGTTTATCAATTCCCGCAGCAACTTCTTCTATCCATAGCTCTCCGTAAGGTGTATACTCTATATGCTCATACTGTCTGCCTTTCCAGTCCGTTACGAATTGTGCACTTCCTAAGTGGTCGCTGTGATAGTAGTATCTCTTTTCCTTTTGCTCTTCATTGTCTCCACTGTTATCCGTGTGGGTCATCGCTGTTACAAGGCGGCTGTTACCGACAAAGATATGTTTATGCACCCTTAACCCTTGCGGGTTATCTTTATCATATATCGGAATATGTATCGTAAAGAAATTGTTAAAGTATAGCGTTTCACTTCTTCCTTCTTCAGTATACTTTAACGCTCTCTGCCTGTCTTCACCGTAGCGGTAGTGTACCGTGTAGTTTTTATCGCTCGATTTGGTTAACAGGTTACGCTCATTCCACATATAGTTCCGCCTGTAAGAAAAAAGATCTTGCGGGTTCGTCTGTTCCGTTTCTTTAGGGGCGTCAAGACCGAAGCCGTAATCGGTTGAGTATACTCCGCTTTCTTTATCATAGTTATAGGTAAATATAAACTCTTCCTCTTCACTAAAGGGTCCGTCTTTTTCCGCCGTTATGTTTCCGTTACCGTCATAACGATAATACCTGTTCCCCGCTCTTATTAACCTGTGCGCATATTTACTGTCATATTCATAATCTAGGTTGTAATCTAGGTCGGCTTTCTTATATGCATTTCCCCTACTTCCCGATAAATTAGTCGTGCTCATTTTATTCATCATATTTCCTATGATGTCGAAGTTAAACTCCTGTTTGTACTTTGCTATGTTTACAGGACTCATTCCGAAGTATTTTTTCCCCTTGTATTGTTTACTCTCTCCTTCTACACTTATAAGTTGATATAGGTTATCGTATTTGTACGCTTGAGTTGTCTCATAAGTGCTTGCATCATTCGTGTAACCGAGGACGTTTCCTACAGGGTCAAATGAGTACTTTATTTTTTGAAAAACGTCTTGACTTTGTTTGTTTTCAGTTTCTATTGTATCAAGCCAACGCCGCTTTTCATCGTACTTGTATCTTGTTTCCACTCCGTTTCCGTAACGTATGTACACCCTTTGTGCGTGTTCGTCATAAAGGATTTTATCTACATAAGAGTATTCGGCTTTTCCTTTTGACGAAGTTTTTTCTCCGCTCACTCCTCTTAATTGTCCGCCTGCATCGTATGTGTAACTTACGGTTTCTCCGTCGGGGTATTTCATCTTTTGCATTCGTCCTAAGTAATCCGCTTCATATTCAAAACTTGCAGACTGTTTCCCGCTCCCGGCTTCATAGCGGTTTATTGTTCGGCTTTCTTTTATTACTTCATTAAGTTCCCCGTAACTATAATGCGTTTCTCCCGATTCATCTTTTTTGTAGACTATTTGCCCAGTATCATTAACAAATTTTGCATTCGACACTTTCCTCTCCTTTCCTCTATCTCCGATCAATACTGTATTACAATGATTTCCTGTAGTATATTCGCATATTAGAAATATTAACAAAATAATCGACTTCTCTTATTTTTTTTCTCTCAGAAAAATACTGATATAGTTTATCATATTCTTCTTTTCTCGAATATATAACTGTACCCTCAATCCCATCTATACAATCAAAAATATCCGGATAATATGAAGCATCAGAAAACATTAAATAATTACACCCTGAGTACTCATTTTTAAAATAAACATCAAATAGTTTAATAAATTTTTCATCATAAGGTTGAAGAGCTGCCCTAGGAGGTTTTTGTATTCTATTTATACCACTAAAAATAATTATATTATCTGCAACAAAAGAGAATAACAAATTATTATGCTTACCCATTTTAGAATCCAAATATGCAATATTAACTGATTTATCAAGCGCAATAATCTTCATAACATGATAATAACAAACTATATTTTTATCAGATATCATATAAATAATATTTTCATTAGCAGTAATAATTTTTTCGACATCAGTTTTATCTAAATTAATCAAATCTTTATCAGTAATTGTATCATCCCAAAAAATAATACCTGAAAACATTGCTGAACACTCCATCATAATAAATAAAAAAACTACATAAAAAATATATTTCATAATTCAACATCTCCTGTCTTTATATAATACTCTATTTGTCTAGCTGCAAAATCATCATAGTTTTCATCAGGTAAAGCGCTTTTATCATACCAAAATTTAATATGCTTATTTGGAATTAATTTAGCATTCTTACTTGCTGGAATAATTTCATAATCTTTAGGACTTTGTTTTTTAAGCCAGTTTTCTGGTGAGGTAATACCTGTTGCTCCTGTATATATTTTTATTGTATCAACAACATAACTTTTATATCCAATCCTAACCAAGGCAGCTATATGAAAGTTAAATCCCTTCGGTTTAATTGTTTTAATATAAGAAACAGAAAACCCTTCGCTTATCAAAATAGAGGCAATAAGTTGAACTCTATCAAAGCAACAATCGCCATAATCATCTTTATATAAATTCCACCCGCTTTCTTGCTCAGGTAGTTTTGCTATATCAGTATCTTTAAATCCTTTAGCAATATCCAACAATCTATTTAACTGAAAATTTTCAACTTCCTTTGGATTAACTTTCCCTTGCAAATATATAACTGTTTCTTTAAAATTTTTAGGAAAACCATCTTCCCTCCCATCCTGGTCAATATACTTCACCGGGTTATTGCCTGCATAATGGTACACATGTAAGTTTACAGTGTTGTATATGCCTCCCATTCCGGGTAGGTTTTCATTGTGTTTCTTCGCTTCATCGTCTATCGGAGCTTTGGGTATATAATCATTTAACGCCGGATCACCGCTTAACCACCTACTATACTTCGGATCAAGGTACCTTGCACCATAATAATACAGCCCCGTCTCCTCATCCAGTTCCTTACCTGTAAACCTGAACGGTAACTTATCAATCCCCGGTGCAGTCTCTTCTATCAGCCCTTCGGGCTACTTTGCAAGGAAATTATTATATGTCGTCAAAAACAGCTTTGCTGTTTTTGACTTGTAAGTCCATAGTTCCCCATAAGGCGTGTACTCTATATGCTCGTATTGCTTCCCTCTCCAGTCGGTTACAAACTGTGCACTGCCTAAGTGGTCACTATGGTAGTAGTAACGTTTTTCCTTTTGTTCTTCGTTATCGCCGTAGTTATTTGCATGTATCATCTCTTTTGAAAATATACACGCCGTCTGCGGCGGCGCTTCAAAAAAATTAATCCTCAACGTCCATAAAGTACGCCTGCGGTTAATTTTTTCTCGCTCCTTGCATCCATCATGTCTATTTCCAAAAGCTCCTGTCAGTAGGCTTGTTTAGTAAATTTAAAACTTTAATCCCCGATGTTTTGCCGAATGGCAAAACTCGAAGCTCAAAGGTGCCTAGGCAGCTTTGAGCGGCGGACTGCTCAATTTTGTTTTTTAGTATTATGAAGAAAACAAAATTGAGCACCGCGCTTGCTTCGAAGCTGCGCCTATCGACTTGCTGCATCAATACCGCTCCAATCTTTTTGCTGCACTTGTCTTCATAGGCAAGACTCTTCTCTCCGGTCAGAGCTTGTTTTTTGCTTATACACACCGCAAAAAGGATTTGCATGGAAGTTCGACTTTGCCTCACGGCATGTACTGCTTCAATCGCTGTCCGGAGGAGGAGATAGTTGGTTTGTGAATAAAAACAAGGGAATGCTTTCATTTACTCACCTTTATTTAATAAATTTATCCGCCTCTGCGTTACATATATTTTTATTATCATAATTTTGAATAATAGAACTTTTTACTTTAGTACTAATTTTCCGAGAAATACATTCTTAATTTTTTTCTCTTAATAAAGAAATTATGTAATATAGTATATTCTTTTTTAATTTTACCATCATCAGAATCAACTCCACTTTTAATACTATATAATACTGAATATGGAATATTAGAAAAAACTAAATAATATTTATTTATATATCTAACTTCAAATAATTTTAATAAATTTATCATCATACATATTTTTTGCAGCTAATGGCGGCCTTCCAATTCTATTTATACCAGTAAAAACAATCATATCATCAACAACAAATGAAAATAATAAGTCATTAAATCCCTTCATATTAGCTTTCAAATCTTCGAGGTTAACATCACAATTAACTTCCATACAATGCTTATCATAAAAATATGATAATATTTTTGTTTCCTCTATTGTATAAATTATATTTATTTTCTCTTTTAAACACATAACAATATCATTCTTATCTAATTTTTCAACATCAAAATCTTTAATAGATATATCCCAAAAAATAATTCCAGAAAACATTGCATTAACTTCCATAATTATTAAAATAAAAAAACAAATTAAAAAAAAATTCTTCATTTTTATTCAATTTCTCCTGTTTTATAATAATGCTCTATCCGATTTGCCGCATAATCATTAATCGACTCAGTTTTTTCACTAGCATTGTACCAAGCCTCAATAATAGGATTTGGTATAAATATTCCATTCCTATTTCCAGATAAAATCATAGCATCTTTAGGATTTTGTTTCTTTACCCAATCTTCATACAATACCACTCCGGTTTTCCTCCTAGAGTCTCAATAGTATCAACTACATATTTATTATTTCCGACTGAGATTAGTGGAGCAATATGAAAATTATATCCTCGAGGCTCTTCTGTATAAGCATAATCAACAGAAAAGCCTTCATTAAACAATACAGAATCCATTAATTGAGCACGACTAAAACAACAATCTCCACTAGCTGCTGCATATAATTTTTTACCTTCAGTACTAGATTGCTCAGGTAGTTTTGCTATATCAGTATCTTTAAATCCTTTAGCAATATCCAACAATCTATTTAACTGAAAATTTTCAACTTCCTTTGGATTAACTTTCCCTTGCAAATATATAACTGTTTCTTTAAAATTTTTAGGAAAACCATCTTCTCTTCCATCAGGGTCAATATACTTAATCGGATTATTCCCTGCATAGTGGTACACGTGCAAGTTTACAGTGTTGTATATGCCACCCATTCCAGGTAAATTCTCGTTGTGCTTTTTGGCCTCATCGTCTATCGGAGCTTTAGGTATGTAATCATTCAGTGCAGGGTCACCTGACAGCCACCTACTGTATTTCGGGTCTAAGTACCTAGCTCCATAATAATACAACCCCGTTTCTTCGTCAAACTCTTTCCCTGTAAATCTAAACGGTAACTTATCTATTCCCGGTGCAGTTTCCTCCGCTCCTTCCCTCTCCAAACAAGGTATAGCCGTAACTTATTCCCTCGCCCTTTTCTCCAATTCTCTCATATCTTTTTTTACTTGTCAAGACTTCCATTATTGTTTCAATTAAATTTTTTATATTTATGTTAAAAATTTAAATCTTTTAAACTGTTTTTACCGGATTAATACATCCTTATCCACTTAACCTCTGCTTTTGAAGATTATTCCTATAATTACCACTTAATTTAAACACAAACGGAACTAAGGTGTTTTTTCCAAATAATTTTATCTACTTTCCTGTAAACTATAGCCGTAATTTATCACTCTACAATTTTATATAATTTTTACATATCTTTTTCCGCCTGTCAAGTCTTCTATTCCGATTTTAATTGAGTTTTTTAAGTTTTATCAAAAACGTAATCGGACAATATAGTCATTTAGTTTCAAGCATATCTACTATTCATTTAAAACCGCAACTATATAAAAACCGACAATATTTTTATATTTGATTACATGAATTTACCGTAATGTTATCGGTTTTAAACTGCTTAACACTCGGTATTCATTAAGATATGAGATGGGAAAAGTTTTTATTATTTTTCCGAAGCGGAAATTTAATTTTAAGTAATTTTTTTCCTATGCATAACAGCTGTCATGGGCGTTTACTGTTAAACTATCCTATGAAGCCACTTTCCGGATTTTAATCGTAATAAACCTATAGAAGCCTTAATGGGTTCATCTGCAAAGAGACAAAGATAAATAAACCATGAAGGAAAAGCGGTGTATACCGATAAATAAAACGCAAGAGGAACAGATATAATCCACAGAAAAAGAGTATCATAAACTACACCGAATTTAGTATCTCCGCCTGCACGTATAACACCTACCAACATACTCATATTAAAAGCTTTTAAAGGATAGCACATTGCAAGTATTGCCAAAAAATATTTTGAATAAATTAAAACATCTTTTTCAACATTAAAAATATACGGAATAATAAATGAAATGGGAATTAACATTGCTCCCACGAAAATTGCCGAAAACGGAGCGAAAAAAGCGATTTTTAAAGCATAAGATTTTGCAGCTTCATAATTACCCTCACCGATTTTTTTACCTATTAAAACACTTATTCCGTTTCCGAGTCCGATAAAAACCACCCAAGTAAGCTGCGATACCGTATTTGTGATACTGAAAGCTGCATAGGAAAAAGTATTCAAGCCTGCAAATATCTTGTGGTGAAATGTCATTCCGAGGGACCACAAGGATTCGTTAAAAATAACCGGCAATACGATTAAAAAAAACGTCCATAAAAATTTACCGCTGAATAAAAAATGTTCTTTAAATTTTCCAAGTATGGGATATTTTTTCTTTTTTGTAATAATAAAAAAGAATACAAGTTCCGTAGCTCTTGCAGCAACGGTTGCAACGGCGGCACCCTCAACACCCAGTGCAGGAAATCCGAAAAGACCGAAAATCAATATTGCATTTAGAACCAAATTAACGCTTAACGAAATAATTGTAACGGTTACAGCCGCCTTAACCTGCTCTATTGCACGTAATGTAAAGATAAAAATAAAGCTGATTGAAAACGGAATAAAACAGGCGCTTACGATTTTTAAATATCTTGCCCCCACTTTAATTACAGCCGTATCTTTAGAGTAAAGAGATAAAATTTGCTCAGGCGCCAACATACAAACAAGAGTAAACACGGTACTGAAAAAAAGAGCCGTAGTTAAAGAAAGACCGAATGTTTTACGTAAACCTTCCAAATCTTTTTTACCCCAAAATTGTGCCGTAAAAACCATTCCGCCTGAAGCCGTGCCGTATAAAATAAGATTAAGCAAAAAGAAAAGCTGATTACCCAATCCCACTGCCGCGATTTCAACCGTGCCCAGCCTTCCTATCATTACCATATCTAAAATATTTACAAAAGAATTAAGAAGATTTTGTAATATAATAGGCAAAGCAATAGTAAACAGCATTTTTAAAAATTCTTTATCAAAGAAACTTTTGTTTAAACGTAAATTATTATCCATAAAATTAAAACCTTAAATTCCTGCAATAGCGGTACCCAAACTTACGGAATTATCCGAAGTTTTTAGTACAAAATGAACACCCGTTTTTTCAGTTAAAAATTCATATAAAAATTTAAAAATTCTTTCTTTCATTAAAAATCCGTGTGAAAAAACGGAACCGTTACCCATAATACAAAGAGGCTTTTCAGGCGATTTGCCTTTACCTGTTTTAATTGCCGCAGCCGCAAAAACCGCAGCAGAAAGTCTCGCCGCTCTTTCAAAAAAGGCATTACAAATATAATAAATTTTTATATAGTCTAAAGAAATTCCGTTTTTTAAAATAAAACTTGAAAAAATATTTTTTTCATTGTTTTGCTCTTTTAAAAATACCGAAATTTCTTCCGTTGTAAAATCGGGTAAATTTATCATATCCTTATTCGCTTTTTCGGAAAAAATACCGAACCGCGCCGCAGTACGCAAAGCAATTGAGCAAACCTGTCCCACATAACGGCCGGAACACATTCTTTCCAAAAAATATTCATCTTTTAAATTTGAAGTTTCCGAGAGTTCTTTATCGAATTCGCTTTGCTTAATTTTACAACTTTTCCCGGATTCGCATACCACCATTTGAGGTTTTCCGTAAAACGGCGTATCTTTTATTTTTTCTATATTACCGTATTCAATATAACAGGAATTTAACCCTGTACCCAAAACAAAGCCTATAAAAGAATCATAACACATTTTACCGCCTTCCTGCGGAATAATTCCCGAAAGCAAAACGGCTGCCGTGTCGTTTACCATTATTACTTTTTTAACGCTCGTCCACCCCTTGCGTAAAAGAGCTTGATGTAACCCCTCGTTAATTTTACATTCGGTAATTTTAGGAAGTTTAATTTCCTTTGAAAGCTTTATAGCTTCTCCGCCTCCGTCAGGGAAAATTTTAATTGCAAATGAAAAACAAAATGAAACGGTTTCAGCCTTATCCTTTAACGGTTCCAAATAATCTGCAATTGCGTCAAAGAATTCTTCATTGTTCATCTCCTTATCCAGAGCCGGCATTTTGTACTTAAAAAAAGAAGAGATATCGGCTTGCCCGGTTTTATCGAAGCGTACAAGGGCTGTCCTGAAATTTGTCCCGCCTGCATCAATTATAATAACGCTTTTATTTTTCGGTATTTCATTCGGTACGCTTTTCCAAAGAGGAATCATATCCATTGACGATGAGGTTTTAAAATCGGCTTTTAATCCGTTTTGCATATCTTCAATAAGCAGAGGAACGGCTTTTTCCAATTCGATATGAGGATTAAAATTATGCCTTAAAAAAAAGGAGTCTATTTCTTTCATTTTTAATTAAATATTATTATAAATTTATAAAAGGGAGAGACCCTTTCGGACCTCTCCTCATAAAGTTTTTATCTTGTAAATAAAAATCTAAAAACTTAAACTTGTACGGAGCGGCGAAATACGGCTATCTTTTTAATAAGCGGTACCCGCCTGCAATCCCGCAAAGCGTAAATCTTATTTTCCCGACCAAACACCGTGAAGGTTGCAAAATTCGTAAGCTTCTATTACTTTATCGTCCGAAGTAATTGCAAACTGTACTTCCGGAGCCCCGTCTACGGGAAGCTCTTTAAATTGAAGCCCCTTTTCCGTTTTTAAGCAAACCCATGCTATATAGTGTTCGGGAGTCATCGGGTGGGCTACGGAGCCTATTTTTACGGTTACCGTATTTCCGTTTACTTCAACTACGGGAACGTGTTTTTCTTTTGCGGCGTCCACACTGCCTACTTTTACTGCAGAAAGCGTTTCACCGCAGCATGATACTTGAGTATCTTTACAGCAATCAAGCCCTATTACGGTTGCAGTTCCCTTTTGACACAGGAAAAAACTGATTTCTTTATTCATGTTATACTCCTAAATTATTTTTATTCCGAATTATATCCGGTATTTATAATATACCAAAAAAAGGGCTTGACGTAAAGAGGAAAATAGAGTATTATTGCTTTTCGTTGAGTTTAGGGCAATTAGCTCAGTTGGTTAGAGTACAAGCATGACACGCTTGGGGTCACTGGTTCGATTCCGGTATTGCCCAGTTTTAAAAACGGTTCCGCATAACTTTCTAAAATACTTCCAAAAGTATAAATTAACGCCCTATTTAATACTTAAAGTAAATAAAATTTAACGCAAATCGGGCTAATAGCATATTAAATATATGCTGTTATTTTCCGTTTTAAAACTGAATTTAATATTCGGTATGTTTGCCTTAAAACCTATTGCCAAAGAATTTAATTCCCGTTCATTTTTACATTGCTTAATTTGCCACCCGTATATTTTTAATACTTTAGGATTGGATTCAGTATCAGAATCGCTGATATTAACATTACTAAAATTAGGTCTATAGTGCTTGACATAATACTCACATAAGGAAACGGGCAATAACGGAACATTATATAATAAAAAATTTTTACCCGTTTTATTTATTACCTTTATTTCAACAGGTTCATCGTTTGTTAAAATCATACTGCTTTTATCGCTGAAATGAATTTTTGCACCGTTAACACTAAGCAATTTACAAGTTCCGTTATGCATAATATCAAAATAGCATATATCTTTTTTAGGAATTAAATAATTGGAAAACTTTTGATATGTTCCCAACTCTTTCAGATTAGTTATATTAACAACAATATCCCAGTCGGATTGATTATCGATTTTTAATCGGTAAACCGGTTTTTTACAGGCAAGAAATAGCAATACACTTAATATAAACACTTTTTTTATTTTTTTCACAGTTCTCTTCCAATACTTATATTTTATATTTCTTTTATAAATTAGTCAACCCGCAAGCTTAAAGAAAAAAAAGTTATTAAAAATAAGGCCCCCTGCGGTAATAACATTCAAGTTCTTGTTTTTTACCGTCAAAACCGGTATAATCCTTTTAATATGAAACTTTTTATAACACGGCACGGAGAAAGCGATTGGAATGTAAAAGAATTGGCATGCGGGATTTCGGAAGCGGAACTCACCGATAAGGGACGCGAACAGGCTCAAGCCCTGGCTTACGATATTGCGGCAAATCAAAATACATACAATATAAAGACCATTTACGTATCTCCGCTTAAAAGAGCAAAAGAAACTTCTTCTTACATTGAAAAGGCTTTAGGCGTAAAGGCAATTACTAATGAGCTTTTAAAAGAAATGAATTTCGGAACCTTTGAAGGCGCAAACTGGAAAAATTCTCCCGTAGAAGAAATATTAAAACAACCCTTTATGCGGTTTCCCAAAGGAGAGTCCCTTGCAGATGTTGCACACAGGGCTTATTCGGTTGTTGAAGATATTTTAAAAAAGCACAAAGATACTAAAGAAGGTATTCTCCTTGTATGTCATGGGATAATGACGGCTATGCTATGTACATATTTTAAAAGTTTTACTCAAAACGAATTTGAAGTTCTTGAAATAGAAAATTGTAAACTTCTTGAATTTAATTTATAGATAAACGGTTTTTAATTTAAAATAAAACGGTAATTACAGCCTTGACCTTTTTACCCCGTTTTTGATAGAATACAAAATATGAGTAAATATAAACTTTCTTTATTTTTTGTGCTGTTTTTTACGGCAGTTTTTTTTTCGGAAAATATCGGTAAATTGACCGGTTTGGGAAAGCAAGAATTGCCGGATAAAACCCTTTCGGACGGAAGCCCTTCCGTCATTGCCGGAACAATGTCCATAGCGGAAATATTAAGCGACCTGGGTTATAAAAATGTAATCGGGGTACCTACAAGCCGCCATAGTCTTCCCAAACTTTATGAAAAGTGTACAAAAATCGGAAATCCCATGAAGCCGGATATTGAAACGGTAAAAATGTTAAATGCGGATTTATATTTAGCTTCTCTCGGTTCAAAGCCGACTCTTGATAAAATTTTTATAAACCAAAATATAAAACATGAGTATTTCGATTTGGATTCTTATTCGGAGTGTTTAAATTCGATAAGAAAGATAGGAACTATTACGTTAAAACAAAAAGAAGCCGAACGGGTTATTCAAACCATTGAAGCAAAAACGCTGGAAATTAAACGTGCAATAAACGGAAAAAAAAGTCCTAAGGTTTTAATGATTTTAGGCTCTCCTAAAAAACTGATGATGGGTACAAAAAATTGCTATACCGGAAGTTTAATGGAAATTTTAAAAATTCATAATATCGCAAACGACATCGGTAACTTCGATAAGGCCTATGTTCCTATAAATATAGAAGAAATTGTAAAACATCAACCCGATATAATAATAAGACTTACGCACACTAAACCTGAAGACTCGGCAGATTCTTTACGTAAAGAATTTTCAAACAGCGGAATTTGGTCTAAAGTTAAAGCCGTTCGGGAAAATAAAATTTACGATTTGGACAGTAATCTTTATACCGCTTCGCGCAATTTAAAGATAATGAATGCCGTAGAAAATTTAAAAGAACTTATATACGATAACAGCGAAAATAACGGTGCCGCCGAATAATGATTGCAGAATATAGGCAAAAAAAAAATAGTAATTTTTGCTTTTGTATTAGCCGTGTTTTTTGCAGCGGCAATATTTGCAGGAATTTATTTAGGCAGTACGCAAATACCTTTAAGTGAAATTAAAGATATTCTTTTTGCAAAAAAAAGCGTTTCACGGTTTGCAATAATTATTCTTGAAGTACGTTTGCCGCGCGTAATTTTAGCTCTCATTGTAGGAGCAAACCTTGCGGCTGCAGGAGCCCTGTTTCAAGCGGTAATTCAAAACCCCCTTGCGGACCCCGGTATTATAGGAATTTCCGCCGGCGCGAAATTAGGTCTTTTGCTCGCCCTCTTGGTTTTTCCGAACTTTGTTACAGCCGCCCCTCTTTTCGCTTTTTTAGGGGCTATGGGAGCGGCCGTAACGGTTTACCTTCTTGCATGGAAAAGCGGAATAAAAACGGTACGCTTAATTTTGGCCGGCGTTGCGGTAAACGCATTTTTAGCGGGAGCCTCTTACCTTATTACGCTTTTAAATAACGATAAAATTCAAAATATAATGCTTTGGCTTTCGGGAAGTCTTTCAGGAAGAAGCATAAACGATGTAAAAGTAATTCTTCCGTATTCCATTATAGGCTTGGCGGCGGCCATGCTTTCAATCAGGCCGAGTAATTTGCTTTTATTCGGAGATGAAAAGGCCCTAAGTTTAGGTTTAAACATAAACACGAGCCGTCTTTTTATTTCTTTTACCGCCGCTTTTTTAGCCGCAATTTCCACCTCGCTTGCGGGAGTTATCGGTTTTGTAGGATTGGTAATTCCTCATATAGTGCGGCTTATAACGGGGCCTAATTATAAATACGTACTTCCATTTTCCATAGTTACAGGGGGGATATTTTTGCTTATAGCGGACACGGTTGCCCGCACAATAGCATCGCCTCTGGAGCTTCCTGTGGGTTCTTTAATGGCGTTAATAGGAGGGCCTTTTTTCGTATATTTGCTGCGCAAGAAAAAGGTTTAGCCCCTGTTTACTACGATATTTCCTTTAGTAAAGTCAGCAGGACACTGACCCGCATTCCGATAAAATTTAATCCGCTGTTTTTTTTACGAATTTCCGTCCCAACATACAAACTTCTCCTTTACGTATTATAAGTTTAAACAAAATAAATCCGTCGGAAGTAATATTTTTTAAATTTGATATGAAAAGATAAAAAAAATCGATTTTACGGTTTTGTACGAACAACATTTAACAAACTATATTTAAATTGATATTTTTTTAAAAAAAATCAAAAAAAACGGCATATCGGGGTTGACAAAATACAAAAACGGGTAGGATAATATATTAAGTAAATCTTTCTAAAAATTGATATTTTTAGATATGCCTTTCTTAAATTAAAAAGGAGTTTTTATGAAAAAAATCAATGCGGTATTTTGGTGTCCCTTACTGGTTGTCATTTTAATTGTCGCCTCGGGTTTACTTTCTCCTACAAATTTGGAAAAAGCGGGAAATACAATGTTCTCTTTTATTACCCTTAATTTCGGCTGGGGATATACGCTTATAATGACGTCGTTTATTGTCTTTATAGTGTGGATAGGATTTTTCAGTCCTTACAGGGACATTAAATTAGGTAATCAAAATGAAAAACCCGAGTACAGCAATTTAAGCTGGTTTGCCATGTTATTTTCGGCCGGTATGGGAATAGGTCTTGTTTTTTACGGCATTGCAGAACCCTTAGCACATTATATGAATCCTTTAAATGCACAGCCTATGACAGCGGCTGCAAAAGAATTTGCGATTACAAAATCATTTTTACATTGGTGCCTGCACCCGTGGGCAAATTATTGTGTATTAGGTATGGCTCTTTGTTATATGCAGTATAAACGTAAATCCCCCTGCTTAATAAGCAGCGTTTTTATTCCGCTTTGCGGTGAAAAAAAATGGTTTCCGATTATGGCAAAAATTGTAGACGGACTTGCCGTATTTGCAACCATAGGAGGAATGGCAACCTCTTTAGGTTTGGGCACGGAGCAAATTTCAAGCGGTTTAAATTACGTTTTCGGACTTCCTTCTACCGTATTTGTAAAAATACTTTTGGTTTTCGGAATTACGGTAATTTTTATTTGGACGGCGGTTTCGGGTGTAAACAAAGGAATAAAATTAATTTCCGATATAAATTTACGCCTTGTTATAGTACTTTTAATCGGAGCTTTTATACTCGGCCCCAGTTTAGGAATTTTAAACACCCTCGTTGAAGGCACAGGTTTATATTTTCAAAATTTGATTAAAGAGTCCTTTTCTTCAGGGGCCTTTGATAATATGGAATGGTACGGAGGCTGGACGATTTTTTACTGGGCATGGTGGATTTCATGGGCTCCGTTTACCGCAATTTTTATCGCCCGTATTTCCAAAGGAAGAACCATTAAAGAATTTGCAGCCGGCGTTCTTTTTGTACCTACAATAGTTTCCATCATTTGGTTTTCAATTTTTGCAGGGATAGATTTTAGTACGGTTCCCGAAATTTTACAGACCGCCGCAAAAGATACTACAACGGCATTTTTTGTCGTAATAAAAGAATTACCCTTAGGTTATATTTTAAATATAATAGCTATTATACTTTTATTTACATTTTTTATTACAAGTGCAAATTCCGCAACCTTTGTATTGGGAATGATTTCGGAAGAAGGAAAACCGGAACCTTCAAATTTATCCAAATTTATTTGGGGTACCGCAATAAGCGCCTTATCTTTAATCTTATTGGTTACAACTGAAAACGGATTAAAAATGATTCAAACTATTTCTATAGTATCGGGCTTTCCGTTTTCACTTATAATGGTATTAACTATGATTGGAATAGTAAAAGCTTTAAAAACGGATTCAAAGAATTTGAAGGAGTAAAAAATGAAACTTGAAATAGGTAACTTTCAGGTAAAAAATGCAGTTTTCGGCAAGGAAACCTCATTTAAAGACGGGGTTTTAACAATCAACAAAGATGAGGCTGTAGCATTTATTAAAAAAGACAGCCACATAACAAATGCCGATATTGAAATTGCCAGACCCGGCGAAAAGGTTAGAATTGTCCCGATTAAGGAAGCTGTGGAGCCAAGATGCAGAATTGACGGACGCCCCTTATTCCCGGGTGTAACGGGAAAAACGGTAAGTGCCGGAGAAGGAACCGTTCATGCTCTTAAAGGAGTAAGCATACTCGGAGTGGGAATGCACTGGGGCAGTTTCGGAGACGGACTTATAGATATGTGGGGAGAAGGCGCAAAGTATTCCATGTACAGCAGTTTAATAAATATCTGTTTGGTAATAGATACCGATGAAGCGGACGAAAGGCATGAGCAGCAAAAGAAAAACCGTGCTATACGTTATGCGGCTCACCGTTTTGCCGAATACTTGGGAAAAACCGTACAAAATCAAACGCCTGAAACAAAAGATATTTATGATTACCAACCTATTTTTAACCGAAGCCCTGAAATCGAAAAACTGAAAAGGGTAGTATTGGTAATGCAGCCTCAATCCCAAATGGAAGAAATGGGCTATAACGATTTATTTTACGGCTGGGATTTAAACCGTTATGTGCCCACTTTGGTAAACCCCAACGTTATCTTTGACGGAGGCATTATTTCAGGCAGCTTTATGCCTTGCTCGTCCAAGTGGTCAACTTACGATTTTCAAAATTTTGAAATAATTAAACAGCTTTATAAGGAACACGGTAAAACTATAAACTTTTTAGGCGTAATTTTAAGCAACTTGAATGTATCTCTTGAGCAAAAAGAACGTTCCGCCCTTATTATGGGGTCAATTGCCAAAATGATAGGAGCCGAAGGGGCTATTGTTACCGAAGAAGGTTACGGAAACCCCGATACCGATTATATAAGGTGTATAGTGGAATTGGAAAATCTCGGTATTAAAACCGTAGGTATTTCCAACGAATGTGTAGGAAGGGACGGTGCAAGTCAACCCCTCGTCGTCTTGGACGAAAAAGCAAATGCTTTGGTATCTACAGGAGATGTAAGCGATTTAATAGAGCTGCCTCCTGCGGAAAAAGTTATAGGAGAATTGGAAGCCTTGGGAAGGGACGGACTTTCAGGCGGCTGGGCTTATGATGAAGTATTGGGCCCGTCGGTACGGAAAGACGGCTCAATACTTATGGAAAATAACGCAATGTTTTGCGGAGACGGCATAAGCGGTTGGTCGGTTAAAACTATGAAGGAATTCTAAAGGAGCATTTATTATGAAAAAAGCGATATATTATGTAAATCAGTTTTTTGCGGGGATAGGCGGAGAAGATAAGGCCGATTATCCTCCTGAAATACGGGAGGGAAAAGTCGGCCCCGCTGCGGCAATAGGTTCAATCTTAAAAGCGGAAATAACTCATACAATTATTTGCGGCGATAATTATATGGGGTCGAATACGGAAAAAGCGATTAACACTATTTTAGGTTTTTTGGAAAATAAGGACTTCGACATTTTTATTGCAGGCCCCGCCTTTCAGGCAGGACGCTACGGAGTTGCCTGCGGTAATGTTTGCAAAGCGGTTAAAGAAAAATTTAAGGTGCCGGTAATAACCTCTATGCATATTGAAAACCCCGGAGTGGAAATGTTTAAAAAGGATATGCCTATTTTTAAAGGCGGACATTCAGCTGGCTCCGTAAAAAAAGATACCGAAGCTATGGCTCTTTACGCAAATAAAATTTTATCGGGTGAAGAAACTCTCGGAGCCGAAGCCGAAGGCTACTTTGCACGCGGAATAAGAAAACAAGTATTTCTTAAAAACGGGCCCAATGCGGCAGTACGCGGTGTTCAAATGCTTATAAAAAAATTAAATGGTGAAGAATATCAAACGGAATTGATTATAAGCAAAAAAGACAGGGTTCCTGCGGCACCACCTATAAAAGATTTATCCGCAGCAACAATTGCCGTTTTAAACACGGGCGGTATTGTTCCGGTAACCAACCCGGATAGAATTCAATCCGCTTCTGCAACCCGCTGGGGAAGATATGATTGCAGCCAAATGGACAGATTACAATCGGGAGAATTTAAAACTATACATGCAGGCTTTGACCCTGCTGCGGCGGATGCGGACCCTAACGTTGTTTTGCCTTGGGACGTTTTAAAAGAAATGGAAAAAGAAAAGGTTTTTGCAAGACTGCATAACTATTTTTATTCTACGGTGGGCACAGGAACCACGCAGGCGGAAGCCAAACGTATGGCGGAGGAAATTATACCGCATTTAAAAGCCGATAATGTCGGAGGCTGTATAATGGTTTCTACGTGAGGTACTTGTACACGTTGCGGCGCAACGATAGTAAAAGAAATAGAACGGGCAGGTATTCCTATTGTGCTAATGTGTAACCTTGTCCCCGTAGCTCTTACCGTAGGAACAAACAAAATTGTACCTACAATTTCCATACCTTATCCCTTAGGCGACCCTGCAACTTCCAAAGAAGAACAGCATGCCTTACGCTATTCACGGGTTAAATGGGCGCTTGAAGCCTTAACTAAAGACGTTCAGGAACAAACGATATTTGAAGATATTCAATAATTAAAAAGCCGGTTAAATCACTGCGGTTTAACCGGCAGGCTTTTAAAGTTTCTATATTTTTTCCGTGCTTTTTAACTCTTTAAAAAGACTTAGAGTAATTAAAATAATAATTATTCCTAAAGGAAAGGCTGCAATAATCGAAAGACTTTGTAATTGGTTTAAACTTGTGCCCGTCAAAATTAAGGCTGCCGGCAATAAAACAAAAACTATAGACCAAAATGCACGTAAGCCCTTTTTCGGTTCCGTATTTTTTTCAAGATTGGTTTGAGAATAAGAAGCAATAACAAGGGTAATTGCGTCAAATGTACTTGAATAAAAGGCAATCATAGTAACTACTAAAACAGTCAATACCAATTTGGAATACGGAAGAGTTTGAAGGATTTGCAAAATAACCTTTGAAGGCTCAACATTATTTAATGCCGCTGCGGAATCCAAAATACCCTGTACCTGCAAATGAAGTCCGTAATTGCCTAAAATTATAAACGAACAATAAGTACCGGCAATACCGCAAAGAAGTCCGCCTATTACCGTATTTTTAATTGTTCTTCCTTCAGAAATTGTACCGATAAAAAACGGAGTTGCAACAAACCATGCAATCCAATAAGCCCAGTAAAAAACCGTCCAATTTTGAGGAAAGCCCGAACCTTCCGAACCTGAAATCCTTAAAGGGTCCATCCAAGTGGACATGGAAAAAAAATTCTGTAAGACCTTACCTATTCCCGTAATACCGGTTTCTATAATGTATATTTTAGGCGAAGCTATAAATACCAAACCTAAAAGAATACAAAAAGAAATGACTGATATTTTTGCAAGCCTGGAAATACCTTTTAAACCTAACAAAACTGCAGCCGTATAAACCGCCGCAATAACTAAAAGAATTATAAGGGTTAAAATTTTACTTTCCGGGATACCGAAAAGACTTGAAACCGCAAGCGATAAAAGAGGAGTGGCCAAAGAAAAAGTAGTAGCCGTTCCGGCAAGCAACCCTATAACCGAAAATACGTCAATCAGCTTCCCAAGCCCCCTATCTATATGTTTCCCGAAAATAGGACGGCAGCTTTCCGAAAGTTTTTGTTTTGTCCTTCCGCGTACGTGCAGCATAAAGCCAAAGGCTACGGCAGGTACTATATAAAATGCCCAAGGCGTTATTCCCCAGTGAAAAAGAGGATAAGCGGAAGCCCAGTCCTGTTTTTCGGCAAACGTTAAATTTTTCATACCGAACGGAGTTTCCCGAAAATAATAAGCCCATTCAATAAGCGACCAATATAAAATATCCGCCGCCATTGTGGAAGTAAAAATCATAGAGCCCCATTCAAAATTAGAATAACGAGGCTTTTCGATATTACCCAATTTTATTTTACCGTATTTTGAAAATGCCAAACCTATTGCCGTAATTACAAGCCCCAGCCCCAACAGCATATAAAAAAAACCGAATTTGTTTACAAATACATACCATAAAGAATCAACTATTTTCATTGAAGAATCGGGCAGTTTTAATAAAAAAAACGCAACGGCGATAATTACGGTAAGGGGTACTGCCGTAATAAGCCAATCAATTTCCTTATTTTTAATCATCGTTTTCATTTTTATTCCTTTAATAACCGCTTAATTTTTTTTATAATAATCCTTTGCGTAACGGTACATCTTTAAACCGTAGTCTCCGAATTCGATACCCAGCGCCTGTTTATAGCTTGTCCACAATGCCCATAAAAAACCGCCTAATACTACATAACAATAAACCCTAAGCCTTTCGTTTTCCGAAGGCTCGCGTTCAAAATAAATATTCATTAAATTTTCTATTTGTTCGTTTTCGTAATATGAATAAATTGAAAACATAGCCAAATCGGCAAGAGGGTCGCACATACCGGCATATTCCCAATCTATTAAATAAACCTCGTTTTCCGAAATTAAAAGATTATCCGGAACCAAATCTATGTGGGTTAAGGCAAAGGATTTTTCGAGCCGTTTTAAATAATCCGAAATTTCACGTACCATTTCACGCACTTCAAGATAATCGTTATAAAGAATTCCGTTTTTTTCATTTGCAAGTTTTTCGTAATAATTTATACGTTCTTCAAAATTAAACTCATGCTCGACTTTTATATTTGAAGAATGAAGAGTGCGCGCAGCCTGCATGCAAAGTTTTAAATCGCAGCTGTTATTGGGGTCGGCATTGCGTACTCCTTCCATAAATTTTGTAATTTTTACGCCGCGTTCGGAGTCGAAAAAAATAATCTTATCGCTTAATTTTAACGGAGCAATTGCAGTGTAAACGGCATGTTCATGTTTACGGTTTATAAGCATATTCGTGCCTTCACCGGGGATTCTAAAAATATATTTTTCTCCTTCAACTTGAAACAAAAACGATTTATTCGTCATTCCGAAATGGAGAGGCTGTAAATTAGTAATACTGTGTTCACCCCTTTTAAAAACGGAAGAAATGAGCTCAAGCCATTTATCATGAGAAGAAATAAGATAAGAGGAATCAAACAGGCGTATTTCATCAAGAGATTCGAATTCGTAAACCTGTCCCGCTTTTTGTTTATTTGCAAACATTGTAAGAGTTTTTAAATTACGCCTGTAAACGTCTTCCCAATACCAATCATCGGTATCTTCCAAATTATAGGCTTCTTCGATAAGCGGCACTATTTTTTTTGAAAACTCTTTGGAAAAATAAACAGGGCCGTACATAACCCAACTGTCCTTCCCGCCTACTTTTACGGTTAGGATTTTATCGTGTAAACCCGTACGTAATACCCATTCCTTAGTTTTACCGAAAATTTTAACGGAAGAGTACCAGGAATCGTATTCATGAGAATGGTACATATTTTCACGGAGCCAATTATCGCTTGAAAGGATATATGTATTTTTTAAATATTTACGTGCATGGTAAAGGGTGGAAAGATTATTTTTAGATTTAAAATCGGGGTTAAAAAGAAGTTTAACGCCGTATTTATCGGTTAAATATTCGAACGTATCTTTTAAGTAGCCTACAACAACCGTAATATCGTTTATACCCGCTTCTTTAAGCTGTTTAATTTGCCGCTCAATCATACGTTCACCGAAGATTTCCAAAAGCCCTTTAGGAGTAGCGTATGTAAGCGGAACAAAGCGGGAACCGAAGCCGGCGGCCATAATAATTGCATTATCCACTTTGCATTCCGCAAAAACCGCAAATGCTTTTTGAGTAAGCCGCTTTTTCCCGAAAGCGGGGACTCCTTCCGTGTATAAAAGCCCGTCCTGCTCCATATCAAAAAGAATTTTATTTACATAAGCTAAAGAAATCTTTAAATTTTTTGCAATATCTCTTTGTGAAATATCTTCGTTTTCTTTCATCAGCTGAACAATTTGAAAATACCGTCTTTTCATATAAGCGGTTATACAAAAAATAGCGTTCACTGTCAATAGGTTTTAATATAAAAAACGAACATTTTTTTAAACTTTTATAAAAGACCGCAAAACGGTAGGGTAACCAAGGTTACTTTGAAGGTAACCAAAGTTCTTTTTTAGGTAACCAAGGTTCTTTTTTGCTTTTTTGCAGTGTTTTTTATGTAAATTTGTTTTACACTGATGTATAATGAGTTAATGCAAAAAAACCGCGAAGCCGTACAAAGCGTTGAGCAAAGTTTAGCCCATGCAAAGGAGACCTAAAAGGATTACGGAGCAAGACACCTTAAAAACTTAACGCTTTAAGGACAATAGCGGTAAAAAACTGCATAAGAGATAAATGGATATCGATAACCGGCGATTATTCCGGTTAAACAAAACCGCAGAGCACGCAAAGAACGCAAAGAAAAACAAAGGGTTCGTAAAACAAAATCTTAGCGGTCTTTGCGCTCTTAGCGGTTAAAATACAACCGCAAAGCTCGCAGAGTACGCAAAGAGGGAATAGAGGAGGTTGCAAACAGCGGCACCACGAAAAGCCTTAGCGGTCTTTGCGTTCTTAGCGGTTAAAACAAAACCGCAGAGCACGCAGAGCAACGCAAAGAGGAATGAGGGTTTGTAAAACACGACACCCCGAAAATCTTAGCGGTACTTTGCGCTCTTAGCGGTTATAAAAACAAACCGCAGAGCACGCAAAGAACGCAAAGAGGGAATAGAGGAGGTTGCAAACAGCGGCACCACGAAAAGCCTTAGCGGTCTTTGCGTTCTTAGCGGTTAAAACAAAACCGCAGAGCACGCAGAGTACACAAAGAAGAACGATGAACAAGGGCTTACAAACGGCAGCACCACGAAAAATCCTTAGCGCCCTCTGCGCTCCGAGCGGTTAAAAACAAAACCGCAAAGCTCGCAAAGAATAACAAAAGGAGAAAAGAGAGGCCGACACCCTCGCTCCTATACTTTTATTACAAATAAAACCCGCAATTTTGCGGATAAGGAGAGTAAACGAATGAAAAAAACAAAACTATTTAATAGAACTGCGGTTCTTGCATTTATGGGAACGCTTTTTCTTTTTTCGGCTTGCAAACAGTATAAGGCAAGTTTGGAAGAATATTTAAGCTATTGGTCAAGCCAAGCCTATATAAGCTCTATGCACATAGACTCAAGCGTTCTTATAGACGAACAGGGCTTTACGCAGCATAAGCTCCGAAGCGGACTTAAGTATTACCCTTACTCTTCAAAATCCGAAAAAATTCGAATTTATAATGCCTTCTGCGGGTGAAACAAGACAAATAGTTTATTTTTCTCAACCTGAAGGAGCCGGTTTAAGCGATTACAGCCTGAACCAAATAGACGGCAACACTTTAAAATTAAACCTTAAAAGCGGCTTTTTAAAAAAACACGAATGGGGTAAGGAGATAAGCCCTACGATTACCTTATACAGCACGGACGGAAGAAAATTTAATAAAACATACGATTTTACATTAAGAGCAAACACCCCGCCTCCTTCTCCCAAGGCGGTACTTGCCAAAAGTAAAGATGGTAAGTACGTTATTTGTATTGAAGTACCCGATATGAATAAAAATACGGGAAGCGGTCTTTTACACAAGGACCTTTCAAAAATATTTATAGATGACAGTTATTATGATTTTTCGGTAAACGATACACAAAACGGTTTTAACAAGCCTGAAGACCACTCTTTTATTAACGCTTCCGACACGGTAAAACTTGAAGGCGGCGGAGAGCTGCCTACAAGCAACTGGGTTTTATATTATAAAACAAGTGTACAAGTAGGAGGAGAGAAAATATCGTATAAGATATACCTTAAAGACAGTAAGGGCTTAACTTCCTCGGAAATTACTGTCGGCACTCCTTTAAATAAGGCATCTCCGGTTAAATTAAAGTATGGCGGTAAGGAAATTCTTGAAAACAACGAAAGTACTCCATTTGAAATCGGAACAAGTTCAGGCGAAACCATAACACTTATAGCAACATCGGATACTCCCGGTGCAAAAATAAAGGGTACTAAAAAACTAAATGGCGGTGAAGAAACACTTATTGGAAACTCTTCTTCGCTTGATATAACATTACAAAGGGAAGGCTCTGAGGAGCCTACTTATAAACTTGTTCTTTATGCGACAGCGGATAGCTTTGCCGACAGTGAGGTGAGAACCTATTACATTAAACTTACGGATACGGTAACTATAAACGGAAGCGAGGGCAATGCTTGGAAAACGTTAAAAGAAGAAGCGGAAAAGCCGAGCGGCCCTTCTACCATTATTATACACGGAACAATAAAGGCAACGAGTGCTCCGGGCGATAACGGCGAAATAAGCATAAGTAGAGACCTTACGATAAAAGCGCAATCGGGAACCGCCGTACTCCACGCAAATGACCTGTCGCGTATCTTTAATGTCGATTCGGGTAAAAAACTCACTCTTGAAAACTTGACATTGCAAAACGGCAAGGCCGGTCCCGGAGCGAGCGGAGGCGGTATATTTGTTAATAGCGGTGCAACACTGGCGATGACGAACGTTACTATAACAAACTGCGAAGCTTCCCATTCCGGCGGCGGCATTTATTGTCAAGGAAAAGTAACGCTGACAGGCGTTTCAAAAATTACCGTCTGTAAAGCTCCGAACCAGAACGGCGGCGGCGTTTACGTTGCAAACGGAGGGGAATTCACTATGGGAGGAGATAACGCTTTCGATAACGTTCTTATTCAAAATTGTTCTGCAAAGGAAGGCGGCGGCGGAGTCTATGTGTTTGGAAACGGCAAATTTGCTATGAAACAAAACAGTTCCGTTTCAGGCTGTTCGATTACCGGCGGCACTCCTAAGGGAAGAGGCGTTTGCCTGATAAAAGCCGGCACGACTTCTCCTTCATTTACGATGTCGGGCAGCGCAAAGGTTGACCAAAATAATGATGTTTACCTGACGGAAAACAGCAAGATAACCGTAAACGACAACCTTACCGAAAACCCCGCAGCTCAAATAACGCCTCAATACTACACGGACGGCAGGCAGGTGCTGGACGGCTCGACGGTAGGTTTGGAGTACGACAAATTCAAGGTAACGCCTGAAGGCTCAACACAGTGGTTTGTTGATAGCAGCGGAAATTTGACAAAGAAAAACCATACCGTTACATTCAGCGTAGAAGGCGGACAGGGCGGCTCACTCAAAGGTACATACAACGGCTCCGAAAAAATAGCAAGCGGAAGCAGTATGGAAACCTTAACCGTTTCGAATGGAGCTTCCGTAAACTTTACCGCAATGCCGAGTGTAGGCTACGAAGTAGAAAGCTGGACGGTTTCTCCGAGCGGTTCTATATCGGGCGGTAATCCCGGTGAGACAACCGCAAGTCTTAACAACATAACCGAAAATAAAACCGTAAAGGTTAAGTTTAAGAAAAAGACCTACGTCGTAACGTTTAAGGTAGACGGCGGTCAAGGCACGCTGCAAGGTACATACAACGGCTCCGAAAAAATAGCAAGCGGAGGCGCTGGTCAAAACTTTACCGTACAGCACGGCGGCAGCGTTACCTTTACCGCAACACCCGATCCGGACTGGGAAGTTGAAAACTGGAGCGGTGTAACGGCAACGCCTGCAAACAGCACTACTGCAACGCTTTCCAACATACAGGAAAATAAAACCGTAACGGTGAAGTTTAAGAAGAAGACCTACACCGTAACATTCAGCGTAGAAGGCGGAGCTGGCGGAACTCTTCAAGCCGGCTCAAACGCTCCGACAACAAGCGGCAGCATTGAAGTTACGCACGGCGGCAGCGTTACCTTTACCGCAACACCCGATCCGGACTGGGAAGTTGAAAACTGGAGCGGTGTAACGGCAACGCCTGCAAACAGCACTACTGCAACGCTTTCCAACATACAGGAAAATAAAACCGTAACGGTTAGGTTTACAAACGAACTTGAAATTGCAGGGGGCAGCGGCGCTTGGCAAAAACTCAAAACGGAAGCGGAAAAACCGAACGGCGCCTCTATTCTGCTCATAAGCGGAAATATAACGGCAACAGGCGGAGCTGATTCGGGGCAAATAACCGTCGGCAGAAACCTCACCGTTAAGCCCAAATCGGGAACCGTTACGCTCGACGCAGCGCAAAAATCGGGTATCTTTAAGATTCCCAACGGCAAAACGCTCACCCTTAAAGACGGAGTAACGCTTAAAAACGGAAAGGCGGGCTCAGGCGGCGGCGTACACGTAGAAGCGGGCGGCACCTTCAATATGCAAGGCGGCACCATAACAGCTTGTACCGCTACCGAAGGCAAGGGTGTACACGTAGCATCGGGCAGTACCTTTAAAATGTCGGGCAGCGCAAAAGTTGACCAAAATAACGACGTGTACCTTACAGACGGCACAAAGATAGAGGTAACCGGCACATTAACTCATAAACCTGCGGCAAAAATAACGCCTGCCGGCTACACGGACGGAAGAGTACTTGCAACGGGAATTGAGGCTAAAAAAGAAAACTTTACGGTAACGCCTGAAAGCGGCAACAAATACTGGCGATATAAAAAGGTAGGCAATGACATAAAGTTTGTAAAAGGAAAACTGACGGTTACCTTTGATAAAATTATCAGTATAGAAGAGCATGATGGTACTACAGATGCCGAATATTATTGGACACTGAAAGTTGATAATAGAGAGGTACATGTTCTAACCCATCATAACTCGTGGAAACCTAAGAAACCTGGAGCAACATATAACATAAACAAAAGCGGAGAAGCCATAGTTTTTGACAGCGATAGGATGGTGCCGATTTACTTTTTGATAATGGAAGAAGACCATAGTAGTGATGATGACATTGTTGCGGATACAACTAAAACTATTTTTTACGACTATGACAGGGATTGTCTGAAGTTTGAGAGCCAAGAGATACACTTAAATGAGACAAAAGATTTTGTATATGAAGTCCGCAGCGAGAATGGCGATGTAGATGTTTACTACTCCATAAAATGGGAAGACAATCAGTAGGGGTAATTGGTAATTAAATTACACATTGAACATTGAGAAAAGGATATCGGTAAAGCAAACACGCCTTACCGATTGGCAAAACTTTGCAAGCTCTCTATTTCTTCTTTGCGTGCTCTGCGTGCTTTGCGGTTTTATTTTACACGACACTCCGAAACTCCTTAGCTGTCTTTGCGCTCTTAGCGGTTAAAATAAAACCGCAAAGCTCGCAGAGCACGCAAAGAAGAACAGAGTGGCTTACAAACGGCAACACCCTGAAAAGCCTTAGCACCCTTTGCGCTCTTAGCAGTTAAATAAAACCGCAAAGCTCGCAGAGAGAAAGAGGGAATAAGGGTTTTGCCAATCGGTAAGGCGTGTTTGCTTTACCGATATCCTTTTCTCAATGTTCAATGTGTAATTTAATTACCAATTAAAATAAAACCGCAAAGCACGCAAAGAGGGAATAGGGGCTTATAAACAGCGGTACCCCGAAAACCTTAGCGGACTTTGCGCTCTTAGCGGTTAAAATACAACCGCAAAGCTCGCAGAGCACGCAAAGAGAAACGAGGGGGAGAGGAAAACAGTAGCACCTTAAAGACCTTAGCGGACTTTGCGCTCTTAGCGGTTAAAAACAAAACCGCAAGGCACGCAGAGTACGCAAAGAGGGAATAAGGAATTGGTAATTAAATTACACATTGAACATTGAGAAAAGGATATCGGTAAAGCAAACACGCCTTACCGATTGGCAAAACCGCCCCTCACACACAAGCAAAGCGCGTCAGCGCCTTTGCCTGAAAAACCTAAGCGGGAGCGGACAGGACGTCCGCCGGAACAGCCCCGGCGCGAGTTTTCTGCAAGAAAACTCGAAGCCCAAAAAGGTACGTAACGTACCTTTTTAATCGAACATCACACGGTTAAATACCGGGGATTCCAAAGGGGACACCCCTTTGGCAGCGTTGAAAAGGAGATAGGGGGTCGTAGGGGGAAAGAGGGAAACTTGCGTCTGACAAGTGTCTCTCTTTCCCCCTACAAAACCGAAGGGGTCTAAGGGGAACCTTCCCCTTACAACACGGTTCGCCTCTCCCCCTTTTAAATCTCCGTATCTTATGCTATACTTAACCGTGAGGAGGGACAGGCTGATGAGTAAGAGCTTTGACGAACTGACAATAGCGGACGATTTTATGTTCTGCACGGTAATGAAAGACGAAGAACTGTGTAAAGAACTTTTAACGATGATTCTAAAAAATAGGGTCGGCACCATCGTAAAAATCATTCACCAAAAAGCCGTAGACAACAAAATCGGCTCAAAAAGCGTCCGCCTCGACTTAATGATAGAAGATGATACGGGTAAGCTTTACGACATCGAAATGCAGACGACCGACCAAAAGAATCTTCCCGTAAGAATGCGCTACTATCAATGTGCAATTGATGAAAGCTCACTCAATAAAGGAAACGACTACAACGACTTACCGGATACGTTCATCATCTTTTTTTGCACATTCGACTACCTAAATCAAGGCTTACCGCTTTATACAATTCAACCAATATGCAGTGAAACAGGTCAAATATTTCAAGACGGAACGACCAAAATTATAGTCAACAGCAAGGCTGCTGAAAAAGAAGCAGACACTGAACTGAAAGGGTTTCTAAACTATATGAATGGAAAAAGTCCGGATACGGATTTTACAAAACGGTTGGAAGAACAAGTGAGCAAAACTAAAACCGATGAAGAGAGGAGGCGTGAATATATGAATATACAAGCATTTGAAATGGACGCACGAAGAGCTGGAATACAGGCAGGAATTGCTAGAGGTATAGCACAAGGCAGAAGCGAAGGCTTTTCCGACGGAGCGAGGCAAACGAAACTGGAAACGGCTCAAATACTAAAACGGCTTGGCGATTCGGTACAAAAAATAATTCAAGCGACCGGTTTAACTAAAGAGGAAATAGAAAAGCTGTAAAACTCTTTAGTAACCGGGCATTAGAGATTAAAAAATAATCTGCAAGGCTGAGAAACGGCATATAATAATGCGGGTTTGCAAAATAAATTTTCAAGCAAACTAGACAGTGTATAAAATTGGCGGTATCCATGCCGCATATTTATAACTTTTAACTATGATTTTAAAAACAGCTGAGCCGTAGATAAAAGACAGCTTGATAAAGTGCGTGTTTAAGCGGATATTATATTTATGATAATTGTTAATTATCGATTTACAGGTTTAAAATGTTTAGCGAAAATACTCAAGAAAAATCTTTAACAGCCGCTTTTGTTCGGTACATCGGTAGAATAAATTCCGGCGCATTTATTGAATTTTTAAAACTTGGAATGGACCGATGCGGTTTTATTTCAGCTTGGCTTACTGAAAACGAAATTCCTCATAAGGTTGTACCGATTGCAAAAAAGAAACACATTATAATTAAATATTCACCGCAAAATTACAGTTCGGCTTTTAAGGTAAAAACCCTTGTTGCTCATTATGACCGTGAAAAAAACACGGAAGGAGCAAACGATAATTCTGCGGCTTGTTTTCAACTTATGTTGTTTGCAAAAACCCTTCTTAAAATTAATTCCGTGCATAACATAATAATAATTTTTACTGACGGAGAAGAAGCCGGGGCAAAAGGCATAACAAAGCAGGGTTCATATTTACTTGGAACGGGTTTAAAAAAACTTGGAATGGAAAACTCCGATATTTTTGTTTTTGATATGTGCGGAAGGGGAGATACCTTAATTTTATCCCAATCCGGTATTTGCGGGCGTCCTAAGGAAAGAGTTTTAGCTTTAGATATTTTACATTCGGAAGCTTGTGCTTATGCCGAAAAAGCTTGTCCGAATAACTGGCTTTCACTTTTGACGCCTTACAGTGATAATGCGGGATTTATTGCCTCAGGTTTATCCGCTCAAGTTATTACCGTATTGCCTTACGATGAAGCAAAATTGCTTTTACAATATTTACCTAAAAATATTTCTTCTCATTTTTTTAAATTTACCGAAGAAAAAAACAAAACGGCAATTCATAGTTTAATAGAGCTGATAATTAAAAATAAAAAACCTCAAAAAAATTCTCCTTTTAAAAATATAATTCCTCAAACTTGGCAGCTTATGCACACAATATACGATACTGCAGAAACTCTAACCCCCTCGGCATTCTTTCTTATCGAAAATTACTTACATTGTTTAGCGGGAATTTAAAATCGGTAAATTTTTTATAGAATAAATCCGAAAAAAACTTAAATTTACGAATTTTTAAGTAAGTTTAAATGGTAGTTCGGTTTTGATATTCATGGCTTTAATTAAGAATAACAATTAAATTGTAATTTTTATTATTAGGCTGGTATGATAACCCGACAGCTTTTATAGAAAAAACCGTCTAGTACAGCCTGCCAACCGGAAGAGTATTACAATATATACAATAACAGCCGAACAGTTTCTTGAGTGAATATCTATTTTTTTTAATGCATCAAGCTGTGCCTGTGCAACATTATCATCTAAGCCGTTTATCGTATCCTAAAACTTTATTTTTATTTACACACTATCTTTGATATATACGTTAAGTTCGCCCGTGGTTAATTATGTTTTTATTATTATATTTTTCCACTTTTAACTTCCTTTAAAGTTAATAACCGTAAGAATTATAAAATATTATTTTGTATAGGCAATGTCTTTTATTATAACTTAAGCTTTTACCGAGTCTATAGCTTTTTTTCGCTAAGGGCAAGCTCTATTGTTTTAAAATAAAAATTGTCCGCATAAACCTTTAGTTAAATTTCTTTATAAATTATATGCGGTCTATCATCTTTTTTGCAATATATTATTTCAGCCTCTACTTCATAAAGGGTTTTTATTATATCTTTTGTAATTACTTCATTTACGGCTCCCTGAGCTATTATTTTTCCGTCTTTTAATGCATATATTTTATCGCAGTACATCGCCGCAATATTAAGGTCGTGAATAGCTGCAATAACCGTTATGTTAAGTTTTTTTACAAGACTCATAAACTGAAGCCGGTGTTTTATATCCAAGTGGTTTGTCGGTTCATCGAGAATTAGACAATCGGTATTTTGTGCCAGGGCTCGCGCTAAAATTATTCTCTGCTTTTCGCCTCCTGACAGCTCGGAAAAATTACGGTCTGCAAACGATTCCATATTTACCTGTTCTAAGGCAGTGTATGCAAGTTTAATATCTTCTGCGGAATCCCTTTCCATAAACCGCTTATGCGGGGAGCGTCCGATTAAAACCATTTCAAGTACGTTAAAATCAAAATGAGTTTCGTTATGTTGAGCCGCTACCGCTATTTTTTTTGCCGTTTCTTTAAAAGGGTATTCTTTTATGTTTTTTCCGTCTATCATTATAATGCCGCTTTTAGGCGATAAAACCCTGTAAAGGCATTTTAACAAGGTGCTTTTCCCCGAGCCGTTAGGCCCGATAATTCCGACTATGCCCTTATTTTTTATCGAAAGAGTGATACCGTGTAAAATATCTTTATTGCCGAAGGCGAATGACAAGGCCGTACTTTCCAAGGTCATCTATGTCCTTCCTCCGAAACCGTATTCTTTGTTTATTAAAAGATATAAAAATACGGGGGCTCCGATGAGAGAAATAACCACTCCTACAGGAATTTCTCCTAATGAAGAAATTGAGCGGGCAAGTACATCTGCCCATATAAGAATTACGGCTCCTATTAAAACCGAGGCCGGTATTATGTTTTTATGATTAGTTCCCCAAAAAATGCGGGCAATGTGCGGAACTATTAAACCTACAAAGCCTATAATTCCCGCATTGTATACTAAAAACCCGACTATAATCGAGCTTAAAAGTAAATAGGCCTGTCTATAATAATGAAGGTCTTTTCCGAGGGTAATGGATACGCTGTCTCCTAAAAGCATAAGATTAAGGGTTCTGTATTGCGTCATAAAAAAGAAAACCCCTGCGAGTATAATACTTGACAATAAGCCAAGATTTTCCCATTTTGCACCTCCGAAGCCGCCCATAAGCCAAAATGAAATACTGCGCATAGCTTCCCTATTTTTTGCGGTAAAGACGATAAATGAAGAAAAGGCTGAAAAAATTGTGCTTACCGCAATTCCGGCCATAAGAAGTTTTACGGAATTTGCTCTTCCGTTGATATTTGCGGCTTTCATTACAATTAAAGATGCCGCGAAGGCTGAAAAACAGGCGCAAAGACCTACGTAGTTGGGGCCTAAACCGCTTCCTATTCCTAAAGCGATGGCAAGGGTTGCTCCGAGTGAAGCTCCGGAAGAGATGCCAAGTATGTAAGGGTCCGCTAAAGAATTTTTTACGACCGCCTGCATAATTACACCTGTAAGAGCAAGCCCCATACCCGTAAGACAGGCTAAGATAATTCTCGGAAGCCTTATAACCCATACAATATCGATAGCGGATTTTTTAACGGCAGTAAGCGTTCCCGTTCCGAAAATTTTAAATTGAACTATTTGAAGGATATCCTTAGGCACAATGCGTACCGCTCCGAATCCTATCGATAAAACAATCGAAACAAAAAGAAGCCCTAAAAGGAATAGGAGTGCCGAAGAGATAAATACCGCTTTCAGCACTCTATCTTTATTGTTTTTGTTCATATTTAGGAATTTTAAAGTTCGGGATATAAACCTGCAATAATCGTTTTTATTCCGTCATAAGTTCTTATTCCGCTTGCATATACTTCACTTAAAGTAATCGGTAATACTTTTTTGTTTTCTAAGGCGGAAATACTTTTTAAGGCTTCATCTTTTATAAGCATATCTACGGCTTGCTCTTTTATAATTGCGTCTCCGTAATATACCGAAAATATAACCTCAGGGTTAAGTTCTATCAATTCTTCTTTGCCTATATAACCTTTATCTGTACCTACAAGTTCAGCTCCTACTTGAAGGGCAATATCCCCTCCGATTGTTTTTGCTCCGTAGACTCTGTACTGTCCTTCTTTTTCAACTTCAATGATAATTGCCAGTACCTTTTTTTTACCTTCAACATATTTTTTTGCGGCTTCTATTTCGGCTTTCATCTTATCGACAATATCTTGCGCTTTTTGTTCTACATTAAAAATTTTGCCTATGTTGAGAATATCCTGACACTCGTTTTCCACCGACTCTTGTTTTTTTAAACCGGAATCCTGCCAAATATATGTTTTTGTACCGCGTTCGTGCCAAAAGTTTACATCGCCGTAACGCTTTTCATTAAACAGCGATGACCAGCCGAAAATAAAATCGGGTTCCATATCTATAATTTCTTCTTTCGACGGTCTTTTGTCTTTATAATTAACCTTACCGAAATCTTCTTTGAATTCTTCTTTTACGGGGTCGTCAAGACCTACCGCAAGAATCAGTTTGTCTGCAAGGCCTAAAGCGAGCATAGTTTCAATCGGACTTTGATAAAAAGCTATAACCTTTTCAGGAGCTTTTTCAAAAGTCAATTCAATAGGTTCTCCCGCATAATTGTAGGTGGTAATTGTTACGGGATAAGCGTCGCCGGCAGGTTGCATAAAATCGCCTGCATTTTGCATTTCTTCTTTTTTTGTGCAGTTTAAAAAAATAACCGTCGCCGATAAAAGAAACATAAAACGGAAAATTTTCTTTTTGGTGTTCATAATTTTTCCCCTTGAAAATAAAAAGATTAAAACCTTAAATTTAAACCGCTTTACGTGTGCATTAAAAATAACAGAGTACAGTAAAAATTTATAAAGTCTTCTTAATATACTTTTTGATTTCAAAGAAGTATAAATTTTTTAAATACGAACTTTGAAAAAGAAAACCTTATGAGAAACATAATTTGTATTCTGAACCTTATCGACCGTAAAGTACAGTATAATTCCGCATACCGGCAGGTCTTCTGACTTCGAGCTTTAACACCTTTTTAAAGCCTTCCCGATTTCTCAGTGACATATTTTTAAAAAGATTGAACTCTTACAGCGGCGGGACCGTGACGGAATTACACCGTGCTTCCCTTTTAAACCTGAAATTGCGGTACCGGTACGGGTTTTAAGTAAAATTATTTTAGGCGTTTTTTTTATTTATGTCAAGTTATTATTGCCGTTTGTCCGGAGGAGTTTCTTCCTGTATAAGATTAAAAGGATATTCTCTAACTCCGTCTATGGTATTATAAATTTCTTTAAAGCCCGCTTCCGATAATGTCAGTGCGGCTCTCGCCGAAGCGGAGCCTACATTGCAATATAAAAACAGCTTTTTATCTTTAGGAAGGTTCGCAATATTTTTTTCAAATTCCGCAATGGGAATGGACGGAATGGAGATTGCCCCGAGTATATGCCCCATATCATAGGCCTGTTTTGTTCTGCAATCAATAATTATTATATTAGGAGAATTAATTTTTTGTTCAAAAACAACACCTCTCATACAATCGTATTTTATTGTTTTGTATGAATACTGTTTTATTCCTTCGGCATTATATATAATTTTACAACCGGCTTCGACAAAAATCTTTGCAGCTTCAAAACTGTCGTCATCGGTATCGGCATACACATAAATAGGTTTTTCTTTCCAATCTTCAAATTCGTTTACACGCGTATTTATTTCGCTTTTCGGAATATTTATTGCATTAGGCAAGTGTCCGTTTTTATATTCCGTATACGGGCGTGTATCTATAATTAAAATAGTGTCTTTTGTTCCTTCTGCATTTAAGTTTTCCAAGTCCGAACCTTTTACATCAATTACAGTTATTATTTCGGCACAAGATGTAAAAATAAAAACGGCCGATACGATAAAACAAATAAAAACCTTTTTCATCATTTTCTCCATAATATTTAATTTAAATTATATTGAGTTTTAATATATATGTCAACTTGAATAATTATAAACTATTCCGCATCTTTTACAAATACCGACGGTTCGTCTCCGGTTGGAATTATTTCGTTTATGTTCAGTTTTATTTTAATTAACGTAAGTATTTGCTTTTTATTTTTTTCTTCAAGATTGATTAAATAAAATTTATTCATACTTTCCGAAGTTTTCATTTGCAGTACGGTTTTATTTTCAATTTCGATTATATTAAAGTATCCTGAAGAATCTTTTCCGTCTTTTGTGAGAGTATATTTATTTCCCGTAAAAGAAATTGTTTGTCCGTTTTGCGTTTCCCATTTGCTTTCCGGCTGTTCCAATTTTTTTCTTATTTTTTCAACCTTATCTTGTTTGTTTGTATTCGTGTAATGCAAAAGGTTGGTGTTTTTTTTATAAGTTCCGTTCCAAAGAGAAGATGTACCGAATTTGATTCTGGCTACGTCTTCTATAACCCGTATTTGAATTTCATCTACACCCTTAATTTCTATATCTACTCTGCGTATAATGTTCGGAATTGATTTATTATTTGCGGTAAAAAACAAACCGTATCTGCGCGGTAAGGTTGTTTTTATTTCGTATATTTCTTCAATATTGTCGAAATTGAATATTATGTTGTTGTCGTTTTTATCCAAATAAATACTTCTTCCCGAATTTTTACCGTTTTCGGATTGATACCAAAGTTGAGATAAAAAATCTATAAACGATTCCATATTACCGGTTTGCAATTTGCGTAAAAGAGTGCTTTCTATTTTTTCTCCCGGAATTTTTTGTTCTCTTCCTTTTTCAAACATATTTGTTTTATTGTTCCATACATATTCCGTTTGAATTTGATTAAGCGTATTGGGTGCCGAACTGTCCGAATTATATGCGAGTATTCTATATGCGGCAAATCCTTCTTCGTAAATGTTTTGTCCTTTTAATTCCTGTAATAGAATTTGTATATCTGCATGTATATCCGCAATTTGCGTAAAGAAAAAAACTCCGTCCTTATCTTTATTTATTTTTTGAATTGAAAAACTTTGTCCGTTGTCTGAAGTCATTCCCGAATAAAGAATTGCAGGTGCGGAATTGTCCGGTTCCATAATATAAAACGTAAGAGATTTAGGCTGTGTAATGGGTGTTCGTATTTCTTCAATACGGCTGCATTTTTGCATAATCGGGTCTTGAATGGAAATAATCAAATATAAAAAAAGGGTCCAACAATTTTTTTACCGCAACTATTTGGTCTTCTACTCCGTCGCCGTTTAAATCGCCTGTAATTGCGTCTATAAATACTTCATCGTTTGATAATTCCAAAAATATTTTTGCATCGGCACCCTTTGAATCGGTTTCGTTTTTGCCCGTTTGATTATCTATTTTTGAAGATGCGGCAGGTATAATTGTTTTTGTTGCGGGTTTTGTTTCCTGTACGGAATTTTTTCTTTTCATCTGAAAAAAAATTACACTTGCAAGCAAAATGAGTGCCCCTGCAAAAGATAAGGCGTATAATACTCTTTTAAACATAAATTAAAACCTCTTTAATGAATTTGCAAATTTTATATCGCGAACAATTAACGCTTTTCAATTTATAATCGGTATTTTTAAAACTTAAACTTTTTACAAATAAACAAAGTTTGCCTGTAAGTACCGTTTATCGGACATCTTTTAAAAACTATTTAATTCGGTTTTTTACAAGATGTCCGATTTTAAATTGAAAGCCGATATTACAATCACGGTTTTTTGGTTTTAATTAACGCTTCTTTTTCATTTGCTTTTGTGCGTTCTTTTCCCGCATTTTTTATAATGTCGGAAAAAAGAGAAGACGTTGTAGTAACTACGCGTTCTTCAATTCCCATATCAACCGTAATTTCGTACCAGTTGTCGTGTTTTATTATTCTTGATTCTACAAGATACGGACTTGAAAACTTTTTTTGCTTCCCCGAATATTTTGAAGGCCAAGGTGCATCTTGTTCAAGGTCCGTTACTAATAACAACACTTTGTATCTTCCGTTACTGTTTCTTGTCTTCATTACCTCTTGCATTTTATCAAGAGCTTTTCCGATATCGGTATATTTTCCGTCCGGTTTTATTGAGCTTATAGTATTTACAATTTTTTGTTTGTCCTGTGAAGTGTTTACATTTACGGAAAGCAAGTGTTCGGGATTTTCATAAAATTGATATACACTTACCCAATCTCCTGCGGTAAGCATTTGCTCTACAAGTTCGTCTAAAACCCATTTTTTTAAACTGTCGAATTTACCCGTTCCCTCCATAGACAATGATTTATCAATCATAATAACCATATCGACGGGAATAGTTCTTTCTCCTGCATTCAAATTAAAAATAAGAATAACAGCCGTTAAAAATACCGAAAAAAATTTTTTATTGTACATAACTGCTCCTTTTTCAGCAATATTAACTTATTATATAACATATTTTAAAAAAAATCACTAAGTTTATAAAAAAAAACTCTTTACATTTTGCAAAATATGTTTATAATTGTATGATAGTGTTGTATATTGTATTGTAACAAAATTGCTAAAGTTAAGGAGATGTAATAATGGCAAATTTAGATCTACCACAGAGCCCGAATGTATTCCATCCCGAAAAGCCCAGTGCTGTCGGTTCGAGAAACTCGTTGGCTCAAGATTATCGAGATCAGCAGAAAGAAGTAAATCAGCTGATTGAAGAAGAAACGAATAAAGTGTTACACCACTTGAACACCAAACTTCCCAAAGAAGTCCTCGAAAGATTGGATGTCATGGGCGGTGTGAAAGAAAAGTTGTATAACTACTTTAACCAAAACTACCAGAACATGTTCAACCGATACATGGTAACGGCTGAAGATGAAATGCTGAAAAAGGTTCGCGGATTTATTGACCGGGAAGAAATGAAGGTTCTCGACCGCTATACTCCGAAAGAAATCGCAACCCTTCTTGATGCCGTAGGAGGCGCCGATAAGTTTAACACGGGCGAAATCGAAAAATCAATCGTTAATATGTACGGTCACTTACAGGGACACGTACAGCGCGGTGTAAACGACTTGGAAACTCTTACCAACTCGCTGTTAAGGCAAAAAACTGACGTAGGCGCTTTCGTTCGAGGTGAAAACGCTTATTCGATTGTAAAGTGTGCGTTTAAAGACAATCTTTACAAGCCCAAGACCGTAACCGATGTTAAACTTTCCGTAAACATTCTTGACTCGGAACTTATCAGTCCTATTTTCCAATATCAATCGACTGTAGAGTATCTCATTAAAGACCTTTTGTCGAATCATTACATGGATATAATTGATAAAGAAATCGAAAAAATGAAAGATGCCAGAATCGACCAAGGTTTGGAAGAATTATCCGACGGTGCCATCATTTTCGAAAAAATGAAAAAGGTTTCTACGATTACCGATGATGATATCGATAATCCCAAGAGCAAGAGATACGATGTTGTTTCAAAAGACCTTATGGAAAGAATCAACAATCTCCGCGCGGAAATCGACCCCGAAACCTTCGACCAGTTGAACATACGCGAAAACTTAAAGAAGATTATCGACCTTGAAAATATCAGAAACAGAGGTTTTAACACAGCTATTAACTCTCTTACTTCCATTCTCGATACATCAAAAATGGGTTATCAATACATCGAAAACTTAAAGAATGCCCGTGAATTGATTTTACGCGAGTATGACGATACCGATGTTGCAAATCTTCCCGATGAAAGGTACCAAATTAAGCTTAAGTATTACGACAATGCCCAGCTTTTGGCCGAAAGACAGGCTTATGAAGTTATGATGAGCTCTTTCGAAACCGAAATTCAGCATCTTTGGGACGTTGTACGCACAACTTACGATAAATCCAAGTTTATGACAAAAATCACGGACTTTGACGACTTGGCAGCCCGCTATAAGAAGTACATCAAAAAGAACTTCAAAGATAAGACGGGAGACCCCTTGTATGAAGATACGGCTAAGGTTTGGGACGAGATTTCTTTTATCAAAACTCCGGAAACCGAAGTTGAAAAGATGAACAGAACCTATATCTACGAAAAAGACAAGCTCCGCAAAAAGCTTATCATTATGCGCCAAAAAATGAAGGATTTGTATACATATCAATATCCCATCGAAAGACGCGTTGTAGAAGACAGGCTTTCGTTCCTCGAAGCCGAATTCAACAAATTCGATTATCTTATTAATCCATTCCATCTTCAGCCCGGTCTTTTGCTTGACCTTGATATTACTTCAATTAAGCGAAAGAAGGCAACTCTTGACGGTATGGCTAACGTTCTTAATGAATTCTTACACGGCGTATCCAAGGGCTTTGCGGACGCAGCGTTCGCATCGTTCAGCCGAAGACGTTCTACGGTTCGTGCGGATATTGCACAGAGTTTTGCTACCGCAGAGGAAGACCCCAAAGCGGCAAATCCTGCAGGACGTTCACAGTTTATCGATATGCTGAACAGCACACCCGCTATCGCGGCTCCCGCAGCTGCTGAAACCGTATCGGCTCCCGCTAAAAGACGCGGCGGACCGAGAAAAGGTGTTGCAAGAACGGCAAAAAAAGGTTCGGTAGATTCAGGTCGAGGAAGAAGAAGGACTAAGTCCGGTATTAAGGAAATCTAATTTCGGCTTATAAATTTTATACCGATTAAAATTTAAGCCCCCTGAAACACCCCGTTTCGGGGGGCTTTTTCTTAAAACCAAAGGAGTATGTTATGGTTAATATATCCAATTTTTTTGTACCGCTTGCTAAAAAAAGCGACTTTAATATGTCCGTAAGGCATATTCAGTCCGTTATCGAAATTCTCGATAAATGTAATCCTACGGAAAACCTTGCGGATACAATAAACAATATGATTCGTGAAAAAACGGTTAAACCGGAACAGGTGAGGTCTATTCTTTCGGTTTCGCTTTTAGATAAGTGGAATTACAAAGTCGTATCCGAAAATATAAAATATGTTTTGGAAGATGCCTCCAAGTTTACCCAAGAAGTCGGGAAATGGAATGGAATTGATATAGTGTTAGGCTATGACCACCCCGATTTGGGTTTTTTGGCTATAAATCCCAAAAACCCGGGAGCCGCTTCAATTATTCAGGGGTTTAGAAAAAATGAACTTCTTCTTATCTATGTAGGAAAACAGGATAAGGGAGAAGTGTCGGACAGTCTTGCAAAGACAATTGTTTTCGGAATTCTTAAATTATTTGAAAATAAACAGGCTGCCGTTCCCGCGGAAGCGAAGACGGGGCCGTTTAAATATGTTGAACCTAAAAAAGCCGCTCCCGTAAAAGAGCGCAAAGTTGCCGCCAAAAAAACGGTTAAACGTGCTCCCGCCGGAAAGAGAGCCGCGCCTGTCGTACAAACGCCCGCTTCCGTTCAGCAATCATCTTCAGTGCCTTCTCATCTTGAAAGGCCTTCGGCAGTTTCTACAGGACCTAAAAAAATGTCCCAGCTTGTTTCGGTTCCTGTTTCAAACGAATTGTTCCATAACGGAAACGTTGAAGCATGGAAAAGAATTATAAGAAGCTACAATGCCAAGTATCCCGATGCGGAAGTTATGATATTTTATGACGGCGAAAGAATTGTAGATATAAACACTCTTTTTAAATGGGGAAAGGTAAAACACGGAAGTTCAATTCAATTTGCAATTTCTGCGGAAGAAATTAACGACCTTTCAAAGTTATCGAAATATTTTAGACAGGGTGCAAGCCCTATGTTTGAAGCATTTTTACACGGTTCTCCCGATACCGTATTAAATTTGTTTTAGTTAAAAGGAGTAAAAAATGAAATTTTCAAAAAATATACATTTTTTTAACAGTAAAGAAACCGTAGGTGCAAATGTCGAGAGAAACTTACTGGGTATACGCGGCAGGCAGGCAAATGAATTTGCAGTGTTAAAGCTGCCTATTTTGCCGGGAGTTATAATAGAATCTTCCGTAATGCAGGAATTAAGTGAAGAACCTATCTATTCCGAACTTGCTCCGTATCTTAAAAAATTCGGTACCGAAGTACAAAAAAATTACGGAGATGCGAATAATCCTCTTCTTTTAAAGCTGGTTGTTTCCCCGAATATGGTAATTGCCAATTATCCTACATTGCATAATTTCGGACTTACAAAAGATACCGTTATAGGTTTTCAGGAAAATGTAGGCGAAACCTTTGCCGCAAACGAAACTCTTTTTCTTTTAAACGGAATTTTAACGGTTGCTTATAAAATTGCGGAATTTGAAAAAAAAGAAAAAGAAGCTGCCGTTTTTGATAAGGCTGTAAAGGAAATTAAACAAATCTTAAAGAGCGGCAAAATAACCTCCAGTCCGTGTAAAATTATGGACGAATATGCAAAATATCTTCCGAAAAATTTCTTTGAAGATGCGGAAGTTCAGCTTGAAGAAGCCGTACGTATGATAAGCCGCCTTTTAAAATTGGAAGAAGATAACGATAACGATGTAGCTCTTTTAATTCAGCCTATGGTTTACGGAAACTACGGAAAAGACTCCTATTCAGGTTCTTTCTTTAGCCGAAACATCGTTACGGGGGAAAAGAAATTACAAGGGCAATTTTTTGCGGAAAAATTCGATGAAATTAATGCCGAAGGTAAGGATATTAACTCGATTAAGCCTGAATATTTAAAAAGTTTACAGCAAATTGCATGGCTTTTGGAAGACCACAGTAAAGAAATCAGAAATATCCGCTTTACAATCGAGGCGGGAAAACTTTGGCTGATTGAACAAAAATCGGTTGAAGCAAAAAGCACGATTTCTTTAGTTCAGCTTTTACTTGACCTTTACAACAGAAAAATTGTCGATGCGGAATACGTTGTACGTACTGTAAAACCCGGACAGTTAAATGAAATCCTTCACCCCGTAATCGATATTATGAGTACCAAGGGGCTTAAATCTTCTAAAGGCGGAATTGCAGGTGCTCCGGGGGCTGCCGTAGGAAGGGTTTATTTTACCGCCGATTCTCTTATCGAGGCGCAGCGTGTTGCCAAACTGGAAGGCCGAGATACCAGATGTATTTTGTGTATGCCGGCAACTTATGCGGGCGACGTAAAAGGTATAGAGGTTTCTACAGGTGTTATTTCAAACGAAGGCGGATATTCCGCTCACGCTTCGGTAGTTGCCCGCCAATACGGAAAAATTTCGCTCGTACGCCCCGATATGAAGATTTTGCAAAAAAAGGCAATTATTGACGGTGTTACGATTAACGAAGGAGATTATATTACTCTTAATGTTCCGTATTACGGCGATTCTACCGTTTTCTTCGGAGAAGCCAAGCTAATTGAGCCTGACCCCACAACTTCAGGTTTATTGGACTTTATTTCTTTAGCTAAGGGCTTTGTTTCGGACTTTTACGTTAGAGCAAATGCGGACAGCCCCAGAGATGCATCGCTTGCAGTCGCCTTCGGTGCGGAGGGTATCGGTCTTTGCCGAACCGAACACATGTTCTTTAACGAAAAAAGAATAAATATGTTCCGCAGCATGATTCTTGCGGAATCTCCCGATGAAAGGCAAAAGGTTTTAAATAAACTTGAAAAATTCCAAGCGGAAGATTTTTACGGAATTTTTAAAGCTATGGCCGGAAAAGAAGTTACGATACGTCTTTTGGACGCCCCCTTGCACGAATTTCTTCCTCATAACGAGATGGAGCTTGACGGCTTTATTAAATATCTCGCTTCGGAAAAGAAAAAAGTGAATAAAAAGGATTTACAATCCGCAATAGATATGCTTTCTGAAATTAATCCGATGTTGGGACACAGAGGCTGCCGAATTGCCATTACCTACCCTGAAATTTATGCAATGCAGGTACGCGCCATTTTTGAAGCGGCTTATAAGCTGAAAAAGGAAAAGGTGGATGTGCGCCCTGAAATTATGATTCCTTTAATTATGAATTTCAGAGAATTAAAGCAAATTATTTACGGAAAGAAAATAGAAGGTCATTCTTATGTCGGTATTTCCGCTATTGCCGAAGAAGTACGGAAAAAGATGGGCGGAAGCGAGCTTGAGTACAAGGTTGGTACTATGGTTGAATTGCCTGCCGCGGCACTTAGCGCCGATGAGATTGCAAAATATGCACAATTTTTCTCTTTCGGTACAAACGATTTAACTCAAACCACATTGGGCCTTTCACGAGATGATTTTAACAGCTTTATGCCCGATTATACAATGTACGACCTTATCGACGGAAACCCCTTTGCAGTTCTTGACAGCCGTGTAAGAGATTTAATTGAAATTGCAATTCAACGCGGTAAACTTACCCGACCTGATTTGCATTTGGGTCTTTGCGGAGAACATGGAGCCAGACCCGAGAATGTCCGTTTTTGTATGGAAGCGGGATTAAATTATGTTTCCTGTTCTTCTTATTCCGTTCCTATAGCCCTTCTTTCAATTGCCCAAGTTGAACTTGAAAATGCGGAAAAAGAGGGTAGAAAATTGGAGCATAAACGTATTTTATCAAGGAGCTTTGGAGCAAAGGCTAAAAAACAACAGGCACCTAAAAATGCCGTACGGACTGAATCCGGCGTAAAAAAAGCCGCTCCTAAAAAGACTTCGGGAGGAAAACCGGCCGCCAAACAATCGGCTGTAAAAAAAGGAAGCCCTAAAAAAGAAACGGTTAAAAAACCGGCTTTAAAAAAGTCCGCCTCAAAAAAACCTGCTGAAGCCAAGGTTAAAAAAGCGGCTCCCGCCAAGGGCAAGGGTGCAAAAAAGAAGTAAACGGTAAACAAATACCTAAAGCCTCTAAAATTTATTTTAGAGGCTTTTTTATTAAAATGAACCGCTCATTTAGACGTCCTGTGCCCGTTCTAATATGCAGGGCTTGTAAATCCCCTGTAGGGTTTATTTTTTATAACGGTATTTCGGATTTATTTTTCTTATAAAGAATAAAACAAAAGATTCCTATCAGTAAATATACCGAAACGAATTTTATATTATCCTTAGGCAACCATGATAAACTCGGCTGATGAATAAATCCTACCGAAGACAGCACCGCTAATAAAAACGCCGCCGTTGCCGCGCGCAGATAGTTTTTTTGAAGAATATATGCAATCCAAACGCTGTACATAAAACTTGAGGCAAAGGCTCCGTTTGATAAATAAAATAAACCTCGTATTGCAGTCCCTCCCGCATCAAATTTTTCCAATCCGTAAGAAAATATGGAGCTGTTAAAAAAATGTAAAACACTGTCAAGCAGCGAGGTTATGTATTGCGCCATAATCGGAAAAAGAGATACGTATATTACGGCACTGTAATCGTGCGGTAAATCGTTTTGTACTTTCATAGCTACGGTTATTCCTACGGTTAAAAGAAAAACCATAATTACTTCAAAGGGGATTACGGCGGATAATAATAAAGAAGCTCCGAAAAACATTGCCGTATACGGAAGGATAAGAAGCAGCATATACCCGCTTCGCGCACCGCTCCGTTTCCAGCCTGTATGCCCGTAATATACGGTAGTGGGAAAGGGACTGCCGAACAGGGCCGAAACAATTGAAGTTATTCCGTCTTTTATCATAGTTTCACGCATATTAAAGGCATCGCCGACAGTTTCCGCACTTTCGACGGCTTGCATAGTTACTAAAAAGTTTGCAATTTGCAAGGGAATTATTGTAGATAAATAAGGTGTAATGCGGTTAAGACCTAAAAAAATATCTTTTATATACAATGAAGGTAAATAAAGACCTGTATCGTTTACCGCTTCCTGCACTTGAGCCGCTCCGGAAACTCCGCTTAACCATGCGGCCAACGAACCTGCAAGAAAAATTAAAGCCGAATTGGGAATAAACCTGATAAAATTTTTATGCCATGAAAGCGTTAAAAAAGCCATAAACAAGGGCAGTACGGCAATAAGGGGCTTACTGAATATTGCCGTCATACTGTTAAAACTGAGCCAAATTAAAGAAGCCGCCGCCATATTGGAAAGCAATGCCGCTTGCGGTAAAAACTTTTTAATGGGGCGTGCAATAAAACCTCCTGCAATTTCTACAAAGCCTCCGCAAAAACAGCTTGCAAGTCCTACCTGCCATGCAAAGTATGCATCACCGGTTTGCCTATATACCGGTACGATAATAATAAAAAGCCATGTAAACACATGTGTAGAGCTTACACCGAAAGGTAATGCCGTAACGTCCTTCCTGTTTTCTTTTATACCCAGCTTATGAGCTTCCCAAAAATATATTAAGCAGCCTAAAATAGAGCCTGCCGCGATACCGGGCAAGATACGGCCTAAAACCAATTCCTTGGGCATTTTTTCACCGAAAAGCAATACTCCGATAATAACCGAAATTTTTGAAAATACGTCCGCAAAAACGCCGAAAAACGCTTCAATATCGCCTGAAGAAAAATGTTCGGCAAATCCGAACTTTAAACCGTTTAAACTGCAAGGATTTTTGTTGTTTTTGTTCATAAATCAAGGTTCTCCCAATGTTTTGTAGTTGAAGTATAATAAGAATAAAAAAAGGCTTTGTCAAGCAGTTTTTATACGCAATGCTATAAGTAAAAATTTTTCCGCTTGCCTATTTTTATTTTTTATGATACTCTTACCCTGCCATGAATAAACGAAAAACTGCGATGTTTGTTTTTTTATTTGCCGCTCTTTTAAGTCTTTTTGGTGCCGGTGCGTCAAAAAAAGTATATATAGCGGGAAACGGAAAAAAATACCATTATAAAACTTGCAAAACCATACAAAGGTCAAAAAAAATTACCGAGCTTACAATAAAAGTTGCAAAGGAAAAAGGCTATAAACCTTGTAAGGTCTGTAATCCCGGTGAATAGCGGCACGACCCAGGTTTTATGTTTTAACCGGCCTTAAGTTTTCCTACAATCTGCCGAATTTTATAAGAGGGGTTTGCATGAACGATAACACACAGGTTGCGGAAGTTTCAAATACGGAATTTAAAGTAAATAATTTTGAAGGGCCGCTTGATCTTCTCCTTTTTTTAATAAACAAAAATGAAGTTAATATTTACGATATTCCCATTTCGGATATTACGGAGCAATATCTGCAATACTTGGATTATGCCGTTTCGCCCGATTTGGATAACCTTGTGGAATTTTACTCAATGGCGGCTAACTTACTTTACATAAAAAGCAGAATGCTTTTACCGGTTGAAGTGGAGCTTGATGAAGGCGATATTGAAGACCCCAGAACCGAGCTCGTAGATAAATTAATCGAATATCAAAAATATAAAAAACTTTCCGAGCTTATGGAAGAACAGGAAAACGATGCCGAGTGGTATTTTGAGCGGAAAAAAATTCAAACGGCTCTTCCCTTTAACGAAGACGAACTTTGGGAAAGGCTTGACACATGGGAACTTTTAAAAACATTTTCGCAGCTTATGTCCAGTTATAAAACCGAGCATATTCTTGACTTATATGAAGAAGTTTCCGTAAATGAAAAAATTACCTTAATGAACGAACTTTTGGAAAAAAAAGGAGAGTGTTTGTTTACCGATTTGATTATCCGTAAGGGGAACCTCTTGGACGTAGTTTGTGCATTTATGGCAATTTTAGAAGCGGTAAAATTTAAAATGGCAAGTATTTGGCAAAACAGAATGTTCGGAGACATAAAAATAAAGGCGTGGGAGCAGGAAAATGGTACAGGAATATAATTTGGAAAAAGAAACGGCCTTAGTCGAAGCAATCTTATACTTGGAAGGAGAGCCCCTTACCGATGAATCCCTTTGTAAAATTTCAGGCCTTTCACCTGAAATAATTACCGCCTGTATTTCCGCCTTACAGGAAGATTATTCGTCGCCGCAAAGCGGAATCGAATTAACCAAGATGATGGGCGGCTGGGTTATTATGCCTAAAAAGGAATTATGGGAACATTTAAAAGACAGATACGGTAAAAAAAACGAAGGAAAACTTTCGCGTGCCGCTATGGAAACCCTTTCCATTATTGCATATTCTCAGCCTGTAACCAGAGCCGAAATAGAAGCCATTCGGGGTGTTTCCGCCGATAATATGATTAGGCTTTTAATTGAAAAAGATTTAATTAAAGAAGTTGGAAAAAAAGACATTCCCGGAAAACCGATTATGTTCGGTACAACAAAAGAATTTTTAAAAGTATTTAAACTTAACAGTATTTCGGATTTACCGAAACTCGACGAAACCGAAAGCGAACGCTTTGAGCTTGCAAGATAATCAAATATGCAAAACGAATGTAACGAAGAAAAAAAAATCAGACTGCAAGTATATCTTGCACATTGCGGCGTCGCTTCAAGGCGTTCCGCCGAGCAATTTATCTTAAACGGGAGAGTCAGTATTGACGGAAAAATCGTTACCGAACTTGGAACAAAGGTTTTAGGCAGCGAACTTATCTGCGTTGACGGTAAACAGGTTTTTTTGGAAAAAGAAAAACGCTATGTTCTCTTAAATAAGCCTGAAGGTTATGTTTGCACTCTTGCAGATGAAAAAGGCAGACCTATTGCGGCGTCTCTTTTAAAAGATGAATATTCCGAGAGACTTTACAATATCGGAAGATTGGATATGCTTTCAGGCGGTGCAATTATTTTTACAAACGACGGAGATTTTTCCGCAAAGGTGGAACACCCGTCTTCCGAGATAGAAAAAGAATATGAAGTAATAACGCTTTTCGCTTTTCCCGATTCCGTTTTGGAAAAATTTTTGCGCGGCGTACGCATTGAAGGCGTTTTTTATAAGGCTCTTGCCGCCGAAAGAATTTCAAAAACCGAAATGCGCATAATTCTTATTGAAGGAAAAAACAGAGAAATACGCCGCGTTTTAAAATTCTTTAACATCAAAATAAAGAAATTAAAGCGTACGCGGATAGGACCCGTTATGTTGGGCGATTTGCCGGCAGGCAAACACCGTCCGCTTACCGAAAAGGAAATTCAGGGCTTAATAAAAACTTAAGTTCACTCTCTCTTTATTCCGTAAAAATTATACGCCCGCCATTACAGCCATAACTTTTGCATCGTTTACTATATTTTTTATAACCGCATATTCGTTGGGCTGGTGACATGTATCATCAAGCGAGCTCCAGACAACGGCATTAAATCCGTAACTTCTTAAGCAAGCGGCAACGGTTCCGCCGCCGATTCCGATTGTGGAAGTTTCAATTCCCGAAACTTTTTTCACGGCCTGAGATAAAATCTGAACTACTTTAGAATCGGCAGGAGTTGAAGGAGAGCTTTCGGGTTCATCGTATTCGAGCGTAATTGAAACACCGTACTTTTTTTCAACCGCCCGCACCCGCTTATTCATTTCATCAAAAATTTCTTTCATATCGTACGAAGGAAGAATTCTGCAATCCATATAAAAAACATCGTCTCCCGGAATTGTGTTTATGTTAGGAACATTCGCTTCTTTTTTTGTAGGTTGAAAAGTGGAATAGTCAGGCGAAAAAAGATTATCTTTTTTATTAAAAAAATTTTCCAAGTCGTTTAAACGCAAGGCTAAATCGCATGCGGCAACAAAGGCGTTTTTTCCCGTATCCGGCATTGAAGCGTGAGTTTGCACGCCCTCGGTAATTACCTTAATCCAAAGGCTTGTTTTTTCCGCAATTTCTATATGCTTTCCTTCCGGGTCTCCTCCGTCGGGAACTAAAATTAAATCATCTTTTGTAAAAAGGTTATGATTTTTAAGAAGATAAAGAATGCCGTATTGAGAGCCCACTTCTTCATCTGCTACAAAAAGAAGTTTAATAGTCCTTTCGGGAATAATTCCCAATTTGATAAAACTTAAAGCGGCAAACACGGAAGACACAAGTCCCTGCTGATTATCCTCTACACCTCTTCCGATAATTTTTCCGTCTTTTTCAATTACCTTCCAAGGATTGCTTTCCCATTTTGTTAAATCTCCGGGCGGAACAACATCGAGATGACTCATAATCCAAAGTTTTTCTTTATCGTTTTTGCCCTTAATTGTAACTATTAAATTGGGGCGTATACCTGAAGGAACTCTTGAATCGGGAGCGTCAAGCCGTTTAAAATCGGTAAAGCCTGCACTGCGTAAATATTTTTCCAAAGCTTCGCACTTTTTTATTTCTCCTTCACCATCGGATTCCGGTGCCATCGCAGGGATTGAAGTTAAAAGCTTTTCAAGCTCAATCATTTCAAGTTTTTTACTTTCGATAAAGTCCGTAATTTGCTTAAAGTTACTCATAGCTTAATTGTACCAAAAACTTATAAAGATTGCAAGAAGCATTTTAATCTTTATCGGTCTTTATTAAAATTCCGAGTTTGGAAATGGACTCTCCCGTGCTTGCTTCAAGTTCGCGTGTTTTTTCTATGGTGTTATGCATGGTTTCTATACTGTTTAACATTTCCGAAATTTCCGAATTTAACTGTTCGGTTGCATTGAGCAGACTGTTAAAGCTGTCGTAAATATTCGAGCGTGTTTGCTCTATGTTTTCTTTTTCGGACTGTACCTTGCCGAATTCGTTTAATAAAGAATTCATTACGGAATTCATTTTTTCGGTTTGAATTTTTACATCGGAAATGAATTTTGAAATATCGGAAAGAACGGTTTGAAAGCCTGAAAGTTTTTGGTTAATATCTTCGAAACTTTTTTCCAAGACGTTTGACGCTTGAGCCGATTCGCTGATGTTTTTATTTATTACATTTAAAATTTTTCCGGTCGATTCGGCTTCAGCCGCGGAACCTTCCGCAAGTTTTCTTATTTCATCCGCAACAACTGCAAACCCCTTTCCCGCATCTCCCGCATGAGCGGCTTCAATTGCCGCATTCATTGCAAGTAAATTTGTTTGCTCCGCAAATGTGGTTATCAATTCGTTGGCTTCCAACAAGCCTTCCGAACTGTGATAAATATTTTGTATTATAGAGGTTACCGTTGCCAAATTGTCTTTTCCGATTTTACTGGCCGATGAAATATGCGAGAAATTTTCGTTTATCAATTCAAACTTTTTATACAATTCGTCCGTTGCGTTATTTAACTCGTTGATTTGCATAACGGTATTTTCCGCCGCCTCGGATTGTCTTTCAATTCCTGAGCTTATATTATCTAAAAATAAATTTAGGGAACTCGTCGCTTCCTGTGTGCCGTGCAATTCATTATTTTGAACGGAAATTTCGGATTTAACCGATTCGGCATATTTTGAAAGTTTATTCATAGCTTCTTCCGCCGTATCCATATTTTGAGAAAGAACGGCTTCGTTATGTTTTAATTCGTTCCCGGTATTTTTTATTTCCGCAAAGATAGTATCTTTTTCTTTATAAGATTCTAAAAGTTCTTTGCTGACCTTTTTAGCTTGTTTGCCGTCCAGATAATTTTTCCATGCAATACAAAATGCTTGAGCAAATAAAAATCCGGCGAAACCGAAGGGCAGGATATTCCCGACAGATGAATGCATCATACTGTACAAAACGTCGTTTATAGTTGTAATAACCAAAAACATAACTCCAGTAAATATCGGAGCGCTTCCTACGCGTTTTTTTACAAGCAGGATTATAATAAAGTAAAAAGCATACAGTGCTTCCAACAATAAAACTATTTGGTGCACTGTAATAAGTCTTCCGTATATTGTAGGCGGTGTAACTGTAATCAATAAGGCATAAGCTAAGGATTCCGCCATAATCATTTTGTATACAATACCGTGTATATCTTTTCTATACATAGATTTAAAATATGCAAATATGGAAAAACCTAACAACGAAAATGTAAGATAATCCAGTTTTGTTGCGAAAGCCCACATATCATTTCCGAAAACATAGTCGAAAACCGTACCGTTTACCGCGTTCCTTATTACTACCAATAAGCTGAAACATACAAAAAGACAAAGACTTTTATTTTTTGTTTGAAATATAAATAATGCAATGTGGTATAAAATAATGGCTATGCCGAAACCGAAAACAAAAACGTCTATAAACTGCTTAAAGGTATTTACTCTTTTAAAATATTTTGCAGAACTTAATTCTATGGAATGGTATATTCCTCCGCGCGAATGGAAAAAGTTTGAAACTTGAACGGCTATGTAAACTTCCTCGGCATTTTCCGGTATATTGTATATAATATTTCCAAGCCCGGGTGATGAAGTTTCCTTGGAAATTCCTGTCTTGCCGGATTCCGCCGTTTTTTCTCCGTCCGCAAAAAATACCCATGCCGAAAGAGGGCCGGGAATTTTTAAAGTAAGTTCAGGATGCGATGCCGGAAGCAAAATTTTCAGAGTATATGTTCCGAAGCCGAATCTCGAAAGCTGTGTTCCGTCCGATAATGTTACCGTACTCCATTCTTTCGGACACGGTATAAAAACATCGGTCTTATCTATATCTTCTTTTGAAAAAACAAATTTTTCATTAAAAAATCCGAATTCTCCTTTTACCGTAAGAAATACCGTTTCGGTAAAATCGTTGGCTCTTATATCCAACACTCCTTTTTTTACTTCATAAGAAAAGGCTGAAACAGACAAGGTTAAAATAAAACTTGCACTTATCAGTATTTTTAAACATTTCATAATTATACTTCCTTTTATACTTTAAGTTGAGCGGTTCGGCATTTTAAATGCTTGTTACGAATTTACTCAGCTTATCCGATGTAAAGTATAGCATAAATAAAATAAAATTACTATTGTCATTTAATGAAAAATATAAGATATCTCTAAAATTCCCCGAATTTGTGGACTGTTAAAGTCATATTAAAGTTTTTACTTAAATCGGCCGATAAGAGAATGTGAATTTATCGCTGTTAAAAAAGCGGAAACTTTTCCGTATTCTTATTTTCTGTATATCTCTTTCAGCTTTGCAAGCTCAGACGGAAGAGGGCTCGGAATTTTTATTCCGTTTTAAATTTAATAAAGGCGATGCTTATAAAATCCATTCCGTAGTCGATGAAAAAGTTTATGCTAACGGACGTTTTCATCATCAAGCTCAAATTATAAACAGAATAACGGTAGAAGTTTCGGATGTGCAGCAGGCAAGCGGGAATAGCCTAGCCTCCGCTCTTTTTTCATGCGAGTTTATGACGAGCGAACAAAATTCGAATAAAACCTTCAGTTGGAACAGGGCGTATCCTTCCGTTTTCCGGAGAGATGAATTGGGCGTTTACACTATAGAGGATAAATATTTTATGCCTGTAGTTCGGGACGTTCCCATTTTTCCGGAAAAAGCCGTTAAACCTCTTGAAACCTGGAAAAGCAGGGGTCATGAGGTTCACGATTTCCGTGACGCTTTCGGCATTGAAAAACCGTTTGCCGTTCCGTTTGAAGTTGAATACCGATATGAGGGTTTTGCGGAAATAAAGGGAAAAACCTACCGCCGCATTAGTGCCCGGTATAATTTAAATTACAGCGTGCCTAAAGAAGTACTGCAAAAATATAAGGGAGAGGTTGATATTCCGATTAAAACTTTCGGAAGCTCCAAGCAAAATTTATATTGGGACGAGGAAAAGGGAAACCTTTTTTGTTATGATGAAGAATTTGAGATAAAGCTGGTTTTACTTTCAGGTTATGTTTTGGATTTTATCGGAACGGCTCATGCCGAAGTAATTGAAACAAAAAAGCCGGATATTACGGCGGAAGAAGAATTTAAAAAAAACATAAAAGATTTAAATTTGGAAAATACGGAAGTAAAACAAACCGAAGAAGGTCTTACAATCAGTTTGGAAAAAATAAATTTTTTACCCGATTCCGCAATTTTACTTGATTCCGAAAAAGAAAAGTTAAAGAAAATTGCCGAAATTTTAATCCCGTTTAAAGATAGAGAATTTCTTATTTCCGGACATACTGCTCTTGCAGGCACTGCTGAAGCTCGTCAAACGCTTTCGGAAGAACGCGCCGCCGCCGTTGCAAATTATTTGATAGAACTTGGCGTGCAAAGTAGAGAGCATGTATATACGCGCGGATTCGGCGGAAGAAGGCCAGTCGTTCCGAATAATTCTCCTGAAAATATGGCGAAAAACCGCCGCGTTGAAATTACTATTTTAAAACAATAAGAGTTAAGTTTTAACGATAATGTCGATATCAGTATTTTTACCCCGTTCAGTCTGCTTTACAAAAATATCAAGATTTATGTCCGTATATTTTTCATTTTTTTTCGGCCTCATCATCAACGATGGTTACGGAGACGGTTTTACCCTGATACTCTTCGGCAACAGCCGCTTCAATAACGATCGTGTTCCCATGCACAATCCCTTTCAATGTCTGCATAGATGTTTCCTCCTTAAGCGGCTTAAAGTATATGTGATTGCGTCTATAAAGTCAAGGAAGATGAAAAAAGCGAAAACGTTATTTCCACGTATTGGGCGTAACACAAGATAATTTATTGTATCTGCCTAAATGGACAAAAGAGAAAAGTCGGTCGATTCCATATAATTTTTGACTAAATTGCTGCCTAAGCAAGAAACGCCTTTAATTAAACCCTATTGTATAAATTACCTCAATCTCCCCTTCCGAAGCCATATCCCAGCCTGAGTGAGTTTCTTTCTTTGCACTGTTCAAAGTAATGACAAAATCTTTCATCTGTCCCCGTTTTAATTCAAAAGCGGGGTACGACATCTTGACAACAGGCTGATCGGGACCATCCGAAATGATTTCTTTATCGGTTACTGCAGGACATTTCCATGTTTTGGTATCCTTATCATACGTTATATCAATGGGATTACTGAATTCATAAAGGAAAAACGGCTCGGAAAGTGTGTTTTCAGACCCTGCAGCTCCTTTCCTATTCGATTTTACAATCTGCATATCAAACGAAAGCTTTTGACCCTTACTGTCGGCTGGTATTTCCTGCTGAAAAAATTTTGAAGAATCAAAAAATATTTCTACTCCTGTTTTTATGGCGTGAAAATCCTTTGCACTACCCGAATTACTGCCGTTGTTTTTTTGAACAAACTCGATTGTCTTATTTACCGGTGTTTCATTTTGTGTATATGAAAGCTCCCCTTTTAAAGAGTAAGAAAAAAGAGGATCCGCAGGGGCAGAACTCCACTTGAAAAGCCATGTTGTCCATTTTAAACCCGCCATCGTGCTGTTTTTAAAACTTTTTGCCCGCAGCCATACAATTGGATTGGAACTGTTGTCATCTTCTTCAGAGCCGTAAATCTTTAGTTTTTCATATTTATACGGCGAATGCCCTGCGCGGCCTTTTTCTCCCGATTTACCCGCTTTTGCAACATATTTATACCTTTCTTTCATCGAAGGGCTGTAGTTGCTGTCAACAATCTTCGCCTTAAACCAGTTGTAAATAACAACAGAACCGTCTTCCCGTACGAAGCCAACGGGGTCATATTCGTAAAATTTTTTATCCCGCTTTGTATGCGTACCGCTCGATTCCGCTTCGTAATCTCTCCAATCCGAAGGAATTGTATTACCGAAAATTACTTTTTTAGTTGCAGGTTCGCTGTAAAAAAAGAGGAATTTCGAGTATGTATCAACACAGAATGTCGAATTATCCAAATTGGTACCGGCCGCTGCTTTTCCCGTAAAACGGTAAAAGTAAAACCGCTTTTGTTTTTCCGCTTCTTCGCTGTCAAGGTTAGGATCAAAATGATTGGATTTTGCCCAGCGATCTTTCCGGGTTTTATACATATAGTATTTTAAATCCCATGTTTTGTTTTGCTGCCCTTCCCCTATAACTTTTCCCTTACCGTCTCTGCCTATATATTCATATTCACCGCTGCCATTGTCAGTCCAAGGGGTAACAGGTTCAAATTTATAAGAGGCTATATTCGTAGACGTTATATCCGTCATATATAATACCCATTCGTCAAACTTAGAGGCAGGGTATATATAATTTTCGTTAAAGTATTCAAAAGGTTTGACTTCCGTATAACCGCTCGGGTTTTCAGGTTGCTGAGGCTCTTCCTCGTCTCCATCATCTATCGGCGGCTGTGTGCCGTTTTCTGTTCCTTGCGATAATGAACGTTTGTACCACGAAGCACCCAAGGCCGGCTGGCACGAAAAACATATATAAGCAGCCGTAAAAATAAGTAAACTTAAAACAAATAATTTTTCTCTTTTCATAAACTTCTCCTTAAATTTTAAATAATAGTCCTAGACTTATACCGAAATCAAGACTATTCATAAAAAAAGACTTTATAGGGTCCCGTTCAAAATTGACATCTATACCTTTTAATTTTCCGTTTTCTATAGCTGCTTTTGCAATTTTTTTCGGTAAAGAAACATATTGGGCTTATAAATGGTATAAGAGGCATATGATCCCATAACAACATCCATCGTTGAAATCAGCGGTATATTATAGTCAATTACGGCTTTTAGAGTGAACCCTAGAGGATTCATTTTTTTCATCATGGATTCCGGTATGTATAGTGTGCCAGTTTCAGGAAAAAAGTCGGGGCCCTTACCCTTGTTATACAGCATATCAGCTTCCTCATCCGTCAAATTGGTATACAACTCATAAGTAGGCTGCGGATCCGCTAACATCTTGCCGCCAATGCCCAATCCGACGACAAGCCTATTTTTTAAAAGCAAGGCCTTAACCGTTGTTCCGAAAGTTACAACTGGCGTCATATAAACACGGCAATATACCTCAATATCTTTTGTATAGCTGCCTCCACCGGAGGCAGAAAAAGTTATATTCTGTGTTCCCGAAATTTGACCTGAAAACCCTTGCCCTACGCCGAGGTTAAAGGCGAGTCCAAGCCCTCCGAAGATATTATTATTTGTATAATTAAAGTATCTTTTTGAATCAAAAATATAAATAAGCTCTGCTTCTCCGTTCATAATAAAACCTACCATACCGCGCATAAAATCAGCGCCCAGATATTTTTATCAGCCTCATTTATGTGGGGGTCGGTGTAGGAACCGGAGAAATTAGCTCTCAGCCCCAGAGTAAAGCCTTCTTCAAAAGCAAAGGCCGAAAAACTTACAAACACAAACATAACCAAAAAATGAATTTTCTAATCGGTTTCATAAACACCTCGATCTTCAAATAATACATTTTTTTTACTGAATGGTCAATATGGGAATTAAACAGTAAATATCAAGAAATTAAAGCGATTTTAAAGATATAAATTCATCCTGCGGAAATCGGTTCGCTTTTTGCCCATTTTTGATTTGCGTAAAATGGAAAATGCGTATAATTGACAAGCTCTCAATCCTTATGATAAACTAATAGCTATGATTGATTTAAGTAGAAAACTGCCTATCGGCGTACAGAGTTTTAAAGATTTAAGAGAAAAAGAATTCCTCTATGTCGATAAAACGGAATATGTTTTCCGTCTTGCCGGTGTAAGTAAGGTTTACTTTTTAAGCCGCCCGCGCCGTTTCGGGAAGAGTCTTTTTCTTTCAACATTGGAAGCCTACTTTTTAGGTCAAAAAGAATTGTTTGAAGGTCTGGCAATCGAAAAACTTGAAGAAGCCGAAAAAGAAAAAAGAGAAATCTGGCAGGAATATCCGATTTTACATTTGGATTTTAATATAGGCAAGTATGATTGTATAGAAACTCTAAACACGAATTTTAATATTTTTTTGTCGGAACTTGAAAAAAAATATGGAGCAAATGAGCTTGAAAATAATTTTGAAAAACGTTTTGAAGGCATCATAAAAAGGGCATATGAAAAAACAGGCAAGCAGGTAGTTATACTAATCGACGAATACGATAAGCCTCTTCTTCAAACAATGGGAGTAAACGAAGAGTTAAACGCAGAATACAAGGCTGTCTTAAAGGCCTTTTATTCCGTATTAAAAAGCAGCGACCAATATGTACGCTTTGCCTTTTTAACGGGAGTTACCAAATTCAGCAAGGTAAGCATTTTCAGCGATTTAAACAATCTAAACGATATAAGTCTAAACCCTGAGTTCTCAGCTATTTGCGGAATAAGTCAAGAAGAATTAGTAAAAACCTTCCGCCCCGAAATAGAAGCCCTAGCCGAAAGAAACGAATTAAACTATGAAGATTGTATTGCAAGTTTAAAGAAAAAATATGACGGTTATTGTTTTTCTTACGGAACGAAAACAATGTATAACCCATTCAGTCTGCTCAATGTCTTTTTTTCAAAACGATTTGAAGACTATTGGTTTGCAACCGGTACTCCGACCTTTTTGGTAAACGAATTAAAAAGGGCCGACTACAACATTCCCGACTTGGACGGAAATGTGGAAATGAGTTCGGCCTTTCTATCCGATTACAGGGTAGGTGTGGATTCGGTTATACCCGTACTGTTTCAATCGGGTTACTTAACAATAAAAGGCTATGATAAAGAATATAAGATGTATAGACTTGGCTTTCCTAATGAAGAAGTGCGTTACGGTTTTTTATATAATCTTTTACCCGAATATTCAAATATAAGCTTTACCAATACCTCTTTTAATGTGGTGCAGTTTACAAAGGATTTAAGAGCGGGAAAGGTAGATGAGTTTATGCAAAGGTTAAAGTCGATAATGGCGAGTATCCCTTACGGCACAGAAAAGAAAGACGGCAATGAAAGCGTTACATTGAGGGAGCATAATTTTCAAGTCTGCGTTTACTTGGTTTTTGCTTTGATGGGGCAGTTTGTCGAAGTAGAAACTCCTTCATCTACAGGAAGAACCGACTGCCTTGTAAAAACCGAAAAGGCAATTTACATCTTTGAGTTTAAGTTAAAAGAAGATGCGGAAGAGGCCTTAAAGCAAATAAAAGAAAAAAACTATGCCGAAAGGTATAAGGCCGACCATAAAAAGATAGTGCTTATAGGTGTCAGCTTTAATGCGGAAGAAAAAACCGTAAAAGAGTGGATAAGCGAAACGGTATAAAGCTCAAAATCTTTCGGATTAAAACCTTCTTACAAACTGTAATAAAGTGAAAAAAAATGTATGATACTTCAGGCTATAACAAAAAGGTGTCGGATTCTGTTGAGTTACGGCATTTACAATTTCACCTAGAGAACAAACAAAGAAAAAAAATTAAAAAAATTCAATAAAATTTAAAAAAGACAATAAGAGGAAGTGTGATATCTTGACTTTTTTAATAATAAAGGATATAATGATAAAATGATTTTTCCATTAAAAGAACTAATCGAATTTGATGATAATATTTACGAAATTACCTGTGCTTCTACAAGAAGAGCATATCAGCTTGCAAAAATCCAAGAGCCGGATTCCGAGAGAAGCAGCGATAAGATGGTATCTTTGGGCGCAAAGCAGATTTTCACAGGAGAAGTTAATTATCAGGTTGAATATCACCCGGACCATAATTAACTTCTGCCGTTTTAAAATTGCAGGGAATTCCACCTATACCGGTGCTTGTCTTTTTCGGAGCAACCGCTTCGGGAAAAACCGGCATATCATCTGAAATATTTTCTTATAAACATTCTAAAAATTTCTCCGATAACGAAGCTGCTTCCGAGCTTTCAGGCTGTGCGGAAATTATAAGTGCGGATTCGGTTCAAGTTTACAAATATTTAAGAATAGGCTCTGCCCGTCCTTCGGAAGAAATCTTAGCCGATTTACCTCACCATTTAATAGCCGTTAAAGAACCTGATGAAGAATTTTCCGCAGCCGATTTTGTTTCCGAAGCCGATAAACTTTGTCTTCAAATTTTTGAGCGTGGAAAATTGCCGGTTTTGTTGGGGGGCACCGCATTTTTTTTAAAGAATTTTATGTACGGGCTTCCCGTAACGCCTAAAGCGGACCCCGCCGTCCGTGAGGCTTTGCAAAAAAGAGCAAAAAAAGAAGGGGCGAAAATTCTTTTGGAAGAACTGAAAAAAATTGACCCGGCATCGGCGGAGAGGCTTCACCCCAATGACGAATACAGAATTATAAGAGCTTTGGAAGTTTATGCTTCGTCGGGAAAACCTTTAAGTACGTTTCATCTGCCGGATACTTATAGAAAAAAATACGATTTTTTTACGGTAAGCATTGACCGCCCCAGAGAAGTTCTTTACGGAAAAATTGAAAAACGCGTAGACGAAATGATTGCGGAAGGGCTTATTGATGAGGTAAAAAATCTTTATGCTGCAGGATATACAAGCGAAAGTCCCGCATTAAAGGCTATAGGGTACCGCGAATTTTTTACCGCGGAACATAAGCTTAAACGGGAAAGTGAAATACCCGAAATTGTAAATTCGATAAAACAAAATACAAAACACTATGCAAAACGCCAAGAAACTTTTTTTAAAGCTCTTTCAGGGGTAAGTCATTATAATGTCGAAAATGCAAGTTCGCTTTTTAAACTTTACAATGATATTTTGTGTTTTTATAAAAAGCATTTTAAAAATTGATTTCAGGTTGTAAATTTTTTATCAAAAAAAATTGTAACCTAAAACTTCAGTTAGATAATACGTAAGGCGGTTCAGGCGGTTTTAAAAGCGGGTTGACAATAATGCTGCGCTTTTGTATAGTAAAAGCGTATTTATAACTTGAGAGATTTTATATAACTCGGAGAATTTAATATGAAAAAAATGTTTATAGCGGTTTTATTTTGCACATTATTTTTTGCCGCAGCTTCGGCGCAAAACAGCTGTACCGATAAATCGGGGAATTTTACCTTTATAATGCCCGACGGGTGGACCGCCGTAAATGTAAGCGGAGCCCAATATAAACTTGCCGCCGGTTTAACAATTGAAAATTTTACACAAAATATTTCCGCAGTGCGCGAAAAATATTCGGGAACTCTTGAAGAATATGTAGAAGAAGCGAAAAAAAATATTTTAAATTCGGAAATATTAAAAGAAGAAGAATTCGGTAATGATTATAATGCGGAAGCAAAAAAAATAGTTTTTGAAACGGTTTATGAAAATCTTTTGCTTAAACAGTATCTTTATATTTTTAAAATAGATAATGTTTGCTTTTTATTTACGTGTTCCTGTTTAGCCGATGAACCTGAAGAGATAGAAGATGTGTTTGATGAAAGTATGAAGACCTTTCATACATTACATAAAGAAATGTAGTTATGAAAAAAAAGAAAAAAACAGGCCGTCTCAAATTAACTTTTATTTTATTTATCGCTTTTCTTTGGATTGTCGCCGTTTTTCAAATTTATTCCGTAATAAATAAACATAAAAAAATAGACGGAGGGCTTAGCGGTGATGATGAAAATTCAACGCCTTCTCCGCTAAAAAGAAATACGGCCGAAGAATTATTCTTTATAAATTTTATGCAAGACCTTTATTCCGAGCATTATGACATTCAAAATGTTTATGTATACGATTATATCCCCGATGATGAGGATATTGAATATGACGGCTCTTCAAAATATTATTTTGTTACTATAGAAAAAAAATTAAAATACGGCTCGGTATTTCAACTGCCGTTTGTAATCGGTATGGAGCAGGCCGTTAATAAATTAAACGGAATAAAAGAAGCAAAACGGATTTATAATAAACGCATAACAGAATTAAAAAAATATATCGGATTACCGCAAATTGAAAACAATATTTTTAAAGTTGTTTTTTCGGAAGAAAATAATTTTGAAAATGCGAAAGTAAAAATTGCGACATATCATTCGGAAATTTCCGCAATGAGGTTAAAGCCTTTAAGCGATTCCGAAATGATTAAAGACGGATACGGTTTTATAATTTCATATGTTTCAAATATGCGGGACAAAATAGAATATGATAATACCGCCGCCGTTAAATATGCCGATAAGTATACATCAAACCCGCTTAATAAGGCTAAAAATGAAAATGTTTGGAATCAAAAATATAAAAAGTACGAAAACGATTGCGCTAATTTTGTTTCGCAGTGTATTTATGCAGGAGGGATACGGCCGACAAAAACGTGGTTTCCCGAAAGCTTTTATTGGATACGTACGGGAAGTCCCAAATATCACGATATAAGCGGTTTAACGACTTATATGCAAAAGAAAAATATTTTTTCGCAAACAAATTATTCGGGATTAAGTGCGGGAGGTTTTATTTGTTTAATAAAGGAATCTCATGTTGTATTTGTAACCTCCAATGACAGCATAACGGTTTTGTTTAACGGACATACTAATGACCGTAAAAGAGTTTCGTTCCCGCATTTAAATGAAAGTGAAGCTATGTATTTAACACCCAATAATTAGCTTAATTTACAGGTTTTTGATATTGTAAAACGGAAACTTTTCCGAAACTTGGGTACGGTTTTTAAAAAGGGGACCTGTACCGATAATTTTTTATAATTTACTATAATTTGTTCCGATAAGATAATTTTAAAGTAAAGGGAATTATGCGGAAAAGGTTAAAAAAATGCACAGGCAATCGAAAAGGGCGACAAGCCTGAATGCGCTTGCCGCCCCTTTTTTTTGCCTATTGTTTTACAAAATCTTTATTATAGGTTACGGTAAAAATTACTTCTTGCTCTCCCTTTTTAAATTTATGCTTTGTGCATATTCTGCTTTCTTCTTTTAAAACATTCAGTTTTGCCTTCCATGGTTTGGGGTCTTTTACCGATACGGGTAAGGGGGTTTCCGTAAAAGTAATTTCAAATTCCGCATCGCTGTTATCCGGGCTGCTAATCTTTTTATTTTCAGGGTACCATTGCATTTCAAAAACTTCTCCATAGTCATTGGGGTCGTCTTTATTGGAAACGGTAAGATATTTATTTTGGTCGCTTATTTTAAATTTGAAATTACGTTTACCGTCGGTAATAGTTATCTCCGCTTCAGCCGCCCAATTAAGATTTAAAACTAAAGGTTCGGTTTGCTCGTTTGACGTAGGGGGGGGGGCAGAAGTACTTCCCGGATTTGTTCCGGAGCCTCCGGACTTTGTCGGGTTTTGTTTGCCTTGATTACAGCCTGCGAACAGTACCGAAAATACAATAAAACCGATAATAAATTTTTTCATAGGTAATCTCCTTACAAAAATATTATTTTTCATTTTTATAAAATATCCGGTGAAAAAGATACTTTATTTTATATTTTTAGTCAAGGTATTTTTTCTGGTATCTTGATACTCTTTTTTAAAACTATTGACATCTTTTATGAATTGACTTATACTCACCGTGCATCCGAATTGCGTTAGACGCACGCAGAAGGAGAGGATTATGGTCATTCATATGAATATGTACCAGTCGCTCGGCTTTGCAATCGCTTGGTTGATTGTCGGACGATTTCTAAAGAGTAAAATCGAGTTTTTTCAAAGGTATTGCATTCCTGCCCCGATTGTGGGCGGGTTTTTGTTTGCCCTTATATCTTTGATATGCCATGCGGCAAAAATACTCGATTTCGAATTTGATACAACCCTGCAAACCTACTGGATGGTTATGTTTTTTACATCCGTAGGATACAATGCAGGGTTTTCAATTTTAAGGGAAGGCGGGAAAAAAGTGTTTGTCTTTTTGGGTGTTGCGGTGGTTTTTGCCGTGCTGCAAAATGTTGTCGCTCAGGGGATAGCTCATCTGATAAACTTTAACCCGCTTTTAGCTGTAATGTTGGGTTCAACATCATTTACGGGCGGCTTCGGGACGGCAGCTTCTTTTGCTCCTATTGTTGACCCGGATAACACGTTGGGAGCCTTATCCCTTGCGGTAGCGGTGCCCACCTTCGGTTCCATAATAAGTTCCGTTATGGGAGGGCCTATAGGAAACGGGTTAATAAAGAAATACGGATTATCATCTATGCCTTCCAATGAAAGTATTCGTTTCGATAAAGCCGGAAATATTATTAAAACTACGAAAGTTGTAAAAGAAATTCAATCCGTAAAACCCAATTTTTTTAAACGCTTATTTTTTAATCCGATGAAAGGTATAAGGGAAGGAATGCAGGAGGTTATAGCCGTGCGGGAAGAAGTTATCCATCAAGTTTCACCTAAAAGCGAGGTGGATAATTCCACGACAAAAACCGAAAAGCACTTAAGCAGCGAAAAACTTTTAGCTTCGTTTATGCTTTTAGTTCTTGCCTGCGGCTTCGGAATATTTTTAACGAATTTTTTTAATTCCGTTTCACCGAAGTTTAAATTCCCGATTTATATAGGTGCAATGATTTGTGCCGCCGCTATCCGCAATCTTGCCGATTCCACGAAAAAATTCAAACTGAATATGGACGAAATTGATGCACTCGGAAATATTTCACTGAATATGTTTTTGGCAATGGCTTTAGTTTCTTTAAAATTATGGCAGCTGGTAAGTTTGGCAATACCTCTTTTAATTATTTTAAGCGCGCAAGTTTTGGTAATGTATTTGTATGCAAGATTTGTTACTTTTAATTTAATGGGTAAAGATTATGATGCGGCAATAATTACTGCGGGACACGTAGGTTTCGGCTTTGCGGCAACTCCGAATGCTATGGCAAATATGGGTTCGATTTGCGAAAAATACGGGTTTTCTAAAATTGCTTTTTTTGTTGTCCCTATTGTAGGCTCTCTTTTTATTGATTTTTTTAATGTTATGATAATCGGTATAACTATAGGATTGGTAAAATAAATATTTAAAGAACTCCGCCGAAAGTTTAATTTTCGGCGGAGTCTTAACTTCTTTTTAAGGTTTTATTTACAATTACCGTATATTTTGTGCCGAATCGATTATTATAACAGCAAAATAAAAACAGCTTTACGGATAAAATAAATACTGTACTCTATTTTCTTTTTAACAATTTTTGTAAAATTACATTAGCGGTTTTATCTTTTGTTGTAAGTAAAAGTATAAAACCTATTGATGTAAAAATAATAAATGAAATAAAAAGAGGAAGCCCTTGTGCAATCAGTTTATTAAAACCGGAAAACGGCGCATAAATTTTTTCTCCGAAAAAATAAAGCGGTAAAGAAGCAAGGATTGAAAAAGCAATCATTTTAAAAATAAATTTAAACGATTGCAAAATTAAATTAAGCATATTTAAATTTCTTTTTTTATGAAGAAAGATAAATAGAATTACCGTATTTGCAAAACTTGCGAGTGTCAGGGCAAGAGCAAGACCGTTTCCGCCCATACCGTACCGCAGAGTAAAGGCAAGCAAAATATTTACTCCGAAACAAATTATTCCCGCCAATGTCGGAGATTTTGAGTCGTTCAGCGCATAAAAAGCGGGTGCTATAATTCTGTTTGCGGCAATTGCAAAAAGTCCTGCAATGTGGAATTTGAATATTCCTAAAGTTAAATTTACCGAAGCCGAATCGAATTTTTTGCTTTTATAAATAAGGGTAATAAGATGTTCTCCCGAGCAAAGAGAAAAAAATGTTGCGGGGATTGTAATTAAAGCTATAATTTTTATGGAGTTAAGTAACAGCTCTTGAAATGCCTGCCAATTTTTTTTAGCGGCCAGTCCCGAAAGGTCCGGTAAAATTACCGTTCCGATTGAAACCGCAAAAACACCTAATAGCAGTTCTTGAAGTCTAAGCGAATATTGTAAACTTGAAGCGATTCCGAGTCCCGAAGCCGCTGCAAGAGAGGTTGAAACTACGTCGTTGATTTGATAAGCCGCAACGCCTACTATTGTAGGCCCTATCAGGCGCAAAACTTTTTTTGTCCCGTTATTTTTAAAAGTCTTTTTTAAATTTACAGGTTTAAAAATAAAACCCGCTTTTAATACGAAGGGTAATTGAAAAACGGCTTGAACAAAGCCGCCGAGCAAAACTCCGTAAGCCATTGCAATTGCAGGGTTACCGAACGGTTTTGCAAAAATATATGTGCATGAAATAACCAACAGGTTAAATAGAATAGGTGTTATTCCCGAAGGCGTAAAAATTTTAACGCCGTTTAAAATCCCTTGAAAAAAAGCCGCAAGCGAAATTAAAAATAAATACGGAAACATAATTCTGGTTAAAAAAACCGCCGAATCGTAATCTGCAAGGCCTTTAAAAAAATATTTTATAATAAGCGGGGCTAAAATAATACCTGAAACTACAACACAAGCTGTGGCAAAACTTACGAGCGTAAAAACGGCATTTAAAAATTCGATAATTTCTTTTTTTGCGTAAGTTTTATTTTCAGCAGAATTATATTCTTCCAAATAACCGTTAAAAGTGGGAATAAAGGCTACGTTTATGCTGTTTTCCGCAAAAAGTCTTCTAAAAAGATTCGGCAGCATAAATGCCGTAGTAAATGCATCGGCTAAAGCTCCAGTTCCCAAAAAAGAAGACATAGTCATTTGACGTATAAGACCTAAAATTCGGGACGCTAAAACCAATACGGAAAGTTTGGAGCCGCTTTTGATTAAAGATTTACTTGAACTTGTATTTGACGTGTTTTGCATAAAACTTTAAATCCCGAAAGAATTGGATGGATTAATCCCCGTAAAAAAATAAAGATTCTCGCGGTCTTCCTTTTTAACCCCTTTTAAACGCTTAATATCTTCAATGCGCTCGGGACAGTTTTTTATTTCCGTAGTAAAAACTCCAAGGTCGGCAAGATTCTTATTCAATAACAGCTCCGATTTGTCGGCAAGAGTTTGCAAACGGCATACTAAATTAATTCCGTAGCCGACATAATCTCTATATTTTAATTGCGAAGTTTCGGCGGATATTTCATATTTATAAACCTGCTCCATTACAAGAGCTCCTCCCAAGCCCAGTTCGGGATACGGAGCGAACAATTCTTCTTTAAGGAACTCGTTATAGGTTTCAAAAACCGTAATAGCTTCTTTTAAAGTAACTGAATCCGTTTTATCCCAAATAACTAAAGCTCCGTCGCCTAAAAGTTTATAGTATGAACACTTGTATCCGAACTGATTAACACAGGATAAAAAATTTGATGTAAACGAAGTAATTAACGAGAATACGGTTTTTTCATCATGAGCGCAAAAAAAATTGCTGAAGCCGCGTATATCAATGCAAAGAATAACGGCATCGGGTTTGACTTCACCTAAATATACATTATCGAAAATATCGACCGGCATTTTTTTTAAACCTTGTAAAGTTGAAGAATCTATTTCAATTACTTCATCGCTGAATACCGCCGTCGTTAAATTTTCAATGTTATCTAAGCTAATCATATTCATAGTATATCAAAGGATAAAAAAAAAAGCAACCTGTAAAATTGAAAATGCTTAGGGAATTTATTTAGATGAATATTTTATTTCAAATATTATGTACGTGCGGTTCTAAGCAAAAGAATGCTTATTATAAAAAATATTAAAATAGGGGTCCATGCTCCCGCCAGCGGAGAAATATATTCCCATTTAGCCGACATCATTGTCATCATTTCGGTGATATAAAAAAGAGTTGCAATTCCTAAACTGAATAAAATACTCATAAGCAAGATATTCTTTTTAAATTTTCCTCCGAGCGAAATTGAAAAAAACAGTACTATAAAAATAGTAAACGGAAACGAAAAGCGCCGGTAATATTTTGAAAGTTCTTCATAATACGGCAGCCCGTTTTTTTTGAGGTTTGTAATAAATATTTTTGCATTTTCGATAGTCATTTCATCTACGGAGCTTAAGTTTTGTTGAAAATTTTCAGGCGGTTCCGATAAAATTAAATTATCCGGAAATACGGAAGTGTGTGCCGCTTCGTTTTTTTCATTAAAAGTGTATACCGATACCGTATCCATTTTCCAACCGTTTTCGCTCCAAACCGCATAAGGAGATTTTATTATCAATGAAAGATTGCCGTTATCATCTCGTTTAACTATGGATACGTTAGATAAAGTTTTTTCGACGGCATTATAATAATCTGCAAGATAAACTATTTTTCCAAGTTCCGATAAAATTACTATATCCGAAGAATTTAAACTTTCTTCGTTCTTTAAAAGCTGGTTTGAAAGTTTCGTTTTTTCAAAAAAATATTTTATAACGATTTTATCTTCAAAAAAAATCATTCCGAGTGAAAGCAAAAAACCGAAAGCAAGCATAGGTAAGGTAAATTTGCCCAGAGAAATACCTGCGGAAAAAATTGACGTAAGTTCGTTTTTTACATAAAGATTACCCATTGTATAAGAACCTGCAAATAAAATTGCAAGCGGTACCGAGTATGAAATACATTTAGGTATGTATAAAGCCATCAGTTTTAAAATATCCGTCATTCCGGCACCGTTTTGCAGATATTCGACAATGTGTGCAAATAAGTCGCCCAATTGCAGCAGCAGGATAAAAAACAACATTGCAACAATAAACGTGGGTATAAATAATTGTAAAAGATAGCGTTGAATAAGTTTCATTTAAATGTCCGCCTTATTGTAAGTATTACGGTAACCGCCGCCAAAAGAATATTGGGAAACCACATTACGAAAGCCCCGTTTATATTTACATCGGCTTCAAGGCACAGCATTTGTCCGCCTATTAAAAATGCCCAATATGCAACCGAAATTAAAAGACCTACGATAAAGCCTATGCTTTGGTCGTAAGTTTTACCGGAGCGGCTTATTGCAACTGCAAGCAAAACAAAAAACAATGCTCCGAAAGGAACTGCAAATTTTCTGTGCAATTCCATAACGTAAATATTTAAATACCGCTCGTCGGTATCGGGATTACTCCTTTTTTCGCGTATATCTTTTATTAAATCGCGCGATGTCATTTTGTCCGGTCCGCCGCTGGAAATGAACTTGGGGGCGACATCTTTTGCAAGCACATTGTAAATAATGCTTTCTCCGTAAACCGTATCGAATTTTGAAGCATCGTTCGCGTCCAAATTAAGCAGTCTGGGGTTCAGCATTTCAAGCTGCATAATGATTGCAGTATCATTGGACTTTTCGACATTTGTTTTTGCCGCGGATAAGTAGCGTTTTACATCTTTTTGGCTTGAATCTATTATTAAAAGATTATGAACTGTCTTATCTTTTATTAACCCAGTAACTACTACCGAATTTTCATTCCTTTTAATTGAATAAGATTCCAGCTCAAGGGCGGGAGTTGAAGAAGCTATGTTATAAAGCACTTCATTAAATTTAATAGTACCGGACGGAATTAATATATCGTTTGTAATAAAAGAGCCTACCGAAATTAAAAGACCTACGGCGCATACCGGTATAAGAATAAACGATGAAGAAATGCCTAAGGCATTCATAGAAATAAATTCATAATCCGCGGAAAAGCGGCCTAAACACATAAGGGTTCCCACAAGAGCAGCATAAGGGGCTGTAGTGGCTATTATAAAAGGGAGGGAATAAAAAAGCAAAAGCAAAACATCTTTAACGGGGGCTTTTTTTGAAAGGATTTCTTCAGCCATTAAAAGAATTTGGTTTACAAAGAAAATAAAAAAGAAAAATAAAAAAGAAACTGCAAAATATAAAAGCAGTTCTTTAAAGATATACATAAAAATAATTTTGTTTTTAAACTGAATTTTTCCCATAATCCGTGCTGTTATTTTAAAAGTAATATTATACGCCTTTTCTCCGTTACCGTCAATAATGGTAAAAAATGAAAATATTTAAAAAAAACGGTATGTTCCGGATTAAATAAATGCAATAAAATTTATTTCATATACTATTGACGAATTGTAACCGCCGGCATATATTATATGTTAGTTTACTATGGAGGGTATCCTATGGACATAAAATTACGCTACCAAAAAGAACAGGTATCGGCAGATAAGGTCGCCGCCGCTTTATCGGGGTTGCCGGATGAACGGCTATTTCATATTGACGTATACGGTTTGGCCGATAATTTGAATTTAAGCAGAGAAACCGCCTTAAATATTTTTATACAGGGCGTAAGCGACGGATTTTTTATCATTGACTGGGTATATCATTGCCCCGCCTGCGGAGGGGTGGCTCACGAAACCTTATTTATGCACGAAGCTACAACGGAGAATTTTTGCCCCGCATGTAATAAAGCCTTTTCCAATACCTTAGATGATAACATTGAAGTTTGCTTTTCCATTCACCCCAATATAAAACAACTGCCGCCTTACATAAAAGAAAATTATTTAAAAAAAATAATGGAAGATGTTACAAGCGGAAATTATCGTACATGGATTAATCCCAATATTATAAGAGGAATTGATTTAATTCAAAATAATATGTATAGGGACCTTATGGGCTCCGATGTTCTCATTTCGGACCAGTCGCTTCAAATTATGAGAGCCGCAATCTTATTTACGGATATTAAGGGTTCGACATATATGTATTCCAAACTCGGAGATGTAAGGGCTTTCGGATTGGTTAGGGAGCATTTTAAAATTCTGTTTGATGTAATTAAGGAATTTGAGGGCGTTCCGGTTAAAACGATAGGAGATGCCGTAATGGGCGTTTTTGTCAATCCTCAAAAGGCTGTCGATGCGGCTCTTGAAGCTCAAAAACAGCTTATAGCCAAATATAAGGGTAAACCTGAAAATGAAACTATAGAGGTAAAAATCGGAATTCACTCAGGCCCTGCAATAGTGGTAACGTTAAACAACAGGCTGGATTACTTCGGTACTACGGTTAATATGGCTGCCCGTATTCAAAATGCCGCAAAACCTAATGAGGTTGTTATTTCCGAAGAGCTTTTTCAAGACAGCGGAATAAAGCAGTCCATTTCCGCAATTACCCAAACTGTCCAAAGACAGCGTATTAAGTTTAAAGGGATAATAGACGAATCGGTTATTTATCACGTTCGAGTAGAATAAAATTGAATTTTATGTAAGGCTTCTTTATATTTAAAATATCCTCCCGCTTGGTTTTTAAGTAAAACTGTGATATCATAGAAGTGTCGGGCTTTGTTTTGGAGCCTGCTTTTTAAAAAGACCTTGTGTTTATAAATAATGGAGGAAGTTATGAAAAAAATTTTTTTTGCACTTGCCGCATCCGCCTGTACTCTTACGGCTGCCGCACAAAATTCGGGGTTTTTCGGGGAAGAGGATATTCCTTTAAAAAAAGTTACGCTTTACTCTTCCGGGGTTGCACACTATTTGCACGAAGGAGCGGTAACGGGAGAGGGAAAGCTTAATTTATCGTTTTCTCCGTCTCAAATAAATGATGTTTTAAAATCGCTTGTGTTTATGGACCCCGCCGCAAAAGAACTGAATATAAATTATGAATCGGAAAACACTTTACAAAAAGCCCTCGAAAGTTTAAAAGTAAACCTTTTTTCATCTGCAAGTATTTACGATATTTTAAAAGCCCAAAAGGGAGCCGAAATCGAAATTCTTACACCGAATAAAATAACGGGTAAAATTTTAAGCGTTGATACTAAAAATGCGGCTTCGGAGGGTGATTTTTTTATTTCGCTTGCTTCGGAAAAAGGCATTCGTCTTGTTTCTTTTAACGATATTCAGTCTTTTAAATTTACCGATGAAAAATTAAATGCGGATTTAAACACAGCTCTTAATTTGATTTTAAACGCCTCGGCGAAAAACCGCAAAGTAATTACCGTAAACGTCTGGGGAACCGGGAAACGTACGGTTCGCTTATCGTATATAATGGAAGCTCCTATTTGGAAGCCCTCTTACCGCATAGATATGGGAACCGATTCGGCTGCTTTTCAGGCATGGGCAATAGTGGATAACTCCACCGATTTGGATTGGAAGGATATTAAACTTACTCTTACGACAGGCCGCCCCGTAGGCTTTAAACAAAATTTATATAAACCGTATTATACTTATCGCCCTGAAATTCCCTTGGCTATTGCGCAAACGGCGGAAGCTGAAACCTTTTCATCGTCAATGAAAGACATGAAAGCTCCGAAAAGTTCGGCACGAAGACTTAGCGAAGAAATGGACATGGCGCTTGAACAGTCGAATGCTTCTTTATATGATGAAGAGTATAAAGAATCTTACGGCGATTCTGCCGAGTATTTTGAAAACCGAATTGAAACCGACAGCAGTGTAGGTGAAATGTTCGCGTTTACTCCGACTAAACCTATAACTTTAGATAGACAAAAAAGCACAATGATTCCTTTATCTCTTTCTTCTATGCCTGCCGAAAAATTTTCGGTATTTTCAAATATACCGGGAACGGTTGCCGTGAATCCTAAACTTTGTATCAGCTTTGAAAATACTTCGGGGTTAAAACTGCCTCCCGGGCCCATTACGGTTTTCGATAACGGAAAATATGTAGGAGATGCGCTTTTGGAATTTTTACCTGAAGGTGAAAAACGTATAATCGCTTTCGGCGATGATATCGAAGTCGAAGCCTTTAAGATACAAAAGCCCGTATATAATATTGAAAAGGTAAAAATTGTAGAAGGCGTTTTAACCGTTTTAAACAAAACGATTTTAGATTCCGCTTATACGGTTAAAAATGCGGGAAAACAAAAAAAGACCTTGGTTATAGAGCATCCTATAAGATACGATTTTAAATTATTAACCGAAGAAAACTTAATGGAAAAAACCGCAAACAAATACCGCTTTAAAGTTTATGCGGAAGGACGGAATAAAATACAATTTACCGTGAAGGAAGAAAAAATTGAAGAATCCGTTTATACCGTTTATAATATGAGCGATTCGGAATATATTTCGATAGCCTCCAATGCCGATATGCCGGAAAAATTGAGAAAGGTTTTTGAAGAGATTATAAAAGAAAAACAAAAAATTACATTTGCAAAAAGCGAATACAATAATTTGCAAAGTGAATTTAAACAGCTTTCCGAAGAGCAGGACCGTGTAAGAAAAAATCTTGGAGCTGTAGGTTCCGAAAGCCGTCAGGGACAAGAATTTTTAGACAAACTTTTAAAACTGGAAAACGATTTGGACGGATTAAAAGTTAAAATCAAAGAAGCGAATAAAAAACTTAAAACGGAGGAAAACAATTTTAAGGAATACTTAAAAAAGATTAACCTGTAAAATTTTCGACCGCCTTTTAAAAAAGGGAGTTTCTAAAAGGGGGCGATTTTATATATTTTCATATTTTACGGTAAAAATAAATTCTGCAATGTAGAAATAAACGTCCCTTTTATTGTATAATTTTCCTATGAGTATGAACCATGATGAAAGAATAAGGCTTGTAAGAATAGCTTCTCTTACGGCTCTTATCGGTAATATTATTATTTGCACGGCAAAACTTGTTATAGGTATTTATTCCGGAAGCCTGTCCGTTTTGGGCGACGGTATAGATTCCGCAACCGATATTGCAATTTCTATGATGACCTTGTTTGTAAGTTTTATTATTAACATACCTTCAGATAAAGAGCACCCTTGGGGGCATCAACGTGCCGAAACTATGGCTTCTCTTATTTTGGCATTTATAATTTTAACAGCCGGCTTACAGCTTTTTATAGCCTCTTCAAAAAAATTGATTGCAGTATTTTACGGCGAAGCGGTAATGGAGCTGCCTCATATCCTTGCCGTTGCGGTAACGGCCTGTTCAATTGCGGTTAAACTTCTTTTGGCGTTAAATCAACACATACTGGGGAAAAAAGCCGAAAGTATGATGATTCAGGCAAATGCAAAAAATATGACAAACGATGTTGTTTTATCGGTTTCCGTTTTAATCGGCTTAGGAATTTCTTACTTTTTCCGTATGCCCGTTTTTGATGCGATTACCGCTATTTTAGTCGGATTGTGGATTATAAAATCGGGAGTTGAGCTTTTTATAGAGCTTAATGTTGAGCTTATGGACGGGAATACAAATAAAATTTTATATAAACAATTATTTGAAGCGGTAAATTCCGTTAAAGGAGTTTTTAATCCGCACCGTGCAAGAATCCGAAGAATGGCAAATCTTTTGGATATAGATTTGGATATAGAAGTTGCCGCGGACATAAGTGTATATGAAGCTCATAAAATAGCCGAACAGGTTACTTCGGCAGTAAAAGAAAAAATCGAAAATGTATATGACATTATGGTACATATTGAGCCCTACGGAGTTGAAAATAACGAAGAGGAAGGTTTCGGCTTATGCGAAAAAGACGTAATAGAAAAATAATTTTTTTATTTAAATGTTGATAATCGGACATTTATGATATATTATGTATTATAAATTCAATAAACAAGGAGATTTATATGGGTTTAATAGCAGCAGCACTGGGAGCAGCGGGCGGCGGACTTGCCGACCAATGGCTTGAGGTTATAGAAGCCGATGAAATGGGTGAAGGTATCGTTTTAGCAAAGGGAGTTCCCGTACGTACGGATAAAAGAAATACAAATAAAAAGGGTTCAAGTGATATAATTTCCAACGGGTCAATTATTCATGTAAATCAAAACCAATTTATGATGTTGGTGGACGGCGGAAAAATTGTCGATTATTCTGCGGAACCGGGCTATTTTAAGGTGGAAAATTCTTCCGCTCCGTCTTTATTCGGCGGGCAATTCGGGGAGGCAATAAAAGAAACCTTTTCCCGTTTTAAATTCGGGGGAACGGCACCGTCAAAACAGGAAGTGTTTTATATAAATTTGCAGGAAATAAAGGGTATAAAATTCGGCACGCCCAATCCCTTGCAGTACTTTGATAACTTTTATAATGCGGAATTATTTTTGCGGGCTTTCGGAAATTACTCAATTAAAATTACGGACCCGATAAAGTTTTTTAAGGAAGCTTGCCCGCGTGATGCCGTTAATCTTCATATCGATGAAATAAATGAACAATACCTTACGGAGTTTTTAGAAGCCTTACAAGCCGCCATAAGTCAAATGTCTATGGAAGGAGAGAGAATTTCTTTCCTGCCCTCAAAAGGAACCTTGCTTAGTAAGCATATGGCGCAAATATTGGACGATTCTTGGAAAGAATTGCGCGGTATGGAAGTACTTGCGGTAGGTATTGCAAGTATTTCTTATGACGACGAATCGAAAGAACTTATCAATATGCGCAATAAGGGTGCAATGCTCGGCGACCCGTCCGTTCGGGAAGGCTTTGTACAAGGTTCCGTTGCACGCGGTATGGAAGCGGCCGGCTCAAACCCCGCAGGCGCCGGAATGGCGTTTATGGGCATGGGAATGGGTATGAATGCCGCCGGAGGTTTTATGGGACAGGCAAGCCAAACCAATATGCAGCAACGGCAAGACGCTCAACGGGCGGCAGGCGAAAAACAAGCCGGCGAATGGTTTTGCTCCGAGTGCGGGACAAAAAACGGAGGTAAATTCTGCTCAAATTGCGGACAGCCTAAACCGGCGGGAAGCGGCTGCCCCAATTGCGGTGCCGAAATAAAACCGGGAGCTAAATTCTGCCCTGAGTGCGGAACAAAATTACAGTAGGTAATTCAAAACTTTTTGTTTTTAGAGGAGGATACAATGAGTTTAAACTACAAATGTCCCGGCTGCGGGGCTCCTATAAAATTTAATCCCAAAATCGGAGGATTTAAATGCGAGTATTGTTTTAATAAATACAGCGAAGAAGAGCTGACAAGTTACCTTGAAAGGTCGGCGGCAAAAAAAGATTCCGCTCAAGAGCCTCTTTCTTCCGGCAGCGGGAACGGAATAAAACAGTATGTATGCGGCAATTGCGGAGCTGAAGTTGCGGCGGGGGAGACTTCCAGCGCTTCTTTTTGTTATTATTGCCACAGCCCCGTCATTTTAAACGACAGGCTTTCGGGTGAATTTAAACCGGATAAGGTTATTCCTTTTAAAATTGATAAAAAAGAAGCCGTATCGAAGTTTAAAGAATGGGTACGCGGAAAACGGTATGTGCCTTCCGATTTTACCTCGCAAAGCACTCAAGATAAAATAACCGGGATTTATCTTCCGTATTGGCAGGCGGATATCGAAGCGGATATAAACTATCATGCGGTAGGCGTTTCGGTTTCAAGCTGGACATCGGGCGATAAGGAATATACCAAAACCGATAAATATGATATCAACCGTTCGGGAAAAATCGATATAAATAATATTAAAGAATTGGCCTTTACAAAAATAGATAAAAACCTTATTAACGGAATAAGCATTTATGATGAAGATGAACAAATAGATTTTTCTGCAGGTTATCTGGCAGGTTTTTTTGCCGAACAATACGATATAAAAAAAGAAGAAGCGGAACCTGTCTTTACGGAAAAAGCAAAAACAACAGCTATAAATGCAATTAGAGATTCTGCCGATTATTCTTCAATCGAAGATGAAAAAGATGAGTCCGTTTATTCGATAAAAGATTGCCGTTATGTACTTCTTCCCTCATGGATTTTAACCTACCTTTATAAAGGAAAAACATACGTGTTTGCCGTCAACGGCCAAACGGGAAAATCCTTCGGCGAGCTGCCTCTCGATAAGACAAGGCTGGCTCTGTTTTCAGCCCTTGTTTCAGCAGCTGCGGCAGGACTTTTAATTTTAGGAGGTTTATTTATATGGTAACCGAAAAATTTTCTTTATCTTTTTTTATATGCTTATTTTTTCTTTTTGCGGTTATACCTGTTTTCGGAAAAGAGCTTTTAGTGGATAATGAAGGTATTTTAACGGCCGATGAAGCTGCCGAAATTACGGACTACCTTAAAAAGGTTTCAGAAAAAAGTAAATCCGATACGGTAATAGTAATAGTTTCGGAAACCGGAGGAAAAACACCTGAAGAATTTGCCGACGATTATTTCGATTATAACGGTTACGGTCAAGGGCCTGAAAAGGAAGGCTCCTTATTGTTGTTTGTAACGGGAAACGGAACGTCGGGGAGCCGTCATGTGCATATTTCAACACATGGAGAAAAAACAATCTTTGCAATAACCGATTCAAGAATTGAAAAACTTCTTGACACGGTAATAGACGGAGGGTTAAAAGACGGAGAATATAAGGCGGCTTTTAATGCATATATAAAAAGACTTTCAGGTTATTTTTATAATTCTCTTTCGTTTATGGAAGTTGCGGTTTCTTTAGCGGTCGGGCTTATGATGTTTTTCGCTAAATTTTTCGGGACTCAAAGCAGCTATAAGGCAAAGAAGGTTCAAGCCTTTTACAATACGGATAAAAATTCCGTTGCACGGTTTAATCCCGTAAAAGATGTTTTTCTTTCTACAAATACCGTAAGCAGGATAATTCCGAAATCGAACGAAAATTCTTCAAGCGGAAAAAGCAGTACGCATACTTCTTCAAGCGGTGAAAGCCACGGAGGAGGAGGCAGGAGTTTTTAGAAAAAGTGTTAAAGATAGTCAAAAGCGTTTTTTATGCTATAATAAACGGAGTTAAGATAAACGGTTTTGTATGTATATTCTTTTAAACTTAGATTATAAAATTTTTACAGGAGAAAAATATGAAAAAAATTTCGGTTATTCTTGTTGCGTTTTTTTTAACTTTTAACATTTACGCTCAAAATGATATCGAAGAAGCTAAAGAGTTATATTATAACGGATATGTAAACGAATCTCTTCAAAAAATGAAAGAGTTATACAGTACTTATCCTCAAAATTTAGAAGTAAACTATTTTTTGGGGCTTGCGTTTATTGATATAGGAGACTTTGAGTCTTCCGAAAAATTTTTACAATTTGTGTACGGCAAGGACTCTAAATATAAATATGTTTGCAGCGAACTTACATATTTATACCTTATGATTGGAGATTTGGATAAGGCCGTAAAGTATGGAAAGGAATCGGTAAAGTATTATCCCGAATATTTTGAAGGATATATAAATCTGTGTACGACATTGAGACTCCAAGGTAAAAATTCCGAATTTAATAAATATTTAAAAAAAGCGGCTAAAATTAACTTTAATTCAGCAACGGTTCTTGCCGACAGCTTATTAGTAGAAAATAATAGGCCGGAGCTGGCATTAATGTATTATAAGGTTTTGGAAGGACTTAAACCTTCACATCCTCATATTTTGTATAATACCGCTATGGCATATAAAATGTTAAAAGATATTGATAATTATAATAAATATTTAAAAAAGGCTTATTACAATGCCGCTCCGAATATGCCGGAGCTTCCCGAATATTTTGCCGTTTACGCCAATTATATGTGGTCTTTAATAAATACGAATAAATATAAACAGATAAAAAAAGATGCTTTTTTAAATTGCGGGAAAGATTATCCTGATGCTTATTATTATCTTGCAATTGCCGATTATTGTTTAAATGATATGAACGGTTTTGAAAAAAATGCGGAAAAATATTTCGATTTAAAAAATGAAGAAAAGCCCGCAAACTATGAAGAATGGGTTTTAAAAATTTTACATAAAAAATAAAGATAATTGCCGATTTGTAACAAAACGGTTTTATCGATTTTAAAATAATCGGGCGGCCTCTGAAAATCCGTCAGGAGCTCGGAGACCGCCTTAAAATTTTTATACTTTAAACTTTTCGACTTCCAGTACTACTTTTTCTATACTGTTTTTATTTTTTTGTGCAATTTCGTTTACTTCCTGTACCGCATTATTTATTTGTACCGAGCCTGAAGCCATTTCATTCATACTGTCTGCAATAGTTCCGGTAAGCTCGTTCAGTTTTTTCATCTCTTGTGCGACATTTTTACTTCCCATAAGCATTTCTTCGGAACCCGACCTTACTTTTTCCGTTACGTCTTTTATATCGCGGATAGCTTCAAGCACCTCGCGGCTTCCTTCCGTTTGCTCCTGCATCGAAGCGGTAATATAATCTTCCTGTTCCGAAATATTATGCGCAAGCTCATACACTTCATCAAATGTTTTTTCCGCTCCGGTACCCGCGGCAATTAAATGATTGATAATTTCAATCGATTCTTTAAGGGCGGCTCCTATTTGTTTACCTTGCGAATTAGACTCTTCCGCAAGTTTGCGTATTTCATCGGCAACAACGGCAAAGCCTTTTCCGCTTTCTCCTGCATGAGCGGCCTCTATTGCCGCATTCATTGCCAAAAGATTTGTCTGTTCCGCAATGTTTTGAATAATCTGACTTGCTTCCAAAAGAGAATCGGATTTTTCGGCTATTTGCATAACAACCGAATTTGCAGTGCTTGCGCCTTCTTTTCCTTTTATGCTTTTTTCGTAAAGCGTTTTTATCAGAATATTGTTTTTTTGTAAGGTTTCGGTGATTGCATTTATGTTTGCAACCATTTGTTCTATGGAAGAAGAGGAGCGCCCGATACTTTCGTTTTGCGCATTAATACTTTCTGCAAGCTGTTTTATAATGCGGATAATTTGCTCGACGGTTGCCGCCGTTTCGGTAACGCTTGCCGATTGCGTTAATATTTGTTTTTTTACCTGTTCTATGTTTCCGTTTATTTGCTGCACGGCACTTGCCGCTTCGGTCATATCGCTTGATAAAATCTCTCCTATGCGGTTCATTTCCTGCGATTCGCTTATTAAGGAGCGGAGTATGCCGCTCATATTATCGAGGGTTTGATTAAAGTAATACATAAGCTGTCCGACTTCATCGTTGTTTTTATAACGGATTCTATCGGTAATGTCGCCTGCGGCAATTTTTTCAAAAACCGTTTGCAGCTGTTTAAAATAAAAGCCGAGCCGGCTTGAAAAAACAAAGCCGGTTATAAGTACGGCGATAATAAGTACTGCGGAAATCCACGCCATATTTTGAACGAGCCGTGTAAAAAGTGTAAGCATTTCGGACTGTTCAACCAAGGTAATTACTTTCCAATCCGGTTCTTCTATAGAAAAAATACGAGCGCTCCAATTTTCTCCGTCCATTTCAATAGATACGGCCGTACTGTTATTCAACTGTAATTGTGTAAAAGCGTGAACTCCCGAATCTTTAAGCATTTTAAAATTCGCTTGCGGGTGTTTAGGATCTGCAAGAATCATTCCGTCATTTTGCACCAACATCGCATAGCCCGTTTTACCTATTTTGACGGTATTGATAAAAGAAGTTAATTCGGTAAGGCTGACATCGGCACCTAAACAACCGATAAACTCTCCCGTTTCCGATGTTATCGTTTTTGCGAAGGTAATAACCGGCTCCTTTGTTGTGGAAATATATGCATTTGTAATAATTATTTTACCTGTATTTTTTTCAGCTTCTTTATACCATTGACGGGTGCGCGGGTCATATCCTTTTTCCTCTTCCTTTCCGGCAGAGGTCGCTTCTCCTCCCCATTTCGTCCCTATATATACTTCTACAAATTCGGGATAATTTTTTTCAATATTTGCCAATACGGAAAGTATTGTCCGTTCATTTTGTATATCGGCTTCGGTGCGGTCCCGTACGTATGTCTCTCCTTCCGGTGTTTGGTTACGGAGTGTTTTTCCCGCATTTTTTATTGCCGAATGTTCGGAAAGGACGTTTACCGTATTTTTATTGTTCCGTGTGAATAGCTGAACGGTTTGGTTAATAGCGGAAAATTCCTGTTCGATAAACCGATTGAATTGCTCCGTATTCATAATATACAACTGTATGCCGATAACCGTACAAATTCCTGCCGCCAATACAATAATTGCAGCGGTGAGAATAATAATAAACTTTGCCCGCAGAGAAAAGGATTTTTTCCCTTTCATTTTATTATCTCCCGGTTGGGGGGGGGGGGGGGGGGGTAGGTTATACACTTTTCTTTCATTTTGTCAAGTTCTCCTTAATTGAAAATTACTTTTTTATACACCTGATACACCAATAGTATAAGCGTTTCTTTTCTTTTGGTCTAGTAGCATATCGATAACTTAAAATCGATTTTTTATTTATAATTAGTTTCTCCGCTCTTGTATTTTTGCCGTGTATCTTATATATTCATTTCTTATGGGGAATTTTTTTGTGCCTTCTTGTACCTTAGACTCTTTAACGTCCGACGAATTTATTTTTAAAGAATATGAAAGCTGTATTTTATGTCCTAAACGATGTAAAGTAAACCGTAATGCCGGAAAAACGGGTTTTTGTAAAGAAACGAATTTATTGAGGGTCGCATGGGCGGGGCTTCATTTTGGAGAAGAGCCTCCCGTAACCGGAAAAACCGGCTCGGGAACGATTTTTATAACGGGCTGCAATTTGCGCTGTTCGTTTTGTCAAAATTACCAAATATCGCAAGAGGAAACTGGAAGGGGTGTAACCCTAAAAGAGTTTTCGGATATTTGTTTGCTTTTACAGTCGAATAATGCCGAAAACATAAACATTGTAACAGGAAGCCATGCAATTCCTGCAATTGCGGCAGGACTAAGTCTTGCAAAAAAAAGAGGACTGAATATTCCCGTTGTATGGAATTCTTCCGCTTACGAAACGGAAGAGGCTATAGGGCTTTTATCGGATTGTGTTGACGGCTGGCTTCCGGATTTAAAAACATTAAACCCTGAAATTTCTTATCAAGTTTTTAAAGCTCCCGACTATCCTGAAACGGCGTTAAAAGCAATTTTAAAAATGGCTGAAATATCTCCTTTAAAATTGGAATATACCGATGATATAAGATACCCTTTCGGAAAACTTGTTTCCGGAGTAATCGTCAGGCATTTGGCTCTGCCTTCACGTATGGAAGATACCAAGGCCGTTTTAAAATGGTTTTCGCAAAACTTAAAAGACAAAGCCTTGCTTTCCCTTATGACGCAATATACTCCTATAAAGGCAAACCCTAAAGCAAAGTTCGTTTCTCTTTTTGAAAACCGAATGCTTAAAAATTCTGAGGACATAATTTTAAGAAATTTTTTATCGGCATTAAAAATAGACAACGGTTTTTATCAAGAACTTGTTCCTTCTGATGATTGGCTTCCGGATTTTAACCGCGTACAAACTTTTTCATCTTCCCTTTCAAAGCCTCTTTGGCATTGGACTCAAGGAGAAATTTTATAATGCGGTTTATTCGTTCGGGAGGGTTTAATCCGTTTCGGGCTGTAAACCGTAGCCTGCGATTTTAATGCGAGGTTGTCAATTATCTTTCTACCAGCATATATAATAAAGCATTTATAATTGAAGCTGCAACATTACTTCCGCCCTTTGTTCCCTCCGTGGAAATTTGAGGAAAGTTTTCCTTGCGTAAGGCTTCTTTGGATTCCGCCGCACCTACAAAGCCTACCGGAACTCCCGCTATAAATTCCGGGGTAACTTTTTTTTCTTTGCACAATTCTAAAAGGCGGAATAAGGCTGTAGGAGCATTTCCGATTACAAAGGCTTCGGCACCGCGTTTTACGGCTATATCTACCGCTGCGGAAGAGCGGGTTGTACCGTTTTTTTCGGAAAGTGCTAAAACTTCTTCATCATCGATTAAGCACAAAAGATTATTTTTTGTTTTTAAAAGAGCGGGTTTATTTATTCCTATTGAAACCATTTTTGTATCGGTAAAAATTGTAAGGCCTTTTTGCATTGCATTTTTTGCGGCCTGTACAAAATTATTTTTAAAAATGATTATTTTTCTATAATCGGTATCGCCTGTCGTGTGAATCATACGTTTTGCAATAATTTTTTCTTCAGGAGAAAACCGGGTGTCGCTCATACTTTGTTCGATTATATCCATGCTCTTAGCTTCGATTTCCATAGGTTTTTTTTATATACATAAATTAACTCCCCATTAAAAATTTATCTATTTTTTTTCTGAACTCCGAACCTGCTTTTATATCGGCAGGGCAAATAAGCGGAATTGTTTTTAAAATTATACTTGAATTTTTTATTTTATATGTTATTTGTCCTAACCTTTGTCCGGCATATAACGGCGCATTTACGGTTTGCGGAAGTTCTATAATTTTTTCAATATACTTTTCGTCGTCTTTAAAAAGAGTTAAATGGTTTTCCGAAAAATCGGTACATGCAAGAATAGGTTTTACCGCTGAGCGGTTTGCTTTTAATTCGGAACCTAAAACTATAATTTTTTTGTTTATAATATTTTCTTTTGAAATATCTGCGGTTTTAAAATTGTCGAATGCAAAATCCATAATCTTAATTCCGTTTTTTTCGCGTATGGAAATTCCTTCGCTTATGCTGCTTCCTTCACCGCCCAAGATTACCGCAATAAAACGCATTCCGTTACGTTCGGCGGTAAGCGAAATATTAAAGCCCGATTCATAAATAAAACCGGTTTTTAAACCGTCGCAGCCCTTTATTTTTTTTAAAAGAGTATTTGTCGCAAGTTTTTTTACAGGGCTGTATTTTACAATATGACCGTTTTTATTTTTTTTAATAATCATATTGTGTTCGCAAGGATATTCTATTTCGTCAATTGAATGAAGCTGTTTTAAATTATCGGGATAGGTATTGACATACCTAAGTGAAAACGCTGCAAATTCTTTTGCGGTTGTCTTATTTTTTTCGCTTAAACCGGTAGGTTCCGTAAAGTAAGTTTTTTCCAAACCTAAGTTTTTCATTTCGTAATTCATAAGATTTACAAATTTTTCGGACGAACCTTCCGCAATTATTGCGGCGGCTAATGCGGCATCGTTCCCGGAGCACACCGACATTCCCAAAAGTAATTCTTTTATGCTTAGTTGCTGTGCTTTTCCTAACCCCAGTTCCGCGGAATTGGGCGGCAAAAAAACCGCCCATGCCTCTTTCGGGGGCTTTACGATTTTTGTTCCGTCCTGAAACTTTTTATTTTTCATAAGCGTATAAATTGCGGCAAGTTTTGTAAGGGAGGCGGGAGGTATTACTTTGTTTTCGTTGTGTTGTAAAATTATCGTACCCGTTTTTGCATCAAGTAAAATATAAGATGCTGCATTTAAATTAAGATTGTTTTTTACCGGTAAAAAATTTTCTACGGAATTAAGATGAACGTGTTGAGGTTTAAAATTTATTTTTTTATAAAACTCTTTTTTTGCATTTTCTTTTTTTTCTTCCGTTACAAAAAAAGGTTCGGCATTTTTTAAATCGGTACCGTATTTAAAAAGAAAGGCGGCACACGCTGAAGCAAAAATAAAAACGGCGGCAAAACAAATTAAAATAAATTTTAAAATAATTCTGCCGCCTTTTATCATTTTTATTCCGCCGGTTTTTAAATTTAAAATAATGTTCCGATTAAGGAAAATTAAAATTCCGCCAATTTCGGTGCACGCGGGAAGGGAATAACGTCGCGAATATTTGCCATACCCGTAACATATAAAAGGAGTCTTTCAAATCCCAAGCCGAAGCCTGAATGAGGAACCGTGCCGTAGCGGCGTAAATCCAAGTACCACCAATAATCTTCTTCGCGCAGTTTAAGCTCTTTGATTCTGTTTTGCAGAATTTCAAGATTTTCTTCGCGTTCGGAGCCGCCTATAATTTCTCCCAAACCCGGAACAAGCACGTCCATACCGCGTACGGTTTTTCCGTCATCGTTTAATTTCATATAAAACGATTTTATTTCTTTAGGGTAATCGGTAACGATTACAGGCCCTTTGTAAATTTCTTCCGTTAAAAATCTTTCATGCTCGCTTTGTAAGTCGCAGCCCCAATACGGCTTAAATTCAAATTTATCTTTATGCTTTTCGAGTTCCGCAACCGCTTCGGTATATGTAAGCCGTGTAAACGGGGTTTCCGCTACATGCTTTAACGTATCGATAAGACCTTGTTTTATTCTTTCGTCGAAAAATTTTAAATCTTCGCCGCATTTTTCCAATGCCCATTTTAATAAGAAAACGATAAAATCTTCGGCAAGCTGCATATTTTCTTTTATGGTAAAAAATGACATTTCAGGTTCAATCATCCAAAACTCCGATAAATGGCGCGTAGTATTGGAATTTTCCGCACGGAAAGTAGGCCCGAAAGTATAAATGCGCGAAAGGGCTGTAGCATAAGTTTCGCCTTCAAGCTGTCCCGAAACGGTTAAGTTTGTTTGTTTTCCGAAAAAATCCTGTGAATAATCAATGCTGAATTTTTCAGGCTCGCATTTTTCTTTTAATGCCTTTTTTACGGTTTCTTCAATGTCTAAAGTTGTAACATGAAACATTTCACCTGCGCCTTCACAGTCGGAGCCTGTAATTATCGGCGTATGCACATATTGAAAGCCGCGTTCTTGAAAAAATACATGAATTGCATAAGCCATTTGACTTCGCATTCTGGCAACGGCACCGAATGTATTTGTACGCGGGCGTAAATGTGCAATCTCCCGCAAAAATTCAAAAGTATGACGCTTTTTTTGTAAAGGATAATTTTCAACGGGAGCATTACCGAACAAATTGATATTTTCCGCTTTGATTTCAACGGCCTGACCTTGAGCCGGAGAAGGAATTAATTTGCCCGAAACTTTTACGGAAGCGCCTGTAGAAATTTTCTTTAAAACGTTTTCCGTATTTTCATCGAGATTATTTTCGCGGTCGAAAGCTGCTTGAATCGAAGCGAAACACGACCCGTCGTTAATTTCGATAAAAACTAAATTTTTAGTTTCCCGTTTTGTGCGAACCCAGCCGTAAACATCGATAGTTTGGCCCTTAGGTTCGGAGGTTAAAATATCTTTTATTAAGTCAATCATAATGGGGAGTATTATATTTTAGAATCCTTTAAGTGTCAAGGCTGCCGTTTTTTAACGGTTTTATAAGAGTTGTTATTTTTTATTTTAATTTTTTACCGTTTAAAAGAATTTATTCTATGGAAAGATAAAACAATGGATATTCCGCTTAATAAAAAGGAAGCTGCCCGAAAAGGAGGAGAAAGGGCAGCTTGTGAATAGAATAATAGTGTGTATTTTCTGTGTGTGAATACAATATACAGAATTTCAAAATAAATGTCAATACCTTTTAAGTAAAAATTTTTATTTTTATAAATACTTTATTTATATTTCGGACTTGCATTTTTTTATTTTATTTTGTACAATATTGACCTATAATATAATATAGATATAAGGAGACCAATATGAACCCGATTCATGTTACCAGCGAAATAGGGCAGTTGAAAAAAGTGTTGCTTCACAGACCCGATGATGAGTTATTAAATCTTACCCCCGATACTCTTGAAGAACTGTTGTTCGATGATATTCCGTTTTTAAAAAATGCACAAAAAGAACATGACGAATTTGCGGCTAAATTAAGAGAAAATGGAGTAGAGGTTGTTTATCTTGAAGATTTGGCAAAAGATGTGCTTGCTCAAAGCTCTGAAATACGTGAAAAATTTTTATTGCAATATATAGATGAAGCGGGTGTTACATCGGAATTTTATAAAAAGGCTCTTTTTGATTTTCTTAACGGTATAAAAGATTCTAAGGCTTTGATTTTAAAAACAATGGCAGGTATAAAGGTAAGGGAGCTGGGAGTAACAAATCCCAATTCTTTAACCTCCAGGGTTTTGGATAAAGACAGTTTATTGGTAGACCCTATGCCTAATTTATATTTTACGCGGGACCCTTTTGCATGCATAGGTAACGGTGTAAGTTTACATAAAATGTTTTCCCTGACACGCTGCCGCGAAACCATTTACGGGGAATATATTTTTAACTATCATAAAGATTATGCGGGTAAGGTCGAAAAATTTTATGACCGTTATACTGCCGACAATATTGAAGGCGGCGATATTCTTAATATAAGCAAAAAGGTATTGGCTATAGGAATTTCGCAGCGTACTACGGCTTCCGCTATAGAAGTATTGGCTCACAATGTCTTTTTTAAACGAAAATCTTCAATAGAAACCGTTCTTGCTTTTAAAATACCGGCAAAGAGGGCCTTTATGCATTTGGATACGGTATTTACTCAAATAGATTATGATAAATTTACAATACACCCCGGAATATTGGGGCCGTTGGAAGTTTTTGAAATAACGCGCGGAGCAAAAGACGGAGAACTTCATGTAGAGTTTATTCAAGATGAGTTAAAAAATATTCTTGCGAAACACACGGGTACAAAAGCTGTGGATTTAATACAATGCGCGGGCGGCGATAAAATTGCAGCCGAACGTGAACAGTGGAATGACGGTTCCAACACTCTTTGTATAAAACCGGGTACGGTAATCGTTTATGACCGCAACGATATTACGAATGAACTGTTGCTTAAAAAGGGAATAAAAGTTGTAGAAATACCGAGTGCCGAAATTTCCAGAGGAAGAGGCGGCCCGAGATGTATGAGTATGCCTTTATTCCGTGAAGATTTGTAAATAAAACCCTTCCGACTGTTTATGCCAATCGGAAGGGTTTTTAATCGGTTTAACTGTATAGTAAAAAATTGCAGTCAGCCGCAGATTTTGCGGTACGTTTAAAAGTGTAAGGTTTGGAGATGGGGGGAATTGAACCCCCGTCCCGAAAAGGGAATCAGAAGCATCTACAGGCTTATCGGTGCGAGGTAATTGTCGGGATTCGGTAGCAGCACCGCAAGCGTCGAATCCTTATTGCAAAAAAAGTCCCTTTTAACGTTTGCACACCGTTAAAAAGCTAAGCTCCGGTCAGCGTCGGAACCTTGCTCCGCTCGGAGCAGTGCAGTGCAGGTTCCGCGATTATGCAGCTAAGGCGTAATCGAAACTGTCGTTATTTTCGGCAGTTATAATTTTTGCCGAATCTGGAGGTCGGCACTCCGCCTGCAGCCTAAGCCTCCGTCTTTCCGGTCGAAACCGGAACATCCCCAAAGATAGTTGATTAAAATTACTATATTTTTAAAGAAAAGTCAAGAGTATTTATCGGATTGAACCCAGTTGTGCGGTTTTATTTGTTTATATTTTCTTTTATTTGTTTTTGCAGTTCATGTATGGTAGTTTCCGTACCGGGGTCCGCCCGCATAAGGTCTTCCACCTTATTACAGCCGTGTAAAATTGTTGTATGGTCCCTTCCGCCGAATTCATTTCCGAGTTCGGTTGTAGAACATTCCGTCATTTTTCTGCATAAATACATGGCAATTTGCCTCGGATATGCAAAGCTCTTTGTTCGTTTTTTGCCTTTTATGTCCGAAATGGAAATGCGGAAATAATCGGCAACGGTTTTTTGAATAATATCGACGCTTACATTGCGCTGCCGTGTAGAGCCGAAAAAGTCGCGAAGTAAATTTTGGGCCAGGGCTTCCGTTATCTCTTTTTTAGTAAGTTCGGCATAAGCTATCAGCTTTGTAAGAGCTGCTTCCAAATCACGAACATTGGAAGAAACGTTTTTTGCAACCATTTGTACGACTTTCTCAGGTATTTTTACACTGCGTTTTTCAAGTTTTTTTAAAAGAATTGCACAGCGTGTTTCAAAGCCGGGAGTTTGTAAATCAACGTTTAAACCGCGTTCAAATCTTGATTGAAGCCTTTTTGAAAGGTTTTTTAATTCCGAAGGCGGACGGTCGCAGGTAAATACTATTTGTTTGTTTCTTTCGTAAAGTTCGTTAAAGGTATGAAAAAGCTCTTCTTGGGTTTCCGCCTTTCCTTGAAAGAAGTGAATATCGTCTATTAAAAGTATGTCCGCCGTACGGTATTTACTTTTAAATGAGGGCATTGCTTTTTTTTGAACACATTCTACAAATTCGTTTGTAAAATTTTCGGCGGTTACGTAAATTACTTTGAGTTTTGTATTTTTCCAAATATCATTGCCTATAGCCTGCATTAAGTGGGTTTTTCCGAGTCCTACGCCTCCGTAAATTAAAAACGGGTTATACGATGTCCCCGGATTTTTTGTGATTGCAAGAGCGGCATTAACGGCAAAGTTGTTGTTGGGGCCTACAATAAAATCATCAAAATTATAATCCTCGTTTAAACTCGGATGAGCACCTCTGCTTTCGTTTTTTTTCGGAGCCGGTTTAACGATTGTTTTTGTATTTAAAGAATGTGTATCTTCTTCGGGTTCATTTTGGCTGTTTGTTATAGGTACCGTGCTTACCTCGAATTCGACCAACAATTTTTGTCCTGAAATTTCCAAAAGCTTGCGTTCTATATCCGCCTGGTATCTTTGCATGATTTGAATTTTTATAAACTGTGAGGGTACCTCAATGATTATTGATGTTTTTGTTGAAGCTTTGTATCTTATAACTGCGAAAAACATCGAAAAAGACGCTTCCTGTAATTCATTTTTAAATTGAGAAATAATCTCGTCCCAAAAAAGTTCGTAGTTCCATTCACTCAT